>NZ_FTOJ01000026.1 GCF_900156685.1 Chryseobacterium piscicola
TGTAAATCGTCAGCAAAAAGTGGACTGATTTAGTTCAAAACTAAGAGAGTGTTTTCAAAATCCTTAAATTTGAATTATTATGAAAACACCCAAGAAAAAAACAGCAGAGAATTTCATCAAAGACATTCGTAGAAACACACGAAGAATCTTTAGTTCTGAACAAAAAATTCAGATTGTTATGGAAGCTTTACGAGCAGAAATGTCAGTTGCAGAATTGTGTCGTAAGTATTCCATTAATGAATCTCAGTTTTATAAGTGGAACAAAGAATTTTTGGAAGCAGGTAAAAAGCGTTTAGCAGGCGATGTAACAAGAGAAGCTACGAGTGATGAAGTATCAGAGCTCAAGAAAGAAAATCAGTCTTTAAAAGTAATGATTGCCGATTTAGTTTTACGCTACGATATTGTAAAAAAAAGCTTGGACATGCTGGATTAACTGAAAAGTTTAAGAAATATATGCGACTTACAGTATCCGAAAAACAAGAAATCATTCACATGGTTACTCGTTCAGAAATTGGCGTAAATCGAACACTTCGGGAGATTGGAATCAATAAAAGTACGTTTTACAATTGGTATCATGCTTACAGCGAAAATGGTGTTGAAGGATTGCTTCCAACCAAAAGAGCAGCAAACAGGCAATGGAATAGCATTCCACAAGAGCAGAAGAATTTGGTTGTAAAATTAGCTTTAGATTATCCTGATTTGTCTTCTCGAGAATTAGCCTATAAAATCACTGATGAACAACAGATATTCCTATCAGAATCAAGTGTTTATCGGATTTTAAAGTCAAGAGGTTTAATTACAGCTCCAGCTCATATTTTTCTGAGTGCAGGTAATGAATTTACAGACAAAACAGGCTTTGTTCATCAAATGTGGCAAACGGATTTTACCTATTTTAAAATATTGGGTTGGGGTTGGTATTACTTGAGTACGGTTTTAGATGATTACAGCCGATACATTGTGCATTGGGAACTTTGCTCAAGCATGAAAGCCGATGATGTAAAAAGAACTGTGGATACTGCCATTAAAAAAGCAAAATTGGTAACTAAACAAAAACCAAAACTCTTGTCAGACAATGGTTCGTGCTATATTGCAAGCGAATTAAAAACGTATTTAAAAGACAATTATCAAATGCAACAAGTACATGGCAGACCCAATCATCCACAAACACAAGGAAAAATTGAACGCTATCACAGAACTATGAAAAACGTGGTAAAACTTGATAATTACTTTGCTCCCGAAGAATTAGAAGCTGCTTTAGAAAAGTTTGTTTATCGCTATAACAATGAACGCTATCATGAATCATTAAACAACTTAACCCCAGCAGATGTCTATTTTGGAAGAGGTGAAATGATTTTAAAAGAACGTGAACGATTAAAGAAAATGGCTATTATTGGCCGAAGAAATGAGTACCAAAAATTAAAATTAACAACAAATCAAAAAAAACATTTATCTTTGAATTATTAACTAAATACTCTCTTAGGAAAAGTCCACTTTAGTTTGAAGACGTACA
>NZ_FTOJ01000025.1 GCF_900156685.1 Chryseobacterium piscicola
AATGGGCAATTGTACCGAAAAAGGCAGGAGATCAACGAGCATATCTTCGGAACCATCAAAAGGCAATGGGGTTACAATCACACGAATTTAACGGGTTTAGAGAAGGTAAATGGTGAACACAGCTTAATTATGCTGGTTTACAACATCAAACGTGCGATGAATATTCTGGGAGTTCCTGATTTAATTGCGAAATTGAAGAACTGGAAGTCACCTTACAAAAGGAACGTCTTGTTTTTGTTAATAACGAATCATTTTAAGCTGAAATCAGTCTTTGTTTTTGAAAAAGTATTATTGGTTGCTTAAAAATAAGGCGTCCTTAAAAGGCTTGTTTTACCTTGCAGCGTTGTAAAAATATGGCTTAAAGAGGAAGAAAGTGAGTTTTTTCACAGCCTGACGTTTCGCGGCTTCACGAAGTGGCGATGAACCAAGACCAAGCCTTCACAAATATAAACAAAACTTTTAATTAAAAACCTTTCCAATTTCTGATAAATCCCGAGCCTCGCCATTTCTTGAAACCGCTGTTATAGGTAGTACTTCATACATCACATTCAGTAAAACTATTTTAATTCCTTTTGCCAAAGAGGAAGTGTTTTACACATTGTCTCAACAAATTCTTCATTTAAGCGTTTAATATTGTCTTTTTCTGTAGCAAAATGTTCCTCAATTAGCTCGATTGCTTTTGGTTCGTAACATAATTTTACACGGAAGTTTTCTATCATGTCAACTCGAAGAATGGTTCTTATAAATTTTTTTGGTCGTCTTGAGAGTCCAACAACTGTAACACTTTCACACATTCCAGCAAACCAGTCTATTATGTAAATTTTTGTCTTTGGACTAAAAAGTTTTGTTCCAAGTTTTGTTTCTTGTCCTTGAGGACCAAATGGTCTTTCTGTTACAATGTTTGCAACTACTGTCCAAATAGGTTTTATTTCTTTTTTTGTTGTCAATGTTTTAATTGTTAGGTTCTCTGCGGCCGTATTACCTATAACGGGTTGCGGCTAAAAGAAGTGGCGGCTTTGGAACACTAAACTGTCTAAACGCACAATGTTTATTAGTTGCACAACTGTTTATATTCGCACTTCGCCCGCCATTTTTTTTAGGTGCTGTTAGCGGTTCGTTGTTTTCTGTCTATATGGTCATTACTTGTCCACCGATTTTATCAGTCTATTTGATTTTTTAAAACTTTTAAGAAACAAAATTAAACTAATTAATGTCAATATTGAAGCAATTAAAAAAGGAATTCCTGGAAAATAAATCTCGGATTGTTTTCCCGTAAAGTAAGAAAAACTGCTTGTCATTAACGGTGGTGCAATCAGAGTTGTCAAGCCCATTAAACTGCCTAAAGCACCTTGAAGTTCACCTTGTTCGTTGTCGGGCATTGCAGAAGACATAATACTTTGAACGGCTGTGCCTTGAATTCCACCAACTATGAAAAGTAATAAAGCGGTAAAGAGCAACCATTGCCACGGTGTAAAAGCAAACAGAAAAAAGCCCGTCATCATAAGTACAAATCCTAATACTGCCATTCGTTTGTCGCCCAATTTTTTTGCCAAAATACTGACTAACCATAACTGAACGATAATTGATAGAATGCCTATAAATGCTAATGAGTAGCCAACAAGAGAGGTGCTCCACTTAAATTTTTCAATGGTGAAAAATGCCCAAACACTTTCCATACTGTGATTAGCGATGGAAACAAAAATCATTGATAGCACTAAAGTTTTTATCAATGGGAATTTCTGTAAGTGTTTGAGGGAACCAAATGGATTAGCTCTTTTCCTGTCAAATTTCCTGCGGTTATTTGCTTTTAACGATTCCGGGAAAAAGTAATAGCCGAAAATAAAATTGATAAAACTTAAAATAGCAGCAACAATAAAGGGTGTATGAGTTCCGAATTGTCCCAATGTTCCGCCAATTATGGGTCCAATTATAAACCCCAAACCAAAGCCTGCGTTTATAAGTCCGAAATTTTTAGTTCTATTATCGTCTGTGCTAATGTCGGCAACACAAGCAGATGCAACGGAATAGCTTGCTCCTGTTATACCTGCAATTGTCCGCCCAACAAAAAGCCACAAAATACTTGCTGAAAAAGCAAGAAAAATGCAGTCGATGCTAAACCCAAACAATGAGCTTAAAAGTACTGGTCGCCTGCCATATTGGTCGCTTAAATTCCCTAAAACTGGTGCAAAAACAAATTGCATAATTGCATAAGCAAATGAGAGCCAGCCTCCGTATTTGGCGGCTGTGCTGATGTCTGAATGAAGTAGATTAATTAGTAGTTGTGGTAGAACTGGAAAAATTAGTCCAAAACCTGCGGTGTCAATTACGACAACTATTAATACAAATATGAGTGTTGATTTATGATTTGATTTCATTTTTATGAAGCGATAAATTATAGCATTACTCTGAAAAGTATAATGCAGTTTGTTAATAATAAATTCAATTAAGAAGAGTCTCAACCATGTACGTCTTCAAACTAAAGTGGACTTTTCCTAAGAGAGTATTTAGTTAATAATTCAAAGATAAATGTTTTTTTTGATTTGTTGTTAATTTTAAT
>NZ_FTOJ01000024.1 GCF_900156685.1 Chryseobacterium piscicola
TCAACGAATGAATGGATTTGTGAAGCATCTGAATGGGTTGATGTTTCTGAATTATGCGATAGCGAAGAAGAAGCTCATTTTTGGTGGGCAACAAATTTCACGGATTTAATTTTTAGTTGTGAAAAGGTTTCTTTTCAACCAAATAATGAAATTTTCAAAACAATAAATGCAGATTAATTCTCGCGCGTATTTATAATACAATAGGGGGTAAGTGCTAAGTATTTAATAAACAGATAGTTAAGTTAAGCACTTTTGACACTGTTATCAAAACTTTTGACAAATTTGACAAAAATTTTGACAAAATTGTCATTTTGAAAGAAAATTAGTGTACTTTTGGAATGACAAATTTATCAATATGAAAAAAAACAAAGAAGGAAATTTTACATCGCAATCGACAACTAGAATTTCTGCTACTGAAACAAGTCGAAAAGTTGAATTTGAAATTCCAAATAATGAAATTGAAAATGTAACTGCAGGTATTTTTAAAGTAAACCATTTGAAAGGTTTATACCAAGATTATTGCATTTTGAATCAAGAATTTTTGAAATATGTTATTTCTTTAAATTTTACAGCTCGTGAGTATAAAATTTTCCTATTTATTTTAGCGAAAATGGATAATGGAAATAAAGTTTTATTGGCAAATCACTTTATTAGTGACCAATTAGGATTAGATGAAACTACTATTTCTAGGGTAATCAATAAATTTGTAAGAGAAAAAATCATCCTTAAAAAAAGATATGGAACCAGCAAATATGAGGTGCTTTTGAATTATGATGTTTTGAACCCTCAAATGGTTTTCAAAGGTAAATCTTCAAAAGATAATTTGGAAATGCACAAGGCTATAATTGCAAAAGAAGGTCCTTATGTTAGACAGTCAAATATTTTCGGAGGTGTTGATTTGGTTAATCGAGACGGTGTGATCTTCGACACTTACAATTTAGTAGAAACTCAACAAATCGAATGAAAAGCTTTCATTCCTTCATAATAGCGGTTATATAAATCCGGTTAATGCTCTTTTTATTTTTTCTTTCAGCATTTAAAAAAAGTTTTTGAAAAAAACATAGAAATAAATAACTTTCAATTAATTACTAACTTTGCAAAAATTAAATAAAGATGTACGCAATAACTTTTGATATAGATACTAACTGCTTGAGTGAACATTATCATGGTAATAATGTTCCAAATGCTTACGGAGATATTCGTAAATTTATGGAAGCAAATGACTTTGATTGGATGCAAGGAAGTGTTTATTTTGGGAATGAAAAAATAGATGCTGTTAGATGTGTTTTAACCATTCAAAAATTAGCAAATTTATATCCTTGGTTTTCTACTTGTGTCCGTGATGTAAGAATGTTGAGAATTGAAGAAAACAACGATTTAAAACCAGCAATAGGAATTTAAAAAATTCCTTTTTTTTGTACATTCTTAAACTAAGTGTAGCTCACTACGTTTTTTTTCTTTCCGCTTTGCTACAATAAAAAAAACAGTGAGCTCTCCGAGGGTAAATTTAATGCTGAAAGAAAAAATAAAAATAACTTAAATTCATTTGAAATATGGCAGGTCAAGCAGTCTTACATTATCAAAAAAACGGTAAAGTTTCGGGAGGTTCTTTAGGTCCCCACATTGACAGAACTGAAGGAATGGAGTATTCATACCGGCATGCTGATTTGAGCAAAAAATATGATAATATTTTTATCCAGGTTAATGAACTTTGTCGCTCACCTTACAACGATGCTATTGCCAAAAGAATAGAACAGGGATACAAGCATAAAAATAAAGCTGGAGAACTGAAAGCTATTCGTAAAGATGCTGTTCATTCTATCAATGTAATGCTTTCTGGAAGTTCTGAAGAAATGAACGAATTGGCAAAAGACAAGTTGAAGCTTCAAAAATGGATTGATAAAAATTTAGAATTCTGCATTCGAGAATACGGTCGTGAAAATATAACTCGCTTCGCTGTTCATTTGGACGAGAAAACACCGCACATTCATTGTGTTTTTGTTCCAATTACTCCAGATGGTCGGTTAAACGCAGGGAATTGGATGAAGACGGGAAAACAATTAGAAGAAGTCCAAACTTGTTATGCGGAATCAATGAAAGAATTCGGTCTTGAAAGAGGTGTTAAATCTGACAGAGAACATCAGACAACAGCGGATTACAGAAGACAGCAATCTTATAAATTGAACGATAATAAGGAAATTCTAAACGATTTAGAAAATCTTAAACAGACGGATGTATTTAATTTTAAATCGAAAAAAGAAGCCTTATTGGCTAAAATAGAGGCTTTAATTTTAAATACAGACGAATCTACCAAAAAAACGATAGAGGGTCTTAAATCGCAAATTTTGACCCTTGAAAAGGCTCTTAGTTCAACTCTTAGAACTCAAACTAATTTACCAAAATCAACTTTCATCACTCCAGAACAAATAGATCATCTCTGTAAATCAGTTTCGGTAAAAGATTATTTTTTCAATTTGATGGAAAGAGGAAAAATAGATTTTGAGAAAAAAGCTGCAGGAGAATTTTATTTTAAAACTGCAACTCAAAAAATAGCAGCAAACGACAAAGGGTTTTATGATTTTAAAGCCAATCAGGGAGGCCAAATTATTAAGGCTGTAATGCAATTTGAAGGAATGAAATGGAAGGATGCACTTGATTTTTTGCAAAATTTTTCGGGTACAAATTACGAACACATTTCAAAAAAAATATCTGAAGAAAAAGGAGATTTAGAGAAAAACAAATATAATCTCACTGCTATTCTTAGACCAAATAACCCTAAACTTTTAGACTATTATTTTAATCGAGGAATCGATGTTGAAACATTGAAAAAGTACACTACACAACTACATTATCAAGTTGGGAACAACCATTATTTTGGCATTTCTCTGAAAAATAAAACAAATGGTTGGGATGTTAGAAGTACGGAAGGAAAAATTAAACTTGGTGCTTCAGATATTTCTGAAGCAGGAAATCCAAATTCTGATAAAATCATTGTTTTTGAAGGTTTAACAGATATGCTTTCATTCATTCAGAAGGGTAGGGATGAGGGATTAAAAGAAGAACCGAATAGATTAATCTGCCTCAATGGAGCAGGAAATGCAGGAAAATTCGTTGAACATTTTCAAGATTTTAAAGGCAGAATAATTCTTTGTTTAGATGGCGATACAGAGGGAAATAAAGCTACTGCAAAGATTCAAGAGTATTTTCCTCAAGCGGAAGACTGGAGAGAATATTATGGGATTTTTGAAGGTCGCGGAGGGGCGCACGATTTTAACGAAGTTTTGATGAAAGAAAAAGGCTTAATTCAAGAACAAAATAGAGGTCAAAATAAGGGTTATAGGATGTAAAAAAAACAATTTTAAACGAAAATATTATGAACAAAAATAAAATTGGCGATTTTAATGAATCGTTATTTAATATAAAAATTATTCTAAAAAATAAAATTATTTTAGGCTTTTGTGAGGTTAGAGATGTTGAAATATCAACGAATGAATGGATTTGTGAAGCATCTGAATGGGTTGATGTTTCTGAATTATGCGATAGCGAAGAAGAAGCTCATTTTTGGTGGGCAACAAA
>NZ_FTOJ01000023.1 GCF_900156685.1 Chryseobacterium piscicola
ATTCTTGCTGCTGTTGCGGTAGTGGCATCTAAAATAATGGAACCTCCTACCAACGCATTTCCCGTAGGTAAGGTTCTAACATAGGGAACTATAATACCCTTGTTTTGATTTGCAGCAAACTCCAGAAGAACCGATGTTTTATTAGCGGCAGTACCTACTGCATCACCTATGATGACTTGTGCATTTGCAAAAGAAAAACTTGCTATAGATAGGGTGAATATTACTTTTTTCATTTTATTTTAAATTTAAATTATAAAAATCCTGATCGGTTAAGAAAATTATTTTTTTATCAACCGACCGGTTTTTGGTTTTGATTAAGGACAGGTTGGTGTGTTGAAACAGCTCCACGCAGTCCCGTCATATAATTTTAAACATTTTAAATCGGTATCATAAACCATCATTCCACTTTGAGCGGTAAGTGCATCGATCTCTGCAGTAGTCATTCTGGTAATCACAAAACCTTTCGTATTGGCTTCCAATGCAGTGAAAGCAGATTTTCTCACCATTGGCCAGTTATTAGGTTGAGGTATAGCACCTGCTCTTCTCAATAGCGTGATTCCGTGTTTAGTATCTGCGCCTACCGTGGTTGTATTGGGATCGTTGTAGCAGACCAGGTTTTGTGTTACTGAAGAAGTATTATTTAGTAAATTAGGATCTTCTTGACTTCCTGAAATTGTTGCCGTATTGGTGTAAACGCCTGTAGCATTTACTAAAGCAACAATTTGAATTGAAGTACTAGCTCCACTAGCTAAGGCACCTATTGTCCAATCTCCAGATATAGTATCGTAATTGCCTCCAGAGTTATCACTTTGGTAGGTGTATCCTGTTGGTAATTGATCGTTAACTACTGTTGGGTTACTTGGTGCTGGACCAGCATTTGAAGCAGTAATAGTGAAGGTAACATTTGCGCCAACAATAGCGTTTCCACTGCTAGCTGCTTTATTAACACTTAAATCGGCACATCCTAAAATAATATTTAAATTTGTTGCAGAAGAAGTATAACCCCAACCCCAAGTATTGATAGTTCTTGAATTTCCGAAATCTGAACATTGTAAACCATCGGTGTTATTCGAGGCAACATTTGGTGCAGGAATAGACTGAGTAGGATTCCCATCCCCACTCCAAGCGTGTGCCGGAGCTGGAGTTCCTGCAATAGAATTATTAATTCCTGGACCAGTAATATTTTGAGCTTGTCCTGTTGCAGTCGCATCACACACACCTCCGGTACTGGCAACCAGGGTGTCATCCCAGTACATTTGAGCATTTGCAATAGCAATTGGAGCTACAACACTAACTCTAATACCATTTAAATTCAACTCTGCATCATATAATGGTAAGTTAAATCTTCCTTTCAGGAATGTAAGTGCTAAATTTACATTTGTGCCAGATGCAACTGAAGCACCTAAACCATCTAAACCGTCCCAAGCAATTGTATTATTACCTGCAAGAACATCAATCGCTTCTAAAATTCTATCAGCTGAGGCTGGTTGATACCCAGGAACTCCATTCAAGTTTAATAATAATTTTACATCTCCTGGTTCCGACACATTATAACGAATTGTAAATGGGCCACAACCCGTAACCGCAGGAGATAGAAAAGTAGGATTTGTTGGTATAGGAGCAACTGGATACAAGGTTGCATCAGGTGAATTTAAAAAGACCTTGTAACCATTTGCTAAAGTCGGAGCTGTCGCATCATTCCTAGATCTTCTTGTGACTAACCATGAACCGACGTTTGAAACCCCATAACTATTTAGAGCCACACTAAATGCGATTGGTTGGAAACCTGCTTCAAAATCTAATTTAACAATTGTTTGATCGTTTGTGTAACCAAACAAAACGGGTTCAGCATTTGCAGTTGCTAAGATTCCATAAGTAGCAGAAAGAGCAACAAATCCCCATTTGTCTGAATTAACACGACCATTAAATTTCGTGTAAGGCGCAAAATTATTTGCTACTGTAAGGTCAAATAAAGCCGCATTGGCTCTATCAGCCGCTGCGGTTCTTGCTGTGACACCTGCATCATTACTACGATATATTTCAATAAAATACTCTCCATTTTGTGTTGGATCGAAAACAATTGGCACATAACCCGTAGGAAGAGACCCTGCAATGTTTGGACCAGCCAAAGCTTGTGCATGAGTATCGATACTACCTGCAGAACCCACAGTTGAATTCCACAATGTAGGACCTGCAACTACTGCCAAATCTGAAGAACGTCTGATTCTCCAATAGACATCTCCTGCCCTTAGTGGTGTTCCTGCACCATAATTACGAAAATCGAAACCAAAATAAAGATTTTGAGTAGCGTTGTCGGTAATTGTAAACTTTACACGGTTGTCCTCTGGCGCATTAAAATAAGGACCTGACGATAAATCTGGCGCACTTAAAAGCGCTGTAATATTTGCTGGATTAGGAGACACCGTAGGCGTTCCTTCTGCAAAAACATTTAACGACATTAAAGCAAAAAATAAAATAAGAACTAACCTTTTACCTCTTGCTTTCATAAAAGTAAAATTTCGCATACTTTTTATGGTTTTATTATTCATTATTATTAAAATTATAGCATTTTAAATGCTGTATTATTTGTAAAAAAAACAAAAGCAATAGTTGTTTTTTTACAATTTATTTATTAAAAAAATCACTGTAATGCTAAAACATACTCACTTACTGCGCGTGCATAGTAAATAAAATAGCACTAAAATAGGAACACAATTGATTCCGAATTTTAATATTTAAAATATTCGTTAAAATACTTTAAAAGTCGATAAGATACTTTGGCAGGCTAAATATTTATGATTCAATAAAAATCAGATAACGAATAACTGAAAATGCAATTGAAAGAATAAAAAATTGACCGACTAATACTTGTCAAAAAAAATTAATTATAGAACTTGAAAGTTTTAATAAAAAAATAACGATTACTGAAATCAAATACATTTTTAAAACAAATATAATCTGTGATTATAAATAATTTTAAATAGTTTGATTCAATGGTAGCTTTGTTACCATGATTGGTATATATGTATTGCTAAATAGAATTTTACGTAGATATCAAAACACCTCATCTAAAATTTTATATTTATTCCTTACTTGAAAGGAACTGCTCATCAAATTTCTTAATAAACTTCATTTAAACATTCTTATTCAACTGAAACATCATTATGCAGCATATGGTGGCCCCCGAAGTGAAGAACTTCTGAATTTGCCAAATTGCAAATAAGAAAGTGAGGTATAGAATTTTTGCTTCTGTAATTGGCTTTCAATCTTAAGAATCACTTGATTATAAGTTGAAGCAAGAGCATGTTTTTGTACTACATTAGCTGTAAATACAACTGCTTTTTTAGTTTTATCTAATCTTCCTGTAATCCCAGATTCACCGCCAGAAGAAACCGAAAAATGATATTTTGTCTTTTCCTGAATCTTTTTTACTATTCGGGCTAATTTTTTATCGGCTTTTTTTTCAGATAACGTTTTGTTAGTCTGTTCTGAGAAAGAAGTTTTTGAAAACTCTGTTGGTTCGGGTTTTCTTGTTTCAAGAACAATTTTCACCTTGTAGATTTTATCTAAACCGATTACTGTAGTTCCTCCCGTAACAAAAATCGTTTTATCTTTCTCTTCCAGATGATTTGGAGATTCTTGTGAAACCTTGTCTGAAGGAATAATTTTGGTGGGATTTTCTTGTAATTGCGTTCTAGCCTTTATTGCAAAAGTATTCGCAGATTGACGAGTGCTGTCATAAACAATCGTCTTCACCAGATCAGCTGGATCAGAAAGGTCTTCTGCTGAACCCATCATATTGATGAGTCCTACGCTTCCTTCCTTAGGAGTAATTTTTATAGCCGCTCCAAACAAATGAATTTGCAAAAAAAAAGAAATAATGAGTACCGCAAATAAACGCGACTTAACGTGCGCCTTCACTTGCAATGTTTCAAAACTTTTAAAAAGTAATTCTTTTTTCAAATGGCAAAGTTTATAAAATCTGTAAGAATAATTTTAATTACAAATCTGATCGAGACAAAAGTAAATTTTTTTTTTAAAATATTATGTTAAGTTTTAATAATAAATTACAACTTTAATTCACGAAGGGTATTTCTCAAAATAATAACAAAAAAAAACCATCCCAAAAATAAATTTCGGGATGGTTTACAATTAGGTATAAAACTTTATTCCGGTTTCCAGAAGCTCCATTTGCTTCCGTTAAATACAGCCAGACGCTTATAGAAAGTAGGCGATACACCTGCCACATAAACCATCATG
>NZ_FTOJ01000008.1 GCF_900156685.1 Chryseobacterium piscicola
CCCACAGCAAGGGTTGGAGCGCATGGGTTTTGGCGGTGGAGAGTTTTGGAGCGAGGAGTAGAAGCGGATAGCAGGAAATAGCTCCTTAAAAAGAAATATTCAGGTGTTATTTGTTTAGAATCACTTTTAGAAAAAACTCTACTTGCAATTTTTTTTTAGAATTTTATTTGTCGATTTTTGCACTTCGTAATTTGATTTTTAAATGAATATTGCAGAGCCAAAATTTCATCTATTGGTATTATTTGAATTTATTTCTTGTTTTTTGTAAGTCGTGTACAATTCAGCAATAGAAATCACAATTTTGTTCAAAGAAAGTTTTTCCGATATGTTTTTTATGAAAAGAATTCAATTTTCGTAATTTGGTTTTGTTTCCATTTTTTTAAATAGCGACCATTTTTTTATATTCCCTTTTAAATTTTACAATTATGCACACCGTACATTTTGCAATAATTTCACAACGAGTGATTTGTTATCATTAGATTTTATTTACTGGAATGGAAAATCCTTTGTCATTCTAGATGTATTGATTGCGAAATACCAATCGTGTTGTAGGTTGAATTGATATTGTGTATTACTTCTAGATTTATAATATTTTTATTTCCAAAACTAACAATGCAGTACAATATTTTTAAGTTTAATCTTTTTGATGAGAATTATTATATACAATTAAATTTAGAAATTTATGTTATCTATTTAGAAATCAAAAAAATATATGTGTTTTTAGTTATCTTGTTAAAATAAGACAAAAAAATAAAAATTAACAATAATATTCATACATTTGCGTGTAACTAAAAACAAATTTAAATACTTTTGATGAATAAACTATATGATGGTTTCAGAGCTTTATACGCTGGTGATAATATATTGAAAATCACACGTGTAAGATACATTCCAAGGTGGATGGTTTTGTTCTTTGACATTGGTTTAGTTTTCTTTTCCCTACTCATTTCATACTATTTTCTATTTAAATTACATGTAAGGGATAATTTTGAAAATCTGATTGCAATAAAAATAGCTCTAGTACTTGTTGTTAATCTTATATTTATGTTTGTTTTCAGAACTTACGCTGGAATTATCAGGCATTCTACATTTTTTGATTTCTTTAAAATACTATTGTCTTCTGGAAGTAGTTTAGTTACTTTAAACATTTTTAATTACATAATTTATCTTATAAAGGGTAAACCACTATTTCTATATCCTAATATCTTTCTTTTTTTCTTTGTTTCTGTTTCTATTCTTTTTTTCTTTAGAATGGCTACAAAGCGATTTTTTAATGTTTTAATAGATTTTCGAAGAGCTCCTTCTACGATGAATATTGCTGTAGTAGGAGTTGAAGATGTTTCAGTAGCATTAGCCAGAGCAATTATGCACAATCCAAGTTATCCATACAGATTAGGTGCATTTGTTACGAACCGTACAGATTCTAAAAGAGCAGTTTTGTTGGGGCATAATATATATAATAAAAAAGTTTTTTTCAGCAATCCAAAAATTCTAAGAAATTTTGATGCAGTTCTAATTATTAAAGAAATTATGAGTAAGAAAGAGCTTGAAGAATGGATGAATCTGTCTTTGGATAGTGGTCTTAAAGTACTTAAAGCTCCTTCAATAGGTAAGATGCGAGATCAAGATTTGGTAGGAGGGATTAGAAATTTGCAAATAGAAGATCTACTTAATAGAAGGCCTATTAAAATAGAAAATGAAGGTGTTAAAAAAAGGCATTTTGAAAAAAATGTTCTTATAACGGGAGGTGCAGGTTCTATTGGTAGTGAGATTGTGAGACAAGTTGCAGAATTTAATCCTTCTCTGATTGTAGTACTTGATCAAGCAGAATCTCCACTCTATGATTTGGAACTTGAACTCTTGGAGAAGTATCCCAATCAAAAGTTTAAATTTATTTTAGCTGATATTTCAAACCGTTATAGGCTAGAGAAAATTTTTGAGGAATATAATTTCTCTATGGTTTATCATGCTGCGGCGTACAAACACGTTCCATTGATAGAAGATAACCCACACGAAGCTGTTTTTGTAAATATTTTGGGAACAAAGAATGTAGCATTGCTTTCAAAAAAGTACAAAGTGAATAGATTTGTTATGATTTCTACAGATAAAGCAGTAAATCCCACAAATGTGATGGGAGCTTCAAAAAGAGCTGCAGAACTTTTTGTACAATCGCTGCAGAATACAGAAGGAAATATTACAAAATTTATTACCACAAGATTTGGCAATGTATTGGGTTCTAACGGATCTGTAATTCCACATTTTAAAAGACAGATTCAAAAAGGTGGACCTGTAACAATAACTCATCCAGATATTATAAGATATTTTATGACTATTCCCGAGGCATGTGAACTTGTGTTGCAGGCTGGAACAATGGGTGATGGTGGTGAAATATATGTCTTCGATATGGGAGAGCCGGTAAAGATTCTTGATCTGGCAAAAAGAATGATTAAATTGTCAGGATATATACCTGATGAAGATATTAAAATAACTTTTATTGGTCTAAGACCAGGTGAGAAGTTGTACGAAGAACTTTTGAGTGAAAATAGTATCAATATTCCTACACATAATCAGAAAATAATGATTAGTAAAGATGTTTGTGAAGATTTTGATACCGTAAATCGTTTTTTTGCTAAGATTGTGAGATCTGCAGTACGAAGAGATAAAAACGAGGTTGTGTCTCTTCTTAAATTTTTAGTACCAGAATTTATAAGTAATAATTCTGAATTTGAATCTCTTGATAAGAAAACAATTAGTTAAGCTATTGTATTTATATTAACTTTTTATTTTGAAAAATTATCTAATTTGCTTTTTTTTTAAGTACTTTATTAATTATTATTAATAGTTTAATTTTTAGACAAATTTTGTTTAAAAAATAATAATCTTATTTTTGTGAAAATATTAGACATGAATTTTAGAAAAAAATTTATTTTTGGTGCTACTATAGTAATCTTAGCATCTTGTACTCCTAGACAGGAAATTAATTATATGACGGATATAGACAATATTGTTTTGGATAATTCTATCAAGAATAGCAGAAGCAATTTGCAACCTGGTGATCAAATAATTATTACAGTATCCGCACGAGATATGGATGTAGTGAAGCCATTTAACCAAAACTACTCTTCTACAAACACTATTTCACAATATTCTTCTCCTAGTTCAAACAATATACAACAACAGCTTCCTGTAAGCGGTCCTAATTATTTGGTAGATAGTGATTACAATATTATTTTTTCTCAGATTGGGCAAATAAGCGTACAAGGAGAAAATATTGAATCTTTTAGAAGAAAAATGACGGAGCTTATATCAAAATATGTGAAAGATCCTATAGTTGATGTAAAATTGATAAATTTTAGAGTTTCGGTTGTGGGTGAGGTTGCAAGACCAGGAACATATGTTGTTCCAGATGGTAATGCAACACTTATTAGTGCTCTGGGCCTTGCTGGAGATCTCACGGCATATGGAATACGAAAAAACATATTGGTACTTAGAAATGTAGATGGGAAATTTACAAAAGAAAGAGTGGATCTTACAAGTGCAAAGTTTATTAATTCTCCTTACTACTACTTAAAGCAGAATGACATTATCTACGTAGAACCTAATTCTAATAGAGAAAAAGCAGCACGTACAGATCCCAATACAGGTCTGTACATATCTATAGCATCGCTTGCGGGCACTTTGGTACTTGGTATTCTAGCCTTAGTAAGAAGATAATTACGAAATATAATATACACAATGAGTCAAAATTATTTAGAAGAGGAATCTCAAAAAGAAACTTTTAGCTTAAGACAAATTATCAATCCATATATTTTTAGATGGTATTGGTTTATAATTGGTGTTTTTTTATCTGTTATTGTAGCCTGGTTCTTTTTGAGGTATTCAATAACGGTTTATAATACAGAATCTACTCTTTTAATAAAAGAAGTAAATAAATCTACGGCAGGACAGCCTGAAATGTCTATGATGCCAGAAATAGGAGGAATTGGGAGTATGGGAACCAATTCTGTAGATAATGAGATAGAAATCTTAAAATCTAAAAAATTGATGACATCTGTTGTAAAAGAATTGGGATTAGAGACTAATATTTATTCTAAAGGTAAAATAAAAGAAACAGAGCTTTATAAAGAAAAGGCACCTTTCATAGTTAGAATAATAAGCGAAAAAATAAAAGGCAGATATCCTTCACAATCAGTTTATGCAACAATAAAGGGAGGTAAAATTGTGTTAGAATCTGAGGATTTCCCAAAACCAATAACTACAGATTTTAATAAAGCTTTTACAATGCCTTTTGGCGTTGTAATGTTTCAGAAAAACCCTCAATATGTTATCTCTACAAAAGAGTCGCCTAAATTTCGTTTAGCATTTTCATCAGCAATAGATCGTACAAGAGATTTGTTGGGCAAATTGGTTACAGAATTGGTAAAAGAAGAAGCAACCGTTCTTAAACTTTCAATGAATTACCCAATTCCTGAGAAATCTGAAGATATTTTAAATAGACTTGCAATAAATTACAACAGAGAAGCCATTATTGATAAAAATTCTGAAGCACAAAAAACTGCGGAATTTATCGATGGCAGAGTTACTTTGATTGGCAAAGAGCTTGGTCGCGTAGAAAATCAAAAAGAAGATTTTAAATTAAAAAATAATATTGCTGATATTAAAACAGAAGCTGAGCTTTCTTTACAATCTTCTTTAGCAACAAGACAAACACAAGTTCAAAATGAGTCTCAGCTAGAGTTGGTAAACAGCCTTTTAGGATATTTGAATAAGCAAGGTAGTTATCAAATATTACCTTTAAATGTAGGCCTACAAGATTCTAATACATCTGCTGATATTGCAGTTTATAACCAATTGATATCTGAAAGAAACAGATTGTTAGAAAGTTCTACTACACTAAACCCATTAGTGCAAGATATTAGTAAACAAATTGGCAATATGCGTACCGCAATTTCTGGTAGTCTTAACAAAAGCAGATCAGCTTTAGAAATCAATAGAAATGCGATTGAATCTGAACAAAATAGATTGTCTGGAAGAATTTCTAAAGTTCCTATACAAGAAAAGTTATTTAGAAGTATAGAAAGACAACAAACAATCAAAGAAGAGCTGTATCTTTTACTACTTCAGAAAAGAGAAGAAGCTGCAATATCATTAGCTATAGCAGCACCGAAAGCAAGAATAGTAGATGATGCTCTCACTTCACCACAGCCAGTGTCACCAAAGAAAGAGATGATATATCTTGGAGCATTAGCAATTGGTTTACTTCTTCCTCTTGCAGCTATTTATCTTATTGAGCTTTTCAATAATAAAATAAAGTCTAAACAAGATCTAGAAAAACTTTCTGGAGGAAAACCAGTTATTGGTGAGCTCCCTAGTTTGTTAAAAGGAGATTCTGAATTAGTACAATTAAATGATATGTCCCCACTTGCTGAAGCATTTAGGATTTTGATCACCAATATCAATTTTATGCTACCTAAAAATACAAAAGGTAACGTAATCTTTGTTACTTCCACCGTAAAAGGAGAAGGGAAAACTTTTGCCTCAGTAAATTTAGCACTTACTTTGGCTACGCCGAGGAAGAAGGTTATTATTATAGGTTCTGATATTAGAAACCCTCAGTTACAGAGATATAATGATAAAAGAAAAGGTCTTGTAGGACTTTCAGAATTTATGTATGATGATACTTTAGTAAAAGAAGAAATCATTCATCAAACCACATTCAATCCCTATTGCGACGTAATATATTCTGGAGCTATCACTCCAAATCCTACGGAGTTGCTTTCTAATGGTCGTTATGAAGAGTTGGTGGAATCACTGAAGCCAGATTATGACTATATTATTTTAGACACTGCACCGCTTATGCTAGTTACAGATTCTTTCCTTATTGCAGATGTTGCAGATGTTACAATGTATGTAACGAGATCAAATTATACTGAAAAAGAACTAATCAGTTTTGCAAATTCGCAAATAGAGCAGAAGAAAATTAAAAATGTAGCTTTTGTGTTGAATGATGTAAGTAAGAAAAATAGAGGTTACGGATATGGCTATAAATACGGCTACGGATACGGAACCAAACAAGATAAAAAATGGAGAGAATGGCTTAAATTTTAAAAATTAAATCATTTACAGATTTTCTAATTTTATAAAAACTAAAGTCATTTACAAAAAATATGAAAGCAAATCATAAAATTACAGTAATAGGTCTTGGATACGTAGGTTTACCTCTTGCCAGGCTTCTTGCTACAAAATATCCGGTAGTAGGTTTTGATATTAATCAGAGAAGAATTGATGAACTTAATGCAGGAAAAGATTCTACTTTAGAAATTGATGATAAGCTTTTGAAATCTGTCTTGACAAGTATAAACCCTTTTACCGAAAATAGAAATGGACTATACTGCTCATCTGAAATAGATGAAATTAAAGACGCCAATATTTATATCATTACGGTTCCTACACCTGTAGATAAGTATAACAGACCAGATCTCACGCCACTATACAAATCTTCCGAAACGGTAGGTAAAGTATTAAAGAAAGGAGATATTGTGATATATGAATCTACGGTTTACCCAGGAGTTACTGAAGAAGAGTGTGTACCGGTACTAGAAAAAAATTCTGGTTTAAAATTCAATCAAGATTTCTTTGCAGGATATTCTCCTGAAAGAATTAATCCGGGAGATAAAGAGCATACTGTAGATAAAATTCTTAAAGTAACTGCCGGCTCTACACCTGAAATAGGAAAAATTGTTGATGATCTGTATAAATCTGTCATCACTGCAGGAACTCATCTAGCGCCAACCATTAAAGTAGCTGAAGCATCAAAAGTAATAGAAAACTCACAACGTGATGTGAATATTGCATTTATGAATGAGTTGGCAAAAATATTTTCTTTGATGAATATTGATACCCATGATGTTTTAGAAGCAGCAGGAACAAAATGGAATTTCTTAAAATTTAAACCAGGTCTTGTAGGAGGGCATTGTATTGGTGTTGATCCTTTTTACTTAGCTCAAAAAGCGCAAGAAATTGGGTATTATTCTGAATTGATTTTGAGTGCCAGAAGATTAAACGATTCTATGGGAGCTTTCGTGGCTGCACAAGTCATAAAATTAATGATTAAAAAGAATATCTCTGTAAAAGGAGCGAAAATTCTTAATCTAGGAGTTACATTCAAAGAAAACTGCCCAGATATCAGAAATTCAAAAGTAGTAGATGTGATTGCTAATCTTGAGGAATATGGAGTAAAAGTAGACACTTATGATCCTTGGGCAAACCCCAAAGAAGTGCTAGAAGAATATAACATTCAGCTTTTGAATGAAATATCTGAAACTGAAAAATATGACGCAATCATTCTCACCGTTTCACATCAAGAATTTTTAGATTTAAATCTTAAAAACTATCTTATAACTGATGGTATTATATACGATGTGAAGGGTTGTTTAAGCAAAGAATTGGCAGATAGGAGATTGTAATTTAATATATTACATTTTTTTTAAATTTTTATAAAAAATAGCAAATGTTAGAACATGATAGTAGACCTTGGGGAGAATATTGGGTTTTGGAGGATTCTGAAACTCACAAGGTAAAAAGAATTTTGGTAAATCCCGGTGGAAGACTCTCTCTTCAGTATCATCATCATCGTGCTGAAGTATGGACTATTGTCTCGGGTGTAGGCACCATTACAATTGATGATACCATCAAAGATTTTACAGTGGGAGAAGTAGCACAAATTCCTTTAGGTGCACATCATAGAATAGAAAATAAAACTAATGAACCAGTAGTTTTCATTGAAGTACAGTATGGATCTTACTTTGGCGAAGATGATATTGTGAGAGTAGAAGATGATTATAACCGAGCATGAAAATATACAATGTAATTTTATCCGGAGGTGTGGGAAGTAGGCTTTGGCCACTTTCAAGAAAAAACCATCCAAAACAATTCCTCAAAATTTTTGAAGGGAAATCTCTCTTCGAGCTTACAGCACAAAGAAACAAATCTGTGGTAGATGAGCTAATGGTTGTAGGGAATTCAGATCATATTGAATGGAGTAGAGATTTACTTAAAGATATAGATTTACCCAAAATATTTGTAACAGAAACAATTGCAAGAAATACCGCAGCGGCAATTGCTTTTGCTGCTCTTGCAGTAGAGGCTGATGATATTTTGATTATTACACCCTCAGATCACCTAATTCAGAATCAAGAAGCTTACGAAAAATCTTTACTAGATGCCGTAGAACTTGCAAAGAAAGATTTTGTGGTAACCTTTGGGGTTGTACCATCGAAACCAGAAACAGGGTATGGTTATATAGAATATGAAGGGAAAGACGTTCTTTCATTCCGAGAAAAACCCAATACAGAAACTGCCCAAGAATTTTTAGATAAAGGAACCTTTCTTTGGAATTCGGGGATGTTTTGCTTTAAAGCGGGGGTTATGCTTCAGGAACTGAGAAAATATCAGCCAGAAGTTTTTGAAAAATCATCCGAAGCTTGGGAAAAATCTCAAGATAATCTTTTAGATGAAGAATCTTGCAGACAAATACCTTCCATAAGCATTGATTATGCTGTAATGGAACGCTCCAAGCAGATAAAAGTTGTTCCAGCTAATTTCAGATGGAATGATTTAGGATCTTTTGAATCTTTATACGATTATCTTCGCTCAATTGGCCATCCTGCAGACGAAAATGGTAATATGGTTATCGGAACTGAAATCTTCACTGCTTTTGTTGGGATGAAGAATTGTATTTTTGTTCATACACCAGATGCAATTTTGGTTTTACAAAAAGAAAAATCTCAGGATGTGAAGAAAATCTATAGCCAACTAGAGAAGTATCAATCTACATTGAGATAAAAAGTTACTTATTATCTAAAAGCACAATATTAGGAATACCTAGAATAGAATAATAGAGTTGAATTGTAATATATAAACTAAAGTGAAAAGTATAAAATTATGAGTTTAAAAATAGATTTGATAATCTCTTTATTTTACTTGCAGAAATAATAGTTTTGATCAAATTTTATATCAAAAAATATTTTTTTGGAGATACTCATTTTTAAGCAAGATATTTTTAGCTTGCTGAAATCCAGAGATAATGCTTGTTTTTGTTTTAGCATAATATAGATGGTCGGATTTTTCTTCATAAACCAGATTATATTTTGATTCATTTTCCTTCATGGAAATTTGAAAAAAATGTGAGAACAAAACCTAAAAACTACTCTTTGGTAAAAAAAAATCATTTGAAGGATATGAAATGTACTAAAGAAAAGTATAAATCATAAAACATATTTTTATTTTTTGTTAAAACAAAAAATAACTGATATTTGCTGAATAAACAATTATTAATAAAATATTTATTTTTATAAAAAAGATGACGAGTACATTTACTTTAAAAGTTGTTGAGATAAGAAGAGAAACAGAAGATACCGTTACTCTTTGCTTCAAACAACCTGCATTAAAGAAAATTAAATATTTTGCAGGTCAGTATATCACCTTAATTATGAGAATAAACGGGAGAAGATATTTCAGACCTTATTCTTTTTCTTCGGCTCCTGGTATAGATCAGCATCTGGAAGTTACTGTGAAAAGAGTTCCATACGGAATTGTTTCAAATCATATCAATGATGTAGTGCAGGTAGGTGATACTATTGAGGTGCTTTCACCAATGGGAGATTTTACTGTGACTGAAGATTTCTCAGGAAAGAATATTTTCCTCTGGGGTACTGGAAGCGGAATAACCCCATTGATATCAATAGCAAAGTTTGCATTGAATAAATTATCGGATACGAAAGTTCATCTCATTTATGGAAATAGAAATTTTGAAACAACTATATTTCTTGATCAAATTGATTTTCTAAAAAAAACATTTCATTCAAGATTCGAAGCAATTCATTTTCATACCTTACTTACCGTAGAAGAAAACTTTCCGCATATAGTGCAGGGTAGAATTGATGAAGTAAAAGCTTTGAAAATACTTTCAGAACATCCAAATTTTAATGAACAGATTCATTATATATGCGGTCCTTTCGGTTTGAAAGAATCAGTGAAAAAAGCACTTTTCTCGTGCGGATTATCTGAAGAAGCTGTTTATACCGAAGATTTTGAAATGATAAAAAATGAAGAAGACTTTAAAGATATTCAAACTACGGTAATTGGGATTGAATATGAAGGAAATAGAACAGATATTGAAATAATAAAAGGAAAAAGCATTCTTGAAGCAGCTTTAGATGCAGGATTAGATTTGCCTTATTCTTGCCAGACAGGAAACTGCAGTATCTGTAAAGGAAACTTAATAGATGGTAATGCCAAAATGATTGGCCTTAAAGAATCACATAGTAGTAGTCTTTCTGATGACGAATTACTTTTATGCTGTGCTTATCCTTTAAATAATAAAGTTTTAATTAGAATATAACATCATTATATGAAAGTAGTTATTTTAGCAGGGGGTTTAGGAACTAGGCTTATGGAAGAAACAGAAGCACGTCCCAAGCCAATGGTAGAAATTGGAGGAAAACCAATTCTATGGCATATTATGAAAATCTATGAGACCTATGGGTACAACGATTTTGTTTTATGTCTTGGTTATAAAGCACAATCAATTAAAGAATATTTTCTTAATTATTATCTTTATAATTCAGACGTTACCATAGAACTAGAAAAAAATAAAGTTGATGTGCACTTTTCAAATTCTGAATCTTTTAAAGTAACTCTTGTTGATACAGGTTTGATGACAAACACAGCGGGTAGAATAAAAAAAATTCAAAAATACGTCAAAGATGAAACTTTCATGCTTACCTACGGTGACGGAGTATCAGACGTGAATATTACAAACTTGGTAGAGTTTCATAAAACTCATGGCAAACTAGCTACATTGACGAGTATACAGACTCCTGGAAGATTTGGTAATATTGAGATGGATGATGAAGGTAATGTAGATTATTTTGTAGAAAAACCTCAAGGAGACGGAATGTGGATTAATGGAGGTTTTTTTGTTCTGGAACCAGGTATATTTAATTATCTTGAAGGGGATATGGATGATATACAATGGGAAAAAAAACCTTTGATAGAGATTGCTAATGATGGGCAATTGTCTGCATATAAGCATCATGGTTTTTGGAAGCCAATGGATGCTTTGCGAGATAGAATTGAACTAGAGCAACTTTGGAGTTCTGGTAATGCTAAATGGAAAATTTGGTAATATGACTGAGGAACTGAAGAATATATATTCTGGGAAAAAAGTTTTCCTTACAGGGCATACTGGCTTCAAAGGAGCTTGGATGCTTAAACTGCTTTCGATGCTGGGCGCTGAAGTGAAAGGATACGCATTGGAACCTAAAACAAGCGAAGATTTATTTTACCTTATTAAAGGTAACGAGATTTGTCATTCTGTAATAGCTGATTTAAGAAATAAAGAAGTTTTAGAAAAGCAAATTGTAGATTTTCAGCCAGATTTTATTTTTCATTTGGCGGCACAGCCTTTAGTAAGAGTGTCTTACGAAATACCAGCTGAAACTTTCGATGTAAACGTAATCGGTACTGCTAATGTACTGGATGGTGCTAGACAATTAAAAAAATCTTGCACGATAGTCCTCATTACTACAGACAAAGTTTATCATAATAATGAATGGGAATATCCTTATAGAGAAAATGACCGCTTAGGTGGCTACGATCCTTATAGTGCAAGCAAAGCCTGCTGTGAAATTCTTATCAGCTCATACAGAAATTCATTCTTTAATCCTAAAGATTATAATTCTCATAAAAAATCTTTAGTTGTAGCAAGAGCAGGAAATGTAATAGGTGGAGGAGACTGGTCTGAAGATAGATTGATTCCAGATTTTGTAAAAGCTTTAATGAATAATAAGCCTGTAATACTAAGAAATCCAAATGCTGTAAGACCTTGGCAACACGTTTTAGAACCCATCACAGGGTATCTTTTGTTAGGTGCAAAGTTATACAATACTCCTTTAGGATATTCAGAGGCTTACAACTTAGGTCCAAATACTTCTGATACTTTTCCTGTCGTAGACATGGTAAAATATGCTATAGAATCTTTTGGAAGCGGTACTTACGAAATTTTTAGTACAGATAATCAACCCCACGAAGCAGGCCTCCTGAAGCTGGATATCAGCAAAATTATTGCGGAAACAAGGTGGATGCCTAAACTAAATGCTGAAAATGCCGTAAAACTTACAATAGATTGGTATAAAGCTTTTATAAATAAAGGTGAGATGAATCTCTTTACAGAAGAACAAATAAAAAGTTTTTTAGTATATGGCCAGTAACATTCTGCTCACAGGAGCTAGTGGTTTTCTGGGAAGTCATATTCTTAAAGAACTGTTACAAAAAAAATATAATGTTGTTATTTTAAAAAGAGAAGAATCTAATCTTTATAGAATAGAAAATCTTAAAAATTTCTCTGTTTTTACTTTAAAAAAAGACTATTCGAATTTTAATGAGTTGTTTACTCACTTTAAAATAGATACAATTATCCATTTGGCTACAGAGTACGGAAGAAATTTATCTTTTTCAAAAGTACTTGAGGCCAATGTTTTGTTACCGATAAAACTTTTGGAAGCATCTAATAAGACTCATCTTAAATTGTTTGTAAACACAGATAGTTTTTTCAGTAAATTCTCAGATTATCAATATTTACAACCTTACATAAAAACCAAAAAAATATTTCTTGACTATCTGAAAGATATTGAAGATGTGAAAGTAATTAATCTCCAGCTAGAGCATATATATGGAGAATTTGATTCAGATAGTAAATTTATTACCTCTGTAATGAAACAGATGATTAATAATGTAGAAAATATAGAATTGAGTGCGGGAGAGCAAAAAAGAGATTTTGTATATGTAGCCGATGTAGTAAGCGCATACATGAAAATTCTTGAGAAAGAGAATGAGTTACCTTTTTTTGAAACATTTGAAGTAGGGACTGGTCACTCTCTATCTGTAAGAGAATTTGTAGAAAAAATGTATAGCACTACAAAATCTGAATCTAATTTGTTATTCGGAAAATTAACGACTAGAATAAATGAAATTCAAGATTCAAAAGCAAATAACTTATCCCTTAAAAACTTAGGTTGGAATCCTATTTATACCCATAAAGCTGCATTAGAAAGAATATTAAAATTAGAAAATTAGAAAATAATGAAAAATATTGAAGATAAAAATATCATAGAAAGTCTTAGGAGTATTGCACAAAACAAAACAACACAGAATATAGTTGCAGGAGAAAACTATATACCCGTAACAGGTAAAGTTTTGGATGCCGATGATATATTAATGGGAGTAGACGCAGCACTAGACGGTTGGCTTACTGCAGGAAGGTTTGCCAATAAATTTGAAGCTGATTTTGCAGCGTATTTTGGCGCTCATAGATCTTTGCTAGTCAACTCAGGATCATCTGCAAATCTTGTTGCATTCTATGCACTTACATCTCCTAAATTGGGAGACCGTGCTATAAAACCCGGAGATGAAGTAATCACCGTTGCTGCCGGTTTTCCTACTACAGTCAATCCAATTATTCAGTTTGGAGCAATTCCTGTTTTTATAGATGTAGATATTGCAACGCATAATGTAAAAGCAGATATGATTGAGGCAGCAGTAAGTCCAAAAACAAAGGCAATAATGATTGCACATTCTTTAGGAAACCCTTTTGATTTGGATGAAGTAATGCGTGTTGCAAAAAAATATAACCTTTGGGTTGTAGAAGACGACTGCGACTCACTCGGTGCTACCTATAAAGGTAAAAAAACAGGAACCTTTGGTGATTTATCTACCTTTTCTTTTTACCCTGCACATCATATTACCATGGGTGAAGGAGGAGCTGTTTTAATAAATAATCCCATTTTATCAAAAATTGCAGAGAGCTTCCGAGATTGGGGTAGAGACTGCTACTGTGAACCAGGAAAAGACGATACTTGCGGTTGTAGATTCGGACAGCAATTGGGCACACTACCTTACGGATACGATCATAAATATACCTATTCTCACATAGGATTCAACCTGAAGGTTACTGATATGCAAGCTGCCTTTGGTCTGTCTCAAATCAATAAAATTGATGCTTTTGTTCAAAAACGTAAAGAAAATTATGCAGCATTGTATGAAAGAATGAAAGAATTTGAGGAAATTTTTATTTTACCAGAACCCACTCCCAACACAGAACCATCATGGTTTGGTTTTTTATTGACATTGCGTGAAGGAGATTCTAATGATAGACACATGCTGGTGCAGCATTTAGAGAAAAACAAAATTGGTACACGTCTTCTCTTTGGTGGTAACCTACTGAGACAGCCGGCTTACGCGGATATCAATCACAGAGTTGTAGGTACATTAGAAAATACAGATACAATTATGAATCAATCTTTTTGGCTAGGAGTATGGCCAGGATTGAATGAATCTCACTATGATTACATAGCCAAAGTAATAAGGGAATACCTGAACTCATAATGATTGTACAAGCAAAAAATCTTATTTCCAAAATAGGAATAGATGGTGCTGTGTTTTTCACAGTGATGTCTAAAGTTTTGCAGGCAGGTGGAGGTGTTATTTCTATAGTGTTTATTGCCAGATATTTATCGAAGGTAGAACAAGGATATTATTACACTTTTGGAAGCATACTAGCAATTCAAATTTTTTTTGAGTTGGGATTTACTGGTATAATAACTCAATATGTAGCTCATGAGAAGGCACTATTAACCTGGAAGGATGAAATCTATTTAATTGGCGACCAAAAAGCTTTATCGCGAATGTCTTCTCTTTTAAGATTTTGTCTTAAATGGTTTGGTGTACTCTCAGTAGCTCTGTTTTTGGGATTACTGCTTGCTGGCTATTCTTTTTTTGAAAATTACGGTGATGGTAATTCTTCGGTAGAATGGAGGATGCCTTGGTTTATAATGTCATTTTATACAGCAATAACTTTGGTAATGTCACCCATCTTTGCATTTTTAGAAGGATTAGGGAAAGTGAAGCAAATAGCACAAATTAGATTAATTCAGCAGTGTGTACAGTTGCTCATCATGTTTGCACTGTTAATATTTGGAGCCAAACTTTTTGCAAGCCCCATCTCAGTCTTAATTTCACTTATTGTACCAATATTTCTATTATTTTTCAGATCCGAAAAAAAAATATTGAAAAACCTGTGGGTCTCTATTGGAGAATGGAAAGTAGATTACAGAAAAGAAATATTTCCTTTTCAATGGAGAATAGCTTTAAGTTGGATAAGTGGATATTTTATGTTTCAGCTTTTTAATCCAGTTATTTTTGCAACTGAAGGGGCTAAAGTTGCTGGGCAAATGGGAATGACTTTATCTGTACTTGGGGGAGTTTTATCGGTAGCACTAAGCTGGGTAAGTACAAAAGTTCCTTTGTTTTCAGGATTAATTGCTCAAAAGAATTATGTTACTCTAGATCGTGTTTTTTACAAAACATTAATTCAGGCTTCCACAGTTTGTCTTTTTTGTATATTAATTTTCATAGGAGGGGTTTATGTGTTAAAATATTACAATACCCCATCTGGAGATAGATTTTTACCACTATATCTTGTGATACTTTTAGCGCTCTGTACATTTACCACACAGTTAATTAATGCTTTAGCAACCTATCTCAGATGTCATAAAAAGGAGCCGTTTTTAGTTTATTCTATTGTAATGGGATTGCTTACTGCGGGATCTATTTTTCTATTTGGGCATCTTTACGGAATCGATGGTATTGTAGGAGGATATGCTTTTTTAACAGTAATTGTAAGCTTTATGTGGGCCCTGTACATTTTTAAAACAAAAAAGAATAATTGGCATGGATAAACAAAAACTACTATCCATTTGTATTCCTACTTATAATCGGGCTGATATATTAAATCGTACGCTACGAAGTCTAACAACTAATCCTGATTATAATCCAGATTTAATAGAAATAGTTATTTCTGATAACTGTTCAACGGATAATACAAAAGAAGTTGTTGCAATGTATCCTGATATAAAATATTATTGTAATGATGAAAATATAAAGGATTATAACTTTACAAAGGCAATAGAATATGGTACAGCAAAATATGTAAGATTATTTAATGATACTTTGCTTTTTAATTTTGGTGAGTTAGAGTGTATGCTTCGTACTATCAAAAAATACGAAAAAGCTAATGTAAATTTATTTTTCTACAAAAACACATGGTTGCACTCAGATTCAAATATTACTATATCTACGCTAAAAGAATATTTTAAGGAAGTAAGCTTCTATAGTACATGGATTGCAAATACCGGATTTTGGTTGGAAGACTTTAAAAAAATTGAGAATAAAAATCTTTATAGTTATTTGCAGTTTCCTCAGTTAGAATGGAATTATAGAATTGTAGAAAATGGTAAAAAAACAGTCATATATTTTTCAAATATCTTCGAGACATTACAACCACCTAATAAAGGTGGATATAACTTTTTTAATACTTTCATAAATAAGTATTTATACATTGTAAAAAAACAAAGAATCGGTATTTTGAATTATGAACTTGAAAAGTTCAGATTGTTTCGGCATTTCATCTATAATTATCTTGTAGTATTTTTTATAGTTAATAAAGGTGAATATAGTTTTGAAACTAAGGGAGTTGCCAAAATCATTTTTTCAAAATATTGGTATAATTTATATATTTATCCAATTTTAGTTATGTTTATTATAAAAAAAATCACAAATAAATGCAAGCAAGAGTAATAGCACTATATCTACCACAATATCACCCTATTCCAGAAAACGATCAATGGTGGGGAAAAGGATTTACCGAGTGGACGAATGTAGGAAAAGCAAAACCATTATTTAAAAATCACTATCAGCCTAGAGTACCTAAAGATTTAGGTTACTATGATTTGCGTGTTCCGGAAACCAGAAAAGCGCAGGCAGATATGGCTAGAGAATATGGTGTAGAAGGATTTTGTTATTGGCATTATTGGTTTGGTAATGGCAAAAGACTTATAGAAAGACCTTTTAATGAAGTAGTCAACTCAGGAGAGCCAGATTTCCCATTTTGTTTAGCCTGGGCTAATGAATCTTGGAAAGGTTTTGACCATGGCTTGAAAAATAGAAATATGCTTATTGAGCAGCTTTATCCTGGTGAAGAAGATTACACAAATCATTTTTATGAATTACTGCCAGCATTTAAAGATAAAAGGTATATTCAAGTTCAGGGTAAGCCACTTTTTATGATTTATAAACCTTTGGCAAGTGAAGAAATTAAAACCTTCATTAAAGTATGGAGAAAACTAGCGAAAGAAAATGGTCTTGAAGATTTTTATTTCATTGGGCATAGTAATAATTCAACAGTATCTGTGGAAGATGTACTTAAAACCGGTGTAGATGCAGTAAATACAGTAAGATTAGATTATTATCAAATTAAAGAGAGAGGACAATTTGAACGTTTAGTACAAAATCTACGTAAGCAGTTTTTAAGTACAGCCCAAAGATACAGTTACAAAAAAGTTTCTAAGTCTTTTGTAGCACCAGAAATAGATACAAAAGACAATGTTTATCCGTCTATTGTTTCAGGATGGGATCATACACCGAGAAGTCATAAAGAAGGTTTGGTTTTAACAGATTTTACGCCCGAAAACTTTGATACACACGTACAGGATGTACTTAAAATTGTGGAAAATAAGCCAGATGAACACAAAATAGTTTTCATTAAATCTTGGAATGAGTGGGCAGAAGGAAATTACATGGAGCCGGATATAAAATGGGGACTAAAATTTTTAGAAGTTTTGAAAAAGAACCTACACAATAATTTGAAGAAATAAAGAATACTTGAAAAGAATTTTTAATTCATATTTTTCTTAATGAAAAAAGTAGCATTTATAGATACTCAGTCTGTAGGAAATTTCCATGAAATCTTCAACCTTTCTCTTTTATATATCATGTCGCAATCATTTGAGAGGGTTGAATATTTTGCCAGCAAATCTTCAATTGAAAATCTGAAGTCTAAAATTTCATCAAACCCAACACCGGAAAACATTATTTTTAAACAGATTTATGTTCCAGAAGGTAGCACATCATGGCAGATTATGCTAAGAAATCTTTATGGAGCAATCAAGACATTTTTTCTTATTATAAGATTCAGAAAAAACAAAATATTTCTAGGATCACTTAATTCATTTTCTACACCGTATCTAAATCTAGTTTCACGAGTGTTAAAAACGGAGATCAATATAGTTTGCCACGGTGAGCTAGAATATGTAATAAAAAAAGATATTCCGTTGTTTAAACCATTAAGAATATACAAGAAACTTATTTTTTCATTTCTTCAGAAAAAGATTCATCCAGGTATTACGCTGCTGCTGCTGGGAGATTCTATCCGGACCAATCTTGTTGCCTTATTTCCTCAAAATAGCAACCGATATTCTGTAATGAACCATCCTTATTTTTTTAAGAAAAACAACACAAAGCCTAAAGAAAAAAGCAAAATTCTTAATTTGGGCGTAGTAGGGTTTGTATCAAAAGAAAAAGGGATAGACGATTTTTTTCTTCTTGCAGAATATCTTCGGGAAGATATTGAGAAGAAAAATCTTAAATTGAATATAATCGGCTCACACAATTATAATATAGCAGATTATCCTTTAGTAAATTTTATTGCTAATAAGTCTGAAAAGTTAACCATAGATCGTTTTAATAATGAGATTGAAAAACTAGATGCTGTACTATTTTTTTATAACAGTACTATGTATAAATTAACTGCCAGCGGAGCAATCTTTGATGCAATAAACAATAAAAAGAAAATTATAAGCTTAGATAATGACTACTTTAGATCTGTTTTAGGCGATAGTAATATTGGGATAGTTTGCAATAATATAGGTGAAATGAAAAAAGTAATTGAGGAAATAATATCTGGTAAAAATAGTTTTTATTCTACAGATGCTGAGTTTGAAGAGATTCAATCCAGATACGATTACAAAAATATTCTTTTACCCTGAATGCTGTCCATTAATACTTGAAAGACGATATTATGAAGTATAGAGAAATATTGAGCAAACTATATTCTTAAAACTGAATATAATCTAAAGATTAAATTATCTTTGTTTATATTTAAAATCCAACTTTAAAGTGATTATAAATCAGGTAATCGCGGATTACTATAAAACTGTTTTTAAACATAAATGTATTTATATATAATATTTTTTATTCTGGCTTTACTCTGTATTGTTGAACTGAATTTTGGAAGAAAATATTCCAAAAAGATTCTTATAATTCCCATAGTTGTTTTTTTTACTCTTTCTTTTTTAAGATGGGAAAGAGGTACAGATTGGAAGGCGTATCATGATATGTTTATTGATATATTTAAAGTAAAGTATTATCAGGATAATTATGAATTTTTATTTGTAAGTCTCAATAAAATACTCCGCTTTTTTACAGACAGTTATTCCGTATTTCTTTTCTCGGCAGCCTGTATAATCTTTGCATGTACCTATAATATCATAAAAAAATATTCAATAGGTCCAATATTATCAATATTTGTACTATTCTGTACTTCATTAGGATTTATTTTCTTCGTAAGACAAAGTGTAGCTATTTCTTTATGTTTATTTGCACTACATTTTATAATCCAAAGAAAATTTCTGTACTTTTTTGTAACGGTATTGGCAGCTTTCATGTTTCACAGATCTGCAATTGTGTTTTTACCTGCCTATTTTGTATATAATCTCACCTTTTCCAGAAAACAGATTATTCTTATAGTTGTATGCTCATTTGGGCTTACTTTCGTTGCAAAAGCATTATTCGGCTATTTGTCACTCGCAAACATAGCAAGTATTTCTGAGAGAAGTGATATGTATCTAAAAGAAGGGAAAAATTCATTTGGCTCAGCTTTCTCTCCAATGGAGACTATGGTGAGGGGGATAGGATATAGATTGGTTGTCATTATTATTGGATTATCTTTTTACGATCTTTACGTAAAAGACAAAATGTACAGAGGATTCTTTAATATTTATTTGGTAGGAGTATTACTTTTTATTATAATGGTGCCCATATCTGTAGCTCTTATACGTTTTGCTGCGTATTATGAGATTGCACAGCTATTTTTATACCCCTACATTATACTATTTTTTAAAAACAAAGAGATCAAAAATGTTGTACTTTTCATTATGATTGCATTTTTCTTTATAAGGCTCAATAGTATGATTAGTGGATATTATGATCTCTACATTCCCTACAAATCTATATTTAACAAAAGTTTGCCAGTAAAGTTTTAAATATTTTGAAATGATTCTATTAGACGCAATTTATATCAACAATAGTGGAGGTAAGATATTATTAGATTATCTTATTCAAAATCTTTTAGCTACAGATAAGAAAGTCTTTTATCTCCTTGATAAAAGAGTTGAAGATTCTACACCATATCTTCCGGTTAGCGATAATGTTTTATTCTTACAAGCATCCTTTATAAATAGACATAAATTTTACAAAGAAAATAGAGATAAATTCTCAACAGTTTTTTGTTTCGGGGATCTTCCTCCCAGTATAAAATTAAAAAATGCAACAGTCTACACTTATTTCCATCAGCAACTGTATATAAAGGTTCCCAAAACAGTTCCTTTTAAACAAAGAATGATGTTGCTACTGAAAAGACGCGTTTTGAAGTCGATATTTAATAATACTGATTATTGGGCATTGCAGACACAGCAAATTAAAAATGATTTTCTTAAAAAGTTTAAATTTAAAGAGTCTAATGTATTAATATTACCCTTTTATCCTTCATTACAATCTAATGTGAAGACGCAGAAAATAAAAAACTCTTTTGTATATATAAGCAATGCACCACCTCATAAAAATCATTTAAGATTAATAAAAGCTTTTTGCCTTTTTTATGATAAAAATAAAACAGGTAGCCTTACTCTTTCAATAAGTGATAACTTTACAGAGCTCATTACTTTGATTAAGAATAAGCAGTTGTCTGGGTATCCTATTCATAACTTAGGATTTATTGACAGAGACCAATTAACCAACGTATATCAAAAATCAGAATATCTTGTTTTTCCCTCATTAGCAGAAAGTTTTGGTCTTGGTATTGTAGAAGCCATTCAAAATGATTGTAAAGTTATTGGTTCAGACTTACCTTATTTATACTCCGTATGCGAGCCAAGTTTAGTATTCAATCCTTTGGATGAAGATTCTATAGAAAAAGCTCTTACCAAGGCGGTTAATCAAAAATTAAATGATTCAATAGCTAAAGTTTATGATGAAATAGATGATGTATTGAAGATTTTAACATAAAAATAAATATTGAACAATAACACAAACGATAAAAAAGATTCTAAAATGGGTCTCGAATATAAAATTTGTACAAAGACTATTATGGATACCTCAGACTCTGGAATCAGCTTTAATGAATTCGGAGAAAGTGACTATTATACAAATTTTGTAACCCATATTTTACCATCTTGGGATAATACCAAAAAAATTACAGATGACCTTTTCAAAATAGCTGAAAAGATTAAATACGAAGGAAAAAAAAGAGATTTTGATTGTATAATAGGGGTTAGCGGAGGATTAGATAGCTCGTATCTTTTATATGTTGCTAAAGAAATAATGGGACTAAGACCCCTGGCATTTCATGTAGATGCAGGATGGAATTCTGAAAAAGCAGTCAGCAATATAGAAAAGTTAATTCATCATTTAAAAGTTGATCTCTATACAGATGTTATCAACTGGGAGGAAATGAAAGATCTACAACTCGCTTTTTTTAACGCACAAATTCCTGATCAAGATTGCCAAGATATTGCTTTCTTTTCGGCCTTATATAGATTTGCAAAAAATAACAAAATAAAATATGTTCTTACTGGTGCCAATTATTCTACAGAATGCTGTAGAGAACCAGAAGAATGGGGTGCATATCCTGGGATTGACAAAACATTAATTCTTGATATTCACAAAAAATTTGGAAAAAAGGAACTCAAAACATTTCCTCTTATCGATATATTAAACTATAAAATATATTACAAATATTTTTTAGGAATGCAGGTCGTGAAACCTTTAAATTACATTCAATACAAAAAAGAAGATGCCGAAAACTTGCTTCACGAAAAATTTGGGTGGCAAAAATTTAATCATAAACACCAAGAATCAATTTTTACAAGATTTTTAGAAGATTTTTGGTTCCCGAAAAAATTTGGTTTTGATAGAAGAAGAGCCCATTTCTCTAGTCTCATACTTACAGAACAAATGACAAGAGATGAAGCCATCAAAAGAATAGAAAAACCAGAGTATTCCGAAGAGTTTTTATTGAGTGAATTCGAGTTTGTTGCACAAAAACTAGATATTTCTGTAGAAGATTTCAAAAAAATATTTAATGGTAAAAACAAAACGTACCACAATTATAAAAATAAAAAGAGAATTATAGATTTTGGTGCAAGAACTATGAGAAGTATAGGATTTGAAAAAAGACTCTTCAGATGATTACAATAGTAGATTACGGTGTAGGAAATTTAAGGGCTTTTGTAAATCTTTACAAAAGGCTAAATATCCCTACGAAAATTGCACAAAATAAAAGTGATCTTGAAAACGCCCAGAAGCTCCTGCTTCCAGGAGTAGGCCATTATGATTTTGCGATGAAACAACTCAATGAATCTGGAATGAAAGATACACTTGATGAACTGGTGTTAAGAAAGAAAATTCCAGTTTTAGGCGTTTGTGTAGGAATGCAGATGATGGCCAAATCAAGCGAAGAAGGAAAACTGGAAGGATTGGGATGGCTGGATGCTGTTGTGAAAAAAATTGATGAAACAAAAATTAATCAGATCACAAAATTACCTCACATGGGGTGGAATTGTGTTGAAGTGAATCAAAAAACAAAACTTTTTGAAAGTCTTGAAAATAATCCAGAATTTTACTTTCTACACTCGTATTATTTTAGCTGTAATGATTTTTCAAATAGTATTGGCACTACAGAATATGGTGGCAATTTTACTTCAGCAGTGAATCATAACAATATCTATGGAATACAGTTCCATCCAGAAAAAAGTCATCGTAATGGAGAAGTATTATTGTGTAACTTTGCAAAAATTTAGGTAATGCTAAGACCTAGAATTATACCAAGCCTGCTTATTCAGAATAATGGTCTTGTAAAAACAGTTAATTTTAGAAACCCTGTCTACATTGGTGATCCTATCAATACGGTTAGAATTTTCAATGAAAAAGAAGTTGATGAATTATCAGTTTTTGATATTGATGCTTCAGTTAAAGGAACTGAACCCAATTATCAGCTGATTGAGAAAATAGCTAAGCAAGCAAGAATGCCAATCTGCTACGGTGGAGGTGTAAAAACTATAGAACAGGCTTACAGGATATCTGAATTAGGAGTAGAAAAAATAGCATTGTCTTCAGGAGCTTTTGAAAAACCAGAGCTACTGCAACAAATAGCTTTTAAAATTGGAAATCAAAGTGTAGTATTGGTTTTAGATCTTAAAAAAAATATATCCGGAAAATATAATATTATGATTCATAACGGATTAAAAAGCATTGATGCAGATCCCTTTGAAATCATTACACAAGCAAAACAAATGGGAGTTGGTGAAATTATACTCAATTCCATAGATCAAGACGGAAAAATGAATGGTTTTGATTATGATATTATTGACCAAGCAAGAAACGCAACCTCCTTACCACTTACCGTTTTGGGTGGCGCAGGAAGTTTAGAAGATATAAAAAAAGTCATTAACAAATATGGGATAATTGGTGTAGCTGCAGGAAGTTTATTTGTTTTTAAAGGCAAATACAAAGCAGTTTTAATTAATTACCCATCAAAAGAAGATAAGAAAAACTTATAAAACATATTTATGGAAATTAAAGATAGCATTCTGCTAATTACTGGAGGAACAGGATCTTTTGGTACAGCAGTTCTCAATAGATTTTTACATACAGATCATTTTAAAGAAATTAGAATCTTTTCGAGAGACGAGAAGAAGCAAGATGATATGCGTAATTTTTATAAAAATGATAAAATAAAATATTTTATTGGGGATGTGCGCGATTTTAATAGCGTAGACTACGCCATGAAAAATGTAGACTATGTCTTCCATGCAGCAGCATTAAAACAAGTGCCTTCTTGCGAATTTTTTCCTATGCAGGCAGTGAAAACAAATGTAGAAGGAACTCAAAACGTCATTCGTGCAGCAGCGGCCAATAAAGTAAAAAAAGTAATTTGCTTATCAACAGATAAAGCGGCCTATCCAATCAATGCAATGGGGATTTCCAAAGCAATGATGGAGAAAGTAGCTGTAGCAGAAGCCAGAAATCTTGTAGATACTGTTGTTTGCCTTACCCGATACGGAAACGTAATGGCTTCCAGAGGTTCGGTAATCCCATTATTCTTGAATCAAATACAAAATAATGAAGATATAACCATTACTGATCCTAATATGACTCGTTTTCTAATGTCATTAGACGAAGCAGTAGAATTGGTTCTTTTTGCTTTTGAACATGGCAACCCGGGAGATTTATTTGTAAACAAAGCTCCTGCAGCCACAATCGGCGATTTGGCAAAGGCTGTGCTTGAACTGAAAAATGCAAATAGCAAAATAAAAATTATAGGAACCAGACACGGTGAAAAATTATATGAAACTCTCTGCACACGAGAAGAGATGATGAATGCTGAAGATATGGGAGATTTTTATAGAATCCCTGCAGATAACAGAGACTTGAATTATGCTAAATATTTTTCCCAAGGAAGCCATATAGAAAAAACTATCGAAGACTACAATTCACATAATACAAAAAGAGAAGATGTGGAAGGAGTTAAAAAATTACTTGAAAAATTAGATTTATTTTAGAATTAGAATATGGATTTTTTACAAGGCCAATGTTTTGAGGATAATAGAGGAAAGCTCTACTGTAGTAATGATTTAGACCTAAGCCTTGTAAAAAGAATGTATGTAATAGAGAATATTAATACCGATATTTGTAGAGCTTGGCAAGCACATAAAATTGAAAAAAGATGGTTTGTAGCCACAAAAGGTTCTTTTAGGATTAAGCTAATTAAAATAGACGATTTTGAAAATCCTTCTAAAAATTTAATCATAGAAAACTTTGTATTAGACTCAAAATCAATGGATTCTATGTTTGTGGATTCTGGTTTTGCTACTTCTATACAAGCATTGGAAAATGATGCAAAATTAGTTGTTTTTTCAGATTACCATTTCGGAGAACTGTCTGATTATTATAAGTTTGATTCACAAAATTGGAAGTAAAATAAAATTATGAAAAAATTAAAAGTTGTTACTATACTAGGAACCAGACCGGAAATTATCCGATTAACAGAATGTATAAAAAAATGCGATCAATATTTTGATCATATTTTGATACATACAGGGCAAAATTACGATTATGAACTAAACGAGATTTTTTTCGAAGATTTAGAATTACGTAAACCTGATTATTTTTTGAATGTTGCGGGAAATCATCTCGGTGAAACGATAGGTAATGTAATTTCTAAATCATTTGAAATCCTGTCACAAGAAAAACCAGATGCACTTTTAGTATTAGGCGATACAAATAGTGTATTGAGTACCATTGCAGCCAAACGACTGAAAATTCCTATTTTTCATATGGAAGCAGGTAACAGATGTTATGATCAAAATGTACCCGAAGAAATTAATAGAAAAATATCAGATCATATTAGTGATATCAACCTCACTTATACCGAAAATAGTAGAAGATATTTACTGAGTGAAGGCTTTCGTAAAGATCATGTTTTTGTAACAGGTTCTCCTCTACAAGAAGTACTTAATAAATATAAAACAAAAATTGAAAACAGTGATGTAGTTGAACGTTTATCATTAGAGAAAAATAATTTTATTGTTGTAAGCGCACATCGGGAAGAAAATATAGATCTTGATAACCATTTTGAAATATTGGTAGAATCAATTAATGCAGTAGCCGAAAAGTATCAGATGCCAATCATTTTCTCAACACATCCAAGGACAAAAAATAGAATCGAAAAAAATAAAATTCAATTTCATCATTTAATCAAAAATGTTGCACCTCTTGGCTTTTTTGATTACGTTAAACTGCAGAGTCAATCGTTCATAGTTCTTTCAGATAGCGGAACCATAAGCGAAGAATCTGCAATGATGAGTTTTCCTGCTGTAAGCATTCGTACAAGTACTGAAAGACCAGAGGCAATAGATGCAGGAACAATTGTTCTAGGAGGGATTTCAAAAGATCAAATGCTTAATGCTATTGAGATTTCAAAAGGATTGTTTAATGCTGAAATTAAATTACCTTTTGAGTACGAAGTAACTAATACTTCAGACAGGGTTATTAAAGCTATTCAAAGTTATACAGCAATTGTAAATAAAGTAATTTGGGACAAAAAATGAAAAAAATACTTGTTTTAGGAATTAAGGGAATGGCTGGGCATGTTATCTACAAAAATCTTAAAGATAAAAACCAACATGAGGTGTGGGGAATTGCCAGAAATATTAATGCAAATGGAAATGAGATTTCTTTAGATGTTTCCGAAACTGAGAAACTTAAAGAGATTATTACTCAGTATAGCTTTGATTCAATCATCAATTGCATTGGAATATTAAATAAAGATGCAGAAGATAATCCTGCAAAAGCAATATGGTTTAATAGCTATTTTCCACACTTATTAGAAGAGATTACTAAACATACCAAAACAAAAGTAATCCACATTAGTACAGATTGCGTATTCAATGGTAAGAAAGGAAATTATAGTGAAAAAGATGTGAAAGATGGTGAAGGTTTCTATGCACAATCTAAAGCATTGGGGGAGATTGATAATACAAAAGATCTTACTATTAGAACATCTATTATCGGGCCCGAACTAAACAATAACGGGATTGGTCTTTTTCACTGGTTTATGAATCAAAACGGTAAAGTAAATGGGTATACATCTGCGTATTGGAGCGGTGTAACCACATTAGAGCTCGCAAAAGCGGTAGAGCATGTTCTTGAAAATTCATATCAAGGAATATTGCATCTTACAAATGGAAATCCTATAAATAAATTTGATTTAATTACTCTTTTTAAAAATATTTGGCATAAAAACAATGTTGAAATAATACCTTATGATGGTAAAAATGTAGATAAATCTTTACAGAAGTCAACAATATTAGCTCATCAAGTTCCAGATTATCAAAAAATGCTTCAAGAGCAGAAATTGTGGATGAAAGAATTCTCTAATCTCTATACCTACTAAATTGAATATTTTATTTGTTTTTTTTACAATGTCTCATCTGTCGCAATCTTCTATGTATAGCGATATGGTAAACGTTTTTCGAGAAAATGGGCATCAAGTTTTTCCAATAGCTCCCATCAATGAAGTGGGGAAAAAAACATCTTTTATTTCAAAAGAAAATGAAATTGAAGTTTTAAGAGTTAAAACTTTAGATGTTTTTAGTAAAAATAAATTTAAAAAAGGCTTTGCAAACCTTTTGCTTTCTCATCAATTTAAAAATAGTTACAACAAGTTTTGGAAAGATAAGAAAATAGATTTAATTGTAGTTGCAACACCTTCCGTAATGTTTGCAGATTTTGTAGCATTTCTTAAAAAGAAACATAAAGCAAAGACACTGCTTATGCAAAAAGATATTTTTCCTCAAAATGCGGTAGATTTAGGATACATGAAAAAAAATGGCATTACCTATAATTTTTTTAAAAAGCACGAATTAAAGCTGCTGAAAACTGCCGATTTTATTGGATGTACTTCTCCTGGAAACATAGAATATTTGCTACAAAATAATGATTTTCTTATTAAAGAGAACATGAGATTACTTTATAATAGTACAAAATTATTAGAATTTTCTCAAGATGATAATATCAAAATAAAATACAACTTACAAGATAAATATGTTGTAGTTTTCGGAGGAAATATGGGAAAACCTCAGCAATTAGAAAATGTACTTTTACTGGCAAAAAAATGTGAAATATTTATTGATGTTGTTTTTCTAATCATAGGTTCGGGTACTGAAGTAGATGCCTTGAAAGTAGATGCATCTCAGCAAGGTTTGAAAAATATCAATTTTGTGGAAAAAGTTCCCAGAAAAGAATATTTTCAGTTACTATCAAATTGTAATGTAGGTCTTATAAGTTTACATAAAAATTTTACAGTTCCAAATACACCGATGAAGCTTAACGATTATCTTAATGCAGGAATACCAGTACTGGCTTCAATAGATAGAAGTAATGATTTAGGATTTCTCCTAGAAAAAAACCAAATGGGTGAATTTGCTTATGCAGATACTCCAGAAGATTTGTTTGATGCATTTAAAAAACTTTATCAGGATAAAGAAAGACGTAAAAAGCTAGGCCAAAATGGAAAAGAATTTTGTAAAGAAAATTTATCTGCCTACAAATCTTATCAAACTATTATCAAACTTGTGGAAAATGTATAAAAACACCCTCAAAAGGATTTTCGATTTCACTATTGCTTTTGTTGGGCTAATGGTATTATCGCCTATCTTTATTGTCGTTATTATAGGTCTATATATAGCGAATCAAGGTAAACCGTTTTTTTTTCAGTCACGGCCTGGTCTTAACGAGAGAATTTTTAGGATTATAAAATTCAAAACCATGAATGACAAAAAAGATGCTAATGGAAATCTTTTACCAGATTCAGAACGCTTAACGCTGGTGGGTGCATTTGTGCGGAAAACATCATTAGACGAGTTGCCACAATTAATAAATGTTTTAAAAGGAGATATGTCTTTAATTGGGCCAAGACCTCTTTTACCACAATACCTATCTTTGTATAGTACAGAACAAAAGCGAAGGCACCTCGTCCGTCCAGGGATTACTGGCTGGGCACAAGTAAACGGCAGAAACGCTATTTCTTGGAATAAAAAGTTTCAATTAGATGTTTGGTATGTGGATAATATATCATTAAATTTGGACACGAAAATTTTCTTTAAAACGATAAAAAAAGTATTTGTAAGAGAAGGGATTGCGGCAGAAGGGCAGGCTACAACCGAAGCTTTTAATGGAAGTAATTAAAAATTAATGGGAGCAGTATTAAAACACGTCGAGTATATCTTTCCGGATAGAGCATATACAAATGATGATTTATCCAAAAAATTTCCAGATTATGATTTTAGTAAATTTGATACTAAAGTTGGAATTAAAAAAAGATATTGGGTTAACGAAAACGAAACAGCATTAGATTTGGCTGAAAAGGCATGTTTAAAACTTTTTCAGTACTTTGATAAAAATGATGTAGATTTTATCATTTACTGTACCCAAAGCCCAGAATATATTTTACCTACTACTGCCTGCATTCTTCAGCAGAGACTTGGATTAAACACTTCAGTTGGCGCCTTTGATTTTAATTTAGGATGTAGTGGCTATATCTATGGACTGAGCATGGCGAAAGGTTTGGTAGAGACCAAACAAGCAAAAAATGTACTGTTGGTAACTGCAGAAACATATTCAAAGTATCTTCATTCAGACGATAAATCAAATAGAGGGATTTTTGGTGATGCAGCAACAGCTACCCTGGTTTCTTTTGATGATGAGAAGAATAATATTCAAAACTTTTTGTTTGGAACAGACGGTTTGGGGTATGATAAACTGATTATTAAAAACGGGGCAGCTAAAAATAAAATAGAAACCAACTCTGAAGTGAAAGAGTATGGTTCCGGAAACAAATATACAGACAATGAACTGTATATGGATGGTCCTGAGATATTTAACTTTACAAGTGCAGTAATTCCAAAATTTACCTTAAACTTGCTGGAAAAAAATAATCTCGAAATGGAGGATTGCAACTTGTTTATCTTTCATCAGGCAAATCAATTTATGCTAGATTTTTTAAGAAAAAAAATTAAAGCGCCAAAAGAAAGATTCTATATCGATCTAGAAGATGGAGGAAATACAGTCTCTTGTACAATCCCAATTGCTTTGAAAAGATGGAGTGATGCATATTCTGGCGAATTTCCCGTGAAAAATATTACCTTAGTGGGATTTGGTGTAGGATTGTCTTGGGGAGGAACCGTAATTAGTGTTGATAGAAAATTGTAATGAAAGATTTATACTTAATTGGAGCTGGCGGCTTTTCTACAGAGATTTTACATTTGGTAGAAATGATTCAGAAAGAAAAAAAACAATGGAACCAAGTGTTTTTTATTGACGATAATCCCAAGATTCATAATACCGAACTTCGCACTGTGAAAATTCTTGCAGGATTAGAGTTTTTCGAAACAGTTGATTTTGAAGTAGATGTTGTTATTACTATAAATAATGTTAAAACAAGAGAGGTTATAATTAATAAATTAAAAGCTAATCAGAAAATAAACTTTCCCAATTTATTTTCACCTTTTGCTATTGTAGATTATGATTATCTTAAAATAGGAGAAGGTAATATTATTATGCATTATGTAATTCTTTCTACTCAGCTGGAAATAGGCAATTTCAATATTTTTAATTCTTACACAGGGATTGGTCATGATTGTAAAATTGAAGACATCAATAGCTTTGGTCCCAGAGTAGCAATTTCTGGAGCCGTATCAATTGGAAGCATGAATGATTTTGGCGTCAATTCCACTGTTTTACAAAACAAAAATATAGGGAATAATAATAATATCTGGATGAATACAAGCATTATGCGAAACCTGAAAGACGGTAATACCTATTTCGGAATTCCTGCAAAAAAGATAAACTTATGATTAAGAATATTAATTATACCAATGAAAATGTACTTCAAGAAGAGCTTGAGCAAATTTTTCATAAAAGCTGGTTTTTTGTAGGGCTTTCAGATAAACTCCAAAATAATAACGACTATATCACCTACAGATGTGGTTCAGTTTCAATATTTGTTCAGAACTTTGGAGCTGAACTGAAATGTTTTTCAAATGTTTGTTTGCATAGATTTAATAATATTCATAACGGAAATGAAGGTAACGGGCACGTAATTTGTTCTTATCACAACTGGGTTTATGATGACAAAGGAAGTCCTATGGTGAGGTCTGAATGTTTAAAAGAAGAATTGTCATTGTGCAACAGACCAAAATTAGAACAATATGAAGTAGAAACTTGTGGGAAATTTGTTTTTGCTAAAGTAAATAAAGAAGATTCTGTTTCTCTGAATGAACATTTGGGGTCTTTTTATGATAAATTAATTGAAATTTCTTCATTCTTTGATAAAATTATTAATGACGAAACAGTAGTTCTTGATCATAAAGCAAATTGGAAATTATTAGTTGAAAATGTTTTAGAATGTTATCACTGCAGCAGTGTACACAAAGAAACATTAGTTCCCATCGGAATTGGAGGAAAGAAACCGGAAAATCATTTCTGGGAAAGTGGTCATGATAAAGTTGATTATCCGATAAGAACTACAGCAATGCAAGCAGAAAGAGAAAGTAAACTTACTTTTCTTACTAAAACTCAATACCCACATAAATCATTACAGCATTGGCACATCTTCCCCAATCTGTTTATTACAAGTACCGTCGGAAATCTGTTTTATATCGGGAGATTAACCCCAGATAAGCCAGATTTTACACAATTACACGCTCAGTTTGTAAAACCTACATATACAGAACTTACAAAAAGAGAAGGAATGCTACTTAATGCTTATGCGCAAACCTCTTTAGAATCATCAACCAAAGTTATTTATGAAGATAGAGCGATTTTGGAGGAAATTCAGAAAAATTTAAGTATTATCCCGGAGCAAAAACAAATATTCGGTGAAGAAGAATTTAGAATTAAATCTTTTCACCAAAATATAAATAATATTATTAACTATAAATAAAAATACAATGGAACAGTTTTTAGAAAACTTTTACGAATTATTAGAAGAAACGGATAGAGACGCAATTACTCCAGATACAGAATTCAAAAATCTTGATGAGTGGAACTCTATGACAGCTCTTATGCTTATCGCAATGTTTGACGAACAGTATGAGGCTAAATTAAATGGAGACAGCATAAATAAAGCTACTACTCTTACAGATTTGTATCAATTAACTCAAAAATAGAATATGGCATTGTTCTCTATTGAAAATGTACGTATAGCCGGAGTTGTATCCGCAGTCCCTCCCCATATTGTAAATAATCTGGAGAACGACTTGTTTTCAACAAGAGAGGAAGCAGAAAAATTTATTTCTGTAACCGGAATTGCTGAGAAAAGACATGTGGACAGTAAGACATGTACTTCAGATTTATGCATAAAAGCCGCAAATGACCTTTTAGAAAAACTAAACTGGCAAAAAGAGGATATAGATATAGTGGTCATGGTTACTCAAACACCTGATTATCCAGTACCCAACACATCAATTATCATTCAAGATAAATTAGGACTGCCAAAAAGCACCGTTTGTTTTGATGTCCCTCTTGGATGTAGTGGGTACATTTACGGATTATCTATTCTGTCAAATTTTCTTCAGAACGGACAGCTCAAGAAAGGTCTTCTATTGGTAGGTGATACGCTCAGTAAGCAGTGCTCACCATTAGACAAAGCTACTTACCCTTTATTTGGAGATGCAGGAACTGCTACTGCATTACAATATTCTGTAGGTGGAAAAATGGATTTTAATTTATGGTCAGACGGAAGCGGGTTTGAGGATATTATAGTTCCAGAAGGTGGTTACAGAAAACCTTTCACTGAAGAATCTTTGGTTTTAAAAGAAGATAAAGATGGAAATAAACGTTCAGGTATCAACACTTACATGAACGGAACTAATGTTTTTTCTTTCGGAATCGGAACGGTGACTCAAGAACTGAAAAAATTTATTGAGCACTTTCAAATTGATAAGGAGCAAATAAAATATTTTTATTTCCACCAAGCAAACCGTTTTATGAATGATATGATTAGAAAAAAATTAAAACTAACAACAGAGCAAGTTCCTTATTCTTTAGATAAATATGGCAATACAAGCTCTGCAACAATTCCTGTGACAATGACGAAACAAGATACAAATCTTGAAAATACAGAAGTTGTAATGTGCGGTTTTGGCGTTGGATTAAGCATTGGTATCGTACGAATGAAGTTTGAGGAAGGAATTATAAACGATTTAATTGAATATTAATGAATGCTTTTTCACTTGAAAATAAAACAATCCTGGTTACTGGTGCTACATCAGGAATAGGATTTGAAGTTTGTAAACAAATCATTAATGCTGGAGGGAACTTTATTGGTTTAGGACGAAACACAGAGCAGCTGGATAAATTTATTTCAGAAAATAATCTCACAGGCTCATCTGCAAGGTTTTTAGATGTTATACAACTAGAAAGCATTCCTGAGTTAGTAGATTCTCTTGAAGTGAAAATAGATGGGTTTGTGCACTCTGCAGGAATTGTAGAAAATAATCCTATTCAGTTTTTTAATGAAGAATTGTATAATAAAATTCGGACAGTAAATCTTGATTCGGCTTTGGTTTTTATATCTCATCTGCTTAAAAAGAAAAAATTTAACAAACCAGCATCTATCGTATTTGTTAGTTCAATCTCCGGATTGTACGGAATGAAAGGCAATGGTTTGTACGGTATTACAAAAGCCGCATTGGGTATAATGGCAAAAACCTATGCTAATGAATTGGCATTCAAGAAAATAAGGGTAAATACTGTTGCTCCAGGTATGGTAAATACGCAAATTACGCTAGACGCAGGTAATTTTTTATCTGAAGAAGTTATTAATGAGGACAAAAAAAAATATCCTTTAGGTTATGGAGAACCCGAAGATGTTGCATTGCCAATCGTGTTTCTTTTATCAGAAGCAAGCAAGTGGATAACAGGTCAAGATCTAATCCTCGACGGTGGCAGAACAGCAATTATATAATCAAAAAAAAACCTTACAATTTAAATAATGTAAGGTTTTTTTCTTTATTAAATTTTATCATAATTCAATTCAATTTCATCGGAAACAGGATAAGATTGGCAAACTACAATTTTCCCATCCCGAATCTCTTCCTCAGAAAGAACTTCATTTTTTACCATATTAACCTGCCCTTTCGTTAGCATACAAAGACAAGCGCTACAGATTGCATTTTGGCAGGAGTAAGGTATGTCGAATCCTGCATCTAAAATTGAGTCCAGAAGCAATACATTTTTATTTACCTTAATCATGCTTTCATCTCCATCTAAAATAAGCTTTACAACAGTCTCTCCTGCGATTATAGAAGATGAATTGATGATTTGTTCGGGCGACTGCTGAGAATAGAAAAGCTCATGTAGAATATTTTCTTTCTTAATGTTTTGTGATAAAAAACTGCTCGTTGTACTGCTAATAAGGTCTTCGGGACCACAAACATAAAATTTTTCAATATTTGAAAGATCAATATGATTCTTTAAAAGAGTATCAAGAATAACTTTTTGATTTATTCTGCCAAAATGATGCCCATCAATATTTTCCTCAGTGTAAAATCTAATTATTTTAAACCTATTACCAAAATTCTCAGATAATTCTAAAATCTCGTTATGAAATATGGTTTGCTCTACACTCTTGTTTCCATAAAACAAAACAATATTATCATTACTGTGAGTTAAAATCGATTGAATGATAGAGAAAATAGGTGTTATTCCGCTTCCCGCTGCCACTGCAACAAAGTTTTTTGAACTACCTGCTGTTTCTTCATAATAAAAATTGCCTTCAGGTTCAGCTATTTCTAATGTATCTCCAATTTTTAATTTTTGCTCAACATATTGTGAGAAAACACCACCTTGTACACATTTCACTATAATTTCAAAAGTGTCAGTTTTTGAAGGAACTGATGAGATTGAGTAGCATCTCCTGATTTCTTTATCATCTATACTATGTTTTATAGTTATATACTGACCAGATTTAAAAACAAAAGATTTTCTCATTTCTGATGGAATGTAAAATACTAATGAATAAGCTTTGGGTGTTGCTTTAGAAATTTCTTTTATAACTAAAGAGTGGAATTTCTGCATGTTGGAATAGATGTAAATAATTGCCCACAAATTTACAAAAAACCTTACTACTTTATATGATATGTACTAAATTTGCGAAATAAACAATTAAAATGAACACAAAAATCTGGCTTTCATCACCACACATGGGCGGAACCGAATTAAAATACATACACGAAGCTTTTGATGCCAATTGGGTAGCTCCTTTAGGACCAAACGTAGATGGATTCGAAACAGATATAGAAAAATTTTTAAATGCTGATGTGAAAGTGGCCGTACTTTCTGCGGGAACAGCAGCACTTCATTTAGCATTAATAGAATGCGATGTAAAACATAACGATGAGGTTATTTGTCAGTCTATGACGTTCTCTGCGTCTGCCAATCCTATTGCTTACTGCGGTGCAAAACCCATCTTTATCGATAGCGAACCAGAAACCTGGAATATGTGTCCAAAAGCTTTGCGTGAAGCCATAGAAAACAGAATTTCAAAAGGAATACTGCCTAAAGCAATCATCGTGGTGCATTTGTATGGAATGCCGGCAAAAATGGATCAAATCATGGCAATTGCCAATGAATTCAATATCCCTGTTATAGAAGATGCAGCAGAAGCTTTGGGCTCAAAATACAAAAACGAAAATTGTGGAACTTTCGGGAAGTTTGGAATTTTATCTTTCAACGGAAATAAAATTATTACAACTTCTGGCGGTGGCGCTTTAGTTTGCCATACCCAAGAAGATAAAGATAAAGCTGTTTTCTTATCTACACAAGCCAGAGACAATGCCCCGCATTATCAGCATTCAAAAATTGGTTATAATTATAGAATGAGTAATATCGTAGCAGGAATCGGACGTGGCCAGATGGAAGTTTTAAATAACAGGGTAGAAGCACGCAGAAAAATGCACGATTTTTATGTTCAAACATTCAAAGATATAGACGGTGTGGAAGTTTTCTCTGAGCCTTCAGAAGATTTTTATTCTAATCATTGGCTGTCTGCAATTATTGTTGATGAAACAATAACTGGTAAAAATAGAGAAGAACTCAGGTTGGCCTTTTTAGAAGATAATATAGAATCTAGACCACTTTGGAAACCAATGCATTTACAACCAGTGTTTTCAGACGCATTATACTTCGGTACAGATGTTTCAGAAAAACTTTTTGATAACGGACTTTGCTTGCCTTCAGGATCCAACCTTACCGATGAAGACAGAAAGCGTATTGAAATCGTTATTAGAAATTTCTTTGCTTAATTTTTAAACTTAATATAAATGAGCTCGCAAAACAAATGTTCTGCGAGCTTTTTATTGCTATGGTGTGTATTTTGTATCTTTCATTTTTTTTTAAATAAATTTTAATGACATATTCCCCCACCATCAGAGAAAAGGGTTTTTATACTTCGCCTAAAATTAAAATTATTTCATTTTTTATGATCTTAATTTTTAGTATTTGCCATTCGCAAAATGAAGTAAAGGGTAATACTGTTTTTGCTCCCATCGGAATTATTAATTTCGCGGCAGAAAAACAAATTTCCAATCATTTATCATTGCAAATAGAAGCATTTGTTTCGCCTTGGAAATCATTCACAGGACGTCATCTGCAAATTTATTTAGGTACAGCAGAAACACGTTATTATTTCACAAAAAAACAAAATAAATGGTTTCTGGGAGCTTATATCTCGGGAGGTGTATTTGATATACAAAAATACAATTATTGGAATGACAAGCATATTACAAATGAAGAAGGCGTTTCTTTGTATAACGATGATGGGACGCCAAGAATTACCAGTCTATACCAACGTGGTTTTGTATATATACTTGGCGTAGATGCTGGTTATAAATTGAAAATGTCTGAACATTTTAATCTTGAGGCATTTATTGGTGTAGGTACGGTACAGGGTTTCTATCATGGTTTTTTTGCAGATACCAATTTACGGTACGATAAGGCTGAAAAATGGAATAAAAGCGGCGAAATTTTACCTACAAGAGGAGGTGTGATGATCTCCTATGTTTTTAAATAAATTAGCTGCTTTAGTAACAAAAAAAACTCACAATAAAAATTGTGAGTTAAAAGTGAGCGCGTCAGGATTCGAACCTGAGACCGTCTGCTTAGAAGGCAGATGCTCTATCCAGCTGAGCTACGCACCCATTTGTAATTTTGTGAAAATTATCTAAAACTGTCGGGGCGGCAGGATTCGAACCTGCGACCTCCTGGTCCCAAACCAGGCGCGATGACCGGACTACGCTACGCCCCGATGATGATCATCTCAAAACAAGAATTATCTTCTTTTTTGTGGGTGCAAAGATAGGATATTTTTTTGAATTTAAAAATAAAATGACAATTAATTTCAAATTTATTTTTAAAAAGCTTTTTTGATTCCTCTGGTACTATCAAGTAATCAAAATTGCTATTCGGGTTCAATTAAATTTTATTCTAAAAAAAATTCATTTATATCCGGTTGTATTTTAAAACATATTTGTATTTTTTTTTCAAACTCATTTTCTTTCAAAACCTTTCTTATGAAGTGTTTTCTTTAGTTTTTAGTATTTAAAAAAAATAAAACCTGGGGAAAATACGTAATCAGAATAGTTATTTTACGGATGATATATAGCGGGAAATGAGTAACTTTACTTCATAAACCAACACCATGAATCTCCGAAAATTGATAGAATCCCTATGCGAATTAGTAGATCCCGACGGCTCTATGATTGAAGCTCTAAATATTGCAACATTGAACGATGGTGATGAGTTTTTTGAGACCTCTTCTCCAATTATTCTCTCCATTGTCAACGTTGAAGAAGACCGAATGATGAAAAATCAACCGGAATATTTTAAAAAATCAGAAAATAAAATTTCAAAATATAAAAATCCAAATCAATATTTAGTCCTTTCATTATTGTTTGCATCTTACAATAAAGAAACATACAAGTATCTCGACGGAATTGATAATCTCAATACTATTTTAGTGTTTTTTCAGCAGCACAACTCTTTTTTTTATAAAGACGATGATAGAGAACTCATTACTTTAGAAAATTTTTATCAAAAAAAAGAATCTGAAAAAGAACTTTACCAAAAAGTGACAATGGAAATTGTGAGCCTCAGTACAGAACAACTCTACCAAATGTGGTCTTGTCTCGGCTCCAAATACATGCCGTCTATGCTCTTTAAAATGAGGCTTTGCATGATCTGAGAATCTACAGTTTCACAAGACAATAGGATTGCTAAAGCTAAAATATTTTTTTCTTGAATATGATAAAATAAGCATGCAGACAGACAATTATGGTTTTATTTCAAAGTTTTTAAATTCTATACAAAATTTAAACAAACAAAGATTGAATTTTATCTAAAAAGGAAAAAATCTTGATTCTGATAAAAAAATAATGAAATTATAAAAATAAAACGGTGAAAGAAGAATTTATATATATCGAAAATGCAGGCCTTATCATTCTTCAGCCTTTTTTCACTACGCTTTTTGAGCAACTTAATTTAATTGAAAAAAATGACTGGAAATTTCAAAACCATGATCATAAAGCTGTTTTACTGATGCACTTTTTGGTCTATGGAGATGAGTTTTTCCAAGAAGATAAAATGATTTTAAATAAAATTCTTTGCGGATTCTCTTCAGATGAAGTTATCAATACAAATATTCTTTTGAGTTCTGATGAAAAAGAGGCTTGTGAAGATCTATTAAAAGCCGTTATCAAGCATTGGAGTGTAATTGGAAATTCTTCAATTGACTCGCTTAGAGCAATGTTTTTGCAGAGAAATGGAAAAATTGAACTAAAAAATGAAAACCATGAACTCTGGATAGAAGGAAAAGTTTTTGACATTCTTCTGAATCAAATCCCGTGGGGAATTTCTATCACGAAAACACCCTGGATGGAAGGTCTTTTATTCTGTCATTTCAATCACTAAAATAAACATTATACAAAGAAAATTATCATGAAAAAAACGAATTATTTAAAAGAACTAAGCCTCTCAGCTGAGGTTGTAAAGAGGGGTTTGGCCAATAAAAAGGCAGATGTAGAAAAAATTCAGTCGTGGCTTTGTCTGCAAGAAAGACAACACCGCGGAATTGGCACAATGACAGGAATTGATGGCGATTTTGGTACGGCAACCGAACTTGCAGTGAAAAATTATCAAAGATTTTTGGGTTTACCGGCGGATGGTGTGGTAACGACTTCGCTATTTTCTAAATTAACATTAAACCTTAAAAAGTCATTCGAATCTGTTGAGAAAAAAACAAATTTAAGAGATACAATCTCAGAAGTTGCTCATAATCATCTTAAAGGATTTCCGTTTGAGTTGGTTATCAAACAACAAACCAATTGCGGCCCTTGGGTAAGAAGTTACATGGGTGGAAATGAGGGGGCAAACTGGCTTTGGTGTATGGGGTTTGTGCAAGCAGTTCTTGATCAGGCAACATCATTACACGGAAAAAAAATTACAGATATGATGCCAATCAGTTACAGCTGTGATACCGTTGGTACCTACGGAGTTCAAAAAAATGTACTGATCCGAAACGAAAAAATTAGAAACAATCCCGCTTTGGTAAAAAAGGGAGATGTTCTTTTGGTAAGGAAATCTCAAAATGATTGGATTCACACCGCAATTATTGTGGATGTAGTAGGAGACGCATTTGTTACTATCGAAGGAAATACCAATAATGATGGGTCTAGCAATGGTGACGGTGTTTACAAAAGAGTTAGAAACTTCAGAAAATCTATTTTGGATGTTTTTAGTATGGATAATTGGCTGGTTTAATTTAAATATATGATTATGATTACAACTGCACAAAAAAACAAAATAATACAGATTATTAATGTATTTGAAACCGGTACAAGAGAAGGGAAATATGATCTTATTGCCACATATCCGGATGGTGTAAGTGGTTCTAGACAAATTACTTACGGAAGAAGCCAAACTACCGAACAAGGCAATCTGAAAGCACTTATTGAAAAATACATCACCAACAAAGGCATATTTGGAGGAGAATTTAAAATGTACCTTCCAAAAATAGGAAAAACACCTTTGGTAGATGATGCTGTGTTTAAAAGTCTGCTCAAAAAAGCGGCAAAGCAAGATCCTATTATGAGAAAATCTCAGGACGATTTTTTTGAAGTACTTTATTATCAGCCTGCTTTTCATTTTTTTGAAAAAAATAAATTTACACAAGCTCTCAGTATGCTTGTCATTTATGATAGCTACATACATTCAGGAAGTGTCCCTGCGTTTATCAGAGAGAAATTTGCTGAGAATGTTCCTTTGAATGGAGGGGATGAAAAAAAATGGATTAAAAAATATACCGAGGCAAGACATTCTTGGCTTACAAACCATTCTAAACAGCTTTTGCGAAAAACAAATTATAGAACAAAATGTTTTTTAGAGCAAATTGTTAATAATAATTGGGATTTGGCAAAATCTGTCAATGCCAACGGAATTGCTGTGTGATTTAATATGATTTATTTTAAAATTAGAAATTATACTTCAGGCTCAAAAATATAACTGAACATTGTGCAAAGAATGAGGTGGGAAGAAAATAGAAACCATTATTCTGCCTGTAATTCAAGAAAAACTGAATATTGCCTTCTCATGATATTTTTGAGACAGAAGCATGTGTGGCTGGCGAAAAAGGATTGATCAATCTCCGGTTTCTATACACAAATCTTCTGTTTTATAGTCTGTAGAAGATTTAGTTTAAAATAAATAGTTACACACCAATTGCTTTGCAGTAAAAGGGAAGCATTGTGAAGAGGTAGAAATTGTAAAAAAAAATTTCATAATCAAAAGAAAATATTTATTATCATTAAATAAGGAATTAGAGAAAAAGGAGAAGGTATTGGATAAAATTTGAAATTATTTCTACGGCTTGTTCTTTTTCTGCGAAAGAATTGCTAAAAATGGATGTTGATAAAATTAAAAATAAATTTTTATGATTATCGGCATGGTGTAATAATTGAGAAAACTTTGTATTTCTTTGTTAAGTTTACGCCTTTTATACCTTAAAAGATGGTCTAGATTTGAAATTCTTTGTTTTTCTTTAAATTAAACATTATTAAAAATAAAGGATATACAGGTAAACTTTAAAACAAAAAAAAACTCACAATAAAAATTGTGAGTTGAAAGTGAGCGCGTCAGGATTCGAACCTGAGACCGTCTGCTTAGAAGGCAGATGCTCTATCCAGCTGAGCTACGCACCCATTTGTAATTTTGTGAAAATTATCTAAAACTGTCGGGGCGGCAGGATTCGAACCTGCGACCTCCTGGTCCCAAACCAGGCGCGATGACCGGACTACGCTACGCCCCGAGAAAGATAAAAAGCGGAGAGTAAGGGATTCGAACCCTTGGTACCGTTTCCAGTACGCATGTTTAGCAAACATGTCCTTTCGGCCTCTCAGGCAACTCTCCTTTATCTTATATTTTTGAAGATCTTTGTTCTGTTATTGCGAGTGCAAATATAGAGTAGTTTTCATTACCAAGCAAATATTTTTCACAAAAAAAATGTGTATTTTTACCATGATAATTCACTATAAACACCCACGGATGCGTAAAACATTATATATCATTGGATTAAGTACTTTGATTTTTTCATGTGCTGCAAAGAAAAAAACAGTTGCTGCTACCTATAGACCCAAAATTGCTTCTACTACAACTAAAACGGCAGACAGTAAAGATAATGAAACAGCTAAAAAACCTCACGTTAAAACAGAAAATGGAGTAGAATTTTTTAGGGAAAACATTGCCAACATTACAAATAATGACAATACAACTAGTTATGGTTCTATTGTTTCTGCAAAACCTCAGGGTTATAAAGTTGTGAAGACTTATTTTCCTTCTGTAGGGCAAAATTTCAGACAACGGTACTTAATTTTACATTACACAGCTTTGAATGACGACAGGTCACTCATTGCGCTCACGCAAAAATCTGTAAGCGCCCATTATCTTGTTAATAATCTTGGTGATAACGAAATTTACCAGTTGGTAGACGAAAATAAAAGAGCCTATCACGCCGGAATAAGTACCTGGAGATCAGATAAAAATCTTAACGACAATTCTGTAGGAATCGAAATCGTTAATATTGGGTATACTGCCGATGCTAATGGTAAAAAAACTTTTGTTCCTTACAATGAAGAGCAAGTAAAAAAAGTAGCCGCTTTAGCAAAAGATATTGTGAATAGATACCAAATTCCGGCAACCAATGTTTTAGCTCATTCTGATGTTGCACCAACCAGAAAGCAGGATCCGGGACCATTGTTTCCTTGGAAAAAATTGTACGAAGAATATCAGATAGGGATGTGGTACGATGAAGCGACAAAACAAAATTTCTATAATTTGGCAGTAACAGATTTTACCACAAAATATAATGAGCCAGGATTTGTTTTTTTAGTGAAAACCAGTCTACAGAAATTTGGTTACGGGATTGAACTTTCTGATAAATGGGATGATGCTACAAAAAGAACCATTGAAGCATTTCAATATCATTTCAGACCTCAGAATTATGACGGGGTAATGGATGTTGAAACATGGGCAATTTTGCAAGCTTTAATTCTGAAGTATCCCACTAAGTAATCTCGTTATTAAAGGATACATATTCTACTAAAAGTAAAAAAAATAAGCCTTCTTTCCATTCTTTTACTGATGAAGAGAAGGTTTTTTATTGGATTTAAACTAAATTTGAAAACTAAATTTTTACCTTGAAATTTCTAATCATCATTCCTGCACATAACGAGGAAAAAAATTTGCCTTTTACTTTAGATTCTTTATTACAACAAAGTTTTAAAGATTTTAAAGTTATAGTAGTTAATGACGGGTCTACGGATAGAACTTCAGAGGTCATCAAAAAATACACAGATCTGGATTCTCGTATTCAAACCATTAATCTTCAGAAATCAGCTCATCAACCAGGCTCTAAAGTAGTGGCTGCATTCAAAGAAGCTTTGCATACTCAGGATGTAGATGGTTTTGACATTATTTGTAAGTTTGATTCTGATATTATTTTAACTAAAGATTATCTTCAAATGATTGCAGATTCTTTTGCTAAAAATGCAGATTACGGCTTAATTGGCGGGCTTCTATATGTAGAAAAAAATGGCGAATGGGTGTACGAAGGTAATTCAAATAAAAAACACGTGCGTGGTCCTATGAAAGCATATAGAAAAGAATGTTTTCTTCAAATTGGAGGTTTGCGTGAAACTTTAGGTTGGGACAATATAGATGCTATTTTGCTTCAGAATTTGGGATGGAAAGAAATTGTTCTTCCCGAATTGCAAGTGAAATTAATTAAAGTAAAAGGCGCAGATTACACGATAAAACCAGCAGATTACTACGGTCGATATTTTTATTTTTTAGGTTTAAACCGATTTCTCACGTACGTTGCAGCCGCAAAAGAAGCTATGAAAATAAAGTCAGCTTTCTTTCTGTTCGAAATTATCAGTTGTTATGAAAAATGTAAATCTCTAAATCTTGAGTTGAAAATATCCAAAGAAGAACAAAAAATTATCAATCAACACCGTTGGGATCAATTTAAAAATAAATGGTTTAAAATGTGATTTTAAAACCAATAGGAATGGTCTTTTGCTTATTTGTTTAAAAAAAGTGATCATACAATTGACTTTAGCTAAAACGTACAAAATAATTTATTGAAAAATATCGCCTACATAGAAATTGATACCCACGCAGAAATTGCTCAGGATTTTATGGATGTCATGCATGATTCAAAAGCATTTTCTGTGGATTATTATTTTTCCGTAAAGATTAAAAATCAAATCAAAGAAAGTGATGAATTTGTTCATGTGTCAGATTCTTCCATGATTTTAGATCAGTTGTCGAGAAAAAAATATGATTTGGTTATCATCGGAACGATTCACCGTTATTTCAATACTTTTTTAGCAATAAATCAGAAATACAAAACATCGGTTATTGTTCATAATCTGAATTTCTCGAAGATTTCAAAGAAAAATTTACTTAAAAATGTTTTCAAAAGTGATTTGATTTATCGCTTAAAGTTATGGTGGAAAGAAGGTCTTTTTAACGTAAATAAAACGTACGAAAAGGCAAGTGCTCATTTGGTTCTAGATAAACAATTATCGTCTGAAAAATATCGATTTTTGCCTTTATTTTATACTAAAACTTTCGAGGAAATAGAAAATGAAGAATTAACAATCGTTATTCCTGGTGGGGTTTCTCAGAAGAGGAGAGATTATCAACATGTTTTTGAAATCATTAAAAATTCTACAATAAAAGAAAATTTAACCTTTGTTTTTTTAGGAAAAGCCAAAGGGAAAGAGCTGAAAGATTTGGAAATAGTATCTAAAAATATTCCTAAAAACATTAAGATCACCTATTTTCCAGAAAGGGTTTCTTCGGAAGTTTTTGATGATTGGATGAAGAAAGCTGATGTTCTTTGGTGCCCCATTCAGCAGGAAACCGAGTTTTTCAGCAATAAAGAAATGTACGGGAAAACAAAAATGACGGGGAATTTAGGAGATGCCATTAAGTATGGGAAGTTTGCTGTATTTCCTAAGAATTATTTGTCTAAGCTAGAGTTTATCATAGCTGAAGAAGAAAATATTATTGAACAATTTCAAAATCTCAAAAATTCGACTTTTGATTTTCAAAAAGATTTTAGCCGTGAAAAAATTCAAAAAGATGCAGAAACGCTTTTAAATAAATTGATTTCTATTTAAATTTCAAAATACTCTTAATGAATTTCATGTTGATGTAATCTTCAATAGGGAAGATTTTGGTGAAATGATTTCCTATAAAAATAAGCAATAAAACAACTGCAGGTTTATAAACTAAATTGATGAAATTGTTCTCGAAAACAGGCAAAACAATCGCCACGGTGATCGCTAAAGTGCATATAATAGAAACAAAAATCATTTCAATTGAAAAAGGCGAAACTTTAAATACGAAATAATTGAAGATCACCTTTATCATATTATAAAGCGTCACTGAAATCGCCGTAGATAAAGCAATCCCTATCAAAGAAAGATCGGTGTGGTTGATGAAATACCAATTTAAGCTTATCGTTAAACCCGCCAGTAAAAGCATGACGATGATATTGAATTTGTAATATTTTGAAAGCGAAATAATGTTTCCGTTGAAACCGGTCGCCAAATCCAATAAAACGGCAGAGCCCCAAATCCAGATGACAGGTTCGTACATCCTCAGCAAATCGCCTTTTTTTGGCATAAAATGCGTTAAGTAAGGAAATCCTACCATGATGCAACCAAATAAAACAGCCCCCAGAAAGTAAATGGTAAGCGATGTTTTTTTATGAAATCTGTCGAGTTCTTCCATATCTCCATCGGCCAAGTTTTTTCTGATAATAGGTGCGGAAATATTAAATAAACCCAACTGCGGAATTGAAATCAACGAAATCAGCGCAAGTAAAATACTGTAAACAGCGATTTCTTCTTCTCCGATAAATTCACCAATCATGTAATTGTTAATGGCCATGTGATTGCCGAAAGTTCCTAGAAATCCGAAGAAACTATAGGCCGCAAATTCTCTGTAGAAATTGTCTTTCTTAAAATAATCTGTACTGAAATCGAGCTCTACTTTTTCAAGTTTGTTGGTGTAATAAATGTATCCAGAAAGCATCAAAGCAAATATTCCGAAGAAAAATGCCAATGCAATCTGCTCGGAAAACTGAAAATAAAAAAACAGACAAAACGAACCCAAATTGGCTAATTTTGGTAAAAGATTATCAAAAATATTAGAAACTACAATTCTTTTGTAATTGGAAATGTATCTGTTGAAAACTGCGCACAAAGACAGCGTAAAAACGAGTGGAAGAATATATTTTTTGCTTTCCCAGATTTTCATTTTTGTAAAGTCTAGAAAAAATGTGGGAATGAGAAAAAAGACAATCAGAAAAATGAGAAAATTTATGCAAATCAAAGCCAGAGAGAGCGATAGCATATTCTGATTTTTGCCGTCTTCATGAGCTTTACCGAAGAACTTCACATTGGAGTAGGAAATCCCCAAAACCACGAAAGGAACCAGCATCTCTGCCGCAGACATGATGTATCGTAATTTTCCGTAAAAAATAAGATTGTTGGTAAAAATAAAAATAGAAAACATCCCGATTAACGTCGCGACGTACCCAATCACCGAATATTTAAAACCCTGCCTTGCCACTACACTCATACTCAGTTTTTAAACATTTTTAGGAAAGAAAATAATATTGTTGATGTATTCTGTTTTGTTTTTTTCGTCGCTGATGTTTTTGATTAAGATTTCTTCGGTCAGTTTTTCTAGTGTAAAGGTTTTTCGGTTGAGATAATTGGCGTCAAATCCCCAACTTTCAACTTCCGAAATCTCTTTCCAGATGGGTGTTTCGTGGTGTCTTTGTTCCATTTCAACCATTAGAGTAGGGTTAAATTTCTGTATCGTCTGTTTTGCGCCGAAAAGGGTCTTCATTTCATTTCCTTCCACGTCGATTTTGATGAAATCTATTTTTTTAATGTTTTTAGATTTTGCCCAATCGTCTAGTTTTATCACTTCTACGGTCTCCGTGTAACTGTTTTCTTCGTCTTTTTCTTTGTAAGAAGTATTCAAAGTTCCTCTTGAGGCAACCATTTTTCCTTTAATAATCGGAACTTTAAACTGAGCTGTTGTGTTTTCGTCAGACAGCGCCACAGAAGAAATATTCATCGAGGGAAACAACCTTTTTAGTCTGATATTCAGTTTTTTATTGGGTTCGAAAGCGAAAATGTTTTGATGATTCAGTTTATTTTCAAACTGATAGAGAAAAGTTCCAACATTAGCGCCGATGTCAAAAATAACAGCATCATTTTTTAGATAATCTTTAATCCAAACCAGTTCTGGCTCTACATTTCTCGCCGAAAAGTTTTCTTTGGTGAGGTTTTTTAGATTCTTAAAATACCTCTGTTTGTAAAATCCTGGACTTATAAACTGCAGATTTTCTGCGAGTTGCTGGTATAAAGACATTAGTTTTTCTTTTTATGACCTGCAAAGATAGTGAAATTGTGAAGGAATAAAAGAGTGTATTTTTTTCGAAATTATTTTTTGACGGACGTGGTTTGGGTGGTAGAGATTTTAAATTTGTAAGAAATAAATTTTTAAAAAAAATGGCAAATTATTTATGGAAAGTTACCGCCAAAAGGAACAGTTTCGCGATTTTAAAAGGGATGTATGTAGAAATTCTCGTGAAAAATGCGTCAAGAAAACCGAATCAGAAGGAAGTGATTGAAGCAATTAATCTGAAGTATGGTGATAAAACAGCTTCTAACGGAACGAGTTTGTCGATTTTTGAGATTGTTGAAATATAATTTATTTTCCCTAAATACGGGAAGCCGCAAATGTGTTATTGAGAGAAGTTTTAATTTTGAAGGAAAAATAAATATGAATTTAGATGTATTGGATGTGGAGTGAAAGAAATTATCACAAAGATTGAGGAAAGACTTTTTGAAAACCAGTGAGGATTTTAATCTAATTTATCTTTTAAGGAAGGAAAATAGTGATAGATAAACTCATTCCGCAATTATTGAAGATTTACTAACTCCTCATGGTAAAGATAGGTTTAGAGATGAATTTCTTTCCATTTTTTTAAAATACTAAAAATTAAAGATTAAAGATTTCCACAAAAAAAATGTTTTAGTTTTAACTGATGGGTATAAATATTCCCAATTAGGTGAAATTTCTGAATTTGAAAAAAGTGTTTTTAAGCAATTTTTAAAAGATGAAACTGTATTTAAAGTTAAAATTGAAGATGCGTCCAGTACATTTTATAATGATTTTATAATTGATAATTTAAAAACTACTCCAACAACAAAATTTGATTCTTTTGTAGAAGAAACACATCTTGAGTTTGAGAAATTCATGAAGTCAAAATCATTATCAAAACTTAGAATAGTTTTGAAATTCCTTACTCAACAAAATTCTATTAATTAAAACATGGCCCAACGCGAACAAATCTACCGTCTCATGCTTCTTGCAGAACTCCTCAAGAGAAAACAAAAAGGAGTTACTTATGATGAAGCCTACGATTATCTCGACCAGAAATTCAGAGATAAAGGCTTTGATTTGAAATTTAGTGAAAAGACTCTTAAGCGTGATCGGGAACAGATTGCTGATATTCTGGGTATTGAAAGTTCATACTCTAGAACAGAAAAAAACTTTAAAATCACAGAAATGGAAATAGAGGAAGGAACCGAAACCGTTTTCGACAATATTCTCCTCATCGACGCGTACCGACAAACAAAAGGAAATTCAGATATTATGCTCTTCGAGAAAAGAAAAGCCAGAGGTTTAGAACATCTCAACGGAATTCTTCACGCTATTCAAAACAAAAAAATAATCACTTTCAATTATACCAAATATTGGGATGAAATTCCCCAGAAAAGAGTTTTAGAACCCTATGCATTAAAGGAATTCAATTATCGTTGGTATCTTTTGGCAAACGAAAAAAATAAAGACGATTTTAAACTCAAAACTTTTGGTCTAGACAGAGTTTCGTCGTTGGAAATTACCCATTCTACATTTACCAAAAAGACAATTGATGTAGAGTTGCTTTTTAAATATTCTTTCGGTATTATTTCCAGTTTAGATGAAGATCCTATAGAGATTGTTCTCTCTTTTGATGCGGTGCAGGGAAAATACATTAAATCTCTACCACTTCATCATACGCAGGAAATTATGAGCGAAAACGCAGAAAATCTGGTGATAAAATTGTTTTTAGTTCCCAGTTTTGATTTTATTCAGCAAATTTTGTCGCATGGTGATTTTGTAGAAGTGATTTCTCCAAAAAACTTTAAAAACCAAGTTGTAGATAAAATTGATAACATGAAAAAAAGATATAAAAAACAAAAACCTATGATGTAGAAGTGAGAACATAGTGCACTTTGAGTGAAATTCTAAAGAGATGTATAAGGGAAATAGGTTTTGAAAATGATTATTTTTCCAAAGCGGTATCCAAAAAATCATTCAAAGGTTTGGCAGCTTCAAATATTTTTGAAATGTTTTTTACTGCATTTTTATCCGAAAGATCTTTGTTTGTGACTTTGTGAACGCCGATGAAACTTTTCAATTTTAAATATTCAGCCATGGGATCGTCTTTTTCAAAACCTTGAGGAACGTTTTTTAATCTGTGTTCAGGATCCAATTCAGCATAATATTTTTTGAAATCTTTATCTTCAATAGCTTTTAGAAAATCGTCTTTAAATAAAGAAATTTCTTTTCTGATGTCTTTTAAAATAGGTGAGTCTGGCAGATAAATTCCGCTTCCTAAAAAAGATTTCCCCGATTCTATATGGAGATAAAAACCAGCTTTAGAATTCATTTTTCCCATTCCCAATGATGCACCAAAATAAGTTTTGTATGGCGTTTTATCTTTTGAGAATCTAGTATCACGATAAATTCTTAATAAAGATTTTTTAGCATCCAATTTCAATATATTTTCATCAAATTTTCCCATTTCTCCTATTAATTCTTCAGTGAAATCTTTAAAATCCGATTGTGCTTCTAGGAAAAAGTCTTTATTGTCATTAAACCATTCCCGCGTATTGTTTTTCTCAATAAGTTTCAAAAAATCGAATACTTTTGTTGAGATTTGTGATGCCATACTTTAATTTTTAATCAAATTTAAATAATATTATTGAAATTGAATGAGAAGAATCTTTTCATAAATTCATAATTATTAATATGTAAAACGTATTTTGTCGTATTTGTAATTATTGTTGAAAGATTTTTAAAGTAAAAATAAAAAAAGTATAGTTTTTTTTGTATAAATATAAAAAGGTTACATTTTTCTAAATCAAAATTATCAATTCTTTAATAATTTATAATTTGATATTGAAATAAAAGTTGTATATTTGCAAAAATTTTATATTAATTAATGAATTTATTTACGGAGTCCAATTTAAGTCCTGATATCTTGAAGGCAGTTGGCGAACTGGGTTTTGAAAGCCCGACAGAAATCCAAAAACAGACTATCCCTTTCATTCTTTCAGATATTCGCGATTTGATCGCACTTGCGCAGACAGGGACAGGCAAAACAGCAGCGTTTTCGCTTCCGATTTTGGATATGATTGACGATACGAGTCGCAAAATCCAATTTTTGGTGCTTTGTCCGACACGGGAACTATGTCTTCAGATTGCTAAAGACATAAGCAATTACTCGAAATACATGCCGAACATAAAATCGACGGCAGTTTACGGGGGAAGTAGTATTATGGATCAGATCAGATCTTTAAAGGATAAACCACAAATCATTGTGGGAACTCCTGGAAGGGTGATCGACTTGATTAACAGAAAAGCATTAGACTTTTCTGCAATTCATTGGTTGGTTTTAGACGAAGCCGATGAAATGCTTTCAATGGGTTTCAAAGACGAATTGGAAACGATTCTTAGAGAAACTCCTGAAACTAAGCAAACTTTCTTGTTCTCGGCAACGATGAGCAAAGAAGTAGAGAAAATTTCAAAAAATTATTTGACCTCACCACACAGAATTTCTGTAGGTTCTATTAACGAAGTTAAAAAGAACATCAAGCATGAATATTATGTAGCTGGTTACCGTCAGAAAAAAGAGGCTTTGAAGAGATTAATCGATTCAAATCCTAATCAATATTCAATTATCTTCTGTAGAACAAGAATGGAAACTCAGGAAGTAGCTGATTTCTTGATGCAAAACGGCTATGCAGCTGATGCTCTTCATGGGGACCTTTCTCAGGCGCAGAGAGATACAGTAATGAAGAAATTCAGACTGAAAAATATCGATATCTTGGTAGCTACAGATGTTGCAGCGAGAGGTTTGGATGTAGATTCTTTAACGCACGTTGTACACTATTCTTTACCAGATGATCCTGAAGTATTTGTTCACAGAAGTGGTAGAACAGGTAGAGCAGGAAAAGACGGTATTTCTATTTCTTTGATTAAACCTGAAGAAAGCAGAAAACTGAAGCAGATAAAATCTGTTACTAAGATTGATATTGCTGAAGCTAGAATTCCTACTGGTGAAGATATTGTAAAAGCTCAGGTTGCCGGTGTTTTTGAAAATTTATTAGAAGTACACGAAGATTTCTTTGAATTTGATGATGCCTTGATTCCCGATCTTTCTGAATTCACAAAAGAAGAATTGGTTCATAAACTGCTTCAGTTTCAACTAAAAGATCTTGCTTTGTACTACAAAGATAAACAAGACATCTTGGAACAGAAAATGAGCAATAGAGATGATGACAGAGGTGGAAGAAATGATAGGAGAGACCGAGACAGAGGACCAAGAGACAGAGATAGAGACAGAGGACCAAGAGGAGATCGTGACGGAAGAAGCGACAGAGGTGGTGATAGAAGAGGAGCTGACCGTGGTGGAAAACCAAGACAGAGAGACGAAAATATGACTAGATTTTTCTTTAACCTGGGTAAAAAAGACCAGTTGAAAAAGTTAGACGTATTAGAAATCATCAACAAGGCTACTACCAGCAAAGGAAACAAAAGAGCTGAAATTGGAAACATTGAAATTCTTGAAAAATTCTCATTCTTTGAGATTGAAAAATCTTATAAAAATGAACTTTTAGGAAATATTCAATCTATGAAGTTTAAAGGAAAAGATATGAGAGCTGAAGAAGCGAACTGATCTTATTTCTAAAATATATTTGAAGCCGACATTTTTGTCGGCTTTTTTTATTTAAAATTCTGAAAGTCAGTATTTTGTAGGGGTTGTATTGAAGTTGATAAATTCATTTTAAATTGCAAATTTTGATGTGAACAAATATTATCTCAATGTGAACAAAAATTAACGCGGGATGCTTTTTGATAAGAAGCTTTTTTAGGAAATTTGCACACGAATTAAAATATAAATACTTTACAATGGGAATTGGTAATATTTTCCACGCTTTTCAACCGAAAGATAAAATCTTCTTCGTACTTTTTGAAAAAGTAACTGACAACCTTGTGGCTATGTCTGAAGAGTTTAATAATGGTATCAAAGATTTTGATGTGAATGATGACACCATGTTGAAGAAAATGAGTGACTACGAGCACAAAAACGACGAGTTGACTCACGAGATTTTTATAGAGTTGGGGAAAAACTTTATTACGCCTTTCGATAGAGAAGATATCCACACCTTGGCAACTGGGCTTGATGATATTGCAGATTATATCTACGCTTCTACGAAATATATTTTCTTATATAAGTCTCCAGAAATGAAGGCTTACTCAGATTTTTCTTTATTGATTCACAAAGCATGTATTGAAATTCAAAATGCAATGAAAAATCTTAAAGGTTTCAAAAACATGGAGCAGGTGAAAGAAGCTTGCATCAAAGTAAATTCTATTGAAAATATTGCTGATGATTTGCTCTCAAACTCTATGGTAGATTTATTTGAAACCAATGATGCCATTAATATCATCAAAGTTTCTTCTGTATTGAATTATCTGGAAATTGTTACCGATAAAGCTGAAGATGTAGCCAATACAATCGAAAATATCATGATTAAATACGCTTAAACAAGAGATCTAAAAATGGAATTTCCTATTTTACTTATAGTGATCATTGCTTTGGCGCTTATATTCGATTACATTAATGGTTTTCATGACGCAGCCAACTCGATTGCTACTATTGTTTCTACAAAAGTTTTAACTCCTTTTCAGGCTGTACTTTGGGCAGCACTTTGGAATTTTGCGGCTTTCTTTATCGCGGCATATATTATTAAGGATTTTAAAATTGGTAATACAATTGCAAAAACAGTTAACGAAAACTTTATTACGCTCGAAGTAATTTTCTCTGGTCTTATGGCCGCAATTGCTTGGAATCTTCTTACCTGGTGGTTTGGGATTCCTTCTTCTTCTTCTCATACCTTGATTGGTGGTTTTCTAGGTGCCGCATTAATGCACGCATTTATGATGGATTACAGAGAGGTGGTAGCTGCACATCCAGACTTTGGTACTTTTGAAACCTTAAAACAAGCTTTTTTAAAAGTAACTACACAAGATATTGTGAAATTTGAGAAAGTAATTCCCATATTTCTATTTATTTTCATGGCACCAATAGTAGGGATGATTATTTCAATTATTATTACTTTTATTATTGTACATCTTTACAAAAATTCAAATCCTTACAAAGCGGATAAGTCTTTCAAAAGATTGCAGTTGGTATCTTCTGCCTTGTTCAGTTTAGGACATGGTCTTAATGATGCCCAGAAAGTAATGGGAATTATTGGTGCAGCTGTTATTTATTATCATGTTCAGATGCTTGTAGATCCAGCTTATATTAAAATTGCTTCTGCTGACCGTTTTGATCACTTTGCTAACGATTATCTTTGGGTGCCATTGGTGTCTTTCGTAGCCATCGCATTGGGAACAATGAGCGGAGGTTGGAAGATCATTAAAACAATGGGAACAAAAATTACAAAAGTAACTTCTTTGGAAGGTGTAAGTGCTGAAACTGCTGGTGCTATCACATTGTTCTTAACAGACCATTTCGGTATTCCTGTTTCTACTACACACACCATTACCGGTTCTATTATCGGGGTAGGTTTAACGAAAAGAATCTCAGCGGTACGTTGGGGAATCACGGTAAGTCTTCTTTGGGCTTGGGTTTTAACCATTCCTATTTCAGCTATCGTTGCAGGACTTACTTATCTTTTAGTTACTGCTCTTACTTAAAAGAAAATTTTACTTCAAAATATCAAAACTTTGCTCATTCGGGCAAAGTTTTTTGTTTCAAAACCCCTCAGAAAATTGTATTTTTGTTCAAATTAAAATCTTCTATGGAATTCTTAGACACCTATCAACAGATTGTTGCTGATGCCATTACCAAATATACTTTCAAAGACAAGCCAGCAGAGCTTTACGACCCCATGAATTACATCATTTCTCACGGCGGAAAGCGTCTTCGCCCAATAATGGTACTCATGGCTTGTGACCTTTTTGGTGGCGATATGAAAGAAGCGATAAAGCCAGCATTGGCAATAGAGTTTTTCCATAATTTTACGCTGATTCATGATGATATTATGGATGAAGCGCCTTTAAGAAGAAATAAACCTACCATCCATACCCTTCACGGCATCAATACAGGGATTCTTTCCGGAGACGGATTAATGCTTAAAGCCTATAAGTTTTTCGAAGACTTAGAGCCCGAAATTTTTAAAGCATGTGTAAGAATTTTTACGCATACAGGTTTGCTTTTATGCGAAGGTCAGCAGTACGATATAAATTTTGAAACCAAAGAGGATGTTACTTTTGATGATTACATCAGAATGATTACCTACAAAACAGGTGTTTTGAGTGCTTCCTCTTTCGAGATTGGGGCAATGATTGCCAAAGCCAATTTCAAAGACGCCAAAGCCATTTTCAACTTTGGAAAACACATCGGAATAGCATTCCAGATTATGGACGATTATCTTGATGTATTCGGAGACCAGGCTCAGTTTGGTAAAAAGCATGCAGGCGATATTTATGAAAATAAAAAAACCGTTCTCTACCTTCTTGCAAAAGAACATGCTACCGAAGACGAACTAAAAGAACTGGATTTCTGGTATTCTAAAAAAACCGATAATATCGATAAAGTGTACGGTGTAGAAAAGATTTTCAGAAGAACGGGTGTCGACGAAAAAGCATTAAGACTCATCGAAAAACACAACGAAATAGGGCAAAGCTACCTTGAAAAAATTGATATAGACGAAGAGAAGAAAAAACCTTTCGCAGAATTGGCAAATTACCTTTTAAGAAGAGAAAGTTAATTTGAAAATTTGATAATGTACCAATTTGAAAATTATCAGCAATTTAATTCTTATTTTTAAATTATCAAATTAACTTATTTTCAAATTGTTAAAATGAAATTCCGTACAGAAGTAAACATTGCAGAATCTGAAAACAAGATTGAAGTTGAAGATAAAATATTTTCAATAGGATCTTGTTTTGCATCAGAGATGTCAGATTTGTTACAGAAAGGTCAGCTTCAAACGGTTAATAATCCTTTTGGAACAATTTTTAATCCTTTTTCGATTAATAATTCTGTAAAAAGGCTGCATGATTCAGAATTTTATCATGAAGATGAACTCATAGCGTATCAAGATGAGTTTATATCTCTCGATCATCACACCCATTTTGATACAAGGTACGTTCACCAGACTTTGGATAAAATAAATACGAAATTAGTTGAGGGCAACCAATTTCTACAAGAATCTAGGTGGGTCATTATCACGTACGGTACTTCGTTTATTTACGAATTTGAACCGAAGAAAAAAAAGATTGCCAATTGCCACAAAATCCCGCAAAAATTCTTTCACAAAAGACTTTTAACAAATCAGGAACTTACAGATTCTATTTATGATACAATTATTAATTTAAAAGACATTTGTCCTGTAAATCTTCAGATTTTGTTCACAATTTCGCCAGTGCGCCACACCAAAGACGGCATGGCCGAAAATCAATTGAGTAAATCAAAGCTCATTACGGCTGTTCATGATGTGATTTCTCAATTTGAAAACTGCCATTATCTGCCCGTTTATGAGATTATGATGGATGATTTGCGAGATTATCGATTTTACAAAGACGATTTTATTCATCCCAACTCACAAGCTATTAATTATATTTTTGAGAAATTTGGAGTTGCTTTTTTTTCAAAGGAAACTGAAGATTTTATTAAAGAGAATTTTAAAATTAATAAAGCTCTAGAACATAAGACGGAGGACGAAAAAGATCCGAAATATATAGAATTTAAAGAAAAACTACATCAGAGAATTGAAGCTCAAAAACTAAAAGTAAAACATCAGATATTCAAGATTTAAAATTCAAAGGTTATTTTTGAAATGAACACGATTGATTTTACCAGAATTGATTATTTGAAACAAGGTAATTCGCAGCAGAAAAAGGCATTTGATGTGGTAAACAAATATAAAATCTTTGAAAAACTTCAGAACTATTCGCCGGTTTTAGCAGGTACAATCCCAATAGAAATTGATATTGAAGGAAGTGATTTGGATATCATTTGTGAGATTCAAGATAATTTTGAGTTTGAGATGTTTTTAAATCAAACATTTCCAGATTGTGATTTAAAAATCCAAACGCTTACAATAAACGAAATCGAATCAACGATTTGTAATTTAGAATTGGAGGGTTTTCCTATCGAAATATTCGGACAAAATAAGCCAGTAGCTCAACAGAATGCTTATCTGCACATGATGGCAGAATACAAAATAATACAGAAAAAAGGAGAAGATTTTAAACAGAAAATAATAGATCTCAAGAAAAAAGGAATCAAAACCGAACCAGCTTTCGGAATGCTTTTGAACTTGGAAAATCCTTATCAAGATCTTTTAAATTTTTAAAAAACAATGATCGATACACATACTCATTTATACGCAGAAGAATTTGATGATGACAGAAAAGAAACAATTCAAAGAGCTTTAGACAAAGGAATCACAGAGTTTTACCTTCCAGCCATCGACTCAGAATCACACAAGAAAATGCTTCAGCTAGAAAGCGAATATCCTAACCAGATTTTTTCAATGATGGGATTGCATCCTTGTTATGTAAAACCGGAATCTTGGGAAAAAGAATTGGAAATCATAAAAAATTATCTAGATCAAAGGCATTTCCCAGCCATCGGTGAAATAGGAATTGATTTATACTGGGACAAATCGACTTTGGATATTCAGGTGAAAGCTTTTGAACAACAGATTGATTGGGCTATTGAAAAAGATTTACCAATTGTGATTCACACGAGAGAAAGCTTTGATGAAACTTTTGAAGTTTTAGAAAGAAAAAAACACCCGAAACTGCGTGGGATTTTCCATTGTTTTTCTGGCAATCTTGAGCAAGCAAAACAGGCTTTAAATTTAAATTTCATATTAGGAATCGGTGGTGTAGTTACCTTCAAAAATGGGAAAATAGATCAGTTTTTAAACGAAATTCCTTTAGATAAAATCGTTCTGGAAACAGATTCTCCATACCTTGCCCCCGTTCCATACAGAGGTAAAAGAAATGAAAGTTCATATCTTGGCTTGGTTGCCGGTAAACTGGTTAATATTTATGGGGTAGATTTTACTGAAATTGATAGAGTGACGAGTGAGAATGCCAAGAGATTGTTTAAAAATAATTAACATGAAAGCCAGCTTATCAAAATTTTTATGAGACGCAAAACTTATTTACCTTGCGGATAAATTAAGATTTTTTATTACAAAAAGTAAAAACAAGATAAAAATAGACATTTTCAGTATAAACATAAGGATTTTCTATTTCCACCAGATTATTTGATGTATGAATCATTTAGTATTAGCTATGAATCTTATTATTTTAGCGAAAAAGCTGCTGTAGATTTTTTGTTTAAAACATTTTCTACAACTCTTACATTTAAAATGATAACTGAAAGAATCATGAGATGTGCGAAATCTACCTTCCGGAGTTTACATTATAGATATTAAAACTTCCAAAGTAAATTCAAGTCAAAAATTTATTAAAAAATAACAAAAAAATAAGCCTTCCCATCGGAAGGCTTTATTATTTATTTTTTTCTAGAAAAATTGCTCTTATTTTTCGGCTTTTTAGTGTGATCCGATTTTTGTTGCTGACCACCACCTGCAGGTTTTGGTCTTGGTGTAAATGGTTTGTTGTTAGAATCTCTCTTTTCAACCACCAGATTATCTGTGTGGAAAGGATGATCTTTCACAACAGGAATTTTCATTCCAATCAATTTTTCTGTATCCTTTAAATTGAGCAAATCTAAACCATCAACGAAAGAAATAGAGCTTCCTTCGGCTCCGGCACGACCTGTTCTTCCGATTCTGTGAACGTAAGTTTCTGCAACATCAGAAAGTTCAAAATTGATTACATATTTCAGTTCATCAATATCAATACCTCTTGCTGCAATATCTGTTGCCACCAAAACACGAGTTTTTCCTGTCTTAAAATTACTTAAAGCATTTTGTCTCGCATTTTGTGATTTATTGCCGTGAATTGCTTCTGCAGTAATGTTTGCAGACTGTAATTTTCTCGAAATTTTATCCGCTCCGTGTTTAGTTCTGGAAAATACTAAAACAGATTCTTTGATGTTGTTCTGAAGAATATGAGAAAGTAAATCTAGTTTTTTATCTTTATCTACAAAATAAACAGATTGCTTAATGGTTTCGGCAGTGGAAGAAATAGGTGTTACAGAAACCTTTATTGGTGTATTCAGAATAGAATCTGCCAGTTTCTGAATTTCTGTAGGCATGGTTGCAGAGAAAAATAATGTCTGTCTTCTTTGAGGTAAAAGTTTAATGATTCTTTTCACATCGTGTACAAAACCCATGTCCAGCATTCTGTCGGCTTCATCCAAAACGAAGATTTCAAGATTTTTAAGAGAAATAATTCCCTGTGCGATAAAATCTAATAATCTCCCCGGTGTAGCTACTAAGATGTCTACCCCTTTTCTCAAGGCATTTTCTTGGCTTCCTTGTTTTACACCGCCAAAAATCACCAATTTCTTTAATGGTAAATTTCTTCCGTATGCATTGAAGCTTTCCTCAATCTGAATAGCGAGTTCTCTTGTTGGTGTAAGGATTAGTGCTTTTATGTGATTGCTTTTAGGGCCTTTTCTTTCTGTAAGATTTTGTAGAATAGGGATGGCAAAAGCTGCTGTTTTTCCTGTCCCCGTCTGTGCGGTACCTAGAACGTCTCTGTGTTCTAAAATTGAAGGAATTGCTTGTTCCTGGATGGGTGTTGGTTTTTCGTACCCTTCATTTTGAAGCGCATCCAAGATGGGCTTAATGAGTTTTAAGTCTGTGAATAACAAAATATTTATTGCGTATTAAAATAATGCGGTCGAAGCAGTATACTTCATCATTTTTTAGCAGATCTGCTAAAGTTTTTTAACAGAGTTTTTAAGTAAAATTATTTACTATTTGGCTGAGAATGCCGCGAAATATACTGCAAAGATAAGTTAAATTATTTTAAACTCACTAATCCACTTTTTTCCAGTCTTGATTGGTTCTCAGATCCTCAAAAAATTTGTAAACTTCTACCAATTTCGGGCTTCCGTTTTTACCATAATCTTCCACTTCTTTTGATGATCCGTCAGCAAATTTTATTCTTACATAAGAAGTCGCCATATCGGTGATGTTTCTGCGGCCGTATTTGTCGTTCATTGTTTTAATATCTAAACCATCAATCAATGCAATGAGTTTTTTGTAGTCTTTTTCTTTGATGTTTCCTCTAAAAGTTCCTTCTCTTGGCTTATTAAAATCGCTTTTATTAAATCCTTTAGAAAAATTAAAGTGCTCAGCTTCAAAAACAGCAGTTTTGTCTGGATGGATTGTGATTTTAAAAATAGGACAAGATCCAAAACAAGCTCCTGCTTCGTATTCTATGGTTGAATATTTTGATTCCATTTTCTGGGTCTGGCAACAGAATAAAACTACGATTGCAATAAGGCTAAATAAATATTTCATTGTTTTAATTTGAATCTATTCTCTCAATAAGTATTCCAATAAACAAGAGAAACCATGTGAGTTTCTCTTGTTTTTTTAGTTAAATCTGTAACCCACACCAGCCTGTAAAAAACCGACTTTTGTAGGCAGGCCTCCTTTCTGTATCTCTATAAAATTGAAATTGTATTTAGCGTCTACAAAAAACCTATTGCTGATTTGGTATTGTGCACCGAGGAAAGGGAAGAGGTTTAGACTCTTGATTCCTTCATAATTTCTGGATGTCTCTCTGTTGACTTCCATTTGGGTTTTTACTTTTTCAGAAACATTGAAGGCTGCATTCATGCCCACAGAAGCAGAAAGATCAGGTATAAAATAATACTTTACAGAAACCGGAATTTGAATTTGTGTCAATTGATAATCAAACTGAATACTGCTGATCTGCACATCGCTGTTATTAATCTGCATCAACGGGAAATCCTGCTTTCCGCCTAGCTGGGTGTACAAAACCTCAGCTTGGATACCCACTTTTGAAGAAACGGGTTGCTCACCTACCAAACCAACGTAGAAATAAGATTTTGAATCGAGTTTGTCATCAAAAAACTTCATCGTCGACAGATTGTAACCAGCTTTTACACCAAATTTAAATTGGGAATCCGAACCTGAGTCTACAGTTTGAGCACTCATAAATCCCGAAATTGTGACCGAAAGGGTCAAAAAAAAATTCTTTGTCATTTTTTTAGTTTAATTTTAAATGTAACGCAGAATTTATAAAGAAATTGTGCTGCAAAAAGTTTCGCAGCACAATTAATATTTTTTATCCGTGAAGTTGTTTCCAGATGGCGTCTTTCAGTTCCATCAAACCTTCGCCGGTAACTCCTGAGAAGAATAGGGGTTTTTTGTTTTCAGGGAATTCTGCAGCAATCTCTTTTTTCAATTCATCATCCAAAAGATCGGCTTTAGAGATAGAAATAATGAAATCTTTATCTAAAAGTTCAGGATTGTATTCTTTCAATTCATTTTCAAGAATTTTAAACTCCTGAAAGTGCTGTTCAGAATCTGCAGGAATTAGAAATAATAAGATTGAATTTCTTTCAATATGTCTCAAGAAACGGTGTCCTAAACCTTTACCTTCCGCGGCGCCTTCAATAATTCCGGGAATATCTGCCATTACAAAAGATTTGTAATTTCTGTATTCTACGATTCCTAAATTGGGCGTTAATGTGGTAAATGCATAGTTGGCAATTTTAGGTTTAGCAGCCGAAACTGAAGCCAAGAGAGTAGATTTTCCGGCATTTGGGAAACCTACTAAGCCAACATCAGCCAAGATTTTAAGCTCGAAAACAATATATCCTTCCTGACCTTCCATTCCGGGTTGCGCAAAACGAGGGGTTTGGTTGGTAGATGACTTGAAAAATTCATTTCCTCTACCGCCTTTACCACCTTCCATTAAGATGATTTCTTGCCCGTCTTCTAGGATTTCTCCTACAATTTCTCCTTCTTCATTCTTAGCAATTGTACCAATTGGAACGTTGATGTAAACGTCTTCTCCAAAAGCACCCGTTAATTGGTTTTTTGCTCCGTTTTGACCTCTTTCGGCTTTTACGTGACGGGTATAACGAAGCGGAAGTAAAGTCCATTCGTGGGCATTTCCTTTCATAATCACGTGACCGCCTCGACCTCCGTCTCCACCATCAGGACCACCTTTAGGGATATATTTTTCACGGCGAAGATGGGCAGATCCTCCACCACCATGACCACTTTTACAATGGATCTTTACGTAATCTACAAAATTTGACATAATTCTTTTAGTTGTTAGTTTTCAGTTGTCGGTTGTTGGTTAATGGTATTGTACTTTTCTATCAACCATCAACCATTAACTATAAACTAATTTTTTCTACTTCAGCAAAAAGCTTTTCCGAAATCTCATTGATTTCTCCTACACCGTTGATCTCAACGTACTTACCTTGCTGCTTATATAATTCTGCAACTTCTGCAGTTTTTGTGTAATATTCTTTGATTCTGTTTTCGATGATTTCTACATTGCTATCATCAGATCTTCCACTTATTTCTCCTCTTTTTAGCAATCTTTCTACCAAAATAGAATCCTCAACGATTAATGAGAGACAAATATCAATGCTGTCATTAAGTTCTTTCTTTACAATTACTTCTAAAGCTTCTGTCTGCACTGCGGTTCTAGGATAACCGTCGAAGATAAATCCTGCAGTATCGCTTGGTTTTCTGATCTCCTCAATCAGCATATCTGTTGTTACCTGATCCGGAACCAATTCTCCTTTATCGATGTACGATTTAGCCAATTTTCCCAGTTCGGTATCATTTTTCATATTGTATCTGAAAAGGTCACCTGTTGAGATTTGCTTTAAATTAAATTTTTCGATCAGATTTTGAGCTTGAGTTCCTTTTCCACTTCCTGGAGGACCGAACAAAACAATGTTTATCATAATTGTTTTTCTGCTTTAGGTTTTAGGCAATATGCTTTAAGCCTTTAGCTTTTTTAGTTAATATTTACTTTTTATTTAGATATATTTTAAAAGCTAATAGCCAAAAGCTAAAAGCTTGTAGCAATCGTTAATGGTTGATGGTTCCTTCTTCCAATTGGTATAAATTCGGAAGGTTTCTTCCCAACTCATCATAGTCTAGGCCGTAACCCAAAACAAATTTGTTTGGAATTTCTTTTCCTATATAATCCAATTTAAAATCTTTCTTATAAACTTCGGGTTTTAATAGGAATGATGCAATTTTTACCGACTTTGGACGCTGCGTTTCATTGAAATATTTAAATAAACTTTCAACTGTATTTCCAGTATCCACAATATCTTCTACCAAGATAATGTGACGGTCTTTTACGTCTTTCGTAAGTTCCATTTTCTGGTAAACAATCCCGGTAGATTCTGTTCCTGCGTAAGAACTCATTTGGATAAATGCGATTTCGCAAGGTCCCGGATAATGTTTTAAAAGGTCTGAAAAAAACATGATTACTCCGTTTAAAACACCAATGAAAACAGGAACTTCGTCCTTGTAATCTTCATAAATTTTCAGAGCTGTAGCTTTTACGATCTCCTGAATTTCGGCATCCTCTAAATAAGGAACAAAAGTTTTGTCGTGAACTTGTATACTTTCCATAAAATTTTTAGTAGTCGGCAAAGTTACGGAATTTTGATGAAAGTTTTTTGTGAGGTCGCTCAGGTTTATAAAAACTTGTTTCACAAAAGAAATTGATGAAAATATTTACCCATCAAAAATTCCCCTCCAATCGAGGGATGGCGAAAATTTCAAAGAAATTTTTGACGGGGTGGTTTCCACAGTATGAATTTTTTGTCAATTTATAGCAAGTTGTGAGTTTTGATAAAGTAAGAAATATCAATAATGTTTGTCATTCCGCAGGAATCTAAGCTGTTGAAAGGTTTCTGTGGAATGATATTTACTTAATTTCTGAAAGTGTCCATCTTAAATAAATATTAGTATTGATGAGATCAATAAGAACATCTTCTAAATATTCATCAAAGTTGTGACCTAAATTCGCAGGTGTTTGTTGTAAAACTTCTTTAAGTTTTTCTTTTGTGTAATAGTGCCTTTTCACTTCATTGTTTTCATCACGTAAAAGATAATAGATTTTGTTTCTTAGCAAAACAGTTGTTAACTCGTCAAGTTCTTTATAATCTTCATATTCTTCATCTTCGTGAATGTCATTGATTATTAAATCATAATTATTGTTTTGAATATTATAATCTTCTTGAAAAATTCTTATTAATCTTTCCTTATTTAATTTTTTGATTACTTCAAGTAAAGCTTGTTTGTGACCTGTAGCACTTCCAAACTCAAATATTCTTCCATCTTTTTTTACAAGAAGTATTGGACCTTGACCGATTAACATTACTTTTTTATCCTTTGCTTGGTAACCGAAAACGAAAAGATCATCATAATCTTCTGTGTAACTGACTTCAACATGATCTCCTTCATTGTTTAGGACGTATTCTCTGGCTATTTTTAAATATTCATCTTTTGAGTTTTCTTGCATTTTATTTTAAGTGTTTTTTGTGAAGATTGTTTAAAAAGTTTTTGCGATTGAAGTTTTTTATGAAACCAAATGTTTCTCCCTTTATTAAAACATTTTTTAAAATTACTAAAGTATTCTCTTTCTTTATAATATTGTTGTTTACTTTTCTAATAGATTTCTAACATTTTTTTCAATTTCTTTTTTTATTGGAAGTAATTTTTCAGGCACTTTTTTGTAAGCGGAAAATGCTTTCATTCTTATTTCACGATCAGGTTGAGTATCCATTTTTCTCAAAAAATGATTTTGAAAATAATCATTGTAAATTTCTCCTATTTCAGATATATAATTTTCTATTAAAGCTTCTAATTCTTGATTGAAATATATTCTATTGTCAACAAAATGATTTGTAAAATTATAATGAGCTTCGAGAAATTCTTTTTGGTGATTATCTTCATTCTCTGTAGCAGTAATGTTTTCAGGGATAAACTTTGCAGGAGAAATATACTGATTAATTTTACTTACAGTTTTATTAAGTAATTTATAACTTTCTTCAAGAACTGAAAATCGCTTTTCATGTAACTTAGTGAATTTAAAATTCTCTTTAGATTTTAAGGAATTTATTTCTGCTTGAAAATTTGCAATTTCAAATGAATGTTGTTTTTTTAAGGCTTCAAGTTTTTCGTCAAATGTACTTTTTACATTTCCTTTAATTTTCTCAGTAATATATAATGTGATTAGTGTGCCTAAAGTTGTGGGTAGTATAGAATATAAAAGTATTTCCATTTTTAAAATTAATTAATTCAAATATAAAAATAAAAGCTTGCAATGAAAATATTTCAACCCCATGATTTCCACCCACCCAAAAAATAAAATCCCCCTCAAATTTGCCCACCCAATTTTTTAAAAGTAATTTTGCATGAATCTAAAATAAAAGTAAAATATGTCAACTTACGTAGTTGTAGGTCTTCAGTATGGAGATGAAGGTAAAGGAAAAATAACAGATGTTTTATCGGCAAAATCTGATTACGTTGTTCGTTTCCAAGGGGGAGACAATGCTGGTCACACGGTTTATGTGGGCGACGAAAAATTTGTTTTGCACCTTCTTCCATCAGGAGTTCTTCAGTGCAAAGGGAAGTGTATCATTGCCAATGGAGTAGTGGTAAATCCTAAATCTTTCATTAAGGAGGTGAATCAGATCGAAAGTAAAAACATGAGAACTGATCACATTTTCATCAGCAGAAGAGCGCATGTCATCATGCCTTACCACATTCTTTTGGATACTTACCGTGAGGAAGAGCACGGAGGAACGCAGATCGGAACCACCAAAAAAGGAATCGGACCTTGCTACGAAGATAAAATCGCAAGAGTGGGAATTAGAATGATTGATCTTCTGAATCCTGAGATTTTAAGAGACAAAATCGAGAAAAACTTAAAAATTAAGAATTCTCTTTTCGAAAAATATTACGACAAACCAACTTTAAACGTTGAAGAAATCTACAACGAATATTTAGAAATCGGAAAACAGCTTCAAGACAGAATCGTAGATACAGAACTAGAATTAAACGAAGCCATCAGAGACGGTAAAAACGTATTGTTTGAAGGAGCTCAGGCTTTGATGCTTGATATCGACTTCGGAACGTATCCTTACGTTACTTCATCTTCTCCGTCAACTGGAGGAGTTTGTACAGGAGCAGGAGTTCCGCCAACTTCACTTCAAAACTTAATAGGTGTAGCAAAAGCATATTGTACAAGAGTTGGAAACGGACCTTTCCCTTCTGAATTGGACAATGAGCTAGGAGAAAGCATCAGACAGATCGGTGGTGAGTTCGGAGCAACTACAGGAAGACCAAGAAGAACAGGTTGGTTAGACCTAGTTTCTTTGAAGCACGCTTGTATGATTAATGGAATCAACAATTTGGTAATTACTAAATTAGACGTTCTTACAGGAATTGAAAACCTGAAAATCGTAACCCATTACAAAACTGAAGACGGAAAAATCATCGATTATTTCACTTCTTCTACAGAAAAATTATACAACTACGAACCAATCTACCAAGATCTACCGGGTTGGAAAGAAGATTTGACGAAAGTGAGAAGTTATGACGAACTTCCAGACACGGCTCAGAAATACATTGAGTTTATAGAAAAGTATTTAGGAATCAATGTTTACTTAGTTTCTGTAGGACCAGAAAGAAGCCAGAACATCATCAGAAAAGAATTATTCTAAGGAATTTTTAAAAATATAAAACCGCTTTCTTGGGGAAAGCGGTTTTTTTTAGTTTTCAAGCGTAACATGACTCACGTGAAATCTAAATAGTTTCTCTTCAATCTATTTTTACCATCAACTGTTATTTTTAATTCCATCCCTTTACAGCACCACCTTTGAAGATTTCTTTAGCTTTCTGTTCCACTTCTTTAGACTGATAGGCTTTCAAAAAATTCTTCACTTTTTCGGTGTTTTTATTGTCTTCTCTTGAAACAACTACATTCATATAAGGCGAATCTTTATCTTCTTTAAAAATTCCGTTTTTATCTGCATCCAAACCAGCCTGAGCAGCAAAATTGTTATTAATAATAGCGATTACCACTTCTTTATCATCCAGAACTCTTGGGAGTTGAGGTGCTTCAATCTCTAGAATTTTAAGCTGCTTCGGATTTTCGGCAATATCAGTCACTTTGGGTAATAATCCGATTTCTTTTTTTAGTTTTAATAAACCATTTTTTTGTAACAGAAGTAGAGAACGACCGCCATTAGTTGGGTCATTGGGAATTACAATTGTACTTCCGTTTTGCAATTCGCCAATGTTTTTTATTTTTTTTGAGTACGCTACAATAGGGTAGACAAAAGTGTTTCCAATCACGGCTAATTTATAGCCACGCTGTTTCGATTGTTCATCAAGATAGGGTACATGCTGAAAGGCATTAGCGTCTATGTCGCCATTATTCAAAGCTTCGTTGGGAACCACATAGTCGTTGAATGAGACTAGTTCTACTTCAAGATTGTATTTTTCTTTGGCTACTTTTTGGGCAGTTTCTGCAATTTGTTGTTCTGGCCCAGATGTGATTCCTACTTTAATGAAATTGGGATCATCTTTTTTTGGTGAATTACATGCTCCGAATAAAAGCAGTCCTGCTGCTAAACTTAAAATTTTTATTTTTTTCATTGTAAATTATTTTTTATTATTTTTTTTGATTTTCAGTTTGGAAATTTATCCGAAATTATCTGGAATCCTCCAACCCTCCAACTCAACGATGATCAAACCTTTTCGCCAATAGGTCGCCCGAAAACTGAATGATGAACACTAAAGTTACCAACAAGCCAAGTACAAGGTTCATAATCAATGCATCATAACCGATGTATCCGTACTGATAACCAATCTGTCCTAATCCACCGGCTCCAACAGCGCCACCCATTGCGGAATATCCGACCAATGTGATCAAAGTAATCGTCGCATTATTGACCAATGAAGGCAAAGCTTCTGGCAGTAAAACTTTTTTAATAATCTGAAAAGGCGTTGCTCCTAACGCTCTTGCAGTTTCAATCAAACCGTTCGGGATTTCCAAAAGACTGTTTTCAACTAATCTTGCAATAAATGGTGCTGCACCAATGCTTAAAGGAACCAGTGCAGCATTCATACCTATAGAAGTTCCTACCAAAGCTCTTGTAAAAGGAATCATCCAGACAATCAAAATTATAAAAGGAATTGATCTGAAAATATTTACCAAGACCGACAATATTCTGTTGTAGATGATGTTTTCCAAGAATTGTCCTTTTCGGGTTACAAAAAGCAGAATTCCCACCGGAAGACCGAGCACGAAACCTAAAAAACCTGATGCAAAAGTCATGTAAAGGGTTTCCCAAGTTCCTTTAGTAAGAAGCGAAATTATTGAGTCACTAAGCATATCCTTTTAAAGTATTTTGAATGTTGTTTTGATTAAAATAATAGATTGCTTTTTGGTTTTCTTCCGCTTCGCCTTTCAGGTGGAGAAGAAGCTTTCCAAAGTTGGAATCACCAAGATATTCTACATCAGCCTTCAGAAGTTTATATGGAATTTTATATTGATTATAAATGATTGAAAGCAATTCTTCAACGCTTATTTTTTCGTTTAATTCTATTTCAACCAAGGGAAAAAGTCCGGCTTGCGGCTCTTTCTGTAGTTTTTTACTTAGTTCTTGTGGTATAGTCATAACACCTGAGTTTAAAAATTGTTTGATGATAGGATGGTCTTTGTTTGAAATGATTTCGCTCAAATTTCCTTTTGTTACTAATTGTCCTTTGTCTATAACGGCAACATGGTTGCAGATCGCTTTGATGGCTTCCATTTCGTGGGTAATTAATAAAATCGTGATTCCCAAACGATGGTTGATGTCTCTCAGCAACTGCAGAATAGATTGCGTTGTTGCAGGATCGAGTGCGCTCGTTGCTTCGTCACAGAGTAGAAGATAAGGGTCGTTGGCTAAGGCTCTCGCAATTGCAACCCTTTGTTTTTGCCCACCAGATAAACTTTTTGGATAGTCATTAGCTTTGTCTTCTAATCCCACTATTTTCAAAAGTTCGTTTACTTTATCAACGATTTTTCCTTTGCTTAAATTCTCCAGTTCCATTGGAAGCGCAATGTTTTCAAAAACCGTTCTTGAGGAAAGAAGATTAAAATGCTGGAAAATCATTCCGATTTTTTTACGCTCTTTCGCTAGTTGTTTTGGTTTTAACCTTGTAAAATCGGTTCCGTTAATAATTATTTGCCCGTTATCTGGTTTTTCTAGAAGATTGACGGTTCTAATCAAAGTGCTTTTTCCGGCTCCCGAAAATCCTATGATTCCTACAATATCGCCTTTTTCAATATTCAGATTCACATTATCCAAAGCTTTGAAAGACTGTTTTTTCTGATGAAAAGTTTTTGATATATTTTTAATTTCTATCATTTTTTTTTATTTAAAATTACATGGGTTGATAGGGTCTGCTGATTCTATTAAAGTGTCTGAAGGCTCTTCTAATCTTTGCTTTTGATCTTTTAGAAAGCTTAAAGTATTTGGTTACATTTGTTAATAAAACACCGAATAATATGATCACAAGTCCGTACAATTGATTTCCGTTAATTGTTTGATTAGCAATGATGAAGCCTGCCATAACGGTAACGATTGGGTTAATGTAGGTATGTGTACTTACAATAGCTGCAGGTTTTACAGATAACAGCCAGATATAAGAAATATAGGCGATAATAGATCCGAAGAAAATTAAAAATAATAAGCCCAACCAAGCCGAAATTGGAACTGCAGCTACAGAAAAAACATTCCATTCACTTCTGAAAAATGCAACTGTAAATGATGCTAATCCAGCCACAATCAACTGTTGTGAAATATTCATAAATGTAGAATGATCTGCAGGATTTTTTTTAGAGTATAAAGAACCCAATACCCAAGCAATAGAACTTAAAGCCAATACAATAAATGCAGTAACCCGAAGCGAAGAGCTTACGTTTTCGGTGTGCGAGTTCACGCTTCCGTTTAAGAATAAGATCAGTCCGGCAAATCCCAATATCAGTCCGATAGGTATATATTTATCAGAAAAGTAATAGCTCCAGTTTTTTTTATCAATTGCTATAAACCAGAAAGGTCCTGTTGCAATAGTAATAGCTGCTTCTGAAGCGGTTACATATTGTTCGCCCCATGCTACAAGCCCGGTTCCTCCTGTTAGAATAAGAATTCCGGTGATGGCATTTTTCCACCAGTTTTTTAATGAATTTGCTTTTTCACCCTTCACAATTAAATAGGCTATTAATAAAATTCCGGCAGCTAAAAATCTTAATCCAGAAAGAATGAATGGAGGGAATCCGGTTAATCCGAATGATATTGCGAGAAATGTGATTCCCCAGATGATATAAATGTTGGCAAATGCAACAGGAATTATCCAATTTTTTTTAAAAACAGATGTTTTCATAATCTTTTGTTTATTGGTTTTTACAAATAAAAAAGGCTCTACAATGTGGTAAAGCCTTTAAAAATATTTTATATAAAAAAGTAAGGTCATCCACTAAAATTCTCGTAAAAAGGCATACAGCATTGCATCATCATATCATTGATGTGGTTTATCTTCATTGAATTGTATCTGAATTTTGTCTTCATTATCATTTCCAAACTTGATTACGGGTGCAAATATAAAACATATATCTTTATTAGTCTACTTTTTTTGTAGACTTTTTGTTTTTTTAGATTTAATCTTTTGATTTTTAGTTGTTTATTTTTAAATTAAATAAATGTTTCTGTTGTTTAGTTTAATGTTGATTCTTTTTTTTTTTTTTTTTTTTAAAAAAAAAAAAAAAGCTTTTTTTTAATTTTCTAAAAGTTTTTATTTAAAAAAATTTTTTTTTTTTTTTTTTTTTTTTTTTTTTTTTTTTTTTTTTTTTTTTAATTTTTTTTTTTTTTTTTTTTTTTTTTTTTTTTTTTTTTTTTTTTTTTTTTTTCTAGAAAATGGAAAATTAGCTCGTCTGTAATTTGCGAAAAGTCTTTAGCTAAAAAGATTTGTTGTTGCTTCGTGGCGAACTAGATTTAATTGCTGGAATTTAAATTGATATTGGGTTTGCGAATAATAATATTATTTGAAAATACAAATAACGGGATATGGCAGGTTCTATGAAACTCATTGCCAAAAGATGTTTTCCCAATGCCACATAGGTTACAGACAGGTTTCACGTTCATAAATGAGCCATAGAAGCGTTGTAGGAATTAAGGATAAGCCACCGCTGGAAAGCTATTGAACAAGAAAACAATCTGCTCACGAAAGCAAAAGAAGAGAAAAAAATCTCGAAATTGAAATTTTTGAAAATTGCGATACCTGAAAGCAACTTTTGGCAAGAAGCAGGAATTTACTTTATAAAAACAGAGAAAAATGGACTGTGTAGCAAAATAAGTTAGCTGAAATATTGTTTTCCCACTATCCTGATTTAGAAAAAGCATACCATTTATCTGACGGTTTAAGCAAAATTTACAATCAAAACATTCAAAAATCTGTGGTGATGCTCAAGTTAGGGAATTGGTTTAAAGAACTCGAAGAATCAGGTTTTAAAGCTTTCTCACACTCAGAAAAACCATAATGAATCATTACAAGGAGATCCTCAATTATTTTGATGCACGCAGCTCGAATGCTTCCGCCGAATTGCAAAGTAATCGTGAATTCAAAAAAATAATAAAGTAGAATGAACAATCTTTCAATGCCAAAATCAAAAACTTCAGATTACAATTAAGGGGTGTGCGAGATAAAGCATTTTTCTTGTTTAGGTTGTCTAAGCTTTTTGCCTAGTCTCCAAGTTTGATATTGATCCACTCATTCTTAAAATGAGTTAGGAGCAAAAAAAACCGGAAAGAAAGTGAATTATCACCTCTTTCCGGTTTTGTACCCAGTACCAGAATCGAACTGGTACATCTTTCGATACTAGAGTTTGAGTCTAGCGCGTCTACCAATTCCGCCAACTGGGCATTGATGTTACAGTGTGCTGTAAATCGGTGTGCAAATATAGAAAGTTTTATTAAAACTCAAAAATATTTTTGAATAAAAGTTTAAAAATTTATTTCAAGTCCATCATAAGCAAAATGCATTCCTTTGGGAAGTTGTTCTTCTTCAGTGTTATAGAGCCCGAAATGATGACTAATATGGGTGAGGTACATTTTTTTTGGTTTTAGCTCTTTTTGCAACTCTATTACATCTGATAAAATAAAATGAGCTGGATGTGGTTCAAATTTACGAATACAATTCACAATTAAGACATCCAAATCTTTCAGTTTATCTTTGTCTTCAATAGAACTTGCATCTGTAATGTAGGCTAGCTTTTTAAATTTAAAACCTAAAATAGGAAGTGTATGATGATTCACTGCAATTGGATTGATTTCGGTATCTTCAAATATAAACTTTTTATTAGTGATAGAATGTAAATCAAAAGCGGGAGCTCCGGGATACCTTACATCAGCAAAAGCGTATGGGAATCTGTTTTTTACTTCATTGCCCACGCGTTCAAGGCAATAAATAGGCATGTTTCTTCCTGTTTTAAAAATCAATGGACGCATATCATCAAGCCCAATCACATGGTCATTGTGTTCGTGGGTGATAAGTGTGATATCTATATGTTTTTCGTTGTTCGTAAGCATTTGCTGACGAAAATCTGGTCCACAATCTATCAGTATTTTTTTACCTTTTTCCGAAGTAATCATTACGGAAGATCTGAACCTTGTATCTTTTGGATCTGTAGATATGCAAACATCACAAATACATCCTATAACGGGAACTCCTTGTGAGGTTCCGGTGCCTAAAAATTTCAACTTCATTTTCTTTTGAGGTTGGTTTAATTTTGGTAAATTTACGAAAAAATTACACTTCCTAATGTATCAGAAACTTACGCCCAAGCAAAAAGCATTGACAATTAATCTAGATCCTACTATTTACGGTACTTTCGCAGAAATTGGAGCAGGGCAGGAGACTGTTCGTCATTTTTTCAGAGCAGGAGGAGCGTCATCTACCATCGCTAAAGCCATGTCGGCTTACGATAAAGATTTCAGTGATGCAATTTATGGTAAAGAAGTTAAAAACAGATATGTTACCCAAAATCGTCTTCGCAAAATGCTTAGATATGAGGTAGCACTTATTGAAGAACGTATCTCTAGAGAAAACCATCCCAATAGAAAATATTTTTCTTATGCTAATACCGTTACAACAATTAATTTTGATAAAACTTTAAGAGGTCATGGATGGGTAGGGATTCGATTTCAAAGTGAGGTTGATGCTCAGTATAATGAGATTGTTATTCATGTGAAATTTAAAGAAAATGATGCTACCTTGCAGCAGGAAACGCTAGGGAATCTTGGCGTTAATTTGATTTATGGAGCTTATAAATATTCTGACAACCCTAGAAATTTAATAGAATCTCTCTACGACGATATTGCGAAAGATAATCTAGAAATTGATATGATCGATTTCAGTGGTCCGGTTTTTGATTATGTAGACAATCGTCTCATGTCTCTTCAGCTCGTGAAAAATGGAATGACAGATGCTGTAGTGTTCAATTCTCAAGGTAATAATATGCTTCCTGCAGATCTTTTGTACAAAAAAAATATTTTTGCGGTAAGAGGTAGTTTCAGACCCGTTACCAAAGTAAATATTGATATGCTCAAAAGTGGTATAGAAATGTTTATGAAAGATTCTCAATGTACAGAAGAGCAAACAGAGATTTTTATTGAAATTACCATCTCAAATCTGCGTGCAGATGGAGATATTGACGAAAGAGACTTTTTAGATAGAGTAGATGTTTTAGGCAAATTAGGTTATACAGTTATTATTTCCAATTTCTCAGAATATTACAGACTTATCGATTATTTCTCCACCTACACTACGGGCGATATTGGTGTAGCGATGGGTGTAAACAATATGTTGATGGTGTTTGACGAGAAGTATTACAAAAATCTCTCAGGAGGAATATTGGAGGCTTTCGGTAAATTCTTCAGAAACGGAATGCGCGTATATCTTTATCCGTATAAAGATCCTGAAACACAAGAACTCCTAAATTCTACAACCCTTAAAGTAGGTGATAATCTGAAAGAACTATATAAATATTTCAAAACAAACAATAGGATTGTAGATATTGAAAATTACAACCCGGAGTTTCTGGAAATTTACTCAAGAGAAATTTTGAGAAAAATTACCTGCAACATTGAAGGCTGGGAAAATCAGGTCCCAGAAGGAGTGGCAGAAATGATCAAAGAAAGAAGTATGTTTGGCTACAAAAAAGAACTTTCATTAAAACAATTTTCATAAAAAATTTTATAAAATGTCAGAATTAAAAAAAAGACTTTCTTCTATACTTGAAAGTCCGAAACATAATACAAATGAGAAACTTGAAAAAGTTTGTCACCTTTTGGATCAGGAGATATCCTATTTCAATTGGACTGGTTTTTACTTCAAAAACGGAGACAAAGACGAATTGAAATTAGGACCTTATGTTGGAGCTGAAACAGATCATACCATCATTCCTTATGGAAAAGGAATTTGCGGTCAGGTAGCGGTTTCAAACGAAACTTTCGTAGTTCCGGATGTGAATGAAGAAAGCAATTATCTGAGTTGCTCCATTGATACCAAAGCAGAAATTGTAGTTCCCATCTTCAAAGACGGACAAAACGTAGGGCAAATTGATATTGATTCTCACACAGTAGATCCTTTCACAGACGCAGACCGAGAGCTTTTGGAATGGCTTTGCAATGAAGTTTCAAAGATTTTGTAATTTGATCTTATTTTAATTTAAAATATAAACTCAGATTTAGATCTGGGTTTTTTATCAATAGGAGCGGACTTTGGTCCGCTTTATTTTTTTTCAGAATATTAGGCTTTTATAAAAATCTAAATGCAGTGTGTTGGAATTGTTTTAAAGGAATTATTTTTTTTGTGGATTAAAAAAGCCCTGAAAGGGATAAATCATCTGCGAAGGGTGTATCCCTATGATTAAAAGAAAGCCCCGAAACTGCGGAATAATATTTGGAAATTTTCTAAAAAATCAAAAATTCAATCTAATTAAATTTCGAAACCAACTCTTTAAAATAATCCTCACACTTCGCAATATGCGTTCCATACCATGAAAACGCTTCTCCATCTACAATCATGATTTTCTTGTCAGGATAAAACTCTTTCAACTCCAAAATATGTTTTTCTTTAAATGGAAAAGGTTCTGATGAAAGCATAATTACATCGGCAGTAGCCAAATCTTCAACTTTAATTTCAGGATAACGTTTTTGGTTTTTAAAAGCATTTTCAAACCCGATTTCATTTAAAACTTTATCAATGAAAGTGTCTGAACCAACCGTCATATAAGGGTTTTTCCAAATCAGATAGGCCGCTTTTACCGGAGAATTTATTTTTGAATTTAGAAGAACATCATAGATTTTTAAATTATACTGCTGAGCTTTTTCTTCTCGATGGAAGATGTTTCCAAGAGTTTTGAGCAAATAATAATTGTCTTCGATAGTTTCAACATTCGTAACGAGAACTTCAAAATCTTTCATTAATTCTTCTACTTGTTCTTTCACATTTTCCTCTTTGTTGGCAATGATTAGATCAGGTTGTAGACTTTTAATTTTTTCAAGATTAAGATTTTTTGTTCCGCCAATGATTTCTACATCTTTCACTTTTTCTTTAGGATGAATGCAGAATTTGGTTCTTCCAACGACTTCATTTTCCGTTAAACCAAAATCAAATAGAGCCTCAGTAATAGAGGGAACAAGAGAAATTACCTTCATTGAGCTATTTTAGATAATGCCTAAATTACAAAAGTTTTCCGGTTAAAAACATGGCAGCAATGGTAAAATAAATAATTAATCCGGTGACATCTACCAGAGTTGCAACAAAAGGAGCGGAAGAAGTTGCTGGATCAAGATTGAATTTTTTTAAGATAAACGGAACCATCGAACCTGAAATTGTTCCCCAAAGTACAATCATCGATAAAGAAATTCCTGCGCTGATGCCTATGAAAAACCAATAGTCGCCATAATCAAACCAGCCGAGTTTATGCCAGATCATAATTCTGAAAAAACCAATAATTCCAAGAAAAGTTCCCAAAATAAATCCGGTAAGAAGTTCTTTTTTCATCACAATCCACCAGTCTTTTATTGTGATTTCTTGTAATGCCATGGCGCGGATAATCAAAGTTGCCGCCTGCGAACCAGAATTTCCGCCACTTGAAATAATCAAAGGAATAAATAAGGCTAGAACAACCGCTTTTTCAATTTCATTTTCATAAAAACCCATTACAGACGCGGTAATAAGCTGTAAAAAGAAAAGTACTATAAGCCAAAGACCGCGTTTTTTAATCATTTCAAACCAATGCGTCTGAATATACGGATCATCAAGTGCCTCCACACCCCCGAATTTCTGGATATCTTCGGTATTCTGAGATTCAATCTGATCAAGAATGTCATCAATGGTCACAATTCCTACCAAAACGCCGGCTTCGGTAACAATAGGAAGTGCCGCGCGGTCGTATTTTTCAAAATATTGAACTGCATCTTCTTTAGTAGTGGTGGTTGTAATTGCAACAAAATGATTGTCAGTTATTTCTGAAATTAAAGTTTCTTCTTCCTCTAAAAGTAAACTTCCTAAAGCAATATCGTCGATCAAACGGTTTCTTTCGTCGACAACGTAGAGATAATTCATTGTTTCTACTTTGCTACCTACTTTTTTTATTTGCTGAAGACATCTTTTTATCGTCCATTCTTTTCGTATTTGAATGTAGTAAGGTGTCATAAGACGGGCAATAGAATCAGAATCATAACCAAGAAGTTTCAAAGCAATTCTTCTTTCTTGAGGATTGAGATGATTGATAGAGTATTTGATGAGTTCATCAGGGAAATCTTCAAACAATGAAGTTCTGTCATCGGGCGTCATTGCGTTCAGGATTTCAGAAACCTCGGCACTAGTGATGCTTCGGATGGTTTCTTCCTGAAAATCGGGATCAAGATGTGAAAAAACATCAGCCTTGTATTCTTTCGGAACTTTTAGAAATGCCAACAGTCTTTCGTCAGCGGGTAATTCGCTGAGTCTTTCGGCGATATCGGCAGGGTTGAAGTTAAATTCGTCAGAATGATTCAAGATGAAATATTTTTAGCTATGCAAAAATAAATCAAATTTTAAAGAAAAGCACAGTGATACCTAAATTTAAGGATTTCTTAAACTCTACATGTCGTTTTCTGAGACTAATTTTATTTTTCTTAGATTTTTCAGAATTGTTTTCAAAGCTCCGGCAGTTCCTATTTTTATAGAATTTTCTGCAGAACCCAGCATTCGCATATTTTTTTTGTAAGTGTCGTAAGAGGACTCTGTGATTAGATTTCCGCTTTTATCAAACAGCTTCATACTTACTATGACCTGATTAGAAAAAACATATTTCCCAAGACCTACTTTGAAATATTTAACTTTAGAAACGGTCACAAAATCTGCATCATTGTTGATTGCATAATCTGAAATTGTTTGCTGGTCTGTGGTTTCAAAAGATAGTTGAGTTTCTGTTTTCAGCATTTTACTTTTTCTATGTAAACTCAAATTGTCTGAAACAGCACTGAAAAAGGCGAGATTTGTAGGTTCTTTTACTTCTTCAACATCGGGCTCTACCTCGGGATTGAAATACAGAATGCTTTGAACATCACTGCGTTTTTGAGCTGAAATGGTGTTGATGGTAAAACCAAAAATAAGGATAATGCTAAATAATAATTCTTTTCTCATTGATGACTACAAAAATACTGTCTTTTAGTGAGATAAGATATGTTTTTTTATAATTTTAATCGTTTTTTTTTGTTATTTGAAATCAAAAAGTGGTTTTGCTTTTTCTTATTCAAAAAAATGTCGTACTTTTGCACCCGTTACATAATAATCATTAAACAATATTGGAATGTACTTAACAACAGAAAAAAAGTCAGAAATTTTCGCAAAACATGGAAAATCTGCACAAGACACAGGAAGCGCTGAAGGGCAGGTAGCTTTGTTTACTTTCAGAATCAACCATTTATCTCAGCATTTGAAGGTAAATCGTCATGATTTCAATACTGAAAGATCTTTGGTGAAATTGGTAGGTAAAAGAAAAAGCTTATTAGATTATCTTAAGAAAAAAGATATTTCAAGATATAGAGCAATTATTGCTGAACTTGGTCTAAGAAAATAATCTATCCGATTTCCAAAAAATAAAGAAGCAACTTCGTAAGAGGTTGCTTTTTTTATTGATTTAAAATTAAAACTACTGTAAATTTATATTTTATTTAAAACCTAATCGTTAAATTTGCCACTTTCTAAAATAAAATACCCGTGTTTCAAAGATTTTATATTTTATTACTACTGTTGTTATTAAATCCTCTTCTGTTTTCACAAAAAAAAGATAGCTTGAAGCCTCATCAATGGGCATTCTCAGCCGCAGGAGAGTACGGAGGAGTGATTCCTACCAACGAATCGCTCAATTTCTACAGGCATAAAGCTTATTCAGGATACAATTTTCAGTTTTTGAAGCAAACTAACGGTAGCAGAAATTGGCATGAGTATTTTAATTATCCCCAAATCGGAATAGGGGTATTTGCCTTAGATTTTTTAAAAGGTAAAGATATGGGCAGTCCGTATGGTTTTTATGGAATTTATAATGCTAAATTAAACCAATGGGATAGATTGAAATGGATGTACGGAATAAACTTCGGAATATCATTTAATTCAAATGTTCATGATTATGATAAACAGTTTTACAATATTTCTATTGGCGCTAAAACCAATATGTATATAAGTTTAAGTACAGGTCTGTTTTATGAACTCAATGAAAATTTTGATTTAGGTTTAAATTTGAAATTAAATCATCTTTCCAATGGTTCTACGAAAGTTCCCAATAAAGGTTTGAATATGGCTGCTGGCCAAATAAGTTTGATTTACTATCCGGAAAGAATTAAGCCTATAAAATCAGATACAATCTATCATCCTACCGAAAAATACAATACACTTGAATTTTCAGTTTTTGGAGGGAGAAAAGATACTTTTTATCAGGGTGAAAACCGCAATGATATTAAACTTTATGAAGGGTTTGAATACAATGTCTACGGAGCAGATCTTTTATACTTGCATCAATATTCAAATAAATCGGCTTACGGGTTGGGCGTAGGCGTAAATTATGACGGAGAATACAATCATCAAGGTTATGTGATTGATAGTACCTTGTACGAAAAAAAACGGTTTTCGCACGAAAGATTATTGGTGAGCATCGTACCATCTTACAGATTGCTGATAGGGAAACTTTATGTAAATTTAGGGGTGGGAGTTTATCCTTTTAAATCTACCCGAAAGTATGATAACGATATCATATTCCAGAAAATAGGACTGCAATATCAGATTACAGACCGCCTGTTTGCATCCTTCGGAATTAGAGCTTCAAATTTCCATATAGCAGATTATCTTGAATGGAAACTAGGATACACTATTACAAAAAAGAAAAATAAAAAGTAATGCAAATATTTGAAATCTAAAAGTTTAAAACTGATAAATTCTTGCTTAAATCTTTAGAATTGGATATTATAAGAAATAATACCTTAAATTTGCACCACATTTTTAGACGAAATATAATTAATTAAAGCACTCAATACGGAGTGCAACACAAAACAATTTATGAGTATACCTCAAGCAATTACAGAAACGATTATTCTTGCAGACGGCAGAGAAATCACAATTGAAACAGGAAAATTGGCAAAACAGGCTGATGGATCTGTAGTAGTAAAAATTGGCGGAACTATGCTTTTAGCAACTGTTGTAGCCAGCAAAGAAGCAAAAGATGGTGTAGATTTCTTACCATTGACAGTAGATTACAGAGAAAAATTCTACGCAGGTGGAAAAATCCCTGGAAACTTTTTCAGAAGAGAAGCCAGACCATCGGATCAGGAAATCCTGACAATGCGTTTGGTAGACAGAGTTCTAAGACCATTATTCCCAGAAGATTTCCACGCAGAAGTTCAAGTGATGATCTCATTAATTTCTTACGACGGACAATCTATTCCTGATGATCTTGCAGGTCTTGCAGCTTCAGCAGCAATTGCGATTACAGATATTCCTTTCAACGGACCAATGTCTGAAGTAAGAGTTGTAAGAATTGATGGTAAATTAGCGGTAAACCCTAATTATGCAGATCTTAAATTGGCTGACCTGGATATTATGGTGGGCGCAACTAAAGATTCTATCGTAATGGTGGAAGGTGAAATGAAAGAAATTTCTGAAGCTGAAATGCTTGAAGCAATTCAGTTCGCTCACCAAGAAATCAAAAAACAAGTGGAAGCTCAGGAAAGATTAGCTGAAAAAGTAGGCAAATCTTTACCAAAAAGAGAATACAGCCACGAGAATCACGACGAAGCCATCCGCGAAAAAGTTTGGAAAGAAACTTACGATAAAGTATATGAAGTAGCAAAATCACCTTCTAGCAAAGAAGAAAGAGGAGAAAAATTCAAAGCGGTACGCGAAGAGTTTTTAGCTCAATATGTTGATAATGCTGAAGAATTGGAAAGAGTAACACCTTTCGTAAAAGTATATTACCACGACGTAGAAAAAGAAGCGATGCGTCAAATGATCTTGAACGAAAAAATTCGTCTTGATGGTCGTAACCCAGAAACCATTCGCCCAATCTGGAGCGAAATTGATTATTTACCAGGAGCGCACGGTTCTGCAATTTTCACAAGAGGTGAAACTCAATCTTTAACTGCTGTAACTCTTGGTTCAGTGAAAGATGCGAATATGGTAGACAGCGTAATGGTAAACTATGACGAGAGATTCTTCCTACACTATAACTTCCCTCCATTCTCAACAGGTGAAGCAAGACCTTTGAGAGGGACTTCAAGAAGAGAAGTGGGTCACGGAAACTTAGCTCAGAGAGCTTTGGCAAATATGATCCCAGAAGAAAATCCTTACACCATCCGTATCGTTTCTGATATCTTAGAATCCAACGGTTCATCTTCTATGGCAACTGTTTGTGCAGGAACTTTAGCATTGATGGATGCGGGTGTTCAAATCAAAAAACCAGTTTCTGGTATCGCAATGGGGTTGGTAACGGACGTGAAATCAGGAAAATTCACAGTGCTTTCTGACATCTTAGGGGACGAAGATCACTTGGGAGATATGGACTTCAAAGTAACCGGAACTGCAGACGGAATCACCGCTTGCCAGATGGATATCAAAATCCAGGGATTGTCTATGGATATTATGGAAAAAGCGCTTCTACAAGCTAGAGACGGAAGATTGCATATTCTTGATAAATTGAATGAAACGATTTCTGCTCCAAGAGAAGACGTGAAACCTCACGCTCCGAAAATGGTAATGCTAGAAATTTCTAAAGATTTCATCGGTGCGGTTATCGGACCTGGTGGAAAAATCATTCAGCAGATGCAGAAAGACACGGATACAGTTATCGCAATTGAAGAAGTTGGCGAAATCGGTAGAATCGAAATTTCTGGGGTTAGTAGAGAGAAAATCAATGAAGCGATTGCAAGAATCAACGAAATTACTTTCGTACCAACTATCGGTGAAGTTTACCAAGGTAGAGTAGTGAAAGTGATGGACTTTGGTGCGTTTGTAGCGATTGCTAAAGGTACTGAAGGTTTACTTCACATCTCAGAAATAGAGTGGGCTCGTCTTGATAAAGTTCCTTACAACGAAGGCGACCAAGTTGAGGTGAAATTTATGGGTTATGATGACCGTAAAAAAATGAAACTTTCTAGAAAAGTTTTGTTGCCAAGACCAGAAAGACCAGCTCCTAAACCGAGAAATGAAGGAAACGTAAATCCTGAAGGTAAAGACCAGCCAGGAGAACACAAGCCTTTGAACGAAGCATAAGATTAAATCTTAATCATACAAATCCTCCGAGTTTTCGGGGGATTTTTTTTAGCAATATGATTTCAAATTTAATTGAATTTCAGCAATTTATTATTTAACGGATAATTTTTTGTATCTTTGTACACTACTTGCAAAAAGATAATAGATTTTTTAAGACATTTTAGAGTTAATCTAAAAACAGGACTGAAAAAAAATCAAAAATCTTTAGCTTTCATTAGGTATTATTTTTATCTTTAAAAATAATTTGAAAGCCTACAGTCGGACTTTTCAGCTAATGCCCTTAATGCAGGGTTTTTTATTCAGAATAACAATTAATTTTATTAAAATATATGGCAGATTCTTTTTCAAAAAAAGAAAACTTTAAGAAAAAACAGCAAAAATTAAAAGAAAAAGCACTTCGTCGTGAAGACCGAAAGGACAATAACGATAAAGGTAAAAGTTTCGATGATATGCTGATGTATGTTGACGAAAACGGTCAGCTTACTTCTTTACCACCAGAAAACAGAGAGAAAATCGAAATTAGCCTTGATGATATCCAATTGGGTGCAGCACCTATTGAAGAGGAGGAACTAAGAAAGACAGGAATCGTGACGTTTTTTAGTGAAAAGGGTTATGGTTTTATTACCGAAGACCGTTCTAAAGAAAATGTTTTCTTCCACTCCAACAATTCAGTTGAGCTTTTAAAGAAAGGAAATAAAGTTTCTTACGAAAAAGAGAGATCCCCAAAAGGCTTCTCAGCTATCGATATTAAAATCGTAAAATAATCTTTGGATTAATCATACAAAAGAGCTTCAGTTTTGAAGCTCTTTTTTTTGTTTTTAATTTCCATGAAGATCGACTTATAAAGCATTTGCCACGAATGCATGAATATTGTCTTGGTAATGGAGAATAGGGTTTTTGGAAGAGAAAATCATAATTAACTACGCATTCTTGATTTTAATTAGATTATTCTGTAATTCTGGTATATCTTGATTTTTATTTATTGATACAACAATTGCTTGTGAATTCTTCCAATATAAATGGTTTTTCATTAATGCTAAATTAGCTTTTTATGAATACTGTATTTATTTAATGTGTCTAAATTTTTAGATTAGGATACGTTTAGTTTGAAAATGTAGTTAAATTCATAAAAAAAGATTACGGCAGCCCGTAATCTCCTCATTATTTTCTAAACTTCTTCTTTTTCTTCCAAGGAGCATTCTTTCCCACATCACCCGCCATGATACATCCGTAAGGCATCACTTCATCCAGCACTTCGCACAATCCATATTCTTCGATTTGGGCTCTTACATTTTTGGCAATTTTATAAGCGGTTGGAAGTTCAGAAATATCAATTTCATTCGAGAAAAAACGGATGTCTAATCCCTGAGTTTCTTCTGCAAAAACTTCTTCAATGGTTTTATGAGCTAAAGATTTTTTATGCTGCGTTCTGCTGAAATTTCTTCCGGCTCCATGAGGTGCAAAACCTAAGTTTCTCTCATTGGTTTTCCCCTGAACAATCAAAACAGGTTCAGACATATTCAGTGGGATTAATCTTGGTCCCGTAATATCGGGCATGAATTTATCGTCCAACGGAGTTGCTCCTTTTGCGTGGTAAAATAAATCTCCGTCTTTGAAAACAAAGTTATGTTCGTTCCAATATCTGTCTTCTTTTTCCAAGTTCATTTTATGTAAAACGGCATCGTGGATTGACGTGTGGTTTTCTTTCGTCCATGTTCTTATCAACTGCAAGGCTTCCCAGTAGGATTTTCCTTCTTCGGTTTCGTAAGGAATCCATGCGTTTTCCTTTAAAGTTTCTGGTGAAATTTCCTGTCTGAAACGGTTGGCGATTTTCATTCCTTTATCGTACAAAGCCGCTCCCGGAGCTCTGGATCCGTGATGAGTGACCATCATTGTGTTGCCTGTATTTTTGGAAATTCCAACAAACAGGAAATGATTTCCATCTCCCTGAGTTCCCATGTGAGAACGGGCAATGCTGATTAATTTCTCATCATTTAAGAAGTTATTTTCTCTGAAAGCATTCATCAGTTCCTGAGACATTTCCATTTGTTCGCCTCTTGGTCTTCCTCCATATCCGAAATGGGTGATTGAATGCGCAGCGTCTAAAACATCTTTAGGATCTGCTTTGCCAAAATCTGTCAACATGACGGAACAGCAGATATCTGCGCTATGAAATCCTGGATGAATGGCATTTTTTGCCACCACAACTCCGCCAACAGGAATTTGTCCTTCAGGTCCTGTAGGGCAGGCGTCGGGCATAATGGCTCCGTTGATTAAGGTTGGTGTTTTCATCAAAACTTTCATGGTGTTGATTACTTTTTCCACATTGTTGATTTCATTTTCATTTTCCGGACGGATGTTGATGACGAAATTTTTTGGCTCTGTGTGCAAAGGAATCGGATCGGGTGATCTGAATTGTTCAAGATATATTTTCATGTTGTTTTCGTTGAGTTGATTTTCATTAATGTATTGTAATGCTTCATTAAACCATTTTGATGGCTTAAAACCTAATTCGATTAAATCGTTTCCGTTGATTGTACTGAATGTGTTCATGTGTTTGTTATTTGATACTGCAAAGTAATTGGCTAATTGCGCAATCTTTTTGCGTACATGAAATTATTTTGATTATTTTTGGAATTATTTAACCACAAAAGGCACAAAATTTTTACAAGGTGCTTTTGCTTTTTGAAAGTTGCAACTCAATATGCGAATAAGAGCAGAAATGCTTTCGGGAATAAAATTTTAGATAGAATTTTCTTTAATCCAGCCGTAAAGGAAAGGGGAATTCTTTTAAAATGTAATGGAAATCACTCTCTTTTAGGAATTGGATAAATGATTTTAATTCCATTTTTATAGTCAAAAGCTTTAATTGATTTGTAAGTCTTTTCAATTTTAATAAAAATAAAAAATATGTTATTTGAACAATTAGAAAAATCAGCGGAAGAAATTCAGTTTAAAAATGTAATCAGTTTTATTGATGAACATTACGATTTTACCCCAACGAAATTTAAAAACGGAAATTCCGTAAATGAAGCCAACCAAAATAATGGTTCATGTAAAGTTTTCAGTTTTGCCAAATTGAATGATTTGTCGAAAGAAGAAACATTAAACCTTTTCGGAGAATTTTACAGAGAAGATGTTTTGAAAAATCCTGAAGCAACAGATCATCAGAATATCAGAAATTTTATTGAATATGGTTGGGATGGGATTTCTTTTGAGGGGCAGGCTTTGAAGAGGAAGTAAATTTGCAGTACAGCTTTCTAGGGATAACAACTAGATTAACTACCTCGTCAAAAATTCTAAGAATTTTCGTTATTTCTCGAAAGGAGGGGTTTTTACCCAGTTAATATTAATCTCATTCTTAATCTCACTTTATGTCATCCAACAAAAATGCTTTGATCCGCTACAAAACTTTAGACAAATGTCTGAAGAATAAGTATACAAAATACACTTTGGAAGATTTGATGAACGAATGTTCTGAAGCTTTGTTTGAGTTTGAAGGTAAAGAATCTTTTGTGAGTAAAAGGACGATTCAGCTTGATTTGCAGAACATGCGGAGTGAAAAATTGGGTTATGAAGCACCAATTGAGGTTTACGAAAGGAAATATTACCGTTACAGTGATCAGGAGTACAGTATTCATCAAATTTCTGTCAATGAAAATGATTTGAAGGCAATGAATAATGCAGTGCAGATTTTAAAGCAGTTCAAAGATTTTTCAATGTTTAAAGATATGAATGGAGTTATTCAGAAATTAGAAAATTCTATTCATTCTACCAGTCAAAAATCTATTATTCATTTAGATAAAAATGAGCAACTGAAAGGATTGGAGCACATCGATATTCTTTATGAAAGTATTTTGAATAAGAAGGTTTTGAAGATTTGCTATAAAAGTTTCAAAGCAAGAGAACAAAATCTCCTCTTGGTTCATCCGCAATTGCTAAAGGAATATAATAACCGATGGTTTTTGATTTGCTGGCACAATAATGCAATTTATAATTTTGCTTTAGACCGAATGGAAGAAATTGAAATTGAGGATGGTGTAGAATATATTGATAAGGATTTTGATGCGGACCGTTATTTTGGCGAAGTAATCGGAGCGACTGTTTCAGAAACGCAGCGTCCCCAAAATGTATTATTTATCGTAGATTCTAAACATGCACCTTATGTGAAAACCAAACCTTTTCATCATTCTCAGGAATTGGTGAGGGAAGACGAAACAGGAACAACCTTTAAAATATGTGTACAGCTGAATTTTGAGTTGGAAAGGATGATTTTGGGCATGGGAGAGTTTCTCACTGTTCTAGCACCCAGAAAACTAAAACAGCGAATCGCAAAAAGCATCAGAAAAGCACACGAAAATTACCATGTCTTGCCGGAAGAAAACATCAGATAGTTTTTAGTATCCGTGTAAGTTGATGTCTTCGGTTCTTTGTAATGTTACTTTTTTGCCCATTTTTTTCTGAATAACTCTGAAGTGCTGCAATTCATCATCCGTTAAAATGTTGATAGCAGTTCCTTTTTCGCCAGCACGACCTGTTCTACCGATTCGGTGAATGTAGTCTAAAGGCGAGCGCGGCAATTCGTAATTGATGACGCAAGGCAAAGATTCGATGTGAATTCCACGACCGATCAAATCTGTAGCAACCAAAATTTGAGCACCGTCAACTTTAAATTCTTCCAGGTTATTTCTTCGTGCACCCTGAGATTTCTGGCTGTGTATGGCTACCGCTTTAATTTTATTTTTTTTCAGTTTTTCAACAAGATTATCGGCAGATCTTGTGGATGAAACAAATATCAAAGCTTTTTCAACCTTTTTTTCTTTAATTAAATAACGAAGGAAAGGGCCTTTGTTTTCGGGTGAAACATGAAAAGCCAATTGCTCAATATTTTCTATTTCAACTTCCTCCTTTTTAATTTCTATCATTACGGGATTGATGGAAAGGCGTTCTTTCATTTCAGACACTTTATCGTTTAAAGTCGCTGAAAACAGAGTTGTTTGCTTCGCAGCAGGCATTAAGGCAAAAAGTTTATCCATTTCTTCGCCAAAACCAAGCTGAAACATTTTGTCGGCTTCGTCGATTACTAAATGCTGAATGTTTGAAATGCTCAAAGCATTATGCTCAATTAGATCCAAAAGACGTCCAGGTGTGGCAATGAGAACTTCTACACCAAACATTCCCTTCATCTGTGGATTGATAGAAACTCCGCCATAAACTGCCATTGTTCGTACTTCACGTTTAAGATTTTCTGTAAAAGCTCTGAAAACTTCATCAATCTGAATGGCAAGCTCACGCGTGGGAACCAATAGTAAAACTTGTATATTACGGTCTTTTTTTATCTCTTCATTTTGTAGTTTTTCTAAAATTGGCATCACAAAACATGCTGTTTTTCCAGAACCTGTCTGGGCAATTCCCATCAAATCTTTTCCTTGTAAAATAATTGGTACAGCCTGCTCCTGAATAGGAAATGGCTTCAGGTAACCTAATTTGTTTACAGATTTAATAATGTTGTGTGATAATCCCAGAGATTCAAATGACATAAAAAAGATATTTGCTGCAAAGATAAGCTATTGTAAGTTGTAAAATATCATTACGAAATTTGGTGACAAATAAAAGAATTATGGCGTAGAAATTGTAATTCAATTTTGAAAATAAATATTATGAAATCTAGAATTTTAAAAGCAGCCCTTGCGCTGATAGTTCCCATTGTTGTAGAATTTATCATTAAAAAAGTTTCTGATAAGATAGATCAAAAAAAGACATCAAAACCACAACCAGCTCCTGAGCCGATAGGGCATAGTTAAAATTTTTTCAAAAAATATTGAGACTGCATTTGGCAGTCTTTTTTTTGTGGCAATCTGTTGGTTTATAGATGTAATTTAAAATGAATAATGAAAATGATCTTCCTCTCTCAAAACAAATAAAGCAGTATTTAAAAGTATAAAAACATTTTTTGGCATAGTTTTTACAGTTTCCCACCAGTAAAATTTAAAAAATTCATTATTATGAAAACGTTGAAACAAACACTAATCGCAGCAACAGTATTAACTGCCGGATTGGTATCTGCTCAGGATAAGGCAATGAATAATATGATCAAAGTAGGGGCTACAGCTGGTATTGCGGTTCCTTCAGATAACACTTCTGCAGCAGTAGGTGTAGATGTAGCTTATCAGAATTTAATTACACCAGGATTTGGCTTGGGTATCGCAACAGGATATACTCATTATTTCGGAAAAGAAAATAATGGCTATAACAACAATGATGTTGGAGTAGTACCTGTAGCAGCTCTTTTCAGAATTTATCCTAAGCAAACAGGGTTTTACTTTGGTGCAGATTTAGGTTACGGTTTCCTTGTTGGAGACAAAAATGTAGCTGGATCTATAGGTGCGGAAAGACCAGATGGTGGTTTTTATCTAAAACCAGAACTAGGTTACCATAACAGAGACTGGAATTTTTTCTTACAATATCAGAAAGTATTTACTGGAAGTATAGGAAATCTTCCTTCGCAAGATTACAATGTGGGAAGTATTGGAGCAGGATTTTCTTACAATATCCCTCTTGGAAGCTAAAAAAAACCAGATATAAACAATTAAGAGACAAACCTTTTCCTATTTTCGAAAAGGTTTTCTCTTATCTCATTTGAAATATCAAAACAATTATTATATTTACTAAAATTTGTGATTATGAACTTGAATCCGAAATTTCCGCTTTATTTGCCGGGAGTAAAAAATACCAGAAATGAGAATGTGACCATATTGGGAGCCAATCTTCGTGAGGATGAAACGGTACTTGCTTACTATGTTTCGGGAGGGGAAGGTTTAGAAATGAAAATTCAGAAAAAATATACTACAAAAGATTTTCCTACGCTGAATGAGATTGTAAAATTGTTTTTTGATGAAAATTCTCTTTCTCAAGTAGATCGTTTCGGAATTTCTGTTCCGGGGCCTGTATTGAACGGGAAAAGTAATCCTGAAAGATTGGGTTGGAATCTTGATGTAGAAGATTTCAAAAATGAATTTGGTTTTAAAGAAGTCAATATGCTGAATGATCAGGAAGCAGCAGCCTATGGGATTGGTCTTCTTGAAGATTCTGAGTTGCAAGACATCCGTTCTGGAGGTCATCTGGAAAACGGAAACGTTGCCATCATCGCTCCAGGAAATGGTTTGGGTGAAGCAGGATATTTTTTTGATGGTAAATATCTAAGGCCTTTTGCTACAGAAGGAGGTCACTCAGAGTTTTCTCCACGTACAACAATTGAAGTAGAATTTTATCAGTTTCTAAATAATCTTTACGGAATCGTAAGTTGGGAAAATGTTTTGTCTAAAGCAGGATTATTTAATATTTACAGATTTTTAAGAGATGTAAAAAGGCATCCTGAGCCAGATGGGCTTTCTGAAAGGTTGAATGAAGGGAATTTCGTAGAAGTTCTGTACAAAGCAGCTACAGAAGAAGATGTGATGATTTGCAAAATTGCTTTAGATACCTTCTTAGAGTTTCTGGCAAGAGAAGCCAATAGTTTAACCTTAAAATTGAAAGCTACGGGAGGTTTAATTATTGCTGGGGATATCTCGCAGGTTGTAAGTAAGTATATTGATAAAGATAAGTTTTACGAAAAATTTAAAATCAGTGATAAAATGGAATATATGCTCCGAAACATCCCGATTTATCTCGTGAAATCAAACAGTACGAGCATCAATGGTATTGCACTTTATACCGCTTATCATCAAGATTAAAATAGAAACTTCGGCATACCGCCGGAGTTTTTTTATGATAATACTCATACTGATAGATTGAAATTCTTAAAGTGTAATAATAGTGATATTGGATGCTCTTTTTTACATTTGCAACATTAAAATAAATAGTTAAAATTTAAAAATGAAAAAAATATTCCTAGTTGCAGTTTTGGCAAGTGGTCTTGCATTTGGTCAATCAAAAAAAGTAGTTTCTTCAGATGTTCATTGGTGGGGTTACAAAATCGCAAAATCTGAAGCAAGTTCTCATGATGGAACAATTAAAGTGAAATCTGGAGATATTGTGATGAAAGGAAATCAAGTTGTTGGTGGAAATTTTGTCTTGGATATGAATACAATTAATGCTACCGATCTTTCTGGAGAAGGGCAGGCAAAATTGAACGGACATTTGAAAAAAGGAGACTTCTTCGAGGTTGAAAAATTTCCTACAGCTATTTTTAAGATTACTTCTGTAACAAAAAATAATGATGCAGTGTACAGTTCTCTAGTTGTGGGGAAACTTACCGTAAAAGGAAAAACTAATGCTATTTCTTTCCCAGCAAAAATCAGTAATTCCAACGGGATCGTTACAATAGAATCAAAAAAATTCTCATTCGACAGACAAAAGTTTGATGTAGTTTATCAATCAGGAATGAAAGATGCATTCATTAAAGACGAAATCGATATGACAGTAAAAGTGAGTGCAAAATAATTTTATCTAAAAAAATATTGAGAAAAGTGCAGAAGTTCTGCGCTTTTTTTTATTTTTGTTGAATTGTAAATAAAAAAGAATGAAAAGATTATTATTGTTTGCTATGATGTGTGCGAGCATGTCGTTTGTTTTTGCTCAGAAAAAAGGAGATAAAATTTCAAAAGTAATCACTTCTGAGATTAAATGGTGGGGACACAAAGTAGTGAAAACTGCTCCAACCTCTCACTATGGAAGCTTAAAACTCAAAAGTGGGAAGTTTAATTTTGATCAAACTGTATTGGTTGACGGAGAGTTTATCATCGATATGAGAAGTCTTGTAGTGGCAGATCTTTCGGGTGCAGACCAGGTGAAATTAACTAACGAGCTGAAAGGAACTAACTTTTTTGAAGTCAAAAAATTTCCAACTGCTAAATTTCATTTGAAGAAAATTATTCCATTAGCGAACGAAGAGTACAATTCTACAATCGTGGGAGATATTACCATCAAAGGAATTAGAAAAACAATTTCTTTCCCCGCAAACGCTCACGTTACTCAATTTACTGTTGAAATAGAGTCTTCAAGATTTGCGTTAAATAGAAAAGATTTCAAGATTTTTTATCAAACTTCTTTGAAAGATCATTTCATCAAAGACGAGATGGAGATTCAATTCAAGATTTCAACGGCTAAAGTTGATAATGAAAGACCTAGATAAAGGTTAAATTTCTTATAAATAAAAAAAGGACTGCTTAGATTTAGCAGTCCTTTTTTTATTTTAGCTTTATTAAATCGCAATCAGTAGAAATGGTAAAACTGAAATAAAGATTTGATAATGAAGTTTTAATTAAAAAATACAAAGCTAAGCATGAAAATATATATAGTAAGCGGCCTCGGTGCAGATTATAAGGTGTTGGAGAGGTTGGTTTTTCCCAAACAGCATGAAGTTATTTTTATTGATTGGCTTGTACCTAAGCCTAATGAGAAATTTAATGATTATGTAATCAGAATGGCAGAAAAGATAGATGATACAGAGTCGTTTTATCTTTTAGGATATTCTTTTGGTGGAATTATGGTTCAAGAGATTAATAGGGTAAAACCTGCTTTGAAAACTGTGATTTTGGGAAGTATAAAATCAGATAAAGAAAAATCCAAACTTATTAAGATAGGTCAATTCACGAAAATCCCAAGATATTTGCCTATAAGAATGTTTAATATCAAAACGCTTGAAACGTATGCTGTTTTCCGAAAGTTTTTTGATCCCAAAAATCCAAAAGTAACTCAGTATTTTAGATTTACAGATCCGTATTACCTCAAGTGGTCTCTACAACGCATCTCTGAATGGAAGTTTGATCATGAAAGCAATGTTATCCAGATTTTAGGAGACCGCGACATCGTTTTTCCTCTCAGAAATTCAAAACCAGATTATATCATAAAAGGTGGTACGCACTTATTTCCAGTAACCAAGCATAAAGAAGTGTCTCAACTCTTAAATATTATTTTTATTTGAATTTATATATAAAATATTAGGGGGTCTTGTTTAATTTAATGCTTTTTTAATTAAATTATACATATTTTTGTAAGGGGTTAAATTAAAATAAATATGAAAATTGGTGTAAAATGGATAGTTTCATTCCTAATTATTTCAATAGTAGCAATTGGAGGTTTGTTTTGGCAACCAGACGTCATAGCTCCCAACACGGGTGATTTTCTTGATGAGTCTGCAGTTGTAGGTGCAGATGTAGCTTGGATTCTTGCGGCTGCAGGTTTGGTATTGCTCATGACTCCTGGGCTTTCTTTTTTCTATGGCGGAATGGTAGGTAAAAAGAATGTTATTTCCACCATGTTGCAAAGTTTTATCGCTTTGGGGGTTGTCTCCATGCTTTGGGTATTGGTTGGTTTCTCACTTTCATTTGGCGATCCTATCGGCTTTGAAATTGATGGTGTACATTACGGAATTATTGGAAACCCGTTTACCTATATGTTTTTCAATAATGTAAGTATATACCCACACAAGGCTTTGGCATCTACAATCCCATTTGTTCTTTTTGCATTGTTTCAAATGAAATTTGCCGTCATTACCCCAGCTTTAATTACAGGATCTTTTGCGGAAAGAGTGCGTTTTATTTCTTATTTACTCTTTATGGTTTTGTTTAGTCTGTTGATATATACACCACTATGCCACATGGTTTGGCATCCAGACGGGCTTTTAAATAAATATTTTGGGATAAAAGATTTTGCTGGCGGAACTGTTGTTCACATGAGCGCAGGTTTTGCTGCATTGGCAGGAGCATTGGTTTTGGGAAATCGTAAAAACCCTCATCATGAGGCTTCCAATATACCTTATGTGATTTTGGGAACGGGAATGCTTTGGTTTGGGTGGTTTGGTTTTAATGCGGGCTCTGCATTATCAGCCAATGCTACTGCTGCAGTTGCTTTCGGAACTACCACACTTGCTTCAGCATCCGCAATGATGACGTATATCTTTTTTGATAGATTAAATTCTCGTCCGGTTTCGGCTTTAGGAGCTTGTATTGGTGCTGTTGTGGGCTTGGTTGCCATAACTCCGGGGTGTGGGTTTGTCTCTATTCAAGAAAGTATATTTATAGGATTTATTTCTGCAATCGTATCCAATTTCATGGTCAATTGGAAAGCTTTAAAGAAAATAGACGATACTCTGGATGTTTTCGCTTGTCATGGCGTGGGCGGAATTATGGGGATGGTTCTCACTGCCATTTTTGCTCATGGAGAAAATGCAAGCCTACTACATGGCGGCATTGAGGTTTTTGCCCACCACATGATTGCTTTGCTTTTGGTTTCTATATTTGCGTTCTTTGGGTCATTGATGCTTTATAAAATTACCGACGCTGTTATTTCATTAAGAGTAAAAGAAGATTCAGAAGAAATGGGTCTTGATCTTTCGCAGCATGGTGAGAGTTTAAAATGATAATTTTTCTTTGGTATGTGAACTGAAAAAATGGTTGTTTTAATTGCTGTTTTTTTGATGATAATAATTGTTACTTATCTAAAAAATTTTACGTGTATATTTGCTTTTAATGAAAATGGAATATATATATGGAGTCAATATCTGTTTTTGAGATCATTAAGGTTGGTATAGGACCTTCAAGCTCTCATACAATGGGGCCTTGGAATGCGGCTTCTGCATTTATAAGGATTTTGAATCGTGAAAAATCAATCGCGGAAGTGAAAGAGGTTTTTCTTGAATTTTTTGGTTCGCTGGCAAAAACAGGCATCGGTCATGGAACTGATATTGCAGGAATGCTGGGGCTGAATGGAGAAGATTTTAAAACAATTGATACCACAAAAATTGATGATATCGTAAACGGAATTAAAGAATCTCAAGTAATAAATTTGGGCGGAGAAAAGAAAATTCCTTTTGTTTATGGGCATCACTTGGTTTTAAACAAGTCTGAATCTCTCGCTTATCATCCGAACGGAATGATTTTTAAAGCTATTTTTGAAGACGGAACCGACCTGATGCAAGATTTTTACTCCGTAGGCGGTGGCTTTATCATGAGTCAAGAGAAAAACTCTATTGAAAAACAGTGTGTTCGTACGCTGTATCCTTGTCATCATGGTTCTGATATTGTAAAGTATTGTGAGAATCTAGGTTTAAATAAAATTTCAGATTTAATTTTAATCAACGAAGAAAGCTGGCGTACGCAAGAAGAAACCCGTGCAGAGGCATTAAATATCTGGAAAAACATTAAAGAATGTGTTTACAAAGGTGTTAATAAAGAAGGGATTCTCCCAGGAGGTTTAAATGTTACCCGCCGTGCCGCCGGAATCAATAGAAAATTGTTGGGCGATAAAGTTTACACCAATATCGACGAATGGTTTCAGCAAGTAGTTGATGCAGAAGAAAATTTCACTAATATCAACAAATGGATTTCTTGCTTTGCTTTGGCTGTAAATGAAGAAAATGCAAGTTTCGGAAGAATTATTACGGCACCCACCAATGGAGCGAGTGGTGTGATTCCTGCAGTTTTGATGTACTCACAAGCCTTTACAGAAGCTAAAACAGATGATGATATCGAAAGATTCATACTAGTAGCCGGCGAAATCGGAACATTATTTAAGAAGAATGCTACCATCTCTGCAGCAATGGGTGGATGCCAAGCCGAAATCGGAGTTTCTTCTGCAATGGCCGCAGCTGGTTTGACGGAAATTCTCGGCGGCAGCGTAGGTCAGGTTTTAATGGCAGCGGAAATCGCAATGGAACATCATTTAGGTTTAACTTGCGACCCAATAAAAGGATTGGTGCAGATTCCTTGTATCGAAAGAAACACGATGGGTGCAATAAAGGCAATTACTGCAGCGAATATAGCTTTAGAAAGTGATCCTGCGAAAGCAAAAGTGAGCTTAGATGAGGTGATTCAGACGATGTGGGAAACTGCGCTTTCAATGAATGATAGGTTCAAAGAAACTTCAGAAGGAGGTTTAGCAATTGCTGTGAATGTTCCGGAATGTTAAATTTTTAAAATTATAAAACCTTCAAGATTTCAAAGATCTTGAAGGTTTAGATTTATTTATCTAGAATTCCACGAATTTTATTTGCATTTACAATTAATTCTTCCAAATATTCAAAATTGTCTTTTTCTAAAGCAGATTTAAATTTTCTGAGCTGAGAAATATGTTCATTCAAAACATCGAGTACGTTATTTTTGTTTTGTTTAAAAATAGGAACCCACATTTCAGGATGAGATTTTGCCAAACGAACGGTGCTCGAAAAACCGGAGCTTGCCAATTGGAAAATAGTGTCTTCTTCTTTTTCTTTCTCTAAAACCGTGTTCGCTAAGGCATAAGAAGTAATATGTGAAATATGTGAAATATAGGCGGTATGAATGTCATGATCTTCTGCATTCATGTAAATTAAATGCATGTCTAGACTTTTTACCACATTTTCTACCAATTCCAAAGCATCTGTAGCAGAATCTTCTTTATTGCAGATTACTCCGGCTTTTCCTGCAAAGCTTTCTGCAATTGCAGATTTTGGGCCATTGTTTTCGGTTCCCCACATGGGGTGAAAGGCTACAAATCTTGATCTTTTAGGATGGTTTTTTACTGAATCTACAATTCCGGATTTTGTAGAACCTACATCCATTACAGTTTGATGGTCTGAAATTAAATCTAAAACCTGAGGCAAAATTTTTCTCGAAGAATCTACAGGAATGGCAATAATTACCAAATCTGAATTTCTAATTCCGGTTTCTAAATCAGTTTTTTCATTAATGATTTTTAAATTTAATGCATCATCAAGATTTTCAATGTTTTGATCTGTTCCATAAATAAAATCTGCAACTTTTTTTTGTTTTAATTTTAAAGCAATTGATCCGCCAATTAATCCTACACCAATTATACTAATTTTCATTATCTCTAAATTTATTTAAAATGAAAAACCCCGTCTTGCGGACGAGGTTCTGTTATGTTGAAGCACAAAAATCCTTATCCGAAAACTATTTCAGAGAAGTAATAATAATGTTGTGCGTTTGCTTTCATAAGGCTAAAGTATTGAAATTTTCTCGGTAAACAAAAACTGGGTAAGATTTATTTTGCAGATTTGTATCATCTACTTGTTTTTTTTATTGTTTTTGTGATTGCCGATGCCTATTAGGTATTTTATTATCTTTGCTACAAAGATTGTCTTTTTGTGAAAAAATACCCCATCTGGAAATTGGTAATAGATTACGGAATTGCTTCTGTAGCTGTTATTATTTTTCTTCCAATTTTTATCGTTCTTTTTGTTCTTGCATCGGTAGATACTGGTTTTCCGGGGGTTTTCACTCAGGATAGGGTGGGGAGATTCGGTACAACTTTCACGATTTATAAATTTAAAACCTACCATTCTAAAACGTTGAATAAATCTCAATTTGGCAGATGGCTTAGAAAAACAAAATTAGATGAGCTACCTCAGATTTTTAATATTTTGAAAGGCGATATGTCAATTATTGGTGCAAGACCAGATATCAAGGGTTATTATGATGTTTTAGAAGGAGAACAACGTCTTATCTTAAATCTAAAGCCAGGTCTCATCAGCGAAGCTGGGATTAAATACCGAAATGAAGACGAGATTTTGGCAAACCAAGACCATCCTTTGCAATATAATGATGAAGTACTTTTCCCAGATAAGGTAAAAATGAATCTCGATTATTACAAAAATCTTTCTCTAAAGAATGATCTTAAAATAATTTGGAAAACATTATTTGTACTTTTAAAAATCGATAGAAATACCACTTCATGAAACTTGTAAGCACCACCATTTTCTCCGGCATCAGTGCTTTTGTGAAGATTTCTGCAGGATTTATTTCGGCGAAAGTGATTTCAGCATTTGCGGGTCCGGCAGGTATTGCTTTGGTGGGATCTCTTACCAATTTTATGGCTGTAATGCTGAGTCTTGCCAACGGATCTGTAACTTCGGGAATTGTAAAATACACCGCAGAATACAAAAATGACAGGAGAAAATCTAAGATTTTGTACGATACTTCTATTTTTGTTTCTGTAGTTTGCTCATTCATTATATCACTTGTACTCATTGTTTTCGCTGAGCATTGGAGTAAGACTATTTTTCACGATGTTAAATACAAATTTGTTATTTACCTTTTGGGTATAGGGATTATTTTTTATTCACTAAATACTATACTTCTTGCTTTTCTCAATGGTCTTGGGTATATCAAAAAGTTCACAATAATCAATGCACTAAGCAGTGTTTTTACGCTAGCAATTACCATTGTGTTGATTTATTATTATCAAATTTTTGGTGCTTTGTACGCTTTGGTAGTTACTCAGTTTGCGGTTTTTTTTGTGGCGCTGCTTTTGGTCTGGAAAAAAGCACTCAGAAACATCAGTTTTTCATTTCTAAAACCAGATTTTAAAACGCTTAAAAATTTAAGTCATTTCTCGGTAATGGCAATTGTAAGCTCTTCCGCAATGCCCATATCACAAATTATCATTAGAAATTACATCACAAAGGAGATGAATCTTGATAGTGCGGGGATTTGGCAGGGTTTAATTAGAATATCAGATGGTTATCTTTTAATGATACAAATTACATTGGGAACCTATTTTTTGCCTAAACTCTCGGCAATTACAGATCGTTTTGCTATCAGAAAAGAAATTATTGACGGATTAAAATTCTTAGCTCCACTATTTTTGACAATGTGTACTGTGATTTATTTTACCAGATACCTGATTATTGATATTCTTTACAGTGAAGAGTTTTATCCGATGGAAGAGTTGTTTTTTTGGCAACTCACAGGAGATTTCTTTAAAGTAATCTCGATGGTCTTTTCCTATTTGATGATTTCGAAAGTGATGACAAAAGCATTTATTTTTATGGAGATTTTTGCCGCTGTTTTGTATGTAGTTTTAAGTTGTATACTTATAAATTTAATGGGATTGCAAGGCAGTACTTTTGCTTTTTTTGTTACTTACGCTGTATGTTTTTTTCTAATGTTGATGATTTTTCGGAAAACATTGTTTACAAAATAGAAAGATTTTATGATTCGTAAATTTTTAAAATTTTTTCAATAGACTTCATTATATCAAATCCTTTATTTTTTATCTTTTCTAATCTTTCTTCGTTATTTAATTTTTTCAAATCCTTATAATTTTGGATATTAACTAGCCAATCAGGAATATTTAATTTTTCAAAACTTAATAGGCCAACTTCAAGATCTACTTCTTTTGAAACATTTTCGGAAACAATAGAATGTAATCCTGCAGATTGCGCTTCTACTAATACCAACGGAAAACCTTCAAATAATGAGGGCATTAGCATTATATCTGCACCAGCCATTAAATATTCAATATCTGTTCTATCTCCTAAAAATATAATATTTTTTTCAAGACCTTCTTTTATTGCTTTTTTTTCAATTTCTTGTTCGAGTTCGCCAGTACCTGCAAAAAACATTTTAAAAGGTATTTTGTGTAAAAGCAGTTGTTTTGCCAGATCTACTGAAAAAGAGTGATTCTTTACAGGCAAAAATCTGCCCACCTGCAATAAAATAATTGATTCTCTAGAGATAGAATAAAGTTTCCTCAAATAATCTCCCTGAAACTGACTTGCATTGTAAAACTTCTCAACTTCAATTGCATTGGGAATCATTGTGATCTCAGACTCTTTCTTGTAAGGATATAAATATTTTGAAGCGAGATTACCACAACTCAAAAAATGTGTTGCATACCTGTTAATTGCTATTTTAGCCAGTTTTTCATAAATATTATAGACGATATTGCTTTCACTGCGACTTTTTGTATTATGGCTGTGTATGATTCTGAGTGTAAGATTTGCAGTGTACGCAGATAATAGATAAAACGAGCTACTTAAAAGTGTATGACAATGAATGCCATTTATTTCGGGATGTTTTTTCAGTAATTTTTTCAAACGAAAAATGTTAGAGATTCCATTTGAGTTTTTCAGTCGATATATTTTGCCTCCCAGTTTTTCAATTTCGTTATCAAAAGCCGTCTTTTCTTCTGTAAAATATAGAAAATCAAACTGTACTTTTTCCCTGTCGATATTTCTGTAAATATTCATAATCATGGTTTCTGCTCCAGCTCTATTCATTCTGCCGACCACGTGAAGAATTCTATTCATTTTAGGTATGATTTACTTGTTGAATTCAGCAAATATAGCATTATTGACTTTTATAACAATTTGAATAGAGCTAGCTTTAAAAGTTAAAATAAAAATTAGAGATTTCGTTATATATAAATTGAAAAATCATCTAAACTTTTACCAATTGTCTAGGCAATTGGTTTTTTATTTTTAAAATCTCTATATTCGTTGACCGAAAATAAAAAGGGGTAAGATTTGATGACTGAATTTAAAAACGAAGACTCTCTACAGGAAATTATAAAACCTTACCAAAGAAAATGGTATTGGTTTGCTGTCAGTATTTTTCTAATGATTTTGCTGGCTTTAGTTTACATTAAAACTACTGCTCCGGTGTATGAAGTTGTCACGAAAATTTTAATTAAAGATGCCAAAAAATCGGGTAATCCTGCGGATGCTATTCCTGGTATGGAAGGTCTAGCTGGATTAACGGGATTCAACTCTAATACCGTAGAAAATGAAATGGAAGTTTTAGCTTCCAAGAAACTGCTAAGTCAACTGGTAGATGAATTACCTCTGCAATGCCCTATTTATGCAGAAGGTGACTTTTACAAAAAGGAACTTTATAAAGAAGAGTCTCCAATTAAAATACAGGTGATCAACGAAAAGCCTCTCAATGATCTTCCAAAAGAACGAATTGATATCAGCATCAAAGGAAATGAAATTATACTTACTTCAGAAGAATTTTCGGCACCTGTAAAAACGCAGTTCAACAAAACGGTAAGTCTTCCGTTTGCCAATATTATGTTTCTGAAAAATAAAACCTTTAATCCCATTTTGACTAAGAAATACAATGTCAGTCATCTTTATTTTACTTACACTGATAAAATAAGTTTGATTGATGAGCTGCAAGAACTTCTTAAGATAAAACTAAGCAATAAAGATGCTACAGTAATTGATCTTTCAGTACAATATCCTAATGTATCAAAAGCGAAAGACCTCCTCAATACTTTGGTTACACAATATAACCTAGAAGCTATAGACGAAAAGAATTTAGAATCCGAAAAAACCAAAGAATTTATTGATGATCGTGTAAAACTTATTTCTAGAGAATTGGGTGATGTAGAAAAACAAAAGCAGGATTTTAAAACCGCAAATGACCTTGTAGATATTCCTACACAAGCGGGTATTGAATTGCAAACCAATGCCGAGGCTGAAAAGAAAAGACTTGAGCTTTATACTCAGTTGGAAATCAATAACATGTATTCTGGGTATATTAATAGTAAAGGCTTCAACGAAATTCTTCCAACTAATGAACTGAGTGGGGAGAAAGATGGTGAATCTTCTAGTAATATTGCATCTTATAACCAATTGGTAACTCAGCGTAACCGCCTTTTAGAAAACTCTACTTCAGAGCATCCATTGGTAAAAACGCTGAATGAAGAGATTAGAAAACAGAAAATTGCCATCAAAGAAAGTTTAGATAAAAACCGAGCAAACATTCAGTCGGTTATCAAAAGTATTTCTTCTCTAGAAAGCAAAAGCAATTCTGGAATGAGAAAAGTTCCGGCACAGGAGCGTATTTTCAGAAACATTGAAAGACAACAGCAGATAAAAGAAGAATTGTATCTTGTTTTACTTAAAAAACGAGAAGAAACAGCAATCATGCTTGCCATGTCTTCTAATAAAGCCAGAGTTTTGGATGTTGCCTATAAAAAGAAGAAGCCTGTTGCTCCAAAGAAAATGATAGCTTTGGGCTCAGCCATTTTTTTAGGATTGGGAATTCCTTTTTTAATTATTTTCTTACGTCTTTTCTTCAATACCAGAATATCAGATAAAAAAAGTATAGAAAAACTTACTTCGCTTCCGGTAATAGCAGAGATTCCGCATCTGAAATCGCAGAAAGACAATTTGATTCAGCAAAATGATGTTTCTCCATTGGCAGAATCTTTCAGGATTTTGGCTACCAATATCAATCTACAATTGCCTTTAGAAAAGAAAAACCATGTTATTTTGATCACTTCTAGTGTGAAAGGAGAAGGTAAAACATTGGTATCAATCAATCTGGCTTTAAGTTTTGCTAAAAAAGGGAGGAAAATATTGTTAATTGGTTCAGACATCAGAAATCCGCAATTGCAGAGATACAGACCTGAAATGAAATCTGCCAAAGGCCTTACCGAGTTTTTGTACGGCGCGGTTGACGACATCCAGCAAATCATCCACCCAAGCCAGATGAATGAGCATTGTGATTTTATTTACTCCGGAATTATACCGCCAAATCCTGTTGAGCTTTTAGATAATGGCAGATACAAGATTTTGATTGAGAAGGCAAAAGAACTCTACGATTATATTTTAATAGATTCTGCACCGCTGATGCCGGTAACAGATACCTACATCATCGCAAAATTAGCAGACGTAAGTCTTTACATCATGCGTTCTGGCAAAACAGAAAGAAGCTATATAGAATACGCCGATCATACCGTATCTGAAAAGAAACTGAACAAAGTAAACATCGTACTGAATGACGTTACCGCAGAAAATTTTGGTTACGGAAACCAGAAAGGATATGGCTATAATCATGATGTAGATGATACTTTTTTTGGTAAAATAAAATCGTGGTTTAGCAAATCATAATGGTTATTTAGAATGCTTTGAGCTAAAGTTGGATGGAGGAGTTTAAACTAAAATTTTACGCCGTTTATGTGATTTTTGCTGTAATGGCGATTATTTTCTCCATGTATGTAGACATCAAAAAAAAGCATTACAACGCTATATCCACAGCTTTATCAGTTGTTTTGTTTATAGCAATCAGCTTGCTTTTTGGTCTTAGAAATGAGGAAGTGGGTACAGATACCACTATGGTAAAATATCAATTTGAATATTACAACAAAGTTGATTTTGGTTTTCAGTTTTTCTATGATTTTCTTCTTGTTTTAGTAGGTCGGGTTACAGATAATTACCACATTTTTCTTTTAGTTCTAAGTTTTTTGTTTAACGGATTGATATTTTCATCAGTTCTCATATTATCAAAAAAAATAAAATTCAATGTTTTTCTTATTTCCTTTAGTTTTATAAGCTTTTATTTTTTCGAAAATTTGGGTATCAATATTGTGAGGCAAGGTGTTTCACTTGCTTTTTTTCTTCTCGCAATAAGTCTGTATTTTAAAAATCCTTCCAAATATAAAAATTGGATTATTCCTTTAGTATTGGGAATCGGTTTTCACATCACAACAGCAGTTATTCTATTGCTATTTGGTCTGATAGTTTTCTTTAAAAAAATTAAAATAACCTATTATTATATACTTTATTTCTTGGTATTGATGATTTCAGCTCTTGGAGGTAGTATACTTTCGTTGGGCTTTTTTCTGAATTTTTTCTTTCTCATAGACAGTCAAAAAGCAGAATATTACATTAATAATTCTAATAATGAAGATTATGCAGTGGGTTTCAAAACGCAGTTTGCAATTTTCAACACAATATTTTTAGGTATTTTTTCTTTTATTAATGCTAAAATTTTAAAGTATGGGAACGAAAGCTATCAGATTTTACTGAAATACTATATGGCAATGAGTGTGGTGTTTTTTCTGATGTTTCAGATTCCGTTTTCAGACAGATGGGGTATGATGTCGTGGATTGTCATTCCGTTTTTGCTTGCTCCACTTTTCAGTATCAACAAAACAGCAAAATACAGCATGGGAACTTTGGCTTTTCTTATCTTTATTTTTGTATTCTTTTCAATCTATAACAGTGTGAGCTAATGGCAAAGGTTACCATCGCAATCCCAATCTATAATGCAGAAAAATATCTGGAAGAAGCAATACGATCTGTACTTTCGCAGACTTTCCAAGATTTTGAACTCTGGCTTGTAGATGACGGTTCGGTAGATTCTTCTATTGCGATTTGTGAGAAATTTTCTTCAGATGAAAGAGTGAAAATATTTTCCGACGGCAAAAATCTTAAATTGTCTGTGCGCCTAAACAGTATTGCCCAAAATGTGAAGACAGAGTATTTGATGAGAATGGATAGTGACGATATTATGCATCCACAAAAACTAGAAAGGCAGCTTGCCGTTTTACAATTAAAACCTGAAATAGACGTTTTGGGAACAAATGCTTACTCGATAGATGAGAACAGTTTTGTGGTAGGAAAACGATATGATGTTTCACTGGATTTTTTTGGAGAAATGATGCCATTTATACATCCTACTATTATTGCAAAAACCTCTTGGTTCAGAGAAAATCTTTATGATGAAAATGCTGTTAGAGTAGAAGATGCGGAGCTTTGGATGCGTACGAAAGGGCGCTATGTTTTCCGAACTTTAGGAGAACCGCTTCTTTTCTATAGAGAAATAGGAAGCCAATATTATAAAAAGTATTTTCAAGGTTTTCCGGGTGTTTTTTATCTTCTCAAAAAGAATTTTTTGTCTCTCACTTACCTGAAATTTTGTCTTCGTTACTTCATCGCAAGTTTTGTATATTTAATTTTTTATATTTTCGGCAAAGAGACAGTGCTTACTCAAAAAAGAAATCAATGCAAACTTCCGAAACAACATTTTAGTCAGTTTATAAATCATGAAAATTAAAATTAAATCTATTTTGATTCTTGTTGTAGGATTTTTTTTGATGAGTTTAAATTTTAATGCTCAGGAGTTTTCAGTCCAAAATGTTCCGGCTTCACTTGTAAATCAGTACTTAAAACCATCAAACTTTAATCTCGGAAAAACGGCCAACCTATTTCCTACAGACAAAAAATTCAGAAATTCAACAGATCATACAGCAGCTGTACAGAAAATAATTGATAAAAATAAAATAGTTATTCTTCCGGATTTTAAACTTTTTATCAACTCTAAAGGTTTAAAAATAGGTTCAGATAAAAAGATTATTTTTAGAAAAAACTCATCCATTCAGTTTACAGGATCTGCCAACGGAAGATTTTCTGATGTAGTGAAAATCTACAACGCACAAAATGTTGAAATCATTAATGCTGTGATTGTTGGAAGCAGATATTCTAAATCAAAAACTCAAACCGGGCAATGGTCTTCAGGAATTGCCATCCTAAATTCTAAAAATGTAACCATCACCAATGCTAAAATTTCAGATACTTTTGGAGACGGTATTTTCATTGGGTCAGAAGACGGTATTTTTTCAGAAAATATAGTGGTAGATGGTGGTTGGGTGAATAAAGTGAGGCGAAACGGTATTTCTGTAACTTCAGCCAAAAATGTGGTTCTGAAAAATATCCTGATTTCTAATACTTACGGCCACGATCCTCAATGTGGAATTGATATCGAACCAAGCTGGGAAAAAGATATTCTTAAAAATATTTATCTTAAAAATATTTATACCTACCACAACCTTGCAGCAGGAATTTCTATTAATCTCAATGCGTTCAACAGGCAAAGTGCATCAGACGTGAAAACTACAGATATTACGATAGAAAATCATACAGATGAAGCTTCCAGACATGGTTTGCTAACTTCCCTCAATACCGATAATCAACCTTATGATGCACAAGGCATCATCAAAATAAAAAATGCCAAATGGAAACAAAATCAATCTCCCTATTGGTTTACACCCAATAAACATAGTATTGAGATTGAGTTTTCGGGTATAATAATTGAAAATCTGAATCAGAAAAAAGATTTTGAAACCAATGTGAAAAGCCTTCATCATGTAAAAATACTGCCGGAATGAGAATTTTGCACGTCATTACGCTTGCAGAACTGGGCGGTGCGCAATCTGTCGTTATCAATCTTGCAGAAAGATCCTTGCAAGACGGCGATGAGGTTTTTGTAGCGTCTTCCGAGCATGGAGAAATGTGGGAAGTTTTAAATCCCGAAATACATCAGATAAAGATCAAAAAATTAAAACATTCCGTAGGTTTTGATGATATTTTGGTATTAAGAGAGCTGTTTTTACTCAGAAATAAGATAAAACCAGATGTAATTCATCTCCATTCTTCCAAAATAGGAATTTTAGGAAGATTGGTTTTCCCTGCAGCCAAAATTATCTACACCATTCATGGTTTTGATTCTATCAGACTTCGTTACCGCAAGTTTTTGCCATTAGAGAAAATTTTGAAATCGAGATGCAAAGCCATCGTTGGAGTCAGCAATTATGATGTTGAAAATCTAAAGTTAGAAGGCATTACAAAAAACGTTCACGTGATTCAAAACGGCATAAAAGATTTTGCTAAAAACAATTTTGTTTCAAAAGATGATTTGTTTTCTGATTTAAAAAAAGACCAAAATACCAAAATAGTTTTAAGCATATCAAGACTCGCTCCACCAAAAAGATTTGATGTTTTTTGTGCTCTTGCAGAAAGAATGATTGAAGAAAACATACTTTTTGTATGGATTGGAAATAAAACTGAAGAAAAAAATAGACCTAAAAATGTAATTCTTTTGGGAGAAAAAAAAGATGCCTCCAAATATTATAAAAATGCTGATATTGCAGTCTTGTTTTCTAATTATGAGGGTCTTCCGATGTCTCTTATTGAGGCTTTGTGTTTTTCAAAACCAATAATTGCATCCAATGTTGGCGGAAATTCTGAACTTATAGATGGCAACGGAGCATTGGTTTTTAATAATGACTTGCAAGAAATTCAAAAAACCATTACTTTTATGCTAAGTAATCAAAATATTTATGACAAATTTGCAAAACAGTCAAGAAAAATATTTGAAGACCTATTTAATGTAGAGGTAATGTATAATAAATATAGAGAATTGTATTCTTTTATAGCTAAAAAATGAAAGTTTCTAAGTTAACCAACTTTCCTAAAAGATATCTTATTGTAAATGTCAGCGATATTTCTTACAAAATCCTCAAAGAAACCGATTTTCTGAAGGCTAATAAGGTGATTTTTTTTGATACCAATGTGGAGACTAGAAATATTTCAGATTATATCGTTAAACTAAAAATAAAAAATGTGATTATTGACACCACCAACGTTAATCATATCTCCGAAAAGGTGACCAACGAAATCATCGATTTGAAAATAAAAGGAGTAAAAATATACGATGCACAAAATTTTTATGAAGTTGTAAGCAAAAGAATTCCTTTGGTGAAATTTTCATCAAACGAATATCTTGCAGATAATGTCTTCAGCATTGGTCTTGATGAGGAAGATATTTTTTTTAAACGCATTTTTGATATCGTTGTCAGTTTGCTTTTATTGCCTCTAACATTACCACTAATAGCTTTTGGGGCTTTGCTTATTTTTGTAACATCTCCTGGAAATGTATTCTTTTCTCAGATGAGGGTGGGCAAAAACTCTGTTCCGTTCAAGATTTTTAAATTGAGAACAATGACAAAACTTCATGACGGTACTTTCACTACAAAAAACGATCATCGACTTCTGAAAGTAGGAAAATTTCTCAGAAAAACTAAAATAGACGAACTTCCACAGATTTTTAATGTACTCAATGGTTCCATGAGCTTAATTGGACCACGACCTGAAAGAGAAAAATTTGTGGTAGAATCTGTAAAAGACAATGCTTATTTTGATCTGAGACATCTCGTAAAACCAGGTATCAGCGGTTGGGCACAAGTACATTTGCCAAAAGCTACACCAAAAGAAAATCTTAAAAAACTAGAATACGATCTGTATTACATCAAAAATTATAATTTAAAACTAGATTTTTTAATCCTTTTTAAAACCATAAAGGTTGTTTTTACATTAAATAGCCATTAAAATTAACGCAATGAAGATAAAAGAAACTCCGCTCAAAGATTGCTACATTATAGAGCCTACCATTTTCGAAGATGACAGAGGTTATTTCTTTGAAAAATATAATGAAGCTAAATTTCAAGAACTCACGGGGATGAACGGACATTTTGTACAAGACAATATTTCAAAATCAACTTATGGAGTTTTGCGAGGTTTGCATTTACAAAAAGGAGAACACGCACAGGCAAAACTGGTTTCTTGTCTGGAAGGAAAAGTGTGGGACGTGGCAGTAGACCTTAGAGAAGATTCTCCAACTTTCGGAAAATGGTTCGGGATTGAGCTTACCGCAGAAAATAAGCTGCAATTATATGTTCCGAGAGGTTTCGGTCACGGTTTTTCTGTTTTGAGTGAGACCGCAGTTTTCGCTTATAAGTGTGATAATTTCTACAATAAAGAATCTGAAGGAGCCGTGAAATTTGATGACCCAGAATTGCGTATCGACTGGAAAATAAGTTCAGAGGAAGCTGTACTTTCAGAAAAAGATAAAAATGCACCATTATTTAGTGAAAAAAATTATTAATAGTTTATTTCAGCAAAATACCCAAAACCATCTTTTTAAAGGTGGTTTTGTTTTTTTTAGCCAGCCTTTTTATTATTTTGTATCTTTGCACCCTGAAAAATAGAAAGATGCGTACAAAATCAACAGGCAAGAAAAAAATCAATATCGTAACTCTCGGGTGTTCCAAGAATGTGTATGATTCTGAAGTTCTTATGAGCCAGCTACAGGCTAATGGGAAAGAAGTGGTGCACGAAGACCGTGGTGACATCGTGGTAATCAATACATGTGGTTTTATTGATAATGCCAAAGAAGAATCTATCAATACAATTCTAGAATATGTAGATGCGAAAAATAGAGGAGAGGTAGAGAAAGTTTTTGTTACAGGATGTCTTTCAGAAAGATACAAACCAGATTTAATAAGAGAAATTCCGGATGTAGACCAATATTTCGGTACCAGAGATCTGCCGATTTTGCTGAAGCATTTAGGTGCAGATTACAAGCATGAATTGGTGGGCGAAAGAATGACGACTACTCCAAAACACTACGCTTATCTAAAAATTTCAGAAGGTTGTGACAGACCTTGTTCGTTCTGTGCGATTCCGCTAATGAGAGGCGGTCACGTTTCTACTACTATAGAAAAATTAGTTTTAGAAGCTTCAAAACTTGCCAAAAAAGGAACGAAAGAATTAATTCTTATTGCTCAAGATTTAACGTATTATGGTTTAGATATTTACAAAAAAAGAGCTTTGGGCGAACTCTTAAAAGAACTCGTAAAAGTAGAAGGGATTGAGTGGATAAGACTTCATTATGCTTTCCCAAGTGGTTTCCCTGAAGACGTTCTTGATATTATTAGAGAAGAACCTAAGGTTTGCAATTATATTGATATTCCTTTGCAGCATATCAATTCAGATCTTCTAAAATCAATGAAGAGAGGGACAAGCCATGAAAAAACAAATACGCTTTTAGATAAATTCAGAGAAAAAGTGCCGGATATGGCAATTAGAACTACTTTAATTGTTGGTTACCCAGGTGAAACCGAAGAAATATTTCAGGAATTGAAAGATTGGGTACGTGAGCAGAGATTCGATCGTCTGGGATGTTTTACCTATTCTCACGAAGAAAATACCGGTGCGTATGTTTTGGAAGATGATGTGCCTCAAGAAGTGAAAGAAGCAAGAGTAGAAGAAATAATGGAACTACAATCGCAAATTTCATGGGAGAAAAATCAAGAGAAAATAGGAATGACCTTCAAATGTGTTTTTGATAGAAAAGAAGGGAATTATTTCGTTGGAAGAACAGAGTATGACTCTCCGGATGTTGATAATACTGTTTTGGTATCTGCAGAAAATACTTATATCTCTATTGGAGATTTTGCACAAGTAAAAATCACTTCAGCTGAAGAGTTTGATCTTTACGGAGATTTAATTTAAAATTAAATTAGTTTTTATTATACAAACCAATGCTTTTTCAGTGTTGGTTTTTTTTATGTCTAAAATGCTTAAAATGCTGATTAATAATCCATTTTTAATTAAAATACTTAGAAGTTATGCAATGTTTTGTTAATTAATTTAACCTTTCGTTATTCTTTTTAACTCTTTTTAACAAACGTTGTTTAAACTTGCTATAATGCTGATTTTCGAGGTGTTTTAACTTTTTATTTGGTTTTATTTAACATCCGTTAAGAGTAAAAATAGGTCAACAATAATTTTGAATATATTTTTGCCAAGTCAATAACCCAAAAAATTTCAACATGATGAAAAGATTTACTCTTGTAATCATAATGATGATTTCTGCATTTGGTAATTATTCTTTTACAGAAAATACTTCAGATGCCAAGAAAACAAGTTATGCATCGTTTTACCACGATAAGTTTAATGGTAAAAAAACAGCCAGCGGAGAGATATTTGATAATGACAAATTGACTGCGGCAAACAGAACGCTTCCATTCGGAACCATGGTAAAAGTAACCAATCTGAACAATGGAAAAGAAGTAGTGGTAAAAATAAACGACAGAGGTCCCTACCATTCTTCAAGAGCATTAGATATGTCTAAAGCAGCGTTTGACGAAATTGGAGATCTTGCAAGTGGCAAAATCCCTATCGAATACGAAGTAATCGAATGATTATAGCAAAAGCCAACTGTGAAGTTGGCTTTTTTATTTTACTTATATTTCAAATTCCAGCATCGCCGGGCAGTGATCGGAATGTACCGCTTCTTTTAAAATAACCGCTCTCGATAGTTTTTCTTTCATAGTATAAGAAGCGAAATTATAATCTAATCTCCAGCCTTTGTTATTGGCTCTGGAGTTTTGCCTGTAGCTCCACCATGTGTACTGGTCTGGTTCACTATTAAAGTGCCTGAAACTATCAATCAATTCACATTCATTAATGAAATCAGTCATCCACTCTCTTTCCATTGGTAGAAAACCTGATGTGTTTTTTAAACCCACAGGATTATGAATATCAATAGCCTGATGACAAATATTAAAATCCCCAGAAATAATAAGATTAGGAATTGTTTTCCTAAGTTCTTTAATGTAGATCAAAAAATCGTGGCAAAATTGCATTTTAAATTCAAGCCTTTCAATATTTGAAGCCGACGGAACGTACACTGAAATTACAGAAAAACCTTCAAAATCTGCTCTTATTACTCTTCCTTCATTATCATAGCTTTCTATTCCACAACCATACTCAATATGTTTTGGTTGCATTTTAGAAGCAATTCCCACGCCGCTGTATCCTTTTTTTTGAGCCGAATGCCAAGAACTTTTATAGCCAATCTGCTCTAGGCTTTCAATATCAATTTGGTCATTCCCTGCTTTACTTTCTTGGATGCAAATGATGTCCGGATCTGCAGTTTTCAGCCATCCTAAAAAGTCTTTGGTAAATGCAGCCCTGATTCCGTTAACATTGTATGTAATTAATCTCAAAATTTTTATTTTGCCCAAAAATACGAAAGGAAAACGATTTTTATGTTTTTGTAATTAAAAGAAAAAGTTCGGGACAGAAAATCTAATTTTTTCCGCCCCGAACTCAATATTTTAAAAATTATTTAACTTTCCAACATCGAACTCAAAAAAAATTGGAGTGAGTTTATACGCCAGAAGTCATCACCTACTTAGGTTCCAGGATACTAATTGGAATAATGCATTCTTCCAAAGAAATCCCACCATGCTGATATGTTTCTTTATAATAGTTCACAAAATGATTGTAATTCTTAGGATAGGCCAAGAAAATGTTATTTTTTGCGAAAATATATTTTGAACTTAAATTTCCTTTCGGTAAGAATAATTTTTCTGGATTTGTAACAGCCCAAACATCGCTGGCTTCATAAGTTAAGCTTTTTCCGGTTTTATATCTTATGTTGGTAGACGTTTCTCTGTCGCCCACTACACGGCTTGGTTTTTTTACATAAACAGTTCCATGGTCAGTAGTAATCACCAATTTGAATCCGCTTTCTGCAGCTAGTTTTATAATTTTTATTAGGGAAGAGTTTTCAAACCAGTTATAAGTTAATGATCTAAAAGTTTTGTCATCTCTAATTAATTGATCTACAATATGATTGTCTGTTTTGGCATGAGAAAGAATGTCGATAAAGTTGTAAACGATAACCAAAAGATCATTGTTTTTATGCTGATTAAAATCGTCATAGATTTTTTTCTCAAAATCGGCATTTAGAATCTTCAGATATTTCATAGATTTAGAACTCAAACCAAGTCTTTTCATCTGATCTTCAAGAAAATCTCTTTCAAATTCGTTTTTGTTACCATCTTCATTATCATTAAACCATTTTTCTGGAAATCTTTTTTCGATTTCAGAAGGCATTAAGCCTGCAAAAAAAGAATTTCTAGCATATTGAGTTGCTGTAGGTAAAATGCTGTAATAATAATCCTCTGAAACTTTGTTGTAAAATTTAGTAAAAAGCGGCTCTATCACCTTCCATTGGTCATACCTTAAGTTATCTACCATCAGAAGAAGAACTTTATCTTTCTCAACTTCTGGCTTCACTTTGTCTTTAAATAAAGTATGGCTCATCATAGGTTTATCGCTCTCGGTAAGCCAATCTTCGTAATTTCTTTCTATAAATTTCGCAAACTGAATATTGGCTTCTTCTTTTTGAGATTGCAAAAGATCCGCAAATTCATTGTCTGCTACTTTATCAAATTTCAATTCCCAATTCACAATTTTCTTGTAGTAATCTGCCCAATCTTGGTAGGTTTTAAGGTAAGACAATTCCAGAGATAAGCTTCTGAATTCTTGTTGATATTGCAGAATTGTCTTTTGCTCAACCAAATTATCCTCTTGAAGATTTTTTTTCAAGGAAAGCAAAATTTGATTCGGGTTTACGGGTTTCAAAATATAATCAGCAATCTGAGATCCAATAGCTTCTTCCATGATGTGTTCTTCCTCACTTTTGGTTACCATCACTATTTTAAGGCTGCTGTCTTTTTCCTTAATCATTGGTATGGCTTCCAGGCCAGAAATTCCTGGCATGTTTTCGTCAATCAATGTCAAAGCAAACTTTTCAGAATCCATCAGCTCCAAAGCCTCATTTACATTGTTTACAGGCGTCACATGATAGCCTTTCTTTTCTAAAAATACGATATGAGGTTTTAGAAGATCTATTTCATCATCGATCCATAATATTTTATCAGACATATATAAAATTCAAAGTTTATAATTGAGAGTTCAATGTTTTTGAACTGTGGTACTAGTTCCAAAATTACGCCAAAACATCCTTAAGAATTGCATAAAGTTATCACAAATTGTTATAAAATAGGTACAACGGAAAAATGTGTTTTTTAGTTTATTTTCCGGTTTTAATATATTGTAAAGCCCGTTCCAAAACTTCATCTTTATCATTTTGAATGCCGTTAACTGTCGGTTTTACAATAATGTCAGGAAGAATTCCTATTCGTTGGGTTTCTCTTCCGTCAGGATAAAATGCTCCAAGACCTGAATACGCTGTATGAATGTTGTTGATGTTCAAACGTACAATATTTCCGTTGGCTCCTGCGGTGTTGCTGCCAATAACTTTGGTATTTGGATGTTGTTTCAGCATCATGGTTAATGTTTCTGCCTGACTTTGCGTCACATCATTCACCAGCGCAATCACTTTTCCTTTATAAAAATCTGAATTGTTTTGTCCCACACTTGCCGTTTTTTCATAGAACTTCCCGGGATAGGTGATGTCATGAGACATCCAAATATAATAATCGCTTTTTGAAGGAAGGAGATATTTAGCAATTTCTCCAGTCGTTTTATTGGGATAGTTTCTCATATCAAAAATAAGAGCTTCGGTATTACCCAATTTTTCAAACATTTTTTTTACATCTTCCACTTTCAATGCTCCAATGTTTACGTATCCTGTATTATTGTCCAGCAGTTTCCATTTTTCTTTTTCTTCACTTTTAGGATAGTCTATATTTTTAAATTCTAAAGCATCTACAACCAATTTTATAGGTTGATTGTTTCGGATAATTTCTAAATTTATTTTGTCTTTAAATGAATATAAATAATTGTCGGTTATTTTTCCAAGAAAAGTCCATTCGTTAGAGGCAGGTACATATTTCGAATAAAATTTTTGAATTTCTTCAGGTGTTTTTCCATCGATTTTTTTAATGATGTCAAATTTTTGGAGACCACTTGTGTAAGGCGTTTTTGTGAAATAAAGATCTGTGACGATCAACTGTTTTTCTACATATTTTGTTGCCGCAGGGATTTGGTAATCTCCGTAATAGATGTGTCTTCGGACGGCCATGAAGTGCACATGGTTATCATTTGTTTTTGCAGCAAGTTCTGCCATGGTCAAAAGGTATTCTTTCCGGTCTTTTACTTCGGTAAACTTAGCAATCATTTCTTTTAAAACATCATTCCATTTTTGATCTGTCTGATATTTGTAGGGAAAGAAATACTCAACCGTATTCCAGTAACGGAATAGTTCCAGAAGTCTCACCTGTTTTTCAGGAAACTTTTCAGTGATCATCTTTTCATTTTGCACGCCGAAATAGCCATCGCTGTCTCTTTTTGCAGTGTAATAAAAATCGCTGGTCTGGTTACGGTTTTGTTCAATGAAATTTAATTTTTCTATAACTTTTTGGTCAAAAACCACTCTGTCGTCCGTCCAGCTAAGATCAAAATTTTTGAGAAAATATTTTCTGTCATCTTTCTTACTGCATTTTTTGCAGCGGTCGACTTTTCCGAGGCTGTCGATCCATTCCGAAATCAATGTATTGAATTGAATTCTGTTTTCTACTTTTTCAGATTGGTTTATCTTATCGATCAACTGTTGATCCCAGTCAAATGTACCTTTAGAGACATTTGGATGATAGTATTTCAAAAATCCCCAGACTTTAGCCAAAGCCTCTAGTTTTTGAGTTTCAGAAAGTTTTTCCTGAGCAAAATTTTGTTGAGTTCCTGCGAAAACAAGTACAAGAAGAAGTAAAAATCTTTTCATTACAATTAATAGTTTTAATTCCTCAAAAGTAGATTTACATTTTCAGAAGTTTTTCCCAATTAAAATTAAAAATGTGTTAAACTAAATTTATCTAATTTTGTAGTATTAATCATCTTTCTAAATGAACATCAACAAGCTCAAAATCATCAACGATCCCGTTCACGGATTTATAAAAATTCCACACGAAATTCTTTTTGATGTCATAGAACATCCTTATTTTCAGCGTTTGAGACGGATTGGGCAGACCGGACTTTTGAATTTAATTTTCCCCGGAGCGACACACACAAGATTTCATCATGCTTTAGGGGCAATGCATCTGATGTTTACCGCTTTGGAAACTCTAAAGCAGAAAGGAATTTCTATTTCTGTTGAAGAAGAAAAAGCGGCAATGCTGGCTATTTTGATGCACGATATAGGTCATGGCCCGTTTTCGCATGCTTTAGAAAATATGCTGATGGATGATTGGCATCACGAAAATCTTTCTTTATTATTGATGAATCGTTTAAATGATGAGTTTAATGGTGAACTTACACTTGCTCTGGAAATGTTTCAGGGAAAATACCAAAGAAAGTTTTTTAATCAGCTCATCAGCTCACAACTGGATGTTGACCGTTTGGATTATCTTAAGAGAGACAGCTTTTTTACCGGAGTTTCCGAAGGGAACATCAATGCCGAAAGAATTGTTTCAATGATGAATGTTTGTGAAGAAGGCGAGTTGGTTATCGATGCAAAAGGAATTTATTCCATAGAAAATTTTCTTACGGCAAGAATGTTTATGTATTGGCAGGTATATTATCACAAAACTTCAGCGTTAGCAGAATTTCTATTGGTGAAAATTCTTGAAAGAGCTAAATTTCTAGTTTCTCAGGGTGAAGATCTTCCAGCAACAGAAAATTTAAGATATTTTCTTTATCGCGAAAATGATGGCGCTACGGATGAAGATGTTTTTAGATTTACACAATTAGACGATAATGATATTATTCAGGCAATGAAGCTTTGGCGAGATTCTGATGATTTCGTGTTGAGCTATTTTTGCAAATGTGTAATTGAAAGAAACCTTCCTAAAACAATTATTTCTTCGCAATCATTTGACAAACAATTTGTTGATGATAAAATACAATACGCCAATGATTTTTTTGGAATAGACAACGGCCATCTTCTAGTTCACGAGATTAAAAGAAAACTTTTACCTTACGATATAGAAAAACAGCCAATATATCTTTTACAGAAAAATGGGCAAAAAATTCGTTTGGATCAATCTCAAGATCAGTTGCTATCGGGCATGCTTAATACAAAGACAGAAAGATTTATCCTTACTTTTCCAAGAGAGATTTTGGGGTGAAATTCAGAAATATCATTAAAATTTAATATCAAAATTTCAAATTATGTTTGCGAATTACAGAAATTCTTATCTTTGCAGAATATGGAATTTACAGCTTCGCAGATTGCAAGTTTTATCGACGGAAAAGTCATTGGTGATGAGAACGCCCTTATTACAGGTGTTTCGCCTATAGAGAACGGAGAATCCGGGCATTTGTCATTCATTGCCCAGGATCGTTTTTCTACTTATCTCGACAGTTCAAACTGCTCGGTTATCATCGTTTCAGAACAGTTGATAACCAATCAATCATACAAACCCACTCTTATTGTTGTGAAAGATGCCTATCTTTCTTTTCAGGTTTTGATGAATTTATATCAAGAAATGAGAGGAAGAAAAGAAGGCGTAGAAGATGGCTCATCGATACATGAAACCGCTGTTTTAGGTGAAAATGTTTACGTGGGTGCATTTACCTATATTTCTGAAAAAGCAAAAATAGGAGATGGAACCCAGGTTTACCCTCAGGTTTACATCGGTAAAGGTGTGAAAATAGGGAAAAACTGTAAAATAGATAGTGGCGCAAGAATCTATGATTACTGTATCATTGGTGATAATTGCATCATTCATTCTAATACTGTAATTGGGGGTGATGGTTTTGGTTTTCAGCCTACTGCAGAAGGATTTAAAAAAATACCTCAGCTGGGAAATGTAATTATTGAAGATGATGTAGAAATTGGCTCCAACTGTAGTATAGATCGTGCAACCATTGGTTCTACAACTATTGGCAAAGGAACCAAAATAGACAATCTTATTCAAATTGCACACAATGTGAAAATTGGCCAGAATAATGTGATAGCTTCACAAACTGGGATTGCTGGTTCTACCACAATTGGTGACTGGAATCAAATTGGTGGCCAAGTAGGCATTGTAGGACATATAAAAATCGGAAGTCAGGTAAAGATTCAAGCACAAAGTGGTGTAAACTCTAGTGTAAATGATAAAGAAACCATTTACGGTTCCCCAGCAATTGCCTACAACGACTATTTAAGAAGTTACGTACATTTTAGAAAATTGCCAGAATTGGCAAAAAGAATTAATAATCTTGAGAATACCTCAAAAGATCTTACTAATGAGTGATATGCAAAAAACACTTCTGGAAGAAGTTACTCTTTCCGGAATTGGCCTTCATACCGGCAGAGAAGTAAAACTGACCATTAAACCTGCTAAAGAAAATACAGGTTTTGTATTTGTAAGAACAGATCTGGAGGGTCATCCTCAAGTGGAAGCGGATGTAAACTACGTTGTTGCAACGGAAAGAGGTACAACTCTTGAAAAGTTGGGTGTGAAAATAAACACTTGCGAACATCTTTTGGCTGCCTTAGTGGGCTGCGATATTGATAATGCTTATCTGGAAATGGATGCTTCAGAACCTCCAATTTTAGACGGTTCTTCAAAGTTTTTCGTTGAAGCTATCGAAAGTGTAGGTATCGTAGAGCAAAAAACGGCCAGAGAATATTTGGTAGTGAAAGAAGTTTTAAGCTACAGCGATCCTGCTACAGGTTCAGAAATTACAATTATTCCTTCAGATACTTATGAAGTGACAACAATGGTAGATTTTGGAACTAAAGTTTTAGGAACTCAAAATGCTACTCTTAAAAATATTTCAGAATTCAAAGAAGAGATTTCTTCTGCAAGAACATTCAGCTTTTTGCATGAACTAGAAATGCTTCTGGATCATGGTTTAATTAAAGGTGGAGATATTTCAAACGCTATCGTTTATGTAGACAAAGATTTGACTGCAGAAACAACGGAGAAACTTAAAAAAGCTTTTGGTAAAGACCACGTTGCAATAAGACCCAACGGAATTCTTGATAATCTAACTTTAAATTATCCTAATGAAGCAGCAAGGCACAAATTACTCGATGTAATTGGTGATTTAGCTTTAACAGGAGTGAAGATTAAAGGCAAAGTAATTGCCAACAAACCAGGACATTTTGTAAACACACAGTTTGCAAAAAAACTGAACCGTCAGTGGAAACTTCAAAAAAAGAAAAACGTTCCCGAATTTGATTTAACAAAACCACCGGTTTTCGACATTAACGGAATTATGAAGTTGATGCCACACAGACCTCCGTTTTTATTAATAGATAAAATTCTTGAACTATCAGATTCTCATGTTGTAGGTTTGAAAAATGTGACGATGAACGAGCCGTTTTTCGTAGGTCATTTTCCTAAAGAGCCAGTTATGCCAGGAGTTTTACAAGTAGAAGCATTAGCGCAAACAGGAGGGATTCTTGTTTTAGCAAGTGTTCCAGATCCTGAAAACTATTCTACTTACTTCATCAAAATTGATAAAGTAAAATTCAAAAGAAAAGTGGTTCCCGGAGATACCATGATTTTCAAAATTGAATTGATAGAGCCCATCAGAAGAGGTATTGTTCACATGCAGGGTTATGGATATGTTGGTGATACTGTAGCAGTAGAAGCAGAACTAATGGCTCAAGTTGCAAAAAATAAAGTTGATTAAATGATTCATCAATTAGCGGCCGTTGATAAACGTGCGAAAATCAGTAAAAACGTTACTATAGAACCGTTTACCACCATTGCCGGAGATGTACAAATTGGTGAAGGAACCTGGATTGGTTCAAACGTTACCATTATGGATGGAGCAAGAATTGGTAAAAATTGCAGAATATTTCCCGGAACAGTCATTTCAGCTATTCCTCAGGATCTGAAATTTGATGGCGAAGATACCCAAACAATTATTGGCGACGAAACAACCATCAGAGAATGTGTTACTGTAAACCGCGGAACTAAAGCTTTGGGTTTTACCAAGATTGGAACCAATTGCTTAATTATGGCCACTTCGCATATTGCGCACGATTGTGTAATCGGTGATCATGTAATAATAGTAAACGGATGCGGTATTGCTGGGCACGTTGAAATCGGTGATTATACCGTAATGGGTGGGCTTTCGGCGGTACATCAGTTTGGTAAAATAGGTAAACATGTGATGATTTCTGGTGGAACATTGGTGAGAAAAGATATCCCACCTTACGTAAAAGTAGCGCGTGAACCGATGTCTTATGCAGGAATCAATTCTGTAGGTTTAAGGAGAAGAGGTTTTACTAATGATAAAATTTTTGAAATTCAGAAAATCTACAGAGCAATTTTCCAGATGAAAATGAATGTATCTCAAGCAGTTTCACATATTGAAAAAGAAATGCTTCCAACGGCTGAGAGAGACGAGATTCTTCAGTTTATACAAAATTCACCAAGAGGTATTGTAAAAGGATACGGAACGGGTAAAGAGTAATTTAAAACAAAAACAACTATATACATCGGGTTTAAACTTTACATCTTAAACTCGAAACATTAAACCAAAAATATGGCAACAAGTAACGATATCAGAAAAGGTCTTTGCATCGAATTCAGCAATGATATTTTTAAAATTATTGAATTTCTTCACGTAAAACCAGGTAAAGGCCCTGCTTTCGTAAGAACAAAAATGAAATCAGTAACCAACGGAAAAGTTCTTGATAATACTTTCTCTGCAGGTCACAAAATTGATGAGGTAAAGGTAATCACAAGAAAATTCCAATATCTTTACGATGATGAGAACGGTTTCCACTTCATGAATAACGAAGATTTCTCTCAGTTGTATTTAAATAAAGAAATGATTGAAAACTCAAACCTAATGAAAGCAGGTGAAGAAGTGACCATCATTTTGAAAGAAGCTGACGAAACTCCGCTTTCTGCAGAATTACCACAGTCTGTTTATCTTGAAGTAATAGAAGCAGATCCTGGAGTAAAAGGAAACACGGCAACCAACGCTTTGAAAAATTCTATCGTAGAAACGGGAGCTAGAGTAATGGTTCCTTTGTTCATAGAGCCAGGAGACAAAATAAAAGTAAGCACAGAAGATGGTTCTTACTTAGAAAGAGTAAAATAAATAAAACCAAGAGAAGCTGAAAGCATTATGTTTTCAGCTTTCTTGTTATAGAAACTTTTTTAACGACATGGGATAGGCAATTTTTTTAATCAACTGTTCAGGTTGGCAAATTTCTATCTTCTGTTTATTTTTATGACAGCTATTTCCGCCTTCCACTCCCAATCTTTTTTTTGCCTTGGCTTTCCCATCACAAAAAAAAGGATTTCCGTTCAAGTCGGGCTGCGACACAAGACTACACAAAAACATTTTCAAGGTTTCAAAACCAAGAAAAACGTTGATAATTAAAGCATAATTCAAAATATGACCTTTCATCAGCCACAAAAACTAAAAACAATAGCCGATCTCATAGAAGCAAAATTCGTAGGATCCGAAGATTTTCAGGTCTCAGGTACCAACGAAATTCACAGAGTAAAATCCGGAGAAATTGTATTCGTCAACCATCCGAAATATTACGATAAAGCCTTAAATTCGGCTGCAACTATTATTTTAATTGATAAAGAAGTAGAATGCCCGGAAGGGAAAGCACTTTTAATTTCTCAAGACCCTTTTAGAGATTTCAATAAAATAAATACTCATTTCACAAAGATTTACAACTTTACAGAAACATTGCATGATGTAGAAATAGGTGAGGGTACAAAAATTCATCCATCCGCAGTTCTTGGAAATAATATTACCATCGGAAAGAACACCATTATTTTCCCAAATGTTATCATAGGAGACAGAACCGTAATTGGAGATAATGTAATCATTCAATCCAACACAGTGTTGGGTGGCGATGCATTTTATTATAGAAAACTCAACGGCAATTTTGATCGTTTGATCTCTGTAGGAAATGTAATCATCGAAAACAATGTAGAAATAGGTAACGGTTGTACCATTGACAGAGGTGTTACAGATTCTACCATCATTGGTGAAGGTTCTGTTTTAGATAATCAGATTCAGGTTGGCCACGATACCGTGATTGGTAAAAGATGTCTGATAGCTTCCCAAGTAGGTATTGCCGGCTGTTGCAACATCGGCGATGAGGTTACTTTGTGGGGACAGGTTGGCATCGCATCTGGAAACAATATTGAAAGTGGTTCTGTACTTTTGGGCAAAACCGGAGTCAACAGAGATTTGAAAAAAGGCACGTACATCGGCATGTTCGCAGAAGATTACAAAACTTATCTGAAAAAAGAAGTAAAATTGAGAAACCTTCATTAAAATTTTATAAATCCTAAGTTCAAAAATATATTTTCAGAATAGAGGTTAAGGCAAAGTAGTTCTGCTAAGGCAGATTATTCGTCTGTTTAATCTTTCTTAAGGAAATATTTTTTCAATATACTCACGGATTACAAATCCGCAACATCGGGGTTAGAGGAAAAAGACAAAAATGCAATTTTTACTATGCTCGAAACAATGATTGCTAAACAAAAATTTAAAGACTCCTTTAATAAAAATGTAGTTGCATTATAACACAAATCCCTCGCATTTTGCGAGGGGTTTGTGTTTAAAGAGGGACGAGCGAGACGCTCTCACCAGCGTGGGCCCGATTTAGAAAGATGGAGTGTTATAGATCCGTTGGCAGAAACTTCTCATAGCTCACATTATCAATCACTGTAGGTGTACTGTTTCCATACTCCATAACAGAAGTTCTGTACATGCTGATGATATTACCGTTAAGGTCATTCGGTTTAGAGAATCATACGTAAAGCCATATCTCTTAGGAACAGATGCAGGATTTTAGTCCCACTGTTTCTACTAATCAACAGTCTATCTCGGCAATGCTTCCGTTGTATTTTGAGACAACATTTTTTCCTGCAAATTGAGCGGGATCAGGATTAGTGATTCCGTCTTTTTGATCATATTTGATTTTGTAAGAAAATAGTTTGCCTCTCAGGTCATCCAGATTCATCTGATTCTTATTGATCTCGGTGATCCAGCCTCTGATATTGTAATCGTAATCAATGCTCTGAAGATTGTTTCCTACTTTTTTATTGGTGATCTGAGAAAGTTCGTTGTAGGTGTTTTCAGAAAGAAGTTCTTAAGGCTTACTGTCTACCTGATGATAATGCTGCAAAAGCCTGTTTTTAGAATCGTATACATAACGCTGCCTGATTGTTATTCCCGGTTCGACAGCTTTTCTTGCCAGAAATACATAAGTGTTTTGAGGAACTGAAAATTTTATTTAATTGCTTAATTTAAGGCTCTAATAATATATATCTTCTATTTTTTAATAGGCGGAATAAAGATTAATATCAAGGTTTTATCTGAAATCAAAGAAAAATAAGTAAATTTGTGGGCATTAGTAAAAAGATAAAAAATAAATTTAAAAAACAATAAAATGTCAATTTTAGTAAACAAAGATTCTAAAGTAATTGTACAAGGTTTTACAGGGAACGAAGGTACTTTCCACGCAGGCCAAATGATTGAATACGGAACCAACGTAGTAGGTGGTGTTACTCCAGGGAAAGGAGGAAGCGAGCACTTAGGGAAACCGGTTTTCAACACCGTAGCTGATGCTGTTGCAAAAGCCGGAGCCAACGTTAGTATCATTTTCGTACCACCTGCATTTGCTGCAGATGCTATCATGGAAGCTGCTGAAGCGGGTATCAAAGTAATCGTTTGTATTACAGAAGGTATTCCTGTTGCTGATATGGTGAAAGTAAAATCTTATATCGCTGACAAAGAATGCAGATTAATCGGGCCAAACTGTCCGGGAATCATCACTTCTGATGAAGCTAAAATTGGTATCATGCCAGGTTTCGTTTTCAAAGCGGGTAAAGTAGGAATCGTTTCAAAATCAGGAACACTTACTTACGAAGCTGCTGACCAAGTGGTAAAAGCGGGTTACGGAATTTCTACAGCTATCGGAATCGGTGGTGATCCAATTATCGGAACTACAACTAAAGAAGCTTTAGAATTATTCATCAACGATCCAGAAACTGAAGCGGTTGTAATGATCGGTGAAATTGGTGGTGGTCTTGAAGCTGAAGCGGCAAGATGGTACAAAGAAAGTGGTTCTACTAAACCAGTTGTAGGTTTTATCGCAGGGCAAACTGCTCCTAAGGGAAGAACAATGGGGCATGCTGGTGCTATAGTTGGTGGTGATGAAGATACAGCACAGGCTAAGATGGAAATCATGAGAGAAAACGGAATCAACGTTGTAGATTCTCCAGCAGAAATTGGCGTTACTATCGCAAAAGTTTTAGGATAAAAACAAATTGAAATGAAAAAAATATTATTGGCATCAGCTTTAGCTTTTTCCTTCCTGGCTTCCGCACAGATTGATTTCAGAAACACAAGATTCGGTCTTACTGCAGGAGCAAATTACTCACGAGTAAAGAATGCACATAATCCTTCGGGGGCAAGATTGGCCTTTCAAGGCGGTGTTTTGGCTTTAATTCCTATGGGGAGTTCTAATCAGTTTTTCCTTCAGCCAGAAGTAGTGTATTACGGAGCAGGAGAATCTGGAAAAGATAAAGACGCAAAAGGTATTGCAGGTTATGATGCGATGTACGCAAATAATTATATCAGTGTTCCTGTTTCTTTTAAAGGATATTTTTCTGAAGCTGAATCGGAATTTTTTGGTTTAATTGGCCCGAGATTCAATTTTTTATTGGATCAAAAGGTAACGAAAGAATCAAGAGAAATTTACCGTACAGATAAATTAGGAAAGGCAAATTCTTTTAATTTTGCAATAGGTCTTGGTATAGGCTACAGCTACAAAAGACAATTAGAATTAGCACTTAAATATGATTTGGGTTTGTCTAATACTTACCCAACATTAGATGAAAGTAAAATTGATCCTAATTCTGCAAAGAAAAAATCTGAGCAGGTATTGAGTCTTAGCTTAAGCTATATCTTCAATTAATATTTTTTTGATAATAAAAAATACGGGGCGGCTTCCATTGGAAACTGCCCCGTATTGTTTTTTAGATGAAGGAAAATTGTTGTATTAGAAACCTTTGTTGTCTGATAAAAATTTTAAATAAATTGAGGAATACAAAGTTTATAGGATAAATTGACAATTCGATCCCCCCAGCTTTTTTTTATGGGACTTCATTTTTCCAATTAACATTAAATCCTGATGGGACAAATACAGTTCCATTATATGCTAGCAGTTAATAGAAGAATTATTTTTAGAATCTAAGCTCCAGAAGAGGATCTGTAAATTGTATTTCAGTTTTTATAGTACAATAATGATATACTTCTTAATAATAAGATTGCTCTTACAGAGTCTTGTAGGTGAAAACTTACAATTGAATTTGCTGTAATCCTTTACCGCTTTTTGTTTCAATATTGTTGATGTCTCCATTTTCAAATAAATGATAAGGATTCTTTAAACTTATGTTATCATTTTTTATATAAAAATAAGATATGTTTACATAAGCTACTCTCTTATCCACTTCCAGATTTCCTTTAAGCTAGCCTTATTTCCGTACATCAAAATGCCTACTCTGTAGATTTTTCCTGCAACAAAAATCATAAAAATTGTTGTTCCTAAAAGCAAAAAAATAGAGAGTATAATCTGCCACGCCGGTACACCAAAAGGAATTCTCGCAATCATTGCTACCGGCGAAGTAAATGGAATAATAGAAAGCCAGAAGCCTAGTGGGCCATCAGGATTATTCATTATTGTAGCACTTCCATACATTCCCAACATTAGAGGAAGTACCGCAAATATTGTGAATTGCTGAGTTTCTGTCTCATTATCAACAGCAGAGCCCACAGCTGCATATATTGAGCTGTAAAACATATATCCCAAAAGAAAAAATACGATGAAAACAAAAATGATTAAAGGAAAATTAAGCTCCAAAAGGCTGTGAGAAATCTCAGCACCCATTGCCACAATATCAAATTTGCTCATCGCTTCTTCGGTTCCTCCAGGGATGTTGTTTTTTAGAGAAGAAAACCCTGTATTTAGAATCAATGCACCTACCACAGACATGCTGATCCAGACGATAAATTGAGTGAGAGCAACCATTGTTACACCCAAAATTTTCCCCATCATTAGCTCAAAAGGTTTTACAGATGAGATGATAATTTCTACCACACGATTGTTTTTTTCTTCCAAAACACTGCGCATCACTCGTACACCATAGATGATGATAAACATAAAGGTAACGTACATCAAAAGCATACTAAGAACGCTTTTTACGCCAAAAGCCATATCAGAATCTTCTTTATTGTTTTCTGAAAGATTAATAGTTGTTAAAGAAAATCTTTTATCAAGATTCTCCAGTTGTATATTGTCTATTCCAAGATTTTTTATTTTTTCCTTTTTAAGAACTTCATTGATGTCGGCAGCAATTATTTTTTTTGTGTCAAAACCTATTTTTGTTTTAATCAAAAGCTGTGTTTTTTTCTCAAAATTTGAGTAATCTGATCCGTTCAATTCAGGTAAAATCAAAATTCCATCATAATCTTCCGACTTTTTTAAGTTTTCTATCTGTTTTGTTTGGTCGCCAGCTGATATAAATTTATAATTAATTTTGTCATCAGATTTCAAGCCATTTGCAAACATACCACTGTTGTCCACAACTTCAATTTTAGTATGTGTTTCATTGGCTTTAAACATTAAACCAATCACTGCTCCGAAAGCCAAAAGAAGGATAGGAGCCAAAAGCGTAAGTACAACAAAAGATTTTTTCTTCACCTGCGTCAAAAATTCTCTTTTGGTAATGATTATAATATTTTTCATAAATATTTTTAAATGAAATTTTGAAAGAAACTAAAAATTGATATCAAAATCAATTAATTATTATTTGAGACTGCATTAATAAATACTTCATTCATACTAGGGATTTTCTCTTCAAATACTCTGATATTCCCTGTTTTTAAAACTTCGGTAATTAAAGCGTTTTGAGAAACTTCATTTTTTATATCAAATGTGGTGAGATTGTGCTCGTTTTTTAAATTTAGAACGTCAAATTTTTCTTTAAACAAATTGAAATTTTGCACATTCACTTCAGAAATTTTTACAGCAAAAATGTTTTTCTTAAATTTTTCACGAACCTCAAAAACTCTCCCGTCAATTATTTTTTTTGAATGGTTGATTAAAGCCACATAATCACACATTTCTTCAACGCTTTCCATCCTGTGGGTGGATAGAATAATAGTGGTCCCGTTATTTTTTAAATCAATGATTTGATCTTTAATTAAATTTGCATTTACCGGATCAAAACCAGAAAAAGGTTCATCCAAAATAAGAAGATTGGGTCTGTGTAAAACCGTTACCACAAACTGAATTTTTTGTGCCATACCTTTAGACAGTTCTGTGAGTTTTTTCTTCCACCATTGGTCTATGTGTAGTTTTTCAAACCACTTTTTAGCTTCGGATAGGGCGTCATTTTTAGACATTCCTTTCAGCTCCCCAAAATAAAGAATTTGATCGCCTATACTCATATTTTTGTAAAGGCCACGCTCTTCGGGCATGTAGCCAATATCTCGGATATGGGAAGGATTCAATTTTTCACCATCGATGAAGATGTCGCCTGAGTCTGCCTTTGTAATTTGATTAATGATTCTTATAAAAGATGTTTTACCCGCCCCGTTTGGTCCCAAAAGACCATAAATACTGCCCTTTGGAACTGAAATACTAAAATCATCCAAGGCTACTTTTCTGCCAGAATCGTAGGTTTTTATAATGTGCTCAGCTTTTAACATGAGGATTTTCTATATAGATTAATTAGAAGCCGAAAGTTACGGAATAATTAAGACAGAATATAAGCGCAATAAAAAATCCTGATGATTATCAGGATTTTTTTTATATTATAATTTTACGATTTGCGTTACTTTCTGTGTGTTGTCACTCAAAATGTAACGGATCATGTATTTTCCAGGTTTCAGCTTATCTATGTTTATCTCGCTCCGGTTGGTATTGATATTGTAACTCGCCACCTGAGTTCCCATTATAGAGTAAAAAGTTACATTCTTTATTTTCAAACTCGCGTCTTTGGCCTTTACTACCAAAACATCTTTTGCAGGATTGGGGTATGCCGTTAAAATACCATCATCAGATTTTTGAGATAAAGAAGATGGCTCTCTCTGCTGTGCTTTCATTTGATTTGAAAACCCTAAGAAACTTGCTGAAAAGATAAATAAAAGTAAAATTTTTCTCATTGACGCATTTTTTGCATATAAACTCTAACAAAAATAATAAATTACTTTATAGTGTGCAATAGCTTTTTGTAATAGTTATATTAAATTTGCAACAATATTTCAAAAATTATTCCAAAATGATATATTCAAGAAACAGAAGATTGAGATCTAATGAAACAGTGAGAAGTTTGGTAAGAGAAAGCGGTCTTTTTGTAAACGATTTTGTGATGCCTGTCTTCGTAATGGAGGGAGAGAATAAAGAGGAAGCTATTTCTTCTATGCCAGGGATTTTCAGGAGAAGTGTAGATTTAACTGTAAAAGAATGTAAGGAACTATTTTCTTTAGGTGTAAAGGCAGTTAATCTTTACATGAAAGTTTCGGAGCATCTGAAAGATAATACAGGAAAAGAAGCATGGAACAAAGATGGATTGATGCAGCAAACAATAAAAGCCATCAAAAATGCAGTTCCAGAAATGGTGGTGATGCCAGATGTGGCGCTAGATCCTTATTCTATCTACGGGCACGACGGAATTATTGAAAACGGGAAAATAGCAAATGATGCTACCAACCACGCTTTGGCAAGAATGTCGGTTTCTCTTGCTGAAGCTGGAGCAGATATTGTAGCCCCTAGTGATATGATGGATGGTAGAGTGCTCGTCATTAGAGAAGCTTTAGAAGAAAATGGGTTCCACGACGTAGGTATTTTGAGTTATTCGGCAAAATATGCGAGTTCATTCTATGGTCCTTTCAGAAGTGCTTTAGACAGTGCCCCGAGAGATAACGGCGATATTCCGAAAGATAAAAAAACGTATCAGATGGATTTTCATAACTCCAGAGAGGCCTTAAATGAGGTCTTAAAAGATGTAGATGAAGGAGCAGATATTATCATGATAAAACCAGGACTCCCTTATTTGGATATTGTTTCTAAAGTACGTGAAGCTATCGATCTACCCATCGCAGTTTACAACGTAAGTGGAGAATATGCCATGGTAAAAGCGGCAGCACAAAATGGATGGCTAGATAATGACCAAACCATCATAGAAAGCTTAACGTGCTTCAAGAGAGCCGGTGCAGATATGATTTTTACGTATTTCGCCAAAGAAGCAGCAATACTATTGAATAAATAAACTAAAACAGCAACTTGAATCAGGTTGCTGTTTTTTTTTGTTTTAAAATTAATTCTGATTTAAACTTTTTTAATATAATAAATATCAGAATATCCGTTTTTCGACCTAATTCAATTTAAGAATCTGTTTAAAAATAATTTTAATGAATTTTAAACAGACTGTAAGGATTGAAAAGCCTTGTTTCCTTTGCTAAGTCTTACGATTTTACCTGAAATTTTTTAAAATTGTAATGCGATTGCTGAATTTTCATTTGCGAAACTTAAAAAACAGTGAGTAGTAAAATATCTTTGCCAAATTTGTGGGAAAACTAAGTTTAGATGATAAAACGGACAATTATAAATAAACATCATCGTATATTTTTTAAACCATTGTTAAAGACGTTTAAGTTTTTTTTAATCATAAAATATCAAAATCCTTACCCTTCACAAATTTTGCTGCGAAAGGAGCTTGATTTGCTTTGTATTTTAAAATGAAATTCTTCTTGGTAGCTGTGTTTACATTGGTTTGTACATCTACATTGGTAGTGCTGAAACTCACATCCAAAGCCACACCAGAATCTTTTTCCAAATTGATCTCAACACTTTCAGCATAAAAAAGGGCGGTACTCAGAAAATTAAATTTTACATTTTTTCTGTATGCCTTAGATTCATCCTGAGTAAATGCAGAATAGTTTCTTAAAATTTCAATCCCAGGAGAATCGATGTTGGTAATTCTTGATTTGGTTACATTACTTACTTTTATAGAAAAATCTTTAGCATTTTTCAGATCGCCTTGAATGTCAATATTAAATAAAGAAGGTAAAGACAATCCGAAATCAAACATACTTTCTTTTGTAAATTCAAAATCTGGAATCATCGCAGTGAATTTTTTCACTTCTTTTAATTGATTTTTCACGGTTTCCAATTGAGCTCCGGAAAAGAGATAACCGATTAAATTATTATTGGTGGTACGCCAGTTTCTGCCATTTCGTTCAAAAATTTCCCCCAGCATGGTGTCTTCCGACGAATGAGGAAGTAAATCGATATCTTGCCATTTAAAAACCTCCTTTGCATAAGGAAGTCTATTGATGATATTGGTGCCTAGATCAAGCGCTATAAGCTCTGTAAGTTTTTGGTTGTTTTGCATTATTTTTTTGTTTTTGGTTGAAGTAAAATTAATTAAATTTTTCTATCTCACGAACTTATTTGATTGATATATAAATAGTAAAGATTAAAAATTTTCTTATAAACAAAAAAAATATTTTAATTTAACCAAATGACTGTTATGCAAGCCAATTATTTGTTTTGCAGATGATGGATGAAGGAGAGGAGTAGTATAAGACTGGGAAATAAGGAGATTTCAGTACTACTTATATGCTAATTGATGTCTTTGTAAAAGTTAAAAAAGTAAGGACTCTTGAATAATGTAAATTCTGTCAATAAATTGAAATCAAAAAAAAGATTTTAAAGTGAATTTTTTTAGTTTCACCAATTTCCTGCTTTATCATTTCAATTCAAAAAAACTTTATCTTTGCCTCTATGATTTTACGAGGAGAAAACTTAATAAAAGAATACGGTCCCAAAAAAGTAGTGAAAGGTGTTTCTGTGCAAGTACAGCAGGGAGAAATTGTAGGTTTGCTTGGTCCAAACGGAGCAGGTAAAACTACCTCTTTTTATATGATCGTAGGTTTGGTAAAACCTACCTCAGGGAAAATTTTTCTTGATAAACAAGAAATCACAACCGATGCCATGTACAGGAGAGCCCAAAAAGGAATTGGATATTTGGCACAAGAAGCTTCTATTTTCAGAAAATTGTCTGTAGAAGACAATATTATGGGCGTTTTACAACTCACAAAGCTTTCAAAAAAACAACAGCAGATGAAATGTGATGAGTTGATAGAAGAGTTTTCTTTGCAACACGTTAGAAAAAACCGAGGAGATTTACTTTCTGGGGGAGAAAGACGTAGAACCGAGATTGCAAGATGTTTGGCAACCGACCCTAGTTTTATTCTTTTGGATGAGCCTTTTGCTGGAGTAGACCCGATTGCTGTAGAAGATATTCAGAAAATTGTACGAAGTTTAACCGATAAAAACATAGGAATTCTTATTACCGATCATAACGTACAGCAAACATTGGCCATTACCAACAAAACTTATATTATGTTTGAAGGTAAAATCTTAAAAGAAGGTCTTCCGGAAGAGCTGGCAAATGATCCCCAAGTAAGAGAGGCGTATTTGGGAGAAAATTTTGTCTACCAAAGTATTTTTGACAAACCAAGTAAGAAAACCTACGCCTACAATATCTGGGCAGGAAATTTTGATTCAAAATCTCAATTGCAAAGTTTCGTAAAAGACAATTTTGCTCAATTTGATGATCTAAGATTAATGCATGGTTTTGAAGACATGAGTTTTTCGTCATTAGCCAATTCAGAAATTGAACATATTTTCGCTGATGTTGTTGATAAAAATGCCAACAATTCTTTTGTTTTCCAGAAAAAGGAAATCAATTCAAGCTACTCTTTACAAAAAGCGGAAGCAGATTCCAAAGCAGCCAGTAAGTCTGAATTGCATTATCTTACAACTTATGTGTACGAAGGGTAAAACCATTTTGTTGATATTATTCTGCGTAATCTCAATATGTTTAAATGGGCAGCTGACTGTAACGAGTCCCTATTTCAGTGATTCATCAGAAGATTCTTATCAATTAAATTACGGTATTAGTTTATGCGATCCAGAAAAAGGAAATTACGAAGAAGCAATTCAATTTCTTACAACGGAAGGTATTAGCAAAAGGCCCAAAACTCAGTATTATTTGCAAAGTTTGATTAATTTTCAAACAAAAGGAAAAAAAATCACTCACCAGATAATAGATTCTTCAGAACTTAATCAAAAAGAAAAACAATTACTTAAGTTATGGCTATTTGCAGTAACTAATAATGATGATGATTACAAGATAATCCTGAATGAGGTTCTAGAAAAATATAAAGATGATCTTGATCTAAAAAAGATTGAATTGCGAAAGATTTTACAAGATCGAAGTGAACTAATTTTTACAATAACTGATTTTGATAGTTTATCAAAAAGTATACAAAAAATCCAAAATAACCGTAATTTATCAAAAAACGATCAATTGTATTTTCAATTGCTGAAATTAGATTCTGATTATTTCGTTTATGGTAACAACAAGAATTTAGAGAATCTGAGAAAAAGAATTATACTTGATTATGCAGAATTATGGAAGAAAAACAAGCTCTATTTTTCTAAAAAATATTCCAGATTAGTTTTTAAAGTCAAATGTGAGAATTCTGAAGAGTATTTTAAAATAACCGATGAACTTGAACCCGGAGACGAGATTTTTGAAGATTTTCATGAAATTTATTTCGGGCAGCCTGTAGCAAGTTTAGTAGGAAGTGATAACAAAAAATATAGCGCTTTTATAACAAAAAATCCTTTGTATTTTGGTGATCATGAAGCCGGATTTGATTTGGGGAAGATTGATTGGAACAAAAGCCCTAAGGAAGTTGAAACCAAAGAGCAATTTCAAGAATTTATACAACATATCGAGAATTTAATTGCAAAATTTCCAGGCGCACTTGGCCCGAAAATGACCTACTTGGATGCACTTATTAAAAATAAACAATTTGTGTATGATAATGATTCTGAATTATACCAAACTGCTTTTTTAAAGAAAATTATTGATGTTTTTGCCTTGAATCAAAGAGCAAATTTTACAAATCATTTTGATTATTTCAGAGATATTTTAAAAACAGATTCCCCAGAGATAAAATATAATGAATACTATAAAATACTTTTCAAACAAGTTAAAATTAAAAATGAAAAAGAGATTCTCGATTATTTAGCTCTCGTTATAAAAGAATTTCCGCACAACAAAAATTTAAAAATTATAGAAGAAGAATTTTCTAAAATATGATATTTCGATAGAAACAAAACAGTAATTCGTACCTTTTCTCTCAGAAAAGGTGCGTTTTTCTTTTAAAACCAATTCAGGGCAAAACAATTCACAAAAGCACTCAGTATTTTCGCGATTTATAGACAACAGAAACCGTTTATTAAACCCTATCGGTTGATGATTTACGGTACTTTGTTTCTTGCTTTTTTAGAAGCAATAACGGCTCAGGTAAATGCTGTGGTTTGGTCTGCCGCAGAAAAGAATGTCGTTTCTCTCCGGGCTAGCAATTCAGATTTTTTTCACAACATTGGGTTTTCATTTTTTCCTTTTTGTAAAATAAACTAATTTAGTGAGGTGAAATTGCCTTGATTAATTTGGCATTCAGAAAACGATTATAATCTAGCAATGAAAATTTACACCAAAACAGGAGATAAAGGAGAAACTGCACTCTACGGCGGTACAAGGGTTTCTAAAGCCAGCGCAAGAGTAGAAAGCTACGGAAATATTGATGAGCTCAATTCTTTTATCGGAATCTCAAAAAGTTACATAACGGACGATGAGGTTTTAAAACAATTGAAGAAAATTCAGTTTGATCTCTTCACAGTTGGTTCAGAAGCGGCAACTCCGGTAGACAAATTAATGTTGGCAAACGGAAAATCTAGACTCCCATTAATTATTTCTGATAAAGAAATTGAGGAATTGGAGAATTGGATGGATGCTTTCGAAGAAAAACTAGAGCCATTACAATATTTTATCCTTCCAGGAGGTGGAAAATCTGCAACATTTTTACACGCTGCAAGAACGATTTGTAGAAGAGCAGAACGTTCATTGGTTTTCTTAAATGAATCCGAAGAAGTGCGCTCAGAACTCATTAAATATTTAAACAGACTCTCAGATTACCTTTTTGTTTTGGCAAGATATATTTCTAAAATAAACAATGAACCAGAAGAATACTGGAATCCGAATGAAAGATAAAGTACTCCTTTTCATCAACGGCGACGCTCCGAAATCTCTCCCCCAATTAGATGTTTACAGCTTTATTGCTTGTACAGACGGAGCTTTCCATTATCTGCAAGAATTAGATTTTCCTATGGACAGTCTGGATTTTATTTCCGGTGATTTTGATTCGCATTCTGGTGCAGATGAAAATATTTATGATGATAAATTTATCTACACTCCGGATCAGGAGAAGACAGATTTTCATAAAGCTTTAGAAATTATTGCAGAAAAAGGCTTTGAAAACATTGATGTTTATGGAGGAAGTGGAGGAGAACAAGATCATTTTTTGGGAAATCTTACGGTCGCTTTTTTATTTAAAGAAAATTTGAACATCACATTTTATGATAAATCTTCAAAATATTTTTTTATTCCCAAAACATTTTTGCTCACAAATGTGAAGGGTAAACTGGTCTCACTTTATCCTTTCCCTCAAGCAGAAAATGTAGTCACAAAAGGCTTGAAATGGGCATTAAACAATGAAAACCTGAACATTATCTCTAGGATTGGAACCAGAAATTCTGCTGTAGAAGATAATGTTTATATTGAATATGGTGTAGGAGATTTGCTTGTTTTTGTAGGCAAAGACTGTAGAGGATTTTAGTATAGAAATTTTCAATTTTATTAATTTTCAATCTAATCAAACTTTAAGAAAATTTAAAACCAAAAAATCAATCTTTTTTAGCAATTTTGCATTCTTAATTCACTTGCTAGAAAATGAAAATAAAGTACTCGGAACTTATTGATCAGACATTGTATTTTCCAACCGAAGAATTCAATGTTTCTGAGAACAATTTGTCTTTTCACGACATTCCTTTGATGGAAGTTGTTGAAAAGTTTGGAACGCCCCTAAAGGTAAGTTACCTCCCGAAAATTTCTCAAAATATACAGAAAGCAAAAGGCTGGTTTAAAGAAGCTTTTGAGAAAATCGACTACAAAAAAAATTACAGATACTGTTATTGTACAAAATCCAGCCACTTTAAATTCGTGATTGAAGAGGCTTTGAAGAACGATATCTCTATAGAAACTTCTTCGGCTTACGATATGGATATTGTAAAATCCCTTTATAATGAAGGTAAGGTTGATAAAAATATCGAAGTCATCTGTAACGGCTTTAAAACCGATGATTATCTTGCGAAAATTTCAGATATGATCAACAACGGTTTTGAAAACATTACGCCGATTTTGGATAATTACCGTGAACTGGATAAATTGACGGAAAGTATAGATAAAACCTTCGACATCGGAATCAGAATCGCTTCTGAAGAAGAACCTAAATTTGAATTTTATACTTCAAGATTAGGAATAGGATACAAAGACATCATCCCTTATTACAGCCAGAAAATTGCTGAACATCCGAATGCAAGACTGAAAATGCTTCACTTCTTCATCAATACCGGAATTAAAGATACCGCATATTATTGGAATGAATTGTACAAATGTCTTCGTGTCTATGCACGTTTAAAGAAAATTGCTCCAGAAGTAAATTCACTGAATATCGGTGGAGGTTTCCCAATTAAAACTTCTCTGAACTTCGATTATGATTACCAATATATGGTAGAAGAAATCGTTTCTCAAATCAAAAAATTCTGCGAAGAAGAAGGAGTAGAAGAACCTAATATTTATACGGAATTCGGAAGCTTTACCGTTGGAGAGAGTGGCGCAAATTTATACAAAATTATTTCTCAAAAACGCCAGAACGACAGAGAAAAATGGAATATGATCGACTCTTCATTTATGACCACTCTTCCAGATACTTGGGCTATTTCAAGACACTTTATCATGCTTCCGCTCAACCGTTGGGACGATTCTTACGAAAGGGTTTTCCTTGGTGGATTGACCTGCGATTCTGATGATTATTATAATTCTGAACAACATACCAACACTATTTATCTGCCTGTTTTCAGTGATACAAAACCGCTATACATTGGTTTTTTCCATACAGGTGCTTATCAAGAGACGATTGGCGGCTACGGTGGTGTACATCACTGTTTAATGCCTCAGCCAAGACACGTTTTGATTCAGAAAGATGAAAATGGAGATTTTCAGTACGAAATTTTCAGGGAAAGACAAGGGCCTGAAGATATTTTGAAGATATTGGGATACTAAATCATTCAATAGGAACGGGCTTTAGCCCGTTTTATAAATATAATAAATTCAGTTGGCTTTAGCCAAAACTTATAACAAAAACGGCTCTCAGATTCTTGAGAGCCGTTTTTGTTTAAAAGAACTTAGAAATCTTACCCACTTCCAGTTCATCATAATCTGAAACGATAATATTGGCTAGACTGTAGTCCTGATTGTGCGTGTGAAGACTTTTATATGCCGCACAAAAAATATTAGCTCGGTGTGCAGCCAAAATTCCGTTGGTAGAATCTTCTATCACCATGCAGTTTTGTATGTTTTCACCAGCCATTTCTGCTGCTTTAAGGAAAATCTCAGGATGTGGTTTTGATTCTTTTAAATCGGCTCCGCTTATTTTCCCGCTGAAATATTTTCCCAGTCCGAATTTTTCAAAAACCATGTTGATGGTCGTCATCGTGGCAGAAGAAGCAAGAATTAAGGTTATTCCGTTATCGTAATAATGTTCAATCAAATTTCTAACTCCAGGAATCAAATCAAATTCTTCATCATTATAAAAATAATCCTTGAAATGAGCTCTCTTAATAACCGAAAGGTCCTCATGGGTTTCGGAAAGATCAAAATGACCAATTATAGTTTCAAAAACTCTTTTAGTGGAAGCTCCGGTAAATGAGGTGTATAATTCTTCCGAAACGGCAACTTCAAGCTGATTAAAGGTTTTAAAATAGGCTTTTCTATGGAGAGGTTCTGTATCCACAATGACGCCGTCCATATCGAACAGCACAGCGTTTAACGACATATTTTTTGTTTTTGTAAAGGTAAGGAATTTGAGGTTAAGGTTAAAGTTTGAGTTTAAGATGAAGGTTTTAATTTGAAAATTTATGCTTGTCAAAAGGGAGCAGAGAAGCTGCGGAATGATGTGAGTGGAAATAAAGTCTTAAGGTGGGTTGGTAAGTTGCGAAGCACCAAAATACGGTGAATTTTTGCGTATAAATTTGCTCCACAGTAGCAAGACCTTTGTTGTACACATCGTTATCCTGTAAATTCAAAATATTTGGTATTAAATTAAAAATTTCATTGTCATCCTATTTTTACTTCTTTAAATTTGATTTAAATTAAATTCCGCAAGAAGCGGATTTTTTCTTACGATTTTTCTTCTGAAATTTGTATCAAATAATAAAAGATGTCTGCCCAGAATATTTTAGACTATCAGAGAATTGCAAAGGCAATAGATTATATTCAAAATCATTTTCAACTTCAGCCAAATCTTGATGAAGTTGCGGGTTTTGTGGGTTTGAGCCCGGCGCATTTTCAGAAAATGTTCACGGATTGGGCAGGAACGAGTCCGAAGAAATTTTTGCAATTTATCAGTTTAAATCATGCTAAAAATCTTTTAAAAGAAGAAAAAATTAGTCTTTTTGATACAACGTTAGAAACAGGTTTATCCAGCACGAGTCGTTTGCACGATTTGTTTGTTAAGATTGAAGGAATGTCACCTGCGGAATATAAAAATGGTGGAAAGAGTTTAAAAATTAACTATAGTTTTTCTGAAAGTCTTTTTGGAAATTTAATTTCGGCTTCTACAGAGAAGGGCGTTTGCTACATTGCTTTTGAAAATGATCAATTGAAGGCTTTTTCAGATTTAAAACTAAGATTTCCAAATGCAGATTTTTCAGAAAAAGAAGATGATTTCCAGAGAAATGCATTGTCTATTTTTAATGAAGACTGGGGGAATTTAGAAACAATAAAATTGCATTTAAAAGGAACAGATTTCCAGTTAAAAGTATGGGAGAGTCTTCTTAAAATTCCGATGGGGAAATTATCAACCTACGGAAATTTAGCTCAGGAAGTAGGAAGTCCTAAAGCATCAAGAGCTGTTGGAACGGCGATTGGAAGCAATCCTGTGGCGTTTTTAATTCCGTGTCACAGGGTAATACAGTCGAGCGGAAAAATCGGTGGATACATGTGGGGAAGCGATAGGAAACAGTTGATGATTGGGTGGGAGAGTGCGAAGATTTATTCCTAAAAGTTATTGGTGTACTTGTGTAAAAAAAAATTAATAAAAAAAATGTTTACTCTCTTTAATGATATTACAGAATTTCCAATCAATATTCTTCCGAAAGATGGAATTACAGAATATTACGGTAAAGTTTTTAATGAAGAAGCATGTAAAAAATTCTATGATTATCTTTTGAGTGAAATTCCTTGGGAAAATGATGAGGCGGTGATTTTTGGTAAGTTAATTTTAACGAAAAGAAAAGTGGCATGGTTTGGCGAAAGAGCTTTTGAGTACACTTATTCTAAACGAACAAAATACGCCAGATTCTGGACTCCGGAATTATTAGAATTAAAACAAAAGTGCGAAGAAGTTTCTGGAGAAACATACAATTCTTGTTTGCTAAATTTATACCACGACGGCAGTGAAGGAATGGCTTACCATAGCGACGGGGAGAAAGATTTAAAGAAAAACGGCGCGATCGCCTCCCTAACTTTTGGTGCTGAAAGAAAGTTTGTCTTTAAACATAAAACCACTCAGGAAAAAGCAGAAATTTTCTTAGAAAGCGGCAGTTTATTGGTCATGAAAGGCAAAACTCAGGAAAACTGGCTTCACCGCCTTCCACCAACAACAAAAGTAAAGACACCAAGAATTAATTTAACCTTCAGGACGATTGAAGAATAAAAAGAAACCTCTTCAGAAAAAGATCTGAAGAGGTTTTCTCAATTGATATGAAGAAACTAATTATTGAATTCCAGCCCATCCTGCAGCCCAAGCAGGAGCAGTAGTTCCATTACCAGCACCTGTTGCAGAAGCATCTTCTGTGTAAGTGTTGGTTAGTAATGTTGCCGTCGCACTTCCTGTAGTTGCTTTTACAGAAGCTTTAGTGGTTACATTGTCAAATTTCACTTTTGTGATTTTGTTTTGACCGTTGAAATAAGTCACAGATTGATCGTGCTCTACGTTGATACCTGTATTCCAGTTAGATAAAACTACGTTATCGATTGAAGCATAAGTACCTTCTCTCAATTTTAATCCGTCAGATTCACCAGATGTTGCACCGATGAAAGTTGCGTTTTTGATTGTAGGGTTAGATCTTGGGTTTGCATCTTTGTTATCAGCATTGTTATCAGCTTCAATTCCTCTGTTTCCAATACCGTTTGCTCTTCTTTTAGTGTAGATGTTAGTTGCAGTTCCGTTCCAACCTTCAGTCCAGTCAAAACCATCATCTTCGTTGTAGATAGAAACGATGTTGGATACGTTTACAGTTCCACCGAAAAATTCGATACCGTCATCAGAACCATTTACCATAGATACATTGTCGATTAGAGTTCCGTTACCAACTCCAAAAAGAGAAAGCCCGTTAAATTCTTTTGTTCCTGTAAAGATTGCACCAGCATATTCTATTCTTACGTATTTTAATGATCCTGAGTTGTCATTAGCAACAGTTCCACCATAGATAGAATCACCAACTTCTGAAGTAGCAGTGGCTCCTCTGTTGATTGGTGCTTTACCGCAGATTACTATACCTCCCCAGCTTCCTGGCGTTGGGTTTGGTGATGTGAAGATAACTGGGTTTGTAGCTGTACCGTTAGCAAAAATTTTAGCGTTTTGTTCTACAACGATAAAAGCAGAAGTACCACCGTTAGCTTCAATTCTTGTTCCTGCAGGGATTGTTAATGTACCACCACCTCTTACGATTACAGAACCTGTAAGTTTGTAAAGTTTAGTAGCATCTAGTGTAATGTTTTCACCAGATTTAATTTCTCCTTTGAAGTTACTTGGGTCTGATGCAATACCAGTTCCACTACCAGGATTGATGATTAATTCTTCGTCATCACTGCTATCACTACAAGATTGAAATACTACAGCTGTTGTAGACATAATGAATGCCGCAGCTAATAATTTTAAAGTGTTCTTTTTCATTTTACAATATTTTTAAATTTTTATTTTATTAAAATTCGTAAGAAACGCTTGCACCGATACCTGCACCTCTTTTATATTTTCTCGTAATCTGTTCTCCGATTTTGTTATCCTGTACTCTTGTGAAATAAGGATTAATTAAATTTCTGCCTGAAAGAGAGAATCCCATTCCGCTCGCCAATTTAATCTTTAAAGTAGTATCCAGAGTACTGAAGGCTTTATCTAGTAAATTTCCTTTGTTTTGTGTACCGATTGCGTAGATATTGTCTGAGATGTACGAGTAAGAAACCACTAAATCAGCAGTGTTTTTATTTCCCCATTTCTGCTCAAGTCCAAGATTGGCATTCGCTAAAAATTCAGAAGCCCCTTGAATTTTGTCTTTGGTAACACCATCATTCAGAGTAACGGCGAACTTTGTGTTTTCTCTTCTTACTTTGGCTTCGTCAAGATCTTGTTCTGTATTCAGGTAAGTTCCGTTGACGAATGTGTATAATCTCGTTTTACCAGAGTCATAAATATCTTTTCTTATTTCTGCTTCCAAACCTAAAACTCGTCCTGTATCTCCAATATTTAGGAAAGAAACACTGTTTGAAGATGATGCGATTACGATTCTTGCCAAAGGATTTTCAATGTATTTACCAAAAGCAGTCAGTGAGATCAGCTCATTCTTTTTAGGAAACCATTCCCATTTTAAATCTACATTGTAGTTGTCTGCAAGATAAGCATCACGATTACCTATACTAGATTCGTCGATATCTTCATACTCAAATGGAGCAACTTCTAAAAGTAATGGTGTCGTATATGTTTTTGATCCGGCTAATCTTAAATTATGCTTATCATTCACACTATACTTTAAGTTGAAAGCTGGTAAAATTTTAGAATAATCTTTATTTACTTTACCACCATCTGGATATAATGTTGTATTATACAGAATTTCCTGCTTCAAATTATCGTAACGCACACCAACTTGTGCTGTTAATTTTTCTGAAAATTTGTAATCTACGTTTACATACCCTGCATTATTCATTATTTCTGATGTAAATGCCTGAGGTACAAAAGCTGTTGAACTGGATTTGATATCACCTCTGAAAGTTACAATATCAAAGAATCCACCTGCCTGATAGTTGGTATTGTTGAAAAACGAATCATAGTTGTTCGGATCTACAAAATAAGTTCCCTGAACAGGTAAAACACGTAAGTTGTATTGAGTAGCTTTAAAATCACTGTCTTTATATCTTCCGCTATATCCTAATGTGATTTTCGTGCTTTCGCCTAATTTGTAATCTGCATGTATATCACCTACAAAATCATTCTCTAATAATCTGTCGTAATATCTATTGTTTGCTCCAGGATTTGAGCTTGCAAAGAAGCTGTAATTCTGAACTTTATCCAGGATAGTAACATTCTGCTGTCTGTCTGGTCTTCTGCTGTCTAGTCTGTTATAACCTAAGTTCCAGCTGATTTTTAGAGGTTCAGTAATTTTGTGCTCTCCTTTAAGTTGATTTACTAATAAATCATTTGTCTTGTAAGTTGCTCTTCTCAGTTGAGTTGTGAATCTCTCCTGAGCAACATCTACATCATAGTAATCTCTGTTGTAACCATTATAATTTCCAAGTTTCTGTTCAGGAGTGTGAATATAATTGGAAGATATATTAATGTTGTGATTACTGTTAATTTTATAATTCACATTAAGTAAACCGGTACTGTTGGTTGTGTATTTAAATTCTTCAGAATTGTTGTAGATTTTGTTAGGGCCTGTGGTAGTATCAAATGACCCACCGGTAATTCCCTGGAAGTAATCATAGCTGTTATCAAATCCACCGTATCCGAAAATGCTCAGTTTGCCTTGTTCACCAATTTTAAAATTAGTTCCGAAATCAAAACTTAGATTAGAATTTATTGGGTTGCTGATTTCCTGATTCTGTAATGATGTTTTGAAAACATAACCTCTGTTCAAAACAGCGTTTTTAGATGGCTTTTCAAGCATTTTGGTTCCAAAATAATTTGGTCCGTCTTGCAGGAAGTAATTGTTTTTCTGAACAGCGTTAAAGTTAACAGATGATCCTAAATTAACTTTAAAATAAGGCTTTCCTGTGTAAACTTTAGTTACAATGTCTACGTTCGCACCAGACATATCTCCCCAAATTCTTGGGTTATAAACTTTTTCCAAACCAATGAAATCGATCATATCAGTTTTGATGATACTCAAATCGATGTTCTTGTATAAAGGATCATTTGAAGGAACTTGAAGACCGTTAATTGTGGTAGAGTTGTTTCTGTCACCAAGACCTCTGATGAAGATCTGGCCGCTGCCTTCTTGTTTTTGTGAACCAGTTGCTTTAGTTACCGCAACAGATACATCACCTACACCTTGTTTCTCAAGTTGTACAGATCCTACACGTTCTATTACTTCTACCGATTTCTTCTGAAGACCGATAATGTTAGATTCTGCACCTTTCTTGGTTGTTCCCTTAATAACTACCCCCTCAATCTTTTTCTCAGATTTTGAGCTGTCTGTTTTTGTTTCTTGGGCATACATTACAGCTCCTGTTGATGTTAAAAACAAAACTGCAATACTGATTTTTCTAAAGTTCATTTCTTTTTACTAATTTCTTCGGTGCAAAGGAACTAAACATTTATGCCTGCGTAGGTTTAGTTAAATTTAAATTTTCATTAACGATACATTACGGATGAGCAATTATTGTTAACTTTATGTGAACGATTGCCCATGCAATAACGTGTGATTTAAAAATGATTAACTTTGACCAGCAAAACTCTAAAATGAACTCAAAAAAGATTCTCTTAATTGACGATGAAATGGATATCCTCGAGATACTTTCTTATAATCTGGAAAAAGAAGGTTACGATATCTACACCGCTACAAACGGTAAAGAAGGAATAGATAAAGCCAAGGAAATTATTCCCGATCTTATTCTTTTAGACGTGATGATGCCAGAAAAAGATGGTATCGAGACGTGCCAAGAACTTCGTAAAATAAAAGAACTTCAAAAGACACTCATCGTTTTTTTATCAGCAAGAAGCGAAGAGTTTTCTCAACTGGCAGGTTTTCAGGCAGGCGCAAACGATTATATCGTGAAGCTCATCAAACCGAAAATTCTTATTTCTAAAGTAAATGCACTGCTTCAGTTGACCTCTCAGGTTTCTGATGCCTCAAAGCAAATAGAAATAGGAGATTTAATGATTGATAAAGACAACTTCAGAGTTTCTAAAAGCGGACAGCAGTTTTTACTTCCGAAAAAAGAATTTGATCTTCTTTATTTATTAGCCTCAAATACAGAAAAAGTATTCAAAAGAGAAGAAATTCTAGAGAAAGTTTGGGGTAATGATGTAATTGTAGGCGAAAGAACTATAGATGTGCACATCCGTAGACTAAGAGAAAAACTGGGAATCAATACAATTCAAACTTTAAAAGGAATTGGCTATAAACTGATAGTTTTAGGCTAAATTTATTGTTTTTATTCTAAATAATTAAAAATTTTGTATAATTGAAGTTTTACAGACTCACAATCGTTTCCTCATTTCTCATCACTTTGGTGATGCTTATTCTCGTGTTATTATTTGATTCTGTAAAAGATATCTATGCAGATTCTTCAGTTTTCAACTTCGGTATTTTTGTAAGCATCATCATCATGTTTCTCATCAATTATACCGTTCTCGAGCTGCTCTTTAATTCTTATGCAAAAAAACAAATCAGAAATATTTCTAAAATACTTCCCGAAGAATTGGTCTACGACGATCAAGATAATATCACGCTGAAAGAACTCGGCGAAAGATTTTCAGATCTCAATCAGAGAAAAGTAACAGAAATCGATCTGATGAAAGAAATGGAGAGCTACAGAAAAGATTATATAGGAAACGTTTCGCACGAGCTGAAAACGCCTTTGTTTTCTATTCAGGGTTACGTAGAAACTTTATTGGATGGTGGGGTTGAGAATCTTGCTATTCGTGATAAGTATTTAGAAAGAATAGACCAGTCGGTTGAAAGGCTTATTGCCATTGTAAAAGATCTGGATATGATCAACAGACTCGAAGCTGGAGAAATCAATCTTTCAGTTTCCAGATTTGATATTAATCTTTTAATTAAAGAAATTTTCGATCTTTTTGACCTCGAAGCCGAAAAACACAACACAAATCTTCAAATTCAAACTCCCCAAACCCAGATTTTTGTAGATGCTGATAAACAGAAAATTTCTCAGGTTTTTATTAATTTAATTTCAAATGCCATTCATTACGCTAATCGCCAAGAAGCAAAAGTGATTGTGAAAACCAGTATGGTGAAAAATAAAGTGCTGGTAGAAGTCATAGACAACGGAATGGGAATAAAAGCCGAACTTTTACCCCGTATCTTTGAGAGATTTTATAGAGTAGAAACCAGCCGTAGCAGAAGACAAGGCGGCTCTGGTCTTGGTTTGGCAATCGTAAAACACATATTAGAAGCACATAACGAAAATATTACAGTAGAAAGTATTTATCTTGAAGGTACAAAATTCAGCTTTATGCTAGAAAAGGGGAAGTAGTGCGGTGTGAAATGTATGAAAAAAAAATCTTTTAAAAAATTCTGAAAAATTTTTTTGTCCACTTTCATTTATTTTATATTTGCAACAGAAATAGATTAAGTAGAAAAAGAAAAAAGAAATTCAAGTTGGTATGGTTTACAAGATTCGGGTAATTTTAGATGCAAAAGAAGACGTCTTCAGAGATGTCGAGGTAAAGGGAAAACAAACACTTTGGAACTTACATTTGGGGATCAAAAGTGCTTTCAACCTTCAAGGAGAAGAGCTTTCTGCTTTCAATATGCTTGAGAGCGATGGTACAATACTAAAAAGCGTTCCTCTGGAAGATATGAGTGATGATGGCGATGGTGAAATCATGTCTGATATTTACATTGATGAGGCTTTTTCTGAAATAGGAGATAAAGCTCAGTTTCAATATGGTCTTCTAGATCTTTGGGAATTTTTCTGTGAGTTGGTAGAGATTAACGAAGAAACAAAAGGTGTAAATTATCCTATCACTGTATATAGGTTTGGTAATGCACCGCTGAAAGCGCCTGCGAAAAATGCACCTGCAGGTAAGAAAAAAGCGGTAAAACCAATATTAGAAGATGATTTTGCTTTCTACGATGATTTCGGGGGTGCAAACAATTTCTCAGATGAAGATGATGACAATTTTGATGACGAAGAAGATGATGATTATAATGATGATGTATTTGATGAAGACGATCAAGACGACGAAAGATAAAATCTAAAGATAAAAAAAACCTCAAATTAAGTTTTGAGGTTTTTTATTGATTTTAAATGTTAAACATAGAATAATAATTTTAATTACGGTTTCGTAAATAAGCAATTCTTATTTTTGCTAAAATTAAAACAAGAATGAAAAAAAATGTTTTGTCATTCATGATTGCTTGCACACTATGGTCGTGCAGTACTCAAAAAATAAATCAGAATATGAATTTATCGCAAGACTGGAAGCATACTACCAATATTTACGAAGTAAACGTAAGACAATATACAAAAGAAGGAACTTTCAAAGCATTCGAAAAAGAAATGCCACGCCTCAAAAACATGGGAGTAAAGACCCTTTGGTTTATGCCCATTACCCCAATTGCACAGCTCAACAAGAAAGGAAGTATGGGAAGCCCGTATGCAGCTTCAGATTATGTTTCCATCAATCCCGAGTTGGGTACAATAAGTGACTTCAAACAAATGGTTAATGAAGCCCACCGATTAGGTTTTAAAGTCATTATTGACTGGGTTGCCAACCACACCGGTTGGGATCATGTTTGGACGAAATCTCACCCAGAATTTTATCTTAAAGATCCCGACGGAAGCTTTCACAAAGCCTCAGGTATGGATGATATCATAGAACTGGATTTCTCAAATAAAGAAATGCGTCTCGCTATGATTGAGGCAATGAAGTTTTGGATAAAAGAGACCAATATTGATGGTTTTAGATGCGATTTGGCATCGTGGGTAGAGGTGGATTTTTGGAAGCAAGCACGCCCAGAAGTTGAAAAACTAAAACCACTCTTTTTTCTAGGAGAATTCGACGAAATTGAAAGCCCGGATTATGGTAAAGTCTTTGATGCAAGCTATTCTTGGAAGTGGATGCACAAATCAGCAGATTATTATAAAAATAATGAGTCAATACAATCGTTGAAAGAATTACTATTGCAATATTCACAAATCGGAGACGCCTCAATGCGAGCGTGGTTTACAACCAATCACGACGAAAATTCTTGGAACGGAACCGAATTTGAAAAATATGGAGATATCACCAAACCCATGGCAGTGTTTTCTGCAACCTGGAACGGTATTCCGCTATTATATTCTGGGCAAGAACTCCCCAACCTCAAAAGGCTAGAATTTTTTGAAAAAGACGTCATTTCTTGGAATAACGAGTATAAAATGGCTGAATTTTATAAAATTTTATTAAATTTAAAATCATCAAACCCTGCTTTGCGTGCTGGTGATGCAGCTGTTACTACACATATTTTGAAGACTTCGGCTGATGATAAAATTTTAGCTTACATCAGAAAAAATGGTGAAAAAGAAGTTTTAGTAATTTTAAATTTATCAAAAGAAGCAGTGAATTTCTCAATTGATGACTCTCTACTTTCGGGAGAATTGAAAAATGTTTTTGATAAATCTAAAAGAGATTTTACAAAAGATAAAAATTTCAGTTTTAAAGTTTCAGATTTTGCTGTTTTCGAAAAGTAAATCAAAAAAAATACGATAAAGTATTTTAATTTTTCAATAGAGGCGGGCTTTTGTCCGCTTTCATTGTATGATATTAAAATTGGCTTTTAAACAAAAATTAATACTTTTAGCAACTTTAATTATCTTTTTTAAAATGAAAAAAGAAGACCTATTACATATTCTAAAAAATAAAATCTCAGAAAAAATCCTGATTTTTGAAAATCTTATTGCCGAAACCCGTGCTTCTAGCAACGATACCAAAAGTTCGATGGGAGACAAATACGAAACGGGGCGAGAGATGCTACAACAAGAAATTAATAATCTTCAGCTTCAGCTCAATGAAGTTATAAAGCAAAGAGACTTTCTCAATAATTTATCATCAAAACCGTCTGTAAAATCTGAAAAAGGAGCTTTGGTAAAAACGGATAAAGGGTTCTTTTACATTGCCGTTTCTTTCGGAAATATAGAGGCCGAAGGCAATAAAATCTTTTGTATATCTACAGATTCTCCCTTGGCAAAAGTTTTGGAAGGGAAAACAGAATCTGAAAGTATTAGCTTAAATACAATCACGCAAAAAATACAAAATATTTGGTAATTTTAATTTAAAATTAAAATCTTGAAAATTTAAAGTTTACCTCATCCGTCAACCCATCTTTTAGACCTTGTTTATCTACATATTAGATTAGATTAAATAAGACTAATATATTTTTTGAATTGAATGCAGTAAAATAACTGCCTTATTTTTCCTAAATTTGAGCCGATATTACTCATCAAAATGCAAAACTACCTTAATTTACTGCAATATATTTTAGATAACGGAACCGATAAAACCGATAGAACAGGAACGGGAACACGCAGTGTTTTTGGCTACCAGTTGCGTTATGATCTATCCAAAGGATTTCCAATGGTGACAACCAAAAAAGTTCATTTGAAATCCATCATTTATGAATTGCTGTGGTTTTTGAAAGGAGATACAAATATTAAATATCTTACAGATAATGGTGTTACAATCTGGAATGAATGGGCAGATGAAAACGGAGACCTCGGCCCTGTTTACGGAGCACAATGGAGAAGCTGGAACGGAGCAGACGGGAAAGTAGTTGATCAGTTTTCTGATGTTATTGATCAAATAAAAAAAAATCCGGATTCTAGAAGATTAATTGTTTCTGCTTGGAACGCTGCAGAAATACCAAATATGGCTCTAGCACCTTGTCACGCCATGTTTCAATTTTATGTGGCCGATGGTAAACTGTCACTTCAATTGTATCAAAGAAGCGCAGATGTTTTTCTTGGTGTACCATTTAATATCGCAAGCTATGCCTTGCTGTTAATGATGGTTGCGCAAGTTTGTGATTTAGAAGTTGGAGATTATGTTCATAGTTTTGGTGATGTACATATTTATAATAACCATTTTGAGCAAGTTCAGAAGCAACTTTCAAGAGAAACAAGACCACTTCCTACCATGAAACTCAATCCTGAAATAAAAGATATTTTTAATTTTAATTTTGAAGATTTTACATTAGAAAATTACGATCCGCATCCGGGTATAAAAGCTCCCGTGGCCATTTAAATTGTGTTGAATAAAAAAGTAGAGCCAAAAACTTTACTTTTTTTGTAACTATTTATAAGTTTTTGAAACTTATAAGCAAAATTCTTATATGGTAAAAAAGATTAGGTTTTTGATTGTGATATGCGCTTCGTCATTGCTTTTCTCACAACAAAATCTTAAAGATAAACTCGGGAACTACATAGATTCTCTATATTCTTACCACAAAATAATGGGCAGTTTCGCCATCTCCGAAAATGGAAATTCAACTTTTCAAAAAGCAGTAGGATATGCGGATGCCGAAAACAATCAAAAAGCAAACATCAATACTCAATACAGAATTGGGTCTATCAGCAAAACTTTTACCGCTGTTATGATTATGCAAGCGGTAGAAGAAAATAAAATTTCTTTAAACCAAAAACTTTCAAATTTTTATCCTGAAATTCCAAATGCAGATAAAATAACAATTGAAAATTTACTTCAGCACCGTTCCGGAATTCATAATTTAACTGATGAGGCAGAATTTCTACAGATGTATACCAAATTTCACTCTGAAGCCGACCTTATTAAAATAATTAAAAACTACAAAAGTGATTTTGAGCCTGGTTTGAAGCATGATTATAGTAATTCAAACTATATTTTGTTGGGCTATATTTTGCAAAATATAAATAAAAAGACTTATGTTGATTTGCTTAAAATGAAAATCACAAAACCTTTAAAACTTAATTTTACTGAAGTAGGTGGAAAGATTGAAACAGAAAAAAATCAGGCAAAATCTTACGCCTATAATAACGGTAAATATCAAGTACTGCCCGAAACAGATATGAGTATTCCCATTGGTGCTGGCAATCTTGTCTCAACACCTTCAGATTTAATAAAATTTATCATAGAGTTAGAAAACGGAAAATTGATAAAAAAAGAGAGTCTTACAAAAATGAAAACTTTTACTGATGACTACGGTTATGGTGTGGTAAAATTTCCCTACGAAAAAACTTCAGGATTTGGCCACAACGGAGGTATTGATGGTTTTAAATCTGCCTTATTTTACTTTCCGGAGTTAAAAGTGGCTGTTTCTTTAGTAGTTAATCAGAATAATGCAGATACAAATTCTGTTTTAGATAAAATGATTGATGTTACTCAAAACAAAGATTTTGAAATGCTAAATTTTAAAACTTTAGAAATTCCTCTCGCAGAACTTCAGAAATACGTTGGCGCGTATTCAAATAAAAGAATTCCTGTTAAATTTAATATCTTTATCAACAACAAAACGCTTATGGCTCAGGCAACCGGGCAGAGCGCATTTCCTTTGGACGCGGTTTCGAATACTAATTTCAAATTTGAGATGGCAGATATTACCATTGATTTTAATTTCGAACAAAAGAACTTTGTCATCGAACAGGCAGGGAGAAAAAATACATTTACAAAAGAATAATAAATTTTAAAATATACTAATATCATAATGAAAAAAATATTCATTGCAGCACTTTTTTTAGGTGCAATTTTCAATTCAAATTTTGTTTTGGCTCAAACCGAAACTTCAGGCAGACAAGAGGTTTATAGAGCAACACATGCCAAAGTAACGGAGCTAAAACACACTAAACTTAAAGTAAATTTTGATTACCAAAAAGAGCAAATGAATGGTGAAGAATGGCTTACCGCTTCTCCTTATTTTTATGCCACGAACGAATTAACCCTTGATGCAAAAGCAATGCTCATTCATGAAGTGGCTTTAGACCAAAACGGTAAAAAATCTCCACTGAAATTTGATTATAAAGATGATATTCTAAAAATCACATTAGATAAAACCTATCAAAAAAACCAAGAGTACACGGTATACATTAAATATACATCTCGTCCGAACGAAGTTAAACAAGAAGGAAGTGCAGCTATAAGCGATGCGAAAGGTCTTTATTTCATCAATGCACAAGGAAAAGATGCAGATAAACCCACACAAATCTGGACTCAAGGCGAAACAGAATCTTCGTCTGCATGGTTCCCTACTATTGATAAATCTAATCAAAAAACAACCCAGGAAATCTTCATGACTGTTCCTGATAAATACGTCACACTTTCCAACGGTGTTATGAAGAGTTCTGAAAAATCTGGAAACGGATTACGTACAGATCATTGGGTAATGGATAAACCGCATTCTACCTATTTGTTTTTCATGGGAGTTGGTGAATATGCCATCGTAAAAGACAAATGGAGAAATATTCCTGTAGATTACTATATTGAAAAAGAGTACGAGCCTTATGCAAAACAGATTTACGGAAATACTCCTGAAATGTTGGAGTTTTTCTCAAAAAAATTAGGCTACGATTACCCTTGGGCAAAGTATGCACAAATTTCTGGTAGAGATTATGTAAGTGGTGCCATGGAAAATACTACAGCAACGCTTCACGGAAGTGCTGTTCTCCAAAAACCAGGACAGTTGATTGACGAAAACAGTTGGGAAGATACCATCGCTCACGAGCTTTTTCATCATTGGTTTGGAGATTTGGTAACGGCCGAAAGCTGGAGTAATCTTACCGTTAATGAATCTTTCGCCAACTATTCAGAATACCTTTGGAACGAATACAAATACGGCAAAGATCAGGCAGATTACCACCAAATGACAGATGTGAATATGTACATTCATAATCCTGGCGATTTCAAAAAAGACTTGGTGAGATTTGATTATAAATCTAGAGAAGATGTTTTCGATTTGGTAACTTATCAAAAAGGAGGAGGAATTCTTCACATGCTTAGAAATTATCTTGGCGATGATGCTTTCTTTGCCGGAATTACAGATTATTTGAAAACGTATGAGTTTAAAAATGCTGAAGCACATCAGCTAAGATTATCTTTTGAAAAAGTTTCGGGCAGAGATCTAAATTGGTTCTTTAATCAATGGTATTTCGGAAGTGGACACCCAAAAATTTCTTACACTACTTCTTATGAACCTGTAAAAAAGCAGGTGTCGGTAACCATAAGCCAGTCCCAAGAGAAACCGTTTGAATTTCCTTTAACCATTGATGTTTATGATAACGGAAAACCAAAAAGACAACAAGTTTGGGTAAAAGCAACGGCAAAAAATACATTCAATTTTGATTCATCTAAAACTCCGGATTTAGTTAATATCAACGCAGATGGAATTTTAGTTGCAGACATTACAGAAACAAAAACTCCAGAGCAGTATCTCTTACAATTCAACGGTTCCAAAGAATTTAAAAGCAGATATTTAGCTCTAAATGGAATTAAAGATCAGGTAGGAAAAAATACGGCAGCGACAAAAATTTTGGCAACAGCAATTAAAGATCCTTATTTCAGAGTAAGAATGAAAGCTTTAGAATTGATGGATCTTTCAAACCCAGAGCAGATGAAAGCAATGGGCGGAGATGTTGAAAAATTAGCTTCAAACGATCCTAAAACTTTGGTTCAAGCTGCGGCTATTAGGGCTCTAGCAAAATCTAAAGACAAAAAATATCTTCCAATTTTCGAAAAAGGAGTAAGTGCAGTTTCAAATGCAGTAAAAGCAAATTCTGTAGGTGCAGTTTTGGCAATCGATCCTGCTAGGGCTTCTTCTTATGCAGAAAAAATTGACTTAGAAGGCGCTTCTGAAGAAATGTTGAGCCAAATGTTACCCATTATTGTTAAAAATAAAGTCACCTCGCAGATGCACCATATTGGTCAATTGGTTGCATTTTATCCTTTCATCAAATTTCAGAATCCTGAATTGGGGAAAAATGCTGAAGAAGGCTACAACTGGATTATGAGTTCAGATAATCTGAAAGCTACTGAAAGCATTACCAAAATTTTGGGTCAGGCAAAAGGGCAGATGGGAGACAATCCCCAGGTGAAAATGATGATTTCTCAAATGCTGAAAGAAGGACTCAATAAAAAAATGGAAGTCTTAAAACAAAATCCTCAAAATGCGGGAAGTATCAATAAACAGATTGATGCAATTAATAAAGCAATTGAAGATTTTAAATAGAAAATACAGTAAGTCAAATGAGGAAGCCGGCAGATATGCCGGCTTTTTTATCGGTTAAAAGTCGGTTAAATAACTTATAAAATACTCAATATTACCTGCCTTCTCATTTCATTGATTAATTATTTAATGTTTTTTTATGATCGTAAGCAATTTTTCATTATTAAAAATACTTTTTGTTTTCGGTTTGAAATCTTAAAATTTTATTTTAATCGCAGCAAGATATTATGGATTTCAATAAACTTTTAGGTTGGTAATAAACAAAAAAAAGCTGTTCAATGATTTTGAACAGCTTTTTTTAATAAAATATTGATTTTAACGACCTATGAAATGGAGGCATCAAAAAAAAGAAATTAATCTGTTAATCAATTTCCATTCTTTAAGTGGAAACAATGTTTTTTTTTAGATTTTACATTTATCTATCTGCCCGAAACCCGAGGTTTCAAGATTGCAATGTGCTTGTTTTGGAAATTTTAGAATTAATTTTTAAATTTTGTCCGCAATTTCCAGTCTATTAAGACATAAGAAAATTTACTTACTTCAAAACCTGCACTTCAATTGCAGAATCTTCAAATATTTTAATAAAAGCCTTCGTGTAATCTTCTTTGGTAGCAAAGTTCGGATTGTCTATAAACTTCTGCGGATTTACAGCAAACAGTGGAAACCAAGTAGAGCTGATCTGTATCTGAATTTTATGTCCTTTTTTAAAAGTATGAACCACATCCTGCAATCTGAAATTCACGGCAGTTTTCTGATTCGGCTGCAATGCTTCCGCTTTTTCTTTTGAATTTCTGAATCTTGCAGGCATTATTTCACTTCGCACCATCTGATGGTAATTTCCATAGATCACACCGTCTTTTTTTTCAGTAGGTTTGAAATCTTCAGGGTAAACATCGATTAGTTTTACAGCAAAATCAGCATCAGATGAAGTAGAAGAGATATTTAATTTAGCTAAAATTTCTCCAGCAAAAGTAAGATCTTCGGTTAAAATATCGGTCGTAAATGTCAGCACATCAGGTCTGCCAACGGCAAATCTCTGGTCTTCCGACATATAATTTCTTGGTGTAAATCCGTTGAAATCTTTTATTTTTTCAGAACTCAAAACAGGATTGTTTGGGTCGCTGTAATATTCTGAAAACCCTTGTGAAGATGTATTTTTCAAAGATTTGTCAGCTAAATAAAAATTAATTTTCTGTGTGTTTTTCGGAGGGTATTCGGCAAATTCTCTCCATTCTTTAGATCCTGTATCATACATCATCGCTTCCGGCAATCCAGCATCTTTTTTGGTATCGCCTTTCAGATAATGGCTGAAAAATTTAGTCTCCAGATTTTTCTGATAATACGTCGCAATGCTGTCTCCGAAGTAGATTTCATTATGAAAATGTTTTCCGTCTTCACGAGCCCATGCGCCATGAGAAAACGGTCCCATTACAATAGTGTTTTTAGCTTTCGGACTGGTTTTTTCAATCGTTTTGTAAATATTCAAAGGTCCGGAAAGATCTTCGGCATCAAACCATCCGCCAACGGTCATCACCGCATGATTCACGTTTTTCAGATGAGGTAACAGGCTTCTCTTCTGCCAGAAATCATCATAATTGGTATGTTCCATCACTTCGGTCATGAAGAAATTATCTTTGTAATATTTTTCATATCCGTCTTTTAAAGTTCCCATGTCACGGTAAAATTTCAGACCGTCTTCCGAGGTTGGTTTAATCATAGAATCTGTGTACCATGCTTTATTTTCAGGCTTTGTTTTCTGCACGCCAAAGACAGGAAAAGTTCTGAAATAACCCATCATAAATCTTCCGTTGTGAAGAAAGTCGTCATTCCAGAAATCTGAAATCGGGGCTTGTGGCGAAGAAGCTACCAACGCCGGATGCTGAGCCAGAACTCCGACAGCCGTATAAAATCCGGGATAGGAAGTTCCGTATTGTCCTACTTTTCCGTTGTTGTATTTGATGTTTTTGATGAGGTATTCAATCGTATCGTAGGTATCGGTACTTTCGTCGACATCTTTTTTGGATTTTCTTTCCACCTGTGGCGTCATATTGGTAAACACGCCTTCGCTCATATACCTTCCGCGAACGTCCTGATAGACGAAAATATATTTATCATTCAACAGATATTTGTTGGGGCCGAGTGCTCTTCTGTATTCATTTTCGCCGTACGGAGCGATGCTGTAGCAGGTACGCTGCATCAGGAAAGGATATTTTTTAGACTTCGAAATATCTTTCGGAACGTAGACCGAAGTAAAAAGTCTGGTACCATCCCGCATCGGAATATAAAATTCCTGCTTGGTAAAATTGTTTTTCACAAAACTGTCTGTCTGCTGAGTCTGCGCATTCCCAAGAATAAAAAGCAATAGCAGAAAAAATGAATATCGGATGTTCATAAATTGAAATTTGATGCTAATTTAATGATTAAAAAGTTTTTGGGATGAGGTTTTTAAAAATGAAGTTTTAGGAAAAGAAAAAGACCGGAATTTCTTCTGGTCTTCAGTGTTTTTTTGATAATGATTTTTAAAGTAGTCACTATTTAGTTGATAATTTTGGTAGTCCAATTTTTTTCAACATCTCGTTTGCTTTTGCAAGTTTTTCAGGAAATAAGATTTTGTCATCATATTTATCCAGAGACTTGTCTACTGCAACAATTGTAATTTTTCTCTTTTTTAATTCTTCTGTAATTTTCATTTTCAAAAAATTTATTTTTTTCGTTTCACTAAAAATCCGTCATATTCTGTGCCGATTTTGAATTCTTCCCAATCATCTTCTAACTGTCCATAAATTTCAAAATCTTTCTTCACCTCAGTGTAGAATTTCGTAATTCCCATTCTGTATAATCTTGTTCTGGATTTTGTGCTTCCTGTTGCATAAATCCAAACCTCAGAATATTTATCTGTAAAAGCATATAAGGTAGCTACAACCGAAGCTAAAACCTTTTCACTGTCTCCATTATTTGAAATTACTTTATCATCAATATCGCCCGTCAAATAATTTTTGTCTCCGAACGCAAGATTGTATACATCTTTCAAATTTGTAGACTGAAATCTTACCAATTTATGAATTAAGCCTTTATCTCCTTCACTTATAAATTCAAAAGTCATCATTTTATCACTCGAATTTAAAGGATATTTAGGTAAATGCATGAAATTTAAAGAATATTTTACTGTTCAAATTTACGAAAAAATTGTTAAGTCTCGTAGAGTTTTGTCTCACGGGTCTTTACTATAAATGATTGAAATTCTAATAAATAATTACTGCTTGCGCATTCCCAAGAATAAAAAGCAAAATCAGAAAAAATGAATATCGGATGTTCATAGTTGAAATTTGCTGCTAATTTAATGATTAAAAAGTTTTTGGGATGAGGTTTTAAAAATGAAGTTTTAGGAAAAGAAAAAGACCGGAATTTCTTCTGGTCTTCAGTGTTTTTTTGAGCTGAACTGAACTTGGCAGAAGCTTGTCAAGGTTATTTTCATCATTAATATTAACCTTGACAAGGTTTGTTCACGATTCTTTTGCTTAAGCAATGTTTTTACGAGTAATCATTTCGCTGGCGCAAGCGTCTCGCTTGTGTCCGCTTTTGCAATGGGTACGAGCGAGACGCTCGCACCAGCGGGGGGGGTAAAAAAAAGGGAAGAACTTATTAACGTTCTTCCCCACTATACATTATAATATATGAAAAATTATTTTACATAATATTTATTAATCAATTTCGAACAAAACAATATTAGTAATAAAGCAAAGCAAGAAACAGATATTATAAAAAACACTTTACCAAGCAAAGCATTAACGATAAAAAATTTTACAACTAAGAACAAAAGCATCGTTATAAGAGCAATTATTCGTAAAGGTTTAATTAGATTTTCCATATATATTAATATTTTAAGGACAACAAAATGATTGGATAGAAAGTGCCGCAAATCCAGCGTCTTTATGTGATACCCCACCTATTGATACACAGCCTTGACCCATATGTTGAGCTGCAAAATTAGCTGTTGCAACCCAAAGATCGGCATCTGCCTCTGCTTGAGTAAAACCAAATCCACAAGCTCTTCTAATATTAAAAAAGCTGCATCCGCCGCCGCCGCCAGCAAATTTTCCGGAAGCTATTTCGCTTTGCCTTTCAGCATATGATGTTTTATTTCCAAGAACAGAAGTTTGGCTTTCTGTTTCTGAATCAACAATATCTTCTTTTAATTCTAAATAAGCTAAAATTAAAATTAAATCATCTTGACCCATTTCTTTTGTAAAATCAACATTTTTCAATTTTTGATTCTGTACGAAAGAATTTGAATACGCAACATCTCCATCACGATCTATGTATAACGATGAATTTTGAGTTGATAAAACACCATTGCTACTATAAATAGTATAATTAGAGAAATTTACAGCTTTATCTCTGTAAAGGAAATCTCCAAATGTTTCAAATTTAATAACTCCATCATTAACATTAATTTTTTTTACTCCCAGTCCTAATAAAGTTTCAGAAACTTTATCAGTGGACTTTAAATTACTTGCCTGTTCAATACTGCTTTGATCTCCATCAGTACTGCAAGAATTAAGTGAATTGATAAGTAGTAGGCCTCCTGCTACAAATAAACATTTTACAAATGTCTTAATTTTTTTTATATAATAAAATTTTTTAGGTGTGTAAATATAAAGAAAAATTAATATCTCACACAATAAAGTATTAATTATAATGTTAAATATCATTAATATTATATACAGCTCTGATTTTCAAATATAATGTTTTCGGTTTGAGTATATTTTGTTTAAAATTTTGAGACAGCTATTTTAAATCAGAAGAAGAAAGAATCACTTTGAGCTTTTCTTTGTCTATTGAGTTAGTTTTTTACCTTTTATATCATTTAGAGCTCTAAAAAAATCGAATCTTTTATCGGCAAAAACTTTGTGTGCGCCATCTTTTGCTTTTTTTGCATCATCTTTAGTTACTCCAACTATTTCTCTGCCATCTGTATCAATAAACATTACCGGGTTATTAGCTCACCCCCGCTGCCGCACGAATCCCTTCGTGTGGCTTTTTCTTTTTAAAACCAATTGTATTATTTTTTATCTTTATAATAACATACAATAATGAGTAGAAATTACAAATTCCATAATCCTGAAGGTTTGTATTTTATAAGTTTTGCTGTCCTAGGTTGGCTGTATTGAGCAGCAATGATGCAAAGACCCATTTTTGAAAGCTTAATAATATATTCCAAAACTTATCCAAAAAAAATAAAACACGACATCTTTTGTCGCATTAAGCTAATATATTTGTGGTAGTAATTTTTAGTAATAAGATTGCAGACCAAAAAACAAATATCAGATGAAAAAAGATTTTTACTTGGCAAGATATGCTTTAATTATAAAAAAATTAGAAACCACTCCGGCAGATTATTCTCAGCTTGAAGACTATCTGCTAACCTCTTTCGAGTTTCAGGATGCAGGTGTACAAAGCTACTCTATCCGCACATTACAGAGAGATATCCGTGAGATTTCAAGACTTTTTAATTTAACCATTCACAACAAAAAGAAGGGCGACAAAAGGTATTACATCGATGGCCGCCCAGACATGGAAGTGGATGAGTATAACCAGAAATTATTAGAAACTTTTCAGGTAAACAATGCCATTAACCAACGCCCGGATTTTGCAGGAACAGTATTTTTTGAAAGCAGAAAACCTTCAGGGGTAGATCATTTTTATGATCTTTTCTTTGCCATCCGCAACAAAAGAATTGTTGAGTTTGAGCATTATAATTACAAGAATAAAATAATGACTTCCTCCGCTGGCGCAAGCGTCCCGCTTGTGACCGCTTTTGCAATGGGTACGAGCGAGACGCCCGCACCAGCGTTTTGCTTCCATGCACTTGATTGGTTTTTAATGAAAATTTCCCATCGCTGCTACTTGAGGTGTAGTTTATGATTGTAGGATCTTTTGATTTTAATAAATAAACGGTAGTGTTTGTAATTGGTTTCTGGTCAGAAGTTTTTACTATTCCATCCAAGCTTATTTTTTGTGCGTTTACAGCAAAAAATGTACTTAAAGGGAAGAAAAATAAATAGGTTTTTCCTCATTTTTTATGCTGCACAAATAGAAAAAACATCCCAGTTTTGGGATGTTTCTATTTTAATAAATATTGAAGGTATTAAGCTTTCAGATATCTTGCGTATGCATATCCTTCAACACCGTCAGTAGTTTTTACTTTCCACCAGTCGTCCGAAGTTTGCTCTACAAGTGTTACAGAAGATCCTTTAGCAGCTTTTCCTACAACGGCAGCTTCAGTAGAAGGGTCTTGTCTGATGTTCAGGTTAGATTCTTCTGTTGCTACGCTCAAAGCAGCACCAGCAGCTAGACCAGCTACTTGTACATCAATATTAATATCAGAAGCAGAATAAGAAGCATCGATTGCTCCTAAAGCATTCCAAACTGTATCTTTAGCAGCTGTGTTGGCTGCGTTTCCAGATACATAAAGGATGCCGTCTTGTTCTTGTACTTTCAAATTTGAGATTCCTGCAGACTGTGCAGCAGATACTACTCCAGAATATTTTTCTTCTAATGTGCTCATTTATAATTATTTTACAGTATAATTGAATTTTACTTTTCCTACTTTCAAGGCATCTACTGATTCCTTGATTTTTCTTGCCTGAGCACTAGAAACGTTACCTGTAAGAGTAAGTTCGCCATTCACTACTTCAACATTTACGGTAGGGAAATCTTTTAGAGCATCTTTTACTTTTTGCTGAACCGCAGGATCTACCATTGAAGCATTTTCTACAGGCATAGTTGCCATAGGAGCTTCTATTTTAGCCATATCGTGAACGTCTTTTACTCCTTTAATCGCTTTAAGCTGAGTAATTGCAGCGTCTTTTGAAGATTGGTCTGGGAAAGTTCCGCTAAGGTGAGCTACACCTTCTTTAATTTCTACAGCAGCTGTGGGAGTAGAAGTTACAACAGTTGTTGCCTGAGTCTGTAAATCAGCATCAGACACTTTCTTTTTACAAGAAACAGATGCGAAAGAAACTGCCATTGCAAGAACGGCCATCGTGATTGTTTTTTTCATAAGTGAATTTATTTTTTTTAATATGTTATTGTAAATGTAATAATTATTTCTCTTTTGAAAATTAAATTTATATTTTTTTTTGAAAAAAACTTTCTGTACTAGATAATTGCTGTTTTTCAGTAGTGATATGATGGATTAAACTTTAAATGCCTCAGTAGATTAAAAATATTATATTTGTGCCACTTGATTTTTATATATGAAAGGACAAAATAAACTTTTTTTCGCCATCATCATTTCATTGGTTCTCGGCGTACTTCTTGGTGGAATTGTACATCTGCAGTATCCTGACAGTGCAGCGGTTTTTTCTAAAAATATTAAATTACTCGGAACCGTATTTATAAGATTGGTTCAGATGATTATTGCTCCCTTGGTTTTTACAACTTTGGTGGTTGGTATCGCAAAGATGAGCGATATTAAAATGATTGGAAGAGTGGGAACGAAGGCGATGTTGTGGTTTATATCCGCATCATTAGTGTCGTTATTTATAGGATTAATTTTGGTTAATTGGCTCGAGCCAGGCCATGCCATTAAATTCCCAAATCAAGAATTAGCTGCAGCAGACGAACTTGTAAAGACCAGCAAAGGTTTTTCTCTGGAAGATTTTGTAAAGCATATTATTCCTAAAAGTTTATTTGAGGCTTTTGCAACTAATGAAGTTTTGCAGATTGTTGTCTTTTCAATTATGTTTGGGGTAGCTTTGGCTAATATGGGCGATGATTATTCTCAACCCGTTATCAAACTTTTTGATGTCATTGCGCATGCTATTCTTAAAATGGTGGGTTACATCATGTGGTTTGCTCCTTTGGGAGTTTTCGGAGCGATTGCAGCTGTTGTTGCAACCAATGGTTTTGAAATATTTAAAGTTTACGCCGTTTATCTTCGAGACTTTTTCTTTGCTATTGCAGTTTTATGGGTTGTTCTTTTATTGGTTGGATATTTAATTTTAGGAAAAAGACTTTTCGAGTTGTTGAGAAGAATAAAATCTCCTTTGTTAATAGCATTTTCAACCACAAGTTCAGAAGCAGTATTTCCGAAATTGGTAGAAGAGCTAGAAAGATTTGGCTGTAACAATAGGGTAGTTTCATTTATTTTACCTCTAGGATATTCATTTAATCTTGACGGAAGTATGATGTACATGACTTTCGCATCGATATTTATCGCACAGTTTTACGGTGTTGATATGACTTTGGGTCAGCAAATTACCATGCTTTTGGTTTTAATGTTAACTTCAAAAGGGATTGCCGGAGTTCCTAGAGCTTCATTGGTAATCATCGTGGCGACGTGTACAATGTTTGATATTCCTGCAGCGGGGATTGCATTGATTCTTCCAATCGATCATTTCTGCGATATGGCAAGAAGTATGACTAATGTTTTAGGAAATGCCTTAGCGACTTCAGCCGTCTCCAAATGGGAAGGTCAGCTGGAGAATCATGGTGGTGATCTTTAATTTTTTTTTAACATTAGATACCACATTTATTTAAAAGGCACAGATTGTGTATATAAGTTTTCATCACACTAAAAAATTTTATTATGAGAAGCTTATTATGGTTAGTAGCAGTAATCTGCATCATTGTCTGGGTATTAGGATTTATTGTACCAGGAATAGGAATGAGTTTAGGGAATTTAATTCACGTTTTACTGGTAATCGCAATTATTGTTATTTTATATAACATTATTTCAGGGAGAAAGCCTTTGGATTAAATTTAAAGAAACAATATAAGGTCTGCATATTTTTGCAGACCTTTTTTTATGCATTTTGTCAATGTTTACCGTAGATGGTTTCATTTAAAAATTACGTAACTTTGAAGCCAATTTTAGAAACTGATGGAGAATTTAGTTCAGGATACAACCGTTCAGAAGCCAAAATGGATTAGGGTAAAACTTCCTACTGGAAAAAACTACCGCGAACTCCGAACTTTGGTAGATAAATATAAACTCAATACTATTTGCCAGAGCGGAAGCTGCCCAAACATGGGTGAATGCTGGGGCGAAGGTACTGCAACATTTATGATTCTTGGGAATATATGTACCAGGAGTTGCGGATTTTGTGGCGTGAAAACAGGAAAACCTCTTGATGTTAATTGGGATGAACCGGAAAAAGTAGCAAGATCAATCAAATTAATGAAAATTAAGCATGCGGTTCTTACTTCTGTAGATCGTGATGATTTGAAAGATATGGGTTCTATCCTTTGGGGAGAAACCGTAAATGCAGTAAGAAGAATCTCTCCCGGAACAACTATGGAAACTTTGATTCCTGATTTTCAAGGTATCACGAAACATATAGACAGGCTTGTGGCTGTTGCTCCAGAAGTTATTTCTCACAACATGGAAACCGTAAAACGTCTTACCAGAGAAGTAAGAATTCAGGCTAAATATGAAAGAAGTCTCGAGGTTCTTAGATATTTGAAAGAAGCAGGCCAAAACCGCACAAAAACAGGCGTTATGCTTGGTTTAGGTGAAACTAAAGATGAGGTTTTTCAAACAATTGAAGACATCAGAAATGCCAATGTGGATGTAATTACATTAGGTCAATATCTACAACCAACGAAAAAACATCTTCCTGTGAAAAAATTCATCACTCCGGAGGAATTTGATGAGTTTGGTGATTTTGCGAGAAGTTTAGGCTTTAGACACGTAGAAAGTTCGCCACTCGTAAGAAGTTCTTACCACGCCGAAAAACATATTCATTAAAACAACAAACTGCTTCATTTTATGAGGCAGTTTTTTTAGGTTTAAATTTACTTTGGTGTGCATTTTAATCTTTGTGTTTACAAAAAAGATAAGCTGTTCTGTTTATCTTGATTTTCCCAATAATATTCACCAAATTTTTTTAGTGTTGTGTTATTCAATAATATTGATAGATATGGTTTTATAAATGAATTCTTTGTATAAAAAAATAATGGTATTTCATTAAGTAATTAAAAGAATAACAATACTTACGAAGTTGTTTTTTTATTTATTCATCAAAAAAAATTATTAAAAGAAATCAAAATTTAAATAAATTTCAAGGTTGATTTTGATAAATTTTGCAGATTTTTGCAGCTTTAAACTTTCATTGCTTCTTAAGTAGGCAATAGAATTTAATTTTAGATACAATGGCAGGAATAGATAAGAGAATTTTACCTTTAGCAATAGGCGGGTTAGGAATCGGAACTACAGAATTTACGATTATGGGCTTGCTTCCGGATGTTGCGAAGTCTTTGGCAATAAGTATTCCGGAGGCGGGACATTTAATTTCATCTTACGCTTTCGGAGTTGTTATTGGAGCGCCAATTTTAATTGGATATTCTGTAAAGCTTCCACCAAAAAAAGTTTTATTGAGTTTAATGGTTCTTTTTACCATCTTCAATGGACTATCTGCTTTAATGCCTGATTATAGATCAATGTTGGCTGTAAGATTTTTATCAGGACTGCCCCATGGTGCATTTTTCGGAGTTGGCACTGTTGTAGCATCCAGAATGGGTGGGAAAGGAAAAGAAGCATTTTATATTTCTTTAATGTTTACAGGTCTTACAGTTGCCAATTTAGCAATGGTGCCTTTGGTAACTTACATTGGACATGTTTTTCACTGGCGATATTATTTTGCAATTGTAGCTTTAATAGGGATTTTTGCCTTATTGTTCATTAAACTTTGGCTTCCTGAAACTGAAAGCAATAAAGAGGCACATTTCAGAGATGAAATTAAATTTCTTAAGACCAAACAAGCTTGGCTTGTACTGATGATTACGGCCATTGGTTTTGGGGGTTTATTTACATGGTTTAGTTATATCACGCCATTAATGACCTTAGTTTCTGGAATTAAATCAGATCAAATGGCTTATGTTATGATTCTTGCCGGTGCCGGTATGGTGGTTGGCAATCTTGTTGGAGGCTATATTTCAGATAAAATGAGCCCAGAGAAAACCTGTATTTTGTTTTTATCGTTAATGATGATTGCTTTAGTCTCGGTCTTTTTATTGTCGGAGCATAGAGTTATTTCATTGGTGCTTACTTTTATTTGTGGAGCACTGTCTATGTCGGTGTCTGCACCCATTAATATTATGATGATGAAAGCGGCACCCAAAAGTGAAATGATGGCGGCGGCTTTTATGCAGGCTGCTTTCAATATCGCCAATGCAATGGGCGCTTTTTTAGGTGGAATACCGCTAGAATATGATTTTCCTTACAATTATCCTTCATTGGTTGGGGTAGGAATGACAGGAATCGGTTTGATGATAAGCATCAGATATTTGTTTCTTTATAGAAATGGAAAAACAAAAGAGCTGATTTTGAAATAAAATTGGTTTGTTTTTAATTAATATAAATGTGTCTTCATAAAATAAGCTGTTTGTCTGCATTCCGTTATAATTGAAAACACTTTGTATTCTTTACTAAGTTTACACCTTCACCGATAATTTTTTGAAATTGTAATGCTAATCGCTGAATTTTCATTTGCGTGTCTTAAAAACGAGTAGTAGTTTTAAAAAAAACTTGTGAACTTTACATGGTATTAAGATTAATAAGGGACAATCAAATACATAAAAATCTCCGCTCTAGAATACTAAAGCGGAGATTTTTATAACAAGTTTTTTAATTTTCTATTTGTCAACTTCATTTCCGTTGTGGCACCAGTAAAGGGCATTGTAAAGATTTTCTTTTGGAAACGCTTTAAACTCTCCTGGCATTAAGCCGCTGAAAATTTCTGTAAAGTTTTGAATTCCATTACTATCAGTGACGATGGCTGCTCTGTTCCATTGTGTAAGGTTTTTTAAACCTAAAAGTACATCTTCAAACCAAGCGCCTGCTGTAAAATGATTTATGTCTGTGTCTAATAGCATGAGATAATTCAACTCGCTAAATTTCTCTATTTTTTTCTTTACTTCTGGGGTGACTACAAGATCAAAATCTTCTTTAGTAATTTCTCCCATTGCTTGAAAAGCAGCTACGTTTTCTGGTGCGTCTAAAATAAGTGATATCATTATTTTTAATTTAATGTTTTGGTAAATGTGTTTAAACAATAATCAAACCATTTAAATTTCTACTAAGAAAGGCTCAATTGTTGATAAACACTTATCAAAAAATAAACTATGGATCTAAAATCTAATGAGCCTTTTTGGTTAATTAAAAATGGTCTTATCTCCTCTTATCCTTCACTCAAAGAAGATAAAGATTGTGATGTGCTTATTGTTGGTGGTGGTATTACAGGAAATCTCATTGCCCATCAAATGGTAAAAGAAGGTTATAAAACTATTTTGATTGACAAAAGAGAAATCTGTAACGGAAGTACCTCTGCAACTACTTCAATGTTGCAATACGAAATTGATGTTCCGCTATATGAGCTTTCAGAAATGATAGGCGAAAAACCTGCAATACAGGCGTATAAAGCTTGTGAAAAATCAATAAATGATCTCGGCAATCTTGTAAAAGAAATAAAATCAAGGTCTGGATTCAGAAAAAAACAGTCTTTATTTTTCTCCGCAAGAAAAAAAGATACAGATTGGCTGGAGACAGAATATGAGGCTAGAAGAAAAGCGGGTTTTGAGGTAGAATGGCTATCAGCAAAAGAAATAGAAAAACAATTTGAAATTGTAAATTCTTATGGAGGGATATTATCTAAATCTGGTGGAAGTATTGATGCCTTTAAATTTTCTCATGAGTTATTAAGATATAATGAAAAAAAGGGACTTGAAGTTTTTGATAAAACCGAATTAAAATCTGTAAAATATCTTAAAAATTATAATCTAGCTCTTACCACAAGTGGATTTTCAATTAAAGCAAAAAAGATTATCTATTGCGTTGGTTATGAGGCGAAAGAACTTATTAAGGAAAATTTTGTAGACTTGAAATGTACTTTTGCAATTGTATCAGAAGTCAATTCAGAAAAATTTAAAAATATAGAAAATACTCTCATCTGGAATACGGATGAACCTTATCTTTATATGAGAATTACAGATGATGGCAGGCTTTTGATTGGTGGTGGTGATGAAGAGTTTTACAATGCTGAAAAAAGAGATGCTTTGTTGGGTAAAAAAGAAAAGGAAATTCTTAGAAATTTGAAAAGAATAAAGCCTGAAGAGCATTTCTACACAGATTTTGTATGGGCAGGTACTTTTGGAGAAACAAAAGACGGACTGCCATACATTGGTGAACACAAGAATTTCAAAAATTCTTATTTTGTTTGTGGTTTTGGAGGAAATGGAATTACATTTTCGGTAACAGGAATGGAAATGGCTTCAGCCTATATGAAAAATAAAAAACATCCCCTTTCAGAATATTTTAAATTCGGGAGATAGTAATAGAAAGTTTCGGGCTCACCAATGCAAAGGTAAGCCCGATTTATTTGTGTAAGTTACCAATTGGTAAGTCCGTTTTTTAAGGCTTTTTGATAATTTTCTTCATCAAATGTATAAAGGTCAGGTGATTTATGAGCGCCGCCGCGTCTTTGTTCATCAAGTTTTTTCAAAATTCCAAGATTTTTAATTTTCCTATAAAAATTCCCTCTGTTTAATTCTTTTCCTAAAATCGTTTCATATAATTTTTGAATTTCAGAAAGAGTAAATTTTTCTGGAAGTAGATTGTAGCCAATAGGTCTTATTGCAATTTTCTCTCTCAGAGCAAGAAGTGCTTTTTCAATAATTTCTCTGTGATCCATCCCCATATCAAAATCGTTGAGTTGCCTCAGAAAAACCCATTCACAAGACTGGCTCAGCTCATCTTTTACTAAATTACTGTTGCTAGGGTTGTAGAGAGCGAGATAACCAATAGAAATAAAACGTTGTTTTTGAAATAAAGTTTCATCAAAATCTTCGAAATAATCCTCACTTCGTGCTTTCTTACCAAAAACTCCAAATTCTTGCAAATAAACATCAGAGAGACCTGTTCTTTCTTTTATAATTCTTTGAACAGCATCGTCAAGGTCTTCATCTTTTCTAATGTAACCGCCAGGGAGAAGCCATTTGTCTCTGTAATTCATTTTTACAAGAAGTACTTTCAATTCATTGTTTTCAAAACCGAAGATGACGGGATCGGCAGAAAGATGGGAAAGGAAGATTTCTTTTGCCTCATTAGATTTGTTTAGAAATTGCTGTTTAGAGTCCATTTAATTGGGAGAAATATAGGATTAAATTATTTTCCGCTAATATCGAAATTTTTTTTAAGATAAGTAATACTAGGAAATACTTAGAATCTATTTAAAAAAGATTTGATAATGAAATTTTGCCCTTTAGGTTTTGAGGAAATAATTTTGCTGAAATTTATAAAAAGCTCTTAAATAATAGGTATTTTGCAATCATTAAATTCTTTCAGTAAAGTGTTGAAAACAACTTCTACAGGTAGTATTTCATCAATGAGTGCAGAAACTTGCCCAATCTCCAGTTCGCCATCTTCCATATTGCCTTCAAACATTCCGAGTTTGGCTCTGGCACGTCCTAAAGAAGCAGTAAGAGCTTCTTTGTTTCTACCATGATGATAAATTTCTTCCAATTCATTGAAGAATTTATTTTTAACCAAACGAACAGGCGCCAATTCTTTTAAAGTAAGAAGAGTATCTCCTTCGTTGAGTTCTGTAATTTTATTTTTCCAGTTTTCATGAGCGCTCGCTTCTTGTGTGGCAGCAAAACGAGAACCAATTTGTACCCCGTCTGCACCCAAAATCATTGCTGCTTTCATTTGAGAGCCTAAAGCAATTCCCCCAGCGGCAATTAATGGTTTTGAAATGTGTTTTTTTACATTGGGAATTAGGCAAAGGGTAGTGGTTTCGTCTCTTCCGTTGTGGCCTCCTGCTTCAAAGCCTTCAGCAACGATAGCATCTACACCAGAATCTTCACATTTTACAGCAAATTTGGTAGATGAAACTACGTGTGCAACAGTAATGTTTTCTTTCTGAAGTGTTTCTGTGTAGGTTTTAGGATTTCCGGCGGAAGTAAAAACTATTTTCACACCTTCTTCCAAAATGATATTGATTATTTCATCCAGATTGGGATAGAGCATCGGAACGTTTACACCAAAAGGCTTGTCGGTAGCTTTCTTACATTTTTTTATATTTTCCCTCAAAATATCTGGATACATACTTCCGGCGCCAATAATTCCTAAACCACCGCAGTTGGATACAGCAGAGGCAAGTCGCCACCCTGAATGCCAAATCATTCCGGCCTGAATAATAGGATATTTAATATTGAAAAGTTGCGAAATTCTGTTTTTATTTTCCGGCATATTTTATTTTTAAATGAAATGATAATTACAAAAATAATAATCCTCTAAAATAATAAAACTAATTTTTATAGGCACAAAAAAAACCTTCATTTCTGAAGGTTTTAAAGTTTATTTTGATATAGAAGCTTTCTTCCAGTTGCTTTTGAAATTGCATTCATATCTTCCGTCAATAGATACAAATGTAGTAGGTATTTTTTCGTTAACGTATTTTTCTACCATTTCATTTCTGCGTCTGTTGAGTGCAAGTTGCTTAATTCTGTCATAATCTGTTTCCAGAGTAATCTGGTGTGCAGCAATATCATCTTCAATTTTTACGATTTTCACCACCACTCTGTCTCTTTCATCTTTATCATCGAATGCTGTAGTTATATCTCCTTTTTTCAGACCAGCCAATTCATAAGTGATTGTTCCAGGGATGCCTTCTCTTTCAATTTTGTTTGATCCATCAGCTCCAGGAATTACTCCGGCGTTGAATTTCGTTCTTTTATCATCAGAAAACTTAAAAGAAGCTTCTCTAAAAGAGAATTTTTCTTGCTGAATTAAACTTCTGATGCTATCTAATTTCGTTTTTGCTGTTGCAATCTCACCTTCTGTGGGAGTGGCCATCAAGAGTATATGACGAGCGTCATAAGCTTTTCCTGATTTTTTTACCAATTGAATGATGTGGTAACCAAATTCAGATTCTACAGGATCAGAAATTTCGCCTTCTTGAAGATTCAGTGCTGCCGCCTCGAAAGGTTTTACCATTTGGCCTTTAAAAACATTTTTCATTAATCCTCCAGTAGCTGCAGAACCTTTATCTTCAGAATAAATTCTTGCCTGGCTGTCAAAAGATTCACCACCTTGGATGTCTGCTTTTATTTTTTTTAGTCTGGCAATAAGTTCTTCTTTATGTTTTTCTGTAAGCTTTGGATACATAAAAATTTGAGAAAGTGATACTTCATCTTTAATCTGAGGAAGCTGAGCTTTAAACTGATTATAGAAATCTGTTACTTCATTTGGAGTAACGTCTGCTTTTTCGGTTATTTTTTGGTATTTAGCCTGTCCGTAATATTGGTCTGTATCAATCTTTTCGATGGCATTTTTCATTTCGTATTGATTACGAAATTTATAAGCCGCAAGCATAGATTTTTCGTCAGGAAACTGAGAGACCAATTGATTGTACTTCGCATTTGCCTGCTCTTTTATTGCCGCAGAACGGTTTTCTATCAAGGTATCTTTTTTTGCCTGTACTACAAGAAGCTTATTGTTGAGAAGGTTTTCTAAAAACTCACATTTGTTGGTTTCTCCTGCTCCTTGCTGCTTTGCGTAGTTCAGTTGCTCTTCTACATCAGACTCCAAAATAATTTCATCTCCAATCACCGCAGCAATCCCATCTATCAATTGTCCTTTCTTAAGCTGAGCTGAGGTGTTTATAGAGAAAAACATCATGAAAACACCAAAAAGAAAAGCAATTTTTAATTTATCTATCATTTTTTTATATTAAACGAGTTGCAAATTTAGAATTCTTAATGAATCAGTCTAAATTTTTTATTATAAATATTTCTTAAAACAAATGATTAATTAAGGTCTACCTCGAAAGTAGTCAAATCTTGGAATTGTTTTATTCTTAAATAAACGTCTGCTTCTTGAACTTCTTTTATTCTTTCTGTTCCGAATTTTTCTACAGTGAAAGATGCCATTGCAGAGCCAACAATTAGCCCAGATTTCATCGTTTCAAAATCAAATTTTCCTTTTTTAGCCAAATAAGCAGCAAAACCACCTGCAAAAGTATCCCCAGCTCCAGTTGGATCAAAAACTTCTTCCAAAGGTAGTGCAGGGACAGCAAAGATTTTGTTTTCACCGAATAAAAGTGCGCCGTGCTCACCTTTTTTGATGATGACGTATGAAGGCCCCATTTCGTGGATTTTTTTAGCAGCTTTTACCAAAGAATATTCTCCTGAAAGTTGTCTTGCCTCTTCGTCATTAATGCTGATAACATCTGTTTTTGCAATCATCAATTTTAGAGTGTCCATTGCAGAATCCATCCAAAAATTCATCGTGTCAAGAATTGTTAATTTTGGGCGGTTATTCATTTTTTCTAAAACTGAAAGCTGAACACCAGGGTGAAGGTTTCCTAATAGTAAAACTTCTGCATCCTGCATAGAATCTGGAATTTTTGGGTCAAAGTTTTCTAAAACATTCACTTCAGTGGCCAAAGTATCTCTGGTATTTAAATCATTGTGGTATTTACCAGACCAAAAGAAAGTTTTCCCGTCTTTTACAATTTCTATTCCTTCGATATTTACATCTCTATTGGTAAACATATCAAGATATTCCTGAGGGAAATCTCCACCTACAACAGACACAATCCCTGATTTTACGCCTAAAGTAGACGATGTGATTGCTATGTATGTAGCTGCTCCTCCTAAGATTTTATCTGTTTTACCAAATGGTGTTTCAATTGCATCAAATGCTACACTTCCTACTACTAAAAGTTTCATATATTTTATGTGTTATTTTTTATAATTTATTAATTTTTCCATTCAAAAGTATCAAGAATATGCACTAAATCTTTTTTGATGTAATCTACTGCAGGTGCTAGAGAATCTGGCTTTGGTCTTGAGTTGAAATATAGATAGGCTGTTACAAAATGTTTTGTACTATCGGTAGCATAAAACTGAATGTTGGCAGCAGTTTGGCCCTTGAGCTCATAAAAGTTTCCATAAACTTTTCTTTCCGGGTATTGAAAGGCTTTTGTATCAATAGAGCTTGCCTTCACGGTATGTCTGTAAACCATTTTTTCGGCTTCAGCAACTTGGTCTGCAAAATTATTGTTTATTGGATAGTATGAAATGAAAACCTTTGCTTTCATTTTCGGATAATTAAGATAATACCAGCAAGGCCTTTTGGCATCACTAATATTGGCAAAATTTGAGTATTCAAAGCTGTAATTACAGTTTTTATCCATCTTTTGGTATTTTGGCGCAGGATATTCTAATCTTAATTCACCAAAAGGTTTAGGTGTAGCCTCCTTTCCACAAGAAAGCAGCACAACAGATGCAAAAACTAAACTGACTTTTTTAATCATTTTGCAAAAATACAAATTAGATTTTAGATTTTGGGAGACAAATTTCAGTCTTTCAATGCGTTTTGAATATAATTTTCTAATGGTTTAGGAAATGAACGCTTTTGAGAATCTTCAAAGTTTGAAATTATGATTTTTTTATCTTTTATTAAATCATTCCAACAAGATTCTGAAATGATTTCTGTATCAACAATTTCGATATTTAAATTTTTATGCGTTAGCTTATGATTTATGGTTTTTATATTCTTAATAAAAGGAACTAGTTCGGGTGAAATTTCGGGTAAAAATTCATATAATTTTTTCCATATAAAATCTTCGCCGCGTTGTTGAATTATAAATTGTCCGTTTCTATGTACAAAGTAATATTTAATAGAAAGATTTTCAATTTTTACTTTTTTTGTTTTTACCGGAAATTCCGAAACTTTACCAATTGAGTTGGCGATGCAGTCTTCTCTTACAGGGCAATCGCCACAGTTTGGATTTTTTGGTTTGCAGATTTCTGAGCCTAAATCCATCATTGCCTGATTGAAATCTCCCATATTTTCAGACATGATTAAAAAAGCCAATTCTGAAAAATAATTGAATGCGTTGGTTTTAGAGATATCAAAATTATCAGCAAATATTCTGCTCAAAACTCGGTAGAAGTTTCCGTCTACAGCAGGTCTTTTTTCACCAAAACAAATACTAGAAATGGCTGCCGCAGTATATTTCCCAACCCCTTTTAATGTTAAAATATCATCATAATCTGACGGAAATTTTCCTGAAAAGTCAGACATAATCTGTTTAGAAGCCTTATGAATATTAATTGCTCTTGAATAATATCCCAAACCCTTCCAATGAAGGATTACCTCGTTTTCATCAGCATCAGCTAATGTTTCAACGTTTGGAAATCTGTCTATAAATCTGTTGTAATGCCCTAAACCTTGCGCAATTCTGGTTTGTTGAAAGATAATTTCGCAAATCCAGATTTTGAAAGGATCTTTTGTGTTTCGAAAAGGTAAATCTCTGGCATTTTTGGTGTACCAATTCTGGATTTTATTTCCGATATGAAGAAGGTTTGTGGAGTTGTTTGTTGGTTTCAAGTAAAGAATCTCTATTATAAAGTGCAAATATACTTAATTGTAAAGTATAGGTTTGCTTTTAATAGAAGCAGGTGGTCACAAAATAGCAGTTGGTTTTTGTAATTTTATAAAAATAAATTAATTTTTGAATATATCTGCATCTTACTCATTTCTGTTGTCGCCTTTGGTATCTGTCATTTTGCCATCTGAGACCTGAAAGTTTTTTTTTTCAATGATTTTATTTTTCCCTTAATAACCAAGAATAGAGTAGTTGTCTCTTAGACTGAAGTAATCATAATATTGATTAAATTCCTCATCAATAAATACGAGATTGCCTACATCTGAAACTTGATCTACAATTGCATTATCTATCTTTAAAAAGAGATTCATTAAAAAAAATATCATAAAGGATGTTTTTTAATAAACAGACTTTCGTCATAGCTCTCCTTTGCTGCTTGATAACCAATTTGAAAAAGTTCGTCAATTTTGTTTTTTTTACGCTCGAAAGTTCCATAGCTTGAAAATTTTTGGGAACTGATGAGCCAATCGCAGTAATCGAATTTTATTTTTTCTACACGGTAAGATAAAAGGTCGTAAGAGCGTGATACAATAGCTTTTATAGATTTTAAGTCGTTGATATCTATGTTGTGAGGAGGTGAAACAAATACGCCAATTAGTTTATCGCATTCTTCGCGGATGATATCAGCCGGAAAATTATTTAATACACCTCCATCGCAAAACATTTCTTCTTTAATGATATAAGGAGTCGTGATTCCTGGAATAGAGCAGGAAGCAATAATTGCATCTACAATTTCAAATTCAGAATCAAAAATTTTCTGCGTTCCCGAAACTAATTCGGTTGCGACAATTTTCACGTTTTTATCTAAATTTTTTATTTTTAAATCTCCAAAAATAGGTTTGAGATAATTTCTAAAAATTACAGAAGATACCAATCCTGGCTGATTGAATGTGAAATGTTTCCAGTTGAAAAAATAGATAGAATTGAAAAAATCCAAAATTTCTTCTGGAGTTTTTCCTATTGCGTGAAGGCATCCAACGATTGACCCAGCGCTGCAACAAGATAAAATATCAATATTGATGTTTTTTTCTTCTAAAAACTTTAAAACCCCTGCATGAGCAATACCTTTGGTGCCTCCACCAGAAAGTACCAATCCTATTTTTTCTGAAACCATGATTTACAATTATCAATACTTGAGTTAAGACGGCTATTTTAGTATTAATTTAGACGAAATCTAGCGATTACCACCACCTTGAGTATTGGGCGGAAGATTTTTATAATTGGTAGGTTTTTTTGTAGTGTCGATTTTAGATGTAGAAGAATCAGCCGGATCTACAGATTCAGAATTGGCAACAGCGTTGTCTCCTATAGTGTTTTTAGTAGCATCTTTGTTGTGTTCTTCTTTAAATTCTTCTCGATTTTCTTTTTTATCGGCGCAGCTTGTAGCACAAAAAAGCACAAGTAATGCCCCAAATAGTGTGTTTCTCATAATAAATAATTGTGTGGTTAATTATCCAAATATAAACATTTTATTAAAGTAATTATTAAAAAAAACAATTTTAATACATCTATTAATAGGGTGTAATCTTGGGAAAATGCTGAAAATGAAAATTCCCAAAATGATTTTTAGGATTTATTTTATATAAATTCTAGTTTTCTATAGTTAATGATTTTGTTTAAATAAGATTGTGACCCGGTTGTGAGCAACTGTATCTTCTCTTATTTAAGGATTATTATGAAATGTGATTTTAATTAAAAAAAATAATGAAACAATTTATTAACTATTAATTAGATATAATAAGTCTTGAAATAACATATTTTAATAAAACAGCCTCTAAATTTCGATTTAGAGGCTATGATTTATAAAAAGCAATACTTACTTGCCCATTATTTGTAGATTATCCTAAATAAGGATATTTATAATCTTTAGGAGAAACAAAAGTTTCTTTTATAGATCTTACAGAAGTCCATCTTAGTAAGTTCATTTTAGAACCAGCTTTATCATTGGTTCCTGAAGCTCTGCCACCTCCGAAAGGTTGCTGGCCAACAACTGCACCGGTTGGTTTATCGTTGATATAGAAGTTTCCTGATGCATTTTCCAACGCTTTGAAAGCTTCGTTTACAGCGTAACGATCTTGTGAAAATACTGAACCCGTTAATGAATAAGGCGAAGAAGAATCAACTACTTTTAAAGTTTCTGCCCAATCTTTATCTTCGTAAACGAAAACAGATAAGATAGGCCCGAAAATTTCTTCCACCATACTTTCGTACTGAGAATCTGTAGTTTCAATAACGGTTGGGTATACAAACCAACCTTTAGAATCATCAGTTTTACCACCGATTACAACATTTGCTACACTTGAGGCATTGGCTCTGTCAATATACCCTTTACATTTTTCGAAAGAGTTTTTATCGATTACCGCATTCACAAAGTTGGAAGGATCTTCCGGAGAACCTACTTTTATTGAAGCAATCTGTGTTTCCATTACTTTTTTTACATCTGCCCAAAGAGACTGAGGAATATAAGCTCTAGAAGCTGCAGAACATTTTTGTCCTTGATATTCGAAAGAACCTCTTACCAAAGCAGTTGCAACAGCTTCTACATTTGCAGACGGGTGAGCGATTACAAAGTCTTTTCCACCTGTTTCTCCCACAATTCTAGGGTATGTTCTGTAGTTATGTATATTGTCACCAATCATTTTCCACATACCTTGGAAAACTTTTGTAGAACCGGTAAAGTGAAGCCCTGCAAAATCTCTGTGTGCCAAAACTTTGTCAGCGGTTTCTTTTCCGTCTGTAAAAATCATATTAATGACACCAGCAGGAAGACCAGCTTCTATTAAGACATCCATTATTACTTTTGCAGAATAGATTTGTTTGTCTGAAGGTTTCCAAACTACTACGTTTCCAAGCATTGCCATACAAGTCGGCAAGTTTCCTGAAATTGCTGTAAAGTTGAATGGAGTTACTGCAAAACAAAACCCTTCTAATGGTCTGTATTCTACTCTGTTCCAGATTCCTGCGTCAGAGACCGGTTGCTCAGAATACATTTCTGTCATAAATTCTACATTGAATCTCAAGAAATCGATGAATTCACAAGCTGCATCAATTTCAGTTTGATGAACATTCTTAGACTGTCCTATCATTGTTGCTGCATTGATTACGTCTCTGTAAGGACCTGCCAATAAATCAGCCGCTTTTAAGAAAATTGCCGCACGGTGTTCCCATCCAAGTTCGTTCCATTGTTTTTTTGCTGCTAAAGCAGAAGTGATGGCGTCATCTACATGCTGCATGGTTCCTTTGTGATAAAAACCGAAATCATGTGCATGATTTTGTGGAGACTGAAGTTTTACAGTATCACCTGTTTTCACTTCTTTACCATTGATTACCATTGGTATTTCTATCTTTTCTGCCCACATTTTTTTGTACGTTGCAAGAAGAGATTTTACTTCTGCTGATCCCGGTTCGTAAGAAGTTACTGGCTCATTTACTGCAAATGGTACTTGCGAAATTGCTTTTGACATATCGTTGTATTGTTTAATTTTTGCTTTTTACAAATTTACAACATTTAAAATTTATGATGAAAGATTGTGGATGGTGAATTTTTCTTTGAAATTGAATTATGAAGATGCCAACAAAATTTCCAATGTAAGTTAAGCTACATTTAGATAAATGTTTTTTTTACTATCAAATTCGTCTATTGTTTTGTAATTTAGTGTGTTATGTCTTCTTTTTTTGTTGTACAAGATTTCAATATATTCAAAGATTTCCAATTTCTTTTTTTTCTCACATCTTCTCTGTTTCCAAAATTTTCAGAACTAGTTTTTCTTCTTTAGTTAAATCTGCTTTACCATCATTTTCTTCAATAATTTCGAGCTCATCTAGATATTTTTTGATAGAATTATTTTCATACAAATTGATGACTAAAGGATGAACGTAGTATTTTCGGCAAACTGTGCTTGTATTACCAAGATGTTCTGCAACAATATCAAGAGCAGCTTTTACTTTCTTTTTGTATTGTAAATTGTTTTCGGCATAGCCGATTTCTTTGAAAGCAATCAAAGCATTCACCGTTCCAGACCAAGTTCTGAAATCTTTAGCCGTAAAATCTTCGCCACTAATTTCTTTAATATAATCATTTACCATTCCCGAATCTACAGAATGTCTTTTGCCAACGTCATCAATATATTGAAAAAGTTCTTTCCCTGGGATCTCTTTGCATTTCATAATTAGTTTTGCCAATCTTTTACTTTTTAGATTAACATTATGAAATACTCCTTTTTTGCCTTTAAATGAGAAATTAATTTTTTGCCCTACTACTTTTACGTGCTTCTCCTTTAAAGTGGTTAATCCAAAAGAACCATATAGTTTTTCATAAATAGTATTTCCTATACGGATGTTTGTACGTTGCATTAAACTGACAATCAGTGCCAGCATCTTCTTTTTTTCAAAATTCTTTAAAGCTAGGTCTTTTTCAAGCTGTAGACGTATTTCAGGCAAAGTATATCCGAATTTTAGCATCCTGTAAAACTTCGTATGATTTCTCAAAGCACTCCAAAGCGAATGATAGCGGTACTGTTTTCTTTTTTTTGCATCAAATCCTGTTGCCTGAAGATGACCATTGCCTAAAGCACAAATCCATACATTTTCCCAAGCTGGAGGGATTACCAAAGCATTAATCCGCTTGATTTCTGCCTTGTCATTTATTTTTTTTCCATCTTTGAAATAATGATATTTTTTCCCGCGCCTACGTCGAATAATACCTGAAGAATCTTCTGCGTCTGAAGTGTAAATAAGATTTACGGCCTTCGCAGAAGCCACCGGATCTTTCATTATTTTGATAATCTTGGAAGGTTTTAGATGAGAAATGATTTCTAAATCTGAATTTTCCATATTGATTAAATTATGAGTTTTTACCCTTCGAGAATAACCATAGAATAACACCGATAATACCTACAGCAACTATAATTCCCCACCACATTCCGGCTTTGAAGATTGTTTCAATAGCTTCACAACTCGTTAATAGCATTAAACTAAAGAGAGACATACATAAGAAACTTAGCTTTTTCATAATAATTTAATTTTTGATGTTTATATATTTGAAGATTCTTTTTGTTAAACCCTTTGTTTGTCGGGCTTCCAATTTTTTATTGACTTTTTAATATTATCTCCTGATAGATTTTCTTTCAAAGCTTTTTCAAGAAGAATTTTGAATTCATCATCATAAGCAAATCTTAAAGCTGCAATCTGGCTGAAACTCAGTTTGTCTTCTACATCATCTGATCTTTTGTTGAACAACTCAAAATATCTTTGCTTAAATTCCAGTTGTACTAAGCGATTTTGCAATACCAATGCGTAATGTTGACGCACCATAATAGCCAAATAAGTAAGCAGAAATACAAGAATTGAAAATAATACCCAAATCAGCTGATGTTTCCAATCATTAAAAACTTTATAGATTCCAAATCCTAGTAAAAAAAATACGATAGGGAGAAAAATAAAATGATGGGGAGTATAAAATTTTCGATGATTTTGGTAATTCTGCTTTTTCATAAATAAAGCATTACAATAATCTTTCCAAAACGTTTTCTTGTGGTATATCATGTAATTTAAAACAGATAAAATTGATTTGGTTTTAAGCAAAATTTGTAACTTTCGGTCTTTAAAATTGATAAAAATGACTTCAAAGGAAAAAGTGGCTGCGCTTCGTGAAGAAATGCAGAAAAATAATGTTGATGCATTTATAGTATATTCTGCAGACCCTCACATGAGCGAATATCTCCCTGAAGAATGGCAGGAAAGAGCATGGCTTTCGGGTTTTCTTGGTTCAGCAGGTTTTGTGGTAATTACAAAAGATAAAGCCGGACTTTGGACAGATGGAAGATATTTCACACAAGCTCCCATTGAATTGGCTGGTTCCGGAATTGATCTCTTTAAAGACGGCATGGAAGGAACTCCCAATTATATAGATTGGATTATTTCTGAAATTCCTGCAAACGGAAAAGTTGCTGTAAATGCTTTAGCAACATCGCATTCTAATTGGGAACTTCTGTATAAAAAACTGAATGCGAAAAATTTAAGTTTAGTTGATTTTCCTTTATTAAAACAAGTTTGGAAAGAAAGAGGTACTCCTTCAAAAAACCCAATTTATACCCACCCAATAGAAAGAGCAGGGAAATCTGTTTCTGATAAAATTGCTGCAATCCGTCAAAAAATGGAAGAGCAGGAAGTGACCGTTCATGTGATTTCTAGTTTAGATGATGTTGCGTGGACACTGAATTTAAGAGGAAGTGATGTAGAAAGTAATCCCGTATTTTTAGGCTATGTTTTAATTACTAAAAATGAAGCAATTCTGTTCACCGACCTCGAAAAAATGGAAGTTGAAGCAAGAAAACAAATGGATGAAGCGTGGGTTAAAATGATGCCGTATGAAGAGTTTTATAATCATTTAAGAACAATTAAAAACGAGAAAATTTTAGTTTCACCAAATAGCAATCAATCGATTTTTGAAGCATTGAAAATTGGTAATACCTTTGTAAAATCAGCAGTTCCGGGAAATCTGATGAAAGCTCAGAAAAACGAAACAGAGCTGGAAGGCTTCAGAAAAGTAATGGTGAGAGACGGTGTCGCTATGGTGAAATTTCTTTACTGGTTAACTCACAACGCCGGAAAAGAAGCAATGAACGAATATTCGATCGGTGAAAAACTAAGAGGTTTCCGTGCTGCAGGAGAAAATTTTGTGGGTGAAAGTTTCGGAAGTATCGTTGGTTTTAAAGAAAACGGCGCAATGATGCATTATTCTGCAAAAAGCGAAGGAAGCAAAGAGGTTACTAATGACGCAAGTATTTTGGTAGATTCTGGCGGACAATATTTAGAAGGAACAACAGATATTACGAGAACGTTGGCTTTAGGAGCTGTTTCTGAAGAATTTAAAATCAATTCTACTTTGGTTCTACAGGGGATGATTCGTTTATCCATGGTGAAATTCCCCAAGGGAACGAGAGGAGTTCAGTTGGATGCAATTGCAAGACTTCCTTTGTGGATGCAGGGAAAAGACTACAATCACGGAACGGGGCATGGTGTGGGAAGTTTTATGAATGTACATGAAGGTCCGCAAAATATCAGAAAAGATATGAATCCGCAGGAATTATTGGTTGGAATGGTGTGTTCGAACGAACCAGGATATTATTTGGAAGGCGAGTACGGCATCCGTCATGAAAATCTGATTGTTGTAAAAGAATCTGAAACCACAATTCATGGGACTTTTTACGAGTTTGAGACGTTGACTTTCTGTCCGTTCTTTAAAAATGATATTGTGAAAGAAATTCTTTCGGAGGAAGAACTTATTTGGCTCAATGCTTACCATAAAACATGTGAAGAAAAACTGGCTCCACAATTGGAGGGTGAGGTAAAGGATTGGTTTTTATCACTTGTGAGCCCACTTTAAAAGAATTAATTATTCTGATATAACTTATAATAATTGTTCTGCAAGATTCTTTGCAGGACAATTTTATTTTGCGCAACCGTATTTTTACGGTTTTATTTAGGAGGTATATCCTGATGGAAAATAAATTCTTATCAACTATTTTTGTGCAAGCAAAACCGATCACAGCTACATACAAAAACTAATATCCTTTAACATTATCTCTATTTAATAGCGGTGATGTTTTTTTTACTGCAAAATCTTTACTTAAATTTGTTACGATTAATAGCCTAATTTATTTACAAAATGATTCAGCAGTTCTTTCAAAGTTTCAATTTGTTTTCACAAAATGAAATAGACAATCTTTTAACTTTTTTTGAAGAAAGAACGCTTGCAAAAAATCATTTTTTTGTAAAAGAAGACGAAAAATGTAAAGAAATTGCTTTTATACAAGAAGGAATTTTCAGATCTTTTTATACTTCAGATGAGGGAAAAGATAATACATATTGTTTTAGGTTTCCTAATGATTTGATGGCTTCTTACTCTTCATTTATTTCCGATAAACCAAGCATAGAAAATATGCAGGCCATTTCAGACGCTACTCTATTAATCATTAAGAAAGAAAAAATTCAAGAACTTGCCTCTGAAAATCCTAAATGGAGCGAATTTCTCAGAATAATTGCAGAACAAGAATATCTGGAACTTGAAAAACGTTTTTTTCAGCTTCAAAGAGACAGTGCAGCACAGAGATATGGTTTTTTAATTGAAAACCAACCAAATTATATTCAGCAAATTCCCTTACAACATTTAGCTTCTTATTTAGGCATTACCCAAAGACATTTGAGCCGTATCAGGAAAGAGATTTCTTTTTAGACATTTGTCCTATTGATTGATATTGCAACTCTATAATTTTGTAAAAAAAATAGATGCAGTCAAACATTTTAATTATCGGCGGAAGTGGAATGGTCGGTAAAACAATCGCCCGGATTCTTAAATCAAGGAATCCACATTATACAATTTTTATTGGAGGAAGAAGAGAAGCGAAAACAGAAAATGATCTGGTAATTGATGTTACCAAACCACAGACATTTAAAACTATTCTTGAAAAAAATATAAATTTGATTATACTGTCTGTGAATGACAAAGAAGACCAGATTCTTGATTTCGCTATTAAAAATAATATCGATTATTTAGATATTACGAAACCCACTCCGGATCTTATGAAAGCCTATGATTTTGCACAAAGGCAACGTATCAGCAGCAGAATTGTTTTTAGTTCAGGATGGATGGGCGGTATTGTAAGCGGATTAATGAATGATGCAGCCAGCCAGATGAAAAATATTGAAGAAGTAAAACTTTTCGTTTATTATTCAGTAAAAGATTTGGCAGGTGAAAGTTCAGCTCATTTCATGGCGGAAAATGTAGCAAAGCCTTTTTTTAATTATAAAAATAACCAGCCTGTTTCTATAAAACACTTCTTAAACTCCGAATATTTCACCTTTAATTTTGGAATAGGAAAGCGAACGGCTTACAATTTTGATGTACCTGATTTGTATATATTAAACAAAATTGAAAAAATACCGAATGTAAGTGTGAAAATGACCTATAATTCAAAGCTCATCACCTGGCTGCTCGGAGCATTTCAAAGTTTGAGGGTTTTTAATATTTTATCTTTAAAAGAGAGGAAAATGATTTTCGGATCAAGTGGCAATGGAGACCAATCGGTTTTTGAAATTGTTATTAAAAATAAAAATGAAGTTAAGAAAGTAAGTCTTCAGAGTAAGAAAGGACAGGCGGAACTCACAGCATTATCCGCAGTTTTACATTCAGAAGAACTGCTGAAAAATAAACTTGAAAATAAGATCTATTTCAGCCATCAGCTGCATCAGCCGGATTCACTTTTCAAATCACTTAATAATTATGAAACTATCCATATAAAAACTAGATGATGAAAAAAATTCTTGTCATTAATGGACATCCTAACAGAGGTTCCTTCAACTTTGGTCTTGCAGAAGCTTATAAAAAAGGAGCTGTGCATTCAGGAGCAGAAATTCAGGAAATTACCATTTCAGATTTGGAGTTTAATCCCAATCTGCAGTTTGGGTATCAAAAAAGAATGAATTTGGAACCTGATTTAATAAAAGCCTGGGAAACTATACAATGGGCAGATCATTTAGTTTGGTTACATCCCGTTTGGTGGGGAGGTCTTCCTGCGATTACAAAAGGTTTTATCGACCGTCTTTTTCTTCCCGGTTTAGCATTTAAATATCGTGAAAATTCGGTTTGGTGGGATAAATTTTTAACAGGTAAAACAGCGCATATCATTACAACATTAGATCAACCAAGTTGGTATTATAGAATACTTTACGGACGACCAAGTATCAATCAGCTCAAAAAATCAACCTTAGAATTTTGCGGAGTAAAGCCTGTAAAAGTTACGTATATAGGAGTTATTAAAAATTCAAAAGAAGAGCAACGTCAAAAATGGATTGAAAAAGTGTATTCATTGGGTGAAAAGCTTAAATAAAATAATTTTAGGTGAAATTTAATCCGAAAAAATCTGTTAGCGGATTAGCATAAAAAATTTTCATATAAAACCGTAAATTTGCAAAATGAATCATGACACTATCTGCGCACTTGCCACAGCCAACGGAATTGGAGCTATCGGAATTATCAGAATTTCCGGTGAAGAATCTTTTGAAATAGTAAACCGTGTTTTTCAGGGGAAGAATCTTGAAAAAGCTGATTCTCATACGGTTCATTACGGATATATTGTAGATTCTGAGCTGGAGGCTATTGATGCAAAAATCCAAAATCCAAAATCTAAAATAGAAATTATTGATGAAGTGATGGTTTCGGTTTTTAAAGGCCCAAAAACCTTTACAGCAGAAGATTCTGTAGAAATTTCTTTTCACGGATCGCCTCATATAGCTAAGAAAATTCTTGAGGTTTTGATTAAAAACGGTTCGAGGATGGCAAAAGCTGGAGAGTTTACGATGCGAGCATTTATGAATGGAAGAATAGATTTGAGCCAAGCAGAATCAATTGCAGATTTGATAGCTTCTGAAAATGAGGCTTCAAGAAAAGTTGCATTAAATCAATTAAAAGGAGGTATAACAAATGAAATTTCGTTTTTAAGAACAGATTTATTGAATTTTGTTTCTTTAATTGAATTGGAACTCGATTTTGCTGAAGAAGACGTAGAGTTTGCAGACAGAAGCGCTCTGAATCAATTACTTGATAAAATAGAAACTAAATTAAATTCTCTTATTGAAAGTTTCCAGTATGGAAATGCCATCAAAAACGGAACTGCTGTTGCTATTATTGGTAAACCCAATGCCGGAAAATCAACTCTTCTGAACGCTTTATTAAAAGAAGAAAGAGCAATTGTGAGCAATATTGCGGGAACGACGAGAGATACCATTGAAGAAATTCTTCACATCAAAGGTCATGCATTCAGATTGATTGATACTGCGGGTTTGCGAGAAACAGTAGATGAAATTGAAGCAATTGGCGTGAAAAAAGCAAGAGAAAAAGTGGAGAATGCTAATATTTTGGTCTACTTGGCAGATGCGGCAACAAAAGATTTTTCTGAAGATATAGAAATGATAAAATCTTTGCAAAGAGAAGACTTGAAAACGATTATTTGCTTCACAAAAATAGATAAGCTACAATTTGAAAATCTTTCTTTCGAAGAAAATTTCAAATCTCAGTCTGCAAACTTCCAGCTTTTGGCTTCTGGTTTTCATATTTTAAATATTTCAGCGGTAGAAAATCAGAACATTCAGGAATTGAAAGATGAATTATCCTCTTATGTTGATAAATTGCAAACATCTGAAGGCAATGTTGTGATTACCAACCAACGTCACTATGAGGCATTGGGGAAATCTTTGGAGGCTGTAGAGAAGGTAAAAGAAGCAATCGCCACTCAGATTTCAACAGAATTATTAGCTTATGAACTAAGAAATGCTTTAGAATATCTAGGAGAAATTTCCGGCGAAGTAACAAATGATGAGGTTTTGGGGAATATTTTTTCTAAGTTTTGTATCGGGAAATAAATCTGTTTTCTTTTAGTTTCGTTTGATTTCTTTTATTTGATTTACAGTATTTTATGTAATTTTTATTTTCTTTTGTCAGAGTTTGTTTATACTTTTGTTACAGCTTTTGTACACCTTTAATTTAGAAAGTTGTACAAAGTTGTACAAGTGTACATCTCAAAAAATACAGTATGAAAATAAGTTTAAAACAAAAAAATCTAAAAGACGGACGAATCAGTCTTTATTTGGAATTCTACAAAGGTTCGTCAATTGACAATAATGGTAAAAGAATACATCTCCGAGAATTTGAGTACCCGAAGATGTATTTAATTGCTGAACCAAAAAATCCTAAAGAGAAAAAAGGGAACAAGGAAACGTTAGAATTAGCTGAAAATATTCTTGCAATTCGAAAATCAAATTATGTTCAGGGCAAATATGATTTGAAGAATACAACCAAATCAAAAAGGACTTTTCTCAATTACTTTGCTGAGAAAACTGAAGAGAAACAACAGCAAGATTCTTCCAACAATTACGGCAATTGGTTTTCAACGCACCAACATTTGAAAAAAGTCATTTCAAAAAATCTGACTTTTGATGAAATTGATGAAAATCTAGTCAAAAAAGTCCGGAACTATTTTGATAATGTGGCAAAGACAAAAAGTGAGTTACCACTCTCTCAGAATTCTAAATACTCATATTTTAATAAATTTAAAGCTGCGCTTAGAAATGCTTTCGATGATGGTTATTTGACTATCAATTATGCTTCTAAAATCAAATCTTTTGAGCAAGCAGAAAGTCAAAGAGAATACTTGACTTTTGATGAGGTTCAATCTTTAGCCAAAGCTGAATGTAAATATCCTGTTTTAAAGAGAGCTTTTCTATTTTCTTGTTTATCCGGATTGCGTTGGTCGGACATTAATACATTGCTTTGGTCAGAAGTGCGAGATGAAGGCGATGTGACTAAAGTGAATTTCCGCCAAGAAAAAACTGATGGCGTTGAATATTTATACATCTCAAAACAAGCGAGAGAATTGCTCGGAGAAAGGCAAGATCAACAAGACAGAGTTTTCAAAGGCTTAAAATATGGAATGACCTACAATACTGAAATTATTCGCTGGTGCAATCGTGCAGGAGTTCCTAAACATATTACTTTCCATTCTGCCAGGCATACAAATGCGGTTTTGCTTTTAGAAAACGGAGCGGATATTTATACGGTTTCTAAAAGATTGGGACATCGTGAGATTAGAACAACAGCTATTTATGCCAAAATAGTGGATAAGAAAATGAAAGAAGCAGCTGAGATGATTCCGGAATTAAATATTGAAATTTAATTTTTATTACGATTAAAAATATTAATAGACATAGAACATTACATCTACAAAAATATTAAAATCAAGGAGTGCAAATCCGAAAACTAAGTATTGATTTTAAAATAATACTGGTATGCCATTCGGGAATTTTTTTCCCGCTGGTGTCTTCAGATATTCTTCAATCAAAATACTCTGCAGCTCCTCTAGAAAAAGCTTGTCTTTAAAACTTGTGGAATTTAATTTTTGCTTTCTACAATTTTTAATAAATTGTTTGTAAGATGTTTCAATTAGTTTCCTGTGTATTGGAAACAAAGTGTACTCACGTGTGAATTTTTTAAAACTCGTATCAAGAATATCAAACCTTCTTTGAAAATATCCCAATCTGTATTTGACATTGCTGACAATTTGCATATCATCAATCAGATTCTCACTTTTAGGTTTTTGTGACCTTATAGGCTTAATGTAGATTTTATTCTTTGTAAAGCTATAGGTAAAAGAAATCCACGGCGTTCTATCCAGGTTTTTCTTCATCTGATATAAAAACTTGGTACAAAAATCTCCAGCTGTAGAATAATTTAAATTAAATTTTTTATTAAAAGTACTGAGAAGAATAGGTAACCCACTTATAGGTAAATTCTTATCAGGTATTCTATTCAACCATAATGCAAATAAAACTGGCTTACTATTTTTTAAATTATAAGCCAGTTTATATAAAACTGTATTATACTCCGACATAACAATTATTTTTCTAAACCAATATTGGCTTATTAAAAATACAGTATACCCTCTCTGCTTGTATGATGGGTTCGATATTAATCCTCCATAACTTTTTATTTCTACACCTTTGGAATTTAATGATTTATACCACTTCATCTTGTATTTGACTAAGAATTCATAAGCTTTCAAAATTTGATCGCTACTTTGAGATGGCGATATTTCAGCATTTTTAATACTCAATTGTACAAATACATTATTTTCTGTTTCAAATTCATTCTCAAATAAAGATAGCTGTTTGGGTCTATCTTCCGGTCTAAATTGTTGATTTTTAACTGAGAAAACAATACTAAAAATTATACGTAATGCCGTAATAGGTATGTCGACAAAACTCCCGTCTTTCATCAAAAAATCATCATAGAATTCATTTGGAAAATAAATATAATCTACGCTAGAATTTTTCCAAAAGTATGTCTTCCTAACTTTTCTATTTTCGGAATTAGAATTCATATCTATATTTTTTTTCTAAAGGAATATTCAAGGGCAATATTTTCAATTGATGTTTTCGCTTTTACTGGATTTTTCAATAAATACGCATCAATCTTTTCTTTATCAAAAAATACCATTTTGCCATTAGGCTTGGAATAGTCAATTTCATCTTTGGATGTAAGTTTGTAAATATGTGATTCTTTAAATCCGCTGTAGAAACTAAAGTCTTTAACATTAAAAACCTTTTTTGATAAATAAAGTCTTTCCTTTAACTCTGAGACTTCTTGAAGAAGTTGATTGAGTATTGTCATGATGATTTCGTCTTTGCTCATTTTAATACTTGTTTGTTTTAATGAGACAAAAGTCAGTATTGAAAATATAATACGCAAGAGAATCAATTGGTTAAAGTCTAAATACTACTAAAAACAGGTTAAAAACTACTTTTCGCCTATTTAAATTCCGCACCAACTTATCTCAAATTTCGAAAAGGTATTTCATTTATTCTAAATTGTATTTTCCACAAAAAAAGTAGGATTTGCACTCCTTTGTTTTGCATCACATTTTAGGATTTGCACTCTGGATACTAGGATTACAACTCCTTGCTGATTCGGAATTGCACTCCTCCCGAAAAAGCTTCTAGCCCGCTCCAGTAAAGTATTTTCCGTACTTTATAAAAGAAATTATAAAAGTATTAAAAAGTTTTTTTTTAAATAAAAGGAAATTGTGGATAAAATCTTCTGTGGATAAAATGTTTTAAGATGACACTTCGAAGCTCATATCACGAAAGAAGAATGCGGAGAAAAAAAAAAAGAATTGCCTAAGGATATAGAATATGCTCGAAAAGTACGCAGTTAATAATTTTAACCTAGCCGAAAAAAAATAATTTTAAATCGTGCTCGAAAAAGTACACATTTTTAATTCACTACCTGCCTAAAATAGTACAAGGTTGCTAATCCATAACCTGCCTAAAATAGTACAAGGTTTCTAATCCATAACCTGCCTAAAATAGTACAAGGTTTCTTACAAAACCTGCCTAATATAATACAAGGTTGCCATTCCCCAACCTGCCTAAAAAAGTGCAAGGTTACAATAATAACATTTTAATAGTCAATTAGATGTGTTTTTTAGAGTTGTAAAAAAAACAATTAATTTTTTTTTCTTTTTTCCGCATTCTTTTTATTTTTTTAAAACTTTATTATACTTTTCAAAATAAAACCTGAAATTACCATACTGAATATCAATATTTTACAATTATTTTCTTATCTCTTAAATTTTTTTGTGAATAGATTATAAAAAAATCGGTGTGAATAGCAAGATGTGTCTTTGTACCCACAAACTTTTCAAGTTTGGTCACAACTACCTTCTTGCCTTTTTTTCAAAAAGGGGAAAAAACTTCGGAACTCATTTTATTATTAAGCTGGTAGTTTTTTGATAATATCCTATTCAAAGTACCTTATAATATTTAATCCTAAATCAGTTTTTAGCATTAATTATTAGTCTTTAGACTTACTAGTGACCTAATTGTTGCAATGATAAAATAACACTTAATTTCACGTTAGCATTAGAAAAAAAATATTAATAAAATGGCAAATAAAGAAGCAATAATAAAATTCAGAATAGAAGTAAAAAGAAAAATGTCTTGGAAAAATATATGTACAAGTAGAAATATTTCTTTATCAGAAATGATAATCGATTCTGTTGAAAAAAGATTACCAAATTACGAAAGAAGAAAAGTATTATCATTTATTGAAAAACAAGATAACAGTTTTGCAAAAGTAGAAAACAACATCAATCAAATTGCAAGGATAGCAAACAGTCAGAAATTTTTATCGAAGAACGATTTTGACAGTTTTAATTTATTGCTGAAAGAAGTAGTAAGATTGAAGCAAGAACAAAATAAAACTTTCATCCAATTCTACGCACTGCTCGCAAAATGATTTTTTCATCAAATTCGGCTTCCAATTTCATATTGTTCTTGTTCATAATTTTGAACTTATAATTTTATAGACAGAGAAAACATATTATTCCCAAATTACAGGAATGTTTTCAAAAACAGCATTGTAGGGATTGTTTTTATTATCTTTTGCGTATATTTTAATTGTTAGAACCTTTATTATTAGGAAAGAAGCTTCCGCTAAATCAGGTGCTGCAAATGTCATAGTCGCTTTAGTAGGTATTTCCGGTAAAATGTTCTGTGCTCTCACTCTTTTGTTTGGAGCAACAATGACTTCGGAGGTTTGGAGTTGATTTCCTTGTGGATCAATTATAAAAGCTTCTTCACATTGAAAAGATTTTCTCGCAGTAGATTCAGTATTCTGATAAATGAAAGTGACAGAGATTGTCTTGTCCTTTTTATGACCGTTTACCATTACAATGTCTAATTTCATCCCATCAATATCGACAGTTCGAATTGGTTTCAAAAGATTCAAAGCTTCTTTATAGTAATCAACTTGCTTGCTGAGTTCTGTAATTTGGTCTTTATTATTTTTGAGTTCATTTTTCAAATCGGAGCAATCTGATTTTTGAGCAAACAGAATTTGGGAAAACACTGATATAATTAAAATTAATATTGATTTCATTATTTACGTTTTTAGGTTAAATTTTAAGATGCTTTCGTGTCTCTAGCAGCGTATTGATTCAATATTTCTTCATAGTCAGTATGTCTAAGAAAATTTTGTAGTATTTTTTCGTATTGTTCCTTTGAGAGATGGCTCGCACTCATTGGAATAAAATTCAGAATTTCGGAAAAATGACCTTTCAGAAACATCAAGATCTCCTCAGGTATTTCCTTTTGATGAACTAGCTTCTGTGCCATTTCAATTTCCTGGAATTCCCCATCATCTTTAATATTATTTTTAGGATTCAGAAGTTTGAAGATCTTCTTGGCTGTTCTGATATTACTTTCCATATAGCACAAAACCAAATTCACACGGTCTGATTTAGTGGATTTTACAACAAATTTTCTACAGATATTTTCGAAATAAGAGATTGCCGACTTAATGTCAGATTTTCCATCAGCGGTAATTTCTTCAATATGTTTTACAAATTCAGGATTAAACTGGTAAGCTTTTTCCGAAATTAATTTTGGTTTTACTGAATTTCCAAAAAGATAAAAATTAATGAACTTTTCAAGAACTATAAAGTAGTCTTGGTTTTCAAGAGATGAATGTGATTTCATTTGTGAATTGGATCGAAATACAGTCCCAGTATTTCGTATTTAAAATGAAAAAGCGTGGAACTGAAGCCAATCCGACAAAGAGGTACTGCGAGAACCCACAATCCAGATATGACTTACAGCCCACGCCAATATATGACATGGGCGTAAGCCTATCGAATTTTGGATTGTTAAGAAGATTCGCAGTTTTCTTTGTCCAATACGATAGCTTACGCTTTACGTTGATTTAATTTTTTCTAGAACAAAGATAATTAAAAGCTTTTATTTAACGTATTTGAATATTGAACTTTGATAATTTTTTTGTGTTTTACGGTTTTCCGTTTTTTCCTTTGTCTTCCTTTGATTATATTTATCAATTCAATAAAAAAGATGATTAATTTGACCATTATATTTTGTAAAAATTTGACAATTGATTCCAGAATTGATTGAATGGTAAGAATAACTAATAAAAACTATGTTCCAAAAAACTATAATCTCAAAATATCTTAAGAGTCAAAATACAGAGAATCTTGCACGAAAATGGGAGCTGTTCAAAGCACATTTTCATCATCCGGAAATTCAAGAGAATATTAGACTTTCCAAAGAGGAACAATACCAAGGTGAGTTTCTCATTGACCTGTTTGTAAATATTTTGGGATATATCAAAAATCCGACACCTAACTTCAATCTTACTACAGAATATAAGAATGTAAAAGACAGCAAGAAAGCCGATGGCGCAATCGTTATCAACGGAAAGGTTTCTTCTATCATTGAATTAAAAGGTACAAACACCACAGATCTATCCAAAATTGAGGAACAGGCTTTTGGTTATAAAAACAATCAGCCGGATTGTAAATACATTATCACGTCCAATTTTGAAAAATTAAGATTTTATATTGATAATGCCATTGAGCATTTGGAATTCAATTTATTTGAACTCACTTTTGAGGACTTCCAACTACTCTATTTATGTTTGGCTTTCGAAAATATTTCTGCAGATATTCCGGCAAAAATGAAAGCAGAATCTCTGAGTCAGGAAGATGCGATTACCCGAAAATTGTACAAAGATTATTCGGTTTTCAAAAGAGAGCTATTCCACAATCTCACCACTCTTAATCCCGATTACGAACCAATAGAGCTGTTCAAAAAGTCTCAAAAACTATTGGATCGATTGCTATTTCTTTTCTTTGGAGAAGACCGTGGTTTGCTTCCACCAAATTCCGTGAGATTGATTTTGGAACAATGGAACAAGCTTAGAGATTTAGACGAATACGTTCCTCTTTACGACCGTTTCAAAAAATATTTTGGTTACCTCAATGTTGGTTTCAAAGGTAAGCAATATGATGTTTTTGCCTACAACGGTGGGCTTTTCAAACCAGATGATGTTTTAGATAACATCGTCATTGACGATGAACTTCTGTACAAACACAGTTTGAAACTCGCAGATTATGATTTTGCAAGCGAAGTAGATGTGAATATTTTGGGACATATTTTCGAAAATTCTTTGAACGAATTAGATGAAGTAAAAGCCCAATTGGAAGGTCAAGAAATTGATAAATCTAAAACCAAGCGAAAGAAAGATGGTGTTTTTTACACCCCAAAATACATTACCAAATACATTGTTGAAAATACAGTAGGAAAACTTTGCGAAGACAAAAAAGCAGAACTGGCCATTGTAGAAGAAGAATATTTTACCGATAAAAAAAGACAGCAAAAAACCAAAATTGCACTTCTGAAAAAACTGGACGATTACAGAGAGTGGTTACACCAAATTACCATCATAGATCCTGCTTGTGGAAGTGGTGCATTTTTGAATGAAGCTTTGAATTTTTTGATTACCGAGCACCAATACATTGATGAATTGGAAGCCAAACTCACCGGTTCATCTATTGCTTTTACGTACCATTCTGAAAGTATCTTGGAAAACAATCTTTTTGGCGTAGATCTCAATGAGGAATCTGTAGAAATTGCCAAGCTTTCCCTATGGCTGAGAACCGCAGAACCCAACCGGAAACTAAACAGTTTGAATAACAACATCAAATGCGGAAATTCTTTGATAGATGATCCAGAAGTTGCCGGCGACAAAGTATTTAATTGGGAGCAAGAATTCCCACAAATTTTTGCGAAAGGTGGTTTTGATGTGGTGATTGGGAATCCGCCGTATGTTCCAACAGAATATATTTCTGAAAATGATAAATTATTTTTAGAAAAAGTATATCAATCTGCTTTTGGAAGAATTAATCTATATCCTATTTTCTACGAGAAAGGTTTAATGATACTTAATAATAATGGAATACTTGGCTATATAACTCCTTATACAATACTAAAGAATAAATATTACAAACAAGCAAGGAAATTTATTTTAGAAAATTCTACTGTAAAAGAATTAATCGATTTTAAAGGTGTTTTAGTTTTCAAAGATGCTGCTGTTGATTCTATAATTTTAATTCTAAAAAAGGAACTTCAAGAAAATTATAATTTTAAACAAATTTCGAATATTGAATCTTTTGAGAATAATCTTTACAAAACTGAATATTTCAATTTATCTGAATTATTAGCTAATGATGATTTATCAATGTTAATTACAATAAATGATAAACTTATAAAAAGAGTTAGTTCAAATTCTATTCAACTTAAGGAAATAATAAATTTTAATCAAGGGATCATTACTGGTGGAAATAGTAAATATTTGACTGAAGAAAAATCTGAAATAACTAAAAAAGTTTTAACAGGTGGTGATTTTAAAAGGTATTTTCTTAATAAAACTGAACAATTGATTATCTATGACACTACGAAATTACATCGTCCTAGAAAAAGGGAAATTTTCGAAATTGATCAGAAAATATTACTAAGACAGACTGCATCATATCCAATTTGTATGTTGGATACAGAAAAACATTATACACTCGATACGGTTCATAATGGTTTGTTGATTGATGAAAATTATGATTTAAGATTTCTATTAACAATTTTAAATAGTAAACTTTTAAGATTTTTATATGAATCACAAATTAATGAAGGAGGAAAAGTTTTCGCTCAAGTAAAAATCATTTACATTGATCCTTTACCGATTAAAATAGTTTCCAGCCTAAACCAACAACCCTTCATTGAAAAAGCCGATCAAATGATTTCTTTAAACAAAGGCTTAGAAGAAATTTCAGCCAAATTCCAAAGAACCTGCGAAAGGAAATTTGAAAATCTAAACCAGAACAAAAAACTGCAAGATTGGTACAAACTCTCGTATGCAGATTTCATCAAAGAATTAACCAAACAAAAAATAAAACTCACCCTTTCCGAAGAAGCAGAATGGGCAGATTATTTTGACCAAGAGAAAAGCAAAGCTTTAGAAATTCAAGAAAAAATCGCGAGTACAGATAAGGAGATAGACCATATGGTTTATGAGCTTTATGGGTTGAGTGAAGAAGAGATTGTGATTGTGGAAAATAGCTAATCTAGAATAATACTTTGGGATAAGATAAACTAAAACTAATAAACTATGTGATTTTAATTATGGAAGAAGAAAAAGAGCGAATCTTTACAATTATTCAAAATTATCTTAAGAATCCTCCCGTAATAATTTGGGGGTCGGGAGCTACAGTTCCATTTGGTTTACCAAGTATGGGGGCTTTAAATGAAATTATTAAAAAAGAAGTTTCTGAATTTGATCAAGATTGTGATAATCTAGAAATAGAGTTGGGAAAGGATAAATATATTGAACATATTCCGCAGATAAGAAATGTAATCTGGGAGGCAATTACAAAAGTAGATAAAGAAGTTCTGCAAAAACTCTTGTCAGGAAACATTACTGATTTTATTGGAATAAAGAAATTAGTACAAAAAATTAGTGATGCTCATCCGAAAGTAACAAATATCATCACAACGAATTACGATCGAATTATTGAAAATGTACTTTCTTTTCATGATATATCTTTTACAGATGGTTTTTTAGGGAAAGACCTTTCTGTATTTGATGAAAGTTTATTTTCTACTAAAAATATTGTTAACCTTGTAAAGGTACACGGATCGCTCAATTGGTTTGAAATTGGCGGAGATATTCGGTATTTACAAAATAATACAGAACATTCCATTTCACAAATAATTTGCCCCGGAAAGAATAAGTATCAAGAAACCTATAAGAGTCCATATAGAGAACTAATTCAAAAATCAGATTCATTTATTACATCTGCAAATAGTTTTTTAGTTGTTGGTTTTGGCTTTAACGATGAACATCTTACCCCAAGAATCAGAACAAAAATAAAAAAAGGTATTCCAATCGTTATAATTACAAAAACAATCTCTGAAACTTGTTTGAAGGAAATAGAAGATGCTGAAAAATACGTTTTGTTAGAAGAACACGAAGAAGATTATACTAAAGTAACTATACAAGAAAGAAATTTGGAGAAACAAACAATTATTCTTGAAGGTAATTATTGGTCTTTAAATAATTTTGTTGAAATAATATAAAAAAACTAAAATCATGCAATTAGGGAAAGTTCAAAGTGTAGACACAGGAAATGTAACTGTTAAAGTAGATAATGAAGATCTATTAAATAGTGTACAGGTAAATCAAATAATTCAAATTCGCTCGACTAAAACAGGCGAAAAGATTATTGGATTAATTTCAAAAATTCTTAGAAAAGCTTTGTCAGAAAAAATTGATGACAGTGCGGATGCTGATTATATCATTGAAAATGTTATAAAAGTAAATTTGGTAGGTACTTTTATAGAAACACAAGGAACAGCAAAAAATCTTTTTAAGAGAACTCTAAATACTGTTCCTAGTATTAATTCAGACTGTTCATTACTTATTGGTGCGGAATTAACAGAATTTATGAAGACAATTTCTTCGAGTAGTGAAAATCCACTTAAAGTTGGAACTTATACTATTGCAGAAGAATCAGATGTAAATCTAGATGGTAACAAATTCTTTCAAAGACATGCTGTTATTGTTGGCGGAACTGGTTCAGGTAAGTCATGGACTGTTGCAAATGTTCTTGAAAGTGCATCAAAATTAAAATCTGTCAATAGTATTGTTCTTGATCTGCATGGTGAGTACACTCCTTTAAGTGGCTTGGATAATGTTTCACTTTTAAAAATTGCAGGTCCATCAGATGATTGTTCAAATCCGAACAATATTTTTCTTCCATATTGGCTTTTATCTTACGAAGAAATTGAATCATTATTATTAGATAGAAGTGATAGCAATGCTCCTAATCAGTCAAGAGCTCTTTTTGATTTAATTATAAAATTAAAAAAAAACAAACTAGAGTCTGAAGGCAAAGAAGAAGTCTTAAGCAATTTTACGGTTGAAAGTCCAATTCCTTTTTCAATGGCTCAATTACTACAAGAATTAGATGATGAGGATCAGAAAATGATTGAAGGGGCAAGACCTGGTACGGAAAAGCAAGGCCCTTTATTTGGGAAATTAACAAGATTTGTTCAACGTTTATCAAGTAAGAAAGAAGATAAAAGATTGAATTTTTTATTTAATGAAGATCCAATTCTGTTGGAATATGATTGGTTTAGTGTTTTAATTAAAAAATTATTGGATTTTGGGAAAGGAAGTGGGATTAAAATTATTGACTTTTCAGAAGTTCCATCAGATATTTTACCTCTAATAACAGGTTTACTTGCACGATTGGTTTTTTCTATTCAACAATGGACAGTTGAAAGTAATAGACACCCAATTTCAATTTTTTGCGACGAAGCACATCTATATTTACCTGCAAATCCTAAAGGTTCAATTGATGAAAAAGGTTTGCAAAGTTTTGAAAGAATTAGTAAAGAAGGAAGGAAATATGGCGTTTCTTTAGTAGTAATAAGTCAACGTCCTTCAGATGTAAGTAAAACTATTTTAAGTCAATGTGGGAATTTTATAGCAATGAGACTTACAAATCCTGACGACCAAAATGTGATCAAACGATTATTTCCAGATAATTTAGGAGATTTTGCAAATCTGTTACCTATTTTAGATATTGGTGAAGCATTGATTGTAGGAGATGCATCATTGCTACCTAGTCGAGTTCAAATAGACAGACCAACCATTAAGCCCAAAAGTGCAACAATAGATTTTTGGGATGAATGGTCAAAGGAAAAGGATGCTACAAATTTAGATTTAGCAGTGGAAGCTCTAAGGAAACAGTCCAAGGTTTAATATATATCAGTAGATTATGATTATAAAATTCAATGATTTACAAAAAGTAGGTGTTTTCGATAATTTCTTGTGGGATGATTGCGTAAAAAATAAAAATGGAGAGGTAGTTTTTTTTGATAAATTAAATATACTTTATGGACAGAATTATGCTGGTAAAACTACACTTTCCAGAATAATGAGATCATTAGAAATCGGTAAATTTTCGGAAAAATATACAGATGCAAAATTCTTTATTAAATGCTCTGATGACAGGAATTTCACACATAAAAACTTGGGTAATAATCCTTATAATGTTCGTGTTTTTAATGAGGATTTTATTCGTGATAATATTGAATTTAATAATCCAGAAAAAGCAATAACACCATTTGCGCTATTAGGTGCAAAAAATAAGGAGATTGATGCAGAGATTGAGCGTCTGAAGAATTTTTTGGGCGACGAGAGGTTAGTCACAGGTTTATTTGCTGATCGTGCTGACTATATATCTAGAAGTAGAATATATGAAGATGAGCTTAAAAATATCGAAAAAAGTTTACAGAAAAGTTTATCTGAAAAAGCTACTGGCAAAGAAATAGGCATAAAATATAAAAAGAAATATGACAAAATTAATTATGATATTAAAGCTTTGCGTTTTGATATTAAAAAAGTTATAAATAGAGATTTTGGCATATTAGAAAAAGAGCAAATAATAAATTCTGAATTAATCTTAAGTGAGAACACCAAAGATCATATTAAAGAAATTACAAAACCAAAATTAAATTTTAATAGTCTTCAAGAGTCAGTTTCAAGAGTTGTAACTAAAGTGGTTGGGAAATCTGATAAAATTGATGCTTTAGTAAAAAATGCGGTTTTAAATCGATGGGTAAAAGAAGGAAAAGAGTTGCATAGCCCTGAAACAAAATGTGGTTTATGCAATGGAGTACTCTCTTTTGACCGTTGGGAAGAATTGGACAGGCATTTTGATGAAGAATCAGAAAGTCTTGAGAGAGAAATATTTCATCTATTAAATGAAACAGATAGTGAGGAAAGAAAAATAAAAGAAGTTCAGCTTTATAAAGAAGATTTTTTTTATAGCAAATTTCGTGAAGAATTACATAAAATTCAAGATTTAATTGGTAGGTTAGCCAAAGAGTATGTAAATTCTTTAAATCTATTTAGAGAGAAACTACGTAGTCGTCAGAAGGCTATTTTAGAAGCTGCTGATTATAATTATATTAGTGATGTGTCAGTTAATTTAGAAAGTGCTTACACTGATTTGGAATATTTACGTCATGAATCCAATCATTACACTTCAAGTCTAAACGCAGACAAAAAAACTGCAATAGAAAGTTTGCGACTGCAGGAAATTTATGAGTATTTAAAAGAAATTAGATATAATGAGACAATTACTAGGATAAATTATTTGAAACAAATCCTTTTTGACATTGAGCAGAATATAGCCTCAGTTGATATCGAGATAAATAAAACTACACTCGCAATATCCGACAACATTAAATTAATTACTGATGAAAGTAAAGGTGCAGAAAAAATAAACGAGTATCTTGAGCATCACTTTGGGCATCAAGATTTAAGACTTGAGCCAATCTATATTGCAGACTTTTTTGATGATGATAAGCTAGCTTTTGAAGTACAACGAGATGGAAAGAAAGCATATCATCTAAGTGAGGGAGAAAAAAGTTTGATTGCTTTTTGTTATTTTGTTGCAAAATTGGAAGATGTTGAAACTAAAGGATTAAAACCAGTAGTATGGATTGATGATCCAATTTCAAGTTTAGATAGTAATCATATCTTTTTCATTTATTCACTCATAAAGTCTCATATTTACGATAAGAAAGACTTTTTGCAGCTATTTATTTCAACGCACAACCTTAATTTTTTAAAGTATTTGAAAAGACTTCCAACTAAGAAGGATAAAGATAGTGATTCAATTAAATATTTTTTGGTGGAAAGAATTGATAAAACTTCTTCATTACGGGAAATGCCGAGATATTTGCAAGAACATGTAACCGAATTTAATTATTTATTTAAATCAGTTTATGACTGTGCAAATATTACAATAGTTGACGACTCAAATTATACTTTATTTTATAATTTTGGAAATAATGCTAGAAAATTTCTCGAGATATATCTATACTATAAATATCCGAATTTTGAAAACGACGAATCTAAATATAAAAAATTCTTTGGGACAGATTCGATACCTGCGATTCTAACAAATAGGCTAATAAATGAATATTCACATTTATGTGGTGTTATAGAAAGAGGTGAAACTCCAATCGAGATTCCTGAAATGAAAAAAACCGCAGAAATGATTTGTAAAAAAATGCAGGAGAAAGATAAAGATCAATTTGATGCACTGGTAAAATCAATGTTGTAAATCTTTTTTTTGAAGCACGTGAAATTTTTAATTTAAGAATCGTTACTATTATAGCAGTTCGAAAAATTCAACAAGCAAAAAATAATTAGAAGATAGTAATTATAAGGCTCTTGAAAATAATTCCTAAAAAGACATAAAAAAAATAACTACTTAAAAAAAAAATATTACCAATTTGGTAATATAAATTGTATATTTGTATATGAGAGTTATAGCCGTTAAAACACTGAAACTTTACATTAAGGATTTTCCAAAAGCAGAACAGCCGCTTTTAGCTTGGTATGATGAATGCGAAAATGCAGTATGGAATAATCCCAATGAATTAAAAAGCCAGCATGGAAATGCTTCCATACTCAACGATAAACGAGTAGTTTTTAATATTCACGGAAATACTTATCGTTTAATTGTAGATATTGAGTATAGACTAAAAATAGTATTTATTGTTTGGTTTGGAACTCATAAGGAATATGATAAAATAAACGCTAAAAAAATTGATTATGTTAAAGCCAATTAAAACCGAAGAACAATACGAAAACTATTTAGAGAGAATTTATATCTTACTTCAGACAGATTTAAAAGAGGATTCTAAAGAATCTGACGAGATGGAAATTCTTTCAATTTTAGTTAAGAATTATGAAGAAGTGCATTATGCCATTGAAAAACCGAATCCAATTGAAGCTATAAAATTTCGTTTAGACCAGATGGGTAAAAGTGATTCATTTTTAAGCAAAATCTTAGGGGCATCTAGAAAATCTGAAATATTATCTGGAAAAAGAAAATTAAATCTTCCACAAATCAGAAAGCTTAGTAATGAACTACATATTTCAGCTGATGTTTTAGTACAGGAGTATTAATTATTAATAACAACGTAATTTTAGAATAGAATGAGATTGATTGTAATTGCTGACATACATGGCAATGATGAAAAATTCAGAAAAGCATTAAAGTCTGTTTCATTAAAAAAAACTGACAAATTAATTTTGCTTGGAGATTTAATAGACAGAGGGAAAAAATCTAAACAAGTATTAGATACAATAATATTATTAAAGGATACAGGTTTTAAAGACATAATAATGATTCGTGGAAATCACGAACAGATGTTTTTAGATTCGATTGAAGATGAAAGTAAAGAATACATGTGGCTGAGAAATGGTGGTGATAAAACTTTACAGAGTTTTAGAGTTAATTATTTAAATCAAATTCCAAAATTATATCTTGATTTAATTAAGTCGTCTGTTTACTTTTATGAATACAACGATTTTCTGTTTGTCCATGCGGGTATTGATTTTAATTCAAAAGACCCATTAAATGACACTAAATCACTTTTATGGACAAGGGAAATGACACTGGAAAATTATAGAAATTCTAAATTTTCAGAAAAAAAAATCGTTCACGGTCATACTCCTATCGACAGAAATCAAATTATTGAGAGTTTTTCAAATATTGAAATTCTTAATTTAGATAATGGAGTATATTTAGAAAAAGAAAACTATGGCAATCTCACAGTTGCGGACTTAACTAATCAAAAACTAAATTTTATTTAATTATGAATGTCACCAGAGTAATAAAAGAAATAAATAGAGGTGGGTTTGGAATAATTGAAAAAGTTTCATGTGATGATGGCAATGTTTATGCAAGAAAAACATTTTCTCCGATTCCCAATCCAAAAATAACCAAAAAAATTATTGATAAGAGTAGAAATCGTTTTATTAGAGAAGTTAAAATTCAAAGTAGACTTCAAGAAGAATATATTATACCAATAGTACACTTTGACATAAGTGGAGATAATCTGGATATGCAAATAAAAATTCCAGTATAAGTTAAGCTACATTTTGATAAATTTTGTTTTGATTATTAAACTCTTCAATAGTTTTGTATTTCAGT
>NZ_FTOJ01000002.1 GCF_900156685.1 Chryseobacterium piscicola
CACTGAAATACAAAACTATTGAAGAGTTTAATAATCAAAACAAAATTTATCAAAATGTAGCTTAACTTATACTGGAATTTTTATTTGCATATCCATTTTTAAAATACAGATATTAAATTCCAAAACTTGTGATAAATTACAATGAAATCTACAATTATTTCTGATTTGTTTACGAAAAGCTCAAATTCAGATGGCAGAAAATATTTTTTTTGAATATAAAGAATGTGAAAATGTCTTAACTTAAAATAGAAAAGTTAAAGTATTTAAACCTATCAGCGTTCGAAATGAAATACTTCCCTTGAGATCGTTTTTTGAGATCAAGATTTGATATTTTGTTACATTAAACATATACTCCGTAAGTTTATGAAACCTTGTTTAATGATACGAGTTTTTGATTATAAAAATCTGGAAACCAGGATTTAAAAAAAGTAATTTTCACTCAATTACAAATGGATTTACTGGGAATATCTCTAAAAGATGCAAAGTCAAACGTCGATAAAATTTTAGATGATAAAGAAGTTGTTTTAGTAATCAATGATAAAATTTTATTTCAAAAATTCATCAAAGAAATGGATGATATAGGCTTAATATTTCAAAACAATCTATAATTAGTCATTCCTTAAGAAATCCTATTTTCTAATTTATTTTTAAACATAGAATTAGAAAATAGGATAATTTGTATTTGATAAAAAAATAAACTCCGGTTGCGCCGCCGCCACTCCAATAACAATACTGGTGGTTGACAACAAGCCATCATTAGCCCCTAAAACTGAGGCGCGAAGCCAGCCAACTCTGTTGACGTTTTGTTTTTCTATTAAATGCATATCAAAAGTTTAAAACAAATCCTGCTCCGATACTTTTTGGTTCTAGTACGGGATAGATCATTGTTGTGGTTTTAGATTCTTTTTTGTTAAACAGCTTGTTTACTGAGGGAAAGAGCCAATAGGCCAGTTCTGTACTTAAAATACCAAATCCGGCTCCCGCAACCACATCTCCTACCCAATGTTTGTCATTCAGCGTTCTGTAGACTCCCGTAAAAATGGCGATAGGATAGCCGGAAATGGCCAACCAGATGTTTTCATCCTGATATTCCCTGAATAGAAAATGGGCCGAAGAAAAAGCAGTTGTGGTATGGCCTGAGGGAAAAGAAAGATGATTGCTACCATCTGGGCGTTCTTCTTTTACCAGATGCTTTAAAGGCAAAACAATAGCAGCAGAAATAAGTTGTGAAGTACCATAGATAATGGTTCGTTCCTTTAAATTGTGTTTTCCTTTTAGTCCCACAATATGATATCCGTATACCAAAGCTGCTGGTAAATATTGGGTGTAATTATCTAGTTTGATATGTTTTGGCTGATGTTCACCGATTTCATATTGAGTAGAACGATTCAGATTTTTGAGCGCATCAGAATTTAAGCTGATGACACCAAAACCTATCAATGCAGTCGGGATAATGAGTTTTTTGTAGGTGGGTTGATGCACGGTATGAGCGTAATTCTCCACATCTCGTTTCCTCATATCGAGTGAATCAGATTTAACCTGTCCAAAAAAAATATTTGAACAGGTTGCAAAAATGATTGTTACTATTTTCATTCTTGGTTATTTAAACCTTAAATTTAATGAAATAATATCCGATTTCATCCCAATTGATTTGGTATAATGTCCGTACCTTATCTCCAGCATATTGAGTCTTTCTATTCCGAACAGTCCATTTTTAGGGTTGATGCGGATGCCTGCGCCATAAAAGTTGCTGCTGAATTTTGAGAGGTCATAGTTGCTGGTGTAAAAATCGTCAAAGGCGGTGTGCTGCTGATAAGGTGAAAAATATTTAGCGCTCGTTTGAGAGTAGTATCTGTAGAAAGGACTTACCGATACAAAGGGTGAAATCTTCACAGGTGTTTCTATATTAATAGTATTTGATTTTAGTCCCCAATCATCGGTATAATAACGATAATAGGCTCTCACAATTAATTTATCCCCGAAAAAATAATTGGCCCTAAGTCCCAAAGGAAGTTTGAATCTCTTATCCGGCAAAGCCTCCTGATGCACAGAGCCATCCGTAAAATAAACCCTGTGAAAAGGTAAACTCAAATAACCTGTCTGCTGTATTCCGTCTGCTAAAAACTCCAGCTGAAAGTTTTTATTGATGATCTGAGAATAGGATAATGATAGCGCAAAGGTATTTCGTCCACTAGTTCCACCGTTTTCTCCTCCTGCACCTCTCAGTTCAACTGGAGCAATCATTTTCACCTGATCCATATACGTCTGGAATTTGGCAGTGAATTCTCCCATTTTGTTGGGCGTTTTCTGTGCAAATGCCATATTGGCACCAATCGACTGATAATCATATTCTCCCGAATAAGAAACACCTGCCATTAAGGTGCTTCCTTTTGTCTCATTTTCACGACTCCAGCCCAATGAAGGGTAGAATCTTGTATCTGCGCTAGAGGCAGAAGAATTGGCCTTGAGGTCAATCATATCAGAAGAAGCCGATGTATAATGATCTATCCCTACACTGAAATCAAATTTATTTTTTCTTAATTTTTTGTCATACTTTACCATTGTAACATCAATGGTGTTCGAAATATCTGTTAATTTCTCAGTCCCAACACCGCCAGTTACTGCAGCATTGTTTCCGTCTTGTTTGTAGTAGCTGGATACGAGATTGATCTCATCCAGACTTAATTTTTTGGAAGGTTCGGAACTGGTATTTTCCTGTGCCTGAGCATTGAAGAATCCAAAAAGAGCGATGATGCTTATGATTACTTTTTTCATTTTAATTCATTTTAAATTTTGATATTATTAATTGCATCCGCATCCACCACCAACTTTACCTGCATTCGCTCCGGAAGAACCTTCGCGGTATGACTGGAAGCTGAGTTCGGTTTTTTCAATCGTTCGGTTACCAAGAACCATTTCTGCATCATTGAGTTTGCTTTTTTCGTATTCTTTTACGGTTGTACAAGATTGTACTGAAGCTATTGTTATTAAAAAGGAAATTATTGTTGTTGTTTTTATGAATTTTTTCATTTGAGTTGAATTGTTTTTAAAACGTAAAATGCAATCTAGGATTCATTTTAAATTGATGTTTTGAGATGAATAAATTTTGTTAAAATCATCAATGATGATACATTCCAGATGATTGATCTGATTCACCATATTGAGTGCAGCATCAATGCCCATAATACCTACAGGAGTTGCCATTGCATCAGCAATCTCGGCGTTCGGACAAATGATGGTAACGCTTTTGATACCCGAAACTGGCATCCCTGTTTTGGGATTGATGGTGTGAGAATATTTTTTACCGTCGATCATTACAAACTTTTCGTAATTACCCGAAGTTGCCACAGAAGTATTGGTAATATTCATATAAGAAAAAGGAAGTGCCGCGTTATCGGGATCTGCAATCCCAATCGTCCAGGGTTTTCCGTCTGCTTGCGTTCCCCAGGTTGTTAAGTCGCCGGATGCATTTACTACTCCCGAAACTACGCCTATTTCCTGCAAAACTCTTTTTGCCATTTCGGCAGCGTAGCCTTTACCAATTCCGCCGAAGCCGATTCGCATTCCTTTTTCTTTTAAAAAAACAGTGTGATTCTCTTGATCAAGAATAATATTTTTATAATTGACTAATTTCAAATGTTTTTTTACCAATTCAGGATCGGGAAGTTGCTTCATATCGCGGTTAAAATTCCAGAAACTTTTATCAATTCCGCCATAAGAAATATCGAAATAACCATCGGTAATATGACTTATTCTCAGGCTTCTTTCAATGAGTTCAAAAACTTCCGAATCCACTTTTATAGGTCTTATTCCTGCATTTTGGTTGATAATATGGGTTTGGCTGTTATCTTTATAAGTCGTTAACAGATTTTCAATTCTCTGAATTTCCAAAACTGCAGTTTCGATATGTTCAAAGGCCACAGAATCACGGTCATCCACAACTATAATTTCAAACATATTTCCCATTAACTTTTGGGATTTTCGAAATTCTTTCATCATCTTTTTACTTTTTTTGATGAAAATTTCTGATCTCGTTACTGAACGCCACCGCATCTTCAGATGGCAAACCCTCCCAAGTTTTCACAACTTTACCTTCAGGATTTAATAGAATTGTATAAGGAAAAATACCTTTTGGGTTATAGTAATCTGCTAAAAACTCATTTTCTTTTTTAATAGCTGCAGAAGGTTGGTTTTTTTTGTTTCTCGGAAAATCTGCGTTGATGTAGATAATCACATTTTCTTTTTCCAGTTTTTTAAAATCTTCTGCTTCTATAATGTTTTTATGAAGCTTAATGCAGGGAATGCACCAGTCTGAGCCGGAAAAATTAAGTAAAATAAGTTCTTTATTTTCTGTTGCGGTTTTTTTAGCATTTTCAAGACGTGTCTGCGCATTTGCTAACACGCAGAATAGAGCCAAAAAGATGGCTGTGAATATTGTTTTCATTTTTTGAATTTAAATTACAGAATCAATTAAGTCTGAATACTCAATAATATTCAGATCAGCTATTTTTTAAATGGAAAAATAATTATGCTCTTGGCGGCTGCCAAATAGAATGCAAGTATCCTTTGATGTATAAATTTTCATCTAAAGAAGGTATATTCTGAATGCGGTAGTATTTATGATCACTACCAGAAATCTCAAAACTAAAATTTGTATTGAGGGTAAAAACCAAAGAAAGAGTGGAGTGTATTATAAACGGAAGTTTCCTGTCTGTTTTGTAATCTGCATCTTTTACCGGATGATCATAATGCATTTTGAAGAATGACACTAATGTCATCTCCGGGTTCAGATTTTTATGCTCTACGTAATGCTCGATGAGAACAGGCAGTTTCAACAGCTGATTGAGTTCAGTCGTTGAAAGCAAATACAAAGAAAGCAACAATATAGAAACCCACTTTTTCACAATTCAAAATTATGTAATGTTTTGTTAAGAATGATTTTAAATTAAAATAATAAATGCACTAAAAAAACTATTCTTTTTTTTTAAATAGCTCAATAATTATTCGTTTTTTTTTTATCGCTGTCTTATTAATAAACTGTAATAAAATAACACGCATTTCAAATACGAATAGGATATCTAAAATTTTTTAACTTCAGAAAATATTTTAAATCTCATCCTCAGGATTGTAAATAAAATATCAAGGTGTTTTTAGAAATAGCAGTTTTACAATAAAAATAAAAAATTGTTCATGATTGTTTTTTGGTTTAAATACTATTTAATAATTAGATTATTTGTTTTAATATACTTCCTGATAATTAATTAAACTGTTCTGGTAAAAGGCTTCACAACCACTTCTTACAATCAATGCTAGTTTTTTTAGAATTATTTAAATTGGGGAAGTAGAAAGTGTAAATTTAGCTTATCAATGATGTGGAATACATTTTTGTTTAGGATAAAAACTGTTTACAAGTGGCGTAAGTTGTAAAATAATTTTCCCAAATGTTTTTATTATTGCTATTTTTAAAAAATATAACTCATTGATAGACATGTGTTTTTAATTTTACACGATTGAAACTGAAAAAATAAGTAAAAAAAATATCTTTTTTTTTATTGTAGAATAGGAAAAACTCTATATATTTGCACCAGAATTTTTAACCCAAACAAATATTTTAAATAATACAAAGAAGGTTAATTATAAGTATTATCAAATTACTTTAAAAAATTGATCCGGTAGTTCAGCTGGTTAGAATGCCGCCCTGTCACGGCGGAGGTCGCGGGTTCGAGTCCCGTCCGGATCGCAACTACAATATCAAAGTAGTACAAAAAGCTTTAAAACGTGTGTTTTAAAGCTTTTTTTGTTTTATATCTGTTCAATGAGAACTAAAAAAGCACAATCTGAAAGTGACCTATTCGGTGACCTGTTGAAATAGGTTTAAAAAGGTCACTGAAAATTCAGATAAAGTTTGTTTTGGAGCTAGTTCAGCAACTGAACATCTTGTGATAAGTTTTTACGAAGGTTAATTTTAAATCTTAAAAGCTAAACGATATGAACAAGACATTCAATTTACTTTTCTATATGAAAAAACTAAAATCATTTCTGTCGTAGAGTGTCTTACTTATTTACGAATTACAATTGATGGCAAAATATCCGAGATCAGCACAAAACGTACAGTAAAGCCTTCAAAAAGGAATGTAATCTTCCAAAAAAAAACAAGAGTATTTAAAAAAAATATTTTTGCAGCAATGATTACTTTAACTAATGATTTTTCCTGTGAAAGTGTTAGTAAAATGCTAAGTAACAAGAGTAGTGTGACAACACAGCATTATGCTAAAAATGCTTGATAAAAAGTGAGTGAGGATATGATGGTATTGGAACAGAAATTTAGTGATAAAAATAATATTGCTATAAATTGTCAGGTAAAATGATGTTGCTGAAAAGGATTTTTGCTGGTAGAAATTATTTCCAAAAAACTAAGAATATAATCTTGTAATGTTAAATTTTCAACTGAATATTATATTTGTTACCAACATGAGTTTTACTTCATTTTATTTATATGGTGCTTCCAGTCAGTATAAAATCATACTCCGAAAGTTTAACTGCTTTAATAAAAATTTAGTTTACATGGTTTTTTATCAATTTATTTTTCAAATTTCATTCTCAGAACTATTGAAAAAGTGACAGAAGCGGCATATTTCTATCCCGCGTTCTGTCACTTTTTGTTTATTAAATTTTCTAGGTAAGTTTCTTTGAAAACTTATTTGCTTGTCCGTTATTAATCGTAATGCCAATTTCTAATGTAAATTTCACATTTTTTAACCTACTATCCATTTTTAAGGCTCGCAAATGAAAATTCAACGATTCCATTACAATTTTTAAAAATTATCGGTAAAGGCGCAAACTTAGCAAAGAATACAAAAGGTTTTCAATGATGACGGATTGCGGACAATCACAAAAATTTATTTTTTACTAAGGTTTCCAAAAGCTCCAAACGGTTCCATTGTAAACAGCAAGTTGTTTTTTTGTGGTGTCATAAGCCATCATTCCGGGCGTTGGGTTTTTGATGTTTAAGTGCGGACTTGCTACTTTAGGCAGTACCATTGCTTTATCAGAATCTGTAAGTACCAAGATTCCTGGAGTTGTATCGGTTGCTCCATTAGTTCCTATCGCTGCTTTTGCAGTTGCGCTTTCTTTTTTATTGTCTTGCAATGAGCTGTCTATTGCGTTGAAAGTGTTGTAAGTTGTTGCTCCAACTCTAAGAGGTAAAGCTCCTGTTAAAGACGACCAAGCATTATTTCTTCTGTATTTTACTTTTTTGTCGGAAAGGTCTAAAATGATAGTGCCATCAACTACCGCTCCCTGCATTCCTCGGTAACCTTCTTCTGTGGTTGCGTTGTATGCTACAGGGTTGTTGCTAACAGTTGATGCCCAAGGTAAAACCAAACCTTTTGTGTTGTCTGCGTTATCATAAAATTCTAAGGAGATACTCGGGTTGGGTACCGTATTGGCAGGCTGTATATTGCTAATCGTACTTTTACCGATGGCAATTTGTGCCATTGCTACTGTAGAGCTGAATAAGGCTATTGTTAAAATTAATTTATTCATTTTGTTGTTTTTTTAAATAGTTAATTTTTAAAATATTGAGGCGGTTTGATTGGTTTAAATCTTTCTCCGCCCCAATTTTTATTTTAAAATGATTAATCAGGACAAGCTGGTGTGGTGAAACAATGCCATCCCATTAAGGTATCGCCAGATTTTAGGGTGTAGATTTTTAAGCAATGTGCCTGGTTGTCATACACCATCATTCCCTCTACAGGGTTGGTAATGTTTACTAGATCTGCTGTATTATTTACTCTGTTTACAACGAATCCTTTTTCTTTGGATTCTAAAACTGTCCAGGCACTTTGTCTTACCATTGGCCAGTTTTCGTTATCTGCTCCTGCTCTTCCTAGTGCCGTGATCCCGTGTTTGGTAGGGTAGGTATTGCCTGCATCTACAACTGCCGGTTTGTAGCACACAGAAGAATCTGTGTCTGTATCCGTATTATTTGTAGGGACTGGATCTGTAGAATTTGCAGGTGATGTAACCGTAGCGACATTCACTAAGTCTCCTGAATATGAAATAGGAACTGCAATAGTAATGGTATACGTAATTGTTCCACCTTTTGGTATATTAACAACATCATTTAACGCTCCCGTTTGCGCAGAGGTAATACTTGTAGTGGCACCACCTGTTACCACAGGAACTGAGTAAGACACATTTCCTGCAGGAATGCCTGCTGGAACTGGATCTGAGACCTTTGCTCCTAATACTCCAAAAGGACCATCATTATTACTTACTACCACGGTATAGGTATTTGTAGTTCCTGCTGAATAATTTGCTTTACCATCATCTTTGGTTATTGCTAAATCGGCACTAAATACAATAGGCGCAGTAACGCAATGTGCACCGTCATTTCCTGAGCTTTCAGGTGCACCGGAGATCTTAACTTTTTGCCCAGTCGTAAGATTGAACTGATAGAAACCACCACCATTATTATTATCTACTCCATAAATTTCCCCAGTGCTTGAAGCAAACATTGCCCCAAAACTAAAACTTCCTGGCGCTGTTCCAATTGGAGTTACAGTACCAAATGGAAGAGTTGTTGGATTAATAGACACTAATTGACCGTTTGTGGCATTTACGCCATACAATAATCCATTTTTTATATTAAAAGCCATATCTGGAACAAATATTGAGGCATTTAATGTTATTAACGTTGCTGTTTGTGTACTGAGATTGATTTTGTAGAGTTGTTGATTATCGTTGTTTACTTTCACATAATAATTTCCTGCATTATCAATTTCTCCCGCATTATAAGTGACATTTGCAGGAAGCCCTGTTACAGGACCTAGATTGACCGAACTACCATCCGTATTGATTACAAGAAGATTATTTGAATTAAGAACCTGCATTCCGTACATACGCCCATCTAAAGGATTGATTGCTATAGCGTTGTAGTTCACAGAAGCTGTACCCATCGAAGGATAAGTAAATGGATTAGTGGAAGTATCTACATTGTAAAGCGTATTATACTGAGAAAGGTAGATCCAACTAGTACACCCAAATACACTAGAACACTGAACATCCTTAATACTAGAATTGGTAGAAGTACCTACTCCTTGTCCTTGGTCACTACCAATATCTGCAGCACCTCCAGAATTTACAAGAGCCGGAACTCCGTTTGCATTGACTGCCACTCCTAAGTTTTGATTACTTGCTGCAGATGTTCCTACAGTTACGGTTCCACTTGCTGTTTGTAATTGACTAGTAGTAACATTTTCGTCACCTTCCAATGCATCTAAACAACCATCGTTGTCGCTATCTAAATCTAAATGATTGGGAATGCCATCGCCATCAGTATCGGCATACTGCGTTGTAAGAACTTGAAAATCATCGTGATTAAAAGTTGCAGAAGCTCCACCTGAAACATCATAAAAATACAGTCTTAAAGTGTAAGTTTTATTGGGTGTTAAATTGTATGGTGACACTAATGGGAATACCGCACGCTGATCATATGTAACATTCGGATAGGCTACTTCACCAGAAATATCTGTACTTGTTGCAAAATTATCTGTAGAAAGATAAAGTCTCATTTTATAAGTAGGATACACACTTGCGTCTCTTACCCATAAACTAAATCTGTCATATAAATACTGCATGGTATTTGGGAAATTCGCAGTCGTAAATTTAAACTGAAAATAAGAATTGTTACTTATAGACTGTGAAATTGTAGTTGCGCTGACTCCAGTAACAGAATAAGAAGTCTCTCCACCAAAAATTTGTGCAGTAAGACCAGACCCTTTTGTTGCATTCTGCGCTGCTGAAATAACAGTAGAATTAAAAATGGATGGTGCATCACCTGTCCAATTATAGCCCCACTCTAAAATATTGTCGTTATCTACAACGCCCTCTGTTACATCTAAAATCCCATCGTTGTCATCATCAAGATCAACGGTATTTGCAATGCCATCTCCATCGGAGTCTTGGGCTTGTAAGTTGTTTGTGCCTATGCCAATGAGCAAAAAGGCAAATAGGAAAAATATCTTATTTTTCATTATATTTTTTTATGTTTTTAATTTGTGAACCGTTGTGAATTTTGAATTACTGTCTTAAGAAAAATAAGTGAAACGTTTTTGTTTAGCTTGATATAGGTGTTTGTTACAATTCTTTGTATAAGCTTGCGTTTTTTATCTCTAGGAAAGACTAAGTTTTTATAATCATTAATATCTTTTCTAGAAAATTAATGTAATAACTCTAATTATCAATAATTTGACGGTATCTGTAAAATGCAAAGTTGGTTAATTTGTAAGAAAAATTACATCGGAGGTGGCCGTGCGAAAAATGAGTTAAAAAAGTAAGATTTTTTCAGACTAATTACTGTCTCGCTAATTTTATCATCAGAATAAGTACAGATAAAAGAGTAGAAAATAGAATTTAAGACAATCGTTTTACCATATTGTTGATGACTTGTCGGAACAATGACATTTGTATTAAATTTCAAAGACCTTTCGTACGTGTCTTTAGAAGGGATGTTTTCAAAAACAATATTGCGGTTTTCTGGTAACGATTGCTTTTGTTTGATGCCTTTTTGTGGAGCTACAGAAGTTGGTTGTTGGGTTCTCTTTAAGGAAGATTGCTTTGAAGCAGCATCATTTGCTTCCCTTTTTTCATTCAGGTTGATGATATCATAGTTTTCAGATACCTGAAGATTAACGATTGTAGTGCCCTTAGTAACAAAAACAATGGGCTCAGATGCTATACTTTCTGTATTTTGATTACTAATAGTATAGTCCTCAGATGCCTGAATATTAACGATTGTTGTGCTCTTTGTAACAAAAATAACAGATTCATCTGCAGATTCCCAGATCAAAGAATGCCCGGAAACCTGTATGCTTAATAAGCAAAATAATACAGAAAATACCAGTTTCTGTATAACAGCATGAAAACTTGTTTCAATTTTTGTTACTTGTGTAAAAATCATCATTTGTGTTTTGCTTCCTTAAAAGCTCTGCAAATATGTGTAATTAGCAGATATATACAAAAAAAACAAGTATCACACGGGTATCACAATTTATAAATTACTGGAAATCATATTTTTACATAATATAAATCATCCTCTTTTTTAATCTAAGATGGATTAAAAAAAAGGTAAAATCACTCTTTTATGAGCAAAAATCTATTAATAATTATCTTTCCCTATTAATGTCAGATTCAAGAATTCCTAAAAATATTGACAAAAAAAATCCGGATATTAACCCGGAGTAGTAAATGTTATAAACTTCGCATCCAACCGGATAAATCTTTATCAGATGCGATGTGGTGTTTTTTGCGGAGCCTGTTTTTTCTTATCTGAACAGCACGGATGGTCACGTGACAATATTCTGAAATATCCTTCGTGCTAAAATTTAAATAAATCATTGCGCAGAATATCAATTCAGAAGTTTTTATTCCAGGATCGGCTGCTTTCAGTTTAGAAATAAAATCTGGATACAATTCCTTAAACACGATAATGAACTGAGGGTCATTTCGTTTTCCCAGCATAATCAGTTCATTGAATTTATTACTATTTCCTTCCTGGATCAGGTTTTCTACAAGATGTTCTTTTTCATTTAGAACATTTTTAATTTGTAGAAGTCTTTCCCTTTTTTTTCGGTTTTGCCAAAATAAGAAAGCAACTAATCCAGCAACCAAAATGAGCACCAAAACAATACCTTTTGCATAATCTGCCTTTTCCTTTTGAAACTGCGTATCTTTCTTTTTCAAAAAGCTATTCACGATAAGTTCCGTAGCCCTGCTGTTTTCTAAGTTTAAAGAGTCGTTCAATTTCTGATACCTTTGAAGATAATGGTTCACTTCCTTTTCTTCAAGCTTATTCTTGATAAAAAAATCTGCTAACTTTTTATTTGCAAACTTTTCAGCACTCTTGTTTTGAATCTTTACCGTATTTTGAAGCGCCTTACGGTAATAGTCAACCGCCGCTTTTTTATTGCCGGCAGCATCCTCCAAATCGCCATAAGCTTCCAAAGTTTGATGAAGGTAAGGGCTGTTGTTTTCAGTAAGTACAACCATTGCGCTGTCAATATATTTTCGAGCTTTAATAATGTCTCTCCGGTACAAATATTCTTTTCCTATGGAGGAGTAGGTGGTGCTCAAATCATAATATATTTCACCTGAATTATTTTTGGGAAAACTTTTCAAAATTTGTTTTTGAATTATAAGATGCTTCCAAACAGAATCCCTACGGTTATTGTGTGAAAATGTTTCGGCTATATTCTGATGTGCCCATAGCTTAGATCTTTTTTGGTTAACAGGATCCTCTATTAGAGCTGAAAATTTAAGTTGTTTATAAAATTCTTTCAATGCTAATTCTTTCATCTCAAGATTGGCATAAATACGTCCTCTTAAGCGATAGGATTCTACTTGGGCATTTATATATTCTGAAAAGAAAGGCTCTTTTTCTGCATTTTCTAGATATTCTAATGCATTTTTATAAATTCCGGTTTCTGAAAGTGCTTTGGCAATAAATATGTTTGCAAGTGTAATTCCTCTAGAGTAAGATTTTTTCTTTGATAACTGCAATGCCTTATCTGCAGTATTTAATGAAGATACATATTGATGTTCGTTAAACTGTTTTTTAGATAAATCTAACATTTTTTCAACACCAGTATCTACTTGCGCATTAACAAAAAAAAAGGAGAGAAGTAAAATAACACCTATTGTCTTGCTGGTGTATTTTACAAATACAGCATTTTTTTTTAGAATTTTTATCATGTGTTTTATGATTATAAAAGTGATGTTGTTTAAAATAAAAGAATGGAAAACCTGTAAAAAAGGTCTACCATTCTTTCAAAAAATTTTATTAAACAAAGATATTATAAAAAGAGATTTGTCTGTATTATAATTAGGATAAAAGAAAAATAAAACCAACATACTTTTGGGAAAATACGATATCAGTTGGGAAAAATTGCCTTTGAAACAGTTTTTTAAGGTGAAATATATCGTGAATAATGTCTACCAGCATTTAGCAATGTCGAATAAAATCCTATTCTTTTCAGTTGTTTTTAAACTTTGTTGATTAATTCAAATTTTAGAGATTAATCATAAAAATAATAGAAGATTTCACTAGTTAAGACTTAGTGCCTATCAAGCATTGTATATTTATTGAACGAAAAAAAAAGTATTGATAATCAATTTATTATCAATACTTTCAAATACCTAGACGAATTTTTTTTTAAAAGACAGTCTAGAATTTATAATGATTCTCTAGTAGAATTCAACAAGAGTGTAAAATGTGGCTGTAAATGTTTACTAAGGTTTCCAATAAGACCATTTTGTACCATTAAAAACGGCGAGTCTTTTTGCGCCGGTTTTATTGATGTAGACCATCATACCTGGTGCAGGTTTTAGGATATCTTGTACATTGGCAACTTGTGGTAAAACCATTGCTTTGGTTGCAGAATTTAAAACCAAAACTCCATCCGGAAAGGTAACTGGGATTGGATTGGGTACATCTCCTATAATCGCTCTTGCCGCAGTATTTTCTGTGGCTGAAGTTTGTATCGGTAATGCACTCGTAATATTGCCGTCTTGACCGCTAAGATCTACCCATTGGGTGTTATTATAAAACCGCACTCTTGCTTTGGTTGCATCTACAGCATCAAGAATAATGGTACCTTCTGTGGAAGTCGGTAAAGTGGTCACATAAGGTAAAACAATGCCTTTGTTTCCGGTTCCGCTTCCTTTTGCAAATTCCAGCAATACCGATGTTTTAACGGTTGCTGTTCCAATTGCATCACCAATAATGACCTGTGCATTGAGTAATGCTATACTTCCTAAAAGGATTGTTGATAGTATCTTTTTCATTTTTTAGATATTTTTGAAATTAAACTGATCTGGGAAGTTTTTCCTGTGAAAGACTTCCCATTTCAATTATAAAAATTATGGACAAGTTGGGGTTAAGAAACAACTCCAAGCAAGATCTGAATAGATTTTTAAACACTTGGCAGTGGTATCATAAACCATCATCCCTTCTTGTGGTGAGGCAATAAGTCCCAGATCTGCTGTTGCTACTCTGGTGATGATGAATCCTTTTGTTTTAGATTCTAGAACCGTCCATGCGCCTGTTCTTACCATTGGCCAGTTGCCATTGCTGGTTTCTGCACCTGCTCTTTGCAGAGTAGTAATACCATTATTGCTTGGTAATTCTCCAGTTCCCATATTGGGTAAATCGTAGCATACAGCAGCGGTATCAGTGTCTGTTGCCGTATTTACAGGTGTTGGATCTGTAGAATTTGCGGGTGATGTAACCTTGGCTACATTCACTAAGTCTCCTGAATATGAAATAGGGACTGCAATAGTAATCGTATACGTAATTGTAGCACCAAACGGTAGACTAACAACATCATTCAACGCTCCAGTTTGCGCAGAGGTAATACTTGTAGTGGCACCACCTGTTACCACAGGAACGGAGTAACTCACATTTCCCGCAGGAATGCCTGCTGGAACCGGATCTGAAACCGTAGCTCCCATTACGCCAAAAGGACCGAGCAAATTACGTACTACCACGGTATAGGTATTTGTAGTTCCTGGAGCATAAGTGGCTTTACCATCGTCTTTGGTAATTTCTAAATCTGCACTGAATGAAATAGGCGCAGTAACGCAATGTGCACCATCATTACCACCACTTGCAGGTGCATCGGAGAGCTTAACTTTTTGCCCAGTCGTAAGATTGAACTGATAAAAACCACCATTATTATCTACTCCATAAATTTCACCAGTACTTGATCCAAACATCGCCCCAAAACTTGCAGCTGCTGTCGGAACTGGTCCAATTGGAGTTACAGTAGCTGGAGAAATTGTTGGATCAATAGAAAAAAATCGACCGTTTACTTGATATACACCATACAATTTTCCATCTGCCATATTAAAAGCCATGTCCGGAAGTTGAACAGTTCTATTCAATGTTATCGTCGTTGCTGTTAAGGTATTGAGATTGATTTTGTAGAGTTCGCTATTATCTGTGTTTTCTTTTACATAATAATTCCCTAGGTTATCAATATCTCCCGAATTATAAGATTTACCTGTAGGAAGATTTGTTACAGGACCTAGATTAATTAAACTACCATCCGTATTGATTACAACAACATTATTTGTATTAGCAACCATTCCATACAAACGCCCATCTAAAGGATTAACTGCTATAGCGTTGTAGTTCACAGAAGCTGCTGGACCCACCGCAGGAAAAGTAAATGGGTTAAATGAAGTGTTTACATTGTAAAGAGTATTTACCTGAGAAAGGTACATTTTGGAGTCACACCCAAATGCATTCGCACACTGGGCATCCTGAATAGTAGAATTGATAGAAGTACCTACTCCTTGTCCAGTAGTATTGCTATAGCCAGTTGGCAATGGTGATAATTGTGGTAAACCTTGCGCATCTACGCATCCCCCAGATGCATTCCCAATTGGGTTTGCACATAGATTTTTTTTGGGAGCGGTGGAAGTTGTACCCACATCAACTGTACCACCAGAATCTACCAATTGACTTGATGAAACTCCTCCAGAACCTTCTAAAGCGTCAACACAACCATCGTTGTCGGAATCTAAATCTAAATAATTTTGTATTCCATCCCCATCGGTGTCACCGCAAGAAACCATTGTTACAGAACTCATTCCTATATCTCTACCTTCTGTAGCATTCGAACCACCATTAAATGTGAATAAAAGTGTACCATTGAGCGGAGCTCCAGATATAGGAAGTGTAATTGTTAAGTTAATTTTTGTAGATTGAATTGGAACATTTATTATAGGTGTAGCTGATATAGTTGGTAAACTACCAATATTTACAGAAGCGCCATTATTTGCAGTAATAGTTGGAGTGTCCCCTGTTGTAGAATCAATAGTAGCATAAACTGTACCTCCATAAGAAATAGTAAATGTAAATTGTGTACTAGAGTCATTAATAAAGGTTTTCTTCCAGTATAAATTATTCAGTGATAGCGTTGCACCATTCAAATTCCCAGTAAGCGCCTGACTTAATGTTGTTATTGTACTTGCTTCTCTTCTAAATTCGAGGCCGTTTGCATTTAAATTTACTCTTCCTATAGTACTTACCCATGTTCCTGCATACGTTCCACCGACAGTCCATCCAGTTACTGTATTGGTGTTGCCACCAGTAGTAGGAAATGTTCCATTGCTTACCCTGTTTGCTGCATTACACTCTACAGTATCCAAAATACCATCGTTGTCATCATCAATATCAACGGTATTTGCAATGCCATCTCCATCGGAGTCTTGGGCATGCAAGTTATTTGTGCCTATGCCAATGAGCAAAAAGGCAAATAGAAATAATATTTTATTTTTCATTTTGTTTTTTTTTGATTTTTTAACCCTTTGTGAATTATTGACTTAAGAAAATAAATGAAACAGCTTTGTTTAGCTTGATATCATTATTTTTTTCTTTATATAAGCTTGTGTTTTTTATCGCTAGGAAAGACAAAGTTTTTTAAAAAAAATGTTAGTTTTTTTAAGATAAACAATGGTATTTTATTTAGAAAAAAATATTAATACTTTAATTATCAGTCACTTGAAGGCAATTGTAAAATCCACAAAGGATTAATGCTAGTAAATAATTTATTTGAAATTATCTTTTAAATACGAGTCTAAATAGTTAATTGCGCTTTACAAATGTAGTAACTGAGATTGTACCTTTCCCCCAATTATAATTTGTGCCAGATGAATCCCACATATTGAAACGGGTTGCAGTTAAAGTACCTTCAACATATCCATTTAGAGTATAAGTAACTACTATAGGTGATGAAGTCGAATTTGTAATTTCTTCCACATAATTAGCTCCAACGGTATTCATATTGGTGCCTGCGCTCCCAAAGGGAACTATATTTTTTCGAGAACCAGATTGTACTTCTGTTCCATTTTTTAAAAAACGAATCCCAAAATAGCCACCCACATTAGCATTTGGATTTGTACCACTAGTAGTTGCTCCAATGGGGTAAGTACCCATAGGAACGCTGTAGTTCAATATCACCTTTACAGTAGAATTCGCAGGAACTGTCGCAGTGATTGAGAGTCCCAAATTAGTATTATCACTAGTTCCAGCTGGCGTATCTACAGGCGCAGTAGCTTCCTTAAAAAACGCCTCAAATAGCTGGTATGTACTCTCTTGTACAGCCAATTTCAGCCATGTCATTGTTATGGAATCAAAGAAGTAGTAACCAATGCTTTTCACATTAATGGTTTGTCCCGCGGGAGATGAATCTGCAGCTGTAACATATACAATTGCTCCATTTTGCGAAGTTGTGTAAGTTTTTAGACGCAACTGATTACCTGTAATTCTTGGAGCAATAATTCCATCTAGTTTAGAGATGTCTGTTGCGTAACCTACGACATCTAAAGTTGCTTTTGGAGTATCAATATTAATTCCTACTTGTGAAAATAAAGTTGCAGAAGTTAATAAAGAAACTAATAATATATTCTTTTTCATAGTTTTAAAATTTTAAAGAGTGATGACCTTACTGGTCATTTTTAGTAAATAAGATTAGTGTCAATTTGTTTAAACTTGACTAAAAATCATCAACACATAGATTTTGCTTAAGCAAGAAAAAACCTGCTAAATCAGCAATAAAACTAGAAAAATGGAGGCGGCCTTACTGTATAAATTTGATAGAATCCAATTGGATCTCTTTTTTGACTGTAAGAAAAGATGGAGTTCTGAGAGAGATATTTTTTATCTCTTACAAGTGAATTTATAGTATGGTTTTGAAATTTAGGAAAATCCTGTAAGTTGTTGCTGGATACACTTGGATTTAATTTTTTAAGAACCGATAGGGTATTAGGGGAGTTGGTAGAAAGCGGATCATATATTTTTTTATCTGACTTTGCTTTTTTAGAGACAATTGCTTTTTTTAAAAGGATTTTAACTAATTTTTTAGCTTTAGTATTTTGTGGTTTTTTTGATTCAATTCCAGCAATTCTATTTTCAGAGGAATTAGGGATGTGAATAATCTTTGCCTTATTTACTTCTTCTGTTCCATACATTGAAGCACCGGAGTATACATGTATAACAGCATCTTGATTAGATTGAATTACAGTACTATCTACCGAACCCGCAGATAAAGGATTCGAAAATAAAAGAAAAAGTAGGATGATCATTGCATTTGGTTTTTTTAACCATTCTACAATGTATCCATGAATTTTTTTTTTCATTTAGATAGGGTTTCATTTGTGTTTTTTTATTAACTAATTATATTAGGTTAATTAATTTCACAAATATAATAATTATTTTAAATATTTTATAAAAAATATAGAAAACAGTAAAATTGATAGATTATTTAATTTTTTAATAGCTATAGAACTGGCACCTAAAGATATTTTTGAATATTTGTATTGGAAAAAGATGATCAGATAGTTGATTAATATTCGAATGTACAAGAAGAGGGAATTGTTCCTGAAAAAAATCAGATGATGACAGTTTTATTTAACAATAGGTAAAAAAAATAGATTTAATTAATTTTTCTCATTACTTATAATGTTTTTTGTTTTTTTTTTGTCTTTGATAGTCTGTGTTTTAGGGGGTTTTGGTATAGATTTTCGATGTTTTTTTTGTTAAAATAAAAAAAAAATAATATCTTTGCAGAAGTAAAAAAAATCACAATATTGTTTTAAAGTGATTTAAAATACTAGAGTAGTAGAATTAATAGATAGCTTTTTGGACAAGAACATTTTTAGTTTGGATTTCAAAAATTTCTATCAGTTTACTTTAATAAATGATCCGGTAGTTCAGCTGGTTAGAATGCCGCCCTGTCACGGCGGAGGTCGCGGGTTCGAGTCCCGTCCGGATCGCAGCTACAATATCAAAGTAGTACCAAAAGCTTTAAAACGTATGTTTTAAAGCTTTTTTTGTTTTATATCTGTTCAAAGAGAGTCAAAAAATCACACTCTGAAAGTGACCTATTCGGTGACCTGTTGAAACAGGTTTAAAAAGGTCACTGAAAATTCAGACAAACCCTTTTCAGGAGCTAGTTCAGCAACTAAACAGTTAAACAAGTGTTTTTTTTTAATCGGGAATTTAAGACTTAAGCAAATTCAATATTTTCCTTGGGAGGTAAAAATGAGAATTTATACTACCGTTTAACACTTCAAAGTCTAGGATGTACATGGTTCATAGAACTACCAATTCTGCAATTGGTAAGATTTTGGATGTGGGAAATGGTATTATAACTATATCAGGTAAGAAATTTTATTATTGTGATTTGGATCACATTAAATTAGTGATTTCGGTCCTTATATCAGAACAGGTTATAGAATTAATTTTGTGTAATAATTTAAAAAAAAATTAAAAATGAGTAAAAAAGTTTTATTCGTACTTACAAGTCACGATGAATTAGGAAACACAGGTTTAAAAACCGGATTTTGGACAGAAGAATTGGCAGCTCCATACTATACGCTGGCAGATAAAGGCGTTGAGATTACATTAGCCTCTCCTAAAGGTGGACTTCCACCAATTGATCCCAAAAGTGAAGACCCTGCATCCCAGACAGATGCTACACGTAGAATGGATAGCGATGATGTTTTGAAGGATAAATTACAAAATACACATAAACTATCTGAAGTTAAAAGTGAAGACTTTGATGCGGTATTTTATCCTGGCGGACACGGTCCTTTGTGGGATCTTGCTGAAGATAAAGTTTCTCAACAGCTCATCGTTGATTTTTATACCACGGGCAAACCTGTTGGTTTTGTATGCCATGCACCGGGAGTTTTGAAGGATGTGAAAATAAATGATGAATATTTAGTGAGTGGTAAAAATGTAACAGGATTTACCAATACTGAAGAAGAAGCAGTTCAATTAACTGATGTAGTGCCTTTTCTAGTGGAAGATATGCTAAAAAAGAATGGAGGTGTGTATAGTAAAATTGAAGATTGGAATCCTTATGCCATAGTTGATGGTAATTTAATCACCGGACAAAATCCTGCCTCTTCAGAAAAGGTGGCAGAGGAACTATTACAGCTTCTCTAAATAAGTTTCTTTTGCAGAACAAAAAATATTAAAACAAGTATACATTCATAAAGTGTGTAATTTGAAAATTCAAGGCTTAGATTTTTTAATCTGAGCCTTTTTATGATTATCAATAAATTAATCAAAACAATTTCACTAGTTTTAGATTGGTGTCGTCTTTTTTATAGCCTAAGATAATCAAAACAGAAAAAATGCATCTTTTATTAAGCAAAATGATTGATGAATAAATTTTTACTCTCAAGATCTTCAATTAAAAATTGAACAAGAGTCATTTTAGAGGATTAAATTCATTTGTAGCTTAGAGAAATATTATAAAATCCTTAAGTTGTGAAAAATAAAAAATCATCATCGTATATTTTTCATTAAATAAAATAGTATGAAAAGAGCTATTAATTTAGCTTAAATTGAATTTTAAAATATTTTTGTGACAAATTTAAATTTAAGGTCTGAATTTTGTATTTTTAGTTCAGAAATCAGAATGTATGAAAAAAGTATTTAATCCTAAATTTTTATTTTTAATTGTCAGTGTAAGCACCATTTTATATTCATGTAAAAAAGAAAATGCCGATGTTTCTAATCCTAAAAACCAACAAGCGATCTCTGAAAAAGTATCTGAAGTAGCAAAAAATCCGGATTCTGTAGTTACGGAACCGGCAAAAGAATCTATTGCGCCAATGATTCAGGAAAATGGTTTTTATAGCGGTATTATTTTCCCAAAAGATAAAAAGCTTAGAGATTCACTTTATACAGATTTTGAAAAACGATATACAGCAGAACAGCGATATTCTATTTTAGCACTCAACAGAATAGATTCTAAATTCAGAAGAAGTGCAGACACACTGGTAATTCCTGCCAAAATAGATTCTACGTTGATGTCTTATTCGCCATTTCCTATCCAGTTGGATGTCTTGAATGACGTAAAGAAATTTGTAATTTTTTCATACCCAATTCAAGCTTACGGAGTATATTCTAATGGGAATTTGGTAAAATGGGGACCTACAAGTATGGGTAAAAAAACAGCGCAAACCACGAGAGGACTTACATTTGCCAACTGGAAGAAAAAATTGGCAATATCAACCGTAAAAAGTGAGTGGAAGCTGCCTTATAATTTTAATATTCATAATCTTGGTGGTATAGGTTGGCACGAGTATGAGCTTCCCGGATATCCTGCATCACACTCATGTCTCAGACTGTTGAGAAAAGATGCGATGTGGCTCTATTCATACGCAGATACATGGATTTTGAATCCAGGAGGTGCTACTACGAAAGCAAAAGGAACTCCTGTGATGGTTTTTGGAGATTACAAATGGGGCGGCCAAAAACCTTGGCGAAAACTATTATCTGATCCCAATGCCAATAATATTTCAGTAGAAGAAATGGAAGCTTTACTAAAACCTCACATGGAAAAAATGATAAAAGAACAGACTAATAGAGAGAAAGTTGCAGATTCAATTTCACAATCTAAAGCTTTGGAGGCTCAGAAAATTCAAGAATCAGGTGAGGTTGGCAATTGATCTTTGCTTTCGAAATTTAGCGTAGATTCTTCTGCGAATTTTCTAAGTTTCAACATTTCTTTTTTCCCTTTGAACTGTCCGAATCTTGCTGCAGCATAAGTAAGGCCAATAAAAAATAACATCACAAAAGACGCAGTGAGTGCCCAAGGGTACTCATTGCTTTTTATTTGTTTTTCTACATAAAACATCGTGAAGAAAGTCATCCAAAAAATGGTAAATAGAAAGTAGAGGAACATAAAAAACGTCCAGACTGCTGAGCTGGGACCAAAAATACCTCGTACAACAGTTTTGCCGTCTTCTGTCTCGGTGCGCAAGGCAAGTTGAGGATTCCAGTAGTTATCCTCGGGTGTTTTTACGCAGATGGTTGCAACTTCATTATTTACATTGCCTTCAAATTCATCAGAGTGAGAATTGAGATATTCTTTAAGATTGATAGCATAATCTTCTTTTGAAAGAAGACTAAACATTTTGAATCTAGGTCTGTTTCTTATTTTGTCTAAAGTAGTTTCTTCTGTATTCATATTTTATTCTTGGTAAGGTATGGGGTCTTCTAAAGTAAAGCTCAAAGTTATTTTTTTATCTTTTCTTTCAATTTCTATATCAAAGCTTTTGCCTTCTTCAGATTTCATCAAATCTACCATTTTTTGCATCGTCATATCTGAAGTATTTTTTCCGTTTATTTTAATTAAAAGATCATCTTTCTGAAATCCTGCCTTTTGCGCAGGAGAATCTTTTCTTACACCAGCAATAGAAAAAATAGGTTTTAGAACAAATTTGTACTGCAATGTATTGTTAATAACTTCCGTACTTTGCAAATCGATACCTTTTTTTCCTTCTAAACGCATTAGATCTTGTTCCCATTGTAGACCGTCTTGTTTAAAATCTAGGCCACTCATATTAAAATGAAAAGGGTCTTCAAAATCCCTGTTTTTTCTCAAATATAATTTTTCATTTTTGTAATCAAACGCAACAGTGAATCTTCGAAATATTTCACTTCCTATTGATCCCTTTCTGTCTTTTACCAAGCTTAGATTTTGTATAGAATATTCATCCGGCATAGCAGTCAGAGGTTTTTCAAATTTAAATTTCCCTAAATAAAAATTGTGTATACGGCTTCTTTTGCCAAAAATATCACCATTAAAGCCTCTTCCTAAATAATCATCAATATTCGGGCGATTATACACGAAATTTTTTATAAGAGTAGGGAAGAGCCAAATTGCATCAGCATTTCCTAGGTCTAAAAGTAGTTTTGAAGGTTTTGGCTCATTGGTCATTTCTATTTTTGCCTCAATGTATGGTTTAAATTTTTCTACGGTAATAGTAAATTCTTCAAATTTTTTAATCTTTGATTTAAAAATTTGATCATCAGAAAAAACCGTTATTTTTTTTGATGTATAATCAATAATAATCTGATGATTTTTAAAAAACTGATAACCAATAATACCATTTACGGGAATTCCAATATGAGATGAGATGTTAAAATCAGGATCTGCGATGATGAAAAAAGAAAAACTGTTGTTTATGAAGTTTTCCCCAATTTTAGCGGTATTTCCTTCAGATTTAAAACCTTCAATGCTTCCACTGGCACCAAGACCTGTAAAAGTCATTTTTTCTAATTTACTGAGTTTCATTTCTTTGTTTTCGAGACTGAAAATCGTAGTTTCATTGACGCCGGTATCCAAAAAAAACGTAAGTTCTACACCGTTCACTTCAATGGGAATAAAAATTAAATTATTAATTAGCTGAAAAGGAATCACTATTTTCTTAGCCTCTTTCATTTCAAAAGAATTTTGAGCATCGGAAAAAATACTAACCAGAAGTAAAAGAAAAATAACGAAAGATTTCATTGAATGAATTTAATAAATAAATCCTTTGATACCATAAAAAAAACATCTTCAGAATATGAAAATGTTTTCTATGTGAATTATTGTATTGTATATGAGTTATTTAGCAAAAAATTCCATCAAATCAATGTAATTTTTTTGGTTAACCCCATGACCGTTCATGTATTCTCTAAATGTGAAATAACAACTCAAATCATAAAGCATATCTGCAGCTTTTCTTCCCCATTCTAAAGGGATAATGGCATCGTCTGTTCCGTGGGAAATGAAAAATCTTAGATTTTCAAGTTTTCTTTTGTCTTTTATAATATTGGGAAGCAATTTTTCTTCCGGATAAGTGCTCATCAAAGCTATTTTATTAAATAATTCCGGATGTCTGAGCGCTAAAGCATAAGAAAGAATTCCGCCCTGGCTGAAACCACATAGATGGGTCTTGCTATCAGTCAATCCATAATTATTAATGATTTTCATAATGTTTTGAATGAGTACTTCAACCATTTCGTTTGCCTGATTGATATCTATAAAATTTTCAGGTGTGTTGAAATTGATGTCAAACCAAGAAAAGCCTTCATATTCTGTCGCTTTTGGTGCTCTGAAACTAATGAGAATCCAGTCTGAAGGAAGACCTTCTCTAAAACTGAAAAGATCCTGCTCATTACTTCCATAACCGTGTAACATAAACAGAATTGGGGTAGAAGATGTAATTTGCTCTGGTTCTCTTACGATGTAATCTAAATTCATAGAGCAAATATAATCAATAAATCATGTTCAATCAAAAACTGCCAAATTCTGCAGGGTAGAAGTTTTTGAATAAAACTTATTTTTGATGATTTGATATATATTACAATGCATTATTGGAAAATTTTCATAAAAGTTATTTTTATATTGATAAAAATCCTATATTTGAATCATTAAAAATTTATCTGGAGAAATGAAGCATTTTTACACATCAAAAAGTTTACTTAAATTTTCTTTTTTATTCTTATTTGTTTTATCTGTATTTTCTTTGACTACATCTTGTAAAAACGACGATGATGAAGTGAAGTTTACAGATCATTTGGTGAGATTTGAAGTGAAAGGGGTAAAAGGAGGAGCACCCTCTGGTACAGAGATAGTAGTTTTGAAAACTATTGTTACTCAGGTAGGAACAAGCCAAAGTACAAAGTTTGACCCAGTGCAACCTGGTGTTCTTACTTGGTCTAGCGAAGAGTTTTTTGTAAACTCAAGCCAAGCACAGCTTAATCTTGACGCTAATGCAATTTTACCAAATGGTGATTCTCAATTGATTGCTACAATCTATGTAGATGGTGACGTAGCAGTTACAAAAAAAATAACAGGATCGGGAAACAAAAGTGTTTCAGTAGATTTCAGCTTTTTAGAGTTATAAGTAAAAGTGTTAAACTTTTAAGATATAAAAAAACCGCCGATTGGCGGTTTTTTAGTTTTCATTATATTGCTTTTATAATAAAATAGTTTTTCTTTCCTTTTTGTAGTAAAAGAAATTTGCCATCTATTAAATCGCTTTCTACAGCAGAGTATTGATCGTCAACTTTCTCTTTGTTTACTGATATGGAATTTCCTTTCAATTCTCTCGTGGCTTCACTTTTAGATTTTAGAAATTCTGATTTTTCTGTTAGCAGTTCAATAATATTAATTCCTAAAACATCTGTTTTTGCAAGCTCTTTCTGAGGAACGCCATCAAAAATTTCAAGAAAAATTTCTTCATCCAAACTTACCAAGTCATCAGCAGTAGATCTTCCGAAGAGAATTTCGGATGCTTTTACCGCTTTTTCAAACTCTTCTCGTCCATGAACCCAAACTGTAACTTCCTCAGCCAGCTTTTTCTGAAGTTTTCTCTCGTGAGGAGCTGTTTTGTGTTCTTCAATTAAAGCTTCAATTTCTTCCTTAGGTAAAAAAGTATAGAATTTGATGAATCTTTCAGCATCAGTGTCGGTAGCATTCAACCAAAACTGGTAGAATTTATAAGGTGAAGTTTTCTTTTTATCTAACCAATAATTTTCGCCACTTTCAGATTTTCCAAACTTAGAACCGTCCGCCTTTGTAATTAAAGGAACCGTGAGCGCGAAAGCAGTTCCCTGTGCTTTTCTACGGATTAATTCAGTCCCAGTAGTGATATTTCCCCATTGATCTGAACCGCCCATTTGAAGTTTCACGCCATTGTTTTGGTATAAATGCAAAAAGTCATAACCTTGAATTAACTGATAAGTAAATTCCGTAAAACTCATTCCATCTGCACCAGCTTCACCAGAAAATCTTTTCTTCACAGAATCTTTCGCCATCATGTAGTTTACTGTGATGTTTTTCCCAACATTTTTTGCGAAATCAAGGAAAGAAATATTTTTCATCCAGTCGTAATTATTGACCAATTCAGCTTTGTTGGCTTCACTTCCTTCAAAATTCAAGAATCTGGATAATTGATTTTTCAGGCAGTCAACATAATGAAGAAGCGTTTCTTCATCAAGGAGATTTCTCTCTGCAGATTTCCCAGAAGGATCACCAATCATTCCTGTAGCGCCTCCTACCAATGCGATTGGTTTGTGACCATGCTCTTGGAAGTGGGCCAAAATTTTAATCTGAATCAAACTTCCGATATGCAAAGAATCTGCGGTAGGATCAAACCCGATATAAGCAGTTGTCATTTCCTTATCAAGTTGCTCATCTGTTCCGGGCATCATGTCTGCAAAAAGACCGCGCCATTTCAGTTCTTCAATAAAAGGGTTCATTATTTTCTGTTTAAAATTTAATTTACAAAGATAGAAAAATTACAATGTAAGGTTTAGAGTTTGATGTCTAAAGTTTTGAGTTTAAATTTAAAATCAGTTATATTTGTTCGTAATGAACGACGAACAATTATTTTTGCTCATTTCCAAAGCCAAGGATAAAGACCAAAAGGCACAAACACGACTTATCAACATTTTTTGGGTTGATGTTTTTTCGTTTGTGATGAAAAAAGTGAGAGACGAAAACGATGCCGACGAAATCACCGTCAATGTTTTCTCTAAAGTTTTGTCTAAATTGGATATGTATGATCCTCATTTTCAGTTTAAAACCTGGGTTTTAACCATTGCCCAAAATACAATTATTGATTTTTGGAGAAAGAAATCTCGTGAGAATCAAGATCCTACAGAAAATCTAGATGAGGTAAAAAATCATTTTGCAAAATCTCCAGAAGAACTCATGATTTCAGATGAAGAGCAAAAGAAAATCATAAAAACCATAGAATCTCTGGATAAAAATTATCAGGATATTTTAAGACTCCGATTTTTTGAAGAAAAAAGCATTAAAGAAATTGCTGATGAATTGGGAATTTCTGTTGCCAATACCAAAGTAAGAGTGATGCGGGCTAAAAAAGTTTTGGCTGAGTTGCTGAAAAATAATGATTTTAATGAATAAATGGTTTAATATGAATTTGATAAAGAAGTTTTTGGCGAAAAATATTTTGTAATTAATAATAATTACTTTGATAAACCTGAAAAATGTGCAACGTTGAAAAAGGCGGAACCATGATGATGAAACCTTTACTTTTTCACGCTTCAAACCGTTCTGCAAATGGAAAGAAAAGGAGAGTCATTCCTATTGAGTTTTCCAATCAAGAATTGCCGGAGGAATTGCAGTGTTCGGAGAGAATGAATTAATTTTAGTATAATCGATTGGCTAAAGCCGAATGTGATTATCATTTAATTGTTGAAGGTTCTGAAGCTGTTTTTTAGATACTAAACAAAAAAACCTCTTCCAATCGAAAGAGGTTTCATTATTTTAAATCAAAAATTTCTACTTCACAGAAATCTCATCCACAAAAATATAAGCATCACCACCTGATCCCTGATGCCACTCCGGAAGTTTTCCAAAATGATAGGCTTTTACTTTTAGGTAACGCGCTTCCGTTGGAAGAATTTCAGTAAAGAAATCTTTCACCTGAACATTGGTATCTTTTGGATCAACATTATTTTCTAAAGTTTTCACAAGAATGAATGTTTTTCCATCCATAGAAGCGTAATATTCCACTTTTTTAGGCATCAAAATCCATGCTCGGCTGTCTTGTAAATAGGTTGAGGAGATATACTTGATTTGCTGAGGAGATTTAAAATCAATAATTGCTTCCACAGTTTGTCCTTGGTAACCTTGCCATTCGCCTTTTCTCCAGTTTACATCACCATTGATGCCGTCAATTAAAGCCAATTTTCCACCTGCTGTATATTGCGGATTAACGTTTGAATTGATGGTAATATCCCAATGATTTGGTTTTCTGTTGAAATTGGCTGTGGTGATACCGCTTTTCTCACCATTTCTTTCTGCGTAAGTGGAAACTTGTGTTGTTTTGCTGATGGTAAAAGGCTCTTTATACACTTTAAAAGTTTTTCTTACGTTGGCATCATTTTCATCTAAAGTGATGTAATACACTTTATCTTTCTCTTTCAAAGGATTGATTTTTACCTGAGTGGTAAACTCAAAAAGACGATCTGCATTGATAACAGGTGAAGCAGTCTGCTCTGCATATTTCATGTCTTTAACAGGTTTTATATTTTCAAAACCTAGTTTTTTAAGCTCACTTTTTGGAGTGTTTTTCGTAATGATTCTTGTTGTTCCGTCTTCCAAATGCAATTTAATTTCATCAAAATAAGGCGTTACAGTTTCCCATTCAGGTTTCCCAGGAGTAACGGAATAAATTCCCATAGAGCTTAAAATAAACCATGAACTCATTTGTCCACAATCTTCATTTCCAATCAAACCATCAGGAGTGTTTTTGTAGAAATTATCAAGAATATATTTGATTTTTTCTTCTGTTTTCTGTGGTTTATCAACGAAATTATAAAGGTAAGCGATGTGATGGCTTGGCTCGTTTCCTTGAGCGTATTGCCCCATTAATCCAGTAATATCAACTTGTTCTCTTCCTGTGGTTTTATCGGGAGCAGAGAAAATAGCATCAATAAACTGTTCAAATTTTTCTTTTCCGCCATGAGCCTCAATTAAACCCGGAATATCCTGCGGAACGGAATAAGAGTAGTGCCACGAATTTCCCTCTGTATAATTGTTATTGACTTCACTCGGATCAAACGGTTCGTACCAGTTTCCGTTCTTTCTTGCCTGCATAAAACCGTTTTTCGGATTGTAAAGGTTTTTCCAGTTTTGAGAACGTTTCATGAAGTATTCGTAGTCTTCTTTTTTGTTTAAAATTTTTGCCATTTGAGCGATACACCAGTCGTCATAGGCATATTCTAAAGTTTTAGAAACGCTTTCATGCTCATCATCAATACTGATGTAATTTTTCTGTTTGTAAGCATTCAAACCAAAAATGTCCTGCATTGCAGAATTTTTTGAAGCTTCAAATGCTTTTTCGTAATCAAAACCTGTAATTCCTTTTGCCATCGCATCGGCAATGACGGAAACGCCATGATAACCGATCATACATTCTGTTTCATTGGAAGCCAGTTCCCAAACCGGAATTCTACCGCCTTGTTCACGTTGTTTAATGAAGGTATTAACGAAATCTGCCGTTCTTTTTCTGTCTATTAAAGACATCAAAGGATGTGCACCTCTGAAAGTATCCCAAAGCGAGAAAACGGAGTAGTACTCGAAATCTTTGGCAATGTAAAATTTATTGTCTCTTCCACGGTATTTTCCGTCAACATCCATATTGATATTAGGTTGAGTGAAAACGTGGTATAAAGCGGTGTAGAAAACGGTCAGTTTGTCTTTTTCAGAAGATTTAACTTCAATTTTGGATAGTTCTTTGTTCCAATCTGATTCGGCTTGTCTTTTAATGGTTTCAAAATCAGTTGAATTTCCTTCAGCAAGCATATTTTTTCCTGCACCTTCATAACCTGTGGGAGAAATCGCCACTTTTACACTGATTTTTTCACCTTTTTTGACTGCTGAAGTAAATGCTAAACCTAATTTAGTTCCTGAAAAAGTATTGTTTTCATTTTTACCATTAAAATCTTTTTTCGAAAGTTTCATCGGTTTTGAGAACACAATTCTTGCATAGATGTATTGATTGGTCGCCCAAGCTTCACTTCTTCGGAAAACTTCAATGGTTTTGCTGTCAATAATTTTCACTTCACCTTCCAATAATTTATCTCTGTGATTTAAATCTAAAATAATATTGGCATTTCCGGCCTTGTTGAATGTGTATTCATGATAACCCACTCTTTTTGTTGTCGTTAAACGTACATCGATATTGTGTTTGTCCAACTTAACCGAATAAAATCCTGCTGTTGCCTTCTCGTTTTTGTGCGAAAATTTTGACGAATATTCTTTCGGAGTCAGTCCTGGATTTCCCATTGTCGGCATCAGCATAATGTCTCCGTAATCCGAAACTCCTGTACCGTTCAAATGGGTATGAGAAAAACCGTAAATCACCGAATCCGAATAATGATAACCGCTGCAGCCATCCCAGCTTCCATCAATTCTGGTGTCTGGAGAAAGCTGAACCATCCCGAAAGGCACGATTGCTCCGGGAAAAGTATGACCGTGACCGCCCGTTCCGATGAAGGGATTCACGTATTGCGAATAATTTTGAGAAAATAAAGTATGACTAATCAATCCTAAAAGAATGAATAAAAATTTTTGCATGAGTTTAAAATTTAAATCGCCCTAAAATACACAAATTTTAAGTCAACAAAAGAATTTATCTATCAGTCTCTTTATTTATTCTAAATAGCTAAAATTTCCGTAAATTTGTATCCAATTTATATTTTTATGTTGACTAAAGAAAAGGTTCAGGATTTCCTTAAAGAAATAGAAGTAGATGATTTGGTGAGTAACTTTCAGGTAATGGGCAGCGATGTGTATATCGACATGACCGCTCATTCACCTGCAATGCACGAAAAAAAGAAGCTTGAAGCAGCAATGAAACAGGCTTTTGCAAGTGAATTCGGAGAAGAAATAAATTTAAAACTAAAAATAGTTTCTCCCGAGCCAAGTGAAGTACAGCTAAGTCAGATTAAAGGAAAACAAATCCCAGGAATTCAAAATATTATTGCCATCGCATCCGGAAAAGGAGGTGTTGGTAAATCTACAGTTGCTGCCAATCTTGCGGTAACTTTAGCAAAAATGGGTTTTAAAGTGGGAATTTTAGATGCCGATATTTACGGGCCGTCTGTTCCTACCATGTTTGATACAGAAGGTCAGAAGCCTATTTCTGTAGAAATTGACGGGAAAAATTTGATGAAACCTATTGAAAATTACGGTGTGAAAATGCTTTCTATCGGTTATTTTTCAGGAGCGAATCAAGCGGTAGTTTGGAGAGGTCCGATGGCTTCAAAAGCTTTGAACCAGATGATTAGAGATGCAGCTTGGGGAGAATTAGATTTCTTATTGATTGATCTTCCTCCGGGAACAGGTGATATTCATTTGTCTATTATTCAGGAAGTTCCGGTAACGGGAGCGGTAATTGTAAGTACACCTCAACACGTTGCTTTAGCAGATGTGAGAAAGGGTATTGCCATGTTTAATATGGAAAGTATCAACATTCCAGTTTTGGGATTGATAGAAAATATGGCGTATTTTACACCAGAAGAATTACCAGACAATAAATATTATATCTTTGGAAACCAAGGGGCGCAATATTTGGCAGACGATTTAAATATTCCAGTGTTGGGAGAAATTCCGTTGATACAGAGCATCAGAGAAGCAGGAGATGTGGGAAGACCTGCAGCGCTTCAGGAAGGCTCTAAAATTGCTGAAATTTATACAGATACTGCAAGAAAAATGGTAGAGAGTTTAGTAGAAAGAAATAAGTTTCTACCGCCTACAGAAGCCGTGAAAATCACGACAATGGCAGGTTGCTCACCAAAAAAATAAAAAAAAGATTTCAAATACATTTTTGAAAACAAAAACCAAATATGGAGACAAATATAGCACACGAACATACTGTAACCAAGGTATTGGAAGCTCTGGAAAGCATTCGTCCGTTTTTGAATAAAGACGGGGGCGATATCGAGCTTTTGGATGTAAAAGATAATACCGTTTTTGTAAAACTTCTGGGAAACTGTTCGGCATGTTCTCTTAATTTCTCAACATTGAAATTAGGCGTTGAAAATACCATCAAGCAACACGCTCCCGAAATTGAAAAGGTAGTGAATGTAGAATAAAAAATACAACGATATATTTTTTGAAGACAGACTTTTGAGGTCTGTCTTTTTTATTGAAAATTCAAGTGGGTTAAAAATTGATTTTGTTAAAGAATTTCATGAGGTTTATTTTCGAGATTAAATTCTACAATTAAAGGTTTATGATCGCTGTAGATTGACCAATCTTCATATTTTCCAATTTCGACAGATTTTAAATTTTCAATAAAATATAGTGAAGCAAAGCAATAATCAATATGATAAGGTTTGTCTCTATGTCTATACATAAATAACGTTGGATGTTCTTCTTCTCCTTGTACTAGATTAAAGAACTTGTGATAAGTACTAAAGATTTGCTTTTCTTCTAATTTTGCTACAACAGTGGAATGATTTCCTATTCTTCTAGGTTTATCCCAAATTGTATTGCTGTTAAAATCTCCAACTAGAATTGTATTATTTTCAGAAAGTAGCTTTTCGTAATAATTTATTGCTTTCCAAATTTGTGTAACGTAAGCTCCGTCTTTATCTTCTGGGTTATTTGCCCAAATTGCAAATAAAATGAAGTAGATATTGCCATTTGTTACAGATATTGGAAGTACATTTTTGAAATTTGGATTATGACAATCCAGCAACTTCAATTTATAATTATTGAATGCAAAAATTCCGATACCTTTATTAGGGTTTTTTCCGTACCAAATTATATCATTGGGAATTTTCAATTCATCTGTGAACTTTAACTTTTCCTCATTTTCACATTCGGGAACAATCAAAATATCAGGGTTATGAGCAAAGATATGTTTTGCTTTATTTCGGAAAACCATATTGCAATTCCAAGTTATAATTTTCACAAATCTTAGTTTATTTTAATATGATTTAAAAATACAAAAAAGCCCCGAAAAAATCGAGGCTTTAACAAAATCAAATATAAAAATTTTACTTTACAATTACTCTTTTCACTTCGCCTTCTGAAGTTTTAATTAAATAAACTCCGGTGTTGAGTTTTGAAGTGTCGATGATTAAGGCAGATTTTTCTTTTCCAAGAAGCTTTCCGCTCATGTCGTACAGCTCGTAACCCTGAGCTCTGTTGAAGTATAAAGTATTTCCTTTGTTCACAGGGTTCGGGAAGATGTTGAAGGTTGTTTTTTCAGTTTTTATTTCGCCTGTAGATAGCGTTGGCGAAAGAGCAACTTCGTACATCGACAATGTGCCACTGATCTCGTTGGCAACGATGACATAAGGTTTTCCATTGTTCATATTTGCGGCAGGAATGAAGGTGATTCCTTCCGGACCGTTGTCGCCACCAAATGCAGAAGTTGATCTTGAATGTTTGTAATCTGTAAATGTTACATTGTTCGGATCTGTTACATTATAAACCATCACACCTCCGGTTCTTTCCAGAGTGATGAATGCGAAAGTTTGAGTTCCTATCGTTCCTAAAGTTACGCCTTCTGGTTCAGGACCTTTTGCACGACTTCGGCTTTTTGCACCGTTGGCTTCGTTATCGGCATTGAAAATCAATGGATGATTGGCTGCAACGTGTCTTTCAAACTGATCTCCGCTATCGAAAATCAATTGTTTTGTATCGGCATTGAAAATTGAGAATGAACGAGCTCCCAAAGCATGAATTTCTTCAAAATCAGCGTCTCCATCAGTATTTCCGTTCACATTGGTCACTCGGAATCTTCCTAGATTGTGAGAAGATTTTAAAATAGAAGCATTCGGGAATAATGCAGAATCTAAAGTATATCCGTTGGCTCCAACCGTTGTTCTCTCGCTGAACCCACCCAAATCTTTTTCGTCACCTTCGTTGGCTGTTACTAAATAATTGGTGTTTCCAACTTTAAAAGATGCCATAGCATCAGGATTGTAATACGTTTTTACAGGCCAGTTGGCAATTAAAACTTCTCCGTTATTGTCTGAGGCATCAAATCCGTTTCCAGGAAGGCTCATGTCTTTTTTACCTAATCCCCAAATTCCGTTTAGTGCTTTTGTTGCTAAATTAACTTCGATAATCGCATTGTTTTCCTGACAAGAAACCCATGCTTTCTGGCTGTCTGGACTGATGGCAATATATTCAGGTTCTAAATCTTGCGCTAAAGTGCTGGTAGATTTTACTTTTCTTCCTCCAGTCGCAGCTAAAGCAGCTTCCGTTCCGTTAAACTGAGTAAAACCAAGTGTGGTAACATTCGTCTGCGTTAAAGCCTGAATTCCGGCAACCGTTAAAGTAGGCACATCAATAATACTGATTGAACCTTCCGGATCTACGGTGTAGGCATCGTTGGGTTCTCCTTCGTTGGCTGTCATTATTTTGGTTCCGTCTGGTGAAAACGTAATCATATCCGGTAAAACGCCCACGTTAAGTTGTTTCAGGAACACGCCATTAATGTCGAAAAATACAACCGAACCATTTCCCTGAGGATTTGTTCCGTTGGGTGAAGCCACTGCGATAATTCCGTTCTTAACTGCGATACTTGTAATACCACCGTAAGGTGCCATGTTAACAGTTTGAATGACAGTTGGAGTGGTTGGATTTGAGAAATTGATGATGTCAAAAACATCCGTTAAAGAACTGATGGTAAATAATCTTTGTGTTGCAGCATCATGAACTACAATTTCAGTCGAACTTGTGTTGTTTCCTGAAGGATCAAAACTTCCGATATAATTTAATTGAATTTGGTTCGATGGAACAGGAGCAGCTTTATCATTATCAATAATATAAACAGTAGAATTGGCATCACCCGTAATCGTTGCATCAACCGGATTTTCTAGTCCAACCACGAAATATTCTGCTTGTTGCTCTTCTAAAGTATCGTCGATAATTGGAATATTTACACTTACACTTGCAGTAGAAGGAGTAATGTTAATGGTTTGATTAGTCAAAGTAAAATCACTGCTGTTGGCAGAGTTGAAAGACGCAGGTTTTACCACCAAATTAACCGTTGCGTTGGAGGGATTGGTTACATTGATTTTGAATGTTAAAGTTCCTGTATTTTCAGTGACTTTAATTAAATTTTTATCTAAAGAAAGGCTCGTTCCTGCTGTAGTGAAAGTACTTGAAGTAGCTGTAATTACTGCATTGTCGCTGGTGTCTTCAACTAAATTGGGTTTTAAAGCTAAATAGTATGCTTGATTCGGAACCAAACCAGCCGTTGGAATGACTGTAATTGCATTGTTGGCGAAAGTCGTAGTGAAAGGAATAACAGTTCCCGTTGCGTTGTTTAATCTTAATTCAACCAAACTTTGAGCGTTAGCAGAAGTGATTGCAGAGTTGTCAATTAATCTCACATTTTCGTTAAACGTAATTGTAGGATTTACTGTTGTAGAAGCGTTGTTCACGTTATTTGAAGGCAAATACGCAACGGTTGGTGGGGTAGTATCTGTTCCGCCAATTGAAGTGGCATCCAGCGTAAAATTATCAAATCTATTGTTTCCAACGGCGCCTCCGCTACCTTGAGAGAATTCTACTTTTAATTTGAAATTGGGGTTGTTTGAAACTCCTGCAACTCCTGAAAAATCAAATGTAATCAGTTGAGGATTGGCGTCTTGTGAAGTTACCGTCTGATAAGGAATAAAAGTAGTTCCGTCTAAAGAGTAAAACCAATTCTGATTTCCTGCTCCCGAACCAGATCTTCTTGTTGTGAATTTTACAACAACATTATTATATCCGGTGGTAGGTAGAAGGAACTGTACATTTCCGTTGATAGGATAATTGTATCTTAAATGAGTTCCGGAAGCATCTCCGTTTCTTGCGTTTAAATTATCAATATTGAAATTCTGATTGGTGCCGTTTGCAAAATCAATGAAGGTATCTGTATTTCCTGTTCCCGTAGAAACTGCAGTGATAGAGCCGTTCAAAAGTGTTGAAGCAGGAGTGGTAATTGCAGTAACAGAAGCGTTGTTATTAAAATTCCAGTAATGAACCAGCGTGGATTGTGCGGCAAGTGCTCCGTGAAATAATGCTGCTATAGGTAATAGACTTCTCAAAAGGTATTTATTCTTCATTTTTATTCAATTTTTAGATTGTTGCAAAAATGAATCTTATACGTTGTGAGGCTTTTACGGGAAGATTATGAAATGGTTAAATGTTTTGGTTAGAAATGTTATAGTTTTAAATTATTATTAAATATTGTTAGCATCACAAAAATAATAAAATGACTTTTCATTTTAATTGTATTTGGTCAAATTATTCTTCATCAGGGAGAAGTCCTGTTGTATGACCGCTTACTTTTCCTGATTCTTCAATAGATTTCATTTTCTTTTTTTCTAAAAATTTTCCTGTCCATGGATTAAAAACATAAACATCAAATTTATATATAATACCTTTCCTATTTTCTGATTTTTTATAATGAATTTTGTCAACTAGATTTGTAATATAATATCTAAAATTACCATTATAAAACTCTTTAGTTTTCAAGCTTTCCCAAACTAAATAATCTTGAACTTTCCCACTATTGTTGCTGTTAAGTCCTTTTTTATTTGCAGTTGCGATTGCATCATCTTTTGAAATTCTAAATATTTTATTTTTTTCTTTAATTTTCTCAAAACCAGCGTAATTGTAATAATGTTCTTGGGGAACAAACTGTCCGTTTTTATCAATTTCAATTCGTAAGTAGGTTGGCTTATCATTTTTTTTTAATCTAATACTGTAATCGAAAATAAAGCGATTGGGTCTAGCTGTCAAGGGTTCATCCCACGAACCTACATATTTACTATTTTCATATGCAGAACAATAAAACTCGAAAATCACATGATTATTCATGAATTTTTCACCATAATTTTCAAGAATCAATTTATCTGCTTTTTTTTTCGTCTCAACTAATAAATCGTGATATGGGTAAAGATTTGAATTAATAATACAAGTATTTTTATCATAATCTCTAGAGTACATCAAATCACCGTCTTCATTGTATTCTTGCCAAAAGCCTAGCCGTTTATGTTGTTTTGTGGTCCAGCCTTTACTTTTTAATTTTAGTGTGTCATTGATAAATGTAACTTTACTCCAAATAGAATCTTTATACTTATATATTTCATTGAAAACTTTGTATTTTGAGTTTTTAATTATTTCAACATGGGTACTATCAGTCTCTATTATTTTCTTTTCAAATTGGGCATAAAAAAATATATTGAGAAAAGTAAGATTGATTATTATAATTTTCTTTAAATACATAATTCTTTACTTTAATCATTCAGAAACTTGAGTTATTATGATTACTTCCGTTAAGCAGAATTTGAATGATGAAATTTTTTACTTATAACCTGTATAACATCATTCCTCCCCCGAAACCCTCTCATAAATATTATGAATCAACCCATCCGCCACAGAAATTTTCGGAACAAAAATCTTGTTGATATCTGCCCAATGCATCACAAAATTGTAAATTTTCAACGCATGAACCAAAACATCAGCTCTGTCTTCTCGGAAGCCGTATTTGGTCATTCTTTCTTTTACAGTTAGACTATTAAATTCTTTGTAAGCATTTTTTAGATAAGCAATTGACATTGGTTTGCCATCTTTGGTTTTGCTCATTGAGAACACTTTGTTGATGTTTCCGCCAGAACCGATGGCGACAATTTGTTTTTTGCTGTTGATGTTGGCTTTTATTTCCTCTTTCATTTCTTTCCAGTTGTCTTCTGTAACGAGATTGTTGAGAAGACGGATGGTTCCGATGTTGAAAGATTTTTCGTAGACCATTTTGTCATTTTCGTAGAAAGTAAGTTCGGTAGAGCCACCACCAACATCTACATAAAGATAGGCGAAATCTTTGTCAAGACCTTCTGCAACATGGTTTTCATAAACTAAAGTCGCTTCTTCGTCTCCTGAAATAATTTCAATGACGAGATCGGCTTGTTTTTTTACTTTTTCAATAATCTGCTTTCCATTTTCGGCATCACGCATCGCACTTGTGGCGCAGGCTCTGTAGTGTTCAACTTTATAAACCTTCATCAAATCGCTAAAAATTTTCATTGAATCCAAGATCATTTTTTCACGCTCTTCGCCAATTTTTCCAATTGTGAAAACATCCATACCCAATCGTAAAGGTATTCGTAGGAGATTTAATTTTATAAATTCTGGTTTTCCGTTTTGAATTTTCACCTCGTTGATTAAAAGTCGGGCTGCATTACTTCCTATGTCTATCGCTGCAATGATCATTTTTAGATTGTATTTTATTGAATTTCAGTTGTTTAATTTAAAATCGAATATTTTTTAGTAATCGAATGTACAAAATTTATTGTTTACAATTATTTTGAGGTACTTTAAACCCTTATCTGGAACTATTTTCCTGTGGTTTTTGCTTTCAGGTATTTGTAGGTTTCAATCTGCGAACGGCATTCTTTCTGGTCATTATTAATGTACTCGTTGCTTAGTTTTTTATCTAAAATTCTTGCTTTTACATTATCTTTCAACTGAATGTCTAAAATGTCTTTCAATTCTTTTTTAAGATTTTTATCAGTGATTTTTGCGGCGGCTTCTATTCTATAATCAAGATTTCTGTTCATCCAATCAGCAGACGAAATGTAGATGTCTTCAGCACCCTTATTGTAGAAATACATTACTCTTGCATGCTCAAGATATTCGTCTACAATACTTATGGCTTTTATCTTTTCTTTAAAATCTTTTTGATTGATTGCACAATAAATTCCTCGCACAATTACTTTAATCACTACACCCGCTTCTGCAGCTTCGTACATTTTCAAAATAAGACCACGGTCACTAACAGAATTCGCTTTAATGATCATTTGTGCTTTTCTTCCTGCCTTTGCTTCTTCAATTTCTTTATCTATATGAAGAGTAATCTTTTCACGCATAAATTGCGGACAAACCATCAGGTTTTTACAGGTTTTCAAAACAGATAAGTAATCTTCCTTCGGTTTTTTAAGAACGGTAAATACTTTGTTGATATCTGCCATAATGCCTCTGTCGGAAGTCATAATCAAATGGTCGCCATAGATTTTAGCTGTTTTTTCATTGAAATTTCCTGTGCTTACAAAGCCGTATTGCAACGTTTTATTATGTACCCGCTTTTTAATGATACACAATTTGGCATGCACTTTTTTGTCTGGAATTCCTATTAAAACAGTGATTCCTTCTGGTTCAAACATTTCTTTCCATTTTAAGTTTGATTCTTCATCAAATCTCGCCTGTAGCTCCAGCATTACCGTCACTTCTTTGCCATTTCTGGCAGCATAAATCAAGGCATTGCTTATTTTAGAATTGCTTGCCAAACGGTAAGCTGTTATTTGAATAGATTTTACATCAGGATCCATTGCCGCTTCACGAAGTAGATCAATGACCGGAGTGTATGTATGATAAGGAAAACTGAGTAAGATATCTTGCTTTAGAATCACATCTGTCACTCTTTCACCATGCTCAAATGCCTGATGTGTAAATGAAGTACGCTCCAATGGTTTTTTATAATATTCAAAAACATCCGGGAAATCCATAAAATGTTTAAAATTATGAATCTTTCCCCCAGGAATGATGCTGTCTTTTTTGCTTAAATTTAATTTTCTGATAAGCAATTCGAGCATTGCTTTATCCATATCTTTATCGAATACAAAACGTGTTGGTTTGCCTTTTCGTCTATTTTTTAAGCCTTTTTCTATTTTTTCTGCAAAATTGGTTCGGATGTCGTTATCAATATCCATTTCTGCATCTTTAGTGACTTTAAATGAGTTGGCAGAAAACTCATCATATCCGAAATAAGAAAAAATATGAGGCAGATTAAATGCAATGACATCTTCCAAAAGCATGACATTTTTTTCTTCAGAATCTTCCGTTGGCAAAAGCACAAAACGTCCCACAAAACGAGACGGAATCTCAATAATTGCATAGTTGCTATGGTAATTCCAATCTTTTTTTCTCATGGCAACACCCAGATAAAGACTTTTGTCTCTCATGTATGGCATTGGCGTATTTTCGTGAAGAAGGATTGGGATGACATTGGCTTCCACCACTTCATCAAAATATTGTCTTACAAACTCTTTTTGTTTGGCAGTCAGATTTTTTGAAGTTTTAATGAAAACCTTTTGCTCTGCCATTTCCACCTGGATTTTTTTCCAAGTTTTGTCGAAATCTGCTTGTTGAGTAATAACAATTTCATTAATTCTTTGAAGAATTTTGGATGGTGGCTGATAAAAAGATTCGGCAATTACTTTCTCCTTAAAATCCATGGCACGTTTCAATCCGGCAACACGGACTCTGAAAAATTCGTCCAAATTATTTGAGAAAATCCCTAAAAAACGAATTCTGAGGTGGAGAGGCACGTTTTCGTCCATTGCTTCTTGTAAAACTCTTTCGTTAAATGCTAACCAGGTAACATCTCTGGGATTAAAATGTAAAGACATATTTGCGTATAAAATTTTTCAAAAATACTAATAAAACTAGTCTTTTATTTGATTCTTAAGTTAATTCTTAATTAAATTTTTAGTTGAAAGAAATATATGTGATAGTGGAAAATATTTTCTCTTAAAATAGATTTTTAAATAGATTAAAAAATAGAAAGGCTTCCATAAGTGCAGTCTCAGTGGAAAAGGTTTCACTAATTTTATTCATTATTTCGCAGCCAAATAACAAATAGTCTTCAAATTAATACACTTACTTTTTTACAATCTTCTTAAAAATCTTCTGCTTTTCTTCCTGTAAAAGAAAAACTGCACCATCACTGTCATTATAAATCAAAATACATTTCAAATTTGTCTCAAATTAAATTTAAAAAATCCAAAACTGTCAATTTGTCATAAAAAATCTAATGGTACAGATATTGAGAAAGTGAGAGTGTTATTGAATTTTAAAAATTAGAAAAAATATAAATATTATGAGTAAAATAATCGGAATTGACTTAGGTACAACCAACTCTTGCGTTGCCGTAATGGAAGGTAAAGATGCTGTAGTAATCCCTAATGCAGAAGGAAAAAGAACAACGCCTTCTATCGTAGCGTTTACAGAAGATGGTGAAAGAAAAGTAGGTGATCCTGCAAAAAGACAGGCGGTAACAAACCCTACAAAAACTGTATACTCTATCAAAAGATTCATCGGTACACATTTCAAAGATGATGCTTCTGAAGTGTCTAGAGTACCTTACAAAGTAGTAAGTGGACCAAATGATACTGTAAAAGTAAAAATTGACGACAGAGAATATACGCCACAAGAGGTTTCTGCAATGATTCTTCAGAAAATGAAGAAAACGGCTGAAGATTATCTTGGACAAGAAGTAACAAGAGCGGTAATCACTGTTCCGGCTTACTTTAATGATGCTCAAAGACAAGCTACCAAAGAAGCGGGTGAAATCGCTGGTCTTACAGTAGAAAGAATTATCAACGAGCCTACTGCAGCAGCTTTGGCTTATGGTATGGATAAAGCACACAAAGACCAAAAAATTGCAGTTTACGATTTAGGTGGTGGTACTTTTGACGTTTCTATCCTTGATTTAGGAGACGGTGTTTTCGAAGTATTGTCTACAAATGGAGATACACACCTAGGTGGTGATGACTTTGATGATGTGATTATCAACTGGATGGCAGACGAGTTTAAAGCTGAAGAAGGTGTAGATTTAAAATCTGATGCAATCGCATTACAAAGATTGAAAGAAGCAGCTGAAAAAGCAAAAATAGAATTGTCTTCTTCTCCTCAAACTGAAATCAACCTTCCGTATATCACAGCTACAGCTACAGGTCCTAAGCACTTGGTGAAGACTTTAACGAAAGCTAAATTCGAGCAATTATCTGCTGACTTGGTAAGAAGATCTATGGAGCCTTGTAAAAAAGCGCTTTCTGATGCAGGTCTTTCTATCAGCGATATCGACGAAGTAATCTTGGTAGGTGGTTCTACAAGAATCCCAATTATCCAGGAAGAAGTTGAGAAATTCTTCGGTAAAAAACCTTCGAAAGGTGTTAACCCAGATGAGGTTGTAGCAATTGGTGCAGCCATTCAAGGTGGAGTTTTAACTGGTGATGTTACAGACGTACTTTTATTAGACGTTACACCACTTTCTTTAGGTATCGAAACTATGGGTTCTGTTTTCACGAAATTAATTGATGCCAACACTACAATTCCAACTAAAAAATCTGAAGTATTCTCTACAGCGTCTGACAACCAGCCTGCAGTAAGCATCAGAGTAGGACAAGGTGAAAGACCAATGTTCAACGATAACAAAGAAATCGGTAGATTCGACCTTACAGATATTCCACCGGCTCAAAGAGGAGTTCCACAAATTGAAGTAACTTTCGATATTGATGCCAACGGAATCTTGAGCGTTTCTGCAAAAGATAAAGGAACCGGAAAAGAGCAATCTATCAAAATTCAGGCAAGTTCAGGACTTTCAGATGATGAAATCCAAAGAATGAAACGTGAAGCTGAAGAAAACGCTTCTTCTGATGCGAAAAGAAAAGAAGAAGTAGAAATTTTCAACAAAGCAGACGGATTGATTTTCCAAACTGAAAAGCAACTGAAAGAATTTGGTGATAAATTATCTGCAGACAAAAAAGCAGCAATCGAAACTGCTCATACAGAATTGAAAACCGCTTTCGAAGCAAAAGATATGGACAGCGTAAAAACCAAAACCGAAGCTCTAGATGCAGCTTGGATGGCGGCTTCAGAAGAAATGTACGCACAAGGACAAGGTGCTGAAGCAGGCGCTCAACAAACTCAAGGTCAAGCAAACGGAGCAGAAGATGTTCAGGATGCAGATTTCGAAGAAGTGAAATAATAAACAGTTTTAAAACTGATACAAAAAAATTCCCCAAGTGAAAACTTGGGGAATTTTTTTGTTTAAAACGCTCATCTACAACTCAAGTTGGCTCAGTCAAATTTCATCTTGGTACACTAAATTAAAACAAGACGGAAAAAAATTGAATTGTAATAGGATGGAATCAATCGAAACCATTGATCAATTTTCCAAAGACAGTAAATTTCGACAATCACTTTTTGATTTAGTAGAAAATGAAATTAAATTGCCAGCAAAAAAATGACAACTTAATGATTTCGAAACCGTTTTATTTGCAAACTCCTTCGTTCTATGGGTTGAAAACAGCGGTTTCTTATAAGCGTTCGAATACTTAGGTTGAAACAAGTTGTAGGTTTTAAAATACCGAGAATCCATAGTTATTAACCGTTAGAAATAGATTTTAAATTATTTTTACAATTTAAGGTTTCCCTTTTTTTTACTTAGAATTGTTTCCTTAAATTTAACAGTTTTAAAATAATATTCAAAAAATATCATTTTTTTAAGCACTTAAAAAATATACATGAGCCTTAATACCCAATCTCTTCAACCTATCATCAATTTCATCTGGACTGTTGCCGATGATGTTTTAATCAATAAATTTCTAGAAAATCAATATCAGGATGTTATTTTACCCATGACGGTTTTGCGTCGCCTCGACTTGGCTTTGGAACCCACCAAAAATCGGGTTCAAAATACATTTGAGGAATACAAAAGTAAAATTGATAATCTGTACGGACTTTTAACCAGTGACCAACATGGATCGGGTTTGGCGTTTTACAACACGTCACCTTACACCATGAAAATGTTGTTGAATGATCCTAAAAACATCGATGCCAATTTCTTAGATTACCTCAATGGCTTTTCTGAAAATGTACAGGATATCATTACCAAGTTCAAGTTTAGAAACCAGCTTGAAACTTTTCAAAGTACCGGAATCACTTTTGCGTTAATTGAAAAATTCTGTAATCCAAAAGTGGAATTAAGTCCAGACAAAATTTCGCCAATGGCGATGGGTTATATGTTTGAAGATTTAATTAGAAGATTCAACGAAAAAACCAATGCTGCTGCAGGACGACATTTTACGCCCAGAGAAATTATTGAGTTGATGACGCATTTGGTTTATCTGCCGGTAAAAGATAAAATACAGCAGGGAACTTTTTTGGTGTACGATCCTTGTGCGGGTTCTGGTGCAATGCTTACACAATCTAAATTATTCGCCACCAATCCGGAAGGGGAAATAAAATCTACTGCCTCTTTCCATTTGTACGGACAGGAAAATACGGGCGAAATGTATGCCGTTTGTAAATCGGATATGTTGTTGAAAGGTGAAGATCCCGATAAAATAAAATTTGGTTCTACGCTAAGTGAATATGGTTTTGATCCCGATTTGAAATTCAATTTCATGCTCACCAATCCGCCGTATGGAACCACCTGGAAACAGGATCAGGAAAATCTGAATGTAGGAACAGAAAAGAAAATCAGCATCGTTGACCAACGTTTTAATCTTCCTATTAAAAATTTTAAAGGCGAACCGGAAGTGACGTGTTTAACGAGCAGAAGCAATGATGGACAATTGATGTTTATGCTTCATATGCTTTCTAAAATGAAAGACCCGAAAGATGGCGGAAGCAGAATTGCTTCTGTACACAATGGTTCTGCGCTTTTTACAGGTGATGCCGGAAGTGGCGAAAGTGGCATTCGTCAATACATTATCGAAAATGATTTGTTGGAATGTATTGTACAATTGCCCAACGATATTTTTTACAACACAGGAATTGCGACCTACGTTTGGTTCATCAGCAATGTGAAAGAAGAAAAGCGAAAAGGAAAAGTGCAACTCATTAATGCTTCTTCGGCAGCGTTTTTCCAGAAAATGCGGAAAAGTTTGGGTAGTAAAAGAAATGAGTTGACTACCCAACATATTGAAGCGATACAGGAAATGTATTTTGATTTTGAAGAAAACGAATATAGCAAAATATTTGATAATGACGATTTTGGCTTTAACCAAATTACGGTACATCAACCGGAAAAAGATGAGAACGGTAAAATTATAACCGACAGCAAAGGCAAGCCAAAAAGCGACAGCAGTTTGAAAGACATAGAAAATGTGCCAATGAAAGAAAGCATTGCCGATTATTTTAAAAAAGAAGTTTTGCCTTTTGCACCGGATGCGTGGTATGATAAAACCAAAATGAAAGTGGGCTACGAAATTGCGTTTAATAAATATTTTTACCAATACGAAGGTTTGCGACCGTTGAAAGATATTGCAGCAGATATTCTCTTGCTGGAGCAGGAAACAGATGGTTTATTAAAAGAAATTATAGCATAATGGAAGTAATAAAACCGTACTCAACATACAAAGATTCTGGTATTGCTTGGTTGGGAGAAATTCCTGAGCATTGGCAAAAGTGGAAAATTTCAAGAGGTGTAAAAAAAATTGGTAGCGGAACAACACCAAGTTCAAGTAATAAAGATTTTTATGAAAATGGTACTATTAATTGGCTAAATACAGGTGATTTTAATAATGGTATTTTATATAGTTGCAAAAAGAAAGTAACGGCAAAAGCATTAGAAGAAAACTCTGCATTGAAATTATTTCGAAGTGGAACTTTATCTATTGCAATGTATGGTGCAACGATTGGTAAAGTTTGTATCATTCAATTTGATGCAACAACAAACCAAGCATGTTGTAATATTGAAGAAGGAGATATTTTTAGTAATAAATTTTTGATGTATTGGTTCGTTGGTCATAAGCCTCAAATTGTAAATCTCAGTTACGGAGGTGGACAACCCAATATTAGTCAAGACGTTATCAAATCATTGTATGTTCCGTGTCCGAAAAAATCCGAACAAACCGCCATCGCCAATTTCCTCGATTACAAAACCGCCAAAATAGACCGTTTTATTTTTAAGAAAAAGCAATTGATCAAACTGCTAAATGAACAGAAAGCAGCAATCATCAATGATGCCGTAACCAAAGGTTTAAACCCAAACGCCAAAATGAAACCCAGCGGAATAGAATGGTTGGGCGAGATTCCGGAGCATTGGGAAGTGAGGAAGTTGAAGTATGTGGCGGAAGCTGTGTTAGGTAAAATGCTTTGCAATGAGGACAAGGGAGGATATTCTAAAAAACCTTATTTAAAATCCAAAAATATTCAATGGCTAAAAGTTGATGTTTCTAATGTTGAAGAAATGTGGTTCTCTGATAAAGAACTATCTCAATACAGATTGAAGAAAGGAGATTTGGTTTTAAGTGAAGGCGGCGAAGTTGGTAAAACATGTTTGTGGAATAATGAGATTGAAGAATGTTATATTCAAAATTCGGCTCACAAGGTAACTGTCGATAGTGAAAATTTAGCTGAATACTATTTAAATTTATTTTTCTTATACGGAAATAAAGGAGCATTTGATGCAATTACAAATAAAGTCAGTATTGGGCATCTTACAAAAGATAAACTAATCAATTTAAAATGTTTATGTCCGCCACTTTCCGAACAATCCGCCATCGTTTCCCACATCGAAAAAGAAACTGCCATCATCACAAAAACCATTGCCACCATAGAAAAAGAAATCGCTTTGGTGCAGGAATACAGAACAGCTCTCATTGCAGAAGCAGTTACCGGGAAAATAGATGTGCGGGAATATAATGTGCCGTCTTTTGAAGAAGACAAAGAATACGCAGAAATGGAAGAGGAAATGGGTTTGGTGGCGGAAGATGGGGAGGAAATGGGAATTGAAAATTAGTAGAAATGAAAGAGTTAGTATTCAATATAAAAAATATTTTCAGCAGAGATTCTAATGAAGGTTGTTTGGGACAATATGATGCTGCTAAATACCATATTCCTGCGTATCAACGTGGTTACAAATGGGCATCTGAAAAACCTACGGATGCAGTGCCGGTTTTAATGAATGATTTGTGGGAAGCATTTCAAAGTTCCGAAAATAGCAACCGCAAAGAGTATTATATGCAATACATTACGGTAAAGAAGATTGTAAAAGAAAATCATCTTGAAGTTATCGATGGGCAACAAAGACTTACTACGTTTTCTATTTTGCTGTCTGTTTTATATATGCTACTGGATAATAAAGACAATGTAGTTAAAGACAAATTAGATTATGCGATAAGATTAGATTTTTTCAAAGAATATATTTACGAAAGAGACAAATTGATAGCATTTGTACAAGCTAAATATGAAGAAAGAGGATTGCATATTCAAGGTGAATTTAAAAATAATCAAGATATCTTTTATTTACATAGTGCAGCGCAGTACATCTATAAATTTTGTGATGAAAAAATAGATAAAGATGATGAAGGTTTAACTGCAAATGATGGTTTGCAAAAATTAAAAGAATTCGCCGACTTTATTTTAAACTACGTAAAAATAATAGTGAACGAAGTAGAACCGCATATTGATAGTGAACGTGTTTTTAGAAATCTGAATAGTAACAAAGTGCCGCTTACTGAAGCAGAATTAATTAAAGGTTTATTGCTCACAAAAGCAGCAAGACATAGTTCTGAAAATACAAAACAAAAGCATTTTCGAGAAATACTTGAAATTAGAACAGCTTTAGGAAGGCAATGGGATGAAATAGCAACTTGGGTAAATGATAAAAAAGTAAAACATTTTTTCTTTTCAAATAACAATAAAACATTTACCGAAAAAAGTTTTAATGAAAGAATTGGGAGAGAAATTAATGATAGCAAAGAGAAAATTTCCCAAGAAAAAGCTTTGCTATTTTTGTTATTATCTATGACTTTTAATAAAGATATTGAAATAAAGGATAGTAAATTTTTATTATTTAATTATTTTCACGCAGAAACCAAAAACAATAATTCTAGTTTAGAACTCTTAATAAAACTAAAAGAAATCTTTCTAATCCTAAAAGACCGTTTTCAGAATGATCAGATTTATAATCTTATGGGTTATCTATTTTTTGTGGAAGGAAGCGGTGAAAATAAAATAAACTATTTAACCAAAACTATTCACTGGTCTAAAGAAAAGCTTTTTTCTGAACTAATAACAGATAGGAATAAACATTTACCAACTAATATTGATGAATTGAAATATGGAGGTGAATATAACACGCAAATCCATAAAGTTTTATTGGCATTAAATGTTTTCGAAACAGCTAAAGAAAAAACTGAAGTACGTTTTGATTTTTATAATTTCCGAGTAAAAAATAATTGGTCGTTAGAACATATATTTCCACAAAGTCCAGAAGGAAAATGGAGAGGCAGCAATCATATTTTAAATAATGAAGAAAAGCAGGAAATTTTGAATATGATTGGCGAAGATTATGAGCATATTCAAGAGGTAAAAAGAGTATTAAGTTTACCTGAAAGAACAGACGATGAAAAAGAAATATATTACAAAGCATTACAGAAAACTTGGGTTAATAAATTGGGGAATATGAGTTTATTAGCATTACCTGATAACAGTTCAAACGGTTGTGCAATGTTTAAATTAAAGAGAGATAATGTAAACGAATTGATCCAAAACGGTAGTTTTGTTCCAAAACACACTTTCGAAATTTTTAATAAAATTATTATAAAGTCAGATAGCGTTTTAAAATGGACCAAAGAAGATGCAGATAATCACTTCACATACATTGAAAAGACGATTAAAAACCTGAAAGCTAAAAAACAAATATGAAACCAGGGAAGTATACCATAAGAGAATTGTTCGTTAATCGAGAAGTGGAACAAATCATTATCCCTGAAATCCAAAGAGATTACGTCTGGAAAAAAGAACAGGTTGAAGGTTTGCTTACCTCAGTGCATAATGATTATGAGAAATTTACGAAGGAAGAAATAAATGTTACAGCCGACAATGATGAAATTAAAAAACTCTTCGTTAACTATTACAAAAAACAACAATTTGCTTCAAATATTGGTTTTATTTATGCCTACAACGATGCGGAGTATAAAGGGAAATATTTTTTAATAGATGGGCAACAACGTGTGACAACAGTTTATCTTCTATTGCTTAATTTGTTTATTTCTACAGATGAAAAAGAAGATTTTAAAAATAAATATTTTAAGGACAAGCAGCTTAAAATTGATTTTAAGGTAAGAGAAAGTTCACATGATTTCTTTAAAAATTTTATTGGATTTTGTTTAGATCACGATTTCACAGCAGTGGATGATTTTGAAACAGTTTTTAGTAAAGCATTATTTTCTCAATATTGGTATTTTGACGATTACAAGAACGATAAAACTATACAGTCGATCATTTGCAACTATGTAACACTAAATAGTTTTGTTGAAAAAAATAAGTTACAATCAAAAGATTTTTTAAACTACATTCTTGATTATGTGGATTGTTGGTATTTTGACACCAATATTAGTGAGCAAGGTGAAGAATTATACATATATATGAATGCTCGCGGTGAGCAAATTCAAAATAATGAAAATATAAAAGCAGATTTATTAGGAGCGCTGAAAGATATAGATGTAGCACAAATTTCAAATCGTGAAGATTTTACAGAAGAAAAATCGCTCGCAGGAATTAAAAAATATTGGGGTAAAAAATGGGAAGACTGGCAAGATTTCTTTTGGGTAAATAAAGGAAGCAATGTGAATGCTGATGAGGGATTTAATGAGTTTTTGCGATGGGTTCAAATTATTTCAATGTCAAAAAAATCAATAATTGATATTGATAATGAAAATGAAAACAGTCTTGATAAAAAAGATATTATTGAAGTTATTAAATGGGAGAAAAAAGGTATCAAACTAAAAGTTGAATTCCTAGATTTAATAGAAATTGAAAAGTATATAGAAGCAACTAAATTTATTTTTTCAAGTTCAAATTATACTTCGCTTAAAGATATTTATGTAGATTTTGATTTAAACCTTGGTAATTTATTTGAGCAAAATTGGTTACAAAGTTATAGCAAAACAGAAAGCAAAGTAAATCATTTGTCTCAGATTGATTGTTTTAGAATAATTCCAATTTTAGAATTTGTAAAAGAGCAAAAAGAAATCGACGATTTTAAAAGTATTGAAATTTACAGATTTGCGAGATATCTTTTTAACTTAAGTAGGATTGATAATATTTCTAAAGCAGCCAATGTAAATTGTATAAATGCTATTAAATTAGCTACCTTACTTCAAGGGTCTACAATAAAAATTTTAGAATTAGAAAAAATTTCTAAAAGTTTATTTACGGCGGAAGAAAAGGCAAAGTTTCAATTATACAAAAATCCGCCAAATAGTTTGAATCGAGAGTTTCTGGAGATAAGTTTTTGGGATTTGGAAAATGTTCCTGTTTTTAAAGGTGAAATTGCAATAGCATTTGATTATATAAATTTTGATTTAGAGAATTTAGATACTGTTAATATTGATGATTTTATTAAAGTTTCTAGCGTTTTTATTTCAATTTTTAAAAATGAAGTTTCAGATTTATTTAGAAAGGCAATTTTATCTGTTGAGGATTATAAAGTTTACGAAAGTTATACTTATAGTTTAGGGATGAATAGATATCACCTTTGTAAATCTACGGATGAATGGAACCAATTTATTCATTCATCGTCTTGTTTAAGATCAATTATATTAAGGTTACAGGCTTATGAAGATTTTGATAATCAATTAAAGGCGATTATTGATGAAAATATAAATACAATAGAAGATTGGCGATTAAAATATCTAAAATCTGAATTGAGTACATTACGCTTTTGTCAAGACAAAAGGGTTTGCGTGGATGGTAGTGATATTTATCTACTGAAAACAACAAAAGTATATAACGAAGGATATTATAAACAATTAAACTAATGGCTATAACCAATACCACCGAAAAAGGCCTTGAAGCACACATCTCTCAATATTTGGTCGATGCAAATAATTATCTGCTCCGCGAAAACAAGAGTTATGATAATGTGGCATGCATCGATCGGGATTTGCTGTTTCAATTTCTAGAAACTACGCAACCAAAAGCGGTCGCCAAACTAAAGCAATATCATAAAGAACTTTATGAGCAAAAAATAATTAAACGCCTGAATGATCAGATTCAAGCAAAGGGAATTATAGAAGTTTTGCGCAAAGGGATTACCGATGGTTTTACAGATACCAAGTTGAATTTATTTTATGATAAGCCTGTTTCCGCTTACAATGCAGGTGATAAAGCTTTGTATGATGCCAATTTGTTTTCGGTAATGCGACAGGTTTACTTCTCGCCAAATGATAAAAAATCATTGGATATGGTTATTTTCATTAACGGTATTCCTCTAATATCTTTCGAGTTGAAAAATGAACTGACCAAACAAAATGTTCAACACGCTATAAAACAATACAAAACCGACCGGGATCCAAACGAAGAATTATTTCGTTTAGGAAGATTGATGGTCAATTTTGCGGTAGATACTGAAGAAGTTTGGATGTGTACACACCTTAAAAAAGACAAATCATACTTTCTCCCTTTTAACAAAGGAAATAACAATGGTGCAGGGAATCCACCAAATGACGGCATCAAAACTGATTATTTGTGGAAGGAGATTTTAACCAAGAATAATCTTACAGATATTATTCAGAATTATTGCCAACTGATTACAGAAGAAAAAGAATATGCAGATGCAAATGGTAAAATAACGACTAAGAAAGAAAAGAAACTCATATTCCCAAGATATCATCAGTTGTTTGCTGTTCGCAGTATTTTAGCAGATGCACAAGAAAAAGGATCTGGACAAAAATATTTAATTCAACATTCGGCAGGTTCGGGAAAATCAAATTCTATTTCTTGGCTGGCTCATCAATTAGTAGGATTACACGATAAATCTGGGAAAAACCATATTTTCGATACCGTTATTGTTGTAACAGACCGCCGGGTTTTAGATGCGCAGATCAGAAATAATATCAAGCAATTTCAACAAGTGAAAGGAGTTGTTGAAGCCATTACAGATGGAGCAAAGCAGTTGAAAGAAGCATTGGAAGAAGGCAAAAAAATAATCATTACCACCATTCAGAAATTTCCTTTTATTGTAGAAGAAATCGGAGAATTGCCAGGAACTAATTTCGCCATCATCATTGATGAAGCTCACAGTAGTTTAAGCGGACAAATGGCAAGAAAACTAAATGAGGCCCTTTCTAAAGTACAGGACGAGGATGAATTAAAAAATGACATTTCCGCCTATGAAGAAGATGAAGATGGCGACGTAGATGCCGAGGATCTAATAAGAGTTTTGATAAAGTCTAGGAAATTACTGCCAAACGCCAGTTACTTTGCTTTTACCGCAACGCCTAAAAATAAAACCTTAGAATTATTCGGCGTTCCTTATGCCGAAGGTGATCAAACAAAATTTTGTGCTTTTCATTTATATTCTATGAAACAAGCTATTGAAGAAGGTTTTATAATGGATGTATTGCAGAATTATACGACGTATCAAAGTTATTATGCTCTGCTGAAAAAAATTGAAGATGACCCAGAATATGATAAACTGAATGCTCAAAAGAAATTAAGACATTATGTCGAAAGCCATGAACATGCCATAAAAAAGAAAGCTATTTTAATAATTAGCCATTTTGTAGAAAATGTAGTGCAGAAAAAAAGAATGGGCGGTTTGGCAAAAGCAATGTTGGTAACAAGTAGCAGAGCCAACGCAGTGAAATATAAAAAAGCATTTGATGATTATTTACAAAAAATCAATAGTCCATACAAAGCTATTGTTGCATTCTCTGGTGAAATAGACGGACAAACAGAAGTAAGCTTGAATGGCTTTCCAAGCAACTCAATTCCTGCAGAATTTGAGAAAAATGAATACAGTTTTCTATTAGTAGCAAATAAATTTCAAACCGGATTTGACCAGCCACTTTTGCATACCATGTATGTAGATAAAAAATTAGGTGGCGTAAATGCGGTACAAACTTTATCTCGTTTGAATAGAAGTCATCCATTAAAGAAAGAAACTTTTGTTTTGGATTTTGCAAACAGTGTGGAAGAAATAGAAAACGCATTTAAACCCTATTTTGAAAGTACCATTTTAGGAGAAGCCACCGATCCTAATAAATTGTTTGATTTGCAGGATGCTTTAGATAACTTTCAAGTTTATACAAAAGAACAAGTTGTTGCGTTTTCTGATATGATTTTGTCTAGCGTTCCGGTTGATCAGCTCCATGCAATGTTAGATCATTCATCTGCTACGTTTAGAAACGATCTAGTTGAAGAGCAACAAGTAGATTTCAGAGCAAAAGTTAAGACATATGTTCGTTTATACATTTTTCTATCACAAATTGTATCTTTTGAAAATGCTTATTTAGAAAGGCTTTACATTTTCTTAAACCATCTGCAAAACAAGTTGGGCGGCGATACTCCAATTGATTTTGCACAAGGCATTTTGGATAATATTGATATGGACAGTTACCGTCTGCAGCTAGAAGCAACTACAAATATGGTAATGGAACAAGGTGAGGATTTGAAACCAATGCCAACTGATATGAGAGGTGGAAAAAGCGATACAGATAAAGATTTGCTTTCAAATATTTTACAAACATTTAATGATAGATATGGAACGCAATTTGAAAGTGCAGACAAAGTAAGACAAATGGTAGAAAGCATCGCGAATGATGTTGCCAAAAACGAAGAATTGCTAAATTCGATGAAATATTCTGATGAGCAAAATGCAAGAATAACCAATGACAAAATTGCCCAACAAGAACTGCTAAAACATATAACTACTAATTTTGATTTTTATAAACTAATCAATGACAATAAAGAAGCAAAAGAAGATTTTAATTCGATGTTGTTTGGAATGGTGAAGGAAATATTTAATAGAGGGATAGGTAAAAGTATTTAAGTAAAAATATTAGGTGATTTGAAGCATTTGTAGTTTATGGAAATTAAGGATAAAAAAAAATCTATAAAGCCAATGATGACTCTACTCAAATCAATATCCAATTTGAGCAAGATACGGTTTAGCTTACTCAATCACAAATAGCAGACCTATTCGAGACCAAACCTCAGAACGCAATATAAACTAGAAAAACATATCCGAAGAAGAATTTACCGAGAATGAAATTTGTAAGTTTTTCTTACAAGTTCAAAAAAGAAAGTGCAAGAACTTTAAAAAGGAACTAATTGCATTAAAATTTAGATGCAATTAGTTCTGGTAGTTACGAATAAATACTATTAATTAAATCAAAAATATTTCTGAAATTTGCAGAACAATTATATTTAATGGAAACCCAAAACTATATAGAAATATTTCAAGATGAAGAATCAGGTATTACATTAGATGTAAAACTTGATGGAGAAACAGTATGGTTAGATCAATATCAACTTGAAACACTTTTTGATACTGATCGTACATCTGTTGGTCGTCACTTAAGAAATATTTATGCTTCTAATGAATTAGATAAAGAAGCAACTAGTGCAAAAATTGCACAAGTTCAAATAGAAGGAGGTAGAGAAATAAAAAGGAACATAAATGTTTATAATTTAGATGCTATTTTATCTGTAGGTTATAGAGTTAATTCTAAAAAAGGAACTGCTTTTAGAATCTGGGCAAACAAAATTTTAAAAGAATATTTAGTAAAAGGTTATTCCATTAACGAAAAAAGATTAGCACAAAAAGAACAAGAAGTTCAACTTCTGAAAAATGGAATTCAGATTCTAAGTCGCGCTATTGAAGAGAAAGCCAATGAAAATGAGTGTTTATCTGTTTTTTGAAAAGGTTTACAATTATTAGATGATTACGATCACGAGCAATTAGATTCCAAAGGTTTAACTAAAAAACAAGCAATTTATCCAACCAGAGAAGATTACCAGGAACTCATCAATCAAATGGTTGTAGATTTTGATTCGCAAGTGTTTGGAAAAGAAAAAGATCAAAATTTTCAAAGTTCCATAGCGCAAATAGAAAAAGGTTTTGGAGAAAAAATTTTTATCCAACTTTGGAAGAGAAAGCCACGATGCTTTTGTAATTAGTTGTGAAAAATCATTCTTTCGTTGATGGCAATAAAAGAATCGCAGCAGCGTGTTTTCTGAAATTTTTGCAAAGCAATCAAATGCTTTACAACGCACAAAATGAACTTATTATTGGCAATGACACTTTAGCAAGTTTGACTTTGCTTATCGCATCGAGTAAACCTGAAGAAATGCAAACTGTGAAAAAATTAGTTATCAGTGTTTTAAATAGAAATAGATAGGTTGATGAATGATAAAATGTAAATGTTCAGTATATATTTTAACAAATTACACTTATAAATCAGTATCTTATTTGTACCACAATGAAATAAATAAATGATCTTCCATATTGGTTATTTTTGAATAAAAATGAAATATTCATCGAAAAGTCTTAATCCGTATAAACATCTAAAAACCGCTATTGTAAACGTATGTAGCGGTTTTTTTGCACAATAATCATTGTTTTTCTGTTATAAAGACTGTTTTTAATTCATTCGCTGAACCTTATTTCTACCGGAACTTAAGGGTTAAAATTTGTAAAAGAAATGTTCGGATTCATTGATGCATATTAAGGAACTGATTGCCTTGTTCAGCTTTTATGATGCAAATCTTGATTAAAATATACATTGTTCCTATAATTTGGCAAAGTTTTGATTAAAATTTTATCATTGCGATCTAATGTAATGAATAAACAAAAAAAATTTGACTTTTATAAGGATAAACGTTTAACCAAAATTTAATATAAGATCTGAATTTTGTAATAGTAAATTAATATTTAAATCATTTCAGATTGTTAAGTGATTGATTTGGTGTATTTTAATTAATATTCCTGTATGCAATAAAAATTTGCCAAATTACACTTTTTTTTGAATTAGAGAAAAAAATAAGACTATTGTTTATTTAATTTATTATTGAATACTTTGCATTGTAAATCAGACCAATGAAAAGAGCATCCATAAAAGATATTGCCAAAATTGCCGGAGTTTCCGTGGCAACTGTCTCGTATGTTCTTAATAAAAAAGAAGGACAGCGAATTAGCGAAGATACCAAGAAAAAAATTTTTGAAATTGCTGAAACGATTAACTATGTTCCAAACAAGATTGCCAGAAGTCTTCAAAACAACAAAAGTAAATTGCTGGGTTTGATTGTTGCTGATATATCCAATGATTTTTATTCCAGCATCGCTAGACATCTGGAAGATAAAGCTTTAAAATTGGGTTACACCTTGATTATTGGAAGTTCTGACGAAAATTCTGAAAAATTTGAAAAGCTGATTGAACTTTTCTCTCAGCAGCAGGTGGATGGGATGATCGTTGCGCCAGTGGCAGGTTCTGAAGAAATTCTCCAAAAACTAATGGCGAAAAATTATCCGCTTGTGACAATAGACAGGTATCTGAAAGGAGTTAATATTCCCGGCGTGATTTTGAATAACCGTGAAGTTGCAGAAAGCACAACCAATTTCCTTTTGCAAAAAGATTTTGATCAAATCATCTACATTGGCTATGAAACGAAATTGCCACATCTTTTGGATAGACAGTATGGTTTCGAAACCACCATTTCTGAGTTTGGAAATGGTATTGTAAACAAAAATATTCTGGTCGGTTTAGAAAATATTACCCAGGAAATACAAACTAAGCTTAAAGAAGTTTTAGGAAAAAAACCACAGAATACTGCACTGTATTTTTCTAGTAATAAGCTTGCTGTAGCGGGTTTGGCTTATCTTGTGAAAAATAACATCCAGGTTCCTAATGATGTTTCTGTTGTTGCTTTTGATGAGACAGAGGCGTATCAATTATTTCCGGCCGAGATCACTTATGTAAAGCAACCTTTGGAAGAAATGGCAGATGAAGCTGTGAAATTATTGGATATGCAGATCAATCAATACAGTTCTACAGCCAAGAAAATTACCCTTCCCGGAATGCTTATTATTCAAAATTCTACAAAATAATTTTTTTATCAATTAACTTAAACGTTTAACCAAATTATGAATACCAATACTAATTCTTATGCCGTATGTTTCGGAGAAGTTCTCTGGGATATTTTTCCTGCCGGTTCCAGAGCTGGAGGCGCACCTTTCAACGTAGCTTATAATCTTGATAAAATGGGTCTCAACGTCCAGATGATCAGCAAAATTGGTGATGATGAGCTTGGCAACGATCTTCTAAAACAAATCAAAAGCTGGAACATCTCTACAGATTTTATACAAATAGATGAAGAAAGACCCACAGGAACTGTTCTTGCTAATTTTGATGAACAAGGCGAAGCGCATTATGATATCGTACAAGATGTAGCTTGGGATCACATCAAAATTTTACCGGAACATAAAGTGCTTGTTACCAATGCTGAAGCTTTCGTTTTTGGAAGTCTGATCGCGAGAAATGAAGTGTCGAAAAATACTTTGCTTGAATTAATTGAACATTCAAAATTCAGGGTTTTTGATGTGAATTTTCGTCCGCCTTTTATAGATTTTGATTTTGTAAAAACACTACTCGGTAAAGCTGATCTTGTGAAAATGAACAAAGCCGAATTAAGACAAATTATCGAGTTTCTTGGTGAAGAATATGCAGATGAAGACAAGAGTATGAAGTTTATTCAGGAACACTTTGACCTGAACGAAATTGTGCTTACCAAAGGCAGCAAAGGTGCCAGGTATTTTGTAAAAGATCAGAATTATACTTTTCCTGCAGTTTCCATAGAGGTTAATGATACTGTGGGCAGCGGAGATTCTTTCCTTGCGGGCTTTTTATCGAAAAGAATTCAGTGCAAAACGGCTGATGAGATTATGAAACAAGCCGTTTCATTAGGCGCATTTATCACATCAAAATCAGGTGCTTGTCCGGATTACACCTACGAAGAATTCAAGTCATTCCGGGAAGAGCATTACAGTCAAACTATTTAAATACATACTATGAAAACTACAAAATTTACAGAAAAGAAATACTATGTCATACTGGCATTTGTGATTTCACTATTTTTCTTTTGGGCGATTGCCTTAACAATGGGCGATGTTCTCAATAAGCATTTCCAGAATGTACTGAACATCTCCAAGTCTGAATCAGGATTGGTACAGCTTTCAATCTTCGGTGCTTATGCATTAATGGGCATTCCTGCGGGGTTGTTTATGAAGAAATTTGGGTATAAAATGGGCGTTATATTAGGATTATCGCTCTTTGCTCTCGGATCTTTTCTTTTCATTCCGGCAGCTAATCAGATGTCATTTAATTTTTTCAGAATAGCACTATTCGTTCTGGCAATGGGAATGGCAACTCTGGAAACCGTGGCTCACCCTTTTGTAGCAGCTTTAGGAAATGAGAAAACCAGTGATCAACGCGTTAATTTCGCACAATCTTTTAATGGATTGGGAGCCATTATCGGTCCGCTTTTGGGAGGTTTTTTCATCTTTGGGAAATCTGGTTTGGGTGATAACTCATTAGATTCTGTAAAAGATCTTTACACCTGGATTGGCGTTGTGATCTTAACGATTGCGATTATTTTTTCTTTTATCAAAGTTCCAAATCTCAAAGATCCTCACGCAGAAGATAGTATGATTTCTGAAAAAGAAAATGGAGTAGAAACATTGGTTTCAGATCCTCACGCTCCACTTTACAAGCAGAGGCATTTTATTTTTGCAGTAATCGCACAGTTTTTCAACATCGCTGCACAAGGCGGAACCTGGGCATATTTTATTAATTACGGAGTAGAAAAAATGAATCTTCCAGAAATTGAGGCGTCTTATTACTTTTCTTTAAGTATGGCAATGATGATGATTGGACGTTTTGTAGGAACATTTTTAATGAAATTCATAGCGCCCAATAAGCTTTTGGCAATTTTCACAGCGTGCAATATTGTCTTATGTCTTATTATTTCTCAGAGTTTCGGCTGGGCATCTTTCATCAGCTTAATTTTACTGAATCTCTTTTTGAGCGTGATGTATCCTACCATTTTTAGTCTTGGACTCAAAAGATTGGGCAACAAAGTGCCACAGGCTTCTTCATTCCTTGTAATGGCGATGTTTGGAGGGGCAGTTTTTCCACCTTTGATGGGGAAAATTGCTGAGAAAGATATTGCACACGCTTATCTTCTTCCAATCATTTGTTATGCTGTTATTTTATTATTTGCTTTAAAATTCTACAAGCCAAAAACGCTTAAATAAAATGAAGAACTTCAATGTTTTTAAATACAGCTTTTGGTTTTTATTAATCATCAGCCAGATGACGAACGCACAAATTGTGATCACCAATAAAGATTTTTCTTTCGGCACAACAGGTAGAATTGGCGTAGGATATTCTCCGAATGCAGATGGAAAAACCGGAAGACAACTGAATCTTAATAACCAAGGATCATTGGGAGGAAGAATGGATCAAGGCGATTACGTCGATTTTTTACCGGCTTTTCACTTCACACCTGTTGTGAATGGCGACAGTGCAAAATCAACCAAGATTGATATGCAGGCAAGATTGAGTTTCTATTCTGGTGGTACTTTTCTTGGGAATGTAGATTCAAAATCCAATCAGGGAATGATCATCGCCCTGCCGGAAGCTTTTGTGGAGGCTCGAAATATTATGGGAAGCGATTGGGATGTCTGGGCAGGATCACGATGGCTGAGATATGATGACGTGCATATTGCAGATTATTTTTACTTCGATGACCATTCGGCGACGGGTTGGGGATTGAGGCATAAAAATACCAGATTCTCTATGTTTTTCCCGGCAGCGATTGATACCGCAGCAAGTAACACCACGCCGTATTCTTACACCAATGTCATTAGTGGAACAAAAAATTTAATCTACAGACAAAGAGAAGTTTTTATTTTGGAACAGATCATTCCATTCAAAAATACTAATCATAAACTGAAACTTCTTGCAGAGTTCCATAACGTAGATCAATCTGGAAAAAACTCAATGGAGCAGTATCCATCTGATCAAGGCTGGGTTTTGGGAGCTAAATTTAATTCTAATTTAAAAACAAAAATCGCTGGTTCTTTCAACCAAATTTCTGTAAGATACGGAAGTGGAATTGCCAACGGAGGAGACAGTGGAAACACCCAGACCTGGCGAACTTACGGTGCTCCCGATGAAGAGACCAAAACCTACAAAGATGCTTATTCATTTTCGGCGGTAGAGCATATTTTGTTGAATCTTTCCCATAAATGGTCTGCCAATGCTTATGCCGTTTTTACTATGAGCAAAGGCGGATCAAATAGTAATAACAAAGCGATTGATTACTTTCAAAGAGAGATTTTCAACAAAAAATCAGAGTTTAATACAGGTTTAAGAGCGACTTATTATTTCAATAATTGGTTTCATATCCTTTCAGAATTACACTTCGCAACAAGGAAAGACGGTAATCAGAATTCAGCTTCTATGACAAAACTAGTTTTAGCGCCAACCATTGTTCCCACTGCTGAAAGAAGTGTTTGGGCAAGACCGCACATTCGTTTCATTGCAGAAGTTTCACGGTATAATGATCAGGCAATAAACAGTTTGTACTCTCCATTTCTACAGCAATCCGGAGCAAAGAGATTCGGAACTTACTTTGGTGTGAGAACAGAATGGTGGATTTTCTAATTAAAAATTTAAAACTAAAAAAATGAAAGTAAAATTTGGTGCTTCACTATTATCCTGGATCACACCCCAATGGACACCCGAAGCAGGAAAATATGCGATTGAAAAAACAGCAAAAGCAGGATTTGATTTGATTGAAATTCTTTTACCAACATCAATGGAATTCAATTCAAAAGAGGTAAAACAACAATTGAAAGATCATCATCTGGATGTCGTCTGTTCACTAAATCTTCCTAAAGAAGCGCATATTGCATTCTATCCCGAAGTTGCTGAGAAATTGATAAAACAAGCTATAGACAAAACTTCAGATCTGGAAACAGATTTTCTCGGCGGTGTGCTTCACGGTGGAATTGGCGTTTTCTCTGGAAATCCTTTAACTGAAAAAGAAGCTGAAATTATTACAGAAGTTTGGAGTAATGTCGCAGATTACGCCAAAGAAAAAGGCGTCAACATCGGAATTGAACCCATTAACCGTTACGAATCTTATGTCTGTAATACGGCAGGAAATGTTCTGGATTTAATTAAAAAAACGGGAAAAGATAATTTGTTTCTTCATCTCGATACATTCCATATGAACATTGAGGAAAATAATTTTTATGATCCAATCATTCTCGCAGCACAGCAATTGAAGCACATCCACATCACAGAATCTCATCGCGGAATGCTGGGCGAAGGAACGGTGAATTGGGAACAACTTTTTAAAGCCTTAAAAGAAATTGATTTTGAAGGAAATCTGGTTTTAGAAAACTTCTCATCATCCATTCCCGGAATGCAACAGATGGTTTCTTTGTGGCAAAAATCACCTTATAAAGCCGAAGAATTAGCATTAGCAAGCTTGAGTTTTATGAAAAGTCATTTTAACAAATAGTTTCAAATTAGGATTACTAATTTAGGAGCAAACAGAGAACTTGTTTAAATGGTATCAAAATGATTTCCGCCAACTTAAAGAGAGTCATATTATCGAAATGGTTAAGGCATTTTTCCGTATTTTAGGGTTGGGGAAAAGAAAAATGTCTTGGTTATTTTATTTTTTAATTATTTCTAAACAGACTCTAAGAATAGAAAACTTTTGAATTTATAGTACCGAAGAATCCTCAAGTTGTAAACTTGGGGATTTTTTTTGTTTACAGATGAAGCAATATGATCATGTTTATTAGAATTGTAAATAAATTTTACCGTTGCAATAGGTTGGAAATAAGAAACTTGCTTTTATTTTGATCCTGATCCTACTCTTGCAGGTAACTGCAGGATAGCAGAAATTAATGATAACAATACTTTTAAGAAAACTAAAATATGAGAAATATCATGTCTTTTTGATGAAGCCATTTCTCAGTTTTAATATAAACTAATAGTTAATAATTAATAATCCACCAGACAGAGAATGAAGAAATCTATAGTAGCTTTAGGTATTTTATTTAGTACCACAGGTTTTATCTTCGCACAGGAAAAACAGACGACCAATTCGGTTAAAGACAGTTTATCCAATCCCAATAACAAAACAAAAGACATTGAGGAAGTAGTAGTGATTGCTTATGGTACGCAGAAAAAAGGAGAAGTTACCGGTTCTGTTGGCAGGGTAAACGCTGAGACATTTAAAGATCGTCCAATTGCAAGAGTAGATCAGGCGTTAACAGGTCAGATTGCAGGTGTAAAAACACGTTCTACAACTGGAAAACCAGGAGAAGCGTTGGAGGTTAGGGTGCGTGGTAGTGCTTCTATTTCTGCAAGTAATTCTCCTGTTTATGTGGTAGACGGAATGGTGGTAGATGATTTGGGAAATGTGTCTCCAGACGATGTGCAATCGATTGAAGTACTAAAGGATGCTGCATCCACTGCGATGTATGGATCTCGAGGGTCTAACGGTGTAGTAATTGTGACAACAAAAAAAGGAAATTCAGGCAAACCAACATTCAGTTTCTCACAATATTATGGTGTGCAGACCATTGAAAAAAAGCTGGATATCATGACCAGTGCAGAATGGATAGACTATGCATCAGAATCCATCAACAAAAGATGGGTTGCTTTGGCACCGGGAAATTTAGCATCAGATAGCTACGCAAAAAGAGCGAGTTATTTTAATTTAGCCAACAATACAGATTATAATTTAGCGAACGTTAATTTTATGGTTGATCCTCGATGGGGAACAAATCAGGTGGCAAATATAGATTGGCAGGATGCATTTTACCGTCCCGCAGCAATTCAGAATTACCAATTGTCTGTTAGAGGAGGAAACAAGAATGTGAAATATGCCATTTCTGGAGCGTATTTTGACCAGGAAGGTTTAGCTTTAAATACAGGTTTTAACAGATTTAATTTGAGTGCAGTTATCGATGTTAATATTTCAGACAAATGGAAAGCGGGAATTTCATTAAGACCTAGTTACTCAAAAAGTTATGGTGCTGCCGTAGACGGAAAAGACAATGAAGCGCACAAAATGCTTTCTATGGTTCCTGTAGCTGAATTATCTGCCGGACTTTATACGAATTTCTGGAAAAACAACAGGTACAGATGGGCGGGTTCTACAGTAAGCCCAATAGGAACTTTAGAAAATACCACAAACGATACCAATGAGTTTAGATTATTGTCTAGTTTATACATGTCTTATGACATTATGCCGGGGTTAAATTTTAAAATCTCGGGAGGAGCTACTAATAATTATAATATTAACACGGGGTATATCCCGACTTTCAATTTGCTTACCAACATTCCGGGGCAGGTAAGTACAGCCAGCCGCAGAACTGTAAACTACAACAGATATTTGGGAGAGGCATTATTAAATTATAAAAAAACCTTGGGAGATCATAGTATTGCAGCCATTGCAGGTTACAGTACAGAATATTACAGAACTACAAACCAATACAACAGAAACAGAGGTTTTCCTAATGATGATTTGAAAACATTTAATTTTAACCAATCTACCTCAGTTCTTAATTCAGAATATACGGCTTCAGCGTGGATGTTGATTTCTTATTTTGGTCGTGTAAACTATGATTATAAAAAGAAATATATGTTATCTGCCAGTATTCGTAGAGACGGTTCTTCAAGATTTGGATGGAACAATCTTTGGGGAACATTTGCAGCATTCGGAGGTGCCTGGAAGATTGATGAGGAAGAATTTTTGAAAGACAAAACTTGGCTGAGCAACCTGAAGTTGAGATACAGTTGGGGCGAAAACGGAAATAATTCAATTGGCGATTACAGAGCATTCGGAACGTTGACGGGTGGGAATTATTCATTCGGTGGAACGCTTTCTAATGGTTTGGTACCCAATACTAATCGAAATAATGATTTAACTTGGGAAAAAACAAGATCTTCAGATTTTGGTTTTGAATTGGGATTGTTTAAAAGAATAGACTTCACTGCAGATTACTACATCAAAAAAACAAATGACCTTCTTTTACAGCAGCCAATCCCTTTCCTTTCTGGTTACGCAACCATGTGGAAAAACGTTGGGTCTATTGAAAACAGAGGTCTAGAACTAGACTTAGCTACAAAAAACCTAACAGGAGCTTTCAAATGGAATACATCGGCAAATATTGCATTTAATAATAATGAAGTATTGCAGTTGGGTAGTGAAAATGCACCCATTTATACAGGTTTCAGCAATAGTACAAACATCATACAAGTAGGCCAGGCATTGAATTCGTTCTATCTTTACGAAGCAATTGGTGTTTTGTCTTCGTCAGATATTGCCAATACAGGAATTGCCAAAACAAGTGGTGCAATTGCAGGAGATGTAAGATACAAAGATGTCAATGGAGATGGAATCATCAATGAAAACGACCGTTACATCATCGGAAGCCCTACACCAGATTACTATTGGGGCTTTACCAATACATTTTCTTATAAAAACTTTGATCTTTCAGTATTTTTCCAAGGACAAAAAGGGGGTTACAGCTACGCATTGCTAGGCCGTGCAATAGACCGGCCAGGTATGGGAACTACAACCAATGTGATGGGGAACTGGGCAAACCGTTGGCGCTCTGATGCAGAACCAGGAGATGGGAAAACACCAAGATTAGATGGTACTACAGGAAGTCTTTTAGATACAAGATGGTTGTATGATGCTACTTATATTCAATTGAAAAACGTGACTTTAGGATACAATTTTGATCAGGAATTGGTAAGTAAACTGAAAATTTCGAATCTTAGATTGTATGTCAGTTTAGAAAATGTTTGGAGAAAAGATAATTATTATGGTGGTTACAACCCAGAATCTGTGCAGTCAGACGGTACAGATTACGGAGCATATCCTAATGCGAAAGTATATATGATGGGATTAAACTTTAACTTTTAAAATTTAAAAAAAATGAAAATTACTTCTATTAAAAATAAATCGTTCCTGAATATGAAATCTCTTACCAAAGCATTAGTTTGCGGAACAATATTACTGGGAATGCTGAGTTGTGAAGAAGATTTGATGCTTGAGCCGGAAAATAACATTACTCAAAATTCTTTTTACTCTACAGAATTGCAAATCAACCAAGCACTATCAGGTGTTTATTCTGCAATGGTAAATGCTTCTTCAAGAGGTGGATATGATGTTAATTTTTATCTCTTGGCGTCAGAAGTTCGTTCCAACAATTTTACTGCCCTTTCACAAAACGGAAACAGAGATTATTATGCAATCAATCGTTTTCAAGATACCTCCTCAACAGATGAGATAGAAATTCTTTGGGAAGATGCATACCAGCAAATTTCTTATGCCAATATGCTTTTGTCTAGAATAGATGGGGTGTCATTTGCAGATCCTGCAACCAAAGAGCAATACCGCTCAGAAGCTCGTTTTTTGAGAGCTTACGCTTATTTTGAATTAATGCGAAGCTTCGGAAAAGTTCCTTTGGTAGATAAACCGGTAACGCCAGAAGAAGCTGCAAAAATACCTAGAACAGATTTGGCAACGCTCTACAACTTCATTACATCAGAAATTGAAGCTTCTGTTGCAGGTTTAAAAAATATTCACGATGCAGCAAACAAAGGAAGAATTACAAAATCTGCCGCTCATGCGATGTTGGGAAGGATCTATCTTACAGGATCTGGTTTTCCGCTCAATAACAGTTCTTATGCCGCAAAAGCAAAAGAACATTTGTTTGCAGTAATTCAGGCAGAAGGCCAATTTGTTACTTTTGCTCCCGCTTACGCAGAATTATTTAAAAGTGCCAACGACAATAAATACCATTTATTTGAAATTCAACACATCAGCGGTGGTTTATCTCAAGGTTCTTATTTACCAAGTTACGTTTCGCCAAATTTTGGTACTGCAGATCCGTTGTACAATGCTCAAAGTAGCTTGTTCAGTTCTGCAGAGCTTGGTGTATCACAATCTTTGATAAACAGCTACGAAACGGGAGATTTAAGACGTGCTATAACGATTAAAACCAACTTCATCGCTACAAACGGACAGCTTGATAACGCCAATTATTTCATTAAATTCCGTGAACCGGGAAAAGTAATATCCAGCCGTTATGATTGGCCAATCAACTTCCCAATTATCCGCTATGCAGACGTTTTTTTGATGTACGCTGAAGTTTTAAATAATGAAGGAAATACCACTGCTGCTGTTCCCTACCTAAATAGAATACGCCAAAGAGCAGGATTAGTTGCTGTTCCCACAACTATTTCAGCTGCAGATTTCACCACGGCACTTCGCAAAGAAAGAAGGGTAGAGTTTGCCGGGGAAGGGGTTTATTGGCATGATCTGGTCCGTTGGAATACGGGCGTTGCGGTAATCAATCAAGCTGCTGCACAACTGAATTATAATTATACGATTACAACAAACGATTATTTGTATCAAGTGCCTTTATCTCAAATTCAGGTGGCGGGATATGATCAGAATCCTTAGAATAACTTTTTGAAATTTAAATATGAAATCCTTGAGCTCATGCTCGAGGATTTTTTTGATTAATCAGTTCCCTATAATTTTAGACAATTTTTATCTAAAAAAAAACGCATTTTCCGCAATCTGTAATCATTGAAACCCTTTGTATTTTTCCTAATTTTACGCCTTTACCAATAATTCTTATAATCTTAACAGAATCGGTAAATTTTTATTTGAGAAACTTAAAAACGGTTAGTTGTAAAAAAAGTTGTGAAAATATTTACGCAAAAAATAGGGATTATGATTAATAATGGACCATCAAAAAAATAAAAATAATGAAAAATAAGACCATTTATATAAGTTTAATATTTGCGAGTTTAATTATGCTGTCTTGCACATCGCAGAAAATGAACTACGGAACAAAAACTGAGATTAATGATAAAGCAGATTCTGCAAGATCTTTAGCTAAAATAAAATACATTAAAAGGCTTGATTATTCGGATTTCAAAGAAGGTAAATTTGAAAATGAAAAAAGTGCCGTAAATTATCGTCTTCTAAAACCTAAAAAAATTGAAGAAAGTAAAAAATATCCTTTAATTTTAGTATTCCACGGTTCTGGAGCGATTGGCTCAAATAATGCTTCTCAAATGGGAGTTTTGGCGAAAATGTGGCTTCTTCCGGAAAATAGAGAAAAATATCCGGTGTATGTTTTGTCACCTCAGTTTCCACAACGTTCATCAAATTATCATTTGGATAAGGATCGTAATGTCTTGGTTTCGCAATCCAGCGAATATCTTGATTTGGTACTCAATTCTTTGGATTCTTTTATTGAAAAAGAAAATATTGACAAAAGCAGAATCTATGTGATGGGATTTTCAATGGGTGGATCCACAACTTCCAACGCAATATCCAACAGACCAAATTTGTTTGCTGCAGCAATTAATATTTCCGGAGTTTCTCAGTTTGATAAAATAAATACACTGCAAAATATTCCAATTTGGATGGTTCACGGAAGTCTTGATACTGAAAATTCACCTAAAAGTAATATGAAATTTTTTGAAGAATTGAAAGTGAATGGAAATGTTTTTTTCTGGGAATTTAAAGATAAATACCACAACAATATTTTATCTGCAGAACTGATTGATGAAATCCCAAAATGGCTGATGAAACAACATCAATAGCATAGAATATAATTTTCATAGTAATATTCTCAAAATATAAAAAAATAAAAACTCATTTAGGATAAAATCAAAAAATATATAGCTCCTAAGGTGATGTACATCTTAAAAGTAATGACTAGGATGAAAATTTTTAAAAACTGTATTTACTTTACCCTCTTTTTTTTGAATTTTAAAGACAGCTGGTATTGAAAAAAGTTTTTACCGCTACTTTCGCACTAAAATGAAGAAATGAAATATCCTCTTAATAGTGACTTACAAAAGCCAAAATTGATATAAACCAAATGTTCAAAATCAATTTAAAAAATAATAAACAAGATCTCAAAAAAATTGAAACTACTACAATTATTACTGGTTATTTTTCTCTGTTCTAATTTATATGGGCAAAATACTTTCGTGTTTTTGGGTTCATTTAATTGGGACAAAGAAAAGGAGGGGATTTTTGTCTACGAATTAGACACTATCAAAGGAAATTTGTCAAAAGTATCATCCATAAAAAACATCAGAAATCCTTCTTTTTTAACGCTTTCTCGCAATGGCAAATTTATTTTTGCTTGTACAGAAAGTAAAACTGAAAATGCAGGCAGCGTCAGTAGTTTTGAGTTTAATCCTGAAAATAAATCTTTCACCTTCATTAACAGCCAAAAAAGTGGTGGCGAAAATCCGGTTTATTTGTCTGTTCACAAAGATGGGAAATGGCTGGTTAATGGTAATTATACAGAAGGAAGCGTTTCTGTATATCCCATTTCAGAAGACGGGAAAATTCAGCCTTTTGTACAGAATTTTCAGTTTTCTGAGGGGAGTGTAATTAAGGGAAGACAAGATCGTGCTCACATTCATTCTACAGTATTTTCTCTAGATTACAATTATCTTTTTATGGCAGATTTAGGCGCAGATAAAATAAGATGTTATCATTTTAATAAAGATAAAAACAAACCTGTAGAAGCTTGCCACAAACCATTCATCAAAACAAATTCTGGTAGCGGACCAAGGCATTTTACATTTCATCCTAATGGGAGATTTGCCTACCTTATCGAAGAAATGGGCGGCGCTGTAAGTGCTTATCAATACAACGATGGAGAATTAAAAACTATTCAACGAATTGGTACGCATTCTGATCATTTTAAAGATGGTTTCGAAAGTTCAGACATCCATATTTCTCCCGACGGAAAGTTTTTGTATGCCTCAAATAGAGGGGCAGAAAATAATTTAGCTATTTTTTCTATTGAAAATAACGGAACTCTAAAATTAATTGGATATCAATCTACAAAAGGTAAACATCCACGGTTTTTTTCCATTGATGAAACTGGCAAATTTGTGATTGTTGCCAATACAGGTACAGGAACTGTTGTTGTATTTAAAAGAAATTTTGAAACAGGATTACTCAAAAAAGTAGGCAGAAAAACTAAGATAAAAAATGTTTCTGCTGTACAAATAAAAAGATATTAGAGTAAATTCAGACAATTTGGCATTCAAGAGGGTGTGTTTTTAAAATAAAAAATCCCGAAGCGCAATTTGCCTCGGGATTTTTTCTTGATATGAATAGTTGATTTAGTGTTTTTTGAATAATATTTCATCCATTTTTGTCTGATTTGTGTAAATTTTTTGAAAATTTACTGGCATATATTGGTATAAAATATTCCATTGGTGGGTATCTGTTTGTTTTTTAAAGCTTCTGAAAGATCTTACGAAAAGGTTTTCAATAATCTGTTGTACGTTGTTTGTTCCGTTTCTGTAAAGCCAATCCATCATTTTCATGTTATGATTTACGATATTAATTTTTGACTGTTGAAGTAGATTTTTCAAATGATTTACCGTTGCCTGAATTACTCCGGCAAAATTATCTTGTGCAGAAAGTTGCACAATTTCGTTTTGTATAGTAGGGTAGAATACTTTTAAATGTTCAATTGCGGCATTTTCATTAATGGTTTTCATCTCCATGTTCTTCATTTTTACAATTTTTTTACATTTTTAATAGAACCAAAACTGTACCAATTTTAATGGTTGGCATAAAGTTTTTTTACACACACTAAGAATAGATTGAAATTTTAGAATTTCTTCAATCTATTTATTGATGGTAATTACAATGTGTTTATTTTTCACTTTTGTATGTTTTAATATTCTGTTGAATAGATTTTGAATGTAAATTTGTATTCAATTTTCACTTTTCATGTAACCAATATTTTGGATGATGAAATGAAATTTAGTTGCAGACATTTTTTTTTAAAAAAAATTAAATAATTGGTTAAAGTAAAATGATATTTAGTCTTTTTTAATTTTCAGATTAAATATATTTGCAATCCATAAAAAATCATTGATGTTTACAAAAATTGTTGTTCATAGAGTAGGAAATAAAATCAACGGAGAGTCTCTTTTACTTTCACAAGAAGAGCTAGAATTGGATGAAGGAACGGTAGAAATGCTTGAGAATTATTTTTTAGGTTCATTCAAAAGTGAAGAAACATATCAGTTCTACAGCGATACTTATTTGGTAAATAACCCGGTTTACAGTGCGGTTTCAGAGATTTTTGAAGATAAAAACAAGTTTCTTTGGGAAGCAGAAAATATAGCCAAACACCTCTTTGAAGCGGCAGAAAATCCTAGAGTTCAAGGCGGAGAATTATTTATTGTATTCTTTGAGGATGAAAGAGAAGGAGATGACAAAGTAGACAAAATCGGAATTTTCAAAACCGAAAAAAGAGATTCTTTTCTAAAAATATTCCCTAAAAATGAAACTTTTGAACTTGAAAAAGATCAAGGAATCAGTTTGTCTAAAATAGATAAAGCCGCACTTATTTACAATAACGGTAAAGAAAACGGTTATGTACTTTCTGTTGTAGATAATAACAAAAACGGAGATATGTATTATTGGTTTGAAGATTTTCTAAAGGTAAAACAACGCGACGACGAATATTTCCATACTCAAGAAGCCTTAATGGTTTATAAAGATTATATCACCAAGCAACTTCCCCAAGAATTTGAGGTTTCCAAGGCAGATCAGGCAGATTTTTTGAATCAGTCTATTAATTTTTTTAAGGAAAAAGAAGAATTTAAATTAGATGAATTTGCTGCAGAGGTTTTGAAAGATGAGCATGTAATTGAGAGTTTTAATAATTTTAAAACAGATTATGAGCAGGAAATGCAAATTAATATCTCGGAAGAATTCCCAATCAGTGAGGCGGCAGTAAAAAAAACACAAAGACATTTTAAAAGCATCATCAAATTAGATAAAAATTTCCATATCTATATTCATGGAGATCGAAAAATGCTGGAACAAGGTCAAGATGAAAAAGGGAAATTTTATATGTTGTATTTTGATAAAGAAGTTTAAAAAAATAGGGAGACACTAAAAAAAAGCGTTATAATAAAAACACTATGGAAAAAAGTGACAAATTTATTGGTGTATTTTCGTTGGTACTATCAATCATAGGAATGGTTTGTGGGCTTTATACATTTTATGGTGTTTGGATTGAAACTTCGGATTTTAATTTCTTTACAGGATCCAAAATTTTTCATTTGCTTTTTGCATTCAGTACATTGAATCTTGATTTTTCTAATAAATTTGACCATTTAGAAATCTGGAGCTTTATTTTTTACACATTACTTTTTGTAGGGTCGCTACAATTTTTAAAAACCAAAGGAAGAGAAACGCGTCTTTTAGGCTTTGTATTTTCTGTAATATTTTTAAATGCTATTATCATATTTTTACAAAGTACAATTTTTAAATTGTTTTTTGTGAAATGGGGAAATTACACAGCATTTCAGATTTTTAATTCGATTTATTCATCCATTATTTTGGTCGGAATGGTAATTGTTAGCTTTAGAATTTCGAAAATTATAAAAAGTAAAAAAGAAATAGACATAATAGAAACTCAGTACAGAAAGAGTATTACCGATACTTCCAGATGGCAAAGATTTTTTCATTGGATAATAGATTCCACAATAATGGCTCTTATTTTTATCCCGATTATTATTTTTCTGTCCCATGGTTTTATAGACTCTGATATGTACAGAGAAAGTGAAAGTCTTCAAATGTTTTTCAGAGGCAAAGCTGCTTTGTATGTTATTACTTTTGTTGTTCTTTTTATCTACTATCCAATTTCAGAAATCCTTTTTGGGGCGTCTCCGGCAAAGTTTCTCACAGAATCAAGAGTAGTAAATTCCAAAGCAGAATCTCCCAATTTCTCAAGTATTTTTCTTAGAACTTTATGCAGAAATATACCTTTTGATGCCTTGTCTTTTTTTTCGCAAAGAGGTTGGCACGATTCACTGTCTGAAACTTATGTAGTGAAAGAAAAAACAACAGGTTTCAAAACCAATAAACTTTTATGGATTTTGCCATTTTTAATAATTTACCTTTTGATAATGTATTTTGGAAAAGAATATTTTACAAGATAGGCAGGCAATCAGAAAAATACGGTAAACACCCCTTTTCGTTTCAATTCTTTTAGAAAATAATTTTTTACTAATACGACTTAGTCATAAAATTTAGTCACAAAATTTAGTATAAGTAACTAGAATATTAATTTTATTTTCAATTCAACGTTAGGCAAACTCTAAAATTCAGTTGAGGACTGCAAAAACGAGATTTCAGATTTAGGGTTTAATTATCAATAATCTAAAAATAGTATCTAAAATACAAATTTAATTGATGATTATTTAAATTGTGACAAGTATATTAATTTTATGTTAAATTATTTCAATTTTTTATTAAAAACACCTATAATTTTATAAATCGAATCTCAATCATAATCATTTGATTATATTTAGCGTTATATTTGATGCCTTAATTACAGATATGAATTTTGTAGAATGTCATGACGAGCCCATACATATTCCAGGGCATATACAGAGTTTTGGTTACCTTATTGGCGTTTGCACAGTTACCGAAACAGTAAACTTTTGCAGTGCAAATATCGTCGATATCTTTTCCTTAGACTCAACTGAGCAGCTGGTTGGAAGAAAATTATCAGATTTTCCTCAAATTCATGAGGTTTTATCAAAATCCCAGATTTTCAATTCTCTCGGCGATTATACCAAACGTGAGAACGAAACTTACTTTGATAAAATTGTTATCAATCAAAAAAAATACCATTTTTCACTTTTTAGAAACGGACAAAATGTTTTTCTTGAATTTGAACAAGCAATAGAAAATCCTTATAAAAAAATCAGTAATAAATATGACAATTTTTATGTCATAGATAACGACCAAGGCATTTGGGATCAGTTACTGAATACAGTTTCAAATATCATCAATTATGATAGAATGATGGTGTATAAATTTATGGATGACGGTTCGGGAAAAGTGATTTCAGAAATCAACAACGGGGTTTTAGAGAGTTACATGGGGCTACATTACCCGGAACACGACATTCCTAAGCAGGCGAGAGAGCTGTATCTTAAAAAACGAAAAAGAATCTTCAGCGATGTATATTCTGAACCTGTACCTATTGTAAGTAAAATTGATGCTATTGATCTTGTGTATGTAAGTGCAAGAGCAATGTCGCCTATTCATGGTCAATATGTGAAAAATTCGGGAGCAGCATCTAGTTTCAGTATTTCTATTATTATTGATGATAAACTTTGGGGACTGGTGACTTGCCAAAATAAAAATCAAAGACATATCGACTTAGAAGATAGAGTGCAAGCAGGTATTTTTACCGTCTTGGCATCTAATGCTTACTCATCTTTCAGATCAAAAAAAGATCTTGAATACCGTCTTGATTTAGCAGGTAAATTATCTGTTTTGAAGTCTGAGTTTTTAAAATACAATACACTTTTTGAAAGCTTAGCTTCTAATAAAATAGAACTTAAAAATCTGCCAAAAGCAGACGGTTTTGCTATTGTTTCTGATGCAGATAAAGTAACGGAAGGAATTGTTCCACCTTATGAGACAATACAGAAAATAATAGATTGGGCTTATGATAATACGGACGAAAACATCTTCATCAGCAATAGTTTTCTTAAAGATTATAAGGTAGAGCTTGGTTTAGATTTTAGATCTGCGGGAGTAATTATTTATTTTGTAGAAAGAAGTAAAAACGAAATTCTTATTTGGTTCAGAAAAGAGTTTGATGAGCATATTAATTGGGCAGGGAATCCCGAAAAAACAATTGATGTATTTTCTCAAAACGGAATAGATTGTAAAATAGTGTCTCCACGCTCTTCTTTTCAGATATTTACCGAAAACATTGTAGGAGAATCCAAGAGATGGAGTTCTAGAAGTGAAATAGCTGTAAAATCGATACGAGATTTGATTTTAGAGACATCTCATAAACAATATGTTACAATAAAAAAACTGAACGATCAGCTTAAGAAAGTGAACGAAGAGCTAGATAGTTTTTCTTATACTATTTCGCATGATCTAGGCACGCCACTTACGGTAATGAAACTCAATGCGCAAATGCTCCTGAAAAGTTTTGTGAATGGAGAAGAAAAAGATAGAAAAAAAATACAATCCATCATCACTGAAATAGACAGTATGGCAGAGATGATGCACAATGTTTTACAACTCAGTCGTGCAAAACATTCAGACATTCTTCTGGAAAAAATAGATACAGAAGGTACAATAGAAAAAATCACCGAGAATGCTAAAATTACTTATGGCTCACCAAGAAGTAAAATAATCATTAAACAATGCCCAGAAGTGATGGCAGATCGTACTATGCTTCATCAAGTGTTTTTGAATATTATCAACAATGCAGTTAAATATTCTTCAGACAAAGAAGAGCCTGTAATTGAAATAGAAGGCTCGGAAGATGGAGATACTATTATTTATAGAATAAAAGATAACGGTATTGGGATTCCGGAAAAAGAAAAGCATAAAATGTTTAAGATTTTCAATAGGATGGATAATGCTCGGAAGTTTAAAGGAAATGGTGTAGGCCTGTCTATCGTTCACAGAATTATGAATAGATTGGGCGGAAATGTAGATTATGAAAGTAATAATGAAGGTACATGTTTTATATTAACGTTTCAAAAGCCTAAATTTGCCGAAATATAAATCTTTCAGCAAATTTTAAAAATGGTTTCAGAATACCTTAAACAACATACGGCAAATCTTCATGATGCTGCTGAGAAATTATTTAATTCAGATAAAATTTTCAATAAAACGTTCAATTTTGATGATTACAAAAAAATCATTAGAAATAATTATTTAATGTTGCTTAATTCTGAAAAACAAATATTTGAAAGTCTTTCGGTTAATTTTTCTAAGCAACTTCAGCTTGAGCAACGCAAGAAAATTTCTTTTATTGAGAAAGATTTATTAAGTCTTGGTCTAGAAGCTGAGCAGGCTTTACATAAAGTAGAAATATCAAATCAATACGAAGCTCTAGGGATGCTTTACGTAATTGAAGGCTCTACCTTAGGTGGTAATGTAATTGCAAAACAACTTTCCAAAACTGAAGGTTTTGAAGATGTAACGTTCAATTTTTTTGGATGTTACCTAGAAAATACCGGTATGATGTGGAAGAATTTTAAAGAATTTTTAGATTCTGAAGTAAAGCAAGAAAACTACAATGAAGTACTTACTGGAGCCAAAAAGTTGTACACACTACTATTAAAGATGAATTAATTTTTTTAAATTTTAATTAAAATTCCCGAAAGATTGCTCAATTTTTCGGGAATTTGTACATTTGGGAAGCAAAAATTAAACTTATTAAAAACAATAAATAAATATATTATGAAACTATAAAGTTCCATGATACCATTAAAAACAATAAATAAATATATTATGAAACTATAAAGTTCCATAATACCATTAAAAACAATAAATAAATATATTATGAAAGTAACCGTAGTAGGTGCAGGTGCTGTAGGAGCAAGTTGTGCAGAATACATCGCAATGAAAGATTTCTGTTCAGAAGTAGTTTTAGTAGATATCAAAGAAGGTTTTGCTGAAGGAAAAGCAATGGACTTGATGCAGACTGCATCTTTGAACGGATTTGATACAAAAATCACAGGTACCACAGGAGATTACAGCAAAACAGCAGGATCTCATGTAGCAGTAATCACTTCCGGGATTCCAAGAAAGCCAGGAATGACAAGAGAAGAGTTAATCGGTATCAATGCAGGAATTGTAAAAGAAGTTACTGAAAACTTAGTGAAAAATTCTCCAGAAGTAATCATCATCGTGGTTTCTAACCCAATGGATACCATGGCTTATTTGGTACATAAAACTTCTGGTCTTCCTAAGCATAAAATCATCGGTATGGGTGGTGCTTTAGATTCTGCAAGATTCAAATACAGATTGGCTGAAGCTTTAGAAGCTCCAATCTCTGATGTAGACGGAATGGTAATTGCCGCTCACAGTGATACAGGCATGCTTCCTTTATTGAGCAAAGCCACTAGAAACGGAGTTCCGGTAACTGAGTTTCTTGATGATGCTAAACAAAAATATGTAATTGAAGAAACTAAAGTAGGAGGTGCTACTTTAACCAAATTATTGGGGACTTCAGCTTGGTATGCTCCGGGTGCTGCAGTTTCTGTAATGGTTCAGGCAATTGCTTGTGATCAAAAGAAAATGATCCCTTGTTCATTGATGCTAGATGGAGAGTATGGAGAAAGCGATATCTGCTTAGGTGTGCCGGCAATTATCGGGAAAAATGGTGTAGAAAGCATCGTTAATATTTCTTTAACTGAAGAGGAAAAAGCTAAATTTGCTGAAGCTGCAAAAGCAGTAAGAGAAGTAAATGGTGATTTGAAATTCTAATAATAATTATAAATTACACATATTCTGCACATCCAAAGGGTGTGCAGATTTTTTTTGCTTTATTCGAGAAATAATTGGTATATTTATGAAGAATAAGTAATTGTATTTTTTTCTATGTACGACGTCACAGATCAGCTTAAGAAAACAGGTTTTAGCATTAATAGTATAAAACGAATTATTGAGCGAAATAATGGCAGTTTAGAGATTAATACCCAAGAATATTTCTGTATTCTGGTTGCAATGGATGATTTTGAAATCAGTATTCAAGGAAGAGTATTAGCTGTAAAAGACGGCAGTATATTGTTTGCAGGGCCACATAAGGAGGTTTGTCTGAAGAATGTGGAAGGCAAAGAAATTTATAATATAGCATTTTCAGCAGCTTTTTACGAACAAAGTTCTATAGATTCTCTATTTCTAAATTCTACACTTTTTTTCAACTACGAATCTGATGTTTTTGTAGTTCCCATGACTTCCGAGAAAGACATTATTAGAGAATTTATTATTCATAGACTAGCAAGATTTTTAGATAAAAGTGAGACACTTTATATTTCGGCAGCCCATCACACCGTAAAAGCTTTGATTTTGGATGCATTGTTGTTTGCGGATGATCAGCAAATAGAGATTACAGGCAATCTTGATTATGTTTCTTGTATAAATAGATTCCGTGTGCTTTTGCAAAAAGATTTTAAAGAACATAAAATTGTTTCCCACTACGCAAAATCTCTTAATATAACAGCCCGAAAACTTACGGAAATATCCGAATTTGTAACTGGGAAAACTGCAAAACAAATTATTATAGAGAAAGTAATCGCAGAGTGTTATAAAATGTTGAAATATAGTGGTTGTACTATATCCGAGATTTCATATCAGCTTGGTTTTTCCAATGAAGGAAATTTCACCCATTTTATAAAAAAGAATACTGGCAAAAACCCAAGTGAAATAAAGGTTTTGAACAATTCTACTATTGTTATAGATGCCTATTGAATTTAATAATTGAAATTCTTAACATATCCTTAATTGGTTTTTTTTGCAATTGTAATTTGCGGTTCATAATAGTATAGTTTTTGAAAATATTTGAATGTTTTACTACTTATGACTATTTTTCAATTTATATAAATGTTTATTGATCAATAAAATTGTGAGAAATTTAATGATAAATTAATATGTCGAGAATAATTATTTTAAAATTGATGTAAATAGTTATCTTTTAAATAAATATTATTATTGTTGGTAATTTATCTATTTTTTTATATTTATATTGAATAAATAATGGACATAATTGTTTATTTTTTAGTTATTAATAAATTCTTTTTTTGAAAGTTTCTAATTGAAACAAAAAAAAATTACAATTTATTTATCTTTTTTTACAAACCTATCTTTTTGTATTGGTCTTAAATTTGCAATTGTAACAAACACACGATTTTAAGTAATAAAATTATTGTTATTCAGATATGAAACAGATAAATTAGTTGATTATAGAGATCTTTGATTACTAAATTAAAATAATTAAATAATTATTTTAAAAATGTATATAGTATTCATGATTTTTTCTTCAAATTTAAAGTTGTAATATTTGATTAATAATATTTCAAAAGATGATACAAAAAAAAATGATACACTCTAATTCAAAAATTCCTTCCAGAAGTGATTCTATAATTATATAATCACTATCTGCACTTTCTAAACACTTACACCCTAAAAACATCCTCTTACATTTGTGCACATACTTCGTATGCTGTGCTATAGTTTTATAAAAAATACTATAATTTTTCCCTTATCGGAAATTTTGTAACGTTATTTTTTGTGAAATAATTTAATCTTTTATTAATGATTTTCTATACTGAAAAGTATGGTTACAGAATTTTTATGCTTATGTTTAAAATTAAATTTTTACTTTATCTAGTTGTTGCTTTGGTGTTTAGCGCAAATTTTAAATCACAAACTGTGTTTTTTGAGGATTTCGGAACTGCCACTACAAGGCAAACTTCACAGTACATGCCATCTGGAAGTTTTTCTTTTGGGGCTCCATACAATCCCTCTACCAATACAAACTATGATGTTTACATGATTAATAATAATCGATATGCGGTGGTTGCTCCGGGATATATAAAATCTCAAATAAAACCCAACGGAAACGAATATTATTTTTGGACTGCTGCCTATAATGCTACAGGGCTTGATGCTTTAGGATTAACACCTCAAACTACCATTGTGAGAGATATGTCTGGTACATCTACAGGTGCCGTTATGGTGGTGAATGCTGGTACTACACTTAATAATTTTTATGAAAGAAATGCGTCGGTAGAATTGGGGCAAACCTATAAAGTTTCATTTTATGCTTATTTGGTAAATAGCCCAATGAGTATCAGCCTAGAGGTAAAAGATCTTGTAACAGGTAATGTTTTGGGAACTGTGAACTCCAACTATGTAAACACTCCAAACACAGGAGGCAATTGGGGAAATGCTTACGAACTCTACTTCAAAATGCCAGTTTCGTCTTCTGCATGTGTAGGAAACCAAATCAAAATTTCTCTAAGGAATAATCTATCACAAAACGCAAATAATGATTATTATATAGATAATATAGCATTAGAAAAGGTATCTAATACACCTGCAAACACAATTACGGTAGCCTGCCCGTCTAGTTACACTCTAGATTCAGACGGTGATGGAATTGCAGATATTTGTGATCTTGATGATGATAATGATGGTATTCTTGATATTAATGAAAACAGTTGTGCGCTTATCGGGCAAACAATAAGAATAGGCTATATCCCCAATTCTAGAGATGCAGACATCGATAACGGATATACTTTTGATGGCCAGTGGATGAGTGATTCTGGAACTCAAAAACTAATAAATACGGCTAATTTTGGCACAAACGGAACGGTAAAAGCAAATATTACATTGGTTCCTATGACGGGTACAATTACAAAAGCTTCTATTACAAATATGAATTTGAATGCAATCTTTCTTGGGGGTATAGATAATTCTGTGAATTCTTATCTCTCCAATGCGGAGCTTGATGCAATCAAAGATTGGTCTGATGATGCACTTCAGAATTTTGTTGTCGTTACACAAATTCAGGCTAAAGCTTGGGGCGCAACCATTACACAAGGAAACGTAAATCCAGATACGCCAACTTCTTATGGAAGTGCGTCGCCAATATTCAGAGGACCATTTGGTACTATTACATCATTTAATCAATCAGGAACTTATCAGGCGTACTTTAATTCTATTAACTCGGTTTGTTCGCCGCAACCTCTTGCTACAGATTCAAGTAACAGGGCGGTTATGTATATCGATGGGCTTTACAATGATTTAATTATAGCAGATGTTGATATTCTTACAAAACTGGGTGGAAGTAATGTGACGACAGGAGGCAATATCAACTCTAATGGAGATCGGCTTTTTGCAAATATTTGGGCATTTGTAGTACAACAATCATTTTGTGGAGATCTTGATACTGATCTTGATGGAATTCCAAACAGACTTGATATGAATTCTGATAACGATGCATGTTTTGATGCTATTGAAGGCGATGAAAACGTAATTTATTCGCAAGTAAATTCTCTTGGAAGCATTATAGGAACTGTTGATGCAAACGGAATTCCGGTAATTGTAAATTCAGGAGGTTCTGCAGATATTGGTAGCGATTCCGGACAAGGAATTGGCGTGTCGCAAAATAAAAATATTGACGGATGTGCTTGCTACAAAAACTCAGTAACATCAGGTTTAGGATTAAGCACAAATTCAGGAATTACTTCTTTGCAAAGAGCAGGGGCTACAAACGGAAACTGGCCAATGGTAAGAAAAGGAGCATGGACTGTAATGGAATCTAAAAGCAAAGGTTTTGTTCCTAACAGACTTACAAACCAGCAAATTGCAAATATCCCGACAGCAGATCTTATTGAAGGAATGATGGTTTATAACCTCAATTCAGATTGTCTTCAAATCAACATAGATGGAACGCCGACCGGCTGGAAATGCTTCAAAGATCAAACCTGTCCGGATCTTTACTAAAATATACTTTTAATAAAAAATAAATAGTACACAGAACTACACGTACAAAGAATCTAAGCACACAAATTTACACTTCAAAAAAAAAAAAAATGAGAATTTTATTAACGTTCAGTATTTTACTGAGCACAATCTATGCACGCGCACAAGTAGCAATTGGTAAAACAACTATTTCAAACAATTCAGTATCTCTGGAGTTTGGTAATAATGAAAGCAGAGGCGTTATTTTGCCTTGGGTAACCAATGTAACAACAATGACAAATGCGGTGAACGGAACAATGGCTTATGATGTAGCCACATTAAAACTAAAAGTAAAACTTGCCACCGGCTGGAAAGACCTCTCTGTAGACACATCCGGGAAAACCACAGATCCTGTAAGTGGTGTAAACGGAATCACTATACAAAACGCAGCAAAAGAAGCTGCTGATGCAAAAGTGAGCATCGGCACACCTACATCTACACCTGGTATTTTGGTATTGGAAGACAGCAACAAAGCGATGGTTTTACCAAAAGTTTCCAATCCACAAACAGCCATTATCAATCCATCGCCAGGAATGATGGTGTATGATACTAATACAAAATCATTAGCTGTTTTTAATGGAACAGTTTGGTCTTTTTGGAAGGCTTAAATTTTTAAAGAACAAAAAAGGCTGTCAGAATTAATTTTGGCAGCTTTTTTTGTTTAAATTCTGATACGTTCTACAAACAAATTTGCACAATATCTTTTTCGAGTAATCAAAGAGTTTTGTTCTTTTTGATAAGTTTGATGTATTTACCAATAAATTTTAAAATTTTAATGAAATCGCTGAATTTTCAAATGTCTGTATCAAGGCAAATTCCATCTTCGCGAATCGCTGTTTTTTTCTAAAACATGCAATTCGTTTTCTGCATTTTACTTCCACCGCTTCCTTCGAAATAAGGTTTAAATATTATTTCTCACCAAAGCAAAAGAATAGTAATACAAAAAAGCATTACTAGAAGAAATCATGCATAATAGAAATTTTTAAGTTCCATTGCTGCAGAGTTAATTTTAAAAAGTACAAACGTTTAAATTTAAATAAAATTTCACACACCAAAACTTTCAAAACCCTTAAATTTGTCATCACAAAAAAAGTTATTCAATGCTAAGGAAAATTACGATTGCTGCGCTTACATTCATTTCTATAACGACAGTAAATGCTCAGAAAAGCAAAAAATCACAGTTAGAAAGACCGAAATTGGTAGTTGGTTTGGTAATAGATCAAATGAGGTGGGATTATCTTTATAGATTTTATGATAAATATGGAGATGATGGTTTCAAAAGGTTACTGAATAAAGGTTTTTCTTTTAATAATGTGATGATTCCTTATGTACCAACGGTAACAGCAATTGGGCATACCACAATTTATACAGGTTCTGTACCTTCCATTCATGGGATTGCGGGAAACGACTGGACAGATAAAACCACAGGTAAAAATGTTTACTGTACCACAGATACTGAAGTAAAGGGTGTAGGTACAAATGATAAAATTGGAGGTCATTCACCAAAAAATCTATGGAGTACAACCATTACAGATCAATTGAGAATTGCCAGCAATTTCCAATCTAAAGTAGTGGGTGTTTCTTTAAAAGATAGAGCTTCTATTTTGCCTGCTGGTCACAATCCTACGGGTGCTTTCTGGTTTGACGAAAATACAGGAAACTTTGTAACAAGTACCTATTATATGAGCAGTTTGCCAGATTGGGTAAATAAATTTAATGATCAGAAATTAGCTGAAAAACTAGTCGCTGATGGATGGGATACTTTGCTTCCAATCAATGAATATACAGAAAGTACAAGAGACGATGTGCCTTGGGAAAAACCCTTGGGAACTGCGAAAAGCCCAACCTTCCCATACCGTAATCTTGCTGCTGATTTTGCAGTGAATAAAGGAGTTTTAAGAACCACACCTTTCGGAAATACCTATACTTTAAAATTTGCTGAAGCTGCCATCAACGGATACCAGCTTGGTGAAGATCAAATTACAGATTTTCTTGCCATCAACGTTGCTTCCACAGATTATGTAAGTCATGCTTACGGCCCCAATGCAATTGAAGTGGAAGATACTTATTTGAGATTAGATATTGAATTGGCAAATTTCTTCAAAATGCTAGATCAAAAAGTAGGGAAGGGAGAATATCTTGTCTTTCTTTCTGCGGATCACGGCGGCGCTCATGCTGAAGGATATATGAAAGAAAATAAAATGCTGACCGGGTTTTTTGATGATGGTTTAGAAAAAAACTTAGGTGCAGAGTTAGAAACAAAATACGCTTCAAGCAAATTAATTTTAGGAATTGATAATTATCAAATCTATCTTAATCATCAGTTGATTAACGAGAAAAAATTAGATGAAATAGCCATTAAAAAAAGCATCATCGAAAATTTAAATAAAGATCCTCGTGTTTTGTATGCTGTTGATTTAAAGGATATTGCCAATTCGCCTATTCCTGAGCCAATTAAAACAAGAATAATCAACGGATATAACTGGCAGCGAAGCGGAGATATTCAAATCGTTTCTCACGACGGTATGCTTCCTACTTATGCTAAAAAAGGAACCACACACAGTGTTTGGAATTCTTACGATGCACACATTCCATTATTGTTTATGGGTTGGAAGGTTCCGCATGGAGAAAGCAATGCGCCTCATTTCATGACTGATATTGCCCCTACAATCGCTCAGTTCCTGAGAATTGAAAATCCAAGTGGTAATGTGGGGCAACCATTGATGGAAGTTTTAGGAAAATAGTTTTTTATTAAAATGAAAATCCCCGTAAAATCTAGTTTTGCGGGGATTTTTTTATGAACTATTTGTTTTAATAAACCTTAAAGAATTTTAGAATCTATCGTAAATTTTTTGATGGTTATTCAGTAATTTCATCTTCAGAATATGTTTCATCATCGTCATCATCATATTGCTCCAAATAATAGGCAAAAGAAAAATCTTCCATCTCATCCTCGGCGTCTTCAAGTGTGGTTAAAAGGTCTTCAAAAATTTCAAGCTGATCAACACTCATATTCACAAATTCTAAGTGCAAAGGCATTTCCAATTCTCCTGTAATTACATCAGAGAGGGCATCCAGATTATCCCCGAAATGCTCGGGAAGTTTTACTTTTTCTTTTAATTGATTATAGAAATCTTCATAATCTCCAAGGTCTGCGAAGTCGATGTATATTGTGTTCATACTTTTATTTTTAAGATTTGCAAATGTAGCGGTTTTATGTCATTGCAAAAAATAAAGCCATCTTCTAACTTTTTTTTCTGGCATGGATATTTACTTCTCCTCAAAACTTTTATAATGATCTTTAGTTAAATAAACCGCTCCATTTTTGGTGAAAACAATTCGGTCAGCATTTCGGCTTCCACAATTGTAATTCACGTCGGCTTCAAAATATTTTTCACCCTTAGGAAGCTTGTTTTCACGGTTACTGAAATGGTCTCCACCAATGGCTTTTCCGGGCAAAACTTCACAAAGATTTCCCTTTGAAGGATTCCATCCTTGTTTCTTCGCTTCATTTTTTGTAATATAATAATCAGGAAGATGATGGTTTTGCTTGATATAATTAATTACTGTTTTTGCCTCAGTGATAGAAAAAATTTCACTGCTGTTTTCAATTGTATTTCCACGCTTATTATCTGAGCTATTTGACGTCTTGGAAACATTCTCAGTTTTAATGGACGTTTTATTTTCAGCAATGAAATTATTATAAATATACATTAAAGCCATCCCGAAAAGAAGTCCAGTGCATATAAAAAATAAAGAACGGATTTTAGAATTCATAAAAAATAGTTTAAATGTAACAGTATAACAATGTAGTAATGTAACGATACATTGATAAACTTTTACACGGATAAATTGTTACATTAATTAATTTCTCCACTCTTCCGGAATATCACACACCGGAATAGGATTAATTTTATGCTGTGCAGCCTTATTCATTCTGCTGAAAATCTTAAATACTTCCAAATCTCTTCCGTTGTAGTCTGCTTCTGTCTTAGTTCCCCATTCTTTTTGGATTTTTTCCAATTCAGGATAAGTAGCGCCAATCTGCATTTCGTCTGTTCTTTCTGCATCCCAAAGTCCGTCTGTAGGAATCGCCTCTTGTATATTTTTAACTAAATTTAAGGCTTTTGCTAATTCGTAAACTTCGGTTTTATAAAGATCTGCAATAGGAGAGACGTCTACGCCACCATCACCATATTTTGTGTAGAAACCAATTCCGAAATCTTCTACTTTGTTTCCGGTTCCACAAACTAAAAGCCCATTGATTTGTCCGTAATAGTATAAAGTAAGCATTCTCAAACGGGATCTTGTATTGGCAAAAGCCAGTTTTTCGTTTGGAAATTCGTCATCGTTAACGTCAAAAGTTTTATACAACTCTTCAAAAGCAGGCGTAAGATTCACAGACACCGCTTCAACATTCGGGAATTTAGATTTTAAATCATTCATGTGTTCCCAAGCACGATGCACTTGGTCTTCTTTTTGGCGAATGGGCATTTCTATGAGCAAAGTTTTCAAGCCCGTCATGGCTGCCAAGGTAGAAACCACACCAGAATCTACACCACCAGAAACTCCCACAATATAACCTTTAACGCCAGATTTTTCGGCATAATCTTTTAGCCATTGTACTATATAATCTGTTACTTTTTGTGTCTGCATTGTCTGTTTTTATAGTTTATAATTCTCCTTTTTAAGTTCATACCAAAAGCAATCGTCGCCTTCATCAATGAATCTGTTTTTTTCTTGGAAACCCAGTTTTTTCAAAATATGATTAGATACATCGTTGCCCACGTCGGCGTACGCAAAAACTTCATCAAGTTTCATTTCATTAAAAGCATAATTCAAAACTGCAATTGAGGTTTCTGTAGCATAGCCTTTACCCCAATATTTGGGTATGAAACGGTAGCCAAGATCGTAAATATTTTGATGATTGTTGATTTTTTCAATCCGTTTTAATCCGCTCCAGCCGATTAGTTTTCCGTCTTCTTTTGTAATGACAGCCCATCTTCCGATTCCGTTTTCTGCGTACTGCGTCAGAATTTTTTCAATCATCTCTACACTTTGGTTGATGTTTGTAAGCGGTTTTGTCCCCACGTATTTTACAACTTCAGGATTACTGTCCATTGCAAAAAAAGCCTCCGCGTCTTCAGGCATAATTTCTCTTAAGATAAGTCTTTCGGTTTCAATGAATATTTTTGCCATTAATTTTCCTTATTTTTGTAAACTTAAATTTCATGTAAAAATAATGAAGATTTTTAGAATTGCGGCAGTTTCATGCCTTTTAGTTTTAGCTTTAAATTCATGTAAAAAAGAAAATGAAGCGCAGTGGAAGGTGGAAATCACGCAGCCTGCCGAAAAAGTTTCTTTAACTGATATTTCAAAAGAATTTTTTGACGCCAGCATCCCTTTAGAGCAATTTCAGACGAAATTTCCTTGGTTTCAAGGGAGTGTTTCGGATGAAGATTTTGCCAAAAGACGTACTGATCCTCAGGAGATTAAATTGTATAAAGAAGCAGCTTCAAAGATTAATCAGGCAAAATTGGAGAAAGATTTGAATGATCTTTTTTCTCACATAAAATTTTATTTTCCTAAGTTTAAAACTCCCAAAGTTTTTCTTTTTTCATCTTCATTACAGATGATTCAAGATCCTATTTTGTATGATGAAAAAACAAATTTTATTTTTGTAGACATCACAGGGTTTATGGGCTTTAAAAATTCTAACTATAAAGGGTTGGAGCTTTATTTTCAAAACTCAATGAATCCCGACAATATTGTTCCGAAAATATCAAGAATTTTCGCTGAAAACATCGTTCCATTTTCAACAGATCATCAGAAATTTATTGATTTGATGATGTACAACGGAAAAGTAATGACACTTCAAGATGCTTTTTTACCTGAAACTCCAGACTATTTGAAAATCAATTACACAAAAGAACAATATGATTGGGCAGTTGCAAACGAGGCAAATGTTTACAATTATTTTGTTGAAAGTAATTTGATTTTCGGTGATGACCATCGTTTGGCAGAAAGATTTATCAATCCTGGGCCATTTTCAAAATTTTATACCGAAATAGATAATGAATCTTCGCCAATGATTGGTGTATTTACAGGATGGCAAATCAGCAAGGCTTATTTTAAGAAAAACGCTGATGCGAAATTGACAGATTTTATTAAAAAAGATGCGACTGAGATTTTTAATGAAGCAGCTTATAAACCGAAGTTTGAAGAATAATAAATAAAGTTGATGCAAATTAGTTGATACTGATGGTAAAAATACTTTCTGAAACTAAAAACCAAAAACTAACAAAAAAATATAATACTAGAACAATAGAAAAATGAGAAAGACTCAGATTACAATAGATGTAGAGTTGGATGAAAATCATATTCCCGAAAACATCACTTGGAACGCAGAAGATGGAGGGGTCAATAAACAAGACACCAAAGCTTTTATGATTTCTGTTTGGGACGAAAAAGCGAAAGAAGCCTTGAGGATAGACCTTTGGACGAAGGAAATGCCCGTTGACCAGATGAAAATGTTTATGCATCAGATTTTCGTTTCTATGGGAAGTACATACCAGAGAGCAACAGGAGAAGAGGATGTTGCAGCTTGGATAGAACAAATGGCAGAGGAATTTGCTATAAAATCAGCAATAAAAATGTAAATAAACCATTGGCTGTAAGCAGTAAGCGGTAAGCTTTTTGCATGCAGCTTATCTTTTTAATAATATTTAAGTTTTATAGCAATAAAATAAAAGCCTATTGCCTAAACCTTAAAGCCTAAAGCAAAAATAGTATGAATTTTAATACAAAAGTAATACACGGCGGACAACATCACGAATCTGCTACAGGTTCTGTAAATGTTCCAGTTTTTTTAACATCAACTTTCGCACAAAAAAGTCCGGGAGTACATTCCGGATACGAATATTCTAGAGCGGCAAACCCTACAAGACAAGCTTTGGAAGACTCTTTGGCAAGCATTGAAAACGGAGCGAGAGGTTTAGCTTTCGGTTCTGGTTTGGCGGCGATCGATTGTGTTTTAAAATTATTAAATCCGGGCGACGAAGTGGTTGCAGTAGACGATTTATATGGCGGAACTTACAGAATGTTTACCAGACTTTTTGAAAAATATCAGTTGAAATTTACCTTCGTGAATTTTGATGATGCTTCTAAAATTAATGACGTAATCACAGATAAAACTAAACTGATCTGGATTGAAACACCAACCAATCCTTTGATGAAATTGGTTGATATTAAAGCTGTTGTAGAAATTACAAAAGGAAAAGATATCCTAGTAGCGGTAGATAATACTTTCGCTACACCTTACCTTCAAAGACCAATCGATTTGGGAGCAGATATCGTAATGCACTCTGCAACGAAATACCTAGGTGGTCATTCAGACGTAATCGCCGGAGCTTTGATTGCTAAAGATGCTGAATTGGGAGAAAAATTGCATTTCATACAGTTTGCAAGCGGTGGAATTTTAGGACCTCACGATTCTTATTTGGTGTTGAGAGGAATTAAAACCTTAGCATTAAGAGTTCAGAGGCATTCTGAAAACGGAATGGCTGTGGCAAAATATCTGGAATCTCATCCGGCAGTTGCACAGGTAATCTATCCGGGATTAGAATCTCACCCTCAATATGAATTGGCGAAAGCTCAGATGAAAGATTTCGGAGGAATGGTTTCTTTCACTTTTAAATCCGGTAAAAAAGAAGATGCGATTAAGTTTTTAGAGAAAGTAAGAGTGTTCACATTGGCTGAATCTTTGGGCGGAGTAGAATCTTTGGCCAATCATCCTGCATTGATGACTCACGCTTCAATTCCTGCAGAAAAACGTGCAGAATTGGGAATTACAGACGATTTGGTTCGTCTTAGCGTTGGAATCGAAGATGCAGAAGATCTGATTGCAGATTTGGAGAAAGCATTTTCTTAACATAGATTTTTTACCACAAAAGTCACAAAAGAAATTATTAAGTTTAAATATTTATAATTAAAAGCTTACGTGTACTTTTAGGACGTTTTATAATGAGCTTAAAAATACATAAATGTGAGATTTTTGTGACTTTTGTGGTTAATTTTACATGAAAAATAATGAAAAAGATTCAGATTTTAGTGTTATTAATTTTTAGTCAGATTGCTTATTCACAGGTGAAAAATGCCGATGAATTATACAAAACGGCGAAAAAATTAGACAGCTTGATATTCGATATCGGATTTAATAAATGTGATCTTTCTCATTATAAATCAATTGTAAGCAAAGATCTCGAATTTTACCATGATAAAGGTGGAATCACTTCCGGAGAAGAAGCTTTCACAGCGTCAATCAAAAACAATATTTGTGGCGGACCTAACAAAGTAAAGCGTGAATTGGTTCCCAACAGCATGAAAGTATACCCTTTGTACAGCAATAATGTTTTATATGCTTTCATTCAGGAAGGGGAGCATGAATTTTCAGAATTGTACCAAGGAAAATGGAACAAAGGCAGCCGTGCAAAATTTACCATTCTCTGGATTTTAGACGGAAAAGATTGGAAGATGAAACGTGTTCTGAGTTACGATCATCATTTATAATTCAGTATGAAAAATACAAGAAAAGCGACGATTCAGGATTTACCTCAATTAGCCTTGCTATTTGACCAATACAGAGTTTTTTATCATAAAGAATCTGATATTCCTGCAGCGGAAAGTTTTTTAAAAGAGCGAATAGAAAAAGCTGATTCTGAAATTTTTGTTGCTGAACGTGAAGGTGATTTAGTTGGATTTGTTCAGTTATATCCATTGTTTTCTTCCACAAGAATGAAGCGGTATTTGTTATTGAACGATTTGTTTGTCAATGAAAATTACAGAGGTAAAGGTTTTTCAAAAGAATTAATCGAAGAAACCAAAGAATTGGCAAAATCTACAGACGCCTGCGGAGTTCTCCTCGAAACCGGAAAATCAAACGACGTCGGAAATAAATTATATCCGTCTTGCGGATTCGAGATTTACGATGAGGTGAATTTCTATGAATGGACGAATAGATAATGTAACAGTTTACCAATTTTTTAATTGTTAGATTGCTAAACCGATACATTGTTACATTAAAATATTACTAATTACCAATTACTTATTATTCATATTAACATGACAGATTTCGAAAAATACATTCAAAGATATTTAGATTTAATTCCAACTGAAAACTGGCTGGAAGAATTAAAAAAAGTGGGAGAGAAAACCATTTCCTTATATTCTTATCTGACCGAAGAGCAATCAAAATTCGCTTACGCAGAAGGAAAATGGACTTTAAAAGAAGTTTTGCTTCATTTATCAGATACTGAAAGAGTTTTTCAATACCGAATTTTAGCTTTTGCAAGAGGTGAAAAATCTGAATTGCCAGGTTTTGATGAAGAAAGTTATGCTGCCAATTCTTTTGCCAACGAGAGAAGTTTAGAATCTTTGTTGGAAGAATATCAATTGGTGAGAAAATCTTCTCAGATTTTATTGGAAACATTGAATCCTTCAGTTTTAAGTAATATCGGAATTGCTAACGGAAACAAGATTTCAGTTGAAACAATTTGTCAATTGATTGTGGGACATAATATTCATCATTTGAATGTGGTGGAAGAGAGATATTTACCGGAATTGTAATGAAAATATATTTACTTCAGATTAGTTTTAAATTCAACTAAATAATATTTTGATAATTTCATCAATAGGAACGGGCTTTAGCCCGTTTTTTATTTAAAAATTGCATCGGCTTTAGCCAAAATCTAAAAAAAATACTATTTTTAGCAAAACAACGCAAATGCCTTTCATTAAAATTTATATTCATGTCGTATTTTCTACGTCTAACCGAACTTCATTTTTAAATACTTCGGATTTAAGAGTAAAAGTTTGGAAACACATTAAAGAAAATGCATCTGCTAAAAGGATTTTTATGGACATGGTCAATGGTTATTCCGATCATTGTCACTGCCTGATTTCTTTAGGTTCAAATCAAAATATAGAAAAAATTGTCCAGTTAATAAAAGGTGAATCTTCTTTTTGGATCAACAAAAATCAATTAACTAAAGACAAATTTTCCTGGCAGGATGAATATTTTGCAGTTTCCGTTTCAGAATAAGATTGAATTGGTTAGAAATTATATTAAAAATCAAGAAAAACATCATCAACATAAAACTTTCGCAGAAGAATATCAGGAGTTTATTGAAAAATATGACTTTAAGATGTAAGTTTTGGCTAAAGCCAAATGATTGCTTAATTTTGAAGACGGGCTAAAGCTCGCCCCTATTGAAAATGGAAAACATTATACAAATATTAAAATCCGGCGGTACGATTCTTTACCCAACAGACACCATCTGGGGAATTGGTTGTGACGCAACAAATATAGAAGCCATCAATAAAATTTTCGAGATCAAGAAGCGCGAGAAAAACAAATCAATGATTATTTTGGTTGAAAATGAGAAGCGGTTACAAGATTTGGTGGACGTTCCGGAAATGGCTTGGGAAATCATGGATTTAAGCGAAAAACCTGTTACTTTGGTGTATCAAAATCCAAAAGGTTTACCGAAAGAATTGTTAGCTGAAGACGGAAGCATTGGAATTCGCCTGGTAAAAGATCTTTACTGCAAAAAATTGATTACAAAATTGAATAAGCCTTTGGTTTCAACTTCAGCCAACTTTAGTGGTGATAAAAGTCCGTTGAAATTTTCTGATATTTCAAAAGAAATCATTGATTTGGTAGATTTTGCGGTGGAAGAAGACAGAGAAAAAGTTTCGCAATATTCAGGTTCTTCAGTGATAAAAATATGGAGCGACAACAGAATAAAAGTTCTTCGTGAATAAAAGAAAAGTTTTTAATTATCTTTGCAAAATCATTTAACCATTAAGAAGTCGGAAGCGTCAGGTGAAGCTGAAAATCTAATTTCTTAATGGTTTTAAGTTAGATATAGGTTAACAGTTAAAACAGGTAGTTGTAAGTCCAATATCTAACGTCTAATATCTAACATCTATTAAATAAAATGTTCATCAACCTCAATCAAAATCAAAATTTAAAACTTTTCAAACTCATTTCTGAAGTCGCAGCGGCAAATAAACAATCGGTGTATATCGTTGGCGGTTTTGTGCGTGACCTTTTAATGAAAAGAAAAGCGTCTACCGATATTGATTTTGTGACAGAACAAAGCGGAATTGAATTGGCCCAAAATGTGGGAAAGGAAATTGATCCTAAAATGAAGGTTTCGGTTTTTAAAACGTACGGAACGGCGATGATCAGATACAAAGATCTGGAACTGGAATTTGTAGGCGCAAGAAAGGAAAGCTACACCGAAGACAGCCGTAAACCCGAAGTGGAAGGCGGTACGATTGAGGACGACCAGAAAAGAAGAGATTTCACCATCAATGCGATGGCAATTTCTTTAAATAAAGATAATTTCGGGGAACTGATTGATCCTTTTGACGGAATTGGTGATTTACAAAAAGGAATTCTGAGAACACCTCTAGAGCCGGCACAAACCTACTCAGATGATCCGTTGAGAATGATGAGAGCAGTTCGTTTTGCGGCAACTTTAAATTTTACGATTGAAGAGAATTCTTTAAACGCCATCAGACAAGAAGCGGAAAGAATCAAAATTGTCTCGATGGAAAGAATCATGGTAGAGTTTAATAAAATCATGCTTTCAAAAAAACCATCTGTTGGACTACAACTGATGGAAGAAACAGGTTTAATGAAATTAATTATTCCTGAATTGATAGATCTGAAAGGAGTAGAAGAAGTAGAAGGACAAACTCATAAAGATAATTTTTACCACACTTTGGAAGTGGTTGATAATATTTCTGAAAACACGGATAACCTGTGGCTTCGTTGGGCTGCATTGCTGCATGATATTGGAAAAGCACCCACGAAAAAATTCGTTGAAGGAACGGGATGGACTTTCCATGGGCATGAGTTTTTAGGTTCAAAAATGGTAAAATCATTATTTCATAAACTAAAATTACCGTTGAATGCTGATATGAAATACGTTCAGAAAATGGTAAAATTGTCTTCACGACCTATTGCATTGGTTACAGATGATGCTTCAGACTCTGCATTGAGGAGGCTTTTGTTTGATGCAGGAGAAGATATGGAAGATTTGTTTACGCTTTGTAAAGCAGATATCACGACCAAAAATTCAAGAAAACAAGAGCGGTTTAAGAAAAACTTCCAATACGTTGCCATAAAAATAAAAGAAGTAGAAGAAAAAGATCAGGTGAGAAACTTCCAGCCACCGATTTCCGGGGAAGAAATTATGGCGATGTTTAACCTGAAACCTGGAAGAGAGATTGGGATTTTAAAGGAAAAAGTAAAAGAAGCAATTCTTGAAGGCGAAATTGCCAATGACAGTGCTGAAGCCAGAAATTTTGTAATTGTAGAAGCAGAAAAACTTGGTCTGAAAATCCTTTCTTAGAACATTAAAAAAAGGGAGTGGAAAAATTCAAATCTAAAAATAAAAAACCTCTTTCAAGATTATTTGAAAGAGGTTTTTACTATTTTAAACTCATCTTATTTTGAGATAATCAACTTCAAATTTTGTTTATTGAAATTATTATCAATCTGAATAATGTAATTTCCATTAGATAAATCTGAAATATTCAATGTTTTATTAACCGTTTTGCCTTGTTTTACAAGAGCTCCGTTTACATTGTATATTTTCACTTCAACATCTTTATCAGCAGTAATTTTAATAAAATCTGTAGCAGGATTGGGATATAGATTAATTTTTGCATCTGTCTTTTTATTTTCGGCAGTTGCCAAAACAGCAGTGTATTCATTTATAACCCCTACAGCATCCAAATCAAAACCTGAACCAGCACCTGGAGTTGGGAACGGGTCTACTGCTACGTTTCCTAGACTGTCATACGTTCTGTACGCCTCTATATTTGTTCCTATAACATCGATTATTTTTACATGGGTAATTTGTTCCTTATTCAAAAGCGGATTATCCGGAATATCACTCAGGTCAAAAGGCGTTCCGAAGCCATTTGTGTATTTTCCCGCAAAGTTGTTCAGATATCTAGCATCCATTGTTGCAAAGCCAGAACCTCCCACATCGGTTGAGTTTTGGATATAATTTGAAGGATATTCGTTATGAGACGGGAAACGAAAGAAATTTACACCATCTGAACTCACTTCTACAAATGCCAATTCTAAAAAAGCTTTGCCAGACTGACCTGATGTAAAACCGTTTTCGAAAACGGCAAAATCAAATCCGCTATCATTGGTAATCGGCTTTGCGAAAGTAAGAATAGCTGTTCCGCCGTCACCCAAAGAAACGATAGACCCATTTGATGCGCCTACAGCATTTTCAGGAGTTCCTGCAGATGCATAAGCGGTTTGGGAGCCATTGATTTGTTGTAAAGCTCGTAAAACTGTAGATCCTGAAGCCCAAGATTTAAAAAGCGGACTACTTGATGGTATTGCCGTAGAACCCGAAACTCCAGCTTGTGGCGGATAGCTTTGAGCCATCAGAAAGTGCGTGGTAAGAAGCGCAGCAGCTATGAATATGTTTTTCATTTATTTTAATTTAAATTATTGGAATTTAATTATTTGATGATAAATTTCTCAGTCTTCTGAAAGTTCTTATCTAAAATCTGAATGGTGTAATTTCCTTTATTTAAATCAGAAACGATAATTCCGTTTTGGTAAATGCCTGATTTTGAAATTCTTCCTGAAAGGTCTACGATTTTAAACTTCGCACCGTCTGCATTTTTAATGTAAAGAATATCTGATGCAGGATTTGGATAGATTAGGATGCTGTTATTTACTTTCGTCTCGCTTGTTGCAAGATTGGCTGGTGTAAATACGTTTTTGTAGATATTGTTGCTGCTTACTAATGTGGTAAATGTATTCAAAAGAGTTCCTGTTTGGCTGTAAACATTTAAAGTAGAATTAGGACCGAAATTGTTAGCATTTCCCTGGAAAATTTTACCGTCAATTGCTGCAAAACCATAGAAGTCACCGCCGTTGCCACTTGCTGTTGTCGTAAAAAGAGGAGTACTACTGAATGTTGCTAAATTTGTATTTAATGAATAAACACTAGTTGCTCCTGCAATGTACAGGGTGTTTCCTTCTGAAGAAAATTTCAAAGCATCATATTGTGATGGTGGTACAATTGTAGAATTTGCAATACTTCCAGATACGGTATCTGTTGTTGTGTTGATTTTGTATATTGTAGATCCCGCAGAACCGGTGCATAATGCGAAAACCTCGTTTCCAACTACCGTTATAGACTGCAATCCGCTGCTTAATGTAATAGTAGTAATGATTGTATTAGTAGCGGGGTTGATTACATCAATACTATTTCCTGCTCTGTAAGAAGATTTATTCACATATATTTTTCCGTTAACGGTAATGATTTCTTCGGGATTTTCGCTTAACGGAATGCTTGTAATATAGGCATAAGTATTGGCATCATGTACAGAAACAAATTGTGTTGTATTGCCATAATCACCCCAATTGCTGGTGAAAATTTTCCCGTTAGCAATTGTTGTATATCTTGGCTGCACAATGTTACTTGTAATTACAGCCGATTTTACAAAACTTGCTCTGTTGGCTACCACTACTTTGTTGGAATTGTTTAATACCAAATAAGATTTTTCTCCTTCAAAAAAAATAGATTGCAAAATATCTCCCAAATCCTCATTGTTATTGGCAAGATGATATATATTGTTGGTAATATTATTGTTGACGTCGATGTAAGAAATTTCTCCAGTGGGAGTACCATAGTTTCCTTCATTTGAAACGATGTAACCATTAGAGTATTGTGCAGATGTTAATGCAAAACCAGCTAATGCAAAGCTTAGTTTAAAAAAATTAGAGTAAAATTGTTTCATTTTTTTTGAATTATTATTTATTTAAAAAAGTTAAATGCCCCGGAATATCACCTGTTTTGACTTTCCATTTTAGTTTCCCGAATTTGTTGTAGCAAAATAGCTCGCCTGAAGAAGTATAATCTTTAGCGTCTGTAATAAAAACATCACCATTGATGGGGTTTGCGGCAATGCCGTATGGAATGACAATTTTGGTATCTGTTCCGTCTGTTATGAAATTGTTGCTTGTTTTTTCTAGCGTGTCAGTATTAATGATACCGTAGCTGCTTGTGGTGCCAGCGGAAGTCCATTCATAACTGAAGTAATAAAGCCTGTTTTCTACTATCGAAAAATCGCTGACAGGAATGTTGAATTCTTTAATAACCAGATCATTTTGTGGATTTAAAACATACGTTTTAGCAGGAATATTGCCAAAGTTTCCCCGTGAGGTCACCCAAAGTTTCCCTGTGTCGTCTTTTTTTATTTTCCTTAAATTAATGCCAACCGGAATTTTTTTAATCTGAGTAAAAGTAGTAAGATCAATTACAGAAACCGTGTTATCATAATCCGGATAGCTATATCCTCCAGAATTGGCAACATACAATTTGTCTCCCACTACTTCTAGCTCTTCGGGCTGTTTTCCAACATAAACAGTACCTACAATCTGAAGTGTGTTGGTATCCACTTTTACCACATATCCTGGTTGTGAGGCTCCTACAGCACCACCGTAAGATGTGATGTACGCATAATCTTTGTGAAAATTGATGTAGCGGCAGTTTTGAACTTTGATCTCGCCAATATGTTTTGCTGTTTTAGCATCCATCACTTCAATATAATTGGAAAGATTGATGACAGCATACAATTTATCTTTATAGGTTTTAATATCATTTCCTACATCTCCCAAACTGCCTACAACCGCAGGATTTTGGGCGTTGTAATAATTTTCTGTAAAAACTCCGGTAGAATAATCAAAAAAGTCAATCGAGGCTTTGTTGCTTCCCATATTTCCTTCATTAAGAACATAAAGTCCTTTAATGCTTATGTTTTCAGGCTCCTGAACTCCCGTATTGATTGCTCCGTAATTGATGTAATCGTATTCTTCTCTACAAGATTGTGCTATAAGAATTAAAAAGGAAACTAAAACTAAATGTATTTTTTTCATAATTAAATCTTCATTAAAATATTACTCTCAGGCTGATTTTATAATTTCTTCCCGGCATCGGATAATTCTGTATCACGCTGTAATTCTGATCCAGAAGATTATTCACTTCCAAACCTAGTCTGAATTTCCAATCTTTCATTTTAAATTCTTTAGTACCCGATATATCACTTGTGTACCAAGGCTGTTCGTAGTTTACAGGAATGTTTTCAGACATATTGTACCTTTCACCAACGTATACAAAGCTATAGTTCAGTTGCCAATCTTTGTAGGTAACTCCTAGTAGCGCACTCGCATTATTTTTTGCCGTGTACGGAATCTGATTTTTGTAGTAAGAAGTAATATTGGTTTTGGTAATATTTAAAGCTTCAGTAAAAGTATATGTAACGCGACTGCTTAATAAAAGATTTTCAGAAAGCAACCATATTGCCTGTGCCGAAAAATCAATTCCTTTAATTTCTACTTCTCCCAAATTCTCCATTGTCCAACGGAATTGTTGTCCTTTTGGATAAGCAATGATTTTATCCTGAACTCTATTGTAATACGCATCAGCTATCAGATTAATGTTTTTTAAAACTCCGGAATTAAAATCTTTGTTGAATGTAAATCCAAGATCATATTGGTTGGTAAATTCTGGTTTAAGCTGCGAACTACCAACTTCCGTATAATACAAATCATTGAAAGTAGGCATCCTGAAGATTCTTTTATAAAAACCATGCACCTTAAATTCTGAATCAAAGGGTTGGTAAGAAACAAAGACCGTAGGTGTAAATTCAGAACGGTTTTGAGGTATTGAAAAAACAGAATTTTCTATCTTTTCTTGCACAAAAGTTCCTAAAACGCTTCCTTGTATTTTAACCTTTTTAAAATCAAACTGTGAAGCCAGTGCAACCAATTCAGTTTGTCTTTCAGGATAGGCAAACTGTCTCAGATTGGCATCCAGAGCATTGTACTGGTAATCTGCCGAAAGATTAATTTTCCAGAATTTATATGGAGAATATTGATGTGCAGTTGATATATAAATCTCCTGCTGTTTATAAGTATTGTCTATCAAAAGTGGGGTTCCACCAGGATTATCATTGTAATAATGCGTGTAATCATCAGCAAATTTAGAGCTCAAAAGAAATTTATATTTAGGTGAAATTTCTTTTTCAAAACTTCCTTGTACAAAGAAGTTTTTATCCCATTGTCTACTAGAGAAAATATCATTATTTTTTGTAACAGCCCCCGGAACTCCTCTCTCAGAATCGTAATAGTAAGTTTTAAGTTTCCAAGAACCATTATTTATTTTACCAAAAATACCGGCTTCAGCGCGTAAAGCTTCAACATCGCCGTTGGTTCGTGTTCCATGGCTTTCCCAGCCAAGGCTTCCGTCGGGTAATGCAACTCTCTGATGAAATTTATACTCCCCATTGCCAGTAAGATATTCTGTGCTTAAAGCGAGGCTAATCTTATTATTTATTTTTTGCTCAATTAAAACCGAAGGATTAACTACACCAAAAGATCCTGAGCGGAAATGTAGGTTCACATTCGTTTTTTTTGAGTCTTTAAAAACAGGAGTTCTGCTTTTTAAATAAATAGATCCCGACGAACCAAAATCTTTCGCTGACTGAAAAATTTCGCTTTTCTGACCATTGTAAAGAGAAATAGATTCTACATTATCTAAAGAAAATCTGCCTAAATCTACCGTTCCGTTTTGGGCGTTTCCTAAAGCAATCCCATCATAAAATACTCCGACGTGTTGTGTACCCATCGCTCGGATATTAACGGTTTTCATTCCACCAATTCCCCCGTAATCTTTAAGCTGTACACCAGAAAAATACCGCACGGCATCTGCTACAGAACTGCTATTCAGTTTTTCCAATTCGGCACCAGTAAGTTTTTGTGAAGAAATAACACCCACTTCCTGACGTTTCATATTGATGATGATATCTTGTATAGTTTTGGTATGAATGGTGTCGTTTTCTGTCTTTTGCGAAAAAACAAAAACAGGCGTACCCAATAAAAAAAGCAGCGAAATAGAGTAAAAATATTTATTCATTCAATTTTAATAAAGCCAAAAATTGCTTTGTGAATGATATGTATAGAAGGAATTGAACCGCAATTTGCCTTAGCAAATAGGTTTTTAGACCGACTACGCCTCACTCCACGAAAGCTTCATCTATGATAAGATTTTAAAAGGTATCTGACTTGTGTATGTATTGCATAAACTAAAACATCACTTACAGTAGCGGGTCTGTTTCGGATTTGCACCGAATTCCCATTCTAAAATCGATGCAAATTTAGTGCTTTAATTTAGATAAGGCAATGAGAAATCGTTAATTTTTAGATTGGTTTTTTAGATATACTGTAAAACTCAAAAGTATCAAAATTTGAAAGCTATTATTTAAATAAAATAGCTAACTCTAGAACCAGTTTTTTTTGTAACTCAGCCTACAAAAACGTTGCGTCAAAATAAAAAGGCAACAAATTTTTAATTGAATTAACTTTAAAAACTTCTTCATTTAGATTTGAAAAATAAACCTCAATATCTTCATTTTGCTTCGTTTCGTATTCCATCAAACTTTGTCTGCACGCTCCACAAGGCGGGATAGGTGGTGTTTTTTCTGAAAATTCTCTTGGTCCGCCGATGATGAATATTTTTTTTATGACCTCATTGGGGAAATTAGCACCAATCCAGAATAAAGCCGTTCGCTCGGCACAAAGTCCTGAAGGATAAGCGGCGTTTTCCTGATTACTTCCAGTATATATTTCCTCATTTTCTAGTAGCACAGCACATCCTACCAAAAAGTTGGAGTAAGGTGCATAGCCGGTTTCACGTGCTTTTTTTGCTCTTTCAAACAGTTTTTTTTCTGTTTCGCTTAGTTCGCTGATGCTTTTGAAATGCTCGTAGCCAATTTTTATATCTTTTTTCATTTTCTCACTGTAAAAAGGGGGGTAAAAGTAATTCTTTTTATGTAAGCTGGCAATATATTTGTTCTGATACAAAATTTGTAATTTTAAAACTTTCAAAACAAAAGTAAATGCTATACACACCAATAAAATTCAGAAATGTAGAATTGGCAAACCGTTGGGTAATGTCGCCAATGTGCATGTATTCATCAAAAGATGGTTTAGCCAATGATTTTCATTTAGTGCATTATGGTAGCCGTGCTCAAGGAGGAACCGCTCTAATTATTGTAGAAGCTTCGGGCGTAGAGCCTAGAGGAAGAATTACCAATCATTGTATGGGAATCTGGAATGACGAGCAAGCTGCACAGCTTCAGAGAATTGTAGAATTTGTACATGAAAATTCAGATTCTAAAATAGGAATTCAATTGGCACATGCCGGTAGAAAAGGTTCAACATGGGAAAATAAGCAAATATCTTTGGAAGAGGGCTGGGAGACAGTTGCGCCAAGCCCAATACCGTATCATCCCACAGAAAGAATTCCGCATGTTTTAACTATTGAAGAAATTAAGCAGCAGGTTCAAAACTTTAAAGCTGCTGCCAAAAGAGCTGTCAACGCGGGGTTTGATGTAATTGAAATTCATGCTGCCCATGGTTATCTGGTTCATCAGTTTCTCTCACCACTATCAAATGTACGAACAGATGAATATGGAGGAAGTTTTGAGAACAGAAGTCGGTTTTTATTAGAAATTGTAGATGCTGTAAATGAAGAATTAAATGAAAATGTAGCTTTGTTTGTACGAATTTCGGGAACTGAATATGCTGAAAACGGATGGGGTATTCACGATAGTGTAGAACTGTCTAAAGTTCTTAAAAATCATCAGGTAGATTTAATTGATGTTTCTAGCGGTGGAAATATACACGGGGCAAAAATTGAAGTAAAGCCCATGTATCAAACTCCTTTTGCGGGTCAGGTAAAAAGAGAAGCCAACGTGAAAACAGGAGCTGTTGGCATGATTACGAGTGCCGAGCAGGCCGAATACATTATGCAACAGAATGAGGCAGATCTCATTTTTGTTGCGCGTGAAATACTGAGAAATCCATTTTTGGCAGTGCAAAGTTCATTTTATGCAAAAAAAGACTGCTTTTTCCCACACCAATATTTAAGAGCAAAACCATCAATTTAAGTTTAAACATCAATCCAACCCCAACCCATGAACATCCAAGAATACATGCTCAGTTGCCCCAGTAAGAAATTTCTAGGAATTGAATGTTTTGGATGTGGTGCGCAAAGAGCAATTGTAATGGTTTTTGAAGGTAGGTTTCTGGAGGCATTTGAACTATTTCCAGCGGTGTACACGTTGTTGCTGTTTTTTGCTACAGTGGTGCTTACATTTGTAGATAGAAAAAGAAATTACGGTAATTTATTGGTTGTTTTGGCAATTATTACAGGTTTAATAATGGTATTTTCTTATTTTTATAAACATTTTTAGAACTACAAAAAAAATAAATTATGAATCAACAAAATTTGCCTAATGCAACAGCTGTTCTTGTTTTAGGAATTTTATCTCTGGTAACTTGCGTCTGCTACGGAATTCCGGGCATGATATGCGGAGCAATTGCATTATTTTTATACAGCAAAGATAAAAAGCTATACCTTCAAGAACCTCAATTGTATTTCAACTACAGCAACCTCAAAACAGGTAAAATATTAGCCATTGTAGGTATTGTATTGAGTGTACTTTGGTTGACATTTTTAATTTTCTATATATACAATGTTATTGGTGTAGATGCACTATCAGATCCAGATTTATTGGAAGAAAGAATGAGAGAGCTACAAGAAAATTAATAAAATATAAGTTATAATAAAAGACCGCTGATTATAGCGGTCTTTTTGGTTTTTTTTTAAAAATCTTAAGATTTCAATATATTCCTATACTACTTTAAAAAAGTACAATCCTTATCTTGTCTTTTGTCTTGATACTTTGCTTCCCATTCTTCTAGTTGGAGGAAAATTGGCAGCAGGGCAAGACCTTTTTCTGTAAGAGAATATTCTACACGAGGAGGAATTTCTCTAAACTCTTCTCGGATGATCAATCCATCAGCATCCATCTCACGCAATTGGTCTGTTAAAACTTTTCTAGAGATCACGTTTATTCTCACTGCAAGTTCTCCGAAACGCAATTTCCGATCCTTGATTACCAAAACAATGATAGGTTTCCATTTACTTCCCAATGCAGCCATCGCTTTTCCGAGCGGACAGCTGTATGCCATCAATTCGTTTTTTTTCATAGAGTTTATATTTAGTTTTTAGTTCCTAAATAAGTGTGCTTACATCTTTACATGTTACAATCTGTTGATAAATAAATATTCCGACTTAAAATGAGCTAAATAAAGATTAATTTAATTATCAGTTTCAATCACAATGCGTCTTTGAGGCTATTATTTTGCCGATTTTTAATTTGAGGAAATCTGTATTAAATTTTCTAATAATTATTTTAGATTATAAGAAAGTTTTAGGTTAATAATTGGCAACAATCTTCAGTAAAAATCAAGAGATTCAGAGCCTATATTTTGTCTTCAAATAAAAGAAAAATTATCGTTACAAATAGGTTACTATAAAAAGTTACTACGAAGTTACCACTATTTTTTCTTCTAAAGATACAAATATGAACTATTATTGGTTACTTTGTGTAACAATTATAAAATAGACATTAAAATGAGTATACAATCCTTGTTTAAACCATTCAAATACAAAAATTTAGAACTCAGAAATAGAATTGTAATGGCTCCTATGACCAGAGCACAATCGGATAACGGAGTTCCAACCCAGCAAATTTCCGATTACTACGGAAGAAGAGCTGCTGCCGAGGTGGGTTTAATTTTATCTGAAGGAACAGTAATCAACAGGCCAGCTTCAAAAAACATACAAAATATCCCAGATTTTTACGGAACTGAAGCGTTGAATGGCTGGAAAAACGTTATCGACAATGTTCATTCAAATCATGGTAAAATGGGTCCACAAATTTGGCACGTTGGTGATACCAGGAGTTCAGAAGATTATCCTTTAACAGCTATGGAAAAGGCTTCTACAATGACTTTGGAAGATATAAAAGACACAATAGCACAATTTGCAGCATCTGCAAAGTCTGCTAAAGATCTCGGTTTTGATGTCTTGGAAATTCACGGTGCACACGGTTATCTTATTGACCAGTTTTTCTGGGAAAGAACCAATACCAGAACAGATGAATACGGCGGAAAGACCATTAAGGAAAGAAATAAATTTGCTGTAGATATTGTAAAAGCCATGCGAGAAGCAGTGGGAGATGATTTTACTATCATCCTGAGACTTTCACAATGGAAACAGCAGGATTACATGGCAAGAATTGCAAACACTCCTGAAGAAATGGAAGAATGGTTGCTGCCACTAAAGGAAGCTGGAGTAGATATTTTCCATTGTTCGCAAAGACGTTTTTGGGAAGAAGAATTTGAAGGTTCAGATTTAAATTTTGCAGGATGGGCAAAAAAAATTACAGGTCAACCAACCATCACTGTGGGATCTGTAGGTTTAGATGGCGACTTTATGAAAGCATTCGCAGGGGAAGGTACCGAAAAGAAAACAGACTTTTCTGAATTAACTCGCAGACTTGAAAGAGGAGATTTCGATTTAGTAGCAGTAGGCCGTGCCTTGCTTCAGGATCCTGAATGGGTTTTGAAAATAAAAGAAAACAAAACTGAAGAATTGGAAAACTTCAAGGCAGAAAGCTTGGCGGTTTTATATTAATTATCCAATTTCGGAATATAAAAGTAGGGCGGTTTTCTGCACAATAATAGCATGAAGTAGGACGATATAAGTAATGAAGAAGAAAATTTAAAAATTACCTATTTATTTTTTTTAACAATCAAGGCTTTCAAAATATGAAAGCCTTGATTTATTGTAAAAATAATCAAATTTGTATTAACGGTTTCTTACTCCGCGCTGATGATAATCAACATGTGGCGTTGGAGCTTCGTGATTTTTAGCTCCTTCAAATGCTGAATTTGTATTGTGCTTAGTACGATTTTCTAAATTTGTATTAACTGGTGTTTTAATCTTGATTTTTTTGCCGTTTCTGTAATATTGGTTATCGAATGTACGGTAGATGTGATCTTGTGGATAAGTGTTTCCATCGGGTGCAGTAAAGGTTTTAAGAACCTGACTGCGTTTCTTTCGCAATCCGAATGCTGTAATGCCTCCCACCACAACCGCTGCCGCGATGCCTAATGCGAATTTTACGGGTGTTTTCATATTGTATAATTTCATGTACAAAGCACAAAATGCTTGCCAACATCATAAAACGAGTTGAGATGAGGTATTTCTATGTTTTTAAGTAAAATATAAAAAAATATTTTGAAAGCTGATTTACAATAAGATGTAATAAGATTTTCTACATTTGTAAACTTAAAAACAAAACAATGACGGTAAATGATTTGGTTGGTATCTATTCAGTTCAAGGAAGCAATCAGGATGAGATAAGTGATAGTTCTTACCAAGGAACTCTCACACTTTCACTCGACGAAAACAACAGAATCATTGCGCAATGGCTCATCGGCGACCACGAACAAAACGGGACTGGTTTTTTTAAAGATCAAATTCTGGTTATCAATTTCAATTATCTAGGCGAAGATAAAGAAATCTACAAAGGAACTGCTGTCTACCGCTGTCTCTCCAAAGATATTCTGGATGGCTTCTGGTCCGAGAAACACGGCAATCCGCTGTATCTGGGAAGTGAATATGGTGTGCGGATTGGTTTGCCTGCTTATTTAAACTGACCGATTCATTGGTTTTTCAGGTGCGATTCGCTCTTTATTGTCATTATCTTTTCTCATTAAGAGTTTGTTTCAAAAATGCTGAGAACATCTCGTTTTAGGCGTTTTTTATTATATTTTTATCTAGTCCTGAAATAACAAAAATTGGGTTTCCGTCCATCGTTTACCATCTACTAGATTATTTTTCTGCCTATATAACCGTCATTTTAAAATCTTATAGATATGGCAAAAATTTATTCAGATTCTCATTAAGATATGCCTACTTTGAGTGCAGTGCACAATGGTTGTCTGGTGCTTTTTCAGTTTTATTTTTTTCTATTATTTCCTTTATGTATTTGTATTCTACGCATAGAAATTTTCTGTTTCTGTGTAGATTTTGCCATTGCAGATTTTTGAACAGGCTCGTGTTCGCGTTCATTTTTTTTTAGAAATTCATTTTCTCTAGACATATCTAGATTTTCGTATTCTATTTTATCCAGCAAGAGATTTAAAGAATAGCGGTCAATGTCGTGACCAGATGTATTAAGGTCTACAGGATAATTTTTTCCCTGATTATTCCAACCCTTTAGTTTGATTAACATTCGAGGGCTGTCTGGATTATAGCCGGCCTGAAATAAGACGTGAGAGAGCTTTTTAGGTTCTGAAAATTTATTTTTTCTGAAATTTTTATAAAGACGTGATAGAATAAAGTCGCCAGGCTCACGATATTCTACATTCTTTTCCCCCGATTTCATATGGTACAGGTAAACCGTTTTAATGGTTAGGAAAAGATAATCATCTTTGGTAAGACCCAAGTTACTGATGGTTTTCTCTAATTCTAAATTTTTAATCATAACATTTCTTTTTTTTTGATTACCGCAAAATGTTCTATACTACTTCCTATAAAATTGATTTCTATAAAATCTGCAAATTTCAAAAGAAAAAATATTTTTTTCAACCTCTTTCTTTTTTCGAAATCGTTTTATTTTAGTTTGAATTTTTTCAAATATATAATTATTTGTGCTTTTTGTATTAAAATTTAAATTTCAGTATTTCTATGATATTAAACTAAATAAATCTTAAACTGTACGTTTTCTGGCATTAAAATTTACTTTTAAAGCAAAGATTTCTTGTTTCATCATCACGTAAAAAGGAAATAAACTTACTATATTTAAAAAAAGTTTACCATGTTTCCAACCTTTTTGAATTTTCCTGCATCTATAAAAGTATAAAGCCAGACAATGGAAAAAGAATTACTCATAGAATGCCAGCGGAACGACCGCAACGCCCAGCGGAAAGTTTACGAGAAAATGGCGGGCAAACTGCACTCAGTCTGCAAACGCTATCTGAAAAACGACGAAGACATCGAAGAAGTTTTGGCAGATACGTTCTACAAAATTTTCACAAAGCTGTATCAACTGCAGAATCACGAAATTTTCGAAGCTTGGGCAAGAAAAATCGCGGTGAATGAGTGTCTGCAGAAACTGAGAAGCATGAAAGCGCTCGAAATTTCTTTGGATGATGATTTTGCACAGTCTAAAGATGCCCCAACCGACAGTATCTCTTTTGAAAAAGATATTTTGAAGTTACTCAATTTTCTACCAGAAAGTTGCCGAGCAATTTTTAATCTGTTTGCAATTGAAGGTTATCCGCATAAAGAAATTGCGACAATGCTTTCCATAAGCGAAGGAACTTCAAAATCTCAGCTCAATTTCGCACGGAAAAAACTGCAGGAACTTTTGGTTAATCACAACATTTAAACTTTACAACAATGGAAAATAATCACGATATAGATAAAAAATTCAATGAGGCTTCTCAATCTTTAGAAGAACCTACTACTTTTCCAGGTTTTGATAAAGTTTGGGCAAAAGTTGAAGAAAAATTAGATCAGAAAGAAGAGAAAAAAAGAATCGTTCCTATCTGGTTTCCGTATGGAATTGCTGCAAGTTTAATTATTGGTTTGGGAGCTTTATATTTTATTAATAAAAAAGAAGTTGCAGATATTTCAAAACCTCAGATCGTAGAAAATAAAGCTTCGGAAAAGCTCAAAACAAATGTTCAAGCAATCGACAGTACTATAAAATCTAATATTAAGAAGGAAATCGATATTCCAAAAATTAAAAATGATGTGGAAGTTTTGGCGTATGAAAATGTGAAAATTCCAATTGTTGATGGCATAAATAATGTTGATTTTGAGCCAGTTTTAGAAACTCAACCAGTTTATCAACCAACTCACAATCTACAATGGAAAGATACTCTTAAGCAAACAAATATTAAAGAAGTAGTGGTTACAGGTGCTTTAGGAATTAAGAGAAGGGCTTATTCTTATACCTCAAATGCTATTTCGGTGGTAAGTTCAGAAAATTTGGAAGGCAAACGATCAAAAAGAAAACAAGAAAATGGGAATGCGTTGCCACTTGTTGCGTCTGCAAATTATGGAAATATTGACTACATGAACACTTCTGGAACAACGAATATCAGAAATGAATTTCAACAAGCTAAAAGCCAAAATCTTTCCCAAGCATTGATGGGTAAAGTTTCAGGTCTTAGTATAATGCCTAATCATACAACTTCAGGCTCTGCTAATATTCTAATAAGAGGGAATAATTCTTTAAACAAAGGGAATAGCCCATTGGTTGTAATCAATGGGGTGGTTGCAGACCAAAATGCATTATCAAAATTGGATCCTCAGCAGATAAAAGGCGTCACAATACTAAAAGATGCTTCTGCAACAGCTTTATATGGAAGTCGTGCAGCGAACGGAGTAGTGGTTGTTACCACCAAAAAACTCTCAAGAAAAGAAAAAAAAGCTTTTGAAAAACTACAAAAAGTTCAAGACAGCATTAACCGAACAAGGCAAATTCAGCAACAAAATTCTGAAGAATACGAAGCTTTCGTTGAAAATCCGTTTGAATTAACAAAAAACCAGTCGGTTTCTACTTTTTCAATTGATGTGGATAAGGCAGCATATTCCAATATCCGAAGAATGATTAACAACGGAGAATATATCAATAAAAATGCAGTGAGAATTGAAGAAATGATTAATTATTTTAAATACAATTATCCGCAGCCAAAAAATAATCAGCCATTTTCAATCAACACAGAATACAATGACTCTCCGTGGAATTCTAAACATAAATTATTAAAAATAGGTTTGCAGGGAAAAGATGTTCCGATGGATAAATTAGCCAATTCAAATTTTGTTTTTCTAATTGATGTTTCTGGCTCTATGAATGCAGCGAATAAATTACCGCTGTTGAAATCTTCTTTCAAAGTTTTATTGGAACAATTGAGACCGCAGGCTAAAGTAGGAATTGTAGTCTACGCCGGAAGCGCCGGAATGATTTTGCCTCCCACATCGGCCAAAGAAAAAAATAAAATCTTGAACGCTTTGGATAATCTTCACGCAGGTGGAAGTACAGCTGGTGGGGCAGGTATTGAGTTGGCTTACAAACTCGCTCAGGAAAATTTCATCAAAGGCGGAAACAATCGCGTAATTATAGCCACCGACGGAGATTTTAATGTAGGAACGTCTTCAACAGGCGATCTTCAGACTTTAATTGAAGAGAAAAAAAAATCTGGAGTTTTCCTAACATGCTTAGGTTTCGGGATGGGAAATTTTAAAGACAACCGAATGGAAACTTTAGCCAATAAGGGTAACGGAAACTATGCTTACATCGATAATTTGCAGGAAGCCAATAAGTTCCTCGGAAAAGAATTTGCAGGAAGTATGTATGCGATTGCAAAAGATGTGAAAATTCAGATTGAGTTTAATCCGAAATATGTAAAATCTTACCGTCTGATTGGTTATGAAAACCGTAAACTCAAGAATGAAGATTTTACCAACGATAAAATTGACGCTGGAGAATTGGGAAGCGGTCACACGGTTACAGCTTTATATGAAGTCATTCCAGCTGATGTGAAATCTGAATTTTTACCAAAAGAATCTGATTTAAAATACACAAAAAATACCAACGATGAAAATTTCAGTGACGAACTGGCAACCGTGAAATTCAGATATAAAAAACCTGATGGCGATACAAGTTCGGAAATCGTTCAGGTCGTGAAAAACTCAAATGAAAACCTATCGTCTGCGAGTGATGATTTTAAATTTGCCTCTTCTGTGGCTTGGTTTGGTTTGGTCTTGAGAAATTCAGATTTAATTAAAAATAAAGATTTAATAGATGTTGAAAAACTCGGAAAAAAGGGCAGAGGAAACGATGATGAAGGGTATAGAGCGGAGTTTGTGAGACTAGTTGAGGCTTACAGAAATTTGAATAAATAAATGAACCCTAAAAAAGAAATTTCTACGGAGATTTCTTTTTTTTTCTCTATTTTTAGACATATTATTAACGATGAAAAAAATCTATCTGTTTCTGCCTTTATTTGTTGCTCAGCTTGTGTTTGCACAGAATTCACAGCAATACTCTTCTGGGATTTTTTTAGACAAAGACAAAAAACCAAAGGCTTTTCTAAAGGTTTTCAATACAAGTACTGGTGTTTACGAGGAGACTGATGCTGAGGGTTTTGCGATTATTCCTGCACAGGTTTACGATACCTTGGTGTGGAATAATGGTAAGAATACTAAGGTTGTATATGGAGTTCAGGAGTTGAAATCTATTTTGGAAAATAGAGTTCCGAAAAAATCTGTGGAAGCCATAACATCAAAAGATTACGACAGCCTTATTGCAAAAGTAAAGTTAGATGAATACAGTATTTCAAATCCCGATTATCATCTTTCAAAAAACTCAGATCCTTATTTTTATAAAATTAGAAAACTAAAGCAGAAGAACGGAGATACTTTAAAAATAAAAAAGCAGGAGCAGAACAAATTCATTATCAACGGAAGTTTCAACACTTCTTTTGAAATTAGAAACCGAAATTCGATTCCACAAACTCAAAACAGATATGTGCAGGGAAGATCTCAAAGCGGCAATCTCATTTGGCGCGGTCCCGAGACCAACGAGATTTTCAGTTATGGTCCCGATATTTCTACATTAGCCTACAATTTTCAGCCTTATGATTACGATATTAATGGTCAGTTGATTCCGATTTCGTCAGGAATGGTTTCTGCAAAGCCGTATGACAATTCGCTTTTTTCAACAACTGTTGGGTTTCACAATCAATTACAGATTAATACATTTATTAAAGGTGAAGATCAAGAAAAGATACGACTTTCGTTAGATTTGGGACAGCACAAAAATCAAACCTACTTTATCAGTCAGTACGATACCGACAATACTTTTAATGCAAAAGTGAATGCGAATGTTTTGAAATTTAAAATTCAGGCACTGTTTCATTTAGACGAAACAAAAGCTACGAATACAAACAGAGCTGCACTTTTTAACCGTGCTTATCAGGAATCTCTGCTTACGCCAATTTCGTTTTCCAATCATCAGGGAAGCTTTCTTGCCAATACCCAGCAAAGAAGTTACAGTCTGTTGGGCGATAATCCGGAATTTCTTTTTGCACAGAATAACCGATACAATTTTCTTTCAAATCAGAAAAAATACAGTCTCAATCTCTCAAGAAGATGGAATCGTTTTAACTTTGAAATCAATCAGTCTTACGAAAATGACTATTTCAGAAATATAGATTTTTACAAACCTTCTACCAATGGTTTTCCAAAGGGTTTAATGAACCAAAGACTTCAAAACAACAGTTTGTACAATGCAAGTATTGTAGGAGAATATACCCTAGATCAGAATAATTTTTCGCATGTTTTCAGATTTAATTCTATTGTTAATGACAGGCATTCTGATGTTTCTCACAGTTCACAAAATTCGGTATACAATTACCAGCGGACTTCCCAGGATCATATTTTTAATTATGATCTCAGATTTAATGGAAACGATTTAGTATTTGGTGCCAATCTTGGTAATTCTTTTTATGTCTCTAATACATCATATAAAAACAAATATTGGCTTCCAAAATCAACGTTGTATGTATCTTTCGAAGATGTTTTTGGCTGGAATAATACGCATGTCAAATTTCTCGGCGCATACACCCAAATGAGTTCAGAACCAGACATTACTCGCTCATTTTCTTCCTATTCTACCACATTGCTTACCGCACAAAATGCCTATCAATATTTTCCTTTGCGTGAGGCCGAAACGTTTAAAAATCTTTCCACAATAGATATTGCAGAGTCAAAGGCAGGATTTAGCTTTACTTATCGGTATAAATTGATTTTTGAAGTCGATTATTTTACAAAGAAAATCACCAATGATATTTTTCCTGTGTTTGAAGGCAACAGACTTCTACTGAAGAATCTTGCAGATCATACCTACAAAGGTTTGGAACTGAATGCTTCTTATAACAATTTAAGAATTGGGCAGTATTTTACAATATCCAACAGAGCTTCATTCTACCAATACCGCGATATTGTAGACCGTGTTTATATAGGATACAATGATTTACCACTGTCCGGTTTTCAGGATGTCTACAAAACATTGTCTGAAGGAGAGGTTTTAGGTGCTGTTGTAGGGAATTATTATGAAACAAATGCTGCCGGCCAAACAATCATCGATGATTTCGGATTTCCGTTAAAGTCGATTAAAAAAAAGATTATTGCAGATCCCACACCAGATTTTGTGATGAAATTTAACCATAATTTTAATTATAAAATATTCGCGCTCGACATCAACTGGGAATGGAAAAAAGGCGGGCAACTCTGGAACGGAACTCAGGCTGTACTCGATTATTACGGCCGCTCAAAAACCTCGGGGGATGACAGGAATCTTAAAAATTATGTATTTTCCGGAGTTCATGCGAACGGCTCACCCAATCAGACTGATGTAGATTTTTATGACCCAGACCAGTCCGTTTTTGAAAATCGATGGACGCGTTATGGCATCACAGGAGTTGCAGAAAGTTATGTTCAAGATGCCGATTATATAAGAATAAATTCTATTTCTCTGGGTGCCAAATTTAATGCAGGAAGAGCTTATAGAAATCTTGGGATTTCACTTTTTGTGAATAATTTGATGCTTTGGCAGGCCAATTCCGGTGCAGATCCTAGCCAGAATTTCTACGATCTAGACAGCGGTCGCGGCCTAGATTTTTTCAATCTTCCGTCTTATAAAAGTTTCGGATGCATGGTTTCATTTCAATTTTAAATTATGAAGAGCAGATTTACACGCTATATTTCGATTTTAATCTTAGTTTTGATGAGCTTTAACCTAAAAGCACAACAGAAATTCAGCGATTTCAAAAAAGAAAAAACATACATTCAGACCAATCATGTTTTTTACAAACCTGGTGAAGAAATGTATTTTAAAATTTACATCGTTCAGGCAGAAAATCAACTTCCTGCTGATTTGTCTAGTGTGGTAAATTTTGAATTGGTAGATCCCAGCGGAACCGTCGTTAAGAAAGACAAATACGAAATTAAAAACGGGCATGCAGAGGGTTCTTATTATTTCGGAAATGATGTGAAAGGTGGAATTTACAAAATAAGAGCCTATACTGATTGGATGCAGAATGAAATAGGAAAAAATGGGTTTGAAAAAGAAATTACAGTACAAAAAATAGTTTCTCCAAGAATTTTAATGAAACTCGATTTTCCTAAAAAAGGCTACGGAGCAGGTGATGAGGTCTTGGCTGATTTCTCGATGCGAAGTCTGAGCAATTTTCACATTCCTTTTTATGAAGCCAATTTTACGGTGATGCATCAGGGTGAAAAAATAAATGAAGGTACTTTTATTACAGATAAAGAAGGGAAATATGTATTGAAATTTAAACTTCCAGATGTATTGAAATCTGCAGATGCTTTATTAACTATTAAGGTAAATTTTGATGGCTTTACAGAATCTATTTCTAGGAGTATCCCTATCGTTTTGAATAATCTGGATTTAAAATTCATGCCTGAAGGCGGAACTTTCATCAACGGAATTGAGCAGAATATCGCATTTAAAATTTTGGATGAATTTGAAAAACCTGTAGATGCAATTGTAGGAATTTACAATCAAAATCATCAGAAAATAGCAGAAGTTTCAGCCTATAATTTTGGCATGGGAAGTTTTGTTTTTACACCAAAAAATGGAGAAGCTTATTATGCGAAAGTTCTTAAACCTGAAAATATTGCTCAGATTTATCAACTTCCAATTGCACAAAATGAAGGAATTGTTTTAAATCTAAAAAAAGAAAATCTAATTATTATTTTAAACATCAATTCAACTTCAGAAAGGAATGCTGTCATCTCCGGAAACTTTCGTGAGAAGGAGGTTTATTATAAAAATTTGACTTTAAAAAAAGGGTTAAATCAAATTGAAATTTCAGAAAAAGAACTTCCGATTGGGATGTGCAGATTTACGGTTTCAGAAAATAATTTACCGCTTGCCGAAAGAATTGTTTTCGCCAATGAAAACAAGCAGATGAAGGTAAAAGTAACTCCGGTAAAAAAGAATTATTTGCCGAGAGAGAAAACAATTGTAAATATTGAAACCACGGATGAAAATAACAATCCAATTACAGCAAACCTTGCAGTAAGTGTGGTAGATGACAAATTGTGGACGTATGCCGACGATAAGCAAAATCATATACAATCATGGCTTTTATTGGATTCTGAATTGAAAGGTAAAATTGAAAGACCTCAGTTTTATTTTGATAAAAAAGAAGAAAAGGCTACAAAAAGTTTAGATCTTGTGATGCTGACGAATGGCTACCGCTATTTTGAAATGATTCCTGAAGTGGAAAAATCGGCGAAATACAAATATCTTCCAGAAAAGAAAAACCCAATCTATGGAATTGTAGAAGATGAAAACAAAAAACCTGTAGCCGCAGAAGTGTATCTGCTTGAAGGGAAATCTTTAAAAAAGCAAATTACCTCGCAAAACGGTCTGTTTTATTTCACAGATGTAAGTAAGCAAAATAGACCTCAGATTATTGCAAAGTCTATTCTACACAAAAAAGATATTAAAATAAGAATTTTATCATATAAGCTTCAAGTAAATCCGCTTGAAAAACAACAACTTAAAAACATTGATGTTGAAGAGATTATTAAGGAAAACCTAATAAAAGAAAAGCCTAAACCCACATCTCTTAGTAATTCAAAATCTGATACATTATCAAAACAAAGCAATATAGGCGAAGTGGTTGTTACCGGCGCAATGGGAATTTATAAAAAAGATTTTGCTGCAGCTAGTATACAACTTGTAAATAATAATGAATTAGAAAACAATAATGCCATCATGAGTTTGCAGGGTAAAGTGTCTGGACTAGAAATTTCACCTGCTGGAAGTGCTGGATTTATGGGACCTACTATTACAATTAGAGGTTCAAAAAGTATATCTGGGAGTAATGATGCTCTTGTAGTTATTGACGGTGTAGTTTCTAGTGCATCTGCCTTGAATAGCCTTTCTCCCAAACTTATTAACGGTATATCTATCCTTAAAGGTGCGAATGCTTCAGCCTTATACGGAAGTGATGGGGCAAACGGTGTTCTTATCGTCACTACAATTAAAAACAGAAGCGAAATTTTAAATATCGATATTACTCCAAAACCACAATATGCACTGTTTCAGATTCCTTACAATAGCCTTAATAGCTACGCCTACAGCCGAAATTTTGCCTATCCCGAATACAAAACTACCAATACCACTTACCGCCACGATTATCGTGAAACCTTGTATTGGAACCCCATTGTAGAAACCGACAAAAACGGTAAAGCTCAGATTGAATTTTATCAGTCTGATGCCAATTCAGCTTTCAGAATAATGACCGAAGGAATTTCCGCAAAAGGTTTAATTGGAAGAGATGAAACTACCTACGCAGCACAGAGCTTGATTTCCATTGACGCAAAAATCCCACAATACCTAACGAGAACAGATAAAATGACCATTCCTGTGGTCATCAAAAATAATTCATCAGAAACGAAAACTTTAACGCTCAATGTGATTGTTCCAAATCATATTAAATTGATGAAAGCGGATAGTATAATCACATTAAAACCTTTGGAATCCGGACGGTTATTTGTGACAATGCAGACCGATCAACTCATCAATTCTAATATTCAGTTTGCTGTAAAATCTGGTGACTTCAGAGAAACGCTGATTTTGCCTTTGAAGGTTGAGGAGAAAGGTTTTCCACATTACTTTACTATTATCAACAATAAAAACGAAACTTTTAAAATTAATGTTCCGGAATACATCAACGGAAGTTTCCTGTCTTCGTATTATGTGTATCAAAATTCTGCACTTCAGATGTTTGAAGATCTAGAAAGGCTGAAAAGAGAACCGTATGGCTGTTTTGAGCAGCTTTCTTCAACGGTTTATCCTAATGTTTTTATCCTAGATTATTTAAAATCTATAAAGAAAATCGATGCGAATACAGAATCTACGGTGATCAGAAATCTAAAAAAAGGTTATCAGAAAATGATTTCTTATAAGAATATAGATGGAGGTTTTTCCTATTTCGGAGGAAACGAATCTGATGTTGCATTGTCTGCCTTTGCACTATTGGAATTTAGAGATTTGAAAAAATATGTGAATGTAGATGCAAAATTAATTCAGAATCTTACCTCATTTATTTTGTCTAAAAAAAATGCAAACGGACTTTTTGAGGTCAGAAAAAATAATGAATTTAAAACCCAATATTCCGAGTATTCATGGTCTAGAAACATCTATGTTTTGTATGCTTTGTCGAAACTTGGTTTTAAAAATGAACTTCTTCAAAACTACGATTACAGCTTAAAAAGAGTTTTGGCAACCAAAGATTCTTATCAGTTGGCGTTAATGGCAAATACGGCAAAAAATTTAGATAAAAAAGAAGATTACGATGTTTTGATTACCATTTTGAATCAACAATACGAATCGAAAAATGTAAAAACCCAAACCACATTCACAGGTTCAGGAGGAATTTCTGCCAATGCGGAAACGCTTTCGTTGTATATCATGGCATTGCAAAAAAACGAACTGGCAAATCAATTGAAAATTGCCGAAGTAGCAGACGAATTGATTAATTACAACGGTTATTATGGCTTTGGTTCTACTCAGGCAACTGCTTTGGCTTTAGAATCACTTTCTGGTTTCTTTGCCAAAAATGAAAAATTGTTCGGAACAGATAAACCAACAATTAGGGTAAATGATGTGGCTGTTTTGGATAAGAATATCAGCTTTTCAACGGCTTTCAAGAAAGGAGAAAATGATGTGAAGGTGGAGTATCTCAGTAAAAAAGGTTTGCCATTCAAGTTAGATTATCAATATTATACTTTAGAACCTCCAAAAAGTGAAAATATTCTGGTGAGTTTAGTTATAAAGTTGAAATCTGAAGTTTCAAAAGTAGGAGAAACCAATAGAATGACAGTAACCGTAAAAAATAAAATCAACGGAGATTTGCCAATGGTCACCGCAAAAATCGGGATTCCTGCAGGGCTCACTTTACAAAATTCTTTGCTTAAAGATATGGTCGATAAAAAGCAGGTTTCTTATTACGAAATATTTGATAATTATTTGGTTTTGTATTGGGAACATTTTGACGCCAATGAAACGAAAACAATTAATTTAGATTTAAAAGTAGAATTTGCAGGAGAGTACACTGGGAAAGCAAGTAATGTTTATCTTTATTACATTCCAGAATCTAAATTCTGGAATGAGGGAATAAAGGCAATTGTTGAACCTTAAATTATAGATATTACACTGTAACATCAATAGGAGTGGGCTTCAGCGCTTTCTATGTAACAATCAGCAAAAACTTAAGTAGATAATAATTTACCATTGTCCGCACTCTGTCTTCATTATTGAACTTTGTATTTCTTTGTTAATTTTACGCCTAGGTATAACTTACAGAACGGTAAAGATTTTATATTCTTTGTCATTGTTGTCCGATAAAAATCGTAAACTAATTGATGAATCCTTTATTTTTAGGATAAATTGACAGGCGCTCCTCTGGAGCTTTGTTTTTGTCAGCTTTACTTTTTTCTATTAACAGTAAATCCCGATGGGATTAAATACGGCTCCATTAGAAGCAAACTGTTAATAGAAAGTGATCTTTATTAGAAATTAAGCTCCTTAGGAGCGACATGTTAATTTTATTTTTTATAGGACAACAATGATTCTTTGTCTCACTTTACTTGAAATTGAGTATTATTAAAATTGATTTTATGGAGAACAGAATTATTTTAAAATAAATTTTCAATAATTATTGAAAATTCAAAAACTATAAGTATATTTGTAATAGAAATTTAAACAAAACGAAAATGCAACTTTCAGAAGCCAAAGAAAAATACATTCAGACTTGGGGAACATTTGCTACGAGTTGGGGAATCAACCGTACAATGGCACAAGTTCATGCTTTGCTTTTGGCTAATGGAAAACCGCTTTCCACCGATGAGGTAATGGAGCTTTTAGAAATTTCAAGAGGAAACGCCAATATGAATCTTCGTGCATTAATGGATTGGGGAATTGTGAAAAAAGAATTCATCAAAGGCGACCGAAAAGAATATTTTACTGCTGAAAAAGATGTTTGGTTTTTATTTAAACAAATTACAAAAGAGCGTAGAAAGAGAGAAATAGAACCAGTGGTTGCTTTCTTGGATGAATTAAAAAATATTGAAGACAATGATTCTGCTGAAGCAAAAGAATTTATAAAATTGATGGAAGATTTCAGTAACGTAACCAGTAAAATCAATAATATTATGGATCTTGCCATAAAAAGTGACGACCATTGGCTGGTTGGGAAAATAACCAACTTATTAAAATAGAAAGGACTTCAAAATCCTTTTTTATTTCAAATAAACTTTCAAAAATTATTGAAAGTATAGTAAATTAAAAACAATTAATCAACTCATAAAAACTTCAATCATGAAACAGAAAATTTTAATTACAGAGCTCGCTTTACAGCTATTATTAAGTGTAGGATGTTTGATGTATCTCATTTACGATTACGTTCATAAAGATATCATCAGTGAAATTTTCATAGCTCTATTCTTTGTGGGAGCCGCAAATTTAGCGGGTTTTGTGATAAGAGTATCAATTGTAGCAAGCAAATTCCATAGATATTATTTTTTCGGAGTATTGGCTTTTTTCCTTTTACTGTACACCTTAGTTAAGGTTGATGTTAAAATGGATTATACACTAAATTATATGGTAATTGGAGGTGTACTTTTCAATATTTACTACTTGTATTATGGATTTCTTGTGATAAAAAAAATATCAAACCAAGTAAAATTGATTGATTAAAAATGGGTTTTTTATTTCAGATAATCTTTCAATAATTATTGAAAATATAATAATTATAAAATGTTTAATATTATTTCATATATCATTTTCCTGGCCATCACTTCGTATATCACGGTCGATGTGGGCAGAAGGTGCTTCAATTCAGGAAAATTGTATTTGGAATATTTGATAAAAGACAAAGATTTTTGCCTCACGGTCAACAGAATTCTTCTGGGAAGTTACTACCTCGTCAATCTGGGTTATATCTCAATAAGTTTAAGCTTTTGGGGCAAAATTTCAAGCATCGAGGAACTAATTTATACCCTTTCCAATCGCATCGGAACCATTGTTTTAATTCTCTGTGCATTACACTTTATCAATATGCTCACTCTTTTTGTTTTAAGAAAAAAATTAACAATAAAATAAAATTATCATGACAGCAACTATCCTTACCCAAACGTACAACTTTTCAGCGTACATGATCTACTTACCAATCGTCATCACGCTCACTGTGCTGGTTTCACAATTTCTGTTTAAAAATTCAAAAACATTTATGATTGATATTTTTCATCAGAAAGAAGATATTGCAATGGCAACAAATTCACTCTTTAAAATTGGGTTTTATCTTTTAAACATCGGGTTTGCCCTTTGTATTATTGAATTTTTTCAAATAGAAACTGTTGAAAGACTTGTCGTTGCTTTAAGCAAAAAAATCGGTGGATTTTCAATTTACTTGGGAGTAATGATGCTTTTGAACTTACTGCTTTTCCTGAAAGGTCGAAAACATGCCATGAATAAAGATAAAATCCAAAATGAAGAAACTGCTTAATTGTAATTTTAAAATTGAAAATCATGAAAAATTTAATCATTCACATTTTCCTCATTTTTTACTTCGGAGGAAAAACCAAAAGAATCAACTTTTAAAATTGGATTTTATGGTTACTTTTCTGAAAATTGATTACAAAATTCAATTTTTCGGATTGATAATCTTACCCATTGCCTATGCTCTGTACAGTTGAATAACCAAAGGATTCTTTTTTTAGAGCTTTTGTATTGATATCGGTTTTACAGTAGCAGATATGCTAATAAAAGATTGATGCTGAATTATAAAAAACGAATTTGTAAATCTTTAAAACATCAGCACATTTTCAGACAAGAAGGTAAAATTACATTCATGATCCACATTTTTGAATTTGAATCACCCTGTGGAATAATTTCCTGATTGAAAGAAATAAATTAATAAAAACTGCCGAAGAATCTCTAAAATTCCCAAAGTAGAATCAAAAAATAATGCATAATTTGAAAAACTTTTGCGCTATTTGTGCTTAAACATTAATTTAGCAAAAACTAAAACTTTATGTTAAGTAAAAAAACGAAAACCTTTTTTTTCTCGTCACTTTTACTCTCATCTACATTTTTTTCGCAGGCTCACAATGTTTCAGAAGGTTACCAAAAACCGACTGATCCACTTGTCGTACAAAATCTTGAAAACTGGCAGGATTTAAAATTCGGACTTTTCATGCATTGGGGAACCTACAGCCAATGGGGAATTGTCGAAAGTTGGAGCTTATGTCCGGAAGATGAATCGTGGACGCAAAGAAAACCCGAACACGGAAAATCTTACAATGAATATGTGAAAAACTATGAAAATCTTCAGACGACTTTCAATCCTGCTCAATTTAATCCACAAAGATGGGCAGATGCCACAAAAAAAGCGGGAATGAAATATGTGGTTTTCACTACGAAACACCATGATGGTTTTGCAATGTTTGATACCCAACAGTCTGATTATAAAATTACTTCTTCAGAAACTCCTTTCTCCAAAAATCCGAAAGCGGATGTAACGAAAGAGATTTTCAATACATTTAGAAATGAAGGCTTCAAAATCGGAGCTTATTTTTCAAAACCCGATTGGCATTCTGATGATTACTGGTGGCCTTATTTCCCGCCAAAAGATAGAAATGTAAATTACGATCCCAAAAAATATCCAGAAAGATGGGAGAATTTCAAAAAATTCACCTTTAATCAGTTAAACGAAATCACCTCAAATTATGGTAAAATTGATATTCTTTGGCTAGACGGAGGCTGGGTACGCCCTTTCAAGACCATCGATCCAAAAGTAGAATGGCAAAGAACAATCAAGGTAGAACAAGACATTGATATGGATAAAATCGGAACAATGGCTCGCAAAAACCAACCCGGAATTATCATAGTAGACCGCACCGTTCCCGGAAAGTGGGAAAATTATGTGACACCCGAACAAGCCGTTCCTGAGAGTGTAATTTCAATCCCTTGGGAGAGCTGTATCACCATGGGAGATTCATTTTCGTATGTTCCGAATGATAATTATAAATCTTCTCAGAAAATCATTGAAACTTTAATAAAAATTATTTCAAGAGGCGGAAATTATTTGATGAACATTGCGCCCGGACCAAACGGAGACTACGATGCCCTTGTTTATGAAAGATTAAAAGAAATTTCAGGTTGGATGGAAAAAAATCAGTCGGCAGTTTTTGCGACAAGAGCAATCGCTCCTTATCATGAAGGAAATTTTTATTATACGCAAAGCAAAGACGGAAAAACAGTGAATATTTTTCATTTGGATGAAAAAATAAATTATCAAGCGCCATCTGCACTAAGTTTTACAATTCCTGAAAATTTTAAACCAAAATCTCTGAAAGTTTTAGGTGTAAAAAATAAAATTAAATGGGAAAAGTCGGGTAATTCGATTGAAATTAAATTGCCTGAAGAACGGTTTCAATTAAAATATACAACAGTAATTCAAATCAGTGAATAGTTTAAATCTTTTATTTTTAATGACTTAGGAATTCGAACCATTAAGAAATTTCTACTGTTTGAGTGGCAGCAAAAATTAAACTTAAGATGTAAAAATATTGTCCCCGCCCGAGTTTGGAAATTTTAGGAAGTTTTTTAAAATTTTAGCGGAGAAGTCGAAGTCTTGAATTTTTAGTTCTTTTGCTTCAAGGCAAAAGAATAGAATTTAAATCAAATTATTTTGAAATGTATTATAAAATTAGATATATAATTATAGGAATTTTGCTGTTAAAATTTGGCTTAATTTCGGCACAAAAACCTTTATACAAAGATCCAAAACAAGCTGTAGAAGCAAGAATTCAGGATTTGCTGAAACGCATGACGCCCGAGGAAAAATTTTGGCAATGTTTTATGATTCCTGGTGATTTAGATAATGTTCCCAAAGGTCAATATTCCCACGGAATTTTTGGATTGCAAGTCAGTGCCGGAAATCAGGGCGGTGGAGCTGCCGGACAATTGTTGAAATACAATGCGAATGAAGATGCAGAAATACTGGCGAAAAAAATCAATGCCATACAAAAATATTTTGTGGAAGAATCCCGATTGGGAATCCCAATTATTCCATTTGATGAGGCTTTGCACGGTCTAATGCGGGAAGGAGCAACAGCTTTTCCGCAGGCCATTGGTTTATCAGCAACTTTTAATCCGGAGTTGATGAAAGAAGTTTCCACTGCCATTGCCAAAGAATCAAAATTGAGGGGAATTCGTCAGATTTTAACGCCTGTTGTGAATCTGGCGAGCGATGTCCGATGGGGTAGAACCGAAGAAACGTATGGGGAAGATCCTTTTTTAACTTCCGTGATGGGCCTTAATTTTGTCAGCTCTTTTGAAAATCAGGGAATTATTACCACTCCAAAACATTTTTTAGCGAATGTAGGCGATGGCGGAAGAGATTCGTATCCAGTTCATTGGAGTAGAAGATATTTGGAAGAAACGCATTTAGTTCCTTTCCAAAAAGCCTTTCAACAAGGAAAAAGTCGTTCTGTGATGACTTCCTATAATTTATTGGATGGTCGCCCGTCGACCGCAAATTATTGGTTATTGACTGAAAAATTAAAAAAAGATTGGGATTTCAAAGGATTGGTCATTAGCGATGCAAGTGCGGTAGGTGGTGCCAATGTTCTTCATTTTACGGCAAAAGATTACGGCGATGCTTCTGCACAGTCTATGAATGCAGGTCTAGATGTGATTTTCCAAACTGAATACAAGCATTATGAACTGTTTATTCCTCCGTTTTTGGATGGAAGGATTTCAAGTGAGAGAATTGATGATGCGGTTTCGAGAGTCTTAAGAGCAAAATTTGAACTCGGTTTGTTTGAAAATCCTTATGTTTCTCAAAAAGACATTCATGAATTAAACAAAATCTATCACAAGCCATTAGCGGAAAAGACAGCGGTAGAATCTTTTGTTTTGCTTCAGAATAATCATCAAACGCTTCCCATTTCGGAAAAGTATAAAAAGATTTTATTAGTCGGAACGGATGCTGTTGATGCAAGATTAGGAGGATATTCCGGCCCGGGAAATAAGAAAGTAAGCATTTTGGATGGCATTAAAGATTTCGCTAAAAATAAAAATATCGAAGTCTTTTATTCAAAAGGAATCGACTGGAATTTGAAGACGTTTACTACCGTTCCAAGCGAATTTTTATCTTCCGAAAATCAAAAAGGGCTGAAAGGATTTTACTTTTCCAATTCATATCTAAATGGAAATCCTGCTTTTGAAAAGATTGACGAACAAGTAAGTTTCAAATGGACCTTGTACTCTCCCAATCCTGAAAAAATGCAGCCAGACAATTACAGCATTCGTTGGACAGGGAAAATAGAAGCTCCAAATTCAGGGAAATATAAATTAGGACTACGTGGAAATGACGGTTTCAGATTGTATTTAAATGGAAAATTAATCATTGATAATTGGGAAAAACTAACTTACTCCACCAAAACAGTTGATATCGATTTCATGAAAGCTCAAAAATATGATATTGTTATAGAATTTCATGAAAACCGAGGTGACGCAAACATCGAACTGATCTGGAATTATGGTTTAAATAATTACCAAAAAGATTTTAATGAGGCTTTACAACTTGCTCAAAAAGCCGATTACATCATCGTCACAGCCGGAATTCACGAAGGTGAATTTCAGGATCGTTCTTCGTTGAGTCTTCCCGGAAATCAAGAGGAATTTATTCATCAAGTTTCAAAATTTAATAAACCGACAACAGTTATTTTGGTGGGCGGTTCTGCGATAAAAACTACAGATTGGAAAGACAAAGTAGGAGCCATTTTGGATGTTTGGTATCCGGGCGAAGAAGGTGGAAACGCTATAGCAAAAGTGCTTTTCGGAGCAGAAAATCCTTCAGGTAAATTGCCGATTACGTTTCCGATTGAGGAAGGGCAGTTGCCTTTGACGTACAATCATCACCCTACCGGGAGAGGAAATGATTATCACGATTTGAGCGGCGAACCTTTGTATCCGTTTGGCTTTGGCTTAAGTTATACCACTTTTGAAATTTCTGATTTACGTTTAAACAAATCAAAATTTACCGAAAATGAGACGATTATTGCAAAGGTTAAACTTAAAAATACAGGTTCAAAAGCCGGAAGTGAAGTGGTACAGCTGTATGTAAAAGATTTGGTGGCATCAGTTTCAAGACCAATTTTAGAGCTTAAAGGCTTTCAAAAAGTCTATTTAAAATCTGGTGAATCCAAAGAAATTACAGTCGAAATTCCGGTGAAAGAACTGCAGTTTTTAGATAAGGAAATGAACTGGATTGTAGAAAAAGGAACGTACAGAATAATGGTTGGAAATTCTTCTAAAAATCTTCCACTGAAACAAAATATTGAGGTGAAATAAAGATTTCGACTAATTTTTAAATGATTGTAAGGATAAAAGAATAAGTATAAATGTAGGTCATTCTTTATTAAGTTTACACCTTTGTATAACGTAAAATCAACTATTATTTAAATTTTTAATGATTGTCCGTAATTTATCATCATTGAAAATACTTTGTATTTCTTTGTTAAGTTAACGCCTTTGTATAACTTAAAAACGATCAAAATTTATAATTCTTTGTTTGACTTTGCGTTAAATCAAGAATTATTACAAATTACGGATATACATAAAATTTTTTGTTTGATCTTGCTTTAAATTAAAAAGGATAGATAATAAAGTATATTGATAAATTTTATTTAAAATGTGCAACCGTTTTCTTTTTAGGGAACGGTTTTTGCAATTTTTTAGGCAAAATATTGCTAACACCTCACATCATTTATTGTATGAGAAAATATCTTCTACCGGCAGTTGCAGTGCTGTTTTTAAGCTGTAAAGAAAATAAAAAGCACAATACTTCAGAAACCGAAGTGATTACCAAAACTGATACTTTAAAGCTTCCCGCACCTAACGAGAAAGCTTCGAGAAATAAATTCAGCAATGTCATCGGATGGCCTGCAGGAAAAGCTCCCACCGCTCCTGAGGGATTTACGGTTACCCGTTTTGCGGAAAACATCAAAAGCCCACGAAACATGATTCAGGCTGCAAACGGAGATGTTTTTGTGGTGCTTTCCAATTCTGAACGTACAAAAACAGAAAAAATTAAAAATGACATCAGTGGAAAAAGTGATGCTGAAGTCGACGGGAAATCTGCCAATCGAATTATTTTGTACAGAGATGCCAATAAAGACGGCGTGGCAGAATCATCTTCTGTTTTTCTGGATAATTTAAATCAACCCTACGGAATGTTGATTATCAAAGATCAATTTTACGTTGCCCATACAGATGGACTTTGGGTTTATCCTTACAAAGAGGGTGAAACCAAAATTACAAAACCCGGAAAGAAAATCGTTAATTTACCAGCCGGAGGTTATAATAATCATTGGACGAGAAATTTAATCGCCAATAAAGATCAGTCTAAAATCTATATTTCAGTTGGTTCTGGCAGTAACGTTGGTGAAAACGGAATGGAAAATGAAGTGAGAAGAGCCAATATTCTGGAAGTAAATCCTGACGGAAGCGGTGAGAAAATATATGGATCGGGACTCCGTAACCCTGTCGGCATGAGCTGGAATCCTGTAACTGGTGAACTTTGGACGGTTGTAAATGAAAGAGATGAATTGGGTGATGAGCTTGTTCCGGATTATTTGACAAGTGTAAAAAAGGGTCAATTTTACGGCTGGCCGTATTCTTATTTCGGAAAAAATGAAGACCCTAGAAGAAAAGGAGAAAAGCCCGATTTGGTTGCCAAAACAATAGTTCCTGATGTTCCTTTGGGATCTCATACAGCGTCTTTAGGTTTAGCATTCTACATTGGAAATCAGTTTCCTGAAAAATATAAAAATGGAGCATTCATAGGACAGCACGGTTCATGGAACCATTCTTCACTGGTGGGTTATAAGGTAGCTTTTGTGCCTTTTGCTAAGGGAAAAGCATCTGGAGCATATCAGCCATTTTTGACCGGATTTATTGCGAATAAAGAGAAGGGTGATGTTTACGGAAGACCTGTTGGTGTTTTACAAATTGCAGACGGTTCGCTTTTGGTTGCTGATGATGTAAGCGGAATTGTTTGGAGAGTGGCGCATAATAAAAAGTAAAATATTGTATCAATATTAAATTAAGTCTAGAAAAATTGAGATCAAATTTTGTGGTATGAAATATGCAAGATTCACTTTATAAACAATTGAAATTTTTAAATTTTAATTATTAAAATTAAGCAACATGAAAAAGGTTTTTATATCAACCGTTTTATTAGTAGGTTTATCATTCAATGCTTATGGGCAAAGGCGTCCTCCAAGACCGCCCGTACCGCCACATCCATCTAAAACCCAGATGGCAAATAGTAAAGCAAGTGAATTGGATAAAAGATACAGAGCAGAAAAAAAACTGATAATAAATCATCCGATTGCCACGAAGAGAATGAAAAATAATCAATTGAAAGCTTTAAATTTAAGGTATCAGAATGAAAAGAAGTTGTTGCGAAGTGCAAGATAATTGATGAGATATTTAATTAAAATATTTAAATAATACAAAAGAGAATGCAAAAGTGTTCTCTTTTTTGTTTTTAAATTAAATTTATAAAATTTTTCCAAAGCATCGTTATATCCAATTGTTGAAACACTAAACATCCAATATTTTTCCGTAAATTCGCATAAAAATTTTAAGCTAATGAATTACGATATTATTGTCATCGGAAGTGGTCCTGGTGGATATGTTACAGCAATCAGAGCGGCACAGTTGGGTTTTAAAACTGCAATTATCGAGAAAGAAAATTTAGGAGGAATCTGCCTTAACTGGGGATGTATTCCAACGAAAGCTTTATTGAAGTCGGCTCAGGTTTTTCATTACATCAATCACGCTGAAGATTATGGTTTAAACAAAGTGGAAGCTAGTTTTGAGTTTCCAAATGTAATCCAGAGAAGCCGTGGTGTTGCCTCTAAAATGAGCAAAGGAATCGAGTTTTTGATGAAAAAGAACAAAATTGATGTAATTCTTGGCACAGCTAAAGTTCAGAAGGGTAAAAAAGTTTCTGTAACTGATAAAGAAGGTAAAGTAACTGAATACACAGGAACTCACATTATCTTGGCTACAGGAGCGCGTTCTAGAGAATTGCCAAACTTACCACAAGACGGTAAAAAAGTAATAGGATATAGACAGGCATTGTCTCTTCCTGAGCAACCAAAATCTATGATTGTTGTAGGTTCTGGAGCTATAGGAGTAGAATTTGCTGATTTCTATAACACAATGGGTACGAAAGTAACAGTAGTTGAATTCTTACCAAACATTGTTCCTGTGGAAGATGAAGAAATCTCAAAACACTTGGAGAAATCTTTGAAAAAAACAGGGATCGAGATCATGACCAACGCATCTGTTGAAAGCGTAGACACAAGCGGAAACGGTGTGAAAGCGACTGTAAAAACAGCAAAAGGAAATATCGTTCTTGAAGCTGATATCTTGTTATCTGCTGTCGGTATTGCTGCAAATATCGAGAACATTGGTCTTGAAGAAGTGGGCATACAGACAGATAAAGGTAGAGTTCTGGTAAACGAATGGTACGAAACTTCAGTTCCTGGTTACTACGCAATCGGCGATATCATCCCTACTCAGGCTTTGGCGCACGTTGCTTCTGCAGAAGGAATTACTTGTGTAGAAAAAATCAAAGGAATGCACGTTGAGAAAATCGACTATGGGAATATTCCGGGATGTACTTACTGTCACCCTGAGGTAGCTTCTGTTGGTCTTACAGAAAAGCAGGCTAAAGAAAAAGGGTACGAAATCAAAGTGGGTAAATTCCCTCTTTCTGCAAGTGGAAAAGCGACTGCCAACGGAAATACAGACGGTTTCATCAAAGTAATTTTCGATGCTAAATATGGCGAATGGTTAGGTTGCCACATGATTGGTGAGGGCGTTACCGATATGGTTGCTGAAGCCGTTGTTGCAAGAAAACTGGAAACTACAGGTCATGAAATCATCAAATCTATTCACCCGCATCCAACAGTTTCTGAAGCGATTATGGAAGCTGCAGCCGCTGCTTACGGTGAAGTGATTCATATTTAATTTTAAATCATTTATTTAAATATAGAAACCACAGATTCGTCTGTGGTTTTTCTTTTTTACCGAAATGTTTTTTTGGGATATTCATCAATATACTCTAATCAAAAAGTCTTTGTGGTCTTGGTAAAGTGTCAAAGCCTTTATGAGCTTTAAAAACGGTTAGATAGGAAAAAAAACTCTGTGTGCTCTGTGTTCAAATTATGTATGATAATTAAATTTTTTTCTTACGTTATATTTTATTTCAGTTATTTTCTTAATTTTATTCGGTAAATAAACTACAAATTAGAATAAATTATGTTTAAAAAATTAGCTGCTGAAGCTTTAGGATTGGGAGATATAGGTAAAATTATCCCGGCTCAGGATTATGACAAAGTAGACTCTGATGATTATATTTTGTCTGAGGATAACGAGAAAATTTTCTTTTTAATAAAATCTAGAAGAGACGAATATTGCTTTACCAACCGAGCCTTGATTCACATCGACGGTGCAAGTGCGATTGACAGAAAAAGAATTTTGAGAAGATATGAATACTATCAGTTTCCTTTTTCAAATGTAACCTTACAAACTGCCGGAACCATCGATTTGGATGCAGAAATTTCATTTAATATCGGGGCTGTACCCTTAATGATAAGCGTTGCCAAAGCTCAGATTGATCAGTTGAAAGACTTATACAAAGCACTTTTGGCGATTCAGCAGGAAGTTCATCACAATCATTCATTGCTGAATTTTTCCAATGACAGTATTTTGAAAGCCATTGGAAGTGTAGCTTCAGGAAAACAGGAAAATGTTTCTAAAAGTCAGGAACTAAAGGCTATCAACGAATATATTTTCGCATGGAACACCAACAGTTTCGACCGATACACTCAGAAAGATTTTTCTAAAATTTTTGAGAAGTATATTAATAATTAAAGTTTCGAGTCTACATTATAAACTAAACCACGGACATTGTTCGTGGTTTTTTTGTGAAATTTCAGAAAAAGCGTGTGGAAATTCTCATAATAAACTATTGGAAAAAATATTTTTTTATAAACTTATAAAACACTTTTAATAGATTTATTTTCTGTTTTTAGTGTTTGGATATGAATGAATAAGCTAAAAATCACTTCACAAAAACATCTGTAAACTCAAAAGTTCCACCATTAAACAAACCTTTATCGCTCAGTTTCAGTTCCGGAATAACCAAAAGTGCCATGAATGATAAACTCATGTAAGGTGCTCTCAGCTTACTTCCGAGTTCTTTTGCGCGTCGGTCTAGTTTGATGTATGAAGCAGCCACTTCTTCAGCGGGAAGATGGGTCATAATTCCTGCAATGGGTAATTCTAAAACCAATTCTTCAGTTGATGTGGCAAGAGAAATTCCGCCTTTTGCTTTGATGATGGCGTTTACAGCTTTGCAAATGTCATCGTCATTTGTTCCTACAACCACAATATTGTGACAATCATGGGCAACACATGATGCAATAGCGCCACTTTTTAGACCAAAATTTTTAATAAAAGCGGTTGCAACTGATGCGTCATTATAGCGGTTTACAACAGCAATTTTCAAAATATCTTCATCAATATTAGATTCTGCTAAACCGTTTATTACTAAAGATTTCGATTGTATTTCATGTGTAATGAGCTGTCCGTCTAGAGCTTCTATCACACGAATGGTGTCGCTTTCATTTTTAATTTTAAAATCGGAAGGCTGCTTTAAATTGCAATTAAAATTATTTACAATAGGAGCTTCCACTGATTGAATTAATGATTCTCCATTCTCGGCAACCAAATCGCCTTTGATGTAAGTTTTTAAGATATTAAAATCTTCTACATTATCTATTTCAATAAAATCTGCATTGTCGCCCACTTGTAATAAACCGATGGGTAAATTGTAATGTTGAATTGCGTTGTAAGATGCTGTACGAAGGACGTCGTATAAATAGTTACCAGCTTTCAAAGCGCGTTTTACGTGATCGTTGATGTGAGATTCAATTAAATTATCGGGATGCTTGTCATCGCAGCAAAACATAATCTGCTCAGGAAATTCTTTCAGTAATGGAATTAAAGTTTCAAAATTTTTGGCAGCACTACCTTCTCTGATCATTATTTTTACACCATGTTTCAGTTTTTCTAAAGCTTCGGTGTAACCAAAACATTCATGGTCTGTGGTAATTCCTGCATTGAAGTAGGTTTTCATTACGTCACCCATGAGTCCGGGAGCATGACCATCAATTGGTTTATTGTGTTTTTTGGCAGAGGCTATTTTCTTTAAAACTTCTTCATCGTTATAAATTACACCCGGAAAATTCATCATTTCAGCCAAATAAACAATCTCTTTTCTGCTCAATAATTGGTTAATACCATCAGAATCTATTACAGCTCCTGCAGTTTCAAAATTTGTTGCAGGAACGCAGGATGGAGCACCAAAATAAAAGTGAAAAGGAACTTTCTGAGCATTTTCAATCATATAATCCACGCCGGGAATGCCCAGAACATTGGCGATCTCATGTGGATCGGAAATAGTTCCTACCGTTCCGTGTTTTACGGCTATACGGGCAAACTCTGAAGGAACGAGCATGCTGCTTTCAATGTGAACGTGCGCGTCGATAAAGCCTGGTAAAATAAAAGTGTTTGGTGTTTCCTCAATTCTATTTATTGAATGGATTTTGTTGTTTACGATTGATACTTCTGCAGGATACGTTTCTCTTGAGATAATATCTATTAAATTTGCTTTAACTGTAAATTCCATTTTTGGTGATTAAAATAAATAATTGCTAATCGTGAAATTAGGAATTATAATTGGATTTTACTCTAAATTAAATTTTGAATATTGGTGATTTAAGAATTAAATTATTTCAAATACAACTTCATTCTCGCTTCATATTCCGGTTTTACTTTAATGAATTTCCAGATCTTTTTATCATCCGGATTGCTGATCCGAAAATAAATAATCTTATCGGCTGAGTATTTAAAGTAAGGGTGGTTTTTCAACCAATCTTCAGGTGCTTCTGCAAGTGAATATTTCTGTACCTTGGAAACATCAAGAGGAGCTGAGTTGACCAGCTTTTGTGTCAATTCCTTATCAATATTATAAGTATCTAAAATTTGTTCTTTCGTGACAAATCCTCCCAGTTTTTTTCTGAAACCAACAAGTGAACCAGCCGCTTTTTCATCAAAACCATATTCTATAAGTTGCTTAAATGTGATTGAATTTAAATCTATTTTAGAAAAATCTGTTGCATTGTTTTCAGAATTTTTTGTCGCAGAAGGTTTTACGTTTATAATTCTGATGAAAGGTTTCATTTCATTAAACTTATCCTCATTAATTACAAAGCAAGCCTTTATGTCTTCAAGGTTTTTAAAACTTCCTTTTAAATTTCTTTCCTTATAGTTAACAATCACGTTCGCTTGCTTTTCAGAAAAACCCAAGTTTTGCCAGCCTTCACGATCCAATGCGTTTGGATCAAATGGTTTATAATTTATTTTTTCTCTAACTGTATCTCTTTTAAACCTATTTTTAACAAAGTTTTCAGGAGTTTTTGCTGGAAGAATAAGATAAGGCTCCAGTTTTTTGTAATTTTCGTCGCTGATGATAAAGCATTCGCTGAATTTCTCTTTGCTCACAAAACTTCCTCCCAGAAATTTTTTATATTTTAAAATTGCTTCCGCCTGTTTTTCAGAAAAACCCATATTCTCCCAATGGGATTGAGAGTAATGATTAGGATTGAATTTTCCGGCAATAGTAAGTTCTTTTTTGTTAAATTTTGCGTTTTCAAACTTCAGTGATTCTCCTGATTTACTGGTTTCGGGAAGCAGTAGGAAAGGGGCAATCTCATTGAATTTTTCTTCTGAAATTGAATAACATTTCTTCAGTTGTTCTTTAGAAATAAATCTTCCACCCACAATTTTTTTATACTTTAAAATAGTAGCAGACTGCTTGTCTGAAAATCCTAATTTTTGCCATTGATCGGCAGAAAGTTCATTAGGATCAAATTCTGAAAGTGACATTGTAGCCAAAGTTTCAGTTTCAAAATGCAGTGCAGGGAATTTATTTTCTCTGGTATTGGCGTACTTACTGTACATAAAAAGTACTGCCAAAAGCATTGCAAGAATTGCAGTTTTTTTATAATAATTATTTCTCATCATTTAATAAAATTAAGAATATTTTAAATTAAAAAATGCATTTATTATGATTTATTTTCAAATATAGGGTTGTTTTATTCTTAAGACATTTAGTAATTCAGATTTCAAAAATTCCAAAAGTTTGTATTGTTTTGTCATTATCCTGAATTATAAAAAATTTAGAATTAGTTTTTGATAAAGATTTGCCAGCAAAATTAATAACTGTAGAATCGCTAATTAAATCCGATGTATCTCTGTGTAGAAAAAAATAGATATTTTTAAAACTTTTCCAATGATGAGAAATGAATGTTAACCACTCATTTTTAATGCAAAGTTTTATTTATTTATTCTTTAGGGGAATAAATTTTTTGGTTTAGATGTGGCAAATAAGTAAAGTTGTTTCTTAATGAATCACTTTGATTAAGAATAGAATACAACGCAATAAATAATAAAAAAACAAAATTTATGGATGCTTTTTTATATTCCTATTGTTTAGTAACATATCAAAAGACTATTCTTTTTCATTTAATGTAAGAGAATCTTTTAGCTTTAGAAGTTCTGCTTTTACAAACTCGAGACGATCAATCAGGGTAACGGTTTCAGAAATTTTAGAATTGGTTGTTAATGCAATTTTGGCTCCGTCAAGCGTGTAGCCTTTCTCTTTTACCAGGTGATAGATAATTTGGAGGTTTTTGATGTCTTCCGGAGTGAAGTATCGGTTTCCTTTTTTATTTTTTTTAGGTTTAATAATAGGGAATTCTTGCTCCCAATATCTTATCAATGAAGTGTTTACATTAAATGCTTTGGCGACTTCGCCGATAGAGTAGTAGAGTTTATCTGGTAGATTGAGCTTCATTGTAGTGATCCTGAAAATTCAAAGGTAATTATTTTTTAAGCTAGGGTACAAATACACGTTGTAAAATGTTCAGTTTAAATGTATTTTTGTTTTCTTTCACACTTAATAAAATCAGGATGAATTCTATTTCGGTATTGCATATTACTCTTTTCCAGTCAGAGAAAAACGCGCCAGATTTTTATTTTAATACTTTAAGAAATCATTTAGTTTCAAGCCATAAGCATATTGAGAAGCCGCATCGTCATGATTTTTATGTTACAGTTATATTTACAAAAGGGCAAGGAATTCATGAGATAGATTTTCAAAAATATGAAGTTTCTGAAGGGAGTTTGTTTTTTCTTTCACCGGGGCAAGTGCACAGTTGGGAACTTTCTGCGGATACTGATGGGTATATTTTCTTTTTTTCTCAACTTTATTATGAGATGCATTATGTGAATCAAAAATTAAAAAACTTTCCATTCTTCAATTCACCAAGCTTTCCTAGGAAGCTTCAGGTACATTCGGAAGAGTTGGAACACATGATTCATCTTTTTAAAGCAATTGAAAACGAGCATTTGTCTAAAAATATGATGAAACATGGCTATATTCTTTCATTGATTACCCAAATTTATATTCATTCGGTGAGAGGTTTTTCTAAAAATGATAATGAAGCTCCGGTTGCCGGTATGTCTTATTTTAAACATTACCAAAATTTTGAAAATTTATTGGAAGAGTTTTTTGCATCACAGAAATCTATTTCTTATTACGCTTCAATGATGAATATTTCACCAAAACATCTGAATAGAATTACACAGACCGTGATGCAAAAAACGGCTTCCGAGATTATTACTGAAAGAGTAATTTTAGAAGCCAAAAGAATGCTCATTTATCTCGATGAAAGTTTGGTGGAAATAGCATTCAGGTTAGGTTACGAAGAGTATTCTTATTTTGCAAGAGTTTTCCGTAAAAATACTGCCATTACACCCTCTCAATTTATTAAAAATTATAAAAATTAAGTTTTATAGTAAAAGTTTAAACGGTCCTTCAAACGTTGTTTCGTAAGTGTCTAAAATCTCTCCTTTATCATTTATTACAGCAATGGTAATGTTTTTTTTGGAAAATTCAACGTCTTTTTCTGGGAAAGAAATACTAATAGAACCTTTCAAAATTTCATCTCCTTTTAAAATAATTTTGCTTGAGCTAGAAGAAATAACTTCGGCATTTTTAGGATAAAGTACTTGTATAGAAACTACTTTCTTTTCATTAGTTTTATTCAGGAAAGTATACGTAAAATTGTTGACGATTTTTCCATCTCTAAAGAAAAACGTTGATCCTGCAGGTTTAATAAACTTTGCCTCCATAGAACCTCTGTCATTTAATAGATAGCCTAAAAAACCGATAAGTAATCCTAAGAAAATAGTGGTAATAAGCATTCTTGAGGTAATACCAGTTTTTTTTCCTGTTTCAATTTCTGTTTCTGTGGCGTAGCGTACCAATCCGGTTGGCAAACCTACTTTTGTCATTACTTCATCGCAGGCATCAATGCAGGCAGTACAGTTGATGCATTCTAGCTGCTGACCGTTTCGGATGTCAATTCCTGTAGGGCAAACCACTACACATTGTCCGCAGTCGATACAGTCTCCTTTTGATACAGCTTTTCGGTTTTCCCCGTTTCTCCACTTTGCTCTGTTTTCTCCTCTTTTTGTATCGTAATAAACATTGATGGTTTGCTTGTCTATCAAAACGCCTTGTAATCTTCCGTACGGACAAATCAAGGTGCAAACCTGCTCACGTAACCAAGCGAAAACAAAATAAAAAACCAAAGAGAAAGAAAGCATCGAAGTAAAATGTATGGAATGTTCTAATGGGCCTTCTTTCATAATGCGAAATAAATTTTCATAGCCTACGATGTACAAAAACATGAAATGAGCAATAATGACCGAAATCATAAAGAAAACAGACCATTTTAAAACTCTTTTTTTGATCTTTTCATAATCCCAATTTTGTTTGTCGAGTTTCATCTGTTTGTTTCGGTCACCTTCGATAAGATATTCAATTTTACGGAAAACCATTTCCATAAAAATGGTTTGCGGACACAGCCATCCACAAAATATTCTTCCGAAAACTACGGTGAAGATCATCACAAAAATTACAGAAATCACTGCACCCAAAGCTAAAATAAAGAAATCTTGTAGATAAAATGATTGCCCTAAAATAAAAAACTTCCTGTCTAGAAGATTAATGAGGAGAACAGGATTGTTATTAATTTTTAAAAAAGGTATTGTGAAAAATAAAGCCAATAGTATATAGCTTGTGTAATCTCTATAATTGGTGAATTTCCCTTTAGGTTTTCTCGGGAAAACCCATTTTCTTTTTCCGGAATCATCCATTGTTCCTACAGAATCTCTGTACGCTTCGCCATCACTTCCTGGGATTTTTATGTTGCCATGCTGAATACTCATCGTTGAATTTTATTTAATTAAAAGTATTTTTGGAGGATAATCAATTGTTTTTTAAATAATTTTATTATCATTTTTACTTATTAAAACTTTATGCAAAGCTGCTGAATATTCGGTTTGATAAATAATATTAAATACTTACATAATAGGATAAAAAAGACATTGTTTATATTTTACTTAAATTGAATAATTGATAATTTAAAATTGGATGACTTTTTTACAAGTTGTAAATTGTAACCATTAAATTTTAGAAGAATGAAAAAGATATTGAATGCAGGTCTTGTTGGTTTGGTTTTGGCATTTATCAGTTGCAAATCGCCAAATTACAATGCTATGTGGGAGAACAGTGAGCCAAAATTAATTTCAAATAAATTTGCATTTACAGAGGGGCCTGCAACAGACAAAATCGGGAATGTTTATTTTACAGATCAGCCTAATGACAGAATTTATTTCTGGGATTGGAAGACAGATAAAGTAACCTTATTTTTAGATAAAACAGGACGTGCCAACGGAACTTATTTTGATGACAATGATAATTTAATCACTTGTTCAGATAAAGAAGGCGAAATCTGGAAAATAAGAAAAGACAAGTCTATTGAGGTTTTATCTAAAGATTTTGAAGGGAAAAGATTAAATGGGCCAAATGATTTATGGCTAGATGGAAATGGCGGAATTTATTTCACAGATCCCTTATATAAGAGAGAGTATTGGGAGAATTTCAAAGTAGAAATTCCTGAGAAAAATTTATATTACAGAAATAAAGACGGCAAAATTTCAAAGCTGGAAACTTTTGTACAACCCAATGGAATTATTGGAAGTATTAAATTAAAGAAATTGTATGTTTCAGACATTGATGCCGCAAAAACCTACGTCTACGATATTTTAAATGAAGGAAAATTGTCTGAAAAGAAATTGTTTTGCGAAATGGGTTCAGACGGAATGACGCTTGATAAAGAAGGAAATCTTTACCTAACAGGCAATGGAGTAACGGTTTTTAATTCTAAAGGAGAAAAAATTCATCACATCAAAATTCCTGAAAACTGGACAGGTAACGTCACTTTTGGAGGCGAAAATAATAATATCCTTTTCATTACCGCTTCAAAATCGGTGTATACTTTGCCTACTAAAACATCGGCTTTGAAATAGGTTAAGGTTAAGGTTAAGGTTAAGGTTAAGGTTAAGGTTGAATTTTCTCAGCCTAAACCTTAACCTCGTTCTCAATTTAATAAGCAACCTCCATTTTCACTTTCTTACCTTTCAGTTTTTCGGTGCTCAGTTTTTTCAGTAAATCTCTTACTTTAGTTCTTGAAACGGCAACATAAGACGTCGTATCTTTTACTTCAATCAGACCCAAATCTTCTTTCTGCAATTCACCTTTTTTCAATAAATATCCTACAATATCTACTTTATTCACTTTATCTTTTTTTCCGGCACTGATGTAGATGGTCTGAAATGGCGGGTTTGTAGGAACTGTAGAAAATTCTTTTACAGATTCTTCAGGGGTATCTTTTCTGATGAAAGGAAATTTTTCATCTTCTGTCATCACCATATACGCAAAACCTTTGGCGTTCATTCTTGCAGTTCTTCCGTTTCTGTGAATAAAAGCATCTTCAGTGGTCGGCAGTTGATAATGAACGATAGATTCAACTTCCGGAACGTCTAGTCCACGCGCAGCCAAATCTGTAGTGATTAAAACTCTCGCCGTATCATTTCTGAATTTCAGCAATGCACGTTCTCTTTCATCTTGTTCCATACCGCCGTGGAAGGTTTCTCGTGCGATGCCTTTATCTAAAAGAAGATCGGCAATACGGTCAACAGTTTCTCTGTGATTACAGAAAATCAAGGTTCTTTTATTCCCTATTTTACAGATTAAATGAAATAAAGTATCGAGTTTTTCCTCAGAAATCGTCATCACTTTTCTTAACTGAATGTCAGGTTTGTTCTCACCCAATTTCAGAAAATCTACAATTTTTTCATCTTTCAAACCCGTGAATTTCGGAATTTCGTCCATAGACGTAGCCGAAGTCAGAATTCTTTGGAAAAGATTGTACATATTTTCGATAATATATTCCATATCATCATGAAAACCTAATTCCAAGGCCTTGTCGAATTCATCCAACACCAGATTTTTAATTGTTTTCACATCAAGATTTTTATTTCTCATGTGATAGGCAATTCTTCCCGGAGTTCCAATCAATACTGCAGGTGCTTCCTTTAGATTGTTCATCTCAATCTTTTTATCGTGTCCACCGTAGCAAACCGTCACCTTAAAATCTGTTCCCATCGATTTGAAAACCTGCTCGATTTGTAAAGCCAGTTCTCTCGCCGGAACTACAATTAAAGCCTGGATACCCGTTGCTTCTTTCTTTAAATTTCTAAGAACCGGAAACAGAAAAGCCAATGTTTTCCCTGATCCGGTAGGTGAAAGTAAGACAACATCTGTATTGTTTTCCGTAGTTTTGTATGTAGATTTCTGCATTTGATTCATATCCTGAATCTGCAGTTTTTTATAAATAGATTCTAATTCCATTTTGCAAAGGTAAGGGAAAAGAATTTTTGTTGAAATTTTTAAATTAATTTAAAGAACTTTACATCAAAATATTTAAAGATTTAATCTAAATAAATAATTTCAACAATCAACCAATAACCATACACGATCAACTCCATGACTCCCGAGAAAAGAAAACTCATGACCGACAGTTTCAACCGTTCAGAAACGTTGAAATTCTACAATGCCGAACTTCTTGAAGTAGAAACCGATTTCGTCTCCATTAAAATTCCAAAAATGGAAATGATGACCCGAACTGCCGGAATGTTCAATGGTGCAATGATTGCTTCATTGGTAGATGTTTCTTCGGGTTATGCAGCAGTAAGTCATTACGAACAAGATTGTTATGTGGTAACGGTTGAATTGAAAGTAAATTATCTGCGTCCTGCAATGGGCGATGCTTTAGTTTCTAAAGCGTATGTGGTGAAAGGCGGAGCTAAAATAAGTGTAATTCGCACAGAAATTTTCACAGTAAATGAAGACCATTCTTCCGAAAGCCATGTTGCCACTTCTCTTGTCACGATGATGAAGATTAAGTAAAATTAAAACAAACTTTTGAAATAAATCTTGTCAAGACTGTCAGAAATAAATCTTTAACAAATTTTTCAAAACATTTTTCTTTACCCCAAGCTTAAAGGTTGGAAAAATATCTTGAAAAATTTCATCAAAATTACTCCCTTTAGGGTTGGGTTGATTAATTTTGATGAAAATTTTGGCAGACTGAAAATTAAATTTAAAAATAAAAATATGAACATTATCATCCGACTTTTCATCACCGCAATCGTAGCCTTTCTGCTTACAAAAGTGTTATCAGGAGTCCATTTTGACGAATTCACCGGAGCAGTAATTTTTGCTGTCGTTTTAGGAGTTTTAAATCTTATTTTAAAACCTATTTTAAGCCTTTTTGGGCTTCCGCTGACGATTATTACTCTAGGTTTTTTTGCTTTGGTCATCAATGCCATTATCATTCTCGTTGCTGATTATTTTATAGATTCTATGAAGGTTGATGGCTTCTGGTGGGCATTTATTTTCAGTATTTTGCTGTCAATTATTACTTCATTGGCGAACTCGATGTTCACAGATAACGATTAAATTAGAAATTGTTTTTAATTAATTATAGTCGTCAGTTTTTCAGCTGACGATTTTTTTGTGATTTTTGTGCAAAACATTTGTGCGATTTGTGGTTTAGTAAGCAAACTAAACTGTTAATTTTTCGTTCAATTTTATTTTAAATACTAACTTTGACAACCTTAGAATTAACAAGAACTTTTCAAATCGTAAATCAGATTTTTTAAGTTTGATAAAATATAATTTATATGAAATTGAAATACAGTCTGCTCGCTTTGGCAGCTCCGTTTATAATGAATGCACAACAAGTAATGACTCCCGAAATTCTCTGGACTTTAAAGAAAGTCGGAGTTCAAGCGGTTTCACCCGACCAGTCTTCACTTATTTATAAAGTAGGACAAGTTGATTTAAAGACTGAAAAAACTAAAAACGAAAATTATTTCCTGAATGTTTTAAACAATCAATCTTCTAAAATTGATTTAGGTAAAAAAGCATTAGTTCAGTGGGATAAAAACGGATTGTACGCTCAGGAAGGCGACAAAATTTTCCTTTCAAAAGACAGCGGAAAAACCTGGACAGAATTTTACACAATTGGTGAGGTTGATAACATTGTAATTTCTCCTGACGGTAAGAAAATCGCTTTCAGCAAGCAGGTTTTGGTGGAAAAATTAATGGGAAAAGATAAATATTCTGATACTCCAAAAACTACAGCTCAGGTTTACACAGATTTGAATCACAGACATTGGGATTATTTCAATGAAGGAAAATACAATCACGTTTTTGTGGTCAATATTTCTGCAAATGTAGATTCTGCAAAAGACTTATTGGAAGGAAAAACATGGGATTCTCCACAAAGACCTTTCGGCGGAGCTGAAGATTTCGTTTGGAGTCCGGATTCTACACAGCTTTTATATGTTACAAAACCTAAGAGTGGTAAAGAATATTCTACAAGCACCAACACAGATATTTTTGCTTACGATTTAGCTTCAGGAACAACAAAAAACCTTACTGAAACAAATAAAGGTTATGATGTAAACCCAAAATTCAGTCCTGATGGAAAATCTCTGGTTTGGCAAAGTATGGAAAGAGATGGCTACGAAGCTGATAAAAACGACATCAAATTGATGAATTGGAAATCCGGAAAAACTTCAAATCTTACCAAATCTTGGGATGAATCTGTTTCTGGAGATGTTTTCTGGAGCGGAGATTCAAAAAATGTTTATTTCACAGCAGCTTACAGAGGAACAAAACAGTTGTTTTCTTTAGACACAAAATCTTCAAAAGTTCAGCAGATTACCAAGGGTGATTTTGATATAAATGAAATTTTTGCCGACAATAAAACTTCACTTTTAGTTTCAAAAACAGATATCAATCATGCGTCAGAAATATTCTCTGTAAATCTTAAAAATGGCGATTTGAAGACAGTTACAGAAGCTAATAAAGAGATGTATTCTCAATTAGCTCAGGGGAAATCTGAATTGAAAATGGTGAAAACTACAGATGGAAAAGATATGGGTGTTTGGTTTCATTATCCTCCTAATTTCGATCCAAATAAAAAATATCCCACTTTAGTATATTGTCAGGGCGGACCACAATCTGCGTTAACTCAATTTTTCAGCACAAGATGGAATTTTGCTTTAATGGCAGCCAACGGATACATCGTTGTAGCACCAAACCGCCGCGGAATGCCGGGTTGGGGAACAAAATGGAACGAAGAAATCTCTAAAGACTGGGGCGGGCAACCGATCAGAGATTATTTGGCAGCAACAGATTTTGCAAAAACATTACCTTACGTTGACGGCGATAGAGTAGCGGCAGTTGGCGCAAGTTATGGTGGTTACAGCGTATTTATGTTGGCAGGAGTTCACAACAACAGATTCAAAACTTTCATCGCACACGACGGATTATTTGATATGAAATCTTGGTATTTAACGACTGAAGAACTTTGGTTTGCGAATTGGGATTTGGGATCTCCGTGGGAAAAGCCTTTGCCAAAAGCATACACAGAATTTAACCCAAGTAATTTTGTTGACAAATGGAATAAACCGATCATGATTTTTCAGGGTGGAATTGATTTCAGAGTAGGATACGAGCAAGGGCAGGAAGCTTTCCAAGCGGCTAAATTAAGAGGATTGAAATCTAAATTCGTTTATTTCCCGAACGAAAATCACTGGGTTTTGCATCCACAAAATGGTTTGGTATGGCAGAGAGAATTTTTTGATTGGTTAAAAGAAACCTTATAACACAAGAATCGTCATAATTCCCTTCACTTGGAGGGATGGCAAAAAAAATATATTTTTTGAGGTGGTGGTTCTATAATGATAGTAGTACAATAAGAAAAATTTTCAAAACGGGCATCGGAAGATGTCCGTTTTTATTTGAGCTTTAAAGAGCCTACAAATTATCAATCTCATAATTAAAATTTTCTCTGCCGGATTTTCTTATTTATTTCTAAATAAAAAGATTTAAAAATAAAACCAAATTCTAGAAAATACTGAATTGCTTTTTTTCTTCCCAGTTTGTATGAAAAATAAGATTTTTTTTTCTTTAAACCAAAAATTTCAAATTCTGCACTTTTTCCTCAATATATTTTGATGTTGGTTTGTAAATTAAATCATGATAGAAAACAGAAAATTTAATTAAACAAAGATCTTTGAATTGAGGTTTAATTTCTTTTAATTCTGAAAAAAAATATTTTCATAATGTTCTATTTCATAATCATCTGGTGACGTTTCTGAATAGTATTTTTCAAGCAATTTAAAATCTGAGTTGTAGATTTTTGAAATTTTTTAAAAGATCTAAAACATTCGGTAGGATTTTGCTGCTGTTTACAATTTTTTCAAACACAATCAAAATTAATTTCCATGGGAATGATAAGTTGGGTTGAGAAAATTTTTCAAAAAAAAAGGAACTAAACAAGTTCCTTTAAATTTTTTACAATGCTGATTTTAGGTCAGCCCATCCGCCACCGTTGTAGCCTTCTTTTAAACCCTGAGAATTCAAGTATTCTAGCGCTTTACCGCTTCTGTTACCGCTTCTGCAGAATAATATTACTGGCTTTTCAATAGAAAGAATTTCATCTTGTCGGTCTTCTACTTCACCTAAAGGGATGTTTTTTGCACCGTCTATGTTTCCGTCCATTTCCAATTCCATAGGTTCACGAACGTCTATTAGCTCGTAGTTTCCAGATTTTATTACTTCTTCTAATGACATAATTTTAGTGTATTTATTGTTAATATTAATTTCTTGCAAACTTAAAAAATTAAAAAAATTCAAAGTCTCACAAATTTATAAAATAATCTTAGTTTTGCAATGTAAAAAAATGACAAGCAACGCCGAAAAATACAGCCAACTCATCAAAATCAAAGCAAAAAGTTTTGGCTTTCAGCAATGTGGGATTTCGAGAGCTGAGTTTTTGGAGGAAGATGCCAGACCGCTCGAAAACTGGCTAAAAAACAATTATCATGGTGAAATGAAATACATGGAAAATCATTTTGATAAAAGGCTTGATCCGAGGTTGTTGGTAGAAGGTTCAAAATCTGTCATATCATTGTCTTACAATTATTTTCCTGAAGAAAAAATTTCCACTTTAGATAATTTTAAAATCTCAAAATATGCGTATTCTGAAGATTATCATGAAGTTATTAAAGAAATTCTTCGTGATATGATTCTTGAATTACAAGAACAGATTGGTGAATTTTCTTTTCGTGTTTTTGTAGATTCTGCCCCTGTTTTGGAACGAAGCTGGGCGAAAAAATCGGGTATTGGCTGGGTTGGGAAAAATGCAAATCTTATTACTAAGCAAAGTGGCTCATTTTATTTTTTAGCCGAAATCATTTGTGATCTAGACTTAGAAACCGATTATCAAACTAAAGACCATTGCGGAACTTGTAGAAAATGCATTGAAGCTTGCCCTACGAAAGCGATTATTACAGAAAAAATTATTGATGGTAGCAAGTGTATTTCTTATGCAACGATTGAACTGAAAAATGAAATCCCAGATTATTTTAAAGATAAAATGGATGATTGGATGTTTGGCTGTGACGTTTGCCAAGATGTTTGTCCGTGGAATCGTTTCGCAGTACCGCATAATCAAAGTAAATTTAAACCTAATGACTTTCTGAAAAATCTGAAAAAAGAAGAGTGGAAGGAAATTACTCAGGAATTATTCTCGGAAATATTTAAAAAATCGCCTGTAAAACGTACCAAATTTGCTGGTCTGAAAAGAAATATAGAGTTTCTGGATAAAAATTCAATTTAAACTTCTGAGGAGATTTTTTCTCGGCCCTAAAGGATGAAAATGTGATGAAAATTACTACTTTAAGGATTGGAGTGAATAATCTAAATAAATTTAATCGAAGCAAGAAAGTTTATAATCTTAATTGTTCAATAGAGTTTAAAAAAAAGCTGCCCCGAAAAATCAAGGCAGCTAAGAAAAAAACAATGATAGTGATGAAATTATTTTTTAATGATCTTTGGGAGGGCAACGGTCTGCTGATCCCATCCACCGCCTAAACTTCTGTATAAATTTACAGTGGCTTTCAGCTGTTCCACTTTAGTTTCCACCAATTCAAACTTTGCCTCAAGCGCGTCTCTTTGGGTAAGTAAAACTTCCATATAATCTGCTCTGGCGTATTTGAAAAGGTCGTTAGAAATGTCAATAGATTTCGTGAGCGCATCCACTTCTTGAGATTTTAATTCATAACTGCTTTGCAGATTTTTTATTTTAGAAAGTTGATTGCTTACTTCTACATACGCATTTAGAATTTTCTGTTCATATTCAAATGCCGCCTGAATCTGTCTTGCATTCGCATTTGCATAACCCGCTTTTATCGCATTTCTGTTGATAATAGGTGCTGTAATGTCTCCTACGATATTGATTACCAAAGATTTAATATCAAAAATATAGGCAGGGTTATAGGCGTTAAAACCAACTCCAGAAGTGATATCCAGTGAAGGATAGAATTTTGCTTTTGCAGACTTGACGTCAAATTTTGCAGCCGCTAGCTGAAATTCCGCCTGCTTGATATCTGCTCTGTTTTCAATCAATTCTGATGGAACACCTGCAAAAACAGTCTGTGGAACAAGATTGTCAAACTGATTTTCTGAACGTTCTACATGCTGAGGAAATCTTCCCACGAGATAGTTGATTTTGTTTTCAGTTTCCGTGATTTTTTGTCGGATTTCAAACTGCATACTTTGGGTTTTTAAAACCTGAGCTTCAAATCGCTTTACGGCGAGCTCATTCCCTCTAGCATTTTGTTTTAAAATCTTTACTACACGAAAGGCATCATTTTGAATTTTAATATTCTGTTCAATAATTTTTAATTCGTTATCTAAAGCTAAGAGCTCGTAGTAGGAATTGGCAATTTCAGAAATAATATTAGTGACCATAAAATTTTTTCCTTCTACTGTAGATAGGTATTTTTGAACCTGCGCTCTCGTGGCATTATGAAGTTTTCCCCAAATGTCTGTTTCCCAATGGGCATAGGCTCCTAGTCCGAAATCGAAAAGTGGTTCCGGCATTTCTTTACCTGGCCGGATTTCTGTATTCGCCTCCATAGCTCCAATGTTGGTATAGCGACCAACTTTGTCAATACCTACTCCGGCTTTACCTCCTACAAACGGAAGGTATTCACCTTTTCTTGCTCGGATCTCATTTTTAGACATTTCCACTTCTTGAATTGTAATATTAAGCTCCTGATTATTTTCCAATGCTGTTTTAATTAAACTTTGCAATTTTTCATCTGCAAAATATTCTTTCCAGCTCAATTTTCCGGTGTTGGTACTGTCGGTAATTGCTGTGCCAAAGTTTTCAGGAACGTTTTTGTCTTCAACATGCATGGCAATTTCCATCGGTTTGCAGGCAGTAATACTTAGGAGAAGCACTGCAAGACCGGCATATTTATATAATTTATTCTTATTCATAATGTATCATGTCTTCAGTTAAAGGAGATGCTTCTTCGTTTTTTATCATTTTTCTACCGTCAGCCATTTTCCCGAAAATCACATATAATCCGGGGATTATGACGACACCAAGTACAGTTCCGAAAACCATTCCTCCCATGGCAGACGCGCCGATGGTATGATTTCCTACAGCTCCTGCTCCGTGGGCAAAAATTAATGGAATTAAACCTGCAATAAATGCAAATGAAGTCATCAAAATAGGTCTGAAACGCGCTTTTGAGCCTTCGATGGCCGCCTCAAAAATAGAAAGTCCTTCTTGTCTTTTTTGAACAGCAAATTCTACAATTAGAACAGCATTTTTACCCAGCAAACCAATCAACATGATGAGACCAACTTGTGCATAAATATCATTTTCTAGTCCCATTGCTTTTAAAAGGAAGAAAGATCCAAAAATTCCTGCCGGTAGTGATAAAATCACGGCAAAAGGTAAAATGAAACTCTCATATTGCGCTGCCAGAACTAGGTAAACGAAAACTAAGACAACTAAAAACACATATACAGATTCGTTACCTTTTTGAGCTTCATCGAAAGAAAGTCCTTCCCAAGCGACTTTGTATCCGTGAGGTAAACTCTTCGCAGCCGTCTCATTGATGGTTTTGATGGCATCTGCGGTAGTATAACCTTCAGAAGGAAGCCCACGGATAGCTGCCGAATTGTACATGTTGTAACGCGTAATTTCATTTGGTCCCTGCGTTTTTTTTAAGCTCATAAAAGCGGAATAGGGTACCATTTCATCACGGTCATTTTTCACATAAAGATTCAAAATATCTGTAGGAAGTTTTCTGAATTCAGGACCGGATTGCACATATACCTTGAAAAACTGCCCGAATCTAATGAAGCCTTGTTCATAGGTGCTTCCAATCAGAATGTTTAAATTTTCCATAGCTTTCCCTATAGAAACACCTTTCTGCATGGCAGCGTTATTATCGAAAACCAATTCGTACTGAGGATAGTTGGCAGCAAAGAATGTGAAAACTCCTGTGAGCTCTTTTCTCTTTTTGAGTTCTTTGATAAAAGATTTATTTACTTTATCAAAATCTTGATAATCTGTAGTTCTGTTTGTATCCAAAAGCCTCATTGAGAAACCTCCAGAGGATCCGAAACCAGGAACAGCAGGGGGTTCAAAAAATTCTACAGTGGCGCCGAGGCTCTTGGTTTTCTCTTCCATTTCTTCCATTATTTCTTTTACAGAATGCTCGCGATCGCTCCAGGTTTTAAGGTTAATCAGACAAGTTCCAGCGTTAGATCCACGACCCTCAGTCATAATTTCGTATCCTGCAAGTGATGAGACAGATTCTACACCATCTACTTTCTGGCAAATGGCTTGTAATGCTCGGGAAACTTTATTGGTTTGCTCCAAAGTAGATCCTGGTGGCGTCTGAATGATGGCATAAATGGTTCCTTGGTCTTCACTTGGAATAAAACCACCTGGTAAAACTTTATTCTCAATAAAAATTCCGATGCAGAAAATTCCCAAGATTGCCCATGTCAAACCTTTTCTATTGATTATTTTTCTGAGGAATGAAGTGTATTTTCCTGTAAGTTTATCAAAACCTCTGTTGAAGGAATCTATAAATCTTGTAAATAGATTCTTTTTGCTTTCTTCACCATGATTGTTTTTAAGAATCATTGCGGCAAGAACTGGGGTAAGTGTTAAGGCAACAATTGCTGAAATCACAATGGCACTTGCCATGGTAATGGAAAATTGACGGTAGAAAGTTCCTACTGGCCCTGTCATAAATGAAATCGGTAAGAATACAGAAACCATTACAGCAGTAATCGCAATAATTGCTCCGGATATCTCTCCCATAACCTCTTTTACAGCGAGATAGGGTGTTAGGTTTTTTTCTTCCATTTTGGCGTGAACAGCTTCTACAACAACGATGGCATCATCTACCACGATACCGATGGCGAGTACTAAGGCAAATAGAGTCACCAGGTTAATAGATAATCCGCAGAGCTGAATAAAAAAGAAAGCTCCAATAAGGGAAACCGGCACCGCAATAATCGGAATTAAAGTAGACCGCCAGTCTCCGAGGAAGATGAAAACTACAATTGCCACTAAGATAAATGCGTCTCTCAAAGTATGCACAACCTGCTCAATAGAAGCATCAAGAAATTGAGAAACATCATAAGAGACTTTATAATCTACTCCTGGTGGAAAATTCGGGCGCATTTCTTCGAGTTTGGCTTTTACCTCTTTAATAACGTCATTAGCATTACTTCCATAGTTTTGTTTTAAAACAATTGATGCTGAAGGATGGCCATCAAGATTAGAATAAATATCGAAAAATTCACTTCCCAATTCAACTTTTCCTATATCTTTTAATTTCACATTTTCGCCTTCGGAATTGGCTCGTACGATGATGTTTTCGTACTGTTCAGGCGTGTTGTATTGTCCTTTGTAGGTTAAAACATATTCCAAAGACTGTGCGGCAATACCAGAACTTTGTCCGATTCTGCCTGGACGTCCTATTATACTTTGCTCGCCGATTGCTTTCATCACTTCATCTACAGAAAGATTGTAAGCACGCATTCTGTCTGGATTCAGCCATATACGCATCGCATATCTTCTGCTTCCTAAGATTTGAGATTTTGCAATGCCATGAATACGGTTGATTTCTGGTATGATATTAACCGTGGCATAGTTGTAAAGAAACTTTTCGTCCATACTTTTATTGTTGCTGTAAAGGTTCACATACATCAACATACTTGGCTGAATCGGGTTTACTACTACACCTTCTTTCTGTACGAGAATAGGAAGAAGCGGCATTACCTGATCAATTCTTGTTTTTACCAAAACAACTGCCTGATTAGGGTCTGTACCCGGTTCGAAAACTACGTTTACCGTAGCTTCACCTGCGCTGGTAGCATCACTCGTAACGTAACGCATACCCTGAACTCCGTTGATGGCGTTTTCGATGGTAATTAACGAAGATTTTACCAAAACATCAGCACTAGCTCCGGGATAAGCAATAGTTACAGCAACTGTAGTTGGTGCGATTTGTGGAAATTGCTCGGTGGGAAGTTGTTTTATAGAGAGCCCACCCACAATGAGGATGATCACCGATATTACAATAGCAAATACCGGTCTGTGTATTATTTTTTTAAACATGATTTTCTTATTTGTTTACTCTGCGTAGAGATTTAGATTCAACAAAACTTTCTCTGGAGCGGTAAACTGAGTTTTGATTTTTTGGTTTTCAGAAACCATTCTCAATCCTTCTAGTAAGATTTTATCATCTTTCTGCAATCCAGATTGTACTACATAGATATGCGGAAGTTCTGCAGCAACTTTTATTTCACGGGCTTTCACCACATTTTCTTTTGTAATAACGTACACATACTTTTTCTCCAATTCTTCGTAGGTTGCCTTTTGAGGAATAAGTAGTGCATTTTTAAATGGAGTAGAAATCATAATATTTCCCGTTTGCCCATAGCGAAGAAGTTTTTCAGGGTTTAAAAATGTGGCTCTGTAGGCTATATTTCCGGTCTCGTTATCGAAATCTGATTCTATAGTTTCTACAATTCCATCTTGGCTAAACATTTGTCCGTTCGCCATTTGAAGTTTTACATGAAGTTTTTCTCCATTTTTTTGACTTCCCATTTGGCTTAAATATTCAGCTTCTGGTACGTTAAAATAAACCCACATTTTGCTATTGTCTGAAAGTTCTGTAACCAAATCTCCATCATCCACCAAACTTCCTACTCTTACGTGAAAACGCCCAACGATTCCACTAAAAGGAGCACGTATTTCTGTGAACTGAAGATGCGTCTGCATTGTGGCAACTTCTGCTTGAGCTTTTTCATATTTTGCTTTTGCCATCGCTTTTTCTTGAGGAGCAACAATATCTTTGTCTGCAAGATTTTTAGTATTCTGATATTCAATTTGTGAATATCTGGCTTCAGCCTGAGCTTTGCTGACGTCTGCCTGATAGAGATTGGGCTGAATTTTAAAAAGTAACTGACCTTTTTGTACAAACTGGCCCTCATCTACATATACTTTTTGGATATATCCTTTTTCTTGCGCGCGAAGTTCGATGTGATTAATAGATCTTATTTGTGCCACATAGGCTTTGTTGATAAGCGTATCTTGGAGAAGCGGACTTGTGATTTTATAGGTTGCCGCTTCGTTTTCTTCTTTTTTTTCAGAATGACAGCTTGTGGCAGCCAAAGACAGGCACAGGCTTACATATATAAGGCTTTTCTTAACCATACTCATGAGTAAGTTTTTAACGATAAATTGTTTTAGATAAAATGGATAGTATCATTGCACCACCATATTTGATGTGCAAGAAAGTTTTAGTTAAAAAAATAAGAAAAGTATTATAATCTGAAAACGCTGTACTGAATGTAAAGTAAATCAACAGGAAAGTTTAGAAAACCTGAATGTGCAAAGTAAACTGCACTTTTAATGGTATGAAATGTATTCACAAACTCATAAATCGCCTTCCAAAGGTCTGCGTTTGCAATTTTAGAAATTGTGGAATGGGTTTCATTTTCAGAATTATCTTCTTCAGAATTAGAATCGTTTATTTCTCCCAAAAGTTGTTGCTGAGTCTGATAATCTTGGGTGTATTGAAAAGGGTTTCTGTGTGAAATGCCTACTTTATTCTGTTGAGAATGTGTGCTTTTTCTTGGTACAGATGTACTTATTGTAGGAATTGAAACCGTGGAAGTTACCTGTACATCATGGTTGTGCTCGTGTAAAGAAGCCGTACCACCGCAAGTAAGAATTACCAGCAGTAAAAAGAAAAAATATTGATAGAGACTTCTTTTCATTCCGGCGACAAAGGTAGGAAATGATTAGAATGTGAATGGAAAACTGAATATTAAAAAAATATTAAAAAGTTAAAAATTAGCGTTTGGTTTGTTTTCTTTTTGGAGCAATTTTTACTCTTAACTTATTTTTTTTTTGAGATTTGCTTTTTTTCTGCATATTTGTGAAAGTTTGTTTTATAAAAATAAAATAATCTGTTCTTTTTGCAAAACTTTTCAGTAAAAACTGCATGTGAAATTTTATTAATAATTCAAGATGAAAAAAAAGATTTTTATTTTCTTAAAAGCAATAGGTGTCTTATTGGGAGTATTACTTCTTTACGTTTTGTTTGCTTATCTTTTGCCATTTATCGAAATTTCTGAAAAGAAAACTAACGACTCTAAAAATATACCGATTTATATCTATACCAACGGTGTTCACACGGATATTGTGATGCCCGTGAAAAATGACATCAAAGATTGGAGTGAAAAAATCAGTTTAAAAAACTTAAAATCCCAGAAAACAGACTACAAATATGTAGGTATAGGTTGGGGAGATAAAGGTTTTTATCTAGATACTCCAACTTGGGCAGATCTTAAAGTTTCTACTGCTTTTAAAGCGGCTTTTTGGCTAAGCGAATCAGCAATGCATTGCAGTTTCTACAATGAAATGAATGAAGCTGATGATTGCAAGAAAATAATGATTTCAGAGCGACAGTACAGAGATTTAGTAAAGTTTGTTGATGCTAAATTCGAAAAAGACGCTAAAGGAAATTATATATTTATAAAAACCGACGCCGTGTATGCTGATAATGACGCATTCTACGATGCTAACGGAACTTATAGCTTTGCTTACACCTGCAACACATGGTCTAATGATGCCCTGAAAGCTGCCGGCCAAAAATCTGCTTACTGGACGGCTTCAGATTATGGGATTTTCTTGCATTATAAATAGTTTTAGGTACTAAAATTTGTTTTTTAGCCCTCATATATTGAAAAATCATCACAAGAAAACAGTTGAAAAATGAATAGCTAAAACTTCTGATGAAAAAGAATTTAGGATAAATTTTACAATGATACATTCTGAAAAATACTTTAAATATGCAATAATAGAAAGCATGAAATAGAATCAAATAGAAAATCAATTTTGTTTGGAAAAGCGTCTTCTAGATATCATTGTAGAAGAGATGTAATGAATTTCGTTTCTGTAGAAAATAAATGTATATATTGGTAAAATACTCTTATACGAGCTGGTTTTACAAGTCAGAAGTAATACTAAATAAAGAATATTCAGAAACTCTTCAGTACGTAAGTCTTTTTGATTTTTTGAGATGATGTAATACATTGCCCCTTGTAATTAAAAAACGCAAGAATATTAAAAAACACGGTTTGCAAAGATCTTGAAATCAAGTTACATAGAGATTTTAAAAACTTCTCATCTTTAGTTTCAGATCAAACAAACTATAATAAATAATGGGTCTACGGAGTTATAATTATAGAATATATTGATTAATACGGGGTAATTTAGTCTGATTTTATTAAATTAGCACATCTTAAAAATTATCAAAATGATCTCTAAAAAGTATCTTGAAAATCTACAGAACGAATTACAGAATATCGAAAACGATGGTCTTTTTAAAAAAGAAAGAATCATCACTTCACAACAAAGTGCCGAAATAGAAGCCAACGGAAAAAAACTTCTAAACTTCTGTGCCAACAATTACCTTGGTCTCTCAAACAATCCCGAAGTAATGAAGGCTTCTCAGGATATGATAGAATCTCACGGTTATGGAATGTCTTCTGTGCGTTTTATCTGCGGAACTCAGGATATCCACAAACAGTTGGAGCAAAAAATTGCCGACTTTTTAGGGCTTGAAGATACTATTTTGTATGCCGCTTGTTTTGATGCCAACGGAGGTGTTTTTGAACCATTGTTTACAGAGGAAGATGCTATTATTTCAGATGAATTGAATCATGCATCTATTATAGACGGTGTTCGTCTTTGCAAATCAGCAAGATACCGTTATAAAAACAATAACATGGAAGATTTGGAAGCCCAGTTAATTGCCGCTTCAGAAAAAAATCACAGATTCAAAATTATCGTTACAGACGGAGTTTTCTCAATGGACGGAATCGTTGCTGACCTCAAAGGGGTTTGTGACCTTGCCGATAAATATGATGCTTTGGTTATGGTAGACGACTCTCACGCCACTGGTTTCATCGGAAAAAAAGGTCGTGGAACTCACGAAGCCAATGAAGTGATGGGTAGAGTAGACATCATTACGTCTACTTTAGGAAAAGCTTTAGGCGGTGCTTTGGGTGGCTTTACTTCGGGTAAAAAAGAAATCATCGATATGCTGAGACAGCGTTCAAGACCATATTTGTTCTCGAATTCATTGGCTCCCGGAATTGTGGGTGCAGCTTTGAAAGTTTTGGATATGATCTCAGATGATACTTCTCTTCGTGATAAAGTAATGGAAAACGCAGAATATTTCAGAGCCGAAATGAAATCTAAAGGTTTCGATATTCCGGATGGTGACGCTGCAATTGTTCCGGTAATGCTTTATGATGCACCTTTAGCTCAAAAAATGGCAGAAAAATTAATGGATGAAGGCATTTACGTTATCGGTTTCTTCTATCCTGTAGTTCCGAAAGGAAAAGCAAGAATTAGAGTTCAGCTATCTGCAGCGCATACAAGAGAACATCTAGATAAGGCGATCGCAGGTTTTGAGAAAGTAGGGAAGGAACTGGGAGTGATTTCTTAATTCAATTTAAAAAGGAGACGAAAAAATCACTATCACCCATGCTTATTCTTTGTATAGAACGTGTTTCAGAATAAGCGCTTGATTTCAAATAAAAAAAAGCGGAATTTTTTTAATTTAAATTCCGCTTTTTCATTTACATTAATTGGATTGGATTTTTAGCAGGAGATACGAGCTGAAAAAGTTAAAAATCACTATCTTTGCACATAAATTTTTACGATGCTGTATACCATCATCAAGGCTTTGCATATTATTTTTATGGTCAGTTATTTTGCGGGAATTTTTTATCTCGTCAGAATTTTTGTTTATTATAAGGATACAGACGATTTTCAAGAAGAAAAGAAAAAAATCCTTAGGGAACAATATGTTTTCATGGCGCGCAGATTATGGAATATCATTACCGTTCCAGCAGGAATAATTATGACAGTTTGCGGTCTTACTATGGTTTTTCTGAATTTTGGATTAATGAAAATGCCATGGTTTCATCTGAAGCTGACTTTTTTGTTTGGGTTGGCATTTTTTCATTATTGGGCCTGGAAAAAATTAAATTTTATAAAAAAACTAGATGGCGAAACTTTGTCTACATCAAACATGAAACTTAGGCAGATTAACGAAATCGCAACATTTATTTTGTTTCTGGTTGTGTTTACAGTAATTTTAAAATCTGCCGTAATTGAATATTGGTGGCAATTAATTTCCGGATTTTTTGCACTTGTATTCTTAATTATGATGACGGTGAAATTGGTAAATAGAGGGAAAGGTAAAAAAGCCAGATAAAAGCTGTAAAGAACCAAGTGAAGATACTTTTTAAAACTATTTTAGCAATAAAAAAAAGTCTATAATTTTAAAAAAAAATTAAATGCTTTTTGGTAACTGCGAAGTGGATAATTAGTAATAAATGTGGATTAAAATAGTGAAAATTTCAAATAATTAAAAGGGATTTTTTTAATAAATAAGAAACTACAAACCTTGAATAATAAATCTTAAATTTTGAATTAATTTATGTTTGCAATTTTAAAAAAAGAACTCTGGAGTTATTTCGGAAACTGGAGTGCATGGGTCATCATCGCAGCTTTCAGCATGATAACAACATTGTTTTTGTTTTTCTTCGAGAATGATTTCAATATTTTTGATATAGGTTCTGCATCTTTACAGAGCTATTTCGTGCTCGTTCCATGGCTTTTAATGTTCATTATTCCGGCTCTTTCAATGAAAACTTTTGCCGAAGAGCAGCAAACAGGAACTTTAAATTGGCTCTTCTCGCAACCTCTTAAAATTTCAGATTTAGTAACAGGGAAATTCTTATCTGTTTGGGTTGTAGGAGTTTTATGTTTAATTCCTTCGCTCATCTATTTGTATACAGTCTATGTTTTGGGTGTACCAATAGGCAATATAGATATGGGAATGACGATGGGAAGTTATCTGGGTTTAATCATTCTTATCGCTGCGTTTGCAGGAGTAGGAATTTTTGCCTCATCTATTTCTCAAAATCAGATTATGGCTTATTTATTAGGCGTTTTCATGTGTTTCATAATGTATTTTGGGATAGAGCAATTGGCGAGTTACAAATTATTGGGAGGCGCAGATTTTATTCTCCAAAATATAGGTTTTTACCATCATTTTTTAGGATTTACTAGAGGTTTGATTGATTTTAAAGATATTGCTTATTTTGTTTTAATCATAGGAGTTACGCTGTTTTTGTCTAATTATTTTATCACTAAAAAGAAGTAGAAAATGAAGAAGATTGAGTTTAAATCGCCCCTCGGAATTTTAATTTTTGTAATTCTTCCTTTGGTTATCTTACTTGCTTTTTCAGGTATTAGATTAGATCTTACCAAAGAAAAAAGATATACACTTTCAGAAAGTACTGTAAAAGTTTTAAAATCTGTGAAAAAACCAGTAATGGTTGAGGTTTATCTTGAAGGAGATTTCCCGGCAAGTTTCAAACAATTGCAGAGCGAGACTAAATTTATGCTTGAGGAATTTAGAAAAATAAATTCAAACATAGATTTCAGATTTGTAGATCCTATTAAAAATAGAATTCCCGAAGATTCTTTGATGGCTATGGGTATGCAAAAATCTATTCTTCCGGATGAGAAAGAAGGCAAGATTTCACAAATCGAAATTTACCCTTATGCTGTTGTAAAATACCAAAGAAAGGGAGTTTCTATACCCTTAATTGTGCAGCAAAATAATATCAATGCTCAGGATCAATTAAGAAAATCAATAGAGAATCTTGAGTATAATTTGGTTTCAAATATCAAAGCTGTTGCCTCAGATCAAAGAAAAAAAGTAGGTGTTTTGGTTAATCAAGACGAGTTGAGTCCTGCTGAATTTGAAAGTTTTATGCAATTGGCATCAGAAAATTATCTGGCTGGCCCTGTAATTCCGAAAAATACCAAAGAACTTTCGCAGGAAGACATCCCTTTCCTTAAACAAATGAATGCTTTGGTTATTGCAAAACCAAGAAAAGCATTTACCGACGGTGAAAAACTGATTTTAGATCAATACATCATGAACGGTGGAAAAACATTATGGATGATTGATGCTGTGAATGCTGAAATGGATACTCTTACGAGATCTAAAAAACTAATGCCTTTCCCTGTAGACATCAACATGACCGACTTTTTTTTCAATTATGGATTAAGAATAAATCCGGCCTTAGTAAAAGATGTTAAAAAATATGCTTTATTGAAAATTGTAACCGGAGAAATCAACGGAAATCCACAATTCAGCAGTCTACCATGGCCTTATTTTCCCTTAGGAATTGCGGAAGGCAATAATCCTATTACCAAAAATATTAATCCAGTAAAATTTGAATTTCCAACTTCTATTGATACGCTGGGAGGAAAGAAATTTAAAACCAATGTTTTGTTTGAATCCAGTGAAAGAACGCTTTTGAAACAGGTTCCCAACTATGTGGATCTGAAAGAAATTGCTAGTGTAGATAGTCTTGGGCAGATGGAAAAACCAAGTACTCCGAAGATTTTTGCAGTAGCTTTAGAAGGGAAATTTAATTCTGCTTATGCTTCAAGAATTGAAAGAAAAGGCTATCCCAACTTCAAATCTGAGAGTTCAAACAATAAAATAATTGTTATTGCAGACGGAGATTTGGCAAGAAACAAGATTGTAAAAGGACAGCCGTTACCTCTTGGGATAGACAGGCTTACAGACGAGCAGTTTGGAAATGAGCAATTCCTTAGAAATGCCCTCGATTATCTTTTGGATGACAGTAATTTAATAGAATTGCGAAACAGAAACATAGAAGAAAGACTTCTAGACCGATACAGAATTGGTGAGGAAAAAGCAAAATGGCAGTGGCTGAATTTGCTTCTACCACTAGCTATCATCAGTCTTTTAGGAGGATTATTCTTCTGGTTGAGAAAGAAAAAATTTGCATAAACGATAATGAAAAGAGAAACTTTTGGGTTTCTCTTTTTTTCTTTAATAGTAATCTAACACCCGTTCTGTAGTTAAATATTTGCCATTCACTACATCAGTACGTTTTGTCCAATTTTTATTTTTGTCAAATTCATTATAAATGAATGAGTATTTTATAGAATAAACAGTGTCATTGGCATAAGAATTTTCTGTGCTGCCTGTCATATTCTCATTTTTATCATAATCGAAAGATTTTTCGAATATCAGTTTGCCATTAGAGAAAAGCTTCAACCTTTTTTGGTGACCTTTTTCATTTACTGTGTTGACAGCCTTTTTTACAAGTTTTTTATCAATGTAACATTCTACTTCACCACCATAAAAACCTAGCAGATATTTTTTAATTACCCAGGTTTCTGAAATTTTTTCTTCAATATGATTTACAATAGAGCCTGAAATTTTCCCATTTTTATATGTAGGAACTGATTTAAACTTTAAATCATTATTTTTATCATAAATATTATATTCCAGTTCATCTCCGGTAGTAGTGAACTGGAAATTATGATACAATCCTTCTAGAGTTTTTGTATTATGAAGAGAATCGGTTTTATAAGACTTTATAGTGATTTCTTTTACCTTACCATTCACATTATGTGAAGTCCAGCCTGTGAATTTTTTCTTTGCATTGTCATTTTTTTGTTGACAATTTAGAGATGCAACACAGATTGAAAATAATAATAGATAAAATTTCATTTTATTGTATTTCTTTTAAATATCTTTTATAAAATCCTCATATTCATAATAAAACCTTTCAAAACCATCCATTTTTTCAACAAAAAACTCAAAAGTTTCCTGCCATGTATTTTTATTAAAAACAGAGACTCTCTCTCTTTCCACCCAGATTCGGCTGATAACTTTACCGTTTTCTAAAGTGTAGAATTCTTCTTTTTGAAAATCTCCGATGTAGTCTTTCAAAATATCTTCTAGCGACCAAATTTTGTTGTAATAAGCATCTCTGAATAGTTCATCTTTCATTTCTATATCCAAAGAAACCTCAGCTTTTTTCTTGTCTGCATAAAATTTAAATGAAAAATCCTTAATTTTTGTATTGTACAAAATCCATTTTCTCGGAAAAGATTTCCCGAAAGCCATCCAAAATTCCTTCTTTAATTGCTGTGCTTCTTCTTTACTGAACATAAAACAAAGATATGTTTTTTGTCTGGAAACTAGAAGAGCAAAGCGGAATATGAAAACTTGCAGTGCCTATCTGGAAAACTGTATTTTGAGCAAATTTTACTTCATGTTTTAAACTTCAATCTTCCAGCATCCAATTTTTTTTTACTATTTTTGTAGTAATGCTGTCAAAAAAATCTCAATATGCTTTTAAAGCACTTTCATATCTTGTAGAAAAGAAAAATGAAGGACCTGTTCTTATCTCAGAAATCGCAGACCATAAGAAAATTCCGTTGAAATTTCTTGAAAATATCTTGCTCGAACTGAAAAAAGCAGACATTCTCGACAGTAAAAAAGGCAAAGGAGGAGGTTATTTCTTCAAAGAAAATCCGGAAAATGTTAATTTGGCAAAAATTATTCGTCTCGTTAATGGACCCATTGCCATGCTTCCCTGCGTAAGTCTTAATTTTTACGAAAAATGTGCTGATTGCAATGAAGATCATTGTAGTTTGCATGATGTTTTGATTGAAGTACGAGATGCCTCACTTAAAATTTTAGAAGAAAAATCTCTTTTAGATTTAATTGATTAAATCTTTCTAAATTCAAACCATATAAGTCTGCTTTTGATAGGATAGTGTTTTTGTTGAATATTTGCGAATATCAAACAAAAATGATGTATTCAAAACCAAACAATAATTTTATAAATCCTTTAATTTCAGATAGTAGGATTTTGTTTAAATCTTTTTGAATTTTTAAAAAAAATCTGTCTAGTTTGACTGTAATTATTTTAAAATAGTTATCCCAATCAATCTTAAGACATGATGATTTCTAATACAATTCAATGGAAGATTAATGTATTGTTAATTAGAATCGCCGTTTTTTAATTACATTTTTTATTTTGTATAGTTGTGGTTATTGAGATGAAATAAAAATCATTCTCGCCAAAGACAATCTTATTTTCTCAGCTTGCTTTTGGTAGGCATTTTGGCAGAAATAGTAGCTGGATCAATGGAAATGGGTTACGGTATGATTTTGTACTACCACACATTTGTTTTTCAAAATTCTTTCCCATATTGTATGTTTTAGCATTGGGTTTTCAACATTGGAATTTTATTCTCGGGTTTTTGATAGAGGGAATTCTAACCGCACCTTTTTCTGTACTGCTTACCTCAAGACTTCCGGTAAAAAATATGTTTATAATTATTTGACTTTGATGATAGTAATGAGTTTGATAACCAATTACAAATCGGCTATTAAAAATTATTTTGTGGAAAATCTTAGAGAATGGGTGTTAAATTGAAACTAAAAAAATTAAATTTACAACCTAAAAACAAAACATGAATTTACATATTATTGCTCTTTTCAAATTTCAGGAAAATTATCTGATGGAAGCTGTTGAATTATTTCAAAACCTTGTAAAAGAAACCAGAAAGGAAGAGGGATGTCTACAGTATGACCTCATTGAAGACAATGAAAATAAAGGTACTTTTTTCCTCGTTGAACTTTGGGAAACAAAAGAACACCACAATCGCCACAATGGCCAAGATCATTTACTGGATTTCAGAAGAGATGCTTCCAAAATTTTATCCGAAAACGCGCAAGTTTATAAGGGATTTAAGATTTATTAATTTTGCTAGATGCTAGATGCTAGATGCTAGATGCTAGATGCTAGATGCTAGATGCTAGATGCTAGATGCTAAAAAAACAAAAGGCAGTTTCAGAAATTCTGAGCTGCCTTTTTATTAGAAAAAATAGAAAGTATTAGTTTTTGATGAACTTCGATTTTTGAGTTTTACCGTCTTTCATTTTCATAAAAATAGAATAAACTCCTGTTTGAAGTGTATTGATATAGAATCTGTTGTAATCTACATTTCCAGAAGCTGCTCTTGTACCAGCAGCAGAATAAATCTCTACAGACTTTGGCATTTCTTTGCCTACAAATAGTAAAGCTGTATTTTCTGCATTTACAGCAAATGCAATGCTATCGCTAGATTTTTTAATATCTGAAGTAAGCAAAATAGCCAAAACATCATATACTATATCATCTAGATAAACAGCAGAATGGTTTGCTGCACCCATAAATCTCCATGCAATATACTGAGAATTAGAAGCCGGAACATTAAATGTAAGTGTTTGTGATGCAGAGGCTAAAGATATAGTTGTCGGGTTACCTAGTGATGTGAAAGTAGACATATCAGTAAGACTAGAAACCATACCTACTTCAATAGTTGCATTGCCGTTAGAATTGGGAGACATTCCTGTAGTAAATCTTATCTTTTTGCTACCGTCTGGTGATACAATTTTTGGAGAAATAAGATAAGAATACGTATTTGCTGAATTCGCCGAGTAAAACTGAATAGCATTGCTCCCATTATTCAATGCTACATGTACGTTTTGTGGCATAGTAGCAATTACTTTATTCCATCCGTTTTGAGGTATTGCTGTAGAACTTGCTGTAAAAGAGTTGAAGTTTTCATTTAGAGTTTCTGCAGGTGGGCTATCATATACCACATCATCAATTAAAATAGCGGCATGTGCTACACTCCCGATGTATTTAAAAGCAATGTGTTGTTTCGCAGAAGAGGGCACTGGAATTGTAACAGTTTGTTCTGTTATAGATGTTACATTGTAAATTGCACTAATAGATGTGAAAGCAGCAGTTCCTGTTGTAGTGCTCTCAGAAATTAATCCTACCTCTAATGTTCCCGAGCCACCGGTTCCTCCAGTCTGTGCAAAAGAAAATGTAAGTGTTTTTGTGCCATCTGGAGCAATAATTTGAGGGCTCACCAAATACGCCTCTGCATTGGGATAGAAAAAACTATAAAATTGCGCATATTTATCAGATGTTCCGTCAGCATAAACTCTGGGAGCTGTAGCTGATGCCACCTTAGACCATCCATTTTGTGGCCACACTGAAGCTGTGCCTGTTGTGAAAGATTCAAAATTTTCGTTTAACGTTGCAACTTGTGATTTTACAGATATTACCGATAAAAGTAAAGCTCCGAAAAGTAATTTTAATTTCATGTAGGTTTGTTATTTAGAATAGTTCTACAAAAATATATTTTTATTTTTAAGTATTCTAAATAAAAATATGATAAATATCTTGTTTACACTTTTAATAATTAATTTTCTATTTTAAAACATTTTGAAATAGCTTTATTAATCATTGTAAATGAGGTATTTAAGTGCTATCGTACATCTTTGTTTGATGAGTAATTATTTTAATTTTTAATTCTTTTCAACAGGAAATTTAAAATATATCGTTTTTATTATTTTTAATTATTCTAAATAAACCTTTATATTTGAAGAAAAATTTTTCTATGAAGAAGAAAATCCTGTCTTTACTGGTATTATCAGGGATTATGAAGGTTTATGCTCAGAAAAAAGATTCTTTAAACCAAAAAAATATCCAGGAAGTCGTTATTACCGGGCAATACATGCAGCAGTCTATTAATAAATCAATATACAAAGTTGAGTTAATTGATGCTGAAATGATTAAAAATATGGCAGTGAGTACAGCTGCAGAAGTTCTTAATCAAAATCTAAATATTCAGATTGTTCCGGATGCAGGGGATGGAAGCTCACAAGCCAATATCCTGGGCTTGGGGGGAGCTTATACTAAAATATTAGTTGATAATATTCCGGTTGTTACAGACAGGGGAAGCGGAAATCAAATGGATTTAAGTAAAATCAATGTTAATAATATTGAGCGTATTGAAGTGGTAAAAGGTGCTATGGGTGTAGAATATGGGAACAATGCTGTTACGGGAGTCATCAATATTATCACAAAAAAAAGCTATACCAAGAAAGTTAATGTTAATATTTCACTTCAAGAAGAAACTGTTGGTAAAGACTATGATTGGTTCAAAAAAGGGAACGGTAGACATATTCAATCTTTAAATTTAGGGTATAAGATTAATGATAATTGGACGGTCACCGCAGACGTCAATCATAATGATTTCCAAGGTTATAAAGGGAAATACAATGGCTACAAATATTTCCAACCTTTAAATGATGGTAATCGTGGTTACGAATGGCTTCCAAAAGATCTTTTGACGACCAATGCCGCCATCAAATATTCTAACAATAATACTTCACTATTTTACAAAGTCAATTATTTAAGAGAAACTATTAATTTTCGGAATCAATTGGTGGAAGAATATCCTTTAACAGGCGGTAGCAGAACCTATGTTTCAGACGATACCGATTATTTTACAAACCGATGGATTCATCAGTTTAATATTCAGACAAAACTCGGAAGAATTCATTATGTGGGAGATTTTTCTTATCAAACTCAAAAAAGAGAAAGCCAAAATTTCGAATATGATGTACCCAACAGAGCAGAAATTTTACGCGATAATAAACAAGCTTACTACGACTCTAAAGTATTGTACTCCAGAGGGATGTTCAGTAATTTCATAAACAGTGACAAGATTAATTTTCAGTTAGCATATGAGCTTGATCGTACCAGTGGATTTGCCGCTGCATCCACCGTTCAGGGAATTGGCAATCGGGAAAATGTGAATAGGGCTATTTTCAGTTACGCCAACTTTATCTCTGCAGAATGGAAAGTTTCGCAAGATTTCTCATTAAGACCAGGCTATAGATTAAGTATAAGTGACAGATTCCATTCGCAAAATAATTATTCATTAACGGCAAGATACAGCACCTCATCTAAGTCAGATTTACGTGCCGTTTTTGGATCTTCCAACAGATTTCCAACTTATGAAGAGCTTTATACCAACGTAGTAGACATCAATCATAATATTACAGGAAACCAAAATTTAAAACCCGAAACAGGATATTCGGCAGGGTTTTTCTGGGACTATAAGACAAGCAATGCAAGTGCGTGGAAGTTTGATATAGGCCTATCTGCAATGTATTTGGACGTAATAGATCGTATAGAAAACGTTTTAGTAAGCAGAAGCCCACTTGTTTCTACTTATTTAAACATCAATAAATACAATTCTTTACTTTTTGGAGGTATTTTTTCTGCTAAAAAAGATAATTTCTATCTCAAGGCAGGTATTTCTATGATGGGAGTTTCTCAAGAGCTAATTTCTGAAAATGTGATCTCTCCAGATGATTATAATTTTTATACCGAAGCCAACTTAGCTTTAAATTACACACTGCGTTCTTCCAAAACTTTGTTCGCGATTTATTATAAATATACAGGTGAAAGAAAGCAATTTGTACAAGAATCTACAACAGATATTTTGGCAAGACCTAAGTTCACCTTGGGTGAAGTTGGAAGTTTCAATATCATGAATTTCACTGTATCTCAACCGTTTTTAAACAATCATTTTGAATTGGCTGCGGGTGTGAAAAATATTTTTGATGTAAGCTCCGTAAGAAACTCTATACAAAGTGGAGACACTCACAATCCGGCAAATTTTAATCAGAATCTTTTCTACGGCAGAAGTTATTTTGCCAGACTAAATTATAACTTTTAAAATCTTGAAAATGAAAAAAATACTCACGGGATTACTCTTGGGAACTGTATTGTTGTCTCAATCTTGTATTAACGATAACGAAGATGCTATTGCAGTGGCTCCTATAGACGGCGCTTTGGTAGATATAAGTGTAGGAGGAGGTGCGCAACCCAATCAGGTTTGGTTTGATTTAAGTGAAAATGAAAGAGTGGTAACAAAAAGAACAGATTGGGATCTGGCTTTCTACTCGGGAAGCTCATTTAAGGTAATTCTAAACTCATCAATTATGATGGCTGCTGCAAAAATTCCTAATGCAACCAATATTGATGACGTTACCGCAGGAAGTGTTGCTTCTTTGCAGCCTCAGGTTCAGGTAGCTAATTTTAATCCTTATAATGAGATTTATATTGATGATGTGAAAGGTAATTTTCCGTCAGGATATACTGCAATAGAGGAAGTGAAAGCGGAAGAAGCCGAAAACGGAATTTATCTTGTCAACATGGGAAAAGATATTTACAAAGGTTCTGTACCTGTAGGTTCTATCATAACCAGTGGAGATGCCAGAGGTTGGATGAAAATTCAGGTGGTGAGAACTTCTACTGGTTATAAAGTGAAGTATGCCGAACTTGATGCTACTTCTCACAAAGTATTGGCAGTAAATAAAAACTTAACCTACAACTACAGTTTTGTAAGTCTTAAAAATAACAAAGAAGTTCTTATTCAACCTGAAAAAAAGAGATGGGATTTGTGTTTCACTGTGTTTACCAACACAATTGTAGGAGCAGGAAGCTATGTGTATGGAGATTTTGTTACCCACAACAATATTGGCGGAGTAGGTGCCTATGAAGTTATTCTTACCGGTTCGGCATCCGGAATAGAGGCTTACAACAATTTTAAAACTTCAGATATAGATCAGTCTAAATTTATCTTCAATGATCATAGAATAATCGGCTCTAACTGGAGGAATCCTGTTGGAGTAAATGGTCTGGAAGTGTATGGCGACCGTTTTTATGTTATTAAAGATTCAGAAGGATATTATTTTAAACTAAGATTTACAAGACTTACAAAAATAACAACAGATCAATTGGGTATAGCGGGCGAAAGAGGATATCCTTCGTTTGAATTTAAGCCATTATAATTGCTCAATTATCAAACCGAACTATTGGTTTTATGATTAGGAAATAACTTGAATTGACTCCTAAAGTTTCCAAATCTTAAATTTTTGGTTTTTTTCCAGATAAAAGAATATCAAAGAATATAATAATTAATCAAATAAAATTTAAACAATGAAAAAATTCATTATCACCATTTCTATGTTTCTTGCAGTTTATTCATGTAAAAAAGAAAACACAAAAGCTACAGAAAATAATCCGGAAGCTACTTCTGAAGCTCCGAAAACCAACAACAAAATCGTTACCTTAAACGGTGGAATCACCGAAATCGTTGCCGCTTTAGGTCACGAAAAAGAAATTGTGGGCACAGATGTTACCAGCACCTATCCCGCATCTTTGAAAGCTACTGCTAAAGATCTAGGTCATGTGAGATCAATTACGATTGAACCGATTATGGCAGTTTCACCCAATTTAATTTTAGCTTCAGATAAAGACATTAACCCAGATTTGATGGGGAAAATCAAATCTTCAGGTAGTAAAGCTGTAACATTTAATCAAGAATATTCTGTGGAGGGAACCAAAAAATTGATTGCTGACGTTGCAAAAACTATCGGAAGTTCAGATTATCAGAAGCTGAATGATAAAATAGATTCAGATTTAAAACAAATTCTGCCTATCCCCAAAAAACCAAAAGTATTGTTCATCTACGCAAGAGGAAATGTACTGATGGTTTCGGGTAAAAACACACCAATGGCAGCATTAATTGTACTTGCGGGCGGAGAAAATGCAGTTAACGATTTCGAAGATTTCAAACCTCTTACTCCGGAAGCTGTTGTAAAAGCCAATCCAGATGTATTATTCTTGTTTTCTAGCGGATTACAAAGTTCTGGAGGATTGAAGGGTGTTTTGCAAATGCCTGGCGTTTCTCAAACCAATGCCGGTAAAAACAAAAAAATTATCGCAATGGATGGAGGCTTAGTTTCAGGTTTCGGACCAAGAGTAGGAGAGGCTGCAGTTTCATTAAACAAACTTTTAATTGAAAACGCAAAGTAAATTATATTTTTATATAATAGTAACAACCTTACTGCTTGTCTTTATAGCAGTAGGTTCTCTTAGCATTGGCGTGTACGATTTTGAAGGAAAATCTGCCTTTGAAATTTTATTAAAAATAATAAAAGGCGATTCACACTTATCACTAAGCCACAAATATGTGGTTTGGGATGTGCGAGCATCAAGAATTGTAATGGCAATTTTAATAGGAAGTCTTTTGGCGGTTTCTGGTACAGCTTTACAGGGTTTGTTTAAAAATCCTTTGGCAACTGGCGAAGCAATTGGTTTAACTTCGGGAGCGACTTTGCTTGCAGCTATTGCAATTGTTTTGGGAGGGTATTTCAAAAGGTATCTTCCAGAAATAATTCAGTTTTCTCTCACAGGAATTTCTGCATTCTTCGGAGCTTTAGCAGCAATGTTGTTGGTCTATAGAATATCCACCAATGCAGGAAAAACCAATGTTGTGATGATGCTTTTGAGTGGTGTAGCTATTACTTCCATCGGATTTTCAATTACAGGATTTCTTATTTATATTTCTAAAGATGAGCAGCTTAGAGATCTTTCTTTCTGGAATATGGGAAGTCTCGCTGGAGCTACGTGGATGAAAAATTTGATTCTTGCAATTGTTCTTACTACTTCCTATAGCATTTTACTTCCTCAAGGTAAGGCGTTAAACGCCATGTTGTTGGGTGAAAAAGATGCACAGCATTTGGGAATTAATGTTCAAAAATTAAAAAAGAAAATCATCATCATTACCTCTTTAATGATTGGAACTTGCGTTGCTTTTTCAGGTACAATAGGCTTTGTAGGTCTCATTGTGCCATATATTCTAAGGCTTTTGTTTAATTCAAATTATACTTTCATTTTACCGCTATCTGCCGTTTTGGGAAGTATTTTATTGCTTATTGCAGACACCATCAGCCGAAGTATTGTTGCGCCGTCAGAATTACCAATTGGTATTTTAACCTCATTAATTGGAGGTCCTATTTTTATTGCAATTTTGATGAATTTTAAAAAATCGATATAATGATTAAAGCACAGAAAATCAATTATAAACATAAAGAATTTCATATTCTGAATAATGTGGATGTGTCTTTAGACTTTGGTGTCTTTTTAGCCATATTGGGACCAAACGGTGCCGGAAAATCTAGCCTTCTCAGTGTTTTGGCAAATGAAGTGAATTGCAAACAGAAAATTTTATTTAAAGATAAAGATATTAGCAACTGGGAAATTACCGAGCTTTCAAAACACAAAGCTAAATTCTCTCAGCACAATTCAAATGATATTCCTTTGCAGGTAAAAGATGTTGTAATGATGGGTCGCTATCCTTATTTTGATGCCCAGCCCAAAGAGGAAGATCTAAAGACAATAGATGAAATGATGCATCAAACAGATGTTTATCATCTAAGAGAAAGACAATACAATACTTTGTCGGGTGGTGAGAAACAACGCGTACACTTGTCAAGAGTGTTGGCACAATTACAAAATAATATCCCTCAAAAGCTTCTTTTTTTGGATGAACCTTTGAATAATCTGGATGTAAAATACCAATACAAAGCTTTAGAAATCATTAAAAAATTTACAACTAAAGAAAATTCTGCGGTGGTTGTTCTTCATGATCTCAATTTGGCGGCTCAGCATGCTGATAAGATTTTGTTAATGAAATCGGGAAAAGTAGCTGCCTATGGAACTCCAAGAGAGGTTTTTACAGCAGAAAATATAAGTGTAACGTATAATTTCCCTTGTACAATTTGCAATCATCCAATCACAAATAACCCAATGATTATTTTTGGGTAAGATGGTAGAAAAAGCCTTCTGCGTTTAGCCCAAAACATACAATATAGAGGAAGTGATATTTCAGAACTCTTGTACAAGGAAACCCAAAGATTAAATCAAAAAAAAGTAACAAAAAGGAGAAAATTTGTTTCCTATAAAGAAACGAAAGTGCCTTTGTTTAGATAAATTTTGATATAATATTTACGATTTACACAGTCTGTTTCTGCAACTAATATCTTGAATATTTAAATGAAATTCGTCCGTATGTAAAAGCCAACGAAACCTTTTTTTACTGTAGGATAAAGCTGTTTAAAGGAAAATTTGTGTCTCTCTTTATAATGTATAAATACTTCAACTCCTATGAAATGGAAGAAGGAGCCTCTTCAACTCAACTCATTTTAGAATAATATAAATTTTAAAAAAGAGTAAGTATAAAGTAAAGCTGCAAACAAATTCGTCACATGATTATACAAGATTTAAAAAACAATAAATAACCCAATAAATAAACAAATAAATGAATCAATCAATGAACATTTTAGTCAACGAATTAAAAGAAAAATGGGAAGCTCTGAAAGCTGAAAACCCACATTTAAGAATAAGAAATGCCGCAGATCAACTAGGAGTTAGTGAAGCTGAATTATTAGCAACATACCTAGGAGAAGGCGTTACGATTTTAAAACCCGAATTTCAAAATATTTTAACAGACGTTGAGCAGTTAGGAAAAGTAATGGCACTGACTAGAAATGAAGAGTGCGTTCACGAGAGAAAGGGAACTTACCTAAACGGAGATTTCAGCAGTCCCCACGCACAGCTTTTCGTAGGAGAAGAAATAGATTTAAGAATCTTTCAAAATCACTGGAAATTTGCTTTCGGAGTTGTAGAAGGCAACAGGAAAAGTCTTCAGTTTTTCGCGAAAAACGGTTCGGCATTGCACAAAATTTATTTAACGGAAGACAGCAACGAAGCTTTATTTGATACTATTATTGAGAAATTTAAAGCTGAAGACCAAAATCAGATTTTAGAATTTGAAAACATAGCTCAAAAACCAGAAGAAAAAGCAGATGCCGAAATTGATGTTGAAGGTTTCCAGAAAGCATGGGTAGAATTGAAAGATACCCACGATTTCTTTATGATGACCAGAAAATTCGGTGTTTCAAGAACGCAGGCTTTGAGATTGGCTCCAGAAGGTTTTGCAAAAAAAATAGATTCTTCTAAAGTGATAAACATTCTTGAAGATGCTTCTGAAAAAAAATTACCAATAATGATTTTTGTTGGTAACATAGGAATTATACAAATCCACACAGGCGAAGTGAAGAAGACAATGTGGCACCAGCAATGGTTCAACGTTATGGATCCTGATTTCAATTTACATTTAGACGTAACAAAAATAGCTGAAACATGGATCGTGAAAAAACCAACTGAAGATGGCGAAGTTACCGCGATTGAAGTATTCAACAAAGAAGGAGATTTTATTGTGCAGTTCTTTGGAAAAAGAAAGCCGGGAATCCCCGAACTACAGGAGTGGAAAGATCTTGTAGCTAGTTTAGAAGACTAAAAAAAGTAAAATTTTTATAAGACCGTTTTGTTTTTATTTCAAGACGGTTTTTTTATTAAGCACAAATCATACAAATATTTTAATGCTTGTCTGCAATCTGTCATTAGTGAAAATATTTTGTACGCAGCCTGCCAAACTATCTTTTCTATCTTGAAAACCAGCGAGACTAAAAATTTTTTATTGGCAAGTGCATTAAATTTAGCATAATTATAGAATTGAGAATATTTAATATATATTATCAAAGACCAGTCGAATTTTATTTTAATTCAGATTATCATTTGTGATTTTTGTGAAAATTATTACTCATATTTGAAGCTTTAAAGCAATATTCAAGCATAGTAAAGATAAATTTTTGCCCTGCTTAACAATATTTTTAAACGATAAAACTATATTTTTATGTTGGTGCAAAATATTCTTACATTGTTGCAGGATATTGCTGCTTTCCAAAAGAATATTCTAGCATCTTAACGTAATGTTAGCGTAGATTCAGAATTATATAGTAAGAGCCTATATAAATTTGATGATATGTAAACATTCTTTAAACTGAAAAAAAATAAGATATCTTTTTGTAATGATCAAAAAATATAATAAATTAAAATTTTTAAATTAATAATAATGAAAAATACTTTATTCATCATGCTTTTACTGGGTTTTTTACCAATAAAAGCGCAAAACTTCAAACCTTATCAATTTTATGATAAAAAAGGAAAAGAAATAAAAACTGAAAGATTGGTAAAAGAATTAGCTGATTACGACGTCGTATTCTTTGGCGAAAATCACAACAATTCTATCAACCATTGGCTGCAGCTCAAAATTACCGAAGCATTATTTGAAAAGAAAAACGGACAGCTAATTTTAGGAGCCGAAATGTTTGAAAGAGACAATCAATCTCAGCTAAATGATTATTTGAGCGGAAAATTTGATGCTAAAACGCTGAAAGACTCTGCAAGATTATGGAACAATTACGCTACAGATTACAAACCCCTGGTTGATTTTGCAAAAGATAAAAAACTCCAATTCATCGCCACCAATGTTCCAAGAAAATATGCTTCGCAAACATCAAAAGAAGGTCTTGAATCTTTAAATAAATTATCTACCGAAGAAAAAAAATTCATTGCACAATTGCCAATTAAAGTAAGTCTTCAAACTCCGGGATATCCAGAAATGAAAACCATGATGGGCGACCATGCAGACGAAATGAAGGTGATGAATTTTATCTCTGCACAAGCCACTAAAGACGCTACTATGGCAGAGTCTATAATAGAAAATTTTCAGGCCGGAAAAACCTTCATCCACTACAACGGAAATTTCCACAGTAAAGAATTTGGGGGGATTTATTGGTACATCAAACAGAAAAATCCAAACCTGAAAATGGCTGTCATCTCCGTATTCGAATCAGAAGACTCTGAGTTGAAAATACCTCAGAAAGACTACGTTCCCACAGATTTTAACCTGATTATTCCAGAGGATATGACGAAAACATATTAACCTGAGTTTGGATTGTTAAATTATTAGAAAAGATCAATAAAAAATGAAAAAACTTTCTCTATACCTGCTTTTCTTTATCAGTTTCATCAACGCTCAAAAGTTCACTTCCACTGAGCTAGAAATCATCAATCAAGGAGATATTACAACAAATTTACCTATTTATCAAACAGTAGAAGATCATCAGCATCAAACTTTATTAAATCTTTCAACAGACATAGATCCACTCGATAAAAACACAGAGATTCTTGTTAATAGAATGAAAGCATCACTTCAATCTACCGACGGTGGAGTAGGAATTGCTGCTCCACAAGTGGGAATCAACAGAAAAGTAATCTGGGTGCAACGGTTCGACAAAGAAGGTGAACCTTTGGAGTATTTCCTGAATCCGGTCATCACATGGAGATCAGAACTTCAGAATCTCGGTCCGGAAGGCGATCTTTCCATCCCCAACTTTTATGATCAGTTTTACAGAAGCAATGTCATCCAACTAGAATATGTAGATTTAAAAGGCCAGAAATTCACCGAAATGGTTGAAGGTTTCACAGCTGTAATTTTCCAACATGAAATCGATCATCTCTTCGGAATTTTAATTTCCGATAAAAAGCAAAAAGAGAAAGGTGAGGTTTTTATTAAAGTTGATGCTTTTAAGCAAAGCGATGTTGTGGGGAAATAAGGTTGTCAGACTTTACTCATATTCCGTAAATGTTAATGTGAAAAAATCAGGAAAACCATCACCACTATAATATTCATTAACAAAATTTTCATCTGTATTGCTTTCATTAATAACTAATGTAATGACTGCGAAATTAGTAGTTCCGTTTTTTACTTTTGCCAATGATAAGATTTTTTATCTGGCATTTTTTAAATGTTTAAAAGAAAAATTACTCAGGCGATTCTGTCTTATTTCCATATAAACTCGTTCTGTAATTAATACCCCAATTGGCTACTTCATCAATAATCGGAGCTAAAGTTTTACCAAATTCCGTGATTTCATATTCTACAGTGATAGGTTTTGTGTCTAGAACTTCTCTTTTGATTAAATGATTCATTTCAAGATCCTGCAATTCTTTTGAAAGCATTTTTGAACCAATACCATCCACCTCACGCAAGAGATCCATAAATCTCATTTTGTTACTCTGCAAAAGAGTACCCACAATATGGAACTTCCATTTTCCTGAAAGCAGTTCCACGGTATCCTTTATAGCATTCATGCGGTGTTTGCAGACGGTATTGTTATTTACTGTTGATGTTTTTTTCATAATACTTAATTGATGCAAAGATAAGAAATTTTGTATACGTAGTTTCTTAGAGGAAACCACTTTCCTAAATGAAATTGATAGTTCACGGGAACTTGTATTTTTTTATTTTTGCTTCATTCAAGATAATTTCTAATGAGATTTTATAGAAATTTGATCATCTGCAGCCTCAGTATTTTATCACTATCATGCAGCGGGCAGAATGACAAGAAAAAAAACAAGAAAATGAGTACACAGACAACCAACCCACTTCTATGTGATCCTGAAACAGGAGTTTGCGGAGTTCCAGGAAGTGAAGAAAACGGTTTAGTAACTGTAGATACAACCGAAAAATCTGTTAAAGTAATATATTTTACAGACCCTATTTGTTCATCTTGCTGGGGAATTGAACCTCAATTGAGAAAAATGAAGCTTGAATATGGTAAAGATATTGATGTAGAATACCACATGGGTGGACTTTTACCAGACTGGAGCTACAACAGTGGAGGAATCAGTAAACCGTCTGATGTTGCTCATCATTGGGATGAAGTAAGCGGTTATTATGATATGCCGATTGACGGAGATGTGTGGTTGCAAGATCCTTTAGACTCTTCTTATCCACCCTCTATAGCATTCAAAGCTGCTCAGTTGCAAAGTGAAGAAAAAGCCATTCTTTTTATGAGAGAAATGAGAGAATTGGTCTTTCTGAAAAAGAAAAACATTGCAAAATGGGAAAATATGGCATTGGCCGCTGAGAAAGTTGGTCTTGATGTGAAGCAATTAAAATCAGATTTCGAAGGTAAGGCAAAAATCTTATTTGATAATGATTTGAAAATGGCAAGAGAATTTGGTGTGAGAGGGTTTCCTACAATTTTCTTCGTTAATAATAAAGGCGAAAAACAAATGGTTTATGGTTCAAAGCCCTATCCGTTTTACGAAACAGCAATTCTTACAGTAAATCCCAAAGCTTCAAAATCAGAATTTGCAAAAGATTGGGAATCATTATTCAAAAAATATAGTTCACTCACCGCAAAAGAATTTACAGAACTTTCAGGAAATGGTAGAAATGAGAGTGAGAAAATACTGAACGAGCTAGCCTCTCAAGGAAAGCTTGAGAAAATCACCACAAAAAATGGCTCTTTGTGGACCTTAAAATAACCAAACATTCATTTATATACTTTACTAAAAAACATTCTTTTAGACGTCGTAGATTTTTCTGCGACGTTTTTTTTGTGACTCAATAATTATATTCGTTAATTAATTAAAAAAAATAAAAATAGTTTTAAATACAATCTGGAAACTTCAATAAAGATTCTTATGTTTAATGACAAAAGGCTAAGATTTTCAGCCTTAAAACCTTTTCAATTCTCATCAAAAAATCTTACTTTTGCATATCTATAAAAAAGTAAAAGAAAGAATGAATTCCTACAAAAATCCATTGGAAGAGCGCTACTCCAGCCAAGAGATGTTGTTTAACTTTTCTCACAACAACAAATTCCAGAATTGGAGAAAGCTTTGGATTGCTTTGGCTGAGATTGAAAAAGACTTGGGTCTAGACATCACAGACGAGCAAATTGCAGAGTTGAAAGCCAATGTTGACAATATCGATTACGATAAAGCAGCAGAATATGAGAAGAAATTCCGCCATGATGTGATGGCTCACGTTCACACTTACGGCGATGTAGCGCCTTCAGCAAAAGGAATTATTCACTTGGGAGCAACTTCAGCTTTTGTAGGAGATAATACAGATTTAATTCAAATCCGTGACGGACTTTTAATTTTAAAGAAAAAGTTGGTTAACGTAATGAAAAATTTAGCTGATTTTTCTATTCAATATAAAGATCTTCCCACTTTAGGGTTTACTCACTTCCAACCTGCTCAGTTAACCACAGTTGGGAAAAGAGCAACACTTTGGTTACAAAGTTTGGTTCTTGATATTGAAGAATTGGATTTCTTCCTGGAAACATTGAGATTCAGAGGTGTAAAAGGTACAACCGGAACTGCAGCAAGTTTTCTGGAGCTTTTCAACGGTGATTATTCTAAAGTGAAACATTTAGATAAAGAATTGTCTAAAAGATTCGGTTTCGAGAAAGTTTTTGGTGTTTCGGGTCAAACTTACGACAGAAAAATCGATGCTAAAGTAGTGGCTTTATTAGGGAATATTGCTCAATCTGCACATAAATTCACCAACGATTTACGTTTACTTCAAAATTTGAAAGAAATTGAAGAACCATTCGAGAAAAACCAAATCGGTTCATCGGCAATGGCTTACAAACGTAACCCAATGAGAAGCGAAAGAATAGGAGCTTTAGCAAAATATGTAATGTCTTTAACGACAAGTTCTGCGATGGTGGCTTCTACGCAATGGTTTGAAAGAACTTTGGATGATTCTGCAAACAAAAGATTGACTATTCCACAAGCATTTTTAGCAGTGGATGCAATTTTATTGATTTGGAATAACATTATGAACGGAATCGTGGTGTATCCAAACAGAATCAACAAACATATTATGGAAGAATTGCCGTTTATGGCGACAGAATACATCATTATGGAAGAAGTGAAAGCGGGTGGAGACCGTCAGGAAATCCACGAAATCATCAGAGTTCACTCAATGGAAGCTTCTAAACAGGTGAAAGAAGAAGGAAAAGAAAATGATTTGATCGAGAGAATCTTAAACGACCATTCTTTGAAGCTTGATAAATCAAAATTAAAAGAAGTACTAGATCCTAAAAACTTCATCGGTTTTGCACCTATTCAAACGGAAGAATTCATTGCCAATGAAGTTCAGCCTATTTTGGATGCCAACAGCGAATTGCTTGGTTTGGAGTCTGACCTGAAAGTATAAACTTTATGCAGTCTCTTGGGCTGCATTTTTTGTTTGAAAATTAAGTTTTCGATTTAATTTATTCCGTAGGAATAAAATCTGTGTAGATAGTATGTTGCTACGAGTGCGCATTCCGTAGGAATGATATCTTTGTAAGAATGATAAAAATAAAATCTTATGCCTAATACTTATACACAAATTTATATTCAGGTTGTTTTTGCAACAAAAGGACGAGATATTAAAATTAAATCAGAAGTAAGAGAAGAAGTTGAAAAATATATTTGTGGAATATTTAGCAATAAGAAACAAAAAGTATTAGCTATTTATGCAAATCCAGACCATATTCATATCTTCTTCAGTTATAAGAATTTGCAGATTACAATTCCGGAACTGATTAAAACGGTTAAAATTGAATCCACAAATTTTATTAATGACAGAAAATTGTGTTTTGGAAAGTTTTTCTGGCAGGAAGGTTATGGCGCATTTTCTTATGCGAAAAGCCAGAAGGATAAAGTTGTAAATTATATTCTGAATCAGGAAAAACATCATTCGAAGAAGAGTTTCAGAGAAGAATATATGGAGATGCTGAACGCATTTGAAATTGAATTTAAGAATGAATATTTGTTTGAATTCTATGATGATGAAAATTAATTTTTTGATTGCAGGAGAATTATTTTTGTGAGTTTTAATGACAAGAAGATAGCAGTCCTACGGACTGCACCATTCCTTCTAATATGCTTACTACACAGATATGATTCCTAACGGAATCGCTTGTGACAATCGTAATACAAACATCCGTAGGAGTGTTCTATGCGTAGAAAAACAGAAATACAAATAAATCTGCATTCCGTAGGAATGCTATAAAATATATTTGCAAATTCAAAAAATTTGCTTTGAAATTAAAAATAAATCTAATAAATATCTGACATCTAATGTCTCAAAACAAAAGAATTTTCGTAGAAAAAAGAGGAATTTTCGATGTAGAAAGTCCTAAAATTTTTGATGAAGTAAAAGCGGTGGTTCCATCTATCCAAAGCGTAAAAGTGTACAATGTGTACGATATTTTCAATTTGAATGACGGCGAGTTTGAAAAGGTAGTTAACAGCACTTTCGTTGACCCAGTTACCGATATTTTAATCGAAGAAAATCCTGCAAAAGGAATTTATTTTGCATTAGAATTTCTTCCTGGACAATACGACCAGCGTGCCGATTCTGCGCAGCAATGTATCGCTTTACTCACTGGAAATGAGAAACCTAAAGTAAGAAGTGGTAAGCTTATCGAATTCGAAGGAGTTTCTGAATCTGATTTAGGTAAAATTAAAGACCTTCTCATCAATAAAGTAGAATCTCAGGAGAAAGATTTATCAACTTTAAATATTCCTGCGGAAGAAACACCGTCAAAAGTGATTATTCACGAAGGTTTTATCAATTTTGATGATGCTCAGCTTGAAGAATTCTTTAATAATCACGGTTTTGCATTAGGATTGGATGATTTGAAATTTATTCAGGAATATTTTAGAACTGAAAAAAGAAATCCTACCGAAACTGAATTAAAAGTTTTAGACACCTATTGGAGTGACCACTGCCGTCACACAACGTTTGAAACAGAGTTGTCAAATATCGAATTTGAAGGACAATTTAAACATACATTGGAAACTATTTTCAATGATTATATCGAAAAAAGAAAATTCTTAGGACGCGAATTGAAACCCATTTCTTTGATGGATCTGGCGACTGTTTGCGCAAGATATTTCCATAAAACAGGCAACTTAGAAAATTTGGTGGTTTCTGACGAGATCAACGCTTGTACCATTCAAATTGAAGCTGAATACGATGGTAAAAAAGAACCTTGGTATTTATTATTCAAAAACGAAACACACAATCACCCAACAGAAATTGAACCTTTCGGTGGTGCTTCAACTTGTTTAGGTGGCGCAATTAGAGATCCTTTATCTGGGCGTTCTTTTGTTTTCCAAGCAATGAGATTAACGGGCGCTGCAGATGTGTTGGAGCCGGTTGACCAAACTTTACCAGGGAAATTACCTCAAAAAACAATCACAAAACAGGCTGCAAACGGATACTCTTCTTACGGTAACCAAATCGGTTTGGCAACTACAATGGTTTCCGAAATTTACGATGAAGGCTACAAAGCAAAAAGAATGGAAGTTGGTTTTGTAACCGGCGCTGTTCCTGTAGATTGGGTAAGACGCGAAAAGCCTGAAGCTGGCGATTCTATCATCATTTTAGGTGGAGCAACTGGTCGTGACGGTGTTGGCGGAGCAAGCGGAAGTTCTAAAGAGCAGGACGAAACTTCTATACACACGATGAGTTCTGAGGTTCAGAAAGGAAATGCAGTTGAAGAACGTAAAATTCAGAGGTTATTCAGAAATCCTGAAGTGACGAGATTGATTAAAAAGTCTAATGATTTCGGAGCGGGTGGAGTTTCTGTAGCCATCGGTGAAATCGCTGATTCTTTGGAAGTTAATCTAGATGTTTTACCATTAAAATACGAAGGTTTGAACGGAACTGAGCTTGCTATTTCTGAATCTCAGGAAAGAATGGCGGTTGTGGTTGAACCAAAAGATAAAGAGCAGTTTATCAAATTCTGTGAAGCTGAGAACATTGTCGCTGTTGAAGTGGCAAAAGTGACAGATTCAGGAAGAATGCAGATGTTCTGGAAAGGTGATAAGATTGTTGATCTTTCAAGAGAATTTCTTGATACTAATGGCTGTTCTAAAAGTCAGGAAGTTAAGATTACACATCTCAATGAAGTAAAAGACGAAACTCAGACTTTTAATGAAGAGAATTTCCTGAAAATTTTAAGCGACAAAAACGTTGCTTCTCAAAAAGGTTTGTTGGAAATGTTTGATTCTTCTATCGGTGCCACTACGGTTGCGATGCCTTTGGGTGGAAAATACCAGCAGACTTTGATGGAAGGAAGCGCTCAAACTCTGCCTATTTTAGGTGCAAAAGATGTTGAAACGGTTTCTTTTGCCAGTTGGGGATTTGATGCCGAAATTTCAAAGCAAAACTCATTATTGGGCGCTTCTTATGCCGTTGTAGAAAGCGTTGCTAAAATCGTGGCGATGGGTGGCGATTATAAAAATATTAGACTTAGTTTTCAGGAGTATTTTGAGAAATTAGGTCAGAATCCTGAGAAATGGGGCAAGCCATTAGCTTCTCTTTTGGGAGCTTATGATGCACAGATTAATCTTGGTTTGGCTGCCATCGGAGGTAAAGATTCAATGAGTGGTACGTATCAGGATTTGAATGTTCCGCCAACGTTGATTTCTTTCGCTTGTGCTAATGGAGAAAAGAAAAATGTGATATCTCCAGAATTTAAACAAGCAGGAAATAAACTGTATTTCTTCAATCATATTCCACAGGAAAACGGACTTCCAAATTACGAAAATCTGAAGGCTGTTTTTGAATTGATTTTCGAAAATATCAAAGCTGGAAAAATAGTTTCAGTGAAGACTGTGAAAGAAGGAGGCGTTGCAGTTGCTTTAGCAAAAATGAGTTTCGGTAACAGATTGGGAGCTGAAATAAATAGGGCTGATGAGAACGTTTTATTGGCTAAAAATATCGGAAGTTTTATCATCGAAGCAACAGAAAACTTAAGTATTAATCAACTTCAATTAATAGGTGAAGTTAAAAATTCTGATTATTTGAAAATCAGTAATTTAGATTTTAAAATCGAAAAATTACTTGAAGCCAATACAAAAACGTTTGAAAACCTTTTCTCAACGGTTGAAAAAGAAAAAATAGTGGTTGAATTGGATTCAAAATTGAACTCAATTAACCCAAGAAATATCATTATTAAGAAACACGGTCTTGCTCAGCCTAGAGTTTTTGCACCAATCTTCCCGGGAACAAATTGCGAATACGATACGCTGAATGCATTCCAAAAAGAAGGTGCCGTTGTTAGTAGTTTGCCTTTGATTAATATCAATCATCAACTGCTGGACGAAAGCATCAACGCTTGGGTAGAAGAAATTAAACAGTCTCAGATTTTAGCATTCTCCGGAGGGTTTTCTGCGGGTGACGAACCAGACGGTTCTGCTAAGTTTATTGTGAATGTTTTGAAGAACGAAAAGATGAGAAATGCCGTTCACGAATTGCTAGATAGAGACGGAATGATCATTGGAATCTGTAACGGTTTCCAGGCTTTGGTGAAGTCAGGATTGTTGCCTTACGGAAGAATTAAGGACTTGGATGAAAATTCTCCGACCTTAGCTCACAATGCCATCAGAAGACATATTTCTCAAATGGTGAATGTGAAGGTTCTGAATGACGAATCACCTTGGCTGAAAGGAATGAAAGATCAAGTTTATACGATTCCAATTTCTCACGGTGAAGGTCGATTTATGGCTTCGGAAGCGGAAATTCAGAAGTTGTATGAAAACGGACAGATTGCTACTCAATATTTAGATTTAGATGGAAACATCGCTCACGGAATGCCGTTTAATCCAAATAATTCATTATTCGGAATTGAAGGAATCACAAGTCCGTGTGGAAAAATTTATGGTAGAATGGGACATCCTGAACGTTTTGCAGAAGGTTTGATGAAAAATATTCCGACAGCGAATTATCATAACATCTTCAAAAATGGAGTCGAATACTTCAAATAAAAATAACATAAAATCGGCTGTCATCAATGGCAGCCTTTTTTCTGATTTGTCTGGATTCTACGAAGAAGTTTCAGCAATCTTGATGGAAGGCGCAGGCTGGAAATTGGGCACGCTAGATGGTTTTGATGATATTCTTTATGGATTTCAGGGGGAGATTATTTGGAAAGATTCTGAGAAATCTAAACAAGATTTGGGCTTTGAAGCAACCAAAGAATTTTATCAAAATAAAATCAAGCAAGGAAAACCTTTTAATATTGATTTGATTCAACAAAAACTGGATGAACTGGTGAAGGGAAACGGACCGACTTTATTTGATATATTGTTTGAGATTATAGAATCACATCAAAATATAAGGTTGATTTTAAAGTGATTTATAAACTAAGTATTTTTAGCATAATAGCATAAATATCTGTGATAATCTGCAGAACAATTATTCAAAAATATATTTCCAATACACAAAAATCCCCACCATCATTGAGAGGATTGCTGTTAAAATAACTGCACCGGCCGAAACATCTTTAATAAAACCAATTCTCTTATCGAACTCTGGCTGAATGATGTCGCAAATTTTTTCGATAGCTGTATTAAAAGCTTCAGCGCTCAAAACAAGAAAACAAACAATAAGAATGAGAATTGTATCAAGATTAGAAATTTTCAGATAAAAAATTAAAAAAATATTCATTAGCAAAGCCACAACCTCGATTTGAAAATTTCGTTCAAATTTAAGCATTAGAAAAACACCTCGGAAAGCATTTATTAAACTTTTATGTAATGCTGGTTTGCGCATTAATTAGATTTTTTTTTATTAGAAATAAAGTAGAGTCGCCAAAAATATCAAACATCAATTGTTTAGCCTCAAAGTTAAATTTTATTTTGATGTATGTTAATAACTCACAGGATTATTCTTTTCCATGTATTTTCAATTTGTTATATTTGTAAAAACTTATTTTTAAATCTATGAAATTTATTATTTCAAGTGGCGAATTGCAGAAAGCTTTACAAACAGTAAGTGGAGTGATTTCAAGTTCTCAATCGAGACCGATATTAGAAAATTACCTTTTCGAACTAAACGAAAACAATGTTACCATTACTGCATCAGATGGTGAAACAACATTGGTAACATCGCTTGAAGTAAAATCAGACGACGTAGGGAAATTTGCTGTGCCTGCGAAGATTTTTCAAGATTTTATTAAAACTTATGGCGAACAACCGCTTACTTTTGTTATAAAAGACAATGCAGAAGGAACGGGAAGTCTTCTTGAAATTTTAGACGAAAAAGATAATTTTGCTGTGGCACTAGATCATGCAGATGATTATCCTGAACTTCCGGAATTTGATGCTGCTCAAACTGTTACTATTCCATCAGGAGTTTTATCTGAAGCTTTAAATAACACCCTTTTTGCAACAAGTAATGATTCTCTTCGTCCGGTAATGACAGGGGTTTTATTCCAGTTTGGGGAAAATGAAACGAATTTTGTCTCTACAGATTCTCATAGATTAGTTGTTTACAAAAGAACAGATTTGATCAATGCTGAGCCAATGGAATTTATTATGCCTAAAAAACCCTTGAATATATTTAAGAATATTTTAGCAAATTCAAATATGGATGTTATCATAGAATTTAATGATAATATGGCTAAATTTACTTTTGATAAAAATATTTGGATTTGTAGATTGATTGACGGAAAATACCCTAACTATACAGCTGTAATCCCGAAAGAAAACCCAAATCTCTTGACAATCAACAGAAGTCTTTTGTTAAGTGCAATCAAAAGAGCTTCAATTATGTCAAATAAATCTACCAATCAAGTTAGATTTAAGCTTTCTGGAAATATTTTACACTTACACGCAGAAGACACAGAATACGCAAACAAAGCAGATATGCAAATTCCTTGCGATTACAATGGTGAAGATATTAATATTGGTTTTAGTTCTAAATTTTTAACAGAAATGCTTGGTATCTTAAGTGCAGATGATATTACAATGAAAATGTCTCAACCAAACAGACCAGGAATCATAGAGCCATTGGATGGTTTGGAAGAGAATGAAAATATTTTAATGCTCTCAATGCCAGTAATAGGTTTGTAAGATTAATTTAGTAATAAAAAAAGGTTATGATTTCGTAACCTTTTTTTATGCATTATTGATAGTAACAATATTGTTTCTAAGGCAAAAAAATCTACTAAAAGTAGGAATTACTAAATTGAAGTTGTAATAAGTTATCAGATTATTATAGGAGGCAACAGACAGCGATTGTCTCAATTTTTAAAGATTTAATCAGGGAAATTATTGTAATTGTGGTGGTGTAGAATCTTTAGAGTAAATTTTTTACGTAGTGCTAATTTTGAATGGAAGTATCTAAAATCAAAATATATATTTAAAATTATAGTTCCTTATTCTCACAAATCTTAAGAAATTCAAAAAATCAACTTCGGAGAAAGAAATTTACAAATTTGGAACTGTGTAGGGCTCTAGAAATTTCTTTGTTTATCAAAAAAACACGACATTTGCACATAGAAAAATTCAAATAAAATTTTCAAAAAATAATTAATGAAAATATCAAATAACTGGCTAAAAGATTTTATCAAAACAGATATTAAAACCGAAAGAATCGGTGAATTTCTTACCGATATAGGTCTTGAAGTTGAAGGAATAGAAAAATTTGAAAGTATCAAAGGTAGCCTAGAAGGGATTGTAGTAGGAAAAGTTTTGACTTGCGAAAAGCATCCTAATGCTGATAAACTCAACAAAACTACGGTTGACATTGGTACAGGAAAAATTTTGAATATCGTTTGTGGTGCACCCAATGTTGCTGAAGGTCAAACAGTTCCTGTAGCAGTTATTGGAACGAAAATCTACAGTAAAGATGGAGCTTTTTTTGAAATAAAAGAAGCGAAAATTCGTGGTGAAGTTTCGCAAGGAATGATTTGCGCAGAAGACGAGTTGGGATTGAGTGAAGACCACGGTGGCATCATGGTGTTAGATGAAACAAAATTTGAAGTAGGAAAGAAGTTTGCAGAATATTTTGATCTTTCAAATGATGAAGTTTTTGAAATTGGTTTAACGCCGAATAGAACAGACGCAATGTCGCATTATGGTGTTGCAAGAGATCTTTTTGCCTATCTTTCAACCAACCAGCAAAAGTCGGAATTTAATAAAGTTTCTTCAGAAGTTTTAAATAATGAAGGTTCACACAATTTTTCTCTTGAAGTTGAAAATACAGATCTTACACCAAGATATATTGGTGCAGTGATAGAAAATGTGAAAGTTGCAGAATCGCCAGCATGGTTGAAAAACAGATTGAAAGCAATTGGTCTTAGCCCAATCAATAATGTTGTTGATATTACAAATTACGTTCTACACGGCTTCGGACAGCCATTACATGCTTTTGATGCTGATAAAATTGTAGGCAAAAAAGTAAAAGTAGGAACTGTAGCAGAGGGAACAAAATTCACAACTTTGGATGGCGTTGAACGAACCTTAAATGGTTCTGAAATTATAATCAAGGATGGAGACGATACTCCATTGTGTATTGCAGGGGTTTTTGGAGGCTTAAATTCTGGAGTTTCTGCAGATACAAACACTATTTTTCTAGAAAGTGCCTATTTCAACCCAATTGCAGTAAGAAAAGCGGCTAAATTTCACGGTTTGAATACCGATGCTTCCTTTAGATTTGAAAGAGGTGTAGACCCCAATATTACAAGAACTGCCCTTACGCATGCCGTTAAGCTTATCTCAGAATTGGCTGAAGGTAAGTTGGTAGGAGAGATTCTTGAAGAATATCCAAATAAAATTAAAGACCATTATGTAATCATCAGATTCTCGAAAATCGAACAGATTTTAGGAACGAAAATTCATAGAGAAAAAGTAAAAGAGATTTTAAAAGCACTTGATATTCAGGTTTTAAATGAAATTCAAAATGGTTTTGAAGTATCAGTTCCTGCATATAGGGCAGATGTAACAAGAGAAATTGATATCATTGAAGAACTTTTAAGAATTTACGGCTACAACAAAATAGATGCTCCTCAAAAAATTTCGTTTACTCCTGTAAAACTGAATGCAAAAGATCAAGATGAGCTAGAAAATTCTTGGGCAAGAACGCTTCAGAGTTTAGGCTTTAATGAAGTTATGAACAATTCTTTAACTTCGGTAAAAGATGAAACAGATGCTGTACGATTATTAAATCCTTTAAGTGGTGATTTAGCATTTATGAGAAAGTCTTTGTTGGAAGGGCTTTTACAAAATGCACTCTACAATATAAACAGAAAAAATCAGGATATTAAGTTTTTCGAATTCGGTAAAATTTATCATAAAAGAGAAAAGTATCAGGAAAGAAAACAGCTTGCAATCTTGGTTTCTGGCAGAGAGGTTGCCGAAAACTGGCTTCAGCCAAAATCTAAAACAGATTTTTACAATTTGAAAGCTTATGTAAAAGTTTTGCTAGAAAAATTAGCGATTGATTACCAAGAAATTGCTTCTTCTGACGAAAGATTTTCTGATGCTTTAGAATATAATACCAATGGAGAAACTATAGTAAGAATAGGGAAAGTGGCTCCTCAAATGCTGAAAGATTTTGATATTGACCAAGAATGCTTCTACGCAGAAATAGAATTGGAATTGGCTCAAAAATTAAGATCCGAAAACACACTTCAATTTAAAGATATTCCTAAATTTAATAAAATCAGAAGAGATTTGGCTTTGTTGATTGATAAAAATGTAAATTATCAGGATCTTTACCAGACTGCGAGAAATAATAAATCTCCGTTCATCAAAAATATCAATCTTTTTGATGTTTATGAAGGGAAAAATCTTCCAGAAGGCAAGAAATCTTATGCGATGAGTTTTGAACTGTTGAATGAAGAAAAAACCTTAGAAGAAAAGGAAATTGCATTAGTAATGGATTCTTTGGTTAAAGCTTTCCAAAAAGAATTCAATGCAGAATTAAGATCTTAGCAATAAAATTATGATTTAAATATAAGACTGTTCGTGAGGACGGTCTTTTTTTATGTAAAAACATCCAACTTTTAATTATATTTACGTTTTACAAAACTACATGCAAAAAAAACTAAAACTTTGGGATGCTATAATGCTCGTAATGGGATCAATGATCGGAAGTGGGATTTTTATCGTCAGCTCAGATATTATGCGGAATCTTGGGTCCGGTTGGTGGCTTGTTTTTGTTTGGATTATTACCGGGGTAATGACGATTGCAGCAGCAATAAGCTATGGCGAACTGTCGGCAATGTTTCCTAAGGCAGGCGGACAATATGTTTATTTAAAAGAAATATTCGGGAAAAAGATAGGATTTCTCTATGGATGGGGACTTTTTTCTGTAATACAAACGGGAACCATTGCTGCAGTAGCAGTAGCTTTCGGAAAATTTACGGCTTATCTTGTTCCTGCTCTTAATGATGCCCAACCCATTTTTCAGCAGGGAGAGTTTAAAATTACTTATATTCAGATTTTAGCTATTGTTGTCATTATGTTGCTCACCTATATAAATACCAAAGGTGTTGAAAGCGGAAAATTTTTACAAAATCTTTTTACAGGATCAAAAATTTTGGCTTTGATTGGAATTATCATTGCTGGAATCTTCCTTGTGAAAAACAGTTTTCTTACAGAAAATTTTGGATACGGATTCAAAGCTTTCAGCAATTTAGAAAAAGATTCTTTAGGGAATTTTCTTCAAACAGGCTGGAAATCTGTTTCGGGATTGACTCTCTTTGGTGGAATTGCATCTGCTATGGTGGGTGCTGTTTTCAGTTCAGTAGCTTGGGAAAACGTAACTTTTGTTTCCGGAGAAATAGACAATCCAAAAAAGAATGTTGTTCGGTCAATGATTTTCGGTACTTCTGCGGTAATGGTTCTTTATCTTGCAGTAAATTTAGTTTATATTTCTACATTGTCAAGAGACGAAATTGCTTTTGCAACAGATGATAGGGTAGCGGTTTCATCTGCATTGGCAATTTTTGGAAATACGGGAACATTAATTATTGCTTTACTCGTAATGATTTCTACTTTCGGTTGCAATAACGGGTTGATTTTGTCTGGAGCTAGAGTTTTTCAAACCATGTCACTTGACGGAATGTTCTTTAAATCTGCTGCGGAAAATAATAAAAACCAGGTTCCGGAAAATGCTTTGTGGATGCAAGGTATATGGGCCAGTGTACTTTGCCTAAGCGGTCAATACGGGAATTTACTAGACATGATCTCTTTTGTCATCGTTTTATTTTATATGATTACTGTTTTTGGAGTTATTTATTTGAGATATAAAAAACCGGAGCTCGAAAGACCATATAAAACTTGGCTATATCCTATTACTCCGCTTATTTATTTAGTAATTGGTACTGCATTTTGTGCGTTGTTGCTCTATTTCAAAACTCAATACACATGGCCGGGATTGCTTTTGGTATTGATTGGTCTTCCTATTTATTATATCATTAATTCTCGAAAATAAAATCTTTTATTTTTTGAGAAAATTGTTTATTTTGATATCAGAAAAAATGCCAATTCATTACAACACCTTGTGTGAATTTTCTGAAGTGCAGAAGAATAATCAAGAACAGAAAATAGGTAGACTTTCAAATGTGCACTCACTTTTACGAATAAAATGATTACCATTCAAAATATAAAAATGTAATACGAAATGCATTTTAAAGATAAGCTTAGAAAAAAATTAGGTAAATCTTGCAGCAATATCATTAGTAATAAGGCATATAACGCTTTCATAAAAACGATGCAGATTGGGAGCATTTTACAAAATGATGCTTTATATGGTAAACGATATCGGGATGATATGACGGAGGTTTTTTAAGAAGTCAAATTATTTCCTAGGCAATCTTCACACTCTGGAATACATTTTGGAAGTAAAAACTAAGGATTATTTAGTGAACTAAATTCGGGCAAATAGGATATTTTGCCTAAATTTGAAGTTAATAAAATTTAAAAATGAAAAACTATATCTTAAGTCTTTTAGGTGCTGCAATTATTGTCTCGTGTGGATCTATGGGTAAATCTTCTTCTTCAAAAGTAGGAAAAGAGCAGGCGCCAATCTCCGATACAAAATGGGTTTTGGCAGATAAAGTGAAAGGTACAACGCCTACATTAAACATTGAAGCAGGGAAAATAAACGGAAACGGTGGCTGCAACAGATTTTTCGGAACGGTAGCTGTAGATGCAGAATCTGGATCATTTACTCCTTCTGGTGTAGGTTCTACAAAAATGGCTTGTGAAAATATGAGCGTAGAAAATAATTTTTTAGGCGCGTTACAAAAAGTAAATAAGTATGTGGTAACAGAATCTAGCTTGGAACTTTACCAAGATGGTTTGTTGCTATTAAAATTTGATAAAGCTCAATAATATATCAAAAATATCATAGGAAAGCCTGATTTAAAATCAGGCTTTTTTTTATTCTGTAACTACAGCTTCTCGCTCTCCGTCTTCCTTTTTGCCTTCTTCAATCATTTCTTCTGCTTCCTCTTTTTCATCCGCATCGGCAGTATCTATTCTTTCTTCTTGATTGTCATTAACCAAATCAATAGAAAATTCACAATACACAGGCAGATGATCTGATCCGAAATTATCTAATGTTTTTAAGCTATCAATAAAAATTTCTTCACTATGAAACATTAAATCAATTGGAAATCTTAAAAATCTGTATTTAGCATGAAATGTAGATATGAAAGCGCGCCCAACTCTAGGATCAATCAATTCGCTTGTTTTTCTAAATAGAATTGATGACTTAGACCAAGCCACATTATTAAAATCGCCAACAACGATGACGGGTTTTTTAATTTCCTTAATTCTTTTGGCAGTACTTAAAAGATCGCCATCTCTTTCTTTTGAAGTTTTTTCTTCCGTGGGACTTGGCGGCGGTGGATGAACTCCAAAAAATACAAATTCAAAATCATCCTTAGTTTTTAGATGAATTTCAATACTGGGAATATCATCAGCGACAAAAAAATGTGTTTTAGACTCAGAAATTTCAAGTTTAGAATAAAAGTGCATTCCGTAGGTATTTTCTAACGTTACCTTGTGTTGAAACGGATACTCTTTTTCAAGAATTTTCAAGGCGTTTTCCCAATCAGAATGGCTTTCCATTGTGAGAAAAACATCTGGTTTGCAATGATTAATAAGATTGACGAATTGGTTGAAATCGGTATTAAACTGATATACATTTGCCGAAATAAACTGAATTGATTTTGAAGCTTTATGTGATGGCTTATGGTCTTTAATAAAATAGAGTGGTGTGTATTTAATTAAGACGATTCCGTGGAAAATGATAAGAAGAAACAGAATTGCCTGAAATATTGTCCAGCTTAAATTTTTTTCAAGAAAAAAGCCTAATCCAAAAGTAAGTATTGCGATTACAAAAATCTGAATTTTACCAAAATCAGGCACCCTGAAAACCCAATGAGTATTTGGTATTTTTGGTAATACAGAAAATAGGATGATTAAAATACTTAGAATTAAATAAAGTTCCCACATAATGATTCAAACAAGGTACTAATTTAAATATATTTAAAAAAGTAACAAAAGAAAACGCGTAGCATTTAAAAAAATATGAAGTCAATTTCTGAAGGCTAAAGCTTATCTCAATTTTTTTTCGGATAATTATTATCTCTTCCAGATCTTATCAAGCTTCTATGCCAAAGTTTAGATTATTAAATGAAATACATTATCTAAGTTTTCAATAAAAATTCTACAGCTTACAAATTGCTAACGAATTAAATCTTAATAAAAAAAAGCCGCCCATTTCTGAGCGACTAGGTATATTATTACCAAATCTTAATTCTTTCTTCTGGAGTTTTGTACAATTTGTCTCCTTTTTTCACGTCGAACGCCTTGTAGAAAGCATCAACATTCATTAAAGGTGCAAAACTTCTGAAATATCCCGGAGAGTGCGGGTCTGTTTTCACTTGGTTGATCATGTATTTTTCGCTTGATAAGGTTCTCCAAACGGTTGCCCAGCTTAGGAAAAATCTCTGATCTTGTGTATAACCGCTGATAGTACCAGGATTTCCTTTGTCTTTCAGATACATTTGCAATGCATCGTAAGCAATATTTACACCACCTAAATCTGCAATATTTTCACCATTGGTAAAAGTTCCGTTTACGAAAGTTCCTTTTACAGGCTCATACTTGTCATACTGAGCAGCCAGAGCTTTTGTTGCTTTTTCGAAGTTGGCTTTGTCTTCTGGCGTCCACCAGTCTACCAAGTTTCCGTCAGCATCAAACTGAGCACCAGAATCATCAAATCCGTGGCTTATTTCGTGACCGATTACCGCACCAATACCACCAAAATTAACTGCAGCATCAGCATTAGGATTAAAGAAAGGAGGCTGAAGGATTGCAGCAGGGAAAACGATTTCGTTATTTACAGGATTATAGTAGGCATTCACTGTTTGTGGTGTCATTCCCCATTCGGTTTTGTCAACTGGTTTACCGATTTTTGCCAACTCTTTGCTGTATTGCCATTCTCCGATGTTCTGAAGATTAGCGTAAAGATTTCCGCCTTTAGATTCTGGGGTGATATTCAATTTAGAATAATCTTTCCATTTATCAGGATAGGCAACTTTTACAGTAAACTTATTCAGTTTTTCTAAAGCTTTTACCTTCGTTGTAGAAGACATCCAGCTCAATCCGTTGATATGTACTACGAAACTTTTCTTTAAATAATCAATCAGTTCCACCATCTGAGCTTTTGCTTCAGCAGGAAAATATTTTTCAACATATAATTTACCGAAAGCTTCTCCTAATGAGCCGTTAATTAATTCAAATCCTCTTTTGTTTAAAGCTCTTTGCTCTTGTTGACCTCTTAAATATTTACCATAGAAAGCAAATTTTGTATTACCCAGTTTTTCGCTTAAATAAGATGCATTTCCGCTGATCATGTGGAATTTCAGATAATCTTTAATTACAGGAAGCGTTTTAGCATTAACGAGCTGGTCAAAGTTTTTATAATAACCTAATTCACTGATGATTACCCTGTCTGTATTTACACCCACTTTTTTGAGGTAAGCAGGAAGATCTACATTTTTCACCAAAGTTTTAAGCTCAGCCATCGTTTTAGGATTATACTGAAGGGTGTTGTCTCGGCTTTGTTCGTTGGTCAACAAGTTTTTTGCAATACTTTTTTCATACTCCACAATTCCTTTTGCAGCAGCATCGGCGTTGGTGTAGCCCAATTCTTTCAGCATAGAAGCAACATACTTTTCGTATTCAGCGAGGGCTTCTGTATTTTTGGCATCTACTTTTTGGTAATAATCTCTTCCCATACCCAATGAAGCGTTACCAAGGTAAACTGCATTCATATTAGAATTTTTCAGATCAGAATCAACGCCCCATCCGTAGAAATTGTTTTCACCTTCTTTGGTTACAGATGCTAAATAATTCTGGAGATCTGTAATGTTTTTAATGGCATCAATTTTAGAGATATTGGCTTGAATAGGCTTTATCCCATCAGCGTTTCTCTTCTCCATATTCATATATGTCGCATACAGATCCTGAATTTTTTTACCTTCACTTCCGTCTGCAAATTTATCTTTCAAAAGAGAATTTAAAATCGTCATAGAATTGTTATCGGTATCATCAGCCAATTTGTTGAAACTTCCCCAAGTTGGTTTATCTGAAGGGATTTTTGCAGTTTTCATCCAGCTTCCGTTTACATAATTGTAAAAGTCATCTTGTGGACGAACATTTTTATCCATATAATTTAGCTCAAGACCTTTTTCTGCAACAGTTTTTACCGTTTTTTGTGCATTCAGAGCAACTGCTCCTGTCAAAAGAACTAATGACAAAGTGAGTTTCTTCATTTTTTATAATTTGTACTATAAGTATATTATGATTGAATATTGTTACTGAAAATAAGAATTATTTATTAAGAAATTAAAATTGAAACCAGATCCTGAATTACTTTCTGTGATACGAAATGCATGAAATCAAGCCTTTCAAGATGAGGCATAAACAGTTTTGAAGTATGTGTTTTGTCGCCAACTTTTATAGAATAATAAACCAAACCAATATCTTTTCCGTCTTCGCCTTTTCCGGGACCAGCAACTCCTGTAGTAGAAAGGGAAATATCTGTCTTGAATAAATTCTGACAACCAGAAGCCATTTCCGAAGCCACTTCTTCACTTACAACAGTGTATTGGCTTACAGTTTCTTTTTTTACCTTTAAAATATCAATTTTTTTCTGCGTATCGTAGGGTATAATTCCGCCTAAAAAATAGCTTGAACTTCCAGGATTTGAAGTAATCATTCTTGCCAATTCACCTCCTGTACAACTTTCTGCAGTTGATAATGTGAGTTTTTTCTCGCCTAAAATCTCAGCAAGAATTTTTGCAATTTTATCTTCTGAAGTAGCGATTACGTTTGGTTTTATTATAGGTAAAAGTTTTTGAATCTGATCTTCTAGTTGTTGCAGTAAAATAGTTTCGTTTTCTCCACTTGCTGTAATTCTTAATTTTACCCGAGTGCCAACCGGAAGATAAGAAAGTGAAATGTGCGCGGGCAAAGCCAACTCCCAATCTTCAATCATATCTGCTAAAATACTCTCGGGAATTCCTACAACAGAAACAATTCTTGTAGTAAGATAATTTAAACTAAATTTCTCCTTCAAATAAGGGATAATTTGATCTTTAATCAATGGTTTTACCTCATAAGGAACTCCTGGAAGACAAAAAACGATTTTTCCGTTTTCTTCCATCATCATACAAGGCGCTGTTCCAAAATGATTCTGAAAAACTGTAGATTTCGTAGGAACAAAAGCCTGCTCACGATTTCTTTCGAGAATTTCTATTCTTCCGCGTTTTTCCATGTAAGCTTTAAGATGTTCGAAGGTAGTATCATCCAAAGCAATTTCATCATTAAAAAAATCGGCAATTGCTTTTTTAGTTTTATCATCTCTCGTTGGTCCCAAACCGCCTGTAGTAATTACTAAATCTCCCAATTCAAAGGCAAATTTCAAAGTGTTTTTAATGATTTCTATTTCGTCTGAAATCGTTAAAATTTGCACCACCCTGATTCCTATATTTTTAAGCTCAGTGGCTATGAAATTTGAATTAGTATCCACTGTATTTCCAGATAAAATTTCGTCGCCTATCGTGATAAGAACTGCGTTTTGCATGATTTTAATTTTGAAAAAATTTAGTACAAATGACGTGAAAATCTCTCTAGCGAACAAAAGAAAATGATTTTTTATATCTTTGATTTTTTACTGTCTACAACTATTACCAAGATTATGACTAAATATGATGATGCTTCTTGGCATTATGGAGGAGATTTTTCTGACGAAATTCCTAAAAAAAACGGAGCAACCCACACCGGGATGTTTCTTAATTGGTGCATTAACCATAATTTCCATTCCAAAGAACTTCAAGAAGACTATGAAAATGAAATTGAAAGCTTAAAAAGACGAGAAATCACTGGAGCAGATTTCGTGATAGATCAGCTGGAAGGAAAGTTTACAGAATACGAATTGAATGATTTTGGAAATGCTTTCGCCAAAGATTATTACGTTGACGAAACTGATTTTGCAAATAAATTCAGCTCATTTGCTACTGATTATATCAATATTTTTGATTCTATAGCCGAAGAAAACGATTTTGAATACGAAACTTTTTATCACATAGAAGATACCTACGAAAACTATGACTTGATGAAGCAGGTTATTGACCATCGTTTTCTAGAATGGAAAGAATATAAAAATCTGAATTGAAATTATGCGCAAAAAACCTAAGAGGTTTCAATCATCAATATTTTTCTCTTAATAAAACTTAAATCCTTACATCTTTTTAATGATTCAAAAGATTTTAATTTTTAAGAAAAAACCTTTAAAAATTGTTCCTTAAAACTGGATGAAACTTCTATTTCAGTATGATCAGAAAGGGTAGCCGTTCCGCTTTTGTGGTAAGATTTTACAAACCCAGTATTGATAATGTGCGAACGATGAACTCTCACAAAAGGATTATCTAGTAAATCATCAAAATGTTTTAAAAACCGGCAAACCATTTTCTTTGAACCGTCTGTAAGGTAAACTTGCGTGAAATTTCCATCAGCCTGAAGTCTCACAATATCTTCTGTCTTTACCACATCAAAACCCTGCAAAGTTGGGAGAATCAACTGTTGTTTTTCGGGTTTTAATTTTAAATTTTCAAGAAGAATTTTATTGCGGTTGAGTTCTTCTTTATTTTGAATGCTTTCAGCCACTTTATTGACTGCCACAATCAATTCCTGAATGTCAATTGGTTTTAAAATATAATAACTCGCAGATTTATTCAAAGCCTGAAGCGAATATTGTGAAAATGCGGTGATGAATATCGTTTCGTAGGAGAATTCTTTGGTAGCTTCCAACACATCAAAAGCATTCCCGAAAGGCATTTCTACGTCAAGAAAAACCAATTGAGGTGAGGTTTCGGCAATCAACGGAACGGCTTCTTTAATGTTTTCCGCTTCACCCAAAATCTCGATTTGCGGACAGTATTTTGTGAGATAATTTCTTAGAACTTCTCTGGCAATTTTTTCGTCGTCTACGATTACAGATTTTATTTTCATTATCTATTTTTTAGTTAGAATTTTCTTTTAGATCGATGCTATTCCAGTATTTTTTTGGAAACAAAATTTGCTTGTTTTTTACATCGATATAAAAGGAAATATAATCAAACACACGGTTATCTTCATTTCGTGAAAACGTTAATTCGTTGTTGTATCGATCTGTGCCTAATCTAAATTTTTTGGGATTAAATGTAAACAAATTTTGCTGAGATGTTATAGATTCACTGATGTAACAAAGGAATGTTTGTTCTTCTGTTTTTTTTATATCGAAATGTGGATATTCTGCAGCAGGTCCAGTTGTCGCTTCATCAATAGGATAGGTCTTTTCTTTGATCTGTATTTCTTTTGTCTTTAAGAAGGTAGCCACTTTTTTAAAGTCTTTCAGCCGGGTTTTTGTTTTAAATAATGAGTTGAAATTTTCGTCAAAAAAACTTGTGTGTTTGGCACTATGTACTACATAAATATTATTTAATTTAGAATCTAAATAAGCATCAACGCTAGCAAAATCTACACTCGTTAAAATTTCAGAAATGTTATTTTTTGCGATTACGTCCGCTTTTCCGTTGCTGTTAATTCCAAATAAATAATCTTCTTCTTGTATTACATCATGATACATTTTTGGAAGTTGAATTCTTTGTTCAAGATTTTTATTATCCATTAAAAAACCACTTTTTTCATCGTGAATGTAGATGTATTCAGATTTGTTCAAATCAATTAAATATGCTCCAGTAATGTATTGTATACTTTCCGTTTTACCTGTTTTTTTATTAACAATGAGTGGGTCTATTGCTTTGCTCATCAATACAAAATAGGGAGAGTTATGGTTTAAAATATATAGTTTCCAATCATATTTGGGTTCTACTACTTCATTACCCTGAGCATCTACAACGCCCATTTTGTAATCATGCCGAAACTCATAAAAATTTTGATTTTGTGCTGAAATATTCCAGAGAATTAGTATGAAAATAAACAAACTTATTTTTTTAGTCATCTTTCCTAATTTTAAATCTTAATTATTACCAAAACACCATTGGCGTTAGGTTTGTCAGTAATTTCAGTACTTATATTTTTCTGATACAAATCATTCAGCAAAGCAATTCTTTCCAAAGTGTTTTTCATGCCGCGGCCTTTTCTGGTTTTCTGATGCTCGGTTTTTTGCTTTTTACTTTCTTCGATGCCAATGCCGTTGTCTTCGATGGTGATTTTCAGATTTTCAGACGATTTCTCGAATTTTAATTTTAGAAATCCTTTCGTAGTTCGGTAACGCAAGCCGTGCCAGACAGCGTTTTCAAGGAACGGTTGCACCAGCATTCCGGGAACTTTCAAACTTTGAGTATTCAGACTTTCATCGACCTCGATTTCATAATCAAACCTATCTGCAAAACGGGTTTTTTCCAAAGCCAGATAATTCTGAAGCAAATCTAATTCCTGCTGAAACGGAATAAAATCTTCTGTAGAATTTTCCATCACGCCCCGCATCAATTTTGAAAATTTGGTTAAATATTGGTTGGCTTCCAGCTCGTTATTCGTTGCAATAAAATGATTCACAGAGTTTAAGCTATTAAAAATAAAATGCGGATTCATCTCACGGCGCAGCGACTGTAAAGCGATTTTCTTATTCTTAATCTGAACTTTTTTCAATGTTCTGAAAATGAAGAATATTAAACCAATTAAAATAGCCAATGCTGCAATCAAACTGTAATTAAAGAGATTTTTCTTTCTTATTAGTTCGTCTTTCAGCTTTTTTTCCTGCTCGAGTTGTGAAATTCGCTGTTCGGTATCTTCAAGAATTTTATTATCTACTAAACTTCGGTCTTTAGAAACCAAATCTGGTAATTTCCCAAGAAAATCACGATACAATTGCACGGAAGCATTGGTGTTTTGAGAAATTGCATACAAACTATCGAGTCGTTTTACACTTTTTTGTGCTTCAAGAGTATGACCTTTATTCAAAGCAATATCATAAGCATTTTTTAATAAAACAATGGCTTCTTTAGGGTCGTTTTTTTTAATGTAAATATCAGCAAGTTCTTGGATTTGCTCCACTTTTTTCTGAGAATTATCCTTTACGAAATCTTCTTTTAAAACCTCCTTTTTCGCTTTGATTGCTTTATCAAAGTCTTTGTTTACAACGTAGAGATCGGTCAGTTTTTGGTTGATTGCCAAAGCTTGCTGTGGAGATTCATCTTTTGATATTTTGTAGGCAGCTGTAAGATTTTCTTCCGCTTTTGGGATGTCTTTTTCTTCAAGATTTGCTTCTGCCATTTGAGAATATCCGGTTGCAAGATCTTCCTTGTTATTTTCTTTTTCGCTGATTTGAATGTTGTTTTGGATGGCTTCCATTCTCATCACGGGTGAGCTTGAATTCAGCCTTGAAGCATCGTTTGAATTCTGTATTTTTTTGGTCTTAGAATAGCCAACTTTTGATGCTACCTCATAATTTTTTGCGGCAGCTTTCAATTTATTCTGATTTTCTTGCGACTGCGCCAATTTTCTTGCGACTTTCTCCAGATTCTGCTTGTCATTCAGCGTTTCGTAGATGTTTTTAGATTTTAAAAAATATTCTTCACTTTTAGAAAAATTAGAGGCATTAAAATAAGACTCACCAATCTTAAAATAAGACTCTGCTTCTGCAGATTCATCCTTTTTTTCGACTGCTTTTCTCAATATTTTACTTTCGCTGGAAACTTCTTTCGCAACATTGACTTGAGAATAAGTGTTATTCCAAAGAAATGTGAAGACCAAGGCAAAAAATAAATGGTAAAATTTCATAAAACAAAGATATACATATAATTGAAGTACGAAAAATGATTCACCAAGTGAAAAATAGGTTTCACCAAGTTGGTTTCAAACAGCTTTTAAAAGGCAATTAAGTTTGCAGTATAATTTAAACTTAATTATCATGAAAAATTTATCCTATTTAGTTCATTTTGTCGTGTTATTGTGTAGCTCTAACATTCAATCTCAGACCAAATTAATATCCTATAAAAGCCACAGCGGTGATATGAAATATTTTGAAAAAAGTATTGTAGAAGACCATTACAATACCAATTATTCTAATCTTGGAGCTGCACCGGAAAGATTTGTGACTAATTCAAAATTAGACAGTGTGATTATCATTGACGACAAAAAAAGCATCATTGTAACATCAACATTTTGTAAAACCCGAAGAAGCGAAACCCCAGAAAAATGGAAACCAGGAAGAGATACCGTTTATAATCATGCAATTTTTTCTAACGAAAATATTGATAACGTAAAAAAAATACTTAAAGAAAATTACAACTTTCAAAACGATATAGACAGTACTGTTTTTCTGAAATATGACAAGAAAACAAAAACTTACAAGCCAATTTCCACGAAAAAAATAATCAAAAAAGCTGAGATAAATAATTTCAAATCAAAAGAGGAAATGATGTATTTATTTGTAATAAGTATTGCTGTATTTGCTTCAATATTTATCTATAGAAAAAATCGTTAAAATCTTACAATTGTGTATAGTAAATCAATGAATGTAGGAAAACTTACTATTTTTTTTAGCTGTTTTTTTCTACAATTTATCCTTTTCTTTCCGTTGAATTTTTTAAGTGATTTGCAGTTAAAAATTACTTATTTCATATTTGGAGATTTTACTCGATTGGTTTTAGAACACTTCTTCAATAAAAAGACCATCAGAATAGATTACAGTTCAGATAGTTATTCGATGTTGGTTTTAATCATTATTTTACTTTTTACATCGGTGATTCTGAGTTTTCTGATAAAGAAAAAATGGGCAAAACGTTTTTTATTGACAACAAAATATATTTGTGTGATATACATTTCTATTATTTTAATAAAATATGGTATTGACAAAATTTTCAAAACCCAATTTCCGGAGCCTGAATCTAATATTCTGTTCACAAGGTTTGGAAACTTAGATAAAGATATTTTATACTGGAGTACAATAGGAACGTCTAAAATTTACAACACGATTATTGGATGTATTGAATTTTTATCAGGAATTCTATTGTTGTTCAGACGTTTTCAGTTTTTGGGATTGTTATTTGCGATTATATGTTTTACTCAAATACTGATCATCAATATTGGGTTTGATATTTCCGTAAAATTCTTTTCCTTCATTTTACTTTTAATGAGCATCTTTCTTGTAAGAAAAACCGGATGGAAACTTTTTCTGAAAATTATTAAACTTCCAAAAGAAACTTTTCTTAACCCAGCTTCATTTCTTCCGTATAAAACTTTTTTAAAGATTGTCATTTTAGGAATCGTATTTATCAAAATTGGGATGCCGTATTTGGATGAAAATTTTCACACCAATGACAAAATTAATTCAACACAATTAAAAGGAGCTTATCAGATCACTTCTTCCGAAAGTCCATATCAATACGTATTCTTTCATAAAGACCAATACTTGATTTTTATGGAAAAGTCTTCGGAAAAGATGACCGCATTTCATTATGATGTTTCTTTTGACAACCAATTGATTCTTGAAGATAACCAACACAACATTTCAAAGCATTTCTTCGCGAAAAGCAAGAAAGATAGTTCTATTATTTTTTCTTTTAATAATCAATTGATCAATGCTAAATCGATTAACCATAAAAAAATGAATGTGTTACAAGAAAGGTTTCATGTATTGATAGATTAACCATTAATCGCAGCAAATATTCTTTCACCAAGTGAAAACCTCAGTTTACCAAGTTTACAAAAATTCAGTTAGTATTAGAAGTAATTTTGCTTTAGAAATTTAAAACAAGAAATTATGAAATCGAAGAAACGATTGCATAATACCGATAAAAACAATAAATATTTACATTATGAAACTGAAACACCTTTTATTAGTAGGAATCTTTGCAGCAGGAAGTTTGGTGAATGCGCAGGAAATCAAAAAAAACGCAATCGAGGTAACAGGAGTTGCCGAAATGGAAGTGGAACCTGATGAAATCATCTTTAGCATCGGGATAAAAGCCGACAACAAAAATCAATTAGCCGACAACGAAAAACTTTTATTTGAAACGCTGAAAACCAACGGAGTGAAAAATGAAGATGTCAAATTCAAATCAATGTACCAGAATTTGTATTCTAAAACAACCAAGTTTACCAAGAGTTTTCAGTTTAAAGTAAATGCTAAAACCAATGTCAGTAAGCTTTTTGAAGATTTAAACCAGAAATGGGTAAGCAATCTGAATATTGCCGAAATTAAAAACACAAAAATTGCAGATTTCAGAAAAACGGTAAAAATCAATGCCTTGAAAGCGGCCAAAGAAAAAGCAGATTATCTTTTGGAAAGCATCGGAAAAAAAACCGGAACGCCTTTGGAAATCACCGAAATTGAAGATTACATGAGTGACTCTGTAATGCCCGTAGCTTACAGAAGCAAAATGGCCAACGTACAGATGGAAGCAGCCGACCAAAGTGTTGATTTTGCTTTTGATAACATAGAAAATATTAAGCTGAAATTCAGCATCAAAACGAGATACGAAATTCTTTAGTTTTTTATGAGGCAGTCTGAAATGGCTGTCTTTTTTTTTGTCTAAAAACTTCCACCAAGTGAAAACCTCAGTTCACCAAGTCTTCAAATTTTTGGTTTTTAATCGGGCTAATTTTACTGTAGAACTTTAAAATAATAAACAATGCGACACTCTTTTTTTATACTCATTTTTATGGTTTCGATTTTTAAATCTCAGGAAATTAAAAAGGAAATCGAGGTAAAACAGGCAACTGTATTTTTGCAGGGAGCTAAGGTTTTCGGAAACACAAATGTTACTCTTCAAAAAGGAAGAAATGTGGTTAAAATCATCAATCTCCCGAATGACTTGGATGAAAACACATACAAAATCAATCTGGAGAAAAATACAACCCTTTTGTCTATCACTCCACAAAGTAATTATCTTAAAAATGATGAATTGACCGATGGCGAAAAAAAGCTGGATGATGAAAGAAAAAAAATTCAGAGACAAGTCAATTTATTGAATATTCAAATTAATAATTTGACGGGCGAACAAAATATCATTAATGACAATCTTAAAGTTTCAACGAACGACAAATCTACTCCGCAGGAACAATTGATTAAGCTGACAGAATTTTATCGCAAAAGAATGCTGGAAATTGATAATCTGGTTTTTCTTCTGAATGAACAAAAATCTGTTTTTGATGAAAGTATTGCTAAAATCAACAAACAATTTGCTGAAGAACAGACTCATAAAAATACCAATACAAAAGAATTGGTTCTCGAAATTCTTGCCGAAAATGAAATGAATCTTAATCTCGGAGTAAGCTACATCGTTTCTAATGCAGGCTGGGTTCCGTCTTATGATTTGAGAGCTTTATCCACCAAAAAACCTCTGGAAATTGTCTACAAAGGAAAAATTTACCAAAAAACCGGGCAAGACTGGAGTAATGTGAAACTATTTGTGTCTACTTACAGACCTTCGTATAACCAAAACAGACCAATTTTATCACCGCTTTATGTCGCTGAGTACACCGCTTACAATAATGAAGATGTAAAAATTGGATATGCTAAAAAAGCAGTTTCAGCCGAATCAAATTCTTATCAGATGAGAGCTGAAGTTGCTGCCCCAAGTCAGATTCCTGTTGCGACTGTTTCGGATAATCAGATGAATATTTTGTATGAATTAAAATACAACCAAACCATCCTAAGTCAGGAAAAAGAGCAATATGTGATTCTGGATAAAAAACAGGTGGATGCAACCTATAAATACCACACCGTTCCGAAGCTGAACAATCAGGTTTTCTTAATGGCATTCGTAAAAAACTGGCAAAATTTAAACCTTATATCTGGCGAAGCTAATATTTATTTTGAAGATAATTACATCGGTAAAACCAATATAACAAGCAATTATGTGAAAGAAGAATTCCCTATTTCTCTGGGTGTTGATGAGAGAATTGTTGTAAAAAGAATCAAGCTTGAAGATAAAACTTCACAGAAAAACCTCAACTCAAATAAATGGGAAACCGAATCTTATCAAATAACGGTAAGAAACAATACGAAAGAAAATATAGAATTGGAAATTCTGGATCAGCTTCCTTTAAGCGAAAATTCAAAAATCACAGTAAAATCTTTAGAAATCGGCAACGGAATTTACGATGAAAAAACAGGAAGTATTCTGTGGAACAGAAATATTTCTAACGGAACATCAGATAAAATTAATTTCTCTTATGAGGTAAAGTATCCGAAAGAAATGCAGATTCAGTATTACAGTCGATAGTTTTAGAGTCCTTGGAGAAAATTAAATAATATTTCAATTAACCATTAAAAAATACGTTATGAATACATTAAAATTTTTAGCATTCACAACAAGTGCAGTTGCTTTTTTAAGCACAGGAAAAATCTCAGACCTTCGTTGCAGCAGTAAAGCCAAAGACAGAGCATTGGTAGAAAGTAATATTTCCACAGAGCCGCAAATTACCATCTCAAAAGACAATAAAATTCAGGTTGCTCTGCTTCTGGACACCTCTAATAGTATGGATGGACTCATCGATCAGGCAAAATCAAGACTTTGGAATATTGTGAATACTTTAACTACTTTGAAGTACAACGGAGCGTCTCCACAAGTGGAAATCGCACTTTATGAATACGGAAACGACGGCTTGAAAGACGAAAATTACATCAGACAGGTTACTCCGTTGACTCAGGATTTAGATTTGGTTTCAGAAAAACTTTTTGCTCTAAAAACCAATGGTGGAAATGAATATTGCGGTGCAGTAATCCGTGATGCATCCATGAATCTGAATTGGGACGGAAACGAAAAAAGCATGAAACTGATTTATATTGCAGGAAACGAAGCTTTCAACCAAGGAAGAATCAATTATAAAGAAACTATTTTGGGTGCCAAGGAAAAAAATATTTATACCAATACTATTTTCTGCGGAAGCCGTGATGAGGGAATACAGACGTTTTGGCAAAACGGAGCAACTTTAGGAGAAGGAAAATATTTCAACATCAACAGCAATCAAAAATTAATTTATATTGAAACGCCTTATGATGTGAAAATATCGCAGTATAATTCTCAACTCAATGATACTTACATTTCTTACGGGACAAGAGGTTCTGAGATGAAAAGCAAACAGACCACACAAGATGCTAATGCAGAAATGCAGTCGTCTTCAAACGCTGTAGAACGTGCAGTAAGTAAGTCTAAGAAAAATGCATACAAAAACGATCATTGGGATTTGGTGGATAAGATTGAAAAAGACAGAAGCTACATTTCATCAATTAAAGAAGAAGAATTACCTTCTGAGTTGAAAGGAAAAAGCAGAGATGAAATTAATAAAATTATTGCCAAAAAATCTACAGAACGCAATGAAATTCAGAAAGAAATAGAAGCTTTAGCTAAAAAGAGACAAATTTTTATAGATTCTGAAATGAAAAAGCGTGGAAATGCTGATGGCGATGATTTGGGAAAAGCGATTGAAAAATCTATTGTAGAATTGGCAAAAAAGAAAGGGTATCATTATTAAATATAAAATACGCAATTGAAATTGGCAAAGTACTTAAGGACAAATTTGAAATAAGATGGAAAAAAAAATTCTATGATAAAATATATCAAATTTTAGCCAACTATAGAAAAAAAATAAGTGTTAATATTGTTTATTAAGTTTGGGGGGACGAAATATGGTCTCCCCAAACATTTTTCTGAAAGAGATTTTTTTAAAATTTATTTTTTTTTTAAATGAAGATTGAATCCACTCATTTTTCTTTATAGATTATGTTTTACCCAAATCAAATCATCGGTATTGTAACCTAATTTTTGAGCTTTTGCAAGAAAACGAAGTTTTGTGGTTTCAGGAATTTCAGGTGTTCTAGAGAGGATCCACATGTATTTTAAACTGCTACCTACTACCAAAGCATATTGGTAATCTTCATCAATATCAATTACATTATAACCAGCCCAGATGGGTTTGAAAAAAGAAACTTTCAGCTGTGCTTCTGTCTTTTTATTAACAAATTTTGCCTCGCCTACAGACTCTTTCCATTCTTTTTTTACATAATTGTAACCTCGGTTTTGAACATTGATGTTCCCGTTTTCGTTTATAGAATAGGTTGCAGTAACATTATCCATATCTTTCTCAAATTTATAATCAAATCTTGCAATCTCATACCATTTTCCAAGATATTTGTCGGAATTAAAATTTTGAACTGCTACTGCATTTTCCGGAAGTCCAACAGAGCAAGAATTAAAAATTATTAATCCTAAAACTCCAACTGCAAATGGCAAAAGTAATTTTTGATATGTTTTCATGCTAATTATTTTATAATCTAAAAATGAATTCAAAAATAATGCCTATTGAATTATGTTAAATTATTTTAAATTTATAGAATGTACTTTATTCATGAAAATGCTTAGTTTTATGAATGGGCAGACAAAGAATTTTATATAGTAATTGTTTTCAAAAAAAAAAGATTTCTGCAGGATGAGTATAAACTTCGAACTTAGCAAATAGGTACAAAATGTCTTTAAAAAAGATTAAATTTTAAAATCATGAAAAAAGTTTTAGTTATTATTTTTTCCGTCATAGGATTTTTTGTACTCTTATTCGCTATTTATTGGAATCTTCCTATTACAATTACCCGAAAATCTGATATTAATTTTGGAAACGAGTTGATTAAGAAAATCGAAGTCTACAAAAACAAGAACGGCAAACTTCCTGAAGTGAATGATTGGAAGACTTTAGAAAAATTGGGTTTACAGAAAGAAGATTTACAAAAACCAATTTACACAAAAGACCAAATCGGAAATTATGAATTGTTTTATAACGATGGACTAGGCGGGCCATTTTTAATTTGGAATTCACAAGAAAAAAAATGGACGATTGATTTCCCTAAAATAGTATCAAAATAAGAAAAGACTGCTTTTCGGCAGTCTTTCTCAATATATTTTAAAAATCTTAAGCAATCACTCTCACCATCGCTTTCACTTCCACCAATTTCTCCATCAGTTCCTCTCTGGAATCTGCCAAAACATTGATGTGTCCCATTTTTCTTCCGGGTTTCGTTTCTGTTTTTCCATAAAGGTGAATATAGGTTTCGGGAAGCTTTAAAACGTCTTCCATGCCTTCATAAATTACTTTGCCCGAAAAGCCTTCTGCACCTACCAAATTCAACATTCCACTGTAAATGATGGCATTAGTGTCGGCTAAAGGTAAATTTTTCACCACACGATACATTTGCTCAAACTGTGAATTTGCGTTTCCTTCTTGGCTTTGATGGCCAGAATTGTGAAGTCTTGGAGCCGTCTCATTCACCCAAACTTTTCCTTCTTTATCCAAAAATAATTCAATTGCAAAAAGTCCCGGCGAATTGACAGCATTCACGAATTTTTCTGTAATTGAATCTATTTGATTCTCAATTTCTTCACTTAAAAAAACCGGACAAATATTAAAATCAAGCAAATTTAATTTAGGATCGGCAACCATTTCTGTTACGGGGAACGTTTTCGTCTCTCCGTTTTCGTTAATGGCAACAATCACAGAAAGTTCTTTATCAATATCAACAAGATTTTCCAAAACAGAATCTTCAGTCCAAAGATTTTTCAAGTCGTCAGAATTTCGGATAATTTGCACCCCTTTTCCGTCGTATCCGCCAGTATTTAGCTTTTGTACAAAAGGAAAATCTATTTTTATTTCATCTGAACTTCCATCCATAATTTCAAAATCAGGACTCGGAATATTATGTACTTTATAGAATTCTTTCTGAAGAATTTTTTGCTGAATGGTTTTAATAATCTGAGCATTAGGAACCACTTTTATACCTTGGTTTTCTAGTTCTGCCAAAGCATCTGCGTTGACGTGCTCAATTTCAATCGTTACAACATCTTTATCTTTTCCGAAATCTAAAACCGTTTCATAATCATTAAAACTTCCCTGCGTAAAATATGAAATATTGTGACAAGGCGCATCAGCAGCCGGATCTAAAGTGTAAAATTCATCATCATACTTCAGTGCTTCCTGAATGAGCATCCTACCGAGCTGCCCGCCTCCTAAAATTCCTATTTTCATTTTTTATTTTATTTAATTTTATCAATTCTCAAATATCCCAATCCCATTATATTCTCCTCATTTTCCGCATCAGATTTAGTTAATACAATTGAATATTTTTCTTTCATTTTTTCAGGAAGAATATCATTTACATTAAAAATATCATCAATATCAACGCCATGTTTATCATCAATATGACTAGCTGCTCCGGCAAATCCCATCTTTTTATAAAACTCTGTTTGTTTAGCTTTTTTTACAATTTCAGCCATTGAAGTTCCTACCATCAAATGCTGTTCGTGGAATTCTTCGAAATAGCCTTTCTTATAGCCTCCTAAATTGATAAAATACAATTGATTTTCTGTAATGCTTGCTACTTTTTCTACGATTTTCACTTCAAAACCATCTGCGAATTTCACTTCCTGAAAGCAATCAATATGAATTTTCCCTTCGGCTTCTTTCCAGAAATCTTTCATATCGGGAACTAAGTCTTTTAGGTTTTCTGCAATCCCGAAAAAAACATCGTGCTGCTCAATATTCCTGCCTTTGGGTGTTGCTCCCAAAATGACATAAAACAATTTCATTATGACTTTTATTTTTGCAAAAATACAGCAAAAAATAATCTTTAATGAATGTTTGCCTGAAAACCTCAATAGTTTTATATTTGTAGCATGTCGGAGATTATTATTCTTTTTCTTGGCGCTATCTCAGCAGGCCTTTTGGGTTCACTTACAGGTCTAGGAGGAGGAGTTATCATTATCCCTTTACTCACGCTGGGTTTTGGCGTTCCAATGCACTACGCTATTGGTGCTTCATTGATTTCGGTAATCGGAACTTCCTCGGGAGCTGCTGTGGCTTTTGTAAAAGAAGGATTTACCAATATGAGAATCGGTATGTTTTTGGAAATTGCCACCACTGCGGGAGCAATTGTGGGAGCTTTGGTTTCCGGAATGCTTAATCCGAACACCATCGGAATTATTTTCGCAAGTATTCTTTTGTTGACTGTCATTTTAAATCTAAAAGGAAAACCAGACCATCAGGAGCCTAGAATTAAAGGGAGTTTAGAAGATAAATTAAAATTGTACGGAACTTTTCCAGATAAAGGAATTCTGAAAAGCTATTCTGCAAGAAATACAGTTCCCGGATTTTTTATGATGATGTTTGCAGGAGCAATGTCTGGCCTTTTAGGAATTGGTTCTGGTGCATTGAAAGTGTTGGCAATGGATAATATGATGAGGTTACCTTTCAAGGTTTCTACCACTACGAGTAACTTTATGATTGGAGTAACTGCCGTTGCGAGTTCTCTAATTTATTTCCAGAGAGGTGAGATTATTCCCGTAATCGTAGCACCGGTTTTAGTTGGCGTTGTTGTTGGTAGTTTCATTGGATCTAAAACATTAATGGTTTCAAAAACGAAAAAGCTAAAGACATTTTTTGCCATCGTGATTACAATTCTTTCAGTGTATATGATGTATAACGGTATTAGAAGCAACTTTTCATGAGAAAAAATTTCACTGACGTAGATTTGAACCGTTCTGTTGGAAACCTCCTTCGTCTGGGCGTTATTTTATCTGTAATAACTTCGCTGATTGGTTTTATTAAGCTTTTCGTGGAAGGCTTTAAGATGCCCAGAAAGTACAAACTTCTCGACATGGGAACGTCTTCTGAAAAAGTCTGGAGCCATTTTTGGGAAACACTTTGCAAAGGTGAAGGGATGGCCATCATTCAATTGGGTATTCTGATGCTTATTTTCACACCTTTGATGAGAATTATTTTTGCTTTAATCGGATATTTGAAAGAGAAAGATTACACTTATGTTATTATTTCCTCGATTGTTTTGGCGATAATGGCGGTAAGTTTTTTTACGGGTTACGCACATTGATTATCAATGATGATTGATATTGTATGATTGATCTAAGTTTTTTCTTTAATTTAATTCTGATAAAATTCTAACGGCAAATTGTCTGGATCTTGCGTAAAGAAAAACTCCTTTCCGGTAAATTCATCAGTGCGAATTTCTTCGCATTTTAAACCCTTATAAACCAATTCTTTATGTTTTTGTCTTGCGTTTTCTACTGAAAAAGCCAAATGTCTCAATCCACAAGATTCTGGCCTAGAAGGTCGTTGCGGAGGATTCGGGAATGAAAATAATTCAATTACATACTCTTTTCCAATGGCTAAATCCAATTTATAAGATTCTCTTTCTTCGCGGTACACTTCACGGATGATATTTAAACCCAAAACTTCTGTATAAAATTTTTTTGAAACTTCATAATCTGAACAGATAATGGCTATGTGATGTATTTTCATATTTCAAATGTAGAGTTTTTGTATCGTTTTTGATAATTTTTGAAAAGATTTTATAAAAGTTTACGACCCTGTTTTTCACAACATTTTATTATATTTGAAATGCATTTTAAAATCAAAAAATAAAATTTTAATGAAAAAAATAAACATTGCCATTCTGGCGTTTTCAGGTCTCGTGTTTTTAAATTCTTGTAGCACAACTAAAAAGGTGGCCATTGCTGAAGAACCAGTTCCAACTATTGAATTTCCTGTAAAAGGAGAAATAAAAGAAGAAGGAATAAATCTCGCTTATATGGATAAATCTGTAAGACCTCAAGACGATTTTTTCAGTTACGTTAACGGGAATTGGATTAAAGAAACCCAGATTCCTTCAGATAAAGCGAGTTGGGGATCATTCAATGCTTTAAGAGAAAATGTAGACGATGCTTCTCTTGATATTTTAAACGGAATTCTGAGCGAAACATATCCTGAAGGTTCAGAAGGGCATAAAATTCAGAATTTATATGCAAGCTTTATGGATCTTTCAAAAAGAAATAGTGAAGGTTTGGCGCCAATAAAATCTGATTTAGCAAAAATTGATGCCATTAAAAACGTTAATGATCTTCAAAAATATCTTCTTGAGGCTACAAAATTAGGAGAGAACTCATTTTACGGCTGGAGAGTGGGTGCAGATTTGAAAGATTCTAATATGAATGCGGTTTATCTTGGTGGCCCAGATCTCGGTTTGGGAAGAGATTATTATCAAAAAGTAAACGAAGCCAATACCAAAACTTTAGCAGAATATCAAAATTATATTTCTAAACTTTTTGAGGTCTTAGGATATAAAAACGCAGATACGATGGCAAAAAGTGTAGTAGATTTTGAGAAACAAATGGCGAATCAACTTCTTACTCTAGAGCAAAACCGTGATGCAAATTTAAGATACAATCCAAAAAAAGTTTCAGAATTGGCTGCTTTGGTGAAAAATATAAATCTTCCGAAATATCTTAAAGATGCAGGCGTAAATACCGACCGTGTCATTATTGGTGAACTGAAATATTATCAGAATTTAGATCAATATATTTCGAAGAAAAATATACCGTTGTTGAAAGATTATCTGAAATACCATGTCATTAACGGAAACGCTTCCAATCTCGATGAAAATCTTGAGCAAATCAGATTTGATTTTTATTCTAAATATTTGCAAGGACAAAAAGAGCCAAGACCTATGAATAAAAGAGGTTTGGCTATGGTGAATTCTATTTTGGGTGAGGCGTTCGGTAAATTATATGTTGAAAGGCATTTCACTCCAGAATCTAAGCAGCAAATGGAAACTTACATTGATTACATTCTTAAAGCTTTTGATAAGCATATTACAGAAATCGATTGGATGTCTCCTGAAACAAAAATAAAAGCCCACGAAAAACTTTCGAAATTCAGCGTAAAAATTGCTTATCCAGATCAATGGAAAGATTATTCTAAATTGAAATTGGAAAAAGGAATCTCTCTATATTCAAATCTTCAAAATGTTTCAGCATGGCAATATGTGAAGAATCTTGAAAAGGTAGGTAAACCAGTAGATAAAACAGAGTGGGGAATGACGCCGCAAACTGTAAATGCGTATTACAGCGGATCTAATAATGAAATTGTTTTTCCTGCCGCAATTTTGCAGCCTCCTTTTTATAATCCAAAAGCGGATGCGGCCGTTAATTTTGGTGGAATTGGTGCTGTAATCGGTCACGAAATTTCTCATGGTTTCGATGACAGCGGTTCGAGATTTGATGGAGACGGGAATTTGAATAATTGGTGGACAGCCGAAGACCGTAAAAACTTTGATGCAAAAGTGGCTCAGCTGGCAGCGCAATACAATGCTTACGAACCTGTAAAAGGAAGTTTCGTTAACGGGAAATTCACAAGTGGTGAAAATATTGGCGACCTTGGAGGTGTTTCTGTGGCGTATGAAGCATTACAAATGTATCTAAAAGATAAAGGAAATCCTGGTTTAATTAGCGGCTTCAATCAGGATCAACGTTTTTTTATGAGTTGGGCAACGGTTTGGCGTACAAAATCCACGGAGCAATATATGATTAATCAGGTAAAGACAGACCCGCATTCACCAGGTGTTTTCAGGGCATTCGGTCCTTTGGTTAATCAAGATTCATTTATAAAAGCTTTTGATATAAAATCAGGTGATAAAATGTATAAAGCGCCTTCTGAAAGAATTATGATTTGGTAACATAAATGAAGACCTGCAAATTTGCAGGTCTTCATTTTTTTTAATTATTGTTAGAAATTTCAACGATTTCTTCAGTAGTGTAAGCGGTAAAAGCTTCTTCTAAACTATTAAATTTTCCTTTAAAATCTTCGATAGCGCAATCTTGCAAAATATTCCCTTTATGAATTAAAATCACTCTGCTGCACAAAGCTTCAACTTCCTGCATGATATGAGTAGACAGTATTATCGTTTTTTTGTTGCCAATTTCTTTAATGACATTACGTATTTCAAGAATCTGATTAGGATCTAGGCCGTTCGTTGGTTCATCTAAGATAAGAAGCTCGGGCTGATGAATGATGGCTTGTGCAAGACCAACTCTCTGTTTGTAGCCTTTAGAAAGCTGACTTATTTTTTTAGATTTCTCTTGCGAAAGACCTACTGTTTCAATAACTTCATTCACTCTCGAAGTCTGGATTTTGTGAATATTGGCAACGAACTGCAAATATTCTTTCACATACATTTCCAAATAAAGGGGATTGTTTTCTGGCAAAAAACCAATTTTCTTTTTGGTTTCAATTTCGCTCTCAGTGATGTTTGTTCCGTCTAAAAATATTTCGCCTTGTTCAATTTTTAAAGCACCAACAATAGATTTCATTAACGTTGATTTCCCGGCTCCGTTAGGACCCAGAAGACCAATGATTTCATTTTTTTCTGAAGAAATAGTAATGTTGTTTAGGGCAATTTGAGAACCGAAAGTCTTGGTTAAATTATTTATAATTAATGACATGCTATATTTGATATTTTACAAAAATAAAACAAAAAACTCATCCGTAAAGAATGAGTTTAAATATTGTTAAAAGTCAGCTGTTATTTTCTTCTATTTGTAGATTTTTTCACGGGCTGAGTACTCTCTGGAGTTACTGTGTTGTAAGTTTGCTGAACCGGAGTCGCTGTTTGTAGGTTTACAGAAGTTTGTTGTTTTGCGGGTTTGTTGTAAAGAGCCGATTTTGGGGTACCAACGCCAAAAATCTTATCCAATTGTTTTTTGTTTAAAAATTGCGATTTACCAACATATTTTTTGTTTTTGTTGATGTACTGGATGAATTGCATTGTTGGCTGACCATAATTCTTCTCAAAATGAAGTTCAATGATGTCATTTGGTAATTCTAGGCTAATGTTTCCGGAAGGTTCATCAATAAATCCATCGGAAATCATTTTATAAAGATTTGTAACATCGCCGTTCATATCAATAAAAGAAAATGATCTGAAGGTATTCAGATTAGCGTTATTAACGTCCTGATAATTAAAAGTATATTTGTTATCTTTTTTATATAATCCTACAGAATTATCTTTCCCGATTTCTACCAAAGTTTCATTTTTCAGAACCTTGATTTGCGAAAATGCAGTAAAACCAATTACTGATGCAAATAGTAAAAATATTTTTTTCATGCTGTTTTCTTTTAATATTTTGGTATGGAAACGCTAAATTAACGATTATCCAAAAACTGACAATTTTTTATGCGGCAAAAGTAATATTTTTTTTTCAACCATTTTTTATGCGTTACATGATATTTATTGATGTATTGAATTACAAATGTTGATTAAGCTTCTGTTTTTATCTAGTTTTTAGATATTTATAGACATAATCGAATATGATTGAAGATGTGTTAAATTTAATTCAACTCTGAAATGAGATTATATAATTTCATAAGGCCAGTAATTGTTTTTCTTGAAATATAAAAATTTCAAACAATTCAAGTTAAATTTTCAGGTTACTCTATATATAGACTAATATCTGTTTTTGAAAAAATAGTGTGAGTGGTGTGCTACCCCGATAAGGAAGTATTGTTTAGCAATTTGTTGTTTTACCAGATATGCTTTCTAAGCGCATTTATCAGAAAAAATAAAAACAATGAGTTCTTTGCCGGAAATGTCACATTTGAGCCTGAAGCAAGAACCAATTGGCACAGATTCAGAAAGGTCAGGTTTTAATGGTACCGGAAGGAGAAGGGGTTTATCTGGAAGAAGGAAAGTCTGTAAATTCTCTTGAAAAATCAATGTCATCAGTATTCTCGAAGATATCAGACATTGATACAGCTAAACGTAAAATTTTTCACATTACGATCACGAATTTTAAAGAAGATCAACAAGTGACTTGGTTAGAATTTATTTCTGATAAAAATGATAAAAAAGCAAACGTTGATTATAATTCAACATTTGCTTTTTTTAATGATTATTGCGTAAAAAAAATTGCGCGCTTAATTCATCAAGCCCAATCAGCTACCTCTGTACGTAGAATAGCCATAAGCAGACAATGTTATCGGAACGTGGTAATGATTTTTGTCTTTGATTTCGAATACCACTTCAATATAAGGGTAAAAACTTTCTGTATTGTTTTTTTTGAAATAATCGCTGGTGTAGTAGGTTAATTTGAAAATGCCGAGATTGTCTTTTTCTGAGGGTAGAAAATCAGAAATCCTGCCATTTGTATCGGTGTTTTTCTCGTCTACAAAAGCCCATGTTTTTGATTGTTTGTTATACTTTTCTAATTTTATTTTGACGTCTGCACCAGGTAAACCCTTAGACACATCCAAGATATGACTAGACAGCTGAAAATTATTGGTCTGAGCAAAAGTCCCTATCGGTAAAAGTCCGAAAAGCATCGTGATGAGTAGTGATTTCATTTTATTATTTTTAAATTTAAACTATTTAGTTGTAGTAATCCCAATTTCCGGGATGGATGCGGACTGTGCGATCCAATCATCATTTTCCGGGCTGCCACCACCTGATACGCCTACACTGCCAATGATTTCACCCTTGTACCAAATGGGCATTCCTCCGCTTAATAGAAGTAGTTCCGGTAGAGAATTCAGATTTTTTGTGTCAGGATTTTTTTCTGCATTTCTTAATAACAAAAGGGTGGGTGTTTTCGTTGATAACGCGGTATAGGCTTTTCTTCTTGATGCTTCAGTATTGTGAGGTCCCACGCCGTTGCCTCGGAGCAATAGGATAGTTGTTCCGGAAGCATCCAATAGCGCAATAGAAACGTTTTTGTTCTTTGTAGCTGCAGTTTTTGAGATGCGGCTTGCCAATTCTAATGCTGCTTCTGTACTTAAGTTATTAACAGACTTTACGTATTGATTAGTAGGGTAGAGTGGTATCGTTTTTTCAGTATTGTTTTGTGCGAAGCATAAGTATGAACTCAGTAGTACAAACAAAAATTGTATTTTCATAACCTTTCTTTTGATGCAAAGTTAAAGACTAGAAAAATCAAAAACGTTGTCCTATGTCAACGTTTTCAGAGTTTTGATTTTATTCTGCTTAAGGTAGAAGGAGAAATTCCGAGATATGAAGCGACCATCTTGTTGGATACCCTAAGTAAAAGTTGAGGCTGGTATTCAATGAGCCATTTTACTTTATCTAATGCATCAAACCCCTGAAAACCATAAATCCTTTTTTGTGCGATGATGAATCCAAGCTCCAGAATTTCAGTGTAAATTTTTGCAAACTCAGGTACCGTTTTCACCAAATAATAAAAGTCTCGCCTCGTAATGCAAAGCAATTCTGATTTCTCTATTGTCTGTAGGTACTCTTGGGCAGGTTTTTGGTCAATAAAACTAGGTAAAGCTGTGGCGAAATTCCCTTCAAAAGCGAAATACCTTGAGCTGTCTGCACCATCTTTTGTCGTTGTGAATAAACGGATACAGCCTTTATTGATAAAGTAGTAATATTTGCACACCTGATCATATTGTAGCAATATTTCGTTTCGATTTGTTGTTACAGGAATGAAGAAAGACGTTATTTTCTCCAGTTTTTCGGGAGAAATATCACTTTTGCTCAGGATAAATTTTTCAAGAAGTGAATACATTGGTGATCATACTTATGGTTTAAATCTAATTGGTCAAATTTAAAGATATTAAATATAGAAAATGGACGCGTAAATACAACCATCTGAACCTGCCGAATTACAACAGATTTAATCAATCTGCCATAAGAACTGACCTGAATGGAAACAATACCACCATTTACAAGAACTCGACTTATCTTTACAGAGCAGATGGTGTGAAATTAAAAAAGATCCACCAATATTTTACTGGAAGAAATAATGGTAATGATGTTTTTAAAACAATAGAATACCTCGATGGTTTTCAGTATGAAACAGAAAGCATCGGAGGAAGACCTGCACCACCCACACCTAAATTTGTCCCAACCGCAGAAGGCTATTACAATTTTGAAAATAATAAGTATATTTACAGTTACACAGATCATCTGGGAAATGTGAGATTGAGTTACTTTATTGGAGGTAACGGCGTAGAAGTTCTTGAAGAGAATAATTATTATCCGTTTGGATTGAAGCATGAGGGGTATAATGCTACGGCGGGGAATTCCAGTTATCAGTACAAGTTTGGAGGCAAAGAGTTGCAAGAGACTGGTTTTACTGACTTTGGAGCTCGCCAATATATGGCAGATATAGGTAGATGGGCTGTACACGATCCTTTAAGTTCAACAACTTTAGATCCCTATGGTTATGCTTACAACAATCCAATAAATATTATAGATCCAACAGGAATGTCTGGAACTGATTGGGTTCAAAGAGGAAGTCAGATTTTCTTTGATGATTCTGTAAAATCTCAAGAAGATGCAGTTGGTAAATATGGAGGAAATGCACAACATCTTGGAGAAGGAAGTACCCTTACCACAAGAGTGGGAGGAGAAGTATCTTCACAATATACTTTCCACAATAATGGAACCGTTTCCGATTCTTCAGGAAATACTTTGGACACAGGTTCAGATATAAGCACAGCAGGAGGAACAACTATTATGGGGTCTACAAATAGTATCTTTTCAGAAGGAGTACATTCGTTTTTCGCTGGTAGTTCTAACTCTAATCCTTTAGAACAATACAGAGCCTATCGAGATAACCCTAATTATAATTCTGGAGAATCTAAAATGGACAGAATTTTTAGGTTAATGAACAGTGGTCACATTGAGCAAATGAGGGATGTGTCAAGTGGATTTGCAGCAGGTGGATATGGAAGAGTTACTAATACAGCCCTTTATAGAGCCGTTTCACCAGCGGAATTAGGAGACATATCTGCAAGTGGTGGATTAAGAGTCTCTAGTGCAGGATACGAAACAGGTAAGCTTTTTACAAATAGTGCATCAAATGCTTCCCAATTTGGAAAATGGTTATATAATTGGGATCAAACACCAATGACGATTATAAGAGTACAAGTTCCAAATTCTGTTATGAAATCTGCAACTAATTTTACAGCAGATGGGTTACCAGCAACCTCCATTCCTGCAAATCAGCTTAGAGCTGTAAAAAGTATAGAAGCTTTAAAATATAGTCCTGTTGCCAAATAATTTATATTATGAAAATTAGAGCGAAGTTATTTTTATATAAAGAAGGAAGAGGAAAGCCTTTTGAAAATGGTTATAGACCACTTTTTAATTTTGGTTCAACAAGTTTAGTTTCGGGAAGAATTACGCTTCCTTTAGAAAAGAAATTAGTTTATCCTGGTGAAGAGATAAAAGCTGATATAGATTTTATATCTAAAGATTATTTTGGGAAAAAACTTAGAATAGGAGAAAAGATTTTATTTTCTGAATCTAAAGTACCATTGGGAGAAATAGAGATTATAGAAATTTATAAATAAACAAAGCCAACTCAATTGAGTTGGCTTTTCTATTACATAATGCTTTGCAATTTAGTTTGCTTTAGGAAAGCACCCGCTGCGCAAAGTCTCCCGACTTTGAGCAAGCTAAATAAACACAAAACCCACCGCAATTGCGGTGGGTTTTTTATTATAAAGCTGCTGCGTTTTTAGCAAAAAAATCTTTAAATTTTTTGGTGGTAAGCATTTTTTCCACAAGTCGGAAAATAGTTTGCTTGTCTTCATCTTCGAGCTGTTGTATTAATCGAATCAGCTCGAGTTCGGTTTTATCTTCTAGGATAACTTCTTTAGGAATAGAACCGTCTCCAGATACATCAGGAACGCCCATAAACTATGATCTCAACGGCAATATGACCTCGCACCAAGACAAAGGTACTCTGGAAATTAGATACAACCATCTGAACCTGCCGAATTACAACAGATTTAATCAATCAGCTATAAGAACTGACCTGAATGGAAACAATACCACCATTTACAAGAACTCAACTTATCTTTTCAGAGCAGATGGTGTAAAATTAAAAAAGATCCACCAATATTTTACTGGAAGAAACAATGGTAATGATGTTTTTAAAACCACAGAATACCTCGATGGTTTTCAGTATGAAACAGAAAGCATCGGAGGAAGACCTGCACCACCCACACCTAAATTTGTCCCAACCGCAGAAGAGATATGTATCTTGAAGATAAATTGGATGAAGAAGATTTTAAAAGGATTAAAATGAAGTATAAAGTGGAAATTGAAGATATCAACTTTAAATTAAATTCATTGAAAAATTCTGGTCGTACTGATGGTATTGAGAAGAAGATGAGTCAAGCATTAAATGCCATTGTAAACATCTCTGAAAGATACAATAATGCAAGTACAATTGACAAACGCGCAATTGTTGGTTTGATATATACTGAAAAGTTAACATTCGATGGCGAGTATTTTCAAACCACAAAAATCAACAGTTTGGCTGCTAATATTGCTTTGATTAACAAGGAGTTAGGAAATAAAAAAAAACCGACAAAGAAGTGAAAAATCTTCAAATGTCGGTCTTGTGACCTCGACAGGATTCAAACCTGTAACCTCCTGAGCCGTAATCAGGTGCGCTATTCAGTTGCGCCACGAGGCCTTTATTAAGGGTTTGCAAATATACATTTTTTTTGTTTTCTTTGAAATATGAAATCAAAAATTTTATTATTATTTACATTTTTTCTTCTAATTAGCTGTAAGAGAGAACAAAAAATTACATCATCGGATTGGCAAATTTTATCTGAACGCACGAAATTTAAGAATGATTCCGGCAATTTTCAGCTTAAGACAGGAAAATTCAGTTATAATTTTGATAAAAATGATCTTCCATTTAAAAAAATAGTCATTCTTAACGCAAGTATGATTGGTTATGTATCCGAATTGCAATCAGAAAATCAGATTGTGGCAGTTTCTAGTCCGGAATATATCTATTCAAAAAAAATTCAGGATTTAGTTAAGTCTGGTAAAATTAAAAACGTTGGTAATGACCAAAAATATGATGTTGAAAAAATACTCTCATTGAAGCCCGATGCTATTTTTACTAATTATATTCCCAATTTTGAAAACACCTACGAGCTGCTGAAAAATAACGGAATTAAAGTTGTTTTTCTTGATGAATATTTAGAACAAAAACCACTTGAAAAAACCTCTTACTTGAAAATATTTGGACATCTTTTAGGTAAAAGTGAATTAGCTGAAAAGAAATTTAGAGAAATTGAAAATAGTTACTATGATTATAAAAAGTTTGCATCATCTGCAACTTCAAAACCCAATATTTTAGCCAACGAAATGTACGGAAATATTTGGTATTTGCCTGGTGGAAAAACTGCAGTTGCCAAGTATATTTCTGATGCCAATGCCAATTATATTTTAAAAGAAAATACAGAAGAAAAAGCTGTTAATATGAGTTTTGAAGAGGTTTATGATAAGTCAAATTCTATTAATTTTTGGGTAAATGCAGGAAATCATATTTCTAAAAAAGAAATGCTTCAAATCAATCCTTTATATTCAAAATTAAATGTTTTCACCAATGGGAAAGTGTATGCCTTCAGCGAAAAACAGACAGCTACTGCAAACGATTTTTTTGAAAGCGGAGTAGTGCGCTCTGATGTGGTATTGAAAGATTATATCAAGATTTTTCATCCCGAGCTTTTCTTAGATTATAAACTGACTTACTTCAAAGAGTTGCGATAAACTCGTAGTATTTGTTTACTTTTGTACCAGTTTTCAGATTATGTGGAAAAAAATAAAACAATTCATTTTCATCATACTTCTTTTGAATGTATTTTTCATCATTTGGGGAAGATTCTTTAATCCACCAATTACTATTACCCAAATTGGCGGTTTGATACAGTATGGCAAGCTTGATAGAGACTATATTTCTTATGAAGATATGGGTTCTAATGTGAAGAAAGCTGTTATTGCATCCGAAGATCAAAAATTCTTTATCCATGATGGTTTTGACTATACTGCAATTGAAAAAGCTTATAAAAACAATGAAGAAGGAAAAAAAATGCGTGGAGGAAGTACCATTTCACAGCAAACAGCAAAAAATGTGTTTCTTTGGCAGGGAAGAAGCTGGATAAGAAAAGGTTTTGAGGCAATATACACTTTTGTAATAGAGAAAGTTTGGTCTAAAGATATAATTCTTGAGCGCTATCTCAATTCAATAGAAATGGGAAGAGGTGTTTTTGGTGTAGAAGCTGCTGCAAAATATTATTTTGGGAAATCTTCAAAAGATTTGAATACTTCTGAAGCTGCTTGGATTGCCACAGTTTTGCCAAATCCAAAAAAATATGACCCCAAAAATCCTTCGCTCTATCTCAATAAAAAACATCGCTGGATCATGAGACAGATGCAGAATGTAAGTTTAAAATAAAACAATTTAATTTTCAATAAATTATAAAGATTTTGAGTAACAAAAATTTTAAGAATGTTCTTTCAAAGTACTTTTTTTCTAAGAATGAAACACGCTCGCTGGAGCCTCTGGCAGAGTTTTTAGAAAGTATCCGAAAAGCAGATTTTAAGGACGTACTCAATAATTTCAGAGTTAATGATAATGAAAGATTCAATTTTTCATATTATATAAAAAATATTTTCTCTGAGCGACCTTTCAATTTATCTCTCACGGAAGCTAATATTTTGTCTGAAAACTCGTTTCTCCCTGAGCTGCGGAAACGAATTCTGAATAAAATTCTACCATCTGTAGAAAACGAAAATACGGTTTGGTTTCTTATAGATAATATAAGTTTTAATCCGAAAAAAGATCTTCAATATTTTAATAATCTTCCAGAAAATGAAGTAGATGAATTTCTGCAACTCCTCGATATATCAGATTTCATTAAAAATGAAAGAGTAAAGAGTGAGCTCATCTTTTCTATGAATATTCTTTCGTGGCGCGTTACAGGTATGGCTTTGGAAGTGGATGTCGTGAGAATGGCTCCGGAATACCGTAATTTTGACAATCCTTTTCTAGCACTTCAGAATGAGTTGGAGGCTCTAGCAGAAGAATTTAAAATCAATTCAAATCTGCAACTATCATCCAAAGATAGTAGATATAAGCAGATAAAAATATACATTGAGCATTGTCATGATTTTGTTAATATTTCTTTTAAAAACTCTTCAAAGTATGGTATTTCAGGGAAAATAAATCAAGCATTACTGAAAATAAGACAACAGACACAAAGAATTTTTGAGATTGTTAATTTATTAGTCATTGATTCTGAACAAGATTACTTGGTAAAGTCTAAGCAATTGATTTTTAATGTTTTATCTTATAAATCTCACAAAAATAATATCTCTGAATTATTTAATGACAGCACCCGATTAATTTCGCACCTTATTACCAATCACACTGCCGAAACGGGTACCCATTACATTACTTCTAGCCGAAAACAATACATGAAAATGTTTTACAAGGCAAGTGGTGGCGGAATAATCGTGGGAGCACTTTGCGTCTTGAAAATGCTCTACGGATTTATGCCAGGAAGCGATTTTTTCCATGCATTTTTGTATGCAATGAATTATGCAATGGGATTTGTAATGATCTATTTAATGGGATTTACTTTGGCAACCAAACAGCCTGCTATGACTGCTGCTACGATGACAAAAGTACTCTCTGAGCAAGGAAATACAAAGCGAGATAATACCGAATTTGCAGATTTGGTTTCTAAACTTTTCAGGAGTCAGTTTATTGCGTTTGTAGGTAACGTTCTATTGTCATTTCCTATTGCATTGGCGATTATCTATGGTCTAGATGTTTTCTTTTCTCAAAATTTAGCTATTGAAAAATCCGATAAATTGCTGAAAGATTTAGACCCATTAGAGTCTAAAGCTATTCTACATGCTTGTATCGCAGGGTTTTATCTTTTTATCTCAGGGATTATCTCAGGAACTATTGGTAACAATTCTATTTTCTACCAAATTCCCGATAGAATTGCTAAAAATATTAATGTTAAAAGATGGTTTGGGGCAAAGGTTGCAACAAGTCTTTCAAAATACTATGCTAAAAATTGGGCAGGTATTATTTCTAATTTCTGGTTTGGTGTTTTCCTTGGTGCTACTGCGCCAATAGGGTTGTTTTTCGGGTTAGATTTAGATATTCGCCATATTACCTTTGCTGCCGGAAACTTTGCGCTTGGTCTTTATGGTAAAGAATTCTCTGTAGAATCTTATACTTTCTGGATTTCTTTTGCTACGGTTTTTATAATAGGATTTTTCAATTTTGCAGTGAGCTTTAGTCTTTCCATGTTTTTGGCTTTTAGGTCAAGAAAATTGAATGTAGGTGAGGTAAGAGATATTTACAAAGAAATTTTCAGGTATTTCCTAAAAAATCCACTGAAGTTTTTTATTCCATTGCATTCTGTTTTAGACAAAAAATCAAATGATTTGATGAACAGTAGTGTTTCTACAAAATCTGAAGATCATTAAATTGATTTTCTCCAAATTTTTCCTGAAACTTTTTAAGGAAAAAACTCTTTCTCATCTGGAAATCATGCTTTACCAAAGGTGAGTTTACTTTAATAGTGATAATTTTATCTTCGAGATTTACAGATTTTATTTCATCAAACAAAGCTTCATCCAGATAATCTTCAAGAAAATCTTTAATTTCAAAGGCCACTAGTTTATCTTCAAAACCATGAATTCTGGCAAAAGATTTTACCAATTCTGAGGATTGAAATTCACGTTTTTTATTTTTCCGCATCCGAGTAGTTATTTTATAATTGAATTTCGTGAATATATAAATTTTTTGTGGTGTTGTCCCAATAAAACTCTGATTCTCCTTTTTGATAGATGGTAGAATTTTTACTGGGTTTAAACCATTTTGGTATTTTTATAACTCCTTTATAATCAGATTTTAATTTTGTTTGTATGTCTTCTGAAAAACTTGATTTGTGAGTGTCTAATTGATTGTTTTTTTTGAAATCTGCCCACCATTTGTCTGTGGATTTTAGGTGTATGTAGACTTCGTATTCTTTAAAAAAATGCCCAGATTCCCAGTATTTACCGTTTAATGTTTTCACTTCTTTTGGCAGCTCGGCATTTGTCCAGAGAAGAAAAATTTGCTCTTTATTATCGGTTTCAACTCCACAGTTTACTAATATTAATGATAAAAAAAATAGCATTAAAAAAGGTCTGAGATTTTTCATATCTCAAAAATAATACTTTCCTCATTGATCTTTTTTACTACACTTTCTGTACGTTCCCGATGTGTATCTGTAATAAAAATCTGTCCGAAGTTTTCCTGATTTACCAGTTCGATTAATTGCGAAACCCGGTTGTCATCAAGCTTATCAAAAATATCATCAAGCAATAAAATCGGCGTTTTTCCGGTTAATTCTTTTATCAAACTCATTTGAGCCAATTTTAATGAAATTAAAAACGATTTTTGTTGACCCTGCGAACCTATTTTTTTTATTAAAACAGAATTCATTTCAAACAAAAGATCATCCTTGTGAATGCCTTTTGATGTGTAAGTAAGCATTCTGTCTCGATCAATATTCTCGTGCAGTAAATTTCTGAAAACATTATCTGGCTGAGTGGCCTCAAAACCTTCCAGCAAATGAGATTCATATTGTACAGAAACAGTTTCTTTAGCCCCGGAAATGATTTTATAAAAATTCTGAACAATAGGGTAGAGTTGCGAAACAAATTCTTTTCTCTTTTCAAAAATTTTAGTTCCAGATTTTACTAGAGGCTCATCATAGATTTCTAGTGAATCTTTGTCCCAGGTTCTGTTTTTGGCAAAATATTTAAGCAAAGCATTTCGCTGTTGAACTGTTTTTTGATATTGAATTAAATCAAAAAGATAGGAAGAATCGGTCTGTGAAATCATAGAATCTAAAAACTTCCTGCGACTTTCCCCAGAATCTGAAATCAGATTAGAATCGTAAGGTGAAATCATTACACTGGGCAGATAACCGATGTGATCTGCCATTCGGTTGTAGCTCTTGTCATTTTTCTTGATTACTTTTTTAGTTTCTCTAGGCTGAAGAATTTTAATAATATCTTCAGCATCTTCATTTTGAATTTCAGCTTCTATAGTAAAGAAATCTTCATCATCCTGAATGTTATTCAAATCGCTGTTTCCCAAAAAACTTTTCCCAACCGAAAGATAATGAAGCGCATCGAGAATATTCGTTTTTCCCACACCATTATTTCCCACAAAACAGTTGATTTGTGGTGAAAGAACAAAATGTTGCTCTGCGTGATTTTTAAAGTTGTAAAGGGTAAGTTTGTTGATGGTCATTTTAAAAACTCTTGAAAAAATCTAAAAGCTGGAGGAATTTTTTTATGTCTAATAATTAATCTTTCAATTGTAGTCGCTTATTCTTTATACAACGGGTAATAATCTTTACAGATTTTTCTGCTCTAGAGTGAAATTTCTACTTCAATAAATAGAAATTGAACTGTATCTGTTGCATTGATACTAAATTCTCGATTCAATATTGTAGTATATTTTGCTGATCTGTTTAGATTTATCAAACATTATTATTTTGTACTGTTTTGAAAGATTCCAGCAGTTCAAATTTTTAGTAAAGATAAAGTTTTTCAAACAGAATTAAAAACAAAAAAGGAAGTGCAGAACAAAGCTCAACCCACAAAGAAAAATAAGAATCTTTGTTTGAATTTTCAGAAAAATAAATGAGAATAAAAGTAAAAATAGAACTCACAAAAAAAGAAAGTGAAAACGTGAATTCTAAGTAAAATACTGATAAAATAGTTGCTGCAAAAATTAAAAAATAAGCTAAATATTTTGTGTTTTGAACTCCAATAATCTTAGGAAAAGTCATTACCGTATCACTTTTCATATCCCGAATGTCAAATGGTAAAACTAAAGCGGTTATAAATAAAAAACTTATTAAAAAAATGGGAAAACTGAATTCTGGTAAAGTGAGCCAGCAATTCATTAAGCCCCAAATTAAACCAACATAAAATACCTTCAACAAAGGAATTTTTCTAATGTATGTTTCCAGAAAAGAAGAATTATAAAGCAATCCGAGTAGGATGATGAAAAACCATTTTAGCAAGCGTATTTCATTATGATTCAATATAATTAAAATTGCTGAAATGATTCCTGCAAAACAATTGAGCACCAAAATTGTAGGGAAATGCTTAGTATTCTGATATTTTGTGTAAAGATAACCACTAAAATAGGTGATGAATAAGAGCGCAACTGTAGGCCAGCGAAATGTATTTTGCTCAAGCATGAAAAATATTGCGAAAAAAGTTCCCATCATTGAGACAAAAATTTGGCTGTCTATGATGTATTTTTTCAGTAATTTTAAAGCATTCATTAAGACAAAAATAAGACCTATGAAAACTATATCCAAATGTCTTTTAGTATTATTTGTATTTTTGGGAACTTTATCTTTTGCACAGCAATATTATGATGTACAATGGAAAAAAATTGCAGAAGGTTACAAAAACGGTGAGTTTAAATCTTCTCTTCCCTTGATTCTTGAAATTCAGAAAAAAGCAATCAAAGATAATAACGCTCCACAACTCATTAAATCATTAAAAGCAGAGTTTGGGATTTACAAAGAAACCCATGACGACACAAAAAATGATTACGCCTCAGCATTTTTCAGAAAAATAAAAGAGACGGAAACTCAATTGAAAAATAACGACCTTCTGTTTTTTAAAATTTTAGAAATAGAGTTTTTTGAAGAATATTTTAACCGCACCAGATATGAAATACAGAATCGAACGAATACAGCCGAAGGAACGATTTTTGAAATCGAAACATGGACGAAGCTTGATTACAAAAATTATTACACCCAAAAGTTTGCGGAACTTCTTTTACTAGATGCGAAACTCAAAAATGTAAAGCTTGAATTTTATAAGGAGGCGCTTGGCGAGAACGCTGATTACGATTATTATCCCACTTTATATGATTGGAAACTGAAGAAAAATATTGATTTTCTGAATAATCAAGCTGTTTTTACAAAGGATGAGCTGGTCGCAAACAGAGCTGATATCAAGTCTTTGTATGAGAATCTAATCAGTTTTAATAAAGGGAATCCTCAACTTTATTTTCAGCATCAAAAACTGATGTTTGAAAACAATATTAAAACAGATGATAAATTTCTTCAAAAGCAAATTGATATCGTCAATTCTCCCGAAAATGGTGAATACAAAATCTTGATTGTTAAAAGTATTGCACAAGAACTACAACAAAAATCTGAATTTAAAGAAGCTATTCGCTGGATTGAGAAAATAAAAGCTGAATATCCAAATTCTAAACTGCTCAGCAACCTTGTTTATCTTGAAAATACAATTAAACAGCCTTTTGTGGGAGTTTTTTATGAAGAACACAACATTCCCGAAAAGCCGATTCACATCGTTGCTCAGCATAAAAATGCAGACCGTTTTGAAATTAAAATTTATCGGGTCAATGATTTTAAAAAACAATTGCTCTTCTTACAAAATATTAATTATGATGAATACTATAAAAAAATAGATAAAACGCTCTTTAGAAATGATGTTTTTGAAGTTCCTAATGAGAAAGATTTCAAACCTTACACTACTTCTTTGGAAATGAATGGCCTTCCCAAAGGTCTATATATCGGTGAGTACATCAATGGGAAAGATATTTCCAAATTTCTTTTCGTTTCCACTTCTTCAAGGGTGATTTATGATGAAAAAAAGGATTACATTCTTGTGGAAAGAGAAAATGGTAAAAGAAAAATCAATACTCAACTTCAAAGATATTATTTCAGAGATTACAAAAATATAAGCGATACTGAAATATTGATCCAAACCGATAATTTTGCAAAATTCCCATCGATAAAGAGTGATTACGATTATAATCCCTATTTAATTTATGATGCCGTTTCCGGAGATTTTAATATTTTAAATTCTGAATATGACGGAGAACGCAATTACCGCTACCATCAAGAGCTGTATCAGGTTTTTCTTGATAGAGAAATTTACAGACCCGGACAAACCGTTCATTTCAAAGTGATTGCCACAGCGCCAGATTATGATAAGTGCAAAGATTTTTTGCTTGTCAATCAGGAGCATGAGGTTACTTTGTTTGATGCTAACCATCAAAAAATCACATCACAGAAATTTAAGACAAACGATTTTGGTTCTTACAGCGGAAGTTTTAACATTCCAAAGGATAGGCTCAACGGGAAATTTTCAATCTATGTTTCTGGGAATAATTCTAACCAGAAATATTTTTCTGTAGAAGAATACAAACGTCCGAAATTTGAAATTACTTTTGATACCATCAGAAACGAATACAAATACGGACAAACCATTGAATTGAAAGGGAAAGTTGCCACATTTTCTGGAATTCCTCTCAGTAAAACGATGGTGAATTTTGATATTAAAAGAGAAAATATCCGAAATCGTTATTTTTGGTGGTATCCGAATGAATACAGCAACGAAAATTCAGTTTTAGGAAAAGCTGAAACGAATGAACAAGGAGAATTTACCATAAAAATTGACCTTAAAAAAGATGAAAACACCAAGGGAATTCAGGTGCATAATTATAAAGTAAATACAACTGTTACCGATCTCAACGGCGAAACCCAAAGTGCAGAAACCAATGTGAAAGTTGCTTCGGTTTCACATTATCTCAAAACAAATGCAATATCAGAAGCTTCTGCAAATGAAGATTTTAAACTAAAGGTTGAAAGCTTCAATTACAATGACGTTGCTTTGGATAAAAGCTATAAAGTAAAACTGGTACAGCTGAAACAGCCTGAAAGAATTTTTAGAAATAATTTTAAAAACAATATTCAGAATCTTCCGAAGATGGGAAAAGAGGAGTTTCTAGGCAAATTTCCGCACGACAGGTATGATCTGTCGGATGATCAAAAAAACTGGAAAGTCTTAAAAACTGTTGTTGACGAAACAAAATCCGGAAAAGAACTTAATTTCGGAAAACTGAATGCCGGCACTTACAGACTTTTGATTTACAATATTGAAGGTAAAGATTCCATCAAAACCGAACAGGATTTTAGTGTTTGGGACAAAAACCGTCTTGGGGGAAATCAGTTTCCGTTTTTAAAGGTAATTGGGTCAAAAACACAGGTTAAAAGAGGTTCTACAGTAATGCTTTATGCCTATTCCGCGATTCCGGACGCTGAAGTAAATATCTATGTGCAGGATGGCTTTGGAGCTCCAAAATTAGAAAAAAGAAAATTTTCAAACGGAATTATTGCATTTCCAATAACTATTTCTCAGGATAAAAACATTGAGAAATACAATATTCAGTTTGTTTTAGCGCAATACAACGATGTTCAAAACCAATACATCAATCTTAATATTAAAAATGAAGATCCTCCTTTGAAAATTCAATTGACCACCTTCAGAGATAAACTAGAACCCAACTCGAAAGAAAAGTGGAGCATTACAATTTTGGGAAGACAAAAAGAAAAAGTAGTTGCTGAAGTTTTGGCAAATATGTATGATAAATCGCTGGATAAATTTGTAGCAAACCAGTATTCATGGTCGAAAATTTACAGACCACGTAATGTTTTTAAAAACTACAATTTGGTGATTGTACCAACGCAGCTCTATTGGCATAAAAAAGTAGATTATCTAGAAACCAAACAGATTGTTTTACCACAACTGAAATGGTTTGATGAAAATGTTTTCTACGAATTAATGATAAAATATGGCTTAACCACAGATACAGATGGCGACGGCATTGATGATATGAAAGACGCCTGCCCAAATGTACCAGGTTTGGAAAACTATAACGGATGTCCAGTGCCACAGGCTATGTATACTCAAGAGGTTTCGGTTTCTGAAAAAAGATCTTCTGGCATGTTTGCTGATAATGATGCTGATGGTAATTTAGATAAAGGTATTGCCACTGCTGTTGATACCAAAAAACAAGAACTTGATCAGGTAAATCCAAGACAAAATCTCAATGAAACCGCGTTTTTCTATCCACATCTAAAAACCGATGCTCAAGGTAATGTAAGTTTTGAATTTACTACGCCTAAAGCCTTAACCAAATGGAAATTAATGTTTCTTGCTCATACAAAAGATGACAGAAATGCAGTTTTAGAACAAGATATTATGACCCAGAAAAAACTTTCTGTAACACCAAATTATCCTAGGTTTTTGAGAGAAGGTGACGAACTGAATTTCCAGACTAAAATTTCAAATCTTACTGAGAAATCTTTGGAAGGTGCAGTCTCACTTCAGATTTTAAATGCTGAAACCAACGAAGATATTTCTTCTTTATTTGAAATTACAGGATCAATACAGGATTTTAAAGTTCAGAATACAGGAAATGCTGTAGCAAGCTGGAAAATCAAAACGCCTTACAACAAAGTAAATTCCATCATCATAAAAGTGGTGGCAAAAGCAGGCGATTTCTCTGATGGGGAACAGATTCCGGTTTCAGTTTTATCTAACAGAATGTTGCTTACAGATGCAATACCAATTTTTGTAAAAGAAGGTCAGACCAAAACTTTTACGCTAGAAAGCCTTTCCAATCATACAACAGGAACTGCAGAAAATGTGAGAAATACTTTAGAACTAAAAACCAATCCGATTTGGGAAATTATTTTTGCTTTGCCAGATCTCAGCCAGTACCTGAATATAAGTTCGGATGATTGGTTTAATACTTGGTTTGCAGATGTGGTTGGTACAGAAATATTTAAGGCAAATCCTAGAATGAAAGCAGTTTTTGATGAATACAAAAGCGCTGATCTGCTGAAAAGTAATCTTGAAAAAAATCAGGAGCTGAAACAAGTTTTGCTTGAAGAAACACCGTGGGTTCTTCAATCTCAATCTGAGACGGAAACGATGAACAGGGTTGCGCGTCTTTTTGAAGTCAACCAGATGAAAAATTCTATTGCCAAAGACTGGAACATTTTACTGCGATATCAGAATGAAGACGGCGGTTTCCCGTGGCTTCCGGGATATGAAAGCTCGTACAGCAGTTCTTTATATATTCTTAAAAATTTAGGTAAAATGAATTCATGGCTTAAGGAAGGTATATCTGAATATCAGCCCAACGGACAGAAATATATGGTGGAAAGACTCATTGGATACGTAGATTCTCAACTCGAAAGATATTGGAAAGAAACCGAAGACAATCCTTGGAGCAATTTTGCGTTAGATTATTTAGATACCCGCCGCTATTGGGAAAAAGAATATCCAATTTCCGGAAAAGGAGAAAGATTAAAACAAATGATTATCGACAGAGCCAATAAATTTAAAGTAACAGATTTAACGTTTTATGGAGTACATCGTGCAGCCCTTATTTATGATAATTACGCATTGAAAGACACGTCTAAAAAATTAATTAATTATTTAAAAGAAACTTCTGTTTCATCTGAAACACAAGGCGCTTACTGGAAGAAAAATCTCAACGATTGGGGCTGGTATGAGTCTAAAGCCGTAAATCATGCCGGAGCTATTGAAGCATTGGAGAAGATTACACCAAACGATATTAATTTTATTGAAGAATCTAAAATCTGGCTGGCTACACAAAAAGAAACCAATTCGTGGGGAAATTCTAGAACTACAGCAGAAATAATCTATATTTTGATGAATTCTGGAAAATCTTGGACGACGCCCGAAGCAGATAAAGCCACCGTCATTTGGGGTGGAAAAGAACTTGCCCCCCAAACCAAAACCACAGGCTTCCTGAAACAGACAATAAATTCAGATAAAATAAATCCGAAACTGGGACAAGTTACGGTAAGCAAGCCTGGTCCCGGAATTGTGCAAGGTGGTTTATTCTGGCAATATTATGAAGATATCAACAATGTAAAATCTACTGAAACTTATATTTCTATATCAAGAGAGTTTTATAAAAAAATAAAGACTACAAATGGCGAACAATTGCTTAAGATAACAGAAAAAAGTCCGTTGAATGTGGGTGACCGCATTACTGTAAAGATGATCTTAAATTCAGACAGGCCTATGCAGTATGTGCATCTCAAAGACATGAGAGCGGCCGGATTGGAGCCTGTAGATGTGCTTTCTGGCTACCAGTGGAAAAATAATCTAGGATATTATCAGACAACAAAAGATGCTTCTACCAATTTCTACATATACTATATGCCAAAAGGAAAATATGTATTTGAGTATGATTTAGTGTGCAATGCTGCAGGAAATTTCTCCAGCGGTTTTGCCACCCTCCAAAATTATTATGCACCTCAAATGAATGCCCGAACAAAAGGCGATAAACTTGAAATTAAAAACTAAACATCAAATATGAAAAGCATTAAAATCATTCTTATTATTCTGTGTTTTGGAATTTTCAGTTCCACTAAGGCTCAGAATTATTATGAAACCCAGTGGAAAAAAGTTCAGCAAAACTCGAAAGCAGGGAAATTCAAAAGCAATCTTCCCCTCATTACAGAAATACAAAAACGCGCAATGAAAGAAAATAATGTATTACAAATTATTAAAACGCTAAAGGCGGAATCTCTAGTCGTGAGTCAAACTATCGAAGACGAAAACAACGATGTTTCTTCAAAATTTTTTGCCAAAATTAAAGCGACACAACAGCAATTGAAGGGAGACGACAAACTTTTTTTCACAATTTTAGTTTCTGGATTCATAAAAGAATATTTTGAAGAATACAGCTGGAAAATCAATCAGTTAACCAATATTGATAACCAAGATGTTTCTGGTATTGAAACATGGTCTAAACTTGATTTTAAAAATAATCTTGCTCAATCTTATCAAGAATTAGATCAGCTGAAATCTGATTTTAAAAATATTAAATTTAAAAAATATAGAGATATTTTCTACAATACCGCCAATGCAGATTATTTCCCGACTTTGTATGATTGGTATGCTATGGAAAAAATTAATTTTCTGGGTAATTTTAGTTTTTTCACTAAAAATGAACTAGCGGAAAATAAAATTCAGATCAATGCTATTTATGATGACTTAATCGCTTCAAATTCAGGCAATTCAAAGCTCTATTTTTTGCATCAGAAACTAAGTGAAAATTGTGGTTATAATGCCTGCGGAAATAAGATTGACCAACTTCAAGCAATTGCAAAATCATCTGTGGAAGGCGATTATAAAGTTTTGATATACGAAGAAATTGCTCATCTTTTAATTGAAAAAAATAACCAAAAAGATGCTTTAGCAATCATAGAAAAAGCAAAGAAAGAATATCCCAAATCCTTGTTTTTAAATAATATAAAAAATATTGAAAACGAAATAATAAATCCCTTTTTACACATTAGCTATGAGAAACAGACGCTGCCCAATGTGCCCATTCATATCTCAGCGGAATTTAGAAACGTAGAAAATTTTATCTTTAATATTTATAAGATTGATGATGTAAATGAATTTTTCTTGTACACACAAAGAAATTTTTTTGATAAAGTGAAAAAATCGTTGGTAAAAAAAGAAACTTTCAAATTAAATGATCCGAAAGATTACCAAAACCACAGAACTTCTCTGGAAATTAAACCTTTACCTGCCGGAATTTATATCGCCGAGTATTGGGTTGAGAATGATAAAAAAGATTTCAAAAATCAGAATTTTTACTTTTTGGTTTCAGAAAACAGAATTATTTATCAGTCTAAATCAAACAAAGGAAATCTTTATGATGATTTAAAATTGGTAAAAAGTGAAGATGGACAAACAATAAATGAAGAAAATTTAATTATTTATGAATATTTGGATGGCAAAAAATTGTCTAATTCTAAAGTTTTAACCGATAAAAATGGTGTTTTTAAACTTCCTGTTACCGACAAAAAAGAATTTTACCGAAATTTCCTCATTCATCAACCCAAAACCAATAGTTTTCAAGCTATGGACGTTCATGGAAATTATGATGATAATCAAAACAATAAACGTCCGAATGAGCAAAAGGCACAAATTTTCTTAGACAGAAAAATTTACAGACCCGGACAAACAGTTTATTTTAAAGTGATTACCACAGGATTCAACGGAGAATCTCAAAAGGTAAAAACATTGGAAAAACTTGCCTTAAATATTAGTTTAGAAGACGCCAATAATGATGAGGTACAATCTCTGAAGCTGGTAACAAACGAGTTCGGATCGGTGAATGGAAGTTTTTTGCTTCCCAAAAATAAACTCAACGGAACATTCTCAATTGCTGTGGATGATGTTGACGATAATTCAAACTACTCAATTGACGGTAGAATTGATTTTCTGGTTGAAGAATACAAAAGACCGAAATTTGAAGTCCTATTTGAACCCATAAAATCAGAATACAAATACGGAGAAACTCTAGAATTGAAAGGGAAAGCAATGATGTTTTCTGGTGTAGCTTTAAGCAATACCAAAGTAAATTATGAAATCAAAAAACAAAATATCCGGTGGAAATATTTTCCATGGTATCCTAATGAATACAACGACGAAAATTCAATCTTAGGCGAGTTAATTACAGATGGTAAAGGAGAATTTACCATTAAAGTTGAATTGAAAAAAGATGAAAAAATTGAAGGAATTCAGATTGATAATTTTGTGTTCAATGCTTCAGTTACAGATATTAACGGAGAAACCCAATCTGCAAATACCAATGTGAAGGTAGCGTCGGTTTCACACTACATCAAAACAGATGAAATAAAAAATGTTTTTGATGATGAATCTGTAAAACTGAAAGTGGAAACGAAAAATTACAATGAGCAAAATCTTAAAAAATCTTATCAGGTAAAACTTTCAAAATTAAAATCTTCCGAACGTATTTTCAGAGATCTATTTAAGGATGAAATTCAGGATTTGCCACAATTTTCTAAAGCTGAATTTTCTACAAAATTCCCTCACGACCGATTTGATAAAAATGATGAAAGTAAAAATATTCAATCTGTAATTATCAGCAAAACTGAAAATGAATCGAATGACGAAAGTTTAAATCTCGGCAAACTTGAAATAGGAAATTACGAACTAGAATTATTTAACATCGAAGGCAAAGACACGATAAGAACTAAGAAGAATTTTTCTGTTTTCAGTAAAAAATCTGTCGGGAAAAATCAAAATATTTTCCTCGAAGTTGTGCAGCCGAAAACAGAATTAAATCGTGGGGAAACTGCTGAAATTTACATTTATTCTTCAATACCGAACGCTTTGGTCAATGTTTTTGTTCAAAATGGCGTTACTCCGGTTTTGAGCTCAGTTCACAATATGAAAAACGGTGATCTTAAATTTCCAGTTACCGCTCCGCAAGATGAGAAGGTTTCTAATCTCAATATTAGTTTTCAAATCGTGGCTTTTAATGATATTAAAACAGAAATTGTGAATTTTAATGTTATAGATAATTCAAAAGATATAACGATTGAAACGGTGACCTTCAGAGATAAAATAGAGCCCAATTCTAAAGAAAAATGGTCTGTAAAAGTTGTGGGTAACAATAAAGAAAAAATTAGCGCAGAAGTTTTGGCGAATATGTATGATATGTCTTTGGATCAATTTAGTTCCAATAGATATCTATGGAATTCAATGAGGCAGATCAATGATAATTTTTATTATTATTCAACTAGAAACGCCCTTGAAGAAGTGTCTTATGAAAAAGAGTTTGATTATTTACGGCCTACAGTCTTTGGCAACCCTGCATTCAGCTGGATTTATGATGGAGATGCGTACATGGATGATAATCTAATCTATGCTGACAGCGCCGGATTTAAAGCTGAAATGGTGTACAATATAATTCCAGAACCTAGACCAAATGCTAAAGTTTCAGCGGCTGCACAAGAGGTAAGATTGCCCAGTATGAGACTAAGTGATGAAGCAATTGATATTGTAAATTCTGGTAGATCTTTAACTAAAGCAGAAAAGATGGCATATACAGATGTCATCGATAATACTAAAATGGAGGAAAGTTTAGCTAATACAGTTCCGGTGCGCAAAAATCTCAACGAAACCGCATTCTTCTATCCCGATTTGAAAACCGATAAAGAAGGAAATATAAGTTTTGAATTTACCTCTCCGGAAGCATTAACCAAATGGAAATTAATGTTCTTGGCTCACACAAAAGATGCAAGAGCTGCAACTTTAGAAAAGCAGGTCGTTACACAAAAAGAATTTTCAGTAACGCCAAATTATCCTAGATTTTTAAGAGAAGGTGATGAGTTGAATTTTCAATCTAAACTCTCTAATCTTACCGATAAAAAATTAAACGGAACGGCTCAAATTCAGATTTTAGATGCGTTGACCAACGAAGATATTTCAGAAAAATTCAGATTAAATAAAAGAGTCCAGAATTTTGATTTAATAGAAAACGGAAATTCAGCATTAACCTGGAAAATTGTAGTTCCGAAAGATGTTTCATCCATTATTCTGAAAGTGGTTGCCAAAGCTGGAAATTATTCTGACGGCGAGCAAAAAGCAATTGCTGTTTTACCAAACAGAATGCTTGTGACAGAAGCTGTACCGGTTTTCGTAAAAGAAGGAGAAACCAAAACTTTCGAACTTCAAAACCTTAAAAATAATACTTCAACAACCGTTACGAATGTTTCGAACACCTTGGAATTGACTACAAATCCGATCTGGGAGATTATGTTTGCCCTTCCAAGCCTGAAAAATGATCAAAACAATTCTGCGGATGTCGTTTTTAATAAATGGTTTGCCGATGTTTTGGCATCAGAAATCTTTAAAGCCAATCCGAAACTGAAAACTGTTTTTGAAGAATACCAGGCTAAAGGATTATTACATTCAAATCTTGAGAAAAATCCTGAGCTGAAACAAATCTTGCTTGATGAAACACCATGGGTTTTGGAAAGTAAAAATGAAAATGAACAAATGCAGAAATTAGCCTTGCTTTTTGATGCCAATACGATGAAAAATTCTATAAAAAGTGATTGGGAAGAACTTAAAAAACTGCAGAATCCTGATGGTGGTTTTTCTTGGTATTCTGGATATCCGAGTTCGTATTCTACCTCGCTTTATATCTTAAGAAATTTAGGAAAAACCAATCTTTGGTTAAAAGATAATGTGAGCGATTATCAAAGTTCAGAACAAAAAGAATTGGTTCAAAAAATGATTCAATATGTGGATCAGGAAGCGGTAAGATATGATGTGAAAAAAGAAAATGTATGGACCAATTGGACTTTAGATTATCTCAACGCAAGAAATTACTGGGAAAAAGAATATCCTTTGAACGGAAAATCTGCCGTACTAAAAACTCTGGTAAAAGAGAAAGCGAAAACAGCAAAAATAAGCGATTTCACATTCTTCGGATTGCATCGTGCAGCATTGTTGATGAACGATTATGGTTTAAAAGAGGTTTCCGAAAAATTATTAACTTATTTAAAAGAAACTTCGGTCGATTCTAAAAATCAAGGCGTTTATTGGAAACAAAACCTTGATGAATGGGGTTGGTTCGGTTCAAAAGTAGTGAATCATGCAGGTGCTTTGGAAGCATTTAACAAACTAAAACCAAACGATCAGAAATTCATAGAAGACATGAAAATCTGGCTCATTACTCAAAAAGAAGTGAACTCTTGGGGCAGCTCCAGAGGAACTGCAGAAGTGATTTTTACGATTTTAAATTCTGGAAAATCCTGGACAACTTCCGAGGGCGATAAAGCAACCATTATTTGGGGCGGAAAGCAACTTAAACCTGAAACGCAGGCAACCGGTTATGTGAAATCTTCATTAAAAGCGGATCTTGTAGATGAAAAATTAGCAACAGTAACCGTTACAAAACCAGGTCCCGGAATTGTGCAGGGCGGATTATTCTGGCAATATTATGAAGACTTAGATAAAATAAAATCTTCTGAAAATTACCTTTCAGTTGCAAAGGAATTGTACAGAAAAGTAAAAACGGTGAATGGTGAAGAACTAAAAAAAATAACACCAGAAATTCCTCTGAAAGTGGGAGATAAAGTAACAGTAAGAATGATTTTGAATACCAATCGTGCGATGGAATTTATTCAGATAAAAGACATGAGAGCAGCAGGATTTGAGCCTTTAAATGTAATCTCTGGCTATCAGTGGAAAAATAGTTTGGGTTATTATCAATCTACAAAAGATGCTTCTACAAATTTCTACATTCAATCAATGCCCAAAGGAAAATATGTTTTTGAATATGATTTAATTTGCAATGCTTCGGGAATTTTTTCCAACGGAATTACTACGATTCAGAATTATTATGCTCCGCAGATGAATTCAAATACAAAAGGTATAATAGTAGAAATTAAAGAATAACTATAATAATTTAAATTGAAAAAATGAACAATCTTGTTTTCATTGATGTTGAGCTCCGTATTGTTTGGCCAAACTCAGGGTGAAATAAATAATGTAGTGTACAACAATTATAAAAAATAAGACCAACAACTCAATTTAGTTTACAGTCATTCTGTAAAGTAATTATAAAATCAGTTTTTAGATAATTTAAAATTCAAATTAGTTTAAAACGAAAAATTAAAACAAAAAAATAATATATTTGTTTCTAGACAATTAATCAAACTATGGAAAACGTTTTTGATCCAAAAGATGCTCAGAATTACATCAATAGAATAAATAACCTCGTAGAAGATACACACGGATTGTGGGGTAGAATGACAGTAGACCAAATGTTGGCGCATTGTTGCATAACCTACGAAATGGTTTACGAGCCTGAAAAACATAAAAAACCAGGCAGTATTGCTAAATTTATTCTTAAACAATTTGTAAAGCCAAAAGTGGTAAGTGAAAAAGCATATTCCAGAGATTCTCCTACTGCGCCACAATTTTTGATTACCAGCAGAAGAAATTTTCATGATGAGAAAAAAAGACTTATTGGTTTTATTCAAAAAACACAACAGTTGGGTTCTGAGGCTTTTGAAGGAAAAGAATCTTTCTCGTTTGGGAAATTAAAATCTCATGAATGGAATAATATGTTTGCAAAGCACCTCAATCATCATTTGAGCCAGTTTGGAGTTTAAAAATATTGGAGATGAAAAAAATATTATTTCTGTTCTTATTTTGCTCGGCTCTTGGTTTTGCTCAAATGCCAGATATTTCAAAAGTTTGGCTCAACGAAAGCAAACCTTATGAGGGAACGATTGGAAAAAACGGGGAAGTTTTAAAACTAAAAATCAATATCTCTGAGCAAGACAAAGAAAAAGATCAAGAATATTTCGTTTCAGGATATTCGTTAGTAGATAAAGTTTATGCAAAATTTGAAGGTAAAATAAAAATCACCAAATACAAAAACTCTGGCAAGAGAGGAAATGTATATGGCGAATATGAATTTGCTGAAGAAGACAAAGGCAAACATTCTGGTATGTTGAAAGGTAAATTTATTTATACTTTCGGCTGGAATAAAGACGAAAACAAAATAGAAAATCAATATATCCAGATGATAGGAGATTGGTTCAGCTATGACAAAAGCATGAATTTTAAAACGAAACTTAAAAACTGATTTTGATGATAAGAAAAATATTTGCCGTAGTTGGCGGGATGATTGTTGGGAATTTGATTATATTTTTGATCGAAAGCATCAGTCATCTGCTTTACCCTTTACCAGAAAACGTAACGTACGAAAATTTGGAAGCGTTTAGCAAATATGTACAAAGTCTGCCTATTGCTGCAAAATTAATCATTATTGCTGCTTATGCAATTGCCGCATTTGCTGCCGGATTTGTATCTACAAAAATTCCCAAAGACGGAAAACAATACTATGCTATTATTTGCGGAGCAATACTTCTCACTGCAATTATTTGGAACTTTAGCATGCTTCCTACGCCAATTTGGATGTGGACTTTGGGAATGGTGGCGCCGTTTCTTGTTTTAGGAGGATATAAAGCAGCTTTAAATAAAAATAAAATATGAAATTAGGAGTATTCTCACTAAGTTTGAGTGTGAAAGATTTGGATCAATCTAAAAGGTTTTACGAAAAATTAGGCTTTTCGCCTATAGCTGGAAGTGCAGAGCAAAATTATTTCATCATGAAAAACGAAAGTACATTAATCGGGCTTTTTCAGGCAATGTTTGATGGAAATATGCTCACTTTTAACCCCGGTTTGGATGAGAATGCTCAGAATCTTGAAGAGTTTGATGATGTAAGAGTAATTCAAAAAAAACTCAAAGAGAACGGAATCGAATTAGAAAAAACAGCAGACGAATCTACAAACGGCCCCGAACATATTTTTCTAAAAGATCCCGACGGAAATATGATTCTTATCGATCAACACAGATAGATTTCGGTTTTTCCAGTTTACTAGTGAATAGAATCACTTAAATCCTATATCCTTAATTTTAAACATTAAACATTAAACATTAAACATTAAACATTAAACATTAAACATTAAACATTAAATATTGAATTAAAAATATGGCAACAGTAAACCTTTATCTTACATTCAACGGTAATTGCAGAGAGGCTTTTGAATTTTACAAAACCGTTTTCGATGCTGAAATTCCGTATATGGGAACTTTTGGAGAAATGCCTCCACAAGACGGAACAGAAATATCTGAAGCAGAAAAAAACAAAATTATGCACGTAAGTATGCCTATTTCCAAAGAAACTATTTTGATGGGAAGTGATACTACTCAAGAATGGGGAAGCGATTTTGTTGCAGGAAACAATTTTTCAATCTCTGTAAATGCAGAATCTCGTGAAGAAGCAGACCGTATTTATGAAAGACTTTGCAGCAAAGGCGGTCACATGAAAATGGCAATGACAGATACATTTTGGGGTGCATACTTCGGAATGATGACCGATCAGTTTGGCATCAACTGGATGGTAAACTATGATGATCCTGAAAAAACGCAGCAACATCCTTAAGATTTTACTCAATTATTAACCGTCAGTTTTCTGACGGTTTTTTTTAGTAATATAAAAACAGGATTGAAAATATCACTTTTAAAATAATCAAGCAGAAAATATTTAACCCTTCTTTTTTGAACAAAACTTATAATACGAGTCTTTTTTGTTATTGATTTTTAGTATTAATTTTGATTATTTGATAGAAGAAATTAATTAACTTTGTTTTTTTTCTATTCCGAATTTTTAAACTAAAAAACCATTTCACTATGATTCATACTTATGTTATAATATCCATAGCAGTTTTGCTCTCTGTAATGATTTTGGTGATGATAGGGCAAAAACTAAAAGTTGCATATCCCATTTTTCTTGTAATTGCGGGTTTGCTGGTAAGTTTTATTCCCGGAATGCCGCAAATTGAAATAGAACCAGATTTGGTATTTCTCATTTTTCTTCCTCCTATTTTATTTGAAGCCGCTTGGTTTACTTCATGGCAAGACTTTCACAAGTGGCGAAAACAGATTTTTTCAATGGCTTTCGGTTTGGTTTTTCTTACTTCGATTGTTGTAGCTTATCTTTCTTCCTCTATTATCCCCGGTCTTACCGTGGCGATGGGATTTCTTTTGGGAGGAGTAAATTCTCCGCCAGATGCTGTAGCTGCAACTTCTGTTTTAAAGAATATGAAAATTCCAAAAAAGATTACCACTATTTTGGAAGGGGAAAGTTTAATCAATGATGCATCAAGTTTAATTGTTTTTAAATTTGCTCTCGCAGCAGTTATTTCTGGGCAATTTATTTTCAGAGAAGCAGTTCAAGACTTCTTTACAATGGCAATAGGTGGAATTGCGATGGGCATTGCTTCTGGGCTTGTTTTTGGTAAGTTTTTAAGGCATATTCCGTCTAATTCAAATATTGATACTGTTATTACCTTAATTGTTCCTTACGTAATGTACGTTGCAGCAGAACATTTTCATTTTTCTGGAGTTTTAGCCGTTGTAGCTGGAGGCTTGGTTATGTCTTACAACTCACACTGTTATTTAAGTCATACTTCAAGAATTCAAGCAGGAAATGTTTGGAGTGTCGTTATTTTTTTGATGAATACTATTATTTTTATCTTAATAGGTTTAGAGCTTCCTGTTATAGTTTCGTCAATGAAAGATTATACCATTTCGGAAGGTATTTTGTATAGCATCGTCATAGGCGGTGCCATTATTTTTACCCGATTGGCTTATAGCTACGCAGTAGTGTATCTCCCAAGGATATTTTCTAAAAAATTAAGAAAAGAAAACCCAAAACCCGACTGGAAAGAGCCTTTTATTATCAGTTTTGCTGCAATGCGTGGCGTAGTTTCTTTGGCTGCAGCATTGTCTATACCTATTTATATTAGTCCGGGAGAACCTTTTCCACATAGAAATATTATTTTATTCGTCACTTTTGTAATCATTTTAATTACCTTGGTTGGACAGGGTTTAATGATTACACCAATTTTGAAGTGGCTCAAGATTGATGATGGAGGCAGCGATTTGCCAGAAGAAAAACAAGAAGCAATCTTGATGAGAAAATTAAAAGAAACGGCTCTTTTGAAGCTCAATAATGATTTTACTGAGCTATCTGAAAAAAATAGCCTCGTAAAACATCAGATTCATAAGTTGGAAAATGAAATGATGATGATGGCAGATAAAGCTCAGTGCATGGCTTCAACGAGAGATTACATTGCAGCAATGAATGAAAATAAAGATGTTTTGAGGCAAGTGATTCAGGCTCAAAGAAATGAACTTCACAGAATGAAGCGCGAGAAAATTTTCGACGATCATGTGATGAGAACAATAGAAATGCAGTTGGATTTTGATGAAGCAAAAATCACTGGTTTTGCACATACTTAATCTTTAAACTTTAAAAATATAAATCATCTTATCAAATCTCGATCTCTTATGAAAGCTTTCCCAGAAAAAAATGGCAAAACGTAGAACATATAAGGTAGGTTTACTAAAAAATTGAAATTTTGAATTGTGAAGAAGAGCGTTTGCAATCTATTATAATAACAGGTGTTTACTAGAATTTGGAGAGAATGGTTCGGAAATTAGCAAAGAGCAATAAAATTTGTTATTTTTGAGAAAATTTTTTAAACTGAATATGAAAAATAAAATCATAGTAGGATTTGCAGCACTTCTTTTATTTGTTTCTTGTAAAAACGATGAAAAAGTTTTGAACAGCCTTGCAGACTACAACAATTCTATGGAAACCAATGGATATCATTTTGGAGATAAACTTCAGCTTCCGAAGGAAGTTTTAGATTATGCAGAAAGTATAACCATCAGTTTTGGAGATAAAGAAACAAAAAATCTTACAATAGATTCGCAATATTTCACTTTAGGAGATAATCAGGTCACTTTTAATATCAAAACAAAAAGTGGGGAGATTATTTCTCAGGATGCTACAATTAATGTTTACAGCAAAGTAGCAGAACAAAATATTCCCTTCGAAATTGTTGCCGAATATCCACACGATCCGGCAAACTTTGTGCAAGGATTTCAAATGGAAGGCGATATGATCTACGAGAGTGACGGGCAAAATGGCTCTTCAAGATTAATTGCCTATAAATTGGGAGAAACAGCTCCTGTAAAAGAAACTAAACAGGCAGATACCATTTTCTCTGAAGGAAGCACGATTGTAGGCGATAAAGTATATCAATTGACATGGCAAAACAAAATTGGTTTTGTCTACAATAAAAGTGATTTTAAAGAATTATCTCAGTTTGCTTACCCTGAAGTACTTGGCGAAGGATGGGGATTAACGTATGATGGCAAAAACCTAGTAGCTTCAGACGGAAGTAAAAATCTATATTTTTTGGATGCAAAAGATCCTTCGAAAATGGTAAAATATATTTCGGTAGCCGGAAATAAAAATATTTACGACCAACTAAACGAGCTTGAATTCTACAAAGGTTTCATCTATGCAAACGTTTGGCACAAACCAATTATCTTAAAAATAAATCCTAAAACAGGAGAAGTGGTAGGGAAATTTGATTTTACTACTATTACAAAACCATTTACGGATGCAGATAGCGAAAATGTTTTAAACGGAATTGCATTCAGAGGAGATAACATGATAGTAACTGGTAAAAAATGGTCAAAAATATATGAAGTTGCTATTAAATAATTAATTTGAAAGTAATTTCTGACTTAATAAAAAAAGCATGTAAATTGTCAGCGTTCCTTTTGGAACGCTTTCTTAATAAAATAATATTGAGGTTATTCAGTTTCATTTCTCTGCTTTTATTCTGTACAGTTTGTGCACAGAAAAGCCTTCCTTTAGATACATTGAGACTGAAGGAGGCAAAAGATATGTTTGCAGATGATTATGGGAATTTGTATATCTATAAAAATAAAGATTTTACCCTTACCAAGTACGATTCTCTTGGCAAGCAAATTGGGCAGATGATGCTCACAGTTCCGTACAAAATTCAGAGTGTTCAAAACCCTCTTACCATTCCCATGTTTTCTGAAAACGGACAAGAAATGAAATTTGTAGATCAGAATCTTAACGATATCCAGAAAATAGATTTTAAGCAAAAATTTAGCTTTATAAAACATGCTTATGCTGAAGATTTGCAACAAATCTGGCTCTTGGATGAAAGCACACGCAGATTACTTCAGTATAATTTCAGAAACGATACAACAATCAATTCTTACCCTTTCGATGGAGATTTTGATGATATAATCGATCTTTTGGTATATGAAAACAAAGTTTATGTTTTAAGCAAAAAACTTTTCAGCGTTTACAATTTAAAATTTGAAAAACTTTTTGAAACTGAAATTACCCATGCTAAACGTTTCAGACGAGAAAATGAGATCATTTTAATCATTACCAAAAACAGTATCCTAAGTTTCGGTTCTGATGAGAGGATGATCACAGTTTTTGAAGATCCCGAGGCTCAAATTGTGGATAAAAACAACCTCGCTTTTTTTGAAATAAAAGCCAACAAACTTTATCTTTACACACCAGAAAATCTCAAAAAATTGCAAAATACTGCAAAAACCGAAGAATTAGAACAATCTATCGAAGATCTTGAAAGACAAAAGTCTGATAAAGGCGATGTAATAAAGCTGATAGAGGAGATTGAGAATTTAGGTTATTAAAATTAAAACAAGACACAAAAGACATTATGCACATTGCGGTTACAGGAAATATAGGAGCAGGAAAAACCACGTTAACGACTATGCTCGCCAAACATTACAATTGGAACGCACAATTTGAGGATGTAGATCACAACCCTTATCTAGAAGATTTTTATGCAGACATGAGCAAATGGAGCTTTGCACTGCAAATTTATTTTCTCGGAAGCCGTTTCAGACAAGTGAAAGAGATCCGCGAGAGTGGCAAAAATATTATTCAAGATAGAACAATCTATGAAGATGCTCATATTTTTGCTGAAAACTTAAATGATATGAAACTTCTTTCAGATCGTGATTATGCCAATTATATTTCTGTCTTTTCATTAATGAAATCTTTTGTTTCGGCACCTGATCTTTTGATTTATCTTAAATCTGATGTTCCGAATCTTGTAAAAAAAATCTATAAGAGAGGAAGAGAATATGAAGCATCAATCAGCATAGAATATCTTTCTAAACTCAACCAGAAATACGAAAAATGGATTTCAGAATACACCGAAGGAAAATTACTTGTAATAGAAGTTGATGATCTAGATTTTGTAGAAAAACCTGAAGATTTTGGGTTTATTTTAGAAAAAATAGATGCGCAGCTCAACGGGCTGTTTTAGATACCATGAATAGTATGCTATGATGAAAAAGAAGTATCTTTGCAATACACCAAATAAAATAAAATGATATTGAAAGTACTTCACAACGGTAACTGCTCAAAGTCTAAAGCAGTTTTGGAATATCTTGATGAAAACGGAGTTGCCTTCGAAATTATTGATCTTATTGAAGATCCACTCACGGATTTAGAAATAAAAACTTTACTCAAGAAACTCAACCAGAGTGTACAAGATTTGATAAGAAAAGATGACCGTTTCTTTGTAGAAAACTTTGCAGGAAAAAATCTTTCTGATGAAGAATGGATTACTGTTTTGGTGAATAATCCTTCACTCATACAACGTCCGATTCTTATAAAAGGATCTGTAGCATTGCTAGGAAGACCCATAGAAAACGTGAAATTGTTTATAGAATAAAAAAAGTCAGCAGAGATGCTGACTTTTTTATTGTGAACTTAATTTTCTAAGATTACAGTAATATCACTTCTTCAATTTTAGCAACCTCTTTATAAATTTTTATAACCTGGTTGGCATCTAAAACAAAAGCATTAATGTTGCAAGCGGTATATTTTCCGTTTTTACTTTCTCTGTTACCAAGCGTAAACTGTATTCCGTCAAAAACTTTATATATTTCAGTCAATTTTGCCTCATCTGTAGGAATGATGAATTTAAACAAATAATCTTCAGGAAAATCATGATGATCTTCTAGTTTTTGTTTCAAAGATTCGTAAAAATCTTCAGGGTTAGCGTGCTGGTTTCCCTCTATTATATCCATTTTTTAATTTTCTGTAAATTTAAATCATTTTATTTTCCCAAAGCCCCAAGAATAGATTTAGAATTTTCTATTTCATAGTCTTCTACAATATTAAACATTCCGTTTACAAGTTGCTCAGATGCCAATGTACTTAGACCTCCGGAATTTACAGAAGTCTTATTCCCTCCCAATAAACTTCCTAAAAGATTGCTGCCAGATAGAGCTGTATTGATTGTTTTTACAATTCCATACTTATTGAGTTCTTGCTCCACTCGAGGTGCAATGGCTTGTATAAGCTGAGCATGAGTTTTTTCTTTTAAAACTAAAGTAGCAGTACCCTTTTCTCCTTTAATAATTCTGGCAACATCTTGTGCACTTAGATTATTAACAGCGTTTTCAAGAATAGGTTTTGAAATATTTACAGTAAAAACGGCTGCTTCAGCAATATATTGCTTTTCTTTTTGCACAAGTGAAGGTGCTATTTTTTCTAAAGTTGTATTAATATCTCTCAATTCCTTGGGAAGGGCTTTGTCTACAAGATTACTTTGCAAAAAAGCCTCTTTATTTCCGTAGATGTTTGCACCTTTATTTATTCCGCCAAGAAGAATTCTTTTTATAACCACTAAGCCGATATCTGATGTTGCTAAAGACGTGCAAGACTGTACAGAAGTGGTAATGACAATGCCAGTCCCAAAAACCAGTGCAGCTGCAATTATATATTTTTTCATAATCAAATTTAATTCAGATTAGTTTTCAAATATAGCACCAAATATTAAAATTTAAAAATCTATCTCATATTATGTCACTTATTTTACGATAAAAGTTAAAATTATTAATACTATTTTAACAAATAGATGTTTTCAGGAAGAGAGCTCATCATTTTGGGGAATTTATTGCTTCTTTTTGAGAAAATGAGACTAATAACAAATCAATAAATGATAATTTTTCTATTCTATATTAATGGAATATTAATAAATATTGCTTTTTTGTTGCGTAATTATGAATGGATGTGTTAAAAAAGTATTTTCTTTAAGTAAAATTAACATAATTCATTTTTTTTTCTATTTTTGAGTTTAATGTCTTTTTTTGAGATAAAAGAACATAAACAAGAAAATTAAAACTATATGAAACAAAAAAATTTAAAGTATTCTACCCTCATTGCGGTTCTCTACTTCGGTATGAACGTAAACGGGCAGACTGCTCCTAAAGACACTCTTGTAAAAGAGCAGAAAATAGAGGAGGTAGTGATGATTGGTTACGGTGCTCAGAAAAAAGAAAATATTACCGGAAGTATAGGTTTGGTAACAGCAAAAGACCTTGCAGATAAACCTAACGCAAACCCTCTAAGCTCAATACAAGGTAAGCTTGCAGGGGTACAGATTATCAACTCCGGAGCACCAGGAGCTTCACCTAGAGTAGACATCAGAGGTGTGGGTTCTTTGACGGGTAAAACTGTATTTATTGTTGATGGAATGATTACCGATGATATTTCATTTTTGAATCCCCAGGATATTGAATCAATGAGTGTCTTAAAAGATCCTTCGAGTTTGGCAATTTACGGAGCAAGAGCATCAAATGGTGCTGTTATTATCAAAACGAAAACCGGTAAAGGTAAAAAACCTCTTTTTAGTTTCAATTCTTATTTAGGATTTAAAAAAGTTACGAATATTCCGCAGATGGTAAATTCTGATCAGTTTGTGGAATTGTATAATGAAAAAGTGAAAAATGATGCTACAACTCCGCCACAACCATCAGATTTCATATCTAGAGCCAACTATAGCGCAGATACAGATTGGTTTAAAGAAATTTTCAGAACAAGTGTAATAAATTCTAATGACTTTTCGGCTTCTGGAAACGTAGGAAAATTGAATTACTATGCTAGTATAGGAAATTTGCAGGATGAAGGAAATTTAGCTTCAGAAAGAGGGATTAATTCTGGAAGTGGTTTCAACAGATTGAATACTAAATTGAATCTTACCTACAAGATTTCTGATAATATTACGATAGGAAATAATTTTACGTTTTCTAAAATGAGAACGGATGTAGCTCAGAATCCTTTATTAGATGCCTATACTGCACCCCCATTATTTTCTGCAATCAATCCCGCAACAGGAAATTATCAGTTTTTCAATGGTTATACAAATCCCAATCCAAGAGCTAAATTAGATCTTTATCGTTCGCAAATAAGACAAGAAAGGCTCTTGAACAATGTTTGGGCAGAATATAAGTTTCTTAAAGACTTCACTTTGCGTTTAAGTTATACGAATGATAATATCAATACAAATCAGTATGAATACAGCCCAACTTTATTCTATACTCCTGTAGCGGATCAAAAACCAACAAAACTCATTACAAGAGATTCTAGAAATAGAAATTACGTTTGGGATAATACTTTAAGTTATAAAAAAAGTTTAGGTAGTCATAACTTTGAGGTTTTAGCAGGTTTTTCCAGAACAAGAAATAGTTATTCTCAATCTTATTTAGAAGCTCAAAATGTAGCATACAACGGTGAAAACAGTTCTCTGAATATTTTTAGCGGAAATAATATCCTAGCTACCACTTTTGATGAATCACGAGGTGTGGTTCCAGATCACTTCAGAATACAATCATTGTTTGGAAGACTGAATTATGATTATAAAGGAAAATATCTTCTTAATGGTTCTGTTCGTAGAGATGGAACATCAAAGTATTCAGCAGACGAAAGATCTAAAGTTTTTCCGGCAGTGAGTGCAGGGTGGGTAATTTCAAAAGAAGATTTCATGAGCGAGCAAAACGTTTTTAATCTTTTGAAATTAAGAGCGAGTTGGGGAAGATTAGGTAATCCTGATGTACAAAGAGCATTTACTTTAAATACATCCATTATCTCAAGCGGTGCATATTATGGTAACACAGGCAGCCCGGCCCAAACTATTAATAGAATTGTAGATACCTCAATAGGATGGGAAATTACTACAGGAAAAGATTTGGGATTGGAAATGGCAATGTTTAATAATAAATTAAAAATAGATGCCACTTATTTTGATAAAGATTCTAAAGATGTTGTTTATGGTGTATTTCAAGGAACGGTTTCTGGAGCAGATAACTGGCGCGATTATGTAACCAATGCTTACTCTTTTAATAATAGGGGGTTTGAAGTTTCTGTGAATTACAATACTAAAATTAATGATAATATTGGCTTGGGAGTTTACGGTAACTTTACTGCACTGAAAAATAAAATTACTTCTGTATATGGAGGATCTTATCTAGAAACAGGCGCAAGTTTATTCGGCAACTCAATTATTAGATTACAAGAAGGGCAGGCTGTAGGTTCATACTACGGTTATCAGGTAGCCGGAGTTTTCCAGACGGATGCTGAAGCAACGGCATCTGGTCAAAACGGAGGAATTGCAAAAGCAGGTTGGTTTAAATTTGCAGATATGGACGGAAATGGTGTTATCGACACCAGAGATAAAACGTTTTTAGGAAGCCCAATTCCTAAAGGTACTTATGGTTTCGGAATCAATATGAATATCTACAGCTTTGATGTGGGTATTGATTTCCAAGGTGTATTTGGTAACAAAATCTACAACTATAATCGTGAGCAAAGATATGGTAATGAGAAATGGGATTTAGACTTCTATAATAATAGATGGAGAGGCGCAGGAACTTCCAACAGTTATTCAATGACTACCAATAACCAATTTATTATTTTACCAAATAGTTTTTATGTAGAAGACGGAAGCTATATCAGAATTAGAAATATTCAAGTGGGATACAATTTGCCAAAAGCGTTTACAAACTCTATGTCTATTACCAAGTTGAGATTGTATGTAAGTGCACAAAACCCTTGGACAAGTTTTAAATATAATGGCTTCTCTCCGGAAGTCTTGAATTCTGATAGAGTACAAATGGGTATCGATAACAATATCTATCCTATTGCCGCTATCTATACTTTTGGTATGAACTTAACATTTTAAAAGAAAATCATGAAAAAAATATTTTTATCAATCGCTGTAATTTCAGTTTTAGCAAGTTGCAAGGATGAATATTTAGATATAAAACAAGAAGGCGTTAAAGAAGCAACTGCATTTTTTCAGACACAAGATGATGCAATGCAAGCTACTAATGCAGTCTATAGTTTCTTAAGAAGCTGGGAAAATTCAGCTTTCCCTTATCAGTTTGTTTTTGGGGTTCCTGCGGATGATGTCATCAAAGGATCAAACTCTGGGGACGCATCATTTATCACTGCTTACGATAACTTCAGTTTCACAGTGGGTGATGACGGCGTACGAGGTTATTGGATAGGGCAGTGGCAGGCTGTAGGAAGAGCTAATCAAGTAATTACCAATGTTCCAAAAATAAGTATGGATGAAACATTGAAAGCAAGATTAATAGCAGAATCAAAAATGCTTAGAGCATATTTTTACTTTAATCTGGTAAGAATTTATGGTGGTGTTCCTATCTTTGATGGTTTGCAAGAAAATTACAACCTTCCAAGAAAGTCTGTAAATGAAGTTTATGATTTTATTATTTCAGATCTTACAAGTGCAGCAGCGGTTCTTCCACAATCTTATGGTGCAGCAGATTTAGGTAGAGTTACTAAAGGTGGTGCTTTAGGATTACTCTCCAAAGTATATTTGTACAAAAAAGATTACCAAAAAGCGTATGATACTTCCAATCAGGTGATTGCGATGGGGTATAGTTTAGATCCTAATTTCAACCATTTATTCAGACCTGCGGGAGAATTTGGTACAGAATCAGTTTTTGAAGTAAACTGCCAATGTTCTGCTCAATTTGGCGGAAGTCAATATGCCGAAGTTCAAGGTGTGAGAAACCAATTCGGATGGGGATTCTTTACGCCTTCTCAAGCCTTAGAAAACGCATTTGAAGCAGGAGATATCAGAAAAGAACTTACCATTTTAAGAAATGGAGAAACAACTCCTGAAGGAGATCTTATCGCAATGGGAGATCCACAATCTGTACCTACTTTTAATCAAAAAGTATATGTACCCACTTCTTTAAATAATAATGCTTGTGGATACGGATCTATTCAAAATATCAGAATTCTAAGATTTGCAGAAATTTTACTTATCAATGCAGAAGCTGCTAATGAACTAGGAAATACAGCTGTTGCAATTACAAATTTAAATAAAGTAAGAACAAGAGCAACTCTTGCAGGCACTACAGCAACTACACAAGTGGCTTTGCGTACAGCAATCTGGCACGAAAGAAGGGTTGAGCTTGCATTAGAAGGTGATCGTTTTGTTGATCTTGTGAGAACAGGACAAGCGGCAACTGTTTTAGCATCTTACGGGTTCAAAGCAGGGAAAAATGAAGTTTTCCCAATTCCTTTAGATGCCATGAATCAAAGTAACGGTGTCTTTACTCAAAATCCTGGTTACTAATTATTTTAATAGATAAAAATAGCCAAAGTTTAACTTTGGCTATTTTTTTAACCTAATTTTCATTTCTAAATTGAAACTTACATGAAATTAAATATAATATCAATTTTTTGTGTTTCAGCAGTACTTTTCAGCTGTACTACAACCTCATCAACCACTCATCACACTTCTCAAAACAACTCCGTTTCGAGCAATATTTCAGACGAGCAGTTGATGGATAAAATTCAGAAAGATGCTTTGAAATATTTTTGGGATTACGCAGAACCCAATTCTATGTTGGGAAGAGAGCGCTACCACGAAGACAATATCTATCCGGATAACGATAAGCATGTCATCACAACTGGAGGCTCAGGATTTGGGTTGGCAACCATTTTAGTGGGTGTAGAAAGAGGGTATGTTTCAAGAAAAGAAGCCGTGAAAAGACTCACTGTAATGATGGATTTTCTTGCAAAAGCAGACCGTCATAAAGGCGCATGGCCACATTGGATCAACGGAGAAACAGGAAAAACTGTGCCTTTTGGGAAAAAAGACAACGGAGGAGACTTAGTAGAAACCGCTTTTTTGACCACAGGTATCATTCAGGTTCGTGAGTATTTCAAAAACGGAAATGCCGAAGAAAAAGCTCTAGCCAAAAAATGCGATGAACTTTGGAAAGGCATCCAATGGAATTGGTACACCAAAGCAGGCGAAAAAGTTCTATACTGGCATTGGTCACCAGAATATCAATGGGAAATGAATTTTCCTTTACAAGGTTACAACGAATGTTTAATTACTTACATCTTAGCCGCTTCATCACCAACCTTTTCCATAGATGCGGAAACTTATGAAAAAGGCTGGACTAGGAACGGAGCTTATCTTTCAGACAAAGAAAAATACGGACTTCCTATGTACGTAAAGCACAACGGAGCCGAAGAATATGGAGGACCACTTTTTTGGGCACACTATTCCTACATCGGCTTAGATCCTACCAATTTATCTGATAAATTAATCAAAAACTATTTCGATTTAAATAAAAATCAAGTCTTAATAGATTACAAATATTGCCTTGAAAATCCAAAAGGTTGGAAAGGATATGGCGAAAATTATTGGGGATTAACGGCGAGTTATTCTAGAAGTAAAGATGGAAATGTTGGTTATGATGCACACTTTCCACAAAACGATCACGGTGTCATTACGCCGACTGCAGCATTAAGCAGTTTTCCGTACACACCCAAACAATCGATGGATTTGCTGAGGTTTATCTATACTCAAAAACCTCAATTCATAGGCTCTGCAGGGCCTTACGATGCCACTTCAATTCATTACAATGATTGGACTACGCCACGATATTTGGCCATAGACCAAGGAACAATTGCTCCAATGATTGAAAACTACCGTACCGGATTTTTATGGAAATTATTCATGAACGCCCCAGAAATCAAACAGGGATTAAAAAAATTAAATTTCAAATCAGAAAAATATAACATAAAATAAAATTTACAAGTGTATAACCACACAACAAAAAAGCCAGAAGGAAACAGCCATTTGCCAAACGCTTTTTAGGAGCTTAATCCCGCTATCCGCTGTATCTTTTTCGTCACAGTCTCCACTTCGTTACGTCTGCAACAAAAAAGGATGCCGCTTCTATCGGGGCTAGTTAAAATTCTTCAACATAGAATTATTATCAATAGGAACGGATTTCATTCCGTTTAATAAAAAAATAAAATCAAACGGCTTTAGCCAAAACCTAAAGAAATATGAGTTTTAAAATAAAATACTTACCTCTTTTACTTCTTCCGCTTTCTCTAAGCCTAAACGCTCAGGAAATTAAAACCACACTCAACAAAGAAGTACAACGTACAGAAAAAATATCCTACATACTAGATTATCCTGCTAATGCAAAAGGAAAAGTTCCGTTGGTTGTTTTTCTGCATGGTTCAGGTGAAAGAGGAAACGATCTCGAAAAAGTAAAAGCACACAGTCCTTTTACCTATAAAAATTTAATCAAAGAACCTGTCGCAATTTTAGCACCACAATGCCCGGCAGATTCTTGGTGGGATACCGTTACAGTATATCATTTAATCAAAGAAATTCAGGCAAAATACAAAATAGATGACTCTAGAATTTATCTTACCGGTCTTTCAATGGGCGGTTGGGGAACGCTGAAATTAGCAATGGAGCATCCCGAAATGTTTGCGGCAGTAGTTTCTGTTTGTGCGCCTACAGATAGAGTGATGTACGCCAATATTCATCAATACAAAAATCTAAACATAAAGATCTTCCATGGCGGAATGGACGATGTCGTTTTACCTGAAAATGCATTTAATTTTTACCAAAAACTTCATCCCATCAATCCATCAGCAGAATTAACGATTTTCCCGAATGACAATCATAATTCTTGGGATTCCACTTATTCAAACCCAGCATTATACAAATGGATGTTGAGTAAAAGAAAATAGAAGTAATTGATTTTAATTGAATCATTTTATGATTGTCCGTTTTTATTCATAATGCTAAATTTTATCGCAAAACCACGCAAAGATTTTTTTACGAATCAACGTTTTTAAGCTAAACAAAAGACGTAAACTTAATAATGAAAACCAAAGATTTTTTAATTGTGATAAATTGTGGATATTCAAAAATCATTTAACAAAATTATTTAAGATTTTAAAAAGAATAATCAGTTAAATAAAAACAAAACAAAAATATAATTTAAGAAGATAGATATATGAAAAAGTTAATTGTAATCGCCACTTTGGCACTTGCGCCCATGTTTTCGGCACAAGAAATGGTCACGAAGCCCGTACAGTCTTATCAGACGGCGCAGTATCAGGCTAAGAAAAAAGCTTTTGTTGATGCTCTTTTGGCTAAAATGACTTTAGATGAAAAAATCGGACAGCTCAATTTACCAAGCTCAGGCGATTTTACAACAGGTTTGGCAAAAAGCTCAGATATTGGTAAAAAAGTAGAACAGGGATTAGTCGGTGGACTTTTCAATATAAAAGGTGCTGATAAAATTAAAGCCGTACAAAAAGTAGCGGTAGAAAACAGCCGACTAAAAATTCCTTTGATCTTCGGGATGGATGTCATTCACGGTTATGAAACGACATTCCCGATTCCATTAGGTTTAGCAGCTTCTTGGGATATGAGCTTAGTTCAGCAGTCTGCAAGAGTTGCCGCAAGAGAAGCCGCAGCAGACGGAATCAACTGGACGTTTTCTCCAATGGTAGATATTTCACGTGAACCACGTTGGGGAAGGGTTTCTGAAGGTTCTGGTGAAGATCCGTATTTAGGAAGTGAAGTCGCAAAAAATATGGTATATGGTTACCAAGGAAAGGATTTGGCAAACGGAACCAATATTTTGGCGTGTGTAAAACATTTTGCACTGTACGGAGCTGGTGAAGCGGGTAGAGATTACAATACAGTTGATATGAGCCATGTGAGAATGTTCAACGAATATTTCCCTCCTTACAAAGCGGCAGTTGATGCCGGTGTAGCTTCTGTAATGGCTTCTTTCAATGAAGTGGACGGAGTTCCAGCCACAGGAAGCAGGTGGTTACAGACGGAAGTATTGAGAAATGAGTGGAAATTCAAAGGTTTTGTAGTTACAGATTATACTGGGATCAATGAGATGGTAGACCACGGAATGGGGGACCTTCAGCAGGTTTCTGTATTGGCTTTAAAAGCGGGTGTTGATATGGATATGGTAGGTGAAGGATTTTTAACAACACTTAAAAAATCTTTATCTGAAGGAAAAGTAACACAAGCTGAAATTGATTTAGCAGCCAAAAGAATTCTTGAAGCGAAATATGATTTAGGTTTATTCGATAATCCATACAAACATGGCGATGCAAAGTTGGCTGCAAAGGAAGTTTACAGCATAGAAAACCGAAATATTGCAAGAAATGCAGCTGCTCAATCAATGGTTTTAATGAAAAATGAAAATCAGGTTTTACCATTGAAAAAGGCTGGAACTGTTGCTGTAATTGGCCCACTGGTAAACAACTCAATGAATATGGCAGGAACTTGGAGTGTGGCTACAAAGCACGCTGTTTCTGTTAATTTGATGCAAGGCCTTCAGGCAAATTATGGTAAAGATGTGAAATTCCTTTCTGCGAAAGGCGCAAACATTGATTACGATGCTAAATTAGAAGATATTTATGCTGCTCATGGTAAGAAAACCGACAGAGACAATCGTTCAAAAGAAGAGTTGCTAAAAGAAGCGGTTGACATTGCCAACAAAGCAGATGTTATTGTTTTAGCTATCGGAGAATCTGCCGAAATGAGCGGAGAATCTTCTTCAAGAACTGAAATTACCATTCCTCAATCTCAAGTAGATCTGTTGAATGAACTCAAAAAGACCGGAAAACCCATTGCAATGGTACTTTTCACAGGCCGTCCTTTGGCTTTAACCAATGTAAAAGATACTCCTGATGCTATTTTGAATGCTTGGTTTGCCGGTTCAGAAGCTGGAAATGCCATTGCAGATGTTTTGTTTGGAAAAGTAAATCCTTCAGGAAAATTGCCGATGACTTTCCCGAGAAGTCTTGGGCAGGTTCCTATTTATTATAATGCTAAAAATACAGGTCGTCCATTAGACCAAAAATTGGTAGATAAATGTGAGTACCAAAGATTCCGTTCAAATTATATGGATGAATGTAATACACCATTATATCCCTTTGGATATGGTTTGAGCTATACTAAATTCAACTATTCTGATGTAACTGTTTCTAATGCCAATCCAAAAGGAAATCAAACAGTTCAGGCTTCGGTTACAGTTACCAATTCTGGAAATTATGATGGGGCAGAAGTTGTACAGTTGTACATAAGAGATTGGGTAGGAACAATCACAAGACCGGTGAAAGAACTGAAAGGTTTCCAAAAAGTGATGCTTAAAAAAGGGGAATCTAAAAAAGTAACTTTTGATATCACTCCTGAAAATCTGAAATTCTATAATGGAGATTTGAAATTTGACTGGGAACCTGGGGAATTTGAAATCATGATTGGTACCAATTCTGAAGAAGTAAAACATTCAAAAATAAATTGGACGAAATAATAATTCCATAAAGCCATTCGAAAGAGTGGCTTTTTTCATGGGTAAAGAGTGGTTTTTACCTCAAACTGCCTCACGATCTCTACATAATGAAAAGCGCAAAGTTGTGATAATCTTTGCGAAGCATAATGTACTGACGTTATTTTCTAGTTCAACATCCACCATATTTTCAGAATTTTTATTTCAGATAAAAAAACTGAATGATAAATATGTAAAAGTGAATGCTTATAAGAGAAATGATTCTGTCGGAAAGTCAATGTTTTTGGTCTTTATACTAGATAGTTAGGTAATAAATGTGTTTGTAATCTCTTTTATGATCCAGCTTCCATCTTTTTGTTTTTCAAGTAAATATCCAAAACCAATTCCAAAAACTGAGTCACGATAAATGGTTTCTATATAAACAAAATTATCATTAAAATATATAGGATTTGAAAATTGATACAACTTTTTTTGCCTATCAATATCTTGTTTATGAGCTATTTGGATGTTTGAATTTATCTTAGTATCAATATTTAAGGAATCAAAGATGTATACGTTCTGTTTTAATAAATTTAATGAGTCAGATTTTCTGTTTCTAAATTTACTTCCTTTCAAATCTAATAAACGAATAATGTTTTTATTGAAAAATGAAGGTGGTCCTGGCTCTTCACCTAAGATCTCTTTTTGACTTGGAACATAGATTTTTAATTTCTTAAGTTCAGGATTTATTAAAAATTGATGATTCTTATTAAAGTTGTTTCTTTTGGATTCATTTTTCAAAACACTATACAATATCTTGTTTAATTCTACTTTCTCATCTTTTTCTTTCTTAGAACAGCCGATGATAATAAGGGAAATGATGACGAAGAAAATTTTATTCATTTCAAAATGTTAGCTAATAAAATTACATATAAAACTTGAAAAAATAAATTTTAAAAAAAAATCTGCCTCCAAAAGAAGCAGATTTATATAATTTAAAAGAAAAAAATCTTAGTTATTCGTCACCGAAAGTTTCACTTCAATATTATTTCTTGTCGCATTAGAATACGGACAAATCTGATGAGCTTTTTCTGTCAACGACTGAGCTTCTTCAATGGAAACTCCTGGAATATTCACATCTAATTCTGCAGCCAGACCAAAACCACCATCCTCATTTTGTCCGATGCTTACTTTTGCAGCAACCGAAGTTTCTCCGGTTTCAATTTTAGATTTACTGATGATTAAATTTAATGCACTGTCAAAACAAGCTGCATATCCTGCTGCGAAAAGCATTTCAGGATTGGTGAAATCGTCATTCGCTCCACCTAATCCTTTTGGCATTCTTACTTCAAGATCCAAAACTCCGTTATCACTTTTTACCTGTCCGTTTCTTCCGCCTTTTGCGGTAACGTTGGTTGTATATAATGTTTTCATTTATTTTTGAATTTTATTTAAAATTTTCTGAACTGTTTCTTTCAATTCCATAAGGTCTTCTGTTGAAAGATTGAGTTTTTCCTGCATTTTAGAAGGAATTTTGCAGGCCTCCTGCTGTAGTTTTTTACCTCCTTCATCCAGAAAAACTTCAACCACTCTTTCATCTTCTTTTTTTCTTTTTCGGTTGATAAAGCCTTTTGCTTCAAGCCTTTTCAGAAGGGGTGTTAAAGTTCCGCTGTCGAGGTAAAGTTTTTCGCCGATTTGATTTACAGTCAATCCATCCTTTTCCCAAAGTACCATCATCACAAGATATTGCGGATAGGTGATACCAATCTCATCCAGAAACGGGCGGTACAAACCGGTAATTTCTTTAGAAATAACGTAAAGCGGAAAACAAAGTTGATTTCCTAATTGGGGAGTTTGTTGATTTTCCATAATTCAGGTATGAATTTGAGATGAAAATATTATTTTCTGATGATAAATTCTTCCATCGGAATTCTTACTTTCTTCATGTGAGAAAGATAGTCGTTTTCGATGTCTCTGTAACCAAGATATAAAAGTGTTACACTTTTAAGTCCTAATTGTCTCAGTCCTAAAATTTCATCTACCACATCATTGCTGAAACCTTCTGCCGGAGTAGAATCTACCTTTAATTCTGCTGCTTGAGCCATTGCCAAACCAAGAGCAATATACGTTTGTCTTGCGGTATGTGCAAAATGCTCTTCAGGAGTTTGAGCTCCGTAGATTTCCTTAATTTTATCTGTATAACTGCTGAATCTTCCTCGTGGTAAATCTCTTACATCGGTGTGATGATCGTACACTTTATCAATTTTTTCGTTGGAATAACTGTCCCACGCTGCAAATACCAAAACCTGAGAACAATCTCTCATCACTTCCGGGTTCAAAGCACCTTTTACCATTTTTTCCTTTAATTCCTGATTTTCCACCACAATTACACGGAAAGGTTGTAATCCTGATGAAGTAGGAGCTAACCTTGCAGCTTCTAAAATTTTGTTTACATCTTCTTCAGATACTTTTTTTGTTGAATCGTATGCTTTTACAGCATGTCTCCAGTTTAAATCTTCTATTAACGACATTGTTTATTTTTTTTATTAATTAAATATTTGATTCTAAAAATGGTTTGAATCGAAATAACTAGGCAAAGATACAAAACAATTAAATTGCGCGCAATTTAATTTCGCGAAATATATTTTAGATGAAATCTATAATTTTTATTTTGTAATGTTAATCAAAAAATAATCCATTGTAAACGTACAATGGATTATTAATCTTTGTGATGGTATGCAATAAGTAAACAATTGCAAAACCTTTATATTTCGGGGTTAAGTCTACGCTTTTGTTATCTTAAAAACGATATATTACCAAAATTCTTTGTTTGAAATTGCGTTAAATTGAACAGTATGAAGAATAGCGTATATTAATTTATAATACAATATTACATCTGCCAAAAAATTAAGTTTTAGGTATTAACCAATTCTGCCCCAAAAACATCTACAAAATGCTTTTGGATTTTCATTTTAATATCTTCCATTTCTTCAGCAGTCAAATCTCTTTCCAGTTCTCTTTTCAAAGAAGTTACCTGTTTATCTTTGATTCCACAAGGGATAATGTATTCAAAATAACGCATATCTGTGTTGACGTTGAACGCAAAACCGTGCAAAGTTACCCAGCGTGAAGCTTTTACGCCCATAGCGCAGATTTTTCTGGCGTAAGGTTTTCCTACATCAAGCCAAACTCCTGTTTCTCCTGGCGAACGTTCGCCTTTTAAACCAAATTCAGCCATCGTTCGAATAATCACTTCTTCTAGATTTCGCATGTATAAATGTATATCCGTGAAGAAGTTTTCGAGATCTAAGATAGGGTAGCCCACAATTTGCCCGAAACCGTGATAGGTAATGTCTCCACCACGGTTTACTTTTACAAAGGTGGCTTCTATTTCTTTTAATTTATCAATTCCCGCCAACATATTTTCTTCATGTCCGCTTTTCCCTAAAGTATACACATGAGGATGTTCTACCAAAAGAAAGTGATTGGAAGTAGTAATGTGTTGTTCAGCAGGTAGATCGCGGTTTTTTATTTTAGTATCAATAATGTCTTTCATCAGTTTTTCCTGATAATCCCAAGATGTTTGATAATCTTTTACGCCAAGATCTTCAAATTTTACTACTTTATTCTGATTTGTATTCATGTGTGGATGTCGATTTTCTTGTAATGATATAGAATCCCGATTTCATACCATTTTATAGACTTACAAATTTAGTAAATTTAATTTTTTACGGAATGAATAAAATCTTTGGCTTTAATCTTCCAATCTTTATTTTGTAAAAGAATATTTACGAATGCCGTCCCAATAATTCCGCCGTCTGCTTTTTCAGTAACGTTTTCAAAATCTTCTTTCGATTTGATGCCAAAACCGATCATAATTGGGTTGATCAATGGAAGAGAGGCTAATTTTGATAGGTAATCTTCATTTTTTAATACTGCATTTTCTTTTCCTGTGGTAGAAGAAGAACTTACAGCGTATAAAAATCCGGAACTTAAAGAATCGAGATGAAAAATTCTTTCTTCTGAAGTTTCAGGTGTAATCAGAAAAGTGAAGTTTAGATTATACTGTTTTAATATTTTCTGGTAATTTTTCTCGAATTCAATTGGTGGTAAATCGGGAATAATTAATCCTGAAACGCCGCTCTCAGAACATTCTTTGCAAAATTTTTCAAATCCGAAACTCAAAACAGGGTTGATGTATCCCATCAAGATAATTGGAATTTTGACTTCGTTTTTTACTGATTTCAATTGAAGAAAAAGTTTTTCAATGGTCATCCCGTTTTGAAGAGCAAGCTCATGCGCTTTTTGAATAACCGGTCCGTCTGCAACAGGATCAGAATAAGGCATCCCGATTTCTATCATATCGGCTCCGGAATCCTGAATGAGTTTTATAATTTCTGTTGTTTCTTCCAGTTGAGGAATTCCTGCAGTGAAGTATATATTTAGTTTTTTCATTTTTTTTTTTAAGGTAGATTTTTAAGGTTAGATTTTAGAGTTTTGATTCATTTAAATAGCAATTTCTAACATCTAATATCTAATTTCTCTTAAATAAGTTTCCATATCCTTATCGCCACGACCGCTGAGGCAAATCACCACTACATCATTTTCATTAAATTTCTTTTTATCTAAAACAGATAATGCATGAGCACTTTCTAGAGCGGGAATAATTCCTTCTAATTTCGTCAGTTCAAAAGCCGATTGTAATGCTTCATCATCATTAATACTAAAAAATTCAGCACGGTTTTCTCTAAACAAATTTGCATGAAAAGGTCCTATACCGGGATAATCTAGCCCTGCAGATATAGAATGTGGCTCAATAACCTGTCCGTCATTTGTTTGCATTACGAGACTTTTGCTTCCGTGCAAAACGCCTAAAGTTCCCAAAAATGTAGTAGCAGCAGATTTTCCAGATTCCACACCGAAACCGCCTGCTTCTGCGGCAATTATTTTTACGTCTTCTTCATCTACAAAATGATAAAAAGTACCGGCAGCATTGCTTCCACCGCCAACGCAGGCAATGACGTAATCGGGATTTTCTCTCCCGATTTGCTCATGAAGCTGTTCTTTAATCTCCTTTGAAATAACACTTTGAAATCTCGCTACCAAATCCGGAAAAGGATGAGGTCCTACAACGCTTCCGATGACGTAATGAGTGGTGGTTGAGTTGTTAATCCAGTCTCTTAAAGCTTCATTTACAGCGTCTTTTAATGTTTTTGAACCTGAAGTTGCCGGAATTACTGTTGCACCCAACATTTTCATTCGTCCCACATTAGGAGCTTGTCTTGCAATATCTACTTCGCCCATGTAAACAATGCATTCCAAACCTAGCAATGCACACGCTGTTGCGGTTGCCACACCGTGTTGTCCGGCTCCTGTTTCGGCGATTATTCTATGTTTACCCAAACGTTTTGCCAGTAAAACCTGTCCTAAAGCATTGTTTATTTTGTGCGCTCCTGTGTGATTTAAATCTTCCCTTTTTAGATAAATTTGAGTATTGTATTTTTTACTTAAATTTTTGGAAAAATAGAGAGGGGTGGCGCGGCCAACATAGTTTTTAAGTAAATTTTGATATTCATCTTGAAATTCATCAGAATCAATGATTTTAAGATAATTGTTTTGTAGTTCTTCTACGTTCGGATACAGCATTTCAGGAACGAAAGCTCCGCCAAATTCGCCGTAATATCCGTTTTGATCTGGGTTTTTATAATTTTTCATATAATTTTTTTATTTTTTCTACATCTTTAGTTCCTGGTTCTGTTTCAAATTTTGAATTAACGTCTAATGCAAATGGTTGTGGAATTAACTTATTAGTTTCGCCAACATTTTCTAAAGAAATCCCGCCGCTTAGAAAATAAGCCTTATTAATTTTTAACTGAGTTAAAATTTTCCAGTCGAAAGTATTTCCTGTTCCACCAAAAGCTTTGGAATCGGTGTCGAATAGGAGATAGTTGTTGGTTATTGGTTGTTGATTGATGGTATTTTGTAGTTCTTCAATGGTTTGATTTCCAATTCTAAATACTTTAATAATCTTTATATTTTCACTTAAACTTTGCCTTAACCTTACAATGTATTCTTCATTTTCGTCTCCGTGAAGTTGAATTAAATTTAAATCTGCTTTTTCTGAAATATCAACAATGTTTTTTATTGTTTCGTTTACAAAAACTCCCACTTTTCCACTATGATTTATTTTTGAAATATCATCCAAAGTCAAATGATTTAAAACAAATCTTGGCGATTTTTCATAAAATATGAAACCTAGAAAATCAATTTTTAATGCCACTAATTCACGAATCTGGCTCAGTTGGGTTAAACCGCAGACTTTAAGTTGCGATTGGCTTTTGGCTTCTTGCTTTTGGTACTCTGTCATTGTTTAACAAACTGTTATATCGTTACATTGGAAATGAATTCTCTAAATTTATTTCCCGGGTTTTCATTTTTCATAAAATATTCTCCCATCAAAAATCCGTTGAAACCTTTTTCTTTTAAAAATTTGAAATCTTCTTCACTGTAAATTCCACTTTCTGCGATGGATAAAATATCATACGGAAGCAGATTTTTCAGATTCACAGAATGTTGAAGATCGACTTTGAAATCTTTTAAATTTCGGTTGTTGATTCCCACAAAATCAATGTTTTTGTTGATGTGTGCAAGCTCTTCCTCGGTATGGATTTCTAATAAAACTTCCAAGTCTAATTGGTGAGCAAGATCTGTAAATTCAGAAACCTGATTGGGCGAAAGACAAGCTGCAATCAATAAAATAACATCTGCACCCATGCTTTTTGCTTCAAAAAACTGATATTCATCCATCATAAAATCTTTTCGCAAAATGGGAATGTTCACAGATTTTCTTACACTCAGAATATCATTAAAACTTCCTCCGAAAAAATCATGATCCGTCAAAATAGAAACAGCACTTGCCCCGAATTTTTCGTATTCTGAAACAACTTCCAAAGGAGAAACCTGATCGTTAATAATTCCTTTTGAAGGCGACTGTCTTTTGAATTCGGCGATAATTCCGGATTTTGACGCTATGGTTTCTTTCAAAGAATATGTTTTTTTACCGAAAAATTCAGAATCTTTCAGTTGTTGAAGAGAAATTTTAGATTTTGAATCTTTTACTTCCTGCTTTTTTCTTTCGATAATGGTATCTAAAATGTTCATTTTGTTAAAATGTGATTTTGACTTTTTAAATAAAATCTATGTATTGGGATTTTTTTGCAAATTTTAAAACTGAATTTCTATTGATAACGACATTGCGACCCGGCTTGAGCGGAACTCCTTTTGCGAAGCAAAAGAGTGGGAGCGGAAGACGGAAATTGTCGCCATAAAAAATCTAATTAATTAAATTATTCAGACTCAGCAATGCTTTTCCGCTTTCCAGACTTTCCTGAGCAAGATGTAGACAATCTTCATATTTTCCGAATTTTTTTGTGTGGTAAAGAGCAACAGCAGCATTGGCAATAACAACCGCGTTTTGCTCAAATGTTCCGTTTCCTTCTAAAATAGCTTTGAAAATTTTAGCAGATTCGTAAGCTGTTTCTCCAGCGGCAATACTTTGGGGATCTAAAGTATTGTATCCTAAGTCTTGTGAGGTGTAAATTTCCTCACTGTTTTTTGTGATGATTTTGCTGTCGCCCGTTAAACTTATTTCGTCATAACCATCCAATCCGTGTACAATAGTAAATTCACGGTTGTCTTTTTGAAGCAAGTACTGATAAATTCTCGCAATTTCTAAATTGTAGACACCGATTACAGAAAACTTGGGTTTAGCAGGATTTACCAAAGGTCCCAGAAGATTGAAAAAAGTACGTAAGCCTAAAGACCTTCTTAAAGCACCCACAGAAAGTAAAGCAGGATGAAAATGAGGAGCATGCAAAAAACAAATGTTTGCTTTCTCTAAATCCTGATTTAATTGTTGCGAATCTTTTTTGAACTCATAACCTAGAGCTTCCAAAACATTGGATGAGCCTGTGATTGTAGAAGCTCCATAATTCCCATGTTTGGTCACTTTTTGTCCGGCACCTGCGATTACAAAACTTGCTAAGGTTGATATATTGATGGTGTTTTTTCCGTCACCGCCTGTTCCTACAATATCGAGTGCATCGCTTGCATCAATCTCTACATGCACGGCCATTGTGAGCAAAGCTTCGCGGAAACCTTCTAATTCTTCTAAAGTAATGTTTCGCATCAGGAAAACGCTTATAAAAGCGGTAACTTCTGCAGAGTTGAATCTGTTTTGAGCAATCTCAATCATAATCGCTTTTGCTTCCGATTTTGATAACGTGTGATGATTGAAAAGGTATTCTAAGATTTCTTTCATGATTGTTGATTTAATTCAATAAAAAATTTCGGATAATCACTTCTCCTTCTGGAGTTAAAATGCTTTCCGGATGAAACTGAACTCCGTGTACATCATAAGTTTTATGTTGTAAAGCCATGATCATTCCATCATTATCAATTGCGGTTATTTCTAATTCGTCTGGGAAGTTTTCGTTATTCACAGCCCAACTGTGGTATCTTCCAACCTCGATTTCTTCAGACAGGTTTTTAAAAAGTTTTGTATTTTCTTTGATAGTTTTGGAAATTGTAGCCACGCCATGAAAAATTTCAGAAAGATTAATCAGATTTCCGCCAAAGGCTTCAGCAATTGCTTGTTGACCGAGGCAAACTCCGAGGATACTTTTTGTAGGAGCATATTTTTTAATTAAATCCAATAAAATTCCTGCTTCCTCTGGAATTCCGGGTCCTGGTGACAGAATAATTTTGTCGTATTTCTCTATTTCTTTTAACGAAATTTCGTCATTACGATAAACATCTACTTTTTTACCTGTAATCTTCTCAATCATCTGAACGAGATTGTAAGTGAAACTATCGTAGTTGTCTAAAACTAATATTTTGGTTTTATATAATGTATTGGTATTCATTTATTTAATTGTAAGTGCTTTAAAATATTTGGTGATATTGTTTTGTTGTAAATAATGGATTGTAAGTCTTTTATCCATTTTCTTTCATCTGATTATTTAACCAATTTTTCTGCTTTCTCTACTGCTTTTTTCAAAGCATTCAGCTTATTGTTTACTTCTTCCAATTCGTTTTGGGGAGTAGATTTTGCTACTAATCCTGCTCCTGCCTGATAAAATAAAGTGTTGTTTTTACTCAGAAAAGTTCTGATCATGATTGCCTGATTGCAGTCGCCATTCAGGCCAACCATCCCGATGCAGCCACCATAATAGCCGCGCGAATCTTTTTCGTATTCGTTAATCAATTCAAGAGCTTTGTATTTTGGTGCTCCGCTTAAAGTTCCTTGCGGAAAAGTGGCAGAAACAACATCAAAAGGATTGGTATTTTCTTCCATATCAGCAACTACTTCACTAACCATGTGAATAACGTGAGAAAAAAGCTGAATTTCTTTCAATTTCGTCACAGCAACATTTTTTCCTAATTTTCCTAAATCATTTCTTGCCAAATCAACCAACATTGTGTGCTCGGCATTTTCTTTAGGATCTTTTTTTAATGCTTCTGCAGACTGTAAATCTGTTTCAAAATCACCGCTTCTTTTAAAAGTGCCTGCAATGGGATGAATAATCGCTTTTTTATTCTTAATAATCAGCTGGCTTTCAGGGCTAGAACCAAACAATTTGTAATTTCCATAGTCAAAAAAGAATAAATAAGGAGACGGGTTGATATTTCTTAAAGCACGGTAAACATTAAATTCATCTCCTTTAAATTTCTGTTCAAATCTTCTGCTTAGAACCAATTGAAAAACATCACCTCTTCTGCAATGTTTTTGAGCTTTTTCTACCAATTCCAGATATTCTTCGTTGGTGAGATTTGAGGTTTCATAACCATCTTTTTCGAATGGATAAACGAGTGTGTTTTTATTTTTAATCAAATCTTGTAATAGGCGCATTTCAGATTTTACACCATCTATTTGATTTTCTATAAAATGCATTTCATCATTAAAATGATTGATGGCAATTACATATTGATAAAGTCTATAACGCAAAATAGGGATTTCAACTTCTTTGCTTTGAGATTTAAAACGAATGTTTTCAAAAAGGGGTACAGCCTCAAAACTGGTGTACCCAAAAAGGCTTTGCGCTGTTTCTTCTATAGGATCATTTGTTTTTTCACAAACGAAAGCTTTAGAAAAATGATGGAGCAGATCAGTAACTTTTATGTTTTCTAAAGTCTTTTTTTCAGGATTTTCATTAGGGAATTTTACTTCAAACTCGTTTAGGTTTTTGATTTCAATTCCTGCAATAGCATTAATGGCAATAAAAGAAAAATTATTATCGATATTCTTGCTGTCTGAGCTTTCAAGAAGAATAGTGTCTCGGAATTTATCCCTTATCTGAAGATAAATATTCATCGGTGTCTGAAGATCTCCCAATGATTTTCTGGATGTGGTTTTTATATGAATTTTGTTACTAAACATTTTATATTTTTTTTGATTTTTGACATAAAAAAAGACTTCAACGAAATCGTCAAAGTCTATATATTTTCTATAATATTCCAGCTGTAAAATTAACAACAAGACAATAGCTTCAGACCCGACGAAGAGTTTGAGTGCCACCACCAATTTTTGTTAATAGAATTATTCATGCCACAAATGTAAAACTTTTTTTAATATCATAAATAAAAAAAACAAGAAAAATGAAAATTTATTTTTCTTTATAGTAAGTTTAAATATAACGTAAAAAACGTTTAAAACTCTTATTTGAACAATTATTTTTATATTTTTGTGACCGAAATTCTTAAATGATGGAATCATAAAAAGATGTCATTTTGAAATTATTAAAAAATAAATAGTTAGATATGAAAAAAGTATTGGCAATCGCATTTATCGGAGGTTTATTAATGGCAAGTTGCTCAAAAAAAGCTGATCATTCTTTGCAAGATAGCAACACTATGATGGAAGAACCAGCTGTACCAACTGTACCTGCAGATTCTACAAAAAAAGATGCTACAACGGCTCCTGCGGCAACTCCCGCACCTGCAAAGACAGATTCTATGACAACAGCTAAATAATGAAAAAATTAATTGTAATAGGAATGGTAAGTTTTCTTGCCATTTCTTGTTCTAAAAAAGAAATGTCTCAACCAAAGTCTACAGACCCTAGCGATGTAGCAACTTCAGTTGTATCTAATGCTTCTGGGCAAACGATGATTGAAACTTCTGATTGTTTGGCATGTCATAGTATTGACGAAAAAATGATTGGTCCCTCATACAAAGAAATTGCGGCAAAATATTCTGAAAAAGATATTGAAATTCTGGCTTCGAAAATTATAGAAGGAGGAAGCGGTGTTTGGGGTGATGTTCCGATGCAGGCGCATCCTCAGTTTTCAAAAGAAGACGCCAAGAAAATGGTGGAATACATTCTCAAACAGAAGAAATAATTAATGACAGAAAAATCAAACCTGCACCCCAGAAATCTTCATAGAAATCCTTATGATTTTGATCAATTGATTTCTTGTGTGCCAGAATTGAAGCATTATGTTTTTAAAAATTCTTATGGAAATCTAACCATCAATTTCAGCATTCCGAAAGCCGTAAAACTGCTCAATAAAGCTTTGTTGCATCATTTTTATCAGGTCAAAAGCTGGGATATTCCCAACGAGAATCTTTGTCCGCCAATTCCCGGACGTGCAGATTACATTCATTACATTGCCGATTTATTGGCGGGAAATTCAAAAGTAATCCCGAAAGATTCATCCGTAAAAGGTTTAGATATAGGAACTGGAGCCAATCTTGTCTATCCGCTGATTGCTCATCAATCTTATGGCTGGGAAATGTTAGGAACAGATATCGATCAGAAATCTTTAGACAATGCCCAAAAGATTTTGGATGAAAATCCTACTATTTCTGAAAATATTCAGTTGAAATTACAGACTGATTCTCAGTATATCTTTAAAAATATTCTTAATTCTCAGGATAAATTCACGTTTTCCATGTGCAATCCACCATTTCATGATTCTGAGGAATCTGCGATCAAAGGAAATTTAAGAAAAACAAAAAATCTTCATAAATCCAAAATTCAAAAACCCAATCTCAATTTCGGCGGACAGCAGGCTGAATTGTGGTGTGAAGGTGGCGAAATCGCTTTTATCTCAAAAATGATTGAGGAAAGCGTTTTGTATTCTTCTCAGATTCTCTGGTTTACGTGTCTGGTTTCCAAAAAAGAAAATCTATTTAAACTGACTTCACTTTTAAAGAAAATAGACGCTCTCGAAGTGAAAATAATCGATATGGCGCAGGGTCAGAAGGTTAGCAGAATTTTAGCATGGACTTTCATTCCTAAAAACAGGAGAAATAGTTTAGGATAAAATATTGTTGGGGTTTTAAACCATTAAAATTGAATTAGATTATTCGCTGTTTGTCATCATTTGTTTTTTACTACAAAGCGCACTAAGAATATCACAAAGAACACAACATTTTTTGTACCATGTGAAAATCTTTGTGCTCGTTATGGTAAAGAGAAATAGCACAAATTTTTTATAGATTTCAAAGCACTAACAATCAGTAGATTGAATTAAACAATTGTGAAAAATGATAATGTGAAAACGCTTCAATAGGCGAAGCTTGACATCTCTAATATTTGATACTTTTCAATATAGTCTCAGGCTGAGCTTGTTGAAGCCCTTATGATTCAAAATAAATAGACATACTTACTTAAAAACTCTTCAACAATTAGTAAAATCTTAATAGCTAATGTACTAATTGTTGACTGTATAATTTGCGATAAAATTTAACTTCCATAAACCCTTAAATTTCCTTATTTTTGCAATTCGAAAAAATTGAATTATAATGCAATTATCAGAACAGGAAATCATTAGAAGAGAAAAGCTGACTAAGCTTGTTGAAATGGGAATCAACGCATTCCCGGCAGAAGAATACACGGTTACAGATACTACAGAGTCTATAAAACAGAATTTTTCTGAAAGTAAACAGGTGAAGATTGCGGGCAGATTGATGTCTCGCCGTATTCAGGGTAAGGCTTCTTTTGCTGAATTGCAGGATTCTACAGGTAAAATTCAGGTGTATTTTAACCGTGACGAAATCTGTACTGGAGAAGACAAAACTTTATACAACGACGTTTACAAGCACTTATTAGACATCGGTGATATTATCGGTATAGAAGGAGATTTGTTTACAACTCAGGTGGGAGAAAAGACGGTTTTGGTTAAAAATTTTACGTTGCTTACCAAAGCATTGCGTCCGCTACCACAAGCAAAAACAGATGAAAATGGAGTAGTACACGATGCGTTCAACGATCCGGAAATGAGATACAGACAGCGTTATGTAGACTTAACGGTGAATCCGCAAGTGAAAGAAATTTTCGTGAAAAGAACAAAACTGTTCAATGCAATGAGAACTTTTTTCAATGAAGCAGGCTATTTTGAAGTGGAAACGCCAATTTTGCAGTCAATTCCTGGTGGAGCTGCTGCAAGACCGTTTATTACGCATCACAATGCTTTAGACATTCCTTTATATTTAAGAATCGCAAACGAATTGTATTTGAAAAGATTGATCGTTGGTGGATTTGATGGCGTTTATGAATTCTCTAAAAACTTCAGAAATGAAGGGATGGACAGAACCCATAATCCAGAATTTACCGCAATGGAAATTTATGTAGCCTACAAAGATTACAACTGGATGATGGATTTCACCGAGAAATTACTTGAATTCTGTGCAACTTCCGTCAATGGAAATTCAGAATCAACTTTCGGAGAGCATACAATCAGCTGGAAAGCACCTTATCCAAGAGTTTCTATGACCGAAGCTATCTTGAAATATACAGGTTTTGACATCACTGGAAAGTCTGAACAGGAATTGTTTGATTTTGCTAAATCTATCGGAATCGAAGTGAATGAAACGATGGGTAAAGGAAAATTAATCGACGAAATTTTTGGCGAAAAGTGTGAAGGAAACTTTATTCAGCCTACTTTCATTACCGATTATCCAATAGAAATGTCGCCTTTAACCAAAAAACACCGAAGCAAAGAAGGTTTAACGGAGCGTTTTGAATTGATGGTTTGCGGAAAAGAAATCGCCAATGCTTATTCAGAATTAAATGACCCAATTGACCAAAGAGAACGTTTTGAAGAGCAACTAAAATTAGCTGAAAAAGGTGATGATGAAGCAACAGGGTTTATAGACGAAGACTTCTTAAGAGCTTTGGAATACGGAATGCCGCCAACTTCAGGTTTAGGAATAGGAATGGACAGGCTGATTATGTTTTTAACCAATAATCCATCAATTCAGGAAGTGTTATTCTTCCCGCAAATGAGACCTGAAAAAACAGTTCCTCAGATTGAGTTGGGAGAAGATGAGCATTTGATTCTTGATATTTTGAAATCAGGCGAGCAAATTGCTTTAGCCGAAGTGAAAACTTTAAGTAAACTTTCAGGAAAAAAATGGGATAAAGCTTCTAAAACTTTAACGAAAGGGAACTTAGTAAAAGTTGAAAAAATTGATGAAAATGTTTGGATGAAGTTGGTTTAGAATGATATAAAATAGAAATAATAAAGAGCAGACCAAAATAGTCTGCTCTTTTCATTGGTGTGTGAAAAAAAAATATTATTTTTGAAAATAATAAAACACACTTGAATAATGAAAAAAATAATTACGGCAATTCTTGTCTGCAATCTTGCTTATTCTTATGCACAGATTACTCTTACTAAAGATTTAAGTTTCGGGAATAATGGGATTGTACAAATCACTACGCCTAATCAATTCCTGATGGTGAAAGATCGTGATATTGATAAGAAGTCAATGTTTCAGGGAGATAAAATTTTTGTAAGCTATCCTTATGGAGACCCATTAAACGGAATTCCTACTTCTACAAGATATATTAAGCTCAATTATAACGGAACTACCGATAATACTTTTGGAAATAATGGCGAAATATCTGTTCCTGAATTAGAATCTTATTATTTTCATTCGCAAAATGATTTTTTTTATTTGCTTTCAGGAAATAAGTTCCTTTCAAATGGTCAAATAGATTCTTCTTTTGGAAACAACGGAATGTTGACAACAGGAAACTGGTATTATAAGTTTGTGCTTCCTGACGGAAAAATTATTTCAAGAAATGATGCAGAAGTTCAGAGGTTTCTTTCAAATGGTAACGCAGATTCATCTTTTGGTACCAATGGTGTTGTTAATTTAAACTCTTCTGTACATAATTCTTATTACAACTTCGGGCATTTGTTTTTCTATAAAGATAATGATGTGTACGAAAATGTAACCTCTGTAGGAGAAGTTTCTAAGATGAGAAAAATAAATCTGAATACCGGAAATTTAGATTTATCATACGGCGAAAATGGATATGCGCAGATACGATATTCTAACAGTTCAAATTTTAATTTTTACAGCGGAAGTGTAGTAGTAGACGATCAGAATAATATTTTTGTGAATAAGTTTGATGATCTTGAGGGGAACTGTCAATTAACAAAGACCAATTCCTTAGGCAATTTAGATTCCGCTTTCGGAACAAATGGAGTTATAGAATTTGATAATTCATTTACCTATAATGGAGAAGATTATCTGGGTGGAGAGCGCAGACCTCTTCTATACGAAAATATAATATTGGTGTCTTCAGAGTTTGAAACAGCCGGTGTTGGTAAAATAGGAATAAGAGGATTTTATACATCTGGAAATCCTGTAATGATTAACAATGATTACTTCTACCCATTATCTGATGTAACTTACACTCATCCGGAATATTTGCGAATGATTGTGAAAGACAATTATTTGTATGTTTTTTTTGATAATAAAATTGCAAGGTATATTTTTGCTCAGTCTACATTGGCTACGAATGCTATCTCACAAAATGGAAATTCATTAAATTTAAATAATCCCTTCAAAGATGAATTAAATTTAAACACCAATGAAAAAATAAAATCAGTTGAAATTTATGAAGAAACAGGACGTTCAGTGTTAAAAGCAAATGCTACAAAAAACATCAATACTTCAATGCTGAAAAAAGGAGTTTATTTTATTAAAATCATTACAGAACAAAATCAAATAATTTCCAAGAAAGGAATCAAAAATTAAAATCTAAATAAAAAAAATCCTTTGAAGCAGGATTTTTTTATTGTTCAGTATAAACTATAAAATGATATTTCTCCGTTGTAAGAAAAACTGAAATTATGAAACTTATTTTTTTATTTATATTCTTTTCATTTTACAGTCTGAACTGCGGGCAAATGCTTTCTTCTATCTATTTTAAAAATAACAGCCATGAGCTTGATCAGGAATCTAAAAACAAGTTGGATAGTTTAGCCCAACTAAAAAACAATCTCACGTTCAGAATTTTTGGGAATGCCAATCCTTTGGGAAATGAAAATTTAAATAAAACCCTTTCTGATCAACGGGCAAAAACAGCCAGAGAATATCTGAAAAAGCGAATGGGTAACAATATTAAACTTTCAAGCTCAATTGGTTTAGGAATTACGAAACAGATCAATGACAACAGCACCGAGATTTTACAGGCAAAAAACCGTCGTGTAGATATTTTTATTGAAAAAACTTTGGCTGAAGGCGAAAAGATCTCGCGGAAACAATATCCCAGTTTTTTTGATATGAAAATTGAAATAATGAAAGTGAAAGACACATTCTCGCTTCCTGATGTTAATTTTGTCGGCGGTCGTCATATTTGGCTTCCCAATGCAAAACCGAGATTATATCAACTGCTTAAAATTTTGAAACAAAACCCAACTATTGAAGTCGAGTTGCAAGGTCATATTTGCTGTGATTATGAAAATTTTGATGGGGAAGATCAAGATTTGGGAACATACAATCTTTCCTTTACCAGGGCAGATTCTATAAAAGAGTTTTTGGTGAAAATGGGTGTTGATATCCAACGGATTAAGGCAGAAGGTCTCGGTCATCTCAATCCGGTCGTTTACCCTGAATTTACAGAAGGCGACCGAATCAAGAACCGTAGAGTAGAATTGGTTTTAACTAAAAAATAGCTTTAATATTTTCCTTTTGCTTTTGTAAAAGAAAACATCAGATAAAACAAAAACGGAAGGATGAAAATTGAGCCTAAAACAAGCGCCCAACCTAAGGTAGAAATAGTTTTTTCGGGTGCGATGTGTTTTAATAAAGAAAGATGCTGTCCGTTTCCTAATAAAATAATATCAGGATTGTGCTGATACGTTGCTGCTACAAGAATCATGATAATTTGAAAACCAGCTAAAGCTCTTACTGGAAGAAATTTTCGGTTATGCATTGCTCTTAAAATTAAACCTAATGCAACGGTTGCAAAAGAAATAGACATCACACCCAATGGTTTAGAAAAAATCCATCTTGCTAAAGGAATATCAGAAAAGTAAGCAGCAGAAAAGACCAACAATCCTGTTACGACTACAAAAATCATGGTTTGATGTGATTTTTTAATCATTAAACCTAATTCTAATCTGTCGATGGTTTCCCGTAAAGAAAAAATGGATGCTAAATAAGCGCAAAGAGAGACGGTAAATAATCCCACAGCAACTCCAAACCAATTGAGCCAGCTAAAAACATACAAATCTAAAAAATTATTAGCATCAGGATTGATGGTTTGGGAAATAGTAGCAGCGGCTATTAAGCCTAAGAAAAATGGCGTTAAAAGACTCGCATAGTAGAAAATCTGTGTGTAAATTAGCTGCCACCGATCTTCCACTGCATCATAATGTCTGAAAGTAAATGCTGTTCCTCTCGCAATAATTCCTACCAGCATCAAAACCAGAGGAATATGAAGATAGGTTGCCATTGTGGTATAAATTTCAGGAAAACCTACAAATAGAATGACAATCGCAATGATCAACCACATGTGATTGGCTTCCCAAACAGGAGCAATAGATTCGTACATAATTTTTTCGGTGTACTTTTTGTTTTTCTTTTTGGTTATTAATTCTACGATTCCCGCTCCGAAATCTGCACCACCCAAAATCACATAAAGACATACGGAAAGCCATAGAAAACCAATTACAACGTAGATCATGATTTTTTGTTTTTAGAGTTAAACTGTGCATCTGTAGGATCGTAAAGTTTGGGAACCATTTGTATTTGTCTTCTTAAAAGGAAGATGATGATTAATGATAACGAAATAAAAATAGCCGTAAAAAAATAAAACGAATACTGTATTCCCGGCATAGGAGTAACGGCGTCTGCAGTTCTCATAATTCCGTAAATAATCCAAGGTTGTCTGCCAACTTCAGTTACCGTCCAGCCTGCTTCTAAAGCAATATATCCTAAAGGTGTTGCAAAAAGAAATGTTTTCAGCAGCCAGTTTTTGTTCAGCCATTCTTTTTTGAAAAAGAAGGCGTAGAGATAAAGACTTCCAATGCAGATCATCACCACGCCAAAGAAAATCATAATCTGAAAAGCGTAATGTACAACTGCTACAGGTGGCCACTCATCTTTTGGGAAATCATTGAGGCCTTTTATTTCTGCGTTAAAATCATTAGTGGCTAAAAAGCTTAAAACTTTTGGTATTTTTAAAGCATAATTAATTTCTCCCTTTTCTTCATCAGGAATTCCTCCAATCACAAAAGCTGCGCCTTTTTCAGTTTCAAAATGCGCTTCCATTGCTGCCAATTTTATAGGTTGTCTTTCTGCAACAGATTTTGCTGCAACATCACCGCTTAAAGGAGCACCAAACGCACCAATCATGGCAAAAGCAGCAGCAATTCTAAACGCTTTGGTATGGAATTCTACATTCTTTTTTTTCATAATTAAAAAAGCGTGCACTCCTGCAACCGCAAATCCAGTGGCACAAAAAGCAGCTACTGTCATGTGTAAAGCCTGTGGAAACCACGCTTCATTAAACATTGCTTTTATGGGATCAATATTGACGTATTCTCCATTAATATAATCAAATCCGGTAGGTGAATTCATCCACACATTTGCCGCAACGACTAAAATTCCTGATGCTAAACCGCTTAAACCAACCAAAAATCCACAAAACCAATGAAACCATTTATTAAATTTATCCCAACCGTAAAGAAAAAATCCGATAGCGATGGCTTCAATAAAAAATGCCGTTCCCTCGAGAGAAAAAGGCATTCCGAAAATGGGACCTGCGTGTTTCATAAATCCTGGCCAAAGAAGTCCTAATTCAAAGGAGAGCATCGTTCCAGAAACTGCTCCGGTGGCAAATAAAATCGCAACTCCTTTGCTCCATGCTTGGGTAAGACCTTTATAAATTTCGTTGCCTGTTTTCAGATATTTCCAGTGGGCAAATGCCATGAGGAACGGCATTACCATTCCTACACAGGCAAATATGATGTGAAAGCCTAATGAGAGTGCCATTTGGGCTCTTGCAGCTATGAAATCATCCATAATATTAATTTTTCAGTTGAAAGTTACGGATAAAACTAGGGTAGTTTAATATGATTTAAAACATTACAATGATTTGATTTAAGCTTTGTAACTTTATTGTTTTTTACTTTCTAAAACCACTCAAAGATGAATATAAAATCTCATATTTTTAAGGTGTAAATTACTTTCATAACTCGAAAAAAATCACGATATTTGTGGGTCTTTGCATTAAGCAAATATTTCAATTTTATATGAGTCAAAAACAATATACAGCTAGTAGTATCCAGGCACTAGAAGGCATGGAACACGTTCGACTAAGACCATCTATGTACATTGGAGATGTAGGAGTAAGAGGTCTTCATCATTTGGTTTATGAAGTAGTAGATAACTCTATTGATGAGGCTCTTGCAGGTCATTGCGATACAATTTTAGTTACAATACATAAAGGCGAGGGAATTTCTGTAAAAGATAATGGTAGAGGTATTCCTGTAGATTTACACGAAAAAGAACAAAAATCTGCTCTTGAGGTTGTAATGACCAAAATTGGAGCAGGTGGAAAGTTTGATAAAGATTCTTACAAAGTTTCTGGTGGTCTACATGGTGTAGGGGTTTCTTGTGTGAATGCACTTTCTACACTATTAATTGCAACCGTGAGCCGTGATGGTAAACTGTACCAACAAAAATATTCTGAAGGAAAAGCTTTGGCTGATGTAGCTGAAATTGGTACAACAGAAGAAAGAGGAACTGAAGTGTTCTTTCAACCGGATGGTACTATTTTCCAAGAATTGGTTTATAATTATGATACACTTGCGGCAAGAATGCGTGAGCTTTCTTTTCTGAACAAAGGAATTACCATTACATTGGTAGACGAAAGAGAAGAAAATGAAGACGGAACATTTGCTTTTGAAGTTTTCCACTCTGAAGGCGGTTTGAGAGAATTTGTAGAATTCATAGACGGAAGCCGTGAAGCAATCATGGAAAACGTAATTTTCATGGAAGGTGAAAGAGATGATATTCCTGTGGAAGTGGCAATGCGTTACAACACTTCATTTACTGAAAATCTTCATTCTTACGTTAATAATATCAATACCCATGAAGGGGGAACTCACTTAGCAGGTTTCAGACGTGCTTTGACGAGAACTCTGAAAAAATATGCTGATGATTTGGGAATTCCTGCTAAAGAAAAAGTAGAAATTACCGGAGATGATTTCCGTGAAGGTTTAACAGCAGTAATTTCTGTAAAAGTAATGGAGCCTCAGTTTGAAGGACAAACTAAGACTAAATTAGGAAACTCTGAAGTTTCTGGCGCAGTTGATAAGATTGTAGGTGAGATGTTGAGCAACTTCTTGGAAGAAAATCCAAATGAAGCTAAAATCATCGTTCAGAAAGTTGTTTTGGCTGCGAAAGCAAGACAGGCAGCGAAAAAGGCCCGCGAAATGGTTCAAAGAAAATCTCCAATGGGAGGTTCTGGTTTACCAGGAAAATTGTCTGACTGTTCATCAAAAGATCCTGCAGAATCTGAATTGTTCTTAGTAGAGGGAGACTCGGCAGGTGGAACGGCTAAACAAGGGCGTGATAGATTTTTTCAGGCAATTCTTCCTTTGAGAGGTAAAATTTTGAATGTTGAAAAATCAATGCTTCATAAAGTTTATGACAACGAAGAAATTAAAAATATTTATACAGCACTTGGTGTCTCTGTAGGTACTGAAGAAGACAGCAAAGCCTTGAATATGGCTAAGTTAAGATATCATAAAGTTGTAATCATGACCGATGCTGATATTGATGGTTCTCACATTTCTACTTTGATTCTTACATTCTTCTTCCGTTTCATGAAAGAAATGATTGAAAACGGATACATCTATATTGCACAACCTCCTTTGTATTTGCTTAAAAAAGGAAATAAAAAGGTATATGCGTACAACGAAAAAGAACGTGAGGAAATAACTTTAGAAATGGCTCCGGACGGAAAAGGTGTTGAAGTTCAGCGTTATAAGGGTCTTGGGGAAATGAATCCTGAACAACTTTGGGAAACAACCCTGAATCCGGAAAATAGAATTTTGAAACAAGTGACGATTGACAATGCAGTAGAGGCAGATTCGGTTTTCTCAATGTTGATGGGAGATGAAGTTCCGCCAAGAAGAGAATTTATTGAGAAAAATGCAAAGTATGCGAAAATAGACGCTTAATCTACGTTTCGTATTAATAAAAAGGCTGTACAAAAATTTTTGCACAGCCTTTTTTATTTTAGTATAAAAATTTTAAACAAAAAAACATACAATAATAGCTTTACTATTTGCCATTTCATCTTGTAAAAACATACAGTCTTTATGAATGGAGATTACAAGATTATGCCCTAGAAGAGTGTAAAAAGAGTAAAGAATTCAGACGGAAATTAGATTGTAATATGAATAATTTTTTGATTGTCTGTTATTAATCATAATACCAATTTTTAGCGCAAATTTCACAAAGTTTTTATTCTACTAGCCGTTTTAAAGCTCGTAAAAGCGTAGATTATGCAAAGGTTACAAATCGTTTAGGTGATGGCAGATTGCGAAAAATCAGGATAATATTCAAAATATATCAACCCTGTAACAATAAATGAAAGAAGCGTATATATTTTTTTTAACTTAAAAAATAAAATTACAATCAAAATCTGGAAATAATTTCCCATAGCAAAAGCTAAGCAATGACATTAATAAAAAAAAACTTCATATTTGAACGGTTTTTGCATTTCAATTGCAAATATAGTTTTATGAAAAAAACAATTTTAGTTTTCAACGTTGCCGTTTTTGCTTTGTTGGTATCTTGTAAGAAAGACAATAAAATAGTAAACCAAACAAAGATTCAGGATTCGGAAAAATTTGTGATAGACTCAATTTCTGTTGAAGATTCTTTAAAAATAAGTGATAAACTGAAATTAGATTACAGTTCAAAAATATTGCTTTACCCTTCAATTAAAGATAAAAATTTACTCGATAGTATTTATTTTAGTTACAAAGGAATAAGTGATTATTCTAAAAAAAACCTTAGCAATTTTTTGAATCAAGATAAGACGAAATATTTTAACGAAACTAAAACAAAATCAAAAGATTGGATTGATGATATTAGATACAACCAAACTTGGAATACGTATTTTAAAATGAGCCAAATTTCACACAAAAATGATTTTCTACAGATAGAATATTTATCGTCGGCTTACGAAGGTGGTGCTCATGATAATTACTGGTTTTCAGATAGAGTTTTTGATTTAAAAAATAAAAAGAAATTGACACTTTCGGATATTACGACAATTCCTAATGAAAAATTATCTCAGATTTTAAGAAAAAATATGGACAGAATGCACAGCGGAACTACGGATTCTAAAGGTGATGTGAAGAATTCTGAAATGCTTTTGGTAGATGTGATTGAGCCTAATGATAATTTTTATTTTGACGAAAAAAATCTATATTTTCATTACAGTCCTTACGAAATTACTGCTTTTGCAGCAGGAGACATCGTAATTCCGGTAGGCTGGCAAGAATTAAATGGAACACTGAATCCTGATTTTCAAAAAAGATTAAAAATTAAATAATTCCTACGTTACAATTTTTAAATATTTAAAATAAATCTCAAAACTTTTCAAGAAGGTATTTTTGAATTTTTTTCCTTCAATGTGAAAAAAATACCTATGAAAAATTTACTTCTTGAAGTGGTAACCATTATTTTTTCTGTTTCCTAAAAAATAATAAGCTAAAACTTCAGTAATAGAAATTCAGGACATTTTGAAAATTCAGAGAAAATACCCAAAATTGCTATAGAATCTAAGCTATAAAACCAAATTTAAAAAGAAAGTCAACATTAATTAATATTAATGCTTCCGAATCAGGAAGCATTTTTTATTTTTGTGAGATGGAAAAAGTAGCCTTTATTATTAATCCTTTTTCAGCCAAAAAAAATTATCATCCCTTTCTTAATGAGCTGAAATCTAAAGTACAAAATCCGCTGTACTATATTTCAGAATCTATTTCCGGAACGGATGAGTTTATCAAAAATAATTTTGAAAATGTTGAAATTTTTGTTGCTATTGGAGGTGACGGAACGATATCAACAGTTGCCAGCAACATCATTAATTCAGATAAAATTCTTGCTATTTTTCCTGCCGGATCAGGAAACGGTTTTTCAAACGAAACTCAATTTAGAAAAAACCTGGATGAGCTTTTAGAAAAAATTAAACTTAAAAAGTCTAGAAAAATAGATACTTTCACCGTTAACGATAAGCTTTCTATCAATGTTTCCGGAACTGGTTTTGACGGAAAAGTAGTAAAAGAATTTGAAAAAACGAGTAGAGGATTCAAGAATTATATAAAAGTTTCTTTACAAACTTTTTTTACTTACAAACCCATTAAACTTCAGTTTTTTGATGAGAAATATATTCAGTACAACGGAAGTTATTTAATGGTGAACATTGCGAATACGAGGCAATTTGGTAATAATGCTTATATAGCCCCTATGGCGAGCAAAAGTGACGGATTGGTAGAAATGGTTTTGGTGAAAAAATTTCCACTCACTTATTCGCTACTTTTTGCTTTCAGAATGTTTACTAAAAAACTGAAAGATGATGACTACATCACTTATTTGCCAATTTCAGAGATTGAATTTAGTGTAAATACAAAAAATTGGCATCTTGATGGCGAATTCAATAAGATAGACTCTCCAATTCGTATCAAGGTACAACCTTCAAGTTTAAATATTTTAATTTAAAAAAAAATAATTATTCATAGTTTGAATAATTATTTCCCTATTTTTTTGATATGTTTACTTTTTAAATTGTTAAAATTAATAAGTGAAATATTTTATTCTTTTAATCATTTCTCATTTAAACTTCGAGTTTTGCCTCAATCTCATTCGGGTGTTCAAGACAATATTTTAATTGTTCTTTATCCAGTTGTTTTTCCCAGTTTGCAACAACTACGGTTGCTACAGAATTTCCGATAACATTGGTTAGCGCTCGGCACTCGCTCATAAATTTATCAATTCCCAAGATCAAAGTCATTCCCGCAATAGGAATTTCAGGAATTACAGCTAGAGTGGCAGCTAATGTGATAAAACCAGCTCCAGTAACGCCCGCCGCGCCTTTCGAACTCAACATTGCAACCAAGAGTAGCATCAATTGTTTTTCGATTGAAAGATCAATGTTTAATGCTTGTGCAATGAATAATGATGCTAAAGTCATGTAAATATTTGTACCGTCAAGATTAAAAGAATAACCTGTAGGAACCACTAAACCCACAATTGCTCGTGAGCAACCTGCTTTTTCCATTTTTTCCATAATTCCCGGAAGTGCAGATTCTGAAGAACTAGTTCCTAAAACCAACAGTAGTTCTTCTTTCAAATAATACATTAATTTAAAGATATTAAAACCGTTGTACCAAGAGACTATTCCCAAAATTACAACTACAAAAAGTGCTGAAGTAATATAAAACGTTCCTACCAAAAAAATTAAATTTAGAACCGATGCCAAACCGTATTTGCCTATTGTAAAAGCCATTGCACCAAAGGCTCCAATAGGTGCCAATTTCATTAGCATGTGAACAATTTTGAAAATAGGAGCAGATAAAACTTGTAAAAATTCAGTTACTTTTCCGCTTTTTTCTTTTGTTAAAACCAATGCAGTACCCATCAAAATTGCCACTAAAAGCACCTGTAGAATGTTGTCTCCAATTAACGGGCTGAATAGAGTTTCGGGAATGATATTCATGATAAATCCGGTTAATGTAGTATCATGCGCTTTATTCTGATACTGAGATATATCGCCAGAAAGACTTGCCGAATCGATGTTCAGACCAGATCCTGGCTGTAATAAATTTCCAACGATAAGACCGATAATTAAGGCAAGCGTTGAAAATGTAAAAAAGTATATCATTGCCTTTACTGCAATTCTTCTTACTTTTTTTAGATCTGTCATGTGAGCAATTCCTAAGGTAAGGGTGATGAAAATAACGGGTGCAATAATCATTTTTACCAATTTGATGAAGCCGTCGCCCAAAGGTTTCATCTTTTCGCCTAGCTCAGGGAAAAATTTTCCTAGAAGAATACCCAATACAATAGCTATGATTACTTGAAAGTATAATTGCTGATAGATGTTTTTTGCTCTCAAAATTTATATTTGAAGTGAAAAATAAGAAAATTTGGATGAATAAAAATGCTTCATTTTTATTTTGTTTTTCCTTTTTAAAAGAATCCTTAAGTGGTTGATATTTTGATTATTCTACAGCAACCGAGTCATCACCTCTGCCGTCAGCAACAGCGTGTATAGTTCCATTTTCATCTACCAAAATCATTTCTGTTCTTCCTAGTTGCTCCCATCGTTCAGATTTGTAGCCTAAATTTTCGAGGTTTTTAATGGTGTACTCTGGGAAATTCTTTTCAAAAGCCACAGATTCAGGTAGCCATTGATGGTGAAACTTTGGGGTGTTCACAGCAAGATTTGCGTTCATTTTAAAATCAATAACATTCACTACAGATTGAAAAACAGATGTGGGAATTGTAGTGCCACCAGGAGTTCCTACAACCATGAATGGTTTGCCTTTTCTCATCACAATAGTGGGTGTCATCGAAGAAAGCATTCTTTTTCTTGGTTGAATTTCATTGGCTTTTCCGCCAACCGCTCCAAACATATTGGGAACACCAGGTTTTATAGAAAAATCATCCATTTCATTATTCAAGAAAAATCCTGCACCAGATACAACAACTTTACTGCCATATAAGCCATTTAAAGTAGTTGTAACGGCGGCTGCATTACCATCTTTATCAATTACAGAAATATGTGTAGTCTCGGTAGATTCTTTTGGTTGCAGAATAATTTCCCCCACTTTTGAACTAGGTGTAGCATTGCTAAAACTAAAAGATTTCCATCTGTTTTTTAAATACTCATCAGAAATCAAGTAAGAAGTTTTATCATTTATGAAACCAGGATCACCCATATATTCGGCTCTATCTGCAAAAGCTCTGCGTTCTGCTTCCACCATTATTTGTACAGCTTGAGTAGAATTTTGCTGGTATTTTTGCAAATTTTCAAAAGATGACATTTTAAGCATTTGTGCCAAAAGAATTCCTCCGCTAGAGGGAAGAGGCATAGAAATAATTTCGTTTTCTTGATATTTAAAATTCAAAGCTTTTCTTTCTACCACTTTATAGTTTTTGAGGTCTTCTAAAGTAATTATTCCATTACCTTTTTTCATTTCTTTGGTAATTAATTCAGCCGTTTTTCCTTCATAAAAACCTTTCATTCCATTTTTCTGAATCAGTTTTAACGTTTCGGCTAATTCTCTTTGTACCAAAATATCGCCTTGCTGCCAGTGTGATTTTTTTACAAAGGCAATGGTGTTTTTATTTTGCTTTTCAAAAAATGACTTGTTATCATTTAATAATCCAGCTTCTTGATAGGTAATCGCAAAACCTTGCTCGGCTATGTCTATAGCAGGCTGAATAAGTTTCTCCATCGGAAGGTTACAATATTTCAAAGTAGCAAAAAACCCGGCCACACTTCCAGGAACACCTACTGCCAATCTCCCGTTTTGGGATAAATCTGTATCCGCATTCCCTTTTTTGTCGAGATACATGTCTTTTGAAGCTTTGTTGGGAGCTGTTTCACGATAATCTAAGCTGAAATTTTCTCCAGAACTTTTTACACCAACCAGAAAACCTCCGCCTCCAATGTTTCCGGCTTGTGGATAGACAACAGCAAGAGCTAATTGTGTAGCGACAATTGCATCATAGGCATTTCCGCCCATTCTTAATATTTTAGCACCAGCTTCACTGGATAATGGATGAGCGCTTACAACAACGCCTTTCTTGTAAACTTTTACTTCTTTTATGATATTTATATCGGTGTATTGTGCTGAAAATGAGCTTCCAGCGAGCAAAATGAAATAGATTGTTTTTCTCATTTTAAAATTTTACAGTCTAAATTACAATTTTTGTTTCATGGTAGTACCTAAAATTTTTATTTTTGCTTACAGTCAACCAATAAAAAATAAAAATGGAGTCTTTTACAGAAAAAATATTGATAACAGGAGCTTTAGGGCAAATAGGAACAGAACTTACCAACCGTCTCGTAGAGATGTATGGTGCTGATAATGTGGTTGCTTCTGGTCTAGATAGATATCAAAAAGGTCTTACATCTGCTGGCCATTATGAGAGGATGGACGTTACCAATACACAGTTGGTAAGGCAAGTAATAAAAGATTATGAGATTACAACTGTTTATCATTTGGCTTCATTATTGTCTGGAACATCAGAAAAGCAGCCTGTTTTCGCTTGGAAACTAAATCTTGAACCTCTGTTGCATTTTTGTGAAATGGCAAAAGAAGGATTGCTTAAAAAGATTTTCTGGCCTAGTTCAATTGCTGTTTTCGGCAAAGGAATTCCTAAGGAAAATGTAGAGCAAGATGTTGTTTTGAATCCTACAACAGTATATGGGATTTCTAAAATGGCCGGAGAAAAATGGTGTGAATATTATTTTGATAAATATGGTGTAGATGTAAGAAGCATTCGTTATCCTGGTTTGATTTCTTGGAAAACTCCTGCAGGTGGTGGAACAACAGATTATGCTGTAGAGATTTTTTATGAAGCTTTGGAAGAAGGAAAATATACAAGTTTTATTTCTGAAAATACAGGAATGCCGATGTTGTATATGGACGATGCTATCAATGCAACTTTGAAATTGATGGATGCTCCAAAAGAAAACCTGACTGTTCGTTCTTCCTATAATTTGGGTGGAATGTCATTTACACCGAGTGAGCTAGCAGCAGGAATAAAGAAAGAAATTCCTGAATTTGAAATAGATTACAAACCAGATTTCAGACAGCAAATTGCAGATTCTTGGCCAGCTTCAATTGATGATTCTGTTGCTAAAAAAGACTGGGGATTATCTTACAATTTCGGAATTTCTGAAATGACTAAAGATATGATTAAAAACCTTAAAATAAAGCTTAATAAATAATCTTACTTAAATCAAATTTTAATAAGTAAGATGTAAACAATTGATATAATTAAATTTATATCATTTATCTAAAATTTTGTTTAATGATTTTATTAACTTTTAATATTATAAACTCTGATGCTGAATCTAATAATTCCGTAGAAATTTCTACTTCAGATAGAACAAAAATTACACAGGATAAAACAAATCTGATTTTAAAAATTTTAAATTATCACGATATTAAAGCTAGTTTTTTTATTGAAATTTCTATTATAGAAAAACTAAAAACACTCATAAAAGCAATTTCTGCTCAAGGGCATGAAATTGCTTTTTATAATGAAAATTCTACACTCACAAAGATTGAAGATATAAAAAAGCAAACCGAAGAATTGCTCCAAAAACAAATTCGCGGAATTAGGCAGAAGGAGATAAAATATCCTTTGGAAGATTTGAAATCACTGGAATTTAATTATGTTTCAAATATCGACAATTCAAATATTCTTTTTCCTTTTAAAAGATTAAAAAGAGATACAGAAATATTGGAAGATAATGGTGTGAGTATTGTGCCAGAAAGTATCTCACCATACAGCCAGCTTCCGTATAACGATTTTGTATTTCAGGCTTTACCGATGACCTATTATCAAAATATGGTTTTTGAGACGCTCAAAAGCGAAGAATTCGTTTTGATTTATATTAACTCTTGGCAATTTACAGATTTTAAAAAAAATGGCTTAAAAGTACCCTTTTATCGCCGTTACAATTCAGGAAAAAAAATGGAGGACAAATTAGATGCCCTCCTTACTTTTATCAACGAGAAGGAATTAGCAACTTCCCGGATGAAAGATTATATTTTTTAGTATAAGTAGACTTGTATACTTTATCTTGTACAACAACTTGTAAGATGTTTGTAGATACAGCATATTATCTCAAATGTCAAACTTCAAATATGAAATTTAAAATTAGGCCAATTCAAATAGCGTAATCTCGGGCAAAACACCAACTCTTCCTGGGTACGCCAAAACGCCAAATCCGCGGTTTACATAGAGTAATTTGCCTTCACTTTCATACAAATCTGCCCACTTTGGATATTTGTATTGCACAGGAGACCATTTTACATTTTTCAAATCTAAACCAAATTGCATTCCGTGTGTGTGACCAGAAAGTGTTAAGTGTACATTTCCTGGATGTTTTTTCACAATAGCATCAAAGTGAGAAGGGTCATGGCTCATTAGAATTTTTGGAGCAGATTGAGGAACATCTTTTAGGGCTTTATCTAAATCTCCATATTGTGGAAATGGCTTTAAGCCCCAATTTTCAATACCTAAAATATAAAGTTTGTCTCCGTTTTTTTCAATAATGCGGTTTTCATTTCTTAAATTTTCAAAACCAGCTTGCTTTTCGTATTCAATAAGTGTTTCAAGATTATTAATCTTCGCTTGTGGGGATTTCCAGGTTACATAGTCGCCATAATCATGATTTCCTAATGTTGCTAATTTTCCATCTTTCGCTTTAATTTTTGAAAAAAGTGGTATAAATGGTTTGAATTCTTCAGCAACATTGTTCACCATGTCGCCTGTAAACAAAACAAGATCAGGCTTTTGCTGATTAATTAAATCAATGGCATGTTGGAGTTTTTCAGGATTTGGAAAACTTCCGCTATGAACATCTGAAATCTGGATAATTTTGTATCCTTTAAAACTTTTTCCAAGTCCTGGTATTTTAATTTTTACCTTTCTCACTTTGTGTCTGAATTTCCCAAAAGTAATTCCGTCAATAAACAAAGCAGAAAGTGCGCCGCCAAGACCTAACCCTACAAGACTCAAGAACTTCCTTCTCTCAGGGAAAAAATGCTCTCCCGGTTTTGTAAAACTGAAAAAATAAGTTCCAGTGCGGAAAATATCATCTACAAGCAAAAATAAAATGACAAAAATTTTAGGTAAAATAAATATCAGAAAAAGTGAAACAGTAAGATGAAGTCGGGTAGGGTCTTTATCTGAGCGGGAAATATTGGTGAGCTCATACGCAAACAGTCCATAAACCGACAAAGTGATTGCCCAATAAGCAATTCTGATCCATAAATTATCAGTAAGCGTTCTTATAGCTTGATAAATATAGAGTTCAAGAACAAGAAAAATAGCGGTAAATATTAAAAAATTCTTCTGCATAACGTTAAAAAAAAGCACAAAAGAGAGCTCCTTTGTGCTTTATATTTTAAATTTAATAAATTTTAGGGAAATCTGTAAACAATAGCATTAATGTTCATTCCGGCACCCACCGATGTCATCACGATATTGTCTTTTTCTTTAAACGAATGACCTTCCATTTTTCCTTTAACTATTAAATCAAACATGGTAGGAATTGTGGCAACCGAAGAGTTTCCAAACTCCTGAATGGTCATTGGAGAAATAGCGTGATCGTATTCTTTGATTTCATAAAGTTTGTGAAGCCTATCTATCATGGCATAATCCATCTTTGCATTCGCCTGATGAATTAAAATTTTGTTGATATTTTCTATAGAAAGGTTTGCGTCTTCTATAGTTTCTTTAATGGCTGTAGGAACGTTTTTCAAAGCATATTCATATATCTTTCTTCCCTGCATTCTTACATAAATTCTGCTTTGGTCTGCCTCTTTGTTCAAAGAAGATCCGTTAGCTAGATAATTAAGTTCAGGGCCATTATCGCAAATGGTATTGTGAGCAATAATGCCTACATTTTCTTGTTGGGTTGCAGTAACAACTACAGCACCAGCGCCGTCTGCGAAAATCATTTTGTTTCTGTCGTAAGGATCAGTAACTCTGCTTAAAGTTTCGCTACCAATGACCAAAATGTTTTTTGCTGTACCTGCTTTGATGAAATGATTTGCTAAAATCATGGCTTCTACCCATCCTGGGCATCCAAACATCATATCGTAAGTGATGCATTTTCTGTTTTTTATACCTAATTGATTTTTAACTCTGGCTGCCATGTTGGGCATGAAATCTACATATCCATTTACAGTAACTTCGCCAAAATTACTTGCATAAATAATATAATCTAAAGTTTCCGGATCAATATTAGCATCATCAATTGCAATTTTTGCGGCTTCGTAGCCAATTTTAGAATTACTAAGGTCATCTTCAATAAATCTACGGTTCTCTATTTCTGTAATTTCTACAAATTTTGAAATCGTTTCTTCTGCGGGTTTGTCTATTTTCTGTCCGTCTTCCGCGTAGAATTCAGAATCTAAAAAAAAATCTCTTCCAACAATTCGATTGGGAAGATAAGATCCTGAGCCGATAATGATCGTATTAGGCATTATTTTGTATAATTTTTTTAAGGTTGCAAAGTTAATAATTAATATTAATAAGAAAGAATTAAAATTATTATTAAATTTGCAAAAATTGTACTTTATAACCTATGAAAAACAATCCTTCAGTAAGAGGTCTTTTAATAGCATTGGTGGCATTTGTGGGAGCCTTTGGGGTTTATTTCTTTTTTCTTGCAAAGAAAAATTATTATGTGGTAGATAATCCTACACCCAAAACATTTTATTTTAAAATAAATAATGGCTCAGAAAGTGTAATTTCTTCTGGTCAAACTGTTTCTATTGACCTTGATAAAGGGAAAAACAGTATTAAAGTTTTTGATCAGAACAAAAAATTATTGTACGATTCTGCGTTTGAAGTAAAGAAGATAAGGGGGCTTATTAACCTTGCTCATCAAGATTATTATATTAATGAGCAATATTATGGGTACAACCTAAAGAAAGATTCATTACTTTTGGCACTTGATAAGAATATCATTGACGGAAAAACCTATTATGGTGGAGCAAAGCATTTTAATAAATTATATACAGACGATTTTTATTTTAATGTAGATGAAGATTATGATAAACTAATCAAAAATATCCAAAAAGTAGAATCGCGCTCAAAGATTTTTAGAAAGCAAGATTATCTCAATTATTATAACGAATATTATAAGTTTTGACAAAAAATAACAATCAAGTAACGCCTTATAACTCTGAGGCGACAAAAAAAAGCCAAGTGGAGGATATGTTTGATAATATTGCTCCTAAATACGATTTGCTAAACCATGTTTTATCAATGAAAATTGATGTTTTATGGAGAAATACTTTGGTTAATTGGATGAAGAAAGATGCTCCATACGAAGTACTTGATGTAGCTACAGGAACAGGTGATCTCGCCATTGCTGTTGAAAAAGGAACTCAGGCGAAAGTAGTTGGTTTAGATTTATCGCAACAAATGTTAAATGTTGGCGTTATTAAAATAAAAAAACTTAAATTAGACGGAAAAATTTCTATGCAAAAAGGTGATGCAGAGAATCTTCCTTTTGAGGACAATAGATTTGATGCAGTATCCGTAGCCTTTGGCGTAAGAAATTTTGAAAACCTTAACAAAGGTTTGTCTGAACTAAGAAGAGTGGTAAAAGAAAATAAAAGTATCTATATACTAGAATTTTCTAAAGTGGAGGGGTTTTTAGCACCTTTCTACATGTTTTATTTTAAAAATATTTTACCAGCAATTGGTAGATTAGTTTCTAAAGACAACAGGGCTTACACTTATCTTCCAGATTCTGTAAATGCTTTTCCGTTCGGCGAAAAGATGAAGCAGATTCTTTTGAATACAGGATTTAAAAAAGTTGAATATAAAAAACTAAGTTTAGGTATAGCCACAATTTATAAAGCAACAAAGTAACCTATGAATAAATTTTTATTAAAAGCACTGGTTTTTGCCTCAGTAAATATTGCAGTTTTTGCAGATGCACAATTCAGAACCCGTAACAGGATGGACAAATTGGAAAGTTTTGATCAGCAAAAGGTCAGCTGGGGTTTTTACCTTAATGGTAACATGCTAGATTATCATATCACCCTGAATCCTAGATACGGGATGGATGGGAACTCCAATCTAGTTACATCAAAACCAAGTTACAGCTTTGGAGCAGGGCTTATTGGGAAACTTAGAATTAATGATTATGTTGATTTAAGATTAGAGCCAGGGCTACAATTTGGCCAAAGAGAAGTTGTTTTCAATACCCAATCTAATGATCAGTATCAAAACGGTACGTTAACCAACCCTCCTTTTACTCCACGTGGGCTTGCGGTAAAAGATACGCACAGACAGATAAAATCTACATTGGTAGATATTCCTGTTTTGGTTGAATTTCATGGTGATAGATGGTATAATTCAAGACCTTATGTAGCTGGTGGGGTAAATTATATTGTAAACTTACAATCTAATTCAGATTCTACAGAAGATAACCTTCAGCAGGTTTTCAGATCTACAACCCACAACTTTGCATGGTCTGCAGAATTGGGAGTTCAGCTTTATTTTAACAAATTCAAACTTACTCCCGCAGTAAGAGGTACATTTTTTATGAATAACGAAATTGTAGCAGATAATGCTACAACTCCTCCTTACTGGACGGCTGCAATGTCTACACTTCAGACAAGAGCAGTGATGTTTGTTCTTAAATTTGAATAATTTATTTTAATAATAATACAAGAGGTTCAGAAATGAACCTCTTTTTTTTTGTTTAAATTCTAAATATTATTGTTTTTGTTTTTGTTGCTACTTTTATTTTCCTATTTTTGTGAGAAGTTAGAATATCAACCTGAAATGCTTCAAGAACTAGAAACTCAATTTTCGGAATTGGAAAGAAAGATTCAAAATCTTCACAAAAGTTATCACAATCTTTCATTAAATTTTGCAGAATTGAATAAAGAACATTCTGAACTGAAGAAGAAATATGATGAGGAAAGAAAAAGAAGCCAGGTATTAGCAGAAGAACAGAAAAATATAAAATTGTATTCAGCAATATCAGGAAATCCTGAACACAACAGACTTATGAAAAACCATATCAATAGATTGGTGAAAGAAGTAGACTTTTGTATTGCACAGCTTCAAAACAGTGGATTGTAATGGATGTAAGAAGAATAACAATCAACATTGCAGGGAGAATTTATCCGCTGAATGTACCCGCAGCAGAAGAAGAAACACTGCGAAAAGTAGGGAAGCAAATTGAAAATATGATTAAGGATTTTGAACAAAATTTTGATGTAAGAGATAAACAAGACGCTTTAGCCATGTGTGCCCTAAAATTGGGTACAAACGCCGAAATGGTCTCTCTTGCCAACGAAAAAAATATAAAATCTGCCAGCGAAAGATTAGCCAACATCAATCAAATGCTGGGAGATTCAGGAAAGTAGAAAATTTATAGCTTTCCAAAAAAAAACTGCCTACAGTAATTCTAACACATTAAGGTAAACTCAACACTAAACAATTAATGTTCGAAAGTCTTTTCAATGGCGTGCTGCATTTCGCAGATTACAGAGAAAAGAAATCAGATCAAATCGTGGAGATTCGGAGTTTACTCTATATCACTGGATTATTGTAGGCTTTTTTATGCAAAATAGACAATTAAAACTAAAATATATATATGACAACAGCCATTATAGTAGGCATAATTTGTATAATCGTAGGAGCAGTAGTGGGAATTGTTTTTTCCACGAGTTCGCTTAATACAAAAGCTAAATTTATCTTAGATGATGCGCAGAAAAATGCAGATAATCTTATTGAAAAAGCAAACGTACAAGCCGAATCCATAAAAAAAGAAAAACACCTTCAAGCAAAAGAAAAATTCCTTGAGCTTAAATCTCAGCATGATGCAGACATCCAGTCTAGAGAAAGAAAGATGCAAGATTCTGAAAAAAGAATTAAAGATAAAGAAAATAAACTCAATGATGAACTCAGCAAAACTGGAAAACTTGAAAAGGATCTCGATAGACAAATTGCTGATTATGCAAAAAAGAATGAGATTATTGAGAAAAAACAGTTAGAATTGGATTCTGCAACCGCAAGAAAAATTGAAACATTAGAGAAAATTTCAAACTATACCGCAGATGAAGCAAAGGCTGAATTGGTAGAAACTTTAAAAGCAGAAGCTAAAACCAGAGCTCAGGCACACGTTCAGAGCATCATGGAAGAAGCGCAATTGAATGCGAAAAGTGAGGCAAGAAAAATCGTAATACAAACCATTCAAAGAATTGGAACTGAGCAAGCAATTGAGAATTCAGTATCTGTTTTTAACATAGAATCAGACGAAGTAAAAGGTAGAATTATTGGTAGAGAAGGAAGAAATATTCGTGCCTTGGAAGCAATGACGGGTGTTGAAATCATCGTAGATGATACTCCGGAAGCTATTCTTTTATCATGTTTCGATCCTGTAAGAAGAGAAATTGCAAGACTTTCGCTCCATAGATTGGTAACAGATGGGAGAATTCACCCTGCAAGAATCGAAGAGGTGGTAGAGAAAACTAAGAAAATGATTGAAGAAGAGATCATTGAAGTAGGTAAAAGAACCATCATCGATCTTGGAATCCATGGTTTACACCCAGAATTGGTAAAAATCGTTGGTAGAATGAAATACCGTTCGTCTTACGGGCAAAACCTTCTTCAGCACTCAAGAGAAGTAGCAAACATTGCTGCGACGATGGCTGCAGAATTAGGATTAAATGTGAAAATGGCCAAAAGAGCGGGTCTTTTACACGATATAGGTAAAGTTCCTGAGCAGGAATCTGAACTTCCACATGCACTTCTAGGAATGCAATGGGCTGAAAAATATGGAGAAAATCCTGAAGTAGTGAATGCTATTGGTGCTCACCACGACGAAGTTGAAATGACCTCTTTATTGTCTCCTATTATTCAGGTTGCAGATGCTATTTCTGGAGCAAGACCAGGCGCTAGAAGACAAGTTTTAGAATCTTATATTCAAAGATTAAAAGATCTTGAAGCTGCGGCATTGAGTTTCGAAGGAGTTTCTTCTGCATACGCAATTCAGGCAGGTAGAGAATTGAGAGTAATGGTAGAAAGTGGAAGAGTAAACGACGAGCAGTCTGCGCAGCTTTCCTACGATATTTCAGAGAAAATTCAAAATGAATTGACATATCCTGGACAAGTGAGAGTAACAGTAATACGAGAAACAAGAGCTGTAAATATCGCAAGATAATTTTTAGTTTTAAAATATTTTTAAAAACCCTTTCAAGCAATTGAAAGGGTTTTGTTTATATAAGCTTTTATAAAAACTTCGGAAACTGTGATTGAACGAGTTTACAAAAATGGTTTCATCTCTTTCTCGATCTGCGTTCTCAGTTCCATCAGGCGTTTAGCATATATTTCTTGCTGTTTTTCTTCTTCCGTTTCAGGAATCCATCTTGGTACAGGGAGCTTTTTGCCATTTTCATCTACAGCCACAAAAACGATGATGCAGTGTGTTTTCTTATCAAAAGTAGGTTGCTTTAAATTTCTTGAAAAAACATTAATTGAAATATGCATACTAGAAGAACCTGTGAAAATTACTTGTGCTTCAACTTTCACAATTTCGCCAATCTTAATTGGTTCATAAAAACGAATTCCGCCTACGTAAACAGTTACAGAATAATTTCCGCTCCAAGTAGTTGCACAAGCATATCCGGCTTGGTCTATCCATTTCATTACACTCCCTCCATGTACATTTCCACCATAATTAACGTCTGAAGGTTCAGAAATAAACTGAAAAGTTACTGGTTTATTGTCCATTTGTCATAAAATTTTATTAAAGGTATCTATTTATTCTTAAAATCGTATATTAAATCATACTTTTGAAGATTGAAAACTGAAGGGGTTTTCATTTAACCATTAGAAAATGTAAAACTCTCAATGAAAAAAGTATTTTATCTTAATACATGTGACACTTGCAGAAAAATTATAGGACAATTTAATCTTAAAGAATGGGAACTTAGAGAAATCAAAAAAGAACCTATTACTAAAGAAGAAGTAGAAGCGATGTATGAACATACAAAGTCTTACGAAGATTTGTTCAGTAAAAAATCTACTCAGATTAAATTGAGAGAGATAGATTTAAAAACTTTAACTGAAGATGATTATAAAGAATTACTTTTAGATCATTATACATTTTTGAAACGTCCGGTTTTCCTTACAGATAAAGAAATTTTTATCGGAAGTGACAAGGCAAATGTTACCAGTTTAAAAGATTATTTCAGAGCAGATTAATTTTATCTAAAAAAAGTCTTTTTGTATAATTAAACCTTATAGATTATAAAATCTTTGAGGTTTTTTTGTTTTATAATGGTAATGGATGCTCCGTATTTTTTAAACGTATTTCAATTTTTTGTAAATCAATAGGATTTTCCAGTGAGATCAAAAACAGCTGCTTTTTAATTACTTTTTTGTGATATAGATATTTTTTTTCAATTATAATCAATTAGTGATTAAAGCAATGTGTTTTTTACTTTAATTATAAACCAATGCCGTAAAACAAAAAATAATTGCCGGAAGTCACAAAGCAAGTGTTTTGCAACCCAACAAGCTTCTGTAACTTAATAAAAAAAGGTTTGAAACGAAATCGTGTTTTAGCCCGGATAGAAGCGGCATCCTTTTTTGTGGCAGACGGATCCCGAAACTTCGGGAGGAGACTGCTGCAAAAAAGATACAGCGTATAGCCGGATGAGCTCCTAAAAAAACAACCGCCTCATCATTTCTGATAAGGCGGCTGTTTCTGTACAATATATTTTACCGACTAAACAAAAGGCATTTTTACCACTTTAGCGGGAATGTTTTTATTTCTTACCTGAATAAAAATTTCAGTACCCAATTTGAAATGAGGTTTGTCTACATAAGCGATACCCAAGCCAATTTTTTTCATCGGCGATTGGGTTCCAGAAGTAACTTTTCCAATAACATTTCCTTCTGCATCTACTACAGGATAATCGTGTCTAGGAACGCCTTTATCTGTTAATTCAAAACCAACTAATTTTCTTGAAACACCTTCTTCCTTCTGTTTTGCGAAAATCTCTTTAGAAACAAAATCTTTATCGAATTTTGTAATCCAACCTAATCCAGCTTCGATTGGTGATGTGGTATCGTCTATATCCATTCCGTAAAGACAGAACCCTTTTTCAAGTCTTAAAGTGTCTCTAGCAGCTAATCCGCAAGGGATAATTCCTTCTTCTGCACCAGCTTCTATGATGGCGTCCCAAAGTTTCTCGGCATACTGATTGTTAAAATAAATTTCGAAACCGCCGCTTCCAGTATAACCTGTATTTGAAATGATCACATCGCTCACGCCTGCTACAGCACCCACAGTAAAGTTATAATAAGGAATCTCAGAAAGTTGTGTTTCTGTGATTTTCTGAAGAATTTCAGTTGCCTTGGGACCTTGTACTGCTAATAGAGACATTTCGTTTGACGCATTGGTCATTTTTGCTCCGAAAGTATTGTATTTTGAGATATGATCCCAGTCTTTGTCTATGTTTGAAGCATTTACCACCACAAAATATTTCTCATCATCCATTTTATAAACAATTAAATCGTCTACAATTCCTCCGTTTTCGTTCGGAAGGCAAGAATATTGTGCTTTTCCATTTTCAAGAGCATTTACGTTGTTGGTGGTAACGTACTGCAACAAATCTTTTGCGCCAGCTCCCTCAATGAAAAACTGTCCCATGTGAGAAACGTCAAACAAACCTGCTTTTTCTCTTACTGCAAAATGTTCGTCTGTTACTCCGGAATATTGTACAGGCATCTCAAAGCCTGCAAAAGGTACTATTTTCGCTCCTAGAGAAACGTGTTTGTCGTACAATGCTGTTTTTTTCATGTTTAATTTTTTTATTTCTATTTTTTTATTTTAAAACTTGCAAAAGATTCTTCGAAAAGCAGTTTATAATTTCCGTTCCAATGTTTCTTTTGGCAATTGATGCTTAAAAGAAACAAATTTTTGTTTTTCTGATACACTTTTGTAATCCAAAAAAGATTTTCTTTTTCATCAAAATAATCATACTGATATTCTGAATATCCTTTTTGGGAGCCTTTCTTTTTTACTTTTTTCTCATCATCCGTAGAATTGTATAATGCTAAAATAAATTTTTTCACTTCATCTTTCGGCAAATCTAGATCATGGTATTCTGAAATAGTAATTGCGCCAATCTGGTTGTTTGGAAATATATTAACAATATCTTCATCTTTGGTGGCTTTCCATAAATCTGGTTTAGAAATTGAATAATTTTCGCTTTCGTAAAGCTCAGTCCGTAATTTTTGAGAAAACGAAAAGACGCTCAATAAAATTGTCGTTATCAAAAATGATTTTTTCATACCTATGTGTTTATTATAGAGCTTATAATTGTGTTTAAAATTGATGTTTATATTCTTCCAAAATGATTTTAAACCATTCGGTAAATTGTTCAGGTTGTTCAGAAATTTCTTGATCTAAATTTTTGAGTGAAACGTAGCGGATTTCTTCCACTTCGTCTTTATTTAAATTAAACTCTGAATTGTATTGTCCAATAAAAACATGGTCGAGTTCGTGCTCCCAAAGCCCGCTTCCGACGTCTGCTTTGTATATAAAATGAAATTTTTCTGAGATTTGAGTTTCAATTCCTAATTCCTCCATCAATCTTCTATTTGCTCCTTCAAGATATGTTTCATCTATCCTTGGGTGCGAACAAACAGCATTTGTCCATTGGTTGGGAGAGTGGTATTTCTTTGAAGCACGCTTCTGCAAAAGCATTTCACCTTTTTCGTTAAATAAAAAAACCGAAAAAGCACGGTGTAGCAAACCATTGATATGAGCCTGCTGTTTTTCCATTAAGCCTAAGACTTTATCTTCGGGATTTACTAATATTACGAATTCTTCCATTCCTACAAATTTAAGTTTTAATCGTGATTTTGTAAAATAATTGTTTGAAATTTTTAATATTTATGAAATATTGGCTTTTTTTTAAATAAAATTCGCCAACTAATTTTGTGAAAAATGCAATAAAATGATTTGTTTTGATTATTTAAAATGTTTTTACTGTTAAAATTTTAACATAAACTAAGTTTAACATCACTCCTTAACCAATAATGATTAACTTTGCACTTTAAAAATTTAAATGATGGAATTAGATTATATTGAGCATATAAGCCCGATTTTGAAAGACGGAATAAAAAATTATCTTATTGATATCGATGGAACTATTACCGAAGATGTTCCCAACGAAGAACCAGAAAGAATGGTTACATGCGAGCCTTTTCCAGATGCATTAGCAACTGTAAATAAATGGTATGATGAAGGACACCAAATTTGTTTTTTTACTTCAAGAACAGAGAATTTAAAACAAATTACTATCGATTGGCTAGATAAACACGGTTTCAAATACCATAGCGTTTTGTGTGGTAAACCAAGAGGTGGGAATTATCACTGGATTGATAATCACTTGGTAAGAGCTACAAGATATAAAGGAAAATTTACAGATATGGTTGAAAAACAAGTAACCATTGAAGTTTTTAAAGATTAAAATCTAATTAAAGATTTAAAAGTTGAATAAATGAAGCTAAAATGACTTGCATTTTTTAATTTTTAAATCTTTCAATTTTTAAATAATAAATCATATTTATGAAAGTTTTAGCAAACGACGGTTTAGATCAATCTGGAATTGATGCATTAACAGAAAAAGGCTTCGAAGTAATTACAACAAAAATTCCTCAGGAATTTCTTTTAGATTACATCAACGAGCACAAGATCCGTACAGTTTTAGTAAGAAGTGCAACACAGATAAGAAAAGATATTATAGACAATTGCCCTTCATTGGAAATCATTGGTAGAGGTGGAGTAGGTATGGATAATATTGATGTAGAATATGCAAGAGAAAAAGGTATCCATGTGATCAATACTCCTTCCGCATCTTCAGAATCGGTAGCAGAATTGGTTTTTGCTCATTTGTTTTCGGGTGCAAGATTTTTGCAGGATTCCAATAGGAAAATGCCTTTGGTAGGAGATACAGAATTTGCTTCGCTAAAAAAAGCATACGCTGCAGGTATAGAATTAAAGGGAAAAACCATTGGTATCGTAGGGATGGGACGTATCGGCCAAGAAGTTGCCAAAATAGCATTAGGTCTTGGTATGAGAGTAATTGCGGCTGATAATATGATTGGGAAAGCAAGTATTAAAGTAACTTTCTACAACAAGCAGTTTATTAATGTTGATATTGAAACCGAACCATTGCAGGAAGTTTTGAAGCATTCAGATTTTATCACGCTTCACGTTCCAGCTCAAAAAGAGGGGTATATGATTGGAAAATCTGAGTTTGAAATGATGAAAGACGGTGTAGCTGTTGTGAACTGCTCAAGAGGTGGAGTAATTGATGAAACTGCCTTACTAGAAGCTTTGAATTCGGGAAAAGTGAGGTTTGCAGGTTTGGATGTTTTCGTCAATGAGCCAACGCCATCAAAAGAGATTATCACACATTCTAAAATATCCGTAACTCCGCATACTGGTGCTTCAACGCTGGAAGCTCAGGATAGAATTGGCCTTTCTTTGGCAGAGCAAATTACAAGTATTTTGCAAATTCAGTAAAATAGTAGATTATTATCATAAAAAAATCCGCCAGAAGACAATATTCTGGCGGATTTGTATTTATAAAAATACACTTATTTATTCTTCAACTCATCACGAATCTCAGCAAGTAATTGCTCTGTAGCAGTTGGCGCCGCAGGTGCTGCAGGAGCTTCTACTTCAGCTTTTCTCATTCTGTTGATGGTTTTTACAAGCATGAAAACAATCAATGCAAGAAGTGCGAAATTAATTGCAACTGTAATGAAGTTTCCATAAGCAAAAATTGCAGCATCCGGAGCAAGTTCTTTTGCTTTTGCTAGCGTAGATCCTGCAGGAATATTTTCTGCCCCTTTACCCATTGCAAAATAAATACTGCTAAAGTCTGGTTTTCCAACAATAGCTGCAACGATTGGCATCACTAAGTCATCAATCACGCTCGTTACAATTTTACCGAATGCACCACCAATGATTACACCCACCGCTAGATCAAAAGCATTGCCTTTAATAGCGAATTCCTTAAATTCTTTAATAAATCCCATAGTTTTATTTTTTTTTAATTGTTTTCCACAAAAGTATCATTTATAAATAATAAATCTTGAATGTTTTGTATGTTTTTTTGATGTAAATTATTAATAATTTGAAATAATTATAGTTATATTTATTAAAAATCAATGTTAATGAAAATTTTCACAACAGATGCTATAAAAAAAGCAGATGCAGTTACAATTGAAAAAGAACCTATTTCATCTGTTAATTTAATAGAAAGAGCTGCGGAAAGTAGTGCCTACTGGATCTATTTAAACTGTAAAAACTATACCCGATTTACAATTTTCTGCGGTCCCGGAAAAAATGGGAGCGAGGGTTTTGCCATTGCAAGAATGTTGTACCTTAAAGGTTTTGATGTTGATGTATTTATTGATAAATCAAAGTCTAAGCTTTCTGATGATGCTTTGCTTAATTTTAAAAGATTACAAGATTTTTCTGGAATTACAATTTATGATTTTGTAGAAATTGACCAATATAATTTTGAAAAAACAGTTTTAGTTGATGCGCTTTTCGGAGTCGGTTTATCGCAAAATTTAGAAGTAATTTATAAAGATGTAATTCAAAAATTAAATTTAAAAAAGAATCCTAAAATCTCTATTGATATTCCTTCCGGTTTGTTTGCAAACCACCTGAATGAAGAAAATGATATTATTTTTAAAACGGATTATACATTGACGTTCCAGTTTTGGAAAAAGAGTTTTCTTCATCCAGAAACCGGGATTTATTCTGGGGAAGTTGTGGTTTTAGATATAAAATTAAATCAGGAATTTATTGATAAAACCGAAACTTTTGATTTTGTGATTGATGATGATTTAATTTTAAAAATATTTAAACCAAGAGAAAATTTTGCACACAAAGGAATATATGGCAAAGCAATTATTGTCGGCGGAAGTTACGGTAAAATGGGTGCAGCGGTTTTGGCTACAAAATCTGCTATGAGAACGGGTTCGGGTTTAACTTTTGTACTTGCTCCAAATTGCGGTTATACAGTTCTTCAAACGACCTGTCCCGAAGCTATTTTTATTGAAGGTTGCGAAAAAAAGATTATTCAAATTGAGGAACAAGAAAATGCAGTGTATGGAATTGGTCCTGGCTTAGGAACAGAGAAAGAAACGGAAAAAGGTTTGTTTAAATTCCTTAAAAACCATCAAAAACCATTGGTTTTAGATGCCGATGCTTTAAATATGATTTCTAAAGATGAAAGTTATTTAAAAATTATTCCAAAACACTCAATCATAACACCACATCCCAAAGAATTTGAAAGACTTTTCGGTAAAACGGAGAACTCATTTGAAAGGTTAGATTTAGCCAAAAGAAAAGCAAAGGAATTAGAAATTATCATTGTTTTAAAAGATCATTATACGCAAGTAGTGACTTCTGAAGGTTTGGCTTTTTACAATGTTACTGGAAATTCTGGTTTAGCAAAAGGCGGAAGTGGAGATATTCTCACAGGAATTTTAACTTCACTTTTAGCTCAACAATATCCTTCCTTGGAAGCTGCACTATTGGGAGTTTGGCTTCATGGAAAAGCTGCAGATTTCGCTTTCGAAAAGTATTCAAGAGAAGCAATGCAACCCACAGATGTAATCAACGAAATCGGAAATGTTTTTCTTAGTTTAAACAAAAAAGCCACAACTAAATTGTGACTTTCTTAAAATTTATTTTATAGTAAACCTTATAGATAAACGTTTACTCTGGTTTTGCGTTTTCAGCTTCTGTAATTCTGAAATTTTTAGAATACAGCATAATTACAACTCCTGCAATCATAAACGGGATGGATAGCACTTGCCCTGTATTTAAGCTTCCTATTGAAATATATTCTTTGCCTTGTGGCTCTTTTAAAAACTCTACAAAAAATCTAATTGCCCAAAGAATGATGAAGAATAATCCGAATAACCAGCCTTGCTGATATTTTTTGTCTGTTTTTCTATATAAAATCCAAAGCAAAATAAATAATAAAACATAGCCAGCAGCTTCAAAAAGTTGCCCAGGATATCTTGGAACAGTAATACCGTATTCATCACTCATCTGAGGGAAAAGAACTGCAAAAGGAGAATTTGGATCAACTTGTTTACCGATAATTTCAGAATTAAAAAAATTTCCTAATCTTACAAATGCACCACCCAAAGAAACAACAATTCCCAATCTGTCATACACCCAGAAAGGATTTTTTTTGATGATTTTAAATGAATAATAAAGTGTTGTGAAAATTAAAGCAATCGTTGCACCATGGCTTGCTAAACCTGAAAAACCGGTGAATTCTAATTCAGGTTTGGTTTTTATAGGAAGAAATACACTCAGAAAATCTTCTGTAAAAAGCTCTCTCTGATAAAAAATAACGTGACCTAATCTAGCGCCCAAAATAGTACCTAATAATGTCCATGTGAAAAGTGGATCGAGATATTTTTGGTTAACATGATCAATATCAAATATTTTCTTCATTAAAATAAACCCGAAACCGAATGCGAAAACAAACATTAAACTGTAATAGTGCAGTGTAAAAGATCCTATTTTGAGTCCCACAGAAGGATCCCAGATTTTATATTCAGTACTCAAAGAAGTTTGATCGGCATCTGTAATTGGTTTCGAAGATTTTAAGATGTATTTAAAGTCTTCTCTATTCTGAGTAGGTTTGAAATCTTTATTTAAAAATTGATAACCATTTTTTTGAAGAATGGTAAAAGAATTATCATAAAATTGTTCCCATCCGTTTTTTGATTCCAGGTTGGCTTTGTTAACGATAATTAAGCTGTTTGAGGTGTTTTTTCCTGCAAAATCAGCAAAAGTTTTTGCATCAGTTGTTGAAAAAACCTTTACCGGAACAGATTGGTTGTTCACCACCAGATTGGCATCAGAAATTCCTTCCGAATAACTTTGTGCAAAGATATTCTGAACAAAAAAGGCGAAAATAAGAAGATAAACTCTAAAGAATATAGTATTCATTATAAAAATGTTTTTAGCATTAGTGATTGCATTTCGGGGGAACAGGATCGTGGCCACTTCCGCCCCAAGGATGGCATTTTAAAATTCTTTTTACACCAAGCCAAAATCCTTTAAAAATACCGTGAACCTGAAGAGATTCTACCATATAGTGCGAACAAGTAGGCTCATATCGGCAGTTTTTGGGAAGTAATGGCGAAATAAACCATTGGTAAAATCTTATTAAAATTACCAAAGGCGATGTAATGACTTTATTGAATGTAAGTTTCAAAACAATGCAAAAGTAGGGTAAAAAAATGAAAATTAGTTTATATTTGTTAGAAGTTTCAGATTCATAAATAGGTGTTTTATCTGATAATTTGAGGTATTTTTGGAGTTTGAATTTTATAAAATGAAATAATAAGATTGTACAAATGAAATTATTTTCACCACTTTTTGATGATTCTCATACAAAACTTTATTGTTCTGCAGAATGATTACATTGTAAATGCAAGACAAGACTTTATTTAGATTATAGAAATTTTTTGAAACAACTTTGGGATTCAGAAGATGAAAAATATTTCTACTTATATATACAGAAAAAATAAAATTTAAACTATAAATTTTGAGCCAAAATACTCCATTAGCCGAAAGAATGAGACCGAAAAACCTGGATGAAGTTTTGGGACAAGAGCATCTTACAGGCGAAAAAGGTACTATAAGAAAAATGCTGGAGAATGACACTTTAAATTCTCTTATACTTTGGGGACCACCCGGAACAGGAAAAACCACTTTGGCAGAAATTATCTCTGAAAAATCAGGACGTAAGTTTTTTAAACTTTCGGCGGTTTCGTCGGGCGTGAAAGATGTGCGAGATGTAATAGAAGAAGCCAAAAAGCAGAATCTTTTTTCAGGAAAATCTCCGATTCTTTTTATTGATGAAATTCACCGATTTAATAAATCTCAACAAGATTCTTTACTTCACGCTGTAGAAAAAGGCTGGATTGTTTTAATTGGAGCAACTACTGAAAACCCGAGTTTTGAGGTAGTTTCGGCTTTGCTTTCCAGAAGTCAGGTGTATGTTTTAAAAGCTTTAACTCATGAAAAGCTAGAAGAATTGATTGATATTGCACTTGAAAGATTTAATAGAGACGAAAAAACCGATTTCAAAATTAAAGAAAAACAGGCTTTCATTCAATATTCAGGTGGAGATGGAAGAAAACTGATCAATTCAGTGGAGTTGGTTCTCAGTCAGTTTATCAATTCGGACACGAAAGAAATTTCTAATGACGAAGTGATGGAAGTTCTTCAGGAAACCATGGCGTTGTACGATAAAAATGGGGAGCAACATTATGATATTATTTCGGCTTTCATCAAATCGATGCGTGGAGGCGATCCGAATGGCGCAGTTTATTGGTTGGCAAGAATGATTGCAGGAGGAGAAGATATTAAATTTATTGCCCGAAGAATGTTGATTTTAGCTTCTGAAGATATTGGTTTGGCAAATCCGAATGCTTTGGTAATTGCTAATAATTGTTTTCAGGCAATTAGTGTGATTGGAAATCCGGAAGCGAGAATTTTATTGAGTGAAACTGCGATTTATTTGGCGGTTTCTCCTAAAAGTAATTCGGCATATATGGCAATTAATGATGCTTTAGCTTTTGTTAAAAAAACAGGAAATCTACCAGTTCCTCTACATTTAAGAAATGCTCCCACGAAGCTCATGAAAGATTTAGATTATGGCAAAGAATATAAATATGCTCATTCTTATGAAGGGAACTTTGTTAATCAAGATTTTTTGCCGGAAGAAATAAAAGACTTAAGATTTTACGAACCGGGAAACAATGCAACCGAAAAGAAGATTTACGACGAGCTCAAGAAAAAATGGAAAGATAAATATTAGAAAAAAAAGGATATTCAAACCGAATATCCTTTTTTTTAATTTATAAAATGTCAATTATTATTTTTTTATACTGGTAATGAAAAGTGTTTTTTTACCGTTGTAATCTTTTATTTCAGATTTCGCCATCAGATCTGCAAAAATATTGATCTTGGTGTCTGTGAACTCATAGCCATCAATAAAAACGGGAGTCTCAGGAGAAATACCGCTTTGTTTATTAAGACTGTTAAGACTTATAAAATCTAATGTGCCATAACTTTTTTTAAATTTTACTGTCGCCAAACCATTTTCGGCAAGAAAGCTGTATTTTTTTAAATCCTCAGTAAGAGCTGCAGGATTTTTGAGAACGTTTATACTCTGTACCCAAGCTTTTCTTGCTTCAAACATAGCAACTGTACCAACGTTACCATCAGCAATAGCAAATTTTGTAGAAAGATCTTTTTGAGCAAAAACGCTTACCGATGCGAACAAAAATAAAGAATATAGAATTTTTTTCATAATCAAAAATCATTTTGGTTAAAAGCGTGATAAATGTACAAAAAAAATACAGAATAGCAATAAAAAATGCATTGTTTGAAAATTCCCGTATTATTAATAGACACTTTCTAGCGTGATTTTTATGTTGAATTTTAAGCAAATTCAATAATCTATTTATTCTATTTCTTTTTTTTAATCTATCATCGTTTCGCAAACTGAAAATAGTAAAAAAGTTAGTTAATTGAAGAAAAGATCCATGAAAAACACATTTGTTTACCTTTTTTTAAATACAATTGATTTAGAGTCTGTTAAAATTTCATCAAAAATAGTACAATCCTAAAGGGTGTAATTTTGATGAAATTTAAAGGTATTTTACCATCCTTTAGAGATGAAAAACAAAAAAAGACCTGGAAATTTAATTATTAAATCATTTAAAACAGACTCTTAATTCTTATCAAAAAATATTCTTAGTCAATCAATTATTTATAGAGATTATAATTAAATTAGACTTAACTTTCGGAAAAGTTTTTTGTATAAAATATTTAATCTTGAGGTTCCCAATTTTTTAGAATCATTTCCATTAAAAAATCCGGACATTTAATTATTTTTCTCGTTTGGGCATCCAAAAAAAAGAGAGTAGTTTTAGAATCGGTAATTTTTATGTTTTCAGAATTAAATATTTCATATCTAAACTCTATTTTTACACCAGGGATTTTTTCAATGAATGTATGAATGACTAATTCCTCATCGTAAAATGCAGGTTTTAGATACTTAATACTGTATTCGGAAACAGGTAACCAAATTCCTCTGTTTTCGATTTCGTTATAAGAAATTCCGATGCTTCGGAAAAGCTCAACCCTTGCAACTTCCAGATACTCTGCATAGTTGCCGTAATAGACATATTTCATAGGGTCTGTTTCTCCGTAACGTACTCTTAATGAGTGTGTTGTGTGTATCATGATGAGCGTTTATTTATACATACAAATATATTTTTTAATAATCAATAGGTGCAACATTTTTTTTTAAAAAGAAAAAACTTGACCTTTGCTGTCCACCTTTTTTTAACGACTAACAACGCGATATCGGGGCATAAATATGAATGAAAATTTGATGATGACATGGCAGAAATGCCTTCAGTTTATGAGAGACAATCTCAATGCGGCTGAAGACAATTCTGATCTGAAGAAGCTAGAAAAATCCTTCGACTTACTTTTTGACAAAGTGCAGCCAGTATCACTGGTTGACAACAATCTTACGTTAATGGTACCGAGTGATTTTTACAAAGAGTATATAGAAGATAACTACCTTTCTCTACTTTCTGCTGCCCTAAAGAAAAATATAGGTAAAGGCGTTAAACTTTGGTATTCTGTGATGGAAAATAAACCATCCGGACAGGAAAAACCTGTGGTGATGAATATGAAAGGCAAAACGGTAGCTACACCAAAAGTACAGGAAACGATGCCACAAGGTTTCTCTGGAAATATTGTAAATCCTTTTGTAGTTCCGGGAATTAAGAAAGTAAATATCGATTCAAATTTGAAGTCAGATTTTTCTTTTGATAATTATGTGGAAGGTGAAAGCAATAAATTTGCATCTACAGTTGCTAAATCTATCGCCAAAAGACCAGGTGCCACTGCTTTTAATCCATTGTTTTTATACGGTGGTTATGGTGTGGGAAAAACGCATCTTGGCCAAGCAGTCGGTTTGGAAGTAAAAAGCCAATTTCCGGATAAAGTAGTACTCTATCTTTCTTCTGAAAAATTTATCCAGCAATTTATTTCAGCGGCAAAAGCACATAAACAAACAGAATTTGCCAACTTCTATCAAATGGTAGATGTGTTGATTATTGATGATATTCAATTCCTTTCTGGTAAATCTGCAACACAAGACAGTTTCTTCCATATTTTTGATTATTTACATCAAAACGGAAAGCAAATTATCTTGACTTCAGATAAAGCTCCTGTTGATATTATGGATATTCAAGAAAGAATTGTTTCTCGTTTCAAATGGGGACTTTCTGCAGAAATAAAATCTCCGGATCTGGATACACGTAAAAAAATTATCATTGATAAATTAAGCCGAGACGGAATTGTTTTAACAGATGATATGCTAGATTTTCTGGCTTCTGAAGTGAAAACCAACGTAAGAGAATTAATTGGTGTTATTAACTCTGTTATTGCGTATTCTACCATCTATAAATCTGATTTAAGCCTTGAATTATTAAAAGATACCATTAATAAAATTGCAGCTAATCAAAAGAAAATTATCAATATTCCTTACATTCAGGAGGTTGTATGTGATTATTTCGGTATCAAAAGAGAGCAGCTTTTATCTAAAACAAGAAAACGAGAAATTGCACTTCCTAGACAGTTGGCGATGTATTTTGCGAAAGAATACACCAACTCTACATTTACCAAAATAGGTGAAGAAATGGGAGGGAAGGATCACTCAACAGTAATGTACGCCTGCGAAACTATAAAAGATGTTTCTAAAATAGACAAAGAGGTAAAGAAATATGTGAAAGATCTTACTGAGAGAATTAAACATTAAGTAAGTTTTTTTAATTAATATAAAAATGAAGGATAGATTTATTCTTCATTTTTTATTTTTGTAATCTAAAATAAAATTCATTGATGAAAATTTTAATGGTTTGCCTAGGAAATATTTGCAGAAGCCCTCTTGCAGAAGGTATTTTAAAGTCAAAACTTTCAGCTCATTTTCAAGTAGATTCTGCAGGAACAATTAATATGCATGAAGGAAAATCGCCCGATAAAAGATCTGTAGAAGTAGCTTCAAAACATGGTTTAGATATTTCTAAACAACGTTCAAGGCATTTCCAATCTCATGATTTAGATTATTATGATAAAATATTCTGTATGGATAAAAATAATCTACGAAACGTTCTTTCGCTCGCAAAATCTGATGAACAAAGACAAAAAGTTTCGTTATTAATGCAGGATTTAGATTTAAAACATTTTCATGATGAAGTACCAGATCCTTATTGGAGCGGTTCTGAAGGTTTTAATCAAGTCTATCAACAAATTGATGCGGCCTGCGAAATTATCGCAAAAAATATTCAAAATTCTACAACTAATTTTTAATCTTTACCTCAACCTTAATATCAACCTTAGAAATATGCTATTCTTACTTCCAGCTTATCTTTCAGAAAATACTTCCCTTACTCATTTTGCACCAGTGATAAAGGATTACATTATGCAAACTGATTATTTTTTTGTTGAAAACGAAAAAACAGCCAGAAAAGTAGTGAAATTTTTTGCACCCGAAAAAAAACAGGCTGATCTGAAATTATTTTTACTAGACAAATACACAGAAAACCGAGATATCAAAGAAGCGCAGGATTTAATGTTGAAAAATCAAGATTTTGGTTTACTTTCAGAAGCGGGTCTTCCGTGTATTGCTGATCCTGGAAATTTAATGGTGAAATGGTGTCACGAAAAAAACATTCAGGTTGTGCCAATTTCAGGACCATCATCCATTATTTTGGCTTTAATTTCTAGCGGATTTAACGGGCAAGAATTTAGTTTTAATGGATATCTTCCAATTGATAAATCTGAAAAAAAGAAACAAATTCTTCATTTAGAAAATCTGGTTCAGAAAACCGGATATTCTCAAATTTTTATGGAAACTCCGTATCGCAATAATCAACTTTTAGAAGATTTAATTAAATTTCTTCCTTCCAATACAAAGCTTTGTATCGCTTCCAATATTAATGATCCTGAAACAGAATTTATTAAAACAAAAACAATAAAAGACTGGCAAAAGCAAATACCAGAACTTCACAAGATTCCTACTGTTTTTGTTATAGGAAAATGATTTTAGCTTTTTGCATAAGGCAATTGAGAAGATATTTAGATAATATTTACTGTTGAATAAATCACTTCAATTGAAATTTAACAGCCATTAATAAATCTTTAGCATCATTCTTGCGAGTAAGATATATATAACATTAAAACAAATAATATTATGTCTGACAAAAAATTAGCAGGGCTTTGGATTGATACTCAAAAAGCGGTAGTAGTAAAAAATCATGATGCGCAAAATGCATTCAAATTTTTCTTATGCAGCCCTGTAAAAGCAATTATCCAGCACGGAAACTCAAATGAAAATGCAGGTAACAACGCCGAGCAAACCAATAAAATTAAATTCTTTAAAGATGTTGAGCATCTTCTTACAAATTCTGAGGAAGTTTTGATTACTGGTCCCGGCACAATTCAGGAAGAATTAAAAAAGTATTTGCATGAAACTGCGCAATTTAAAAATTTAAAAATAACTTTAGAAACATCCCAACAGATGTCTGATGAGCAGGTTTTAGATACTGTAAAAACGTATTTTAATGCTTAAAATCATAATTTAGCTACAATAAATCCGATTATCATTGATAGTCGGATTTTTTTTTATAAAACATCAACAATAGCAGTAAGAATTTTTCATTATTTTTATAGTATGAAAAAAGGTCTAGTGTTATTTGTATTTTTTCCGTTCCTACTATTTGGTCAGGAAATTCCAAAATTAACAGATGAAATGGCGGTAAAATTATCAGAAAAGCCATTGCATTGCATCAACCAGGAGTATCCTAATAAAACGGCTCATATCATCAATACTGCAAGTGAAGTTGCATTAAGCCCGAAAGATTTGCACCCAAGTTTTTATGGCTGTTTCGATTGGCACTCTTCTGTACACGGACATTGGATGCTGGTTCGGTTGCTGAAAACCAAACCTAACTTACCAGTTGCTAAAGAGATTGAAAATATTCTTGAAAATTCTTTTAGAAAAGAAAATCTACAAACGGAAGCCGATTATTTCACCAAGTATCAGTTGACAACCACTTTCGAACGAACTTACGGTTGGGCTTGGTTGCTGAAATTGGACGAAGAACTTATGACCTGGAATCATCCAAAAGCAAAAATATGGCATGAAAATTTGAAACCTTTAACCGATAAAATTCTCGCATCTTGGAAAACATATTTGCCCAAACAAACGTATCCAAACCGAACCGGAGTTCATCCAAATACTGCATTTGCAATGGTTTTTGCGCTCGATTGGGCGAGAGCGAATGGCGATAAAGATTTTGAAAATCAATTGACCGAAAAGGCAAAATATTTTTATTTAAAAAACACAAAAACGCCTGCTTATCTCGAACCTGATGGTTCCGATTTTTTCTCGCCAAGTCTTGAAATTGCCGATTTGATGAGAAGAGTTCTTCCACAAAAAGAATTTGTAAAATGGTTGAATAATTTTTACGAAAAAAGAAGTCTTGAAAATATCGAAAAAATTCCTGTTGTAAGTGATTTGAATGATTATCAAACTGTTCATTTGGTAGGTTTATCTTTCACAAAAGCATGGTGCATGAAGGGAATTGCGAAATCTCTTCCTGAAAATCATCCTTTAAAAAAATCGTTTCAAAATACGGCCGACAAATTTTTGTTGAATGGTTTACCTTTGCTTTTCCAAGGGAATTATGGTGGTGATCATTGGTTGGCGAGTTTTGCGGTGTATGCTTTAGAAGATTAATTTTAAGATCATTTTATGTCTGCTTTACAACAATTTGGAGTTGAGATTTTTACCCAAAACAATATTTTTGAAAGAATCTCTACAGACAAGCCTTTTCGTCCGGATAATCCTGCTTTTATCTTTATTAAAAGTGGGTCTATAAAACTTCGTCAACACTTCAGAGATCTGGAGCTTTCTGCAAATACATTTATGGTTACAGATCCTCAGACGGTATATGAATTGATTTCTGTAAGCGATGATTTTCAATCGAGAATGGTCTCATACAAACGAGAATTTATTTCGGCTTTGTCTCTGAAATTCAATCGGTTAATTACTTACAGGTATTTTCGTCAGCAGATGAATGTGGCTGTTCCTCTCTTTCAAGATGATTTGGATGTGGTTTGGAAAAGTGTGAATTTTTTAAAATATATTCTGGATTCTGAAACTGAAATGATTTACAAAAAAGAAATTGTAGAACATCTTTTCTCTGTTTTTTGTTATCAAATGGCAGGAATTATATCCAAAGAAGACAATAATTCTATGAATCAAATGTCTAGACAGGAGGAAATTGTTTTTGTTTTTCTTAATGATTTGGCAAATCACCATCTTAATAATCGCCAAGTAGATTTCTACGCCGCACGTCAGTCTATTACAACGAGACATCTTTCTTCGGTTGTTAAAATGATTACAGGAAAGTCGGCAAGCCACGTGATTGCTTCAATCGTTATTAATGAAGCAAAAGTCTATTTAAATTCATCTAAAATGCCAATTTCAGAGATTTCTACAAAACTTGGCTTCAGCGATCAATATTCTTTTTCTCACTTTTTTAAAAAACATTTAGGCATCAGTCCTAGTCAATACAGACAACAGTACCAATAAGATAATCGTACATTTGAACATCTTTTTCCAAAATTCAAACATTTGTTTGAATGTGCTCTTGCCATAACTTTGCATCTGTAAAACAAGGTAAAATGGTTAAGAACATAAAAACAGCAATATCACTATGGATAGGTCTTTTTCCTGCGCTGTTCTTTTCACAAGAAATAAAACAGATGACAGCGAATGAGGTGGCTGAATTGGCACTGCAAAATCACTATCAGTTGAAGGTTTCTGCGCAAAATATTAATATTACTAAACAGCAAACCAATATCACGAAACTTCAGAAACTTCCTTCCGTAGTTGCTTCTACCACTCAATTTTATTTGGGAAATGTGGTGGCAATTGATAAAGATTTTTCTAATTCTACCACCATTCCAATGCCTCATTATGGAAGCACTTATGGTGTGCAGGCAACACAATTAATTTTTAAAGGAGGATTGGTAAATAAGTCTATTGAAATGGCGGGTCTTCGGGAACAGCTTTCTGAATTGGATTTAGAGAAAAATAAGCAAGACGTAAAATTTTTAGTGATTTCTAATTATCTCGACGTTTATAAAATTATTAATCAACAGGCGGTTTTTAATAACAATAAAAAACTTGCTCTACAAAGATTAAAAAACATCAATGATTTTTATAAACAAGGAATGGTGACGAGAAATGAAGTTATTCGTGGAGAATTAGCTCTAAAAAATCTTGACCAAGGAATCTTGACTTTAGCGAACAATAAAAAAATTCTTAATTATAATTTGAATATCGCTTTGGGTTTGCCTGAGGATACGGAAATTATTCCTGTGGAAAATTTAGGAAATAAAGAGTCGGGAATTGGGATGGATTATTATCTAAATCTCGCTCACGACTCCAATCCGCAATTGAAATCTGCGCAAACCAACATTGGTGTTGCGGATAAAAATATAGAAATCATTAAAACCGATAGAATGCCTACACTTTCAGGTTTTGGTGGCTACAGTTTGCAAAGACCTATTACGACTAGAAATCCTGTTTTAGATATGTATTCAAGCGGTTGGCAAGGTGGAATTTCTTTGAGCTACAACATCGATAATCTCTATAAAACCAAAGAAAAAGTAAAACTTGGTGAGATGCAGAAAAATCAAGCGAATGATGCTTTAACATTAACCCAGCAGAATATTGATATGAATGTAAATGCTTCTTACATTAAATATCAGGAAGCGATTCAACAAGCGGATATTTTAAACGATGCCAAAAGATTAGCCGATGAAAACTATAAAATTACCGAAGCGAAATACCTTAATCAGTTGGCAGTACAAGCAGAAATGATTGATGCACAAAACCAGAAACTTCAATCTGAATTGGATTTTGCAAACGCAGAAATTAATGTTTTATATCAATATTATAATCTGTTGAAATCTACTGGGACACTTTAATTTCAGGTGTAAATTTTAGAGAATTTTTCTTCGCCCCAACCCTAAAAGGAGGAAAAACTCTCTTAAAATTGATTGAAATTACTCCCTTTAGGGTCGGGGGAAAGAATTTTAATCAATTTTAAATGGTCCAAGTAGTTACTAGGGAAAGATAATAAACAAAACTCAACAAGTTGATTTTATTAAGCTTATGCATAAACTTTGCGAAGCAAATTCATTTGCCTTTGCACTCTAAAAATAAACACTCGCAAATAACATCTTTGCGTTTAAAAATAAAATAAAAAGTCTTTAAGTGAAACTCTAAAAAGACATTAATAATAAATACTCCGAGAACTTCGTGTTCAAAAAGATATAAAACAAAAACAATGGAAAACAAGGAACAAAATACTCAAGATACACAACCACAAGCACCGGTAAAACCTGCAGTTTCAAACGCTGAAACCAAGAAAAAACAAAATAAAAAAAATAAAATTAGAGTCATTATTTCAAATATTGTCGTTTTTGCTTTAATCGGTTTCGGATTATTCTGGTTGATTCGTGAGTATTTTCACATTGGTGACAAAACTTATACGGAAGCGGCTCAGGTTGAGGAATTTATCAACCCGATCAACACCAGAGTTTCGGCTTATATTAAAGAAATAAAATTCATTGAACATCAACAAGTGAAAAAAGGAGATACGCTGGCAATTTTAGATGACCGTGAAATCATCACGCAAGTGGGACAGGCAGAAGCGGCGTATCAAAATGCTTTGGCGCAACGTTTTGCAACTGGTTCTTCAATCAACACCGTTTCCAACAGCGTGAACGTAATGGAATCTAATATCGCAGGTGCAAAAGCAAGATTGTGGAATGCCGAACAGAATTTAAACCGTTACAAAAATCTTTTGGCGGCAGAAGCTGTGACAAGACAGCAATTTGACCAAGCAAAAACAGAATATGATGCTCAGAAAGCAGCGTACGAAACATTGAAGAATCAAAAACAATCTGCAAATCTTTCTACAACCGAAGTGAAAAGCAGGTTGGGAATAAATGACGCGGAAATTAAACGTACCAAAGCAGCTTTAGATATGGCGAAAATCAATCTTTCATACACCGTAATCACTGCTCCGTACGACGGAACAATGGGAAGAAGAACGATTTCTGAAGGACAATTAATACAACCCGGACAACAGGTTGCTACCATCGTTTTGAATAATCAAAAATGGGTAACCGCCAATTTCTTGGAAAGCCAAATGCCGAATATTAAAATCGGTCAAAAATTAAGAATGACTGCCGATGCTTTGGGTGGAAAACAGTTTGAAGGCGTAGTAACCGCAGTTTCCGCAGCAACAGGTTCAAGATATTCTAATGTTCCGACGGATAATTCAACGGGAAATTTCATTAAAGTTCAACAAAGAATTCCGGTAAGAATAGAGTTTACTGCATCAAACAAAAAAGAAGATGTGGCAAAACTGAGCGCGGGAATGAATATGAATGTTTCTTTATAAAAGACGAAGAGAATATAGACGGATAGATAATAGACGAATAGAAAAAAGATGCATAGACAATAGATTTTTCATTAAATTCTAAAAGTCTTGTGAATCTATAATTGTCTATCATTTATCAATTATCGTTTATCATCTATTAATCTATCATCTTTTAGTCTCTCATCTTTTAGTCTAAAAAAAAATGTACAACAAAGGTCTTTTCAGCGATTGGGTTCCGAAACCCATACAACTTCTGATGATTGTTTTGCTGCTTATCGTGGTAATGCCGATTGGGGGAGTTTACACCGGGAATATCAGTTTTATGGTAAGCGGAACCGGCGCGATGCAGGAGTATTTTCTGTGGGCAAATTATGCTACTACCATTGGGATGGGAGCGAGTATGCCTGTGGTTTTGAGATTGAAGTTACGATTCAAAGTTCGGGATAAAGTGGTGATTTTACTGGTGCTTTTGGGCTTGCTGAGTTATGTGAATGCAACCACGCAAAACCCAATGGTCATCGTGATTGTTTCATTAATAATCGGGTTTTTGAAAATGATTATTACCATAGAACTATTTCTTCCGTTAATGGTAATGCTTGGTAATCGTGGCGTTTTTTATGGGGTTTTCTATACTTTTGTTTTGCTGCTCAATCAAATTACAGCGTATTATGCGGTAGAAATTTCGATACTTTATAATTATCAACAATTTTTCATCTTTGCAGCGATTTTGTGTTTTGTTCTTGCGCTTTTGTGTTGGGTTTTGATGCACGATCAATATTTTGCCCTAAAAGTTCCTTTGCACTACATCGATTGGCTGAGTATTCTGTTATTTGTGACCACTTTTATGTTTTCGGCGTACGTTTTTTCTTTCGGGAAACAGCAAGATTGGTTCAATTCAAAAAATATTATCAGCACCAGTATCGCAGCGTTTGTAAGCTTTGCATTAATGGCAATTCGTCAGTTAACTTTAAAAAGACCCTATATTTCTTTTGGTATTTTCACAAAAAACAACGTTATCCACGGCTTGTTTATGTTGCTTTGGTTGGGAATGTTTTTGGGAACCACCTCTATTCAAAACATCTATTCGGTCGGAGTTTTAGGCTATGATCAATTAACGAATGCCAAGCTCAATTTAATGATGATTCCCGGGTTGCTATTGGCAGGGATTGTTGCTGTTTTCTGGTTCAAAAAAGAGAAACCTCTCAAGATGCTGGTCTTTTCTGGTTTCGCTTCTATGACGGCTTATGCAGTGATAATGTATTTCTCAATGGTCTTAGAATTCAACTATGAAAACTGGTATTTGCCAATGTTTCTGAAAGGTTTTGGTATGGGTTCTCTTTTTATTTCCATTTGGTTTTATGCTCTAGATCAATTGGAATTAAATGAAATGCTTGCTGCAATCGGTTTGGTTTTAGTATGGCGAACATTCCTTGCTGTGGGTATTTTCTCAGCATTGTTTTCGTGGTTTCAATATCAGTTTCAGATCACCAGTTTAGGCGATTCTGCAGTTTATATGGATGGAATGACGATCTCTCCACAAACCGTTGTTGCTAATATGAGAACCATTCAGCTGAATGCGATTATCGCCGCCAACAAAAAAATATTTGGATACGTTATTATCGCTGGTTTTGGAGTGATGCTTTACGTAATCACTCATCATTTTGGCGAGAAACCTAAAGAATATTTAAGAATTGTAAGAATCCTCAAAGGAAAATCCGTCATCGCCCGAAGACGGGTTCGCGAGAGAAAAAAATTAGCAGAAGATCTGAAAGGAGCAGCAGGTCCTGCGATATAAAGAAACCTTGTTTTTTTCAATAATCTTACTGTCTAAATTGATTTTATAAAATATTTCAAAGGCTTATCTTTGCGGAATAATTACTTTTATGAAAGACTTAATGGGAAATGCGATCTGGGACTATTTTCACAACGGAAATACAGAAGATCTGCAGACTGAAACTTCAATTTCTGAGCTTGATGAACTTCCGGTAGATTATCTTTTCAGAGATTTTCAAGGGATGAATAAAATTGAACAAAAAGCATTGAAACTGGCTCAAGGAAAAATTCTCGATATTGGAGCAGGAGCTGGTTCGCATTCACTTTATCTTCAGAACGAAAGAAAGTTAGATGTCACAGCTTTAGATATTTCGCCAAAGTCTATTGAGGTTTGCCAATTGAGAGGAATTCAGAAAACAGTTGCGCAAAATATGCTTGAATTTTCGGGAGAAACTTTTGATACCATTCTTTTGTTAATGAACGGAACAGGAATTTTTCAAAGTCTCAATGTGATTGATGTTTACCTGCAAAAACTCTTTTCTCTATTAAATAAATACGGACAAATCCTCATCGATAGCACAGATATTTTGTATATGTTTGATACAGATGAAGATGGCGGAGTTTTGATTCCGGCAAATGGATATTATGGGGAATTGGATTATATAGTTCATTATAAAAACGAGTCTGAAGATCCTATAAAATGGCTGTATCTTGATTTTAATACTCTGCAAAATGCTGCTGAGAATAATGGTTTTAAAATAGAAAAGGTTTTGCAGGAGGAAGATTCTTACTTAGCTAAACTGATTAAAATCTAACTTTTATTTTTAACAGATAAAATTCAATTTTCTCAAGTGCAAGATATATTGTTGTAAAAATACTACTTAATGGGTATTTTTTTTGATGCAATGAAAGTTTAGATTTGTGTTATTAATTTAAATGATCACACCATGAAAAAAACTTTTTTGTTATCACTTTTTACCTTCCTCATATCTGCAAGCAAATTATTTGCACAAGAAAATTTCCAGGATACCAATCTGGCATTAATGGAAGATGTTGCGAGAAATTCTGACCAAAAAAATATTGTAGAATTTCTTGCTAAGGCAAAATATGAAAAATTGTCTGAATCTGAGAATGACGGCGTAAAATCTTATATTTTTTTCGGACCCAATTCAGAAACAATGAAAGTTGATTATACAAAATCAAAAAAAACTTATGAATGTCATTATGATCGTTTCAGCAGACTTTGGAAAATTAAGTTTTATGCAGGCAGATTTAATGCGACATGGTTTTAAAAATTACAAATATGACCGGTTTAAATGGGAAAAAGACTCTTATCCTTTTAAGTATTTAACAACTGATGATGAGGAAACCAAATCTAAAGCATTCGTCTATTTAATTACTAAAAACAGTGATCTTTACAAAAAATAAATCTCATTTTTATAGTTGTAATTAATGCTAAATATTTTCCAAAAGTAAAAACAAAAGACACATCAATGGGATGTGTCTTTTGTTTTTTTGTATTTATAATTTTAAAATTACCCAATCTCAATTCCGTTCTCTACAGTTTCGTCTGGCGTCACAAAAGATAATTTCCCGTCAGCTTTTGTCGTTAACAACAACATTCCCTGAGATTCAATTCCTCTTATTTTTCTTGGAGCAAGATTCAATAAAATCATCACCTGTTTCCCGATCACTTCTTCTGCCGTAAAGCTTTCCGCAATTCCAGAAACTACGGTTCTTACGTCAACACCTGTATCCACAGTTAGTTTCAATAATTTATCTGCTTTTTCAACCTTTTCGGCAGTTAAAATAGTTGCTGTTCTCAAGTCGATTTTCGTAAAATCATCGAATTGTATTTCGTCTTTCATTGGGTTGGCGTTAGGGTTTGTTTTTTTATTGCTTTGTTTGGTGTTTTCTAATTTCTGGATCTGAAAATCAATCACATCATCTTCAATTTTTGAGAAAAGAAGAGACGATTCGTTGATCTGATGCCCGGTTTCAATTAAAACAGTTTTTGTTTCAACATCGCTCCAGTTCATTTTTTGAACATTAAACATATTCAATAATTTCTGAGAACTGAAAGGCATAAATGGCTCACATAATTGAGCTAGTGCAACAGCAATCTGAGCGGCTACAAATAATGAATGAGCTGCTTTTTCAGGATTGTCTTTAATCGTTTTCCAAGGTTCTTCGGCCTGAAGATATTGATTTCCGAAACGTGCTAAATTCATTAACGCTGTTAAAGAATTTCTAAATTCATAATTTTCTAAGAATCCTGAAATTTCTTTTGCAGATTTATTGATTTCATGTAATTCAGAAGCATTTAAGTCGCCTTGAGGAACAATTCCGGCATAATATTTATGAATTAAAACAGCAACTCTATTGATGAAGTTTCCAAAAATACCAACCAATTCAGAATTGTTTTTCGTCTGAAAATCCTTCCATGTAAAGTTGTTATCCTTTGTTTCTGGAGCAGAAGAGAGTAATGCGTAACGCAAAACATCCTGCTGTCCTGGGAATTCTTCTACATATTCATGGGCCCAAACTGCCCAGTTTCTTGAGGTTGAAATTTTATCGTTTTCAAGATTCAAAAACTCAAAAGCAGGCACATTTTTTGGCATAATGAAATCTCCGTGAGCCTTCATCATTGCAGGGAAAATAATACAGTGGAATACTATATTATCTTTTCCGATAAAATGAACCAAGTCTGATTTTTCACTTTGCCAGTAATCTTTCCAGTCTTTTCCGTTTTTTTCAGCCCATTCTTTGGTGAAAGAAATATAACCAATCGGTGCATCAAACCACACATAAAGTACTTTTCCTTCAGCATTTGGAAGGGGAACAGGAACGCCCCAATTCAAGTCTCTGGTCATTGCACGAGGTTTCAATCCATCGGTTAACCAAGATTTCACCTGTCCGTAAACATTGGGTTTCCAATCATCTTTGTGCCCTTCAATAATCCATTCGTTCAGAAAATCTTCGTATTCATTTAAAGGTAAATACCAGTTTTTTGTATCTTTTTTAATAGGAACATTACCGCTCAACATCGATTTTGGGTTGATTAATTCAGACGGAGAAAGGGTAGAGCCACATTTCTCGCACTGATCGCCGTAAGCATTCTCGTTTCCACAGTTTGGGCAAGTTCCTACAATATATCTATCCGCTAAAAATTCGTTAGCTTGTTCATCAAAATATTGTTCAGAAACTTCTTCCGTAAATTTCTCTTTTTCGTAAAGTACTTTAAAGAAATCTTGACTTGTTTCTCGATGGTTTTGTGACGTTGTTCTGGAGTATTCATCAAAAGAAATCCCTAAGTCTGAGAAAGATTTTTTGATAATTTCGTGGTATTTATCCACGATGTCTTGCGGTGTTACTCCTTCTTTTTTAGCTCTTATGGTGATAGGAATTCCGTGCTCATCGCTTCCGCAGATAAAAGCAACATCTTTTCCTGATCTTCTCTGGAATCTGGCATAAACATCTGCAGGAATGTAAACACCCGCCAAATGCCCTATATGAACCGGTCCGTTTGCATAAGGCAAAGCTGCCGTAATCAACTTTTTATTTGACATTATTATTAGTAAAATTTAGAATTGCAAAGATAATTATAATTTCTATAAAGTTTAAATAAATCATTTTGGAAGAGGCTTATCATAAAAAAAGCAATAAAAATAGAGTAATTTGTTAAACAATTGTTTAATTTTTTAGCGCTGTAAAATAGATATTATGCAATGTATAATTTATTTAAAGTATTGATTTGTAATATTTTGTTAATATTTAGTCCTTTAATATAGTGAAATTTAACAAATAATAAATATTTTTTAATATCATTTAATTTTTTGTTTAAATTGCGAGGCTGATATACGGCATAAACAAAAGAAACTATAAAAAAAATATTTTGAAAAATTTTACAACGGTATTGAAGATTGCACCTGCATTTCTACTGGCAAGCTCAGTAATGTATGGGCAAACGCAGGATTCTACTGCGAAAGAAAAGAAAATTGAGGAAGTTGTGCTTATTGGTTACGGTAAACAGAAGAAAACTGATCTTACCGGATCCATCACTTCTTTATCTGCATCTGATTTTAATAAAGGTGCTGTGACTACTGCTGAAGGGCTTATTAATGGTCGTGCTGCTGGTGTGGTTATTACACAATCTGGAACACCTGGGAGTGAACCGGTTATTAGAGTGAGAGGCGGTTCTTCTTTGAATGCAAGTAACGAGCCTCTTTTGGTTGTAGACGGATTGCCTCTGGATGGTGTTTCTCTTTCAACTATTAATCCTAATGATATTGAATCTTTCTCGATATTAAAAGATGCTGCTTCTACTGCAATTTATGGATCTAGAGGGTCTAATGGAGTTTTATTAATCACTACCAAAAAAGGAGGAAAAAGATTAAGAGTATCGTTAAATGCTTTTACCACGGTTAATACTTTAGCAAAAAAAATTAAAGTGTACAGCGGTGATGAGTTCAGAACTTTAATTAATCAGTTCGTTCCAAATAAAGTAGCTCAACTAGGCACTGCAAATACAGATTGGCAAGATGAAATTTTTAAAACATCTGTGACGAATGATATTAATGCATCTGTTTCAGGAAGTTTATTTGGTGTGGTACCTACTCGTTTTTCTATAGATCATTTAGAAAATAGTGGATTATTGATAACATCTGGTTTTCAAAGAACAACAGGAAATATCGCTATTAGCCCAAGTTTTTTTGATAATCATTTAAAATTTAATCTTACAGGTACCTATTCTTATACTTTTAAAAATAATGCTGATGAAGGAGCTATTGGGAATGCACTTTCTATGAACCCTACACAATCTGTTTTTGAAGAAAACTCCATCTACGGAGATGGTTATTATGAAAACAGATTGGGTAATTTCAATTCTACAACGGGTACATATAATCCAAATGGAGTTTCTAATCCTGTGGCACAGCTAAGAAACAAGCATGATATTCAAAATTTCAAAAGATTTTTTGGAAATGTAAACATGGAATATAAATTTCATTTTTTACCGGAATTAAGATTAATTGCCAATGCAGGTTTGGATAGCAAAGAATTGGATGGCCATGTAACGACAAATAAATTTTCCAGAAATGGATATTATTCTGTTAAAAATGTTTTTGCTTATTATGGTTCTGAATCATTTTCGGGAGAAAGCTTATTGAATAAAAATGCCAATGTACAGTTGAATTATGGTAAAACCTTCGGCAAATTCAATTTTGATGTGATGGGAGGTTATGAATACCAAAATTATCACAAAACAAGTTTTGGAAGTGGAAACACATTATTATACACCGTAAACCCACAAGTTGAATTTTATAATCCGAATTCTAAACCAGACGTAAATTTACAGGCATTTTTTGGTAGGTTAAATTTAGGATATGCCAATAAATATTTGCTTACCATAAATTATAGAAGAGATGGTTCTTCACGTTTTGGTAAAAACAACAGATGGGGTGATTTTGGAGGAGTAGCTGCTGCCTGGAAAATTTCTGAAGAACATTTCTTAAAAGGAAATTCTACACTATCTGATCTTAAATTAAGAGCCAGTGTTGGTAAGATTGGGAATCAGGATATAGGTGATGGGCCAAGAGTTGATTATCTAAAGACTTACGATGTTTCTTCAACATTATTTTATCAATTGGGAAATACATTTTATCAGATTGCTAAAGCTAACGGATACAATGAAAACCTAAAATGGGAAGAAAGTTTAAAATACAATCTAGGATTAGATTTTGGATTCGCTAAAAACAGAGTAACCGGAACATTGGATTTTTATTTAGCCGATACTAAAGACTTACTTTCTGTTGTACCAGAAGGTCCGCTGGAAAATCTAAGAATTATTGGTCCTAAAAATATAGGTAGATTACAATCTAAAGGAATAGAATTAGGTTTGGATATAAAAGCCGTGAAAAAAGAAAATTTCACTCTAAATTTCAATTATAATGCAACCTACAATAATATCAATATTAAAGAGCTAGAACTGGATAATATTGATAAAGGTGGTGTTGGTTTAGGTGCTTTCATACAAACATTTACAACAGGATATTCACCTTATGCTTTTAATGTCTTCCAACAAGTTTATGACAGCAATGGTAAACCAATAGAAGGAGCTTTTGTAGACAGAAATAATGATGGTGAGATAACTTTTGCAGATAAGTACATCTATAAAAAACCACAAGCAGATGTAACAATGGGCTTTATGACCAACGCAACTTTTGGGAAACATATTGACTTCTCAATGGCTTGGAGAGCAAGTATAGGAAATTATGTATATGATCAAATTTCTGCAGATAGAGCACAATTAGATAATATTGACAATACTGTAGATCTTACCATTAATAATGCTCCTGTAGATTTTACCAATACCACTTTTTCACAAACATACAAAGATTCTGATTATTACGTTAAGAACGGAAGTTTTGTAAAATTAGATAATGTAACCTTAGGATATACATTTAATAATCTATTAAAAAATAAGGGTTCTATAAGATTTTATACAGGAATAAATAATGTACTCATTATTACAAAATATAAAAACCTCGATCCAGAAGTATTTAATGAAGGAAGAGACGGTTCTATTTACCCAAGAGCAAGAATGTTTACTTTAGGGATTAATGCAAACTTTTAAACTTTAGAAAAAATGAAATTAAATATAGTAAAACTAAGAAATCTGGCTATTGCAAGTGTATTTCTTTTTTCGGCAACTTCTTGTCTTAATGATTTGGATGTTAAAGTAAATGATGATGAACTATACACATCAGAGCAATTTTATGCCAACCCAGAATCTTACAAACAGTTTTTAGCTAAGATTTATGCTGGTTTAGCAGTGACAGGACAAACTTCTCCGAACGGAAATTCAGATTTAGGTCTAGAATCTGATGGAGGCCCCAACGAAGGTTTTTCACAATATATTAGAGGATATTGGCAATTACAAGAACTAACTACTGATGAAGCTATTATTGCATGGGGAGAATCTGATAACCCAGGAATCAAAGATTTAAATTTCAATACTTGGAATGCAGATAATAAATTCAATGAGGCTTTTTTTGCAAGAATATTTTTCCAAATTGGCTTAGCAAATGAGTTTTTAAGAGAAACTACAGATGAAAAATTATCATCAAGAGGAGTTTCAGGAGATTTAAAAAATCAGATAAAAACTTTCCGTGCAGAAGCTAGATTTTTAAGAGCTTTATCTTACTATCACGCAATAGATCTTTATGGTAGAATTCCTTTTGCAACAGAGAGTGATGTAATTGGTTCTGGTGTAAAACCATCAGTACAATCAAGAGAATATGTTTTCAATTATCTATTAGGAGAGCTGAATGAAATAGATGGAGACTTGGCAGCTCCAAAAACCAATGAATACGGAAGAGCAGATAAAGCAGCTGCTTGGATGCTGAAAGCCAAACTATACCAAAATGCAAAAGTATATACGGGTGCAGATAAAAGTACAGAAGCTTTAGCAGAAATCACAAAAGTAATAGGTACGCCATATAAAGTGGCAACAATACCTTATGCAAATTTATTTAAGGCAGATAACAATACCAATGGTGCACAGGATGAAGCTATTTTCCCGATAACTTTTGATGGTATTAAAACAAAAACTTACGGGGGAACTACTTTTTTAATCCATGCAAGTTGTACCAATGCAGTAGCAGCTACGTTAGGGGTTGATGCTGGTTGGGCAGGCTTTAGAACGCGTCAAGAATTTATTCAGTCTACAGGAAATGATGCCAGAGTAATGAAAGTAGTGGGAACAGCAGATCCTGTAACAATTTCAGATTATGCTAAATTTGAAGAAGGTGCTAAATTGATTAAGTTTTCTAATAAAACTGCCGCTGGAGCAAGCGGAAGTGACGGTACTTTTACAGATGCAGATTTTGCTTTATTCAGAATGGGAGATGCTTATTTAATGTATGCAGAATTAGCAATTGTAAATGGAAAAGGGAGTACTGCTACAGCTTTAGGATATATCAATACTCTAAGAACAAGAGGTGGTGTTACCAACCTTACAATGTCTGATATTAATGCGCTTACTACAACAGACGCTAAAGAAATGTTTATTTTGAACGAAAGAGCTAAAGAATTGTATTGGGAAGGTACAAGAAGACAAGATTTAATCAGATTAAATCATTATGTATCTGGCTACACTTGGCAATGGAAAGGAGGAATTCAAAATGGGTCTTCTATAGCATCAACAAGAGTTTTATTTCCTATTCCTAATAAATACTTGAATATTAATTCAAATTTAACTCAAAACCCAGGTTATTAATTTTTAAAACTTAAAATAATGAAAAATATAATAAAGTTTTTTTTCGCAGCTGTAGCCATTATGATGGTTTGGTCTTGTGAGAAAGATGAAGATCAGGCAATTTTATCTTTAAAATCTGAGCCTACACTTAAAGCAAGTACAGCAGCTCTTACTTTAACGAGTGCAACAGCAAGTAACAATGCAGTTACTTTTACCATTACGCCTGCAGAATATACACCTGAAGTAGAAATTACGAATGTATTGCAGTTTGCAGTAGCAGGAAATAATTTTGCTACAGTAAAAGAAGCTGGATTAAGTCTTGGAGTTTTAACCAAAACTTATACAGTTTTAGAATTTAATGCTTTGATGTTGAGTTTGGGATTACCTACTGGTGTTGCAACTAATGTAGATGTGCGATTAAAAACGACAGTAGGAAAAGGAGCTCCTGTTTACTCCGCAGTACAAAAAATTTCGGTAAATCCTTATGCCTTGGTTTCTTACATGTACGCTCCAGGTAAATATCAAGGATGGGATCCTAGTACTGCCAATACTCTTGTATCTCCCACTACAAATGGTATCTATGTAGGGTATATTAAATTTTTGGCAACTGCAGACAACGGACTTGCATACAAAATTACTCCACAGAAAAACTGGGATAATTCTTACGGAACCAATAGCCAATTTTCATCAGCAGCCACTACAATTCCTATCTTGTATAATGCAGGTGGAGACATTGTAGCACCAGGTCTTGGTTATTATCAAACTACATTAGATACGAATGCTAATACCTTGAAGATGATTCCGTATCAAATGAGTTTAATAGGTTCTGCAACACCAGGAGGCAATTGGAGTACAGATATAGACATGGTTTGGGATAATACCCAATTGAGATGGACTGCTACAGCTACTTTTTTAGCAGGTGAATTTAAATTCAGACTCAATCATGATTGGAGCCAGCCAAACTGGGGAGGCTCTGCCGGAACTGCCTCTACGACGGGAGGTAATTTAGCTATTTCAGCAGGCCAGCATACCGTTACTTTCGATCCTTATACACTTGCTTATACAATAAATTAGTAACTATAAATTCTTTAAAACTGTTGCTTTCCAGCAGCAGTTTTTTTATTTTTAAAGTTTTATATAATAATCATTATGAAGAAAATGACAATCGGAGCTTTTTTGCTCTCAATGATGTTTGGAGTAGCCAATGCCCAGTCTTTAAAATCACCCGACGGAAAATTCGAAATGGATTTCCAATTGAAGCAGGGCGTGCCTTATTATAACCTGAAATACAATGGCAAATTAGTCGTCGAAGATTCAAAATTAGGACTGAGAATTTTTAAAAATTCTTCTATAAAGTTTGCTTCAGAAATTGCTAAACCTGAAGACGCTCAATTTGATTTAAATAGTGGTTTCTCAAAAATTGCAGAAAAAAGAGATTCAAAAAATGAAACCTGGCAACCTATTTTAGGTGAAAAGAAAAATTACATCAATCATTATAACGAACTAGCAATAACAATTAATCAGGCAAGTACTGACAGAAGCATTATTGTAAAATTTAGATTGTTTAATGATGGGCTTGGGTTCAGATACGAATTTCCTCAACAGAAAAATCTAAACTACTTCGTAATTCGTGAAGAAGATTCTGAAATCGATTTTCCTACAGACATGAAAGCATGGTGGATAGTTGCAGACTACGATTCTCAGGAATACAAATACCAAGAATCTAAAGTCTCAGAAATTCCATCAAAATGGTCGCAGGCAGCAGATGCCAATGCATCACAAACTTTAATTAAAGATGCTGTGCAATCTCCTCTGATGTTGAAAAAAGAAGGAAAAGAACCTTTGTACATCAACGTTGCTGAAGCCGCAGTTTTAGATTATCCAGCTTCGCATTTGGAAGTAGACGCTCAAAATTTTAAGTTCAAAACACACCTTACCGCAGACAGACAAGGTGCTAAAGGATACATGCAAACTCCTATGCAAACTCCTTGGAGAACCATTATCGTTGCTCCGAAAGCAGAAGATGTGATGGATTCTAAAATGATTTTTAATCTTAACGAGCCAACAAAATATACCGACACTTCATACATTAAACCTACAAAATACATGGGTGTTTGGTGGGAAATGATCATCGGGAAATCTCAGTGGGCATACAGTCAGCCAGAATCAAATGTACGATTAGGTCAGACTGATTTTACAAAACTAACTCCTAATGGAAATCACGGTGCCAACAACACCAAAGTAAAAGATTATATTGATTTTGCTTCTGAAAATGGCTTCCAAGGGCTTCTAATTGAAGGCTGGAACGTAGGTTGGGAAGATTGGTTCGGGCGTTCGAAAGAATATGTTTTCGATTTTATCACCCCGTATCCAGATTTTGATATAAAAATGTTGAATGATTATGCTCATTCAAAAGGAATTGATCTCATTATGCACCACGAAACCTCTGGTTCTGCAGCCAACTATGAAAGATGGGCAGATAAGGCATTTCAGTTGATGAATAAATACGGTTATAAATCTGTAAAAACAGGGTATGTAGGAGATATTATTCCTAGAGGAGAACACCATTATTCTCAGTGGATGATAAATCACTATTACAGAATTGCGGAAAAAGCAAATGAGTATAAAGTGATGGTAAATTCACATGAATCAGTTCGTCCTACTGGGGAAAGCCGTACGTATCCAAATTACATTTCTGCAGAAGCAGCTAGGGGTACAGAGTACGAAGCTTTCGGAGGAAACAATCCCGATCACCAGACGGTTCTACCTTTTACAAGATGGATGGGAGGTTCTATGGATTATACGCCAGGAATTTTCCAGACAAAGTTAGACTACTATTTCCCCGGTGACAATCGTTTCGTGAAAACTACTTTGGCAAAACAGCTGGCGCTGTATGTGACGATGTATATGCCTCTTCAGATGGCAGCAGATCTTCCTGAAAACTACAAAAAGCACATGGATGCCTTCCAGTTTATAAAAGAAGTTGCAGCAGATTGGGATGATACCAAGATATTATCCGCTGAGCCGGGAGATTATGTTATCACAGCAAGAAAAGCGAAAGGTACAGAAAACTGGTTCGTAGGAGGAATTACAGATGAAAATAAACGAGAATACACGGTAGATTTTTCTTTCTTAGATAAAGGAAAAAAATATGAAGCTGTAATTTATGAAGACGGTAAAGATGCAGATTATATCAATAATCCGCAGAGTTACAATATCTACAAAAAAGAGATTACAAGTAAGTCTAAAATTCCTTTCAAAATGGTAAGAAGCGGAGGTTTTGCAATCACTATAAAACCTGTAAAATAAAACTTGAAATTAGTAAAACAAAACCTTATGGGATTTCCCGTAAGGTTTTTTAATCTGATATTTATATGAAAAAAATATTCACCATTTTTGCTATATCGGCAGCTTCTGTAACCTTCGCTCAGATTCAGAAAGTAGAACCTGCATTTTGGTGGAAAGGAATGAAAAATCCTGAAATCCAAATTCTAGTCTACGGAAAAGATATCGCCAATAAAGAAATAGAATTTTCAAACGGAATAAAAGCAAAAGATATTCAGAAAGTTGAAAACCCTAATTATGTTTTTGTAACTTTAAATACGAACGAAATCAATGTTTCAAAGTTTAAAATAAATATTAAAAATGGTAAAAAAAATCTAGATTCATACACGTATGAACTGAAAGAAAGAAAGCCAAACTCTGCCAACAGAGAATCTTTTACCTCCAAAGATTTAATGTATCTCATTATGCCCGATCGTTTTGCGAATGGAGATGAAAAAAACGATTCTCAGCCCAATCTTACTGAGAAAGCTAATCGTAATTTGCCGAACGGCCGTCACGGCGGAGATCTACGAGGAATTATCAATAATCTTAATTACCTTCAAAACTTAGGAGCTACCGCCATCTGGCTTACTCCGGTGAACGAGGACAACGAAAAAGTATATTCCTACCATGGCTACGCCCAAACTGATTTATACAAAATAGACCCACGCTACGGAACCAACGAAGATTATAAGGAACTCTCCCAAAAACTCAACCAAAGAAAGATGATGCTGGTGATGGATTACGTTACCAATCATTGGGGAATTTCGCATTGGCTCATTAAAGATTTGCCAACAAAAGACTGGGTTCATTGGTTTAATGGTGGCGAAAATGGATTTAAACGTTCCAACTATAAAATTACTTCACAATTTGACACAAATGCTTCCCAAATAGACAAAACAATAGCTCTAGACGGATGGTTTGATACTTCGATGCCAGATATTAATCAAAGCAATCCTTTGGTTTTAAAATATTTAACCCAAAATGCCATCTGGTGGATAGAATATGCTGAATTGGGTGGCTTCCGTGTAGATACGTATCCCTATAACGATAAAGAAGCAATGGCGAAATGGGCAAAAGCAATCACTGATGAATATCCGAAATTTAATATTGTAGGTGAAACATGGTTAAATAACGCAGGACATATTTCTGCATGGCAAAAGAATTCTAAAACGGGAGAAGCTGCAAATTACAATTCAAATCTGCCATCTGTAATGGATTTTCCGCTGTATGATGAACTCCCGAAAGCCATTAAAGAAAAGGAAGGCTGGAATAATGGGATGAACAGAATTTATAACAGTTTTACCAATGATTTTCTCTATCCAGACATTAATAATCTTCTCGTTTTCTTTGAAAATCACGATACCGAAAGATGGAATGAAATTTTTAATAATGATCCAAAAGCGTACAAACTGGCAATGACGATCATCTCAACCGTCCGCGGAATTCCTCAAATCTATTACGGAACCGAAATCGGAATGCGTGGTGATAAAAACAAAGGAGGCGATGCAGATATCAGAAGAGATTTTCCGGGTGGCTGGAAATCAGATAAGCAAAATGCTTTCGATATATCATCTCAAACCACGGAGCAGAAAGAGTTTCATGATTTCACACAAAAATTATTAACGTGGAGAAAAGGCAAGGAAGTAATTCATACCGGAAAAACTAAAAATTTCGTTCCTCAGAATGATGTTTTTGTTTATTTTAGATACAACGAAAAAGAAACGGTAATGGTTGTGGTAAATAACAGCGAAAAAGAGCAAAATTTAGAATTAAATCGTTTTGCGGAATCCATGAAAGGATTTTATGGAGGAATTGATGTTATTTCTGAAGAAGAAATAGTTTTTGATAAAAGCTTAAAAATTCCTTCAAAATCTTCAATTGTTTTAGAATTAAAAGAAGAATTGGGAGAAGTCAATATTTTACCGAGTGAGAAAGCAAATTATAATCTAACCAGATAAATATTATAGAATTTTTAATTGTTTCTACAAATCCCTATCATTTTAAATTAAACAAATCTAAACCTAACAGGTTTACAAAACTTGTTAGGTTTTAAATTAAAATTATGAAGAAAACGACAATATTTTTTACAATTTTCATGTTTGTCCTAAGTTTCACAACCATTTCGGCACAGACAAAATTTGAAAAAGACAAAATCGAAATCGCTACAATGCTTGATGCATTCAATGTTGCTGCAGCCAAAGCAGATTACAAAACGTACTTCGATTTTTACGCAGAAGAATCTACATTTATCGGTACAGATGCTACCGAAGTTTGGGATAAAAAAGAATTCATGATTTGGGCAAAACCTTATTTTGATAAAAAGAAAACTTGGAATTTTACTTCATTGAAAAGAAATATCCATTTCACAAAAGATGGCCAATTGGCATGGTTTGACGAATTATTAAATACCCAAATGAAAATCTGCCGTGGTTCAGGAGTTGTAGAAAAGATCAACGGGCATTGGAAAGTGAAGCAATATGTACTTTCTATGACAGTTCCAAATGAGGTGTCGGATAATGTAGTGGGATTGAAGGCGCCTATTGAAGATCAAATGATTTCAGAATTGAAAACAAAATAAAATCATGACAAAAAAAATAAAACCAAGTCTTTCCATGCCTCAAATCATCAACATGAGCATGGGTTTTTTGGGAATTCAGATGGCTTTCGGGCTTCAAAACGGTAATGCGAGTAGAATTTTACAAAATTTAGGAGCAGAAGTAGATAAATTACCGTTGTTTTGGTTAGTAGCACCATTGATGGGGTTGATAGTTCAGCCTATAGTCGGACATATGGGAGATAATACTTGGAGTCCGCTTGGTCGTAGAAAACCCTATTTTTTAATAGGGGCTGTTTTATGTGCAATTGGCTTAGTTTTCTTGCCAAATGCTGCATCTGTTACTCAGTTTATGGGAGCAAATGTTTTGCTTTTAGCAGTTGTTTTTTTAGCCTTAATGGATGCTTCTATTAATGTTGCTATGGAACCCTTCAGGGCTTTAGTAGGAGATATGTTGCCAAAGCATCAAGGTACTTTAGGGTTTTCTATCCAGACAATTTTAATAGGAATTGGTGCAGTTATTGGCTCAGAAATGCCAAATTGGCTTACAAAATTAGGTGTACCTAATGTTGCACAAGAAGGATACGTTGCAGATAATGTAATTTATGCATTTTATATTGGTGCAGCAGTTTTAATTCTTTCCATTATGTATACTATTTTTACCACTAAAGAATATTCTCCCAAAGAATTTGCAGAATTTGAGGGTGGTAAAGAGATGGTAGAAGAACATTCGAAATTTTCAGATATTTATAAAGATTTTGGAAATATTCCTTTACAAATGAAGAAACTAGGAGTAGTTCAATTTTTTTCTTGGTTTGCTTTATTTACAATGTGGGTTTTTACAACAAGTGCTTTAGCAACACATCATTTTGGATTACCTCCAGAAGATGGAAGTTCTGTTAAATTTAATCAAGCAGGGGATTTACAAAATCACTTATTTGGATTGTATAATTTATTTGCTATTCCATTTGCTTTTTTCTTATCCCCAATAGCAAAAATATTGGGTAAAAAACAAACGCATGCATTGGCATTATTAAGTGGTGGTTTAGGTTTGATTTCTATGTTTTTTATTAAAGATACTTCATTGCTTTGGATTTCGATGGTAGGATTGGGGTTTGCTTGGGCAAGTATCCTCGCAATGCCTTATGCAATGTTGATTGATTCAATTCCTCAAAGAAAAATGGGCATTTATATGGGTATATTCAATTTTTTTATTGTAATTCCTCAAATTGTTAATGTAATTTTCGGCGGAATTATTGTAAAACAAATTTTCGGAAATATGGCTATGGATTATGTAGTTGTAGGAGGGGTTTTTATGATAGTTGCGGCTGCAGTAACTATGTTTTTAATTAAAAATCAAGCAAACGAAACTCCAAAAGAAATTGAAGATGAAATTCAACAGGTACATTTTTAGTTTAATTAGAAATTAGAAATTATTTTTACTGAATATCCGCAATTTATCACAATTAAAAAATCTTTGTTTTTCATTATTAAGTTTACGTCTTTGTTTATCTTGAAATGATGATTAGTAAAAAAAGCTTTGTGTGCCGTTTGCGTTAAAATTTAGCATGATGAATAAAAACGCACAATCATTTATTTTTTGATAACATTAAAGATGATTGCAATAATTTTTTCAATAGGAGCGGACTTTAGTCCGCTTTTCTTAATTATTAAAAGACGCGGATGGCTTAGCCAAAACTAAACATTCTTAAAACGTTAATTGAAACCATGATGCATTTTGTAGATGCCGTCAAGCGATTGAAAATTAGAGTCTTTGTATTACTTTGCTAAATGAAATGCCAATTTTTATCTTAAAAATTACATTTATTATAAGATCTTTATTTTTCCCTAGCGATAAAAACAAAGTTATGCAAGGAATTGTAAAAATCCCTTTAAATAAACGTAAACAAAGCCGTTTGACTAAGTCGAATCTTCGATTTTATTATTTACGAAAGACAATAATTCAAAATGCACAATGGGTTTAATTGAATTTTAATCTTAACAAATTCACTTCAAAGAAAATTGACCATTACATTGACCAATCCTTTCTTATCTTACATCAACATCCACCAATCAAATTTTGACGAATTTTGTTCTTGTAAATTTAAATATCAGATATCAATAGTAAATCATCAATTATGAAAACAATATATCACAAAGCAGATTCTAGAGGTCACGCAAATCACGGTTGGTTAAATTCTTATCATACCTTTAGTTTTGCAGGGTATCAAAACAGAGAAAGATCAAACTTTGGAGTGTTGAGGGTTTTAAATGACGACACCGTTTCTCAGGGAATGGGTTTCGGAACGCACCCTCACAAAAACATGGAGATCATCTCGATTCCGTTGGAAGGAAACCTAGAACATAAAGATTCTATGGGAACCACTGCCGTTATCAGAAAAGGAGAAATACAGGTAATGAGCGCTGGAACCGGTGTAATGCATAGCGAATACAATCAAAATAAAGATGAAGCCGTAAAATTCTTACAAATATGGGTTTTTCCCAGAGAAGAAAATGTAGAGCCAAGATACGACCAGAAAAGTATCAAAGATGGAGAGAAAATCAACGGTTTCCAACAAATTTTATCTCCGGATAAAAACGATGACGGAGTTTGGATTCATCAAGATGCTTGGTTTAATTTAGCTAATTTTACCAAAGGAAACAGTGAAAATTACACCTTCCACAAAAAAGGAAACGGAGTTTACGCATTTGTATTAAAAGGCAGCGCAAAAGTAGGCGACAGAATCTTAAACGAAAAAGATGGATTAGGAATTTGGGACACCCAAAGTTTCAACATCGAAGCCGTAGAAAATACCGAAATTCTTTTGATGGAAGTTCCAATGGATTTACCGGCATATTTAAAATAACACTAATTTTGCACCATCAAAATTTAAAGGCTTTTGATAATAAATATTCTAATGTAATTTTCAAAGCAATCAAACCACGAAGTGGTTAAATGTGAATAGCCATGGGTGAAACCCATGGAAAAAAGACAACCGGCAACAACGAACCACAAAGTGGTTCAACAAATAACCCGCAAAAAATCAATAAAATAATTCAATAAATGAAAATCTTAGCCATCGCAGGAAGTAATTCCGATACATCAATTAATAAACAATTGGTTACCTACACCACAACATTATTTACTAATGCAGAAGTGGAAATTGTAGACATGAACGATTTTGAAATGCCAATCTACAAACACCAAAGAGAAGTAGAAAGTGGTGTTCCTCAACAAGCAATTGATTTCGCTTCAAAAATCGATAATGCAGATCTACTTTTAGTTTCGCTTTCTGAGCACAACGGAACGTATTCTACAGCTTTTAAAAATGTTTTCGACTGGACTTCAAGAATTAAACAAAGAGCAGTTTGGAACGAAAAACCAATGTTGTTGATGGCTACAGCTCCTGGTGCAAGAGGCGGTTTAGGTGTTTTGGAAGCTGCTGAAAAGCGTTTTCCTTTACATGGAGGAAATATTATAGACACTTTTACACTACCTTTCTTTAATGACAATTTTGATAAAGAAACTCAAAAAATTTCTAATCAAGAAAAAGACAGTGAGTTACGCGAAAAAGTAAACAAGATTTCTGCACTTGAAACAATCTTAGAAAAATAGCATTTGAATATTAACTTAAAATTAATATCTTTGCAAAAAGAAAAAAGATGAAGATTCAATCCACTTTCAAAGAATGTTTTTCAATTAATGGAAAAACTGTGGACTCTGAAACTCTCATGTAAAATATCAGCCGATAATCTAACAAGATTGTCGGCTTTTTTATTTTTTTTAAATCAAACTATAAGTAAAAATAAAAAGATAAAAGAGGTCAGTCTGTAATCTGAAATCTAGCATCTAAAAATCTAAATTATAATGAGCAATACTTACAAATCTGCAGGTGTAGACAAAGAAGAAGGTTACAAAACCGTTGATAAAATCAAAAAAGCGGTGGGCGAAACGCACAATTCCAATGTATTGAATCATTTGGGAAGCTTCGGTGCTTTTTACGAAATTGGCGGGTACAAAAACCCTGTTTTGGTTTCTGGAACTGACGGAGTAGGAACGAAGCTGAAAGTCGCTTTAGATTCAAAAAGATATGATTCTATCGGTGTAGACTGCTTCGCAATGTGTGCCAACGACATCCTTTGCCATGGTGCAAAGCCATTATTTTTCCTTGATTATTTAGCTTGTGGGAAATTAGATTCTGAAATTGCTGCAGAAATAGTTTTAGGAATGGTAAAAGCCTGTAAAGATAACAACTGCGCATTGATTGGTGGTGAAACTGCCGAAATGCCAGGAATGTATCAACCAGGGGATTATGATGTTGCAGGTTTTTGTGTAGGAATAGTTGAAAAAGACCAGATTATTGATGGGTCAAAAATCAAAGCAGGAGATAAAATCATTGCATTGCCAAGTTCAGGATTTCACTCAAACGGATTTTCTTTGGTAAGAAAAATATTCCCGAATTTTGAAGAAGAATTTGAAGGAAAGCCTTTGTTCGAAACACTTTTGGTTCCTACAAGATTATATTACAAAGACATTCACAAAGTAATTGAAGAAATAGAAGTTGCAGGAATTGCCCATATTACAGGTGGCGGTTTGTACGAAAATATCCCAAGAATTATAGCTGATGGATTATGTGCTTCAATTGATGCCTCAAAAATTCAAATTCCTAGCATAATGTTGGAGTTGGAGAAAAGAGGAAACATCGCCCGTGAAGAAATGTTCGGAACCTTCAACATGGGCGTAGGAATGATTGTTGTTGTAGATCAGGAACACGCTGAAAAAGTACTTCATCTTTTAGATGACGCTTACCAAATCGGAGAAATCACGGAAGGAACTGAAAAAATTAGTTTGAAAATTTGAAAATGTGCTAATTAGATAATGTATTTATTTAATTTTCAAATTAACTTATTTTCAAATTGATTCATTATGAATAACTTAGTTATACTCGTTTCAGGCTCAGGAACCAATCTTCAGAGAATTATCGATACTATTGACAACGAAGAAATCCAGAATGCAAAAATATCTTTAGTGGTTGCCGACAGAGAATGTTACGGATTAGAAAGAGCAAAAAATCACAACATAGAAACTGTGTTAATCCCGAGAGGGAAAAACTTCAGCAGCGATTTAAGTAAAATAATTCCGGAAAATACAGATTTAATAGTATTGGCAGGGTTTTTATCAATCCTCAAACCAGAATTCGTAGAAAGTTGGGAAAATAAAATTATCAATATCCATCCGGCCTTACTACCAAAATACGGCGGAAAAGGAATGTGGGGACATCATGTTCACAATGCTGTCATCGAAGCTAAAGAAAAAGAAAGCGGGGCAACCGTACATTTTGTAACCGTAGGAATTGATGAAGGCGAAGCAATTCTTCAGAAATCATTCGAAGTCACAGAAAATGACACTCCCGAAACATTAGCAGAAAAAGTTCACAAAATTGAATATGAAATTTTTCCAATAGCCATCAATAAATTACTCAATGTACCAATCTAGTACTTTGCTACATTGTTTAACTGGTACATTGTTACATTAAAAAGATAAAGACACACTTAGGTGAAAAAAATATTTCGAAAAGTAAAAAATCTAAGTAAAAATAAGATCGGAGGTGAAAGAACCGATCTACAGTTTGAAATAACTGTAAAAAGTAAAAGTTGAAAAAGTCCGAAGGGACAAAGTGAAAAATGAGTGAAAATCGCAATCCTGCGATTTTCGCTTCAAAAAATTAAAAATCTATGAGCAAGAGAGTTTTGATCAGTGTTTCTGACAAAAGTGGATTAACAGAATTCGCACAGTTTTTAGAATCTCAAAATTATGAATTGATCTCTACAGGAGGAACATTCAAACATTTGAAAGACGCTGGTCTAAATCCAATTCAAATCGATGAGGTAACCGATTTTCCTGAAATGTTGGACGGAAGAGTGAAAACTTTACACCCGAAAGTTCACGGTGGTTTATTGGCAGTTCGTTCAAATGAAGAGCACATGAAAACCGTTCAGGAGCACAATATTGGTTTGATCGACATGGTGATTGTGAATTTATATCCGTTTTTTGAGAATGTAAACAAAGACATCTCATTACACGAAAAAGTAGAATTCATCGACATCGGAGGTCCTTCAATGCTTCGTTCGGCTGCTAAAAATTTCGATTCTGTAACGGTAATTACTGACGTTGAAGATTACGAAAAAGTAAAAATCGAAATGCAGCAAAACGGTGATACGTTTATAGATACTCGTAAAAGATTAGCCGGTAAAGTATTTAACCTTACTTCGGCATACGATGCTGCCATCTCAAGAATGCTTTTAGAAGAAGATTATCCAACGTATTTGAGCGCTTCTTACAAAAAAGTTTCAGACCTTAGATACGGAGAAAATCCACATCAAACTGCAGCATACTACGTTTCAACGTTTGAAAACGGTGCCATGAAAGATTTCGAACAGTTGGGAGGTAAAGAATTATCGTTCAACAACCTTCGCGATATGGATCTTTGCTGGAAAGTGGTAACCGAATTTAAAGACGAAATGGCGTGTTGTGCTGTAAAACATTCTACACCTTGCGGAGTAGCAATTGGAACTTCAGCTTTAGAAACTTACAAAAAAACTTTCGAATGTGATCCTGTTTCTATTTTCGGTGGAATTGTTGCTGCCAATTTTAAAATTGATACTGCAACAGCTGAAGAATTAAACAAAACATTCCTTGAAATCGTAATGGCTCCAGAATTTGACGAGGATGCTTTAGAGGTTTTAAGAAAAAAGAAAAATTTAAGAATTATAAAAATCGTTAATCCGGTTTCAGACAAACAGACTTGGGTAAAGGTTGACGGTGGAATCTTAGTTCAGGATAACGACAGTATTTTCTCAGACGATATTAAAGTCGTTACTGAAACTCAACCAACAGAAGAGCAGAAGAAAGCCTTATTGTTCTCGCAGAGAGTAGTAAAATACGTAAAATCAAACGCCATCGTTGTTTCAAACGGAATTCAAGCTTTCGGAATTGGCGGCGGACAGGTAAATAGAATTTGGGCAACACAACAGGCTATAGAAAGAGCAAAAGAAAAATTTACAGGAGATTTAGTTTTAGCTTCTGATGCATTTTTCCCTTTCCGTGATGTAGTAGATTTCTGCGCTCAGGAAGGTATTACTGCGATTATTCAGCCCGGAGGAAGCGTAAAAGATCAAGAAAGTATTGACGCAGCCAATGAACACAAAATCCCGATGATGTTTACAGGGGTAAGACATTTCTTTCATTAAATTTCAATGCTAAAAGCCATTAGCCATTAGTTAATAGCCAAAAATTACATTTTGAAATTGTATTTATAGCATTCAAAATTATATATTTGTAAAATAGACTAGATAATAATTAAAGTATGAGAATATTAATCATAGGTGAAGGAGGAAGAGAATCTGCCTTGGCAACAAAACTTCAGAAAGATGCAAGAGTGAGTCAGATGTTTTTTGCCAACGGAAACGCAACTACCGACAAAATAGGGAAAAATATCCATCTATCAGAAATCAACGAACTCAGAGATTTTGCAATCAAAGAAAAAGTAGATCTTACTATAGTAGGTCCAGAAGCACCACTAGTTGCAGGGTTGAAAGACGAATTCAAAAAACATGATCTTAAAGTTTTTGGTCCTACCCAGAAAGTAGCAAGTCTTGAGGGAAGTAAAGCTTTCTCTAAGAAATTCATGAAAACGTATAATATCAAAACAGCAAAAGCTGAAGTTTTTGATGCCTATAACGATGCTAAAGAATACCTTCAAACTCAGCAATTTCCTTTGGTTATAAAAGCCAGCGGATTGGCGGGTGGTAAAGGCGTTGTCATTTGCGAAACTCTAGAAGAAGCAGAAGCTACGATTCATGATTTTATGATCAGAAGAATTTTTGGTGATGCAGGAATCCGAGTAGTAATTGAAGAATATTTACAAGGTTTTGAAGCTTCAATTATTGCATTTTCAAACGGAGAAAAATTATTTCCTTGTGTTGCAGCAAAAGATTACAAAAAAGCTGGAAATGGCGATACCGGTCCAAACACAGGAGGTATGGGAGCTGTTGCACCAAGCCCAGAATTTACTGCAGAACATTTTGCTGATTTCGAGAAAAACATACTTGAACCTACGGTAACAGGTCTCAAAGGCGAAGGTTTCGGTTTCAAAGGGATTATTTTCTTCGGATTGATGATTACTAAAAATGGAACTTACCTTTTAGAATACAATATGAGATTCGGAGATCCAGAAACTCAGGTTTTAATGGCTTTGATGGAGAATAATCTTCTTGATGTAATCAATGATTGTCTAGACGGAAAAGATATACAGCTTAAATTCAAAGACGAAAAAGCAGTTTGCCTTGTGATGTGCTCTGGAGGTTACCCTAGAAACATAGAAACAGGATTCGAAATCGTTGGCGAAAATAAAGTAAAACATAGCACAATTTTATATGCAGGAGCAGTAAAAAGAGGTGATAAAGTGGTTTCAAACGGCGGTAGAGTTTTAAATATCGTTGCTACAGGAGCTACTTACGACGATGCACGCAAAAAAGTCTACGAAGATGCGAGCCATGTCCATTTCGATTACAGTTTCTACAGAGAAGATATAGGTAAATTTTAATATAATGCCCTGATTTTTCGGGGCTTTTTTTATTAGAAGCCGGGAACCTGCTGTCCACTGTATCTTTTTTGTAATTGCGATAGAACCGAAATTATATGTACAACTTTTTCGCCATCGCAATCACAAAAAAGGATGCCGTTTCCATCAGGGCTAGGGTTTTAGTCCTTTTAAAAAAAAAATTAGGTAAATCAACATCATTTGGTTTATCATTTATAAATTATCAATCATCAATTATACAATGCACAACGGTATTATCATATTAGATTTCGGATCTCAGTACAACCAGCTTATCGGAAGAAGAATTCGTGAGATGGGTGTGTATTCTGAAATCTTACCATTCAATACACCATTAGAAGCAATTCTAGAAAAACAACCAAAAGGAATTATCCTTTCAGGTGGCCCCAGTTCTGTAAATGCAGAAAACGCACATTTGGTTGAAAAAGAATTGTACGAACAAGGAATTCCCGTACTAGGAATCTGCTACGGAATGCAACTTACCGCACATCTTTTGGGCGGAAAAGTGAATAAAGGCGAAAAAGGCGAGTACGGAAAAGCGCATTTAGAAATTGTAAAAGAATCTTCTTTATTAAAAGGGGTTACCAACAATTCCGTAGTTTGGATGAGCCACTTCGACGAAGTAGGAGAACTACCTGCCGGATTTGATTTAAATGCAAAATCTGGTGTTATTGCTTCAATTTCAAATGAAGACAAGAAAATCTATTGCGTACAGTTTCACCCCGAAGTTTCTCACACAGAAGAAGGTGGAAAAATGCTAGAAAATTTTGTGTTCGCAATCTGCCAAGCAGAAAAAAATTGGAAACTCACCAATTATATCGATAAAACAGTAGAAGAAATCAAAGAGAAAGTAGGAAGCAATAAAGTAATTCTTGGGCTTTCTGGTGGAGTAGATTCCTCTGTTGCTGCGGTTTTAATTCACAAAGCAATTGGAGATCAGCTTCATTGTATCTTTGTAGACACCGGACTTCTGCGTAAAGACGAAGACGTAAAAGTGATGCAAAATTACGGCGAGAGCTTTAATATGAACATCAAATTGGTGGATGCTAAAGAAAGATTTCTTTCAAAATTAGCAGGTGTGGATGACCCCGAAACCAAAAGAAAAATTATTGGAAACGAATTTATTCATGTTTTTGATGAAGAATCTCATAAAATAGAAGGCGCAAAATTCTTAGCACAAGGAACAATTTATCCAGATGTTATTGAAAGCCAGTCTGTAAACGGACCTTCAGCAGTAATCAAATCACATCATAATGTGGGCGGGCTTCCAGAAGAAATGGAGTTTGAATTACTTGAACCTTTAAGAGAACTCTTTAAAGATGAAGTAAGAAAAGTAGGAGAAGAATTGGGTATTCCTCATCATTTGGTACACAGACATCCTTTCCCTGGTCCAGGTTTGGGAATTAGAATTTTGGGCGCCGTAGATGCTGAAAAAGTAAAAATCCTTCAGGAAGCTGATGATATTTTTATTGAAGAATTATACAAAAATGACTTGTACGACAAAGTTTCTCAGGCATTCGTAGTTCTTCTTCCCGTAAAATCTGTAGGAGTAATGGGCGACGAAAGAACCTATGAATACACGGCGGTAGTGCGCTCTGCCAACACTATTGATTTTATGACAGCAACTTGGAGCAGACTTCCTTATGAGTTTTTAGATACCGTGTCTAGCAGAATCATCAACGAAGTAAGAGGAATCAACAGAGTTGCTTACGATATTTCTAGCAAACCACCTGCAACCATAGAGTGGGAGTAATACTATAAAACCGATATAAGAGTTATACAAACTTTTATAATGTTAATACATAAAAAAACCAGTTTTTAAGCTGGTTTTTTTATGTAAATTAAATTGTAAATATTTTTATAAATTCAAAAATTGAATAAAATAAAATTAAGAAAGAAATTTTTCTTTAAGTTTATCAAAAACTATTTTATCAACAGGCAATGTAAAAGGATTATCTACAGAATCAATATCAATCCACTCCGTTTTTTCGATGCAAGGATCCATGATTAGAAAATCTTCTTCATTGATGATTTTTACTAAATAATACACCGTTAAAAGCTGTTCATTCTCACGAAATCTAGAGGTCAAAAAATTTTCTTGAGTATAAAAATGATCTAAAATTTCAATTTTAAGATTTAATTCTTCTTCAAATTCTCTGTGAAGACAGTCTGTGAGACCTTCGCCGAGCTCCAATCCGCCTCCCGGAAGCTTCATTAATGGTTCGCCGGCATATTCTTCAAATAAGGCAAGAACTTTTTTATTCTTTACAGCACAAGCATATACCCGAACATTTATTTTGTCTATCATGTATCATATTTTGTAAAGCTAAAATAGTGAATTTGTCGCTTTTATAAGTGAAAGAGTTAATCAAAAAAAATTTAACTAAATATTAAAACAAAGTTTTGTAAAATTTTCAACTTAGCTCTTCCGTCTTCCATGCGTTAATCATCTCACGTTTTCCTGGAGGCCCGGGAACCTTTTCGACTCTAAAATTAAGTTCTTGTAAAATCCTTCTCACACTGCCTTTTGATGAATAGGTTGTTAATAAACCATTCCTATTCATCTTATCAGAAACCATTTCGAATAGAGGTTTTTCCCAAAGATCGGGCTGTACTCTTGCACCAAAACAGTCGAAATAAACGAGGTTTACTTGGGGTAAGTTGATCTCTTTCAAGTCAAAAAAATCGCATTGAATCTTTTTTAAATTAAATCCTGGAATAATTTCATTTAAATTTTCCCAATCTGTTTGATGAATTTTTTGATAAATATTTTTTAATTCTACGTCACTAAAAAGTTCAAAATAAGCCAAATCTTTAATTTCGGATTCACTTATCGGATATTTCTCTAAGCTAAAATAATTAATCTTATGATTTTTATCAGTTTTTAAATATTCATTAATTGTTACTAAAACATTCAGACCTGTTCCAAAACCGAGTTCTAAAATGTTAATTTCGTAATCATTTATTAATTTTAATCCATTTTTAATAAACACGTGTTCGGCTTCCTGCAACGCACCATGATGAGAATGGTAGTTTTCATTTAATTCACTGATAAACAATGTTTTACTACCGTCGTTAGTTGTTTTTATTTCTCTTTTCACGCTTTTTTTGTCAAATTTAATGTAAAATTTTTATATTTGAAAAATTATGTTAAATTTGTAGAACATCATAAAAAATTTAAGAAATGATAATTCAAAAGACAGAAAACTCTAGAATATCTATGTTCGATCCTCAAAACTTTTCGTTTGGAAATATATTTGCAGACCACATGGTGATTTGTGAATATGAAAACGGAAAATGGGGAGATGTGAAGGTAGTTCCTTATGGCCCCATTCCTTTTACTCCAGCGATGATGGGAGTAAATTATGGGCAAGCTTGTTTTGAAGGCATGAAAGCTTATAAAGACAAAGATGGACAAGTTTTCCTTTTCAGGCCCGAAAAGAATTTTGAGCGTATCAATAAATCTGCAAAGCGTCTTGCAATGCCAGAAGTTACAGAAGAAATGTTCTTGGATGGTCTTAAAGCTTTGGTTAATATCGATAGAGATTGGATTCCGCAGGGAGAAGGTAATTCATTATATATTAGACCGCTAATTTTCGCTACTGAAGAAGCATTAAAAGCAAGAGTTGCTAATAAATATATGTTTGCCATCGTGGCAACACCTGCAAAAATGTATTATACAGAACCGGTATCAGTGAAAATCTCAGATCATTACTCTAGAGCGGCAAGCGGAGGTGTAGGTTCTGCAAAAGCGGCAGGAAATTATGCAGCTTCTTTTTACCCAACTCAGTTGGCTATTGAAGAAGGATATGACCAAATTATTTGGACAGATGATGCTACCCACGAATATTTTGAAGAAAGTGGAACAATGAATGTTTTTGTTAGAATAAACGATACAATTTATACACCACCTACTTCAGAGAAAATCTTAGATGGTGTTACAAGAGACAGCTTTATTCAATTAGCAAAAAAACGAGGATTTACCGTAAAAGTAGAACCTATTAAGGTAAAAGACGTTGTTGAAGCACAAAAAGACGGAACTTTGAAAGAAGTTTGGGGAGTAGGAACTGCTGTTGTTACAACTGTGTTTCAAGCTTTAGGGTATAAAGGTAATAAACTTGAATTGCCTAGACTTTCAGACGAAGAAAGTTTTGCAGTTACATTAAAGAATGATTTAGTGAGTTTACAGACAAATCTCACGGAAGATCCTTTCGGATGGAGAGTTTTGGTAGAGAAAAATATTCTTGAAACAGTTTAATCTACTCAATAATAAATGTAAAGCCAAGATTTTTCTTGGCTTTTTTTGTTTTTATATGTTCATATAATTGCGTATTTTCGCATCAGTTTTTGAAATCACAAGTAATAAAATTTGCATTGTAAATTAAATAAAATAATGTTTGCAAATAGTTATAAAACAATAAACCAACTGCACTTGAATAAAATACTTCTTTTCTCTATTCTGGCTTTCGCTGGTTGCAAAAGAAATACAACAATATATCCTCCGGTAGGAGGTGTTTTGAGCCAGTCTGATCTTAAAACTTCCAAAGAAAGAACCAAGAATCTCAATAGTATGGAAAGACAGCAGATACAAGATTGGATCTCAGGTCAAAAAACAAAATATTATCCTACAAAAATGAATTATTGGGTTGATGTTGTAGGTTTTGATGAAAGAGAGAAACAAGCTGACGGCACTACCGTTTCTTATTCATACGAATTATATGATTTTGATATGACTAAAATTTATGAAAAATCTTTTGCTAGAGAAAATGCTAGATTTGGTCATTTTGATGAATTGAAAGCTGTAGAAAACGCATTAAGATACATGAAGCAGGGAGAGGAAATTACTATTTTAGTGCCCTCACCACTGGCTTATGGTACTTTTGGTGACCAGAATAAAATTGATAATGATGTTCCCTTAATTATAAAACTGAAATTGATATAAATGAAAATTTTTAACAAAAATATAATTCTTGCAGCGGCAAGCGTATCGCTGATGAGCTGCACTCCAATCTATAAAAAAATGAACGTAGACAAAGAAACTTACGAAGGTCTTAATGACGGAATTTATGCTAATCTTCAGACAACGAAAGGAAACATGATCGTGAAGTTGGAAGATAAAAAAGCACCCGTAACTGTTGCCAATTTTGTTGGCCTTGCAGAAGGGAAAATTGATAACAAAGCGAAAGCGAAAGGTGTACCTTACTATGATGGGACTATTTTCCACAGAGTAATAAAGGATTTTATGATCCAAGGTGGTGACCCTCAGGGTACTGGTGCAGGAGATCCTGGTTACAAGTTTGAAGACGAGAAAAATGACCTTAAACATACCGGAAAAGGTGTGCTTTCTATGGCAAACTCAGGGCCTAATACAAACGGATCTCAGTTTTTTATTACCGAAGTGGCAACACCTTGGTTAGACGGAAGACACACTATTTTTGGGAAGGTTGTAAAAGGTCTAGAGACTGTAGATGCCATCGCTAATGTAGAAAAAGGAGCTCAAGACAAACCCAAAACTGATATTGTACTTGAAAAAGTAGGAATTTTCAGTAAAGGTGATGAGTACAAAAACTATGATGCTGCAAAAACCTTCAATGAAGGTAAAGCTAAGATTGCTGCTAATAATAAAGCTATGGCTGATAAAGCTGAAGCAGAAGCCAACAAAAAGATGGAAGATCTGAAAGCAGGTATGCAAAAAACAGAATCTGGTCTTTATTACAAAATTACAAAAACCACTTCTGGAGCAACTCCAAAAGTAGGAGATAATGTTTCTGTACACTACGCAGGTAAATTGGTTGACGGTACAGAATTCGATTCTTCATTCAAAAGAAATGAGCCTATTGAAATTCCTATTGGTATGGGTAGAGTAATTAAAGGTTGGGATGAAGGTATTCTTTTGTTAAAAGAAGGCGAAACCGCTACGTTACTTATTCCTCCAGCAATGGGCTATGGAGCAAACGGAGCAGGAGGAGTAATTCCACCAAATGCTTGGTTGGTTTTCGATGTAGAATTAGTGAAGATTAAATAATAGACACAAATAATCATAAAGCCATTCGCGAGAATGGCTTTTTTTATATTTTTACTTTAAAATAATATGAAGACAAAACTTTTTTTAAGTGTTTTTTTAGTACTGAGTGTATTTTTTTCTGCTCAGAATTACAATCAGCAAGTAATTGCAACATCATTTACTAATTTCTTGAATCAGCTGAAAAACAAACAAATAGATCAGGTGGTAGAAAGTATTTATCCGAAATTTTTCACAGCTACACCCGAATTAAAAAAAGATCAGATGAAAATGATTCTGAATATGACGTACAATAATCCTGTAATGAAGGTTGAAATTAAAAATTTTAAAGTTGTAGGTGCGGGCAAACCAGATTTAATACAAGGAGAATATTTTTCTACAATCAATTATGCTGTAAGAATTCATTTTAATGCTGAAGGAATGAACGAAAAAATGCGCAATACCATAAAAAATATGTTGGTGCAAAAATACGGAACCGGTAATGTAATTTATTATCCCAACGAAATGTCTTATTATATCAATGCGAAAATGAAAGCTTGTGCTGTATCAAAAGATCAAAAAATATGGAAATTTGTACTGATAGAAAACGAATTCAAACCAAGGGTTACAAAAGTATTACCGAAGAAGATTTTAGATAAATTGTGATGATTGTCTGCAAACTGTAATCATTGAAAATACTTTGTTTTTCGTTGCTAAGTTTACTATTTTTTATAAACTAAAAACAATGAGTATTTAAAATTCTTTATTGGCGCTTGCGTTAAATTTAGCATTATGATGAATAACGGATATTCAATATAAATTTTAAAACGTAAAGATTAAAACAGATATTATTTTAATGAATTTAAAAAACAAATTTTTAGTAGAGACGAAAATACTGAGCTTGCTCGCTCTCGGAATTATTATTTTGGTAATTCTTTGCGTTTGGGTTTCTGGTTTTCAATCACATAGAACTTTGTTTGAGAATTCAATTATTTCAACTACCATTTTAGGCGGAACATTTTTTCTGTTTATAAGTTTAGGATTGTATTTTGGTTTAAAATTAAAAGAAAATGTAGGAGAGTTAATTAGTGAAGAAAAATTAAAAGAAATAGCTCATAAAACTCCATTAATAGACACTTCGAGCGTAGAAATTCCTGCAATTGGAGATGGAATTGGAGGATGGGTTCTTGGTGTAATTTTGTGGTTTGTTCTGGCTATTCTTGCTGCATTTTTGCTTTATTTTTTAGGTGTTTTTTTGTGGTCAGCCACTTTCATTTTTGCAGCAATGCTTTACTGGGTTTTCTTCCGAGCCATACGTTTGGTTTTCAAAAATTCCAGACAATGTAAAGGAGATTTATTTAAAAGTATCACTTTTGGGTTATTTTACTCCTTTCTTTATAGTGCATGGATTTACGGAATCATCCTCATTCTGCATTTTTTACAAGATTCTGAAAAAGTAATTTTTTAAATTAATCATTCGGTTTGCAGACAATATCTTTGGTTTGCAACATCCATCTCAAAAACTTTTGCGACTTTTGTGTTTTAATTTTAAATAAGATCAATGAAAATTATCGCTGTTATACCCGCTCGTTACGAAGCAAGTCGCTTTCCAGGAAAACTGATGCAGATTTTGGGTGACAAAACCGTAATTACTACAACCTATAAAAATGTGGTGGAAACGGGTTTATTTGATGAAGTTTTTGTAGCAACAGATTCTGAAATTATCTTTAATGAAATAAAAAAAAATGGAGGCAAAGCAGTAATGACGGGAAAGCACGAAACAGGAAGCGACAGAATTGCCGAAGCTGTACAAAATATTGATTGCGATATCGTTATTAACGTTCAGGGAGATGAACCTTTTTTAAAACTTGAACCTTTAAAACAATTAATTGAAATTTTTACAGAAGACGAAAATCAGGAAATTTCTTTGGCATCATTAAAAATTAAACTTGATGAAAGAGAAGAAATAGAAAACCCCAATAATGTAAAAGTAATTACAGACAACAATGGTTTTGCCCTGTATTTCAGCCGTTCTGCTATTCCTTTTCATCGGGAAATTTCTTATAATGTAGATTATTACAAACACATTGGGGTTTATGCTTTCCGAAAACATGCTTTAATACAATTTTCAAAACTGGAAATGAAACCATTGGAAATCTCCGAAAAAATAGAATGCATCCGCTATCTGGAATATGGGATGAAAATTAAATTAATTGAAACCAATTTCATAGGAGTAGGAATCGATACGCCCGAAGATCTTGAAAAAGCAAGAAAATTAATTTGAAAATATATCAATTAGATAATTTGAAAATGCTGTTGATAGTTTTGCATTTTCAAATTAAATCATTTTCAAATTTTCAAATTAAAAAAACTTATATTTGGCTTTATAAAATAGATTTAATGAAGAAACTTCTTTTAATATTCGTCCTTATATTTTCACAAAACATTTTTGCACAGACAGCTAAAGAAATCATAGACAAAAACATAGAGCTATCAGGAGGTTTGATGCAGTGGAAACTCTTAAATTCTGTACTATTGCAAGGAAAAGTGATTTTAGGAATTAAAGATGAATACTCTATTAAAATCTATCAGCAAAGACCAAATTTAACCAAAACCATAATTACAATTGGAGGAAAAGAAACCGCTATTGAAGGATATGACGGTACCAAAGGTTATGCTATGAATTATGCTGCAAACAAGCTTCAGGAATATAAAGAATACGTGGCGGAAAGCTTCGACAACGACTTTATCGATTGGGAAAACAAAGGTTTTAATGCACAATATCTGGGCAAAGAAAAAATAGGAAATATCTACTGTCACAAAGTAGAACTCACCAAAAATGTCAACAAAAACATCTATTATTTCGATACCAAAACTTTTATGATTTTGAAAGAAATAAAAAAAGATGACACTTTATTGTACTCAGATTACAAAAGGGTAGGGAATTTGATGATGCCTTTCAGGATTGAATCGTCTAGCTCCAAAAAAGACGGAGATTATGTGATGATTCTTAATAAAGTGGAAATCAACAAAGTTTTTCCTGCCAATATTTTTAAATTTTAAAAATCTTCTTAATATGAAAAAAATGTTTATCATGCTGCTTTCTTTCGTAGCATTTTTCAACAGTTGTGCTCAGAAAAAATCTGAAGCTTCAAAAACCAAAACCAAAGAATTAATGGGAAAAACAATTTACGATTACAAAGTAGACGCTCTTGAAGAAGGCAAAACTATCAATTTTGCAGACTTTAAAGGTAAGAAGATCCTTATTGTGAACACTGCTTCAGAGTGTGGTTTCACCCCTCAGTACAAAGATTTAGAGCAAATCTCAAAAGAATATGGCGATAAATTGGTTGTAGTGGGATTTCCTGCCAACAATTTTGGCGGACAAGAACCCGGTTCAAACGTTGAAATCGGTGCTTTCTGCGAGAAAAACTATGGTGTAACTTTTCCCTTGGCAGCAAAAGTTTCTGTGAAAGGCGACGACATGGCTCCCATTTTTAAATTCCTTACAGAAAAAGATTTAAACGGAGTAAAAGACAGCAAAATCCTTTGGAACTTTACCAAGTTTCTGGTAGACGAAAACGGAAAACTGATTGATTCATTCAAAAGTGATGTGAAGCCAACGGATGAAGCTCTTACGAAATATTTAAACTAAGTTTTTATCTTAAATAATATAGAAAAGCAACTCGGTATGAGTTGCTTTTTTTATAGATAAATTTTATCTGAAAAAATTAACTAAAAAAATCCTTAAACAATTCACACTTATATGTGATAATATTATTATCATTGCACTGTAGATTTAAAAAATATAACCATGAAAAAAATTACGCTGCTTATTCTAAGCTCATTGCTGTTGATGGCATATTCCTGTAGAACAGAGAGTCTTAATGATGATCAGACATCAGAAACACAAAAAAATCCGTTGTTCTTTTCTAAGGTTATCCCACTCGACGAAAGTATTCACAAAAGTAAACTACAGAAAGAATTACAGGTCGCTAAATTACAATTGAACAAAACTCATTTTGATTCAAAAGGCGTAGTTGTCAATTTTAACAACAGTACTATTAGTACAAGTAATGTTAAATATTTTGAAAGTGGAGCTGGCTTTCATACTTATACTTTTAAAATTGATCATCCGGATGCAAAAGATAACGATCCGTTAGAAAATTTGGTATTAACTTCTATGCCAGATGGAACATATAGGGAGTTCCTAATTTCTTACAATTTAACTTCACAAGAAAAGAAAACCTTAATGCTTGGAGGTAATGTAAGTACTAAAGACAAATATAGTATTACAGAATTGACATCAGGAGCTTCCGGAACATCAAAAAACCAAAATTGCAACTATATTCAAGAACAAGCATATACATGGTGTAGTGATAGCGTGCATCATCATGGTGAGCCAAAAGGAAATGGTCCAGGACAATGTAAAGCGGAGACACAATCACAATTAATTAATGTTTATTTATACGTATGTGAAAGTGTAGAAGATGATACAGATAATCCTCCTTACAACGGATATTATCCGGCAGGAGAAAATGGAGTATTTACAAGCCCATTTATTTCAATAGGCTATCAATATTACTTAACAGAAGATCTTGATGACCCCAATTATATTCACTATACTAATGTTGCAAACTTTTTTACTTCTTTGGGGACAGAAATTAATCAGTTAAGGGTTACCAATCCAGACCTTTTTTACCATACCTTTTTTTATTTTCAACAAAATGGTATAAATACCACTACGAAAACATTTATCACAGAAAGATTAACAACTTTAAATAGTTGGTATATTAATGCGAACGCAGATGCTACTGCGTCACAGACCGCCAACCAATATTTTTTGAATTGGGCTTTTAATTACCTTTTAAATATAAATCCTGATGCAACGATAGAGCAGTTTCAGGATTGGTTTATAGATACACCATTAACAAATCAAACTCTTCAAAATGAATTAATGGAAGATTGGATAGATCCAAACAGAGTAAAACCCACTACAAGATTTAAAAGTAGTGCTAAATTAAACAGTATCTACAATAAAATAAAAACAGCATCTAATTTTAAACAATATTTACAAAATTTTGAACCAACATTTTCTGTAGCACATCTGATGTTTGATGTTGGTGCTGTAACAAAGCCTGATGCTATTGCACAAACAAAAGAACCAATTAATTACTGGATAAAAATAACTTTCAACCAAAATTGGGATTACGCTTCAACTCCTAAAATAATTTTAGCGAATGCATTTATGCATGAAATGGTACATGCAGAAATGTTTAGAAAGCTTCTTACACTTGCTCCAAATAATGGTAACTTTGATTTGAATTTGGTTCTCGGTTATTTAAATAATAATAATTACGTTGGAATGTTTGATTATTATATTAGATTTTCTTCTAATAATACAGATGTCGATCACGAAATTATGGGAGCTCATTACATAAATATTATGGTAAACTTTTTAAAGCAAGTCTATAGCAGTCATTATACAGATCTAGAATATAGAGCCGTTGCATGGTTAGGGGGAGGATTAAAGGGTACAAGAGCATGGAATCTACTACCACAATCTGAAAAAACACTTTTAGAGAATACATACCAAAATAATTATTATTTATGGGAACTTTAAATAAAAACATTCTAGTAATAATTTTATTTTCTCTCAGCTGCTCTGTTACAGCACAAATGAAATATAGGCTGAGTAAAAATGATATTGAAAGATTTGAACTCAAAGGATATGTAAAAAGCATTTTTTACAGAGAATTTCAGCCCTCTTTCAAAAACAGAAAAAAGACAAAATATATACTTCATCCATATACTTTTCTTTCCGAAGATAATTACAGGTTAAACTTTAAAAAAAATGGATATTTAAAAGAAAAAAATAGCTTTACGATAGAAAATAACCAATTGAAAAAGTTTGCAGATTGGAGTTATGACTATGACAATGAAAATAGAGTTTTTAAAGAAATCTGCACTTTTTTCGATTCAAATAAGGAATTGAAATGGGAATACAATTATAAGAAAGATACAGTAGAAATAGTGAAATTCAGCAATTCTGAACCAAATCTCTTTTATAGATATGTACAGGAAAATAATACTGAAATATATACTATTAGAAATTCAGATAATTCTTATAAAGAAAAAACTATTTTTGAATACGATAATACAAATCGCTTAATTTCTATAAAGAAAAACTACGATAGAGATGCTATTCAAGAAGTGATCTACACTAAGTATATTGATGATCATAATGCCAGGAAAGAATCCGAAATAGTTGAAGATATTCAACAAGAAAAAAAACATATTTCCAAATTTATATATAATGAAAAAGGAGATGCTTCAAATACATTTGTGATAATTAATGGCAAAAAGAATCTGTTTTTGACATTTGAATACATTTATGATACAAATGGAAACTGGATTGAGAGAAGAACATATAATAAAGATAAAAAACTTGTTTCAGTGACAAAACGAGGGATAGAATATTATTAATCTCTGTACTATTCTTTAACGAAATTATGCCTGTCATTTCAAAAATTGCTATAGTAACGTATATAGATGTTTGGAATTACTGAATATGCAAATAAAAACTCCTCTAAAGGATTAAAACAACAGCTCCCGTGGTTTTACACAAATCCACGGGAGCTTTTAGAAAAAGCAGGCGTGCAATTTTAAAAAGCACGCCTGCTTTTTAAAATTGCTTACTTAGCTTTTTCAAACTTGACGATAGCGAGCATTTCTTTAAGATCAATTCCCGGGCGGAATGCTATTTTTGCGGCTTTGATCATTGAAGAATTAAACTTTTCAGCAGTCTCAGCGCCTTCGCTGCTCAACGTTAAACTGAAAGATCCAAAATCTCCAAACCTTACGATTCTTCCTTCTGAAAGATGTTTAGAGAGTGCTTTAGTCAAATCATTCAATACGGCTAAGACATCAGTGTCGCTCACTGTGGTAGAGCTTGCAGCAATTTCCTTACTCAGGCTGCGGAAAGTAACTTCACCTGTAGCTTTTGCGTTGGCATAGAATTTTTTTGGAGCGGTCTGATCAGACGGATTTCCCTTTTCACTTAGTGAATACTGTACTGGCATAATAATGTGTTTTTTTGGATAATTTCAAATATAATAATTTAATCGGAAAAATATAAATCAAATATTACTATTTGGTGATTTTTTTTCCTAATTAAAGCTTAAATTCTTCTTATTAAAAAGAGATCTCCGCTGCATTTTCTACACTTGAAAATAAAAAAGTTAAGATTCCTACAGAATGACAAACGAACCGTTAAATATCAAATTGTTATTAATTGCGGAAATACATATCTAAAATTAAAACAAAAAAAGCGATCCGAAGACCGCTTTCCTTTTATAATTTATTCTGTTCAATTCTCTTTGCAGACAAATTGAGAAAACGTTTGACGAGCATCGCGGCAGAAACCGTTAATCCCAATCCGAGCGCAATCCACATTCCGAGCGCACCCATTTTCATCGTTACACAGAGGAAATATCCCAATGGTATTGTAATGAGCCAATAGGCAATGAATGTAAGGATAGAAGGTATTTTTACATCCTGTAATCCTCTTAGCATTCCTAATGCGGTTACCTGTATTCCGTCTGAGAGCTGGAAAAGAGCTGCAATAATCAGTAATTTTGAAGCCAGCATAATTACTTCTACCTCTTCAGGTTTTGTGAAAAAGGTAGGCAAAATATTCCTTCCAATAATAAAGAACAATCCGCAAATACACATGAATAAAAAAGAAATTTTAAGATTGTTGATTCCTATTTTTCTTAGTTCTATAAAATTCTGTTCGCCCATTTTTCTGCCAATCATTACTGTTGATGCCACGCTGAAACCTATACAGAGATTAAATGTAAATGAAGCCATACTCAATGCAATTTGATGTGAAGCAATTTGATGTGCTGCAAATTGTTGTGAAACTACGTCATCCGCAAAGGTAATGCCGCAGATAAATGCTGCTGCTGCGAAAGCGGTCACTTCAAAGAACATTTGTAACGCCGTAGGAAAGCCTAATCTCACCATTTTTTCAAACATATTTTTCGAGAAAACTTTCATCTTTAATGAAAACTCTTTAATAAATTGCTTTGTTTTTGGCTCTTTAAGCAGAACAAAATATAGAAAAACGACCATGAAAATTCTGGCAATTAAGCTTGCTAATGCCGAGCCTTTAACGCCCATTTCTGGAAAAATCCAAAGTCCTTTGATAAAAACGTAGTTCAGTACAATATTAATGATGTTAGCAAAAATAGTGGCTTTTGTAACTCCAATAGTGTAAGATAAACCTTCAGAAACCTCTCTCAAGGTTTGAAACGCCATAAAAGGAACAATACTTATCGCCATAATCCATAGAAAGTCTACGGTGTCTGGAATAATCTTCGTTGGCTGTCCCGAATGATAGAGTAGAGGTAGGCCTGCAAACAAAACCAGCATGAGAATAATCCCAACTGTCATATTAATAACAAAACCATGGCTGAATACTGAATTAATAGTTTTGTTATCATGCTGAGAATGTGCCTCCGATACCAGCGGTGGAATGGCAAAGGAAAATCCTAATGCTAAAACAAACATAGAAAAGAACACTGCATTTCCGAGGGAAACAGAGGCTAGAGCATCGGCGCCTAAAAGCTTTCCAACGATAATATTGTCAAATAAGTTTACAGAAACCTGACCTACTTGCGTAAGTATTACCGGAAGAGCCAATGTAAGTGCTTCTTTCGTGTAATTTTTATTTAAAAAATTCATAATGGTTCAAAAAAAAATCTGCAGCATAAATACTGCAAATTTTTATAATTTAAGAGAATTAAGTATTAATTTATTTTCTCACAAAACTTGCAACGTCTTCCTGTGAAACAGTTGGGCCACCCAAAATGATCAATCTTTCAACCACATTTCTCAATTCACGGATGTTTCCTGTCCACGAGAGTGCTTCCAGAGCTTTAATGGCAGAATCATCGAATTTTTTCAATGCAGTACCGTGCTCATCAGAAATTAAACCTGAGAAATGATCTACCAGCAATTTGATATCTGCTTTTCTCTCGTCCAAAGGCGGTACATAGATTTCTATTACAGAAAGTCTGTGGTATAGATCTTCTCTGAATCTTCCTGCTTCGATTTCCTTGGCCATATTCTTATTGGTTGCAGCAAGTACTCTCACATCCACCTTTATTTCTTTGTCGCTTCCTACAGGAGAGACTTTGCTTTCCTGCAATGCTCTCAATACTTTAGCTTGAGCGATAAGGCTCATGTCTCCAATTTCATCTAAGAAAATAGTTCCATTATTGGCTTGTTCAAACTTTCCTTGTTTGTCTTTAATAGCCCCTGTAAATGATCCTTTTACGTGACCGAAAAGTTCAGATTCTATAAGTTCAGAAGGAATGGCGGCGCAGTTTACTTCCACCATTGGCCCTCTTGATCTTTCGCTTAAATTGTGGATGGCGTGGGCAACCAATTCTTTTCCAGCTCCGTTGGGTCCTGTTATTAAAACTCTTGCATCAGAAACTGCCACCTTTTCAATCATTTCCTGAATCTTTTTTAAAGGTTCAGACTCACCAATCATTTGGTATTTTTTATTGACTTTCTTTTTAAGGGTTTTATTTTCGTTTTGTAGATTTTTGTTTTCTTTTTTAAGTGTTTCTTTAATTAAAGCATTTTTCACGCTCGTAATCAACCTATTGATGTCAATGGGTTTTGAGATAAAATCGTAAGCACCATCTTTAAGACAAGAAACAGCAGAATCAATATCAGCGTGACCAGAAATCATGATGAATGTACTATCTGGCTTTAGTGCCATGCTTTGTTTCAAAAGCTCTGTGCCTGGTAGTTTCGGCATTTTAATATCGGAAATTACCAGTGCAAAATCTTCTTTTTCAATATGTTTAAAGCCTTCGAGACCGTCTTCGGCAATCACAAATTCATATTCAGTCAATTCATCAGATAGAATACTATGAAGTACTCCGGAAATAGCTTTTTCGTCTTCTACGATAAGGATTTTTTGCATAGTCGCAATTTAATTAATTTTGCCGGATTATAAGCAAATATTATTCCTAAGTTTAATTGGTGTAGTCTCTTCTTCCAAAAATAGCAGAACCAACTCTTACGGAATTTGCACCACATTCTATTGCAATAGGAAAATCATCACTCATCCCCATGGACAGGGTTTTCAACGAATGCTTTTCATTAAGTTTGGTAAAAACATTCTTTAACACTGAAAATTCTTTTTTTATTTGATTTTTATCATCCGTAAAAGTTGCCATACCCATTAAACCCGTAATTTCTACATTGGGAAAATCTCCGCTGATGAACTTTTGGAATAAATTGTCAGCTTCAGAAATTTCAAGTCCGAATTTTGAGTCTTCTTCTGCAATTTTCACTTGTAACAAAACTTTTATTTTACGCTTATTTTTTGCAGCTTCTTTATTTATTTCATTTAAAAGTTTCTCAGAATCTACACTTTGAATAGTGTCTATAAATTCAGCAATATATTTTACTTTATTGGTTTGCAGATGCCCAATCAAATGCCACTGAATATCTTTTGGAAGAAGCGGATGTTTTTCCATAATTTCTTGTACTTTGTTTTCTGCAAAAACTTTTTGTCCGAAATCATAAACTTCCTGAATAGCCGATACCGAATGGGTTTTTGAAACAGCTACCAATTCTACATTTTGGGGAAGCTGTTTTTTTATATTGTTGTAATTTTCTTGTAAGCTCATAGGTGCAAATTTCTTAAAATTAATTTAAAAATTGGTTTTATTGAGGTTGGTTTTCTGTATGACGCTCTGGCTAAAGGCCAATTTCTACTGTATAATCAAATTTTAAATTTTCAAATTGACAGAATTTAATCTTAAAGAATTTAAAATTACAGATAGAGAACTCGCACTCATCGCTGCCGCTGCTATCATGGGTGAGAGTAAAATTCCGAAGAAGGGGTAGAGTAATCCTGCTGCAATCGGAATGCCCAATACGTTATAAACAAAGGCGAAGAAAAGATTTTCTTTAATGTTTTTGAGTAGTTTTTTACTTAATAATTTTGCTTCCGAAACTCCCAAAAGATCACCTTTCAGCAAAGTAATTTCTGCGCTTTCAATAGCAATGTCAGTTCCGGTTCCCATAGCAATTCCTATGTTGGCCTGTGCAAGAGCAGGTGAATCATTGATGCCGTCTCCGGTCATGGCGACAATCATTCCTTCGTTCTGAAGTTTTTTTACAGCATTCAATTTGTCTTCAGGAAGACATTTGGCTTTGAATTTTTTTATTCCAAGTTCTTTGGCTACGGCTTGTGCGGTGTTTTCGTTATCACCGGTCATCATAATGATTTCAATTCCGTCATTTAGTAAATTTTTCACAGCTTTTTTAGAAGATTCTTTAATATCATCTGTAAAACTCATGAAACCCAAAACTTCATTTTTCTGAGCCAAAAACGAGATTGTGTGTGCTTGGTTTTGAAATTCGTTTGCTTTTGCTATTAAGTTTTCAGGAATTGAAATTTGGTTTGAACTCAAAAGATTTTCGTTACCAAGAAAAACCATTTTTCCATTGATTGTTGCTTTCACGCCTTTTCCGGAAATGTTTTCAAAATCGATTACTTTTTCAGAAGATATATTTTCTGATTTTGCCTTTTTAATGATCGCATTAGATAAAGGATGTTCAGAATTTTGATTTAAGGAGTAAGCTAATTTTAAAATCAAATTAGGGTCATTATTAATTGATTCTATATGTTTCAAAGATGGTTTTCCTTCAGTTAAAGTTCCTGTTTTATCGGTTATTAATACGTTTACCTTATTCATTTGTTCGAGAGCTTCGGCGTTCTTTATTAGAATGCCGCTTTTTGCACCTTTTCCAATTCCAACCATTAGCGACATAGGTGTTGCCAAACCTAATGCACATGGACAAGCAACGATCAACACAGATACGGCGTTCACAAATGCAAATAAAGTTTTTTGGTTTTCTGGCCCGAAAATCTGCCATAAAATAAAGGTGGTAACTGAAACTAAAATTACGATAGGAACAAATATTTTTGAAACTTTATCTGTAAGTTTTTGAATTGGAGCACGACTTCGGCTAGCATCATTTACCATCTTGATGATTTTTGCGAGTAAAGTTTCATCGCCCACTTTTTCAGCTTTCATAATGAAGACCTGATTTCCATTGATGGTTCCTGCGCTTACTTTTGAATCTGCATTTTTCTCTACAGGAATTGGTTCGCCAGTGATCATACTTTCGTCTATTACAGAATTACCTTCAATTATTTTTCCATCTACAGGGATTTTTTCTCCGGGTTTTACTTTTAATAGATCTCCTATTTTAATTTCAGAAAGCGGAACTTTTTTTTCTTCATTATTAATGAACAAATTGGCTTGATCGGGAGATAAACTCATTAAATTCTTAATGGCATTTCCCGTTTTTTTATGAGCCAAAGCTTCCATCAATTGTCCTAAGATAACCAAAGTTAAAATTACACAAACGGCCTCAAAATATAAAGGGATTTCGTGATTGTGACCAAGAATATGATGCGGAATTAAACTTGGAAAAAGTAACACAACAATGCTGAAAATAAATGCAGCGGAAACGCCCAAAGCAATCAAGCTGAACATATTCAGGTTCCAGGTTTTAAAAGAAACCCAGCCTCGTTGCATCAAAAACCACCCCGAATAAAATAAAACAGGAAGTGTAAGAATCAATTCAATCCACCCTTGAATTTCTTTCAAAAAAGAAAACTTAATAAGCATTCCTCCCATAGAAAGTAGAAATACAGGTATTGTAAAAGCCAGAGAAATAAGCAATTTTCTTTTTAAGATATGGTAGGTGTCATCTGAATTGTCACCGTTTTTATCTGGATGTTTTACGAGATCCATTCCGCAAACGGGGCAGCCAACATTGGATTCGTACACTTTATCTCCTTCACAAAACATAGGGCAATAATATTTTCCAGCAGTTTCAGAATTTAATATTTTGGGGTTTTCACCATCAGTATTATTACTTCTTACCAACTCCTCTGTTATTTCTTCCAAATGCATGTGGCAAACCGGGCAGCCAATGTTGCTATCGTACAGTTTTTTACTTTCACAAAACATGGGGCAATAATATTTCCCGATATTATACTTATAATTATCAGGAAGATGTGTTGATGAAAATTGAGGTATATAATTGGGGTCTTTTTCTAGTTTTTCCTCAATTGGAACCAAAAACATGTTGCAAACTGAACATCTTTTTCCGGGCTGAAAATACACTTTTTCGCCTTCACATTCCATAGGACAGTAGTAGACGGAGCTTGGAGATATTTTTTCGCTGGGATTCGGTTTTTTATGATGATGAGATTCGTTTTCCATTTAATGAATTTAAGAATACAAATTTCATGAAAGCAAACGGAAATCTGTTATAGATTTAAGGATTTTGTTTACAGAATTAAGATTTTTTAAACTGAAAATTATAGTAAATCCACGGCTTTACGATTATTGATTTTAAGTTTTTTAAATTCAGTAGGAGACAAACCGGTGCTATTTCTAAATTGAGCCGACAAATGCTGAACACTTTTGTAGCCAAGCTTTGCTGAGATTTCGGTTAACGTAAATTCATTATATAACAATATTTCTTTTACTTTTTCAATTTTTTGAAGAATGAAAAACTGTTCTAAAGTACTGTTTTCTGTTTGAGAAAATGCTTTGGAAATTATACTGTAATCTTTGTGAAGGTTTGATGATAGAAATTGTGATAAAACAAAATTTTCAGCAATATCTAAACTACTGATTTTTGAGATAACAAGATTTTTTATTTTTTCGATAAGTTGCTGGGCTGGATCCTTAATTCTTGAAAAACCTAGTTCCATCAATTTTTTTTCAATATTTCTTAAAATTTCTTCTGAGATTTTCGATTTTAATTTTACTTCACCCAAATTGATATCTACAACGTTGACTCTTTCGTCTTCAAAGATTTTTGAAACTGCCAAAATACAACGATTACACACCATGTTTTTAATGTAAATCTTCATTATTCCTCCTTTGGTGTGAGCCTGTCTTTTACAAATTCAATTTTTGTTTTGCCATGAGGTGCAGGATTTCCTTCTTCGTCTAGATTTACCATTACAATTCTATCAACGGTAATAATGGTTTGGTGGGTCATTTTATTTCTTACCTGGCAAGCCAAAGTGATTGAGCTAGAACCAAATTTAATAACTTCTATGCCAATTTCAATAATATCTCCTTGTTTAGCCGAACTTATAAAATTAATTTCTGAAATAAATTTTGTTACAACTTTCTTATTTTCAAGCTGAATAACGGCGTATAATGCTGCTTCTTCATCAATCCACTGTAATAATCGTCCTCCGAAAAGAGATTGGTTGGGATTAAGATCTTCTGGTTTTACCCATTTTCTAGTATGATAGTTCATAGTTTATTTTGATTTCTAATTTTATGCTTTTTTTTGAGGCGGAATTTCAGATAGTAAAATGGGCTGTGTTCTGCAATTTCAACGAATGTATTTTGATAGTTTATAGTATGAATTTTCATATTTAAAGCTCAAATGCGACATCTAATGTACAAAAAACACTTTAAAGACCTTTAAAAACACTCTGAAAAGTGCCAAAACATAAGTAAATATAGTCGAATTTTAACATTTGTTGAAATGCTTAAAAAAAAACTTGATTTTGAAATTATTAATTGTATCTTGCAGAGGTTTATATTTGGAATCAATATTTGTTCATTACTTTATGTTGTTTTTCTTTTATATACCAAATCTTTACTAATTTAATTTTTTTTTACAATGAACATTTTTGTTTCAAACATCAATTACGCAACTAAAGAACATGAGTTGCAGGATTTATTCGCAGAATTTGGAGATGTATCTTCAGCTAAGATCATCACAGACAAAGAAACTGGTCGCTCAAGAGGTTTCGGTTTTATCGAAATGGGTGACGAAGAAGGACAACAAGCTATTGAAGCTTTAAATCAGAAAGAATTTAACGGAAAAGAGTTAAATGTTTCTGAAGCTAAACCAAGAGAAGAAAAACCAAGAAGAAGCTTTGATAACAACAGAAGCGGTGGAAGTGGTTACGGAGGAGGTAACAACAGCCGTGGAGGTGGTTACGGAAATAATAGAGGAACAGGTGGTGGAAACTACGGTGGTGGAAACGACCGTGGCGGAAATCGTTGGTAAAAAATGAAGCGGCTTTTAAGCCGCTTTTTTTTATGTTTTTATTTTATAAAATTTAGATTAATTCTTACACGAAACTTTCATTCAAAGTTTGAAGAATCTTATATAATTTAGAGATTTGTAAATTTCTAAATTCTAAGATTTAATTAATAGCCTGTAGTTCTATAAGCTGCTCAGTTTAAAGTTATAGCTTTTTGAAGGAATTATTCTTTTTTCTTCTTTTTTTTCTTGTCTTTTGTTTTTTTATCTTTTTTCGGATTCAAGATTTCCTCTGCGATTTCTAATTTTGGTAATTTTATTTTCGTAGGTTTTATTTCTAAATCATGATCAATATATTCTCTTAAATCATCTTTTGTAACAAGATTTTCTCTGAAAAGAAAAGCAAGAATATCTTTTCCAGAATGATCAAAAAAGTTTTCAGAAATCTCTTTCATCAAAAAATCACGATACTGCTGAAAAGGTACTAGAACAGAATATTTGAAAATTCTACCTTCTTTTTCGGTTTTCAGATATCCCTTTTCAATAAGAATTTTCAGGTAAGTAGAAACGGTATTTTGATGTGGCTTAGGCTCCGGATGTTGCTCCATCACTTCTTTTAGATAAAAAGAATTGAGCCTCCAAAAAAGTTTCATCAAATTTTCTTCCGCCGAGGTTAGATGATTAATTTTCATAAATAGTATTTAAGTTCTGAACTGAATATTGCAATAAAGATAAAGAAAAGAAACTAAAAAAGCTATAAATGCTCCTAAAATGACTTCTTTTGTGGTGTGTCTTTTTAAAATAATTCTTGTAATTCCTACCAAACCAGCAATAAAAAGCCAAATTATCCCCATATAAGTTTCTATATTGAAAAATAATGTGGCAACAAAAATGTTAAACGCAGTATGCATAGAACTTTTAATAAAATAATTACTAATCTGTAATGCTAAAAGAAGGATTAAGATAAATAGCATCACAAAATCAAATCTACCAGATTTTAGGTAGGTGTAAGATAAATAAAGAATTACGCAAATCCCGATGAATATATAAAGTGTTTTTCGCTGTATTCGGTTTGATACATCCATATTGGTATATTTTCCCGTTTTCACATTATAAAAAATCCAGGTTACAATAGGGATTATGACTATTAATAAAATTGGCAAGAAGTGTGAGAGAGCTTGTTTTAAATTATATTCGTGAAAGCTTAGATACACAAAAAATATAATTAAAGAGATAAGAGGATTAAAGAAATCAGAAATTACTCTGGATACTTTATGAAGAGGTGATATTGGTTTTTCTTCCATTTTTATTTTTAATAATGTAAATATAATATTATAAGCAAAAAAACAATTGCTCTACATATAATAAAAACGAAGTTTTTTTTATATTTTTGCTCAACTATTTCATAATAAATAAGCAAGAAGCTAGCACATGAAAGAATTTTCTAAAGAGGTGTACCTAAAGTGGTATGAAGATATGACTATGTGGAGAAGGTTTGAAGACAAATGCCGTTCTCTATATCTAAAACAAAAAATCAGAGGTTTTTTACATTTGTACAATGGCCAAGAGGCTATTCCTGCGGGTTTTACACACGCAATGGATTTGTCTAAAGACAGTATGATTACAGCATACAGATGTCACATCCATCCAATGGCAATGGGGGTAGACCCAAAAAGAATCATGGCAGAACTTTGTGGTAAAGCTACAGGTACTTCCGGAGGAATGGGTGGTTCTATGCACATTTTCAGTAAAGAACATAGGTTCTATGGTGGTCATGGTATTGTGGGAGGTCAAATTCCTTTGGGAGCTGGTATTGCTTTCGCAGATCAGTATTTTGACAGAAAAGCGGTAAACATTTGTTTCTTCGGAGATGGTGCTGCTAGACAAGGATCTCTTCATGAGACTTTCAATATGGCAATGAACTGGAAACTTCCCGTAATATTTGTTGTTGAAAACAATCAGTATGCAATGGGAACTTCAGTGAAAAGAACTGCCAATCACGAAGATATCTATAAACTAGGTTTAGGCTACGAAATGCCTTGTCTTGCGGTAGATGCAATGGATCCCGAAAAAGTAGCTGAAGTTGCTTATGAGGCTATTGAAAGAGCAAGAAGAGGAGATGGACCTACTTTTATCGAAGCTAGAACTTACCGTTTCAGAGGGCATTCTATGTCTGATGCTGAGCCGTATAGATCTAAAGACGAAGTTGCAATTGCCAAAAAGGACGACCCTATAGAATTAATTAAATCAAGAATTTTATCAAATAATTGGGCTACAGAAGAAGAATTAGATATATTGGATAATAAATCTAGAGATTTTGTAGAAGAATGTATTGAATTTATGGAAAACTCTCCATATCCTGATACAGAAAAAATCTATGAGTACGTTTACGCTCAAGAGAATTATCCGTTTTTAGATAAATTTGAAAATCAATAAAATTAAATTAATTTGAAATTTGATATTTGAGTTCCCCTAATCTCAAATCTCGAATCTCAAAATTCAAATCAATATAAATCATGGCAGAAGTAATTACAATGCCACGTCTTTCCGATACAATGACGGAAGGTAAGGTGGCAAAATGGCATAAAAAAGTCGGTGACAAGGTTAAAGAAGGAGATATCTTAGCTGAAATTGAAACTGATAAAGCAGTACAGGATTTTGAATCTGAAATTGAAGGAACTCTTCTGTATGTTGGTGTTGAAGAAGGTTCAGCAGCAGCAGTAGATTTGGTTTTGGCAATTATTGGAAATGAAGGAGAAGATATTTCAGGATTAACTGGTGGTGCATCTGCTCCTGCCGCTAATGCAACTGAAGATAAAAAAGAAGAAGCTCAGCCTGAAGCAAAAAATGAAACTCAAGCGGCTATTGCGGAGGTTCCTAAAGGAGTTGAAGTAATAACAATGCCTAGGCTTTCAGATACAATGACTGAAGGTAAGGTAGCTAAATGGCATAAAAATGTTGGCGACACTGTAAAAGAAGGCGATTTATTAGCCGAAATTGAAACTGATAAAGCAGTTCAAGATTTCGAATCTGAATTTAACGGAATTCTTTTGAAGCAAGGTGTTGAAGAAGGTGGTGCTGCTCCAGTAGATACCGTTTTGGCAATTATAGGCCCAGAAGGAACGGATGTTTCTGGTGTAAACTCACCCAAATCTACACAGCATTCATCTGCTCAACCAGAAGAACAAAAAAATGAATCTAAGGTAGAAGAGAAATCGGTTGCACAAGTTACTGTTTCTTCAGATAGAGTAGCTATTTCTCCTTTAGCAAAAAAAATGGCTCAGGATAAAGGTGTTGATATTTCAGGAGTTCAAGGATCTGGTGAAAACGGAAGGATTGTGAAGAAAGATATTGAAAACTATCAGCCTTCTGCAAAACCGGCAACAGAAAATGCAGCTCCTGTGGCTGCGGCACAAGTTGCTGTAAATTTTGTACAAGGCGAGGATTCTGAAACTCCAAACTCTCAAGTTAGAAATATTATAGCAAAACGTCTTGCTGAAAGCAAATTCTCAGCTCCTCACTATTATTTAATGGTGGAGATTAATATGGATAAAGCCATCGCAGCAAGAAAAGAAATTAATGCTCTTCCAGATACAAAAATTTCTTTCAATGATATGATTATTAAAGCTACTGCAATTGCTTTAAGAAAACATCCACAAGTAAATTCTAGCTGGGCAGGTGATAAAATTATCCATAGAGGAAACATCAATATTGGTGTAGCGGTAGCAATTCCGGATGGATTGGTAGTTCCGGTATTGAAAAATACAGACCAAATGTCTTATACCCAAATTTCTGCAGGCGTGAAAGATATGGCAGGTAGAGCGAAGAGCAAAGGTCTTAAGGCAAACGAGATGGAAGGTTCTACTTTTTCAATTTCTAATCTAGGAATGTTTGGAATTGAAACTTTTACAAGTATTATCAACCAACCGAACTCTGCAATTCTTTCTGTTGGGGCTATTATTGAAAAACCTATCGTAAAAGACGGTCAGATTGTAGTAGGAAATACAATGAAACTTTCATTAGCATGTGACCATAGAGTGGTAGACGGTGCTACGGGAGCTCAATTCTTACAAACTTTAAGAACTTATCTAGAAAATCCGTTATCTTTATTAGTATAACTATTTTTCTAGTTTATGAATACAAACCTCCTATTTTTGGAGGTTTTTTTTGTTTTAAATTTAAATGAAAAATTTGCAGGCTCAAATTTTGTTTTTTCTTAGAATAAATCACCCATTACAAAATATTTTTTCATGAAATTGCATAAAGATGTAACCCAAGGAATTGATAATTCAATGTATGCAATCACAGATGCTGGAAGACTTTACAAAATTTCAAAACATAAAAAAAATCTCCAATCTGGAGATTTTTTTTATGTTTAAGTTACCCCAAAATAGTAACGCCTTTTTTGATCATATCATAGATGGCATCTTTTCCATTATCTGGTTTTACGTTTACCGCACGAGTTCCGTTGAAATGTACACAAGTTACATATCCGTTGGCAACAGCATCTAATGCAGTAAATTTTACACAATAATCTAGCGCAAGACCAACAATCTCCAATAATTGGATTTCATGATATTTAAGAAAATCATCCAAACCTGTTTTCATAAAGTGATTATTATCTTGAAAACCGCTATAGCTGTCAATCAAACTGTTTTTTCCTTTTTGAATGGTATGCGTAACTTTTTGAGTATTTAAATCTGGATGAAAATCTGCGCCCAAAGATCCTTGTACACAATGATCTGGCCACATAAATTGTGGAATACCATTTAGAATAATTGTTTCACCAACGTTTTTTCTATTATTAGACGCAAAGCTTTTATGATCCGCTGGATGCCAGTCTTGGGTAAGTATAATTTGGTCATACTCATTCTCTTCCATTAAAAGATTAATGTAAGGAATAATCTCTTTAGAGTCTGGTACAGCAAGCGATCCACCCTCACAAAAGTCATTCTGTACATCTACAATAATCAATGCTTTCTTCATATTTTATTTTATAATTTTTGAACTAAAGATTAAGAATTAGGACTTAAAAAAATACAGTAAAATTCCTTTTAAAACTATTCTTATTTTTGATAAATTTACCAAAACTAAAATCAAAAATTTGTCCAAATATAATTTATCGGACAAATAGACACTGTATGGAAAATTTTAAAATTATTCGCAGTTTTTATGACCATAGACCGAGATTACTCCAAATTACCCAAACAAGAATTATTTATGAAAATAGCGATGTGAAAAATAATCGTTTTACTGAAATTAAAAGAGATGAAATTATCGGTTTAAGGTATGGAATTCAGTTTATCAAAGGTTTTGAATTTACAATCGGGAGAACCTATGTTATATTTATAAAAAAGAACGATGGTAAAGAACTTAAAATTGATTTTAAACTTTTTTACGGTCGAAAACTTCAAAAAAAGCATCAACTTTTTTGTGAAATTATAGACACTCTTTGGAAGCATTATTTTTCTGATCTCAAAAACAGCTTGCTGGAGAAGTATAAAAATGGTGAATCTTTTGAAATTGCAAAAGTTACAGTTTTTGCTAATAAAATTAGTTTTAATAAAAATGAAATTCTTATTTCTGATTTGTCATTAAAACGCTATCATCATTACTTTGTCTTATATTCAAAACAAAAACAAAATAATAACAAAATGCTGTATTACTTGGAAGATGACGATGCAGTAATTTTACTTGAAATTTTAACCGAAATTATAAAAAAATATGATCAATCTTGAATTTAAAAGATTCCCAATCGGGCAATTTGAAGAACCACAACATATTACTGATACCCAACTAGAAGAATATATAAAAGTCATCAAAAATTTCCCAGCAAAACTGAAAAGTTTAATTGAAAATTTTTCAGACGAACAATTTGATACACCCTATCGTGAAAAAGGTTGGACGGTAAGGCAGCTCGTGAATCATCTAGCTGATAGTCATGCGAATAGTTTCATCAGATTCAAGTTGGCTCTTACGGAAGAAAATCCTGTTATAAAACCTTATCAAGAAGCCCAATGGGCAGAGCTCCAGGATAGCGCATCCATCAGTATAAAACCTGCTATGAGAATGTTGAAAGGGATTCATCAAAGATGGTATTGTTTATTAAAATCACTTACCAATAAGCAGTTTGAGCGTACTTTTCATCAACCTGAACAAAATAGAAACTACGATTTAAGAATATGTCTGGCTCTTTACGTTTGGCATTGCAATCATCACTTGGCACATATAGAAAATTTGAAAATTGAGAAAGGTTGGTAAGAAAAAGTCTACATCATTTAAATGATTTTTTAGAAATAAAAACAAGAATATCAAATTTAAGCCCAGATTCTGAACGAAAATGGGGGAGAATGAATGCCGCACAAATGCTAAATCACTGCATCCAAGTCTTAAAAGTTCCTATGAAAAAAAATAAACTTCCGAAGGTTTTTATTGTTTTAAAATGGGTGGGAATACTTGCAAAATACGAAATGAAAATCTTCAACAACGGAATTCCTCACAATATGCCTACTTTTAAAAAACTAATCATTACTTTTGATTGTAATTTTGAGACTTCGAAAGCACAGCTTCTGAAAACCCTTGATGATTATGCAGAATTTCGTGCGCAAAATAAACTTCCTTCTCAGCACCAGTTGTTTGGAAAAATGACAGAAGAAATGTGGGGTTTTTTGGAGTATAAACATCTTAATCATCATTTAAAACAATTTAATGTATGAGTTTATTTGGTAAAATATTTGGAGATAATAAAGAGGAAGAAAACAAAAATTCATCTTTCTGGAAAGTAATAGAAAATGAAGATGATTTAAAAAACGCGGTTAAAATTTCAGAAACGAAAATAATTGCAATTTTCAAGCATTCTACGAAATGTTTTATAAGTAAAACAGTTCTTAAAAATTTTGAAAATGAAGTGAAAAACACACAAAATTTAAATGTAGATTTTTATTTTCTGGATTTAATTAAATATAGAGAAATTTCAAACAAAATAGCTGAAGATTTTGATGTACGTCATGAAAGTCCGCAATTGATTGTTTTTGAGAACGGAAGACCTCTTAATAATGCATCGCATCAAGATATTTCTTTAAGTCAGATTATAAAATGAGTAATATTCAAAATTATTTAGCCAAAGTATTTGAAGTTCCTGCAGAGAAAGTAAGTTTGTGCAGCATTCAGTACGAATCAAGAAAAGTTAATAAACATGAGTTTCTTTTGCAGGAAGGTGATGTTTGCAAAAACACATTTTTTGTTGAAAAAGGTTTGCTGAGAATGTATTCTATAGATAAAAACGGTAAAGAGCATGTGATACAATTTGCACCAGAAAACTGGCTTATTGGTGACAGAAGCAGTCTTTATTTTAATGAAAAATCAAGTTATTTTATAGAGGCTGTTGAAGATTCTGAAATTTTATTTCTAAATCCTGATTTCTTTAGTAATCTTTTGGAAGAGTTTCCGAAAAGCATAGAAAAAAATGATTTGATTATACAAAAACACGTGAAGAGTCTGCAAGATAGAATCAATTCTCTTTTGGGTGAAACTGCGGAAGAACGGTATATGAAATTTACCAAAATGTATCCAGATTTATTGATGAGAGTTCCTCAATGGATGATAGCTTCCTATTTGGGAATAACGCCGGAAAGCTTAAGCCGTGTGAGAAAAGAATTGGCTAGAAAAAACTTTATTACCGATTAACTGCTAAAAAATAAAAAAATACCTCTCAAAGGCTCTAGAGATAAGACAGATCTTTTAAAATTTGATCTGCTAAGTCTGCTAAATCTATGAGAGATAAATTATTAACTGATAACCTTTAAATTTTATTCTATTTTCAAACCCATCATTACTCTACTGAGATATTCTTGTTCTTTTAAAACTTTTTCATAAGATTGCTTGGCATAAACCGAAGAAATATTGTAGCTCTCAGAAAGTGATTCAAAGCCTTGATTTTCAATAACCCCCGAAAAACTTGATAAATATTCAATTATAAAATTGTCTATTAGTTTTTTCCGAATTTCACAAAGTGTACTACTTTTCATTCTTTGTAGAGAATTCAAAACATAAGATTTGTCTGCACCAAAATTTATTGTGTGAGACACCATGGATATATTTTGATGTAAAATAGCTTCTTGCACTATTGGTTTTGGGTCGTCTTCAAAAATCATGATCTAAGGTTTTAAGGTTTGGAAATTTCAAAAACGGTTACTCTTAAATGTTGGCTTTGCCTTCTACACCATCAGAATTATCAGTTTTACTACCACTTACCGCTGCTGCAACAAAGCTCAGTAAACTTACCAGTTTCCCTGCTTTTGTATCCCAGTAATAGCTATCTTTTGGTTCCACTCTTATTATAGAAACCCTAGGGTCATCTTTGCCGTCGAACCAAGCATTGGCAAGAGCAGACCATTTTTCTTCTATAGTAGAACGGTCTTTATAAACAAACGCTTCACCGTAAATAGAGAGATACTCAGAATTTGAATTGTTCATAAAATAAAGTTGAACTCTATTGTCTTCCTTTATTTCAAAATTTTTGTTACTCGTGTCACTGCTTATAAACCAGAGATTTCCAGAATCATCTGTTTCTTGCAAGCTCATAGGTCGAGAGTTGTTTGGAAGTTTTTCTAAATCTGTACAAAACATACAAATTCTTGCGGATTCAGATAATTCTTTGATCTTATTAATTGCATCTTGCTGAATTAAATTTTCTGTTGACATACTATTTTATTTTAGTGTGATTTGTAAAAAGCAATTCAAAAACCCGACCAATTTTGCATATTTGTTTTAAATGTATGAAATATTTTAATAATTAAAACTTTTTAGAGGTTAATAATTGAATTTATTCTAAACATACTGCATTATTATGATTGCAATCATAATTTAATTTGTTGATTTAGAATATACTTACAATTAAGATTTTGTATACAAAAGTTTGTTTTATTCTTTATTTTTAAAAAAAACTCTGGTCTCATATAATGAGAATGTTTTTTTGGCATAAAAAATGTAAATGAAAATATTGATTTAATTATTCTAAAATGACTGATAACCCTACAATTACAAAGACATTGAGTTGCATGAAACTCGACGAAAAGCTATTGATTTCATTTGGTGCAGAAATCATAAGGTATGCAGCGGGAGATTTTATTTTTGAGGAAGAAGCATCACCTTCTTACTATTACCAAATTTTGAAAGGAAGTATAAAAGAAAACAATTATAATGAGCTCGGAAACGAATTTATTCAAAATATATTAGGCGATTCTCAAAGTTTTGGAGATTCTTTTCTTTTTTTGAACAAAAAATACAATATTAATGCAGTGGCTCTTTCAAATTGCGAAATTCTAAGGCTAAAAAAAGATGATTTCTTCAATTTGATTGATCAGCACCCAAAAATTTCAGTTGATACCAACAAATGTCTTTCCCAAAGATTATATTTTAAAACTGCGATGATTCAAAATCTTGCTTCATCTATTCCCGAGAAAAGGATTTTGGGCTTATTAGATTATTTGAAAAGTTTTCATAAAGATGATGAGAAATTTTCTTTTCAAGTAAAACTTACGCGTCAGCAAATTGCAGATTTAATTGGTTTACGCGTTGAAACAGTAATTCGCACTGCCAAAAAACTGGAGAAAGTAAATCTTCTAAAAATTGAAGAAAGAAAGATTTTTTACTAAATTAATAAAGAAAATTTCAGCTGAGAATTTTTACAAAGGCATGTTTTTCAATGTTATTTATTTTTCAAACTAAGGTTTTTACCATAAAACCCTATTGTATTTATGTTATAACTATATCACAAATACAGTATCTGTAGAATATTTTATAATTCCTAGCCTATAAAAACTGTGATTACAGTCATAAAAACATAATACTCAATAATTATATATTTGAGAACTTTAAAAGAGAAAATATTCAAAATAATAAATATAACAACAGCCACTTATAGCTTTTTTTAGCCAGTAATGCGAGACGAAATATGCGTGATATCAATATAAATACTCCCAAACTTAGAGCAAATGCTTTTTCTGAACATCAGGAAATTGTAGAACTTGCAAAAAGCAATTCTACAAGATTATTAAACACTTGCAGATCATTTTTCCCCACTTTCTTTGATGAATTGAAAAAGATAAACCAAGATCTTAAAAAGTCGGAGCTTATTTTTTGTATTTATTTAAAACTCGGTTTTAGTTCAAAAGAAGTAGCCATATATACTTTTGTTACACCTAAAGCGATTCAAAACCGAAAAAATAGATTGAGAAAAAAACTAAATATTGCTTCTGATATTGATATTTATAAATGGTTTGATGATTTATAATTTTTTAGATTTCATAGATTTCAGCATCAGTGAAAACATAGAATCTTCCATTTTTTGGAAGATTTTTTGTGTCTAGTCCTGTGAATTCACTAAAAGCGGGTAGTAAAATCTGGTTTTCAGAAACTACAAAACAGGGGAGTTTGATCTTTTTAATAGGAGAATTAATCAAGAATCCGGGATGAATATGTCCTGAAATTTGAAATTTATCTTCTTTTTTATTAAAATCGTGAACGAAAATGAAATCTTCAGTTTCATATCTTTCGGATTTAAAATCTAAACATAATTTTTTATCTAAAGCTTTAGAAATTTTATCATGATTACCCTCGATCAAATAGAATTTAAGCTCCAAAAATTGTTCTTTCCAAGTACAAAATTGGTTTACTTCAGAATTGTCTCCTGCATGTAGAAGGTCGCCTACAACCACAAGTTTTTCTGGCTTGAAATGCTCAATTAAAATTGATAATCTTTGCAAATCGCTTTCGAAAACTTGATTAGAAAGTGCTATTCCGTTTTTTCGAAAGTGGGCAGCTTTCCCAATATGCAGATCAGATAGTACCAAAGCTTTTTCTTTCTCCCAAAACATCGCACGTTGATTGGTAAGAACAAATGTTTGATTTTTTATTTTTATATTTTTAGCAACTATCTTCATTATTGACGTTAAAATTATCGCTTTTTGTATTCTTTAATCAAAAATAGAACCTTTATTAACTATAATATTGTTTAGAAATTTAAGTATTCATAAATTTATTTAATTTTCCAACTTTTTTTGTTTATTTACGCATTCTTCATTCAATTTTAAAGAAAGCAAGAACAGTTAATAATTAAATTTGATCTATGTAATAGTAGATGTCTAGGTTTTGAGGAATATTCATTTTTTTTCGAAGTCTATATTTTTTATTTTGAACGGTACGGGTTTCTATAAAAGTGTATTTTGCTATTTCTTTCGTGCTTAGTTTAAGTTTAAGCATTGCACAGAATTCTCTTTCTGAAGGCTGTAAATCTTGGTGTTTTTTAGATAATTCTTCCACAAATTCGGGGAAAACAACTTCAAAATTAATTAAAAATGTAGGATCATTTTTCTCTAAAAGCTCTACAAGTTGTTGGAGTTTTTCTGATGAAGGTCCTGGTTTTTTAACAAGATTTTCAGAATCGTTTTGTGGTAGTGATATTATTTTTTTCGTTTTTCTGAAATAAAATAATCCTGCAGCAGCAAAAATACCACAGCCTAAAATAGCATATAAGTAATGTTCTGGCCGAGATTGCTCATGAAGATTTTTTTCTTTACTTAAAACTTTTTGAAGAGAGTTATACTTACTATTCATCACTTTCAAATCATAAGCTTCGGCTTTTATACGATAAAATTCTGCGCTATCTTTTTGATTTGTAGATAAGTAAATTCTTCTAAGAGGCAGGTAAACTTCGTTCAAATTCAAATCTGTACCATTTGATTTACTTACTTTCAACGCTTTATGGAAATAATTAATAGAAGATTTGAAATCTTTTTTTTTCTCATAATAAGTTCCTAGAACAGAGTAAATAGAAATCAAGTTTTTATCGTCCGTATTTTCTTTTGGTCTTATTGCTAAAGATTTATCTGCAAATATTTTCGCAGAATCTATATTGATTTGCAGGTAAATATTGGCAATATTTGAGTAGTTAAGATATTGAAAAACATTTCTTTCCTCGATATTTTGAATTTCATAACCATTTTTAATGACTTGACGAATCTTTTTTGCGGGCTCTTTGGGTTGTTTTTTATCTAAATAAATATTAGCAAAACTCCCCAGTACATTGGCTTTAGCAAAAAAGACCTTTTCACTTTTTGCATCTGCTTTTTCTAATAACTTGTAGGCATCATTCAAATTTTCAATTGCCCGATCTGGTAAATTGTTAATAGAATAAGTCTCAGCAAGATAAACATTTGCCATAGATTCAAAATAGTAATCCTGATAATTTGCAGAGACTTTTTTTAGTTCTTCAGCTTGTACAATAAGACTATCTATAAGATTTTTACTGTAAAAATATCTGCACTTTCGATCAATAATCTTCATCTCAGCATTGCTGTTTTTAAGATTTCGCGCAAGTTTCAGGAGATCTGGAATTAGTAGAAAAGCTTCGTCAATATTTTTGAGATAAAGTTCTGTGTTTGCTTTTAACTTTAGATCAAGTTGAGCTGAAGAAACTTTATTTTGTCCTTGCAAGGCAATACTAAAAATAAGAAAGCAGCCTGAAAAAAATAACATTTTAATGGCTTTAGAAAGATTCACAAAAACTTAATTTTAAATTTGATTGAGTAAAAATATATAAAAAGAAAGGATTTATGAAATATAAAACAAGATATTGTTGGTTTAAGTGAAAATAATTTTTAAATAAATGTAAATATTTAACTACTTCATTTTTTTTGCCTGATTTATCAATTTCTGAATTCTTGCATCCAGATTTTCGCTCGTCAACGTCTGTCGCAAGCTGTCTACCTTAATCGGGAAACTTAAAGGTGTAAAAGTATGGGCATATTTCAAAATAATTTTAGACTTTTCAATCCGTTTAAAGGCTTCCATTAATCTTTGTTCCTGCAATTGCATATTGAAAACTTCTGTATAAGCCTGTTTTACAAGAAAATGATTAGGATCGTAATCTTCAAGAACTTTAAAAATCAATCCTGCCGAGCTTTGTAATGCTTTGTTGGAACGCTGCTGCCCAGGGAAATTTTGTACCACCATTCCCGAAATCACGGCAATGTCTCGGAATTTCCTTCTTGCCATTTCCGCTGAATTGATGCTCGAAATCACATCCACCATCAGATTTTCTCTCGTCAAAATTTTATCTAAATTATCTTCATTCAATGGAATTTCTTTATCACTGAACAGTTCAAAACCATAATCATTCATCGCCATCGAGAAGGAAATAGGCGCTAATTTTGAAATTCTATAGGCAATTAAAGCAGCCATTACTTCGTGTACCAAACGTCCTTCGAAAGGATACATAAACAAATGATGTCCTTCGCGGTTTTTAATCATTTCCACCAGAAATTCGTCCTCTTTAGGGATATGTGAACGTTTTTCCTGATTGGCTAATAGTGGATGCAGAAATTTCAGTTCCTTTTCAGAAGCTTTCGGATTCAATGCTCCCGATAATTTTTCTCTTAAAAAATGACCCAAATTCGAACTCAAAGGCAATCTTCCACCCAAATAACTTGGAGCTTGCGCTTTGCCCTTGGAAGCCCGAACAAAAACTGTCATATCTTTAATCATCGCCACTTCCAAAACACGGCCAGCCAAAATGAATTTTTCTTCTTTTTTAAGTCTCGAAATAAAATATTCCTCTACCATCCCGATGTAGCCACCGGAAATAAATTTCACTTTCAGCATCGCATCGCTTACTATCGCACCCATATTCATCCGATGGAGCATTGCAATTTTTCGGGAAGTTACTTTGTGCAAACCGTCTTCCATCACCACTACTTTATGATATTCTTCATAGCTTTTCAAGGCACTTCCACCAATGGTGAGAAAGTCTACCATTGCCTTCCACTCTTCATCTCTTATTTCCTGAAAAGTATAGACTTTTTTAATTCTTTCGTAAACTTCATTGGGTAAAAATCCGTCACCGACTGCCAAAGTCATCAGAAACTGAACCAAAACATCGAAACACAGAACCACCGGCTCACGAGGTTCGATAACTTTTTCTTTTACGGCTTCCTTCAAAGCTGCAACTTCTATCAGTTCTAAAGAATGCGTTGGTACACAATATATTTTCGAAGTTTCAAAAGGGGAGTGTCCGCTTCGCCCTGCACGTTGGAGAAATCTTGCAACACCTTTCGCAGAGCCAATTTGTATAACCGTATCCACCGGTTTAAAGTCAATTCCCAAATCCAAAGATGATGTAGAAACCACGGCTTTCAGTTTTCCAGAACTTAAATTTTCTTCGATCCAAATTCTCAAATGTGCATCAATCGAACTGTGATGGATGGCGATTTGTCCGGCAAAATCCGGATACGCATTCAGCAAAAGCTGATACCACATTTCACTCTGACTTCGGGTGTTCGTAAAAACAATGGTAGATTTAGATTCCAAAATAATCGGAACCACTTTATCAGCCAGTTTCTGGCCCAAATGTCCTGCCCAAGGCAAAAGTTCAACTTCATCTGGGAAAACCGAAATAATATCAATTTTCTTATGTTCTTTAGCGGTAATTTTTGTTTTCTTAATATCATATGGGATCAAAACATCCTGCGCTTCATCGAGGTTTCCAATCGTTGCCGTAATTCCCCAGATTTTAAGTTTCGGAACGTAATGAAAGAGCTGTGAAATGCCTAACTCGACCATCACGCCACGTTTTGAACCCAGCAATTCGTGCCATTCATCCACCGCAACGCAATGCATACTGCTAAAGAATCGCTGATGATTTTTCTGGGCCAAAAGCAAGTGTAAACTTTCGGGCGTTACAACAAGAATTTCAGGCATATTTTTGACCTGTTGCTGACGAACTTTCGGGTCTGTATCACCATTTCTAACGCCAACTTCCCAGTCCAAACCAATCTCGTCAATCGCTTCCTGCATTGCTTTGGCGATATCTTTTGAAAGGGAACGAAGTGGCGTAATCCAAATCATTTTCAGACCTTTTTTGTACTTGTCGGGATTCGTCAGAAAGTCTGAAACCAATGCTAAAAATACCGAAAACGTTTTCCCAAAACCTGTGGGGGCCACCACCATTCCGCTGTAGCCACTGCCGAATTTCTTCCAAGTATCCACCTGAAATTTAAATGGGGAATTGCCTTTTTCCATCATCCAGTTTTGAATGATCTTAAAGCCTTCGGTATTTTCGTAGTTGCTCAAATTTTGTTAATTATTATGTTTAAACGCAACGCTCGCAAGGTTTATTTTAAAATTTTTTAAAACATTTTCCGTTCGCAAAGGTGTTTCAGTCAGCCATTACATTTTGCTATCATTTGCTGAACGAACTGCCTTTGTAAACGAAAAATATGCAGGAAAATGTCAAAATATCCTTGCGCTCTTTGCGTTTAAAAATTTACTGTATCAATTTTTTAATCTCCTCAATATCATCAATATCATTCACGGTTTTGTCTTTTCGCCATCTTAAAATTCTTGGGAAACGCAATGCTACACCGCTTTTGTGACGGTTGCTGAAACCAATTCCTTCAAACGCAATTTCAAAAACTAATTCAGCTTTTACAGTACGAACGGGGCCAAATTTTTCAATCGCATTTTTATTCACAAACTTGCTGACTTCCATTATCTCTTTATCAGTCAATCCTGAATAAGCTTTGGCAATCGTAACTAATTTGTCTCCACTTTTCACGGCAAAGCTATAATCGGTGTAATAAGCACTTCGTCTTCCGCTCCCTTTTTGAGCGTAAATCAAAACCGCATCAATTGTTAACGGATTGATTTTCCATTTCCACCAATCGCCTTTTTTTCTTCCAGAATGGTAGTGTGAATTTTTCTGTTTCAGCATCAAACCTTCACTGTTGATTTCCCTAGAATTTTCTCTGATTAGATTTAATTGAATCCAATCTTCAAAATCAATTGCCTGTGAAATCTTGATCTTTTCTGGTGCTTCATTTAATAGTAATTCCTCCAGCATTGCTCTTCTTGCGGAGATCGGTTTTTCCCTCAAATCCGTTCCTTCCAATTCCAAAATATCGTACGCAAACACTTCAATTGGAATATCAGAGAGCATTTTTTTAGTTAAAGTTTTACGGTTCAATCGTTTTTGTAATTCATTAAAATTTAAAACGTTACCGTCCTTTACCGCAAGTATTTCTCCATCTATCACAAAGTTGCCTTTCATTGCTTTCACGGCTTCAGTAATTTCCGGAAACTGCTCGGTCACCAATTCTTCACCTCGAGACCAGATGAAAACTTCGTCATTTCGTCTGATGATTTGTCCGCGGATTCCGTCCCATTTATATTCAATGAGCCATTCTTCGGGTTTGCCCAAATTTTCCAATTCTTTTTCCAAAGGATATGCAAGGCAAAAAGGGTAGGGCTTTGAGTTATCAGGATTGATGTTTTCTGCCGAAATTAATTCTTTAAAACTGACCTCAGCAGGTTGCCATTTTCCCATCAGACTGTGCATCAGTGTGCTTGCTTCCTGCCCAGAAAACTTGGTCAAAGAATTAATCAATGTCTTGGAAGAAACACCAATTCTGAAACTTCCACCGAGTAATTTATTGAAAATTAATCGCTCTGTATAATCCAAACCATTCCAAGAATTGAGAACAAATTCTTTCTTTTCTGTATCCGTTTTTGTTTTTAATTCAATAATCTCGGTCATCCATTCCGACAAAGTTTTCTCAATTTTTTCATTAGGTGGCGGAAGAATTAAAGAAATTGTTTCACCCAAATCACCTACCGAAGAATAACTTTCCTGAAAAAGCCAAAACGGCAGTTGGCTTATCTCCAACGCCCATTCTTTCATATAGTTGGTGTTCACATTTCGCTTAGGTCTTTTGCCCGTAAACAAGGCGATAAACCACAATTTATCATCATCTGTCGCTCGCTCAAGATAATTGAGAATGGCATCGATTTTAGCATTGGTTTTATTGGTGCTCTCCAAAGCGTTGATGAGTTCTGCGAAATTTTTCATTTCTTATTCTATCTTTTATTGGACAACTGTCACATCCATTGGGTGTATTTTCTTTTTATTATGGCAGCTTTTCCGCCTTCCTCTCCCGCTTTTTTGCTCGTCGTTCCTCCTCACAAAAAGAGCTCCGTTCAAGTCGGGCTGCGAGCAATTCGATGTTTAAAATTAACAGGCCGCTCCTACGGAGCTTTGATTCAATGACGAATGATTCTGCTATTAACGGGTCGCTCCTACGGAGCTTTGATTTAATGACGAATCATTCTGTTATTAACAGGCCGCTCCTACGGAGCTTTGATTCAATGATTAATAATTTTGCTATTAACAGGTCGCTCCTACGGAGCTTTGATTTAATGACGAATCATTCTGCTATTAACGGGTCGCTCCTACGGAGCTTTTTCTTATCAATCAATTATTCTGCTATTAACGGGTCGCTCCTACGGAGCTTTGATTCAATGATTAATAATTTTGCTATTAACAGGTCGCTCCTACGGAGCTTTTTGTTATCAATCAATGATTCTGCTATTAACGGGTCGCTCCTACGGAGCTTTGATTCAATGATTAATAATTTTGCTATTAACAAGTCGCTCCTACGGAGCTTTGATTTAATGACGAATCATTCTGCTATTAACGGGTCGCTCCTACGGAGCTTTTTCTTATCAATCAATGATTCTGCTATTAACGGGTCGCTCCTACGGAGCTTTGATTCAATGACTAATCATTCTGCTATTAACGGGTCGCTCCTACGGAGCTTTGATTTAATGACTAATCATTCTGCTATTAACGGGTCGCTCCTACGGAGCTTTTTGTTATCATTCAATGATTCTGCTATTAACAGGCTGCTCCTACGGAGCTTTGATTCAATGACTAATCATTCGGCTATTAACGGGTCGCTCCTATGGAGCTTTGATTCAATGACTAATCATTCTGCTATTAACGGGTCGCTCCTACGGAGCTTTTTAAGCATCTGATATTTGAAAAAATATATGAGGTCAATTCAGATCGGATTGTTCTTCATTTTTATTGTCTGTTACAACTTCCTTTTCTACTACTTCGTCATCGTCGTCACCATACAAAGTTTCCACGACATCAGATTTGATTCCGATTTCATTTAAATATTTAGAAAAAATCTCAGTTTGTCCGTGCGTGACGTGAACAATTTCGGCTTCTGTGGCTTTAATGGCTTGTAAAAGGCCTTTCCAGTCTGCGTGATCGCTCATCGGAAAACCAGCGTCCATACTTCTCCATCTTCTGGCACCGCGAACCTGCATCCAGCCGGAACAAATTGCTGTTGCTGCATCCGGAATTTTTTTAATTACATTACTATCCAACAAAGCCGGTGGAACAATCACAATATCTCCTGCTACGTGTTTAATGCTTTCCCGGAAGTCGGGAACTTCATAATCGGGAAGCACAATTCCAACTTCTTCAAAGGCTTTATTGAGTTTTCCAATCGAGTAGTGAACGTGGATTTTCCCCATTCCTTCAACCGCTTTCATAATCCGTTGCGCTTTTCCCAAAGAATACCCTATGAAAACAGAAGTTTTTTGATTTTCCTGATTCCTTAAAACCCAATTTTGCAGTCTTTTATTTAAATCCGGAACTTCCAGCCAGTTGTAAATGGGAAGTCCGAAGGTGCTTTCAGTCACAAATTCATTACACTTTACCAGTTCAAAAGGTGTACTCAAACCATCATCCTGAACTTTGTAATCACCGGAAACTACGCTTACATAACCTTTGTATTCTAGACGAATCTGAGCCGAACCAATAATATGACCTGCCGGATGCATCGAAAGTTTCACACCATTAATGTCTAAAGTTTCACCATACTGTAAAGTTTGACATTCTATATCGGGAGAAATTCTTTGGAGTAAAATAGGTTTTGTAAAATGATGACAAAGATATTTTTTCATTCCCCAGCGGGCGTGATCAGCGTGCCCGTGGGTGATGACAGCATAGTCAACCGGTCGCCAAGGATCAATATAAAATTTCCCCTGCGGACAGTAGATGCCTTTGTTTGTAAATGTAATGAGTTTCAATAGAGCGATGATTAGAGTGTTTCTGATTATTCAAAAAGCTGACCAAATTCTATTTTCTAAACATAATTTACTGTACAATTCATTAGGGTAATTCAATTATTGTTTCGGAAATTTACAAAAATTATAAGAATGCAATTCATCGACTTAGAAAACTGGAACAGAAAAGAACATTTTGAATTTTTCTCCTCATTAAAAAGTCCGTACTTCGGATTTACTACGGAGGTCGACTGTACGAAAGCTTTCGAAAATACCAGGAAAAATGGACAATCTTTTTTCGCTTACTATCTGTACAAGTCTATGGTTGCCATTAATAAAGTTGATGCTTTGAAACTCAGAATTGTGGATAATAAAATTGCTTTGTTTGATAGTCTTCACGTTGGAAGTACGATTGGCAGGGCAGACGGAACTTTTGGTTTTTCTTATTTTGAATATTCTGAAGATTTTTCAGTTTTCAATGAACGTTTGCAGGAGCAAATAACGACGGTTCATAATACAAAAGGTTTGGGAATAAAAAATGAAGGTTTACCGCCCAATCATATCAGGCATACAACGATTCCGTGGCATTCTTTTACTTCGATTCTGCATCCTACCAATTTTGATCCCAAAGAATGTATTCCCAAAATAGCCTTCGGAAAATTCAGTGTACGTGATGGGAAAAAGATGATGCCTGTTTCTATAGAAGCGCACCACGGTTTGGCAGATGGTATTGATCTGGCGAAGTATTTTGAGGCTTTTCAGGGGGAGTTGGATAGAGAGTGATTTCGGTTTATGCTTGTTTTCCTGCATATTTTGTTTTGTTAATAATTGAATAATCTATCAAATAGTTTTCACGGAAATAAAGCAAGATGAAAATACAGATTCTCCATACTTTTCATCATGCTATCATTGTATTCTGCAAGTTTGGGAATCTTTACCAAACCGTGTCCCAAAAGCGAAATTGCCATTGGGAGTTTTAGGAAAAAGAATGCTATTTTGAAGTCTTTCATGTTGTGGTGTTTGATACTAATTTAGGGAGGATATTGTGGATAAGCATAAAACCTGCTGGTGGGCAGGTTTCGATCAAAATTAATTTCTAAAATTTATTTTTACTATCTAGTTCTTAGTACATCATTGTAGAATCAATACTACTGTCAAGAGAATCGTGACGAAAAATATTGTCATAATAGTACTCATCATTATTAGCACATATATGTTCAAAAATAAGTTCACCAACTGACTCCGGAATTACAGGTTGGTTATAGATGGGAATTTGAGAACTTGATATTACTTTTCCATTCCTACCATATTCTATCCAGTTTTTAATATCATAATTTTTTGATGAACAGTCACAGTCCCATAACTGCAGATTTTGCTTGCCACCAACTATAATAAACTTACCTTTTTTATCTTTTACTTTTTTTGTTAGATAAATCCATTTAATCCAAGCCGAGTTACTGCTTTCACGGCGAGAAGAAATCGTATAGTCTGATGATTTATATATCTCAATGAAATTATTTGGTACTGCAATAAAACTGAATAAGCCAAAACATGTGAGAACTGTTGAACCTATTATTACTACTTTAATATTTTTCATTATCAAAATTTATTTAAACCATTTGTTTAATCTTCTCTTTGTCCTGTCAAATGCTGTCTGCTCCCATATTACCTCAAATCCATTCCAAAAAACTCTTATCTGATTTCCAGAGTCGCGGTATAAAACAAATTTTATATCCTTGTGTTGAATATAAACGTTATTTACATTTGAAGATTCGGAGACATATTTAGAGTTGTTGTCCCGGACTTGTTCTAATCTTTGTAAAATGGATTGTGCTTCGTTTAACGGGAGATATCGGAAAGCATACGCACTTCCAATATTTCCGTCAGAATTTCTATTGTCGCCAAAGAAAGCAAGTAAAAGACCTCTTTCATTCACATCTGTACAGTTAAATGCTACAGAAATCAACCCACCACTGTCATCTGATGCCAGACTTTCTGTCTCAAATTTAATTTCACGATTATCTGCATTGCCAATAATATTGTTAATAATATATTCTTTCGACCGGAAGTGCGAAATTTCTTTTGCAACTTCCTTTTTTACAGCATTTGCTGCCAAAAAAGTTATTGCCGTTGCAGCTGCAGCAGTTCCAGCGGCTGTAGCAGTTCTATTTTTTGCATTTCCGTAAATGCTAAAAATGATAAAACATGGAATTAGAATTTTTTTCATGATATAACCAGTTATTTAAAAATTTTATTGTACCACCCACTTACATCTTTCTTAATAAGCTCATGATATTCGTACAGCAATGATGCTAAGCTTGAATTAGCTCTCTGACTTTTATACGAATTTACTGTAAGATAACCATAAAAGTTCCCATTTTTATCTACTACAATTGGAGGATTTGAGGCATAATTATTCCATGGTGAGTATGAACTGTATTCGTTTCCATAAGTTCCATAAGAATTCCAAATAGATTTTGTATTATATGAGTTACCATAAGTTCCGTAACTATTCCAAATAGAATTTTTATCGTACGAATCACAATTTAAACATCCTAAGTACTCATCTTGATCTGATCCGCCATATATATGTAGCGTTTGAGCACTTAAGATTATCGAAAACAGAAAAAATGTAAGAAAGTGTAATTTATTTTGCATGCTAGGATCTTTTGTTTTTTTTGCAAAGATATAGTGTGTGGATGCATAAAAATTACGGTTATCCTTAATTTCAAAAATAAATACAAAAAACTTCAAAATATTCAGTATTTCTACTGAAATTTTAAAAGCCTTTTGTCATATACTAAAGGATATTTTATTACATTCTCGATAAATATTTGCTTTCTAAAAAAATTCGCTTTTCACCACTTTCTCCCACAATCCTTCGGGAACTCTTCGGGTTTCCTTCGGAAAACACATACTTTTCCCGAACAACTCTCGAACAAACCCCAAACAAAAGCCGAAGAAATATCCTTTTCAGAAAGTCTTATTCATCTCAAAATTATTCCTCCAACAAAAACTATTTTTCATTAATTTCGTCAAAAATCAAAAAGATTATGAAGATTAAATTAACCATCTGTTTACTGGCTTTTCTGAATTTTTATGAAGCGCAGGAAAATATCGGTTTTCAAAAACCATCTGCTGAAATTTTACAGCTTGCAGATTACGACAGACCGCCAAGTGTGCTCACCAATGCAAAGAAAGACTGGGTAGTTTTTGTGTACAGACCAACCTATAAAACCCTTGATGACCTTAATCAGCAAGAAATGAAATTGGGAGGACTGAGAATTAACCCCGTGACTAATATTTCGAGCTCGGTAACGTATGCCAATAATCTGAAAGTGCGAAAAATGAATGATAAGACCGAAACTCAGGTGAAAGGTCTTCCTCAAAATCCGAAAATTACCAACACGAGCTTTTCGCCAGACGAAAAGAAAATGGCGTTTACCAACACTACTGATAAAGGAGTGGAACTTTGGATTGTTGATCTTCAGACTGCGACAGCAAAAAAGGTTTCTCAGGATAATCTGAATGCCAATTATGGTTCGCCCTATATCTGGATGAAAGATTCTGAGAATTTTTTAATTAAAGTGCTTCCGGCCAACCGTTCGAAATTGCTTGATTCTTCTAAAGATTTACCTACAGGCCCGATTGTTTCCACTGCAGATGGAAAAGTTTCTCAGAACAGAACCTATCAGGATTTGCTGAAAAATCCTCAGGATGAAAAGAATTTTGATAATCTGATGAGCTCTGAGCTGTATCATACTGACTTCAATGGAAATCAGAAAAAATTTAAAGAAAAAGATCTGTATGCCGGTCTGTCTTATTCTCCTGACGGAAAATATTTGATGGCAACCACGATTAAAAGACCTTATTCTTACATCGTTCCCTTGAACAGATTTCCGATGACTTCAACTGTTTATGATGCGAGTGGAAATGTAGTAAAAGTGGTAAATGAGATTCCGCTGAACGAAATTATGCCTAAAGGTTTCTCCTCCGTAAGAGCCGGAAAAAGGGACATGAGCTGGAGAAGCGATATGCCTGCAACTTTGGTTTATGCTGAAGCTTTGGATGGTGGTGACCAATCTAAATCAGCGGAATTCAGAGATGAAGTTTTTACTTTGGATGCGCCTTTTAACGGGAGTCCGAGGTCTTTTTTTAAAACAAAACAGAGGTATGAAGGCACCAGTTGGACCAATAATCATTACGCTATTGTTTCTGAAGGCTGGTATGATACCAGAAATACAAAATCTTATTTAATTGACCTTAACAACGGGAAATCTCAGGTGATTGATGACCGAAATTATCAGGATGTGTACAGCGATCCAGGGAATTTTAACACGACTAAAAATGATTTCGGAAGATACGTTGTTGATATGAAAGGAGAGAAGGCTTACCTCATCGGGGCAGGGTTTACAAAAGAAGGTCAGCATCCATTTATAGATGAAATGGATATGAAATCTCTGAAAAAGAAAAGACTCTACACGTCTAACCTGAAAAATGCGAAGGAAGAAATCATCGATATTATTGATCCTAAAAAAGGAGACGTTTTAACGATACAGCAGTCTGCAAGTTCATATCCGAATTATTTTAAGAAGAATATAAAGTCTAATACATCTGAGCCGGTAACGCAGTTTGCCAATCCTTTTGAAAGCATAAAAGATGTTTACAAAGAAGTGATTACTTATAAACGAAATGATGGAGTTACTTTAACTGGAACTCTTTATCTACCTGCTAATTACGATAGAAAAGCAAAGAAAGAGAAACTACCTTTATTGATTTGGGCGTATCCCACGGAATATAAAGATAAAAATACGGCAGGGCAGAACACGCAAAACCCGAATGATTTCACTTTCCCATACTACGGATCATTTGTTTACTGGACGGCAAAAGGCTATGCAGTACTAGATGATGCAGCTTTCCCAATCATTGGTGAAGGAAAAACAGAGCCTAATGATACTTTTATCACGCAATTGGTTGCCAACGGAAAAGCGGCGATAGATGCAATAGATCAGTTAGGTTACATCGATAGAAAAAAAGTAGCCGTTGGCGGACATTCTTATGGAGCTTTTATGACAGCTAATCTTCTAACGCATTCTAAAGATTACGCTTGTGGAATTGCTCGTAGCGGTGCTTATAACAGGACATTGACGCCATTCGGTTTTCAGAGTGAGCAGAGGAATTACTGGGACGTACCGGAAATCTACAACGGAATGTCACCATTCATGAATGCCGACAAAATGAAGACGCCATTGCTGCTGATTCATGGTGATGCTGATAATAATCCCGGAACATTTACATTACAGACTGAAAGATATTTTCAGGCTTTGAAAAATTTGGGAGCTCCAGTGAAAATGGTACTCTTGCCGAAAGAAGCGCACGGATATGTTGCGAAAGAAAATATTCTGCATCTGCTTTGGGAACAAGATCAGTTTCTGGAGAAGTGTTTGAAAAAGTAAGACAAGATTATTTATTATAAAATAACCCCTGAAAGTTAAATTTTCAGGGGTTATTTTTTTAGTTTTAAAACTAAAATTTATTTATCGATAGATCCCAAAACCTTTTGTGCAAAAGAGTTTAGGGCATCTTTTTCGCTCATTCCGTTTTTTACGTTGGTGTGAACTTCCAAAGCTCCGCAGATATTGGTAATCAATTCTCCGGCAACATTCAGGTCTTCTTCACTCGTTCCTCTGAATTCGCTGAAACTTTCCAAAACTTCTAAAGTTTTTTCTAAGTTTTCAGGCGTTTGATTCTGGTAAAACTGTCTGATAATAGGCAACTTCATTATAATTCGTTGAATAAATTAATTAAACTTTCTGCCTGATTAGATTGCACCTGATTCACTAATTCTCCGTTTTTGAATATGGCAAATGTAGGAAGGTTATCAACCTTAGCAAGTTTTCTGCTTTCGGGAAGTTTCTCTGCATCAACATATAAAAATGGTATTGCATCGTTTTCTGAAGCTAATTTTTTGAATTTCGGCTTCATTATTCTGCAGTTTCCGCACCATGTTGCACCATATTGCACTACAACTTTTTCGTTATCACTTACAATTTTTTGCAATGTGTCTTCTGCTAATTCTGTATACATAATTTCAATTTGAAAATTTGGTAATTTATTTATTTGAAAATGTCATTAAATAGAAAATGAGATAATTTTAAACTAACCAAAGATTAATTTTCAAATTATCTCATTTTCAAATTAACACTTTATCTTAGTTTTTTGCTAAATATTCTGCAGTAGAAGTTCTGTCTGCTTTCATTGCGTCTTTTCCTTCTTCCCAATTGGCAGGGCAAACTTCACCGTGCTTCTGTACGTGAGTATACGCATCAATCATTCTTAAAAATTCTTTTACGTTTCTTCCTAAAGGCATATCATTTATTGCTTCGTGGAATACTTTACCAGTCTCATCAATTAAATAAGTTGCTCTGTAAGTTACGTTTGAACCGGTAAAGTACTCATTACCTTCTTCGTCAAAATCTATATCTTGATCTACGATATCTAATAAATTAGCCAATTGTCTGTGAGTATCAGCTAAAAGTGGATAAGTTACCCCTTCTATACCTCCATTTTCTTTAGAAACATTTAACCATGCGAAGTGTACTTCATTGGTATCGCAAGAAGCACCTATTACTTTGGTGTTTCTTTTTTCGAATTCACCTAAAGCTTCTTGGAAAGCGTGAAGTTCAGTTGGGCAAACGAAAGTGAAATCTTTTGGGTACCAAAACAATAATACTTTTTGTTGATTTTCTGTTGCTTCCTGAAATAGATTGATTCTTAAATCATCTCCCATATAAGACATTGCATCGATTGCTACGTTCGGGAATTTTTTTCCTACTAAAGACATAATTTTCTAGTTTTTAATTAAATATTTTAATGGTGCAAATATATTGCTTTCTGTCTATTGATTTTATTTGTTTTGATAAATAAAATCTATAATTGTTTTTGGTTTAAAAATGCTTCTAAAAAGATAATTTAATAAATATCAAGATATTAAACTAATATTTTTGAAATTAAATAAAGGTTTTGTCTATTAAAATAAAATCAGATTTAAGTTTGCACCTAAATCTGAAATATAATTTGAAATAATTAGGTTTTAAATAGTTTTTTCCAAAACTTCTTTTATTCTTCTCATTGCTTCTTTCAAATCTTCTTCGGAAGCAGCATAAGAAAATCGTATGCATTCTGGACTGCCGAAGGAAACACCTCCAACGCAGCCTACATGAGCTTTTTCTAAAAGAAACATCGCAAAATCATCCGCATCTTTTATTTCTGTTCCATCTAAAGTTTTCCCTATATAATAAGAAATATCTGGGAAGAAATAGAAAGCTGCTTTTGGCAATAATACTTTAAATCCTGTAATCTCTTTCATCAATTCAAACATCAGATTTCTTCTTTTTTCGAAAGCGTTAATCATATATTTGTACTCCGAAGAATCAGTTTGAAGGGCAACGATAGAAGCTCTTTGAGCAACGGTATTTGCTCCGCTGGTCATTTGCCCTTGTACTTTTTCACAAGCTTTTGCGAGCCATTCTGGGCATGCAGAATACCCTATTCTCCAACCGGTCATTGCAAAAGCTTTAGACATCCCATTGATTACAGCAGTTTGCTCATATACTTCTGGGAACTGAGCAATAGAAGTAGTTTTGGTTTCGTAGTTAATGTATTCGTAAATTTCATCTGAAATCACTGTTACATGAGGATATTTTGCAATAACTTTAGCCAGAGATTTCAATTCATCATAAGTATAATAACCACCTGAAGGATTACATGGTGAGCTGAAAAGTATCGCTTTAGTTTTATCATTTATAGCTTCCTCAAGCTGTTCTGCAGTGATTTTAAAATCTGTGACATAGGATGTAGGAAGCATTACAGAATTTCCACCCATCATTTTCACCATCTCGTCATAGCTTACCCAATATGGTGTAGGAAGAATAACTTCGTCTCCATCATTTACAATTGCTGCCAAAACATTTATTATTGCTTGCTTAGCACCGTTGGAAACACAAATTTGTGAAGGTTTGTAATCTAAATTATTGTCTCTCTTTAATTTATCTGAAATCGCCTGACGTAATTCTAAAAAACCAGGAACAGGAGAATAATGACTGTAGTTTTCATTGATGGCATCAAATGCAGCTTGCTTTATATTGTCTGGAACATCAAAATCTGGTTCGCCAAGAGTTAAAGAAATGACATCTATTCCGCTAGCCTTCATTTCTCTGGCCTTATTAGACATTACGAAAGTTTGAGAGTAACCTAATCTATTTACTCTGTCTGAAAGTTTATTCATGAATTTTTTGTCTTTTAAACAAATATAGAAATAAAGACTATGACTAAAAAACTATAATACCACAAATATTTAGATTTTGCTTCAAGTAATACCACATTGATAAACAAAAATCACTTTCTCTAGAAATTTTTTGTTTATTTTTGAGAAAATTTATACTATGCTGAGACTTCTTTTCTTACTGTTAGCAACGTCTTTATTCGGACAAAATTATCGTTTTGTTTATGAATACAAATTCAGACCAGATATTGTGATAAAAGACTCGTTGGTGACAGACTACATGAATCTTGATACAGATGGTAAAGAGTCTTATTTCTACAACGCTGCGAAATTTGAAAAAGATTCGGCTTATGCTAGTACAAAAGATTCTAAAGTGCTTTCAGAATTCAAAAATTATGATAGAAATCTTACATACACTATTCATAAAATCTATTCACCTAAGAGTGTGAAATTTTACGATAAATTTCAGACAGCCAATTTGGTTATCAAAGAAAATCAATTTCCGGAATGGAAAATTAAAAACGATTTCAAAAAAATTGGAGAAATCAATTGCCAAAGAGCTGTTGCAGAATATAGAGGACGAATCTGGGAGGTGTGGTTCAGTAAAGATTATGCTATTAGTGATGGACCTTACAAATTTTCAGGATTGCCGGGGCTTGTGGTTCAGATTAACGATACTGAAAAAGATCACGAATTTAATTTAATTCAAATAAAAAAAATAAAAACGAATTACGATTTTTTACCTAAATCTAATAAGGAAATTAACGAAAAAGAGTACAGAAAACTTTGGGCAGATTACCGTTTCACTTCTGATGAAATAGATAGTATGAATATGAATTCTAAAGAAGGGAATATTACTTTACACCTAAAAGATGGGTATACAAGCAAAATAAGTCTTGAAAAACTCAAAAAAAATAAAGATATGGATGCTGCACTTTCTGCACTGCTTTCGAAATCTAAAAATAGAATTGAGAGAGATTAATTTTGCATAAACTTGATTCACGATACTAAAAACTTTATTTTTGCTCAAATATACTATTTAAGATGTCTACAGCTTTATTATTAAAATATTTCCCCAATCTTACTGATGTTCAGAAAGAACAGTTTTCAAAACTTGAAGAACTTTATACAGAATGGAATGAAAAAATCAATGTGATTTCCCGTAAAGATATGGAATCTCTATACGAAAAGCATATTCTACATTCTTTAGGAATTGCAAAAGTGATGAGTTTTTCTCCTGGAACAAAAGTGTTGGATATCGGCACTGGTGGTGGATTCCCGGGGATTCCTTTAGCAATTTTGTTTCCCGAAACTCAGTTTACGCTAATAGATTCTATCGGGAAAAAGATTACTGTGGTGGAGGCTGTAGCAGAAGGAGTGGGATTAACGAACGTAAAGGCAATTCACGGAAGAGCTGAGAAATTAAAAGAAAAATTTCATTTTGTAGTCAGTAGAGCGGTAACACAAATGCCAGAATTTCTTCGTTGGCTGAAAGGAAAATTTGAAAAAGAACAATTTAACACAAAACACAATGGTGTTCTCTATCTAAAAGGTGGTGAACTAGCTGAAGAACTTGCAGGTTTGAAATGCGAAATTTTTAGCCTTAAAAATTATTTTGAAGAAGAATTTTATGACACTAAAAAAGTGGTATATTTATCAAAAGGTAATTTTAATTCATAAATAAGTAAATTTTTTTAATCTTTTTTTTCGAAAATTTAAAATAATAAAAAATAAAATTTAATGCTATGAAAAAATTAGTTTCTGTGTTTTTTGTTGCTGCTTTCACAACATTGGGTTTTACATCTTGTAATGAAGATGATGATTACGAAACTATACAGTCTGTAGAAAAAGTAAAAATAGACAGTGTTTCAATTGTAAATGACACTATGGATGTTTTCGCTATACAAAGCATAAGAACCTACCAGAAATTTAATAATCAATGTGAAGGTTTTTATGGTTATGACTATGCTCATACCTCAGATTTCGGCAGAAACATCACTGCTTACAAATTTAAAACCAATGCCAATTGTGGTACGGGAAATTTTACAGGAGTTAATCAAATCAATTTCGCACCAAAAGTAGTTGGGACTTACCAATTTAAATTCTGGACTGGTGACAATACATTTATTACCAAAACAATCGTTGTGCAATAATGAAGTATAGAATCTCAGTTGGTTTTATTTTTTTTGTTTTTATTCTTATTTCAGCTCAGAAAATTGGGTGGAGTGAAAATAGAAAATTAATATGGAGTGACTTTAAAGCTAAGGATAACCTCGGAAAAGACATTGGTGTAGTAGCATTTGCCAATGTAGGCATGGGATACTCTGCAGAAACTACAACAAACCCAAAAGCTCCGGTAAGCATAAAAGTCTCGGTGTTTTTTGATCCCGAAAAATCTTGGAAAGTAGATTATATAAAAGGAGATCGTGTGCTTGTGCATGAACAAAAACATTTTGATGTTGCTGAAATTTTTGGCCGTAAACTCAGAAAATTAATTATCGAAAACATAAAAAACTCACTAGATTATCAGAAAAAATTTATTCCTATTTATAAAGATAACTTAGCTGAATACAAAAGTTTTCAAAAAAAATACGACACAGAAACCAATCACGGATTAAATGAAGAAAAACAACTTGAATATAATCTTGTGATTGCAGAAGAACTGAGAAAACTAAATAAATACCGAGAAAATTGAAATTTTTAAATAAAATAATCAACGAATTGCTGGCTCAGGAAGATGATCTTTCAAAATTCAGCATTGTATTGCCGGGGAAAAGACCCATTGTTTTTATCCGTCAAATTCTCGAAAAAAAGAAATATTCCGGTTTTTTGCCGGATTTTTTTACAATAGAAGATCTCATTACTGACATCGTAGATCAACAGCCGATGCAGGGAATTTCTTTATGGCTATTTTCTTATGATGTATACAGAAAACTCAATCTTATTCCGCAAGACAGTTTTTCAGATTTTTTGAAATGGTTTCCTACGTTGCAGAAAGATTGGGATGATATTTTGAAATTTTCTGAAAGCGATACTGCTGTGCTACAATATATGTTTGATGAAGAGCGCATTAAAGAATGGGCTCAGGATTTGGGCGATCAGGATGAAGTTCCGCGTAAAAAGTTTCTTAATTTTTGGCGAAACATGAATGTTTACCTACCGATTTTGAAATCGGCTTTGCTTGAGAAAAATTGGGCAACACCAGGTATGATTCATGAAAATGCTACTTCGAAAATTCATAAATACGCCACTGAAACAGATAAAAGATTTGTTTTCTGCGGATTTAATGCTTTTACGCCTGTGGAAGAAAAATTGATTCGAAATCTTTTGCAATGGGATAAAGCTCAGTGTTATTTTCAAGGAGATAGATATTATTTTGATGATGAAAGACAAGAAGCAGGAAAATTCCTCAGAGATCATAAAAAATGGAAAGAATTCAATGACAGCAGAGAATTTACATGGATTGAAGATGATTTTAATCAGCCAAAAAATATAAAGGTTTACGAAGTTTCAGGGAATATTACCCAAACTAAAATTTTACCCGAAATATTTGGTGAAATAGCAGATAAAACCTATTCTGATACGGCAATTGTACTCTTAGATGAAAATCTTTTACCAGCAAGTTTAGATGTAATGCATTCTGTAGAGTATCTCAATATAACGATGGGGTTTCCATTAAAGAATCTGTCTTTTTCTAATGCCGTAAAGCAACTTTTTTATCTTCAAAAACAATTAGAGAAAAACAAAACAACTTATTATTACAGAGATATTTACCCAATTCTGGAAGAACTTCCTGCGTCGTATTCTGATGAGAAAATTATTTCAAATTTCAAATCAAAAATAGAGGAGAGGAATATTGTTTATATCTCAAAAAATTTGTTTTCGGAACTGCTTTCCGAGCTTTCTTATTTTAAACTTTTGATGAAAGCAGAATCAGCACAAGCTTATCTAGATTTATTAACTGAATTTTGTATTGATCTGAAATGGTTGGAGATTGATGATATTCAATACGAAAATATTTCTCATTTCGAAAAAGCTTTCAGACTTCTGAAAAACCAGATTTTACCTTATGATTTTGATATCAAGATGGAAACGTTAGAGGTTTTAATCAATCAATATATTAATACAGAAAGTATTGATTTTGAAGGTGAACCTTTGAGAGGCTTGCAGGTAATGGGTCTACTTGAAACACGTTTGCTCAACTTTAAAAACGTTATTCTTCTTTCTGTAAACGAAGGTAAACTTCCGCTGGGTAATTCCCAGAATACGTATATTCCATTTGATATCCGAAGACATTTTGAGCTCCACACTTATCTTGAAAATGACAGTATTTATGCTTATCATTTTTATCGTTTGATACAAGATGCAGAGAATGTTCACTTGCTTTATAATGCATTAAGCTCTGGTATTAATACGGGGGAAAAAAGCCGTTTCATTACTCAAATTGAAATGGAAAGTAACCACGAAATCGAGCATTTAATTATAGAAAATACCAGCGAGCCAATAAAAACCGAACCAATTGAAATCCAAAAAACAGAAGCTGTTATGCAAAAGCTTCAGCAGTGGAAAGACAGGGTTTCGGCTTCCCATTTAACGAGCTATCTTTACAATCCTGTGGATTTTTATCTTTCTAAAATTTTAAACACTTCAGAATCAGACGAAATTGAAGAAGAACTATCTGTAAGAAATTACGGAAATCTAGTTCATTACTCTCTTCAAGATATTTATGAAGAATTAAAAGGTAAAATATTGAATGAAAAAGATTTAAAGAATTCTATTAAAAATATAGATACATATATAGACGGAGCAATAGAAAAACTAAAACATCAACCAGAATTTTACGAAAAAGGCATGAATTTTATTCATAAAGCCATTGCCAAAAAAGTAATTGAAGCTATCCTGAATTTTGATCTTAATTTAATAAAATCTGGAAACGAGCTGAAAATTATAGACATTGAAAGAAAATTTGAAAAAGTAGATTTCTATATAGACGAAAATTCTAAAGATAAAATTTCATTTTATGGATATATAGACCGCATAGATCAGCTAAACGGCACCATTAGAATCATCGATTACAAAACGGCAAAAACAAAAAATCTTACGATAAAGATTGATGAATTAAATCAGGATAACTACTTTCAAAACAGCGATAGAAAACAAGCAATGCAGCTCTGTCTTTATCAGTATGTAGTTCAAAGTTTACCAGAATTTTGGGGGCTTTCTGTACAAACAGGAATTTGGAGTTTTGCAGATGCCCAAAAAGGCGTGGTTTCTTTAGAATTTGCGCAGGGAGAATTGCAAAATGCAATGGTTTCTATACAAAACTTAATTCTTGAAATTTTAAATCCCGAAATGAGTTTTGTGGAGAATGTGAAGACATTTGCAGGAAATTAATTAATAAAAAAATAAATCCTCAGTGTTTCAAAAACCTTGAGGATTTAATATGGTAATTAAAAAGTGTATTATAAAAATTTAAAAAGCATTAAAGCCTGTAATATCAAGTCCTGTAATCAGTAAATGAACATCGTGCGTTCCTTCATAAGTGATTACGGATTCTAAATTTGCAGCATGACGCATCATCGGGAATTCTCCCATAATTCCCATTCCACCAAGTATTTGTCTTGATTCTCTTGCAATATCAATCGCCATTTTCACGTTGTTTCTTTTTGCCATAGAAATTTGAGCCGGACTCGCTTTGTGGTCATTTTTAAGATTTCCTAATTGGAGGCAAAGTAATTGTGCCTTGGTAATTTCAGTTAAAAATTCCGCCAATTTTTTCTGTTGCAATTGAAACGAGCCAATAGGTTTTCCAAATTGTTTTCTTTCTTTAGAATATTGAACTGCAGTGCAGTAGCAATCAATTGCTGCGCCAATTACGCCCCAAGAAATTCCGTATCTAGCAGAATTTAAACAAGATAAAGGTCCTTTCAGTCCTGTAATATTAGGGAGTAGATTTTCCTTTGGAACTTTCACATCATTGAAGACCAATTCACCGGTTTTTGAAGCCCTCAAACTCCATTTGTTGTGCGTTTCGGGAGTGGTAAAGCCTTCCATTCCTCTTTCTACAATTAATCCTTGTATTTTTCCTTCTTCGTTTTTTGCCCAAATCACGGCAATATCACAAAGTGGCGAGTTTGTAATCCACATTTTTGCTCCGTTCAAAAGATAATGATCGCCCATGTCTTTGAAATAGGTTTCCATTGAACTTGGATCTGAGCCATGATTTGGCTCTGTTAAACCAAAAGATCCAATCATTTCTCCTGACGCTAGTTTTGGTAAATATTTTTTCTTCTGCTCTTCAGAACCAAATTCGTTAATGGGAAACATTACCAAAGAACTCTGAACTGAAGCTGCCGAGCGTACCGCAGAATCTCCTCTTTCCAATTCCTGCATGATTAAGCCATAGGAAATTTGGTCAAGACCAGAACCTCCGTATTCTTCAGGAATATAAGGTCCTAAAGCTCCTATTTTCCCCAATTCTTTCATTAAATTGGGCAGGTCGGTATGGTTTTGTGCAGCTTGGTCGATATTTGGCATTACAAAACTTTCTACCCAATCTCTTACAGATTGTCTGATGAGCTTATGTTCATCAGTTAAAAAAGCATCAATTCCAAAATAATCTGGTATGCTGGTAAGCGGATAATATGACATAAATTTTTGTTTTTTTAAAAATAAGGTTTTTTAGACATTAACAAAAAAATATCTGATTTAAAAATTATAATTGCTCAAATATTTATATTGTTTCTTCCTCAAAAAAGGTGTAAGGTTTTGATTTTGAGTGGTATTTTTCAATGAATTTATAAAGGTAAGGAGCCTTGTTTGCAGAGCCATCGTATAGTTTTTCGAGTCTTTCAAGCATATTCATGCTTAAAATTTTTCGCTGAAAATTGTTTCTTCTGAAGGATTCTCCTAAAATTGTCTCATAAAGGCTTTGTAAGTCTTTCATTGTAAATTTTTCCGGAAGTAAATTGGAAGCCGCTACTTGGGTATCGATGTTGTGTCTCAAGAATTCTAATCCGGAATTTATAATTCTGTCATGGTCAAAAGCCATACTTGGAAGATTATCAACTTCAAACCAATCACAGGTTTCATTAAAAGCGTCTGGAAAAGTGTTTGCCAAAGAAAAATCGATAAGACTACAATAGCCAACTGTAAGAAAACGTTGCAATATCCAATGATCTTCAGGGATTTGCAAACCTTTATTTTGTATTAATGTTTTGTGAACATTATTTTCTGTACGATTAAGCCTTCCGAATGTATGAAATTGTTCTAGAAATATGTCTTTAATGTGTGTTCTTTCAAACAAAACTCTTGCAGCAGCATGTCGTAAGTCTTCGTCTATAAAGACAAATCCGCCCGGCAGAGAGTATAAGTCAAGATCATGGTATTTTAAAAGTAAAACCTTTAAAATACCATTATGAAAACCGAAAATAGTACAATCTACAGAGACATTTGGTATAAAATCTTTGCTGTCTATAAGTTCTTTTAGTGTTTCAATGTTTTTGTTGTGATCTGTTTTCATGCTGTAAAAATAAAATTATTTCTATAATTTTTGATTGATCATTCTGAAAAATGAAAATCCAAAGATAAATACCACAATTACAGCTACAAAAATATAAGTAGAGTATAAATGCAACATTTCTTTTTGAAATATTATAGAAATAAGTGCCGAGCTAGCAGAACTTCCTAATGATGAAAATATTACAATGATAGATGTGAGTACGTTTATTTTTTCTTTCTCGGATGATGATATCATTTTTGAATTGGCAACAGGATAGAGTGGAGATAAAAAAAGACCAATAATAGGGAAAATAAAGAGCAAAGCAATTGATTTTTCGTGGTATAAAATCTGTATCGAAATAATGATAGCTAGAATAATCAAAATCATGGCAATACAGAAATAAAAATATCTTGACAAATCAAATTTTTTAATGACCTGAGCAGTAATTATTCTTCCTAGATAACAAAAAACAGCTAAAAAAGATGAAGCTTGCAAAGCGAAAAATGAGTTTACGCCCAATTGTTTTTTGTAAAAAGAGGGCAACCAAGAATTAAAGGTTTGCTCTGTAAAAACAATAAAAAATACCAAACCGAAAAATAATAAAAAATGAGGTTTCCCATAGCCATCAAGATTTGGAAGTAGCTTTTTGCTTTTGTCTTCAGTTTCGATGATTTCAGCTTTGTAAAAAAGAAAAAGTGTATAAAAACTAATCAATGCAATGCCAAAGAAGCCAAATTTCCAATACTCACCATATTGGCTAGAAATAAGCCAACCAAAACTTGTATTGATTACAAAAATACCAATCATAAATGAAGCTTCAACACTATTCATGGTTTTTGCAAGTGTTTTTTCTTCGCTGATATTGTTTTTGATGATATTAAAAACACAAATTTTGCCTAGTGCAAAACAAGTCCCAATGATAGCAAACCAAAGTTTGTAGAACCAAAAAACCTCCACAAATGGTAAGATGATTGAACAAACTGCTACAATAAATAATGCAATGATGATGGATTTTTTTGTTCCTATTCTGCTGATGAAATTTACTGCAAATAGTGAAATAAATGCTATTGGCAAATCTTTAAACGATTCTAAAAAACCAAGTTTATTATAAGAAACATTTTCGTCCGAGAGTTGAAGTATAATAATCCCCATACAGTTTAAAACCATTGAAAAAATGAGGAAAGTAAGCTTTAGCGGAAAAGTGATTTTTCGCAGATGAGTAGTCATTAGAATGAAATTATTTGATTTTTCTGAAAAATGTTGGGTTTTAAAATGCCGTTTTACTCTTTTATGAATTTTTCATAAAAAACAGCGTCTTGAGTTTGAATTTTTAGATAATAAGTTCCCTTAGCAAAATTTACAACTTTAATAGACTTATTATTTTTTTCAGTAGAAATAGGTCTACCTAAATTATCATAAACCTGAACCATTATAACCTCTTTTTCAGAAACAATATTCAAAATATCTTTTACGGGATTAGGGAAAATAGCAATTGTATTTTTCCTAACCAGTTCAGAAGTGCTGAGAGTGGAATTGAAAAGGCCTCCAAAATTTAAAATCCCATAACCCATTTGGTTTGTATGATTTGGAAATAGTGATGAAGTTTGCCTTAATTGATTTCTCATCGTATCTCTGTTCATACCAGGGAAAGCTTGTATGAAACATGCGATACCACCAGCTGCAACCGGAGTAGCAATTGATGTACCCGAAACTGAAATAGTGTTGCTCCCGTTTACAGTTGTCGTAGCTGTGCCTCTGGCAGAAGCATCGGGTTTTATGAAGCCAGCTGAATTGGGGCCATACGAAGAAAATCCTGAAGAAACGCCCACCGAATCTACACTTCCTATGCTGAAAACTTTTGAATTGTCTGCCGGAGTAGTTATAAAATGCCAAGATTGTTCTCCAGAATTTCCTGCTGCAAAAAGCACAAAAATACCTTTATTGACAGCAATTTCTGCACCTCGTGAAATAAATGATGTGCTTCCGTTCATGTGGGCATAAGTGTAGCTGTATTTTGGGTCGTCAAAAGTATTATATCCCAAAGATGTGGTAATTAAGTCGACACCTTGTTTATCTGCAGCTTCTGCAGCTTCAATCCAATACATTTCTTCTTCAGGAACTTCTATTAAAGCATTTTCGCTTCTGTACAAATAGAAATCCGCATCTGGTGCTGAACCTACAAAAGTATCTTCAATGTATCCACCTATTGCTCCTAAAACTGCCGTTCCGTGAGCATTGAGTGTTGAATCATACACATTGGAAGTTTTGGTAACAAAATCGTAGCTATCTTTAATTTGATTATTAGTCCAAAGTCTAGAAAAAGTAGAGCCATTGTTTACGCTAGGAAATCCCGCATCAATAACGGCAATTGAAATTCCACTACCTGTATAACCAGCGAGATGGAGTGGTTTTAGATTGATTTGGTCAATTTGCTCCATTCCAGAGCCGTAGTTGAAAATCGTGTTGAAATTTTCAGTTTCCTGAAATTTATTTTGATGCTTAATCTTTACTACTAATGAAGAATTTTTAGCAAAACTTTCTACTGATGATACAAAAGGTAGAGTTTTTAGTTGGTTTACTTGGGCTTGGTTGGCATTTATTGCAACACCATTCAGCCATTTTGACTTGTCTGAAACGGTAAAACCCATACTCTCAATTGCCTGAACGTAAGAATTTTCTAAAGGAGCATCTTGGTCATTTAAAGGAATTCCAAGTGTTGTTCTGCGGTTTAAAGATTTTTGAGAAAGTTCTGTCAAAGGATTTGCATAAAATGCAGCTTTGTTTGGTTTGCCATTAAAATATACAAATACAAGCTCTGTTTGAGCCGAAACTGATACATAAATTACTAAAACAAAAAGAAGTAGAGATTTTTTCATGTATTATTTTTGAGTAAAGATAAAACAAAATCAATAAAATTTTTGGCAGGATTTTAAATATCGTATTTTTACGAAAATATTTATTTATAAAATCGTAAAGATTTGGAAATTTTAACCCAAAGAAGATTCAGCGATTTTATAAGCCCTTAAAAAACAATTAAAAATCTACATATGAAAAAGATTCAGATGGTTGATCTGCAAAGTCAGTATTACAAAATAAAAAATGAAGTAGATAATGCAGTTTTGAAAGTAATGGATTCCGCAGCTTTCATCAATGGCCCTGAAGTAAAATCATTCCAAACAGAATTGGAATCTTATCTTGACGTAAAACACGTAATTCCTTGCGCCAACGGAACCGATGCTTTGCAAATTGCATTGATGGCTTTAGATTTAAAAGAAGGTGATGAAATCATTACTGCAGATTTCACATTTGCTGCTACAGTAGAAGTTATTCATTTATTAAAATTAAAATCTGTTTTGGTAGATGTAGATTATGATACTTATAATATCTCGCCTGAAGCAGTAAGAAAAGCCATTACTCCAAAAACCAAAGCGATAATTCCGGTTCATATTTTTGGTCAGCCTGCCAACATGGAAGAGATTCTGAAAATAGCGGAAGAAAATAATCTCTATGTGATTGAAGATAATGCTCAGGCAATTGGTGCAGATTTTACCTTCTCAGACGGAATAACAAAAAAGACAGGAACAATGTCTACGGTTGGAACAACTTCTTTTTTTCCTTCTAAAAATTTGGGATGCTATGGCGATGGTGGTGCTATTTTTACTAATAATGATGCGCTCGCACATCGTTTAAGAGGAATTGTAAATCATGGGATGTATGAGAGATATTACCACGATGAAGTAGGTGTGAATTCTAGATTAGACAGTGTACAAGCAGCGATTTTAAGAAAGAAGCTTCCGAATCTTGATGCCTATAATGATGCTCGAAGAAAAGCGGCAGATTATTATGATGATGCTTTTGCTGGAAATGAAAATATACTGACTCCGAAAAGAGATGAAAATTCAACTCACGTTTTTCATCAATATACTTTAAGAATTTTGAACGGAAAAAGAAATGAATTACAAAAATTCTTAACTGAAAAAGAAGTTCCTGCAATGATTTATTATCCGGTAGCTTTAAGAAAGCAAAAAGCTTATTTTCAGGAAAGTAATGATGCAGATTTTGTGAATACAGACAAACTTTTGGATCAAGTAATTTCTCTTCCAATGCATACAGAATTAGACGAAGAACAGTTGAAGTATATTACGGATGCTGTGTTGGAGTTTATGGGTTAAAGATGAAAAGGAAAGTTTTTAAGTATAAATTTGTTTATTGGATTATACTCTTATTAAACATTATCATATCGATTTCTTTTTTAGTAGGAGTAAATAATAGAATTGATACGAAAGACTTTGATAGTATATTAGATGTATTTTCATTTACAGCAGTAACTTTAATCAGTATTTTATCGCTGATATCATTGGTAATGTTAATTAGGAAAAATAAAAATTCAACTATTGTCTTTTCAGTGGTGGTATTGTTAATTCTACTTACAATTTCTGTATTTCTGAGTTATTCAATTTTTGTTGTAAAAGATTTTGGTGAAAATAAGGCTGATTTTTACACTGCACCAATACCTTATTTAATTATTTTTGGAGTACTTTTTTTAATTCACCAATATAAATCAAATGATAATTTTGAATATTTAGAAATCGAAGAAATAGGAAAACAAAGTTAACATTACTACTTACCAATCACACATTACTTATACAAAAAACAAATGGCAATACTTGTAACAGGCGGACTTGGATACATCGGTTCTCACACCGTGGTAGAACTAATCAATAATAACTTTGAAGTTGTTATTGTGGACGACTTATCCAATTCGGAAAAATTTATTTTGCATAATATTGAGGAAATTACAGGTAAACGACCTATTTTTTACCCTTTTGATCTAAAAAGAAAAGAACTTCTCCATCAGGTTTTTGATGCTCATAATATCGAGGGTTGCATCAACTTTGCCGCTTTTAAAGCTGTTGGTGAAAGCCAAGAAAAACCAATTGATTATTATGAGAATAATTTATTTTCGTTAATCAATATTTTGCAAGAATTTAAAGAAAGAAAAATCTCAAACTTTATCTTCAGCTCATCTTGTACCGTTTACGGACAGGCTGATGAAATGCCGATTGACGAAAATACTCAGCTAAAAATGCCAGAAAGCGTTTACGGAAAAACAAAACAGATGGGAGAGGAGATTCTGAAAGATTTTGCAAAGGCTTATCAAAGTAAAATATGTCTGTTGAGATATTTTAACCCAATAGGAGCGCATCCATCATCTTTATTAGGAGAATTACCAATTGGAGTTCCTAATAATCTTGTTCCTTATGTAATGCAGACCGCTGCAGGAATTCGTGAGAAGCTAAGCGTTTGGGGAAATGATTATCCTACAGAAGACGGAACGGCAGTTCGTGATTATATTTATGTGGTAGATTTGGCAAAAGCTCACGTTGCTGCTTTGAAAAGTTTAATCAATAAAAATTCAGAAGAAACCATAATCGATGTTTATAATCTGGGAACAGGAAAAGGTTCTTCGGTTTTAGAGGTTGTTCAAGGTTTTGAAACTGCAAACAATGTTGCTGTTCCTTACAAAATTTGTGACAGGAGAGAAGGAGATATTACCGTTGCTTATGCCAATGCTGATAAAGCAGAAAAGGAATTGAACTGGAAATCTGAAACCTCTCTGGAAGAAGCGCTAAAAACAGCCTGGGAATGGCAGAAATATTTAGAGTCTAGAAAAAAATAATTAAAATTTTAAATTACACTAATTAAAATACGATGAAAACTGATAGAATAGGCATTACATTTTCCTCATTTGATTTACTACATGCAGGCCACATCAAAATGCTGGAAGAAGCAAAGACGGTATGCGATTATCTTATTGTAGGACTGCAGATTGATCCGTCGCACGACCGTCCGAACAAAAATAAACCTACACAAACTATTGTAGAAAGATATATTCAGCTCAAGGGTGTACATGCGGTAGATGAGATTATACCTTACTATACAGAAGAAGATCTGGAAGATATTTTAAAGTCTTTTGTAATTGATGTAAGAATCATTGGTGACGACTATGCAGACAAAGATTTTACCGGGAAACAATATTGCCTTGATAACGGAATTGAAATTTTCTACAACAAAAGAGATCATAGGTTTTCAACAAGTGATTTGAGGAAAAGAATCTTTGAAGCTGAAAAAGAAAAGGCTTCTCGTAAAGAAGTTGAAACGAAATAACTATTAAAGTTTCAAAAAAAAAGAGTTCGGTAACTTAGTTGCCGAACTCTTTTTTTATATTAAACCCAATGATTACATTGGCCCTTGTTGATCGTCACCTGTAGCATTAGAATTCACATCTTTCTTTCTCTTCGGCTGCTCGATTTTCTCACCTTGCTTGAATCTGTAGGTTAGTGAAACCGCAAACTGTCTTGGCTGCCATTGCATGTAAGAATCTCTTGTGAAACCAGGTCCGTAAGAGGTTGATTGCATTGCTCTTGTATTAAAAATATCCTGAATATTAAATGAAAGGGTTCCGTCGCCCTTCCAGATTGTTTTTGAAGCTCCAAAATTCAAAGCATACATATCTTTTCTGTCTATACTCTGAGTTTTCTGTCCTCCTCTGTAGAAACCTTGCAGTTGAAAACTTGTCGTTTTGTCAATTTTCACTGTTGATGTAAGTCTTGCTCTTACTGCAAAACCACTTCCTTCAAAAGGCACGGGTTTGCTAATGAGAGTAGGATCAAAGAAAGTACCTTTTGTATTGTAACCGAAAAGATCTACATTACCGAGTAATTTCAACCATTTTGTGGCATCCCAATTGAAATTCAAATCAAGACCAAATCTGTCGTCACTACCAATATTTACAGGTTTTGTGTGAAAAACAGTTGTTGGAATATTATTAATTATCTCTTGCTTATTATAGGTAACAATTTTCACATCGTCTGTCTGATGTCTGAAATAAAGTGTAGGATTAATGGTGAATTTACTCTTGGAAATACTGTAACCTAGCTCGTAAGAATCTACATACGATGGATTTAAATCTATATTTCCGTCAAAAATATTTTGGTTATCACTATAGCTTGGGTTTGGAATCAAGAAATACGATCTTGGTCTGTCAATTCTACGTGAATAATTCATCAAAAACTGATTGTCTTTTGAAATTTCGTAGCTCAAAAAAACACTCGGGAAAAGATTATTGTAATTCTTTACAGATTTTTTTGCATCACCCGCAAAACTTAGATAATCGATGTCAATTCTAGAATTTTCATTTCTTATGCCTAGCTGATATGCTAATTTTCCTATTTTACTTTTGAACTGAACATATCCTGCATTAAACATTTCCTCGTACTTAGCTCTGTAAGAATAATCTTCAAGATACAGTGTGAACGGCAAAGTAGAAGTGCTTTGAGTAATAATATTTTGATAATTGTTTGTATTAATATCAATTCTGTAACCTGCTTCCAATTTTGAGTTTTCTCCAATCGGCAATTCATAATCTGCCTTTCCAATTAAAGTTTTGTTTCTCGTCTTCTGATCAATAATGTTTTCTAGATCAAAAAGATTGTTTTGAGTTTGGTAAATGTCGCTGCCATTATTGGAGCGGTTGCTCTGTAAACTTAAAGAGACAGCTAAGATTTGCCCTTTGTCATCAAATTTATGATCAAGCCCAAAATCTCCCTGAAATGCTAAATTATCATTATTGCCTGTACTCGTTCTGTTTCTAGTTGTTATAGCATTATTGAAACCGTAATTTACATAATCAATGTTTCCTACATTTTGTCCATTAAAAGTTCTTACCGTTCCAGAAGCGTTAATGGATGTTTTTTCAGTAAGATCTATTAAAAGTCCTCCAGAAGCATTATAATTGTCGTTTTTGCTCTTAGAAATAGACTCATTGTGCGTTTCTCTGAAATCACCTGTAGAAAGATAAGCATTGTTTCTGTTGGTGTTTTTAGACTCTCTGTAGCCACCGCCACCATTCAGAAACCAACTTACATTACCTTTTCTCCAGCTTAAATTGGTATTTAAATTGGTTTGAGGCAAATATCCTAAAGTTCCTATTACACTACCATTGAAACCTGTTTTCTTAGATTTCTTTAAAATAATATTCAAAATACCTGCAGTTCCGCTTGCTTCAAATTTTGAAGAAGGGTTGGTAATTACTTCAATTCTCTCAATCTGATCTGCAGGAATACTTTGCAATGCATTGGCGCCATCGTCAATACCAAGAAGGGCAGAAGGCTTTCCGTTAATTAAAAAACGAACGTTTGAGCTTCCTCTCATTGATACCGTTCCGTCTGTATCTACAGAAACTGAAGGGACGTTTGATAAAACATCTTGTAAGCTTCCTCCTTTGCTTACTATATCCTGAGATGGGTCATACGTTCTTTTATCTAGTTCAACTTTGTAAGGCTTTGTAGTTGCAGTAATTACAACACCTTTAATGTCTTGCGTTTTAGCATTTGTAGTTGTAGATTCAGGCTCAATAGATAATGAACCTACATTTCCAGCTTTTGCTATTTGTTTATTGAAGGCAGCTTTTCGGTAGTCGATGGCATCAATAGTAATATCGTAATTTCCTGGTGTGATACCCATTACATACTGTCCATTCTCATCTGTAAGTGCACCTTCACTTAGTGCTTTGTTGGTTTTGTTTACATACGTTACTGAAGCGTACGGGACGGGCTGATTATCTTTGTTTACCACAGATCCCGTGATATTTACTTTCTCTTGTGCGAAAGCCAAAGCAGCTGCAGATAATACGAAAGTTAATCCTAAAGTCTTTTTGGTAAACAGACTGATGATTTCAGTTTGATTCATAAGTTCTTAATTGTATACAGAATGCAAAAAAAATAAAAAATAAGACTGTTTCTTATGATTTAAATTATTGCAAACAAGTTAGTTTTGTTTATTATTTCTGTTCTATTAGACGCATTTTAACCTAGATTGTTAAATTTTAAATTGTTAAAAAAAGGTTAAATATTTTTACTATTTGATATTTCGCGAGTTAAGCCATTCCTGATATACCTTTGCATTTGCAGCATGTTCCTCTGCATTATCAGTGAATTTGTGAAAACCGGGTCTTGACGGATCTGCACACATAAAAATAAAACTGTTTTTTTCTGAGTTTAAAACCGCATCAACAGAATTTTTATCGGTAATACAAATTGGTCCAGGGGGAATTCCTTTTTGGGCGTATGTATTGAATGGAGATGGTGTAGAAAGGTGTTTATAGAGAACTCTTTTTATAGATTCTTTAAAATTATTCTGCTTATTCATTGCATAAATTACCGTAGGATCACTCTGTAATTTCATGTCTTTTTTGTAACGGTTCAGGTACAATCCTGCTATGGTTTTCATTTCATCTGGTTTACCTCCAGATTCTTTGAAAACTATTGATGCTAAAGCATAAATTTGATCTCTGCTTAGCCCAGACAGAGCTTCTTTTGCCTTACGATCAGTATTCCAGAATTCTTGATACTGGTCGTCAAATTTTTTGAAAAATTCACTTGGAGTTACCGTCCAGTAGAAATTGTAGGTATCAATAAAAAAATATTTTTTTAAATCTTCCGCAGATGTGTACCCTTTTTTTACAGCAATTTTATTAAATTCATCTACAAATTTCAAAGAATCTATTTCTGTTTTTCGGGTAACTTTCCCCAACATTTGATAAACGTCCCCAAAATCACCAATTCTGAAAGAATTTTCGCTTTGATTTCCGGCTTTAATCATATTCACAAGGTTTGAATTTCCCATTCCTTTTTTAAAATGATAACGGCCCGGCTTGAATGTCTTTTGCAAGTTTTTCTCTGTCGCTACAGATTCAAATGCAGCGCTGTTATCAATATATCTTGCTGCAGAATCTAAAATTTGTTTAAAATCTGCACCATGAGGAATTAAAACATAGCCATCTTTTTTGATGTTGTTTCCAAAATTTTTTTTATAAAATTTAAAGCCAAAAAATCCACCAATAGCAATCAGTAGAAGAACAATAATTAAAACTGCTTTTTTCATAGTTTATAAAATCGAAATGAGGGTATTTAGTATTTAAATTTAAATCTGTCCGCTGAAAACTTGTTTTGCTGGTCCTTCCAACCAAATATTAACGAAAGAATTATTGTTTTTCTCTGCATAAACTTTTAAATCTCCACCTAAAGTTTTTACTGCTATTTGATTAGTTGAATTTTTATCAAGATAAGTTAAAGCCGCAGCTGTAACGCCAGTTCCGCAACTGTAAGTCTCGTCTTCAACACCTCTTTCATAAGTACGCACAAAAATCTGTTCATCAGAAATTTCTTCTACAAAATTCACATTGATGCCCTGCTCCTTATAGTTTTCTGAATATCTTATCAATTTTCCTTCTTCAAAAACATTTACATCTGCAATATCATTCACATATTTTATAAAATGGGGCGAGCCTGTATTTAAAACAGAATCATTTCCATCTTTTAAAATCGTTTTTACATCACTCATTTTTAGTTTAACGATTTCACCTTTGATTTCGGCTTCATGAAGACCGTCTATAGCAGTAAAAACAGTTGTAGAATCATTGAAAATTTTTAGAAAATGCGCAAATGCTACCGAACAGCGGGCGCCATTTCCGCAAAAACTTTTTGATCCGTCGGAATTATAGTAATCAACTTCAAAATCTACATTTTCAGCAGAATTAATTTTGATTAAGCCATCAGCACCAATCCCAAAACGACGATCACAAAGCGCTGTAATAGTCTTGTTAGAAAGGTTATTCCATTCCCCCGAGCGGTTGTCTACCATTATAAAGTCGTTTCCTGTACCCTGATATTTAAAAAAATTCATCATCTTCTATTGATTTTAAAAGCCAGCAAAATTAAGTATAATAAAATAAAAAGCGAACGACGAAATGCCGTTCGCAACTTATTTAGAATATTTATCGTCTAAAACCGTTTCCGTTTGTACTTTCTTTATTAGGAGTAGGGGTTTGTCGGTTGTTTTCTGTGCCATTTCTAAAACCGCCAGATGAATTTTGGTTGGTATTCGTATTTTGGTTAGTATTAGAATTATTTCTGAAACCTCCATTATTTCTCGGCTGCGTCTGCTGATTTTGCTGGTTGTTTCTAAAGCCACCATTGTTTCTTGGTAGGCTTTGCTGATTTTTTTGAGGATTTCTGAAGCCTCCGCTATTTTGTCTTGGGTTTGTATTTGTTGTTGAATTGGGACTTGTAAAGCCATAATTGCCAGATCTGACACCAGAATTAGAAGTCGCATTTCTCTCTACATACACTTTCTGTCTGCTGTTTCCGTAGAAATAATAAGGCATGCCTTGATCGTAATAATAATGAATGTCATTTCTGTAATAATATCCATCGTTACCCCAATATCCTCCGTCTCCGTAATAATTACTTGGTGCGTAATAAGCACCGTTACTTAGATACGGATCTCCGTACCCTCCACCTTGATCTGTGTACACAGCACATGAACCAAGGCTCATAAAAGCGAATAGGCTTAGTGAAATTTTGATTAAATTTTTCATCGTATTTAAATTTTAATGTTTTAAACTTTTTTTCCAGGCAATATAACCATTGATTGCCATGAAGGTAAATACCAAATATTGCACCGAAGTTATTCCCAGCTCCTTATAGAGCATCATTGGAACACAAATGAGATCGCCGAGAATCCAGAAATACCAGCTTTCTACTCGTCTTTTTGCCATGAGCCACATCCCAACCAAAAATATAGATGTTGTAATAACATCAAGCCAGTTGCCCCAATCCAGATGGTATAATCCAAAACTGATTCCTTCTGAAGAAAGATTATTGTCTATAAATGGTTTGTAATAATAAACCACCGTTACAAGGAGAATGCTTAATATAAAGAGAATTGTGCTATAAAGCCAATCTTTTTTACTGGATTTTTCAACGTTCACATAAATTTGATCATCAGAATTCTTCGACCACAAAATCCAGCCATAAATGCTCATGGCTGTGTAATAAACATTGATAAGGCAGTCGCCCAGCAACCCTGATTTTAAAAGAATATAGACATAAAGTACAGTAGAAATAATTCCCGTAGGGTAGAGCCAGATATTTTTTTTGATTGATAGATAAACACTTACAATACCAAAAACGCAGGCAAATGATTCTAAAGCAATTTGGCCGTAAGTATAGGCTTCATAGGGTTTTATAAAAAGATCATATAAATTCATCACCTCAAAAATACAGAAAAAAAATAGTTTTAAAATAGTTTTAAAACTTGTGGAAATCAGTTTTGTATGGTCAATAATTAAAGTTTTTCTTCTTTATATTAACAACAAACGTTAATATCTCTAAATTTTTTATATTTTCGTAAATCTTTAATAAATTAAAATTATATGTCTAAAATTTGGACCAAAAAGCCCATGAGTGCTTTTGAGGCAGATGTTAAAAGCAGTGAACTGAAAAGAGTTCTCGGGAAATGGAGCCTCACTGCCATCGGAATCGGAGCCATTATCGGCGGAGGAATTTTTGTACTTACTGGAACGGGAGCTTATTATCATGCAGGACCTGCATTGGCGCTCTCATTCGTTATTGCTGGTATTGCCTGTGTCTTTGCCGCATTGTGTTATTCAGAATTTGCATCTATTTTGCCTGTAGAAGGTTCTGCTTATGCTTATGCATACGGAACTGTAGGTGAAATTTTTGCATGGATTATTGGCTGGGGGCTTATCCTAGAATATGCCATGGGATCTATGACGGTAGCTGTATCTTGGTCGGGTTATTTTAATAAACTTTTAAAAATGTTTGGTTTGCATTTGCCCAACTGGCTCACTACTGATCCCGGAACTGCAAGCGGTGCTTTCTCTGAGGCTACCAAAGCAGTTGAAAAAGGTGGGTTAAGTACAGAAAAACTAGCGCAACTTCAGGAAATTATTTCAAATTATAATGCAGCACCAGATTTATTTGGTTTTAAAATTATGTTGAATCTTCCTGCCTTTCTAATAGTTTTGCTCGTTATCTCAATCTTAATCAAAGGAACAAAAGAAGCTGCAAAAGCAAATAATTTAATTGTAATCATGAAGGTTTCTGCGGTCTTATTTGTTATTATTGCGGGTGCTTTCTTCATTAATGTAGATAATTGGAATCCTTTTATTCCTGCAATACAAGAAGTAATGGAAGGAGATAAAGTAAAAGAAGCTTACGGTATTCAGGGAATTGTCTCGGGAGCAGCTGCTATTTTCTTTGCTTATGTAGGCTTTGATGCCGTTTCCACACAGGCGGGTGAAGCCATCAATCCTAAGAAAGATGTACCGTTTGCAATTATTGTTTCATTGTTGGTTTGTACATTCTTATACATCTTAGTTTCATTGGTACTTACTGGGATGATGCATTACTCAGACTTCAATCCTCAAGGAAAATATCCGGATGCTATAAAAGCTCCAGTAGCATACGCATTTGAGATTGCCGGACAAGGCTGGGCTGGGTACATCATCACGATTGCTGCAACTGTAGGTTTAGTGTCTGTATTAATGGTAATGATCATGGGACAATCTAGAATTTTCTTAGGAATGTCTAAAGATGGTTTGATCCCAAAAATGTTCAGCGACCTGCATCCTGTGAAAAAAACACCAGCTAAAAGTTTGATGATTTTAGGAATTGTAATTGCAACCGTGGCAGCGTTTACGCCAATCAGTAAATTGGCAGATATGACCAGTTTCGGAACATTGTTTGCCTTCACAATGGTTTGTATAGCAGTTTGGATTCTTAGAAAAAAACAACCAGACTTACCAAGAAATTTCAAAGTTCCTGCTTTACCAGTTATCGCAACTTTAGGTATTGCAATCAACTTATATTTGATTTGGAACTTAAGCCATGAAGCTAAATATTTGTCAATGGGTTGGTTGGCTATTGGAGTTGTTATTTACTTCACCTACAGTTTGAGAAATTCTAAACTACATAAAGCTGGCTATGGTGAAACTTTCAAAGCCGAACAAAAGCCTTTAGAAGATGTCGATATCGATATTGATAATAAAAAATAAATTTTAATTCCGCTTCGTGCGGAATTTTTTTTTTGATTAATTTTGAGTATTATGAAAAAACTATTGATCACAGCAAGCATCATAATTTCCATGTTTTCATTCGGACAGAAAATTGAAAGTTTTGAAACAATTCTTAATGACAAAATCAGCATAAGAGCTTTGGAATTATATGACGGTAAAGTTTGGTACAGCGGTACAGATTCTAAATTTGGGTATGTAGATTTAAAGAACAAACAAAATAAAGAACAAATCAAAATTTCAGATCAAAATTTGCAATTCAGAACTTTGGCTCAAGATAAAGATGCTTTTTACGCCATCAATATTGAAAGTCCGGGGTATTTTTTCAGAATAGATAAAAAAAAATTAAGCCACAATGTTGTATTCCAAGACACTGTGAAAACAGCGTTTTACGATGCTTTACATTTTAGTAAGAATAAATTTTTTGCTTTTTCAGATCCTGCAGAAAATTTAAATTTAAAATTAATTGATTTTAAATTTATAAAAGGAAAATTTCAATTACAAGATTATTCTTACTTAAAAATGAACACTGGCGAGGCTGCCTTCGCATCAAGTAATACAAATATTGCTTCGTCTGATAATTATGTTTGGATAGCGACCGGAGGAAATTCATCTAGAATTATTAGACTAAATCTTAAAAACAGCAAGTTAGAAGCTTTCAAAACACCTTTCATACAAGGGATTTCATCACAAGGTATTTATTCTATTGATTTTTCGGGAGACAAATTCGGAATTGCTGTGGGGGGAGATTATACCAAACAAAATGAAAATATAGACAATATTGCAACCTCTACAGACGCTGGTAAAACTTGGCAAATTCAAGCTTCCGGAAAAAATGCAGGTTATACAACTTGTGTGAAAATAAAACCCAATTCTAAAGGAAAAGAAATGGTTTCTGTAGGAGATCAACACATTAGCTATTCATCAGATTTTGGTAAAACTTGGACTAAAATTTCTAGCGAGAAAGGCTTTTATGTCTGCAAATGGGTTGATAGCAACACTGTTGTTTTTGCAGGAAAAGATAAAATCTCATTAATGAAATTAAAATTTTAATTGTTTTAGATACGGCATATCTTTTCAATTGAAATAGAGTTTAAAATGTATTAAAAATTACCTTTGATAAAATTTTCACATGAAAAATTTAAAAATATTTCTATTATTATTACTTCCTACTTTTTTTTATACTCAGAAAATAAGGGTTTTCGTTTTGGCGGGGCAGTCTAATATGAATGGTTTTGGTTACAATAAAGATCTTCCGAGTAATTTAAGAGCATTTAAAGATGTTTATATTTTTCAAGGAAACTCTGTTGCAGACGGAGAAATAAATGGTGGGATTGGGTATTGGGATGTCTTAAAACCGGGTCACGGAACAGGATTTAAATCAGATGGAAAAACCAATACCCTTTCAGACAGATTTGGTTTAGAACTTACTTTTGCAAAAAAGATGCAAGAGTTTTTTCCAGAAGATAAAATTGCGCTGATAAAATATGCCAGAGAAGGAACTTCCATAGATAGTCTCGCTGCAGGGAATTTCGGTTGTTGGGATGCAGATTTTAACGGTAAAAAAGGAGTAAATCAATATGATCATTTTCTTACTACTTTAAAAAATGCGTTGAAGGAAAAAGATATAGACAAGAATGGTAGAGCAGATGAACTCATCATGTCCGGGATTTTATGGATGCAAGGTGAAGGTGATGCAAGCTATAATGAAGAAATTGCCAATAATTATTATTCACATTTAAAAACTTTGATGAACCAGATGAGAGCCGCTTTGCTTACCGATGATTTGCCCGTTGCTATAGGGAAAATTTCAGATTCAGGAAAAAATAATTCTGGGAGAGTATGGGAAATGGGAGAGTTGATACAGTTTGCACAAGAAAAATTTGTAAAAAATGATCATCATTCTTCCATCATTCGATCGACTAAAAATTACAGTTATGGCAATGATCCTTGGCATTACAACAGTGCTGGATATATAGACTTAGGAGAAAAATTTGCAATAGAAGTATTTAGACTGATTACAAAATAAGAAATCTTCGGAAAGCCTAACATTTGTCATTCTTTGTATATCATCATTAATGAGTAATTTTGCATATCTGCCTTAATGGCGGTATGCAAAAATTTTTTACATGAATTCTTTAGTTGATAAATATAATATTCCCGGACCTCGTTATACGTCTTATCCTACCGTTCCTTATTGGGATGAAAACAGTTTTTCTCCAGAACAATATAAGGAAACGGTAATTAAATCCTTCAATGAATCTAATTCTGAGGAAGGAATTTCAATTTACATACACCTTCCTTTCTGTGAGGCTTTATGTACTTTCTGTGCCTGTCACAAAAGAATTACCAAGCAGCATAGCGTAGAAATTCCGTATTTGGAATCTGTCTTAAATGAATGGAATTTGTATTTAAATCTTTTTTCTGAAAAACCAAAACTGAAAGAACTCCATCTTGGTGGAGGAACACCTACATTTTTCTCACCCGCAAATCTTAAAACTCTACTTGAAGGAATTTTTGAAACTGTAGAAATTGCCGATTATCCAGAATTTTCATTTGAAGGCCATCCGAATAACACAACCAGAGAGCATTTACAAACTTTGTATGATATTGGTTTCAGAAGAGTAAGTTTTGGAGTTCAAGATTATGATCCTAAAGTTCAAAAAGCAATCAATAGAATCCAATCTTACGAAAAAGTGAAGGAAGTTACTGAATTTGCTCGTGAAATAGGATACCGAGGTATAAGCCATGATTTGGTTTTTGGTCTTCCTTATCAAAATTGGGAAGCAATGGAAAATACAATCCGCAAAACAATGGAATTGAAGCCAGACAGACTTGCTTTTTATTCTTATGCCCATGTTCCGTGGGTAAAAGGGGTAGGACAGAGAGGTTTTGATGAAAATGACCTTCCAAGTGGAGATGAGAAAAGACGTTTGTATGAAGACGGAAAAAAACTACTCGAAGATTTAGGCTACATAGAAGTTGGAATGGATCATTTTTCGCTTGCACACGACGATCTTTACCAATCTATGACCCAACGCAAACTTCATAGAAATTTTATGGGCTACACTTCTAGCAAAACACAGCTCATGGTGGGCTTGGGTATGTCTGCTATTTCAGATTCTTGGTTTGCATTTGCCCAAAATGTAAAAACGGTGGAAGAGTATCAGAAAATGATAGCGCAGGGAGAAATCCCTGTTGTGAAAGGCCATATTTTGAATCAAGAAGATCTCGCTGTACGTCGTCATATTTTGAATTTGATGTGTCAGCTTGAAACTGAATTTACCGAGACGAATTCTTTTCCAGAACTTCAAAATTCACTTGAAATGCTTTCTGAGATGCAAAAAGACGGCCTAGTTGAAATCTTTGATGCCAAAGTGAAAATTACTGAAAAAGGCAGGGCTTTTACAAGAAATGTTGCAATGGTTTTTGATCTCAGAATGATGAGGAACCAGCCTGGAACCAGAATTTTTTCAATGACGATATAATACAAAGAGTGATTCTATAATGAGTCGCTCTTTAAATTTATTTCAATACAATTTTCAGACTATAAGACTTAAAATCTCCATTCTTAAGAATTAAATAGTATAGGCTTTTGTAATCTCAAAAAGTGCTATAAAACCTGAAGCAAACACTTGTAAACAAATGTTTTGATAAGGTAATACTGATCAGCAAAAAATGCTGTCTGAAAAAAATGATTTTCTCATAATAATTTAGATTTTAGCCTTTTATTTTTTGATGAAATTCTGCCACAATTCAATTAGTGATAACAAAAGTTTAGAGGAAGAAATTTTCAAACTATCATTTAACCTCGAATTTATCTGAAAATAAACGATTTCTATTGTTAAAAAGTCAAAAAAAATACAATAAAATTGTTATATTTGCCGACTTAATTTAACGTAGTAATAACAAAATGCAAGGAAAAGGACTTATTACAATTATTGCTATTGTCCTCGGGTTGATTTGCTTAAACGAGCTTATACCAACCTGGTACGCCAGTAAAATTGAATCGCAGATAGAAGCTGCGAAAGGGAACGAAAAGGAAATCAAGAGGATAAAAGAGCAGACTCTTAATCTTGGTTACACGGAGCTTACGTATGCTAAAGCCAAAGACAAGGAAATGAAATTGGGTCTCGATCTTAAAGGTGGGATCAATGTTCTTTTGGAAATCAACCAAAGAGATTTGGTAAATGATTTAACCAATTTTTCAACAAATCCTGTTTTAATTGAGGCTTTAAACAAGACAGACGAAGCACAAAAAAATTCAACAAAATCTTACATCGACAATTTCTTTGATCAGTTTGATGCTGTAAACAAAGCAAAAGGTGCAAATCTTAAATTGGCAGATTCGGAGATTTTTGGTAATACCAATCTTAATATCCCGTACAATGCGACTGATGATCAGGTGAAAAGTATCGTAAAAAAGAGAATCGATCTTTCTGTAGGTACCGCTTTTGAAGTAATCAGAACGAGAATTGATAAAATTGGAGCCGTTCAGCCAAACGTACAAAGAGTACCGGGTACTGCAAGAATTTCTGTGGAAATGCCTGGTATGAAAGACATCGATAAGGTAAAAAAAATGCTTCAAACTTCTGCAAAACTCCAGTTCTGGGAAGTGCAGCAAGCGCAAGAAGTTGTACCTTATTTTCAATCTTTAAGCACCATTATCTCAGCTAAAGGAGATTCTATCGGTATTTCTAAAAATACGGATTTGATGAAACTTCTTCAATTTGAAAAATTGCAAGCAAATGGAGTAGGAAATATTAAACTTACAGATACCGCTGTCGTAAATAAAATTTTAAACAGCAAATTAGCTCAGTCTGTAAGACCGGCTAACCTAAAATACACTCAGTTTATGTGGGGTTACAAGCCAGAGGCAACTTCGCCAAATGATCTTGTACTTTACGCAATCAGAGGAAACATCAATCAAAAAGCACCGGTAGACGGAGCTGTGGAGACTGCAAGTATTGGATACGACGATCTTAGTAGAGTAGTTGTAGATATGCAGATGGATTCTAAAGGAGCTAAAGAATGGAAGACGCTTACAGAGAAAAATGTAGGAAGACCCGTAGCTGTAACTTTGGACGGAAATGTTTATACAGCACCAAATGTTGTTAATGCAATTCCAAATGGTAGAACTCAGATTTCAGGAAACTTCTCACAAGAAGAAGCTAAAGAATTGGTAGATGTATTGGGTGCTGGTAAGTTGCCTGCAGGAGCAAAAGTGGTTCAAGCAACCCAAGTTGGTCCATCATTAGGTGAAGAATCTATCAACGCGGGGATGATCTCATTTGCAATAGCATTCCTCATCATCATTGTTTACATTATTTTCTATTACGGTGGAGCGGGTATTTATGCAGTAATTGCAATGGTAATCAACCTTTTCTATATCTTCGGAATTATGGACTCTGGTGACTTTACTCTTACGCTACCTGGTATTGCCGGTATGGTGTTGACGATGGCGATGGCCGTAGATACCAACGTAATCATCTATGAAAGAACAAAAGAAGAACTTTTTGCAGGAAAAGGAATTTTCCAGGCATATAAAGACGGTTTCAAACATGCTTTGAATGCAATTATTGATGGTCACTTAACGACTTTATTAACTGCTGGTGTATTATTCTTCTTCGGAACAGGTCCTATTAAAGGATTTGCTATAACTTTAGGAATTGGTATCATCATGACTTTGTTTACATCTGTTGCATTGTCTAGAGTAATGATTTTCTCAAGATTAGAGAAAGGAAAAGGATTGTCTGTTTGGACGGCTCCTACAAAAAATCTTTTCAGAAATACTTGGATTGATTTTATCGGAAAAAGAAAAATTGCTTACGGAATCTCAGCTGTCTTAACGGTGATCAGTTTAGTTTCAATCTTTACAAACGGGTTCAGATACGGAATCGACTTTACTGGAGGTAGAGATTATATCGTAAGATTTGATAAAGATGTTAACGCCAATGATGTTGAAGAAAATTTAGCAAAATTATTCAAAACTCAAGACGGTAAAAACTCTTCTGTAGAAGCTAAAACATTTGGTAACAACAGACAGTTGAAAATCTCAACAGATTATCTTTTCGAAGATGAATCTTTGAAAGCAGATCAAACTATTGAAAACAAACTTTTTGAAGGGCTAAAATCTGATCTTCCTGCAAAAATTACATTTGAAGAATTCAAAGCTGCAGACAAAAATAAGCCTGGTATTATTTCATCTGAAAAAGTAGGTCCTACTGTTGCTGATGATATCCAAACACATGGTATTTTGGCCGTAGTAGCTGCTTTGGCAGGTATCTTCATTTATATTTTAATAAGATTCAGAAAATGGCAGTTCTCACTAGGTGCTGTTGTTGCACTTTTCCATGATGCAGTGATTATTTTGGGAGCTTACTCATTGCTTCACAATTTCATGCCGTTCAATATGGAAATCAACCAAGATTTTGTTGCAGCTATTCTTACAGTATTAGGTTATTCAATTAATGATACAGTAATTATCTTCGACAGAATTAGAGAATACTTGAGAGAGAAAAAATCTGTAACCTTAGCTGGTTTATTTGATGACTCTATTTCAAGTACTTTGGGTAGAACTTTCAATACTACATTTACTGTATTACTGGTAATTCTTGCAATCTTCATTTTCGGTGGTGATAACCTTAAAGGATTTATGTTTGCATTACTTATAGGTATTGGTTTTGGTGCTTATTCATCTATATTCATTGCATCTGCAATTGCGTATGACTTCTTGAAAACAGGAAAAGAAGACGAAGTACACGGAAAATCTACTACAGATAAAGAAGTATTGGCTTCAAAATAAAGTGAACTACAATTAAATTATACAGACCGCCTTTTTTAAGGCGGTCTTTTTTATTAAGATGAATTTATATATTTATTTACATTCAATATAAATGAAAAATATGACATTTTACCTTTTTATAATTTACTAATTTTGCGCCTATGGAAAAATCAAAGAAAAGCGCGGCTATAGGTTTTATTTTCGTCACCCTTCTTATTGACGTTATCGGTTTGGGAATTATCATTCCTGTAATCCCGAAACTAATAGAAGAGCTCATTCACGGAGGGATCACGGAAGCAGCAAAATACGGAGGCTGGCTTGCATTTGCTTATGCTTTTACCCAATTTATTTTTTCTCCTGTAATAGGAAATTTAAGTGACAAATACGGAAGAAGACCTATTATTTTAATTTCTCTTCTTGGTTTTGCAGTTGATTACATTTTTCTGGCTTTGGCACCCAATATTTGGCTGCTTTTTTTAGGAAGAGTAATTGCAGGTATTACCGGTGCAAGCTTCACTACCGCAAGTGCATATATTGCTGATATTTCCACAGACGAAGACCGTGCAAAAAACTTCGGATTGATTGGCGCTGCGTTTGGGTTAGGGTTTATTGTTGGGCCACTTTTAGGCGGTGTTTTAGGGCATTTTGGTGCAAGAGTTCCTTTTTATGCCGCGGCAGTTTTATGTTTAATTAATTTTCTTTACGGGTATTTTATTCTTCCCGAAAGTTTAGATAAAAGCCAAAGAAGAGAATTTGACTGGAAACGTGCAAACCCTATAGGCTCATTGAAGTTTTTGATGAAACATCCTGAATTATCAGGACTTGTGGTGAGTTTGTTTTTGATTTACATTGCTAGTCATGCAGTGCAAACCAACTGGAATTATTTTACCATGAGTGAATTCAAATGGGATGAATTAATGGTTGGGATATCTCTAGGAGTTGTAGGGCTTCTTATCGCTCTCGTTCAGGGAGTTCTTATAAGGTACACAACTCCAAAATTGGGAGAATACAAAAGCATTTACATTGGCTTAGCACTTTATGCAGTGGGAATGCTGCTTTTCTCATTTGCCACAGAAGGGTGGATGATGTTTGTAATATTAATTCCCTATTGTCTTGGAGGTATTTGCGGTCCGGCATTACAATCTGTAATCTCTAAAAATGTTGCACCTAATGAACAAGGTGAACTTCAGGGAGCTTTAACGAGTTTAATGAGCGTTACAGCGACTATTGGCCCACCTTTAATGACTTATCTTTTTTATCATTTCAGTGAAAAAAATGCAGCATTCAGATTTCCGGGAGCACCGTTTTTTCTTGCATTTATGTTGATGTCCGTAAGTGTTGTAATTACTTATTATGCTTTCAAAGAAAAAAAATCTTAAAATATATTTAAATTTAATTTGAAAATAAAGTTTTATATCTAATGTTTCGTATTTTTACAAAATGGAATTAAGCATTGGTGAAATGGCGCTTATCGTATTAGCGATCGTTGTTCTTTTCGGTCCGGATAAACTTCCGTCTATTGCTCGCGACCTTGGCGCAGGTGTGAGAAAAATGAAGGGTGCAGTAGATGATATCAAAACAGAAATTATGAAAGAAACAGATAATCCTGTTTCAGATATTAAAAAAGAAATTGATAGGATAAAAGATGCTGCAAAAGATTTTAATCCAATGAAAAATCTAGATGAAGAATTGAATACATCACCTAAAGAAGCTACTGATAAACCTTTAATAAAACCTTCTGAAGATGAGACTTACGAAGGACCTGTAAGCAGATAATGGAAGAAATTGTTTTAGAAGACAAAGAAGTTTTTCTTTACCTCAATAATTTGGGAAGCCAACCATTTGATCCTTTTTGGGAACTTATTTCCGAGAGATTCATTTGGATTCCTCTTTATGTGATTTTATGTTATTTGCTTTACAAAAATTTCAGGCTTAGAGCATTTGTTTTTATTCTTATTTTTGTTGCGATAGGGACTACAGTGTCTGATCAGGTAGCAGGTATTTTTAAACATGGATTTTTAAGATTAAGACCATGTAAAGACCCTTCATTACAAAAATTGATGAGAATTGTAGTTACTCCTGGTAGCGATTATGGTTTTTATTCTGCCCATGCTTCCAATACATTTTTTCTTGCAACCTATCTAAGTATTTTGCTTAAAAAAAACATAAAATGGATTCCTTATTTTCTTTTTTTCTGGGCAGCCACTGTGTCTTACAGTAGAATTTATTTAGGTGTTCATTTCCCAGGAGATGTTTTGGTAGGTGCGTTTGCAGGATCTTTGGTGGGAGTGATATTTGCTTTGCTCGCAAAAAAAGTGATCAACAAACAAACCCAATCTCAATGACAGCAAAAATATTTTTATTAGGTACAGCATTACTTTCACTGAACTGTATTAATGCTCAGGATAAAAAGATAGCGGAAGATTGCATGATCAAAAATGATTATGTATGTGCTGAAAAACAGTATCAAATTCTAGCTGATAAAGAATTGATACAGAAATTTAAATCAGATTATTACATTCAACTTGGGACGGCGCAGCGAAGGCTTGGGAAAACTACTGCTGCCTTCAAATCATATGAATCTGCTTTAATTACCAACCCTCTTTCTGTTTCTGTTTACGAAAATTTGGCATCATTACACAACACAAAAGGTAGTCGCCCAAAAGCTTTAGAATATGTCAATTCTGGGCTTAAAATAGAAGAGCAAAACGCCAATCTTTATCTTTTGAGATCCAAGATTTATGATAATATGGGAAAAAAGGACTTGGCTTTGAAAGACTTGAATTACATTCTTACATTTGCGCCAGAAAACTTATTTGCAAAAACAAGTATGGCCACACTTAAGAGACGTTCTGGGGATCTTGAAGGCTCACTTGCAGATTACAACAAACTCCTTGCCGAGCGTCCCGAATCTCTTTTGTATAACGGAAGGGCAGAGGTTTATCTTCAAATGAAAAAGTATAAAGAAGCATTATTAGACGTCAACAAATCAATTTCTATTGATTCTAAATTTTCTCAATCATACGTCACAAAAGCCAATATTTTGTTTGAAACTACAAAAACCAAAGAGGCGTGCGATAATTTAAACAAGGCCATTGCACTTGGTTATGAGAAATCTTTATTGCCTGATTACAATTTGAAATGTATCAAAAAAACGCAATAAAATCTGAACTTATTTATTTTTTCAAATTTCAACCATATTCATGCTAAATATTGTTCTTGTAGAACCTGAGATCCCCAATAATACGGGTAACATCGGCAGACTTTGTGTAGGTACCGAAAGCAGATTACACCTCATTCATCCCTTCGGATTTACTATTGATGATAAAAACCTGAAACGTTCTGGCTTAGATTATTGGGTGCATCTTGATGTTTCAGAATATAGTAATGTAGAAGAATGGATGAAGGTAATTCCAGATAAATCACGTGTTTTCTTGATGAGTTCTCATGCCAAAAAATCGTATTTAGAAATAGATTTTCAAGACGGCGACTGGCTTGTTTTCGGGAAAGAAAGTGTGGGCTTGAGCGACAATGTTTTACATCTTTTTGAAAATCATTTAACGATCCCGATGTCAAACCTTATTCGGAGTTTTAATATTGCAAATTCTGTTGCATTCGTAGTAGGAGAGGCAAAAAGACAGATTAATCTGAAAAATTAATTCGTAAAATCTCGCAGTATTTTCAAAATCTTAATAAATTATGATGTAAAAATAGTAAGTCTAAAATCTTACATCTGAAATCTAAATATCTATTTTAATCATTATGATAAGGTTTTCCCTGCAAAATTTGATCTGCACGATACAATTGTTCTACAATAAATAAACGAATCATTTGGTGAGTAAAGGTCATTTTAGACAATGCTATTTTTTCGTTGGCTCTTTCATAGATTTCATCTGAAAAACCATACGCCCCACCAATTAGAATATGAACTTTTTTCACTGAAGTATTCATCCACGTATCTATTTTTACAGAAAACTCGCGGCTAGAAAACTGTCTTCCTTTTTCATCAAGCAAAATAACCAAGTCTGTTTTGTCAATATGATTAAAAAAAAGCTTAGATTCTTCTTTCTTGAGAAGATCTGAAGTAAGATTTTTGGCATTTTTCACATCCGGAATTTCAGTGATTTCAAAATTCCAATGTCTTGGAAGTCTATTGAGATAATAATTGATGAGTGAATTGATTTCTTTGTCATCCGTTTTTCCTATACAGAGAAGTGAAATTCGCATTGTTAATCTTTTTTAGGCTGCAAAGATATTTATTTTGATTCAGACTTTGTTAGGCGTAATTTTTGAAAATCATTTTAATTGTTTACTTTTACCTTTAAACAAGGTTTAAATGTTTTACAGTCTGAAATTCTGATCAACAATCGTATTTCAGTTTTAATAGATTAAATTTAAAATGGCTTTTAAAACTCCCGAAGTAGTCCTGAGGATTCAAAAATTTTTCGATGATATTCACATTCCATTGCTTGGGATTTCTCTTTGGGAAATGTTCCAGATTTACTTCGCTGGTGTGTTCAAAGACAGGATTGGCAGAAAAGCAGCAGGTATTTCTTGGAATTTTACGTTAAGTCTTTTTCCTTTTATTCTGTTCCTTCTTTCGGTTTTGCCTTATATGCCACATTACGATAAGCTTCAGTTTTATATTTTTGAAATTTTGATGCATAATATTTTCCCTAGTAATATTGAAAATGATGTGAGATCTTATATAGAAAACAATATTATTCCAAATATGAAGGGAATTAGTAACCTTACAATTCTCATCGCCCTTGTTTTTGCTACCAATGGAACATTTGCTCTCATTAGCGGATTCAACGAAAAATCAGAAGAAAAACTGAATGATGTAAAAGAGTTTATACTTTCATTTTTTATTACAATTGGGTTTGTAACCATCGTATTTCTGGCACTTTTTGGGGTTTACTATGTAGAAGTTGTGATGAAGCTCTTTACCCCTACATCCAATATTTCGTGGCTTGTAAAAAATCTATCTAAAATAATTGGTTTTGTTTCATTTCCTGTGTTTTTCTTTTTGCTTTTGACTTTGTTTTATTGGTTGGGAACAGTGAAGATTATAAGATTCAGACAAGCGATTCCTGGCGCAATTCTTACAACCGTTTTGTTTGTTGTAACTACCTATTTTTTTACAATTTACATTAAAAATATTGCTCAGTACAACGTTTTATACGGTTCCATCGGATCTATGATTTTACTCATGGTTTGGGTAAACGTAAATGTTTATCTACTGCTTTTTGGGAATGAATTGAATATGGCTTTAAGAAAACTCAGAGTTGAAAAATTATTGGCCGACGAACTCAAAAAAGAAGCATCACAATATACTCCTGAAAAACAAGAACCCAATTTGGAAGGTGATGAAGACCATATTAGAACAATCATTATTGAAACTAAAAATAATGATGAGTGATTTTGAAAAAAGCTTTACCAATAATTATCTTCAGACAAAATTTTTATTTATTTTGAATTTAAATTTAACACAAATATTCTAAAACTGCTGTAATTGCTTAATCTCTTTATACAGAAAATTTTACCTCATCCCGAAAATCAATTTTATTTTAAAAGAGAATAAAGAAATAAATAGCTGTATTGTGGGACTTAATTACTTTCAAAAAGCCCCACGATTATTACAAAAAATGCTTAAAAGAAGTAGTTTAAATGATGAATAATCAGCTTATAAAAACTTTTTATTTATTTACATTAAAAAATCCAAATTCATTTTACATTCTCCGCACTCTAGAAATTCCGTTGATATCTTTAAGTTTTTTGAAGGTTTCCTCAAGTTGGCCAGTATGTTTTACTTCGAGATTAATATTTCCGGTGAAAATACCATCGTTAGATTCTATCGACATGCTTTTCATATCCATCCCCATTGCACCGCTTATTACGGTGGTAATATCGTTAATCATCCCCATTCTGTCTAGCCCCTCGATCTCAATTTTCACTCTATTTTTAAAACTTTCTTCATTCACCCATTTAGCAGGAATTACACGGTAATCATATTGGGCTCTGAGGTTAATAGCATTGGGACAAGTATCGCTATGTACCTTTATTCCTTCTGAAATGGTAATGAAGCCAAAAATTTTATCTCCCGGAATTACGGTGCAGCATTTAGCATAAGAATAATTGAGTTTTTCTTCATCTTTTCCAAAAACAATCATGTCGAGATTCTGTTCTTTCGGCTCTTCATAATGTACATTTTTGGTAGGAGACTTTCTGAATCTTGAAAGCAGATTGTTAAATACATTTTTACTTTCAATATACTTCCTTAAACTACTTACATCCAGCTCATTGGTCTGAAATTTCAAAAATAATTCTTGTGAAGTTTTAAGATTGAAAAACTTTTGTAATTTATTGATTTCTTCATCATTAAAATTAATTTTTGCGTGACGAAGTTTTCTCTGCAAAATTTCTTTTCCTTCTTCTACAAGTTGATTTTTCTGAGAATTTAGAAAACCTTTGATTTTAGATTTTGCTTTTGATGTAATTACAAACTCCAGCCAATCCGCTTTTGGTTTTTGGTTTTGAGAAGATAAAATGTCGATTTGGTCGCCATTTTGAAGTTTATAAGAAATAGGCACCAGCTTGCCGTTAATTTTTGCTCCGAGACACTTCATTCCTAAGTCTGAGTGTACAGAAAATGCGAAATCTAAAGCGGAAGCGTTGGTTGGAAGAATTTTAATTTCTCCTTTAGGTGTAAAAACAAAAACCTCTTTTGAGTAAAGATTGAGTTTAATATTGTCTAAAAGCTCTGAAGTAGTGAGATCCTGCTGCTGTTCTAACACGTCTCTGATTTCAGTAACCCATTTTTCAAAATTACGGTCTTCAGTACTTTGTTTGTATCCTTCTTTATATTTGTAATGTGCAGCAACACCTTTTTCGGCGATATCATCCATTCTTTCGGAACGTATTTGAACTTCAATCCATTTTCTATCTGGTCCTAAAACTGTGAGGTGTAAGCTTTCGTAACCTGTAGAGCGTGGCTGGGTAATCCAGTCGCGCATTCTAGAAGGATTTGAGTGGTAAACATCTGTAACGATAGAATATATTTTCCAAGCGAGAAATTTTTCGTTTTTTGCATCAGATTTATAGGTAATTCTTATGGCATAATTATCAAAAACTTCTTCAAAAGAAACACCTTGCTTTAGCATTTTTCTATAAATAGATGAGATTGCTTTTGCTCTTCCTTTGATGTTGAAATTCAGACCCTCATCTTTTAATCTTACGGTGACTTCGTTTTTGAATTCCTCGATGTATTTTTCCCGGGATTCTTTTGCAAGTTCCAATTTTGATGTGATCTCATTATAAATATCCGGATTGTTATATTTTAGCGAAAGATCTTCAAGTTCAGATTTTATATTATACAAACCAAGACGGTGTGCCATTGGAGCGTAAATATAAACTGTTTCTGAAGCAATTTTTTTCTGCTTATCTGGCGCCATGCTTTCCAACGTTCGCATGTTGTGAAGTCGATCGGCAATTTTGATTAGAATAACTCTGAAATCTTCTGAGAGTGTAAGAAGCAGTTTTCTGTAGTTTTCAGACTGTACAGAAATATTCTGATGATTCATGATCGAAATTTTGGTAAGACCATTTACTATCTCAGCGATTTTTGCTCCAAAAATTTTCTTCAAATCTTCAAAAGTATAATCAGAATCTTCAATTACATCATGAAGTAAAGCACAAGCAATGGATGTTGCTCCTAGGCCAATTTCTGTAGCTACAATTTTGGCTACGGCAATTGGGTGGTAGATGTAGGGTTCTCCGGATTTTCTTCTTTGGTCTTTGTGCGCATCCAAAGCAATATCAAAAGCCTTTCTTATCAATTTGTTGTGTTCTTCATCTAAAGTACGGTACGTATTAGAAATCAGATCTTTATATCGTGCGAGAATTTCTTTATTCTCTTGTTCAAGGTCATAGCTCATTTTTCGAAGGCTTAGTTCTAACGAAAATACGAAAAATAAATGCAGTTATCAATCCTAAATAATAAAAATCCGCAGTTTTTGGCTGCGGATTATGGTTATTAGTTTATGAAATAATTTTTTTAAAATTTCACTTCAGAATCCATGCCTTCTGTGGCACCTTTGAATTTTAAATCCGGACTTGCGTGAATCTCAGTTTTGTTTTTAGTATCTATATATTTTTTTACAATTGGATAGGATGCTTCACCTATGCTCATGTTGTCAATTACGTAAGTTTTTAATACAGAATTTTCACCAAAAACTTTACGTGCTTTAGCTTCATCTGCTTGATTTGTGATTTGCACACTCGTCATGTATGGTAAGTTGTGATGATCTTCTGTAATATATACAATATAGTCTTCATTTTGAAAACCTGCCATTTCCAGCTCAATTTCGAGTCTTCTATAGTCGCTGTGTTTTTGAAAAACACCGGTAATAATTGTAGGCATAGTTTTATTTGTATTGGTTGGTTAAAGATAATACATATTTCTTTATTGTTGATGATAATTTAATTAAATTTTAAATATTTTATTTTATTTTTAATATTTTAAATAAATTTATGAAATTATTAATTATTTACAATTGCTGATTCATTTTAATTTATGCCCTATTTCCTTATTTGCTATACCCTCCATTTCTTCATATAACTTTAAAAGACCCAAGGTACCTTTTTCACCATAGTCGTAGATATTTTTCTTTTTCCGTTATCAAACATAATTTCAATTTCTCTTGATGGGCGGTCTGCGCAAGTAATAGAATATCTTTCCTTTAGTTTATTAAAATTAATTTCTGTAAGATGATTTTTAATCTTTTTAAAATGTAAAATATTATTTCCAAAATAGTTTCCCTCAAGATTTTTGTGAGCGTTTGATTTAAGAATTATTGAGTCATTCTCAAATGTCAGCTGATATTTGATTCCAAGAGCATATCCTCCATACTGCGTTAAAATTATTTTTCAATAGTGTGTGTTTTGATCAAATTTTGTATGTTCTGTCAACTCATTATTTTTAATCATTAATGTGTCATATTTAATTAAATTAACTTTATTACAAATGTTTTAAAGAAAAAAGCCTGTCTAAAAACTAAACAGGCTCTAAATTATTTAAAAAAAAAATTAAATTCTCTCATTTTTAATTTCCTCTACAATTTCAGGATTCAAAAGAGTAGAAGTGTCTCCGAAATTCGAGAAATCACCTTCAGCAATCTTTCTTAAAATTCTACGCATGATTTTTCCGGAACGCGTTTTCGGAAGCCCCGAAACAAACTGAATTTTATCCAATTTAGCAATCGGACCGATTTGATCTGAAATCAATTGATTAATTTCTTTTTTCAGATTATCTTTTTGTCGACTTTCTCCAGATTCTTTTAAAATTACAAAACCATACAATGCACTTCCTTTAATATCGTGAGGGAAGCCTACAATTGCAGACTCTGCCACGGCCGGATGCTCATTGATGCTGTCTTCTATTGGTGCGGTTCCTAAATTGTGACCAGAAACAATTACCACATCATCCACACGACCTGTAATTCTGTAATAACCCACTTCATCCCTCAAAGCTCCGTCACCAGTGAAATATTTTCCCGGAAATGCGGAAAAATAGGTTTCTTTATACCTTTGGTGGTCGCCCCAAATCGTTCTGGCAATTCCCGGCCAAGGAAAACGGATGCAAAGATTTCCTGTTACCTGATTTCCTGTGATCTCATTGCGTTTGTCATCCATCAAAACAGGTTGAATTCCTGGTAAAGGAAGCGTAGCATAAGTTGGTTTTGTAGGCGTAACAAATGGAATAGGAGAAATCATGATTCCACCGGTTTCGGTCTGCCACCAAGTGTCTACAATTGGGCATTTTTTTCTTCCTACATGGTCATTAAACCAGTGCCAAGCTTCTTCGTTGATGGGTTCTCCTACGGAACCAATCACTCGCAATGAGCTTAGATCGTGCTTATCTACCCATTCTGAACTTTCTTTAGCTAAAGAACGGATTGCAGTGGGTGCGGTGTAAAATTGGGTGACTTTATGTTTTTCAATCACTTCCCAGAATCTGTCTGGCTCAGGATATGTTGGGATTCCTTCGAAAATTACGGTAGTTGCGCCATTCAAAAGTGGTCCGTAAAGAATGTAAGAATGCCCTGTAATCCAGCCAATATCTGCAGTACACCAATAAATATCGTTTTCCTGATAATTGAATACATTTTTAAACGTGTACGCAGAATACACCATGTAACCAGCGGAAGTATGAAGCATTCCTTTTGGTTTTCCTGTAGACCCAGAAGTGTACAAAATAAATAAAGGATCTTCGGCATCCATGATGATCGTTACGAAATCGGCAGAAGCTTTTTCGTATAAATCTCCCATCCAGAAATCTCTGCCTTCTTTCATCTGTACTTCGTTGTGGGTTCTTTTTACCACTAAAGTTTTTTCTACAGTCGGACATTTTTCTAAAGCTTCATCAATGATTGATTTCAAATCTAAAACTTTGCTTCCTCTGTAACTTCCGTCTGAAGTAATTAGCATTTTTGCACCACAGTCATTCACTCTAGAAACGACTGCAGAAGCAGAAAATCCTGCAAAAATAACGGAGTGAACAGCTCCTAATTTCGCACATGCCAACATGGTAACTGCCAATTCAGGAATCATAGGAAGGTAGATGCATACTCTGTCGCCTTTTTTGATGCCCATGTCTTTCAAAACATTGGCAGTTTTGTTTACTCTTTCATATAATTCATTGTAAGAGATGTGCTGAGCTTCTTCTTTCGGATCGTTGGGTTCCCAGATGATGGCCGTTTTTTCTCCTCTCACGGCTAAATGTCTGTCTAGGCAGTTTTTGGTAATATTTAGTTTAGCATCTTTAAACCAAGTGATTTTTGCCTCATTCATATCATATTTTACCACTTTGCTCCATCTTTGGTACCATACAAAATTTTGATCTGCCACTTTATCCCAGAATTTTTTCGGGTTTTTGATTGATTTTTTGTACTCTTCAAAGTAGTGCGGTAAATCTTCTATCACATAATTTCTCATACTTTTTCTTTTTAGAATTTATTTGTTTTTTTTAATTTAATTAATGGTTGATTATTTCAACGCAAGGCTCGCAAAAGCTTTTGTTAAGAATTAATCTGAATATATTTCGGTCTCCATAGTGTTTCTGTCAGCAAGAGTGAATTGTTAGATTTTTAATTATTGTACTGACCTATACGAAGACGTTAAAAAAAATGAAAATTTTAGCCGAGTTTCCAAGTTCTGAATTTTTGATTCTTTTTTTTCAAGACAAAAGAGCAGGATACTAAAACTAAATAATTTAAGTTTAATCTAAATTTCTATATTCATTAATTTTCTCTTTAATTTCAGAAATAATCATTTCATCATCAATCGTCGACGGAATCTGAAATTCTTTTCCATCAATGATTGTTCTGATTAACTTTCTTAAAATTTTTCCGGAGCGGGTTTTTGGAAGTCTTTTTACAACCATTACGCTTTTCAGGAAAGCAACTGCGCCAATTTTCTCTCTTACTTTTAAGATGATTTCTTTTTCAATATCTGCTTTAGAAATTTCTGCACCGTTTTTTAAAACAACCGTTGCAAAAGGAACCTGACCACGCAAATCATCATCAATTCCTACCACAGCACATTCTGCAACATCGGGATGGGAGGAGACAATTTCTTCCATTTCGGAAGTTGAAAGTCTGTGTCCCGCAACGTTGATAACATCATCCACTCTTCCTGTGATGAAAATATAGCCGTCCTCATCTTTTATCGCTCCGTCTCCTGAAAAATAGTAGCCTTTATATTGGGATAAGTAACTTTTGTCAAAACGTTCATAATCATTCCAAATTCCCAACATTGCACCTGGAGGAAGCGGAAGTTTGATGACTAAATAACCTTCTTTATGTTCATCTAATTCGTACCCGTTTTCATCAAAAATTTTAATATCATATCCGGGAATTGGTTTTCCTGCAGAAGCCCTTTTGATTTTATAATCTTCATAGCAAGTGAGTAAACCTAACATCGGCGAACCGGATTCTGTCTGCCACCAATGGTCGATTGCGGGAACTCCGATATGTTCCTGAAACCAGTCTAAAGTGGCAACATCACATCTTTCGCCTGCTAAAAACTGTTTTTTGAAATGGCTTAAATCGTATTTTTTAACAAGTTCGCCGTGCGGATCTTCTTTTTTTATAGCTCTAATGGCTGTAGGAGCGGTAAACATTGCGGAAACTTTATATTCAGAAATAATCCTCCAGAAAGTTCCTGCATCGGGAGTCATAATAGGTTTTCCTTCAAAAATAATAGTGGTATTTCTGTTTATTAAAGGGCCGTAAACACTATAGCTGTGACCCACTGCCCATCCAAAATCGGAAGCTGCCCAAAAAGTTTCTCCAGGTTCAATTCCGTAAATATATTTCATAGAAAACTTTAAAGCTGTAGCATAACCTCCTGTGTCTCTTGTGATACCTTTTGGTTTTCCTGTGGTTCCTGAAGTGTATAAAAGATACAGCGGATGATTTGATTCTACTGCTACACAACTTGTAGGTTCTGATTTTCTCACCAAATCTTCATAATCAACAATTCCTTCAAACATTTCATGCTGGTTGTCTATTAATTTTCTGTTGAAGACAATAATGTTTTCCACTTTATCCTGTGCCAGTTCAATTGCTTTTTCAACTAAAGGCAAGTATGGAATTCTTTTGGTAATTTCAATTCCTGCAGTGGCTGTAATCAAAGCTTTAGGTTTGCAGTCATCAATTCTTACAACCAATTCTTGCGGTGCAAAACCTCCGAAAACAACATTATGAATCACACCAATTCTAGCGCAAGCCAACATTGAAAAAAGTGTTTGTGGAATCATTGGCATATAAATCACTACCGTGTCGCCTTTCTGTAATCCTAAAGATAATAGTCCAGCTGCTAATTTTGATATTTCTTCTTTAGCCTGATTGTAGGTGTATTTTATTTTCTGATTGGTAACGGGAGAGTCATAAATAATGGCAGTTTCTTGGCCAAAACCGTCTTCAATATGTTTGTCAATACAAAGATAGCACATGTTCAGTTTTCCATCGGGAAACCACTGGGTATAATTATTTGCATCTTTTGAAATAATTTGTTTTGGAAAATCAAACCATGTAATTTCATGAGCTTGTTCTTTCCAGAATTGCTCATTTTCTTCTATGCTTTTTTTAAATAAATCGTCTGCTTCCATAATATTTTTATGTTTTGTTTTTTTAATACGAATGATATGGTTTTGCTTCATTAATAAGATTAAACTATTTGTCTCATTTGACCAATTCATTTTTGTTTAAGTACTAAGTAACTCCTCAATCTGAGAAATCAGTTTTTTTATAGAATAAGGTTTTGTTACATACGCATCAGCTCCCATTTCTAAGCCTTTTTCTATATCTTTTGGGTTATTTTTGGCACTGAGAAACAAAACTTTTGTATTATTTAAATTTGTATTCTTTTTAATTTCTTCCAAAGTGCTGTATCCATCAAGATTTGGCATCATGATATCGAGTAAAATGACATCGGGAGTGATGGTTTTCAAAAATTCTAAAACCTCAGTTCCGTCTCTGGCGATGAACACTTCGTAACCAATTTTTCGGAAACTGTATTCTAAGGACATTAATATTTTGTGTTCATCATCTGCAATTAAAATTTTTTTCATTTTTGTACTTTTTTAGGGTTCAATTTCATTTTTTTTTATGTTTTCTTCGGCAAAGTGATCGTAAACGTTACTCCCAAACCGCTGTTTTGTGCTTTTATGGTTCCTTTATGGGTTTCCACTATTCTTTTTGAAATCGCTAATCCAAGGCCACTACCTACAGGTTTTCTAATGTTCTGGTTTTTAGCTTGATAAAATTTATCAAAAATCATTTCCAAATCTTCTTCAGGAATGTTTTTTCCGGTATTGAATATTTTGATGATTAAAACATCGTCTTTTTCTGAAAATTTGGTTTGAATTGTTCCTTGTTCATCGGTAAATTTCAAAGCATTTCCTAAAATATTCTGGAAAAGCTGAATCATTCTCGCTTCGTCATATTCAAATTGATAATGGTGTAGGAGATCAACTTCGCTTACATGAATGAATTTCTGCTGAATGAGATGTAAAATAGGATTTAATGCTTTTTTATAGGTTTTTATAATATTATTTTCATGAATATTTAATGCGATTTCTCCGTGCTGAAGTTTATCCAGATATAAAATATCGTTGATGATTTCACTTAATCGATCAGATTCTGTGATGATGTTGTTTAAAAATTCTTTTTTAATATCTAAAGGAATATCGTCATCATCTGCTAAGATTTCTCCAGCTGAACGTATTGCTGTAATCGGAGTTCTTAATTCGTGAGCAACAGAATCTAAAAAATCGTCTTTTTGAAGATCTTTTATAATTAAATTTTGGTTGGCTGTGCTTAAATCAGTTGAAAGCTTTTTCAGTTCTTCAGATTTCTCGGTTAGTTTTTTATTAAGAGTGATATTTTCTTTGGATTCTTCTAAAATATCTAGAACTTCTTTTAAAGATATTTTGTCTTCCTTAGTTACGCCTTCAATCAAAATTTTTGCAGAAGCTGTGCCTATTCTTCCTGCCAAAAGGTTTTCAGAGAATTTAATAAATCTAGAATCAGCAGTTTCGGTTTGAGAATCGATATTGTATTTAATATTGAAAATCCGCAGGGCTTGTTCGGTTTTCTTTTTACCTAAAAAACGCTCCAAAACATTTTGAATATCAGAAACATAAGCTGTTCCTCTCCAGATGAATGCATTTTCGTGATTTTGAATGTATTTATCAATATCTACATAGAGTTCAGCAAAGTTTCTTTCACGGTAATTGCCTTTTCTACTCACAGAAAGGATTGTAAATAGGGCAGTGTTAACTAATATAGACCAAAAGAAGATTTCAGGAATTCTTGTTAGGAAAGAGATGTCAAAAAACTGAAAAGCATCATACGTATCTCTTAAAATACCTTTCAATTCTGAGTTGTAAGAAAAATAATATTGAGGAATAATCAACCCGAAATAGCAGATAATTAATCCTGCTAAAAGCCCAATTACTGCACCTTGATAACTTCCTCTTCTCCAAAATATAGCTCCGAAAAATGCCGGTGCCAATTGTGCAATGATGACAAATGAAATCAGTCCTACAGAATCTAAAGAAGTTTTTAAAATGAAATATTTATAAAAAGCAAAAGCAACGATAATTAGTCCGAAGATTGAAAATTTACGAATATTGGTAATATTTCTGGTGTTTTGAACTTCATTTTCAGCTTTAAATTTCCCCAACAAACCGTACGGAATAATCAAGTTGTTGGAAAGCATTATCGACAAGGTGATTGCCGAAATAATAATCATGGATATAGATGAACTCAAACCTCCCAAAAACACCAAAACTGTAATCAAAGTATTATCAAAATGTTGAGGAATAAGAATAGAGTAAAACTCGGGATTCACGTTTTGTCCTTGGAAAATCAATCTTCCGCCCCAAGCAATTGGGAAAATGAAAATGGTGAAAATTAAAAGATATAATGGGAAAAACCAAATTGCTGTTTTAATATGTTTTTCTTGTCTGTTTTCAACTATTGCGGTGTGAAACTGTCTCGGTAGAATACAAATGGCTGTTCCGGAAATCATGCAGAGAACCATCCAGTTCAGGGCACCTTCAATTCCGTTGAAGGTATTTTTAGCTTTGAAATCTGGGAATTTGCTCGCCTTTTGATACAAGTCTGAAAATCCATCAAACGCATAATAAATAACGAATAATCCTAAAATAACAATGAAAAATAATTTAAGAAAACTTTCCAATGCAATTGCGGAAATGATTCCCAAACGTTTTTCGGAGGCATCAACGTATTTTGTTCCGTAATAAGATGAAAAGACAGCAATTAAGATGACTACAAAAGTTCCGCTGTCGGTTAAAATATTTTGTGAAATTTTGGTTTCTGTAACCAAATGAAAAGTTTCGGAAATTGCTTTTATCTGCAATCCAATGTAAGGGATAATTGCAAAAAGACAGACCAAGGTAATAATGGCACTGAAGCTTCTGCTATTCCCATATCGTAAAGAAATAAAATCTGCCAAACTGCTTATTTTATTGACCCTTGAGATACGAACAATCCTTGTATTAATGTAAATCCATGCAGGAATCACTATAATGGGGCCAATATAGATGGGTAAATAATTGAGACCGCTGGTTGCTGCTACACCAATACTTCCATAATACGTCCATGCAGTGCAGTACACAGCGAGAGACAATGCATAGATATAGGGATTATTGATCCAAATCTTACTTTTTTTCTTCTCTGCCAAATGGGCAACTAAGAACAAAAGCGCAAGGTAAATAAGAACAACGATAAATAAAGCAATACTACTCATCATATTTTTTTACGATTACAAAAGAAATAATGATGGAAATCATCCAAGCAGAGAAAAAATAAATGAGAATCATCGGGTAGCCAAAAACCTCCGTTTCACTATTAAAAAGCAATGAAATAGGAATGCTAAACGCAATCAGTAGACCTACGCTCAGGATAATCAGTTTTTGCTCGTGACGCTTTTTCATAATTGATTGATTATTGATTCAAATGTTTTGATATTATTTGGTTTTGAATGAAATCTAAATAAATGCTTTCTATTCCCCAACCCTAAAAGGAGGGAAGATTTTACTTGAAAATTGACTAAAATAATTCTCTTTAGGATAGTGTGAAATAATTTTAATCCATTTTTTAGTGATAAAAGATAATTGATGAACGGTATCATTCATCAATTATCATCTATCAGTTATAATTTATTTGTCGTCAGAATATTCTCCTATCAAAGAATAATATCCGAATATGGCCAGTCCGCCTGTGACAATCGGTACCAATACAAAAAGAATGATGATGCCGAATACCAGGTCTTCTTGCTTTCCTGATGTGATTTTAGGAACGCCCATCACCGTAATTCCGAAGTAGGCAACAGCTAAGGCAGCCAAGATCCATACAATGCCTAATATTTTTTTTAATCCGTTCATTTTAGTAGATTTAAAATTAATAAATTTTGAAGTGGTTATCCTTATTAATCATGGATATTGTTGTTCTTATTTTTGAGATAAATCAATCCGATGACTAAACAGACTGCTGCAACTCCGATCGGATACCAAAGTCCTTCAAGATACCAGGTTGCATGTCCGGCGTCTTTTCCGGAAGTTACGAGATAAGTGGCTACTGCCGGAAGCAATCCTCCAAAAACACCATTACCAATGTGATATGGTAAAGACATCGATGTGTAACGGATTCTCACCGGGAACATTTCAACTAAAAATGCTGCAATCGGGCCATAAACCATCGTTACGAAAATTACCTGAATAAACACCAAGAATACCAAATACCATCTCGTGTCGTTGTTTAATGTAATTGCAGTAGAAACTTTGGGTTCTTCAGCTTTTCCGTCTTTCATTACAGGACCTGCTGCAGACCAATGAACGATACTGTCTTTTTTAATTAAAGTTCCGTCTGTGAAAATGGTTTCTTTATGGAACGTGATTAAACTGTCTGTTGCAATACTTTTGTGAATGGCAGCAACTCTGGTTTCTTTAATGCCATTATCTGCAACGGTTTTTGCTTCAATATTGACGCTTTTGTACATCGCATCATATATAGGTCTGTAAGCCAAAATCGCTACCAACATCCCGGTCATCATAATTGCTTTTCTTCCAATTTTATCTGAAAGCCAACCGAAAAATACAAAGAAAGGCGTTCCCATCAGCAATGCTGTAGCCATCAAGTAATCTACCTGCATCGAGTTGATATTCATTACTTTTTGAAGAAAACTCATGGCGTAAAACTGACCTGTGTACCAAATTACTCCTTGCCCCATTGCAGCACCAAATAATGCCAATAAAACGAATTTGAAATTAAATTTATTGCCGAAACTTTCTTTTAGAGGGTTTTTTGAAGTTTTTCCCTCACTTTTAGCCTTAGCAAAAAGCGGCGACTCCTTCATGTTTTTTCTAATGAAATAAGAAACTCCCACCATTAAAATAGAAATCCAGAAAGGAACTCTCCATCCCCAAGAATCAAATTCTTCAGCTGAAAGTGTGTTTTTAGTAATTAAAATAACAATTAATGAAATAAAAAGTCCTGCTGTAGCTGTAGTTTGGATCCAAGAAGTCCAATAACCTCTTCGGTGTGGCTGCGAATATTCTGCTACATAAGTTGCTGCTCCTCCGTATTCTCCACCTAAAGCTAAACCTTGTAAAAGTCTCAAGATTAAAACCAAAACCGGCGCCATAAATCCTATGGTCTCATACCCAGGAATACACCCGATAAGGAATGTAGAGAATCCCATGATAAGTAACGTTACCAAAAACGTGTATTTTCTTCCGATGATATCTCCCAATCTTCCAAAAAATAGAGCTCCGAAAGGCCTTACTACAAAACCTGCTGCAAAAGTTGCCAGCGTAGATAAAAATGCTGCGGTAGGATTGTCTGCCGGGAAGAATTTGGTTGCCAAAACAACTGCTAGGCTTCCGAAAATGTAGAAATCATACCATTCTATTAAAGTTCCGAGGGAAGATGCAGTAATCACACTCCAGATGGTGCGGTTTTTCTGCTTATCTGTCATATTCTCGTAAACATCGTGGTGTTGTTCGCTCATATCAATAGATTTTTTTGTTAATTATTAAATGAAATTAGTTTTATAAATAAATCTGAAGCTGCACAATAAATTCTCCTTTAGACTTCGGGTTTTCTGTTGGACTTGTGTAAACCGGTCTTGTAGAATATTGTGTCGTAATTTTTGCATGATGACCGTCTAAAAACCAGTTGGCTCCCACATCAAATTGTGAAGATGGCTTATCAAAAGCTTCAAAATCTTTGTAAGTGTAAGCGGCAAAAGGCTGAATTCGTACTTTTGGTTTTTCTGATTGATTAGGTAATAATAGACCAGCCTGAGCGTACACTACGTTTCCAGTTCCAATCATTGGCTGAAGGTTTCCGGATCCTGCAATGGCTCTTTGTCCGGAAAAATTAGGATCGTTAGCAGCGATATTCATAATTCCTAAGTTTCTTACATAATTCGGCCCAAAATTATAGTTGAAATACCCTGCGTAAGCCGAAACTGCCATTTTGTTTTTTGCTTCACCCAAAGGAATGTCTGCAAAAGCGTCTACAGAAAGTAGAGTAATGTCGTGTTTTTCGATGTTTGAGTTGAGTGAAGTTTTTGTTCCTTCAGCTTGATGATAAAAACCAGCACCAAGGTTGAAAACTTTTTTGGTTCCTAAGTAAGTGCCCACTTTAAAAGGGAGAAGATTAGATTCAGAATCTAAGAATTGATACTCAAAATACCCAGCTTTAGACCAATTTGGGTTTCCGTTGTTGTCTACTGCGACTTCATTTCCGGGGATTAATGTATTGGCTGGATTTAAATCTGTTGCAAATGGTTTATTTAAACTCATTCGGTATTCAAATTTTCCGTATTTACCTTTTGCGAAAACACCCATTTGTCTTGCAAACTGGTCAGAATTATCAATCAAAGGCCAGCTGAAAATAGGAGAATCCAAAGTTAAAAAATTCAATGTGGAAGCCATCGTCATACGTGAAAGACCCATGTAATAATGGAGTCCGCCACCTAAAGTTAAACTGAATTTTCCTGCTTCCCCAGGCATCACCACAGCATATTCGTTCCATGCATCATGAAAGAAAAGTTGTGGCTTTTTACCATTTCCGTAGCCACCTGTTCCCGTAGTTCCCGTTGCGCCACCATTGATAAAAGTTTGATTATTCATTCCCAAATGCAGCAAAACCATATATCGTTTACTGATTTGTGCATAGGTTAAAATACGAGCTCTTCTGTTTCCTAAGTTCCAAGTATTGTCGGTCGGCTCGCCGGCAACTATACTTCCAGGGTTCATATCTGTGTTCCTAATCCAGAACTGATCCCATAAAATAAATCTAACATACTTGTCTCCTTGAGGATTTAAATTTATTTTTAAACCACTTCCATAATCAGGAGAACCTTGCCCATATACAGAATTGCTAATTAAAGCTAATCCTATAAAACTTAATATTTTCTTCATAAATTATTAATTTATTGGCTTTTATTTTGCGAAAGCCAAATTGTAATTAATAATTTAGTTGTGAAAATTTAAAATATATAATTGCTAATGATATAGTTATTTGTTTTAGTTTAAGTTGTATAAATGAAAAATTAATATGTAATCGTCTTTATTGTAAATAGTTAAATTATTATTTTTTAAATCTTTCCCATTTTATAAGCATATATTTATCCGCAAATTGCGTTATAATCAATCCTGAATCTTTTATATTTTCAGGATTTGAAATGTAGTCTGTCAATTCACTTTGTTTAAGTATTTTGTACACTGGGTGAAACTCAGAATGAGGAGGTCTAGTAATATTATATCGTTTTATCCAAGAGCTTATAGTAACATGAGAAATTCCTAAAATTCTTTCGATTTCTCTAAACGTTAATCCCTCTAAATAAAGCTGTAAGGCTTTCGTAACATAATAATCATCAATCTGCTTCCCCAGTTTTTTTACTGTAAAATAATAATTACAGTCCTTACAGTGGAATCTTTGTTTTTCGTTAATAATACCACTTTTTACTACATTTTTATTCTTACATTTCGGACAAATATTATCCATAACTATATATTTTTAGCAAATATATAATAATTTAGCAATATTATAGATTTACAGGTTGATTTATGCTCTATAAACAAATGTTTTAAAAGAATTTTGATTGTTTTAAATGTTTAAAAGAAAGTTTTTTCTTATTGATATTAACAGAAAATTGTCTCTATTCAAGAAATTCTTCTTTATTATTTTAGATTTACATGAGATATTAAAGAAAAACTACATTTCAAAGCATAAAAGTGTGGGTGTTTTTTTAGCGTAAAGTAAATCAAAGAAGAGAAGAAAAACGGAAGTTCATCAAGTGTTGCGTATGATATATTACGAAAGCTCTAATAATTAGAAAAAGCATTAAAAATATAAATTTTGGTAATTTGATTTTAAATTAATTCTCCTTTAGTATTAATTTCACCCCAAATCAATCTTAAATTTTGTAGACTTCTTCACCTCATGAAGCACAATAGAACTGTGGTATTGCCCGATGTTAGGGATATTTGAAATAATATTGACAGCAAATTCATTATAAGAATTAACATCTTTTGAAATGATTTTTAACATATAATCATATTCGCCGGAAAGACTGGTGATTTCCTGAACTTCATCATACTGCATGATATTTTTCTCGAAAGTCTCTAAAACTTTCTTGGATTGCTCTTTTAAACGCACATTACAATAAACAACAATATTCAAACCCAACTTTTCTCTGTTCAGAAGACCGACATATTTCTCAATAACACCTTGTTTCTCCAATTGTTTAATGCGTTCATAGGTCGGAGTAAATGTTAAACCTATTTTCTCTGAAATTTCCTTCACAGAGAAAGTAGAATCTTCCTGGATTATGCTGAGAATCATTCTGTCTTTTGCGTCCATAAACTATATTTGAATTCTAACAAAAATATTAAGAATAAGTGAGAATAAACAATGATTGAAGTTTTTTAATTTTTTTGAAGTTTCGCTTTGTCATGTTAGCCAAATATTATATCTTTGCACCTAATGAATAACACAGTATTTATATCATTAGAATTACCGGGCGTAGACGCCCTTTACGATATTTATTTATTTTAAGCGAAGATATTTTCTTCGCTTTTTTTATGTTCAAAAATTAAGATATTATGTTTACGATTACCGAACTAAGTACAGAGAAAATCAATAAGATACTGAAGGAAGCTTTAGCTTTTGCCAACGGAAAAACAGCCAAAATTGAAGGTGAGGTTTTCTGCTCAAACCTGTTTTTTGAAGACAGTACAAGAACCAAAACAAGCTTTGATGTAGCCGAGAGAAAATTGGGTTTGCAGGTCGTTCCGTTTGATGCTTCCAACAGTTCTGTCAACAAAGGTGAAAGTTTATATGACACTGTAAAGACGATTGAAAGTATAGGGGTAAATCTTGTCGTAATTAGAGATAAAAAAGACCGGTATTTTGATGAATTAAAAAACATCAATATTCCCATCATTAATGGAGGTGACGGAACGGGAAACCATCCTTCACAATGCATGCTCGATTTACTCACGATTTATCAGGAATTTGGAACATTTGAAGGTTTAAAAGTGGGGATTGTAGGGGATGTGAAACACAGTCGCGTTGCCAATTCAAATGCAGAAGCTTTGAGAAGATTAGGCGCTAAAGTTTACTTCTCAGGACCTGAACAATGGTTTGATGAAGGTGCTTTAATTAACGGAACTTATCTTTCTGTAGATGAAATGATTCACGATGTGGATGTTTTAATGTTATTAAGAATCCAGCATGAGAGACACGATTCAAAAATCAGTTTCTCTGCTTCAGAATATCATAAGAAATATGGCTTGACGAAAGCAAGAGAAAAAACGATGAAAAAACAAGCAATCATCATGCATCCAGCGCCCATCAATAGAGATGTTGAAATAGATACCGACTTGGTAGAATGTGAACGCTCAAGAATCTTCAAGCAAATGCAGAATGGTGTTTTCGCACGAATGGCGATTCTGAAAAATGCTTTGGAAGAGAAAGGTTTTTCTTTTAAGTAAAAAGTTAAAAGAGACAAGCATGAATGCTTTTGAGATTTTAAAATTATAATTCGAAATGGTTGAAGAAATCTCAAAAAAAAAATAATACTGAATCAAGCCCTGAAAGGGCGACCAGTCAATAGCCTTGGGTGAAGCCCATGGAAATAGAAAGAAAACCTAGTCAATTAAGCCCTGAAAGGGCGTAATCAAAAATCACATAGGTCGGAAAATAATTAAATTAAATAGAAATAAAGATAAAAGTTAAAATGAAGAAAAAATTAATACTGGAGTCCGGTGAAGTATTTCATGGAGAAGGTTTCGGAGCAGAATTGGAGACAGCAGGAGAGGTGGTTTTCAATACCGGAATGACGGGATATCAGGAATTGATTTCTGACCCATCATATTGCGGTCAGATTGTTTGTATGACGTATCCGCTGATCGGAAATTACGGGATCAACCGTGATGACTACGAAAGCATAGAGCCTGCAATCAAAGGTCTTATTGTAAAAGAAATTTGCGATTTACCTTCCAATTTCAGAACGCAAATTACTTTACAGGAATTATTTAAAAAGAAAAATCTTTCAGGTATTTCAGGTATTGATACCAGAAGGCTTACAAGAATCCTTCGTAACTCAGGGGTTGTGAAAGGAAAAATCGTGAATGCAGATGCAGACGAAAAGACTACTGTTGAAGAGTTAAAATCAACAACGTTCCCAACCAATCAGGTGGAGCAAGTTTCTACAAAAACTTCTTATGCCAACCCAGGGAGAGGGCTTAAAGTAGTACTTGTTGATTTTGGGTCTAAATTAGGAATAATCAGAGAATTATCTCAAAGAAATTGCGACATCATTGTAGTTTCACAAGATACAACGGCAGAAGAAATTTTGCTAATGGATCCGGATGGAATCATGTTATCCAACGGTCCTGGAGATCCTGAAGACAATCAACACGCTTTAGAAATGATCCGTGGATTGCTAGGAAAAGTTCCAATCTTCGGAATTTGCCTTGGACATCAGTTGATTGGACTGGCTTGCGGAGCAAAAACTTTCAAATTAAAATTCGGTCACAGAGGAGGAAATCACCCTGTTTTAGATTTAGAAAAGAACAAAGTAGCCATCACTTCTCAAAATCACGGCTATGCTGTTGACCAAGAAAGTCTTAAAGAAACAGATTTAATAGAGACTCATATCGCATTGAATGACAGAACAAACGAAGGTCTTAGACATAAGATTCATCCGTGCTTTTCCGTTCAGTATCACCCAGAAGCGAGCCCAGGTCCTGAAGATGCGAATTATTTGTTTGATGATTTCATTGAATTAATGGAAAACTTTAAGAATAAATAAATGTCAACATTCCGTCAAATATATTATCAGATTGTATTCAGCACAAAACATAGGAAACCTGTTTTGGTTGAAGCGCATGAAGATCAGTTATACAAATACATTTGGGGAATTGTAAAGAATAAAAACTGCAGACTTTATAGAATTAACGGAATGCCAGATCATATTCATTTGTTTGTAGACTTACATCCATCGATGTCGTTGAGTAATTTTGTAAAAGATATTAAAATTGCAAGCAATAGTTGGATAAAGCAAAGCGGATTATTTCCTGATTTTGAAGAATGGCAAAGTGGTTACGGAGCGTTTACATATTCTGAAAAAGATAAAGATGCCGTGATTAATTATATTAAAAATCAAAAAGATCATCATAAGCATGAGTCTTTTGAGGATGAATATAAAAATTTGTTGAGAGCAAATGGGATTGAATTTGATGAAAAATATTTATGGGCATAGTTCAACCCATTTCATGGGTTGTTGGGTTGTGATGTCAATGTTCAGTCCATAGGTTTCACCTATGGCTAGTAATGTTCAGTCACGTTGTGGCTGTAATAGAGAATGTTTTTGATGGTCACAATTAATCATATGAATCTGGGATGTTGATAAAAATCATCAAAGAACAGTGAAATGATTCAGTAATAATAGTCATGGTTAAAACCTATGGAAACGATGAAAACAATCATCAACGAACCATGAAATGGTTCAACAATAATAACCACGGATGAAATCCGTGTACAACGATGAAGACAATCATCAACGAACCATGAAATGGTTCAACAACAATAGCCTCGGATGAAATCCGTGGACAACGATGAAAACAATCATCAACGAACCATGAAATGGTTCAACAATAACAGCCACGGATGAAATCCGTGAACAACGATGAAAAACAATCATCAACGAACCATGAAATGGTTCAACAATAATAGCCACGGATGAAATCCGTGGACAACGATGAAAAAATCATCAACGAACCATGAAATGGTTCAACAATAATAGCCACGGATGAAATCCGTGGACAACGATGAAAACAATCATCAACGAACCATGAAATGGTTCAACAATAACAGCCACGGATGAAATCCGTGGACAACGATGAAAACAATCATCAACGAACCATGAAATGGTTCAACAATAATAGCCTCGGATGAAATCCGTGGACAACGATGAAGACAATCATCAACGAACCATGAAATGGTTCAACAACAATAGCCACGGATTAAATCCGTGGACAACGATGAAGACAATCATCAACGAACCATGAAATGGTTCAACAATAATAGCCACGGATTAAATCCGTGGACAACGATGAAGACAATCATCAACGAACCATGAAATGGTTCAACAATAATAGCCACGGATGAAATCTGTGGACAACGATGAAAACAATCATCACCGAACCATGAAATGGTTCAACAACAATAGCCATGGGTAAAACCCATGGAAAAATAGAAATAATTAATTCACGAACCCTGAAAGGGTTCAACATTAATAAAAGAAAATGAAAAGAAACGACATAAAAACAATTTTAGTAATCGGTTCCGGCCCAATTATCATCGGCCAGGCAGCGGAATTTGATTACGCAGGAACGCAGGCTTGTCTTTCATTGAGAGAGGAAGGCTACAAGGTGATTTTAATCAATTCAAACCCTGCAACGATCATGACGGATGTTGAAATCGCTGACAAGGTTTACATTGAGCCGATTTCACTTCAGTTTGTAAGTCACATCATCAGAAAAGAGCGTCCCGATGCACTTTTACCGACACTTGGCGGACAAACTGGTCTAAACATGGCGGTAGAATTGGAAAATTCAGGAATTCTTGAAGAATGTAAAGTGGAAGTTTTGGGAACTACACTTTCAGCCATCAACAGAGCGGAAGACAGAGATTTGTTCCGTGAATTGATGAGAGAATTAAACGAACCAGTTCCTGAATCTGATATCGTAACAACGGTTGAAGGAGCACTGAGCTTTGCTGAACAAATCGGTTATCCGGTAATCGTTCGTCCTGCCTTTACAATGGGAGGAACAGGTGGTGGAATCGCTGCTAACGAAACCGAATTAAAAGAGATTGCAGAATTAGGTTTGAAATACAGTCCGGTAACGCAATGTTTAATCGAAAGATCAATCGCAGGTTTCAAAGAAATAGAATACGAAGTAATGCGTGATGCAAACGACAATGCGATTGTGGTTTGTAACATGGAAAATATAGATCCGGTGGGAGTTCATACCGGAGATTCAATTGTTGTGGCGCCTTCTCAGACGCTATCTGATAGAGAATATCAGATGTTAAGAAACGCCTCACTAAAAATCATCAGAGCTTTAGGAATTGAAGGAGGATGTAACGTACAGTTGGCTTTAGACCCGCATTCATTTGATTATTACATCATCGAGGTTAACCCAAGAGTTTCCCGTTCATCAGCTTTAGCATCAAAAGCAACAGGTTATCCGATTGCTAAGATTGCTGCAAAAATAGCGGTAGGACTGACTCTAGATGAAATCATGAATCCAGTTACAGGAAAGACTTACGCTTGTTTTGAGCCAGCTTTGGATTATGTAGTAACAAAATTCCCGAGATTCCCTTTCGATAAATTTGAAACGGCAGACAGAAGATTGTCAACTCAAATGAAAGCGACAGGAGAAGTAATGGCGATCGGAAGAAATTTTGAAGAGTCTTTACAAAAAGCAGTTCGTTCTCTGGAAACAGGATTGAGACATTTAGGTTTAAAAACAAAACAGGCTGCAGCGCTTACGGATGAAGATATCGAAAGAAGAATCAGAGTTTGCGATGACGAAAGATTATTCATCATCTGTGATGCTTTAAGAAGAGGTTACGACTGGGAACAAATCGTAGAATGGAGTAAAATCGATAAATTCTTCATCTGGAAATTAAAGAAATTAGTCGATTTCGAAAAAACAATTGCAGCGAACAGATTTGATAAAGAAATTTTAATTCAGTCTAAAAAATTAGGTTTCTCAGATCAGAATATCGCTCATTTATGGGAATCTTCGCAGAGAGAAGTTTACAATTTCAGAAAAGAAAACGGAATTGTGCCGGTGTACAAAATGGTAGACACCTGTGCTGCTGAATTTGAATCTGAAACGCCCTATTTCTACGGAACGTACGAAGAGGAAAACGAATCTGTAGTTACTGATAAAGAAAAAATCATAGTTCTTGGTTCTGGACCAATCAGAATCGGGCAGGGTGTTGAGTTTGATTACGCAACGGTTCACTCAGTTTGGGCAATCAAAGAAATGGGTTACGAAGCAATTATCATCAATAATAATCCTGAGACTGTTTCTACAGACTTCTCGATTTCAGATAAATTATACTTCGAACCTTTGACGGAAGAAGATGTGATGAGCATCATCGACCTTGAAAAACCAATGGGAGTTGTTGTTCAGTTTGGGGGACAAACAGCCATCAATTTAGCAGATAAATTAGCGGCTTATGGAGTGAAAATCTTAGGAACTTCACTTGAAGATTTAGACAGAGCTGAAAACAGAGATAAGTTCGAAAAGGCTCTTCAGGAAATGGGAATTCCTCAGCCTTTAGGAAAAACCTCAACTTCAAAAGAAGAAGCGATTGTGATTGCCAATGAGATTGGTTATCCGGTTTTGGTTCGTCCGAGCTACGTTTTGGGAGGTAGAGCAATGGAAATTGTGTACAATGAAGCAGAACTTTCTCACTATATGGAATTTGCGGTAGATGCAAGCCCAGATCAGCCGGTTTTGGTAGATCGTTACATCACTGGAAGAGAAGTGGAAGTAGATGCGATTTGCGACGGCGAAACAGTAATCATTCCTGGAATTATGGAGCATATCGAAAGAGCAGGAGTTCACTCCGGTGACTCGATTGCAGTGTATCCTCCACAAAATGTTTCTCAAGCTGAAATTGATACTTTGGTAGATTACACAGAAAGATTAGCTAAAGGATTGAATGTTATCGGATTAATGAATATCCAATACGTTCTTTTTGAAGGAAATGTATATGTCATTGAAGTAAACCCACGTTCATCGAGAACAGTTCCTTTCTTGTCTAAAATTACCGATGTTCCAATGGCGAATTTAGCTACGAAGGCAATTTTAGGTCAGAAACTAAAAGATTTAGGCTACAAAAACGGATTGGTTCCAAATAAAGAAGGTGTTTTCGTGAAAGTTCCTGTTTTCTCTTTCTCAAAATTAACGAAAGTTGATATCTCTTTAGGACCAGAAATGAAGTCTACAGGAGAAGTAATGGGGAAAGACACAACCTTGGAAAAAGCCCTTTACAAAGGATTGGTTGCAGCAGGAAGAAAAGTTCCGATGCACGGTTCCATCTTGTTTACGGTAGCTGATAAACACAAGCAGGAAGCAGCAGATTTGGCGTCAAGATTCCACGAAGTTGGTTTCAGAATTTGGGCAACCGAAGGAACTGCAAAATTCTTTGCTGAACAGGGAATTCCTTGTAAAATAGGATATAAAATAGGAGAAGACAGTGTTAATTTAATTGATCTGATTCAAAAAGGAAAAGTACAATATGTTGTTAACACCATGACGAAAGGAAAGCAGTCTGAAAGAGACGGTTTCCAAATCAGAAGAATGAGTGTAGAAAACGGTGTTCCTTGTTTAACATCAATGGATACGGTAGAAGCGATTCTGAAAGTGATTGAAAGTATGAGCTTTAAAATGGAAGTGATGTAATTTCGTAACTAGAATATAAATTTTTAATCCCCGTAATTTATTCTTACGGGGATTTTTGTTTCTACAATATTATTTTTGTTAATATTTAGAAATTAGATTTAATTTTTAGCAAAAGATTCCAAGTCTTGAATTTTTATTTTAATACAAAAAAAATTACTTAATCTTAAAATACGGCTCGTCAAAATGCTTACTTTTCTTTATATAAACAGTCTTTCTGTCTGCATCAAAAATCCAATTAAATCTTTTAAGTAAGTCTGCAGCAAAATAATTTTTATGTTGCATTTTGAGATCACCAGTGAAAAATCCGGCGGCGACATCCTTTAAAACAATATTTCCTATTTTCAGAAAAGGTAAGATGCCTTGTTTCGTTATTACGCTTTGCCCCGCAGAGTTTTTCATTGTTTTTTCATTTGTAATTTTAAGATTTTTATCCAGTTCTTTTCCGTCTGCAAATTCATTACTGTACATCAAGCCACCAGAATATCCTGATTGAAGAAGAAAGTAAGCTTCATGCTGTTTTCCGTCAATTACGTTATCTGCAACAATATAAAACTGATCATTTTCTACAAATAATTGTAAAGGTTGGTAGTTTTTCAAATCAGGAGTATGATTGTAAATAACAAATTTGTTATCATCATAATCAATCTTAAAAATTTTACCGTGAAATATACCTGTCCCGATTTTTCCATCGGCTTCATGCCCAGTCAGTTCATTGTCGAAAAATCTTATATTTTCATATTTTTTATTAGCGATTTGTACTGTATTTCCATCACTTATTTCATCTTTAAAAATGATGTGATCTGCTTTTCTTTTTCTTTCCGGAGAAATTGAAGCGTCTTTCATTGCAATTTGAAACATAAGATCCAAAGAGTCTTTTTCATTCACCAATGTTTTGATAATGATATTGTTATGTTTCGTAAGACGGAACGGAATGCTTTCCTGCGCTGTACAGTATAGAAATTCGCCAACAAGGAAAATAATAATTAATGATTTATTAAGCATTTTTAAATTTTAAATATCAAATGTAAAATTTTAATCTCATAATTTAACTTTTAAATCAAATTCATGTGAAGTTTTTTTTACCTTTTTATGATAAAGTTTAAAAATCAATCTATAAAATATTTATCTTTAAAATCTAGAAACAGAAATAAAAATAACCAAATGACGAAACATCAACAACGTGTGAAAGAAGTTCAGCATTTCTTCGATAATAAAGATACTGTACTGGGTTTCAGAAAATTGCTAGACTGTGCTATGGATACTCAAAACATGGAAATCTACAGGGAAGCAATTGAACTCACAGATTGGAAAGAAAAATACCCTGCCTATACCGACGAACTGATTGAAAAATCTAAGTTTCTGCTTGAAAAAATTGAAAAAATCCCAGTACAAGAACATATTGTGGAAAAATCTGTGCTCCGCGCAAGAAATATTCTGAAATCTTATGGCAGTAACAGATTTTCTCTTGGCCCAGTTTCTATGGAGATCAATAAAGGACAAATTTATGGTTTGGTAGGCGAGAATGGAAACGGAAAAACAACGTTGTTGAGAATTTTAGCTAAAGAAATATCTTTTAATGAAGGCGATCTTAATTATTCTTTCAACGTTGAGCCTAAAGATGAATATGATCTTTGCACAAAGCTGGTTTACATTCCGCAACGTACCGAAAAATGGTATGGAAATCTGAAAGATAACTTAAAATTTGTACTTTCAAATTACGGTGTAAAACCCGAAGAAAACGAAACCCGAACATTGATGATGATTGCCCGCCTCGGTCTTTGGAATTACAAACATTTGAAATGGAACGAACTCTCATCAGGCTACAAAATGCGTTTTGAATTAGCCAGAACACTATTGAGAAAGCCTGAAATTTTACTTTTAGATGAACCTTTAGCAAATCTTGATGTATTGGCGCAACAGGTTATTTTGGAGGATTTAAAATCAATTGCCAACTCTGTTAACAATCCTATTGCTTTGATTTTGAGTTCTCAACAATTGTACGAAGTAGAAAAAGTTTCAGATAAAGTTATTTTCCTGAAAAACGGCCAATACAAAGACAATTCTCAACTCAATAACGCCGAAAATGCAAATTTGATTATCGAAATTGATACTCCGGAATCTAGAGAACATCTTCTTGATGTCTTCAAAGATTTCACTTTAGAAAAACTGAATTTCAACGGTGGTGTTTACGTTGCTTACTTCTCATCTGAAACCGAATTTCATCAGGTAATCGCAGCTTTGGGCCAGGCAAAAACAGATTTGGTGTACATCAGAAATATTTCATCTTCTACGAGAAGATTTTTCGTTAATTAATCTTCTTTAATTCAAAATAAAATGCAAAAAATAAATAAATTCAATCAATTTCTGCTCGAAAAATACCCAACAATCTGGAATACCAAAATCGTTTGGATGCTTTTGGCGGGAATTATCGTTCATCTATTATTTTTTATTATCGGGTATGTTTCTTATATCAACCCGAAATCCCTTCAAACAACGAATGTAACAGATGATTATTACCGAGACGGAATTATTTTAGTTCATTTGATTATTTCCATCTTGATGATAGTGGGTTGGCTAATTATGATGTTTAAAAATAATGCTTTCAAAAACTTTTATCCCAATTCCAAAGGAAAACTGTTCTCGCAATTCTTTCAATATTTTGTGATTATTTTCGTTTGTACTACTTTTTATTTTTCTTATATGATTGGTTTTAAGATGTTTATAAACAGTAAATATCCCGATACAGAAATGAAAGCAAACATCGAAACCATCAATCGCGGTAATGCTTTTTTAAGTCAGAATTTAGAGTTGTACACTTTAGATAATCGCCTTTCACCACAACCTTTTTTCGATCTGTATTGTGAAACAGATATCAAAAAAGTAGACCGTACGAAGAAGTATTTTGTTTTTTATAATCGTGTTTATCAATACTATTCTGTGTATTCAAAGACATCATATCAGAAAGATTACAGAAAAGATTTTATCATTCCGCAACCAGAAAAAGCCGAAGAAAAGGAGGTAATTTACTCTGAGAAAGATGGAGACAAGTCTGAAACTTTTTACTTCAAAAAAAATGTTGTTGATGTTTCTCAGCAAATAAAGTTTGAAGGTGTTAGTTTTTATAATTTTTCTGAATTGTTTTATGAAGACAAAAGCAGAATCAGTGACTATTCTAATATCAACTATTACGAAAAAAACAGTGTAGACTCTCAAAATATTTCGCTCAAAAAGAAAAAAGCCGAAATTAACAGAAAAACTGCCGAGCTTTTAGATAAAAACAGTCCCGCAGAAATTGAGCAACTTCTTTCCAGATTCTTGAAAATATCCAATCAATTTGCCATTGAAAATAATCTGGATGCCAAGCAATGGATGAAGATGGTTTATTCTCCCACAAATTTCAATGTACGATACTTTATAAAAAAATACAAACCATCGCTAGGACAAGAATATGATCCTAACAATTCTGAAGATTATGATAATGTTGCACTAGCAGCCGATTCTGCAGTAAGTGTTGCAGATGCTGCAATTGTTAACAAAAACGGCGAGATCGTTAACGATAGTATTTTAATCAAAGATTTTAATCCTGAAATAAATAAACAAATCTCTCCTGAAGATTACTTTAAAAAAAACACAACAGATTATTATTACTACACAGACAATCTGAAGGATTTTCTTACTAGCGTTGATGATGTAAAATCGTATGACTTTTTTTCTCAAAATATTCACATTTATCTTTGGATTGCATTTTTCTTGGCAACATTTATTTTAAGTTTTAGAATTACAGGTTTGAAATCGCTATTATTCAGTATTATTTCTGCGGGAGTTTTAACTTTACTGGTAACATTAATCGTGGTTTTGTACGCTGTTTCTGTTTCAGGAAAAGAAGAATTTTTTGTAGCGTATCTCGTATTTATTATCTCAGTTTTTATACTTTCTGTTCCGATTTTTGCGATGAACAAATTCAACAAACTCATTACATCTCTATTTGTCAATATTTCCTTGAATGGTTTTGTACTATTTGTACTTCTACTCTTCGGAATCGTTACCATTCATCAGAAAGAAGCATGCAAAGATATTGATGGATACTGCCAAACAATCATGGATTCTCTAGGATTAGGATTGAGCTACATTATCTTAATCTGCGGGTTTCTGTTTATGTTTTTCTACACAAAAGTATTGCTGAATTGGAAAGCGAGACCAGAATAATCCAATATAAACCTTGTACGTTTTTTACAAGGTTTTTTTATGATAATAAAATCATACTTTAACAAAATTTATCAAACTCAAAAACCAATTTCTGACATCGATTTCGTAATTTTAGCAAAATTTAAAAAAGTGAAAAAATTATTATTTGCAATTTGCATATCAGCTTCAGCTTTCAGTTTTGCACAAGATTATTCGGTGCCGGCAGCCAGTCCGCGTCAGAAAGTTGAGCAACAGTTTTCTATGTCAAAAATCAGCATCGATTACGGAAGACCGGGTGTGAAAGGAAGAAAGATATTTGGAGAATTGGTTCCTTATGGCCAGGTTTGGAGAGCGGGTGCCAATTCATCTACAAAAGTTACGTTTGGTCAGGCGGTTAATTTCGGAGGAAAAATGGTTCCTGCAGGAACTTACGGTTTGTTCATCGTACCTACAGAGAAAGAATGGAAAGTGATTTTAAATAAAGATTTCCAGCAGTGGGGCGCTTACACTTATGATGCTAAAAATGATGTGGTAGATGTAACTGTTCCTGTAAATAAATTGGCAGACAAGCAGGAATGGTTTGAAATCACCATTAATCCTACAGATGAAAACTCAGGAAACTTAGTAATTAAATGGGATATGGCACAGGCTGAAGTGGCTTTAAAACCTGCAAAACCGGACGCAGTTACTAAAATTGCTGAGAAATTGAAAGAAATTAAAAAAATAGAATCTGACGCTGCAAAAACAAAAAGCTAAGATTTATAAAGATGAATTTTTCTATTCAACCCATTTTAGAAAATGAAAAATATCAATTAATCCCCTTGCAGAAAGGGGATTTTGAGTTGTTGTATGAAGTGGCTTCCAATCCTGAAGTCTGGGAGCAGCATCCAAATAAAGACCGATACAAAAGAGAAGTTTTTAAAAACTTTTTTCAAGGTGCGATAGAAAGTGAAGGCGCTTTTAAAATTGTGGAAAAAGCTACCAGAAATATCCTAGGAAGCACTCGTTATTATGATTTTGATGAATCTAAAAACAGTATTTTCATTGGTTATACTTTCTACGGCACCAGTTCATGGGGAAAAGGCATCAATCCACAGATAAAAAACTTGATGTTGGATTATATTTTCCAATTTATAGAAAAGGTTCATTTCCACATTGGGAAGGAAAATTTCCGCTCACAAATTGCTTTGGAAAGATTGGGCGGACAAAAGATTGCTGAAGAAGACGTGGCTTATTTTGGTGAACCAAAGAGAACCAATTTTGTGTACGAAATAAGAAAAGAAAATCGTAAATCATGAAAAAATATAAAATTCAGAAATCACCATTTGTGGTTCCTACAAACGACGGAAAACTGATAGAGGAACATTGGGGAAATTCTACTCAAAACTCTAATATTTCAATTGCTCACATGATTGCACCTCCAAATTGGAGCGAGCCTCATCAAACTCCCGAATTTGATGAATTTACAATCGTTATTTCTGGGAAAAAGCAATTTGAAATTGATGGAGAAATTGTGATTTTAGAAAAAGGACAAAGTATCTTAATAGAGAAAGGGGCAAGAATCCGTTATAGTAATCCGTTCTCAGAATCTTGTGAATATGTTGCAATTTGTCTTCCTGCTTTTTCTATGGATTTAGTTAATAGAGAACAAGAAATAATTTAAATATGGCATTAAAAATTTGTCCAAAGTGTAAAGAGAATTCTTTTACTTGGTTTATAAGCGGAAAAACCCAGCTGACAACGTGGAGTTGTTTTGATTGTGATTACGAAGCGAAGCAAACTGACAAAGATGAACAGGTGTGTGAAAACTGCAAAGAGACATCAAAAATAAAGTTGAAAGATAAAGAAATAGAGTATTGGTGGTGTTCTAACTGCAATGAGATTTCCTAAACATTACCTTGAAATTTCGAGATGATTATTCATCATATAATGAAAAATTATTGTAAGTTCGTGCCTTAATTTATTAAGACTATAAAATAACCATGAAAAACAAACTAACGATTCTGTTATCGATGAGCATTGCTCTTTCTACAACATCTTGCGCAAGTATTATTACAGGCACTAAAGATAAAATAACGTTCAACACAACACCAGAAGGTGCAAAAGTATTTCACAAGGGAGTTGAAAAATGTACTACGCCTTGTACTACAGAAATTTCAAGATCTTTAGGCAAACAAACAGTTACTTTTGCAAAAGAGGGATTCATCAGCAATGAAGTAAAACTGACAAAGAATTTTAATGCTGTTTCTCTAGTAAATATCTTAATTGGAGGAGTTATTGGTATCGGAATAGATGCTGCTACTGGTTCTCTTACCAAATATTCACCAAAAGCTTATACAGTTGAATTAAAAACTAAATAATATTTTTGTAAAAATAAAAAATGCTTCGATAAAATTTACAATAAATTTCATCGAAGCATTTTAAGTTATTGTCAATTTATTTCAAAATTTCTTTCAAGAAAATCAGCGTATGATTCCAGGCTCTTTTTGCCATTAAAGGATTGTAATCTGCAGATTTTGGATCTGTAAATGTATGTTTTGAGTTAGCGTATGTGATGATTTGCCAATCTGCTTTTCCGTCATTCATTTCTTTAATCAGATTGTTGTAATCTTCCGGTGTTACACTTTTATCTTCCGCAGGATTCTCTACTAAAATTCTAGTTGAAATAGCTTCATTCGGTCTTGATTGATCTTTTCCGATACTTCCGTGAATAGAAACTACGCCCACAACAGGCAATTTTCCTCTTGCAGATTCCAAAGCTCCAGTTCCTCCGAAGCAGTAACCGATGACCGCAATTTTCTCTGGAATGGCACCGTTTTTCTTCAATTCTTCCAACGCCAGAGAAATTCTTTTTTGGTAAGCTTCGTAATTTTGTTTATAAAATCCCGCAGTTTTTGCTGCAGAAGCATTGTCCGTAGGTATGTTGCCTTCACCATAAATATCGGCAATGAAAGCAACATAACCTTGCTTTTCTAAATCTGCAGCGGCTGTTTTTGCTTCATCATCTATTCCTTTCCAAGCAGGAAGGATGAGGACTCCGGGCAGTTTTTTTCCGGCGTTTGATGTTATTAAACCGTTGAGTTTTTGCAAACCATCCTTATAAGAAACTTTCTTTAAATTTTGACTGAAAACTATTGTTGAACTAAGCAAAGTTGCTGCGATGAAAATAGATTTGAACATATTTTGTAATTTTTTGATGTCAATAACTGTGATGTTAAGTAAATAAAACAAACTGTAAATTTGCTAAACATAAACACAAATTGTTCCATAAAAACTAAAAACGATTATTTTGTTTAAAGAAAAATCACTCTGCTTTGTAAAACTGATATTCTCCATTCTCATAATACGCATTGATATGCTGTAAACCATTCGTTAAAACAATGGCAGAAGCGCCAATAACAGAGTTGTATCTTGCCGTCTGTTCGAAGGTTTTTTCTGTTAATTTAATTTGTGGAGCTTTGCATTCAATCAAAATTTTTGGTTGTGCTTTTTCTGTTACCAAGAGGTCAATTCTTTTGGTTAAACCATTGATAACGATCTTCTTTTCTGTAATTAAAGCCGATACAGAGTATGATTTTACAGTGAGATAATAATGGATCCAATGTTGCCGTACCCATTCTTCAGGAGTAAGCAAAAGGTAAGTTTTACGAACCAAGTCATAGATAAAAAACTTATCTTTGTCTTTCTTGAATTTAAAATCAAAAGTTTCCTGAAAATTGAGTTTGGGAAGTTCCATTTATTAAGATGAAAGAATTAGATTTAATCCTCAAAAATATTAAAAATAAAGAAGTTTTACCGATTTATTTTTTCCACGGAGAAGAACCTTACTTTATTGATGTTGCTGTAAAAGCCTTTGAACACGACTTTTTGGAAGAAGACGAAAAAGCCTTCAACCAAACTGTGACCTACGGAAAAGACACCACCTATCAGGAAATTCTTTCTTTGGCAAGACAATTCCCGATGATGGGCGATAAGCAAGTGATTATTGTAAAAGAAGCGCAAGACTTGAAATTTAATGATGAGGAAAGCAAGGCTTTAGATGCCTATGTAGAAAATCCTGTCCCGTCGACGGTTTTGGTTTTTGCCCACAAACACAAGAAATTAGACAGTCGAAAAAAAGTAACGAAAACTTTAGCGAAAATTAAAGCGCTTTTTCTGAGCGAACCATTTAAAGATCATAATCTTCCCAAATGGATTGCAGACGAGTGCAACAGGATGCACATAAAAACGGCTCCAAATATTTCTCATCTTTTGGCAGAATATCTTGGCAATGACTTATCAAGAATTTCAAATGAGTTGGGTAAGCTGAAAATAATCTTGAAAGAAGGTCAGGTTTTAGACGGTACGATTGTAGAAAATCACATTGGGATCAGTAAAGAGTTCAATGTTTTTGAACTTCAGAAGGCTTTAGGGACGAAAAATGCAAATGCTGCTTTTAAGATTGCTTATTTTATGGGCAAAAACCCTAAAAACAATCCTTTTGTGATGTTGCTTTCGAGCTTGTATAATTATTTCTCAAACGTCATTATTTACAATACGATGATGGGGCAATCTCCGCAAGTAATTGCCTCGCAAATGAGCATTAATCCTTATTTTTTGAAAGATTATGCAGAAGCAGCGAGATTATATCCTTTGAAACATTCCACAAGAGTGCTTTCAATTCTGAGAGAATTTGATATGAAAGGAAAAGGATTGGGCGCTGTCAATATGAGTGATGCAGAATTGATTAAAGAGCTGGTATACAAGATTATAAATGTTGATAAAATAAAAATGAAAGTTTGATTTTTGAGCTACAATTTTTCTTCGCCGAAAATAATTTAAAATTTTCATTTAGAGCCATACCGTATTAAATAAGAAATTTTCAGATATTAACGAGTATTATTTTAACTTTAAAATGAGAAATATATATGCAATCATTTTAGTTTTATTGTTTCATCTTTCATATTCGCAATTTAAAATAAAGTCTATCTCGCCGGTTGTTGATCAAAATGATGCTTTTAATGTTCAGGTTATTGAAACGTTAGGTTATTTTTTAGGCACCCAAGATTCCAAATTCTGGCTAGAATCTGATTTTAAAAGGTTCAAAGAACCATATTACGAGATTATTGGGATTGAAAGCGGCAGATTGGGAGTAAACTTTTATCAGCCTTCATTATTGGAAATTATCCCTACCGACGAAACAGATAAAAGAATAATTAAGGTAGCATATATTGGCTACAATATAGAAACAAAGTCAAATCTGATTAAGGCAATCTACAATATAATTGCCGTGAAAAAAGACAACAAAATTTTCTTCAGTAAATATATCGATTACGCAGCTAAAGATTGGCAAATAAAGAAAGTAGATAACATAACTTACTATATTTCGCCGCTGAAAAATTATAATATTCAAGAAGTTGAAAAGCAAAAGACAGACATTAAGCTGCTCTCAGAATTTTTTGAAACTGAAAAATTTCCAATATTTTATTATTCAACAGTTTCCCCAGAAGAGGTTTTCAATTTAAAAGGTTTTGATTATCATCCGATGATGTATCTTGATCAATCTGGAGGATTTGCAGAAAATTACAACATTATTATTTCCGGAAATAATTCAGAATATTACACTCATGAAATCGTTCATTTATATACTTCAAAACTTTTCCCCAAAATAGATCCCTATTTTGATGAAGGAATTGCTACATTTTTTGGAGGAAGTGGTAAATTTGATTATCAATGGCAGAAAAACAAATTGAAGAAATTTCTTACAGAAAATCCGGAATTTGATGTGTTAAAACATTTGGATATTTATGAAAGACTATATTTTGAAAAAGAAACTCCAATTCCGTACATAGTATCTGCCGTTTTTTGTGAAATGATATTATCTAAATTTAGCACAAAAAATCTTTTTTCTGTCTTTAAAAACGGTACTTCAGCAAAGGAAGGATTTCAAATTTTTAATTTATATGAAAATAATATCAATACTGAATTAAGGAAGTTTTTAAAAATATAAAAGATGAAAATCAGCTCATCGAATTTTAAGATATTAAATATTGACAACTATCATTAATTTTCTTTTAATAAAACATTAAAAATTCCGAAATTAGCATTCTTGAAATTGATAAATAAATTATGGAGCAAAATATTTTAGACTGTGTAATAGTAGGATCGGGACCTTCTGGTTTTACAGCAGCAATTTACGCAGCAAGAGCAGACCTCAAACCTTATTTATATACAGGTTTAGAACCAGGAGGACAATTAACAACAACAACTGAAGTTGATAATTTCCCTGGGTATCCTGCAGGAATTACCGGCCCCGAGATGATGATGGATTTGCAAAAACAAGCCGAAAGGTTTGATACAAAAGTTCTTTATGAAATGATCACAAAAGCCGAATTTTCTAATGAAGTTGGCGGTATACATAAATTATATGCTGGAAACAAAGAGATTTTCGCAAAAACCGTGATTATTTCTACTGGTGCCACTGCAAAATATTTAGGTTTAGACGACGAAAAAAAATACAATGGAGGTGGAGTTTCTGCTTGCGCAACCTGCGACGGTTTTTTCTACAGAGGAAAAGATGTGGTGGTCGTGGGAGCCGGCGATACCGCAGCAGAAGAGGCAACGTATCTTGCAAAATTGGTCAATAAAGTGACTATGTTGGTAAGAAAAGGAGAGTTTAGAGCTTCAAAAGCAATGATTCACAGGGTTGAAAATACACCGAATATTGAAGTGAAATTTCACCACGAGTTAATAGGAATTGAAGGTGAAAATAATTTGGTCGAAAGAGCAGTTGTAGTCAACAATCAAACTCAGGAAACATCTACAATAGATGTTCACGGAATTTTTATCGCCATTGGTCACAAGCCAAATACAGATATTTTCGTTGGTCAAATTGATTTGGACGAAAATGGCTATATTGCTACTGAAAAAGGCTCTACAAGAACTAATCTTCCAGGGGTTTTTGCAGCTGGTGATGTTCAGGATCATATTTACAGACAGGCTATTACTGCTGCAGGTAGCGGTTGTATGGCAGCAATGGATGCTGAAAAATATCTAGCAGAGTTGCATTAATTCATCTACTAAAAATATATAACGCACCTCGTGAGGTGCGTTTCTTTGTTATTATGAGAAATATTATTTTCATCTTTCTTGGTGGTGGAGTAGGTAGTGTAGCACGCTATTTAGTGTCCTTTTATACGCAGAAACTCTGGACAATTAATTCATTTCCCATGGGAACCTTCACCGTTAATATCTTGGGCTGTCTTTTTATAGGTTTTCTTACTTCCTATTTTATAAAAATTGATAATTCACTTAAATATCTTTTAGTAACAGGTTTTTGCGGTGGTTTTACAACTTTTTCAACATTTTCAGTTGAAAACTATTCTATGTGGCAAAATCATGATTATCTTACCCTATTTCTTTATATTTTCTTAAGTTTAATTTTAGGTTTTGGAGCAGTAATTTTGGGAATGAAAGTGGAAAGTTTAGTTTAAAACAAATTGAAGATCAAATTAATTAAACTGATTTTTAACGAATTAATAATTAAACTTAATTTTTATGTAAATAAAATTTTGTTAGAATTGAAAAACATTATATATTTGCACCACTGAAAACAAAGATACTATCTGAGTTCTAGGGAGAGATGGCAGAGTGGTCGATTGCGATAGTCTTGAAAACTATTGACTGTAACAGGTCCGGGGGTTCGAATCCCTCTCTCTCCGCCAGTTGGGGAACCAAAATAAGCTAAAACGCTGTAAACATTGATGTTTACAGCGTTTTTTGTTTTTACGCTAAAGTCAAAAAAAATCAAAATAGGTCACGATTTATATGACCTTTTTAGTGATCCATCGTGAAAATTGGAAAATAGGTCACAAAAAACTCAGGGAAACCTGACCAATAGGCAGTCTAACGATTGTACATCTTGCAAAAAGTGGTAACAAAAACTAAATTATTAAACAATTAAAGTTACCACACAATGAACAAAACATTCAACCTGTTATTCTTTATAAAAAAGAATAAAATCAGAACCAACGGAACCGCTCCAATCTACTTGCGAATCACGATAGATGGCAAGGCAGCGGACATTGCCGCTAAAAGGTATATCGAACCGCAGAAATGGGATGGTAAAGCGCATAAGGCACTGGGTAACTCCCAGGAAGCTAGAACGCTTAATGTTTATCTTAAGACTTTAGAGCAACAGGTTTACGATTCACACTACGTAATGTTAAAAGAGGATAACTGGATATGCAAATAAAAATTCCAGTATAAGTTAAGCTACATTTTGATAAATTTTGTTTTGATTATTAAACTCTTCAATAGTTTTGTATTTCAGTG
>NZ_FTOJ01000007.1 GCF_900156685.1 Chryseobacterium piscicola
ACTGAAATACAAAACTATTGAAGAGTTTAATAATCAAAACAAAATTTATCAAAATGTAGCTTAACTTATACTGGAATTTTTATTTGCATATCCAGGCTCAATTGCAAATCGAAAGCGTAGGTTGCATTATTGTCTACTCTTGAAAAACCATTTAGATAAATATCTGTAGTATTTACAGCGACTCCGGTTATGTTTTGAGAAACGTTTACCGAATACATTCTATTCTCATTTTCTGTAAATTTTTGGGCAAGCCTTACTTCTTTGGTAGAAAAAAATGAGCGGTCAAGATCCGTACTCTGACCATTAACAAAGGTGCATAAAAATGCCATAAAAAGTGGCAATAGTCTTAATTTCATCATGTGTTTATGTTTTAAATTGTTCGCAAAAATAGAATATTTTTCTTTGAAATAAAAAGAAATGCTTAGAAAAAAAAAATCATTGCCAAAAATTAAGTTTTTATTTCGTGAAAATTTTTACATTGTCAATAATTTCAAAAATTAAACTTGATTGCTCAAAGTCGCGAGAATCTTCGCGCAGAGGGAAAATAGTAAACATTCTAGTAAATTGGATTTTTCAATGAATGCTACAATTATAATTTTAAGAGAATAGGATTGTATAAAAAAGATCAAAATTTTAGAACAACTATTTTTCTACCTTAGAAACACCCAAAAACGCTACTAATGTCAATCAAAATTCAAAGTCTACTAAACTTTGTACTGTGAATAATCGTTATTATTTTTTTTTCTTTTTACCTTTGTCAAAATTTAATTGATGCAGTACAAACTTGAACTCAACTCTCCATCATCAAATCGCGACCTTGTATACCACAATATCGTATTTGATACTTTCAAAATAAATATTATTGAAAGATATGGTGGAAAAACAAATGGGTATCCAAAATTGCTAGAAGCAATCTTTAAGGTTCGTACCATAGATAATACTCTGATCCAAAGAAAAGACGGTAACGCAAGAGTAAAGTTGCGTGATGAGGTGTTTGTAAACTACAGCAGACTATCTCAAATTTTCAAATCTTATGAGTACAAAAATAGACTTGCCAACCGTGATGAGATTGAGCAAAAATTCATCTATTTTATTCTTGAGTTGGTAATTGCCAACTACAACCTCTAATAAAAAAAGAGAGACTTCTCTTGCTTTTTCTAAGCTGGAGAAAAACTCTTCATAATTTACCATTTGTTACCTATAATTTTAAAAAAAATTATAGGTAACAAATGGTTTTGAATAATTTTTTGGAGCCAACAGTTTTGACACTGTGATTATTGGTAATAAAAATTTCCAAAAATTTACTTATTTCCTATCAATCCTATTATTACTAAATCCTTTACGTTTTTTTTGAATATTTCAATTGATTTACAATTAGAAATTATTTTCTCTTCTAAGTGTTTAATAAACAATCTTAATATTCAATATTTTAATTTTAAAAGAATTAAAACATTACCTGTGTGCAAAAGTTCTTTTTTCTACTCTTTTTTTTGCTATTAGTAGTTTACAATAATAATTTTAATAGAAATAATATTCATAAAAACTACTAAAAAACAAGCAATAGACCTATCAGAATACAAATATTATGTGTAATGAATGTTTTTTTTTCAACTTTAGTTAATAAGTGATAAATTTATGTTTTAAAAAAAAACTTAATCACTAATAAAGACTTTATGAAAAAAGCATTATTTTCTATTGCATCCCTTACTGGGATTTTTGGTCTATCCCATGCTCAACATCTAGAATGTGGTACAGAAGACCAAACCTACGAGCAATTTATCATAACTCGGGATTTAGCAGACAAAATAAGAGCCAACAACACGGCTTCAAAAAACACGCAACTTATAACGTATGTTGCTGTACAAGCACATTTGATAGGGATGGATGACGGCACAGGATATGTGTCTGCCAACAGTCTAAATAATGCATTATCTGAACTCAACAGAAAATTTGCCGACATCAACGTACAGTTTTATTTTAAAGGGACCGATTTTCTATATTACCCCAATTCACTCTACCACAGCGGAAATCAAACCGATGCTGAAACTCTATCTTTCAGCCAGCAAAACAGCTCCAACAATTCTATGAATCTTTTCCTTGCCAATAGTGTAAAGCGAGGAGGGTCTGGCGTAGGCGGATGGTCTTATGTAGCCCCGTCTAGCCAAAGTTTCAACATCACTTGGGTAGTCAACGGTCAGTTGGATGACGACAAAACAACACCACATGAGTTTGGGCATTATTTCGGGCTTTCGCATACATTCAATAATTCTACAAATGCTACTGTGAGCAACAGGGAGCTTGTCACCAGAAATTTCAACGAGCCCGCACCAAGGCTTTCTGCAAACTGCGATACCAAAGGAGATTTTATCTGCGACACGCCATCAGATCCACGAGGAAACGGAAATGCAGCAGTAACCAACTGTTTGTATTCTGGTACTGTAACAGATGCCAATGCTGATCTCTTTACTCCGTTAGTAAATAATATGATGGATTATAATTTTTGCGCTCCTTACTTATTTACCAATGGCCAAAATGACAGGATGCAGTTTACAGGACTTCCTATCGTTACCAATTCAAGTACTTTTACGTTAAACGCTCCCGAAACACCTCAGCCTGTACCTACAAACATTACCAGTACAGCTACAGATTACAGCAACCAGTTTGCTTTGAATTGGATAGATAATTCTACCGTAGAAACGGGATATTTAGTTGAAGCAAAAGCTGAAGGAAGTACCGTTTACATTCCCGTAAAAGGAGTGATGAAAAATATAGTTACTGCAAACAATTTCTCTAAGCTTACTGCTGGTACAAAATATAATTTCAGAATAAAAGCATCTAATACCAAATCAAATTATTCTGCAGAAACGGCACTCATTCAGTTTCCGGCATTGTGTGGAAACAATAATATCACCTCATGCTCTCCCGGTAATGCCACAGACGCCAATTGGAATATTGAAAATGTAAAAATAACCCAAAACAGCACCACCCTGATGCAAAACCTAAACAGCAGTTGCTCTTCTGGCTCTGTAGGAAATTACTACGCCACACACATTGCTAATATTGCAGCAGGAACTACCGTAACCTTAGAAGCTAAAGCTAAAGCAAGCAGCACGGGAAGTGCTTATACTGCATATGTAAAAGTATATGTAGACTGGAACAAAGACAATAATTTTGATGAAACTACAGAAAAAGTAATTCAACAAAGCGGATTTAATGGTATAACACAGTCTTTCCTTATACCCTCAACTGTTGCTGCTGGATCTTACAGAATGAGAATTGCACTTACCACTGCCGGAAGCGGCTTCACTGCTGCTACATCATGTAGAGTGTCTTTCGGGGAAATAGAAGATTATCAGCTTGCCATTAGCAACGGAAGCCTTAGTACTAAAGAGCATGAATTTGAATCAGCGGGAGTATACCCAAATCCTGTGGATGACATTCTTTACATACAATCTAATGTGGAGTATAAAAAATTCGCACTGTATTCTGCAGAAGGAAGACTCGTAATGAAAGGCAATGTGAATGACAATAAAATTGATGTATCAAATCTTGAAAAAGGATATTATGTAGTTGAAATTTCGGATAACAAACTGAATACCGTGAAACATAAAATTTTGAAAAAGTAGACATTAAATTAAAACATTTTTAGATCTGATTTATTAATCCTCTAAAGCAGCACCATATTGTTTTTATTTGATTGGGCACATGTTTAACAAATGCATTCAATGAAAATAAAATACTTAAAATTTATGTTTTATTAGAAGATTTCAGCTATTTTACTTTAAATTGTATTCACATTGAGATAAATTTTAATTAAAATTTTGCGAATGACGCTCGTTTTCGTTTGAAGTTTTCTTTCAAAACTCATTGTATAAGTGCTTTATTTGCAGAAATATTACACCGCGAATCAGCTCCTTTATTTGAATATAACCTAAGGTGAGTAATATTACAGTTTCTGCAAAAAAAATATTGCTTCTTGGAGCATAGGTTTACGATGAATGGGCAGTTTTCAGATTTCGAGGTATGAATTGTATAATAATTTGATTTGAATGTCTGTTATCAATCAAAATTCCAATTTTGAAGATGAAGTTCACAACATTTAATTAACTACTCTCTGTTTTTTAAGGCTCGCTTTTGAAAATTCACCAATGGCGTTAAATTTTTAAAATTATCGTTAAGGTGTTAACTTATCAAAGAATAAAAAAAGTTTTGAAATATGACGGATTGCGGACAAACAGATAATTTAAAATAAGAAAACCAAAGGATTTAATATTCCGGATGTATTTTAGCTATTTAAAGGCAAAAAAAAAGTGGTAAACTTTCGTTTACCACTTCTTATATTTTAAATTGAAAATTATTTCAATTCTACTTCAGCACCAGCTTCTTCTAATTGCTTCTTAAGAGCTTCAGCTTCGTCTTTAGAGATACCTTCTTTGATTGCAGAAGGAGCGCTATCTACGATATCTTTAGCTTCTTTAAGACCAGCACCAGTTAAATCTTTTACCAATTTAACGATAGCCAATTTAGAAGCACCTGCAGACTTAAGAATTACATCGAATTCTGTTTTTTCTTCAGCAGCTTCACCTGCACCACCTGCAGATACTACTACAGCAGCAGCAGCTGGCTCAATTCCGTACTCATCCTTAAGGATAGTAGCTAATTCGTTTACGTCTTTTACTGTTAAGTTTACTAGCGTTTCAGCTAAATTTTTTAAATCTGACATTGTTGTAATGTTTTTGTTGATTATTGATTGATTTTTTTGAGAGTCTAATTATTCTGCAGCTGGAGCTTCTCCTTCTGCAGCAGCTTCTGGAGTTTCAGTAGCTGGAGTTTCTTCTACAGCAGGTGCAGCAACTTCTTCAGTTGTAGCTTCTGCAGTTTCAGATTTGTTTTGAAGAGCAGAAACAACTCTTTGAATTGGAGACTGAAGTAATCCGATGATTTCACCGATCATTTCTTCTCTAGATTTAATGCTTACTAAAGCATCTAGATTGTTGTCACCAACATAGAACGTTTCTTGTACGAAAGCTGATTTTAAAGCTGGCTTCTCTTCTTTTTTTCTAAAGTCTTTGATTAATTTTGCTGGTGCGTTAGCTGTATCAGCAATCATTAATGCAGAGTTACCTTTGAAAGTTTCGAACATTTCAGAGAAATCAATCCCATCAATTTGTTCCATTGCTTTTTGCAAAAGTGTATTTTTTACAACTTTCACTTTAATATTTTGCTTGAAAGCTTGTCTTCTGAAGTCAGAAGATTTAGCTGCATTCAAACCATCTAGATCTGCTACATAAACTACTTTAGCATCCTGAAGCAAGTCTTTGATCTCTTGTATCGCTACAACTTTTTGGTCTTTTGTCATTGTCTTAAGGATTATAATTAGTTAATAGCTTTAGTATCAATTGCAATACCCGGGCTCATTGTAGAAGACAAGTAAATGCTCTTCACATAAGTACCTTTAGCAGCAGTTGGTTTCATTTTGATCAATGTAGAAATTAATTCCTGAGCATTTTCCTTGATTTTAGCAGCATCGAAAGATACTTTACCAATACCCGCGTGGATAATACCGTATTTGTCTACTTTAAAGTCAATTTTACCTGCTTTTACTTCAGTTACTGCTTTACCAATTTCCATAGTTACAGTACCTGATTTTGGGTTAGGCATCAAACCTCTTGGTCCTAATACTCTACCCAAAGGTCCTAATTTACCCATAACAGCTGGCATAGTAACGATAACGTCAACATCCGTCCAACCTTCTTTTATTTTTTGTAAATATTCGTCAAGACCTACATAGTCTGCACCAGCAGCTTTCGCTTCAGCTTCTTTATCTGGAGTTACTAAAGCCAAAACTTTAACATCTTTACCAGTACCGTGAGGAAGAGATACTACACCTCTTACCATTTGGTTAGCTTTTCTTGGGTCTACACCCAATCTTACCGCGATATCTACAGAAGCATCAAACTTTGCAGTGTTTACTTCTTTTACAAGAGCAGAACCTTCTTCAAGGTTGTAAATTCTTCCTTTTTCTACTTTGCTTAAAGCTTCCTTTTGCTTTTTAGTTAATTTTGCCATTTCTCTTAGTTTTAAGCGTTAGTTGGTTTAGTTCCTGTTACTCTTAATCCCATAGATCTAGCAGTACCTGCAACCATAGAAAGAGCAGAGTCTAAAGTAAAACAGTTAAGATCTGTCATCTTATCTTCAGCTATTTTTTGAACTTGCGCCCAAGATACAGCCCCTACTTTGTTTCTGTTTGGTTCACCGGATCCTCCTTTGATTTTAGCTGCATCCATTAACTGAATTGCTGCAGGTGGAGTTTTAATAACGAATTCAAAAGATTTGTCTTCGTACACTGTAATTACTACAGGTAAAACTTGACCTGGCTTATCCTGAGTTCTTCCGTTAAATTGCTTACAAAACTCCATGATGTTCACACCTGCAGAACCTAATGCCGGACCTACTGGTGGAGATGGGTTTGCTGCTCCTCCTTTTACTTGGAGCTTAACCATTTTAAAGACTTTTTTAGCCATTGTTTGTTTTTTAAAAATTGAATAATTAATGAGTTTGGAAGCATTTATTATTCAGCAGGTTACCGCACTCACATAAAGTAAACCTACTTTTCGGACTGCAAAATTATGAAATTATTTTGAATTACCAAATACTTAACTCATTAAAATACAGAAATAAAATTAATTATTTTTAAACATTGTGTAATTTTCGTCAAAATTATTTCAACGATTCTAAAGGGAGTAATTTTGAAGAAATTTTCAAGGTAATTTTCCAGACTTTAGGGTTAGGAAAAAGAAAAATGTCTTGAATATTTTATTTTTTAATTGTTTTTAAACAGATTATTTATAAATTTAAAAAAATCTTGGAGTAAGTTTTCTTAATGGAAGTTGCACTCCGATTCTTATCTGCTCATAAGGAAAATATTTGATGCCGTGCTGAAATTGCAGAGACCATATTGTATTATTTTTAGTCTCCAAATTTAATTTTGATGAAAAAATCATTGGTCTGTCACCATAATCCTCTACTCTCGTAATCCATCCATTGTAACCAGAAAATAGGTTTTCCCAACTGATATTTTTATGTTTTAAAATTAATTTCGCTCCATACATTATGGCGTCATCTTGCACATTAAGATTTGGGGTTTGTATATCCCACGAGAAGAAACCAAAATCTGAAACCAAGCGAACTTCCTCGATAAAAAAATTGTTTAGTTTAAAAGATTTACCCAATTCTAAATCAAAATAATAACCAGCAGTATTAAAAAACCTACGATTTTTAAAATCACTTCCAGATGCAGTCTTCAATGTAGAATTTAGTATTATTGACGGTTTTCCAGTTCCTTCAGATAATAGCTTAATTCTTGTCTGCACATAGAAATCTCCAGTAGCCGAGCCTTGCTTCTTTTGCATTTGCCTTCTTGCAAAAATTTGGTCTGTAACGGAATAATACTCCAAAATTGTTTTCCAGATTTTAACTGACACTTTTTCTGCAATGAGTGGTACTTCAATTTTGGTAAGATTTGAAAAGGTTTCGTCCCCATGTCCGAAATAATAATCACCGTCAATACTTACTTGAGTAAATTCGGGAATGGTAGCATCTGTAAATTCGGGGACGGGATTTGCATTAGGTCCAAAATAATTTGTGGTATGGTGTATTAATGATTGCCCAAGACATATTTGAGCCAATAACAAAATTAGGATTTGAAATGTCTTCATAATTTTAGTTTAGTTTTAGTTTAATAAAGAAAGTGAAAGAACACTGTCTATTAAGTTGTAAAACTAACTAAAAAAAGATTAGAATTAATCAAAATCCGGATTCTGTATTGTACACTTTTCTTTACCTATCATCATTATATAAAAAGCAATGATAGAAGTTTGAATCCATTCAAAATCTAACTTAAATCTAACATTTGCTGCATGCCCAATTAAGTACGGAACTGTAAAACCAGCCAAAATAATTGAACTAAAAAGAAGGATTTTATAAAATTTCTTTTTAAAAAAATAATACAAACCCATGCACAGAAATACATCTAGAACTAATACATACAATTTTCTACCCAGTAAAATAGACCAACTATTATCATAGAAATATCTATTCGGAACATACCACAGGCTAACAAAATTATTTAAAGCTTTTTTTAAAGCAGCATAGCTATGTCTTTTTTGAATAGTTTCTACTACTTTTTTGTACATCTTTTCATTTTCAAATTCATCATGTAAAGGTATTTGATCCAAAACCTTTTTCTCTTCTACTTCGGAAAGAAAAACATTCTTTTTGAAAATCTGATGTTCTGAAATATAACCCATATATACATTCTGCCATACTGGTGTTTTACTTAAAATAATTTTATTAAAAACAACATAATTTCTAATTATCCACGGACTGTAGAGAATACCCGCAATAAAGAATATAAGTGCTATTGTAGAAATTTTTGTTTTTTTATATATATACAAAAGAATAATTAAGAAGAGCATGATGGGTATTACCACAACTTGCGTTAAAGCTAACAAACCTGTCATTATTGAAAGGAAAATAACTTTTTTTAGCGAAGTATTGTTATTCCACAAGAAAGAATAAAAATAAAACCAAAGCAAAAAAAACAGAATAAATAAATTGGTAGCTTCTAGCACGCTAGAATAATAAAAATAGGAAGGTGAAAATATAAAAAAATAACCTGATAAAAACCCTACATTCAATAATTTAAAATTATTAAAACATTTCACCATCAGTATAGGAATACAAAAATAGACGATATGCTGTAGAAAAAGAATCCATTTTATAGCGGCAATAGATCCAAAAACTTTTATAAAAAAAAATAAAAATAAAGGATAAATTGGTAGTTTAAATGCTGAGCTACCAAACTCTATTTGCCAAGAATAACTGCCATGTAGAGCCAAATTTTCTGCAATTCTCCAATCTTCAAAAAAACCTATCTCAAAACCTTGCGAATAAGAGATTGCGATTTTAACAAGTAGAATGATAAAATTAAATAGTAGAAAAGTTTTCCAATTGAAAAATAAAGCTGAGAATTTTAATTTGATAGTTTTAATCATATCTAAATTTCTGCGTATAAAAATAAAAAAAGCGAATTAAAAAATTCGCTTTTATATTGATAAACTTTAATTGTTTAAACTTTTTCTACTTGCATGAAGCTTAATTCCATTGGCGTTTTTCTACCGAAAATAAGTACTGAAACTTCAATTTTCTTTTTATCTTCAAGAATTTTTTCAACAGTACCATTGAAACCATTGAAAGGCCCATCGATTACTTTTACGTTTTCACCTACAATGTAAGGGATTTCAACATCACTAGCAAATTCTGAAAGCTCATCCATTCTACCAAGCATTCTGTTCACTTCAGATTTTCTCATCGGAACAGGATCACCTCCTTTCGTTAAGCTTAAAAAAGAAATTACTCCTGGAATGTTTTTGATAACGTGTGGAATTTCTCCCATTAAATCGGCTTCTACCATTAGGTAACCAGGATAGTATGGCTTCTCTTTTGGAACTTTTTTACCGTTTCTTAGAACGATAACTTTTTCCATTGGGATAACTACTTGAGTTACATACTGATCAAAGCCTAAGCGTTTGATTTCTGTCTCAATATAGTTTTTCACTTTATTTTCCTGTCCGCTGATGGCTTTCAGCACATACCATTTCAATTCACTCATTATGGGAAAATCCTTTTTTAGTTGAACATGTTGATTAGCATTCCTATGATATTGCTGATAGCTTTAGAAAAAAGCTCATCAACCCCAAAGGTAAATAATGCAAGAATCACTGTTGCAATAGTTACTACAATTGTAGAAGATTGCAAATCTGACCACTTCGGCCATTCAACTTTATATCTGAATTCGTTATAAGAACCTTTTAAAAAATCGACAAATGAACTCATAATTTATTTTTGCACGGGCACTAGGATTCGAACCCAGATCAACGGTGTTGGAGACCGGTATCCTACCATTGGACGATGCCCGTAGATTAAAAGTTCCGTAAGTTTCCTTACGGAACTTTAATTTATTTTAAGATGATTAGTCTAAGATTTCAGTAACCTGACCAGAACCTACTGTTCTACCTCCTTCTCTGATCGCAAATCTAAGACCTACGTTAAGAGCGATTGGTTGTAGCAATTCTACAGTAATTTCTAAGTTATCACCAGGCATTACCATTTCTACACCTTCTGGTAAGAAGATTTCACCTGTAACGTCTGTAGTTCTTACGTAGAACTGAGGACGGTATTTGTTGTGGAATGGAGTGTGACGTCCACCTTCTTCTTTAGAAAGGATATAAACTGAAGCTTTGAATTTCTTGTGAGGCTTCACAGAATCTTTCTTAGCGATAACCATACCTCTCTTGATGTCAGTTTTTTCAATACCTCTCAACAATAGACCTACGTTATCTCCAGCTTCACCTCTATCTAGGATTTTTCTGAACATCTCAACTCCTGTAATAGTAGAAGTTAATTTTTCTTCACCCATACCGATGATATCTACAGGATCTCCTGTGTTGATAATACCAGCTTCAATTCTACCAGTTGCAACAGTACCTCTACCTGTAATAGAGAATACGTCTTCAATTGGCATCAAGAAAGGCTTATCAGTATCTCTTGGTGGTTGCTCGATCCATTCGTCAACAGCATCCATTAATTGCTCAACAGATTTGAACCATTGGTCATCAGTCTTAGCACCTCCTTCTGCAGTAGCAGCTGTAAGAGCACCAAGTGCAGAACCTTGAATTACTGGAGAGTTATCTCCGTCGAATTCGTAAGTAGACAATAAGTCTCTCAATTCCATTTCAACAAGCTCTAATAACTCAGCATCGTCTACCATGTCAACTTTGTTCATGAAAACAACGATTCTAGGTACGTTTACCTGACGACAAAGTAGGATATGCTCTCTAGTTTGTGGCATTGGCCCGTCTGTAGCAGCACACACAACGATAGCACCATCCATCTGAGCAGCACCAGTTACCATGTTCTTTACGTAATCCGCGTGACCTGGACAGTCAACGTGAGCGTAATGTCTTTTTTCAGTTTCGTACTCGATGTGAGCAGTATTGATAGTAATCCCTCTTTCTTTTTCTTCTGGAGCAGAGTCAATAGCAGAGAAATCTTTTTTCTCAGCAAGACCTTTGCTTGCCAATACAGCAGAAATCGCTGCAGTAAGTGTAGTTTTACCATGGTCAACGTGACCAATAGTACCAATGTTCAAGTGTGGTTTGTTACGATTAAACGTTTCCTTTGCCATGATTTAAATTATTTATTTATTGTTATTCAAATTTTCGGTGTGCAAATATAACGATTTTTTAAATATCAAAAACTTTTTATTAAAAAAACTTTTCAAAACAAACCTTTTTACTCGCAAACCTTTCGTTTTCCAAATTAGGAATTGCAAATTTAAACAAAATATTGGATTAAAAAAATCTCTCTGCAAATCCAAAAGGATTTTTATTTCGTATGTAACTGTATTATTAACTTCAAATATCAAATTATTATGAAAAAACTACTTTCTTTACTCTTAGCTGGAGCGGTTATGAGTACAACACTATCGTGTAATGACGATGAAAACACAATGGAACCGATGATAGAAGGGATGCAGGGTCCAGACATCTTAGTTTATGGTCTTACCGAAAACAATGAATTGGTTTCATTTAACGGAAATAATACCGCTACTTTCATGTCTAAAACTGCTGTAACTGGCATCACATCTGGTGAAAAATTAATGAGTATTGATTTTAGACCTGCTACTGGCGAACTTTATGCATTATCTAATGCTAGTAAACTTTACATCATTAATACAACAACATCTGTGGCAAGACCGGTAAGTACAACAGCTTTTGCACCTGCAATTTCCGGTTCTATAGCTTCTATTGATTTTAATCCTACTGTTGACAGAATTCGTTTAGTTTCTAATACAGGACAAAATCTAAGACTACATCCTGAAACAGGAGTAACAGCGTTTACAGATACTTCAATTGCTACAACTTCATCTGTATCTGGAATTGCTTATACAAACAGCACATCTGGCGCTTCCAGTACTATTTTGTACGATATTGATGTAACTTCAAAAAAATTATTCAAACAAGATCCTCCAAATAATGGAACTTTGGTTGCTGTTGGTGACCTTGGCTTTTCTTTTACAGGACAGGTTGCTTTTGATATCAACCCAGATAATAGTGTGGCTTTGGTTGCAGCAACAAATGGCACAGAAAACAGTCTTTATAAAACAGATCTTGGTACTGGTGCATCCGTAAAAATTGGTAAACTATCTCAAAAGGTTATTGATCTTGCTATCCCTACTAATCCTGTAGCTTATGCAATTGATAATGCTAATGCTTTGCAAATTTTCAATCCAAATAATCCTGCTCAAGGATTGGTTACTAAAGCTATTACCGGATTGCAAAGCGGAGAAGGTATATTGGGTATTGATTTCAGACCTTTAAACGGACAGCTTTATGCCTTAGGAAGTAAAAGCATGCTTTACACAATTAATCTTGGAACAGGTGCCGCATCTGTAGTAGGTACAGGAACACCATTCACTCCTCTCTTAACTGGATCTGAATTTGGTTTTGATTTTAACCCGACAGTTGACAGAATCAGGGTTGTGAGCAATACTGGGCAAAACCTTCGTCTAAACCCTGTTGATGGAACTGTTGCAAGTGTTGACGGAGCAATTAATCCAGCATTATCTACACTTAGTGCGGCTGCTTACACCAACAATTTTACAGGAGCTACATCTACACAGCTTTTTGTAATTGATGCTACTACAGACAAATTGTATTTACAAGACCCGCCAAACAATGGTACGATTGTAGAAAAAGGATCTTTGGGCATTAATATTACTGGAGCAAACGGTTTTGATATCGGTGCAAAGTCTCAAAATGCTTATTTATTGGCATCAGTAGGCACCGAAAATAAAATTTACATGGTAAACCTTGCCACAGGTGCTGCTACATCATCAGCAACATATCCGAATCCGGTAAAAGGATTTACTATTGGTTTAGGATTTTAATTGAATTAAAATTTAAGCAAAAAAAAAAATCTCACGAAAATTTCGTGAGATTTTTTTGGTTTCTTGAAAAACTTAAACTGTTGTAAGTCTCAATGTATTTGTTTTACCACCTTCAAAAGAAGGAGTTGCATTAATATTGATTACAAAATCTCCACTTTCAATATAGCCATAATTGTGAGTAAGCATATTTACCTGGATAATTGTTTCATCAGTAGACTTATTCATATCATAATAATAAGCACGAACTCCCCAAAGAAGGTTCAGCATATTAATAACTCTCTTATTACCACTATAAACAATAATGTGAGAATTGGGTCTATGAGCCGAAAGCTGGAAAGCGGTATATCCTGAATTCGTTAAAGTAACAATAGCAGTAACATTTGTAGTTTTCGCAATTCTTACTGCAGCCAGGCAAACTCTATTGGTAATGAATCGTTCATCGATACAGTTATAGTCTTTTTCAATAGGTTCGTTTTTGTGTTGGTAGAAATGCGTCATTTCTATATTTTTCACAATTTTCGTCATATTTTCTACCACCTGAACAGGATATCTACCTACAGATGTTTCTCCTGAAAGCATTACAGCATCAGCACCATCCAAAACAGAATTGGCCACGTCATTTACTTCTGCTCTTGTTGGTGTAAGACTGTTGATCATTGTTTCCATCATTTGAGTAGCAATAATTACAGGTTTTGAGAAGAATCTTGCTCTTTCTACCAAATTTTTCTGAATAGCAGGAACTTCTTCCATCGGAACTTCTACGCCCAAATCTCCACGTGCAACCATGAGCCCGTCGCATTCCAATAAAATTTCGTCTATATTTTTTACGCCTTCTGGTTTTTCAATTTTAGCAATAATTGGCGTTTTAAATTTACCATTAGGATGTTTTGAAATCAATTCCTTAAGATCAATAATATCTTGTGCATGACGTACGAAAGAAAGAGCGATCCAATCTACTTCCATATCCATCATGAAATTAGCATCCAAAATATCTTTCTCTGTAAGAGCAGGAAGTGAAACATTGGTATTGGGAAGATTGACTCCTTTTTTTGAACTTAAGGGTCCACCTTGGATTGTTTTAGCCTTTACAGTGTCAATATTATTAGTTTCAAGAACCTCCAAAACCAATTTACCATCATCTATTAAGATTCTTTCACCAACTTTCACATCTTGTGGAAATTGTTGATACGTCATATAAACTTTAGTAGAATCTCCTTCTATTTTTTCGTTGGTAAAAGTAAGAATATCGCCAGGATTCAGATAAGAACCCTCTTTTACAACCCCTACTCTTAATTTCGGACCTTGTAAATCTCCTAAAATACCTACAGAATATCCGTACTCCTTATTAAGTTCCCTGATAAAAGAGATATTGCTTCGAACTAAATCGTAATCTGCATGCGAAAAATTTATTCTAAATATATCAACACCTGCCTTCATTAATCCCAACATGACTTCTTTTGAAGATGAAGCCGGACCAAGCGTTGCAATAATTTTTGTCTTCTTTAAATACTTATTCATAATACTGTATTATTTGATATAGTTCTTCATTAGAACTCAAAATATAATCTTGTATCGGAAACACAAGATTATCAGGGAGCAAAATTACGGAAAAATCAGGAAACTGTTCAGAACTGTGTAATATATATTCTACATCTACCTGATTATTTAATAAAAATTTAATGTTTTCTTCTCCTGAAAAGAGTTCAGTCTGAATTTTTTTTTGTTTACTTTCAGATGATTTGTTTGATATAAAAGTAAAGCGTGTTTTTGTAGTCTTGTGATATGCCTCAAATCTAGGGAAGCAGTAATCGTAGTAAGATCCGTGATAAACCAGATCATTTATTCTTGTAAAAGTAAGCTCACCATTTTGGTTAAGCTTAAAAAAAAATTCGTGGTCGGGCAAATGCTTTACTACTCTTACCAAACCAATGGTAATATCATCAAATTCGATGTCATCAATATCATAAAGCTTTTGTACTTCCAAGAATGTTCTCTTTTTTATTTAAAATATAGAATGCGCGCTGTGCAGCTTTTTCTTCTGCTTTTTTCTTAGAAGTTTCTGTAGCGTTGGCAATTTTTTCTTCTCCGAACCATACATGACATCTGAATACTATTGCTTTATTAGGTTGCATTTCTTCACAAGTTTCGTATTTTATGTTCAGTTTCTTTTTTTGGCACCACTCTAGCAAAAGACCTTTGTAGCTTACAATTTTATTTTCGAGCTTGATGATTTCAGAAGGTGTAAGCAATCTTTCCAAGACAATACGTTTACAGGTATCGTACTGAAAATCAAGATACACTGCACCTACCAGTGCTTCGAATAAATTACCACAAATATTTTCTCCTAAGGCGATTACTACGCTTTGTTTCTGAAGAAGCTGTGTGAGTTTTAAATCTTCACCTAGCTTATTTAGATTTTTGCGGTTAACGATTTTAGATTTCATCTGCGTAAGATAACCTTCATTAGCCTGCGGATAAGTCTGAAATAAATGGCAAGAAATAATAGTCCCCAAAACAGAGTCTCCTAAAAACTCAAGCCTTTCATAGTTTCTATCACTATTTTTAGAAGAGGTTTTTAGTGCAAAAGCTTCACGATAGAGTTCCACATTTTGTACCTCAGCACCTAAAATTTTAAACAATTCTGTACTAAGGAAAGAGTCTCTCTCAGTGAGTTTCTTTTTTCTTTTTTTGAGGAGGAATTTAGAAAAGTATTTCTGTAACTCCATCAGTAAAATTTAGATTTTCTTAAAAAGAACGCAAGCATTGTGACCTCCAAATCCGAAAGTATTGCTCATAGCTACTTTCACATCTTTTTTGGCTGCTTTGTTGAATGTAAAATTCAACCTGCTGTCGATTTTTTCATCATCTGTAAAGTGATTGATTGTTGGTGGAACTACACCATGAATGATGGTACCCAAAACAGCAATCGCTTCTATAACACCCGCTGCACCCAAAAGGTGTCCGGTCATCGATTTTGTAGAATTAATCTGAATATCGTAGGCATGCTCTCCTAATAATCTTGAAATTGCATTAGACTCTGCAATATCTCCTAATGGAGTAGATGTTCCATGCATATTGATGTGATCTACTTCATCAGCAGTTAAGCCTGCATCTTCTAAACAATTTTTCATTACCAGATAAGCTCCCAAACCTTCAGGATGTGGTGCAGTCATGTGATGTGCATCAGCACTCATTCCTCCACCTAATAATTCTGCATAAATAGTGGCTCCACGTTTTACCGCGTGCTCATATTCTTCAAGTACAATACATCCTGCGCCTTCACCCAAAACAAAGCCATCTCGGTCTTTATCAAATGGTCTAGAAGCCGTCTTAGGACTATCGTTTCTTGTAGAAAGTGCCATCATGGCATTAAACCCTCCCACTCCACTTGCGGTAACTGCAGCTTCAGAACCTCCGCATACAATTACATCTGCTTTTCCTAGTTGAATCAGCATTTTAGAATCAATCAATGCGTTGGCGGAAGATGCACAAGCAGAAACTGTGGTATAATTGGGACCGTGGAAACCATATTCAATAGAAATATGTCCCGGTGTAATGTCCGCAATCATCTTTGGTATAAAGAAAGGATTAAATCTTGGAATATCTGTATTTGCCCATCCTAAAACTTCATTTTCAAAAGTTTCTAAACCACCAATTCCAGAACCCCAGATAACCCCTACCCTAAGTTTATCAACATTGTCTTCAATAATACGAGAATGTGCTACAGCTTCTCTTGCTGCCACCATCCCTAATTGAGTATTTCTATCCATCTTTTTAGCTTCCTTCTTATCGAAGTGCTGAAGAGGATCGAAATTTTTTACCTCGCAGGCAAATTTTGTTTTAAAATTTGTGGCATCAAAAAGAGTAATCGGAGCGGCACCGCTCTCACCTTTTACAAGATTTTCCCAGTATTCTTGTGCATTATTCCCAATAGGTGTTAGCGCTCCAAATCCTGTTACAACTACTCTTTTTAATTCCATAAATTTTCTTTAAAGTTCTTTGTTGAAGAATATTATTTATTTACTACTTCTTCTATATAAGCAATAGCGTGCCCTACAGTAGTAATTTTTTCAGCTTGATCATCAGGGATTTGAATGTTAAATTCTTTTTCAAATTCCATGATAAGTTCAACTGTATCCAGAGAGTCTGCTCCTAAATCGTTTGTGAAGCTAGCCTCAGGAGTTACTTCTGTTTCTTCAACGTCAAGCTTATCAGCGATGATAGCTTTTACTCTTGATGCAATGTCTGACATAGTAAATATTTTTTTTATTGTTAGATGGTGCAAATATATAAAATTCTTTATGATAAAACATTTTTTTAGTCTTTTTTGTCGGTAGACTAACGTTATTTTATCCCAACCCGTTTTAGTCTTTTCGTAATCAGGAGTTTAGAATATTTTAATTTTAGTGTGTGATAAAAAAAAGTTGTGGGACTATTTTTGTTTAATTTAAAATCAATATAAAACATACTCTTATTATAGTATTGTTTTTCATTTGTTTATCTAGAAGAAAACTCCTTTTTAATTTCTGGGCTTATTGGTTGACTTCAATAGAGAGAGAAGATTTAAAATAATTTTCAATTTTTTTACCAAATTACGGAAACCCTTTTTTTAGATTAAAAATTCAGCAGTAACTTTACACATTGTTTGGATTTAAGCTCTTTATTATTACATTAAGATTGTAATTTTGCAAATGAAATATTTGTATTTTGTAAAATTTAAATATAATAGAAAAGCATAAAGAAAACATAATTATTGAATCAATGCCAAAAATAAAATTCATCGACTTATTTGCAGGTGCAGGCGGACTCTCGGAAGGGTTTGTGAAAGCAGGTTTTACGCCTGTTGCACACGTGGAAATGAATAAAGATGCTTGCGATACTTTAAGAACACGAACCGCTTTTCATTGGTTGAAAGAGAAAGGTCGGGAGGAAGAATATTATGATTATCTGAAAGGAACAATCACCAGAGACGAACTTTGGAATAAAATCCCAGATCATCTCATAAAATCGGTCATCAATAAAGAAATTTCTGAAGATACTTTGCCCATAATTTTTGAGCAAATTGATGCAGAATTGGGGACAAAGAAAGTCGATTTAGTGATTGGAGGTCCGCCTTGCCAAGCGTATTCTGTAGCGGGAAGAGTGAGAAAAGATATGACGAATGACCCTCGAAACCACTTATACAAACATTATGTTGAGTTTTTGAAAAAGTACCAACCCAAAATGTTTGTCTTTGAAAACGTGCCTGGAATTCTTTCTGCCAAAAATGGTGAGTATTTACAATTGATTTTTGATGCAGTACGAGAGGCAGGATATAAACTGGATAAACAGGTTTTAAACGCAAGGGATTTTGGAGTATTACAAGACAGGAAAAGAGTAATTATTATCGGTTGGCGAAATGATTTGAATTTAGAATATCCACAGTTTAAAAGAATGGAAATGCAGTTTCAGATCGCAAAACATCTTTTTTCGGACTTACCTAAAATTAAAAGTGGACAAGGAAATTGGGGTGTATCAAAATATACAAAACGAACCAATGAATACTTAGAATTTTCTGGAATTCGCAAGGAAATTGATTTTACAACACAACACATTTCTCGTTTTAATAACGAAAACGATCTCGAGATTTACAGAATTGCTGTTGATAAATGGGTTAACAAAGGTAAACGCTTAAACTATGGGGAATTACCAGAACGTCTTATAAAACATAATAATGTGAAAACTTTTACCAACCGGTTTCAAGTTGTGAATCACGAAGGTGTTTCGCATACCGTGGTGGCGCATATTTGTGCAGATGGACATTATTACATACATCCAGATATTCATCAAAACCGCTCAATTACCGTGAGAGAAGCCGCAAGAATACAATCTTTTCCCGATGATTATTTTTTTGAGTCGAGCAGGACGGCAGCGTTTAAACAAATTGGAAATGCTGTGCCGGTTTTGATGGGTGAAGGCATTGCGAAAAAAATTAAAAAACTTTTAAAATAAAATTATGATAACACAAATCACAAATGTAGAAGATGTTGCAAATTTTGCACAACACCTAATCCACGTAGAAAAATTGTCAGTTCATCCAGATGATGATTTTACAGAATATACAAATTTCGAAACAAGACTTCCCTTTTACACTGAGAAAGAAGCCGAAGATAGAAATCAATTAATGAATCAATGTTTTGATGTTTGTGAGCAAAACAACATTGAAATCTATGAGATTTTTCACAATGAAATAGAGCATTTATTAGTTAAATAAAACGAATAAATGCACGAATTCAAAGCCGAAATAGCCAAACCCAATCCAAAATCAACCATTAATTCTTATCGAAGTTTTGGGTATAACTTATCGACCGCCATTGCTGATATTATTGATAATAGTATTTCTGCAAATGCTAATGAAATTGCTATTTCTTATAAATGGAATGGTCAAGATTCGTTTATTGCCATTAAAGATAATGGAGATGGAATGAATAAAGATGAATTGGTTGTAGCAATGACTCCGGGAAGTAAAGACCCAGAAGACGAACGAAACGAAAAAGATTTGGGTCGCTTCGGAATGGGATTGAAAACTGCATCTTTTTCTCAATGTAAAAGATTGACGTGTGTTTCTAAGCGTGTAAATTTTTCAACAATTAAAAGATGTTGGGATATTGATTTTATAAATGAAGAAAAAGAATGGCAACTCTTAGATTATATTTCTGATTCAGATTTAATTGATGAAATTAATGAGCAAAAGTCTGGAACATTAGTGCTTTGGGAAAAATTAGACAGGATTGTTGGTAAAGCTGAAAGCAATAATGAAAGTGTGAAGAATGCATTTTACCAAGAAATGGAAAATGTGCGAGAACATTTGAGTTTGGTGTTTCATAAATTCATTGAAAGCAAAAGAATCAAAATTTTCTTTCAGAATGAAGAAATTGAAGCCTATAATCCTTTTTTATTAAATCTCGACCCAAAACCCGAAATGGGATTGCCCGAAAAATTTGATAATGTAGAAGTTACTTACTTTATTTTGCCTCATATGTCTGAAATTGGTAAAGAAGACTACGATAAAACAGGAGGTTCTCTCGGCTGGTTCCAACAACAAGGATTTTATGTTTATCGTGGAGATAGGCTATTAGTTTCTGGAGATTGGTTGGGCTTGGAAAAGAAAAGAGATTACGCAAAACTGGCAAGAATTGCTGTAAATTTTTCTAATTCAAGTGATTTCAATTGGAATCTTGATATTAAAAAATCCACAGCAACACCGCCAATCGAAATCCGCCGTGAGCTTTCAAGAATTGCGAAAATGGCGGTTATGAAATCTGCTAAAATCTATAATTGGCGCGGGCAAAAAACAGTTTCGCAAATCACGAATTCAAATTATGAACCTTTATGGAAAGACGAAATTACTCGTGAAGGAATCAAGAAATATAAAATCAATAGAAAACATCCAATAATAAATTCATTATTGGCAGACAATAATAAGTTGATATCAAAAGCACTAAAACTTTTGGAAGAAAATGTGCCAATTGAATTGATTTTAAGCAATCAAAATGAAGACCCAGCTTTTCACGAATTAGAAAAACATTCGGAAACACCGAGTGATGATTTGTTAAATTTAGCCATTGAATTATACAAAATATATGTTCAGCAAGGTATTCCTGAATCTTTAGCAAAACAGCAAATTATGTCTTCAACGCCTTTTAATTTATTTCCACTAATTAATGACTATTTAAAATGAGTACATTACTACAATCTGCAAGAGCAATATCACATACTTTATTATCGCTGCATCAAGGACAAATTACTGATGAAGTATTATTTACCATTATTGAGAAGACCAAAGCAATGAATATTGTGGAGGGACAAATTTTTGATGAAGAAGAATTATTTGAAATTCTTCGTGCTGATTTCAGCATTGGAAGTGGAGCAATCACGGAACTTTATGATGAAAAAGTTACACCTTGGCTTAATGACGAAAAAGTAAATATAGATTTTGAATTGTGGAATAGGTACAAATTGGAAATGCAGAAAAACGACCCGTCATTTCCTGTAAATGATTTAGACGATTTCACAGATAAAATTCTTGACAAATGCGTAAATCCGAAAGAAACAAAATCCTTTGACAGAAGAGGAATGGTTGTTGGTCACGTTCAATCTGGTAAAACTTCAAATTATGTTGGTTTAATTAATAAAGCAACAGATGCGGGTTACAAAGTAATTATTGTAATTGCAGGAACAATCAGTTCATTGAGAAGACAAACGCAGGAAAGAATTGATTCAGGATACATCGGAAGAAACAGTTCTGCATTCATTAGAGAAAATGAAAACAAAATTATTGGCGTTGGACAATACAAAGTCAATACAGATATTTATTCTTTAACATCGTCGTACTACAAAACTGGAGACGAAGGAGATTTCAGTCAATCCGTTGCGAATAGATTAAACATTCCAATCGGAAAAAATCCAGTTGTTTTTGTCATCAAAAAAAACAAAAGCATTCTTGAAAATCTAATTGATTGGTTTTCTAAAGATGTTAATGCAAAAATTGTTGACGGTTCGCCAAAATTGTTTGATGTTCCGGTTTTAATAATTGACGACGAAGCCGATGCAGCTTCTGTAAATGCAAGCAAAAGTATCGATGACATTAAAACCATCAATAAATTAATAAGAACATTACTGAATTTATTCAACCAAAATACTTTTATTGGCTATACAGCAACGCCTTATGCAAATTTGTTTATTTCGCAAGAACATAACGATGAATTAACAACCATCGTAAAAAATAAAGAATATAAAATTGGAGAAGATTTATTTCCGAGAGATTTCATCATCAACATAAAAGCGCCTACAAACTACATTGGTGCTGCAAAAATATTTGGCTTTGAAAATCCGAACGGAGAAGAAAAAGAACCGTTGGATATTTTCAGAGCAATTAATGATTATGATCCTCCGTTTTTCAAAACCATCAACAAGAATAACAAAGAAGATTTACCAGAATATCTTCCGAAAAGTTTAGAAAAAGCAATTAAGTCTTTCATCCTTACTTGTGCAATCCGAAGATTAAGAGGTCACGAAAACAAACATAATTCAATGTTGATTCACGTTGCATTATTGGTAAAATGGATAGACAGAGTCGCTTCTTTGGTCAATGAAAAGACAAAAGAATACGCCAATGCAATCAGAAGTGAAGATGCTGGAATTTTATACGAACTTAAAGAATTGTATGAATCAGATTTTGTTCCAACGACAGACAATGTTTTAGAAAATTTAGATTATAAAGACATCCGAATCAAACAACATTCTTGGGAAGAAGTAAAAGGCGAATTGAAAAAAGCAGTATCAAAAATTGATGTTCGTTCAGTACACGGAACTCGCTCTACAACCAATTTAGAATATCACAATATTGAAGAAATTGATTACAACCGACACGAAAATGGGCTGTCTGTAATTGCAGTTGGCGGAAGCCGATTATCAAGAGGAATTACTTTGGAAGGATTGTCTGTAAGTTATTATTTGCGAACTACAAAAATGTACGATTCCCTAATGCAGATGGGTCGTTGGTTTGGTTATCGACCAGGTTATGTGGATTTGTGCAGATTGTACACCACCGAACAAATTTTCGAATGGTTCAACCATATTACAATGGCGACCGAAGAAATGCGAAATGATTTTGATGAAATGACAGCTTCACATCAACGTCCAAAAGATTTTAGATTAAAAGTTAGAAATCATCACGGTTTGATGACGATTACGAGTTTAGCAAAACTTCATTTTTCTAAAAATATTGATATTTCTTTTTCTGGAACGAATCCTCAAACTTATCAATTATTGAAAACGAAATCTGCAATTGAAAGTAATTTTAAAAATTTCCAATCATTGTTGAATATTGGAAATAAACCGGTTGAAATAGTTAAACATAAGGATGGGGATAAAATTCCAAGATATGTTTTGATTAAAGATTTTGACAAAGAAAAAATTGCAACTTTTTTAGATAATTTCAAAATTGATTTATTGAGAATTAAAAATGCCAAATTAGGAGAGTATGTTTTAGCTCAAAATGAAATAAAGGAATGGTCTGTTGCTATTGTTTCAAATACCGATACCGATACTTTTATTGATTTTAAAGGTGGTTCAAAAAAAGGTGAACGAGCCAATAATACAAAAGTAAAAACCTATCAAATTCAAATAGGCAGTGAAACTTTTGTGTTAGGTTGTTCAGTACGTAATCAACAATTAATGAGAGACGGAGAATATTATTTAATTTCAAAAAACCAAATTGACGATACAGTTGATAGACAAGTTGACTTAGCAGTTGCTGATTTAAAGAAAAATGATGCTATAAAAATTGAAAGAGAAAACGAGAAAAAAGGCTTGCTTTTAATTTATGCTTTAGACGAAAGAGGAACACCAAATGTAAACAACGGAATCCCAATAATTGGCTACAGTCTTCACTTTCCAAAGATTGAGAACGAAGTAAAAACTTCTTACACAACTACCATTTTTGATAGTTTCGACGAAGACCCACAAGAAGATGATGATTCTCCAAATAACGAAAACGAATAATTATGGTTAATATCAAATCAATTTGGGAAACCCAAAAACCAACAGGCGACATCATTATAAAAACAAGGATTGAAGATATTCCGCATCTCAATTGCTACGCGGCGACCAATCATATTACCGGACAGCATTTGTACATAATGTCTGTTTCCAAAAATGTAGAAATTCCGGAACTTAAAAATTATCGTTTCAAAAGCGTGGAGATTTTCATTGTTGAAACGGATAATTTTTGCGAACTGAATATCTATTTGCTCGACAATGATTTAAAAGATATTTTTTCATTATTTATTCAAAATATTTTAGAAGATATTGCCGAAAGCGTAACAGAAAATGAAGCCGTTACAAAAACCCTGAACGTTATTTCTAAATGGAAAAAACTATTTGACAAAATTAATTTCAATGGTTTAAGCATTGAACAACAGAAAGGTTTAATTGGCGAATTGCTTTTCATCAATCATCTTTTAGACCATCATAAATCTTCTTCAACTATTTTAAACGCTTGGACTGGACCCGATTTTGAAGACAAAGATTTTGTTTTTGGAGCAACCGGAATTGAAATAAAACTCACCTCCTCAAAATATCCAAAACTAAAAATTACCAACGAAGGACAATTGGACGCTCAAAATCTGAACGAGTTGTTTTTGATATTGTACACTGCGGAAGATGTGAAAGAAAATGGTTTTACACTCAATTCTTTAATTGACCAAACTCAACAAAAACTGTCTGCCAATATTGATGAACTCAAATTTTTCAATGAAAGATTAATGCTTTTGGGATATTTTGAAGAAGACAAAGAACATTACAACAAAATGTATTCTTTGAAAAAAACATATTCTTTTTCGGTATCTGAAGAATTTCCAAAAATCATAAAAAGTCAGCTTCCAGTTGGTGTATATAATACTTCTTATTTAATAGAACTTTCCGCTGTAGAAAATTTCATCGTAGAGATGGAAGAAATTATCCAAAATTTTTAATTAATGGAAAAAGCATTGCAAAATTACATTGAAGAATTAAAATCTGATGTAGCTTCTTTGGTTTATTCAGACGGAGAAGGAGCGAGTTTTGAAGATAAATTTACAGAATACTGCATCGAAGTTTTTGAATCTATTGGAAAGTCGGAAGGTGCAAGAGTTTTGTCGTACATTCATCCCAACAGTCAAGGCGGAATTGATTGGAAAATCAACGGTTATTGCTTGAAAGACCAATTCAAAGATGAAAATAATAAAAGCTATTTTGAAACTTTAGATCTGTTTATTACGTGTTTTAGAAACGACAGTTACGAGTACAATATTCTAAAAGATGAATACACAAAATCGCTGAATCAAATCAAAAGATTTATTAATTCTTCGCTCAAAAGACATATTGATTACATCGACCATTCGCATACAGAACTCAATGAATTGATAAAAATTATTGGAAAACAAGGCAAAGATTTCGACAGAATAAATGTTTATTTTTTAATTAATGGTTTCTCTAATCACGAAAAAGAAAAATTGGAAATTAATGAAGTAGATGTTTTTGTACACACTTGGGACGTGGCAAGATTATTTAAAATCAACGAAACCAATAGTGTTCACGAGCCTATAGAAATTGAGTTTGAAAAATTCACAGAAGAAGGAAAAGGTTTGCAATGCCTTCAAGTTCCGAGCATTGATGAAATGTACGATTGTTATTTGGCGATTGTTCCAGGCGAAGTTTTAGCCAATTTGTACAAAGAATTTTCTAACGAATTACTAGAAAGCAACGTTCGTGCATTTCTCGGTCAGGCTGGAAAATTTAATAAGGGAATTCGGGATACTATTCGTACAAAACCGCAAATGTTTTTGCCTTACAACAACGGAATCACTGCAACCGCCGAAAGCGTTGAAACAAAATCTGTAGACGGGCAACTGGTTATCACAAGACTGAATGATTTTCAAATCGTGAATGGCGGACAAACTACGGCTTCGCTTTATCACACGCAGAAAAAATACAAAGAAGCAGATTTGAGCAAAATTTTTGTTCAGATGAAACTCACGGTCATCAAAGACAAGGAGCAGAAAAACATTGAAGTTCCCAATATTTCACGCTTTGCAAATAGTCAAAATAAAGTTTCCGAATTGGATTTGTCTTCCAATAATCCATATTTTGTACAAATAGAAAATCTTTCTAGAAAGAAATATGTGGTAAATCCGGAAAATAAAAACCAATCGTTACTTTGGTTTTTTGAACGTGCAAACGGACAATACCGAGAAACGCTAAACAAACAAACACCAAGTCAGCAGAAAAAATTCAAGGAACAAAATCCTTCTCATCTTAAATTTGTAAAGTCAGACGTTGCTAAGTTTATTAATCTTTGGGAATTGGAGCCGCATTTTGTGTCGCAAGGTTCGCAGAAAAATTTCATTCATTTCACTAAAAAAATTAATATTTTAGTAAGTAAAAATAAGTTGCCTGGCGAAAATCTCTACAAAAAATTGATTGCAAATGCCATTTTATTCAAGTCGATAGATAAATTATTCGGACGCAAAAATGTAGATGCCATCGGCGATACCAACTTAAAATCATTTGTCGTTGCTTACACACTTTCCTATTTCCATTATTTGACAGATAATCGATTGGATTTATGGAAAATCTATGAACACCAAAAAATAGATGATGCACTGACGAATCATTTCAAAAAGCTTTTAGTTTTTGTGTACGATCATTTGGTAAAAGAGGCCAGCAACAGTTTGATTTCCGAATATGCCAAAAGAGAATCTTCTTGGAACAAACTGAAAGAATCGCCTTACAATGAAGATGTACAGGAAGTTGTAGCAACCTATTTAATTTCTAGCGAAGAAAAAGAAAACCGAGAAAATGAAAAGGAAATTGACACTAATAATGAAGAAAACCGTCTTTTCATCATCAGTGAAATTCACAAGTTTGGATTGAAATTCTGGGATGGCTTTTGTATTTATCTAGCCAAATATTCTCTTGAAGATTTTAGTAGACATTCGGTGGAAGAAGTTTTAAAGGCTATTCAGAAAAATAAAAATCTATTGCCTCGAGATATTACTGTCGGCAAAAAAGTGATTCAGTATGTTGCCGAAAATCCTTCGTTTTTAGAGGAAACAAAAGCTTTATCTAAATTTGAAAACCAAGAATCTGTAGAAATTAAATTTATGTTTGACAGATTAAAACTCCTTTCAAAAGACGATTGGAAAAAAATAATCGACTTGGCCAATCAAACCAGAATTTTCACCATACCGGAATTGGGCAATGTAAAATCAATACAATTAGTCTTGGCGAAAAATGAACAAATAAAAGAGCAATCTTTGATGAAAGCTTTTGAGTCTTTGTTGAAGCTGAAGAAGTTTGGGATAAAAGTGTAGGTATAAATGATCAAAAAAAAAAAAATTCATTTAAATAAAAAAATGATCTGCCAAAAATAAATTTCACAATTAGAGCTTTAGCCCAATGTAAATTTTGTAGCATCAAAGGGTTTAGCCGAAACTAATAGGAGGTTTTGGCTAAAACTAAGCCTTTATTATTAGTTCCTAAAACGAGCTAACCCCTTCCCTATTGATATTTGTAAAAAATTTAACATTCGGAATCCGGTTGATAATGAAATATAGCATTTCCAAATCTGCCGAAAAATAATCACATAGGCCCACTTTTTAGTCTCAATAATCTGGAACTAATATTGTTTTCATAATCCATTAAGATTTTATTCCCGCTTAAAATCAAATTTTCCGTTAACGGTACTGAGTAAGAATCTTAGACTTCAATTATCAACTTCACAATTATTTCTTGCTTTTCATACGGTAGTCTTTCATTTTCAGATTACCTTTTATAGGAGACATCTTATCTTCTCGGCTAAAATATTCGTCTTGTATTTTTGTAGTTTGCAAAGCTTCAGACGACTTGTTTTTTATAAAAACTTCTTCCTCCATTTCTTTAGAAAATCTCCAAAATTAAACCATTGGTGTCGCCTAACTGTAAAGTAAAATTTTATAAACCAGATTTTTTGTACTTCAAAATGTACATAATGAGCCGATTACAAAGATTATTCGGCTCATTTTTACAAGAGCTAATTCTTTTATGTTATTCACCAAGATTACTTTATACATTCTGTAGACTTGGTTTCAAATATGAGGCTGACTAAGTTTTTTTTGCAAAATTTCTTGAATTCTGTATTACAATTGAGTAAGAAAACAAAGTATAATCAATAGTAAACAGTACCAATTATTTAAAATAATTTTTAAAAGATGATATGCGTTTCTAAAATAGTATTTATTGCTATTTTTGTAAAAATCAAAAATAGCTAAATGAAAATAAATCTATTTGTTTTTCTAATATTTTGCTTCCAAATTTCGCTGGCTCAAGAGGTAAATATTGTTAAATTAAATGACAAAATTTATGAGTATAATAATAATTTAGAATATAAAAAATCTCAGGATACACTCCTACATCTGCTTTCAAACGAAAACTTAACTGCGCATGACCAGATAGAAATTAATATCTTGTTATCTATGACCTATAAAAGATTGCAGGATTACAAATCAGTGCTATTGTATCTATCTGACGCTAAAAAAATCGCTGTAGAAAACAAGCTTATAGTTTCTGAAGATGAGATTAACGCCCAATTTGCATTTGCCTTTTTCGATACGCAAAATTACAAGAAGGCTGATAAAATAATGAAAAAGATTGCTGCAGAAAACTACAGAAACTTGAACAGCGATAGTAAATCTAAAATTTTGATGCAACAGGGATATATAGAGTTTCTAAGCATCAATTATGAAGCTGCAGAGAATTTTTATAAAAAAGCTTCCGGATTAATGCAGAAAGATAATCACTGTGATTTACCTATTGTTTTTGGAAAACAAATACAATTATATTTTGCCACGAAAGAATTTGAGAAGGCAAATAATTATTACAAAAAAGGGATTGAAAAAGCAAAGGAGTGCCACATAATAAAATATGAGATATACTTGGCAGAGGTAATGATGAACATTTATAAAGACAGGAAAGATGCAACTAATACTTTTAAATTTCAAAAAAAATATGATTCTTTAACTCTTATTTTAAAACCTGCAGAAAATTTACAGGAACTTCACTTCGATAGAGAATTAAAATCCAGAGACAACGAACAGAAAGAAAAAAAATATTGGTGGATCACTGTCATTTCTTACACAATTGCATTATTGCTGCTTTTCATTATTATAATTTTAGTGCTAAGATATTCCTTTAAACTAAAACGAATAAACAAAGCTCAAGTTCACACTATAGGAGAGATGAGAACGATGGTGACGCAATATGAATTTAATGAAAAAACAAATGTTTCTAACCTCTCATTATTAAACAAGAGACAACTTAGCATCATTGATATGATAAAAGAAGGAAAAAGTTATAAAGAAATTGCGAATCAACTTCATGTCTCCGAAAACACAATAAAATATCATATAAAAATTATTTATGATATCCTGAATATTAAGAAAAGAAGTCAATTAAAAGATTTTGAATGATTTTACAAAAAACGACTACTGATAATCAAGCTATTAAAATTTTCTCCCTATTTAAATAATTTCGTAGAACTGTTTTTTTTCATAAAACTATCAATTTTCTATTCTCTAAACTACCCAAAAACTACCCGTTTATTTTCGTTTTTTTACATTTTATGAAGTTTCTTTGCTTCGTAAAATATAAAAACACATGGTATTTTTAAAAACAAAATTTTGGATGGCAGTCATTATTTGCTTAGTAAATAGTCTGCCTTTGAAGATGAATGACATAAAATCAGTTATGGAAACTATGAAATAATTTTGCACCTCAGCAAAAAATTTTCAATAATTATAATATCTATAAAAACTAAAAAAAATCAAATTCTATAATCATGAAAAAAATCAATCAGTTATTAGTTGCGGCAGCTTTAATGTTCAGCTCAATTATCTCCGCTCAGGCGCCAAATTTATTAAGTTATCAGGCGGTAGTTCGAAATTCTAGCAACAATATTGTAATAAACCAATCCGTGGGTATGCGTATCAGTATTTTGCAGGGTTCAGCAACGGGGACGGCAGTTTATGTAGAAACGCAGACCGCAACCTCCAACGCGAACGGTCTTGTAAGTTTACAGATCGGTGGTGGAACCGTTGTAACGGGTACTTTTGCCAATATCAACTGGGCAGGGAGCACTTATTTTGTAAAAACAGAGACCGATCCTGCAGGCGGAACCAATTACAGCATTACCGGGACACAGCAACTGCTCAGCGTTCCTTATGCTTTATCGGCGAAAAACGGCGTACCAACTGGCGGTACAACTAACCAGGTTTTAGCAAAAGTTAACGGTACTGATTTTAACGCACAATGGGTTACACCAACTTTTACAACTACTTACCCCAACGTGGAATTGGATATTAGAAACAATGTTTCACAATCTATTACAAGTTTAGGAAATGGAACTTCTGCAAATCTTGTAATATTTTCTGGAAGTAATTCAGCAAATGCCGCGCTAACAGGAGGAAATACATGGAATGGTTCAACATTTACCGTTGGTTCAACTGGTGCGGGATGGTATCAAATAAATGCACAAATTGTTGGAACTACAACCGATGGCGTAAGTTCAAGCATTGTTGGAATCCCTTTTTATATGGACTTAAATAACGCTATAGGTGGTACAATGACTAGTGCAATTTTATATCGTTCAAATTATACTACACAAACTAACAGCTCACATTTAAAAAATAATAATACAATAAATACTTTACTTTATTTATCAGCTGGTAATACATTAAACTTTTATGGTTTTAGTGCGAGTAATTCAGTGACAGGTAATACAAGTAATAATGGTGGTACATATTTGAATATAATTAGAATTAAATAAATTAAAAAATAATATTTAAAAATAAAATAAATCCCGACAACACTAATTTGCAATCCATGCCGAAAAAGTGAAAAAGACACGGACTATTTTAAATTCTTTCTCAATTTTCTCATAAAACACAAATGATGAAAACTAATTAAACTTAAAACTTAAAACCTACAATTATGAATCAAAAAAAATTATTTATTGCGCCTTTGTTGCTTGTTCTGGCGCAGATGAATGCACAACAGACAGTGGCAACTTCTGGCGGTAATGCTACAGGAAGTGGCGGTACCGCTAGTTACACAGTTGGGCAGGCGATGTACACTACAAGCACAGGAACTGCTGGCTCTTTATCATCCGGGGTGCAGCAAGATTACAGTATCACAGCTTTTCTAGGAACTGATAATCTTAATATCAGTCTGCAAGTTTCCGTTTACCCAAATCCTGTAGTTTCCCAGCTTAGTTTAAAAATTAAAAATACAGATGTTAAAAGTCTTTCTTACCAGCTGTATGATCTAAGCGGAAGAATAATCAGCAAACAAAAAATATCTGCAGAAACCACTTCTATAGAAATGGGGCAATTGCCGCCGTCAACATTTATCTTAAAAGTTTTGCAGGGTACAAAAGACTTGAAAACATTTAAAATTATTAAAAAATAAACTATAATGAAAAATTTATTCTTTTTAGTTGCCGTATTATTGGCATCTTTTTCTTTCGGACAGGCTCCGAACCAGCTGAGCTATCAGGCAGTTGTAAGAAACTCTAGCAATGCATTGGTAATGAATCAATCTGTAGGAATTAAATTCAGCATTCTTAAAACATCTGCTACAGGAACTGTGGTGTATTCTGAAACCCAGTCAGCAACTACTAACGCTAATGGGTTGGTTAGCACAGAATTGGGAAGCGGGACAGTTACAAGTGGCTCTTTAACCACAATCGACTGGAGTGCAGATAAATACTTTGTAAAAACAGAAATAGATCCTTCTGGTGGAACTTCATACAATATCACCGGAACACAGCAACTTCTTAGCGTGCCTTATGCTTTAAATGCTAAAACTGCAGATAATGGACTGAAAAACGGAACAGCCGCAGGACAAATTGTTGTAACAGGATCTTCGGCACCTTTTGCAGCACAATCTCCGGCAACAGTTACGGGAGATATTTCAATCTCTAGCAATGCAGTTACAAGTATTAATAACAATGCAGTAAGTACCGCCAAAATAAATGACGGGGCGGTTACAAACCCAAAATTAGCAGATGCTTCCGTTACAACAGGAAAAATTTCGGCAACAGGAACAGCAAGTGCAACTACTTATTTAAGAGGTGATGGAAGTTGGTCTACGCCAACCACTGGTACTACTTTACCCACTCAAACCGGAAATAATGGAAAGTTCTTAACTACTGACGGAAGCAATCTTTCCTGGGGGTCAACTTCTTCGTCCGCCGGAACTACTTATGAGGTATATGCAACTATAACTGTTGCTCAAAGCACAGCAGTGGGATCTTCACTTTCTTTACCTTCACCGGTTAATTTTTCAAGCAATACTTCGCCTGCTGTTCTAACGGGTGGTAATACTTTTACAAATGTAACGGATCCAAATGCAAATACAGGTACGTCTAATACAAATGCAAACCTAATAAGTAAATTTACTGCAACAACTGCCGGATTGTATTTTGTAGATATTCAATTGGTCAGTTCAAACACGTATAGTTTTTTAATGTTGGATTATAATGGTCTAGGAAACGTAGAAACAAGTTATTTTGGTACAGGATCTTCACTAGGGAATAACGCTAATCAAAGTCCATATAAACAGCGAAGTACCTTGCAAAGGCTCGTTTATATGAATGCCAATGACTTTTTCTATATCCGCGCGGCATCAGGAAGTACAGTTATAGGTGCTGATTTTGCTGCTTCAAAGGCGAACTACATCAAAATTATAAAACTAAAATAAGTTTTAAAACTCGACAATTGCACATTCCACCAATTGGGATGTGCTTTTTGTTTTTATTGGTTTTATGAAAATAAAAAATTTTATTGGCTTTTCTGTAATTCTTCTTTTTTTAGAAGTGTTACTCTTTCGTGAATTTATTTTCGGGGATCTGTATTTTATATTTAAAGATTTAGGATCAGATTCTTATGTGAATGATTATCCTTTGCTTTATAACAGAATGCTTGCAGCAAAAGATGGCTTTTTGCCTAGCTGGTCTTTTCATAATGGCTTGGGAGAAAATTTATACCCTTACTCATTTGAACCTTTTTCCTGGTTTCTTTTTAAAGTTACAGGTATTTCAGCGGAGCAAATGATGCTGATCATTCCTTTGATTTACATCTATCTTTCGGGTTTAATGATGTATCTTTTTCTTTCAGAGCATAAATTAGCCTTTACCGCAAAAGTATTTGCTTCCCTGTCTTGGGCATTTTCCGGCTACTACATTTTGTCTGCAACGTGGTCGGTCACTTTATTTTGCCCTATCGCATTTCATTTTTCATTTTTACTTTTTGCTTTGCAAAGGTGTTTTACTTCCAAAGAATACCATTGGATCGTCATTGTTTTTGCATTGATAGGAATCAGTTATCCCGTAAATTTATTTTTTGCTCTTATTTTTTGTGTTGCATATTGTATCCTCTTTTTATATCGTAACCAACCTGAAAAGAAAATCTACTTCAATAGAATTTTATTTCTTGGTATAAGTGCAGCAATTGGCATAGGTTTAAGTTGCTGGATGCTTTTAAGCAGTATAAGTCTAATGAAAAACAGCCCAAGAGGTTCAAACGAAATTTCTACGTTTCAAGTTTTCCCGGATTTTATATCAGATAAAAATGAACTTATTTCTACCATTTACCGATTGTTTAGTCCAAATATATTGGGAGATGTTAATAATTTTTCACTTTACAGAAATTATTTTGAAGCGCCTTTATTGTACTGTGGGATTTTCACGCTGTTATTATTTTCTCAGATTTCTATTTTAGGTAAAAAAGGGAAATTTATTGCTATAATAAGCGTCTTGCCAATGGTTTTAATTTTCCTTTCGCCAGCGATAAGAAATTTGGTTTGGTTTTACTCGGGAGATTATTACAGGGTTTTAAATACATTTTTCGCTTTAATGCTTTGCGTTATTTCGGGATTTATTTTTTCTGGAATAATTAATTCTCGAAAAGTTTTTATAAAGCCGTTATTGATTACGGCGGTATTTTGCATTGTGATTTTACTTTTCGGGTTGTTAAATTTTAAAGAAAATCATCCCTCAAAATTTTTAATTCCTGTATTTTTTACTCTAACATATACCGGAATTTTATTTTTTAGCAAAAAAATAAAGTTTAAGAGACTTATCATCTTTATTTTACCTGTTTTGTTGGTTGAAATAATAACGATGTCGTCACAAATTATTTCTCAAAGAAATATTTGCAGCACCAGTGATATTTTAAAAAAGGGTTACTATGATGACTCTTTTGAAGCAATAAAAAATATTAATAAAACTGATAAAACTTTTTTCAGGATAGAAAAAGATTTTTATTCAGGTATTTCCTGGCTCGCTTCTTATAATGAGGCCAAAATTCAAAATTATAATTCTTCTGCCGTATACAATTCCTTCAACAACAAAAATTACATTAACTTCCTTAAAGTTTTCGGGGTAATAAAGCCCGGTAAAGAGCCCGAAACAAGATTTGTAAAAGGGTTAGGAAGTTCTCCATTTCTGATGAAACTTTGTTCTGTAAAATATTTTGTTGCTTCAAAACCAGAAAGTGATCAACTTTTAAAATTGGGTTTTGAAGAAGTTGATGATAAAGGTAATTTTAAGATTCTCAAAGATCCAAATTCACTTCCGTTTGGCTTTTGTTATGACAACATTTTAGGAGTAAGAGAGTTTAATAAATATTCAAAAAAAGAAAAGGAATCGTTTGGTTCAAGATATTTAGTAGTCGATGATAAAGACCTGAGGCAATTTAAAAACTCAAAAATTCAAGCAGAATTTCCAAAAGACAATATTTACGAACAGACAGATTCATTAAAAATTAATCATTTTTCTAACAACCATATTTCTGGTACCATCAATGTTGCCAATTCCAAATTTTTATTTTTTTCTATGCCTTTTGATGAGGGCTGGAAAGTGAAAGACAATGGTAAATTGGTCAATATTTACAAGGCATTTGGAGGATTAACTTTTATTCCTTTAAAAAAAGGAAATCACAAAATTATATTGGATTACAGTCCACCTTTTAAACTATTGGGAATTTATATTTCTACATTATCTTTGGTGCTGTTTATCGGATTATTATTTTATCAGAAAAAAAAATTAGCCAATGGAAAGGATATTAAATTTCATTCGTAATAGCCATTATTCAGGTTTATTTGTTGCCATTATCGCAATGTTAATCTATCTGAATTCTGTCCCGAATAAATGGGCGGTTGATGATACTGTGGTTATTCATAAAAATCAGTTGGTTCAAAGAGGAATCGGAGGAATTCCTGATATTTTCACGCACGATTTTATGTATGGAAGTTCCGGACAAAACACTGACGCAGTTTCCGGCGGAAGATGGCGGCCGCTAACACCAACAATCTATGCAATCTTTTCAGAATTACTTGCAAAACCAGCAGTTGACGCTATTACCGGAAAAATAAGAACAGATAAAAACGGCAACGTACTCAATGATCTATCAGAAAAAACCACATTTCCGAATATGATGCATTTTCTGAATGTTTCGCTGTATGGATTATTGTGTTGGGTTTTATACCGATTTTTATTCTTAATCTTTGAGAAACATAAACAAGGCTTTCTATTGGCTTTTATTACATCACTTTTGTTTGCAGTACACCCAATTCATACAGAAGTTGTTGCCAATGTAAAAGGAAGTGATGAAATTTTATCATTGCTCTTTTCTTTGCTTTCTGCTACGCTCTTTTTTAAAATTTTCACCAAACCCAGTTCAAATAAATGGCCTTTAATTTTTTTAGCCTCATTTTATTTTTTCCTTGGAAGCCTTGCAAAAGAAAATGCATTAATGTTTGTTGTAGTTATCCCATTAACACTTTGGTTTTTTGGGAATTTAAAATTTAGAAAAGTACTTTTATCGTTTGGCTTTTTAATTATTCCAGTTATCATCTATTTTGGATTGAGAACAAATGCTGCGGGAGTTATAGATCTAAAATCTAAAAATGATACGGAAATGATGAATAATCCATTTCTTGTCCTCAATAAAAATGCAGAATTCAAACCACTTTTGGAAGGATCTGATGTAATGGTTTTACAAAATCCTTCTTTACAAAGTATCACTGAAATGCCTTTTGCAAATAAGATGGCGACCAATATTTACACTTTTGGCAGATATTTAAAATTGCTAATTATCCCAACGCCTTTAACTTATGATTATTATCCCAGACATATTTCTGTAAAATCATTTTCAGACCTAAGTGTTTGGCTTTCATTAATTCTAAATCTTGGACTTGTGATACTTGCCATTTTAGGTTTGAAAAAGAAAAGAATTTATAGTTTTGGAATTCTCTTTTATTTTATAACGTTCTCAATTGTCTCAAATGTTTTTTTCCCGATCGGAACCAATATGGGAGAGCGGTTTATGTTTATGCCTTCTTTGGGCATCTTAATAGCGATTTCCTGTTTTTTAGTGCTTTTATTCGATAAAATTGGCGCGAGATTGATTTTAGGATCAGTGGGAATAGTTAGCATTTTATATATCGCAATTACTATAAATAGAAATCCGGTTTGGAAAGATAATCTTACTTTATTCTCACACGATATCAAAATTTCAAAAAATAGCGCTAAAGTAAAATCAGATTTTGGTGAAGCCGTTTTAGAAAAGATTGCTAACCAATCGTTTCAGATCCAGGAAGAGGAAAGATCTTTGACGGATGATGAAATTGCGGAAAATATAAATTTACTGCAAGAATCTCTCCCCTATTACAAAGAAGCATTAGATATCCACCCAATGTATGGACTTGTTTGGTTTAACCTCGCCAGAACCGATAAAATGCTTGGCGATGAAGAAACAATAACAGCCAAAGAGCGGTTGCAATATCTGAAAACTGCGGAAGCTGCATATCAAATGACGGAAACCTATAAGCCCATACAGTATTTGAAAGATATAAACACTTTTAAAAGCCTTTGTTACACCTCTTTGGGAAAATTATACGGAAAGGATTTCGGTGATATCAATACAGCTTTTACTTATCTTCATCTTGCCGAAAAAACAGATACAAATAATTCCTATGCAGATTTTCTTTTAGGAACTGCATACTCAATCAAGGGAGATCAAGAAAAGAGCTATTTCTACACAAAAAAGGCTTACGAAAAGCAACCAGAAAACCGAGATTATAAAGAAAATTACGCATTAAGTATTCAAAAATATGTTTTTGCGGGAAAATTGCCTAAAATAGATTTAAAAAAATCAGAAAAATTATTTCAAGAGGTAGTAAAATCTGCAAAATCACTTCCGGATGAAAACAAAGAGAAGGGCGAAATTATTAAAAGAAATTTGAGTTTTTTGTATGAAAATTACATGGCTCAGGATCGAAAACAAGACGCTCAAAAAATTCTTCCTCAATTACAAAAATAATTACTCAAAGTATTAATTTTATGATTAAAAATAGAAGAGTGATTATTGTACTTCCTGCCTATAATGCAGAAAAAACATTAAGCCAAACTTATTCAGAAATACCTTTTGATATTGTTGATGATGTAATTTTGGTAGACGATCATAGTTCAGACAACACTTTTGAAGAGGCCCATCGGTTGAATATTAAACATATCATAAAACACGATGAAAATAAAGGCTACGGAGCTAATCAAAAGACCTGTTATGATAAAGCATTACAGCTAGGCGCAGATATAATAGTAATGCTGCACCCGGATTACCAATATACCCCAAAACTAATTACCGCAATGTGCAGTTTAATTGCTAATGAAGTTTATCCTGTGGTTTTAGGTAGTCGTATTTTGGGAAAAGGTGCTTTAAAAGGTGGAATGCCAATTTATAAATACATTGCCAATCGTTTCCTTACCTTGGTTCAAAATCTTTTAATTAATCAAAAATTAAGCGAATACCACTCGGGATATCGTGCTTATAATCGAGCAGTGTTGGAAAAAATCAACTATCACAAAAACAGCAATGATTTTATCTTCGATAATCAGGTTATCACCCAAATTTTCGATGCAGGATTTGAAATTGGAGAAATCAGTTGTCCCACAAAATATTTTCCGGAAGCATCAAGCATCAATTTTAGCAGAAGTGTAAAGTACGGATTTGGAGTACTTTCAGTTAGTTTTTGTTCAATGTTTAAGAAAAATTTTCACATTAAATAAAAAAATCAGGAACGTTAGTCCCTGATTCAGTTTTTAAGATCTACAAATAACTGATTTGTAGTTGTTTGTGGAGTTGGAGGGATTCGAACCCTCGTCCAAACAAGCAATACATAAGATTTCTACATGCTTATTTCGCTATTGATTTTCGAGCCTAAGCAGAGAGCAAACACCCAACTTAAACCTTAGCTTCTGAATTTTTCGAGTCTTAGTCAAAGCTCCTAAAACCTTATTTCTGCATTACTATATCTCAGAATCAAACGCCGCAAAACAGAGCATTTGTGAGACATCTTGCTTCCTTACTATCTTCGGGAAAGCGCCTAAAATCTTACTTTATTCGGATTAAGCTGCAAGAGCGAACTCTTCGTTGCCAGTTAAAATTTTGTAGCAAGGGATTTAAGAGATCGCGCTACGGTTCTCTGCATGCTTACTTACCCATTGATCTTGCTGTCGAAACCAGTCAACCCCATGTTTAGTAATTACAAATATACAATTTTTTGTTTAAATTCAATTCATATTAATATTTTATGAAAAATAAAATCAATTTTAAAAAGAAATACTTTGGTAATCAATAAAAAAATTATACTTTTGCAATCCAAAATGAGATGTAATTTATGTTAATAATTCCAGTAAAAGACGGAGAGTCTATCGACAGAGCCCTTAAAAAATATAAGAGAAAATTTGACAAAACAGGTACTGTTCGTCAATTAAGATCAAGACAAGCTTTTATTAAGCCGTCTGTAACCTTAAGACAATCTAGGCTTAAAGCTGCTTACAAGCAGATTAACCTTAGCAAAGAAGAGCAGGCTTAAGAAATTTTCTTAAATCGCATACTAAATTCACTCTTTAAATAGTTATATTTATAGAGTGAATTTTTTGTTTTACACTTTCTTCATGATTAACAAATTTCTTCAATACATTACGCACGAAAAGCGCTATTCTCCCCACACCATTACAAGCTATACAAAAGATTTGGAAGATTTTCTAGAATTCTACCTTCGTACTGAAGGCTCTGAAGATCTTTTAAAAGCTGATAAAAAAATCATACGTAATTTTATCGTTGACCTCAGCGAAAAAAACATTTCCAAAAGAAGCATCAATAGAAAAGTTTCAACGATTCGAAGTTTTTATAAATTTTTATTAAAAATTGAAGAAATAAAAACCTCGCCTGTAGAAAACATTAGTTCATTGAAATTTTATGCAGAAAAGCAAACACCAATTTCGAAGGAAGAAATGATAAAACTAGATGAAGAAGTTTTTCATGAAAAAGACAACCTTCTGAAACAGTGCATCATTGAAACACTTTACCAAACAGGCATAAGAAAAGCAGAGCTTTGTGGCTTGATATTTGAAAACGTAAACCTTGAGACACAAGAGCTAAAGATTATTGGAAAAGGCAACAAAGAACGATACGTTCCTATATCAGAAAAACTTGCAGAACTTCTATCAGAGTACCTAAGTATCAGAAAACCACAGGAAGATGCTCGGAATTTGTTTTTTGTAAATAAAAACGGTAAAAAACTTACCGAAAAATTTGTTTACTTAGCCGTTAATAAGTACCTTAGTCTTGTAACATCGAAAGAAAAAAAGAGTCCACATATTTTAAGACACAGCTTTGCTACACATGTTTTAGATAATGGGGCAGAAATATCAAAAGTAAAAAAAATATTAGGCCATTCTAGTCTTGCCAGTACTCAAGTGTATACGAATGCCAATATAGAACAATTGAAAAAAGTGTTTAATCTGGCTCATCCAAGAGCCGCAAAAAAAGAAGAATTATGAAGATCACAGTACAATCAATTGGTTTAACACCACACGAGCCACTAGAAGATCACATCGAGAAAAAAGTAAACAAGCTGGCTACTTTCTACGATAAAATTCAAGAGTGCAAAGTTTTTTTAAAAGTAGAAAATGCTTCAGACAGAGAAAACAAAACAACAGAGCTAATTTTGGCTGTTCCGGGTGACGATATCGTTGTGAAAAAGACTTGCGCCACTTTTGAGGAAAGTTTAGACCAATGCGTTGATACAGCTAAGAAGCTACTAATCAAGAAAAAAGAAATGGCTTAATAAAAAAGTTAAAAAAAACATACTAAAAATTTGAGAATTCAAAAAATCCGTTCTATATTTGCACACGCAAAAAAGGAACAGCGATCTTTTGAATTCTTTTTTTATTTTGCCTCCGTAGCTCAGCTGGCTAGAGCAGCTGATTTGTAATCAGCAGGTCGTGGGTTCGAGTCCCTCTGGAGGCTCAATTTAATATAAAATATCTGGGGAGATTCCAGAGTGGCTAAATGGGACTGACTGTAACTCAGTTGCTTCGGCTTCGCAGGTTCGAATCCTGCTCTCCCCACATTTTATATTAAAAAAAAGTCTTGCAGGTTTTAAAAAAAAAATTTAAATTTGCAAACCGTTACCAATAGTTTTGGAAACAAAATTGCGGAAGTAGCTCAGTTGGTAGAGCGTCAGCCTTCCAAGCTGAATGTCGCGAGTTCGACCCTCGTCTTCCGCTCCAATTCATACCATATTAGGTTTGATTTTTTTTTAACTGCTGATGCAGCGCAGAGTAGAATTTCTCTGAAAGCTTTCAGTTTTTATTAAATTGCCTCCATAGCTCAGTTGGCTAGAGCAGCTGATTTGTAATCAGCAGGTCGTGGGTTCGAGTCCCTCTGGAGGCTCTTTTAATATAAACTCGGGGAGATTCCAGAGTGGCTAAATGGGACTGACTGTAACTCAGTTGCTTCGGCTTCGCAGGTTCGAATCCTGCTCTCCCCACGGTTTATATTACAAATAAAATTTGTAAATTATAAAGTTTTCTTTAAGTTTACAAAACGTTTACCAATAATTTTGGAGACAAAATTGCGGAAGTAGCTCAGTTGGTAGAGCGTCAGCCTTCCAAGCTGAATGTCGCGAGTTCGACCCTCGTCTTCCGCTCAACTGAAATCACGCTTATAGTGTGATTTTTTGTTTAAGGCCGACTTAGCTCAGCGGTAGAGTGCTTCCTTGGTAAGGAAGAGGTCACGGGTTCAAGTCCCGTAGTTGGCTCAATTTAATCTCGATTCTATCGAGATTTTTTGTTTTTAGCCTATTTTTTTTATTAAATCAATCTGCTTTTCCTTTAGTTTAAACTTTATTCAAACTGTTTAAAATCTTAAAAACGATGTATTAGTCTGATCTTATTTGAATTTAAAGCAAAACACGCTAAATTCTTAAAATTTAATTAAACCTTTCCTCTCAAAGCCATTCTTCAGGAAATATCAGAATTATTTTTTTTACTTTCGTATAAAATTAGTTCCGATGAATATTCTTTTACTGGAAGATGATCTTATACTCTCTGCCGAATTGTGCAAATTTTTAGAATCTAACCAAATTACCTGCAGCAAAGTTTTTGACGGAGATACATTTTTGAGGGAAATAAAAAACAACTCTTACGACCTCTATCTTCTCGATATTAATGTACCAAAAATAAATGGTTTAGACGTTTGCCAAACTTTACGTACGTTTGATAAATCTACGCCTATCATTATTTTGTCGGCTTACGGAGATCTTTCAGATAAAAAAGACGCCTTCACAAGACTCGCAGATGATTACCTTGTAAAACCTTTTCAATTTGAAGAACTTTTATTGAGGATAAACTCTCTTCTCCGCAGAAAAACACAATCTGAGAATATTGAGCTTGATGTGATAAGAGTTGAAGACTTGATTATCAATAAAACCGAACAAAAAGTATTCAGATCCGGAAATGAAATTGCTCTTACCCTGAAAGAATTTCAGCTCTTGCTTTATCTTGCCGAAGCACAGGGAAGAACGGTCTCTAAGCAACAAATTACAGAGCACGTTTGGGAGCACAATTTCAATACGAATACCAATACGGTAGAAGTTTACATCAATTTTCTACGAAAAAAACTCGATAAAGATTTTAATGTAAAACTTATTCATACAAGGTCTGGTTTCGGATATTATTTAAGTCCTTTATAAAATGTCTTTAAAAAGGAAAATCGCACTTACTTTAAGTATTTCATTCTCCATTCTTGTGGGGATTGTGATGGTTATTATTTATATCTTATTCAACGATTTCAGAAGAGAAGAGTTTAAGGAAAGATTTGTACAGCGATTAGAGTTTACCTCTCACTTTATACTAAGGTCTAAAGATTTCGAAGAGGAAGCGCCCATTTTTTTCAATGAAAATTCAGATAATATTCTTTTAAATGAAAAAATATTAATCTTCAATGAAAATAAAGAACTCATTTATTCAACAATTAAAGATCAAAAAGTAACTTGGGATTCTAAACTTTTAGATGAATTAGATAGAAAAAAATCTGTTTTTACCGAAAAAACATTCCCCGAAATCTACGCTGCAAAGCGAAACATCAATGGTGAAAATTACTATATTCTTACCAGTGCATACGATACTAATGGTAAATCTAAACTTGCTTATTTGAAATATCTCCTCATTACGGCATATATTACAAGCATTTTGTTGATTGGCTTTTTCAGTTATTATTTTATGGGGAAATTTTTGCATCCTTTGGAGCAACTAAACCAAGAAGTTTCCGAAATTACAGCCCATAAACTGAATACGCAGATTCCCGTAAAAGATTCTAAAGATGAAATCAGTATTCTTGCACAATCTTTCAATACCATGATTATAAGACTGAATGATATTTTTCAGTCTCAAAAAGATTTTACGGCAAGTGCTTCTCACGAAATTCGAACTCCTATTACGAGAATGGCTTTTCAAATTGAAAACCTCATCAAGCTTGAAGACCACTCACCCACTACTCTTTCTGCACTTCAGCAGATGTTGAAAGACGTGTATGTGCTTTCAGACCTTACCAATTCACTTCTCTTGCTGACGAAATTTGACAAAGAAAATATACAAAGCATCTACGAAGAAGTGCGTATTGATGAAGTTGTATTTGAATCTTTCGATAGGGTAAAAAAAAGTTTTCTTAACCTTAAAATGAATTTCAATATTGCTGAAACCTCCTTAGAAGATGCATTGCTTACGATAAAGGGAGTTCAATCTTTATTAATTATCGTATTTATCAATCTTTTAAAAAACGCAGCAATTTATTCTGAAACAGAAGAAGTGAATGTATTGCTTACAGAAGATGAGAATGTAATCGTAATAGACGTAGTATCATTCGGGCAAACTATACCCGAAAAAGAGCAACCAAAACTTTTTGAAGCATTCACACGAGGCAACAATTCTCAAAATATTTCAGGATCAGGACTCGGACTTCGTATTGTGAAAAGAATTTTGGAATATCACGGTGCAAAAATTATTTACACCTCTTATAAAAATAATACAAATACGTTTAGTATTACATTCAATAAATAGTGGAAAGACAGGAAAAATCTAAGACAAGAAAATCACTTTTTTTTGAGATACTATACATTTTAAAAACCTTGAATATATTTCTAAAAAGCATCCGAGATTTGGTGTAAAAGCTTAGATGTTTTTCTATAAAATGTAGTGACAATTTTCAAATTGCATTTAAAAAGGCTTTGGTAACCTAAGTTCGGTTGGTGAATTTTTTACAAATATCAATAAGAACGGGTTTTAGTAATTTTTTAAAATGTGAAAATAAAGAGTTGTCTTCAGCCAAAAACTATTATAACTTTCGGCTAAAGCCCTACACAATTGATAATATTTTTAAAAAAAAGTAATCAAAAATTAATGTTTTCAATTATAATCCAACTGATGTTGATAAGTATTTTTGTAAGCTTCATTATATCTTTTAATAATTTTTTAAGCCGTATTTAAGTCTGTTTTAATCGCGCATCCGCAATTTTGTCTTCAAAATAATGATAATGAACAAATTTGCCGGACTCTTTATTGTTGTTTCTTCGTTTTTGGTGGCACAGCAGCAAATGTCACTTCAGGATTGCGAAGAAGCCTTCCAGAAAAATAACTTTCAGCTTTTGGCGGAGCAGTATAATATCAATAAGGCAGATGCAGATATTATCCAGTCGAAAATATGGGAACTCCCACAATTAAGCGGATACATCAACGCTTACAATCCCGAAGATAAAAGAGCTTTTGATGCAGGAAGAGCAAAAGGTGCCGAAATTACTCAGCTCATCTATCTTGGAGGAAAAAAGAAAAATGAAATCGCTTTTGCAAAATCTAATAAAGAGCTTGCTCAACTACAATTTACTCAGCTTTTAGCAAGTTTAAAAACAGAACTTCATTCTGCCTATTTCAATTTATACTACCAAAAGGTAAAGCTTGAAAGCATCACAAAGCAACTCGGTTATATGAATGAGCTTTTGAAAGTCTACAGAATGCAATCAGCAAAAGGAAACGTTTCTTTAAAGGATGAAGTAAGGCTTCAGAGCATCGTCGTTCAGCTAAATTCAGACAAAACAGACATCAATAAAGACCTGCTTGAATATCAGCAAAACCTCCAAATTCTTACCGGACTTAGCAATACAATCGATCCACAAATTTCAGATCAAGAAGTAAAAGAAATTTTGGCATCTCAGCCTTTTGGCAACCAAGAAGCTTTGAAAGAAAAAGCCTTGCAAAATAATGCAGATTATCAATATAATATTAAACTTATCGACAATAGTAAGCTGTACGCACAGTGGCAAAAATCTCTCAACGTACCCGATTTGAATTTGGGTGCACAATACGATCAAGCTAGTGGAACTTTTAAAAACGAAGTTAATTTGATGATTGGGGTTCCCCTTCCGCTTTGGAAAAGTAATAAGGGAAATATTGAAAAGGCAAATTTGGCAGTTCTGCAAAATCAAAAAAATGCCGAATTCCAGAAGTTTTCGCTTGAAACTAAAGTACAAGCTGCCTACAATATCTGGAAAAATAATTTTGAGCAGTTGTCTCAAATAAAATCTATTGATCAAAATAATTTGGAAACGGTATACAGCGGAATCCTCAAAAATTTCAGAAATGGCAACATCAGTCTCATTGAGTTTACAGATTTCATGGAAACTTACCGCCAGACTGTTCTTCAGGTCTATGATATGAAAAATAACCTCATCCAGTCTGCAGAAAACCTCAATCTTATTGTACAAACTAAAATCTTCTATTAAAAATGATGAAAAATATAATTACACCTCTATTCTCAATACTTCTATTGTGGTCTTGCAGTAAACAAGAACAGCCAAAAACTATAGAACCTAAAGGTTTTGAGCTCAGTAATACTATGCTAGAATCTATTTCTGTAGCAAAAGTAGAACACAAAACAATTGAAGATTTTTACAGTTTTTATGGAAAAATCTCTGCAGATAAAAATTCCTACATTGATGTCTTCCCATTGGTAGGTGGAAATGTAATGAGTGTAAATGTAGAGCTCGGAGATTATGTGAGAAAGGGACAGGTACTCGCTACCATTAGAAGTACAGAACTTGCAGAAGTACAAAAAGAAGTAAGTGATGCAAAAACAGACCTCATTGTAGCCCAAAACAACATGCGTGTAGCAAAAGAAATGTATGACGGAAAACTAAATACCGAAAGAGAAGTTCTAGAAGCAAAAAGCCAAGTACAAAAAGCCAAAGATCAATTGCAGAGAGCCAGTGCAGTAAGTACAGTTTATAATGTAAAAAACGGAAATATATACAGCGTTTTAGCTCCCATCAGCGGCTACATTGTACACAAAGATATTAATAAAGACATGCAGCTGAGAAGCGACAGAAGCGAGAATATATTTGATGTTGCCAACACCACAAATGTATGGGCAATAATGAATATCAATGAAGCTGACATCGAAAAAATAAGCCTCGGAATGTCGGCACAGGTTTCTACATTATCTTATCCCAACAAAATTTTTGATGGAAAGATTGATAAAATATTTAAAATAATAGATCCCGAAACCAATGCAATGCAAGCAAGAGTGGTTTTGGATAACACCAAAGGATTGCTGATTCCGGATAGTAAAGCAACCATAAAAGTTTCAAAATCTGAAAACAAAATGGCCCTTTCTATTCCTTCTAAAGCAGTAATTTTTGATGATAATAGAAGCTATGTTGTGGTTTTCAAATCTAGAAACGATCTGAAAATCAAGGAAATTCAGGTATTGAAACAAAATAGCGATGTCACCTATATTTCAGAAGGTTTGAAAGAAGGCGAAAATGTAATTACCAATAATCAATTGTTGATTTACCGTTCTTTAAATAATTAAATGTTAAGAAATTTAAAGTGACTATAAATCAAAAAAATCTTTCTTTCTATACGTTTTAGAATCATTTAAGTACACCTTTTTTATCAAATATGTAATTTCTATAATGAATAAATTCATAAAAAACATAATCTCATTTTCACTGAAAAATAAAGCTTTTACCTTTATTTGGGTATCTATTTTGGCTGTTGCGGGATTTATCAGTTTCAAAAATATGCCTATTGAGGCTTTTCCGGATGTTACCAATACACAAATAGTAATCATTACACAGTGGGATGGTAGAAGTGCCGAAGAAGTAGAGCGTTTTGTGACAACACCTATTGAATTGGCCATGAGCCCTGTTCAGAAAAAAACAAGTGTAAGAAGTACCACGATGTTTGGTCTTTCTATTGTGAAAATTCTCTTTGATGACGGTGTTGACGATATGTTTGCAAGAAATCAAGTTAACAATCAACTTCGAAATGTAAGTCTTCCTGAAGGTATTGATCCGGAAGTACAACCACCTTACGGACCTACTGGTGAAATCTTCAGATATACTTTAGAAAGCAATAAAAAAGATTCTCGGGAACTTCTAACTTTACAAAACTGGGTGATAGATAGGGCGCTTCGTGGGGTTCCGGGTGTTGCAGACATTAATGTTTTCGGAGGTCAGGATAAAGTTTTTGAATTGAGTATTGACCCAAGGGCATTGGATAAATACAATTTAACACCGCTTCAGGTATATGAAGCGGTAAGGAAAAGTAATTTAAATGTAGGCGGTGATGTCATCGAAAAAAACGGACAATCTTATGTAATACGAGGTATTGGTTTGGTGCAATCTAGCGATGACATTGGAAATATTACAATACAAAATGACAACGGAAACCCTATTTTGGTAAAATATGTTGCCCAAGTTCACGAAAGCTCAAGAACTAGAGTGGGACAAGCAGCACTCAATAAACATGATGACACAGTAGAAGGAATCGTTGTGATGAGAAAAGGCGAAAATCCCCGTGAAGTTTTGATTGGCGTGAAAGCTAAAATTAAAGAACTAAACGAAAAGATCCTTCCAAAAGATGTAAAAATGGTTACGTTCTACGATCGAGATCATTTGATGGATTTTACTACAGAAACCGTGATGCACAATTTGATGGAAGGCATCATCCTCGTTACAGTGATTGTTTTAATTTTTATGGCAGATTGGAGAACAACTTTAATTGTTTCCATCATCATTCCGCTGTCTTTGCTTTTTGCATTTTTATGTTTGAAAATAGCAGGGATGAGTGCAAATTTACTATCACTAGGAGCCGTAGATTTTGGAATTATTATAGATGGAGCCGTCGTTATGGTAGAAGGAATTTTTGTAATGCTGGATCATAAAGCCAAAAAATATGGGCCTGAAAGATTTAATAAACTAGCAAAAGCAGGTTGGATTAAGCAAACAGGAACTGGTTTAGGAAAGGCAATTTTCTTTTCAAAATTAATTATCATTACATCTTTAATTCCTATTTTCTCATTCCAGAAAGTAGAAGGAAAAATGTTTTCACCATTGGCATTTACACTTGGTTTTGCACTAATTGGCGCATTGCTTTTCACCCTTACATTGGTTCCTGTTTTAACGCATTTGCTTTTAAACAAAAATGTAAAAGAGAAAAACAATCCTTTTGTGAATTTTTGGGACAGAATTATTTTGAAAGGTTTCGGAATTACTTTTAAAAATAAAAAATTAAGTTTAATTATCTCTATTTCTTTTGTAATAATCACTTTATTCTCAGGGAAATTCTTGGGCACAGAGTTTTTGCCACAATTAAATGAAGGGTCGTTATGGATTACTGCAGAAATGCCAATGAGCTCATCTTTAAAAGAATCTTTGAAAACGGCTGAAATTTTAAAAAAAGATATTATGAATATTCCCGAAGTGACTGATGTTTTAGCTCAAACCGGACGAAGTAACGACGGAACAGACCCGAACGGATTTGGATTTGTACAATTCGCCGTCAATTTGAAACCTAAAGATGAATGGAAACGCAAAATATCCTACGAACAATTGATAGAAAATATTGATAAAAAACTGAGCAATTATCAAGGAATTACATTCAATTACTCACAGCCGATTTCAGATAATGTGGCTGAAGCCGTCGCTGGTTTTAAAGCTGAAAATGGGATTAAAATATATGGCGACAATCTTGAAACCTTAGACGAAATAGCAGATAAAGTCTTAAAATCTATAAAAAATGTTGAGGGCGTACGTGATGCCGGAATTATTAAAAATATTGGTCAACCAGAAGTTAATGTAGTTTGGGACAGAAACAAAATGGCGGCGTACGGAATAATGCCAGAAGACGCACAAGCCGTTCTAGAAATGGCTTTTGGAGGAAAAACAGCTTCGGAAATGTATGATGGCGAAAGAAAATTTCCAATCAGGCTGCGTTATTCACAAGAATACAGAAAAGATGAAAATGATATTGCTTCATTAATGATTCCTACACAAAACGGAACCATGATTCCTCTGAAAGAAGTGGGGAAAATTGAGAAAAATAACGGAGCTGCATTTATCTACCGTGACGACATCAAACGCTACATAGGTGTTAAATTCTCAATTCGTGATCGTGATTTGGGTAGCACAATAAGTGATGCACAAAAAGAAGTGGCAAAAATAAACCTTCCCGAAGGATATAAACTGGGCTGGACTGGCCAATTTGAAAATCAGCAAAGAGCGACTGCCAGATTAGCTCAGGTTGTACCCATCAGTATTTTGGGAATATTTTTCCTCTTGTTTATACTTTTCGGAAACATAAAAGATTCACTTTTAGTATTAGCCAATGTACCTTTTGCTTTAATTGGCGGAATTATAGCTCTCCATATAACAAGAATGAATTTCGGAATTTCTGCCGGCGTAGGAATGATTGCTTTATTGGGAATTTGTATTCAAAACGGAGTGATTTTGATAACCGAATTCCATCAAAATATAAAAGATGGCTTATCATTGGATAATGCCGTATTGACAGGGGTGAAATCTCGAACAAGACCCGTAATAATGACTGCTTTAATGGCATCTATTGGGCTCTTACCTGCTGCTTTATCTACAGGCATCGGGTCAGAATCTCAGAAGCCACTGGCTATTGTAATCATCGGTGGACTGATTACTGCAACGGTATTAACGTTACTTATTTTTCCAATTATATTCTGGATTTTTAACAGAAGTAAAAAATCACAGGAAATTATATAATTCTTTATTTTAACCTAAAAAAATCTCCCGGAAATTTCGGGAGATTTTGATTTTACAATTCTTATTTTTTTTAAATTCCAATAACCGTCTTTATATTCACAAATTCTTTCAATGCGTGTAGAGACAGTTCCGTTCCGTAGCCTGAAGTTTTAGTTCCTCCAAATGGAAAACGCGGGTCTGAACTCGTCATTCTATTAATATTTACAGTTCCAGATTGCAGACCATCTATAAAAAAATTCTGGCGTTCTTTACTTTTCGTCCAAACCGAATTGGATAATCCGAAAGGAATATTATTGGCAATTTCTAAAACATCGTCATCATTTTCAGCAATCATTAACATTCCTAAAGGACCAAATAACTCTTCCTGTAAAATAGGATTTCCTTCTTCTACTCTTATCAAACCAGGATTAAACTCATTTTTAGAAATTCTTTCCAAAGGAATAATTGCTTCCGCTCCGTATTCTAAAGCTTTTTGGTACTGTTTTTCTAAATCATCAGCTAAATCTGGTCTTGCCATTCCGGCTAATTTTGTATCTTTTAATTTAGGATCAGCGGGAACATATTTTTTATACTCTTCTATAAATTTTGGAAGAAAATCAAATTCAATATTTTTTTGAATTACAAATCTTTTGGCTGCAACACAAGTTTGACCGCAATTTTGAAGCCTTGCCAAAGCTCCTACCCTTGCAGCTTCATCCAAATCAGCATCATCCAAAACAATGAAAGCATCGCTTCCGCCTAGTTCTAGCAAAGATTTTTTTATGTTTTTCCCAGCAATAGAAGCCACTTCAGCTCCCGCTTTTTCGCTTCCCGTAAGACTTACACCCTTTATAGTGGCATGTTCTAAAATTTCTTTTACCTCACCATGACCAATTTCCAAATTCTGGAAAACACCTATAGGAAAACCTGCTTCAATAAAAACTTTTTCAATTGCACTGCCGCTCCCGAAACAGATTGATGCGTGTTTTAGAACCACTGTATTTCCTGCCAAAATTGCAGGCGTTGCAAATCTTAAAACCTGCCAAAACGGAAAATTCCAAGGCATTACCCCTAAAATAACTCCTTTGGGAACATATTGAATTTCTGAAATTTTGAATTCAGATTCTATTTTTTCCGGGCTTAAAATATTTTCAGCATCCGCATAATAATTCATCATCAAAGCAGATTTCTCAACCTCAGAAATGGCTTGAGAAATAGGCTTATTCATCTCCTCAGTAATTAATTTACCAAAAATTTCTGCTTTATTTTTAAAAATTTCTGCAGCTTTTGCAATGAGTTTTTGCTTTTCTTCAAACGGAACTTTTTTCCATTCCTGAAAAGTTTGATTAGCTTTTAACAGCTTTTTTTCTATTAAATTTTCCATTTTAAAATTTCCATTTTACAGATTCAAGGATTGCGAATCTCCTGCTTTTGGATTAAGCATTTTTAAGGCAACAAATATTGTTCCTTATATCGTATTTAATTAATTATAAATTCTATGATTTGTATTTATTACAACTAAGTGAATTTTAAGGTAATTTAGAATATTTCTATCGCTTATTTTGCAAATTGGGCAGATTCATTACTTCAATCAATCTGGGCAATCTGCTTAATATGTGAGGAAAAATTAAATCATCAACCATTCATTAGCCAAACTTGCAGCCAATCTTGCGGTACGATCTTGAATATCAAGACTGGGATTTACTTCTGCAATATCCAAGGCAATTAACTTTGTATTTCTAAGAATATGTCTGTATAAATGCATGAAAGCTGCATCTGCAAAAATTCCGTTGTAAGCTGAAGCAGAAACTCCTGGTGCAATAGAAGCGTTGAAAACATCCATACAAATCGTCATGTAAAGAAAGTCTACCGAATCTGCTAAGTCATTAACTCTTTCATAGACCGACGGTAGATTTTCGAAGAACAATTCATCTGCCAGAATATATTTCATCCCAAACTGATGAGCCGTATCAAAAAGCTTCAACGTATTAGAATTTCTCTGAATTCCGATGTGTAGAGAATGAATCTCGCCTTCCTGAGCAATTTGCCAAAAACCAGTTCCTGAGCTTGCTCCTACACCATTTTCGGGTTGTCTGTTGTCAAAATGAGCATCAAAATTGATAATACCAATTTTCTGTTCCTGAAAAGCAGTTTTCACACCCTTGTAATGTGCAAAAGTCACTTCATGACCACCGCCAAGAACCAAAGATTGACCACCTTTTAGCAAAACTTTCGAAACTCTTTTCGCCAATTCATTCTGGGTATTTTCAAGATTTCCGTCTTCACAGGTAATATTTCCAAAATCAAGAAGTGAAAAATCCGGGCGAATCACAGGAAAATTAGACATATTTTTCCGGATAACATCGGGAGCGTCTTTTGCACCTTGTCTTCCTTTATTTCTGCGAACACCTTCGTCAACGGCAAATCCGTGTAAAACGAAATCATTAGTTGAAATTGCATCGTAATTATTTTCTGCTTTTACGCTCTGAAATATTCTGTGATAAAGAAGTTCTTCACCATCTAATCTTCCTTGCCAAATAGTATTCATCCTTTTAGTTTTTAAAGTATAGCATAAATGCCAAGAACATTTAAACTATGTTCCCGTTAATATAAACTCTTTCCGCATTCAAGCTTCCCTGATTATAAAGAACGTTTTGGAAATTATTGGTTTTATAGGTTACAAAATCTGCTTTTAACCCTTCTTTTAAAATTCCTCTATCTTCTAAATTGAGTGCAAAAGCAGAACGAAAAGTAATTCCTGCCAAAACTTCAGCGGTTGTTAATTTTTCAAATGTTGCTAAAATAGAAGCTTGCGTAATCAAATTTCCCATTGGTGCAGATCCCGGATTCCAATCACTTGCAATCGCCACAATTGCTCCCGCATCTAATAATTTTCTGGCAGGAGTAAATTTTTCACCTAAACCTAAACTAGCTCCCGGTAAAGCAGTTGCCACTGTTTCAGATTGTGCCAAAAACTCAATATCTTCGTCTATCGTTGCTTCTAAATGATCTGCAGATTTCGCGCCTACTTCTACCGCAATTCTTGAACTTCCAGGTGTAAACTGGTCTGCATGAACGGTGATTTCAAAACCTAAGTCTTTAGTTTTAAGTAAAAATATTTTACTTTCCTCAGGTTGAAATGCAGATTTTTCAATAAAAATATCAACTCTTTTTGCAAGGTTTTCTTCCTTTACTTTTGGTAAAATTTCAGTTAAAATATAATTTAAATATTCTTCGTTACTTCCTTCAAAATCTCTTGGTTTTAAATGTGCTGAAAGACAAGTTGGAACTAGCGTTGCCTTAGTTTTTTCCTGAGCTTTTTTTATCATTCGAAGCATTTTCAGTTCGTTTTCTACATCCAAACCGTATCCGCTTTTTACTTCAATGGTGGTAATTCCCAAAGAAACTAAAAAATCAATTCTTTCTAATAAATTTTTCAGCAATTCTTCTTCTGACGCATTTCTTGTATGTTGTACCGAGCTCCAGATTCCACCGCCACTTTCGGCAATTTCAAGATAGGTTTTTCCTGCATTTCGCATGGCAAAATCGTTGGCACGGTTTCCACCAAAACAAATATGGGTATGAGAATCTACAAAGGCAGGAAGTACGATTTGCTCACCTTCAATTGTTTCGATTTCTATATGTTGATTTTCAGATTTTAAAGTTTCAAAATTTCCGATTGCTTGAATTTTATTTTCGTTAACTAAAATTCCACCATCAACAATAATTTCTATTTGCTCATCAGAAAGTTTTCCTCTTAACGGAAGATTGGCAAGCGTTATAACTTGCTTGAAAGGGCCTATTAATTTCATTATATTAAAGTTAAGGTTGAGGCTTAGATTAAGGCTGCATATTGTTTAAACGATTTGTAATTTTATTTAAATCATATATCACTTCACCAATCCTATTCTGTATTTCTAAGCACTCTTTTTCTGAAAAATATTTTACTCTGTTACCGTATATCAAATGGCTTTTTGTCTCCAATGCAGAACCTCTAGAAATATCATAAATCTGCTTTTATCTTTTGGTGTTCTTCTTCTAAAACCTGTAGCAATATTCGCTGAAATACTTTCTGCAGATTTTCTTAATTGTGAAGCAAGTGTAAAGTCTTCTTTTCTAGATAATTTTACAGATATTTTGAAGCATTTTCCAGCAATATCCATTGCCTTTTGCCAAACGGGCATCTCATTAAAATCTTTTATCATTTGTTATTAATAATTCTCCTTTCAAAAATACTTAAAATATATCAATCTTGTAAATGATAAAAGGTAGAGTGTGCAATCTTAACCTAAATCTCAGGCTGAAATTAATGTAAATCTTAACCTAATTTTCCTATCTTTACGGTAAATGAAACTGAATTAATGCCTGATTTCTTACATCCAGATAAAGAAAATTACTCCAATGAAGAGCTGATGCAGGAGGAAAAAATCCGCCCGCAGAGCTTCAAAGACTTCGCAGGACAGCGAAAAACATTGGAAAACCTTGAGGTTTTCGTCACTGCTGCTAAAAGACGTGGCGGTGCGCTCGATCATGTTTTACTTCACGGTCCTCCCGGGTTGGGAAAAACAACTTTGGCAAATATTATTGCGAACGAACTTGGTGTAGGCTGTAAAATCACATCCGGCCCTGTTTTGGATAAGCCTGGAAGTTTAGCTGGTTTGCTGACGAATCTTGAAGAAAATGATGTGCTTTTCATTGATGAGATTCACCGTCTCTCGCCTGTGGTGGAAGAATATCTGTATTCTGCAATGGAGGATTACAAAATAGATATTATGCTGGAAAGCGGTCCCAATGCCAGAAGTGTTCAGATTGGTTTAAATCCTTTCACCCTTGTTGGAGCAACTACAAGAAGTGGAATGCTTACAAAACCGATGTTGGCTAGATTCGGAATTCAAAGCAGACTGGAATATTACACCATTGAACTTTTATCAATGATTATTATTCGAAGTGCTAGAGTTTTGGGCGTTAAAATTTATGAAGATGCTTCAATTGAAATTGCAAGAAGAAGCCGTGGAACTCCGAGAATTGCCAATGCCCTTTTAAGAAGAGTACGTGATTTTGCAGAAATAAAAGGTGATGGCGAAATTGAAATAGAAATTACTAAATATGCCTTAAATTCTTTAAATGTAGATGAATTTGGTTTGGATGAAATGGATAATAAAATCATGCGAGTGATGATTGAAAATTTCAAAGGAAAACCTGTAGGTATTTCAGCTTTGGCAACATCCATCGCAGAAAACCCAGAGACTTTGGAGGAGGTGTATGAGCCTTTTTTAATTCAGGAAGGATTTATCATCAGAACGCCGAGGGGAAGAGAGGTTACTGAAAAAGCCTATAGACATTTGAATATTGCGGTACCTAGAAACCCTGGAGAACTTTTTTAATGAATATTTAATCTCGGAAAATGGAAAGTAAGTTTCAAGAAAAGAACAATGTTATTCGAAATAAATCTTTTGATTTTTCAATTATAATTGTCAACTTGTATAAAGTTCTTTACCATGAAAGAAATGAAAAAACTCTATCAAAACAATTGCTTAGAAGCGGAACTTCAATTGGAGCAAATATAGAAGAGGGTATCGCCCCGTTTAGTAAAAAAGAATTCATTTATAAACTTCAAATATCATATAAGGAAGCCTATCAATCATTTATTGGAATAAACTTTTACATAAAACAGAATTCATTAATGATACAGAATTTAATTCTCTAAAAATGGATATTGAGGAAGTCATAAAAATATTAACTGCAATTTTAAAAACGTCCAAACAAAATTATTATTTATTCAATCTTAATTTTTAATTATCAAATATAAAATGTTTATTCCTAAATTATATAAAAGTGAAGATTACAATTTGATGAAAGAAATCATTAAAGAAAATTCTTTTGCTTTACTAATTTCCTCAGTGAATAAAATTCGTGCAACCCATTCTATGATGATACTGAACGAAGATGATCCCGAAAATATTTATATCGAAACTCACATTTCAAGGGCAAATCCTCAAGCGAAAACTTTGGCTAATGGAGATGAAGTTCTTTGTGACTTTTTGGGAGCACATGCCTATATTTCCAGTAGCTGGTATGACCATATTAATGTTTCAACATGGAATTATGAAGCGGTACAGGTTTATGGAAAAGTTGATATCATGAATCAGGAAGAACTCTACAATCACTTGGAAAAACTGACTTATAAATATGAAAAATTCCAGCAATGCCCGATGATGGTGAAAGATATGGGAAAAGAATTTGTTGAAAAAGAAATGAAAGGTGCTTTTGGCTTAAAAATAATCCCTACAGAGATTTTCATTAAACAAAAATTGTCTCAGAACAGAAAGGAAAATGATTACGAAAGTATTATTTTAAATCTTGAAAATAGCGATGAAAACGGAAGACAAATTGCGGGAAAGATGAAACAAATAAAAAAGATAAACAATATTAAAAAACCTAATATTATATGAAACTATATCCTATCCAATGTGGAAAATTTAAGCTCGATGGTGGAGCGATGTTTGGGGTCGTCCCAAAGAGTTTGTGGGAGAAAACAAATCCTGCAGACGAAAAAAATTTAATTGAACTAGGCACAAGATCTTTGCTGGTAGAAGATGGTAAGAAATTAATTTTAATTGATTGCGGTCTCGGAAACAAGCAAGATGATAAATTTTTCGGTCATTATTCGCTTTGGGGTGACGATAATTTAGATAATAATTTAAAGAAATATGGTTTTGTAAAGGAAGATATTACTGATGTTTTCTTTACTCATCTTCATTTTGACCATTGTGGAGGCGCTATTGAATGGAACGATGATAAATCTGGATACAGACCAGCTTTTAAAAACGCGCAATTCTGGACGAATGAAAATCACTGGCAATGGGCAACAGAGCCTAATCCAAGAGAAAAAGCGAGTTTTTTAAAGGAAAATATTTTTCCAATTCAAGAAAGTGGCCAACTAAATTTTTTGCCACTTCCTGCAACCGGAAATTATGGCTTTGTGCCAGATTTGAAAATGGACGTCATCTTTGTAGACGGTCATACAGAAAAGCAAATGTTACCAGTCATTCAATATCAAGAAAAAACAATAGTTTTTGCCGCAGATTTAATTCCTACAACAGGACATATTCCGCAGGTTTATGTGATGGGCTACGATACAAGACCGTTGTTAACAGTGGAAGAAAAAGCAAAGTTTCTAAAACAATGTGTAGATAATGATTATTTATTATTTCTGGAGCATGATGCACACCACGAATTGGCCAGTTTAAAAATGACTGAAAAAGGAGTTCGATTGGATGAGACTTTCAGTTTTAATGATGTTTTTGGATATTAATTTAGCTATGGAAGAATTGAATTCAGAAAATCAAAATAGTGAGCCCGATCCCTTATCGGTTTCTAAAATAATAGGCTTAACTGGTGGAATTGGTTCTGGCAAAACCACGGTGGCTAAATTCATTGAAGACTGCGGATTTCCGGTCTATTATTCGGATATCAGAGCAAAAGAAATCGTAAATGATAATGAAGATTTAAAGCTAAAAATAAAAGAACTTTTAGGGTCGGAAGCCTATAACGAAGACGGCTTATACAATCGTAAATTTGTAGCTCAAAAAGTTTTCAATGATGATGAAATACTTCATCGTCTTAATGAAATTATTCATCCCGCGGTTCGTATAGACTTTGAGAATTGGGTAAAAAAGCAGAAGAAATATTTAATATTTAAAGAAACCGCTTTGTTATTTGAATTAAAATTAAATAAACAATGCTACCGCTCAATTTTGGTAACCGCCGAAGATAATATCCGAATAAAAAGAGTGATGGATCGCGACGGGAAGACGTACCGAGAAGTACAAACTGTCATGGAAAAACAAATGCCAGAAAAGGAAAAAATCAAGCTGGCTGATTGTATAATTTACAACAACACCAATCTTGACGACCTGAAAGATCAAACTGAAAAAGTAATTTTTGAGATTGAATAAATAAAATCCCGCTGAAAATTTTCAGCGGGATTTTACTTATAACAAAAATATATCTTGTAGCAATAAATTATATTCTATGGTTTGTAATAATACGATTGCATCCCACCTTTTATTCTCCTTAGTCCTTTTGTTTATCTCAGTTAAAAAAAATAAGCTCTCATTTCTGAGAGCTTATTCTATTTAAATATAATTTATTATTCTTTAATAAATTTCTTCTGAACAGTTTTGTCGCCATCAACCAATTCAATCACGTAAAGTCCGTTGATCAATCTGCTAACGTCAATTTTATTGTTCAAGATCAATCCGTCTGATATTAATTGACCTGCTGCAGTGTAAATTTTGTAATTCGCTTTTTTGCTAATATTTTTCACATTCAGTACAGTACTTACCGGGTTAGGGTAAATCATAATATCAGTTTGGTTAAGAGGATTAACAACGGGTTGCTTCACGATTCTCACTGTATAATCTTCTACCTCTCCATTTTGGAAATTGGTACAGTTTACAGGAATCGCATCTTTTTGCATTGCTACTCTCATCACTACATACTTGTAGTCTGTCATACTTACGAAAGCATCATCAGGAACTGTAAATGCTGCACTTGCAGTGTCTGCATTGTTTGGTCCGTTTGAAAGGATTTTTTCGTTTACGTCGAAGTATCCGTTTCTGTTAAAATCAATCCAAACTGCTACTCCAGTGTTTGAACCAGAAGATGAAGTCTTATCAATTTTAACTATGTTACCTTGACTTCCTTGTACAAGCGTGATATGCTTAGCAGCATTACCTGTATAATCAGTATAAGTAGATGCAACAGAAGCATTTTCTTTTGCAACACCTTGGAAAGGAGTTACTGTTACTTTATTAATATACTCTGTTCCAGAAACTGTAGATGCCATTTGACAATATACTACAGTAGGAGTTGTAAAGTAATAAAGTGGAGTAAAGTTTCCAGGAGTACCTGTACAAACGTTTGCTACCTGCATTTCGTACTTAGTCAATTCTATTAATCCAGTAATTGTATAAGTGTTCGTATTATTTACGTTTACTGTTGTCCAGCTAGGAATTCCTACTTTTCTATATCTTAAGATGTAGCTGTTAGTAGCTCCAGTACCAGTGTAAGCATCCCAAGTAACTTCTGCAGTTGTAGGAGCCAATTGTGTAATCGTTAATCCCGGAGGCGGAATTGAACAAACTCTAATAGTTGTAAATACTTGAGAGTTAGAATAAGGATTCGTAGTAGTTTCCCCATTACAAATATTTGCAATCTGTACTTCGTAAGTTACATAAGAACTTAAACCTGTTAAGATAAATGTATTTGTTGGTGGAGCTGGCAACGTTACGTTAATCCAAGTTGTAGAACCTACCACTCTATATCTCATTACATACGTTGCACTTGGTACAATAGGATTCCAAGTTACTGTAGCAGAACCTGAAGTTACGTTTGAAATCGTTACGTTTGGAGGCGTAGGATCACATCTAGTAGTAAACGTTCTTATAGGCGTTGGAGTACCTGGAGTTCCGTTACATACTGCTGATATTTGCACTTCATATTGTGTAGCAGGTGTAAGACCAGTCAACGCCAATGGTGGATTACTATTAAGTGTAGAAGCATTTACAGTGATCCAAGCTGTAGTACCAAATGGTCTATATTGTACAATGTAGTTTAGGTTATTAGTAGCTATTACCCAATTTACAATTGCAGAATTATGTGTAACTGTTGTAAATGTAGGAGGTGTAGGAGCAACATTGCTACAAGGTCTAAGTTTTACATAGTAATCTTCAACTTCTCCGTTTGCCGGATTTTGACACATTACCGGAGCAGTATTACGATTTAAGACAACTCTTAAAGTCGTATTTAAAGTTCCCGTATAAACCCCTGTTGCTGGAACTGGAAATGTTGCAGTAACCGGTGTTGTAGTATTAGCTGCAGAAATTAAAATTCTTTCAGCATCAGTGAAAAACCCATCTCTGTTGTAATCAATCCAAGCAGTAACGGCATCACTGAATGTAGATCCAGGAGTCCATCCTTTACCAACTGAAATCTGGTTGTTGGCAGAACCAATTTCTAGATTGATTAAAGTAGCAGGAGTATTGTATAATGTATAACCATTCTGTACTGATGTATTGCTCATTACAGCCTGCCCAGTAGGAGAAACTGTTACGTTAGCAATATGATCATTTGTACCTCCGCCCACCATCGGACAATAAGTAAGTGGTGGTGTAGTAAATGGTACTGAAGCTCCCCAAGCACCGGCAGTACCGTTACAAGTAGTCATTACTTGTACTTGATAAGCTGTAGATTCAGATAGACCTGTAATTGTATAATAGCTTACCCCTGCAGCCAAAACCTGACCTGTAGCAGAAGGCAACCAAGGACCTGTAGTCCCTAATCTATATCTTATAGAATATGTTGCACCAGCTGCAGGCATCCAAGATACATAAGCTGTTGTTGCTGTCATGTTAGAAACTGTTACCGGAGTAGGAGCAGCTATAGTACAAGGTAAAAGATCAATTAGTTTTACAGAATAATCTTCTACTTCACCATAACTGAAAGTTCCACAAGCAACAGGCGTACTAAATTCCTGAATGATTACTCTCATTCTAAGACTTAAATTTCCTGCATAAGCACCTTGTGCAACAGTTGGTACATTAAACGGAGTAGATGCATTTACAGCATTACCATTAGAAGGTTCATTTATAACTCTTTCAGAATCTTCAAAAGTTCCGTTTCTGTTCCAGTCAATCCATACAACAGTAGCGTTATTAAATACCGTTAATGGCCAAGATCTCGTTACTGATATAGTATTATTTGATGTTCCTCTGATCATAGTAATTTGTCTCGCAGGATCATTAGTATAATCAGAATAATAAGGTGCAGCAGTACCAATTGGTGATGTACTTACCATCTGTGCCATACCGGTAGGGTTCACTGTAACGTTTGAGATAAATTCATCTGCAAAGTTTCCAGAAGCAGTACAGTAAGTTATTGCAGGTGTAGTAAATGGAAACGAAGGAGAGAATGCACCTTGCGTACCACCACAAATCGTTGCTACTTGAACTTCGTAAGCAGTAAGCTCGTTAAGAAGTGTTATCGTATAATTACTTGTAAGCGGAGTATTTAAAGGAACTGTAGTCCATGCTCCACTCGGTGCAATCCTGTATCTTAGTACATAGGTTGCTCCAGCTGAAGTTAACCATGATACCGTCGCGGTTGTTGGCGTCAGCTGTCCAACAGCAATATTAGATGGTGGAGCAGTTGTACAAGGTTGTAATAATCCAGCCACTAACTGTAATCTTGGAATATCAGAATATCTGCTGCTCGCTGAAGGCGGTGAAGCAGGATCCGGATTGGTACCATCAGAGTAATATAAAATACCTTTGTTGGTACCAGCTGCATAGCTACCCCATGTTTGAGTACATGAATATCCACTAGCATTTTCGTCTACAGCTACTACAATATTTGATGTACCATTCCACACAAAAGGACTTGTAAGAGTAATTTCAACCCATTGCCCATTGGTCATATTCGGTATTGTTCCTGTATAAACTTGTTGTAAACCACTTGCAGGAACCCAGTCTGTATTAGATGTAAAATCAGTTTTTGTAGTATTGCCCATGTATATCACCCATTGGTTATAATTCGCTTGGGTTGTGGCAGTTGCTGCTACAAAAAATTTAATTTTAGTAATAAAATTATTGGCACCTATGGCACCCGCAACTTCTGATGCAGTATAAAGTTGTTGAGAATAGTTATATCCAAAACATGAATAAACAGGTAAATTAGATGTTGTTGCAATTCCACCACCAATTTGCCCAGGAGTGAAAGGAGGACCCGCTACCCAAGCACTTTTATCCGTAGGAGAACAGATTGATCTTACCCACCAATAATATGTTGTACCAGTAACCAATGGCCCCAAAGCTGCCGTTAATGCATTAGTTGGAGTACCTGTAGCAGTAACCGCAGGAGTAGTATTAGTTGTTGAAAAAACATATTCATAACCATTTCCTGGAGGAGTACTTGGAGCAGCCCATCCAATTGAAGCAGTAGTAGGTGTTGTAGCGCCAGACACAAGCCCAGACGGAGCAAAACAACTTGGAGGAGTCCAAGTGTAAGTTAAACCATCAACAGGCATTCCTGGTGTAGCGTTTAATGTATTATACGATTGTGTACTAGTATTCGCTGTTCCAGCAGTAGATGCAGTAAACAGTACAGTTGTGGAGTTTAGACGATTATTAAAATCAGCATTCGTAGCACCTCTAAGTCCCACTTGTCTTGTACCACTTATAGCTGTAGTACCAGCAAGATAAGAACCTTTAAGATAGACTGCGGAAATAGTATTAACTGTTTCTTTTAATCTAACTTGAAAAGAAATAGAATATGCATTAGTTGTTGATGTAGACCAAGTAGGTCTGAAATCAGCCCATTGCACTACAATTTCTCTGTTAGGAGCTGTACCAACAACTGCCCAACTGATATTACCAGTTACAGATGCAACATTAAAAATAGCATTCAAATCTCCTCCGAAAGGAGAAACAGCACCGCTATACGCTTCTGTACTTGAAATTGGTGCAGAAGTAAATGTTCCCGGCGCCGTAGCACCAAATGTTAAAAAACCATTAGTAGATACATTTAATGAAGAATAATTTACTCCATTAAATGAAAAATTGAATGGCAATGTAACAGGATAAACTGCGCTATCCAGCGTATTAGCAGACGTTGCCGTCGCTAAAACAGTGGCACCCGTAAGTGGTGTGTATGTCCCGGTAGACTGCACAAAACTGTAGGTACTTACCTGTGCATTCGTTAGAAATGCCAGGACAAATGAAAAAAGTAGTAGAATCTTCTTCATATTTTTACAATATTAAAATCCCGTAGGATGTAAGAATTACACATAAATTTTTAATTAAAAATTGTTTGAACTATTAAACAGGGAAGTACTGTTTAAAACGTGAGAAGTAATTGAGAAATAATAAAATGTAAAGGATTTTTTCATAGGCTGTATTATTTTATATTAGATACAAAGCTAAACATTTTTAATGATTTACCTAAAAAATAAAACATTTTTTTGCGGAAATATTACTGATATAGATATTTTACATCTTTAATATTATGAATAATTTTAAATAAAATAAGAATTCGTAGGTGTTTTGAGTTTTTTTATTCGAATAATTTAAAAATAAAAAACCTCAGAAAATTCTGAGGTTTTTTATTTTTAAGGTAATTTAATATTACTTTTTTATGAACTTCACAGTTTCATTGATGTCTTTATCTTTGATTGTAATTAAGTAAGTTCCTTTCACCAATTCAGAAACTCTTACTTGATTATTATCTATACTTCCATTTTTCACCAACTGACCTACTGCATTGTGGATTTCAAATTTAGCATTTGAAGAAACTTTTGTGATGTTTAGTACATCTGTTGTAGGGTTTGGATAGATTTGGATAGTACTCTTTACTAAAGAAGTTTCGTTTGTGCTTAAAGTAGGAACTAAAACACTGTAATCTTCCACTTCTCCGTAAGAAAATGTTCCACATCCCGCAAACGTAGCACCTAAAGATAGCCCTGCATTTGCATTACCTGCGAAATAGAGAATAACTCTCATTCTAAGCAATGCATTAGTAGCAACCGTAGCAGGCACTGTAAATGTTCCAGTAATTGGTGCCGTTGGCACAGCTGTAGGATAATTTAAGACTCTTTCTGTACTCTCAAAAGTTCCATTATTATTAAAGTCTATAAACACTACCGCCGTATCCCAATCTGGATCTGCAACTGTAATAGATAATCCATAAGTATTACCTGCTGCCAATGAAGGCTGAAGAGCAGTATTAGTACTGTAGTTTGTATAATTTGAAGGACCTGAAGTATTGGTCATCAAGTTGACTGCATTATAAGACAAGCTTACATTTGAAATATATTCAAATTGAGCTGTATTGGTTGCAGATATTGTACAAAAAGATACTGCAGATGTTGTAAAGTTAACACTAGCAGAAAATGGACCTTGAGTACCACAAACCGATGCAACTTGAACTTCGTAATTAGAGCCATCTGAAAGCCCTGTTAATCCTACTGTATTTGTAATTGCAGTAGTTTGTAACCAAGTAGTTTCACTTGTTTTTTTGTAACGGATAACGTAAGATGTCGCTCCCGATACGGCAGGCCAATTTACAGTTGCTGAAGAATTGGCAACATTTGTAACAGTAACTCCTGTGATTGTAGCACCACAAGTTGCTTGTGCAACTACAGACATTTTTTTCAATGCATAGAAAACATTTCCTATAGAAGAAACTCTCAAAGCAACCGTTTGACCGTTTAGAGTTGTAGGCAATGCAGCAATAGATTCTGTACCATCATTAGCAGTTGATGCTAAAAGTACAGCCCATGTAACACCGTTATCAGTAGAGTAATCAATCTTAACATTTGGAGAGTTATATGCTCCCGAAGCTGTATTTACTACATCCCAAGTTACTGTATTTGCGGCATTGCTATACAAAAATCCACCTGTGGTCAATTTAAAAGGACCATCCGCTCCTACTTCAATAGTCTGTTCTGAAAATTGGGTCTGCTGTTGGGTTGTGGTAGGATTATTATCTCTTACGGTAACAGCAAACTTCATCGATCTAGCAACCATAGGAACAGATTCCCAACCATTATTAGAGTTATCTAAAACTCCGTTTAGCACAGATGGTAATTTTGGAAAATATCTCGTAGGATTTGTTGTAGGTGTAAATGACCTGAAAGACGGACCAAATGTTGTTGTACCAAGATTATTCTTATTAATTAGCTGACTGGTTGCAGTAATGTTATTTACCTGCTCCCAAGTATAAGTCATAGGATCATTTTGAGCATCTGTAGCAGATGCGGTAAGAACGAATGCAGTACCTTTAGGAATAGTATACGTTGGTAAAGCAGCAATAACCGGTGGATCATTTACCACTGTAGTTTCTACATCACATGTTTTCGTGTTTAGGTTTGTCTGTACTTGTGTGATACTTGCTTTATGAAAGTAAGCATCAGAATTTGCCTGTACATCAGTATCAGCACCAGTAATTCCAGCATAACCCATAATGGTAGATCCAGACCCAGGCTCCATATTGACACCAGTACCTTCATAACCAGTAGTGAAAGTATGGTTAGCACCCAACTGATGCCCAAGCTCGTGTGCTACATAATCTATATCAAAAGTATCTCCTTGAGGAATACCATTTGAAGGTGAAGTATAGCCAGAACCCTTACCTTTAGGAACTGCAGCAGTTGGATTTACACAAACACAACCAATACAACCAGCATTACCGCCACCACCAGAAGCACCAAAAAGATGACCTATATCATAGTTAGCGTTACCTACATTAGCTGTTAGGGTATTTTGAAGTTCAGTATTCCATCCACCAGTAGCACCAGTTGAAGCATCTTGATAAGGATCTGTAAGTGCATTTGTATAAATTACATTTGGATAATTCTGTAAATTTAAATGAAGTGCAAAATCTTTTTCAAAAACAAAATTCACTCTAGTTAAGGTAGCATTTATAGCTGTTAAAGCTCCTGCAACAGTACCGCCATGAAAAGCAGTATACTCTCCTGTAACAGACATCGCCAATCTCATTGTACGGTATTTTTTATCTGACATCTTAGAGAAGTCTGAAAATTGATTGCTAAAAGAACTTCCGTTTTTTGCCATCTCTTCAATCTGCTTTACAGCACCAATACCTTCATCTGTAGAACAAATGAAGCTTTTATCTCCTGTAGCTTTTGATTTTGCATGAACCCTATACGTTGTTTTATCACTAAGCAAAGGCTCAATAAATTCATAGTCGCCAGATCCTCCAATCATCATAGACTGAAAATCATTAGGAGCAACCGAAAATCTTATAGATTTTGTTGGATCATCAATTCCTACTCCCACATAAGAGCCTAGTTGGTATTGATCTGCAAGTTCCTTTACTACTACAGGAAAACTGTAGACAGCAAATCTTTCCATTTTCCCACGTAATGTAGGAAGTATAATTTCTACAGGCTTGGCTCCCAATCCTGTTTCTTGGGCATTTTTAAGTTGGCTCTTGATTTTTGCAATATCAAGTTTATACTCTAATTGTGACGGATCTGCGAAACTATTTCTCTTCTGACTAACAGGAGACCACTGTCCGAATGCAAACCCACCTACCGTACTTAAAAATAAAGCAGTAATAAGTTTTTTCATAAAAAAGAACTATTTTTGAATTATTTGTTAATTTTTAACATCCAAATGTAAGCAATATCTTACAATTCGTTTACATTATTTAAATAATTAACATAAACTAATACTATAATCAAGATAAATAAAAATAAAACCTCCTGAAATCAAGAGGTTTTTGGATTAAAAAAAAAAAATATTTTACATTATTTTTTGATAAACTTAAAGGTTTCTATAAGATTTTTATCTTTTATTGTGATGATATAATTACCTTTTATCAATTCTGAAATCGTTATTTGATTATTTTTAATCTTTCCGTTTTTCACTAATTGACCAACAGCATTGTGTATATCATATTGAGCATTGTCTGATATTTTTGTTACATTCAAAACATCTGTAGCAGGGTTCGGGTAAATACTAAATGTTTCTTTTTTCACATCAGATACCGCTAAAACCTGGTTTGTAAAAGATTTTGTAGCGTAGCTACCAATGGCATCACTTCCTGTGTATATCACTTGTCCCGAACTTGTCTGCAGGCTTACATAAGCACCAGCAGTTCCATCAAGACCATCTCCAAATGCATCAGAAATTGCAAAAATGTAGCATCCTAACGGCAAAGTCCATGTTTGTGTAATTAATACTGGCAGTACTGGAGTTGTAGAATCTGCATAAGGACCTCCACTATATAATACTTGTCCGGCAGCATTTTTTAGCGTCCACTTTGTTTCAGATCCATAAAAATCTCTTTGAAGATTAAATGCAACCGTAGTCGTATTAAAATATTCTGGATTTGTTGGTTTTATATAATTTCCAGTAGAAACATTATTTGAAGCTCTTTGATCTGCTCCACCGTTTACAGAAGTCACTGTAGTAGTAACTGAAGAGGTTGGAATTGTAGGATCTACAGGTATACTTATTAAACTAAATTTATCTTGTGCTAAATTACCTGTCCATGAATAAGATTGAGGTGTACCTCCACCAAAAGAATAAGAAATAACAGCAGAAGTAAGATTAGCAGTTCCTCTATTATATAAATTGAGACGCAAAACACCACCACCACATACACCAGCTAAACAACCTCCATCAATTTTTACTTCGGCATCGTTTGCAAACAAAGCAATTGCAACATCTTTAGTAGAGGTTTTAAGTGTATTTCTTCTTAGTGAATTATTCATTACTGCTGTAATTCTTGCTGCCTGATTGATTGTGAAGATATTCATACAAGTATCTGTAGTATAATCCATATAATTCTCAATCATGTCATTACCAGGATTTGAGGGGCAAGAATCAATCGTTACACAATTGTAATTAGCACCTGCAGCAGCGGGCGTATCCAAACAATAATCATTGTTACTATCTGTAGCATTTACAACACAAGATGTTGTATCTCCCCAAATATGTCTCAAACCTAAAAAATGACCTACTTCGTGCGTCATAGTTCTGCCTTTATCATAAGGTGCAGATAGCATAAAAGTACCATCATTATAAGTACTACTACCAAATGTCGCAAAATTGGCAACTACCCCATCGGTATTTGCTAAACCTCCATTGGGATTAAGACCACCAAGACCTGAATTTGAAGGAAATTGTGCATAACCTAAAAGCCCAGAGTCTGAAAAATTAACACTCCACATATTCATATATAGTGTTGGATCCCAAATTGTAGTAGGTTTTACGTAATCATCAATATCATCCTGATTCCAGCTATCTTGACATAGATTTACTCTGTTTATACCATTAGTAGGATTTCCATTAGGATCAACTTTTGCCAAAGCAAACTGAATTTGAGTATCTGCTCCTACAGCATTACTGTTGAAACCTGGTGTTCCCATCATTCTACGGAAATCATTATTCATCACAGTAATTTGTGAAATAACTTGGTTATCAGTGATATTCGGTGCTGCTCCTACATTTTGACCACTGTGGATAACATGTACAACTACGGGAATAGTAATGATATTACCGTTTTGAGATTTATTGGCTTTTGCTTGCTCTACCAATGGTGCCAACCAAGTTTCAAACTCTTGGGTAGACATTCTTTTGGGATATTTTGCTTGCAAGTATTGCTCGTACTCATCTGTTGAACATCTTTCAAAACCATGTGAATGAGATCTTTCTTCAGCGGTTTTGGTAGGAAAACTTCCACTTTTATTTATCAATTTTCCGGTATTCTGAGCATTAAGCACTCCTCCAAAAATCATTGATAATAAAAATAGAAATTTAAAAGTAGTAAATTTTTGCATTTCCAATTTTTTTTTTTGAAATGCAAATATATTTCTTTTAAAATTAATAAAATTGTTGGTAAATAAATAAGCTTCTAAGAGTCCGTTTAAATTTCATCAAAATTAATTTCCCCAACCCTAAAGGGAGTTAATTTTGATGAAATTTTCAAGGCATTTTTCCACCCTTTAGGGTTGGGGAAAAGAAAAATGCCTTGAAAATTTGTTTTTTAATCATTTTTAAACAGACTCTAAATATATTTTTAATTTAAAATTATATGAATACTACACCGAATTATCTATAAAAAAAACCTCCAGAATTGGAGGTCTTTTTTATAAATTTGAAATAACTGTTATTTTTTAATAAATTTAAGAGTTTCTTTCAAATCTTTATCTATTATGGTAATCACATAAATTCCTTTTACAAATTCTGCCACTCTTATCTGCTCATTTTCTACATTTCCTTTTTTTACAAGTTGCCCCACAGCATTGTGAATTTCATATTTTGCATTATCAGACAAATTGGTAACATTCAAAACATCTGTTGCAGGATTTGGATAGATGCCAAAAGTTCTTTTAACTGCTTCAGCAGTGCCTAGAGTCTGTATTTTAAAATATTTGGTTTGGCTAGATGCAAAATGTGATCCTGTAACCAAAGTAGATCCTGTGGTAGACTTAATATTGTAGTAACCACCGTAAGGATAAAAACCATCACCATAAGAGTCTGAAATAACAAAAGTATAACATTCGTTTGCGTTCAAAGTCCAGTTTTGGGTAATTAATGGTGGATTTACAGCATCTGTGTAAGGTCCTCCACTGTAGACTGTAATGCCAGCACTATTTTTAAGTTCCCAAGAGGTTTCACTACCATATTGATCTCTTTGAAGGTTGAATACTACACTTTCATTTAATCTTGTAGGAGCTCCCATGTAGTCTACAAATATATTACTGTTGGATGCTCTTTGGTCTGCAACACCGTTTACGGTATTTACAGCAATATTCATATAGCCACCCAAAGCATTAGTTGGCATAGGCAAAGTTACAATAGCGTATTTATCCTGAGCAAGACTACCTGTCCAGTTAAAAGTTTGCGACAAATTGTTTACTGTGTAAGTAATAACCGCTGAGGTCATCGTTGTATTCCCTCTGTTATAAAGCGAAACTTTTACATTTTGAGCAGTCGCTGTAGTGCAGCTTAACGTTGTACAATCTCTTTCTAGTTTTACTTCTGCATCATTTGGAAATAATGGGATTGCAATATCTTTAGTAGAAGTTTTCAATTCCACTCTTCTAGGAGAATTGTTCATCACTGCCGTAATTCTATCTTTTTGATTAATTGTATAAATATTCATACAAGTATCATTTGTGTAATCCATATAGTTTTGCACCATTTCAAAAACTGAAGGAACGGTACAGCTTGCAATATTAGGATTACAAGTATAATTTGATGTGTGAGCAGTAGGAGTATCTGCACAGAAATCATCACCACAAGTTGCATCTCCCCAAATATGTCTAAGACCCATAAAGTGACCTACCTCATGCGTCATTGTTCTGCCTTTATCATAAGGTGCTCCCAAAATAAATGATCCGTTATTATAATCACTACTTCCAAAAGTGGAATAGTTTGCCACAACTCCATCTGTATACGCTTCTCCTCCTACAGCATTAAGCCCTGCTAAACCTGAACCAGATGGAAACTGTGCATATCCCAACAAACCTGAAGAAGAGAACTGCACGCTCCACATGTTCATATACAATGTTGGATCCCAGATTGTTTCGGGTTTTACAAATGAATTTATTTGTGTCTGCGACCAACTTGCCTGGCAAAGATTTACTCTATTGATACCATTGGTAGGATTACCGTTTGGATCTACTTTTGCGAGAGCAAACTGAATCTGAGTATCAGCTCCTATCGCATTACTGTTGAAACCGGGAGTTCCGGCAATTCTTCGGAAATCATTATTCATTACCGTAATTTGCGATTGTACCTGCTCATCAACAATATTAGGAGCGGCACCATACGCTTGACCAGCATGGATTACATGCACCACTACGGGAATGGTCACGATATTCCCATTCTGAGATTTATTACTGTTATTTCTTTCTTTTTCAACCAAAGGTGCAAGCCACGCCTCAAATTGATCTGCCGTCATTCTACCAGGAAAATGCTTTTGCAAAAATGCTTCATATTCTGTAGATGAACATCTTTCTATCCCTCCTGCTTTTGCTAATTCTTCTGCTGATGGATGAGAAAACCCAGCATTTCTATCCCCCTTTACAGACTGGCCGAAAACCAATCCACCGCTGTAAAAAGCAAATAACACTGCTGTTTTTAAAATTGTAGATTTTATATTCATATAGATTCTATTTTACTACAAATATAATTCAAAATTAGAATTTGCATAAATATTTAGTCTAAAAATTTATTTAAAATAAATATTTGGCATCAAAATTACTGTATTTTTACAAAAAATTTAAAATGAAACTACACATTAGCCTCGCCATAATTTTACTTACATTAATCAACTGTAATACAGCAAAAACCAGCGAAATGAGTATGAATAAAGATAAAACAGAGGCAGGAAAACTCTCCGTTCAAAGAATTTCCTTATCTGAAAGAACCAGAGGTACCAATAGATTATTCACCATCACTTCAGATAATGTGGAAACCAATATGAATGGAACTATAACAAGCAAAAGCCTTTCTTCCGGCAGTTGGAAAATGATTTCAGACAAAATTGCGCAGTTAAATCTTAATGAATTACAATCCTACCAATCACCTACAACCAAAAGATACAGCGATGCTGCTTTAGCTTCACAAATAACGATTGAAAAAGACGGTAAAACCTACGGCTCATCAGATTTTGATTCTGGAAATCCTCCCGAAGAACTGAAAGACCTGTACCTAAGTATTCAAAATACAGTTGGAATAAAGAAGGGTGGAAATTAACTTCCACCCTTTTTATTGTTTTAAAATTTATATGCCAGAGACCAAGAAAATCCCATATTAAATTTACTAGAACTTCTCCCAAAACCAGGAACAATCATGGGTTGTACTTCGTCTTGTTTTGAGGTTGAAATCAAATAATGTGGCTGCATACTGACATCAATGAAAAAATTGGATTCAAAAAGTTGTACTCTTCCTCCTATAATACCCTCTATCCAAAAAGAAGATTGTGAAGATGAGGGCATAGAAACACTAGACGAGCTTCCACCAAAACCTCTCACAGGAATTGCCTTATACTCTTGATTATAAAAAGATCCAGCAACTTTTCCTCCTGCATAGAAACCATTCAATTCATTCTCTTTATCTGTTGCCAACATATAAAAGGCGCCAATTTTAGCAAATGGCCCGTTTACGGTGGCATCATATCCATTTTTCAGGTATCTATTTTTTTCAAAACCGGCATCTATGATGGCATGGGTATTTCCTTTAACTTTTGACGAAATAAAACCTTGAAAAAGCTGACGGTCTGAAAAAAAAGCAACAGTACCATTCAAGACGTCTACACCCACCATAAAGTTGGGTTTGTAAATCCATTTTTCTTTTTTATTATCTTCCTTTTTATCTTTTATATCTTGTGCAGAGAGCTGCAATACAATAACACTAAAGAGTAAGGAAAAGATTAGTTTTGTCTTCATTTTCGATAAAGTTTTGCCCGTTTGCTACTGCCGTTACCAAACCAGGTATTGTCAATTGGGAATTTACATTTTGATACGTTTTTTTTATCCCACATCCTGGCGACACATAAGATGATGTGGTAGAATAATTCACCCTTACTTTAGATTCTATTTCCTTTTTTCTTGTTTTAAAATAGATATCTGTATATGGCGAATCATCAACCCTCAAGGGAATCAAAAGTGAATCTGCATTGGCTGTTTTACCAAAATCTACAATTCGGTTACCGTAATCTACTCTTAAATATATAGAATCAACCTTTTTAAGCTGATTTCCTATATTTCTAAATTTCACTTTCATCCTTGGAGTTCCCTCGCCGCTTTCGCAGATGTCATCATCTCCGCCGCAACTTACAACTATTCCGAGGCAAGAAAACAAAAATATACATTTAAAAACCTTCTTCATTTTATTTTGGGTCTAAAGCTTTTTCTATTCTAAAAACAAGATCTTCGTAATGGTATTTGTTTATCGTATTTTCATCAGTTTTTGCGGCCAATTCTTTTTTTATTGAGTTTAAATTTCCTCTTGCAACAGCCGAGACATCTGTTTTTTCAAAAGATTTAGAATCTGCCAATTTTATTTGTTGTTCTACATAATTTCTCTGAAGATTTCTGGAATAAACATCCGGATTATCTTTTCTTATAATAGAAGTATTCAAATCTGAAAACAACTCAATTAAAGTATACGTATTAGAATCGATAGTTTCCATTTGATACATTTTTTGCAATACCATAGGGCTTAATATTCTAGACAAAACACCGGTTTGAATATCAGAAATCGTTTCTGCTGGTGCTTTTCCTGTTTTCTCAAAAATTTCTTTTTTAATGAGCCAATTTGGAGTGGCGAAAACATTTTCATTTAAAAATAGCATCGCTTCTTTCTGTTCTTTCTTAGAGACAGGTTCGTAAACAGCTCCAGATTGTTCCACCATTTTAGGCGTTTCCATTTCACCACCAATATATTTTGAAACGTGGCCGGCATATCTTTTAAACTGAGTAACCACTTGATCGTACATCATTCCCAAATTATCGTAATCTTCGTTTGGTTTTTTTGTCCATTCCTCTAGATTATCAATGATTCTTTTAAGGTTTTTGATTCCGTAAGTGCTTGCAAGCATAGCATTGTCACCAACTTGTTCACTTTGGGATCTGGGGTCAAAAGGATTCGTTTCTGTACCAAACCAAAGTCTATCATTTTTAAGGTTTTTAATGACCCATTTGTTTAAAAATTCTTTTTCAGCTTCAGGGGTTTTGTATTCATTAAATCTTCTATATCCCCATTCAATAGCCCAATCGTCGTAATCACCAATTCTAGGCATAATCCCTGCATCGCTGATATTGTCTTCTGGTTGTGCTACATAATTAAATCTTGCATAATCCATAATTGAAGGAGTGTGCCCATTTTTTTCAACCCATTTTTTATCTCTTAATTTTTCAACAGGCACGGTAGAGCTAGAACCGTAATTATGCCTCAGGCCTAAAGTGTGTCCCACTTCATGAGAAGAAACAAAACGAATGAGTTCTCCCATCAATTTATCGTCAAACTCTACTTTTCTAGCTCTTGGGTCGTTTGGAGATGCCTGAACGAAATACCAGTTTCTCAAAAGCTGCATTACGTTGTGATACCAATTGATATGACTTTCTAAGATTTCCCCTGTTCTTGGATCTGAAATTGAGGGTCCCGAAGCATTAGGTACGTCTGAAGGCTTATAAACAATAGCCGAAAATCTTGCGTCTTCAAGGCTCCATTCCGGATCTGTTTTTGAGTTCGGAACCTTTGCGATGATGGCATTTTTGAAACCTGCTTTTTCGAAAGCTTTTTGCCAATCATTAACGCCCTGTATTAAATAAGGAATCCATTTTTTGGGAGTTGCTGGATCAATGTAGAAAACGATTGGTTTTGCAGGGTCTACCAGTTCACCATTATTATATTTTTCTAGATCCTGAGGTTTTGGCTCTAGTCTCCATCTTTTCACTAAAGAAATTTTCTTCACTCCCTGAGGATCCAGATCAAAATCTGTGTAACCTACTGTAAAATACCCTACTCTCTGGTCAAAATATCTTGCCTGCATTTTGTTTTCAGGAAGAAGCACAAATGAAGAGTTAACTTCTACTGTATAATTTCCGCTGATTTTGGGTGCATCTTTTGCCAGCTCCGGAGATAATTTCCCTAAAGTTCTTGCGAAAGTTTTCGTAGTGTTGATTTCAATATTCGTAGGATAAGACTTTACAAAATTCACAAAAGACATATCTTTTTGGAAAGCTCCAACTCTGTAAGCATCTTTATACCAAACCGAGAAAGAAGTAAGTTCTGTATCTGCGTTCAAAACATCTGTAACTTCTATTACGGTTGTTTTCTTATTAACACCATACGTTTTCACATCAAAAGATTTGATGATTGACTGCACGTTGTTTCTCGTTACAGAATTGTACATATCTGATGTAGAATCTTTAGCATAATCTACAAACGAAATTGATCTTAAAAGAATTTTATCTTTCGGGCCTTTCTCGAAAGCTACCACCTGCTGACCAATCTGGTCACCTGCATAACCAGATGTTCCGGAACGCATTCCTGCAGCCGCTTTGGTGAGTCTTGTTACCAGGAGAAATTCTTTTTTCAATACAGAATCCGGAATTTCAAAATAATATTTGTCATCAACTTTATGAACTGTGAAAACGCCATCATCCGAAATTGCCTTATCGGTAATAATTTCTTTGTAAGGCTTCATTGGCGACTTCTTTTTATCATCTTCCTTTTTCGCAGTGGCCGGATCTTTTTTTATAATAGTAGAATCTTTTTCTTGAGAATAAAAATTCTGTACAGACATCATAAATACCACAGAAGCTAGCGCTATGCAAAGTTTTTTCACGTTTTTCATTCAGTTCTTTAAATTTACAATTTCAAAATTAAGCAATTATTTTTTGATAAGCAGTGCTATATTCTCCACGTGGTGCGTTTGCGGGAACATATCTACAGGAAGAATTTTCACTAAGGTATAATGCTCTTTCATCAATGCAATATCTCTTGCTTGTGTAGCAGAATTACAGCTCACATAAACTACTTTTTCTGGGGCTAATTTCAAGATTTGCTCTACCACTTTCTGGTGCATACCATCTCTTGGCGGATCAGTAATAAGAACATCTGCTTTCGGATGATTTTCTAAAAACTCATCGTTGAAAACATTTTTCATATCGCCACAGTAGAAAGTAGTATTCTTTAAACCATTTAGTTCAGCATGTTCGATGGCTGCGTCGATGGCTTCTTGCACAGATTCTATTCCTATAACGTGTTTTGCATTTCTTGCAACATATTGGGCAATTGTTCCTGTGCCTGTATATAAATCGTAAACTACTTCATCGCCTTTTAAATCGGCAAATTCAAGTGTTTTTCTGTAGAGTTCTAAAGCTTGTTTATAGTTGGTTTGAAAGAAAGATTTAGGTCCTATTTTAAATTTCAGCCCATCCATTTCTTCCATTAAAAAACCATCTCCGAAGTAGGTATTTACATTTAAATCATAAATAGAATCATTCTGCTTAGGATTGATGGCGTAAACCAGTGTTTTAATTTGTGGGAATTGCTCCAGAAGAAAATCAAATAATTGAGTACGGTTTTCTTTTTCTTCTCTGTAAAGTTGGAACAAAACCATCCATTCTCCTTTAGAATTTTGTCTCATCATTAAGGTACGCAAGAAGCCTTTCTGAGCTTTCACATCAAAAAAGTCTAGACCTTTATTTTCGGCAAATTTTTTAACCGCTAAACGAATTGCATTAGAAGGATCTTCTTGTAGAAAACATTCCTTTAAATCTAAAATCTTACTCCACATCCCTGGAATATGAAATCCTAAAGCATCTCTGCTTCCAAAATTTTCTTCCGAGCTGATTTCATATTGCGTCAACCATCTTGCGTTAGAGAAAGAAAACTCCATTTTATTTCGGTAGAAATACTGCTCTTCTGCACCCAAAATAGGAATAGTTTCAAAGTTTTCAATTCCACCGATTCTTTTAATATTATTGTAAACTTCTTCTTGTTTGAAATCGAGTTGCTTTTCGTAACTCATATTCTGCCATTTGCAGCCTCCACAAACACCAAAGTGAATGCATTTCGGCTCTACACGGAATGGTGATTTCTCTACGATTTCTTTTACTTCTGCCTCAAAATAATTAGATTTCGATTTTTTCACTCTCGCATTTACCACATCACCAGGAATTGCTCCCGATACCAAAACAGTTTTCCCTTCTTGGGTTTTTCCTATCGCAACCCCTTTTGCACCAGCTGCAAAAAGTTTTATATTTTCTAGAATTACATCTTTCTTCTTTCTCATAACAATTTCTATTGCTACGGAGTTAGTTTTCTATTTTATCTCCGTAAGTTTTCTATTTTTTCGAATACTTTTTTCCGAAACCTATCGATTTCAGTTTGCAAAAATACAAATAAAAAAAACCTTATCCGAAGACAAGGTTTTGCTGTATTTTATCAATTATTTTTTTGTCTCAACAGGTGGCGGTGGAGGCGCCATTTCCTGCATTTGCTCTGGAGTCAGCATTTGTTGTTGCTGAGGGTTTGGTGCTGCCATTGGTGCAGACAATCCTGTTTGCTTATCAAGAATCGTTACCAATTCTTGCTCGCCCAAATTCATGTATGGTCTGCTTGCCACTTTACCGCTTTTGTCTACAACGATGAAGCAAGGTAGTTTGAAACCATAAATTCCGAATTTTTTGGCAGCATCAGAATTCAAACCTCCTTCTGCGTAAACATTTGTTCCTGCAATACCTTTTAGCATTGCACTGCTTGTTTTTGCAAACTGATCTTTTGTATCATCAAGGTTTACGTAAACGAAATTCATTTTAGCTTTATAGAAGTTTACCACTTCTTTCATTACTGGAACTGTACCTTCTGCAATATAAGGATTCCATGATGCATAGAATACTACAACTGTGGGCTTGTTACCATTTTCTGTAAGTTTGAAAGCAGTACCGTCTTGTTTCACCAATTTCACATCCGGAACAGCATCTCCTATTTTAACACCGTTGATGGCAAACTGCATTTTTTTAAGATCTTCTTTTACCGAAGCGTCTTTAATATCTTTTTCTATAATCTCAGCGATTTTTGCAGAAGCTTTTGCAGAAGTCCCCAAGTGCATATCACGTTGAGCAATTACGAATGACAAAAGATAATCTTTGGCAACTTGTGATAAATCTTTTTTGGTTTTAAGGAAATCATCAAAAAGCTCTGAAGCTGTAATATCCGCTTTTCCTTTAGCTGCGTTTTGAGCAAATTTCTCAAATTCTGGGCTTAGTTTCGTTAAAAGATATTGTCTGAAGAAAGGACTAGATTTCACCATCTCTTCTTTATTCTCTAGCAATTTGTTTTCATAATCTGTAAAAGATTTTGAAACTTTAAATGCAGGATTACCCGATTTTTGCATTTGTGATAATTCATAACCTGCCATTACATTAAGAATTGCAGTGTTTACATCATTCTTCTTCCATTGTGTAATTTCTTTCCCAGGGTTGAATTTTTTGATGTTTTCATCAACATTCTTATTAAGGTCAGCTTCAATTTTTTTAATTCCTTTAATAAAATCGGCTTCAGTACCATTACTTAATCCCTGAATATCTAAAGTTTGACCATAGGTAATTAAATATTTCTGACAAGCCTGAAAGAATTCGTTATCTGCTTTACCGTCTCCCGTTACTGTGAATTCGTTTGGAAATGTAGCAGAATTACCCGAAATATTGATATTCTGACCCCCTTTTAAGAAAATAAGGTTAGATTTCCCTGCATAATTCATCAGGTACATTCCGTCTTTCGGAGCTTCAAAGTTTCCTGTGAAATTTCCGTCTTTATCTAAACCGATATTGATTAACGGTAAAGTAGCTACACCGGAAGCCTCTACAAACTCGATTCTTTCTAGTGGAGAACTTCCTGCGATCTTTCCTTTGATCTCAACTTTTTTTGAACAAGACATTACAAATATTGCAATGACGAATAACAAAAGATATTTCTTCATTTTTGATTTTAAATAATTAGGCAAAAATAAGTTTTTCAAGCCAACTACAGATACTGTTTAAACTTATTTTATGAAAGATTTAACTAAAAAAATCAATTGAATTTTTGTTTTGTTGTTTTACTGTCTTACAAAACAAATTCGTCTTATCTTTTCATTATTACTATTTTAAATATACTCTTGACTCAGTTAGAATTACAGCCTCAGTTAGAATTAAAAATTTTGTTTATTGATTCTATTCCCATTCATACTTTTGTTCCACGGTAAACCTTTGGTTATTTTGAACAGTAATTTTCCCACCTGAAGTTGGAAGAGCATCACTTACCTTTTTAAATAAACTATTCAGGTGAGCTTCTTTTACTTCTACATAATCTTTTAAGCTTATTTTTTCATTTTTGAGAAACTGTGGTTTATAAACTATAGATTTTTTATCATCGACAGTAACTTTTTCAGCCTTCCATATTTCATGATCCATATTATCTACCCTAATATCTAGTATCAAACCAGGTAATCCATAAAATTTGAATGGTCCGGCAGAGTAAGGTAGGTCCTTTGTAAAATACGCTGTAATATTTGAACCTCTAAACACACCAGTTGCCTTTATACATTTATAGCCAGCGATTGTTTTCGTTTGATTTTCTTCTATTTTCCAATTTGGTTGATCAACTTTATCATAGATGAAAAAACTTCTGCTATCCACATTTGAAGTAAAAAAGAAATCTTTTGATTTATCCTTACTTAAATCAGATACATAATATTGTTTTGGAGGTTTTTTTCCATTGTCTATGTTAACAGCCATCGTCCAACTGTCAGTTAATTTATTTTGGGTGATAATTGAATCTTGGATTGATATAACTTGATTGTTCTTAATATATAGATCTTCGTGAGTGGTTGCAAAAGAAGACAGCACCTTCAAATATCTAACGTGGATTTGTTGTGCATTGAAAAATAAAGAGATTGAAAATAGGATGAAAAAGAATATTTTATTCATATTATTGATTTTATTAATTAAAAGCCCCTATTTTTTAATAGGGACTTTAAGTTTTGTTAGGGTTATCCTACCGTCCAATAGCCTGCAATTTGCAAAGCAAATCTTACTCCATTTTGCCATTTTTGGCAATCTGACAAAGTTTCCTGTTCTGATGTTACTAGTTGGCTACCTACAACTTGACCTCCAGAATAATACGTAATTTGTACTCCGCATGTTTGTTTTACGTATTTAACCTCTGGTTTAGCTTCTGTTTTTGCTTCAGCTTTAAACTCAGTTTTTGGCTTAGTCTCTACTTTGCTTTCTACGGAATTTTTTGCACTTGCTAATCCAGCTACTACAATAGCAGCTCCTACGAATAGTTTTTTCATAATGTTTAAAAATTTTGTTTATTAATAGTTTAAAAACCTTCACAAATTTGAAAATATTATTTTTCGCTACCTATTCTATTTTAGAATAATCGTACACCTTAAAACCAAAAATATTTTACGTGTTTAAATTATTTTTTTTTACATTTGAACCACAAAAAAACAACAAATGACTAATAAAGAAAGAGGTTTTCGTCTAAGAAAATTTAGAGAAAGAAAAAATATTTCACAGGAAACATTAGCCATAGATTTAGGCATTCCCCAAAGTAAAGTTTCTAAAATAGAGAATGGCAGCGAAAAAGCCACCTTAGAGTACCTCGAAAAAATCAAAGCTTATTTTTCAATATCTTGTGATGAAATGAAGGAATTTTTGCAAGAAGCTTAAAATACAAAAAAACCGGTTTCAAATGTTTGAAACCGGTTTTTTATGATTTGTTTTTAAACAGATTATCCTCTGTCTACATTTGCAACAAAGTACTCTCTGTTCATTCTTGCGATATTCTCTAGAGAAATACCTTTAGGACATTCTACTTCACAAGCTCCGGTGTTTGAACAGTTTCCGAATCCTTCTTCATCCATCGCTTTTACCATGTTCAAAACTCTTCTCTTAGCTTCTACTCTACCTTGAGGTAAAAGTGCATATTGAGAAACTTTAGCTCCAACGAATAACATCGCTGAACCGTTTTTACAAGAAGCTACACAAGCTCCACAACCGATACATGCTGCAGCATCCATTGCTTTATCTGCATCTTCTTTGGGAACCGGAATTGCATTGGCATCCAAAGTATTTCCGGAAGTATTTACCGAGATGAAACCACCTGCAGCCATAATCCTGTCGAACGCACTTCTGTCTACCATCAAATCTTTGATAACTGGGAATGCTGCACTTCTCCAAGGTTCGATAACGATAGTTTCACCGTCTTTGAACATTCTCATGTGAAGCTGACACGTTGTAATCCCGGTATCTGGCCCGTGCGCTCTACCATTGATGTAAAGAGAACACATCCCGCAGATTCCTTCACGACAGTCGTGATCAAAAGCGATAGGTTCTTTTCCTTCGTTGATTAAGTTTTCGTTCAGAATGTCTAGCATCTCCAAGAATGAAGAATCTGTAGAAACATCTGATATTTTGTAGGTCTCAAACTGACCTTTGGTCTTTGTATTTTTTTGTCTCCAAATTTTCAGCGTAAGATGAAGGCCTTTTTTTGCACTCATAATTTTATATTTATAGGTTGGAGATTATTTGTAACTTCTCGCTTTAACTTCGATGTTCTCATAGATAAGCTCTTCTTTATGCAGAACTTCCTGTTTGATATCATCACCTTGATATTCCCAAGCTCCTACATATTTAAAGTTAACATCATCTCTTTCTGCCTCGCCTTCAGGAGTAGAATGATCTTCTCTGAAATGCCCTCCACAAGATTCGTTTCTGTGTAAAGCATCGATAGCCATCAATTGTCCTAACTCGATAAAGTCTGCTACTCTGAACGCTTTTTCAAGCTCGGTGTTCATTCCTTCAGCTTCACCCATTACTTTCACGTCTTTCCAGAAATCTTTTTTAACTTGATCAATTTCTGCAATCGCTTCTCTTAAACCTTCAGGAGTTCTTCCCATCCCCACCTTATTCCACATGATGTGTCCTAGCCTTTTGTGGAAATGATCTACTGAATGTGTTCCTTTATTATTTACAAAGAAGTTTACTTTGTCTTTAATTTCCTTTTCAGCTGCTTCAAACTCAGCAGAATTTGTAGGAATTGTTCCCGTTCTGATGTCAGCAGAAAGATAATCTGCAATAGTGTAAGGTAGAACGAAATATCCGTCTGCCAAACCTTGCATCAATGCAGAAGCACCCAATCTGTTGGCTCCGTGGTCTGAGAAGTTGGCTTCACCAATTACGAAACATCCAGGGATTGTAGATTGTAAATTGTAATCAACCCATACACCACCCATTGTGTAATGAACGGCAGGATAAATTTTCATTGGGGTTTTGTAAGGGTCATCTGCCGTAATCTTTTCATACATTACGAATAAGTTACCATACTTTTCTTCAATCCAAGCTTTTCCAAGATCGTATATTTGTTGATCTGTAGGATTTTGAATGTTTTTTTCGATAGCGGTTTCTCTACCTTTTTTAATAATCTCTGTAGAGAAATCTAGGTAAACCCCTTCTTTAGTTTCATTATTTTCTATTCCGAAACCAGCATCACATCTTTCTTTACCTGCTCTAGACGCAACGTCACGAGGAACTAAGTTTCCGAATGCAGGATATCTTCTTTCTAAATAGTAATCTCTATCTTCTTCTTTAATGTTTTCAGGTCTTAATTTACCTTCTCTGATGGCAACTGAATCTTCAATTTTTTTAGGAACCCAGATTCTGCCTGAGTTTCTTAATGATTCAGACATCAAGGTAAGTTTAGACTGCTGAGTTCCGTGAACCGGAATACAAGTCGGGTGAATCTGAACATAACAAGGGTTAGCGAAATACGCTCCTTTTTTATGAATTTTCCAAGCTGCAGAAACGTTTGATCCCATTGCGTTGGTAGAAAGGAAATAAACGTTTCCGTAACCTCCTGAAGCAATTACCACTGCGTGAGCTGAGTGTCTTTCGATCTCGCCTGTTACAAGGTTTCTTGCGATGATTCCTCTTGCTTTTCCGTCTACGATTACCAATTCAAGCATTTCATGACGGTTGTACATTTTCACTCTTCCTTTTCCGATTTGACGGCTTAATGAAGAATAAGCACCTAATAATAACTGCTGACCAGTTTGTCCTTTTGCGTAGAAAGTTCTTTTAACCTGAACCCCACCAAATGAACGGTTATCTAACTGTCCGCCGTAATCTCTACCAAATGGAACTCCCTGAGAAACACATTGGTCAATTATATTTGCAGAAACCTCAGCTAATCTGTAAACATTTGCTTCTCTTGCTCTGTAATCTCCACCTTTAATGGTGTCGTAGAACAATCTGTAAGTAGAGTCACCGTCTCCCTGATAATTTTTAGCCGCGTTTATACCACCTTGTGCCGCAATAGAATGGGCTCTTCTAGGTGAATCTTGATAACAAAATGCCTTTACATTATATCCTTGCTCAGCTAAAGTAGCTGCTGCAGAACCACCTGCCAAACCTGTACCTACAACAATAATATCAATTTTATCACGGTTGTTAGGCGCAACAAGGTTCATATGGTCTTTATGATTTTTCCATTTATCCTTAAGTGGACCAGCTGGAATTCTAGAATCTAATTTACTCATATTAGTATATTGAAATTATTGAGTTACGTAATGAAAAACTGCGATGAAAATAAAACCAAGCGGAATAAGGATAGAATACCAATTTCCAAAAGCCTTAATTACTGGTGTATATTTTGGATGTCTCGCTCCAATTGATTGGAAAGAAGACTGAAATCCGTGTGCTAAGTGTAAACCAAGCAAACCGAAAGCGACTACATAAAGAATCACTCTCCAAAGATCGTGGAATTTGTGATGAAGCTCAGCATAATATCTGGTCTCATCTGGTGTATTTGCCTGAATGTATTTGTAATTCATTTCAGGAAAATAAAAATCATAAAAATGCAATACCAAAAATGCTAAAATCACAGCACCAGAAATAATCATATTTCTAGACATCCATGTAGAGTTAGCAGAACCTTTGTTATCGGCATATTTTATAGGACGTGCCTTGTTATTTCTTATTTCCAAAATGAATCCCATTACAAAATGGAATATCACTGCAAACATCAAAATAGGTTGCATCAGGAACTGAACCGCCGGATTGTAACCCATAAAATGAGAAGCTGAGTTGAAAACATCTTCACTGAAAACAGATGTCATGTTGGTGGATAAATGCATCAACAAAAAAATCAGCAAAAACATTGCTGAAAGTGCCATTGCATATTTCCTTCCTATCGAAGTACTTGTTAAACCTGCCATATTGAGTTTAAATTTGATTTTCCACAAAATTAAGAAATGTTAACAAAACTAAAAAGTGAGAAATCTCACTATTAAGCAGTTTGTAATGTTTCTAAATAGGATTGAAATTCATCTAAATGGATGAAGTTTTACCTCAAGAATTATTTCAATAGATAAGATTTGCCTTTAAAAGTAACCATCTTTGATGCGGGCGGCATATTTTTAATTTCAAATTGATGAATTCTGCGTGATGAAATATATGGATTGATAATGTATTGTTGAATTTTATCTTTTGGACCTTGAGAATTGATCCAAAATTCTACTTTATCTCTAGTCTTTACAGAAACTACTATTTGTTTTTTGTAGTGATGAATCAACAATTCATCTTTTTGATTTTCAGTAATATTAAATAAAATCCTTATGATAAAAAATGTAATAATTAAGAAAATCACATTAGAGAAATTTTTTGAATTAAACTTATTAAGCAAAGGTTTAAGTAAATACACAACTCCCATTAAAACAGCTACTTCAGTTAAATTCAAAGGAATGTTTTCAAAAAACAAACTATCAAAACCAGCAAACCAATGAATAATTTTTAACAACACTTGAATAATAAAGTCATAGGCTACAACAATGAATTCAAAATCTAAATCTAAACCAATTAAGGCCGTCATTACAAAAGAAAAAATGATGATTAATTCTGAAAAAGGAACAATGAAGAAATTGGCAAAAATAGAAATCAAAGAAAACTGATGAAAATAATAAAAAACCAAAGGCAAGGTAGCCAATTGTGCAGCAATAGAAATAGAAATTGTATTGAAAATAAGTCTCTTGAAATAATTATCTTGCCTCGGAAGGTATTTCAGAATAGGTTGATTGAGCCAATAAATCCCTAAAACAGCAAGAAAACTCAGCTGAAAGCCAACATCAAAAATCTGCTGAGTATCAATAATTAAAATAACAAAGGCAGAAAGTGCCATTGAGTGAAGTAAATCTGGCTTACGTTGTAGCAATACGTAAATAAAATAAACTGAAATCATAATGCAAGAGCGCACTACAGAGTTTCCAAAACCAATGAAGATTGCAAAAACCCAGATGAATAGTAAACTGATGACAATGGCGTACTTCTTCAAACCAACGGGCGAAAACCTCATCAACAAGAAGTAAAACATTCCGAAAATTACAACTATGTGTGTTCCTGAAATAGCTAAAAAATGCACCAAACCAGAACGATTAAAATCTTGAAGGGTTTGAGAATCTATTTCTGTACGGTCTGCAAGAATAATTCCTTTTAAAAACTCCCGACTACTGAAATTCATTTCAGAATGATTGATTTTTTGCAAAATCTCAAGACGTTTTTGCCTAATTCTTTCGCTTAGATTTAAATCATTTCTTATTACAGAGAAAATCTGCCCATTGATAAAACATTGATAATGAAGGTTTTTACGTTTTAAATATTTTGCATAATCAAACTGAAAATCATGTTCAGGAGATTTAGATTGAATAACATACGCTTTAGTTTGATAATAATGGTTAAAATCTAATTCTTTGTGATTTTTTTCTACATTCACAATTGCATCAAACGATTTTTCACCAACCTGAGCACAAACTTCATACTTTTTATATTTATCATTGGAGTTCAGCTTCTTTGAAATTTTAAAAACAATCGTTTCATTCGACTTTAAATTCAAATTATCTTCACTCCAACTATTATAAAAATGAAAAAAAATTCCTAAGCCGAAAAGTAAAATTATGAGAAGAAGATTTCTGATTTTAAATACAATACGATTTTTCAGAAAAAATAATACAATAATTATTATTGAAAATAAAAGAATTACAAAGATGAAACCTTGATCAAAAGAAAATATATCCTGAAAGAAAATTCCTAGGATAAAAGAAAGGACAAGAATCAAGAGAGGTTGCTTGTTCAAAATCATTTGTGTTTGAACAAACTAAATTAAAAATTTTTATAATACAGTGAATTTTTTTTTCTATTTTTTTTGAATTAAAATAATATCTGCTGCATTTTCACTAGCGCCTTTTCCTCCTAGTTTTTCCCTTAAAAGTTTAAAATTAGTGAGCATAACCTCTCTTCTATCGCCTTCTAGAATGAAATTCAGTTCGCTGACAAGATTTTTGGTATTGAGTTCATCCTGAATCAATTCCTTCACCACTTCCCTATCCATAATCAAATTGACCAAAGAGATGTATTTAATATTTTTCACTAATCTTTTGGCAATTGCGTAAGAAATTTTGCTTCCACGATAGCAAACCACTTCCGGAATATTGAGGAGAGCCGTTTCCAATGTAGCCGTTCCAGATGTTACCAATGCTGCTTTGGAACACCTAAGTAAATCGTATGTTTTATTGGAAACGAAATGCACGTTATCATCCACATATTTTTGGTAAAATTCTTTTTCCAAACTCGGCGCACCGGCAATCACAAACTGATAATTTTCAAAATAGGGGCGAACAGAAAGCATGATTTCCAGCATTTTCTCCACTTCTTGTTTTCTAGAGCCTGGTAAAAGAGCTATTATTTCTTTTTCGTTTAGGCCATTTTCACATTTAAAATCATCAGCGATAATATCATCGAGACTTGAAATTGCATCTAAAAGTGGATGCCCAACAAAATGAGATTTCACTCCATGTTTTTGATAAAATTCTTCCTCGAAAGGCAAAATAACCATCATTTCATCCACATATTTTTTGATAATCTCTACACGACCTTCTTTCCAAGCCCAAAGCTGTGGCGAAATATAGTAAACCACTTTAATTCCTATTTCTTTAGCAAATTTAGCAATTCGGAGATTGAAGCCCGGATAATCTACTAAAACCAAAACGTCTGGTTTATTTTTTTTAATATCTTGTTTACAGATTTTAATGTTGTTTAAAATCGTCCTCAAGTTCTTCGCCACTTCCAGAAATCCCATAAATGCAAGATCACGATAGTGTTTCACTAAAATTCCGCCTTGTTTCTGCATCAAATCTCCACCCCAAAACCTGAATTCTGCTTGAGAATCTTTCTGCTTTAAAGCTTTCATTAAATTGCTTCCGTGCAAATCTCCGGATGCCTCACCTGCGATGATGTAGTATTTCATAATGTAAAATGATATACGATGAATGATTTTGTCTATTGAAGTGACATTTAAACTTAAATTGTAAACCTCAAATTTCAAATAATAATTGAGTAAATTTGCTTCAAAGATAATGATAAAAATGTCAGAAGAATTTGAAATAAAAAATAAAGTAGCCACCAGCGGATTGATTAATTTCGACCTTTCCGATTTGGTTCCCAAAGGCAATAGAAAAGGGATTGATCTAAAAGATTTTCTTTTTATGGAAATGGTTTTAAAAGAAAAAGACTTTCGCGAAAAAGTGTCAGACATCAACATTGAAGATTTTCGCGATTCTTTCGTTTATATCTATAATTCTGCAGATGCAATTGTACCGCTTTGGGCCTATTTTTTAATCACAGCAAAATTAACCAATGTGACAAAAAAAATAGTTTTTGGGGACTTAGACAATTTAGAAATAATTCTGATGCATGATGCCATCAAAAACCATGATTTTTCTGAAATGAACGGCAAAAGAGTGTTGGTAAAAGGTTGTTCAGACAAAAAAATTCCCGAAAATGCCTATGTAGAATTGGTAGAAAAAATACAGCCTATTGTAAAATCTCTCATGTTCGGAGAAGCTTGTTCGAATGTTCCTATTTTGAAAAATTAATGAATGAATAGATACGTTACCGCGCTTCTGCTTTTTTTAATTTTTCTTACTATTTACTACTGTGGCAGTTTTGATAGAATACCTTTTGCCGACTGTACCGGTTTTGTACTCACTGTAGAGCAAGGCGATTACATTACAACTGCCACGGCAACTTCTCATTTTCTTTACATTAATACTGCAATACTGTTTAAAGACATTTTTTCTTTGAGCGGAATTGAGGCCAACAGAGCTTTAGTTATCATTTCCGCTGCTTTATCGGTAGTCGTTGTTTATTTCAGCATTTTTACTTTAAATGCAAACAAATTTACCAGTTTTGTTGCCGCAGTAATCTTTGATTTTAGTTTCAGTTTTTGGCGAAATGCAGAAATAATTGAAGTTTACACCTTCAATTGTTTATGGATAGCTCTTTTTATTTTCTGTATGATCAAAAGTTTTTATTCTGAAAATACATTTTACATTGTACTCTGCGGTTTGTTTTTTGGTGTTTCTATGTGGGTACACATTCAGAACGTACTTATGATACCTGGGTTTTTGACTTTCATCTATTATATGAGATTTCAAAAAAAACAGGCAATTACTTCTTTAGTACTATTTGCATTCATTTTTTCGGCTTTATTTATTTTAAATTATTCCCAAGGATTACCTCTTAATTCTCCCTATTCATCTGACCAAGGTGAATGGTTGGCAGATTCTTTCAAAAAAAATTCTATACAATACATCACAGATTTTATAAAATCAATATTCTACTTGGTTTATAATTTTACATTTTTTATCTTTTTTGGCATCGTGGGTATCTTTACTTTGTACAAAGAAAACAGAAAAATGTTTTTCGTTTTCCTAGTATGCTCTTTTTTTGTGTACGGCTTTTCTACATTTTATGCAGTATCAGATAATTATGTTTTTTTCTTACCATTCAACATTATTTTTGCAATAGCTATAGGATACGGATTTACGTACAGAGAAAATCTATTCAAAAAAACTTCTTTCACATGTGCTTTTATACCCGTGTTTTACATTTTATCCTTTTGTATTGTAGGGAAAACTGCGAAAGGAAAAGCATTTGATGATTTCAAAAGTTACAAAGGTGGAATTGCATATTATCTTTTACCTTGGATGAATAACAATAAGGGGATAATAGAATTCGTAATTGATAAAAAAACAGCTCCAGAACCCATACATTGGATGAAGGCTTCTGTGGATGAATATGTAAAACTTATGAAATCTAAAGGCTTTACAGAAAGTGAAATAAAGAAATTTTAAAATATTGTATTTGTGTTTTACTACAAAGAATATTTTTTACTAAATTTGAAGTATAATAATTAAAATTTAAACACAAAATGAGTTTAATTGATCTTTTAACAGGAAACACAGGCAATCAAGTTGCTGAACAAGCAGAAAATAAATTTGGAGTAAGCAAAACACAGATTTTAGCACTCTTGGCAGTAGCTGCACCATTGGTTATTTCTTATCTTAGAAACAAATCTCAAGACGCAAAAGAGGCTGAAGCTTTAAATAACGCTTTAGACAAAGACCATGACGGAAGTATCTTAGATGATGTTTCACAGGCTGATGCAAGACAAAACGAAGGAGGTTCTATCCTTTCACACATTTTCGGAAACGAAAAAAATACCTTTGAAAATAATCTTTCACAAAATACAGGAATTTCCATTGATAAAATAGGACCTATTTTGGCAATGCTTGCACCAGTAATTATGGGCTATATAGGTAAAGAAAAACAACAAAGCAACGTTGGAGCAGGTGGTCTCGGAGATCTTTTAGGTGGAATTCTTGGCAATGCACAAAATCAGGCCCAAGGGCAAAATGATCCTTTAAGCAATATCTTAGGAAGCGTACTTGGAGGAAGCGGAGCGCAATCTTCTGCTGGAGGATTGGGCGATATCTTGGGAAGCGTACTTGGAGGCGCTGGAAACAACAAGCAAGGTGGTGGCGGACTAGGCGACCTACTTGGAGGGTTTCTTGGCGGAAAATAATAGAAATTAAAATTAAATATTTGAATACCGGAGAATTATTTCTTCGGTATTTTTTTTAAAATTAAAATTTCAATAATTATTTATTATTTCCTGATATAGAAATACAAACTTGTAATAATAAGAGTCTAATAATGAAAAACAAGCAATTACATTCTTGAAAATCATTCTATGAATTAATCTTATTATTTCAAATAGCGCCCTAAATAAACAATAATACAACAAAAGCACAAACCACATTAGATAAACCAAAAAAAATGGAAAAAAACAGAAATCATTATACTAATAGAATAAAATTTAAAGAAATTTTAACTTACCGTTTGTCTCTTTGCAAGTTGCATCAAAATTTATCAAAAAAAATATTTACATTTGTATATAATTAAGAAAATAATTGATCTATGAAAAATATAATTTCTACTTTCTTATCTTTAGCATTCGTCATCATTTCGGTAACAGTAAATGCTCAGCAAATCACAAACGAACAGCAAAGACGTTTCCAGACAGGTAACGTAGAAGAGTTTAAAAAAGCCTTCCCTAAAGACTCTTACAATAAATGCATCAATGTAAAAGACGAATCTTTCACACCAATTGCATACGCTACAAGGTTTAATAAAACTGCAATTTTTAATTTCCTTTTACAAAACGGTGCAGATGTAAATATTGCCTGCAAAGGGAACACTCCGCTAATGGAAGGGGCAAAATTTGACACCCCAGAACTTGTGAAAATTCTTTTACAAAAAGGGGCTAATAAAGATGCAAAAGACAACAATGGGCTAACTGCTAAAGATTATGCTACAACTTATAAGCGTACTGCAGTTCTAGGACTTCTTAAATAATATATTTTTTAAAAAAAATACATCACAAACTTCCCTCGGGAAGTTTTTTTTATTTCTAAACCCTTCAAAAATCTTATCTTTGCACCCGTAAATTAAAAGTTCATATTCAATCTCATGAAGTTGATTTCACAAATATTGAACCTTAAATCTTAATCTTAAACTCAATTTTATGTTTCGATCGCACACAAACGGAGAACTATCTCTTAAAAATCTTAATGAAAAAGTAACACTTTCTGGCTGGGTACAAACCATCCGCGACAAAGGTTTTATGATTTGGATAGATCTGCGAGATCGTTATGGAATCACACAATTGGTTTGGGACCAAGACCGTTCTTCAGCAGAATTGATGGATAATGCAAAAAAATTGGGACGTGAATTCGTAATTCAGATTACAGGAAAAGTAATAGAAAGAGTAAGCAAAAACCCCAATATTCCAACAGGAGAAATTGAAATTTTAGTTGAAAAATTAGAAGTTCTTAATGAATCTCAACTGCCTCCTTTCACCATTGAAGACGAAACCGACGGTGGCGAAGAACTGAGAATGAAATACCGATACCTGGATATCAGAAGAGCTCCCGTAAGAGATAAATTGATTTTCCGTCACAAAATGGCGCAGAAAGTAAGAAATTATCTTTCAGACGAAGGTTTTATTGAGGTTGAAACTCCCGTTTTAATCAAATCTACTCCGGAAGGCGCAAGAGATTTCGTGGTTCCAAGTAGAATGAATCCTGGACAGTTTTATGCACTTCCACAATCGCCACAAACTTTCAAACAATTGTTGATGGTTGGCGGAATGGACAAATATTTCCAAATCGTAAAATGTTTCCGTGATGAAGATTTAAGAGCCGACAGACAGCCGGAATTTACTCAAATCGATTGCGAAATGGCGTTTGTAGAGCAGGAAGATATTATGAATATTTTCGAAGGAATGACAAAAGTTCTTTTGAAAGACATCACAGGAAATGATTTCCAAGATTTCCCAAGAATGACTTTCGCAGATGCGATGCAAAAATATGGAAACGACAAACCGGATATCCGTTTCGGAATGGAATTCCACGAGTTGAACGATTTAACAAAAGGAAAAGACTTCAAAATATTCGACGAAGCAGAATTGGTTGTCGGAATCAACGTTGAAGGAATTGCAGATTACACCAGAAAGCAAATCGACGAATTGGTGGATTGGGTAAAACGCCCACAGATAGGCGCAACTGGATTGGTTTGGATTAAATTCCAAAACGATGGCGTTGTAACTTCGTCTGTCAATAAATTCTATTCTGAAGACGATTTAAAGAAAATCACAGAAGAATTCGGAGCAAAAGCTGGAGATTTAATTTTCGTAATGAGCGGAAATGCTGACAAAGTGAGAACCCAACTTTCAGCGTTAAGAATGGAACTCGGAAACCGTCTTGGCTTAAGAAAAGGAAACGAATTTGCACCACTTTGGGTTGTAGATTTCCCTCTATTAGAATTTGATGAAGAAAGCGGACGTTACCACGCTATGCACCACCCTTTCACGTCTCCGAAAACCGAAGATTTCCACCTTTTGGAAACCGACCCCGGAAAAGCCAGAGCCAACGCTTATGATTTGGTGTTAAACGGAAACGAAATTGGTGGCGGTTCTATCAGAATTTTTGACAGAGATTTGCAATCGAAAATGTTTGACCTTTTAGGATTCTCAAAAGAAGAAGCAGAAGCGCAGTTCGGATTTTTGATGAACGCCTTCAAATACGGCGCTCCGCCACACGGTGGTTTGGCTTTCGGATTTGACCGATTGGTGGCGATTCTTGATGGAAATGAAGTAATCAGAGACTATATCGCTTTCCCGAAAAATAACTCTGGCCGAGATGTGATGATTGATGCGCCGGCGGCGATTCATCAGGAACAGCTGAATGAGTTGGAATTACAATTGAATTTAAAATCATAAATTAAAAGCGAGAATTTTTTTCTCGCTTTTTTTTACATCAATAATATCCAACAATTTTCCCATAAGTAAATTTGGATACATACCAAACCTTGGTATATTTAATTTTAGAAAGTAAACTCTAAAGTTATGGCTAAGAATACATCGATTTTATTGAGAGATTATTTCGACAATTTTATCAACTCTCAAATTAAAACAAGAAAATATTCTTCTGCAAGTGAAGTTGTAAGAGCTGCTTTACGAACGTTTAAACAAGAAGAAACCCAGAAATTTGAATTGATTAAAGAACTTAAAAAAGGAGAAAAATCTGGGTTTTCTGTCAATTTTAATCGTGAAAAATTTAAAGAAAATCTGCATCAAAAATAGGTTGCCTAAAAATGAATAGACAGGTCGCTCCCCTGGAGCTTTGCTTCTTGGTCATTTCATTTTTCTATTACAGTACATCCCGATGGGATATTTTACAGCTCCATTAGGAGCAAACTGTTAATAGAAAATAGTTGTTTTTAAAATTAAAGCTTCATAAGAGCGACCTATTAATTCTATCCAAAAAAATGTCAATTATTTTTAATCAAGATTAAATTCTAGAATTTATAATAAAACCTCATAGTTTTCTATAATTATGAGGTTTTCTTTCATTTAAAATCAAACATAAAAATAATTAAAATGTCTTATTTTTACTAACACACAAATCCTATGAAATCACCTTTAGAAATATTACAGCAATATTTTGGTTACAACAATTTCCGACTAGAGCAAGCAAACGCAGTTGAAAATGTAATTTCAGAATACACATCAAAATATTCCAGCTAGGAAATTTAATTAGTATAGTATTAATTACTGTATTTTAGATAATTAATATCTTTACATTACAACTTTTCATATTATTGTCATTTTAGACAAAAAATAATCTAAAAAAAAGGAAATCCCTTGAGCGTAAATATGATTTTAAAGAAATTTAACACCGAAAAAAATCAATTCTAAAAATTACTATGACAAAAACGGAATCTAATAACTCTTTAAAAATCTTAGAAATGAAAAACCTTAAACATTACAACCAACTAGACGGAGTACGTGCTATTGCCGTTATTATGGTAATGTTTTATCATTTTTTTCAAGATTTTAATTCTACCAATGAGAGTGTTCTGCTTCTGAAAAAACTCTCGCTCTTTGGAAAAACCGGAGTTTCACTTTTCTTTGTTTTATCCGGATTTCTCATTACCAGAATATTGCTGAATACTAAAGATCAACCATCATATTTCAAAAATTTCTACATCAGAAGAGCCCTAAGAATTTTTCCTTTGTATTATTTTTTCCTGATTATCTACTATTTTTTTATCCCTCTAATTACCAAAAATGCTTTTCCCCATTTTTCGGATCAAATTTATTACTGGACGTTCCTGCAAAATTTCGCATCTACTTTTGAATGGCAAAATATCGGGCCAAGCCATTATTGGTCTCTTTCCGTTGAAGAACATTTCTATTTATTCTGGCCATTCATCATCTATTTTTTACCATTAAAAAATATAAAATGGGGCATTGTAACTCTCTTTATTATTTCTGTAATCACAAGAATTGTACTCATAAAAAATAACCTCGAAGAATCTCAGTTTACCTTCGCAAGGTTTGACGAACTTGCCATCGGAGCATTACTTTCCGTACTGGAAATTGAGCAAAAACTCATCTCCAAAAACAGCACTATTTTTTTTGCACTATTTCTACTCTCTACTATTCCTTTGGGATATGTTTCATTTAAAAACGGAGATTATTCTTTGTTTGATAAAATTTCAAGGCATATTATTCTTGCAATTTTCTATGGCAGTTTTGTTTCTCTTGTAATAATTGCAAAAAACACAAGCATAATCAGCAAAATTCTGAGCACTGATTTCCTCAGATTTACTGGGAAAATCAGTTTCGGATTGTATGTTTATCATCCGCTTTGTTTTACCTTAATTTTATATTACTTACATCTCAACATCATCGGAAATTTTTTGGCGAGTTTTACTTTTGCGTATCTGATTTCCATACTTAGCTATAATCTAATAGAAAAGAAATTTCTTACTTTTAAAAGAAAATTTGCCTGAAATAAAACTGGCATTTTACTGTACGATTTATAATTAAATTTAAAACCAAAGACAAAAATTTTGGTTATTTTCTATGACTAGATTCCAATATTCTTTCTTTTTAATAAAAAGTAAAATCAAAACTTACTATTTTTACTTAAACACAAATTTTAAATGATGAAATCACCTTTAGAAATATTACAGCAATATTTTGGTTATAACAATTTCCGACTAGAGCAAGCAAACGCAGTTGAAAATGTAATTTCGAAAAAAGATACTTTTGTTTTGATGCCTACTGGTGGCGGAAAATCGCTTTGCTATCAAGTTCCGGCATTGGTTTTGGAAGGAACTGCCATAGTTATTTCACCATTAATTGCTTTGATGAAAGACCAAGTTGATGCCTTGCGCGTGAACGGAATTCCTGCTGCATACATCAATTCTTCGATGTCGGCTTATGAACAAAACGAGACTTTAAATCAATTAAAAAACCGAAAACTTAAACTTTTATATGTTGCTCCCGAAAAATTGAGCGCAGATAATGGTGCATTTTTAAAATTTTTGAATGACATCCATATTTCCCTGTTTGCGGTAGATGAGGCGCATTGTGTTTCGCATTGGGGACACGATTTTCGTCCGGATTATTTATTTCTGAATGGAATTAAAAATCAGTTTCCTAAAATCCCAATTATTGCATTAACGGCAAGTGCGGATGAAATCACGAGGAAAGATATCATCAAACAATTGAATCTCAATGAACCTTTGGTTTTGGTTTCTTCTTTTGATAGAGCCAACATCAAATATTTTGTTCAGCCAAAGCAATCTGTTCTTCAGAATATTATTCAATATCTCAATGAACATCCGAACGACTCAGGGATTGTCTACTGTTTGTCTAGAAAAGGAACGGAAGAAATGTCTAATAAATTGAAAGAAAATGGCATCAGTTCGGCTTTTTATCACGCCGGAATTTTGTCTGTAGATAGAGCTAAAGTTCAGGAAGACTTTTTGAAGGACAAAATTCGGGTAATAGTGGCAACGATTGCATTTGGAATGGGAATAGACAAGAGCAATGTGCGTTTTGTGATGCACGCAGACTTGCCAAAAAACATCGAAAGTTATTACCAGGAAACGGGAAGAGCCGGAAGAGATGGTTTGCCAAGTGAAGCCATTCTATTTTATTCAAATGCTGATGTGACGAAATTGAGAAGATTTGCAATGATAGAAGGTAATGAGGAACAATCTGAACTGATGTTGCGAAAGCTTCAGCAAATGTCTGACTTTGCAGAAATGCAAAAATGCCGAAGACAATATCTTATGGAATATTTCGGCGAAAAGCACGATGGCAATTGCAATTCCTGCGATTATTGTCTTAGTAATTTCGAGAATTGGGACGCAACGGTTGATGCTCAAAAATTACTGAGTGCTGTTTTCAGACTTAAAGAACGATACGGAAAAAATCTTATAATTGATTTTCTGAGAGGCTCCAAAAGTGTGAAAATTACAGATTTTATGCGCAGTTTGCCTACTTACGGCATTGGAAATAATCAAGATAAAAATTATTGGCAAAATCTTTTAAGACAATTGCTCATCAATGGTTTTCTAAGTGAATCGAATGAGGAGTTTTCTGTTTTAAAATTAAATGAAGAGAGCAAATTAATATTATTTAAAAATAAAAAAGTCATCTTCCAAAAAGTAAAGGAACAAGCCAAAGCCGTGACTGTCGCTGAAATAGAGACTGATTACTCAACACCCAATATCAACGCCAATGAAGATTTGTTTGCAGAACTAAGGATCTTGAGACGAGAAATCGCCGAAAGTGAAAATGTTCCTCCTTATGTTATTTTCTCCGATGCAACTTTGCTGGAGTTGTCAACTTATCTTCCCAATTCAAAAGAACAATTGAATGAGATAAGTGGTTTCGGAGCTTTTAAAATTGAAAAATATGGTGAGATTTTTCTTCCCACGATTATTGAATTTTGCCAGAATAATAATTTGAGCAGTAAAATTTCAGAGAAAAAACCTAAGAAGAAAACGCCTTCCAAAAGCACCAAAAAGTACGAAGCTGGAACTTTTACCATCACTTTTCAAATGTTTAAAGATGGAAATAGTGTAGAAGAAATCGCTAAAACGAGAAATCTATCTATCAACACCATCCAAAATCATTTGGTAAATTTTGTAGCAGTAGGAACAATAAAGCCAAATGAATTGATGGATGTTAACAAAATAGAACCCATAATAGAACTTGCAAAAACACAATCAATTCCTTCATTAAAATCTATAAAAGATGAATTAGGTGATGATTTTTCTTATTTTGAAATTCATATTGCGATAGCTTATCATCAATCTCAGCAATAAAAAAAATATTAATATCGGATATCATTAATTTATATAATATACGATATTAAAATAAAGTTGTAATTTTGTGGAATGAAATGGCAAGAATATCCATATCACTTTGAAGGTTTAGAAAAACAACTTGAAAGAATTCTGCAGAAAAAAGCAGAGTTAGACAAGTTGCGCCCAATTCCTACTTATGCATTGAAAAGCATTAAAGAAAGTTTGATGATAGAATGGACCTACAATTCTAACAGTATCGAGGGGAATACTTTAACACTGCAAGAAACAAAAATGGTGATAGAAGAAGGATTCACCATTAAAGGAAAATCTTTGCGAGAACATTTCGAAGCTGTAAATCACCAAGAGGCGATTGAATTGGTAGAAAGCTTAGTATCGGATAGCTATATTTTGAAAGAAACCGATATTTTGAACATCCACGAACTGGTTCTCCAAAAAATTGAAAAAGATTTTGCCGGACGATTCAGAACATCGGGAGTAAGGATTTCCGGAGCCAATTTCGTTCCGCCTAACGCCTTGAAAATAGATGATTATATTACAGAATTAACAGATTGGGCAAATAGTTCTGACCTAAATATCGTCTTGAAATCTGCCATTTTTCACCATCGTTTTGTTTGGATTCATCCTTTTTTTGATGGGAATGGAAGAACGGCAAGGCTGTTATTTAATTTGTTGCTTATGAAAGAAGGTTTTCCGCCTGCCATCATCCTGAAAAACGACCGTAAAAAATATTATGACGCTTTGAATTCTGCTAATAATGGGAATTATGCAAAATTGGTATTGCTCATTTTACAAGCTTTGGAAAGGAGTTTAAATATCTATTTAGGAAGTCTTAATAACACTTATGATAATTACCGCTCAATTTCAGACATTGTGGAAGAGGAAAAGCTCCCTTACGGCCAGGAATATGTGAGCCTCTTGGCAAGAAAAGGAAAAATAGACGCTTTCAAAGAAGGCCGAAATTGGATGACGACGAAAGAAGCCGTTTTAGATTATATTGATAATCGCGATCGAAAAAGGATTTTGAAAAAACACTAGATACAGAAAGCGAGGATTTTATCTTCGCTTATCTATTTAGGGCAATTTCGCTACCAAAAATTCTGGTGACAATTTTAAAATCCAGTAGATGATCTTCCATTTCCAATTGGGAACGATTGTGAAGGAGTTTCCTGCATTCACAATATGGCTTGCAACATAATCTGGCTCCATTAAAAGGTTTTTATTGAGTTCCAAACCTTCGTTTATTTTTGTGTTGATATATCCACTGACCAATACATTGACCGTAATATTCCTATGCGACAATTCTTGTCTTAAGCCGGCCAAATAAGTTGTAAAAGCAGCCTTTGTACTTCCGTAAACGAAGTTGCTTTTTCTTCCTCTCACTCCGGAAAGTGAAGATAAACCGATGATTCTTTCTAAATTTTTGTTAGACTTGTCCATTGCCACAATATTCAGAATAGAAACTCCTCCTATGTAGTTCACCTGCATCATTTGCTGAGTTCCTTTAAAATCATTTAAAGCGTCTGAATTTTCCACTAAAAATCCTGCAGCGTAAACAACAATATGAGGTTTTATAGGAAGATGATCATAAAATTTCTGGTGTGAATCAAAATTTGCTGCATCGAAATACAAAACAGTCATTTTTGATGGATTTATATTTTTTACTTTAATAAAATCTTCAAGTGATTTCGTATTTCTAGAAGCTACAATGATTGAAAATCCTTTTTCAATATATTGAATGATGCATTGTTTGGCAACATCCGAGTTTGCACCGAGAATAAGAACGGTTTTGTTTGTGTTTTGATTCATTATGCAAAGATATTTTATAAACCCAAGGAACACAAATACGTTTCTTAAAACTTATATGAAACTTAATATTTCCAATGAAATCAGTAATAAATTTGCTAAAATCTCTTTCCTAAAATCATTCACTCCATTTTGTTGTGTATGACGATAAAAAAAGAATCGGCGCGGTGAACAAATTTCACCGCGCCGATTAGCAATATATTGTAAAACTAAAAATTATTTCTTTTCAGTTTCTATAACTTCTTTTTTGTCTGTATTTGCTGTAGCTTTATCACCAAATCTAGTAGCTGTAAACTCTCTTGAGATAGCCGCTTTCTCGAATTTTAGTTTTCCGGATAATGTTTCAATAACAATTCCGTCTTCCTGAATTTGGGCAATCCTTCCGTGAAGACCAGAAGTAAGCACTACTCTGCTTCCCACTTTCAAATCTTCTTGAAATTTTTTCTCTTGCTTTTGTTTTTTCATCTGAGGTCTGATCATCAGAAAATAAAAACCAACAATCATAGCCACCATCATGATTGGCATCATATAAGGATTGCTATTGGGTGCTGCTTGTAAAAATATTGTTAACATAGCTAATTATTTAGGTTCAATATTGGCATTGAACGTTAGTTTTATAGGAGCCTTTTCTACATTTGCATATACATCTGCAAACTTCTGAACTGCACCATCAAAAGTTGAAGAATCAAAACTTAGTGTGATTTTCCCTTTTTTACCTGGTAAAATTGGTTCTTTTGTAAATTCTGGAGCTGTACAACCGCAACCTGGTTTAACTTCAGAAATAACCAACGGATTTTTTCCCATATTGGTAATTTCATAAACGTGGCTTACTTTATCTCCTTTTTTTATTTTCCCAAAATCGAAATTACTTTCAGAAAGAGCAATAGTGGTGATGGGTGAAGACGAAGCAGTAGCTGGTGTGCTTTCTCCAGAAACCATAGGAGCTATAGAATCTTGAGCGGGTGCTACAGTAGAGTCTGCATTTGTATTTAATGCTGTTGGTGTTTCTTTAGTTTCTTTTTTACATGAAACCAAACCCAATCCTATTACCGACAATGCGATGATTGATACTGTTTTTTTCATTTTAAATGTATTAATTTCTGTTTAGATCTTTGCAGTATTTATCTAGAATACCATTGATGAATATATTTGATCGGTCGGTTGCAAATACTTTTGCTATTTCAATATATTCATTGATGATTACTCTTGAAGGAGTAAGAGGGAATTTATCCAATTCTGTAATAGCGGTTGCCAAAATCACTTTATCCATCAAAGCAATTCTTTCAAGATCCCAGTTTTCGAGTCTTTCGCTTAATTTCTTCTCGTTGTTTTCCCAATCGTTTAAAGTTTCACGAATCAATTTTGAAGCAAAATGCTTATCTTCTTCATCTTTGATCATTTTAATCAAAGTTTTACTTTCGTCATTTTCTTTTAAGAATCCAATCGTTTTTTGTACCATAGAGTTGGCAATATGAAGATCGTCTGACCAAGTAAGCTCTCTATCTTCTACATATCCATGGAAATCGTCATTTTCTGCGATATATCTTAAGAATAATTTACCTATGAATTTTTGGTCTTCTTCAAAAGAATAACCATCTTCTTTCATAAAATCCTGATATCTTTTCCCGGCTGTAATTCTTTGGAACGTTTTTACCAGAAGATCATCATGCAAATCCCACTTCAAATCTTTGTGCTGACCAGAGAAAAATAATCTCTCAGGATTTTCTTCAAGCTTTTTCAGGATTTGGTTGCTGATAAATTTTTGATTAGGATTAATATCTGAATCTGTTTTCAAATATTTGTTTTTACTGATCTCTATTTGGTTTTCGGCAAGGTCTTTCAACGCTACCAAAAAATTGAGTTCATAAATATAAAGATGATAAATTTTTTCTATAGAAGAGAACATATTTTTCTCTAATACATCAAATTTTATCGGGTTTTGGCAATACGAATACACCGATTCTACAACTTTCTCACGGATTTGTCTTCTTCCTAACATTCAAAGAGCTTTTTATGACTGCAAAGATATGAAATTTAAAATTGATGAAATTCGTAGAGTGAAGCTAATTTTGTAATTTTGTAAAACTTTATGAAAGCGCTAAAAACATTAAATCCATATTTCTGGAAACACAGAATACTCCTTTTTTGGGGATTACTTTTTATCATCGCAAGTAATTTTTTTAATATTTACAAGGTACAGTTTATCGGTAAATCTGTAGACGAACTTACCAAAGGCGGACATCTGGGATTCAACAAGCAGGTTCTTGTTTACGTTGCCATCATCGTTGGTTGCTCTCTTCTTACAGGTATTTTCACTTTTATGATGCGACAGACCATCATTGTTGCTTCTAGAAGAATTGAATACGAGCTTAAAAATAAAATCTACAGACATTACCAAGATCTTTCGCTTACAGATTACAAACAAACCACCATCGGAGATTTAATGAACAGGCTGAGCGAAGATGTTGTAGCAGTGCGAATGTATCTAGGCCCCGGCGTGATGTATGTGGTCAACCTCATTATTTTATTAATTATCACGAGTATTTACATGCTCACTACAGATGTTTCTATGACATTGTGGACTTTACTTCCTCTTCCGATTTTATCTTATGTGATTTTTAAAGTAAGCTCAATCATCAATCAAAAATCTAAAATAATGCAGAAAAGCCAATCTGGCATTTCTACTTTTGTACAAGACAGCTTTTCGGGAATAAGAGTAGTGAAATTTTTTGCTAAAGAAAGCTATATTAAAAAAAATTATGGCGCCAAGGTTTCCGATTATCAAGACAAAGCTTTAGATTTAGCAAAAACTGAGGCTTATTTCTTTACCATCATTTTATTTGTTATTGGGCTGCTAAATGTTGTGGTAATTTTAGTTGGTGGACAAAAATATATCGCCGGAGAGCTTTCTGTAGGTAAAATTGCAGACTTCTTTATGTACATCAATATTTTAATTTGGCCGTTTTCAATGGTGGGTTGGGTAACATCTGTTAATCAACGTGCAGACGCATCAATGGAAAGAATCAATGAGTTTTTGGATAAAAAATCTGAAATCTCAAATACCAATTTTGATGAATACAAAATTAAAGGAGATATTGAGTTCAAAAACGTATCTTATACTTACCCTAATACAGGAATTAAAGCATTAGAAAATTTAAGCTTCAAAATAGAAGCAGGAAAATCACTTGCCATCATGGGTAAAACCGGAAGCGGCAAATCTACCATTGCCCTTCTTCTCTGCAGGCTGATAGATCCTACATCTGGAGAAATTTTTATTGACGGTAAAAACCTTAAAGACCACAATTTAAAAAATTACAGAGATCACATTGGCTATACACCTCAGGAAAGTTATCTTTTTTCTGATACCATAGAGCACAACATCGGTTTTGCAATAGATAATCCTTCACACGAAAAAGTAGTAGAATATGCTAAAATAGCAGATGTAGACAAGAACATTATCAAGTTTAAAGATCAGTACAAAACAACAGTAGGCGAACGTGGGGTAATGCTTTCTGGCGGCCAAAAGCAAAGAATATGTATTGCAAGAGCATTAATCAAAAATCCTCGCATAATCATTTTTGATGATTCCCTTTCAGCTTTAGATACGGAAACAGAACAGAATATTCTTGAAAATATTGAACGGAAAATCAAAAATGCAACATCGATTATTATTACACACAGAGAATCTAGCGCACAACGAGCAGATAAAATCATTTACCTTACTTAAATTGACAATTCTGCAAGCGGTTAACAGTTTCTTTCATAATTGTTAAATAAATCATAAAAAAAATTTCGTGGTTAAAAGAAAACTTTTATATTTGTTCTAAACAAGATTAAAAATTTATCTAATAATGAGTGATTATAAGGAACGCCATGAAAATGAAATTTTCACGAAGGTGTTAAAGGCAGGAAGAAGGACGTATTTCTTTGATGTTCGCGAGACTAAAGCGGGAGATTATTATCTGACGATTACCGAAAGTAAAAAGAATTTCGGAGACAATGGTGAAGCAACTTTTGAGAAGCATAAAATCTATCTTTACAAAGAAGATTTCAAGAATTTCCAAGATATGTTTAATGAATCTACAGACTTTATCATCAACGAAAAAGGAGAAGATGTAATCTCTGAAAAGCACGATAAAGATTTCAAAGGAAGAACATTTACAATAGAATCTGACGAGGAAATTTAATCTCAGAAAAAATTAGAAAAATAGACAGCATCTTTAAAGGATGCTTTTTTTTGGGATCCACTATTTGGATAAAATCTTTACAAGTAAATATAAAAAAAAAGTACACTTTAAAAGTGTACTTTTTTAGGGTGAATGAGGGGTCTCGAACCCCCGACCTCCGGAACCACAATCCGGCGCTCTAACCAACTGAGCTACAATCACCGTTTTTCGTGGTGCAAATATAGGAAAGATATTTTAATTACAAAACTATTCCGTCAAAATTTTTCATTGCAATTAACTTTTCCGTTGTAAAGCCTTCTGCATACGTTACACCAGACAATCTTCCTAGGTCTTGTGCGCGGTAAGTTAAGCTTTCATAAAAATCTTTTGAGGTAATTGGCGTCTCTGGTTCTGTAGATTTTGGATCGTAAAACTGAGTTTTGAATGCCATACACGCTTCAATTTTCTTATCTAGATGCTCGGAAATATCAATAACGAATTCAGGCTTCACATCCTTCCACTGTATATAATGGTAAATTTGTTTCGGCCTCCAAGCCTCCTGCGATTGCCCGCTGAGTACAGTTTCAATTTTTCTAAGCCCAGATAAAAAGCACGCATCAGACTCTAATTTCGCCGCTTTGGCGTGATCTGGATGTCTATCATCAATGGCATTAGCTAAAACGATTTCTGGTCTGTATTTGCGAATCATTTTTACGAGTTCTATTTGATATTCTTCAGAATTAACCAAAAACCCGTCTTTGAAACCCAAATTTTCTCTTGCCGCCACACCCAGAATTTTGGCAGCTTCAGCAGCTTCTTCTTTTCTTGTTTGGTCTGTTCCTCGGGTTCCCAATTCTCCTCTCGTTAAATCTACGATAACACAAGTTTTTCCTTCTGAGATTAGTTTAGCTATTGTTCCACCACAACCCAATTCTACATCATCTGGATGTGCGCCAAAGGCAAGTATGTATGTTTTCATGATTCAAAGATAATTACTTTAATATAATTTATAAAAAAAGAGACTGCTTAAAAAAACAGTCTCTTGAATTTATTCTAATATAATCTAAAAATTATTTAGATAAGCTTTCTTTCAACTTCACCGCATCTGGTGTAGAAAAAGTTTCGATAGACTTTGTAATATACTGTAAGCTTTTCGCTTTATCACCTTTGGTTAAGTTAGCCAGATTATAGTAAACAGTAGAGAGGGTTTCCTTACCTTTTTCCTTTTCTTCAGGAGTCTTTGTAGCCAATGTAGAGATATATCTTTCGTAAGAAGCTATTGCATTTTCTGCATCACCTGCTTTTTGGAAAGCATATCCTAAACCATAGTAACCAGATTCCCAAGTTGGAAGAACCTCTGTAAGTTTTTGCCATGCATAAGCAGAGCCTTTCCAGTTTTCAACGTTTTGGTATTCTGTAGCTAATGAATACAAAGCATCTGAATCTTTAGGATCAGCAAGCAATTTCTTGTTTAAAGCATCTATAGTAGCATTCGTTGGCCCATCTGCCGGAGCAGTAACTTTCACAATAGTTTTTTTGGCACCACTTGCGATTTCTAGCTCTTCATCCCAGTTGAATGTATCGTCTTTAGCTGCTTTTGCAATCGCTACTTTTGCTTTTGCATCTGCCAACATTGCTTGATCGTTGTTTGCTTTTGCCAAACCTGCCTGAATAAGACCAAGAAGACCAGTATCACTAGGTTGCATTCTAGATTTCTCAGCTTTAGACATAAAAGTTTCAATATTCGTTTTTGCTGAAGCATAATCTTTTTTCTGATAATCAAGATAAGCTTTGATTCTATATTTAATAGGATCTTGAACTTTATCAAAAACTGAATTTAAAGACGATCCTGCGCCTTCAAAATCTTTAGACAAAAATGCCAATTTTGCATAATCCAGAACTGTATCTGGATCATTATCAGCTAACGAAAGGTATTTTTTGTAGCTCGCTGAAGCTTGAGGCCAATCTTGATAAATGCTATACAATGTACCCAAAGATTTATATGCCGGAGAGAAACCAGGATCTGCTGCTACAGCTTGATCAAGATTAGTTTTTGCTTTGGCATAAGCCTTGGCATTCATCCAAAGTGCTCCCATTCTTGTGTACACTACAGCTTTAGATTTTGCAGATGGCAAAGCTTTTTCAAAAGCAGTCATTGCATTACCATAGTCTACACCATTTTTAGTTTGTACACCCAGTGCACTGTATGCATCACCTAAATTATATAAATAAGATGCCGGTGTTCCAGATTTCTCAGATTTTTCTACAGCCTTTTTCAATAATTCAATAGCTAGTCTAGGATCGCTATTTTTTTCATATTTTACTAAAGTTTTACCTGCTTCAACCAACAAATCATTGTCTTTCTCGCGAGAATCTTTCACGATTGCATTAATCTCAGCGATTGCAGAAGCTTTATCTCCTTTACCTAATTTTACAGATGCTAAACCTAGTCTGCTATAGAAAGATTTTTTTGCATCTAAAGCTAATCCTTTATTAAAAGCTTCTGTAGCTTTAGCAAAATCAGGCTCAGCCTGAGACAGATACGTATTTCCTAAATAGAAAAAGTTTTTATCAGTAGGTTCTTTGGCTACCAATTGGGTAAATACCTCTTTAGCTTGACCAAATTTGTAGCTTTCAACCAAGTTTTCACCTTGTTGAGCACTCTGCGCATAAGCAACATTTAAAAAAGAAAATGCAGCAATTCCTCCTAATGCTAATTTTTTAGATATTCCAACTCTTATTTCCATTGACATATTTTTGAAATTATAATTATTTTAAATTTTACCTTAAATATTTTATCAATTATCAGACCATTCAGTATATTATTCCGTAATCTTCACTTCTCTCGGAATGATATAAAAAGGCTGTAATCCTTGTTTCTTAACGATGATTTGCCCAGGTTGTGAACAAGAAAATCTTACAAAACCGTTCCCTAACCCAAAATAAGGCTCATTTGTAATGAAGTATAAGACTCTTGTGAAAGGGTAAGAATTATTTTTCAAAGTTTGCGGCGTGATGCTGATAGTCTTTCCTGCAGAATTACTGATCGGAAGTACATTTACTAATTCACGAAACATTTTAGATTCTGTATTGTGAGGTCGACTTATCGAATTATAGCCAACAACACCGATACTGTTTGGGTATTTATTGATTTGCTTAATGATTTCTTCGTTATTAGGAAGTGAAGAATATTTTAAATCATTAGGCGAGATCCCTAGTCGTTTAGCGATAAAACTCGTATTCGCAGAATTTGACCCATCAAATATTAATGAATTTTTACCGTCTAAAAGTCTGCTTTTTATCTCGTCTATCGATAGTTGACTTAATGATGAAGTCTTTGAAACTATAAATACCAAACCATCTGCTGCAAATCTTGCTGGCTCTACTTCTGCATTGAATTTTTGTTTAAAAGCCGTCTTTTCATCGTCTGTTAGCTCACGAGACATTACAATTACTCTCGCTTTATTGTGCAGAAGATCCTGTAGTGCTACATTTTCTTTTTTGGTGACAAAATTAATTTTTGTTTTAGGATAAAAAAGCATGTAACGGTCTTTCAAAACCCTTGTTACATTTTCAAAAGACTCGTCGGCTACTACTGTTATAGTCCCCGATTGTGGAGAATCTGTAGTATCTTTAGAACATGATATGAAAAATGATAATAAGAGAAGCAGGTATGCGAAATTTTTATTCATCTTGGTCTGATTTTTTTATTTGATAATAGCCTCTGGCAATTCTAAAAATACCATAACCTATCAGCACAGCACCTAAAGCGTATGCAGTAATTTGCTCTAGCGGAAATACAATAAACGCTTTGTAAATAATGGTAAATATGCCTACAAGAATATAGCATAAACCCACCAAAATTGATAAATATCTAAACAACATATAGCAAAAATACTAAAATAATATCAGTATGAAAGTTAAAAAAAGTTAATAAAAAAGAGCAACAAAATAAATTGTTGCTCTTTTTATATTTAATTAAGAATCAAGCTATTCGAAAGCCATTTTTAATGGTAATCTAAATCTAGATCTTACATAATCTCCTTGCATTTTTCCTGGAGTCCATTTTCCTTTGATTCCTCTGATGGTTTTCTCTGCTTCTTTGTTAAAAGCTGAGTTTGAACCAGTAGCTCTCACGTCAGAAATTGTACCATCTCTTTCTACAACGAAACTGATACTTGAACTTATAGTTTCACCAAGACCTTCAAAATCCGACTGATCGAAGTTGTCTCCTACCAATCTTCTGAATTTCTCAATACCACCGATAAAATCAGCTTGTTGCTCAAGACCTCCTTCAATAATCTTATTAGGATCTGCTTTAGGAGCTTCTACTGCTTTACCAGCACCAGTATCTTTTGGTGGTGGTGGCTGTACAAAAGCTGTTGTTTTTTCACCTTTTTGATCTGCTGTACCTATCGTGGTATCTTTGGTTTCCTCCATTTTCTTTGGCGGCTCCTCTCTTTTAGGATTTGGTTTTGGCTCAGGAATCATATCCTTCACAATCTCCACTTTTGGTGGCTCCACTGGTGGTGGAGGTGGTGGAGGTGGTGCCTTTATTTCTTCAGGTGGCGGAGGCAAATCTTTGATATCATCTAAATTTACTTCCACAATCTTTTCTTCTTTTGCTTTCTCCTGAGTCATTTTCAAATATAAAAATGGGCCCACTACAAGAAGAACAAAAATAAGAGTACCTAAAAGAAATGCCTTTGTAAGCAATGATCTATACGCCAATCTAAGGTCGTACGCACCATACTCTTTATTTCTGCGTTCAAATACCACCTCATCAAGAGTAGGAGTTGTAGCAGTATAATTATCTGTTGACATACTTTTTAATTTAAAATATTAAACAACTTATTTATTTCCAACTTTTTGGTCATAAACAGTTTTTTCCCAAGGCTTTACCTCACCGATACCATAGTGATCAGTCTTAGTAATCGCCATTTCATCTAAGATATCTACAAAGTTTTCATAAGTAGAATCATCGGTAGGCTTGATGATAATAGTAAAAATCTCAGGTTTCTTAGCTCTAGCTTTTGCTGTTGCTATAACTTTCGCAATGTCTTCAGAATCTAAGGTTGATGGGGTCAACTTGCTCGGATCTGTAAGACCTGTTTGGTCATACTGGTGATAATACATTTTATCGTCTTTTCCTAAAAGAAATGTAATTGCGTTTGATAAATCAATCTCAGGTTTATCAGTTTCCGGTTGGTTAATTGGTGGTTTGGCCGGCAACTTCATATCCATAATATTGGGTTTGCTGAAAGTTGTGGTAAACATAAAGAATGTAATCAACAAGAAACCTAAATCTACCATGGGAGTCATATCAACTCTGGCATTGTGCTTTTTGGATCTTACCTTGCCGCCTTTGCCGCCTTTTTCTTGTACTTGTACTTCTGCCATTATTCGCTTTTTTAATCCGACTACTCAGAAGAAGTAATCAGTACAAATTTATAAAACTGTATTTCTTTCAATCCGTCAAAGAGAGCTTTGAATTGTGGATATTGTGCTTTAGCATCCCCTTTAATGGCTAATTTAGCTTGTGGGTTTGCCTGTAAAGAATATTTTACCCAGCTGGTTAATTCTTTATTCACAGAATCCATAGGAACCGAAATTCCTTTGATCTCTTGTCTCACATCTTCCGGCTTATCTAAATAAGAAGGAAGCTGTTTCATAGCAACACCGATGGCACTTGCATTTTTAAATGCTTTTTTCTGAGCTTCTGAAAACCCAACTCTATATTCACCAGCCATTAAATCGAGAACTGTTTCTCTCTCACTTGGTGTAGTAGTAGGTGTAAAGAAGAATCTTCCATCCGGAGTTACACTTATCGTCATCAAGTTGGTATCATCCAACTTTTGTGTTGAAACTGAAGATGGCGTAGTAATCTGCTCTGCATCCGGCTTTTTAAATTGCGTTGTAAGGATGAAGAACGTAAGGAGCAGGAAAGCAACGTCGCACATTGCCGTCATATCCGTAACTACCCCGTGTCTTTTTGGTTTGACTCTCGCCATATTAAATATTTATAAAATTTAACAAAATAAGATTGTGTCTGTTTGCAGACCAGATTCAAGTATTAGTTGAATTCTGCAAAAGATTGCTGAATGCTTAATCCTATTTCGTCTATTTTATAAGTTAATCCATCAATTTTAGATGTAAAATAGTTGTAAAGGATAATTGCAATCGCAGAAGTACCAATACCTAAAGCTGTATTAATCAATGCTTCAGAGATACCTGTAGATAGAGCAGCAGCATCTGGAGATCCTCCACCTGCACCTAATGCAGCAAACGCCTTAATCATACCAAGTACAGTTCCTAAAAGTGCAATCAAAGTTGCTACTGTACCTAAAGTAGAAAGAATCATCATGTTCTTCTCTAGCATTGGCATTTCTAAAGTAGTAGCTTCTTCTAAAGACTTGCTTAATGCAACCAATTTTTGCTCTTTATTTAAAGTAGCATCTTTCTCAAGAATTTTATAAGTAGTAAGACCTTCTTTTACAACATTTCCAACAGAACCTTGCTGTCTGTCGCACTCTTCCAAAGCTTCGTTAATTTGGTTTTTGTTCAGATACGTTCTGATTGTTGTTACGAAGTTGTCTAAGTTGTTTTTACCGCTTGCTCTTCCTAAGATTAAAGCTCTCTCGATAGAAAACACCAAAACCGTGATCATAAATGTAAGCAAGATTGGAACTACAGGTCCTCCTTTGTAAACAATACCCATCATTGAACCTTCAGCTGGTTCAATTTTTTTACCTTCCACATCGCTTAAAGCAACAGATAATGCACCTTTAAACTTCTCAGTATGCTGGAAGTTTGAAGGATTACCCAACACAAACATATAGATAGCAACTCCAATTACGAATAATACAGGAATTACAATAGCAGGGTTTAGACCGCTCTTCTTTTTAGCAACTACTTGCTCTTCATTTTTTGAAACATTCATTTCCATATTTAACTAAATTATATTGTTTAAAATTTTTGAGATTGTAAAATAAAGATAAAATAATTTAACTTGCAAGAGACATAAATAAACATTTTGTATTTTTAGGATAACAAATAATTAATCTGTTTTTATTTTGCTAAAAATAAGATATTATTTTATCAATATTCTACTAATGAACTACAAAACATTGAATATTTAAAAAATTTAAAGTCTAATTTTTTAAAATGTTCCAATGTTAAGTTTTTTTTAAATTACAATATTGACTATTCTTTTGGGTACAACAATGATTTTTTTCGGAGTTTTACCCTCCAAAATCTGTTCCATTTTCTCATTTTGAAGCACTAAACTTTCCACTTCTTTCGGAGAAAGTTGTGCAGACAGTGAGATTTTGAATTTGGTTTTCCCGTTAATACTAATTGGATACTCTATTTCGTCTTCTTCAAGGTACTTTTCGTCTAGTATAGGGAATCTTACATATTCAATAGATTCTTTTTTACCCATTAAACTCCAAAGTTCTTCGCAGATGTGAGGTGCATAAGGAGAAATGACAACAGCAAGTGGTTCTAAAATATTACGCTTATTACATTTCAATTTCTGCAATTCGTTTACAGCAATCATAAATGAAGAAACAGAAGTGTTGAAAGAGAAATTTTCTATATCATAAACCACTTTTTTTATTAAGCTATGCAATACTTTATATTCTGCTTTCGTAGGTTCCTCATCTGATACTTCAAAAACCTCTCCATTAAAATGTAAATTCCAGAATTTTTTTAAGAAACCGTAAACTCCACTAAGACCTTGCGTGTTCCAAGGCTTAGATTGTTCCAACGGACCTAAGAACATTTCATACAATCTTAGACCGTCTGCTCCATATTCTTCACAGATGTCATCAGGATTTACAACATTGTATTTTGATTTAGACATTTTTTCTACTTCACGGCCTGTAATGTATTTACCATCTTCCAAAATAAATTCTGCATCAGCATAATCTGGTCTCCAGGCTTTGAAAGCTACAGTATCTAATTCGTCAGATGTTCCTTTCAGTAAAGATACATCTACGTGAATTGCCTGAGTTTTATGTTCGTTTATCAAATTTTTAGAAACAAATTGATTAGTTCCTTCAATTCTATAAACAAATGCACTCATCCCCAAAATCATTCCCTGATTAATCAACTTTTGGAAAGGCTCATCCTGATTAATATACCCTCTGTCTTTTAAGAACATATTCCAGAAACGAGAATATAATAAGTGACCGGTTGCATGTTCGCTACCTCCAATATATAAATCTACTTGTCCCCAATAGTCTGAGAGTTCTTTTTTAGCAAAAACCTCATCGTTATTAGGATCCATATATCTCAGGAAATACCATGAGCTTCCTGCCCAACCCGGCATTGTAGATAATTCTAATGGGAAAACGGTTTTGTTATCAATTAAATCTGTTTCAACCACTTTTTGATTTGCTTCATCCCAGGCAAAAGTTTTTGCATTTCCTAATGGTGGGTCGCCATCTTCTGTCGGTAAATATTTTTCTACTTCAGGAAGCTCCAAAGGCAAAGCAGAAGTTGGCAAGGTGTAAGGCATTCCTTCTTTATAATAGATAGGAACTGGCTCTCCCCAATATCTTTGTCTTGAGAAAATCGCATCACGCTGTCTATAATTTGTAGTTCCGTGACCGATTCCTTTGTTTTCTATCTCAGCAATTATTTTAGATTTGGCTTCATTATAATTTAATCCATTTAAAAAGCCTGAGTTTACACAAACTGAATCTTTAGAATCAAAAGATTTTTCTTGAACGTCTTCATCATTTTCTACAACTTTTTTAATTTCTAAATTAAATTTCTTTGCAAATCTATGATCGCGCTCGTCATGTGCTGGGACTGCCATTACCGCTCCCGTTCCATAGCCCATCAAAACATAATCTGAAATATAGATCGGCATTTTTTCTCCACTAAACGGATTGATGGCATAACTTCCCGTGAAAGCACCCGAAACGTTTTTCACGTCTGCCATTCTATCACGTTCTGTTTTTTTGGACGTTTCTTCTATATAAGAATCAACCTCAGCTTTTTGTTCTGCGGTTGTGATGTTTTCTACTAAAGGATTTTCTGGAGCCAAAACCATAAAAGTTGCCCCGAAAATAGTATCTGGTCTTGTGGTAAAAACTTCTATAGAGTTGTTGGCTGTTGCTTGTTGGTTGTTGGCTTCTTGTTCATCAACTAAAAACCTTACCTGTGCGCCTTGTGATTTCCCGATCCAATATTCCTGAGAATCTTTCAATGGTTGTGGCCAGTCTAGAGTTTTCAGGCCTTGCAATAATCTTTCTGAGTATGCAGAAATTCTCATGCTCCACTGCATCATTTTCTTTTGGAAAACAGGGAAACCTCCTCTTTCAGATTTTCCGTCCTTGATTTCGTCGTTGGCTAAAACGGTTCCTAAAGCAGGGCACCAGTTCACTGTTGTTTCAGCTCGGAAAGACAAACGGTAATTTAATAGAATATCTTCTTTATCGATTTCGGAAGCAGACTTCCATTCTTCTGCTGTGAAATTTAATTCTTCGTTTTGATTGGCATTTACCCCTTCTGTTCCTTTTTCTTCAAAATGTTTAATCAACGTTTCGATAGATGCTGCCTGATCAGTATCTTTATTATACCAAGAATTGAACAATTCAATAAAAATCCATTGCGTCCATTTATAATAGGAAGCATCAGAAGTTCTTACCTCCCTGCTCCAATCGAATGAAAAGCCAATTTTTCTTAATTGTTGTTCATATCTAGTAATGTTTTGCTCTGTTGTAATAGCAGGATGCGTTCCTGTTTGAATTGCATATTGCTCAGCCGGAAGCCCGAAACTATCATAACCAACCGGATGAAGAACATTAAACCCTTGATGTCTTTTATATCTTGCATAGATATCTGATGCAATATACCCAAGCGGATGACCTACATGAAGCCCTGCTCCGGATGGATATGGAAACATATCGAGAACATAAAATTTCGGTTTGTCTGTGTTATTGGAAGTTTTGTAGGTTTGATTGTCTTCCCAGTATTTCTGCCACTTTTTTTCTATCTGCTGATGATCGTAAAACACTTTATTTATAGATATTAGATGTTATATTTTGGATATTAGATTTTACAGTTCTAATATTAATTTTCACAAAAATAATGATTTTAAAAGAAATAAGAGTTAAAATAGCTTAAGGTAAAAACAAAAAATCTCATCCGGAGATGAGACTTGATATTGTAAATAAAATATATTCAACAATTATTGTGGAATTCTCTTAAAAGAATACGTTACTGTTTTATATACTGTAGGATCTGTGGTATCTTCTATCATCACATTCAATGCGTCTGCATCTAGTTTTGTAATTTTACCTTTATCAGAAACAACGGTTCCCTGGTACTTTAATTCTATTGTTTTAGCATCTTTATTATAATTATAAGAGAAAGTACGGTTTGAAGTTTGGGCACAAACTACGGGCGAAACTCCAGACTCTTCAAAAGTTGTACGTGTACCAGAACTATTTTCTTTAAAAACCCATCTTGCTTGGCGCTGACATGTACTGTAGGTAACCAAGTCACTAAAACCAGCACCATTGGCCGGAACTTCTGTTCTCACTTCTGTCAACGGCTGCCAAGTTCCTACCAAAGGGACATCGGGAGCTGTAGTTTCGTCGTCTTTACAAGCTGTAGTTGTAGTGGCAAAAAGAGCTAATCCTGCAAATAATAATGCTAATTTCTTCATAGAACATTTTTTCAAGGGCTAAAATTATGATTTTTTTTAAATATTTCGTTATTTTTTTTGATTTTTGGAATCATATTTTACATTTTCTTGTGATTTTGGTTTATTTAAACACATTTTAAAAAGTTTATCTTTGTACAAAAAGCTACAAATGCCTGAAGTTTCCATCATCACTCCCTGCTATAATTCTTCAAAATTTCTGAAAGAAACTATAGATTCAGTTCTCAATCAAACTTTTACCGATTGGGAATGGCTGATTACTGATGATTGCTCTCAAGACGATTCTGCAGAAATCATTAAAACCATTTCAGATCCGAGAATTATTCTCCATGTTGCAGAAAAAAACGGTGGCGCTGGTCATGCAAGAAATATTTCGCTAAGAAAAGCTTCCGGAAGATTTATTACTTTTTTGGATGCTGATGATTTTTGGAATCCAGAATTTTTGGAAGAGATGGTGAACTTTATGAAAAAGGAAAATGCGGAACTTGCGTACTCCAACTATGCAAGATGTGATGAAAATCTCAATCCAATAATAGAAGACTTCAAGGCTGATAAAACCGTAACATTTGAAAATTTGCTTAAAACCTGCAGGCTTTCACTTCTTTCATCTATGTATGATTCTAAAAGAGTTGGCATAGAATTTTTCCCAGAAGGAAGCAAGCGTGAAGATCATGTAATGTGGCTGAATCTTTTGAAGAAAATCTCTGAAGGAAAAGCTTTGCCGAAGACTATGGCAAAATACAGAATGCATGCATCGAGTATATCCAGAAAAAAACAAAATATTGTAAAAGATCAATATTTGGTGTACAAAGATTTTATGAAATTCTCTACAGTAAAGTCTTTGTATTACACTGCCAATTGGGCGTTTAACGGATTTTTGAAATACTCTAAAATATTTAATTAATGGAATATTCTAAAGAATTTAAAGCTGCACTAAGTGTACTTACACCTACCGAAAAGGATAAATTAATTTTCAGATTATTGAAAAAGGATAAAATCTTGTCTAAAAAACTTTATTTTGAATTGATTGATACTGAAACTACCGATCAAAAGCGGGATGCAATGGAAGAGTACATCAAAGAAAAGGTAGAATCTATCTCGAAACATATTAGTAATCAAAAATATTTTGTTGTTTTAATCCGGAAAATAAGTGCTGAAATTACGGAGCATGTAAAAGTAACGACCGATAAATTTGGAGATGTTACCTTGAATCTTTTTCTCATCAATCAGATTTTAGAATCCAATGACAAACTCAGCAGACAAAGGTTTAATGACATATATAAATTGTATCTATACATCATCAATAAAGTAGTAAAAGCCTTGTCGTTAACTAAAAAACTAAATGAAGATTATTGGTTGGAAATTGACAAATATCTCTCTGAATTGCACGCCAAAATCACATCGAATGTTTACCTTGAAAAACTTTTCATCAATAATGGAATAGACTTCAATTGGCTGACTATAGAAAGAATTCCGGATCATTTTGACTTAATCATTAAAGATATTAAAAGTCAGGGATTTCTAAAGTGATAAAATTTTCTTTACAATTAATTCTGTTGAATTGGGTTGTTCAGAGACAAATTTCCCAGCATTTTCTGACCTAGTTTCTAATTCTTCATTATTGTTTAAAAGGAAAAGAACAAACTCTGCGGCTTCATTTTCATGCTCAAAAGATTTTCCACCATCAGATTTTATTAAATCATCTGCTTCTGGATTTTTCTTATACTGGTTCCCGAAAATCACAGGAACACCAAAGGTAGCCGCCTCAAGAATATTATGCAAACCAGAATCTTGAAAACCGCCTCCCACAACGGCAATATCAGCATAAGAATACAATCTTGATAGCAAACCAATACTATCAATGATAAGTGTTTGAGAGTTCGAGGATTCGAGGGTTTGAGAATTTTTTAAATCGCTGTAAAGAATTGCATTAGGAAAAATTGCTTTTAAGTTGTTAACTCTTTTTAAATCGTGCGGTGCAATGATTAATTTTACATCTTGATCTTTTTCAAAAATCATTTTGGCTAATTTCTCTTCTGCTTGCCAAGAACTTCCAAAAACAATTGCTTTTTCGTTTCCTATAAATTCTTTGATGTAATCTACGTGATTATCACGATTTTTCTGATATTTCACCCTGTCAAATCTTGTATCGCCAGTGACAGACGATTTTTGCAAACCAATACTTTTAGCCAAAAGATAAGAATGCTGAGTCTGATGAAAGAACCAATCAATATTTTTTTGTAACTGATTTACAAACCATCTTCCATAGGAAGTGAAGAATGATTGCCTTTCATAAAACAATGCTGAAATCACCAATATTTTTGTTTTTCTTTTTTTCAGTTGATTTAAAAGATTATACCAAAAATCGTATTTTACAGTAAAAAAAAGTTTAGGCTGAAATGCATTTAAAAACTCTTCTAAATCTGAATTTCGATCGAACGGAAGATAACAGACGGCATCTGCTATTGTGTTTTTTTTAACCACATTTTCATAGCCGGAAGGTGAAAAAAAAGTCACCAAAATTTTATATGAAGGAAACTGGTCTTTCAGCTTTTCTAAAACAGGCAAACCTTGTTCGTACTCGCCTAAACTTGCTGCATGCATCCACAAAACCTCCTCTTTGGGAGAAAACTTAGATTGTACAATATGTAGAGATTGCCTTCTCCCTACAATGCCTTTTTTAGTTTTTGCATTGAACAATGAGAAAACCTTCATTCCGAAAATGAGAAGTTGAATGAATATGTTGTAAAGGAATTTCAATTTTATATTTTAGATGTTTCAGATTTGCTTTCTTTAATCATTCTGAAGATGTGTATTCCCATTATAATAAACAAAAGGGCTAACAAAATAAACACGGCATTGCTCATTTCCTGCAATTTACCTTGCGCAATAAGAATACTTTCCACTACTGTATCTGCTAGCAAAAGCAATATAGGAAACAATATGCTGTATGCGAAAAGTTTCAGGCTTTCTTTATTCCGATAAGAATCGGGAACATTCAACAGTGGTGAATTGGGATCTCTAGGAATACCTAAAAGCAGTAAAAATACAAATGTAGCAATCCCCGGCAAAAACCAGATTGCCCCCTTTTTACTTTCTCCATCTACATTTCCGTTAACTGCAAAATGAGAAGGAACGGCCTCCGGTAGCCCCGCATAATTTGCTCCTACGAAAACCCAAATAAAAACAAGAAGTATAATATTTATGCTGAAAAGTAAATTTGAAGTTTTCATCTTAAATTACACTTTTTATCACTCTCAATTTATGTGTATGTTGATTCAACTCTTCATTAAAAATTCCGGTAGAATCCAACGTGTCAATTCTCACTTTTCCTGAAGCATGAATGATTTTTTGATTTTCTAGCATAATCCCCACATGAATTATCTTCCCTTCTGCGTTTTCAAAAAAAGCTAGATCTCCAGGTGCAGTTTCTTCTACAAAAGTAAGAGACTCTCCCACTTCCACTTGTTGCGAAGCATCGCGCGGAAGTTTTATATTATGAACTTTATAAACCAACTGAGTAAAGCCAGAGCAATCAACCGCAAAAAAGCTCTTACCACCCCACAGATAAGGAACATTGATGAATTCTTTTGCTGTGAGCATTATGCTTTCTCTCAAATCATGACTTCTTTGAGAGGCCACTACGGGAAATTCAACTTCAGAACCTATAGACAACAATGTCTTTCCATCTCTCATCAAGACAGAAGAGAAATCTTCGGTAACGACAGTGGTTTTTCTTTTGGCAAAATCTTCATCAGAAATTTGTCTTATTTGTTTGGTATCCATCCAGCCTTCATAGCCGTCGTAGTGCATTTTTATCTTTGTCCAGTTTTTATTTACTTCCAGAATATCTGCACTTTCACCAAACAAAATTTCTGTCACAATCTCTGCTTTGTCTGAGTTTTCTGCCCGTACCGGAGCTACAGTTACTGTACAAATTCCTTTATTCATAATATTTAGGTTAAGATTGAGGGTTTAAAATTTATTTTCTGCGAAGAAAATTCACTCCGTCCCGCAAAGGTAAAATAAGATTATCAAAATCTTCGTCTCTTGCTGCCAAATCATTGAGTTCTTTGATGATTTGAGTAGATTTTTGTTTAGGGTTCTCATCTAAAACTTTCCCGTACCACAAAACATTATCAAATAAAACTACAGAGCCAGATTTTGTCTTAGGTTTAATCAACTGGAAATATTCCACATAATTTTCTTTATCAGCATCTATGAATATGAGATCAAAAACCTCCTCTGTATCTTTTAAAAATTCTTTAGCGTCTAGAATTTTAAAATCAATTTGGGAAGCAAATTCACTTTCATTGAAATATTTTTTGGGAAGATAAGCCAAGTCTTCGTTGATATCTAAAGTTGTAATTTTCCCATCAGAGGAGAGTCCTTCTGCAAGACACAAAGTTGCATACCCCGTAAAAGTTCCTATTTCTAAAATCTTTTTCGGACTTATCATTTTTGAGATGATACTTAAAAGCCTTCCCTGCTGATAACCGGAAATCATGTGCGGTTGGGTAGTTTTTTGATAAGTTTCTCTTCTCAATTTTTTCATTAATTCAGGCTCTAGAGATGCATGATCTTCCAAATATCTATCCATCGTAATATCTACCTCTTCAAAATAACTCATCTTATTTTTTTTTTCAAATGTATTAAATCTAAAAAACTCTTTATAAATCTCATACAAAAAATTTAGTTATAAAAATACCGTAAAAATACGGATTGCACATTTCTAAAAACTCTTTTACCTTTGAAACATCGACGATATAGGTAAAAATACTGTATTTAAGGTGATGAAAAAAAATAAAATTAGCTTGCAAGAGAACCTTCATTCAATTTTAAAATACGTTTTCAAATTGATAGAACGAGAAAATGTTGTTTAACTAAATCGAAAAGATCCCGATGAAAATCGAGATCTTTTTGTTTTTATATAAAAGGGAAATTATTTCTTAGGAGCAATATCCATAAGCTTCATAAATTCATCCAGTTTTGGCATGATGATAATTTCTGTTCTTCTGTTTTCAGATCTACCAGAAACACTCATATTGGTTGCTTTAGGATTGTATTCTGATCTACCACCTGCTGTAATTCTTGAAGGGTCTACACCAAATTGGGTTTGTAAAATTTTTGCAACCGAAGCTCCTCTTAAAGCAGAAAGATCCCAATTGTCTCTCGGCAAACTTGCAGAATTTAATGATACATTATCTGTATTACCTTCAATCAATACAGAATATTTATCGTAATCATTAATTACTTTAGCTACCTTACCTAAAACATCTTGTGCTGCAGGCAATATGTTGTAATCACCAGTTTTATACAGCATTTTGTCTGATAATGATATCATTACAACACCTTTTAATACTTTTATCTGAACATCCTGATCTGTCACATTATCCAAAGATCTCTTCAATTTGTTTGATAAAGCTAAATTTAAACTATCATTTTTAGAATTTGAAGCGATGAGCTGTTTGATGTATGAGTTGGAAGAGTTGATTTCCCCCACCAATTTATCAATATTAGCTGAGCTTTTTCCTGAGTTTGAAAGACATGCATCCAGAGACGATTTCAGAGCATCGTGCTGGCTTTTCAATAAATTATTTTCGCTAGATAAACTTGCATTTTGAGATTTCAAGTCTTGAATTTCTCTTTGTCTTTCACCAATGTTTTCTATACATTGCTTGTAATTTGAGCTTAAAGCTTCGTACTGCTTTTTGCTGACACATGATGTCATCCCCAAAACTACGGTAGAAACTGCTAAGATTTTTAAAATTTTCATAAACAATCTTTTTTTTAAGATAACGTCAAAGGTAAAAAAAAACAATTAAATAGTAAACGCTATCTTTGTTTGGTAAAAACTACATGCAAATGCTGAGCCTAAAATCGGTACAATCTAAGCTTCAAAAATTAAATACTAACTCTAAAGGCCAGAAATATCTTTTAGCAGTAAGTGGCGGAGTAGATTCTATGGTATTGGCATTTATATTTACTAAATTACAGGATCTTGGGATTGAATTTCAGGTTGCCCATGTCAATTACAAACTTCGTGGAGAAGATTCGGAATTGGATCAGAAAATTGTGGAAGATTTTTGCGAAAATTTCAATATTAAATTTCACTTATATGAAGTTTCAGAAAAAGATAAAAAGCCTGAAAATTCTGTACAACTTTGGGCAAGAAATTTAAGATATAATTTCTTTAGAAAAATTCAGCACGAAAAAAAAATTGATTTTCTGGTAACGGCTCATCACTTGAACGATCAACTTGAAACCTTTATTATTAATCTTTCAAAAGCGTCTGGAATAAAAGGCTTGAGCGGGATTCCGTTTACAGAAAATAAAATTCTACGCCCCCTTTTAGATTTCACCAAACAAGAAATTTATAATTTTGCTAAAGACAACGACATTGTATTTCGGGAAGATTTATCTAATAAAAAAAATGATTATCTGAGAAATAGAATCCGGAACGAAATCACTCCAAAATTACTGGAAACCAATTATCAATTTCTTCAGAATTTTAAAAAAAGTATTGATTACTTAAGCCAAGCCAAAAATTTTGTTGAGGAAAAAATAGCGGAAATTGAAAATCAAATTTCAACCTCAAATTCCTACCACATTATTTTGTCAAAAGAAAAATTGGCTACAGAATCTGATTTTGTGAAATTTGAGATTTTAAAAAAATATGGTTTTAATAAACCTGAGGAAATCACAAAAATATTTTCAGCGGAAAATGGAAAATCTTTTTTTTCTGAAAACCATCAAATTATCATTAATAGAAACGACTTAATTATTCGTAAAAAATCTGATAATGAAAATATTAAGTCGAAAGAAATAATAATTATTGAAAATTTTGATTTTTCTAAAAACCAATTCACTATCAATCTCGAAGATATAATTGATAACTTTCGAAATTTCGAAACGGATCTCATTTGGAATTTTGATGTTGAAAAATTGAAATTTCCAATTAAACTAAGAAAGCAGGAAGATGGTGACGAATTTTTCCCATCAGGATTTTCGGGGAAAAAGAAGGTTTCTAAGTTTTTTAGGGACGAAAAATTGTCTATTTTAGCGAGGCAAAAAATCTGGATCATTTGCGATGCCAATAATTCGGTTTTGGGAATTTTTCCTCTTCGTCAAGACAGGCGTTTTGCTGCAAACAAGAGTACTGAAAAGGTACTCACAATCTATAATAAAGTAAACAATCAAGAAAATAATTTTTAGAAAGTTAATTAAATTTTAATTTTTAAATAAAAATTCTTGAAGTAAAAATTTAAGTAAAATGAAATTCAGAAGTTGGTTTTTATTAACGCTGTTATTTTTATCTACAGCAATCAACGCGCAGATCAAAAACCCTGTAAAATTCAAATTTTCCATTAACGACCTTGGGAACAATCAGTATGAAGCTGTATTGAACGGAACCATTGAAAGCGGATGGCACATTTACTCAAGAGACATCCCGGAAGATACGGGAATCCCTACTGAGTATAAAGTTACCGGGAAAAACATTGAGCTGATTGGCAAATTTGTAGAAACCGGAAAAAAACACACAGAGTTTTCTGAAGCTTTTGGTGGAACAATTGTCTACTATTCTGATGCCGCAGGTTTTAAGCAAAAATTCAAACTTAAAGACGGCACAAAACCAGCAGACGTTGTAGCCGAAATCATGTACCAAACATGTGACGACAGAGTTTGTCTAGCACCCAACACTTTAGAATTTAATCAAAAAATAACGCCAAAAGGGGCAACGGAAGTAATTGCTGATGATAAAACTGCTGAAAAAGATTCGTTAACGCCTATTGTTGATACTTTAGAAGAAACTGCTGCGACCAAAACTACAGTTGTTGCAACGCCAAAACTAGATCCTAAGCAACTCAAAATTCCCTCTATCAACATTGCAAAACCTCTTACAGATTGCGGAATAGGGAATAAACTAGAAACCAACTACTGGAAAATCTTAATATTAGGCTTCGTTGGCGGCTTGATAGCTTTACTTACGCCTTGCGTTTTCCCAATGATCCCGTTAACGGTTTCTTTCTTTACAAAAGGAAATAAAAATCCTGCAAAAGGAAAAAGAGATGCATTCGTTTATGGGTTTTTCATCTTTCTTATTTTTGTATCATTAAGCATCCCTTTCCATTTAATAGATGGTATCGCAGGAAATATTTTCAATGAAATCTCCACCAATGTATGGTTGAATATTTTGTTTTTTATAGTATTCCTATTTTTCGCTGGAAGTTTCTTTGGGTATTACGACATCACTTTACCTAGTTCTATTGCCAATAAATCTTCTAAAGCCGAAGAAGTTGGCGGAATGGTAGGTATTTTCTTCATGGCTCTTACCTTGGTTATCGTTTCTTTCTCTTGTACGGGTCCTATTTTGGGAGGTATTTTAGGGAGTATTTTAAGCGATAGCTCGGTGGATATTCCTACGGTTCTTACTTTTGCATTGGCAGGTTTTGGTCTTGCTTGGGCGATTGTCTTCGGACTACTTGCACTGTTCCCGCAAGCTTTGCAAAGCCTCCCAAAATCAGGCGGTTGGATGAATACCGTGAAAGTGGTTTTAGGTTTTATAGAATTGGCTTTAGCTTTAAAATTCTTGTCAAAAGCGGATCTTGTTTCTAAAACATTTTTGATTAAAAGAGAATTATTTATCGCCATCTGGATTATTGTTGCAATTGGATTGGTAATCTATTTATTTGGATTGATAAGATTTCCGCACGATGATAAAAAACCAAAAATTTCTTTAACAAGAAAAATTCTTGGAGTTTTAGGAGTTGGGTTTATTATTTATTTGGTTCAAGGGCTTATTCCTTCAGAGCGACCAAAGCTTCAGCTTTTAAGTGGAATTTTACCTCCTTTGAATGTTAGTTATTTTCATGACGAGAAAGACGGGATTTTGGGAATGCATCCTGAGCACGATTTCTTCAATGCGATTGAATTAGCCAAAAAAGAAAACAAACCTATTTTAATAGATTTCACCGGCTACGGTTGCGAAAACTGCCGTAAAATGGAAGAATTTGTATGGAGCGAACCAGATATTTTACCAATTCTACAAAATGACGTGATTATTGCTTCTCTTTATGTAGACGACAAAGAAGAACTTCCAGAAGACCAAAAAACAAAAATTGAAATAAGTGAAGGGCAGGTAAAAAAGGTAAAAACAATTGGCGACAGATGGAGTTTATTTCAAACCATTAATTTCAATAACAATTCGCAGCCTCATTATGTACTTTTAACACCAGACGGAAAGGTAATTAATACGCCGGTTTCTGGATTTATGGAGAAAGAAGACTTCAAAAAATTCCTAGAATGTGGTGTGAGTTTTTACAAGAATAATAAATAAAATTTTCACCCTATTTTTTTTAAAATAAAATAAACTGCAAATAATTATACTTTGCAGTTTTTTTATTATTCTTCGGAATAAAATGAATTTAAAAACAATAATAAAATATAAAAACGGTTCATCTTTTGATGGTAAACACTAGAAAAATAAACACTTATGCTTCATTTCGAAAAAACAGGAAACGGAAAAGAAACCTTGGTACTTCTCCATGGATTTATGGAAAACAATACCATTTGGAATGATTTGGAAACATCTCTCTCAAATCAATTTTCTATTGTAAAAATTGATCTTCCTGGTCATGGGAAATCAGACATTCTAGCAGAGGTTCATACTATGGAAATGATGGCAGAAGAAGTGAATAAAGTATTGGAAAATGGAAATTTAAATACAATTCATTTGCTTGGCCATTCCATGGGAGGTTATGTTTCTTTGGCTTTTGCTGAGAAATATCCTGAAAAACTAAAAACACTTACACTCTTTTTTTCAACTTTTCTTGAAGATGATACTGAAAAAAAACAACAACGTACGAAAAGTTACAGAATCATAAAAGAAGCTTTCCCACATTATGCACGAGCCGGAATCCCTAATCTTTTCAACCCAAATGAAAGAGATGTTTTGGAGGGAAAAATAGAAACAGCTTTAGAAATTGCACTTTCTACAAATAATCTTGGAGCCTTGGCTTCTGTAAAGGGAATGGTGGCAAGAACAGACAAAAAACATATTCTCGACAATCTAGATATTAAAATCCTAATAATTGCTGGGAAACACGACAACGCAGTAAAAACAGATGCAATACTCAAGAACCTTCCGGATAGAACCAATGTAAAATCTTATGTGCTAGATTGCGGCCACAACGGACATTGGGAAAAGCCTCAAATATGTGCAGAAATCATCAACACAGAATTATTGCATCACCTACCGAAAAACTTAGTTTTATGAGATTGAAACCGCTCTTTTTTTTGTTAATTCTATTGCTAAGCAGTTGCAAAAAAGAAATCCCAACAAATTCTATTTCAAACAAAAAAAACTTGAGAAGAGAGACAAATTCAATCACAATTAATAAAAAAGATTCTGTAGAAACTAAATTAATCAAAAAAGAAAGATTTGATTTTGAAACTGAACTTTGTAGTAATAAAGGTTATTTCGATTCAAATAAATATTCTCGCGAAGAAATTAAAGACACTTACAAACTATGGTTTCAGAGTGGGAGTATAGCAATGAGTACACCTTCAGTTTTCAAACTAGCAGATCTCTATAAAGTGCGCAGTGAAAAAGATTTAATTCTAAAAAAATTGGATGCAGATTTCTCTAAAAGCAAAAAGATTCTTGAAAATCTCACCATAGTCAACACTCTTTACTGGCAAGACATTAAAAACGCCTATTTGAAGGAACTAAAACAGAATTATAAAAAGCAAAAAATTCAGATCGAAAGCTACACCAACCCAGCTGTACTATTGAATAATTCTTTCACAAAAAACTGTAAGAATTTTGCTAGAGCTTTAAATGGTTCAGACGAAGAATTACTTAGTACATGGAGGAAGCTTCGAGAGGAAATGAGCAAGAAAAATGGCAATCCTGAGAAAATAATGAATGATTTTGAAAGTAATTCTCAATCTTCAGATTGGAAAGATTTTGCTACAATAGATTTGATAACATTTGGATGGGGTAACTGCGCCAACCAAGATATTGAAAGACCTTTACATGATGAAAAAATGAACAAGGAATTTGAATCTCTATTCATAAAAACCGATTCAGAATGTGACGAACCGTAAAAATCTCGTATATTAGTTAAGCATAAATTTATTCATGGGAGTAATGTCTTCAAATCATAAAAAACCAATCATTGGTCTTACATTGTCTGGTGGCGGAATGCGCGGGATAGCCCACATAGCCGTTCTCAAAGCACTCGAAGAATACAATCTAAAACCTGATATTATCTCCGGAACAAGTGCAGGTTCTATTATTGCAGCATTTTATTCTTTCGGTAAATCGCCAGATGAAATGATGGAGATTGTAAAACAGACCACATTTTTCTCAAGATCCTTTTTAAGACTTTCCAAAAACGGAATTTTTAGTTCAAATTTTATTTTAAAACTTTTCACCGATTATTTCCCAAAAGATGATTTTAAAATCCTGAAAATTCCCATCTATGTTGCTACAACAGAACTTACACACGGAATTGTAGATTTCTTCTCTGAAGGTAACCTTTTTTTGCCACTTCTGGCTTCATCTAGTGTGCCTTTTGTTTTGCCTCCTGTAAAAATAGGTGACAAAATATATGTTGACGGTGGAGTCTTAGATAATTTACCTATTGAACCAATTATTGATAAATGTGATTTTTTAATCGCCTCCCACGTCAATTCAATAAGCTATGACAGTTTGGAGAAAATGAGTTTACTTAAAGAATTTGACAGAATTTTGCACCTTGCAATCGCCAAATCGGTCTATGCTAAAGTGAATTCCTGCAATATTTTTCTTGATCCTCCAAAAATGACAAAATTCAGTTTATTCAATAAAAAATCTCTTGATATTATGTTTAAGGAGGTGTACGAATATACTTGTAATGAGCTTGAAAATAAAGGGTATAAAAAAATTTAGGATAAGATTGAGGTTGAGATTCGTATTTATGAATATCATCATAAAAACCATTCTTCAAAAAAAATTAACCTAAATCAAACAATGGCAATTGAAGCCACACAAAAGCAGCATCACCATCAATTTCACTAGGCTCAATTTTAATTTACAAAAATAAAAAACTGGTTGATTTTAAAACTCTTCTTCTACTACTCTCTTTTTGAAAACCTCTATAGTCTCCTGCAGATTATCATTTGACTTCCCTCCCGCTGCATTGATATGGCCACCACCGCTGAAATATTTTCTTGAAAACTGATTAACATCAATCGCATCTTTACTTCTAAAAGAAATTTTGATAAAATCCTCATACAAATCTTCCATAAAAAACGCAGCCATCTTTACTCCAAGAATACTGAGTCCGTAATTTACAAACCCTTCGGTATCACCTTTCTGAAAGCCATATTCTTTCAATTCATTTCTTGTAAGATAAAGTACCGCTACAGTTTCATTTACCACCTCTATCCTACCTAAAATCAGGGCTAAAAGTTGAAGACGTGTTATTGTATTTGTATCCCAAGTATTTGAAGTTATCAATGCAGGATCTGCTCCTTTCTCTATTAAATTTGCAACAATTCTATGGGTAGTAGCACTGGTAGAACGGAATCTAAAACCACCAGTATCAGTCATTATACCAGTATAAAGACAGTCTGCCACATCTTTATTAACCAGATTTTCATCTCCCATCGCCTCGATAAAATGGTAAATCATCTGGCAAGTTGCAGGAATAACGGTATCTGAATAAACAAAATCAAAATTCTCTGGCTGCTGATGATGATCTATTAAGATTTTCTTTGCAGTCGCTTTAGTAAGCCAATCACCTAGAATTCCAATTCTTGAAGGAGAATTAAAATCTAGACAAAAAATAACATCAGCCTCAAAAACCAAATCTGCGGCAACTTTCCTTTTGTATTCTGCAACAATATTTTTCTTTGCTTCTGGCATCCACTTAAGAAATTTAGGAAAATCATTTGGCACTACCACCTCAGCAGAAATACCTTTTGCAGCAAGATAATGCTTTAAACCCAAACTAGAACCAATGGCGTCGCCATCCGGATTGTAATGCGTAAGAATAACAATTTTGTTCTCAGGGATTAAAAGATTTTTGATTTCTAAAAGCTCTGTAGGTGTAAACATCGAAATATTTTTTGTTTTTTGAGTCTCCAAAGATATATCTTTTTCGGAAACGTCTGATGAAAGAAATTTTTTTTACCTAAATTTGCAGGAAATAAAAGTCAGAAAAAGGAATCTGAAAATATTTTAAAAAAAACATTGTTTAGTTTGTAAAATATAAAATTTTACATATCTTTGCAACCTGAAAATTAATAGATAATTACGATTTAAACATATAGTAATGAGTAAAAGAACATTCCAGCCATCAGAAAGAAAGAAAAGAAACAAACACGGTTTCAGAGAAAGAATGTCTACGCCAAACGGTAGAAGAGTTTTGGCTGCAAGAAGAGCAAAAGGCAGAAAGAGTTTAACTGTAAGTGCTGCGCGCGCTAAGAGATAATTCTTTATTATCATATACAATCTATGCTTGAAAATTATCTTTTCAGGCATTTTTTGTTGTTAAAATTTACTAAAATTCTTCAAAGTAAAATTTCTTTTTATTATTTTTAATAATCTTAAAACTGAAACATGCCACATACCAATATCACGGGAGAAAATATCATCAATCTGGAACATGCTAAAATTGCCCAGAAAAACTTCACTGTTTTATCTGATGTAAATCTAAACATCAAAAAAGGAAGATTCTGCTACCTTATCGGCAAGACAGGTTCTGGAAAAAGCTCTTTACTAAAGACACTTTATGGTCACATTCCATTAGTGAGTGGCCACGGCTCTGTCGTAGGATTTGATCTTGCAAAACTAAAGTCTTCTGAAGTCCCCAATCTAAGAAGAAAATTAGGGATTGTTTTTCAAGATTTTCAACTTTTATCTGATAGAACAGTTGAAAAAAATCTGAAATTTGTACTGCAAGCTACTGGCTGGAGCGACAAGCATAAAATGGATGAGCGCATCAACGAAGTTTTGAGCAGCGTAAATATGAAGAGTAAAAAACATAAAATGCCCCATGAACTATCGGGTGGAGAACAACAGCGTGTTGCCATTGCCAGAGCTCTTTTGAACCATCCTGATTTGATTTTAGCCGATGAGCCTACAGGAAATTTAGATCCTGAAACCTCTAACGAAATTATGACTCTACTAAAAAAAGTTGCAGAAGACAACCATGCCGCTGTGGTAATGGCTACGCACGATTATCACATGATTCAAAACTTTCCTGGAGAAGCAATCAGATGTGAAGACGGAAAGGTTTCTGTACTAGATACCGCAGAATTATTTGAGTAAAACTCACTTATTTTTAAAAACATGAAACTCTTTTGTGAGTTCAAGATATTGGTCCGAGTATTGTCTCGGACTTTTTTCTATTACAAATTCCAATTCTCGGAGATCTTTTTCTTCTAAAGAAAATTCAAGAATCAATCTCTTTATTTTAGAATTTTCTATTCCTTTTATATTGATTCTTCGGTTAAGGAATAATTTGTTTTCTGTACAAATTTCTATAAAATAATCACCCGCCTCTACCGGAATAATAACCGAAAAAACACCTTTACCAGAAAGAAGTTGAGCTGTTTTTAAAATTAACTGCCTAAAATCTAGCTCAATAGTTTGTCTTGCGATTTTGTCTTTTCCAGAATCAGATTCTTCAAAATACGGTGGATTTGATACTATCAAATCAAATTTTTCATCGGTTTGAAATGTTTTGAAGTCTTGCTGCCTATTTTCTAATCTTGAATGAAAAGGTGATTTCATAAAATTAATTTGAGTAAGATGTACCGCGTCACAATTAATATCGATACCCAAAAACGTTGCAGAACCGTTTCTTTGAGCCAGCATTAAGGAAATCAAACCGGTTCCTGTACCAACTTCCAACACTCTGGAAGCCTTATCTACATTTGCCAAAGAACCCAGCAAAACACCATCAGTCCCTACACGAAATACGTTTTCCGACTGATGAATATCAAAATTTTTAAAACTAAAAGATTTCACTAAAGATTTGTAGGTAAAGTAATGATAAATGTAGCCCCTTTTCCGACTTCAGATTTTACGTTGATTTCTCCTTTGTAATCTTCAATCATTTTTCTTACCATCGCAAGACCTAGCCCCATTCCGCTATTTTTGGAGGTGAAATTGGGTTCGAATATTTTCTCGAACATTACCTGGTTAATCCCAACTCCGTTATCCTGAACAGAAATAACTACACGCCGTTGGTATTGTTCTATATCAATATTAATCATCATTTCTCGTTCATCACTTTTAGCTTGTTTAGCGTTGGTAACAAGATTGGTAATGATTCTGGACAGATAAATTCTATCCATATTAATCATGATATCGTTTTTATTAGCATGCAAGTAAATTAAATCATCATTGAAAACTCCGAGTATATCATTAATCTCAGAATTCAGATTAATCACTTCATTGTTTTTTTCAGGAAGCTTCGCAAATTCAGAAAAGGCTGATGCTACAGCAGCAATAACATCAATTTGATCTACAATGGTTTTACTGAGTTGTTTTACCTTATCTGTAACATTCAAATCTTGAGGATCAAATTTTCTTTCAAAATTTTGAATTGTTAATTTCATTGGCGTTAGAGGATTCTTCACCTCATGAGCAACTTGTTTTGCCATTTCGCGCCAAGCTTCTTCAGAGGCTTTAAATCTCAATCTCTCTTTCTGATCCTGAATCTGAAGAATCATTCTATTATAAGCTTTTGCCAGTGCATTAAGCTCATCATTTTTGTAATATTTAATGGGATGCATATCGTTTTCAAATAACGTAATGCGCGTAATCATATCAGAAAATTTCGTAATATTTTTAGCCAAATTATTAGACATTACCCAACTGATCCAGATACTAAAAACAATCAAAATTAAATCTATTATAACCATATAAATCAGAAACTGGTGCAAAACATCTAAATATGCAGACTCGTTGTGATATAGTGGGATATACATAATCCCTACAGGCTGAAGATTATTGTTAGTTAGTAGTAAATATGAAGAAGTAAAAACAGCATCTTTACCTGCGTCGTAACCACGCACATCATACCTTGCTTTGTCTGAAAGTATTTTATTAACAATAGCAAGGGGAATTTTTTTATGATTCACAGGGCTTCCATCACGATTTGAGAGAAGGTAATTACCTTTCAAATCATAAATGATGATGTCATGCTGGTTGATGTCTGCAATTTCAAAAATTTTATTGCCCAACACTCTTTCAAGGTCTTCTGTATTTACATTTTCTAAACTGAGTGCATAGTCAAAATAAGCCATTACAGAATTTGTTTTTTTCTGCATATCTGTTCGACTCTGCTTGAGAGAATTATTTCGTAAAACAAAGTAAGGCACCAATGAAGATGCAGCGACACTTAAAAGACAAACAAACAAAAAACCAAAGAAAAATCGATTTCTGAGACTGTAACCCTTGTACTTATTTAATGGCATTATTTTGTAGAAGTTTAGCTATATATTTACCTATTATATCAAATTCAAGGTTCACCATATCCCCTTTTTTCAATGAATTCATATTGGTAAATTCCCATGTGTATGGGATTATGGCTACCGAAAACTCTAGATCATCACTTTTAGCAACTGTTAAACTAATTCCGTTTACAGTGATTGATCCTTGAGGCACCGTAACAAAGTTACCTTCTGAATTATATCTTACAGTAACAAAATAACTGCCATCTTTATTTTCTATATTGATAATCTCACCCGTTTTATCTACATGCCCTTGTACAATGTGCCCATCTAGCCTCCCATTCATCACAGTACAACGCTCCAGATTAACTACAGTACCTTCTTGCCACTTTCCTAAATTTGTTTTTTCCAAAGTTTCATTAATAGCTGTAACAACATATTTATCCCCATCAGTTTTCACTACTGTGAGACAACACCCATTATGAGAAAGACTTTGATCAATTTTCAGCTCTTTGGTAAATGGACAAGATAAAGTAAAATCTATATTACTTCCATTCGTTTCAATTTTCTCTACTACGCCTACTGCTTCAATAATTCCTGTGAACATATTATTTTTTGCTAAATTTGTAAAATTATAATCTTCAAAGATAATCAAAATGACCCCAAAAAACCATAAAGTAAGAGTAGGAATTTCAATTGGTGACTTCAACGGCATTGGCCCAGAAATCATCATGAAATCTCTTCAAGATAAAACAATTACAGATTTTTTTACCCCTGTAATATTTGGTTCTGGCAAGCTTTTTACTTATCAAAAGAACATTTTTAAATTAAATTTAAATTTCAACTATATCACAGAAGCATCACAAGCTCAAGCCGGAAAACTAAATATGGTAAATCTTGTGAAAGAAAATTCTAATGTAGAATTGGGAAAACCCAGTGAGGAATCTACAAAAATGGCAATTGACTCCCTTGAAGCAGCCACAGAAGCTTTAATGAAAGGAGAAATTGATGTTTTGGTAACTGCACCAATCAATAAAGACGAAATGACGAAAATGGGTTTCAAACACGCAGGCCACACAGGTTATTTTGAAGAAAAATTCAACAAAAAAGGTTTGATGTTTTTGGTAACAGAAGGGTTGAAAGTAGCAGTATCTACACATCACATTCCTATTTCTCAGGTAGCTGAAAACATATCCAAAGAAAAAATAAAGAACCAAATTCGAGTTTTAAACCAAACTTTAATAGAAGATTTCGCTGTTACAAGACCAAAAATAGCGGTTTTAGGTCTCAATCCACATTCAGGCGATGGTGGAGTTATAGGTAATGAGGAAATAGAAATCATTTCTCCTACCATAAAAGAACTTTATGATAACGGAATATTAGCCTTCGGTCCTTTTCCGGCAGACAGTTTCTTCCAACCTGAAAAATACAAAAATTATGATGCTGTTTTGGCAATGTATCATGACCAGGGATTGGCACCGTTCAAAACAATCGCATACGAAGAAGGCGTAAATTATACTGCAGGATTACCTTTCATTAGAACTTCTCCGGATCATGGGGTAGCTTATGATATTGCAGGAAAAAACATAGCTGATGAGCGGAGTTTTAGTGAAGCAATATTTACAGCTATAAAAATATTTCAACGTCGTGCTGATTATAAAGATTTAATGGAAAACCGCCTGAAACCTAAAAGAATGCCATCAGACGGTGGAATTGATGAAGATTTACCTATAGGTAACGAAATATAAATTGATAAACGAATAAAAATTAATTTGTTATGCATTTTATTTGTAGTATTAAAAAAAATGCATATTTTTGCACACTCATTTTATGGACAAGCTAAGAAATTACGACGTACACTTTTCGGGATTGAAAACCGGCAGGCACGAGTTCAAATTTGATATAGATAAGGAGTTCTTTCAATTATTTGACACTGAACAAGAGTTTTCGAATCCTAAGATTGAAGTAAATGTGTTACTAGACAAACACACAACTTTTTTAGAATTTGAGATAAATTCAGAAGGTATTGTAGAATTGGTTTGTGACATCACGAACGAAAATTTCTCTTATAATATCAAAAACCAAATTGGTATTTTGGTAAAATTTGGAGAAGAATATGATGACAGCGAAGAAGATGTAATCACAATTCCTACAAACGATCACGCTTTTAATATATCACAATTAATATATGAAACCGTATCACTATCAATACCCATGAAAAAGGTATCACCTAATATAAGTGATGAAGATTTGGAAATACTTGAAAAATTCAGTCCAAAAGAAATAGAAACAGAGAAAGAACACAATAGCGACCCAAGATGGGACGCACTGAAAAATTTAAAGAATAAAAATTAAATAATTTAATGATGAGATGACGAGTCTCATCGCTCATCAATTAAAAAAGTTATTACAAAATGGCACATCCAAAGAGAAGACAGTCGTCTACAAGAAGAGATAAGAGAAGAACTCATTACAAAGCTGTAGTTCCTCAATTGGCTAAAGATGCAGCAACAGGAGAGCTTCACCTTTACCACAGAGCTCACTGGCATGAAGGAAAACTATACTACAGAGGAAAAGTAGTATTAGAAAAAGAAGTAGCTACTACTGAAGAAAACTAAGAGTCGATTTCACCCGAAAACACTCGTTTTAATACAAAAACCGCTCAATTTTGATAAAATTTAGCGGTTTTTTGTTGTTTTTTATGTTTTTTTGGTATCTTTGACCCAAATCAAATATCAATTTTTATGGACATTAAAGACATACAAAATCTTATTAAGTTTGTATCTAAAGCTGAAGTTTCAGAAGTAAAATATAAGACTAAAGATTTCGAAATTACCATTAAAACACCACTTGGAGGTAATGAAGTAAGCTATGTTGCTCAGCCAGCAATGTATCAACAAGCTCCTCAGCATGCTCCAGGCCACGCGCCTGTTGCAGTAACTCCAACTCCGGAAATTACTGAAACAGCATCTGACAATAACAGTAAGTTTGTGACGATAAAATCTCCAATGATCGGAACTTTCTACAGAAAACCATCTCCAGATAAAGATGTTTTTGCCAATGTAGGAGACGAAGTTTCTGTTGGGAAAGTAGTTTGTGTAATAGAAGCAATGAAGTTATTCAACCAAATTGAGTCTGAGGTAAGTGGTAAAATCGTAAAAATTTTAGTTGACGATGCTACTCCGGTAGAATATGACCAACCATTATTCTTAGTAGATCCGTCTTAAAGTATTTTAAATTAAAGATTATAAATTTTAGATGAAAATTGTTTCATTTAAAATAATTTAAAATTCAAAATTTAAAATTTAAAATTTCAGAGAGATGTTCAAAAAAATATTAATTGCCAATCGTGGCGAAATTGCAATGCGTATCCTACGTACTTGTAAAGAAATGGGAATCAAAACTGTTGCGGTATATTCTACTGCAGACAAAGACAGTCTTCACGTAAGATTTGCTGACGAGGCTGTTTGTATTGGCCCTGCAATGAGTAAAGACTCTTACCTTAAAATCCCTAGTATTATTGCTGCTGCAGAGATTACCAATGCAGACGCAATTCACCCAGGATATGGTTTCTTATCTGAAAACGCTAACTTCTCAAGAATCTGCCAGAAAAACGGCATCAAATTTATTGGGGCAAGTCCTGAGCAAATCGAGAGAATGGGAGACAAAGCAAATGCTAAAGCAACCATGAAAGCAGCAAACGTACCTTGTGTGCCAGGTTCTGAAGGTTTAATTGAATCTTACGAGCACGCCGTAAAAACTGCTGAAGAAACTGGCTATCCTGTAATGATTAAAGCAACCGCAGGTGGTGGTGGAAAAGGAATGAGAGCTGTTTGGAAAGCAGAAGACCTTAAAGAACATTGGGAATCTGCAATTCAAGAAGCTGTGGCAGCATTCGGAAACGGAGGTATGTACATGGAAAAACTAATTGAAGAGCCAAGACACATCGAAATTCAGGTTGCTGGTGACCAATTTGGTAAAGCTTGCCACCTTTCTGAAAGAGATTGCTCTGTACAGAGAAGAAACCAGAAATTAACTGAAGAAACCCCTTCCCCATTCATGACAGACGAACTGCGTGAGAAAATGGGTGAGGCAGCAGTGAAAGCGGCAGAATTTATCGGTTATGAAGGTGTAGGTACTATTGAATTCCTTGTAGACAAGCACAGAAATTTCTATTTTATGGAAATGAATACGAGAATTCAGGTAGAGCACCCAATTACTGAGCAGGTTATAGATTATGACTTAATCAGAGAGCAGATTCTTTTGGCAGCAGGAACTCCTATTTCAGGAATCAACCACTTCCCGAAGTTGCACTCAATTGAATGCAGAATCAATGCGGAAGATCCTTACGCAGATTTCAGACCATCACCAGGGAAAATCACAGGATTAAACATTCCTGGCGGACACGGAATTAGAGTAGACACTCACGTGTATTCTGGTTACACCATTCCTTCAAACTACGATTCAATGATTGCTAAATTGATTACTACGGCACAAACCCGTGAAGAAGCGATTGCAAAAATGAAGCGTGCTTTGGAAGAATTCTACGTAGAAGGTGTGAAAACTACAATTCCTTTCCACAGACAGTTGATGGAAGACGAAAGATATCTTTCCGGAAACTACACTACAAAATTCATGGAAGATTTTGTAATGGACAGAAAATATGATAATCACTAAGATTATTTGATATAAATCTAAACCGCCTCAGTGTTGAGGCGGTTTTTTTATTAAATCTGTGTAACGTCAGAAGGCTCCCCAGCTCCCGCACGAATCCTTTCGTGTGGTTTTTTGTTTTAAAACCTCCGCTCCCGCACGAATCCCTTCGTGTGGCTTTTTCTTTTAAAAAATCAATTTCTAAAATTGTTTTATTTTTTATCTTTATAAAAACATACAATGAGGAGTAGAAACTACAAATTCCATAATCCTGAAGGTTTATATTTTATAAGTTTTGCGGTAGTAGGTTGGCTAGATGTATTTATTCGAAATGAATACAAAGACCTATTTCTGGAAAGTGTAAGGTTCTGCCAAAAGAATAAAGGTTTGGGAATTCATGCTTGGTGCATTATGTCAAGCCATGTGCATTTGGTTTTCAGAAGTATAGATGGGCAGAAACCAGAACTTCTTATTGGCGATTTAAAAAGATTTACAAGCAAAGCAATTGTACAAGCGATCAAAGAAAATAATAGAGAAAGCAGAAAAGAATTTCTGCTGGATTACTTTCTTAAAGAAGGTTCAAAAACCTCGAATGTGAGCCAATATCAATTTTGGAGACATGATAATAAACCCATTGAACTATGGAGTAACAAAGTTATTTTCCAAAAAATTAATTATGTACATCAAAATCCTGTGGAAGCAGGTTTGGTTTTTCGTGCAGAAGACTACAGGTACAGCAGTGCTGTAGATTATGCTGATGAAAAAGGTTTGCTAGACAACGTTGTCGTTTTTAGAATGTTTGATTTCTAAGAACGACCACACCAAAGGATTCGTGCGGCAGCGGGGTTTGAGGATTAAGATTAGCATTTTTAAACAGATTGTAAATCTTGCAATTTTCAAAATTGTGAAATTTTTTGTTTTGTGAATAGCCATCATTCTTTGATTAATTAAATAAAGTATCAAATGAAACTCTCCAAAGAAGAAAAAAAATTCTGGTTACTAAATTTCAGGATTGAAAAAGCAGAGAAAATCCCTATTCATTGGGAAATTTTAAAATCAGCAGACTCAGATTATGATGATGATTTTTTTTATTTCTTGAGTTTAAGGGTTGAAATCATCAATGAAATTTATCTTAAAGATTCTCAAATCACAGATCAATCTATAGAATACATGACCCGTTTTAAAGGATTGAAAAATCTATTTCTAAGAAAAAACCGCTTTCTCACAAAATCCTGTATAATTTATTTTAATCAAATGAAAGATTTAGAAAACCTGAATCTTACTGGTACAGAAATCACTTTGACGGATTTGTTTCAAACCCTAAATAACAAAAATCTCAGGGAAGTATTTGTTTCCTCAGAAGAAATAGAAGACAATCTGGAAGAAAAAGCCTTCAGCCTCAAAGAACGAATGCCAAACTGTAATATTTATCTTAATTGCTCGTATTCTACAGACTTTTTTGGAAATCTAGAAAAACCTATTTTTTAAATATCTTTCACTAAAATTGATTATAAAACCATCATTATCTTAAAATCATTTTTCACTACAAAACCGCCGCCTCCGCTGCTACCTACGCTGCCGTACGAATCCATTCGTGTGGCTTTTTTTTAAAAAAAATCAATTTCTAAAATTGTTTTATTTTTTATCTTTATAAAAATATACAATGATGAGCAGAAATTACAAATTCCATGATCTTTGACGTTATATTACAAGTTTTAAACTATCTAAAAAAAGATATAAAATCCAAACCCGAGTCTCACTGTAATAACTTTTTTCCACATTTTTCATTAATTCTGCACAACAGTTCCGAATCTTCATTTTAAACAGAAATTAATTATTGTTGCAAGTTATTTATAATCCTTAAATTTGTAAAAAAGCAAAAAGAATATGTCAACAGCAGAACAATCAAAAAATTCACAATACTTCATTGAGCTCGAAGAAAAACATGGCGCACACAATTACCATCCGCTTCCTGTGGTTTTAGACAAAGGTGAAGGCGTTTTTGTTTGGGACGTTGAAGGAAAAAAATATTACGATTTCCTTTCGGCTTACTCAGCTGTTAATCAAGGACATTCTCACCCAAAAATTGTAGAAGCTTTGGTTAATCAGGCTAAAAAACTGGCTCTAACTTCAAGAGCATTCTACAACTCAAGTTTGGGAGAATACGAGAAAAAAATCACTACTCTTTTCGGTTTTGACAAAGTCTTACCGATGAATTCTGGAGCGGAAGCTGTAGAAACGGCGGTGAAATTAGCAAGAAAATGGAGCTATGAAGTAAAAGGTATTTCAGAAAATGAAGCAAAAATTGTGGTTTGCGAAAATAACTTTCACGGAAGAACCACTACAATTGTTTCTTTCTCAAATGATCCTGATGCCAATAAAAACTACGGGCCTTTCACTCCAGGATTTGTGAAAATTCCTTACAATGACCTTGCGGCCTTAGAAGAAGTTTTAAAAAATGATGCGCAAAATATTGCAGCATTTTTAGTAGAGCCTATTCAGGGAGAAGCGGGAGTTTACGTTCCGGATGATAATTTCCTTAAAAACGCTTCAGAATTATGTAAAAAATACAACGTTCTTTTCATTGCTGATGAAGTTCAAACCGGAATTGCTAGAACGGGAAGGTTAATTGCTTGCCACCATGAAGATGTACAACCCGATATTTTGATCTTAGGAAAAGCACTTTCAGGAGGAATGTATCCTGTTTCTGCAGTTTTAGCGAATGACGAAATTATGAATGTCATCAAACCTGGTCAACACGGTTCTACTTTTGGAGGAAACCCTATTGCCTGCGCTGTTGCCATTGCAGCTTTAGATGTTGTGGCAGACGAAAATTTATCTGAAAGAGCTGAAGAGCTAGGGAAATTATTCAGATCTGAAATTGAAAAAGTGATTCAAAAATCTGATTTGATTACCAAAGTAAGAGGAAAAGGTTTACTAAATGCCATTTTAATAAACGACACCCCAGAAAGCTCAACCGCTTGGAATCTTTGTTTAAAACTAAAAGAAAATGGTCTTTTAGCAAAACCAACTCACGGAAACATCATCAGATTGGCGCCACCGTTGGTTATTACAGAAGAGCAATTGCTGGATTGTGTGAGGATTATTGAGAAGACAATTTTAGAATTTTAATTGATAAAATGAACATAAATAACACTCTACTCGAGTGTTATTTTTTGTTTTATATTTAGTTTTAAAATAAACTGTATTTTTGCTAAAATTAGTGGGTTAAAAATGAAACTTTCAGTTGCAATTATTACTTTCAACGAAGACAGAATTATCGAAAAAACGCTCAGTTCTATTTATCATATCGCTGATGAAATTGTGATTGTAGATAGTTTTTCTACAGACAAAACAGTTGAAATCTGTAAGAATTTTTCAAAAGTAAAATTGATACAGCATACTTTTGAAGGTTTTGGTAAACAAAAAAATTTCGCAATAGATCAATGCTCCGGCGAGTGGATTTTATTTTTAGATGCAGATGAAATTCCGGATGAGATTGCAAAAAGCTCAATTGTGAAAATTATAAGTCAGGAAAAATTAAATTTATCGGTTTTTAACATTGCATTTAATAATATTTTTCTGGGGAAATCCTTGAAATATGGCGGATGGGGAAACATAAAAAGAGAAAGATTATTTCGTAAAGATGCTGGAAGGTATTCGGAAGACATCGTTCACGAATATTTTTTAACCACGGAAAAAATTGGGCTTTTAGAAGGCAATATAAATCATTACACTTATAAAGACATACATCATCATATAGAAAAGTCTAATAAATACACTACGATGATGGCAGAGAAAATGTACAATAGAGGCAAAAAATACAGTGTTTTAAAAATTATTTTCAGTCCTATTTACCAGTTTATCAAATCCTATTTTATTCGTTTAGGTTTTCTTGATGGATTGGTAGGCTATTACGCTGCAAAAACTGCCGGTTTTTATACTTTTCTGAAATATCAAAAATTATACGAATTACATAACGTAAAAAAATAATGTTGCTAAATTTCATAAAAGGGAGTTTGGGAATCTCACACCCTACTGATCTTAGGATTTTAATGTATCATCAGGTAATGACCGAAAAAGATAAGATAGATAATGATCTTACTATTTCGGTAGAAAAGCTTGAAAAGCAACTGATTTATATTAAAGAAAATTTTGAAACCGTTTTCTTTGGAGAACTTGAAGAAAAGAAAGACGTTAAAAACAAGATAATCATCACGTTTGATGATGGTTACTACAATAATTTCATATATCTCATCCCTCTACTTATAAAATATCAACTTAAAGCGGCGATCTGTGTGCCGACAGAGCTCATAGAAAAAGATCTTGAAAACAAGCCGGGTCTTTATATGAGTTTTGAAGAGATAAAATCTTTACCTTCGAAATATGTAGAAATTTGTTTACATAGCCACAGCCACAAAAACTATTCAGAAATGAGTATTGAGGATGCGGAAAATGACATCAAAGAAAACATGAAGTCACTAGAATATCATCAAATAGAGTATTCAAACATTTTGGTTTATCCTTATGGTAAATTCCCTAAAAAAGGATTGCAGAAAAAAAGATTTTTTGCACTTCTAGAAAAGCTCAACATCTCTGCAGCCTTACGAATTGGCAACAACCTCACTTCGTTCCCTTGGAAAAACAAATTCGAAGTAAAAAGAATAAACATGAAAGGAAGTGATAGTTTTACAACTTTTAAGATGAAACTCCGTTATGGCAAAATAAAACTTTAGGATAAAAGTTTCTTATAGAGATATTCATAAGATGCTGACATTTTTTTATAACTGAATTTCAATGCATGCTGATGAAGCTTTTGGGGCAATTCTGGATCATTTTTGTACTGATGAATTCCTTTTAAATAAATAGCATTCATTTTTTCGGGATCAAAATCATCAAAATAAAAAGCGAGAGAACCACCAATTTCTGGCAGACTTGTAAAACGGCTAAGAAAAACCGGCTTCCCAAAATACATTGCCTCCACTGGAGGAATCCCGAAACCTTCTGCTAATGAAGGATGACAATAAGATTCGCAATTTTTTAAAAGAAAATTTTTCTCGTCATTACTTACATTTTCTAGAATATGTACTCTTTTTTCTAATCTAAGAGTTTTAATTTTTTCTAAAAATTTTTCTTTATACTCAGACTTTGCCGCCGAGGTAATCAAGACCAAATCTCTGTCGTTATGCAAAAGCATTTCAAGCAAAACGTGCTGGTTTTTTTTCGGAAATAGAACCCCAATGGTAAGTATGAAATTTTTATCCAAAAAATCATATCTTTTTTCGAAACTCAGATTTTCTTTTTCAGGGAATATTAAACCATTGTAAATCACCTCTATCTCTACATCTTTTTTCAGCGTAAATAAATGTTTATTTTTAATAAAATTATCTTTCACAAATTCTGAAATGCAAACAATAGCATCTGCATTACCTATGTTTTTTTGAACTAATTTCTTAGATTTCATCATTTTTTTTGCCGAACTCCCATCATGAAGAAAGTTCAAATCGTGCAGGGTGACAACCTTTTTCTGAACTTTATTTTTAGCATGAAAATAATCTGAGAGCTGATGCGTTACATGAATCAAAGCATACTTTGAAGTATGAATTTTAATTTTTTTCTGCCAAAACTTCCATGCAACAATATTAAAGTTTCCGTTCAAGAAAGGTAATTTTTTTTTCGGACCATATAAAGTGTACTGAAATTCATTCAAACTATTTCCTAAACCTTTAATTAGAGATATACATACATTTGCAATTCCAGATTTGGGATATTTTAGTCTTTCGACATCGATAAGGATGTTCTTTTTCATTAAAAAAGGGAGCTTTACCCCAAAAGTAGAAATTTAAACTTTAAAATCTTTACTTTTGTTATATGAAATCGCTATATTTTGTAAATACGAATATCAATAAATATTCTGCTTTTGCATGTGGCATTTAAAAAAAATAAGCAGCTGCACATGAAAATTTGTTTAATCAGTTTTGATTTTTGGCATTATGATGAACATATCGTAAACAAACTAAAAGAAAAAGGTATTGAAGCCACCCATATAAATATTGGAGCTTTTACTCATAAAAATTTTGGTGCGAGAATAAAAAATACAATAAGTAAAGTTTTCTTTGGTAAAAACTTAAAACATGAGAACAGACAAAAATTCATAATAGACTCGCTCCAAAAAATAGGTAAACAAGACCAGATTCTAGTCATCAATCCTGAAGCTATAGAAGAGAAAACACATAAAATAATCCGAAAATATACAGACAGAAATATCGCTTACTTGTATGATAGTATGCTTAGAAACCCAGCACATCATATTCTTCACTTTTTTGATACGGTGTTTTCGTTTGATGATGAAGATGTAAAAAAATTTGGCTTCAAAAAAATCAACAATTACAATTACCTAAAACACATCTCTGCAGAACAACAAAGCCCAGAATTTGATCTTTTCTATATCACTTCTTATGATAAAACAAGAATTTTAAGACTTGTAAAACTCAACATAAAGACAAGCGATTTAAAAATTAAATTCAAAGCCATCATTGCAGGAAAAAAAAGCTGGAAGAAGCAACTTCAACAGATTTTTGACAAAAAACTAGTGAAAAGTCTACAATTTCGCAGAACTAATATTTCGCAATCTGAAGTTTTACGATATTACGAAAACTCAAAAGCTATTTTAGATTTTCAGCGAAATCATCAATCTGGTCTTAGTTTTCGGGTTTTCGAGGCGATGGCATTGGAGAAAAAATTCATTACAGACAATGCAGATATTAAAAATTACGATTTTTATAATCCTGAAAATATTTTGATTTTAAATAGTGATTTTAGTAATATAGAAAAATCATTTTTTGAATCTGTTTATCAAAAAATTCCTGAGGAAATTTACTATAAATACACGTTGGATAATTGGGTAGAAACCGTTTTTAATTTTAATAAATGAGCAGTATAAAGAAACTCCTTATTGTAACAAAAGAATATAAATGCTCTCAAAACTTAAAGGTTGGAGGAACTGGTGTATTTTATAAAAACCTTTGTGAAGAATTTGCTAAAAACGGTATATCACCTCATGTATTTTTAATTTCAAAAAAAAAATTTGATCTTATAGAAAATGGCGTAACAATACATTCTATCAAAGATATTTTTAAAGGAAATCCATTCCTTGAAATCATACGCTCTTTAACAGGAAAAATAGCATTTCTTGAAAACCTACACTTTAAAATTTATCTTTTTGAAAAGAAGCTCATTAAAAATAAAATTCAAAATTATATAAATAAAAATCATCACGATTTTGATATTGCAGAAACACATGATTTTGACGGATTGGCTCTTTCTATACCAGAAAACCTAACTTCTGTTATCCGTTGTCATGGTTCTTGGTCTGTACTTGAAAGATATTTCGGATATAAGAAAGTACATAAAGGCAGAATTTTTTGTGAGCAAGTAGCCATGCAAAAAGCTAAAAACGTTATAGCAATATCCGAATACAACAGAAGAATCAACAAAGAATTATTTGGTATAAATGATGCAGAACTCATCTATAACGGCATTGATGAGAATTTCTACAAGCCTATTTTGAATTCTGAAATTATTCCTCAATCTATCTTTTATTTCGGAAATGTATCTTATGAAAAAGGTGCAGATACGATTATTGAGCATTTTGTAAAAATCAAAAAAAAATACCCTAAAAGCACTCTTCATTTTGTAGGCAATCCCAACGGCTATGAAAAACATATACCCCAAATCATCAGCGAGTTATATGTAAGAAATTCAATAGTTTTTCATGGGAGCAAAAATAATCATGAAATGGTAGAGTTACTGAGCAAAGCTGATGTGGTATGTTTTCCTTCTAAGGGAGAAAATTTTAGTTTATCTTTGTTAGAAGTTATGGCATTGCAAAAGCCAGTTATCTGCTCGGAAATAGATTCTTTTACAGAAATCATAAAAGACTCAGAAAACGGAATGATTGCTTATGGAGACAACTTTTATAAAAAAATTGATCTTCTTTTTGAAAGCTTTGCTTTGAAAAATACAATCGCAACAAATGCCAGAGAGACAGTTAAACAAAATTTTACAATTAATAAACTGATTGCTAAAACATTATATTATTACAAAAAAATTAAATGAAAGATTACTCTTCCCCTTTTATAGTAGAATTTCCAAAAATCGGAGGTCCGGAACTAGGCTATATTTCAGTTGCTGAAAAAGAAAACCTGCCGTTTGTACCTAAACGAATATATTGGACGTATTTTACTCCAGAAGAAGTTGAAAGAGGAGGTCATTCTCATTTTGACCTGCATCAAATTCTAATTGCAGTTTCTGGACGAATAGAGGTTACTACAGAATTGTTATCTGGAGAAAAAAACACTTTCATACTTGAAAGACCAAACATGGGCCTTTTTATCCCGAAGATGTGCTGGAGAAACATGAAATACAGCCACAATGCCGTACAGATTTGTATTGCAAGTAACGAATACGATGAAAAAGATTACATTAGAGATTATTCTGAATTTTTAGGACATGGACGTAAATGAGCAAATTGAAAATTTAGAAAAACAACTTTTAAAGCTCAGAAAAAAATATTACATTAAATCTTTTTTCAGAAAAGCAAAAAGACTTGTAACTGATTTTTTACCATTAGATTCTATACCTTTTCAGAATTATAAAGAGAAATTTGTAGTTGAAGAAGCAAATACTATTGAAATTTTTTTGCCCAAAACTTTTGATCAACCTCAAGCATCAATAGAAAAAACCATCAATAGCGTTGAAATTTTCGCACTACAAGACGTGTACTGCATACCAGATTCTACCTATTTTCTAAATCTTAAAAAAGATAAAATCTATTATGAAAAATGGCATGATGACAGCAGAATACATTATTTGTACAATACAAAAAATCTCATACAACATGGGGTAACATTAGCTAAAGTACAAAATCACAAAATAAAGCATTTTGATACTGAAGCAATATTTTTAGGTGGCATTTTCACGTTCAATTACTATCACTTTTTTATTGAAATTTTATCTAAAACTGAATTCTTTAAAACTATTCCAGATTATAAGAACAAAATTATTGTTGTAGATTCTTGTGTAGATAATAATCAGAATATGAAAGACTTATTATCTTTCTTCACAAAAGACTGCAAAATTGTTTTTTTAAATAGTGCTAGTTATTATCATTTTAAAACGCTTTGGCACATTACAAGCCCCAGCTACACTATCCCAAATGTGGCCACCGGCTCACGGTACGAAGCTGGATTTTCAAGATTTTCAAAAAAATCTCTGGCATATTTAAGACAAAAATGTTTTGAAAACTTTGATTATCAACAAGTGAAAATTGAGGTGGTAAAAAAGATTTTCATTTCACGAAAATCTCAGTTTAGAAAATACAATGAGCAGGAAATCTTAGGCGTTTCTCAGAAATATGGCTTTACAGAAGTTTTTTTTGAAGACCTTAACATTCATGAACAAATATTCATCATTAATAACGCTGATTATATTATAGGCCCCAGTGGTGCTGCCTGGACCAACCTGCTTTTTGCTAAAGATGGTGCTAAAGGCCTGGCTTGGCTAAGCTCAGTATGGGGAGATTTTTCCGTATTTTCTACTATAGCAAAAATGGTTAATTTTGATTTGAATTTTTTCATCTACCCACAAATAACTGATGATTTTCATGAAGATTTCATATTAGATTCTGAAATATTCGAAAAACATTTAGAAAAACTATTACAATTATGATAAAAATACATCCTACAGCAGAGGTTTTAAGCAAAAAAATTGGTGAAAACACCATGATTTGGCAGTATTGTGTGATTTTATCTGACGCAGTAATTGGCGAAAACTGCAATATAAATTATAATGTTTTTATAGAAAATAAAGTGAAAATTGGCAATAATGTCACAATAAAGCCAGGAGTTCAAATATGGGACGGTATTACTATTGAAGATGAAGTTTTTATAGGACCCAACGTTACATTTACTAATGACAAAAATCCTGTATCGAAAAATACAGATTTTATACTTCTGGAAACACTGGTAGAAAAAGGGGTTTCTATTGGCGCAAATGCTACCATATTACCAGGAATTACTTTAGGCGCAAATGCTGTAATAGGCGCGGGAAGCGTGGTGACTAAAAACGTTCCTGCCAATGAAACTTGGTTTGGAAACCCTGCTAAAAAGTTTGAAAAGTGAAAAATGGATTTTTAAGCATTATCTTTTATAGTATTTTTATAGTTTTTGTAGGATTCTCTATTTTTGTAGGATTTGATGTTTTAGATTCCGGATATATTTTATCTTTATCAAAAAAGATAAATGATGGGCAAGTAATTTATAAAGACTTCGATTACGTAAGACCTTTTGGAACACCTGTATTTTGGGCTCTTATCTTAAAACCTTTTTACGGTATTCAGAATCATTTTTTTATTTTGTGCAGAATTTTTGTTCTTCTGCAATTTTTTATAATCGCTTATAATATTTCAAGAGTTTTCTTTAAATGTGACTCTTGGGACAGGAGGATGTTTTTAAGTATTCCGTTACTGGCAATGCTCAATATCAATATATTTCCCATAATGCCTTGGCATACTATTGATGGTGTTTTTCTGCTAAGTTTTTCACTATACTATTTACATAAAAAAAATATTTTGCTCGCATTTTTATTTTCTTTATTTGCTGCTTCTACCAAACAATCATTTTTTTTACTCCCCATCTTAGTACTGGCTTTTTCTGTTTTCTTTAAAAATCAGATAAATTTAAAATGCAATATAAAATTGGGGATATTGACATTAATTAGTTTATGCCTCATTTTATATTATAAAATCCCAGAAGGAATCTCGTATTACGAAAGCGGAACAGAAGGAAAAAATCAAAACATGCTGTATCTGGTAGGTATAAAAATGTATTTGAACTCTTACAAGTATTTTTTTCCTTTCTTCATCAGTCTTATAATTTCATCCGTTTTATGGTTCACTAGAAAAACAACTGCCTTTTTTGAGGTAACTTTACTTTTCATACTTCTACTTTCTTTTTCGATACCGTTTTACCATTGGCTATATGATATTATAGCAAAAAGGGATGCAAGCAATTATACAATACTGAGCTCTATTAATGGCTTGTTACCACTCTGCATGTTTTATCAAATCATACAATTTTTCAGAACAAAAAACACGCAAGAAAAATACAGTATCTCTATAGGTCTTTTTGCTGTAATGATTGCCTGGTCGTCTTCTATCTCGTGGGGAGCAAATAATATTTTGCTAGCTCTTCCTTTTCTTTTGATCAATACAGATAGCAATACACTTTTTGATAAAAAATATATTCCTATACTTATTTCCCTACTTTTGTTTACTCTCAGAATCATTAATCCTTATATGGAAAAAAATTTCACAGAAAGTACGTTTTCAAAAATAGTAAATACACCAATCTACTCAGGAATTTATACCAACACAAAAAATATTATTTTTTTGAATGAAAGTAAAGAAATTACTAAAAAATATAAAGATGTAATCTTCTTACCCGGGTTTCCCGCAGCATCATTTATGTTTGAAAAAACAAAAAACAGGATGCCTTGGGAAATGAATGTGGAATATGTAAATTACAAAAAAGATTTATCTTTGCTGCAAAAGAAAAATCTATATTTTATCTTAGAAAAAAAATCTTTTGAGGATGACTCATCCAGCTTCTATGGTAGTAAATTTACAGACATCGTAAAGGCAAAACGGGTAATAATAGATTCTACTTCAAATTTTTATATCTATAAATAAGAAAAACTAAGTAACACTAAAATTCATCAAATGGAAATTAAATTTTTAGACATCCAAAAAATAAATTTACAGCATCAAAAAGAAATTGAAGCGGCATTGGTAAAAACGTTCCAAAGTGGCTGGTATCTTTTGGGTGAAGAAGTTAAAAATTTCGAAAAAAACCTTTCAAAATACATTGGTGCAAGTCATATTATTGGAACAGCAAATGGTCTCGATGCTTTAAGGCTTATATTACGAGCTTACATAGAATTAGGCATTATGAATAAAGGTGACGAAATCATAGTTCCTGCCAATACTTATATCGCCTCAGTTCTAGCCATTACAGACAATAATTTGGTACCAGTTTTCGTAGAGCCTGATATTAATACCTATAATATTTCTGTTGAACAGATAGAAAAAAAGATCAACTCCAAAACAAAAGGTATTATGATTGTACACCTCTATGGAAGAGTAATCTTCAGTGATGAGCTTAGAGGTATTGCAGAAAAACATAATCTAAAAATCATAGAAGATAATGCACAGGCAATAGGAGCAGATTACAATGGCATTAAAACCGGAAATCTTGGCGATGCAGCGGGTTTCAGCTTTTATCCTGGTAAAAATCTTGGTGCTTTGGGTGATGGAGGCGCCGTTTCTACTAATGATTCTGAACTTGCAAATACAATAAGGTCGATTGCAAATTATGGTTCTAGCAAAAAATACATCAATGAGTACAAAGGTTTAAATTCTCGTTTAGACGAAATACAAGCAGCAGTATTGGATATAAAATTAAAATATATTGATTCAGAAAATGAGAGAAGACGAGAAATTGCAAATAAATATTCTAAAAAAATAACCAACAGTAAAATTATATTACCTGAAATTCCAGAAAATGGAAATGAGCACGTATGGCACCTTTATACCATAAGATGTAATAATAGAGAACTTTTACAAAATTATCTGCAAGAAAACGGGATTCAGACATTAATACATTACCCGATTCCACCACATAAACAAGAATGCTACACAGAATTCTCTCACTTATCTTTACCTGTAACAGAAAAAATTCATACTGAAATTTTGAGCTTACCGATAAGTCCAGTTTTAGAAGACTCTGCAATAGATTATATTATAGAAAAGATCAATAAATTTTAATAATGGCAGAACAGCCTTTTGTAAGCATTGTTATAATCACTATGAATCACGAAAAATTCATAGAACAAGCTTGTCTGTCTGCTATGTCTCAGACTTATGCAAATTACGAGATTATTTTTTTGGATAATGCTTCGAAAGATAAAACCTACGAAATTGCAGAAAAAACTTTAGCAAAATTTGATAAAAAATACAAACTGATAAGAAACACAGAAAATTTTGGTGTTGCAAAAAACTTGAATATTTTAGTATCTTATTCTTCAGGTGATTATATTTCTATATTATCTGGTGATGATTGGTATACCCCTAATAATTTAGCAGAAAAAGTAGATTTTATACAAGAAGAAAAAGTAGATTTTGTACTGACTGACGGTTTCAAATACTATGAGAATGAAAAAAAGACAACAAATGCCTATCCTGAAAAAGATAAAAAAAATTTAATAGATAACATCAACAATTTCTTTCACCTCAATGTTGCTGAAAACATATCTGTAAATGTAGGTACATTTGTCAAAAGACAACTTCTGGTAGATTACCCTTTTGATGAAGATATTAATACCGAAGATTGGGATATGAATCTCCGTCTTACTTCAAAAGGTTATAAAATAGGTTTTCTAGACAAAAAACTGTTTTACTATAGGATACTTTCTACAAGTTTATCCAGAAACTGGAAAATCATGAAAGACTCCTATGAAAAAGTGACAGACAAATACCTTCCATACATTAAAAAAGACAAACTTCTTTATAAAAAATACAAACTTAAACTACTCCACTTCAAATACGAAATTCTTATTTCTGAAGCTAAGTCTTCAGATGAAATAGAAAGATTAAAAATAGAATGGAAAAAAGAAAAATATAAAACTAAACATTCTAATCCTATTATTTTATTTTTCAAACTTTTAATTTCCAAAAAATAAATTGCTTACCAACTTAATAAGACTCTTCACCCAACATCACAATATCATCCTCACCAAAGTCTTCAGCCTATTTCTCGCATTTTATTTGTGCTTCTTTTTTACAAATATATAGATTACGCCAAAAAAAAGCCAATAACGAACTTGTAAAAACATTCTAAAAACGTTTAATTTTGAGTAAATTTGCACCTTAATTTCTAAGAAATGAATAAAGTAAGAGTCCGTTTTGCTCCAAGTCCTACAGGGCCGTTGCATTTGGGAGGTGTAAGAACTGCGTTGTATGATTATCTTTTTGCTAAAAATCAGGGCGGAGAATTTGTATTGAGAATAGAAGACACCGATACTGCAAGATACGTAGAAGGAGCCGAAGAATACATTGAGGAAGCCTTGGAATGGTGCGGAATCATCCCCGATGAAAGCCCTAAAAAAGGTGGGAAATTTGCCCCATACAGACAATCTGAAAGAAGAGACATTTACGACAGATATACGGAGCAAATTTTAAAAACAGATTACGCTTATATTGCTTTTGATACTGCAGAAGAACTAGACGCCATCCGTGCTGAATATGAGGCCAAAGGAGATGTTTTTTCTTATGACAATAAAACCAGAAATCGTTTAAAAAACAGCCTTGCTCTTTCTGCAGAGGAAGTTCAAAAATTACTGGATGAAAAAACACCTTATGTAGTAAGATTTAAAATGCCAGTGGATCGAACTTTAGGCTTGGTAGATATCATCAGAGGGAATTCTGCAGTAAACACAGATGCTTTAGACGATAAAGTTTTAGTGAAAAATGACGGAATGCCAACGTACCATTTTGCCAACATCATAGATGACCACGAAATGGAAATCACACATGTGATTCGTGGTGAAGAGTGGCTACCTTCTTTAGGTTTACATATTTTATTATATGAAGCAATGGGTTGGGAAGCACCTCAATTTGCCCACCTTTCTTTGATTTTAAAACCAGAAGGAAAAGGAAAATTAAGCAAAAGAGACGGTGACAAATTCGGATTCCCTGTATTTCCGTTAAATTTCACCGATCCTGCAACCGGAAATATTTCCAAGGGCTATAGAGAAAGCGGTTATTTACCCGAAGCTTTCATCAATATGGTGGCGCTATTAGGCTGGTCTCCTGCGGATGATAAAGAAATTTTATCTTTGGATGAAATGGCGAAAGAATTTGATTTAAATAAGGTTCATAAGGCCGGAGCAAGATTCAGTAAAGAAAAATCTGAGTGGTTTAATCATCAATATATTCAATTAAAATCTGACAAAGAATTATTAAATATTCTAAAAAATTCAGATTTAAATTTAAATATTGAAGACGAAAAACTAGTAAAGGTGATTCATTTAATGAAAGAAAGAGCCACATTCCCGAAAGATATTTACGACAACGGGAAATTCTTTTTCGAAGCACCAATTTCTTACGATGAAAAAGCATCAAAAAAAGCTTGGAACGAAGAAACTTCCAATCTTTTGACAGAATTTTCTGCCATGCTGAGCAAAGTTGAACTATTCACTTCAGAAAACATCAAACAAAGCTTACACGATTTCGCAGAAAACAAAGGCATTGGAATGGGAAAAGTAATGATGCCATTGCGTTTAGCTTTGGTAGGAGAATTGAAAGGACCAGACGTTCCAGATATTTTGGAACTCGTTGGAAAAGAAGAAAGTATCGCAAGAATAAGCAATGCAATAAATAATTTTAAATAAAATTTCATAATTTTTCATACATTTGAAAGATTAATTTACTTCAAGAATGGAATATTTAAGTTTCGAACTTCCTATAAAAGAGCTAATGGATCAGTATCAAACCTGTTCGTTGGTAGGAGAAGAAAGTGGTGTTGATGTAAAATTAGCATGCAGCCAAATCGAAGACAAGATCAGAGATACAAAGAAAGAGATTTATGGAAATCTTACTCCTTGGCAGAGAGTACAGCTATCGCGTCATCCGAATCGCCCATACACCTTAGATTACATCAACGGTATGGTAGACAAAGGCAGTTTTCTGGAGCTTCATGGCGATAGAAATTTTGCTGATGACCCTGCACTAATTGGTGGATTAGCAACACTAGACGGCCAGAGAATTATGATTCTTGGTACCCAAAAAGGAAGAACCACCAAAGAAAGACAACACAGAAGATTCGGAATGCCGAATCCTGAAGGATACAGAAAAGCCTTGAGACTAATGAAGCTTGCAGAAAAATTCAAAATTCCTGTAGTTACTTTGGTTGATACTCCGGGAGCATATCCTGGTTTGGAAGCCGAAGAAAGAGGACAAGGTGAAGCGATTGCAAGAAACATTTTTGAAATGACCATGCTTAAAACTCCAATTTTTACCTACATCATTGGTGAAGGAGCGAGTGGTGGTGCATTAGGAATTGGCGTAGGAAACAAAGTGTATATGCTAGAAAACACTTGGTACACGGTAATTGCACCAGAAAGTTGCTCTTCTATTCTTTGGAGAAACTGGGATCATAAGGAAGATGCAGCCAATGCTCTAAACCTTACTCCAAATGATGCATTGAGAGAAAAATTTATCGACGGAATTATTGAAGAACCACTTGGTGGTGCTCATTATGACCCAGAGACAACCTATCTCAATTTAAAAGCTTCAATTTTACAGAATATTAAAGCATTCTCTAAATTTACAGGCAAAGAGTTAGAAACTCATAGACAAGATAAGTTTATTGCGATGGGGCAGTTTAAGGGATAAAAAAAGGTAGCTGAGAAATTTTCAGCTACCTTTTTTTTATGAGTTTGTCTAGTCCTGAAATAGTATATCATTTATGATCTACTTGCAATTTCACAAACTTTAGAAACAAACATCAAAGATTTTTTTTGATTCTAAAACAGAGACAAACAAAAAGCGGTTAAGAAATATTTCTCAACCGCTATTTGTTTGCTTTTGGCGATATTCTATTCGCTTACGCTCAATTGCAACTCAATATCTTTCGAGATCTTTTTTAGTGAAGAATATTTCGCATCACAAACCATTGTGGTTAAAACATATTCTCCCTTCTCTACCATAACATAATTTTGCCCGTTCGCCGGAACATTCAGATTATAATATTTTTTACCAGTAATTTTTACAATCAGATTACATTTTGATTTGTTTTTAATATTGATATAGGCATTAGGATCAGCATCATCGTGATTGAAAATATGCGAAAGATAATCTGCCGTTCTTTTATGCTCTGCAGTAGGCCCCACCTTTTTGCTGCCGACACTGGCGTAATTTGAAACCTTTTTCGGCTCAGAATTGGAAGCTACGGATTGGCTATTTGTATTTTTATTGCCAGTAAGTTTCTCCACTTTATCTCTACTCATGGGGGTAATGGTAGGCTTGGCTTCCGGAGAGTTGTCTGCCATGATGATTTCAATTAATTTTCGTTTAAAAAAATCTGTTTTGGCATGCCCAGGATTTTGCTTTAAAAAACCTGCTATTATTCTTGCTTCTTTTGAGCTTTCAGCATCTTGTTCTGTGTATATAATGAGAACTTCTTTTTCTGAAACAGCCTTAGATTTTGATTTTTTCTTTTTTTGAGAAAAACCCAAACTAAAAATACAGACAAAAAGAATTATAAATATTTTCTTCATCAAAAAATTATTAAAAAATTATCAAATAAATACTATAACGCAAAAAGTCATTTTTTAGTTTATCATTAAAACATTATCTTTGCGCCACAAAATTTAAACGAATATAGTCAATTATAAATTTAAATAAAAAATAATAGATATTATGTCTTATACACCAGTAGCTGCAGACGTAGCAAAATTGAGAAACCAAACCGGTGCAGGAATGATGGACTGCAAGAAAGCTTTAGTAGAAGCTGAAGGAGATTTCGAAAAAGCGGTTGATATCCTTAGAAAAAAAGGACAGAAAGTTGCAGCAAACAGAGCAGACAGAGATTCTTCTGAAGGAGCTGTAATTGCAAGAGTAAACGAAGATAATACTTTAGGTGTTATTATTTCTTTAAACTGCGAGACTGACTTTGTTGCTAAAAACGAAGCGTTCATCGTATTGGCTTACGAAATTGCTGAAATGGCTATTTTCGCTGCTACTAAAGAAGAATTATTGGCTACAGCTTTCCACGGAATGACTGTTGGTGAGAAATTAATCGAGCAAACTGGAGTTATCGGAGAGAAAATAGAAATCGGTGTTTTCGAAAGAATTACAGGACCTTTCTTGGGAGCTTACATCCACGCTGGTAACAAAATTGCTGCTATCACTGCACTTTCTGCAAAGGTAGAAGGATCTGACGAAGCTGCTAAATCTGTTTCTATGCAAGCGGCTGCTATGAACCCTATTGCACTTGATGAAACTTCTGTTTCTCAAGAAACTATCGACAAAGAATTGGAAATAGAAAGACACAAACTTACTGAAGAAGGTAAGCCTGCTAATATTATCGACAATATCTTGAAAGGTAAAATGCAGAGATTTTACAAAGACAATACTTTGGTACACCAAGATTTCATCAAAGACAGTTCTATTTCTGTTGCTGATTACGTGAAATCTGTAAATTCTGATCTTAAAGTAACAGGATTTATCAGAGTTAGCTTATAGTAACTTTTTTAAGCTTTAAAATATCTATCCCGGTGAATTCTCATCGGGATTTATTATTTTATCATATTCGTTAAAATATGAAAGTTTTTCTAAAACCTAGTGAACTATATCTCAATACATTGAAAATATATAAAAAATATATAAATTTGATTATTAATATGTAATTTTGCATTCCTTATAATTTTCTTTATGAAAAAATTTCTACTTGGTATTTTTACATTTCTATGCTTATCTGTTAACGCTCAGCTTGATACAGACCATTGGTTTGCTCCAATGGTTGCTAGAGCTGGAACAGGAAATCTACAAAGTTTCTTATATCTATCCACTAATGAAACAACACCATTTTCTGTACAGATTTACAACAACAATACTGTTATTTCTACAGTACAGGTAAGCAAAAACAATCCTGCAGAGGTAGCAATACCCGAATCTTATATGTTTACCAGCAATAACGCTGACCTTTTTACTCCCAATTCAATGGGTTTATTTGTAAAAGGAAGTAAGAAATTTTTTGCAAATTTTCGCTTTTCGGTAACCAATCATGCGGAAATTATAACATCAAAAGGATTAGCTGGGCTAGGTACAAAATTTTATGCAGCGATTGTCCCTATTACCGGAACACAGTCTTTTGTGAATGCAATGATAGGTGTTACCGCAACAGAAGATAACACAACAGTAGTAATATCAGGGTACAATCCTAATGTACTTTTCAGTGACGGTAGCAGCAGCACATCCAAAACAGCCATTCTGAATAAAGGACAGTCTTATATTGTAGAAGCCATAAGCACAGATGCACAAGAAAACCTTACGGGTCTTGTAGGTGCTAAAATAGAATCCAACAAGCCTATATCGGTAACCAATGGAAACTTTAACGGAATTTACACCAACAACAACTTTTCAAACAACGACATCTTGATGGATCAGGCAGTTGCTGTTGATAAATTAGGAAAAGATTTTGCCGTAGTAAAAGGAAATGGAACAATAGGATCCGGAATGGAAACCGCTCTCATTATTGCCACTGAAAACAACACAACATTTACGATTAATGGTATTGCTTCTGGCGTCAACCTCAACGCAGGACAGTATTATATGGTTCCCTCTACTTCCTACACTAATCAAGGGAATGGCGTTTCTAATATGGGAATTACGGCTAACAAAAACATTTATTTGTATCAACTTCTTGCTGGTGCGAGCTCCGGATCTGAATATGCAACAGGAGGTCTTAATTTCATCCCTCCACTCAGCTGCTTTATGCCGAATAAAATTGACGAAATAGCTCAAATCAACAAAATTGGTAACGGAACCTACAATACAAAACTCAATATAATTACCCAAACAGGAGCAACTGTAACCATTAACGGGAGCGCAGTGGCAGCCGCAACGGGACCGTACCCAATTCCAGGAAACACCAATTGGGTAACTTATTCTATACCTAATGTAACAGGAAATATCACAGTAAATTCTACAAAATCCGTTACGGCTGGTATAGCTGCCGGAAGTGGCGCAGTTGGATACGGTGGATATTTCGCAGGATTTTCATCAGTTCCTGCAATTACCAAAACTGGAGACTGTTTTTTAGGAATTATTCTACAGGTTGATAACAGCTACGATTTGTACCAATGGTTTCTAAATGGTATAGCAATTTCTGGCGCTACCTCATACTCTATTAATCCAGAATTGTACGGAGCAGGCAATTACACATGCCAAATCACAAAAAACAACTGTGAAACAAAGTTAACTGCGGTTTATTCGTACACAATTTGCCCGCCAATACCTACTGCAACTTTTACCATTGGCAGCTGCAAGACTAAGCAGATTAACCCTGCGTTTACTGTATCTACACAAAGCATTATTCCTTCTAGCGTTACTATTGTACAAGTTCCCACTACAGGTACTGCATCGGTAAACGCCGCAACAGGTCAAATAACTTACACCCCGAATGCTGGGTTAACAGCTGATGCAAGCGACCTTTTTATTTACTCAGTTCAAGGCAACGGAAATCCTGCTGATATTGAATACTTTAAAGTAATCATTAACATCGATGTTGTACAAGTAACAAATACAACTTTATCTTCTTGTTCTAATGCGAACGGCACAGGAACTTTTAATTTAACAACCGCTGTTATCACAACGGATCTCGGAACCACTACTACTTACTATACAGATCCTGGGTTGAATACTTTAATTTCCAACGCAACGTCATATCTTTCTTTACCCTCTACTGTCTACGCTAATGTAACATCACAGTACGGATGTTCAAAAGTTGCACAGATTATATTAACTGTAAACACATCCCCTAACATCAATACCACAAATTTTAATGCTAATTTTTGTGATGATAATCTAGACGGTATCATTCCTGTAAATTTCACTACAGTTTCGCCACAAATTGTAACGAACTCTGCCAATTTTATTGTTAAGTATTATCTCACACAACTTGATGCTACGGCAGGAAACAACACCAACCTACCTACCAACTGGACCTACACTACAAACACCACCGTTTATGTAAGAGTAGAATCAACCAATGGGTGCCCGCCAGCTTTTGGCCAGATTAACTTTACGATAGGTGCAAAAATCCCGTTGTTAACCCAGGATTACAGCACATTGATTTGTGATACCAATTGGGACGGAACAGAAACCGTTAATTTAAATAATTTCAAAAATAATTTTAGCACAGACCCTGCTGTTTCTTTGGCTTTCTATAACACATTAGCCAATGCTCAAAACAACGTAAATGCCATAAACGCAAGTCAAACGATTGCCCCATCACAGATTTTCTATGTGAGATTTCAAAGTACAAGTGAGTGCCCAATTGTTGCAAAACTTACTGTAACTCTTGATCAAATCACTACAAGTAATGCTTCTTTGACTGCTTGTGCTACTACAAATGGAACAGCAATATTTAATTTGAATAACGCAAATATTACAACAACCGCCGGCACAACTGTAACCTTCTTTGCTGATGCAACACTTACCACACCAATTACCACCCCGGCAACCTACCCTTCGCTTGGGGGTACAGTTTATGCTAACGTAACCTCAGCATTCGGCTGCTCAAAAGTTGCCCAAATAACTTTGGTTGTTAACCCATTACCCAATATCAATACTACAAATTTTAATGGGGCACTTTGTGATGATAATTTAGATGGAGTTGTAAATGTTGACTTCTCTACCATTTCGCCTCAGATCGTTACCAACTCTGGAAGTTTTATTATTAAATATTATTTAACGGCGGCAGCGGCAACTGCAGGAGGAAATAATAACCTTGCTAATAACTGGACTTATACAGCCAACACGACAGTATATGTAAGAGTAGAATCTGCTAATGGATGCACACCCGCATTCGGACAAATTAATTTTACAATTGGAGGCAAAATCACTTTGCTTACAACAAATGTTATAACGCAAGTTTGCGACAGTGACTTAAGCGGATCAGAATCTATAAATTTAAATGATTATAAAAATTTATTTACCCCAAACCCTGCAGTTTCACTTACATTTCACCTTAGTTTAGCCAATGCACAAAGCGGAACCAATCCCATAAGTGGAGTTCAAAATATAACAGGCATATCTACTTTTTTTGTTCGCTTCACAAGTGCTACTGCATGCCCTAACGTAGCACAAATAAGCATATCTCTAAAGTCTGGTAAAAAATCTACTTTACTAAAAGATCAAATAGTTTGTCCGGGGCAAAGAACGATTTTAGATGCAGGAACGGGATTTACTTCTTATCTTTGGAATACAGGAGCTACCACACAGAGCATTAATGTAGGTGCCGGAAATTATTATGTAGACTTAAGTTTTAACGGATGCGTTTATAGACAAAATGTGATAGTCACTGATGCTACTCTACCAACAATTACAAGTATTGTAGTTACTGCAGGCACAGCAACAATTAATGTAAACGGAGGAACACCGCCATACCTATACTCAATCAATGGATTTGATTATCAAGCAAGCAATATTTTCACAGGTCTTACGAGAGGCCCATACAAGGCGTATGTAAAAAGTGCAGACGGTTGTGAACCTGTTGTAAAAGATTTTTTAATTATCAACCTTCTCAATGCAATTACTCCAAACGGAGATGGTCATAATGATGTGTTAGATTATACTGATTTAAATATTAAACAAAACGTAAGTATTGAAGTTGTGGACAGATATGGAACACCCGTTTACAGATCCACAAGTAACAATTACAAGTGGGATGGGAAAGTAGGAAACCGAAACCTTTCTACAGGAACCTATTGGTATATCATCAAATGGACTGAGCCAGACACAAAATTACCAGTTTCCTATTCTGGGTGGTTATTAATTAAAAATCGAGAGTAATCTTTAAATTTTTGTTAATATTTTTTAAGAATATCTTAATATTTTGTATTACTTTTGTAGAAATCCTAATTCCAACCACTATGAAAAGATTTCTACTAAGTTTTACTTTAGTGTTTCTGACGTTCAGCAACTTCTTTGCACAAAGAGATACAGATCATTGGATTGCACCCTATTACAATTCATCGAGTGCCTATATCAATAAACTATATTTATCTACAGATGCTTTAACCCCATTTGTAGTCACTATTTATAGTAACAACATTGCCATTGGAACTGTTAGCATTAGCAAAAACGATCCAAAAACCTTTGATGTAGATGCTGATCTTATTTCTGCAAATACTACTGGAGAAGCATTTACAACAGTTTCAAAAGGATTATATCTGAAAGGAGCCAACCCATTCTATTGTACATTGAGACTGGCACAAAGTGCACACGGAGAAATTGTTACAAGCAAAGGAAAAGCAGGAATTGGTAAAGAGTTTTATGTTGCAAGTACACCTTACAACGGCACATCATCCGGTTACAATTTTACAGCTGGTGTATTGGCCACAGAAAACAGTACAACTGTTACAGCTACTTGGCCAGGAACAGTAAATTTCTATGGTGGTACGCCAACTACGAATACCCACACTTTTACCTTAAACAAAGGGCAATCTTTTATTTTTGCAGGAAATGCTTCGGTTACTGCTCCATTTATGGGAGCCAAGATAACATCAGACAAGCCAATTACTTTAACCAACGGTAACAGCAATGGGAATTTTGGAAATGCACCATCAGGATCTGATGCTATTCTAGACCAATCTGTACCTGTAGAAAGACTTGGTAGTACTTTTGCGATGGTAAGAACAAAATCTACGACTGCAGATTTGGAAGGAGGTATTGTAATTGCTACAGAAGATAATACTCAAATATTTTTAAATGGCTCTACCGTAGCTACAGCCACAATCAACCAAGGACAGTGGTACAGAATTGCTGGTACCGCCTATCAACAGCAGGGAACAAGTGGACATTACAATATGCTGGTTTCTACTTCAAAAAACGTCTACCTATACCAACTGGTGGCCGTTGACGACAGTAATGCTACTTGTGGTTTTAATTATATACCACCGCTCAACTGTTTTTTGCCTAGAAAAATTGATGAAATTGGTTTCGTAAACCAAATGCCAAATATTTCTTCTACAGTTACTTTAAAATTAAATATTATTACCGAAGCGGGTGCTATAGTAACTGTAAATGGAGCTTCCCCTAGTGCAGCAGAAGGGCCTTTTCCGCTAACTGGTAACGCCAATTGGGTGACGTATGCCGTTCCTAATGTTTCAGGCAATCTTACGGTAATTTCAAACAAAGCAGTTACAGCCGGTATTAACGGTGGATATAGTACAGCTGGATATGGTGGTTACTTCGCGGGGTTTAATTCTGTTCCTGCTATTGCAAAGCAAACAGGTGACTGTATCCCTGGAATTATATTAGAAGTAAATGATGGATACGATACATATCAATGGTTTTTAAATAATGTTGCCATTCCTGGTGCCGTTTCAAATACATATACCCCACTTGTTGCAGGAAATTACACTGTAAAAGTTACAATGGGAACATGTACACCACTTACCACTGCTGTATATAAAGTATTTACATGTCTTCAAAATACCACACAATCAATTAACGTTTGTGCATCCAAAGTAATCATCCCTGCATTTACTTCGTCTACGCAAACGCCTGTTCCAAGTACTGTTACTATTATCACTCAGCCTTCGCACGGCATTGTAACGATTAACCCAAGTAACGGAACAATTACATATATTCCTACAACAGGATATTTGGGAGCAGATACATTCACCTATCAATTCTGTGGTAATGCACCAGAGTTTGTTGATTGTGAAAAAATTACATTAAATCTAAATGTCGTACCATTTATATTAACAGATAGAACAATTAAAACTTGTCAATACTCAGGAAACGGATTTTTTGATTTAACAACTGCTAATGTTACCAGTTACAGCCCAGTCGTTAAGAAATTTTATCCCACGCTGGCAGACCTTACTGCTGGCACAAACGAAATTACAAATCCTACGAACTATTTCTCTGGTGCAGGATTCGTTTATGTAAGAGTTACTACAAATGAAGGTTGTATTGGTACTGCAAAAATCACATTAGATTTCTATCCTGCTCCTGTAGTAAATGATGCTACTTTAACAGTATGTTTTATAGAAAACAATGAAACACAAGGAGACTTCAATCTTCCTAGTGCTGTAGTAAGCAATCAAACACCAATAACCAAAAAATTCTACCCTACATTTGTAGATGCAAGCAATGGAACTAATGAAATTGTAACCGCTTTAGACCATTACATTTCTGCAAATGCTATTGTTTACGTAAGAGTTTACAGTGATTTGGGTTGTTATGCAATTGCCAAGATTACTTTAAAGGTTACCCCACCAAAGAGATCACCTTTATTGGTAGATAAATTCATTTGTATTGATGCCAGAACAGGCTTAGACGCCGGCCCTGGTTACCAATCTTACTTATGGAGCACAGGTGCAACTACGCAAGCCGTAACAGGATTACCCGTTGGAGATTATTGGGTAATGTTAAAAGATAATGGATGTTCTGTAAAGCAATTTGTTAGTATTAAAAAAGCAATAACTCCTACCATTACTTCAATTGAAATTTCTAATAATACGGCAACGGTAATGGTAAGCGGAGGAACAGCTCCTTACAAATATGCAGTTGACGGAGTTACAATATGGCAAGACTCTAATGTATTCACAGGACTTTCTAGAGGACAACATACATTCTATGTAAAAGATGCTTATAACTGTACACCAGTTTCAGTGGAAATTACAGTTCCAAACCTCATCAATGCAATTACACCAAATGGAGACAACATAAATGATGTAATTGATTACAGCGAGCTGAAATACAAAGACAATCTTACTTTTGTAATTTATGATAGATATGGCAACAAGATCTTCAAAGGAGATAAGTTTAATGACTATAAATGGGACGGTAAGTTCTTTGAGAAAAAAGTAGTTACAGGAACCTATTGGTACCATATCAATTGGAATGAGCCAAACGCTCAAAAAACTCCAATAAAATATAGCGGTTGGATTTTAGTTAAAAACAGAGAATAATTATTATTATCATCAATAATTCAAAACCACAGTCATTATGGCTGTGGTTTTTTATTTTATTTAAGGATTTAATGTAAATTAATTATTAAATTTGTAGAAACCATAGTACCGATGAAGAAAATTTTATCTTTTTTTCTTTTAATCTTTATATATTCCGTTTCGCTTGCACAGCTCGACCGCGAACATTGGTTTGCTCCTATGGTTGATCGTACCGGAAATCCCAATCCTTACCAGACATTGTACCTTTCTACTAATAGAACTACACCATTTCAAGTAACAATATACAGTAACAACACCGTAATTGGAACCATAAACATTAGTAAAAACAATCCTCAAAAATTTGATGTTTTAAGAGATTATATCATTACCACACTTCAAACCGATCTTTTCACCACTACCACAAAAGGGTTGTATCTAAAAGCGGATTTTCCTTTTTATGCCAATTTAAGATTTTCTGTTTTTAATCATGGCGAAATTATTACATCAAAAGGAATACCTTCTACTGGATTAACATTTCATGCCGCCAATGCACCAATCAGTGTAAGCAACGGTATTCTCAATTTTATGACCAGCGTCTTGGCAACAGAAGACAACACAACCGTTACTATTTCTGGTTACAAAAATACTGTTCAGTTTTCTAATGGCACTACCGGACTTACCAATCCTACACTAAGTTTTACTTTAAATAAAGGCCAATCTTATATACTCGACGGAAACGGAACTATTGCAGGAAATTGGGACGGTTTTATCGGTGCCAAAATACAAGCCAACAAGCCAGTGAACGTTACCAACGGAAATTTCAACGGTCAATACGCAGGAAATATTCCTTTAAGTTCAGACATTTTAATGGATCAGTCTGTTCCTGTAAACCGTTTAGGAAGTGAGTTTGCTCTTGTAAAAGGAAACGGAAGCATTGGCTCAAATATGGAAGGAGCATTGGTAATAGCCACGGAAAATAATACTCAAATTTATGTAAATGCTGAAGGTTTGCCACTAGCAACTCTCAATATAGGGCAGTATTTTGTAGTTCCAAGTACAAAATATATCTTGCAGGGTTCGGGGCATTATAATTTATATTTAAAAACAACCAAAAACGCCTACGTTTATCAAATGTTGGCAGGAAACTCCTCAACAACAGATGAGGTTGCCACTGGAGGTCTAAATTTTATTCCGGCGTTGAACTGCTATCTTCCAAAGCAAATTAATGAACTAGGTTTCATCAATGAAAACTTTGTTCATACCAATGTAAATCCTTCAGGCATTCTAAATATTCCTACAAAATTAAACTTAGTGACAGAAAGAGATGCGGTGGTAACTGTAAATGGACTTCAACCGCCAGCAGGAACAGGCCCATTTACGATGACCGGAACTAGCAATTGGGTCACCTATGGAATACCCAATGTAACAGGCAACATTACTGTTGTATCTACAAAAGCAATTACAGCAGGAATCACTGCAGGAAGTGATGCGGTAGGTTATGGTGGTTTTTTCGCGGGTTTTCCCACACAACCTGTCATTCTAAAAACAGGAACTTGTATCCCAGGCGTTGTGCTTACCGTAGACCCTATCATCTATGATACTTACCAATGGTATAGAAATGGAGCTATAATACCTGGTGCAACAGGAACTTCCTATACTCCTATACAATCAGGAAACTACACTGTTTCGGTAACTATGGGAAGCTGTGCACCTCTCGTTTCTTTGCCAATAGCAATACAGAATTGTACTAAACTGACTAGCGAAAGCCATGACATTTGTTCAACAAAAACATTTACACCTGCATTTTCCAACTCTACACAAACCCCTGTTCCTTCTACAGTAACTATCACAAGTGCACCAACATTAGGTACAGCAACCGTAAATGCCACAACAGGAGTAATTACATATACAGTTACTTCACCAGGAACTGCAGGAATTGACACTTTTTCTTATACTTTCTGCGGAAATGACGCCAACTTTCCGGATTGCGAAACGGTTACTGTTAGCATCAACATACCAGCTTTTGCTTTTACGAATGCTACTTTAAATGCGTGTAAAATAAATGGACAAGGCACTTATAATCTTACGCAAGCCAATATAAGCACCAGCAGTAATATAACGATTAACTATTTTACCAATTTTGCTGATGCGCAAAATGAAAACTTATCTGCTCAGATTACCGGAACTACTGCTTATACAGCCAACAATGGCACAATTGTTTACGCTTTAATTAAAAATACAACGGGTTGTAAAGGAATAGCACAAATTACACTCAACCTATTTCCGGAGATTGAATTTACTCAATATGCAGGCATATTTTGTGATGACAATCTAGATGGAGTAATCGATGTTGTTCTTGCCAACATTACTCCTTTTGTTCTAATAAATTCTGGTTATTTCGTTAACAATGTAAGGTATTACGCCAGTATTAGCGACGCCAACATGGGCAATAATAATACACTTCCAAATAACTGGAGCTATACAACGACGACGACAATTTATGTAAGAGTAGATTCTCCTGATGGATGCCCTTATGCTGTAAAAAGTATTGTATTTTCATTTGGTAATAAAGTTCCTCTTTCTACTACTTCTCTCATAACGAGTTTTTGTGATGACGATACAGACGGTGTAAAAATAGTGAATCTAAACAATTTTGTCTCCCAATTTACTACAGATCCTGGAGTAACTGTAACGTTTCACGGAAGCCAAGCGAATGCTAATAATAAAGTGAATGCACTAAACAATCCAATTAATCTTACAGGTACACAAACGTTCTACCTAAGATTTGAAAAGATTGGACTTTGCCCTGCTGTAGCCAATTTAACCATTACTATTAAAATTCCGAAAAAATCTGATGTTTTAATCAATCAATTTATCTGTCCGAAAACTACCACTACATTAGATGCGGGCACCGGCTTCACTTCTTACAATTGGAGTACAGGAGCAACCACACAAACCATAAGCAATGTGCCTGCTGGAAATTATTGGGTAGACCTTACTTTTGATGGCTGTACATACAGACAGTTTGTAACCGTAACAGAAGCTCCAAGCCCAATTTTCTCTTCTATAGATATCAACGGAACTACTGTTACGATAGGCGTAAGCGGCGGAACTCCAGCTTATGAATATTCTTTAGATGGTTTCAATTGGCAAGCCTCAAACATTTTCAATAACGTACCTACAGGCAACAACATTATCTATGTAAGAGATTCTAAAAAATGTGAAATTATAAAACAACCTTTTGTTATCATCAATCTCATCAATACAATTACTCCAAATGATGACGGGTTGAATGATGTGATAGATTATTCTGCATTGATGACTAAAGATAATCTCGAATTTAGAATTTTTGACAGGTATGGTGCAGAGCAATTTCGTGGTACACCCCAAAATAAATTTACTTGGGATGGCATGATGAAAGGAAGACACGTTTCTACAGCTACCTATTGGTATTTTATTTCTTGGACTGAAAATAAAATAATCAATGTAAAATATACAAGCTGGCTTCTTGTAAAAAATCGCAACAATAGCCTTTGGGACAAGTAAATCTTTTTTAATAACAATAATTAACAAATTGAGAAGAAGTTTAATATAACTTTAACCCGTTTTTGCAATTTAAAAAACAAAAAACAAATATAATGTTGTGTAATTTTGCAACATCATATGAAGAAGCTTATTACTCTTTTGTTTTTGGGTTTTATCGCTCAAATCAATGCACAACTCTATTCTGGCCAAGTATTCCTGAGAGACAATTCTCAAATGTATCTTAACCAAGTGTATGTTACCAATCTCAAGACAATGAAAACTGTTCTTGCCAATTACAATGGTAATTTTCAGCTCGATGCAGACCAAGGAGACATCATAAGATTCACAAGTATTGTTACCGAAAGAAAAGACATAAAAATTACTCAAAATATGCTCTCAGGAAACAATCTTGTTGAGCTTGTTATTGCATATTACGATATACAAGAAGTGGTTATCAACCGATTTCGCCCAACAGGAAATCTTAGATTTGATGTGAACTCTATTCGAAAAGAAGACAAAGCTTATGCACTGAAAAAGGTCATTGGTCTTCCTGAGCCAAAAGGCGACGGCTCTTCTCCTGTACTTCCGGTAGCTGGTTTCAGAGATGGCGGACTTACCTTTAGCATAGAAAGTATTTTTGATGTTCTTTCCGGAGAGAGAAAGAAAAAACAGCGGTATGTGGCGTATGAAAGAATGAATTCTTCGATATCGCAAATTAAGAATGTATTGGGTACAGATTATTTTACAAGACTTAAAATCCCAGAAAGCTTGATTGATAATTTCCTGCAATTTGTTTATACTTCAGAAAACATAGAAGTTTATGTGCAAACTGGAAATTTTGATGCCGTAAAAATGCCCGTCGAAAAGTATCTACCAATCTATCAGAGAAGACTTAAAAACTCTAATTTACAAGATATCGTTAAAAATTAAAAAAAAGACATAATCTAAATTTTAACATTCTTAAATTTTAGAAATCAAAACAACTAAAACTGATGAAACTTTAAATCAAAACTAAAAACCAATGTAACAGAATATTGATAAAAAATTTAAGATTAGAAACGTCCTAAATTATCACAAACCTGCTACTTTTAAAACAATTATTTTTGACAAAAATTTGAAGAAATAAATCATACAATACATGAAAAAAATTATAATTTTTCTTTTAACATTATCCTTTGCAGGATTTTCGGCCCAAAAAAAAGGAAAAGACTACAGCAATATTCTGAAAAGTAAAAGCATATACGAAATCAATGCATTTCTGCGTGATGCACATCCAGATGACCCCAAAAGAGTGATCTTAAAACCACGGTTAATGGATATGATGAAAGAATACATAAGAAGTGCTGCAGACCCAAACGATAAGCGTGTAAAAGAAATTCAGGAAGACTTGGCAATACTCAAAAGAAAACCTTCCACAAAAATAAGTTTTGACGAATTCAACCAAAAGATTAAAGATAAACAGATTGCAAAATATCGTGCAATTTTGGCTACCAATAAAGTACCCGTAAATTACACCAAAAGCAACCGCCAAAACGTTTACGTAAATGCTACCCCAACCAATGCAAAATCCCCAGTAATTGCAGATACTGAAGCAGATGAATTTAATATGCTAATGGGAGTAAGCTCTACTGAGCATAAAGATAAAACTGTAAAAATCTTAAACTCATTATTTGATAATGATCCGAATTCAAAGGATGCTATTGTAATGATAGAAAATAAATCAGACTGCAACATTATTGTAAGAATTGAGGGCATAGGAACTACAAAATACAGACTTGCTGTTCCTGCTCACGACGATAATTCTGTAGTGGTTGCAAAAGGAAACTATCTCTTCACAAGTATCGTTTGTGGAGCTCAATATGCATCACAAAAAACAATTCAAAAACCAATCATGGTAGCTTTGGGAAGTTCAAAATAAATATTTTAAATTCTTAATATCAACCAAAAGAGACTCTTGCTATGTCTTTTTTTGTACTTTTGCACCTTTGAAAATGAATATGGGCAAAAATAAGTTAGCAAGATTTGCAGAAAACAAGATACTTCCAAATGTAGTACAACCAACGAGAGAAGAGGCTCTGAACAGCTTTCCCTTAAAAGGAAACTGGAATAAAGATTTCTTTAAAAATGAAAATCCTATTGTACTAGAGCTAGGTTGTGGAAAAGGAGAATATACTGTAGGCTTGGCTAAAACTTTTACCGACAAAAATTTCATTGGAATTGATATTAAAGGAGCGAGATTTTGGTTTGGTGCCAAAGAAGCCGTAGATAACGGAATGGGGAACGTTGGTTTCCTAAGAAGTCAAATTGAGTTGGTAGATCATTATTTTGCAGAAAATGAAGTGGATGAAATTTGGATTACCTTCCCAGACCCACAGATAAAATACCGACGTACCAAACATAGACTCACCCACCCAGATTTCCTAGAGCGTTACAAAAAATTCTTGAAGCCTGGAGGAATTATCCACCTGAAAACAGATTCGGAGTTTTTGCATGGCTATACCTTAGGGTACCTTCAAGGTGCAGGCCACGAGATCATCAGTGCACATCACGATATATACGGAGCTGCAGAGTTTGATCCAAATACACCTCATTTAAGAGACATTAAAACCTATTATGAGGAATTGTTTTCTGCAAAAGGCAAAACAATTACCTACATAAAATTTAGAATAAAATAAAACACACAAAACTGATGAAGAAAAACTTATTCCCCCTACTTTTCTTCAGTCTCCTTATTTTTTCTTGTACTGCAAACGAGCATGCGGCAAACATTCTTAACAGTACAAATATTAGTGAGATTGAAGAATATATTTCAAAAGCTCATCCCGAAGATCCTAAAAAAAAGATTCTGAAGCAACGCGTTATTGCTTTGAAAAATGCAGAATGGACTAAAGGAAGGAAAGATGCAAAACCAATGGCAGCAAGGCCCATCATTCTCGAAATGCCTTCAAAATCTGCTTTCCGGAAAAACCCAGCTGAATCTGAAGCGCTGTTTAAAAAACTCTTAGCAGAAACACCCGAGAGACATAAGGAAAAAACCACGAAACTTCTCAACGCCATTTTCAATCAAGATATTAATAGTAATGAAGCTATATTGTTGCTAAAAAACAATTCAGATTGCAACATGATTTTAGAAATTTCTGGTAAAAGATTCTACAATCTCGCCGTTCCTGCAAAAAGTGAAAATTCTATAGTGCTTGAAAAGGATAACTATACATTGTCTGGCAGTTTATGTGATGTATCTTATAAAAGTGAGAAAAACTTTAATAAAAGCATTGTTATCATTCTCGGTAATCCCGAAAATGTAATAAATAAAGAGGTCACAAAAGACATCAATCCTATAGTAAACGACAAAAAGAAAACTACAAAAAAAGTTTTACCAAAGAAAAAAAATAAGTAAAATTTTCAATCTTTCAGAACGCTTATTACAAAAGGGTTTACACTCCTGTTTTTTGTCATTTAAACATGATAATTAAATTTTTTTTAATTTAAATTTAATAAAATCATACATTTGACTAAAAATACACACAACCATGCCCAGCCTTAGTCCCAAAACCAACATCTTAGGATTTTCTAATGCGTACCATCTTTTGAGACGTACCACCTACAATGTAACAAAAGAAAAAATTGTAGAATTTTCAACAAAAACTCCTCTGGAAGCGATAACAACGTTGTTCACATTCACGGCTCCAAATCCGCCATCTCCTTTAAATAACGTGGGCGAAACCATTGTTCCTACGGCCTCAAATCCTATTATTACAGACACTCAAGCTACTGTAAACAGTGTGAGGAATGATCTTTACTGGTGGTTATACAGCGCAATGAGAGACTCTTCAGCTCAACATAAAATTGCTTTTTTTCTGCACCTCCTCTTTGTAACAGATGACGACACATCTTTCTGGACAAATTATGATTATAAAGAACTTCTGAGATTTCACGTTAATGGAAGTTTAAAAGATTTGGCTGTAAGAATAACACAAAATCCGAGAATGTTGATTTATTTAAATAATAATGTCAATCAAAACACAAGCCCGAACCAAAACTATGCAAGGGAATTTCTGGAACTATTTACGATTTTAAAAGGACCACAAATTGCCACAGGAAATTACACCAATTATACAGAAACAGATGTACAGCAGGCTGCAAGAGTACTAACCGGATTTTCCCTTACCTCAACTATCCATTTAGACAAAACAGCAAGGCTTACCTCCCTAGATCCTATTACCAACCTCCCAAAAGGTGAAGTAAAAGTGAATAAACATGACACCGGAAGCAAAACCTTTACAGGAGCTTTTGGAGGTCAAATCATAGCAGGAGGAACTAATGAAACAACCATAAAAGATGAGCTTCAGAATTTCATTAATATGATTTTCAATCAGGATGAGACAGCAAAAGCCTACTGCCGTAAAATATATCGCTATTTTGTGGGAAGAGAGATTACTCCAGAAATAGAAACAGGAATTATAGCTCCCCTTGCAATTGCCTTGAAAGCAGATAATTACAATATTTTACCCACACTTACAACATTGTTGAAAAGCAAACATTTCTATGACGAAGAAGAGGCCATCATTGGAGATAAAATCATCGGAAGTTTGGTAAGAAATCCTGTTGAGCTTTATCTCCATATGTTTTCATTATTAAACCTACAAATGCCATCTTACTCTGCAAATCCATCTGCTATACACAGTATGATGAATGTGGTAAATACATATTCCACCAATGCAGGAATGCCGATTTTCAGTCCACAATCGGTTAATGGATATTCTGGATATTCAAGCAGCCCAAATTATGATAAAAACTGGATTACGACATCATCGCTTAGGATAAGATACACCAATACAATCGACTATTTAATTAATGGTCTTACGTATAATGGATTTAATTTTAAATTAAACAATGCCGCTTTCGTAAAAGACAGTGGTTATTTTTCAAACCCAGGGAATGCAGACATTCTGGTAACAGAGTTTCTGCAAATGATGTTTGTAGAAGTACCTGATGGCGAACGATATATCTATTTCAAAACTATTTTCTTGAACAATCTAAGCAGTATAAATTGGCTTAATGAATGGAATAATTACATTAATACGGGAATTGCAACGAACGTAAAAATCCCAATCGACAGACTTGTGAAAGCAATTATTAAATCCCCAGAATTCCAAATAATTTAAGATTATGAACAGAAAAGATTTTTTAAAATTAGTTTCTCTCGCAGGCGTAGGAACTCCTTTTTATCTTAACGGAATGCCTTCAAGGTTCATGAATCAGTTTTTGGATTTACAATTGAATTGTGATGCAGTAAACGACCGGGTTTTGGTCATCTTAAGACTTGCCGGAGCCAACGATGGTTTAAATACCGTAATTCCGATAAGCCAATACGGTACCTATGCTGCTTTAAGACCGAGTATTAAAATTAATAATACAGGAACAGGAAGCTATATTCCTTTAGACAGTACGGTTTCTTCAGGAAAACTGGTTGGTTTAAACCCTTCTATGACAGGCTTTAAAGACCTTTATGATTCCGGAAAACTATTGTTGATGAATGGTGTGGGTTATCCAAATCCAAATTATTCTCATTTCAGATCAGAGAATTTGATGTTTTCAGGAAAAGACGGTTCTACAAGTTCCGATCTTCTTGACGGAATTTTTGGAAAATATCTGGGAGCATTGTATCCTGGTCTTGCCGGAAATCCCACTACTTTAAGTCCGGATCCGCTGGCGATACAGATGGGAAATCTTAATCCTTGTTTGTTTTATGAGCATACAACAGAGAAAAACATTGAATACAATCTTACAGGTTTTCAAAATTCAATGTTTGCTAATTTAAACTTATTAAATTCCGAATATCAAGATCTTTTAACTTACATAAGAGGTGTGGCAACAAGTATGGACACTTACTACAATCGTGTAATGTCAGTTTTCAACACAGGCGTGAATTCTTCCACAACCTATCCAAATTCTTCTTTAGGCAAACAGCTAAAAACTGTTGCAAGAATGATTCAGGGCGGAAGTAAGACAAAAATTTTCCAAGTGAACATCAGTGGATTTGATACTCATGTAAGCCAAGTACAAGCCGGAAGTACACATTTGGGAACACATGCCAATCTTTTAGGTGATATCGCCAACTCTGTGGCGGCATTTCAGGCAGATATTCAGCAATTAGGATTTGCTGATAAAGTAATGACCGTTACCTTCAGTGAATTTGGAAGACAGGTAAGAGAAAATGCGAGTACAGGAACAGATCACGGTGACCTTGCACCATTTTTCGTTATCGGAAACGGCGCGGCGGCAGGAATTTTGGGTGACCATCCCATTTTCACGAATACAACAAGCTATTATTACAATCAAAACCAAAGAAGATACGACTACCGACAAATCTTTGCATCACTCCTGCAAGACTGGCTGGGTGCAAGCACAAGTTTAATGGTAACTTCAGAGCTGGATTATTATGTAACGGGGACTCAAAAAGTAAATATTATTAAAGATACCCAAAAAGCAGATGCTGTCTGTGCAACTCTGGCAACCAATGAAATAAAATCCGAAAACGGGGTTAAAGTTTATCCAATTCCTGCAAATCAGTTTGTGTATGTAGATTTTGAAAAAGGAAGGCAAACCGATGTAAGCTATCAGATTTTAGATAGGAGCGGAAGAATTATCATTCAAAAATCGGAACACGTGGTTTCAAACCGTTTGGAGATTAATGTATCGTCAATCCCTGAAGGAACTTATATGCTGAGAGTAAAAAGCAGTTCTGATGAGCTGACCAAAAAGATTATTATTTCGCATTAAAAACGTTGTAAAATAGATTATTTTTTAGCTTTAAATCTTTATTCAATTCAATGAAGAAAATATTTACGGTATTTATTTTAGTTTTAATGGTAGGATGTGAAAAAAGGCATTCTGTACAGAAAACAGTAAGGACAAATCCTTCAAGACCAACCTCACCTGTTGTCATAAAGCAGACTGAAACAGAATTTGAGCAACTCATAAAGACCTACAAACCTGAAACTGCAAAAGTTTTGGAAGACCTACTGAATGGTGCGGATGGAAATCCTAATACATCCATCAGTGTGGAAAACAAATCGGTCTGTAATATGGTTTTAACGGTAAGTGGACCAAATTTTTTCAAAAAAATTCCTATTCCGGCAGGTAAGATAGGAAGTACTATGGTTCCGAAAAATCAAAAATACAATCTTTCTGGAATGGTTTGTAATGCGTTGTATCAGAAGACCAAGCTTGTGAGTTCATCATATTCTATCACGATTTCGAACTGAGTATAATATTTTTTTCAAAAAACAGATTTTGTTGAAAAAGACATTTTAAATTGAAATTTAGCCAATAAAAAAAACCGCAAATTAAAAATCTGCGGTTTTAATATTTTAAAGATAATCTTCAATTATTCAGCGTCGAAGTCTGCATCTTTATCAGCAGAAACTACTTCACCTTCTTCTTTAGATTTTTCTTTATCAGCTTTTCTCTGAGTTTGACCTTCTTTGATAGATTCTGAAACTACGCTCAAGATCATATCGATAGATTTAGAAGCATCATCGTTTCCTGGGATAACGAAGTCTACTTTTCTTGGGTCAGAGTTTGTATCAACAATACCGAAAACTGGAATACCTAATTTCTTAGCTTCAGTTACAGCGATATGTTCTCTCATGATATCTACAACGAAGATTGCAGAAGGAAGACGCACCATGTCTGAGATAGAACCTAAGTTTTTCTCTAAGTTAGCTCTTTGTCTGTCTACCTGTAATCTTTCTTTTTTAGATAAAGTTTCGAACGTACCGTCTTTTTTCATTTTGTCGATATGGTTCATTTTCTTTACCGCCTTTCTGATAGTAACAAAATTTGTCAACATACCACCCGGCCATCTTTCAGTAATATAAGGCATATTAAGTTCAGCAGCGTGCTTAGCAACCACCTCTTTCGCTTGCTTCTTAGTAGCTACGAAAAGAACTTTTTTACCTGCAGAAGTTAATTTTTCTAAAGCGCTGCACGCTTCATCCAATTTAACAGCTGTTTTATGTAAGTCTACAATGTGAATACCGTTTTTCTCCATAAAAATGTACGGAGCCATATTTGGATTCCACTTTCTGGTCATGTGACCGAAGTGTACGCCAGCCTCTAGAAGGTCTTTTACATTTGCTTTTGCCATGTTTTTGTTTTTTGTTAGTTTACTTTCCGCTTTTTAAACAATCAACGCATTCTTTAGATGGGAGAAGCGTTTGGATGCTAAACGTAACGGGCAATTTTTGCTTTGGGCTTTAGGCAGTAAGCTTTAAGCTTTCAAGCAGATAAAAAAATTTAATAAGTTTTTCAAAAAGCTTATTGCATATTGCTTTAAGCTTATAGCAATTCTTAACGTTTTGAGAATTGGAATCTCTTTCTTGCTTTTTTCTGACCTGGTTTCTTTCTTTCCACCATTCTTGCGTCTCTTGTAAGTAAACCAGCTGGCTTTAAAGCTAATCTGAATTCAGCATTGATTTCGCATAGAGCTCTTGAAATACCTAATCTGATAGCTTCTGCCTGACCTGTATTACCACCACCGAAAACATTTACGGTAACGTCATACTGACCAACAGTTTCAGAAAGGATGAACGGCTGGTTTAGTTTATAAACCATCACGTCTGTAGAGAAATAAGTTGCAGCCTCTTTACCGTTTACTGTAATAACACCAGAACCTGGTTTTACATAAACTCTAGCTACAGAAGTTTTTCTTCTTCCGATTTTGTGAACTATAGACATAATTAATTATTTAAATTCGTTAACATTAATTGTTTTTGGCTGTTGAGCTTCATGCTTATGCTCAGTTCCTTCATATAAATAAAGGTTTTTAAGCAATGCAGATCCTAATCTGTTTTTTGGAAGCATACCTTTTACAGATTTTTCCAATACTTTTAAAGAATCTTTCTTCTGAAGTTCAAGAGCTGTCATAGACTTCTGACCACCAGGATAACCTGTATGCCAGATGTAAGTCTTATCGTTCCACTTATTTCCTGAAAGGGTAACTTTACCAGCATTCAAAACAATAACATTATCACCACAATCTACGTGAGGTGTAAAGTTTGTTTTGTGCTTACCTCTCAAAATCTTTGCAACCGTAGAAGCTAGTCTTCCTAACGGCTGTCCTTCAGCGTCTACTACAACCCATTCTTTATTTGCAGTAGCTTTGTTCGCTGAAACAGTTTTGTAACTTAATGTATTCACACGTTTTAGTTAAAGATTAAACATAATTTTCCCCGTAAGGGTGCGCAAAGGTACATAAATTTTCTTTAGCATAAAAATAATATTCAAAATGTATAAAAAATATCTTTTGTATTCAGAATCAAAACTTTACTTCCGCAAAGATTTGCTCTTTCTGAAACTGGCTATCATATAGTAGGCAACAAACACTGTAGAGAATTTTAAAATTGACGGAATTGCCAACTCAAGATTAAACAACAATGTTCCAATTGCAACCAACAGTACCATAGCAAGAAAAGAGAAACTCATTTTTTTAATTAAAGTAATTTCTGATGTATCAAGATAATATGCCAAACCCCATGCAAAACCGAAAGCAGTAGCATAATACACCTGCAAAACGGGATGAGAACTGTCTACAAATAAATAATTAATTACAAAACTAACTATTGTTCCTAATGCAAAATATAATAATGCTTTTTTCATATAATATATAATAGTGCAAAATTAAAGTTTTTTTTAAAGATTAAATTTTAAACCAAACAATCTGAACTGTTATCAATCAAATATCAATCTTTAAGTGAATCTTTAATTTGAAAAACACAAACAAATAACTGAAAATCAAATAAATATAGTTTTTAAACTAATTTTTATTAAATTGTTATATTTGAAACTTAGAAATTTTCTACAATCAATATGGAAACCCAAAAATATACACCTACAAACAAAGTAAGAATTGTAACCGCAGCTTCGTTATTCGACGGGCACGATGCGGCCATCAATATTATGCGTCGTGTCATTCAGGGAACAGGATGCGAAGTCATCCACCTTGGTCACGACAAATCTGCTGAAGAAGTTGTAAACACAGCCATTCAGGAAGATGCCAATGCAATTGCACTGACTTCTTATCAAGGCGGTCACAACGAATATTTTAAATATATCTATGACCTTTTAAGAGAGAAAAACTCTCCGCAAATCAAAATTTTTGGCGGCGGTGGCGGTGTAATCCTGCCTGAAGAAATCGAAGATATTATGTCTTACGGAATAGACAGAATCTATTCTCCAGACGACGGCCGTGAACTTGGTCTTCAGGGAATGATCGACGATTTGGTAAAAAGATCAGACTTCGCAACAGGAAAAGAGATAACTGTAGAAGATTTAGATTCAATAAGTTTCGACAATTCTACAAGTATTGCTAAAATCATTTCTGCTGTTGAAAACTTCTCCGAAGAAAAACCAGAATTGGTAAAAGCCATTGACGAAAAATCAAAAGACTTAAACATCCCGATTATCGGTATCACAGGCACAGGTGGAGCCGGAAAATCTTCTTTAACAGACGAATTGGTAAGACGTTTCCTGCGTTCCAATACCGATAAAAAAATTGCGATCATCTCTATTGACCCTTCAAAAAAGAAAACCGGAGGAGCTTTGTTGGGAGATAGAATTCGTATGAATGCGATCAATGATCCAAGAGTTTATATGCGTTCTATGGCAACAAGAGAAAACAACGTTTCTGTTTCTCCATTCATTCATTCCGCATTAAATGTATTGAAATTGGCTCATCCAGATGTGATTATTTTGGAAACTTCAGGTATTGGTCAATCCGGGTCAGAGGTTTCAGATTTTGCGGATGTTTCTATGTACGTAATGACTCCTGAATACGGAGCTTCCACGCAATTGGAAAAAATTGATATGTTGGATTACGCAGATTTGGTTGCTTTAAATAAATCTGACAAAAGAGGTGCTTTAGATGCCCTTCAAGCCGTTAGAAAGCAGTTCCAGAGAAATCATTTGTTGTGGGAAAGTCCGTTAGACGACATGCCGGTTTATGCAACAAAAGCATCTCAATTCAACGATCACGGAACCACTGATTTATACAATAGATTAATTGAAAAAGTAAATGATAAGTTTTCTGATTTAAACTTGCAAGGCTTTGTAGAACAGGAGGTTTCTGAAGACATCACGATTATTCCTCCAAAAAGAGTTCGTTATTTATCCGAAATTGTTGAAAATAATAGAATTTACGACGCTAATGTTGAAAAACAAGCTGAATTAGCAAGAAAAATGTATCACATTGAGGGAGTAAAAAAATTCCTTTCAAATGAAACTTTAGACACTGAATATCAAAAAGCAGAAAAAGATCTTCAACAGGAAAATATCGATTTCCTGAACAATTGGGATGATACGAAACAAGCTTTCAAAGCTGAGTTTTACTCGTATTTCGTGCGTGGAAAAGAAATCAAGGTGGAAACCTCCACAGAATCTTTATCTCACTTAAAAATTCCAAAAATTTCTCTTCCTAAATATACCGATTGGGGAGACTTGATCAAATGGAAAGGTCAGGAAAATCTTCCTGGAGGATTCCCGTACACAGCAGGAATTTATCCTTTCAAAAGAACAGGAGAAGACCCAACGAGAATGTTTGCCGGAGAAGGCGGACCAGAAAGAACCAACAGAAGATTCCATTACGTTTCTGCGGAAATGGATGCAAAACGTTTGTCAACAGCGTTTGATTCTGTGACTTTGTACGGACAAGACCCTGCTCTACCACCAGATATTTATGGTAAAATTGGAAATGCGGGAGTTTCTATCGCCACTTTGGATGATGCTAAAAAACTGTATTCCGGATTTGATTTGGTGAATGCGATGACTTCGGTTTCAATGACGATCAACGGACCGGCGCCGATGTTGTTGGCTTTCTTTATGAATGCTGCCATCGACCAAAATGTTGAGAAATATATTGCAGAACATAAACTTGAAGCCAACGTTGAAAAAGCTCTAAAAGCAAAATTTGACGATAAAGGTTTAGAAAGACCCAAATATAACGGAGAATTACCTCCATCCAACAACGGTTTAGGCTTAAAATTATTAGGTTTAACGGGAGATGAAGTGATTCCTGCGGAAGCGTATGCTGAAATTAAAGCTAAAACCATCGCAACCGTTCGTGGTACCGTTCAGGCTGATATTTTGAAAGAAGATCAGGCTCAGAATACTTGTATTTTCTCTACTGAATTTGCCTTGAGATTAATGGGTGACGTTCAGGAGTATTTTATTACAGAAAAAGTAAGAAATTTCTACTCGGTTTCTATTTCTGGTTATCACATTGCAGAAGCGGGCGCCAATCCGGTTTCTCAGTTGGCATTTACATTAGCAAACGGTTTCACGTATGTAGAATATTATTTGTCGCGAGGAATGGACATCAATGATTTTGCTCCCAACTTATCTTTCTTCTTCTCCAACGGTATCGACCCTGAATATTCAGTAATCGGACGTGTGGCAAGAAGAGTTTGGGCAAAAGCAATGAAACTGAAATACGGCGCAGACGAAAGAAGCCAGATGTTGAAATACCACATTCAAACTTCAGGACGTTCTCTTCACGCTCAGGAAATTGATTTCAATGACATCAGAACAACGTTGCAGGCACTTTACGCAATTTATGACAACTGTAATTCTTTGCACACGAACGCTTACGATGAGGCAATTACAACGCCAACTGAGCAATCTGTAAGAAGAGCAATGGCAATTCAATTGATTATCAATAAGGAACTAGGCTTAGCTAAAAATGAAAATCCGCTGCAGGGTTCATTTATTATTGAAGAACTGACAGATCTAGTTGAAGAAGCGGTGTATGCAGAATTTGACAGAATCACCGAAAGAGGTGGCGTTTTGGGTGCAATGGAAACAATGTACCAACGCTCTAAAATTCAGGAAGAATCTATGCATTACGAGTGGTTGAAGCACACCGGAGAATATCCAATCATCGGGGTAAATACTTTCCTTGGAAAAGACGGTTCACCAACGGTTCGTCCGGGAGAAGTCATCCGTTCTACAGAGGAAGAAAAACAGGTTCAGATTGAAACCCTTCATAATTTCCAGAAATCAAATGAAGATAAATCCGAAGCTGCTCTGAAAACGTTACAACACGCTGCCATCAATCAACAGAATTTATTCAATGTAATGATGGATGCCGTGAAATATTGTTCGCTTGGGCAGATTACCAACGCTTTGTTTGAAGTGGGTGGTAAGTACAGAAGGAATATGTAAGTACGTATCTGGACGGGCAGTTTTTCACTACTAACTGTCTTAAAAAATTATAAATTAAACCCTCAAATAGTTTCTTTGAGGGTTTTGTATTTTCAATAAAATTTTTTCTTAAAAATTAATTTTCACTCAACAAAACAATATTAAGAGACGCATCAGAGATATTAGCAACAGCTCCATCTGAATATATGTAAAGTCTTAACTGATCATTTTTATTAAAATAAGCAATCCTGTTATAAAGCATAGTCCACCTGTTCCCGTTATTGGTCTGCCAAACACCATCTGGTATGTCTGAATTCGTAGTATTCACAGCCTGAAATAGGTTCCGTATAGGACTTCCATCTACCAACCTTACGCTCGATTTTATAATATAAGTTCCTGAAGTTGGAACAGTGTAAGTATTATTTGTAGTATTCCAAACCCCGCCACCAATATTTTTTGTCACATTTGGCAAAGGTACGGTGTTAAAAGCAGTAGCGGCAACAGATGCAGAAGCAGTAGAACCATTCCCATTTCCCAATGATGCTGTAAAAACCACTGAACCTGATCTTGAAACAACGGGTTGCCAAATTGCACCATCAAAGTAGTAATAACCAATTGTTGTAACTTTTACCGTTGAAGCTACGGTAGAGCCTGCAATATTCGTTACATAGAGTAAAGCGCCTGTGTGATTGGCATCATACCCTGTTTTTAGATTCAATTGCGCCAAAGTAATTCTAGGAGCACGCATACCGTCTATCGTAGAAGGAGTTGCAGCAACACCATTAACGTCTAAAGTCATTAATGGATTATTAGAATTTATCCCAACATATTGAGCATTTGCATAGCCCACTATTAAAATAAATAGTAGTATTAATCTTTTTTTCATTATAAAAAATTACCAACTGCAAAGATATGAATTATTGAAATACAACAACATAAAGAGTTATAAACTATTTATTTATCTAAAAAAACTAAGATTGTAACCAATTAATAAAAAATAAGTTCTTGGATAGAATACTTATTATATTAATCTTATTATTTTTGATTTTTATATTCTTATTATGAAATCCCAAGCCATCTTCAATTGGAGCAGCGGAAAAGATTCTGCGCTTGCTTTATACAAAACTTTACAAGAAAATCATTTTGAAGTTACCACTTTGCTTACAAGCATCAATAAAGAATTCCAGAGAATTTCTATGCATGGTGTTCATGTTTCTTTATTGGAAAAACAAGCTGAAAGTTTAGGTTTTCTGTTAATAAAAATGGAAATTCCGAAAGAACCTTCGATGGAAGAATATAGCGAAATCATGTCTAAAACCATGAATGAAATCAAATCTAAAGGAATCACTCATTCTATTTTCGGAGATATTTTTTTGGAAGACCTAAGAAAATACAGAGAAGATCAATTACAATCCATCGGAATGAAAGGCATTTTTCCGTTATGGAAACAAAACACGACCGACCTCATCAACGAGTTTTTAAGTTTAGGATTTAAAACCATTGTAACCTGCGTGAACGAAACCTATCTCGACAAGAGTTTTGCAGGAAGAATTATTGATGAAAATTTCATTAAAGATTTACCCAAAAATGTAGATCCTTGTGGTGAAAACGGAGAGTTTCACACCTTCACTTTTGACGGACCTATTTTTAAAAATCCAATTCAATTTGAAATTGGTGAAACCGTAAAGAAAACCTATCCCAAACCGAAATCTGATGAAAACGAAGAAGATGGAGAATATATATTTTGGTTTTGCGATTTGATTGAGAAATGATTTCATCCTTACAAGATTTTTTCTTATTTTTAGTAAAAACGAACTTAATGCTGAAAAAAACCTTATTCCCTTCCCTACTTTTTCTTTTATTCTTTTCATGTCAGAAAACAGAAAAGGCACAACAACCTGTTAATAAAAAAGCAATCGCCGATTCTGCGGTTACCGTTTTTCAGAAAAAACTCTATAAAACTCAAATCGATTCTGTTTTTAATCGATACAATTTCAATGGCAGTGTTGCTGTTTTTAAAGATACTATTGAATTGTACAGACAAAATAATGGCTTTTCAAATTTTGAAAATAAAACAGAGATTACCGATTCTACAGTTTTTTCTATTGCATCGATCAGCAAACAATTTACAGCCGTTCTTATTCTCCTTCAAATGGAGCATGGAAAAGTCGACCTCAACGAGAAAGCTTCAAAATACATTAAAGATTTTCAGAAAAAAGAATATGAAAACATTACCATTCAACAGCTTTTGAATCATAGTTCGGGTTTAAATAATTTTGGAGAAAAATTGATGTTCAAAAGTGGTTCGGGATTTAATTATTCAAATGATGGCTTCAATGCTTTAGGGAAAATCGTGGAAAATGTTTCCGGAAAATCTTTTGATGACAACATGCTGGATCTATTAAAAAAGGCAGGAATGAAAAGTTCTTCAACCGGAACAGCTTTTAAAGGAGAAAATTTTGCACAGACCTACATAGGGAATTCAAAAGATCAGAAAATGGTAGAAAATATGCCGAAAAGATTAGGCAATAAAGAAATCGGAATTCCTGCAGGCGGAGTTTTATCAACCATCAACGATTTGCAGACTTGGAACAACGCTTTGTACTCCGGGAAAATCATTAAGCCAGAAACACTGAAAAAATTCATGGCTAAAAGTACAGAAAGACAACATCCTGTTCTTGGAACAATGGGCTACGGTTTAGGAATTATGATGAATGACAACAAACCGGTTTCCTTTTTTCACAGTGGTTATGTGAAAGGCGCGCCTTCTCTCAATATTTATTATCCTGAAACTAAAACTTCAGTTATTATCCTTTCTAATATTGCCGATGAAGAAAAAGGGAAGTCTGCGTCTTTTAGACCTCATCTAGAAATTAAAAAGATAGGCGATGTCTAGAAATTGCCAATTAAAATTCATGTAAAACTAAGAACTTGCGCGAAGATATTTTAGATAGGGTTTCACAATATTTATTTGATGAAGATATTTTTTCTGCGAAAGAATTGTAAAAACAGAACAAAAAATAAAACCAAAACACCCGAACACACCAATCAGAGCAATCCAGCTGAAGTTACCGTTTGTAAATTCGAAGAGCAAATAGGAAATTGTATTTTTAAACCTCAACAAGACCTGAATAAAAAAACTCATACCAGAAACCGCAAGTACAACATAGTTTTGATAAAAAGTAAGAATACAGTTGTCATATTGCTTTACCAACTTAAAATCTTTTCTATGTTTAAGATAATTTATGAGTGGTAAAGTAAAAATAAGTATCAAAAAAATCAACCCAAAATAACCAAACGATTCTGCACTAATCATATAACATGGCATCAAAAAAACAAGCAAAAACAAAATACTGTACATTAAAGATTTTTTCATCACTGACCAAAAAAGATCATTATTTATCTTACGTACAAAATACGTAGTATCATTCAGATTAAATTGTATATTGTACTTCGGGAAACTTAATTCTTTGCTCCATAAAATTTTCACTTTAGAAAATGCAGTTTCAAAATCTAAGAAATCCTTCTCCATAAGTTCTGAAATTTGGGCCAGAAAATGATCTTCCACTTCCATCAAAATATCTAAGGGCAATTTTTTAGAAAGAAGATAATTACTAACCTTTAATCTCTCTTCTGCTGAAATCATATATCAAAAATAGTTTTTAGATTAAACAAATAACTTCTCATTTCATCTTCTTGCGCAGCTTGTTGTCTTTTCCCTTTTTCCGTTAAAAGATAATACTTGCGTTCTCGCCCGTTGATTTTTTTCACTTCGGAAGTGATGATGCCGTCGCCTTCCAATTTGTGCAGCAAAGGATAGAGAGCGCCTTCCGTCATCTCCAGCTCTCCTTCTGTAAGTTCTTTTGCGCGCTGCGTCATTTGGTAACCATACATTTTTACCTCTTTTGCAAGCAATTTCAAGATAATGTTTTGTAAAGTTCCTTTGTAAAGACTGTTATTTTTCAATTCTATCATTTATACATAACAAATCTATGTATAATTTTCTTATGCATAAAGTTTAAATTGATAATTTTAAAAATCGAGCCTCAAATTAATTACCATCATATTATTCTCATTAAAAATAAAGAAACCCTTATCTTTGCCAAGATGATTTCAGTAGAGAAAATAATTTTAGGAATTGACCCCGGAACAGCTATTATGGGGTTTGGTTTGATATCGGTAAAAAAAGGAAAAATGGAAATGATCTCCATTCATGAATTGATCTTAAAAAAATACCCGAATCATGAAACTAAGCTTAAATATATTTTTGACAAAACCTTGGCTTTAATTGACGAGTTTCACCCAGACGAAGTGGCACTAGAAGCACCTTTCTTTGGTAAAAATGTACAATCAATGCTAAAATTGGGAAGAGCACAAGGCGTTGCAATGGCGGCAAGCTTACACAGAAACATTCCGATTACAGAATATTCTCCGAAAAAAATAAAAATGGCAATCACTGGAAACGGGAATGCCAGTAAAGAACAGGTTGCAGGAATGCTTAAGAGCCTTTTGAACCTGAAAGAATTTCCTACAAAATATCTGGATGCTTCTGATGGTTTGGCAGTTGCAGTGTGTCATCATTTCAATTCTGGAACCATTGCAGATACAAAATCTTATTCTGGATGGGACAGCTTTCTGAAACAAAATCCTGATCGGCTGAAGTAATTTCAAACCTCCTTAATTACAAAACAATATTTCTGAAAATCAAACCTTTACAACATTATTAACAATTACTTGGTAAAACCTATTACTATTTGTAACATTGGTATGCTTTTTAGTACTAATTTTGTATAAAATTTCATAATGAAAAACACGCAAACAACTATATATCATACAAATCACAGAATAAACTGGTTTCAGAAGTTTCTTTTGATTTGTTCTGGAGGAAACATTCATATCTTGAGAAAAACGCCTAGCGAATGGAATAAATTTGCCGGAATCGGCGGAATTGTACTTTTTACTGCAGTTTTCGCAACACTATCTGCTTCTTACGCGATGTACACAATTTTTGATGATATTTGGGCTTCATTTGGCTTTGGGATACTTTGGGGTTTAATGATTTTCAATCTAGACAGGTACATCGTTTCATCCATAAAGAAAACCGGAACTTGGTGGAACCAGATTTTAATGTCTATTCCGAGATTGATTCTGGCTACTTTTTTAGGAATAATCATTTCTAAACCTTTAGAGCTTAAAATTTTTGAAAAGGAAGTCAATAAACAACTGAATACAATTATACAACGAAATAAAACAGAGCTTCAAAAACAACTGAACGGCAGAATACTTCAACAAAGCGGACCTTTCGAAACTGAAAAAGAGCAGATTGCATTAAAAACTGCTCAGTACCAAAAGTCTTATGATTCTGCAGCGGTAGAATTAGAAAAAGAAATTTTAGGTAAACAATCAACTCTCACGAGTGGAAAAGTTGGTTTTGGATCCAATGCCAAACGAAAACAAGAACTGAAAGAACAACGCAGACAAGATTTAGAAAACTATCAAAAGCAAGTGGCACAAAGACTAGAATATTTAGACAAAGAAATTTCAAAAGTCTATACCAATCTAGAAACAGAAAGAAAATCTACTGAAACATTTGAAGATAAATTCAATGGTTTTGCTGCAAGGCTTCAAGCCTTGGATGAATTAGGAAAAAACTCAGCCATAATAGCCACTGCTGCTGTATTTATTATGGGGCTTTTCATTTGTCTGGAAATTTCTCCGGTTTTGGTGAAACTAATTTCATCAGTAGGGCCTTATGATTATCTTTTGGAGAAAACAGAAAATGATTTTAGATTATATTCTAAAGAAAAAATAGAGAAAGGCAATGCATCTACTGATTTTAGGATAGATGATTTTAAAGATCACCTGAAGCCTCAATAGCAGCACATTATATTTTAACACACAGTACCTCCAGCTAGCCTGAAAGGTACTTTTTTTGTGAATTATTTTAAATTAGGAAAAGAAATATTAACTTAGCAAAACAAAATTAAAACTAAAACATCATGAAAAAATTAGTATTAGGAGGTGCTCTTCTTATGGGCATCTTATCATCCTCGCTTGTAAAAGCTCAGGGTTCAGATCCTTTTTTAGGTCAAATTGCATTTGTTCCATACAATTTTGTTCCCAAAAATTGGGCTGCATGTAACGGACAACTTCTACCGATTTCACAAAACCAGGCATTATATACATTACTTGGAACAATGTATGGAGGAAATGGTACAACGAATTTCGCACTGCCCGATATGAGAGGAAGAGTTTTAGTACATGAAGGACAGGCTCCTGGTGGTCCTACTAACTATACGATGGGACAAAATGGTGGTACTGAATCTGTAACATTGCTGGTTACCCAAATGCCGGCTCACTCTCACACCGTAAATGCAGTAAGTACCGAAGGCAATCAAAATTCTCCTACAGACAACCTGCCGGCAGATACCAAAGCCTTAGATAAAGAATATTCTAATGCGAATGGTAATGCAACAATGAAATCTACCATGATAAATCCTTCAGGAGGAAATCAAGCTCACGAAAACAGACCTCCATTTATTACATTAAAATGTATCATATCATTAACAGGTATTTTTCCTTCACAATTTTAATATAACATGAAAACCTTATTATTTTTGGTAATCGGAAGCTCAGCTTTCGCCCAGACAATTACGTTTAAAGGATGTCCCGATCTTTTTGAAAGTACAAACACCTATATTTTTACAAAAACTGGAGTTGATGCTTTTGGCAAAAGTATTTATGTGACCACTCCCGTTGTAGGAGATCAGCCTTGTGGTGGCATAGGAGTTTGCGAATTCAAAATCCAGTGGAATAATATACTCACCAGATGGGAGTTTCTAGCAGATCCTGGAGATGGAAATTTTGTAAATCCATATCTTATTTATTATAACTCTACGGGTAATAATGCCGTTGCTAATCCTCCAGCTAATAACTTCGGTACTTGGGTAGAAAATACGGCAATAACCATGGGAAATTGTGGCGGAAATCTTACTGCAGCCAATTCTACTATGAGTGGAGATATACATTCATCTTTTCTTTCCACAGCTGAAAGTGTGAAAAATTCTAAAATTCAGTTATTTCCAAATCCTCTTGCAGATTTCATTAAAATTTCTGGGATTACAAAAGGTGAGTCTACAGAAATTTATACTATTTCTGGTCAGCTTGTAAGAAAAGAAGCTTTCAAAGACAGATTGAATGTTTCTGAGCTGAGCGCGGGAACATACATTTTAAGAATTATTGATAATAATGCTAAACATTATGAGTTTAAATTCATAAAGAAATAATAATCAATTTTTTTAATTCAAATCGGCGGTCGTTATGCGACCGCCGATTCTGTTTTTATGAGAAAAATTCTTTAGAACAATTGATTAAAAATCAATTAAAAAGAATAATTTGGAGCTTCTGAAGTGATGATAACATCATGTGGATGAGATTCTTTCAAACCGCTACCTGTAATCATTACCATTTTGGTATCATTCTGTAAAGCTTCTATATCCTTGGCTCCACAATATCCCATTCCGGCTCTAAGACCTCCTGTCAACTGAAAAATCACATCTTCTAGTTTACCTTTGTGCGGAACTCTTCCTTCTATTCCTTCCGGAACGAATTTTTTTGCTTCACTTTGAAAGTATCTTTCTTTACCACCTCGCTTCATAGCAGAAAGACTACCCATTCCTTGGTAGGTTTTGAATTTTCTTCCTTGGAAAAGAATCTCTTCACCTGGCGCTTCATCTGTTCCGGCAAGAAGTGACCCCAACATTACTGCTCCTGCTCCACTTGCGATTGCTTTTACAATATCTCCAGAAAGTTTAATTCCTCCATCAGCGATTACGGCAACATTTTTAGATTTAGCATATTCGTAAACGTTGTAAATTGCAGATAGCTGAGGAACACCAACTCCTGCAACAACTCTAGTTGTACAGATAGAACCAGGCCCAACACCTACTTTCAAAACATTTGCACCAGCTTCAATTAAATCTTTCGCAGCTTCTGCAGTAACGATGTTTCCTCCAACGATGTCCAAATCCGGATACGCTTTTCTGATTTCTGAAATTTTATCTAACACTCCTTTAGAATGACCATGAGCAGAATCAATACCAATAATATCAACTCCGGCATTTACCAAAGCTGCAATTCTATCTAGTGTATCTTCGCCAACACCCACGCCTGCTCCTACAATTAAACGACCGTTTTGATCTTTATTTGAATTTGGATATTCAAGTTGGTTATCGATGTCTTTTATGGTAATTAAACCTACCAATTTATTATTTTCATCTACAATCGGAAGTTTTTCTACACGACTTTTTAGAAGAATTTCTTTTGCTTTTTCAAGATTGGTATTTTTATCAGAAGTAATAAGATTATTTTTGGTCATAATCTCTTCTACCTTCAAATCTAGGTTTTCCTGATATTTCACATCTCTATTGGTAATAATCCCGATCAATGTATTTTCGGCATCAACCACGGGCAGACCAGAGATTTTATATTTTGCCATCGTTTCTTTAGCCTCCGCCAAAGTATGATCTTTAGAAAGTGTTACAGGGTCAGAAATCATTCCGTTTTCAGAACGTTTTACTCTGTTTACCTGGGCAGCTTGCTCGGCAATTGTCATATTTTTATGAATGAAACCCAAACCACCAACTCGTGCTAATGCAATAGCCAAATCACCCTCCGTTACCGTATCCATTGCAGCGGAAACGATAGGAACATTAAGCGTAATTTTATCGGTAAGTCTTGATTTTAAAGAAACCTGATTAGGTAAAACTTCAGAATAAGCAGGGACTAGAAGCACGTCATCGAAAGTGATGGCTGTCTCTACAATTTTGTTATGAATAGACATCTTTACTTTCTTGCAAAATTAAGACTTTTTGCCGGAATACGAAAATGCTTTTAAATAGTTTAAACAAAACTTAATAATTCATTAAATAAATTAAAAATAACCGCCTCAGAAAGACGGTCATTAATATTAAATATGAATTTGAATGTTAATTAATATCTCTGAGAGTACCTCCTGTAATTTTGCTAACATCAGAATCTATTTTAGGGCTGCCTTTGTACTTGATGATTGCGCCTGATGACGCTTTGGCATTGAGCTCTTTTGTGACATGTACAGAAATCACTGCACCAGAAGTAGCTTCTACGTGCAATTTTTTTATATTAAAATCTTTTCCATTACAAATCGCTCCACTGTTAATAGCAACGGTTCCCGAGCTTGCACTCCCACTAATGTTGGCAACAGATCCACTTGTAGATTTTATGGCAATATCGTTTACGTTAATCTGAGAGTTGATTACAGCACCAGAATTTAAATCTAAAACAGCATTATTTTTGATATTGAAATTTCCGTTCAAGAGAGATCCAGAAGACAACTCTAATAATATTTGATTTTGATTAATGGTATTCACCGAATTGAAAACCGCACCTGACGAAGATTTTATCTGTTCAATATTCGGTGCCGAAACACTGATATGTAAGGTTTTAAAATTCAAATTTTCTTTTTTATCATTCTTAATGTAAATTTTCAAAATTCCATCCTCAACCTTTGTAATTACTTTTGAGAGTTTATCTATATCTGCAAAAACTCTTACTGAAGTCTGATTTTCCTGCGTAAAATTAACGATAATTCCATTGCTTACCTCAATCCCCGAAAACTCTCCCACGTTTCTGTTTTCGTCCATAACATTCATTTTCAAAGGGGGTTTATCCTCAAAATTAGGTTTTCTTTTTACCGAAGAAGTGAAAACATCAGAATTAATCATTTTATTCACATCCTCCATTTTCATTTTCCCATTGAGTATAAAAATAACGATTTCATCTTTGGAATCTACATTAAAAATAAGATTTTCCAGAATTCCATCTTTTGCATTTTCTGCCAAAAACTTCATAGAAACACCATCACTTTTCACCGCCATAAGCTCATTAAGATTCAATCTAGTAAGTAGGTTTTCTACTCTTTCGCTTTTTTCTTCATTCATTTTAATCTGACCTTTATTTTCAGATTTTAAATAATCGGGAAATGTGATTTTAGAAAAAACCAAAAGTTTTAACCCATCTACATCACGCATTATTGGCTTTATTTTCCCTAAATATTCTTCGTTGACATCAATCTTACTAAGAAGATCAAACATCGGTTTTTTGATTTCGATTGAGGTAACTCCTTTTCTCTGTAAATCAGTAAAAAACTGATCGAGTTTATCAGACTGCGCGGTGCACATCATCAAACCTCCAAAAAAAATCATGATGAGTAAAACTATATTTTTCATATTTTTTGCTATTCTTCGTTAAAATTTTCATTCTTATTGAATGATGCTACCGTTTTTTTGAATTCGTTTCCCATTTTCATCAACGAAAATGTGGTGATATCTATGGCTTCTTTCTCGCTGGCAATTTTTTTCCCATTCACGATTACATAAGAATCTTTATATCTTGAAGAATCCTGAGAAACTATATTCTGTACAAATTTGGGTTTGATTGCTTTTTTCATTCTAGCTTTCTTTGAAAGAATTTCGTCTAAATCATCGTTTTCAGCAATTGCATTTTCCACAAAAATAGAATCTTTTTTATCTCCAGACACAGAATCTGAGTAATGAACTGCCACTTGATTTTCGTGTTCATGATTTTCAGAAACAAACTCTTTTTTCTGTTTCAGGATTTCATTTTTAACTAAATTTTCCTGATATGAAATTGTATTTTTATTTAAAACTAAAAACAAGCCGAAAACTACCACCGCACAAGCCGCCATCCAAACCCATTTCGAGAGTGATTTTTTTTCATTTCGAATCGGAATAATTGGCAAATCTACTTTGCTTTCTGCTTTCTGAAGAAAATCTTCAAAATCCCAATTCATTTTTTCTTCCTTTAAGCTTTGGAAGACCTCGTTATATTTATCTTGAAATTTGTCGTTGCTCATAGTTCATTAATTGTGAGATTTGTTCTTTTACTTTTTGTCTGGCGCGCATGAGGTTTACTCGTACTGCGTTTTCTTCCATCTCCAAAATTTCAGAAATTTCAGACACTTCATACTCTTCTATATCTTTTAAATGAATTACCAATTTTTGTTTTTCGGGAAGCTGGTTGATAAATCCAATGATTTGTTCCTTCAGATTATTTACATCCATACTATAAAGTTCAGAACGATAAAGTTGCATATCTGCAAATCCTAATTTTACATCGTGGTGTTTCAATCTATTCAGACATTCATTCTTAACTGATTTGAATGCATAAGCTTTGAAATTCCCAAACCTCACTAGTTCATCCTTCTTTTGCCAAAATTTCACCATCAAATCTTGTACAACATCTTCTGCTTCATCACTACTCATGACAAACCTTTTCGCAAAACGGAACATCTCATCTCTGAGAATAAATACCGTATTCTTGAAAGTTTCTTGGGTCATAAGTTTTGTTTCTATTAATGAGACAAGTTAAAATCGAAATATATTACACCAAAAATAAAAAAACTTCAAAAAAATTGAAGTTTCTCATTATTATGCTTAATATTCATTAAAAATATGTTTTAAAATTCCTTTATCATCCTCTGTTAAAGGCAATTTTCTTCTACCCATTACTTTTTCTGCAACTTCGTACGCCTTGTCTAATTTAAAACGTTCATCATCTTTAAATCCGCCCCAAGAAAAGTTTTCTATCAAATTCGGAGGAAAACCTTCTTTGAATATATTAGAAGCAACCCCAATCACAGTTCCTGTATTTAGTTGAGTATTGATAGCAGTTTTAGAATGATCTCCCATAATTAAGCCCGCAAATTGCAATCCTGTATCTTGGAAATCTTTGGTTCTGTAATTCCAGAGTTTTACATTTCCATAATTGTTTTTAAGGTTGGAAGAATTAGTATCTGCTCCAAGATTGCACCATTCACCAATTACAGAATTTCCAACAAAACCGTCATGACCTTTATTTGAATATCCGAAAATAATGATGTTACTAACCTCGCCACCTACTTTGGAGTGCGGACCAACCGTTGTTGCTCCATAAATTTTTGCTCCTAAATTAAATTTTGAACCTTCACAAAGCGCAATCGGACCTCGAAGATTACAACCTTCCATTACTTCAGTGTTTTTTCCGATGTAGATTTTCCCGGTTTTCGTATTGATGGTGGAGAACTCTACTTCGGCACCTTCTTCAATGAACAAATCTTCTTTATTTCCTAAAAATCCGTTGGTAGAAGACAATTCCTGAGAAGTTTTTCCATGAGTCAGCAACTTAAAATCAAAATCGATGGCTTCTTTGTTAAAACTAAAAAGGTCGGTTGGCTTTTTGAAGAAAATTAAATCTTCCTTAATATCGGTCATTTTTTCAATCTGATTGAGAGAAAAACCGTCCATATTGATTTTTGCAGCCAACAATTCATCTTCATAAACCAAAGCTTCACCTTGTTTCAAGTCTTTAATTTGTTGGACAACAGTTTCTGTCGGAAGAAAATTAGGAACTAAAAACAGACTTTCTTTTTTCTCCGGTTCCTTGAATTTCTGCTGAAGATACATTTCTGTAAACCAAGAAATTTCGGTAGATTCTAAAAGTTTCTGCCATCTTTCGGAGAATGTAAGAATTCCACAGCGCATTTCTGCGATAGGACGGGTAAAAGTAAGCGGAAGAAAATCTTCCCAATATTGTGCATCGGAGAATACGAGTTGCATTTTTTTAGAGGTTAGAGGTTAGAGGTTAGAGGTTAGAGGTTAGAGGGTTAAAAGCTTTATATCTTCAAGATTTTAATATCTAATTTCTAATCAAAGCAAAAATACAAATAGTAAAGCTAATTTATAACCTCTAATTTCTATTTTTTAAGTGCAAAAAAAAAGTCTCCCGAAATTCGGAAGACTTAAAAAATATTGTAAATTCAAAAAAATTACTTCGCAAATTTTTTGTATTTGTTCATGAACTTGTCTACTCTACCTGCAGTATCAACCAATTTAGTTTTTCCTGTGTAGAAAGGGTGAGAAGTAGAAGAGATTTCCATTTTAATCAATGGGTACTCAGTTCCTTCAAACTCTATCGTGTCTTTAGTATCTGCAGTAGATTTGCATAAAAATACCTCGTCGTTACTCATATCTTTGAAAACAACAAGTCTATAATTTTCTGGGTGAATTCCGTTTTTCATAATAAATTTTTTAAAAAATTAAAGTTTTGCTTTCGAAATAGTAATGGTATTTCTTCTGCTAAATTTTAGGTTGCAAAAATACAATTTTTTTTAAAATATCCAAACACATCCAACATTATTTTTTCAAAATAAGAAAATTGAAGTATTTTTCTTTAAATTTGAAATTCTTAAAATGAATTTCAATGAAATTTAAAATAACTCTTCTCAGCATCTTTTGGCTGCTATTACTCACCATCTCATGCAATAGAGACGAAATTTCTTTCGATGCGCCTTCTCAGGAGCTTAGATTCAACCGTGATACTATATTTTGCGACACCGTTTATCATCAGGTAAGATCTGAAACGTATGCTGTAAAAGTGTATAATAACGAAGACAAAGACGTAATGATCCCAAGAATTAATCTTGAAAAAGGTGCGGCCTCTTTGTACAAAATTAATGTTGACGGGAAACCAGGCTACGATTTTAGAGATGTTCCTTTAAGAAAAAAAGACAGCCTCTTTATTTTTGTTGAGATTGCTCCTACCGCTTCAGGACCGGAAGCAATTGCTGAAGACAGGATATTGTTTACAAGTCCGGCAGGGCAACAACATGTGAATTTATTCTCTGTAGTTCAAGATGCTGAATTTTTCATACAAACACCTACAAATCAAAATATTATAACATCAAACACGAATTGGACGAATACCAAAGCAAAAATCATCTATGGAAATCTTACTTTGGATAACGGTATCGCTCTGAATGTACAATCGGGAACTAAAATTTATTTCCATAAAAACAGTGGAATGAAAATTTCTCAAGGAGCTTCTTTAAATTTAAACGGAACGCAAACCCAGCAAATCATCATGCGTGGTGACAGAAACGACACGTATTATGATACAATTCCGAACAATTGGAATTCTGTAAAAATGGAAGCAGGCTCCATAGTAAATATGAATCACACCAGGCTTTTCGGAGGAATTAACGGTCTTGAAATGAAACAAGCTACTGCCAACATCAACAATTCTTTCATCCATAATTTCTTAGACAACGGAATTTACGCTATAGCCTCTACGGTAAATGCTAAAAATTTGGTTATGAACAATTGTGGAGATGCATGTGTATCTATATTTAAAGGAGGAAATCATTCTTACATTCATTCTACAATTGCCAATTATTCTAACCTGCTGCAATCCAGAAACCGACTAGGAATTTTTGCTACTAATGAATGGAAAAACCAGAGTGGACAGACAGAACAAGGTGCTTTGCAACAGCTGAATATCTGGAACTCTATCGTTTATTCTGACAAAAACAATAGTGTAAGTTTTGAACAAACTCCGGGACAACAGTTCGATTTTTCAATAAGAAATTCTTTGCTTAAATATTCCGGAACGTCTGAGGCTGGTTTTCCTTTTGATAACAATCCGGTTTATGTCATTCAGAGTTTAAAAAATGAAGATCCAAAATTCATTAATTTCTTTGCCGCACAAATGAATCTTCGTGTAAAACCAGATTCTCCGGCAAGAGGAAAAGGTGATCTTACTATTGCCAATTCGGTTCCTACAGATATTGTAAATGTTTCAAGAACAACCAACCCAACTTTAGGAGCTTATCAATAAATTTAATATTCAATCCAATAATTAATCTATAAATAGTTCTTTTAACTTTTACCTTGCTTCTCTAAAAAATTATGGAAATTACAAATCTGCAACAGCAAGTCGATGAATGGATAAAAACAATTGGCGTACGTTATTTCAATGAACTCACCAATATGGCAATGTTGACGGAAGAAGTGGGCGAAGTTGCAAGAATTATTGCAAGAAGGTACGGAGAACAAAGTGAAAAAGAAAGTGATAAAAACAAAGATTTAGGTGAAGAATTAGCAGACGTACTGTTTGTAACTTTATGTTTAGCGAATCAAACCGGAGTTAATTTGCAGGAAGCTTTTGATAAGAAGATGAAACTAAAAACTGATCGCGATAAAGATAGGCATCAGAATAATGAAAAACTGAAGTAATTCTGATTTTTTCACAAACAAAACCAACTTATTATGAATAATTTTCTCAAAATATTCTCTCTTTTTTTATTTACAATATTTAATTTTTGTTATTCTCAAATCACTGTTCCTTATCGTGTTGGAGATAAGTTTGGAATTTCAGACGAAAACGGCAACATTGTCATTAAGCCTGGTTTTGACGATATTGAGATTATCGAAAACGGTAAATTTTTAGCCTTTACAAAATATGGTGACGACTATAAAAAGTCTTACATCTCCAATAGTAATGTTATTCTCAAAGATACAGATTATGATTATTTTCAGGAAGATTTTGGCTTTGTACGTGCAGAAAAGCAGAAACATGAAGTCATGTTCGGAGAAAGTGGCAGATTGACAGACGTTTATTCCCTCAGCGGCAAAAATATATTTGATAAAACATTCAATTATGTGGTTTTTGTTGAAAAACAAGAAACTCCGGCACTGAAAAAAGAAATATTGATGCTTACCAAGGATAAGAAAGGATATTTTAGTTTGGTTTTAGTTAATAAAAAAACAGCTCTTATTGTAAAAACTTTTTTTGAAAATGCAATTTTAGCAGATACAGATTATGAGAAATTCCCTACGCAATTCGGCGTAAAATACGTCATTGCGAGAGAATCTGAAATGAGATTACTGACGATTAATTTTAAGGACGGAAAAATACTAACTTCTAAAAGTGAAATTCTGGAAGATGGCAGAAAGAACTATGATGCAGAAAGAAGTTCCCGCAGTTCTATGTATTCAGATGCGGTAAAAATACCTTACGAAGAAGAAATACCTAAGGAAATCCCAAATACAGTAAACGTAATAAAAGAAGCACAGATACACAAAAGATACTGGGATCCCAATACGTATGGGAAATTGGTATTTGAGGACAAAAAACTCACTCCAGAATATTCTGTAATGAAAAAACAGAATGAAAAGTGGGGCTACTTTGGTGTCCGTTCCAATACCTGGATTATTCCGCCAATATACGATGAGATATTCTACGAAAACAGCAGCTGTGTTTTTTGTGAAGCTTTCGTAGTACGCACCGGCAACAAATTTCAGTTTTTGGAAAAAGAAAATGGAAAAAATGACTTTCTGTCTCCCACTTTTGAGCTTTATCCGCATTTGGTTCGGAAAAATTTTGGCAGAGATAGTTTTTATTTGTTTAAACTTTATAATGCCGACGGAAAATTTATCTGCTATGGTGACAGCAAAGGTAAGGTCTACTATTCTAAATAGCTCAATTTAAATCTGATTATCACGCAAATAACTATAAAAATGTTATTAAAAAAATCTTTTGTTAAAAAAAACAAAACCATACAGATCAGCGGTTCGAAAAGCATTTCGAATCGTTTGTTGATTTTGGAAACTTTATTTTCAAACATAAAAATCGGGAATATATCCAATTCTCAGGATACACAATTGCTAAAAAAAGCACTTTCAGCAAATTCAGAAACTGTTGACATTCATCACGCTGGAACGGCAATGCGCTTTTTAACGTCTTATTATTCCATTCAGGAAGGAAAAACGACCATTCTTACCGGCTCCGGAAGGATGAAGGAAAGACCAATTAAAAATCTGGTCACTGCTTTACAAAATTTGGGAGTTGAAATCGAATATTTAGAAAATGAAGGTTTTCCGCCTTTGAAAATTACGGGAAGAAAAATTACGGAGAAAAAAGTAGATGTTCCCGCCAATATTTCAAGCCAGTTTATCACTTCTCTCCTATTGATTGCCGGAAAACTGGAAAACGGTTTGGAAATTAATCTGGTTGGCGAAGTGACTTCAAGGTCTTACATCGAAATGACTTTGGATATTTTAACCAAATTCGGAATTAAAAACAGTTTTGTTGGCAATACTATAAAAGTTTTCAACTTTGATGGGAATAGTCAATCTTCAGTTGTCAAATATGAAGTAGAAAGCGATTGGAGTTCTGCGTCGTACTTCTATTCATTCGCAGCATTGGGAAGAGAAACAATCCATCTGAAAAGTTTTTACAAAGAATCAACTCAGGGAGATTCCGCAATTACAAAAATTTATGAAGATTTTTTCGGAATTAAAACAATTTTCACAGAATCAGAACATCAATTAACACTTCAGCCAATTGAAAATTTTCAGTTTCCGGAAAAGATTGTTTTGGATATGAATAATTGTCCGGACATTGCACAAACCCTTTGTGTAACAGCAGCAGCTTTGAAAATTCCTTTTGAAATTTCAGGTTTGGGAACTTTAAGAGTAAAAGAAACCGATAGATTGCTGGCTTTGTATAATGAATTACAAAAATTAGGAACGGAAACGGAAATTACAGATTTAACCATACAATCTTTAGCGTTTAAAGATGCTGAAGAAAATATTTATATTAAAACATATCAGGATCACAGAATGGCGATGAGTTTTGCTCCGTTTTGTTTGATTAAAGAATTAAATATTGAAGATGAAAATGTGGTGGAAAAATCGTATCCGATGTTTTGGGAAGATTTGAAAAATATTTTGACCAATTAGATTAGTATGAGAAAGTACATCTTCATTTTAACATTTTTAATTCCGGCTACCTTTTGGGCACAATATCTTTTGCCAAATGAAGAAGTTGTCTATTCTTTTGAAACCAAAAACGGTAAGAAAATGTCTTTGGTGAAAGATAAAACCAATCAATACATTCAATATCGTTTTGGTACTAAAAACAAAGTTGAAATGGAATTTCCTGCCGAAAGAACGAAAGAAAGCTGGAAAAAATTTCATTATAACTCTTATTGGCGAGGCGGAGGAATACAAAATGCTGGAATGGAAATAGACAATCTTTCATTTAATAATGGTTATGAATATTTATTATTCAGAACCTATCATGCGGAAGGTGAAGTTTACACCGCTGGAATTATTATTAAAGATAAAAAAGGAAAAGAAACACGTATTAAAGGTAATTATAAAACTTTGGAGGGCTGTATTTGTAATCTGCAAGATACAGGAATGATTGAAAGAGAAGATATCGGCTTAACATTTTAAATTAGAAAAAATTGAATAAAACTATAATCATCACAGGAACTTCCTCAGGAATTGGTTTCGTATTAGCAGAATATTTAGGAAAAAAAGGTCATAGCGTGTATGGCTTGAGCCGAAAACATACCGAAAGTCAGTATTTCACATCAATTCCGACTGATATTACAGATAACGGAGCTGTACTAAATGCCATTGCAGAAGTTTTAAAAACAGAAAACAAAATCGATGTACTCATTAACAATGCCGGAATGGGAATGGTAGGTTCTGTAGAAGACTCTTCGAAAGAAGATATTTTAAAATTATTTAATCTAAATCTTGTCGGAGCCGTTCAGATGATGAGCGCAGTAATGCCAAAAATGCGTGAAAATAAATTCGGTCAAATCATCAACGTTTCTAGTATCGGAAGTGAGATGGGATTGCCTTTCCGCGGTTTTTATTCGGCTTCAAAATCGGCTTTGGATAAAGTTACAGAAGCAATGAGATATGAAGTTTACCCTTGGAATGTGAATGTTTGTTCGCTACATCTGGGCGACATCAAAACCAATATTGCAGAGAATCGTGTAAAAACGAAAGTGACTGAACCTTACAAAAACGTTTTTGACAAAGTCTACGCTCTAATGAATTCCCACGTTGGCGACGGAACTGAACCGTTGGAAGTTGCAGAATACATTGATCAACTTTTAACAAAAAAGAAGTGGAAAGCTCATTATTATTATGGTAAATTCGGGCAGAAAATCGGCGTTCCTTTGAAGTGGATTTTACCACAGGGAACTTATGAGAATTTGATGAAAAAGTATAATAAATTAGAATAATTATTGTTTAATTAAAATACTATGTTTAAATATCTGTTTTTACTAATAAGTTGCCTTGGTTTTTCACAAAACACAATGACTTATACGATGACATCGGAAGAATATGATATTTTACGCAAAAAAAAAGATGCTCAAAATCAGGAAGCCGTAAATGAAATCCATGAAGAAGTAAGAAAGAAATATGAAAAAGTAGAAAAATTCCACCCACACCTTGATGCCTATTTTTTGGTTACCAAAAACAAAAAGCAAGGAATTATTGACAAAGAAGGAAAAACAATTGTTCCTATTTACAGTGAATTTGTTGAAATAAAGACTTTTTGTAATAACTTAACAGCTAAAACGGACTTTTATTTTGTAGGAAGTACTCTTAATGCATTCCCATATCAATACTATACAAAAGATGGCAAACTTCTGTTTGAAAGTTATTTCTACTACAGAAAAGCAACAGAAAACGGAAGATTTATAAAAGTTTGGACTAAAGATCAGAAAATTAAAATCTACGATTTTCAATTACAAAAATTTATTATTAACAAGAATTACAATAAAACAGATGGATATTTTTCAAGTGGAATGCTAAAAGTTGAACGCAAAGGAATTCATTATTTTTTGAGTGAAGCCGGTAAAGAAAATAAAACCAAGTAAAATATTTGATTCGCTTATACTTCATATTATTGTTTTGTTTATGCTCTTTTATACAAGCGCAGAAGAAACAGTATTTTCTAATCGATACCGAAACTAATGTAAAGAAAAAGGTAAAAGATTCTTTATCTGCGGCAAAATTCCTCGATTCGCTGGCGCAAAGCAATTATTTTTTCACCGAACTGAAAGTAGTAAAAATAAAGGGTGACAGTACTGAAATTTTCTACGATAAAGGAAAAAACTATAATGTGACGTATGTTTCCCTTTCAGACTCTATTGTGAAAAAATTGAAAACTGAAAAAGAGTTTTTTACTAAAAATTTAGATTCCACAAAAAGCAAAATAAATAAAGCTTATATTGATGATGGCTTTGCATTCAGCCGTTTAAAATCTACCGTAAAAACCAAGAAAAATGGTTATCCTGTTGTAGAACTCGATATTAATAAAAACGATAAACGTACAATTGATGGCTTTGTGATGAAAGGCTACACGAGAGTTCCGAAGCGTTTTGTGAAAAATTTAAACAAAGAATTTAAAGGCAGAAACTACGACGACAAAAATTTGATTGCCGTGAACAAACAATTTCAAGGTCATCCTTTTCTTTCACTTGAGAGGCAACCCCAGACTTTATTTACCAAAGATTCTACACAGATATATCTATTTACTGAAAAGAAAAAAACCAATACTTTTGATGGTGTTATTGGTTTTGGAAATGATAAAACCGAGAAATTTACCCTCAACGGAACACTGAATGTGAATTTTAAAAACATGTTCAACGGTTTTGAGACCATCAATCTTTACTGGCAGAGAAACCCAGATAAAGGGCAAAATTTTGATCTCCAAACTGATATTCCTTACCTTTTTAATTCTAATGTTGGGATGAATATGAAGGTCAATATTTTCCGGCAAGATTCTACTTTTGCAAATGTGAAAGCATTACCTGCTTTTTACTATCATATCAACAACAGACAAAAAATTGGTTTGAGAGGAACTTTTGAAAACTCAACCATTCTAGACAGTCTTTATGTACAAGGAAAAGACTACAATAAAAAAGGAATCGGCGTTTATTTTGACATGACAGAGCCTAGCGATATTGATCTTTTCTTATATAAAACCAAAATAAATTTCGGCTACGATTATCTTACAACTACTTATACCAAAGAAAATATAAAGTCTCCACAAAATCAATTTTACTTTTTTGGCGAGTACAATTACCATATTAATGGAAATCACTTTCTAAACATAAAAGCTGAAGGTGTAATGCTGGATTCTAAAGTAAATTTTACCGCCAACGAATTGTATCGTTTTGGTGGATGGAACTCTTTGCGAGGCTTTAATGAAAATTCTCTCTCTGCCGATTTTTACTACTATGGTAGTTTAGAATACCGTTATCTCATTGGTAATCAAGCGTTTTTTGATGTATTTGGACAGTATGGACAGCTCAATAATAAATCTCTAAATGTAAAACCAAAATTATACAGTGTAGGTCTTGGATTCAATTTTTTCATCCCTATTGGCTTAATGAGTTTTCAGCTTTCTAATGGCAATGAGTTTGGCAACCCATTCAAATTCAATGATATAAAAATTCACTGGGGAATATTGAGCCGATTCTAATTGATTATTTAAACCTAAAATAAATCAATCTTTTCTAAACATAAACCTCTTGCATTGATGAATTCATCAAAATGATTAAATTGATTATAATTGTCGGTAATCCTTCATAATTGAAAAACCATCGGAATTACCATCCTTAAAGTTGTATTATTAAATATCAAACCTGCTTCGATCAAAAATATCACAAATACTTTTGAAGCGCCTACAGAAGATGATTTCTTATCATTTCACTGAAAGGCAATACAAGTCTTTGGCTCAATTATTCTTCTATCAAAGCTATTGACGCTCCAAATAAAGTGAGAGCAATTTCAGTAGAACTTACAAAGTAATAAGTAGGGTAGATCTCAACGTCACAGCTGCATCAAAATCAAGAGTTGAATCTGTTACATTTGATCTGCCTATTGTACGAATAACAGGCTCTAATTCTTATCAAAATATCTTTTATAAGCATTACCCGTGCTAACACCTGAAACAGCGCAAGGAACGGCCATAATCTTACATACAATGAAAATTACGAAAGTGCTGTAGGTTTTTAACAGATTAATTGAAGGAGATTCTATAATTGTAAATTATCTAACGATAGTAAAATAATTAATTTACTTAAAGTTACTCGCCAAATAAAAGTCTAAAAAAAAATTGCAAGTAGAGTTTTTTCTAAAAGTGATTCTAAACAAATAACACCTGAAAAATTCTTTTTAAGGAGCTATTTCCTGCTATCCGCTTCTACTCCTCGCTCCAAAACTCTCCACCGCCAAAACCCATGCGCTCCAACCCTTGCTGTGGGGTAACCGCTACTATCAGGGCTAAGGTATTCGGCATCAAAAGACTTTATTTTAGAAATACCCTTATTCTTCAAATAAAATCAAAAATCTATTGCTACTTTACTAAGTTTTATATCGTAGAAAAAACAGCTACTCCGAATTTTGAATTTCAAATTTCGGATTATGAATTATTGCTTTTAGATTTTAGATTTTAGATTTTAGATTTTAGATTTTGGGACAAAAAAAAAGTCTCATACAAATACATGTATGAGACTTTTAAATAAAAACTGGCGGCGACCTACTCTCCCGCTTTCGCAGTACCATCGGCGC
>NZ_FTOJ01000004.1 GCF_900156685.1 Chryseobacterium piscicola
TAATAGGAAAATTAAAACTTTGCTTAAAGTAGTTTTGCGATAATGGTATTCTTGCAAAAATGCAAAAAAAGGCTTTATACTACATTCAAAATGTAACCCGCTGCGCAAAGTCTCCCGACTTTGTGCAAGAAATATAAAGCACAGATTCCAGGTCTGTGCTTTTTATATATTCAAACATAAAAATTTATAAATTTGAAAAAAACATAAAATGAAAGAAGGTTACATCATAAGAGATCAGAGCTCATTACAATTGAATTAGCAGATAATCCAATCATTGATGTTACCAAAACAAATGAGTTTTGGAAATAATAGTAATTATGATAAAGATTAATAGTTTGCTCAAAGTCAGGAGACTTTGCGCAGCGAGGATTAATAGTTTGGACTTTGCGCAGCGAGGGAACTCAGATTTTAGGGAAGTTCATTTTGATGAAATAAAAAATCAAAAAACCCCAATCTGCAGATTATACAAATTGGGTTTTAAATTTACTATAGATGCGAAATTTATTCTATAATCAGTTTTAAAGTAAATAACTTTCGGGTATGTACTTTCACAAAATAAACTCCTTTAGGTAAGTTTTCGTTCACTAAAGAGAATTTTTGATCATTCACGTTTTTGGTTTCATACAAAAGCTGGCCTGCAGCCGATAACAGCTGGATTTTCTCAATAGGATAATCACTCTTTATAAAGGTTGGTTGGCCTGGTTTTGCAGGATTCGGATAGAGAATCACGTTTTTCTCGGTCTTGCTGTTGGCTTCATTGGTGCCCAAAGTTGCACCCACCACTTCAAAAGAAACTCTATTAGAAACTTCCGCATAAGAATCATTGGTAAACATTACCATGTAGTAGTTTCCGGTGGTGCTTGGCACACCATTTACGTTTCCGGTGATGGTTTTGTTGCCTTGTGTTATACCGTCGAAATACGTGTAAGAAGTAAACTGGTCATTCGGAGTTTGCACGCTTTGAGGATAAATTCCCAGCCAGTCTTTGATGATGCCCGGAGAGTCTGTCCATGAAGCGGTAATGTTTTCTCCTAGAGTATACACTGGTTTGTTGATCCATAGATCGGTAACAATATCACCTACCTTGAAGAATGCTTTCTCTCCGATTTGTGTGTAGCCGTCTTCTAGAAGATAGGTTGCGTAATAATATCCTTTTGGCAATCCTGTAAAGTTTTTGGTTCCTGCAGCGGTGGTTACATAGCTCCATGTTGCGGAAGGGTTAGCAGTTCCGGGTACTTGGCCCATTTTGTAAATTCCGATCCAGTCGTTGGTTAGGTTCGGTCCGTTGGTGTAATTGATGACTACCGTTCCCCCTACAGGATAAGAATCTGCTGTCGGCTGAAGAAGTACTTTTGGGCCTACATAGAAACTTTTTCTTCCTGCGATTTCTGTGTATCCGTTATTGGCAAAGAAACCTGCGAAATATTGTCCCTTGGTTGCCAATCCGGTATTGAAATTGGCTGTACCTGAAGTCTGTCCGTTGAGTTACTTGTATTGCTGAGATGTTGTTGTGGTGGGATTTTGCCCTTTTTTATAAATTCCTACCCAATCCTGCTGATTTCCTGGGCCGTCTGTATAGGTTGCCAGGATCTCTTCATTTTGAAGATATTCTGTTTTGTTTAAAACCAATTGAGGGTTAGAGACTACACTTCCTATAACTTGGAAAGATTTTACATCACTCCATTCGCTCCACTCAAGATTTCGGTCTCTGTATCTTAGTTTTACGTAATAAACGCCGTTGGTAATAGTGTTGGCAGCGATGGTTGCTTTGGTAATATCTACACCAGCGTTAAGGTTTTTCGTTACATCAGGATTTCCTGTACCGTCTTTACCAAACCAGTTTTCGTAGTCTCGGTAAAATTCTTTATCAATAACAGAGAAGTCTGCTGTTTTACTGATGAGAAACTGTGTTGTGTTGAGGAGTTCTGTAGTGGTCGTGGTAAAGTTACTTCCGTTTATAGTTAAAGGTAAGGTAACGGGAGTTGTGAATACATTGGTTACGGCTGGTTTTGTAGGTTTTGCTAAATTTTTATACCTGTGAAAACTATCAACAGTCACGCTGTTTTTCTTATTATAAATACCCCCGATTGAATAGCTTTCGATATCCATTTTGCCTGTGTTGACGTCTACTTCAATGATTTGATACGTCCAATCTGTTAAGGTTTTCTGTACATCGTCAAAATCCTGCTCATTAGACATTCCCCAATATTGATCCCATGCAGTTCCGCCAGAGATAATTTGGTAATTAGGAGAATTTTTGAGCTGACCTCTGTGGTACAAATGGTGGTGCGCACCAATGTGCATGATGTATTTGTCTGAGGCAGTCAACATTGGTACAGCGGTATTTCGCACCCATGTAGAAATGTCTCCCACATATTGCTCTGCCTGATAAGGTCTGTGGCTTAAAGAAATGATCCATTGTACAGTATTATCTGCAGCGGCAGCATTCATAATCTGTTGTAGCCATGTTTGCTGCGCAGATCCTGTGTGTTCAGAGCTTAAACTTACAAACAAAACATTTCCAGCTTGTTGAGCGTAGTAATTCTCATTTCCTGAGCTGATGTTTTTGTAGCTTAGTTCATCAATGAAGAAATGGGCATAATAAGAGCTCATTCCTAATGTTCCGTATGTTTCGTGATTTCCTACCGTAGTTTGTATAGGAAGGTAAGGCGATAGTTTCTGATTTTTCTTAAAGTGAACATTTTCGTAATGATCAAGCGTTCCCACGTCTACTTGGTCGCCAACCATAAAAGTAAGGGCAATATTGTCTGAAGGATCATTGCTTGCGCCAAATCTTTCTTTGATTTTTTTGTACGCATGAAGGTTGAGCGAGTCATATCTCGGTTCATTCTTCAATTGATTATCTCCCATAATGAGAAATCTGATTTTTCCATCTGCTGTTACAGCTTGTCCTGGCAAAGGAAGTGTTCGGAAATTGTAAACAGAAGATTCGCTTGTGCCAGTTTTGGTTTTGTAGTAATACTTTGTGTTGGGTTGAAGATTGGTAATTTTTGCGGTGTGATAATAATAGTTGTTGCTGTATCCCGTATCCGTGAAGATATTGGTAGTTCCGGTAACGGTAACATTGAGTTGGGTAGGCGAGGTTCCGTAATATACTGTGGTTTCGTTATCGGAGGATGTTTTCCAATTGATAATTATAGAGTTGGGAGTAGGATTCTGCAAGTAAGGAACTATGGTTTGCCCAAAGCACAAGCTTGTGAATAAGCAACATAGTAACAGAAAATAATGTTTCATTTGGTAGAATTTGAGGATTAGATTTTTGATGCTCCAAAGCTAAATTCTTCATGTTACCGTATTGTTATTGGTCTGTTAATTAATATTTAATTTAATATATAAATTGAAAAAGGAAGCCTTCCAATGGTTTATTCTGAGGGTGTTGGTTTTGTGAGCGTGGTTATTATCCACCGCTGCTAAAAAAAAGAGCAAAAAAAACCGGTAGTTTTCTCTTTGGTATGAAAAAAAATAATTTAAGGTTTTCAAAATTAACCTGCTTTACCGTTGTACATAGCAAGCTGTTTGCGGACAATGTCATAAGTTGTAGTTTTTGCCTTATGATTCATGATATTATCTCATCCCGAAATTTAGGTATACATTCCAGCTAAAAAATAAATATTTATACCAAATGAAAATTTTTTTTTCTTTTTATAGATTTAGAGAAAAAAATTTCATAACACGAATTTTAAATTATTAATATAAATTAACATAATGTTAGAATAAAATACTTACTTTTGCTGAAGTTAATTGTTTAACATAAATAATTATTGATAAAGTTTGTAAAATTTTCGCTTTTAATAAATATGTTATTTTTTAGAAATTTATGACAATTCAAGTTAAAACGCAAAATAAAATGCGTTTTTTTGGCGTGCTCATCATTTCTCTTTTTTTACACATTCATTTGTATGGAGCGGTTACAAAAATTAATCATAAAGAAGTAGGTTTAGCTATCAATTGTAAGGGAGCAGAAGAGGTGCGTTCTTATCCGGATAATGTAGAAAATACAATTGTATCAGATAGTATATATCAATCTTCAAATGTTTTAGCAGAAAACTCCGGAAAGCAATTTCATGAAGATCCTGCCAATATTATTTCTACAAAAACTGTTTCCAAAGAGTCTTCAAATATTCAGGAAGAAGACCATAAAATTATTTTTATTTCTGCAGGAACTACAGTAGTGGGTTTGGATCAAGTCTATGAGGTGAAGATTGAAGCTGAAACAAGAAAACCTCAATCGAAAGAGGTTTCAAAAGTTTCTTTTTCAGAACAGACGAACGTAGCGCTATCTGAGAAAAAAGCCAAAGTAAAACTGGCGCATTTAAGGAATAAAATTCAGGAAAAGCCAGATTATAATTTTTCAAGTTCTCCTTCCAGTGATTCTGGTATTTCACAGAGATTAGGTAAAACGCAAACTGCTGTTGTAATATCCTATAATGTGTTACAGAAATACGCGCTTGCTTCAGTTTATGATAAAACGATTGTCAAAATTGAAAGCCAATTAAAAAAACAAAAATTCTATACCTCTCATTCTTATTTTCTTTTTAGAAGGTATACCTGTGCTTCATTGCGAGCACCGCCGAAGAACTCCTAATGGCTTAATTCAGCAGTCGATTCTATGTAATAAAAAAGATTTCTTTTTTATTAATTTCTTTATTTTTTTCTGAAATGCTTACTATAATGATTGATATTTTATTTAAAATATTGAATTGTTGTGTTTATTAAGTGTTTGATGGGTAATTAATATTCATCCGTTATTGACTGCGAAATTTGGGTGAATTCTGTTTAAGAACTCCCTTACCTACATTCTAATAATAATTTAATTTTATTCACATGATAGAAAAATCTATTCAGTTATTGCACAATGCAATGTCAATGATTTGGGGTTCCATCAATACTGAGAAATACAGTGTTTACCCAAGTCGTAATGAGCGCAGTGTAAATTACACTTCAACCTCAAAATTGCGAGCCGTTTTAGTAGCGACTTTAGTTTTGAGCAGTGTCTTTACATTCGCGCAAACCGTTATAGGTAGTTATACTACTTCTGGTACGCAAACATTTGTTGTACCGCCAGGTGTAACAAGCATTACAACCCAAGTATGGGGTGGTGGTGGTCGCGGAGGCGATCGTACAGGATTAATTGGTCTTGGCACTGCCGGTGGTGGTGGTGGAGGCGGGGGAGCTTATTCCTTGCAAACCATTGCTGTAACACCGGGTCAGGTTCTAACTATAAACGTTGGAAATGGAAGTAATAGTGCTTCTGCAGGTGGTGATTCTTGGGTTTCTACAAGCGCGGTCGTTGCAAACGCCGTTGTATTAGCTAAAGGAGGAAACTCTGTTGGTGGAAATAATACCAATGGTGCGTCTGGCGGTAGTGCAGCTGCCGGAATAGGTAGCACAAAATTCAATGGAGGAAACGGATCAAATGCCGCTAGCAATAATGGTGGAGGTGGAGGTGCCTCTGCAGGAACTGCTGCAAACGGTACCAGTGCAGTAAATACGGCAACTGGAGCAGCAGCTCCTACAGGTGGTGGAAATGGTGGTAACGGTCAAACCAGTGGTTCTGGAAATGGAAGTAATGGAGCCTCTCCTGGAGGTGCGGGTGGTGGAGCGAGAAGTTTATGTATTGCTCTTTGTGGTAGTGGTAGTGGAGGTAATGGTGCTGCAGGGCAGGTAATTATTACTTGTACCGATATTGGTACCCCGGTTTTTGCACTGGGTGCAACTTCTACGCGTTGTCAAGCTGCAGGTACCGTAAATTATACCGCATCTTCTACGAATACAACGAACTTAACTTATGCTTTAGATGCTGCCAGTTTAGCAGCAGGAAATACGATTAATGCATCTACTGGCGCGGTGACATACGCTGCAGCTTGGAGTGGAACGAGTACAGTAACTGTAACAGCAGTAGGATGTGCTGGTCCTAAAACGGCTACTCATACTATAACGAATACAGCCAGTGCAGGTGTTCCTGTTTTTACATTAGGTGCTACATCTCAGCGTTGTGCTGGTGCGGGTACTGTTTCTTATGTTGCAACTTCTGCAAATTCTACGGGTATTGTTTATGCTTTAGATCCTGCCAGTTTAGCTGCAGGAAATACAATTAATACAAGCACAGGTCTTGTAACGTACACTGCTTCTTGGTCTGGAATTTCTACAATTACGGCAACCGCTTCTGGGTGTTTTAATGTTTCTGCAACTCATCAAGCGGATTCAGGCAGTTTTTTTGTGAATGATGATGCTTATATTACCAACCAAGGACAGCCCATTACATTTAATGTTCTGGCTAATGATTTGTGTAATATCAATCCATCTATGGTTACAATTACACAACAACCTGTTGGAGGATTTGTGACTCTAGGAGCTAATGGACAAATGACTTATGTATCGTTTGGTGCATTTCTTGGAACGGAGACCATAAAATACCAAGTATGTTCTAACGGACCAACGGTAACCTGTAAAATTGCTACAGTGACTATCAATGTTCTGGAGGTTCCTGATGATCCTTGTTTCTTAGCAAATAAAGAAAAAACATACTATTTGCCATTTCCTGAAAATGATGCACAACTTAAACAAAGTCTTTTAAGTGCAGCAAGTGCTAATTTACTTACTGCTAATGTGCGAAGTATTGTGAGTATTTCTGTGCCTTATCCTGGTACAAATTTAATTTATGATCAGTGGGAAGATGGATATGAAGCAGATATTAAAAATCCTGCTCAGGGTTCAACTCAAATTTGGGGTGATGGTATTATCTCAAATGGTGTTGCACCAGGATTCCCAACAGATGTTATTCCTGCTGGTGGATTCATCACATTAGATAATACTTTTCCTTGGAGTAGACCAACGACAACTCTTGCATTTGATGGTAAGGACAAAATATTTTCAACGGCAAATATTTCTGTTTCTAAAGTAAATGGTGATGCAGGTACTGTTGCTGGTCCTCCTATTACTCCGTTATTTAATGTTCAATCGGTGAAGACCAATGTATCAGACATTACGCGATTTGGTAATTTCTTCGTATTGCCATTTGGTGAGAATGTTATAGATGGCCCGACTACAGCATTTAGATATACAGGTCTTTTTGTACGTGCAAAAGATAACGGAACGGTAGTTGAACTGGATTATGATGCTGATGGTGATTTTGATGTGACCTCACCAACACTAAATGAAGGTGAAGTATGGTTCTATAACGGTGTAGGTTCTACGCCAGGAATTTTTATAGCTACATCACCACCAGCCGACGATGTGGATAATGCAACCGATATAAAAGCGGGAGCCAGAGTTAGTGCAAACAATCCTGTAGGTATTGATCTTGTATTTGGAGGAATTGATACTTATGGCACCCGTAATATTCCTGTGCTTCCGAGTCAGTTTTATGGGACTACCTATTACTCGCCAGTTTATTCTACAAATGCGGCAGCACCGGCTCTTGCGTATTTTGTAAATCCAACCGGTAGCGCCATTACAATCAATTGGTCTAGGGCATCAGGAACACCGTTATCAGGTTCTTTCACTGTGCCTGCAAACAATGGTAGAGTAACTTTTAATTTAAATGTAGCAACAGGAACTAAGTTTACAAGTGCTGGTGGTGAATCTTATACCGCAGTAGTTATCATGGATGCAGATAATGCTGGTACTACATATGATTGGGCATTTAATATGATCCCCGAAAAAAGATTGTCTTCAGCAGCTTTGGTTGCTTGGGCACCAGGTAGTTCTGATGGAAGTGCAAATTATAACCCGGTTTGGGTAACGCCAAAAACAACGACAACAGTTTATGTAAAGTATGATGGTAATGTTACTGCAGGACCTAATCAAAGTCCATGTGGTGGTTATTATGATGTCAGTTTCACAGTGAATGCTTTAGAATCTAGACAAATTAAAAATCCGGGTTCAAGTAATGACAATTCGGGTATGGCTGTGTATAATTGTAATGATGTTCCTATGGCTATGGTTTGGGGACAATCTTCAGAAACTACTACTCCAGGAGGTTCACCTGCGCTTGATGTAGGTTATACCATGGAACCAAAATGTTTTGCCAAAATTGTTTTTGCAGCAGATGATAAAGTAATTACCCCTCAGAATACACCAATTACGATAAACGTAGCGGGTAATGATACGGGTTTCTTAGTGGTATTAAATCCTGCCAATAGTGTTGTTATTACACAACCAACTAATGGTACCATTGTAAAAAATCCTAGTGGAACCTATACTTATACACCAAATGCTGGGTTTACAGGTCAGGATTCTTTTACTTATAATATTTGTGGACAAGGTGCTGACAGCAGTATTTGTGATCTTGCTACCGTATTTATCAATATCCCATGTGCTATTGTTGTAGATGCTAATGTGATTTCGGGTACTGTATATAATGATGTAAATGGCAACGGAACTCCAAATGCTGGGGAAGCAGGGGTGTCGGCAATTTCTGTTCAATTATATGATGATTTAAACAGTAACGGAGTAATAGATACACTTGAGCCGGTACTTCAAACTCAATCAACTACTAGTGGTGCAAATGCTGGTACATTCCAGTTTAATTTGCCAAACAGTACTTATTTAGATCAGTTTAACACGAACGGTAGTGCTACAGGAAGCAATGGTACTACAACATGGGTAGCTCCTTGGTTAGAAATCGGTGAAGCAACTGGTTTTGGTCTTGGAAATATTCAGGTAATTGGAAATAAATTGAGAATACAGGGGAATGGGTTAATCACTCAAATTGGTGCATCTCGTACCGCAAATTTATTAGGTGCAGGTCAAGCGGAGCTTACTTTTGATTTTGATAAATCTGCTTTCAATACTACTCCTAATGATTGGGTGGATGTTCAGGTTGCATCTTCGCCTTTAGGTCCTTGGGTTACCTTAGCTAGATACAGTGGTCTTCCAGCGGCTACCGGCAGTCAAACTTTTGCTATTCCTACCGCGCTTATTTCTGCAACAACTACAATCCGTTTTTTAGAATCTGATAATGCTGGATTTACTAACACGGAAAGAGTAGATTTTGATAATGTTAAAATACGCTATGTATTAGACAAAAAATACATCGTGAAGTTAGCCTCACCAATTGCAAACAGTTGGGTTCAATCTTCAACTCCTGTAACTACAGCAGTGGGAATCAAAAATTTCTCAGATGGTGATTGTAGTACTAAGTTTGGTTTAGTAAAATCTGATGTAGTAATTACGAAAACAGTAAACAATCCGTTCCCAATTTTTGGCAGCAATGTTACTTTTACTTTAACTGCGAACAATGCGGGTCCAAGTGATGCCCCATCGGTTACCGTAAATGATGCTCTGCCAACTGGGTATATGTTTGTAAGTGCTACACCAAGTGTTGGTACGTATACAGGTGGAGTTTGGACTATTGGTACTTTAGCGAATGGCGCTACAGAAACATTAACAATCGTTGCGACCTTTAAAAATACTGGAAATTATACCAATACTGCTGTTATTTCAACAACAGGGAATGATCCTAATCTAACGAATAATACCTCATCAGTTACTCCAATACCACAAATGGATTCCGATGGTGATGGTGTAGGAGATTTGGTGGATATAGATGATGATAATGATGGGATTTTAGATACAGATGAACAAACTTGTCTGTCTCCTATTTCAATAGGTGTAAATCCTAATCCTACCGCTTCAGAAATCTATGGTGGAACTACAGCCACCTATACAGAAGTGTTGGGCTCAGTGGCGCCAATTAGTTTTGGAGGTTACAATGGTTTTAATCCTTCTGGTTACCCTTCTAAATTAAAAATAGACTATTCAAAAACTTTAACAAATTATGCTTTCAGAATTTCTGATTTAGATAATCTTGAAAAAGTAAGAGTTTTAGTTTATGATAAAAATGGTGTTTTAGTACCCAATATATTACCTTATATAACTTATCAAGGCGCGGATGTATTAGCAAGTGCACAATCTAGCATGAGTGTATTAGTTGAATCTAATACCAATATTGGAGGAACTGGTAACTCGTTCAACGCTAATATTTATATTGATTTCAAATTACCTTTCGAGGTTTCAAGAATTGATTTCGATTTTTATGATAGAAGTAATGGTTCACCAGAATACTATTTCTTATCAGGCTGTGTTGTGAAAGACACCGATGGAGATACAATATCGGATTATCTAGATTTAGATTCAGATAATGACGGTTGCTTGGATGCAATAGAGGGTTCTGCTAATATTTCATTAAGTGAATTGGTAAGTTCTGGAGGTACGGTTGTAGTGGGTACAGGTTCCACCGCTTCTAACCAAAATCTATGTGAAAATGGAGCGTGTGTAAATGCGCAAGGTTTACCACAATTATCACCATTGATAAGTGGCTATAGCAATACTACCGGACAAGGCGTGGGTACTTCTGCTAATTCTAGTATTAAGAATGCCCAATGTGCGAATGCATTTGGTTGTGACTCTAGAATGTATCTTTCTCAGGTAGATACTCTTTATGATGTAGACACTACATCTAACCCATTTACTTATCCTTCGGTAGGTACATCTTCTGTGAACTACAACGCAATAGCAATTAATCCTTTAGATGGACGTTTGTACGGAATGCAGGTTTCTAATTCAAATAATGTTGTTGTAATCAATACAGATGGTAGTTCAATTAATCTAGGTCCTGTAACCAATCTTCCTACAGGTGTTACTTATAATGCAGGAGAGATTGATAACTTAGGGAATTATTATGTAAAAGTAAACAATGAAAATCCACAACTCTATAAAATCAATCTCAATACATTAACAGCAACGTTAATAACATTAAATACCTCAATATATGTTCCAGATATTGCTTTTAATATAACAACTGGGTTGTTGTATGGCGTAAATGTTACAACCGGTCAATTAGTGTCTATTAATCCAGCTACTTCTGTTGTAACTCCAATTGGAATAACTCCAGGCTCTGCACTTTTTGGGGCGATGTTTGCCTCAAGTACTGGTGAAATTTATGGTGCGGAAAATGGAGGTGGTTTCTATCAGTTCAATCTTACGACTGGGCAAAGAGTTTTAATCTCCAATGCACCTGCAAGTTCAGGAAATGACGGTGCGCATTGCGTTACTGCGCCTATTGTATTCAGTGCAGATTTAGCAATTACCAAAACTGATGGTAAAATCAATTATTCATCAGGAACCACAAACACCTATACTGTGGTAGTAAGTAATAATGGTCCTTTTGGTGTGTTGGGAGCAACGGTTTCAGATCCGGTTCCAGCAGGTATTCCTGCAGGAAATGTGAGTTACTCAGTTCCTGTGGTAACAGGTGGTGCAACTACAAGTATTACTTCTGCACAAACAGGAGCGTTAAATGATGTTGTTAATGTACCTGTTGGAGGAACCATTACATATACCATTACTATTGCAATTCCTATTTCGTATTCAGGAGACTTAGTGAATGTAGCTACGGTTACCTCACCAGCAAATTCTACAGATTCAGACTCTACAAATAATACAGCAACGGATACTGATACAGCAGCTGTATGTTACAATAACCCAAATACTACGGGAACAGGAGTAGATACAAAACATGGTATTACTTTGTTACAACGTGCAGGGTCAAACAATGGTGGATGGCCAATGATAAGAAAATCGGCACACACTGTTTTAGAATCTAATACCAAAGGATTTGTTGTTTCTAGAGTGACGACTTTAGGTTTATCGGCTATTACCAATCCACAAGAAGGAATGATGGTGTATGACACCGTAGCTGAATGTTTGAAAATTTTTGACGGAACAGTATGGAGTTGTTTTAATACTCCGGCGTGTCCATAAATAAAAACAGATTGAAGGGGAGGGTATTTCCAAAAAGAAATACTTTCCTTCTCAATTTTAATTTATAAAAATACTTTAAAAATGAAAAGATTAATCATAAGTATATTTCTAGGAGCTGTTGCTCTGTGTAATGCGCAGGTAATCATAGGAGATGCTGTAGGAACAGCGAGTGTTAAAACCTCAGTTCTTTTAGAATTTGCAGCAGGTCAAAACAAAGGTATCATATTACCATACGTAAGAACGTTGCCTTCTGGTACATCACTCACGGCAGGAACTATTTTACTAGATGCGAGTACAGCAACAGCATCCAGAGTGAAATATTATGCAGGAACTACAAAAGGATGGGTTGATTTAAGTGGTCAAAACGCAAACCTTACCACTGTATTAGCACAACAACCTGCTGGAGTAACTGAAAGTATTTCTAAGGCAATAATAGGTTCAGATACAAGTAGTGCAGATGGTGTTTTAATATTGGAAAGCATTACCAAAGCGATGGTTTTGCCTACGGTGGCAGACACGAATGATGTGCCAAGTCCGAGTCCGGGTATGATGGTTTACATCAACAAGGCAGGCGCAAAAAGATTAGCCGTTTTCAATGGCAGTAAATGGAGTTATTGGAAACCGTAACAAAAACAAGAGAAAAGCCGAATCAATTTTGATTCGGCTTTTTTGTTTTTAAGAAGTAGACTTAATGAATCCAAAATGTAATTTATTAATAAACTTAACATAATATCATAAAAAAATACTTAATTTTGCCACCATTATTTTTTTTTCAGGTATAAACCATTGATAAGGTTTGTAAAATTTTCGCTTTTAATAAAAATGTTATTTTTCAGAAATTTTAAAACAGCTCATAGTAAAGCGCAAAATAAAATGCGTTTTTTTGGCGTGCTCATCATTTCTTTTTTTTTACATATTCAATTGTTTGGAGCGGCTACAAAAATTAATCTTAAGAAAGAAAGTTTAGCGCTCATCAGTACGAAGGTTTCTATAGAATTGTATTCTTACCCAAATAATGTAGAAAACACCATTGTAACAGATACTATATATCAATCTGCACATGTTTTAGCAGAAAACTCAGAGAAGCAATTTGATGAAAATCTAACCAACATTATTTCTTCAGATGATATTTCCCAAGAGTCTCCAGATATTCAGGAAAAAGACAATAAAACGATTTTTATTTCGGCTGGAACAACAATAGTCGGTTTAGATAAAATCTACAAAGTAAAAATTGTTGTTGAAAAAAGAAAATCCCAACCAACAGAGTTTTCAAAAACTTCTTTTTTAGAACAAACTAACAAAACGTTATCTGAAAATAAAGCCGATAAAAAATTAGCGCTGTTAGTACAAAGGATTCAGGAAGAGGCAAAAAATAACTTTTTGGTTTCTTCCAGTGGTGATTCTGGGATTACAGTAAGTTCAGGTAAAACCAAAACGGCTATTCTAGTTTCTTCTAATATAGTACAAAATCATGCTCTTGCTTCAACTTATGATCAAACAATTCTTAAGATTGAAAGCCAATTACAAAAGCAAAAATTCTATACCTCACTTTCTTATTTGCAATTTGGCAAATTCAGAAGTTCTTCACTTCGGGGGCCACCATACGTTGCATAGCTTTTCAATGTTTTATCTCGTAATTGTCTAAAGCCATTACAATTTTACAATTCAGTTTGTAATATAATCGTACCCCTTCTATTGCGAGGGAAAAAACTTTCAAATTAAAAACATATAATAAAAACCCTAGAAAATTATGCTATTTTGGTAATTATAACGATTTTTTTTATGGTTCTTTTGTTGAAGCGCTAGATAACGACAAATCCAAATTTTTTAGATGACATACAGAATAATAAAAACTGACAAATTAAATTAATGAAAAATAAAAAAATAACAAAAACTTACTCATTTATCCTGAAGCTTACATTTTTGGCTTGCTTCATATTAGGATTAAGTCAATATCAAGCGCAATGTAGTGTTGATTATTTTGGTTTTTTTGGTGATACACCAACCAATACTCCTAATGCCACAGCTCAAAATGGAATAACTGGCGTTACTGCATCTGCAATGACGGGAGGACCAGGAATTACGTTAAATAATGTTACAGAAAGCGGAAGTACAGGTAGTTCTTCTGTTTTTCAGATGCAAAATTTAGGTTCGGCTAATTTTGCTGCAGCTGTAACCAATAATGATTATATGTTTACCACAATTACGGTGCCTGCTAATTATAATAGCGTAAGATTACAAGCTGCTCGTATGAAAAATATCGGTGGATTGGCTTCAGGTCGTGGTAATGCGCAATGGGCTATACAGGTTTTTGATGTAACAGCCAGTGCTTCAACCACAATCTTTCAAGGTGTAACTATTAATAATGCGGCAACTGTAACAGGCACTGCTACGACGAATTTTGATATGTTACCTGGAAGAACATATCAAATTCGTTATTTTATTTACAATCTAAATACACCAGCTACTACTACAAGGAGTTATGATAATCCTGTTTTAACTTTTAATGCATTACCTGTTTTATCTAGTACAACAGCCACTTTTTGTCCAGGGACAAGCTTTAACTTAAATTCTTTAGTTACAAATACTAATGTATCTACTGCTAATACTACTTTACAATGGTATACCAATGCTGCTTTAACAACATTGGTTGGTAATCCTAGTGCTGTAGGAGCAGGAACTTATTATGCTTCTTATAGAGATAACACAAACAATTGTAATAACCCAGCTACAGGTCCTGTAACAATAACTGAGTCCACCGCAGGGTGTCCCGATGCTGATGGTGATGGAGTTATTGATACTTTAGACCTAGATGATGATAACGATGGAATTTTGGACTGTGTTGAACAAGGGTTAGATAAACCAATAAATCAAATATTTGAATTAAATGGAAACGCTTCACAAATCAGCGCCTCAGAAGTTCAACTTACCTCTGCTGTAAATAACCAAGGTGGGCAAATGTGGTCTTATGGTAAAGTTGATTTCACGAAAAATTTCCGTATTTCTTTTGATGCATTCTTAGGGAATAATGATGTTGGAGCAGATGGTATAGCTATAGTATTTCATAACGATCCAGCTGGCATTAATGCTACAGGTGCAAATGGTGATGGAATCGGTGCTAGAGGTATACAAAACGGTATTGTTTTAGAATTAGATACATATACAAATGCTTTTGACCCAGGTTCTCCTTCTGGTCCAGATCATGGTCAAATCTGGCGTTCTTCTGATCAATCTGCAATAACTACTGCGATAAGTTTGCCAGATTTAGAAAATGGAATTTGGCAACCAGTGCTTGTTAATTGGGATGCTTCTTCACAAACATTATCGTACTCTGTAAATGGCACAGCTGCTGGTACTTATACTGGAAACGTTGTAACTAACTTTTTTGGTGGAGCAAATAAAGTCTATTTTGGATTTACCGCTTCTACGGGTGGTTTAAATAACGACCAAAGAGTTAGATTCTCATCTTTATGTGCGCTACCAATAGAAATAGATACAGACAATGATGGAATACCTAATCATTTAGACACCGATAGTGATGGTGATACTTGCCCGGATGCTGTAGAAGGTTCAGAAAATGTTTCGATAGAGCAGGTTTGGTCTTTGAATTTGCCAATTGCAGACGCGAACTATGCTAATAGAGGAAAGATAAAAGTTATTTATGATGGGATAACAACCAATACACAACCTAATATTGTAAGCCAATCTGCATCTGCTTTAGGGGTGCCACAATTGGTAAACAATGCAGGGAATAACTTACATTCTGTTACTAACCCTTCAAATTTAGCTGGTTTTGCAGATAACACAGATGTACCGGGACCTACTACAGCAGACATTGGCCAAGGAGCTGGTTCTTCTACCAATGCAGCAGTAAATGCTTGTATTTGTTACAATGATCCCAATACCACCACGGCAGGCGCAGATACCAAACACGGAATCACGTTATTGAGAAGAGCGGGTGCAGCACCTCAACCCAATAACTGGCCTATGGTAAGAAAATCTGCTTTCACAGCATTAGAATCCAATACGAAAGGTTTTGTGATTACCAGAATGACTACCGCAGAGATCAATGCACTTACCGGTCAAAGTGGGATGATGGTTTACGATACCGATTTGAAATGTTTAAAATTATTTAACGGGACTGCATGGAGCTGTTTCAATACACCAACCTGTCCTTAATCTAAACGCAAAACCGGTCGGCTGATATACACATCTTTATATAAACCGATCCGGAGTTTTATAATTTAAAATTTAAATAAAATGAAAAAAGTAATATTCACCCTATTGATAGCAAGTTTTTCTTTTGCAAATGCGCAGGTCATTCTAGGTGATGCAGTGGGTACTGCAGCTAATAAAACATCGGTTCTTCTGGATTTTGCTGCAAATCAAAACAAGGGTATTATAGTTCCCTATGTTAGAACCTTACCTACGGGAAATGCGTTGGTAGGAGGTTCCATTATTTTAGATGCCACTACCGCAACAGCAGCAAGAATGAAGTATTATAACGAAACTGTTTGGGTAGACTTGAGTGGTCAAAATGCTAATGTAACCACAGCGTTGGCCAATCAACCAACAGGAATAACAGAAGCTGCGGAAGCCAGAGCAATCATTGGCACGGTACCAGACCCTATCCCAGGTACATTTCCTGAAGGGGCACTGGTTTTAAACAGTACCACCAAAGCGATGGTATTACCAACTGTTGCAGATGTACAAGATATTCTAAGTCCTTCACCGGGCATGATGGTTTATGTGGCAGGTGTATCGCCTACTTTCTATAAGCGTCTGGCTGTATTTAACGGAAGCAAATGGAGCTTCTGGAAACCGGAATAAAGTTTTATACCTAATTGTAAACCATCCCGAAATTTATTTTTGGGATGGTTTTTTTTGTTTAATAGAAATTTTATCGTAATTTTGCAGTCCTGTTTGAAGTCAATTATTATATTATCTATTGAAAATCAATGTTTTACTCTTTTATTTGGTTAAAAGGGTTTTGTTGTTTTTCTACCATAAATAAATGATTTTCTTCTCGCAGAAAAAATATTTTGCATTACGCTGTGAAAAGATATACCAGTGTTGCAGTTAGAAAGATTTAGAAATCAATATATTAGTTATAGGTTCTTCGTGCGTATTAAAGCACTTTTGCCCTTATCTCACTCTATTTGTTTTCTTTGCTCTCTGATATTTTTTTAAACAAAATATTTTTTAACCCCCTTTCTTAAAAGTTTTATGAGTAAAACAACAGCTACAACTCAGGAGAAGAGAATTAATTTCTCTACAGCGAAAGGAAAAATCGTAACGCCAGATTTTTTGGACATCCAAATCGAGTCGTTTTCAGAATTTTTTCAGCTAGATACACTTCCTGAAGACAGAACAGACGAAGGTTTGTATAAGACTTTCCAGGAGAATTTTCCTATTACAGACTCTAGAAATCAATTCGTTTTAGAATTTATTGATTATCTAGTAGACTCACCACGTTATTCAATTAACGAATGTGTGGAAAGAGGATTGACGTATTCAGTTCCTCTAAAAGCAAGACTTAAATTATACTGTACGGATCCGGAACATGAGGATTTCCAGACTGTTGTACAAGATGTGTATTTAGGTCCGGTTCCTTATATGACTCCGAGTGGTTCTTTCATCATTAATGGTGCAGAAAGAGTTATCGTTACGCAGCTTCACCGTTCACCTGGTGTATTCTTCGGACAGACATACCACGCTAACGGAACAAAATTATATTATTCAAGAATTATCCCTTTCAAAGGATCTTGGATGGAATTTACTACCGATATCAACAGCGTAATGTACGCGTATATCGATCGTAAGAAAAAATTACCTTTAACTACACTATTAAGAGCAATCGGTTTCGAATCTGATAAAGACATTCTTCAAATCTTTGACCTTGCAGAAGAAGTGAAAGTTTCTAAAGCAGCTCTTAAAAAAGTAGAAGGTAGAACTTTAGCAGCGAGAGTTTTGAACACTTGGTTCGAAGATTTCGTAGACGAAGACACAGGAGAGGTGGTTTCTATCGAAAGAAACGAAATCATCTTAGACAGAGAAACGATTCTTGAAAAAGAACATTTAGATCTTATTTTGGAAGCTGGTGTGAAATCTATTTTGATTCACAAAGAAAATGCAAACGAATTTTCTATCATCCAAAATACATTACAAAAAGATCCTACCAACTCAGAAAAAGAAGCGGTAGAATATATTTATCGTCAGCTAAGAAATGCAGATCCACCAGATGAGGAAACTGCAAGAGGAATTATAGAAAAATTATTCTTCTCTGAGCAAAGATATTCTCTTGGTGAAGTAGGACGTTACAGACTAAACAAAAAATTAGGTCTTAATATCCCTACTACTACTGAGGTTCTTACAAAAGAAGATATCATCGCGATTGTAAGACACTTAATTGAATTGGTAAACTCTAAAGCTGAGGTTGATGATATTGACCACTTATCAAACAGAAGAATTAAAACTGTAGGTGAGCAATTGGCAGGACAGTTCGGTGTAGGTCTTTCTAGAATTGCAAGAACAATCAAAGAGAGAATGAACGTTAGAGATAACGAGATATTTACTCCACTTGATCTTGTTAATGCTAAAACTTTAACATCAGTAATCAACTCATTCTTTGGTACCAACCAGCTTTCTCAGTTTATGGACCAAACCAACCCTCTATCAGAAATCACGCACAAGCGTAGACTTTCTGCCCTAGGACCTGGTGGTTTATCAAGAGAAAGAGCAGGTTTCGAGGTTCGTGACGTTCACCATACTCACTATGGCCGTATCTGTCCAATCGAAACTCCTGAGGGACCAAACATTGGTTTGATTTCTTCTTTAGGTATTTATGCTAAAATCAACAGATTAGGTTTCATAGAAACACCTTACAGAAAAGTAGATAGCGGAAAAGTGGCACTTAATGACGCTCCTATTTACTTAAATGCTGAAGACGAAGAAGACAAAGTAATCGCTCAGGCAAACGTTGAGCTAGATGATAACGGAGCATTCTTAACAGACAGAATTATTGCGCGTCTAGACGGCGATTATCCTGTAGTAGAGCCTTCTCAAGTTAATTTGATCGACGTTGCACCAAACCAGATTTCTGGTATTTCAGCTTCATTAATTCCTTTCTTGGAACATGATGATGCCAACCGTGCATTGATGGGATCAAACATGATGCGTCAAGCAGTTCCTTTATTGAAGCCACAAGCTCCAATCGTGGGTACAGGTCTTGAGCAGCAGGTTGCAAGAGATTCTAGAATTTTGATCAATGCTGAAGGTACAGGTACTGTAGAGTATGTAGATGCTGATAAAATTATAATTAAATATGACAGAAGTGAAGACGAAGATTTAGTACAATTCGAGTCTGCTACTAAAACATATAAACTAACTAAATTTAGAAAAACCAACCAAAGTACTACTATTACATTAAGACCAAACGTAAGAGTAGGTGAGGTAGTACAAAAAGGTCAGGTTCTTTGCGACGGTTATGCAACCGAAGACGGAGAATTGGCTTTAGGTAGAAATTTAGTCGTAGCCTTCATGCCTTGGAAAGGATATAACTTTGAGGATGCTATCGTAATCAACGAAAAAGTGGTACGTGAAGACTGGTTTACTTCTATTCACGTAGATGAGTATTCTCTTGAAGTTCGTGATACCAAATTGGGTATGGAAGAACTGACAGCAGATATTCCAAACGTATCTGAAGAAGCTACAAAAGATCTTGATGAGAACGGGATGATCAGAATCGGTGCTGAAGTGAAGCCTGGTGATATCATGATTGGTAAGATTACTCCTAAAGGTGAATCTGATCCTACTCCTGAAGAAAAACTTCTTAGAGCGATTTTTGGTGATAAAGCAGGTGATGTGAAAGATGCTTCATTGAAAGCAGATTCTTCATTAAGAGGTGTTGTTATCAACAAAAAATTATTCTCAAGAAACATCAAAGACAAAAAGAAAAGAACTGAAGAAAAACTAAAGCTGGAAGAGATTGAAAATACTTATAAAGCTAAGTTTGAAGAGTTAAGAAATACTTTAATTGAAAAATTAAACACATTGGTGAGTGGTAAAACTTCTCAGGGAGTTACCAACGATCTTGATGAAGAAATTATCGGTAAAGGTGTGAAATTCACTCACAAATTATTAACTTCAGTTGAAGATTATGTAAATGTAAGTGGTTCAGATTGGACGGTTGATAACGATAAGAATGAATTGATCAAACAATTGATTCACAACTACAAAATCAAATTCAATGATATCCAAGGGGTTAAAAACCGTGAGAAATTTGCAATTTCTATCGGAGATGAGCTTCCTGCAGGGATCATGAAGTTGGCTAAAGTATATATCGCTAAAAAACGTAAACTAAACGTTGGTGATAAGATGGCAGGTCGTCACGGTAACAAAGGTATCGTTTCGAGAATCGTACGTCAGGAAGATATGCCATTCTTGGAAGACGGAACTCCGGTTGATATCGTTTTGAATCCACTTGGGGTACCTTCTCGTATGAACATCGGACAGATTTATGAGACAGTTCTAGGATGGGCTGGTCAAAAATTAGGTTTAAAGTTTGCTACGCCAATTTTTGATGGAGCTACTCTTGATCAGATTACAGAGTATACTGAGAAAGCTGGAGTTCCTAAATTCGGACATACTCACCTTTACGATGGTGGTACCGGAGAAAGATTTACACAAGCTGCAACGGTAGGTATTATCTATATGTTGAAACTTGGGCACATGGTAGATGACAAAATGCACGCACGTTCTATCGGACCTTATTCATTGATTACTCAGCAGCCGTTAGGAGGTAAAGCTCAGTTTGGTGGTCAGAGATTCGGAGAGATGGAGGTTTGGGCTCTTGAAGCATTTGGAGCATCCAATATCTTGAGAGAAATCTTGACTGTGAAGTCGGATGACGTGATTGGTAGAGCAAAAACTTATGAAGCGATTGCGAAAGGAGAAGCAATGCCTGAACCAGGTATTCCGGAATCTTTCAACGTATTACTTCACGAGTTACAAGGTCTTGGATTAGACGTAAGATTGGAGGAGTAAATTAAAAGATTTAATTATTAAAAAATTAAAACATTAATTAACTCTGAGATGATAAGAGCGAAAGTGATTTTTAAATCTTTCAATCTTTTAATCTTTTAATCAAAAATTAAATTATGTCAAATAAAAATAAATCAAGTAGATTTAATAAAATAACCATCGGTTTAGCTTCACCTGAGTCAATTTTACAAGACTCAAGAGGAGAAGTTCTTAAGCCGGAAACTATTAACTACAGAACGCATAAACCAGAAAGAGACGGTTTGTTCTGTGAAAAAATCTTCGGTCCTATCAAAGATTACGAATGTGCTTGTGGTAAATACAAGAGAATTCGTTACAAAGGGATCGTTTGTGACCGTTGTGGTGTAGAGGTTACGGAGAAAAAAGTACGTAGAGAAAGAATCGGACACATTGGTTTGGTTGTTCCTATTGCGCATATTTGGTATTTCCGTTCTTTACCAAACAAAATCGGTTACCTTTTGGGTATTCCTTCCAAGAAATTAGATATGATCATCTATTACGAGAGATATGTTGTTATTCAGCAAGGTATCGCTAAGAAAGCAGATGGTTCAGATTTTGACGAGAAAGAATTCCTTACAGAAGAAGAATATCTGGATGTTTTGGAAACTCTTCCTCCAGATAATCAATATCTTGATGATGCAGATCCAAATAAATTCCTCGCCAAAATGGGTGCGGAAGCTGTTGAAGAATTGCTAAAAAGAATTGATCTTGATGCATTGTCTTTCGACTTAAGACACAAAGCTCACAACGAAGGTTCTAAACAAAGAAGAACTGAAGCTCTAAAAAGATTGAACGTTGTAGAAGCATTGAGAGGTGCTAATACAAGAATGATCAACAGACCAGAGTGGATGATTATGCGTGTGCTTCCTGTAATACCACCAGAATTAAGACCATTAGTTCCGTTGGATGGAGGACGTTTCGCAACTTCAGATTTAAATGACCTTTACAGAAGAGTAATCATCAGAAACAACCGTTTGAAGAGATTATTGGAGATCAAAGCTCCAGAAGTAATCTTAAGAAACGAGAAGCGTATGCTTCAGGAATCTGTAGATTCATTATTCGATAATACAAGAAAATCTTCTGCAGTAAAATCTGAATCAAACAGACCATTGAAATCACTTTCAGATTCATTGAAAGGGAAGCAAGGTCGTTTCCGTCAAAACTTACTTGGGAAAAGGGTAGATTACTCTGCGCGTTCGGTAATTGTTGTAGGTCCAAACTTACAGCTTCACGAATGTGGTATTCCTAAAGACATGGCAGCTGAATTGTACAAACCATTTATCATCAGAAAACTGATCGAAAGAGGTATTGTAAAAACAGTAAAATCTGCAAAAAGAATTATAGATAGAAAAGAACCGGTAGTATATGATATCTTAGAAGGTGTAATGAAAGGTCACCCTGTTTTACTAAACAGAGCACCTACTTTGCACAGACTGGGTATTCAGGCTTTCCAACCTAAGATGATCGAAGGTAAGGCAATCCAATTACACCCATTAGTAACAACAGCATTCAACGCCGATTTTGATGGTGACCAGATGGCGGTACATTTACCGTTGGGCCCAGAGGCAATTTTGGAAGCTCAGTTATTGATGTTGGGTTCTCAAAATATCTTGAACCCTGCAAACGGTTCTCCAATTACGGTACCATCTCAAGACATGGTTCTTGGTCTATATTTTATGACCAAAGAATTAAGCTCTACAGATGATATGAAAGTTTTGGGAGAAGGTCTTGCATTCTATTCTCCAGAAGAAGCGGAAATCGCTTATGCGGAAGGTAGAGTTTCATTGAACGCTAAAGTAAGATGTAGACTTCCTATCAAGGAAAACGGTGAAATCACTACGAAATTAACTGAAACTTCTGTTGGTAGAATCTTATTTAACCAAATCGTTCCTAAGCAGTCAGGATATATTAATGAGCTTCTTACTAAGAAATCATTAAGAAATGTAATTGGTAAAGTACTTGCCGATACAGATTTCCCTACCACTGTGAAGTTCTTGGATGCAATGAAAGACTTAGGTTATTCAAATGCATTTAAAGGAGGTCTTTCGTTCTCATTAGGTGACATCGTAGTTCCTGTTGAGAAAAAGAAAATGATTGCTACATCTATTGAAACTGTAGACGAAATTAGAGCCAACTATAACATGGGTCTTATTACAGATACAGAAAGATACAATCAGGTAATCGACGTTTGGACGAATACCAACGCCGGATTAACTGAAATGATCATGAGCAGAATGAAAGTTGACCAAGGTGGATTCAATTCTGTATACATGATGCTTGATTCTGGTGCGAGGGGTTCTAAGGAACAGATCCGTCAGTTATCTGGGATGAGAGGTTTGATGGCAAAACCGCAGAAAGCTGGTTCTACTGGTGCGGAAATTATCGAAAACCCGATTCTTGCAAACTTTAAGGAAGGTCTTTCCATCTTAGAATACTTTATCTCTACTCACGGTGCTCGTAAGGGTCTTGCGGATACCGCATTGAAAACTGCCGATGCAGGTTACTTAACGAGAAGATTGGTAGACGTTGCACAAGATGTTATCGTTACAGAAGTAGACTGTGGTACATTAAGAGGTACTGAAGTTACAGCACTGAAGAAAAATGACGAGATTGTTGAAAAAATCTCTGAAAGAATCTTAGGTAGAGTTTCTCTACACAACATCTATGATCCTGAAACCGATGAGTTAATCATTAATGCAGACGAAGTAATCAACGAAGCATTAGCTAAGAAAATCGAAGAGGTTGGATTAGAAGCTGTTGAAGTACGTTCACCATTAACTTGTGAAGCTAAAAAAGGTATCTGTGCTAAATGTTACGGTAGAAACCTTGCTACAGGGAAAACCATCCACATGGGTGAAGCCGTAGGTGTAATTGCTGCACAATCCATCGGGGAACCAGGAACTCAGCTTACGTTGAGAACCTTCCACCAAGGGGGTGTATCTACAAACGTATCAGAAAACCCTTCTATCGTTGCAAGAAGAGATGGTATCGTAGAATTGGATGAGGTAAGAACAATTACTTCTGAAGACGAAGACGGTAAAACTGCAGAAGTTGTAGTATCTCGTACAACAGAATTTAGATTGGTGGCTGATAACGAAGCGAGAACGCCGTTGATGATTGCCAACGTACCTTACGGTGCTATATTGGCTGTGAAACCAGGTGATAAAGTAAGCAAAGGTGATCTAATCTGTAAGTGGGATCCGTATAACGCGGTAATCATTGCTGAAACTGCTGGTAAAGTAGAATACGAAGATATTATCCAAGGTATTTCATTCCAGTTGGAGATTGACGAACAGACAGGATTTGAAGAGAAAGTAATCTCTGAATCTAGAAATAAGAAAGCTGTACCTACATTGAAGGTGGTAGATTCTAAAGGTGTTGAGCAAAAAGGCTACAACTTACCAGTAGGAGCCCACTTAATGGTAAATGATGGTGAGAAAATTAAGGCAGGTAAAGTTTTAATCAAGATCCCAAGAAAAGCTGCAAAGACAGGGGATATCACCGGAGGTCTTCCAAGAGTTACAGAATTATTTGAAGCAAGAAACCCTTCAAACCCAGCGGTTGTTACAGAAATTGATGGGGTAGTTTCTTACGGAAAAATAAAGAGAGGTAACCGTGAATTGATCGTTGAAGCTAAAACTGGAGAAAGAAAAATTTACTTAGTTAAATTATCAAACCAGATATTAGTACAAGAGAATGACTTCGTGAGAGCTGGTTCGCCACTTTCTGACGGTTCAGTTACTCCAGACGACATCCTGAAAATCAAAGGACCAACTGCGGTGCAAGAATATTTAGTAAACGAAATTCAAGAAGTTTACCGTCTACAAGGGGTAAAAATCGACGACAAACACTTCGAAATCATCGTAAGACAGATGATGACTAAAGTATCTATCGTTGATGGAGGTGATACTCAGTTCCTTGAAGCTGCTTTGGAGCACAAATACGATTTCCTAGAGGAAAACAACAGAGTATTTGGTCTTAAAGTAGTAACAGAAGCTGGAGATTCTAAAACCTTCAAACCGGGACAAATGATTACTGCAAGAGAATTGAGAGACGAAAACTCTAAACTGAAGCGTGAAGATCAAGCTTTGGTTGAAGTAAGAGAAGCGCTTCCTGCTACAGCAACGCCTGTATTACAAGGGATTACAAGAGCAGCTCTACAGACCAAGTCGTTCATGTCTGCAGCATCATTCCAGGAAACAACTAAGGTTCTTAACGAAGCAGCAGTTGCTGGTAAAGTAGACAGCTTAAACGGTCTTAAAGAAAATGTAATTGTAGGACACAGAATTCCTGCAGGTACAGGTCTTAAAGAATACCAAAATGTAATCGTAGGTTCTAGAAAAGAATTCGAAGATCTTAACTAATAAAGACACTAGATAATAGACCGATAGATAAAAGATTTTAATTTAATAATAATTTCTCTTGTCTATTAGTCTATCATCTATTATCTTGCAATCTATAATTTAAAATTTTTAAAAACAAATGGACAATAATCAAAATCCACAAGACGGAAACATCAACATCCAACTGAACGAAATGGTAGCTTCAGGAGTTTACTGTAACCTTGCTTTAGTAAACCATTCTCCATCTGAGTTTGTAGTAGACTTCATCCAAATGATGCCAGGTGTACAGCAAGCAAACGTAAGATCAAGAGTAATTCTTGCTCCTCTTCACGCGAAGAGAGTATTGGCTGCACTTCAGCAAAACATCACCAACTACGAGCAGCAGTTTGGAGAGATCAAAGAAGTTGAGCCTTTCGTATTAGGAGGAAACAACGTACAAGCGTAATATTTTTCAATAAATAGAAGAATGCCCCAGCGAAAGTTGGGGCATTTTTTTTTCAATATTTACTGAATTTTTAGTGGGGCGCCTTCATCCGTCCTCCACTCCCGCTTTTTTGCTCGTCGTTCCTCCTCACAAAAAGAGCTCCGTTCAGGCCGGGGCGCAATATTCTGCTTTTTTTCAAACTAATCATCAGCTACAAATGTTTTACCTTTTAAAACTAGAATCCCAATAAAGAATTGTGCATTCGCAACCCCAAAAATCCTCAACCACAAATCACAAAAATTCGCATTCTTAAATTCGAAATTTTTAATAAGTTTACGCCTTTTTGTGTCTTAAAAACAGCCAGAATAAATTGCTCTTGCTGTTATAAAAATTAGCGCATCTGAGGCACTTTCCAAATCCCAATTTAGTTTCCAAAAAAATGTATTAGTACAATTTTTTTAAAAATCCGTATTTCTTTAAAAATAAATTCCCAAAAAAATCATTCAATTTTATACCTTTGATTCCGCATTTGTTTAAAGTATATGTCAGATAATCCGTTTATCGTTGAAAAGTTTGAATTTTTAGGCCCTGAATTTTTAAAAGAAATCAGTAAACATGCTGTTGTTAATCATATAAAAGCTAAAACTGAAATCATAAGAGAAGGCCAAAAAAACAAATACATTCCCTTCGTACTCAAAGGCTCAATCAAAGTTTTTACATTAAATGATGATAGAGAGCTGATCTATTATTGCATGAGAGAATATGACAGCTGTATGATGACATTTTCATCTATTTTTTCGGATTATATAAGTCGTATTTATTCAGTTGCAGAAGAAGATTCAGAGCTTTTATTAATTCCCGTTTCTGTAATGCATGATTGGTTGATTCAGTTTCCAGCAATCAATAAACTTTTTTTTCAAGAGTATGACAAACGATTTTCTGAAGTCATGAATATGGTCAACGAAGCTGTATTCCATAAGCTCGACAAAAGAATTCTAAGCTACATCAAACAGCAAATCTCTCTCACAGGTAATCATCCTATTAAACTTACCCATCGTGAAATTGCCACCAACCTTGGTACATCAAGAGAGGTAGTAAGCAGAGTCATGAAAAAAATAGAAAACGAAGGCGAAATCTCCCAAAGCAGAGAAGGCATCAGAATTCCTAAAGACACCAATGTAAGTCCTGTTTAATGAATTTGTTTTCAAAGTTTTATAAAACCGATTGATAAAAACAATATCTTCCGTGACTTTTGTCACACACTTTTAAAACTTTTAGTTGATAAGTTTGTTATATTAATTCTAATTAAATTGATATGACAAAAACTCTCCTATTTTTGTCGATTTTTTCTTCGGTTCTTGCCTTTTCACAAGAAGATCTGCTTAAAGATATCGACACCATTTCAACTAGCAACACAAGCTCCCCGCCAGCATTTAAAGCACTTCAAATCGTTACCGGACAATCTACCAAACTCACTGCAAAAAATGAATGGTACTTCGTAGTAGCACACCGTTTTGGAGATGTGAGTGAAGGTTTCAAAAACTTTTTCGGATTAGACGGTGCTTCTACAAAGCTCGGTGCAATCTATGGCTTAACCGACGGAATTTCTTTAAGCCTTTCCAGAGAAACCAATATGAAAACCTTTGAATTTGGAGCAAAATATAAGCTCCTGAAACAAAACGATAATGTTCCGGTAGATATTGTAGGCTACAATGTGATGGCAATTAATACAGATTTGGATAAAGAAGCTTATCCGCATCTGAAGTTTGGCGACAGACTTTCTTACCTCACACAAGCTTTGATTTCAAGAAGGTTTAACGACAGCTTTTCGCTGCAATTATCGCCCTCTTATGTTCACAAAAATCTCTACGAACCTACTATTGAAAGCAACAATCAATTCTTAACCGGATTGGGAGGACGGTACAAAATTTCCAAAAGAATATCCGTCAACGCAGAATATTTTGTGAATTTTGATAAAAACAGTTTTTACAAAAATCCGTTGTCTTTGGTAATGGATATTGAAACTGGTGGCCACGTTTTTCAGCTTTTGTTCAGCAACTCTCAGTTGAATTCTGATATTGGATACTTAACAAACGCTACCGGGAAGTGGGAAAAAGGACAGGTTTTCTTTGGATTTAATCTTTACAGAGTATTTTAAAATGAAAAAGATAATTTACATTGTATGTCTTGTTATTTTCATTACTTCTTGCGAAAGCAGAACTTATGAAGAAATTTCAGACAATACACCAATTACCAATGGGGTAAAGTACGAATCAGATTTAAAACCAATTATAGAAAGCAGTTGTATCAATTGTCATTCTGCATCAGGTTTTAAACCTTTGAATAATTACAACCAAGTAAAAGCAAACATCGACATTATCATTAACCGTATTCAAAAACCAAACGGAGATCCTTTAAGAATGCCTCTCGGCGGATCTTTATCATCAAATCAAATCAATCTTTTTGTAAAATGGAAAACTGATGGTCTTGTTGAAAAATAAAAAAGATTTTAAAATGAAAAATGGACTATTCATATTAACTTCATTATTGCTTAGCAATTTTATTTCAGCTCAAAAATTCAGCTCAAAAACAGGAAAAGTAACAATCGAAGCATCAATTCCTATGTTTGAAGATGTTTTTGCTCAAGACGATAATAATGTAGTGATCCTTAATGCTGATACAGGAGAAATGGCTTCTGTTTCAGTAGTAAAAAACTTTAAATTTAAAGTTAAATTGATGGAAGAGCATTTCAATGAAAGCTATGCCGAAACTGCAAAGTATCCGAAGGCAACTTTTAAAGGAAAAGTGATGGGTTTTGATAAAACAAAACTGACTACAAATCCTCAAAAAGTAACCGTTCAAGGCATATTAAATTTTCATGGTGTAGACAGAAACGTTTCTTCTAAAGCAACGATTTCTGCCAAAGACGGAAAAATGTATATGAAAGGAAATTTTATTGCAAAATCTGCGGATTTCAAAGTGACTATTCCAAAAATGGTCATGAAAAAAGTAGCTGAAAATGTAAATGTAGAGTATAATTATACATTAGTAAAACAATGAAAAAGCTAATTTTATTCACAGTTTTTTTTCTGAGTTTATCATTTGTATCCGCTCAGGAAAAAGCAAAATCAGTATACGATGTTGCAAGAAGCGGCACGGTTCAGGAATTGAAAGATTTAATGAAAAATAATCCGGATATTATCAATCAAACCAATGAAAACGGTTTTTCTCCTTTAATCTTAGCTTGTTACAGAGGAAACACTGAGGTCGCAGATTTTTTAATAGACCATGTGAAAAATCTCGACTACAAGAGCCAAGAAGGAACAGCTTTGGCAGGACTTTCTATACGTTATAACAAAAATTTGGTAGAGCATTTATTAAAAAAAAATGCAAACCCAAATATTGCAGATGCCACTGGAACTACACCCTTATTTTGGGCAGTAAAATCTGGAAACACAGAATTAGTTGAGCTTTTACTTCAGTACAAAGCCGACAAATTAATGAAAGACTCAATGGGAATGACGCCTTTTGAATATGCCTTAAAAGCAGACAACAAAGAAATTATTAAACTACTAAAAAATTAAAATAGATGAAAAAACTTCTACTCATTACAAGTTTAGCTTTTGCAAGCCTTGCACAAGCTCAATTCTCATCTGGAACAGTGAATTTAACTGCAGCGGCAATGACCGTAAAATTAGATACTAGCCCTACAACTGTTACCATCACGTTAATTGGCGATAGCAATTCTATGATGGGAATTGGCTTTGGAAATTCTGGTATGGCAAATGGTGCAGATGGTTTTATTTATAATTCATCGGCTAATAGAGATTATAATTTTGTAGGATTTTCTACACCATCAACGGATGCCGTACAAGATTGGACTGAAACCTCAAATACAGTTTCAGGAAGCACAAGAACCGTGGTAGCAACGAGATCCCTTACAGGAGGAACCGGAGATTTCGCCATAGCAAATACTGCCGGAACTATCAATATTTTCTACGCTAGAACTGCCGGAGGAACGGGGCTTTCTTATCACAGCGGGTCACGTGGCTATGAGTCTTTAACGATGGCGGGCGTATTGGCAACTTCTGATTTAGCTCTGGAAAGCAAAAAAACTTTGTTGTATCCTAATCCTGCAAAGGAAACAGTGAGTTTCAAAAATGCAGATCAGATAAAATCAATAGAAATTTACGAATCTACCGGGAGAAAAGTAAAATCCGCTACATTAGAAGGAGAAAGTTTGGATGTTTCAGATTTAAATGCAGGAAACTACTACTTCGAAATCACTTTAAAAGACGGAAGTTTGATGTTTGAGAAATTAATTAAACAATAGAGAAAAGCCACTGAGAAGTGGCTTTTTTGGTTATACTTTTGTTAGAAGAAAATCAATCAATTTCGGATGTCTTTTCTGTAAAAAAGGATTCCAACTTTGAGGAGAAAAAAAAGACGAACAGTGCTGAATAAAACTCACATTAATCATTTGCTCATCAATGGTTACAGAGCCTTCCAAAGGCGTCATATTCCCAATCTTCGGAGCGTAGGAATGATCAAACTCTGTCACTTTGTTATCGGTTTTCAAATTCCCAAATCCTTCGGAAGCTTTTAGTCCAAGAAAAATACAGTCGGTAGGTTTCAATACTTTTACAAGTTCAGCAAAAACCGCCCATCCGTTTTTAAAATCAGCATTGTTGGGCTGTTCTCTTTTCTCGCCATCGAAACTGCTGTAATCCATCGATCTCTGTACAAAATTGTAAAACGAAACATGCTTCCAGACCTCAGATTTATTGGGCTGTTTTTCAAAAAGTGCCTGCCAGAAATTATCTAACAAATGATACTTGTATAGTTTCTGAATCTGCGTTTCTTCAATCAACTTTCGGGTAAAATCCGGATTTTTATGTCTCAACAAATCTTCCTCATATTCTCCTCTTGTTTTGCCCATTGCGTAGTGAGATTCGCCTACAATAAGCAATCTTCTTTCTGCATAATTAAATTCAGAACCTACCCACGGGAGGCGGGAGAGGTTGGGGATTGTGGTGAGGAGGTGGTCTTTTTGGGTGGAGAGCATAAAATATAGTAATCTTTTGAATTCATATTAATTTTAATTTCAAAAATTGTATTTCTATTCTGTTGGATTGATTGTTGCCATCAATTCCTCGAGTTCTTCAACTGAAAATCCTATCTGAATACCAACATTCTTTATGAACATCTTTTCCAAAATATGAAATTCGTTATCAATTTTTGCAAGTTTAATTAGATTGGTTATCAATTCTAAAGAGTCATTTATATTATTCTTAAAATTTGAGTAATCTACATCTAAGTTTTCTTTAGAATGAAGCCTATTAATCAAATCTAACTTTAATTCCTCAGATAAAATTGATTGATTTAATTCCTTCTCAAAAACGTTTAATTCTTCAGCAGCAATTTTTCCATCAACTTTTATAAGATTGACATAAGAATTAAATTTTAATAGATTTAAATCAGGCGTCTCTGTAAATTCAGCATCTTCGTAGATTTTATAAGTTGTTGAGTTATGTTGTGAATCATTGTTTTCAATAAAAGTTTTTCTTGCTAAGTTTCCTATAGTATTGGTTCCAATCGCATTAACTGTTCCTCCAATTATTCCTCCCGCAACAGGTATGAATTTTATGAGATTAACAGCACCTTTTTCACCAAATTTTGTAACTAACCTAAATCCAACCATGCGATTAATTTTTGTTAGTGTTTTACCAGAAACTGATTTTAGAGAGCTCATTGCGAGTTTACTGCCGATTGCAATTCCCCCATCTTTAAGAATGTCTTTAACAGATTCACCCACTAAACACAAATATATTAATGATTTTACTTTATCTTCTTTAATATCATAACCACCAATATGTGCAATTGCTGCAATCATTCGCATATGAACATATATGCCAGTAGAAATATCAGCAGGAATTGCAACTGGTAAAGTTATCAGTCCGCCTAGCCCTGTCAAAAATCCGGACGTCGTTGTTTTGCTTATTTGCCAACGAATAAGTGAGTTCACATTCTGCAATGTAGTCCCTTCGCCTTTAGTGTAACTTGAAGCAAATACCTCTATCGAATCGGAAACACCTGGTATCCCGTTTAGTGATTTTTCATAAGCCCAATCAAGAACTTGTAACATTTTAGTCGATTTTTCATTTTCAATTGTTGTATCCATTTAATAGGTTTTAATTTTATTATTATTCCACAAATCTACACTCTCACCCAGCCAAACCACGTCCGTGTAAAAAAGCATTTTAGTTTTATTGCTAAACTAAAAATTTGTTTTCAGAGTTTTTTACGGGATGTCGTAATTTGATGTTTATTTTTAAAATTAGAATGTAATTCTCCATTTTTCTTTTCAAGCGCTTACCTCATATTTCAGCAAACTTAAAACCTCAAACAGTCAAAAGATGACCTTTTGCTGTTTGAGATTAATTTTTTTCCATCATTTGTTTTTCGGGTCACAATTTATGTTAATTTTTTGTCGATTTTTTGTACAATTTTGTACAAGAATACTGTGGTTATAACTATATTTGGATTCCATTTTTAAAACTATGAACCGGGAAATAAGTGTTGTGAACCAATTGCGGAAGAACATCGAAAAACAATTTGGGAAAGATATACAAACAGCTACAGATTGTGATAATCTGGTAAGTCTCATCACCCGGGATTGTAAAACAAACATCAGTTCTCAAACACTTCGTCGGTTTTTTGGCTTGATAAAAACTACCACAAGATCCAGTCATTTTACTTTAGATTTGCTTAGTCAATTTTGTGGATATGGCAATTTTAAAGAGTTTAGAAATGCCTGCAACAATCAGGAACTCGAACTGTTTTTTGGAAACTCAGACAATACAAATCATAATTATTGGGACAGAAGTGAGCAGTTGTGCCAGCAGATTATCAAGTCGCCAGACCTTTTGGTAAGCACACATCACCGTTTGATGTCTTTTCCGATGGCCAGAAAATATTTTATGGAAAATCATCCGCTTCGTGATTTGTTAGGTTCGGTTTACGTACAATATTTTTCTGCTTATCTAAAATACAACACCAGCAACGAAGCTAAAATCTTTGCCTACGGTTTCCTTTTTCAAAGTAGTTTTCTTCTTCAAAATACAGAGTCGATGGATTTGTATTACAACAAAGTGAAAGAAACCGAACTTACGGAGAATGTCCACGTAATTCCTGCAGGGTTGAAATTCGGCGTGCAGCTTCTTTATGCCGATTTTACCGGCAACGAAAATCTTTTTAAAAGGTATTTCGCCGAAATGAAAAAAGCAAGGCTTCGTTATCGGACAGCGTCAGAGAAATCGGTTTGCAGTTTTGAATCTACGGTTCTGGAATCCCTTATTTTTACCAATCGTTCCCAAGAGATGAAATTTTTGATCGAAAATAATACCTTTCAAGTAAATAATGATGAAGATTACATTCCTTCAAAAAGAAAAGAAACACACGATGAGGTTTGGAAAATTCTTTGTGCTGTAGCTTATCAAAAAATGAGAGACAAGAAGAATACAGAGCGTTTTTTGAACCAAATTAATCTAAAGAATTTGGGAACAGGTTGGAAAAAATATTACTCATTGCTGTACTATTCTGTCTATTTTCATTCGGCTCAGCAAGACCAAAAAATAGAATGTTTTTCCAAATTAAAAATCTTGATTGGTGAAACTTATTTCTGCTATTATCAAAATTATTTAATTGAGTTTTCAAAAGAATTGGAGCCTTTCGTAGTAGGAGATATCAACTTGCAGGCGTAAAATTTTTCTTAACACACACACATAATCCAGCTTCGTTTTATTACTAAGCGGTTTTTTTGTTTACAGTCTGAAAAAAAGCACAGCAGATTAGGATTATTATTAAATTAATCCGTCATTCTTTCAGTTACAAGTTGCAGTGTTTATCTTTGCCAAAATCTTACTAATGAAGAAAACTTTTGCAATTTTCCTCCTCACGTTATCTATCATCATTACTGGCCAACAGGTAATTTCGGATACAGCGCAAGTTGTTATTCCCAACCGGTTCAATAATGCAGATGCGAAGACGAAGCCTTACGTTATTATGATTTCTACTGATGGTTTCAGGTATGATTATGCTAAAAAATACAATGCTCAGAATCTTTTGAAATTTTCAAACGAGGGCGTTCAGGCAAAAGCAATGATTCCGAGTTATCCTAGTATTACTTTCCCCAATCACTGGAGTTTGATTACCGGATTATATCCTTCTCATCACGGTTTAATTGATAACTATTTCTACGATTATGGAAGGAAAGAAAAGTATGCGATGAGCAAAAAGGAGAATGCCGAAGATGGAAGCTGGTATGGTGGAATTCCTCTTTGGGCATTGGCAGAAAAACAGGGAATGGTATCGGCTTCTATGCAGTGGGTTGGCTCTGCAAGTGATGCTGGAGGGTTGAGACCAACTTATTATTACCATTACCACGAAAAATTCAAACCAACGGAGAAAGTAGATAAAGTTATCAATTGGCTGAAGCTTCCAGAAAGTCAAAGGCCACATTTTATCGCAATGTATTTTCCTGAAGTAGATGCAGCAGGGCATCATTTTGGTCCTGAAGCTAGGGAAACGGAAACCGCAGTTCAGTTGGTAGATGCTGCGATTGGAAGTTTGGTTCAGAAAGTTAATGATTTAGGTTTAGAAAATGTCAATTTTATCTTCGTTTCAGACCACGGAATGATCCAGGTTGATGGTGGAAATCCTCTAGAAATCCCAATGATGCTTTTTGATAAGAAAAGATTTGATTTTTATAATTCCCAAACTTTATTAAGGGTTTATGTGAAAAATCCGGAAGAGGTAAAAAAGGTCTATAAAAATTTAAAAATTAATAAAACGGATGATTACGAAGTTTATTTGGATAAAAAATTACCTAGATATCTACACTTTTCTAGCAGAGATGATAGATACAACAGGATAGGACAGATTCTTTTGATACCGAAAGCTCCAAAAGTATTTTTAGAAAAAAATCAGAAAACTTCTGTAGGAAAACACGGTTATGATCCGATGTTGGTTCCTGAAATGAAAGCCACATTTTTTGCTTGGGGCCCTGAATTTAAAAATAATTTCGTCATTGATGAATTCTCTAATGTGAATGTTTATCCGTTGGTTGCCAAGTTGCTAGGTTTAAAAACAGAAAACAAGATAGATGGAAAACTAAAAGTTTTAAAAGAAACCTTGAAACAATAATTAAAATCTTAATGGAACAAGGTAAAATCTTATATGTTTGTTTGTCTGCTTTGTATAATTATACTGATGTTTTACTACAAAGCCCACAGATATTTTACTACAAATGCTTGTTTTGCAATGTCTTAAAAATCGAAAAGCTGTTAACAATACTTAATCAGCATTTATATTTTCTATTATGATAGATAGTAAAGAATTCTATTAAAAAGAAGTTGATGTAAAACAATTTTGGCGGACTCCCAGAGTCCGCCAAAATTGTGATCAATATTGAAAAATATTAATTTTTCTTCTCCGCAGCTTGCATAGGATTTACTTTTCCGTTTGAAGCCCCTCTTGTATTGCCTTGCTGATTTTGCTTAAACAATTGGATTTTAGAAGGTGCTACAGTAGATTTCTCACTACTCCAGAAATTATTATCCGTATCAATATCTGCCGTTTCTCTTAAAGGATCCAGCTGAATAGATTTTAATTTTTTGTCAAAATAATATGTTTTAGATACTTTTTGTTCGTTTTGTCTCCAAATTTGAGCGGAAGCTTTATCTTTTAACGTTGAACCATCTTCAAAAGTAAATTCTAAAATTATAGGCATTACCAAGCCTCCTTTATTTACAAAATCTATTTGGTAGGCAGTGATGTTTTTCAATCTTTCTTTATCAGACTTGTCTAATTTTGATGTGGGTTCAGATTTAGAAGAATATTCTTTATCAATATTTACTTTTTCTAGACCGCGATCGTATCTATAATAGAAATCTTGAAGATTTTTGTCTTTTTCTACTTCAAAAGTTATAGATTTATCATCCCTATTTCTCATTTTTGAGATGTCATCATATTTATTTTGAATTGGGGCATCTACTTTATATTTTGTTTCTGAGGCTTCTCTTGGAGCTGTTTCAAAATCAGGAGTTGCAATAGTTACTTTTTCGATAGCGATGTCTACGGGATCAGTTCCATAAAACCATCCTCTCCAAAACCAATCCAAATCTTCTCCTGATGCATCTTCAATTGTTCTGAAGAAGTCAGCCGGTTCAGGATGTTTAAAAGCCCATCTTTTGGCATAAGTTTTAAAAGCTTTGTCAAAAAGTTCTCTTCCAATAATAGTTTCACGAAGAATATTAAGTCCTGTGGCAGGTTTAGCATAAGCATTTGGCCCAAATTGAATGATATTTTCAGAATTACTCATAATAGGCTCCAGCTGGTCTTTAGGAAGTTTCATATAGTCTACTATCGTCCAAGCCGGCCCTCTTCTAGAAGGGAATTTATTATCCCATTTTTCTTCTGTAAGATATTCGGTAAATGTATTTAAACCTTCATCCATCCAGCTCCATTGTCTTTCATCTGAGTTGATTATCATTGGGAAAAAATTGTGGCCCACTTCGTGAATAATTACACCAATCATTCCGTTTTTAATAGCTTCAGAATAAGTTCCGTCTTTTTCTGTTCTGCCATAATTGAAGCATATCATTGGATATTCCATGCCGTTGGAGGCTTCAATAGATTGTGCAACAGGGTAAGGATAAGGAATTGTATATTCTGAATACGTTTTTATGGTATGAGCAACAGCTTTAGTAGAGAATTTTCTGTACAATCCGTAAGCTTCTTTTGGGTAAAAGCTCATTGCCATTACTTTTTTGTTGTTTTCAGGAATAGTAACTCTCATCCCGTCCCAGACAAATTTTCTTGATGAGGTCCAAGCAAAATCTCTTACGTCTTTGGCTTCAAAAACCCATGTTTTTCTTTCTTTTGAGTGATTTTTTTCTGCTTTTTTAGCTTCATCTAAAGTTGCAATTTCTATTGGCTCAGAAGCATTTTCAGCTTTTTGATATCTTGAATATTGAGCAGCAGTAAGAACTTCGCTGTAATTTTTACATTCTCCGGTTCCACCAATCAAATGATCAGCAGGAACGTTCATTTTCACTTTGAAATCTCCGAAAACCAGTGCAAATTCTCCACGGCCAGTAAACTGATGATTCTGCCATCCCTTGAAATCACTGTACACACACATTCTAGGGTACCATTGTGTAATGGTGTAAAGATCATTTCCGTCTTCGGTGAAGTTTTCATAACCACCTCTTCCACCCATTTGCATACGGTTTGGGATATTGTAATTCCAATCAATTTTAAAGACAAATTTTTCTCCCTTCTTAAGTATTTTTGGCAGATCAATACGCATCATGGTTTTGTTGACTGTATATTTCAAAGGATTTCCAGAAGCGTCTGTTACTTTATCTAAATTTACACCATAACCGTTATCTTTTATAGGAAGCTCTGTAGTTTTCAACTGTTGATCGGTTGATGCTTTTGGCAAAGTAGAAGAAAAAGGATAATCTGCTTTTTTTACGGTAGATTGTTGATTTTCATCTAATTGTAACCATATATAGTCTAGGTCATCTGGGGAATTGTTATGATATGTAATGGTTTCGGAACCTTTTAGATTTCGTTTTTCTTCATCCAAATATGCGGTGATGTCGTAATCTGCTCTATTTTGCCAATATCCGTGTCCTGGAGCTCCGGAGGCAGCTCTGTAAATGTTGGGAGTAGGTAAAATTCCGCCCAGTTGCTCAAACTTATTTCCATGATTACTTCCTGGATTATGCTGAATGTTTTGAGCATTTGCAACCGAACAAATAAATAGTGTAAATGCAGTTATTGTGAATTTCATTATGAATAGTTTAAGAATCTGTAAATATAATGATAAGTAATTGTAAAATAATTAAAATAAATTAGAAAGGAAGTCTTTCGATAGTCATTTTTAAAGAAAGTGCAAAAACGCCTGATGAAACAAAGAGAATCCAGTCTTTTTTGTTGACTTTAAATAAGTTTAAAAGGATAAATAAAATAATAAGAATTGCAAAAACAATCACAATTTGCCCAAGCTCCAAGCCAATGTTGAAGCCTAAAAGTGGTAGTGCGATACTTTGGCTTTTCGCAATCATTACGCGTGCGGTATTGGCAAATCCCATCCCGTGAATGAGCCCGAAAAATAGAGCTAAATAAAAATTGATTTTACTTTTAGACTGATTTTTATTTTTACTTATAATATTCCCCAAAGCTGTCAAAACAATAGTTAAAGGAATAAGAAATTCTACCCAATCAGAGGGCAATCTTATAATGTCTAAAGTGTTGATTGCTAGTGTTATTGAGTGTCCTATAGTAAAGTAGGTAACTAAAACGAAAATTTTTTTCCAGTCTGTGTAAGAATAGATGGCAATTAAAGCCAATATAAATAATTGATGATCTAGTGCATCTAGAGAAATGATGTGTTCCCAGCCTAAATTGAGGTAGAATAAAAAATCCTGCATTTTGGTTTACTTTTTTAAAAAAGCGATTATACGGAAATTATTTTAACTTTGTGTAAATTTCACGGATTTAGCTTGTGCAAATGAAAGTTGGCATCTGTTATAATGATTAACATTACCTCAATGAAGAAATTATATTATATACAAATCTTTTTATTCCTCGTTTTTTTAACAGCTTCATTTTCAGAAAAACACCCTTATCATGTAGGTTCTGTAGAAATAAATTATGCCAAGAATTCTAATAATTTTGAGATTACAGGAAGATTTTTTATGGATGATTTGGAGAATGCTTTAAGCAAAAAGTATGGTAAATCTTTTCATTTCAATGATTCTAAATTTAAAATGCAATTGAACGAAGCATTAAAAAGTTATAGTGCAGAATATTTTAAGTTGAAATGTGACGGAAAATTTCTAAAAATTAATTTTGTTGGCTACGAAGAAGACCATGAATCTGTAAATGTCTATTTGGAAAGTGAGTTTGTTGAAAAACCTAAAAAAGTGGAAGTAGCAGTGAGTTTTTTATATAATTATTTTGATGACCAAATCAACATTGTGCATTTAATTAATAATGGAAATAGGAAAAGTGAAAAATTAAGCTATCCTAATCGCTATATGTTTGGGGTTTTTTAATTTTTTTGAAATAAAACAATAAATCTCGGCACGGCTTAAATAACCGTGCCGAGATTGTTTTAAGGATAAACCTCTTTAAATTTCTCTATAATATGATCAATATTGTGACGCTGCACATACACTGATTTCACTTCTTCATATCTTGGAGATTTGTAAAATACCTCATGAAAATCCATGCTGCCATTTCCTACTTTCACTATTTTTTCTACGTTAATGTTTAATTTTTTCAATTCTTCTTTGAAGTACTCAAATTCATCTTGTATGTTTTTCATTTTATAAAATTGGAATTTATTAATAATGCTTTTTTATTATTAAACACCCTAATAAAAAAGGTGTTTATTGTCAAATTAATAAATAAAGTTACTAATTATTTTAAACAAAATGCGTGAATTTGATAAAATTTTAATAAAAAGTTTGAAGTGAAAGGGGTTTTAATGAAAAAATGTGAATTTAAAATTAAAGTAAGAAGCAATGGAGGTTTTTCAAGAAACAAAAAAATCCCAAATTATTAATTTGGGATTTAAATTTTTAAGAGTTTTTAAGTTCATCGGCTTCTATATCATTTCTCAGCTGCGCTTTATACAAAGTAGAGTAGTAGCCATTTTGATTTAAAAGCTGGATATGTTTTCCTTCCTCAACTATTTTACCATTCTCCATCACAATAATTTTATCAGCCTTTTCTATGGTAGAAAGTCGGTGAGCGATAATAATTGATGTTCTGTTTTTGGTGATTTTTTCGGTAGCTTTTTGTATTAATTTTTCACTTTCATGGTCAATAGAAGAGGTTGCTTCATCCAAAATAAGAATTTTCGGATTTGATAAGTATGCTCTTAAGAAAGACAACAATTGTCTTTGCCCCAAAGAGATAGACGAGCCTCTTTCGCTTACCACGTATTGATAACCACCAGGTAAGCTTTCTATGAAATCATCAACTTCAATTTCTTTTGCACCGGCTTTTATTTTTTCTAGAGTTACGCTTTCATCTCCAAATGCAAGATTCTCGAAAATACTTCCGTGGAACAAGAAAACATCCTGCAAAACTACACCAATGTGACTTCTCAGATTATACAGTTCGTAATCTTTCAATTCTACATCGTCTATATAAATTTCGCCGGAATTGATATCATACAACCTTGTAATCAAACTGATAATCGTAGATTTACCTGCTCCGGTGGCACCAACGATAGCAACCGTTTCTCCGGGATTTACTTTAAAATCAATCCCTTTTAAAACTTCCTGCTTTTCATCGTAAGCAAAACGCACATCTTTAAATTCTATTTTCCCGTCGAAATGGTCTTTAGAAACCTTACCATCGTTTGGCATGGCATAATCTTCATCCATAATTCCTAACACCCTTTCTGCACCCACAATTCCGCGCTGAATGTTGTTGAATCTATCTGCAATCTGTCTCAAAGGACGAATCAACATTGATATAAACTGAATAAATGCAATCACAACCCCAGCACTGATGGTAATATAACCACCATAAAAAAGCACGAAACCAATAAAAAGTGAAGAAATTAATTCCACTACAGGGAAAAATAGAGAGAATATGAAAACTGTTTTCAGCAAGGCATTTTTTAAAGTAATATTGATGTCATTAAATTTTTCAAATTCAGCTTTTTGTCTGTTGAAAACTTGTATAATGGGCATACCAGCCAATCTTTCTTGCACAAAAGAGTTTTGATTGGATGTCCAAGTTCTTTCATCACCAAAAGCTTTCTTCAGCTTTTTCTGGAAAAATCTTGTAATAACTACCATCAAAGGTAAAATTGCCAATGAAATATAGCTGAGATGTACATCCACCTGAAACATCATGAAGAGCACGAAAATAATTCTTAAAACATCTCCAAAAACCATTAGAAAGCCGTCTGTGTAAACCGTTGCGATGGTTTCTACATCGCCAACTGCTCGCGTTACCAATTGTCCTATTGGAGTTTTATCAAAAAATGCCGTTCTAAAGTAAATCAGTTTGTTGTACAATCGCTCACGAATATCTCTGATGACATTCTGCGAAATATAATTTGAAAAATATACCAGAAAGAAATTTAATAATGTTTCCGCAAAAACCAGCCCTACCAACCCATAAATATGCTTCATCATTAAGGCTTTATCTTTCAGTTTGGTAATATCGTTATCTACAATCTGCATTGTAAGATAGGGTCTGTAAGTGGAAACAATAGACAGAAAGATAGAAATAAGCAGGGTGAAAATAAACCAAGAACGAAACTTCATACCGATGAAGAAAAGCCTTTTTACAATTGCCCAGGTATCTTGTTTTTTCATTTATAGAATTGACGTAAAGAATTAATTTGAAAAATTCTTTGCAAAAATACGGCTTTAAAATTTTACACAATGATATGTGAGTAGAAAAAACCTATTAAAACTATTGTTCAAAACAACTTTAAGAAATGTAAACAATTCCATTAAAATTTATACCCAACATCCACCAAATACAGTGCGTGCGCTGGTGCAGAAATTCCTGCGGAGTTTCTATTTTTGTTTTCTATTACTTTTCTCACATCTTCTGGCTGTATCTTCCCCGAACCCACTTCAATCATCGTTCCTACAATCGCTCTTACCATATTTCTGAGGAAACGGTTGGCTGAAACAGTGAATTTCAGTTCTGTTCCTTTCTGTTCCCATTCTGCTTTATATATTTTGCAGAGATTGGTTTTGTTGTCGGTATGGAGTTTCGCAAAACTTGTGAAATCTTCATATTCAAAAAGAATCTTGCAAGCTTCATTCATTTTATCAACATCAATATTTCTTCTCCAAAGTTGCCACGCAGAATCCTGAGTAAAAGGGTTTTTCTCTAATGAGATATAGTATTCATAGGTTCTGAAAGTAGCATCAAATCTTGCATGAAAATCATCATTAACCTTAAAAATTCTTTCAATTGAAATATCTGCGGGCAGAAAACTATTGAGTTTATAAGAAAGCTGCTGGTCTATAACTTGGTTAGTATCAAAATGGGCAAACATTTTTTTTGCATGAACTCCCGTATCGGTTCTACCAGCTCCAACAGTTTTAATTGATTCTCTCAAAATTGTAGAAAGCGCTTTTTCCAGTTCTTCTTGTACAGAAATGTCTTTAGGCTGAATTTGATAGCCAAAATAATTTTTTCCGTTGTAAGAAAATTCTATAAAATATCTCAAAGTAATTTTAAATTTAATTTTTATATGATTGCCCGCTATCCGTAATAATTAACAACCCTTTGTATTCTTTGCTAAGTTTACGGTTTTACCGACAACTTTTTACAATTGCAACGGAATCGGTGAATTTTCATTTGCGGGCTTTAAAACGGTTGGTAGTAAAAATAAAACTTTGTAAACTTTCCGTTAAAATCAGCATGATGATTAATAACAGACCATCACAAATTTTCAAAAAAAAATTCAATCAAGAATGGTTTACTATAAATAATTCGAATTTACCTTCCAGCTAAAACATTCTTGCAAAAATACTCTAATTTGATGATAAAAAAATACAGATTATTTTGAAAACGGAACAAAAATATCCGTCAAAAGGTTTTAAAATTCTTATTTTTGCCAATGTATGAAAAGATGGTATCTCTATCCTTTTTCTCTGGGTTATCGTACAGTAACCGGTCTTCGGAACACATGCTACGATCTAGGGATTTTTAAATCTACGAAATTTCAAACTCCGGTCATCAACGTCGGTAATCTTTCTGTGGGAGGAAGCGGAAAATCACCAATGGTAATGTATCTTGCGAAAAGCCTTTCTAAACAATATAGAACTGGTGTTTTATCAAGAGGTTACGGAAGAATGAGCAAGGGGTATGCAGTTACCAACTACGAGAGCAACTATAAAACCGTAGGTGATGAGGCAATGCAACTTTTCGAAAGATTTAAAAACAGATTCGTTATTGCGGTTTCAGAAAAACGTGTTCTTGGAGCGCAAAAAGTGATTGAAGACATGGATCTCGATGTTTTAATTCTGGATGACGCGCTTCAGCATAGAGCGATAAAAGCAGGATTAAATATTCTGATGACCGATTTTAATGACCCTTATTTTAAAGACTATCTGCTTCCTGCAGGCGATTTGAGAGAATCGCGTGCCGGATCTAGGCGTGCAGACATAATTATGGTAAGCAAATGTCCTGATGAATTGACGGATGAAACCAAGCAATATTATATTTCAAGAATTCGGCCAGAACGAGGCCAGAAAGTATTTTTCTCCTCAATCGGATATGATGAAAACGTCTACGGAAGAGAAAAAATACTTCCAGATAACAATCTGAATTATTATGATATTCTTTTGATAACGGGAATTGCTAATCCGAAACCTTTACTAAATCATTTGGCTAAATTTTCTCAGCGCGTAAAGCATCTTAAATTCAGAGATCATCACAACTTCACAGATGGAGACATTAAAAATATTGTCGCTGAATACAAAAAATTGGGCGAATACAAATTGATTTTAACAACTGAAAAAGATTTCGTTCGCCTCAAAACCTTTGATTATCTGCGTGATTTGGTGTATTATTGGCCTATAAATGTTGTGATAGATAAAAAAGAAGAGTTCAATCAGGAGATTATGAATTTTGTGAATAAAAGATAGTAAACTAATCCACAACAGCTGTTGCGGAATATATTGTATTGAAAATAGAATTTCTCAATGTCTCTAATTTTGTTAAATGATACAATTTCATCATTAAAATTATTTTTCAATGTTTAGATTTGTAAAAAAAATAAAATGAAGCAGTTACTGACTTTTATAATGATGAGCGTTTTCACTTTAGGATGTTCTCAAAAAACACCAAACGTTTCTAAAACGGAATTCTCAAAAGAAGCTTTAGATCAAAAGTTGGAAGATGAAAACGGAAAAAGTCTCACTATTAATGAAATTTTGAAAAAGCATCAAGGAAAAGTTTTGGTAATCGATTTTTGGGCGGGATGGTGTAGAGATTGTCTGAAAGCAATGCCAAAAGCAAAAGAACTTGAGCAAAACAATCCGGATATAGACTTTGTTTTCCTGTCATTGGAACAATCTAAAGAAGGATTTGATAAAAGTCTGGAAAAGCATAATATGAAAGATAAAGAAAACTACTGGTTTTCTACAGGTTGGAAAAATGATTTTAACAATTACATAGAGCTGAATTGGATACCGAGATACATGGTCATCAATCAAAAATCTTCAATTGCAAAATATTACGCCATTTCTCCAGAAGATCCAGAAATTCAGAAAACGATTGATCTACTTTTGAAATAAGCTTGTTGATAAGTATTTTAGGTTTAAGAAGAATTAGCATATATAAAATCATCTCTATCTAGAGGTGATTTTTTTGTTTTTGGAAACGAAAATTTTTCAAAATTTAAAATATCAGAATTTAAATTGAGCATATTTTTTTAAAACTAAACATCTCGGTTAAGGGAATCGAGGTATTTTTTTTGGCGCCTTTATCCGCCCTCCGTTCCCAATCTTTTTTTGGTGGCTTCGGCAAGCTCAGCCACCAAAAAAAGGATTTCCACTCAGGTCGGGGCGTAAGCAATTCACCGTTAGAAAAAAGACAATCAAATTTTAAATAATTGTCAGTAATTTTGTAGAAATGAGTTTTCTTTCCCGCAAAATTATTCATGTCGATATGGATGCATTCTATGCTTCCGTGGAGCAGCATGACAATCCTGCGCTTCGCGGAAAACCCGTTGCCGTGGGTGGTGGCCATCGTGGTGTAGTTTCCGCAGCAAGTTATGAAGCCAGAAAATATGGCGTGCGCTCTGCAATGCCAAGTAAAACAGCAAAAGAAAAATGTCCGCATCTTATTTTTGTTCCACCAAGATTTGCACGATATAAAGAAATTTCAAAAAAGATCCGTGAGATTTTCTACGAATATACAGATCTCGTAGAGCCACTTTCTTTGGATGAAGCTTATTTAGATGTTACCGAAAACAAAAAACAAATAGAATCTGCCAATCAAATTGCCAGAGAAATCCGCCAGAAAATATATGAACAGACTGGTTTAACGGCTTCCGCAGGAATTTCTATTAATAAATTTTTAGCCAAAGTAGCTTCAGATATCAATAAACCAAACGGGCAAAAAACAATCCATCCCGATAAAGTAGAAAAATTCTTAGAAGAGTTACCTGTCGAGAAATTTTATGGAGTAGGGAAAGTTACCGCCAACAAAATGTTTAGTCTTGCTATTTATAAAGGAAAAGACTTAAAAAATAAACAGCTGGAAGAACTAACCAGACTTTTCGGAAAATCCGGAAAATATTATTACGACGTAGTCCGTGGTATTCATCATTCACATGTAAAACCTCACAGGATACAAAAAAGTGTAGCCGTAGAACAAACTTTCTTCGAAGATCTTTTTGATCAGCAACAAATTGATGAAAAATTGAAGAATCTCAGTGAAGAACTTTATAACAGATTGCAGAAAAACAATATCCTAGGAAGATCTTTAACCTTGAAAATCAAATACAAAGATTTTTCATTATTCACACGTAGTTTTACTAAAGAAGAATATTTTACCTCTCCAGAACAGTTTTTTAAAATTTCAAAAAAACTTTGGGAACTTCGCCCCTTCAACAAAGCGGTACGATTATTGGGTTTATCGTTATCGCAACTCAATACGGAAGGAAAAAAACAGATTTCTGTTCAACTAAAAATTCCGTTTGAGGAGTTTGAAAATTAAAAGTTTAGTTTTCAACGCAATACAATCACCCAATATTTATAAAATATGAACCAAACGATGATTCAATTTTTCCACTGGTATACAGAAGGAGAAGGAAAGCTATGGAAACACGCCGAAGAGCAGGCAGACTATTTATCTCAACTCGGAATCACATCAGTTTGGTTTCCTCCGGCTTATAAAAGTACGAATGGTGGAAATTCTGTTGGATATGATGCTTACGATCTTTTTGATCTAGGAGAATTTGATCAGAAAAATTCTGTTCCTACCAAGTACGGAACTAAAGAGGATTATACAAAAGCAATTAAGGCTTTAAAAGAAAAAAACATTCAGGTTATCGTAGATATTGTTTTAGGACACAAAGCTGGAGGTGATGAATTAGAAAAATTTAAAGTTGTAAAAGTTGACGAAAATAATCGCGATAAAATCATTTCCTCAGAAATTGAAATCGAGTCATACACCAAATTTACATTTCCTGGACGTGGAAAAAAATACTCAGATTTTGAATGGAATTTTACTTGCTTCAGCGGTGTAGATTATGCAGAAGGAAAAGAATCCCACATTTATAAAATTAAATCTGAATACGGAGACGATTGGGAAAAAATGATTGATGATGAAAAAGGGAATTACGATTATTTGATGTACAATGATGTAGAACACCGTAATCCTCACGTTCGGGAAGAACTTAATAATTGGGCCAATTGGTATTTTCAGCAAACCAACTTTGATGGTGTAAGGCTAGATGCTTTAAAACACATTTCTTTCGAATTTTATAAAGAATGGTTGACGATGCTTCGTTCTAATTCAGAAAAAAATATTTTTGCTGTAGGAGAATACTGGGCACCAGGACAGCTCAGTTTATTGCAAAAATATATAGAGGCTACAGAAGGTTGTATGAGTCTTTTTGACAGTTCGCTCCAAAACAATTTCCATACTGCATCTCAAGAAGGAGATTCTTATGATATGAGAAATATTTTCACAGAAACTTTGACCGATGCAGATCCAATGCACTCTGTAAGTTTGGTAGATAACCACGATACCCAACCACTTCAGGATTTGGAAGCTCCTGTTGAAGAATGGTTTAAACCTATTGCTTATGCTTTGATTTTGTTAAGAGAAAAAGGTTATCCTTGTGTTTTCTATCCAGATTTGTACGGTGCAAGCTATAAAGATAATGGCAACGATGGCAATGAATATGAAATTACACTCAATAAAGTGGATGGAATTGAAGAACTCCTTAAAGCCAGAAAAAATAATGCCTACGGACTTCAGAGGGATTATTTTGAAGATGCCAATTGTTTAGGCTGGACGCGTGAAGGAGATGATGAGCATCATGGTTGTGCCGTAGTTTTGAGCAACAAAGATCAATACGAAAAACCTATGGAAATGGGGGAGAGGTATATAGGTAAAACATTTTTTGATGTTTTAGGAAGATTCGAAGATAAAGTTATTATTGATGAAAATGGTTGGGGAAATTTCAAAGTTCCGGCTGGGAACGTAAGTGTTTGGCTTGTTGAAAGTGAAAAATAGTATTGTTTAGATAAATTGAGGTCGCTATATATTTAAGCTGATTTTTGTGCCAATTTTTGGTTCAAGGAGTTCTGGATGATTGTAATTTGTGTTCAGAATCTGTTTACAAATGATTCAATAATTAAATTTGCAATTCATTTTTCTTTTTCATCTTTAAAGAACGGAAAAATACGTTGAAAATCTCAACAAAATCCTGCGCTTTAGGGTTGAGGAAAATAATTTCTATACAATTTAAAACGTTCACGATATGAAATCCTAAGTTCCAAAAAAACTAATTCTAATAAATAAATCTATAAAAAAGGTTAGTGGTTTTCAGAAAAAGGTCGGAAATTTGATACAACAAGATTTAAGTTTAAAAATTATTAAAAAATATGAGCACATATTCTGTAAAAGCATTTGGAGCAGAATCCAAAGAAGCTGATCTTAAAGAAATGAATATCGAAAGAAGAGAAATTACCACCAATGATGTAGAAATTGAAATTCTTTATTGTGGAGTTTGTCATTCAGATTTACATACAGCAAGAAATGATTGGGGCGGAACAAAATATCCATCTGTACCAGGTCATGAAATTGTAGGGAAAATTACAAAAATAGGATCTAATGTTTCTAAATTTCAGGTAGGTGATCTTGCTGGGGTAGGTTGTATTGTAGATTCTTGCGGAGAATGTAACAGTTGTAAGCAAGATCTTGAACAATATTGTGAAAATGGCTTTACTGGTACTTATAACGCAAAAGACAAGCATTTAGGGGGACATACTTTTGGAGGATATTCTCAAAAAGTGGTTGTAGATGCAGATCACGTACTGAAAGTTCCTGCAAATCTTGATTTGGCTGCTGTTGCACCTCTTCTTTGTGCCGGTATTACAACTTGGTCTCCATTAAAGCATTGGAAGGTTGGTAAAGGTTCTAAAGTAGCAGTTGTTGGCTTAGGAGGCTTGGGGCACATGGCAATAAAGCTTGCAAAAGGCTTGGGCGCTGAGGTGACTTTATTTTCAAGAACTCCCGGAAAAACCGATGATGCCAAAAGTCTTGGTGCAGATTACGTAGTTATTTCTACAGACGAAGATCAGATGGCTTCCGTAAAAAGTAAATTTGATTTAATTATCGATACCGTTCCTTACGATCATGATGTAAATCCCTATGTAACAACTTTGAACATTAATGGTACTCATGTTTTGGTAGGATTTATAGGTAAGATGGACGAAGCACTCTTCACTCCTCCAATGATTATGGGTAGAAGAGCGGTTGCAGGATCTGTAATTGGTGGAATTGCAGAAACTCAGGAAATGCTTGATTTCTGTGGTGAACACAATATCGTTTCTGAAATTGAAATGATCAAAATGCAAGACATCAACGATGCTTACGAAAGAATGCTTAAAAGCGATGTAAGATATCGTTTTGTGATTGATATGCAGTCTTTGTCATAAAAAGATTCTAATAATTAAAAAAAACTTGGCCAACACTTAATTGCGCCAAGTTTTTTTGTATCAATTAGAAAGATTTTAAATGGGCGAGCTCATCTAAATGATATTGTAAGCCTGTATTATTTTGGAAATTAAATATTTTCAACTTTAATTTAGCTAAAAACAAAAAAAGCCGTTTCGATTGGTTTGAAACGGCTTTTTTTACTTTCTATAAAATTGAAAAAGTAGCAATAATTGTACTTTTTTCATCAAGTGCGTTAGGATTCGTCACTGTGATGCCATACTCTCCAGGAGGTTTATCTTTTAAACTTATTAAATAAGAGTTTTGTCCGTATTTTTTCCCGCTGAAGTTAAGGTAATGCAATTTATTGGTTTTTGTAGTACCAAAAGTATTCACAGATGCCAACTCTGCTCTTCTGAATTTTTTACTAGAATCGAATTCAAAAATTTTGATGATAGCCATAGGGTCAGTGTTGTTATCCACTGCACGTACAATAAACTGAATATCATCACCAGATTTTAATTTAGTGGTAGAACAGCAACCTTCAATCTGCAGTTTAGATTTCATGCTTCCAAAACCAGTTATTATCATCCCTGCATTCATGGCGGAACGAGTTTGTGTCATGTGTTTTTCTAAAAGTACAGTGCTTTGGTCGGGCTTTAATAACATACACTCACCAATGAATTCTGGCTCAACTGTAGTTTGTGAATAAACACTCATGCCCAAGAAGCTCATTGCGGCAAATAATAAAATCTTTCTCATCTAATTAGTTTTTCAAAATATTTACACAAAAATATAATTTTATTCTAAACATAAAACTCTTTTACTTAAATTATTTTCATTTATTACTTCATTGTTTTTTTTCTGCCAAAATTTCACATCTTAAAAAAAAATCTGCCAAAAGTCTAGTTTCGGTTGCTTGGCATAGATTTAGAGATTTACGATACAGAAATAATTAAAAAATAAAAATATTATGTCAGTAAACTTTAAACCACTAGCAGACAGAGTGCTTATCGAGCCTATCGCTGCAGAAACTAAAACAGCTTCAGGTATTATTATCCCAGACACTGCAAAAGAAAAACCTCAAGAAGGTACAGTAGTAGCAGTAGGCCCTGGTAAAGTAGACGAGCCTACCACTGTAAAAGTAGGAGACAAAGTTCTTTATGGAAAATATTCAGGTTCTGAATTAAAATTAGACGGAAAAGATTTCTTAATTGTAAAAGAAGGAGATTTACTGGGTGTAATTGGGTAATAGCAGTAAGCTTTTAGCTATAAGCAATAAGCTTTATGAGGGATTTCAAAAAATATGATGTTTGGCAATCAAGTCATAAAATTGTTTTAGACATTTATCAAATAACTTCAACTTTTCCAAGAGAAGAATTATTTGGCTTAACATCGCAAATCAGACGTTCAGTTGTTTCAATTCCTAATAATATTGCGGAAGGTTGTGGAAGAAATTCTGATAAAGAATTTGCACAATTTTTAAATATAGCATTAGGCTCGCTTAGTGAATCAGAATATCTTTTATTCTTAGCTAAAGATTTGGAATATATTAGAATCGAAGATTTTGAAAGAATCAATGAAGAATTGAATACTGTTAAAAGAAGACTATACCAATTAAGATTAAAACTTATCAAATAATTTTCAGGCATTAAGCCTACACATAATAAAAATTTAACCGCTTTAGGAAAAGCATATCGCTTAAAGCCTAAAGCCAAAAGCTTAAAAACAATGGCAAAAGAAATAAAATTCGATATCGAGTCTAGAGACGCTCTAAAAAGAGGAGTTGATGCATTGGCTAATGCAGTAAAAGTAACTTTAGGACCAAAAGGTAGAAACGTAGTAATCGAAAAATCTTTCGGTGCACCTCACGTTACTAAAGACGGTGTTTCTGTAGCAAAAGAAATCGAACTTGAAGACAGAGTAGAAAACATGGGAGCACAAATGGTAAAAGAAGTGGCTTCCAAAACCAATGATATTGCAGGAGACGGTACAACTACCGCTACTGTTCTAGCACAGGCTATCGTAAGAGAAGGTCTTAAAAACGTAGCTGCAGGTGCAAACCCAATGGATCTTAAAAGAGGTATCGACAAAGCTGTAACTGCTGTTGTTGCCAACCTTAAAGAGCAGTCTAAAGAAGTTGGAGATTCTACAGAAATGGTAAAGCAGGTTGCTTCTGTTTCTGCAAACAACGACGAAACAATCGGATCTTTAATCGCTGAAGCTTTCGGAAAAGTAGGGAAAGAAGGTGTAATCACAGTAGAAGAAGCGAAAGGTATCGATACTACAGTAGACGTTGTAGAAGGTATGCAGTTTGACAGAGGTTACCAGTCTCCTTATTTCGTGACGAATCCTGAGAAAATGTTGACTGAATTGGAGAACCCATACATTCTTTTAGTTGAGAAAAAAATCTCTTCAATGAAAGAATTGCTTCCTGTTCTTGAGCCAATCGCACAAAGCGGAAAGTCTTTATTAATCATCTCAGAAGAAGTTGAAGGTGAAGCTTTGGCAACTTTAGTAGTAAACAAATTAAGAGGTTCTCTTAAAATTGCTGCAGTAAAAGCTCCAGGATTCGGTGACAGAAGAAAAGCAATGTTGGAAGATATCGCAATCTTAACTGGCGGACAGGTTATTTCTGAAGAGCAAGGTTTTACAATGGAAAATATCTCTCTAGATATGTTGGGAACTGCTGAAAAAGTATCTATCGATAAAGACAATACAACTGTAGTAAACGGTGGTGGTGAAGAAGCTAAAATCAAAGGTAGAGTAAGCCAGATCAAAGCTCAGATGGAAACTACTACTTCAGACTACGACAGAGAAAAACTACAGGAAAGATTGGCTAAGTTAGCCGGTGGTGTTGCCGTATTGTACGTAGGTGCAGCTTCTGAAGTTGAAATGAAAGAGAAAAAAGACAGAGTAGATGATGCATTAAACGCTACGAGAGCAGCTGTTGAAGAAGGTATCGTTGCAGGTGGTGGTGTTGCTTTGGTAAGAGCAATTGATGCTTTGCAAAACCTTACAGGAATAAATGCTGATGAAACTACAGGTATTAAAATCGTAAAAAGAGCGATCGAAGAGCCATTGAGACAAATCGTTGCTAACGCAGGAGGTGAAGGTTCTGTAATCGTTGCTAAAGTTGCTGAAGGCAGCGGAGACTTCGGATACAATGCTAAAACTGACGAGTATGTAAACATGCTTGAAGCAGGAATCATCGACCCTACGAAAGTAACAAGAGTTGCCCTTGAAAACGCAGCTTCAGTTTCTGGAATGCTTCTTACAACTGAGTGTGTCATCACTGAAATTAAGAGCGCAGAACCTGCTATGCCAATGGGAGGTGGAATGCCAGGAATGATGTAGTCATCAACGAAGCTTTAAATATATTAAAACCGTTCAGATTTCTTCTGAGCGGTTTTTAGTATTATGGTTTTCCATTAGGAAATAGTATATTTATATTTTGTATCTAATAATCCCCCGCTGGTGCGAGCGTCTCGCTCGTACCTACTAGACGGTCACAAGCGAGACGCTTGCGCCAGCGAAATGCATTTTAATACTAATCCACCGCTGCCGCACGAATCCCTTCGTGTGGCTTTTGTATAAAAAAACAACCTTTAATTCACTTTCTTGAACTAATAGATTTAAAATCCGATCTCGCAGATTTCCAATCCATCACTTTTCTCTATATTTAAACATATTTTTCAACCCAAACTTCCACGCCCTTGAAAACAAAACTATTCCTCCTTTCTCTTTTCGGTTTATGTGTAGCCAATGCACAAACCTTAAATTTTAAACATCTTTCGGATATGTCTGTGAGAAGAGGAGCAATAAGCAGTGCTATTGCAGGTGACAATATCTATTTGAGCAATGGGTATAAAGATACGGATGGTAATGCTACTTTTATTGAAAAATACAGCATTAAAGATAACCGCTGGAGTGTGATTAATTCTACTTTGGTTCCTAAAAGATTTGCCAATTCGGAGACTTACGATAATAAAATTTATATTTTTAACGGGTGGGGAAACAGCCATCTTGAAATTGTAGACCTTGAAACTCATAAAAAAACGAAGGGAGCTGTTAACCGTGCCTACACTGGAAATGCAGGTTCTGCCCTCCATAACGGAAAAATATATACGTTCGGAGGAAGTGGGCTAAACAATGCCGCCACCACAGTATTTTCTGACCGATTTCAATATTATGACATCGCTTCAGACACATGGCATCCATTACCGAATATGCCAACAGCGAAAGAAGCAAGGGGCAAAATTGTGAATGATAAGCTATATGTCATTGGAGGTTTTAACGGTACGTCATCCCGCTTGGTTAATGTATATGATCTCAAAAAAAATCTTTGGACTGAGCAATATACGATGCCAGCTGCGATATCCGGACATTCATTAGCGGTATCTGGTAATAAGATTTTTATTGCAGGCGGTTACAACAATCAGAATTTTCTGGCCTACTTTGATACAGAAACCAACAAGTTGCATAGGTTATCATCCAATATGATTCCCAGAAGACATGCTGCTGCGGAAATCTATAACAATAAATTATACATCATGGGCGGAAGTACAGCATCCTCAACCAAATCATCTATTAAAAGCATTCAGGTTGCAGATATTAGCGAAGAAGTGCTTTCCGCTAAATAAACCCCATGTCCACCGCTGCTCAATGAGTCTCCTTATGGAGTTGTCGTTTTTAGAATTTAGATACAAGGCAGTTTTTTAGAAGGACTGCTTTTTTTTGTGGCGTTTGGTAGTATCTCTTGCAATCTTAAAGTGTTCTCTATACTCCAGCACGCTTTCATCCTGTTTTTTATTCAAAAAAAAGCAAGAAACTGTTGAAAATCGATTTTTAATTTTAAAATAATTGAATACATTTAAAAAAACTATGATTAATAATAAGACCAAAGAAACTCATGTGAATGTTACAGATTTCATCAATTCTTACGTTGATAACGAACAAAAGAAAATAGACAGCCTTCAACTAATCAAACTAATGAGCGAATGGACTGGTTTTGAACCTAAAATGTGGGGACCTACAATCATCGGATTTGGCAGTTATCATTATAAATACGAAAGTGGGCATGAAGGCGATATGCCCATACTAGGATTCTCGCCGCGCAAAGCAGAGTTTTCGCTCTACGTCTACTCACCCATTGAAGAGCACAAGCCTTTATTGGATAATCTTGGGAAATTCAAAATGGGCAAAGCTTGTATTTACGTTAAAAAATTGTCTGACATAAATCTGGAGGCCTTAGAAAAAATTTGTAACGCAACTATTATTTATTTAAATAAACATCATGAATGTGCTTGCAGAGAAAAATAATGTTATTCTGCAAAGTTAAGAAAATCTTAAAATTTCTTAAAATTTGGTCGAATTTTTGTTTAATTTTATAAAAAATTTACCTCATGAGAAAAATTCTACTTTCTTTAACACTTTGTGTTTCATTGTTTAATGCTCAAACAACCATCACAAAAGCATTTCACGATCCCGTTGCAGGTGATGTGGCCAATAACGTAAATTTGGTAGGCACTCCAGATAATTCTGCAACAGGTGCTAGTACCGTTTTTAATAATGCTGCACTCACGCAAGGAGTGGGAGTATCGGGAACGTATTCTGTGCCAAGTAGTTCAGAGATTTCATCTTATCCAGGATCTACTTTAAAGTATGTAAATGGTTCTACTACCGTATTTTATAAGCAAACAGCTGCAAAACTTGAGATTACAGGCTTGGTAACACCAGATGCAACACTAAATTTTAGTGGAAATAATGGTACATTCATATCATATCCTGCTACCTTTGGATATTCTGAAACAGATATAGCATCCGGTACATTTTCTACCACACAAGGTTCTGGTAATTTCAGTGGAAATATCAATCTCTCTGCTGATGCTTGGGGAACTCTTCTCATTGGATCAAAAACGTATACGAATGTTACAAGAATAAAATCTGTACAAAATTTTAATCTTACCGTTTTTGGTTTTTCCGCAGGTACTGTTGTTAATACTTCCTATACCTATTATGACAGTTTGCACAAGTTTCCATTGTTTAATACGACCAACGCTGTAATTACTCCATCAGGTGGTGCTGCACAAACTAGCAATGGAGCTCAGGCTTTAAATGAAGTTTATCTCGCAGTTAAAGATTTAAGTTCAAATACTAATCTAGAATTTTATCCTAATCCTGCCTCTGATGAGGTGTATTTTAAAAATGCAGAAAATGCAAATGTTATGATTTACAACGCTGAAGGCAAAATGCTGAAACAGATAAAAAATAATCAGAATGCAGTAGATGTTTCAGATTTGCCAGAAGGAGTTTATTTTATTACAGCAGAAAAACAAGGTAACTTTACTAAAACTAAAAAATTAATCAAAAAGTGATTTGTATAGATCATTTTTTATAACACTAGCAAAATACACCAAATCAGATGAATATAACTAGAAACTTAGCAACTATAGTGGCTTGTTGCATGATTTCATTCGCGCAGGCTCAGATTGAAAACCCTACACCACAGGCAGAAGAAATGCCTGAGAAAATGAATATCGTGAAGACAAATGTCACCGCGTATGCTTTCAGAAACTTTAATTTAACTTATGAAAGAGCCATCAATCAATGGTTTTCTCTAAACATAGGTTTTGGAACAATGCCCGAAGGTAAGGTACCTTTTATGAGTTCTTTCTTGAATGAAGAAGATGAAAAACAATTTCAGAATCTTGAAATAAAAGCCACCAATTTTACTCTGGAACCAAGGTTTTACATCGGTCACGGTTATGGTAAAGGTTTTTACTTTGCCCCATATTATCGGTATTCAAGCGTAGAGACAAACTCTTTCGATTTTTATTATAATTATCAACCTGTAAACGGAGTTACTTATCAAATTCCATTAACTGGAAAAGGAGATACAAGAGGACATAGCGGTGGTTTGATGGTAGGAGCGCAGTTTTTCTTAAACAGAGCCCAAAATTTAGTACTTGATTTTTGGATTGCCGGTGCCCATTACGGAACAGGAAAAGGAGATTTTGAATTAAAAAGTGATGTTTACCTTAATCCCGAAATGCAGGCTCAGCTTAAAAAAGAAATTGAAGATCTTGACGTTCCTTTTGTAGAATATACAGTAGAGACCAATACCGAAGGAGCAAGGATAAAAGTTGATGGTCCGTGGGCTGGTCTTAGAAGTGGCCTTTCTTTGGGATATAGATTTTAATTAAGTTTAAGATAAAAAGTATTTAAATCTAAATTTTCTTCATCATATCATTAACAGTCTTTGCATGAAGATATAATTCCTGAAAGAAGTTATCATAACATTCTTTCAGGAATTTTTTATGTTCTAAAAAAGCTTCAAAAACAGGAATGTCTTTTTCCAGATATTTTGCCTTATGCAAAACGTTTTTCATACTGAAACCTATGTTTTTATCTACTCGGTAATTGTAAAGCCAATCTTCAGATTCCATTCTTGAAAGCATAAGTTTGAAATTTTCAGGGAAAAGATGAAGATGCTGGTTTAGAACTTTATAAACATGTTTTGAGTGGTCTTTCCAGCCTTGTAATGTTTTTAAAGTGAAGTCATTAGCTAGAAAATAATCCATCGAAACATCAACGAAAGCTCCGGAATATAATCTTACCAACGGACTAAAAACCTTCTTTGCTTCATGTATCGCAGGATGAGAATCTGTAAAAGTATCAATTGCTCTGTGCATCGTAATGCCATCCTGAATATCTTTCGAAAAAGAATATCGCTCTTTGTTACGGATATAATCTTCCAGAAATTGCCCGACAATTTGTTCGTCGGAAAAAGATAAGAAAGAATGGGCTAGGAAGTTCATACTGCAATTTAAGATTTAAAATCAAAATTCTCTTTAAAATAATTTCTAAGAGAATATTTTTACTACAAAAATCAAAATTATTTCACCAAATAACCATGAAAATCAACTGATGAAACTTTTCCTTTTTTCACGGCTTCTGTTTGTTTCGTTTTCGGATTAAACTCAAGAGAATCATACTTGGCAGGAATAAGTATTTTCCCTTCAAAATCCATCGTTCCGAATTTTCCATCTTTCTTTAGGGTAATGTATTTTAAGCTGATGTCAATAGATTCAAAATCTAGGTTGGTAATCCATCTTTTTTCACCTAAATGAAAGACTCCGAATTTTTTGTCTTTCCCTACAATAAGTTTGTATTCCTCAGGTTTGCTGAGGTCGGTATCCAGAGAAATTTCAACTGAATCGTATGTACAGTCCAGAATTGTTTTGAAATTTGCATCCACAATTCCTTTCTTACCGCCATTTGTAACTTCATAATTTGTATCGTCGAACCTTCTTATACGATCGAATTTCGGAGATATTTCTTTAAAAGTTTGAAAATCTACAATCACCTGTTTATCATCTTTATCAGCCAGAAAAAGTAATGGCCCAGATTTTAAATATTGAAGATTGTCATAAACCGATGGCTTTAAAATCTTGTAGTTCCCGTCGATAAAGTTCGCTTTACCGGCTATTTTCACCTGAAAAAAATGTTTTAATTCAGGATTTGAGTTGATCATCATTGAATAAGTGAATAATGGAATAAATTCATCAAATATATCCGAAACTTTTTCATTTTTAGAATTCACAATAAAAAATTTGGAATCTTTCTTCACCAAAAAATCTTTATTTATAAGCTGAATCTGCTCATATTCAAAAGGTAGAATTTCTTCTTTTTTGCTGCTTACAACGCCATATTTTCCTTTAATATTGGCTATAATAAAAGATTTATTCACAAAAGTGACGTGGCCAAACTCCTGAGGATAAAGATTAAGGTCTACTTTGTTGTAGCTTACGTTTGATGCATAAGACAAGTGAACTAGGTCATTTTTAAAAATAGGCTGATCACTTTTTTTAGTTAAAATATTTGGAACGCTGGCATAGTATGATTTTTTAGCATCTAGATCGGCAATTCCGAAACCAAAACTTGGCTTTTCCCTTTCAAAATGAGGGTTTGATGTTCCATAATTTCCTTTAGGTTGTGGCTTATCCTTTTCTGCCGTAAGAGAAGCTGTATATGTCGCCATCGATGGGCTGTAGTAATTTTCCGGATAATAATTTTTACCGTAATAATAGACAGAAACTTTAATTTTAGCGCTGTTTTCTACCACATAAATTTCGGGTAGAAGGTGGAAAGCTTCCGTGTCCGGATTTTTTATTTCTAAACATTCAAGCAGAAGTTGATGAAGAATTTTTTGATCTCCCACCAAGTTTTTACGATCGGTAAGTGTTGGTTTTTCCTGGCTTTTACCCAGCCCAAAAAAAGCCAGAAAACACAACATATAAACTATTTTTATCATGAGTAATTTTTAAAAAAGTCTCTCGTGGAAATCTTCCACCTTACTTACTTCCTCAATCTTAATTCCAAATTTTTTCTTAGGAAGTTTATTAAGATTTGAAATAAAAATTTTCTCATATCCCAATTTTTCGGCTTCTGTAATTCTTTGTTCGGCCTGTGCAATTGGTCGTATTTCTCCACTTAACCCAATTTCACCTGCAAAACAGTAATGTTCTGAAATCGCAATATCTTCATTAGAAGAAAGAATTGAAGCCACAACCGCTAAATCTAATGCAGGGTCATCGGTTTTTATACCGCCGGTAATGTTTAAGAAAACGTCTTTTGCGCCCAACTGAAAGCCTGCTCTTTTCTCTAAAACTGCCAAAAGCATATTGAGTCTTTTAGAATCGAAACCAGTGCAGCTTCTTTGTGGAGTTCCGTAAACTGCAGTACTCACCAAGGCCTGAATTTCCAGCAACATCGGTCGGTTTCCTTCTAAGGTTACCGCAACAGAATTTCCTGAAAGCTCTTCAGATTTTTTGGTTATTAAAATTTCAGACGGATTTTTTATTTCTTTTAAACCTTGGGATACCATTTCGTATATCCCTATTTCTGCAGTTGATCCGAAACGATTTTTATTTGCTCTCAATAGTCTGAAAAGATGATTTCTGTCGCCATCAAAGTTGAGTACAACATCTACCATGTGTTCCAATACTTTTGGTCCGGCAATTTGACCGTCTTTTGTGATGTGACCAACTAAAAATACAGGAACATTATATTCTTTGGCATATTTAATAATTTCATTAGAGCATTCACGGATTTGAGAAACGGTTCCGGGCGAACTTTCAATCAGTTGAGATTGCAGCGTTTGAATAGAATCAATAATAACAAAATCGGGTTCTAATTTTTTAGCTTCATGAAGAATTTTTTCTAAAGAAGTTTCGGTGTAAAGAAAACAATTTGGGTTTTTAATTTCCGCCAAACGATCGGCTCTCATTTTAATCTGAGAAGCGCTTTCCTCACCAGAAACATAGAAAACTTTCTTTTTCATTTTCAGTGCAAGCTGGAGAAGAAGGGTAGATTTACCAATTCCCGGTTCACCACCAATTAAAGTGACGGATCCTAAAACAATTCCACCTCCTAAAACTCTGTTGAGTTCATCAGAAGGTGTTTTTATCCTCGGTTCTTCCACGGCTTCAACTTCAATAATGTTGATGACGTTTTGTTTTGCTTTTGAAAAAGGTGGTGTTTTTGAAGATGTTTTTTCTACAATTTCCTCCACCAAGGTGTTCCATTCAAGACAATTTTTGCATTGCCCAGTCCATTGCGGATATTGTGAGCCACAGTTCTGACAGAAATATGCCGTTTTGAGTTTTGCCATACTGCGAAGTTGGAGATTTTTTTTGAAATTTTCTTTCCAATTTTTGCTTAATTTTCAGTTATGAAAAATATTTTTTTAAGTTTGTTGATTTTCATTGTAATGTCGCTTTTGCATGCTCAATTTACTGAATGGGCTGTAAAATTTTTAGGTTTGCCCGGTGGAGATTTTGGAATGTATTCTTATTTTATTCTTATTTTTTGTTCAATCATTACAGGAATAGGTTTGGTAACAGTGATTATTTTTAGAAAAAGTTATGGCTCAATATTAAAAATTGCAATTTTATTTGAAGTCATTTATTTACTTTTTTTAATAATTTCAGGGAATAATCCATTCTTGTATTTTTCAGAATCAAACAATCAAAATCTTTTGATGATCTTAATGTATTGTATATCAGCAGTAATATTCTTTTTAATGTTTTTAACTCACTTATTGTACTTGAAAATAATTTCGTCCAGCAACAAGAACTTATCATAGGTCAATGATTCTATTCGGAACTAGGTCTAATTTTGCCACTATAAATTTTTAAAAAATGAAAAAATTACTATTAAGTTTCGCTTTCGCTTTGGTGAGCATGTTCACATTTGCACAATCAACCTGGTCAGTAGATCCCATGCATTCGTCAGTGAATTTCAATATCAAGCACATGGGAATCAGTTTCGTGCAGGGTAGATTTGATAAATTTGACGGAACTGTTGTAACTCCGGGAGCAGGTTTAGACAATGCTAAATTTAGCTTCTCTGTACAAACAGAATCTATTAATACAGGAGTAGAGCCAAGAGATAAGCATTTGAAAAGTGCAGACTTCTTTGATGCTGAAAAATTCCCGGAAATGAAATTCGAAAGTGCTTCAATTGTAAAAGGAAAAAATAATTCTTATACTTTGAAAGGTAAATTAACCATTAAAAACGTTACAAAAGAGGTAAATATTCCGATGATTTTTGGTGGTATTATAAAAAATAAGCAAGGAAAAGAAATTGCAGGTTTACAAGCAAAATTTTCTGTAAACCGAATTGATTATAATATCGTATATGATCCTACAGGAGCAGGTGTTGCTAAAGATGTTGAGGTAAATGCATACTTCGAATTGGTGAAAAAATAATAGTTTTCATATTATATAATTTGGTTTGGATAGGGCTTTCAATTTTTTTTGAAAGCCTTTTTTTATTTGAAAAAAATTAAATTAAATAAATTTCAGAATTAAAAATATCAACAAAATTGCTTTGCTTTTCTTTTTGTCCTAACTTTGCACAAACCTAATCTAATGAGTAAAAAGAATACAAAGTACATCTTTGTGACAGGAGGTGTAACTTCATCTTTGGGAAAGGGAATCGTTTCTGCTTCTCTGGGACTTCTGCTAAAATCACGCGGCTTTAATGTAACAATCCAGAAACTGGATCCCTATATTAATATTGACCCAGGAACATTAAACCCTTACGAACACGGTGAATGCTATGTAACCGAAGATGGTGCGGAGACAGATCTGGATTTAGGACACTACGAGCGTTATCTTGACTCGCCGACTTCTCAAAACAACAACGTTACTACTGGGAAAATCTACCAAACTGTAATAGAAAAAGAAAGAAAAGGAGATTTCCTTGGAAAAACAGTTCAGGTAATTCCTCACATTACAAACGAAATTAAACGTAGAATAAAAATTCTTTCTAAACAAAACTACGATATCATTATTACTGAAATCGGAGGAACTGTGGGAGATATTGAATCTTTGCCTTACATTGAAACTGTTCGTCAGCTAAAATGGGAATTGGGTGAGAAAAATTCTATGGTGATTCACCTTACTTTATTGCCTTATCTGGCTTCAAGTGGAGAATTAAAAACAAAACCATCTCAGCATTCTGTGCGTCAATTGATGGAAAGCGGTATTATGGCTGATGTTTTAGTTTGTAGAACAGAGCATAAAATCCCGAAAGATCAGAGAGCAAAATTGGCTCAGTTCTGTAACGTTCCTTTAGACAATGTGATTGAATGTAAAGATTTGGAAACAATCTATGAGGTTCCTATGTATCTTCAAAAACAAAACTTTGATGATGTAGTTCTTAAAGGATTGGATCTGAAAAGTGATAAAGAAGCTGATCTTAAAGACTGGAAAACTTTTGTGAAGAAATTCCAAAATCCAAAGAGAACCGTAGAAATTGCTTTGGTTGGAAAATATATTTCTCTTCAGGATTCTTATATTTCAATTGCAGAAGCATTCAAACATGCAGGAGCAGATATTGAAACAGAAGTGAAGATCAGATGGGTTTACAGTGGTGATTTAACCAAAGAAAACATCAAAGAAAGTTTAGAAGGCGTTTGCGGAATCTTGGTTGCTCCAGGTTTTGGCGATAGAGGAATTGAAGGTAAAATTCTTACGGCTCAGTATGCAAGAGAAAACAAAGTTCCGATGTTGGGAATCTGTTTAGGAATGCAAATCATGACTGTGGAGTTTGCAAGAAATGTTTTAGGATATACAAAAGCCAACTCAATGGAATTTGATACCTCTACAGAACATCCTGTAATTTCTTTAATGGAAGAACAGAAAAATGTAGTAGATAAAGGAGGTACAATGCGTCTTGGAGCTTGGAAATGTTCTTTAAAAAATGGTTCAAAATTGCATGAAATTTACGGAACTAAAAACATCTCTGAAAGACACCGTCACCGTTATGAATTCAATAGTGAATACATTGAGGAATTCGAAAAAAACGGCTTAATGGCAACAGGTACAAACCCCGAAACCGGTTTGGTAGAAGCTTTAGAAATGCAAGACCATCCTTTCTATGTAGGAGTTCAGTACCATCCGGAATACAAAAGTACGGTTGCTACACCACATCCTTTATTCAGAGCTTTCATCAAAGCTTGTGAAAAAGAGATAAAGTAATAAATCAATTACAAACGTTATAAATAAACTCAGGTTGATTTTTGTCAGTCTGAGTTTATTATATACTAATACATTATAGCATAGAGTTTTGATAAAAAAACAGTATTTTTGTCGACTCTAAAATGTGATGGCATCGTCACTTTATTAATTTTTAAAATTTTAATTAAATATAAAATGCAACAGAACAAAGGACTCGATAAAAGTCAGATGATTAGTTTTTCTGTTTTATGCTTAGTTCTTTTTGGTTTCATGTTTTATTTTCAAAACAAGCAACAGAAAGAAGATACAGCTAAAGCCGAGCAGCAAAAAACCGAACAGGTAAAGAGTGCTGTAAAGCCAACTCAGGCGAGCAACATCAATTCTAATATAACTCCGGGAGCAATTCAGACAGCCAACATTGCCAATAATGAGCTCAAAATTGAATTCTCAAGTCTTGGTGGCCAAGTTTCTAAAGTAGAGTTAGTAAAATACAAAGCTTACAACCAAAAGACCGATGTAGCTGATCTTCCGCTTTATCTGATTACCAAAAACAATTCAAACTATGGTTTTCAGTTTAAAGATAAAACAGGGAAAGTAATCAATACTAAAGATTTAGTTTTTACCCCTACAATCAACGGAAGTGTAGCAACCATGACTGCCAATTTGAATGGAGCAGCAATTCATTTTGTTTATACTTTGAATAATAATCCTAAGGCTGAACTTAAAGATCAATATACATTAGATTTTAAAGTAAGGACTCAGGGTTTAGCTAATATTTCTTCTGATAATAAAGCAGATTTTATCTGGAATTACAATGTAAGAAACGTTGAAAAGGGTAGAGCTCAAGAGCAGTCGCATTCAGAATTTTCTTATGCATTTAATAATTATAAAGACTATGATTATGATGGAAGAACTGAAATGGAAGAAGCGGAAGAAACCCTTAATTGGATTGGTGTAAAACAACAGTTTTTCTCTTCTGTAATTGAATCTAAAACCGGCTTTACGCAAAGCAAAGGTAATCAGGAGACTTTGGAAGAGGGCGAATATCTTAAAAAACTCAATTTCGAAGGTTTCGTTCAAATGCAAGGCAGTGAACTGAATCAGGATTTCACTTGGTACTTTATGCCTTTGGATTTACCATTATTAAAATCTTACGACAAAAACTTTGACGAAATCTTACCGTTAGGTTGGTCATTCATAGGAGCAATGAACCGTTATTTCTTCATGCCTATGTATAATTTCATCGCAGGTTGGGGGCTTACAGCAGGTTGGGTGATTTTACTAATGACAATTATTGTTAAGTTGATTTTATCTCCAATCATGTACAAACAGCACAAATTAAGTGCGATGATGAGAGTGATTCGTCCGGAAATTGATGAAGCAAATGCTAAATTTAAGGATGCAGATCCTATGAAAAAGCAACAAGCAACGATGGAAATCTATAGAAAAGCAGGGGTGAATCAAATGGCGGGATGTCTTCCGGCGTTGGTGCAGATTCCTATTTTCTATGCATTATTCCGTTTCTTCCCGAACTTTATCGACCTGAGAGGTCAAGGATTCTGGTTTGCAAAAGATTTAACGGCTTATGATGATTTAATTAAATTACCATTTAATGTACCGTTTTTAGGAGAGCATTTAAGTGTATTTGCCATTGCTTGTACTGTAGTGATTTTAATTTATACTGTAATGACTTCGGGAAACATGCAACAGCCACAACAAGAAGGAATGCCAAATATGAAAGTGCTGATGTATATTTTCCCCATCACATTTTTATTCTTCCTGAATACTTCAGCATCTGGTCTCTCTTGGTATTATTTTGTATCTAATGCAATTAATATTTTAATTATTTTGGTTATAAAATATCTAATATTAGATGAAAAAAAGATTCATGCACAAATTCAGGCAAACAAAGAAAAACCTAAAACTGAAAGCAAGTTTCAAAAAAGAATGAGAGAAATGATGGAGAAGGCTCAGGAGCAACAAAAGTCTCAAGGTCAGCAGAAATCAAACAAAAAATAGAATACTATTTTACTGTAAAGTACAAAGAGAAGCATGATAATGCTTCTCTTTTTTTATTTAGAATTGTTTTAAATAATCTTTTGCAACTTAATGATTCGTTAATATTGAATTTATATAAGCTTATTCATATTTTAATCTGAAAGACTGCCGATGGTGTACGGTAGGTCCGTGTTTTACCAGCGCTTGTTGGTGGTGTTTTGTTGCATATCCAAAATTGGTATTCCATCCATACTGCGGAAATTCTTCGTGAAGCTGTGTCATCAAAAGATCCCGATAATTTTTTGCCAAAATTGAAGCCGCTGCAATAGCTAAAATTTTAGAATCTCCTTTTATAATACATTGATGAGGAATGAAATTGTAAGGATGAAATTTATTACCATCAACAAGAATAAACTCAGGTCTAATGCTAAGTTTATCTAAAGCTCCGTGCATCGCATGGATACTTGCGTTCAAAATATTGTGCTCGTCGATATAGGAAGGTGGTAGCTCTGCGATAGCGTAGCTTACCACATGATCTTTAATATAGGAGTCTAGGTAAAGCCTGGTTTTAAAATTCAGCTTCTTCGAATCATTAATCAGATTCTGCTCAAAGTTTTCACCAATAATCACTGCAGCTGCTACCACAGGACCACAAAGACAGCCTCTTCCTACTTCATCGCAGCCAGCTTCAATATACGGGGAGTATTTTTTAATAAGTTGATTCATCATCTGTCTAAACCTTTACAAATATACGGGCAAAATACTAATTATTAAAATCATAAAAATACGCTGGATATTATTTTAGTTTAACAAAAATTATTTAAATGTTACAAAATCTGTTAGTTGTGTTAAATATTTTTAACAAAACATTTGTTTAATTTAAGAAAGTTTCACATATTTGCAATTAGTAAAAAAATAATCGATTTAAATATGAAGAAATTAACAGCAAGTGTTCTACTGGTGGTTTTATCATCTTCCGTAGCTTTAATCAATGCTCAGCAAGGGAAAAATGATACAATTGCTCCAAAAGAAACACAGATTGGTGAGGTAGTTATTACTGGAGCCTTAGGTATTAAGAAAAAGCAAGATGCGATTACTTCTAACCAAAAAGTCGTTGGAGATAAAGAGCTAAATCAAGCCGCAGCTCAAAGTGTTACTCAGGCTCTTATCGGCAAGGTTTCTGGTCTACAGATAAATACAACCAGTAGCGGTGTTAACTCTTCTAGCAAGATTTTGCTAAGAGGATTTAGGTCTATCAGTGGAGATACCAACCCTTTAGTTGTTATTGATGGCGCTATTGCAACAATTACAGTTTTCAATCAGTTGCCACCAGATATAGTTGAATCTGTGAATGTAATCAAAGGTCAACAAGGTGCTGCATTATATGGTTCACAAGGAAGTAATGGGGTTTTAGTAGTAACAACTAAGAAAGGTAATAGATCTGAAAGAGTATCGGTAAACCTTAGCTCATCTATTGAATTTACAAACGCATATAAATTGCCAATTAGACAAAAGCTGTATGGAGCTGGGTATCCTGGTGAAAATACTTTTTCTGATGAAGATTATGGTCAGGGTACAAACTACGTTCCTTGGGAAAATACTGCTTGGGGACCTTCTTATTCTTCTTCTTTAGGCGGACAGCTTGTAGAAATGGGCTTGCCACAGTCGAATGGTCAGTTTATAAAAGGTATATATGCGCCACAGAAAGACAATGTTGCGGATTTCTTTAGTACAGGCTTACAGTTTAAAAACGGAGTAAATGTTAGTGCTGGAGGTAGAGATTCTTATACTTTTTTATCTTATGATAGATTGGAAAATGAATTCATTGTACCTGGAGATAAATTGAAAAGAAATACTATTTTTTTTAAAGCAGGTAAGAAAATAGGAAAATTCAGAATGGATGGTAACGTAAGTGTTATTGATCAATCAACGAATCAAAGTGGAGCAAACTTATATTCTCAACTTTTACAAACTCCTAGCAATTTTAATCTAAGAGATTTTAAAAATTCTGGGTTCGCAAGTAATTATAGTATTTTTACATATAATCCTTATACCCTTAAAGATTATTTGAGAAACGATAATAGACTTACATCAGCTACTGGTATTGTATCATTAGGATATGAATTTAATGATCATATCAGCTTAACATATAACGGAAGTTTGTATATGGCAGGTCAAGATGTTGAGACTCATACTGATGGTTTTAATACTAATGACATCCGTATCAATGCACCGGGGACTGGAATTGATGGTATACTTTTAGGTTCTCAAGGCTTAAGATCTCTTACATCTGCATATACTAAATCTACTACTAGAGTTAGAAACTATTACGGAGATTTAATGTTAAATTTCAAGTATGATTTAGCAGATGATGTTAGTTTTTCTGCAAATATTGGAAATAACATGCAAGAAAATTTTGCAACTACCGCTTCAGGAGGTGGAACGAATTTAAGAATCCCAGGTTTTTATAATATTGCTAATATTGTTAATCCAACTCCTGGTTATCAACTTGATAATACCCAAACGCGTTCTAGACAATATGCTTTTTTTGCCAATGTAGATCTTGGTTATAAAGATTATTTATTTGTGAACTTAACTGGTAGAGTTGAGCAATCATCTCGTCTTAGCACCAGACCTACAGGAACTACGGATGTGTTTTCTAACAAAGCTTTCCCTTATTATTCTGGAGGGGTATCATTTATTCCAACAAAAGCATTTGAAGGTTTGAAGAATAATGATGTATTGAATTATTTTAAAATAAGTGGAAGTTATACAGTAACAGGAAATGCTGTAATTGGAGCTTATGCTAATGATGAAATTGGAGTGTTCCCAACAGGATACCCTTTAATTAATTCATCATTCTTATTAAACAAAAATCCTACAAATCAGTTTATTAAACCAGAAGGTAACAAAACTATTGAAGGGAATATATCTTTAGGTTTCTTAAAAGATAGAATTACAATTGAAGGGTCTGCTTTTAGAACTGATACAGATAGACTTATTACAGGAAGTACTACTTCTACAACAACGGGTATTGTATCGCTTACAGATAATATTGGAGATATTAGAAACTCTGGATTTGAAGTTGATTTAGGTCTTACGCCTTTTAAATCTGCTAACTTTGAATGGAATATAAAAGGTACTTATTCGCAGTATGAATCAATGGTTAAAGATTTAGGTCCTGGAATCAATGAGGTTGCTTTAACGCAAGATGGATATAGGATTCCTGCTGGTGTATTCGCTGTAAAAGGTGAACGTTTTCCTGTTATCAAGGGTATTAAGTATCAGAGAGATCCTAACGGAAATATTATTGTAGACGAAACAGGTTTACCAGTTACAAACTCGCAATATGAAATTTTAGGTAAAGTAACTCCAGATTATATTTTAGGTTTTTCTACTAATATCAGATATAAGGGTCTAACTTTAGGTGTTACTGCTGATTATAGAACAGGAAATAGTTTTATTGCTGACACTAAAAGTCTATTAGGTTTTTCAGGTGCATTAGAAAAAACTGTAGAATTTGATCGTGCTCAAGGATATATTATTCCAGGTTCAGTACAGAATACTGGTACAGCAGCTAATCCTGTGTATGTAGCAAATACTACACCAGTAGGAGACGATCGTACTTATAATGGAGCTGCTAACTATTTTACAAGTTCATACCAAACTAGTGTAGGTGAAGAATTTGTAGTAGATGGCTCTGCTCTAAAAATAAGAGAAGTGGCATTGACATATCAATTACCAAAATCTATCTTAAGCAAAACCTTTGTCAGAACAATGTCTGTAGGAGTGTATGCTAGAAATGCATTTGCTTGGTATGCAAAGTCCAATCGTAATTTCGCAGATCCAGAAACTTCTACTGGAGGTGTAGGAGGAATAGCTGCTACAAGTCAATACCCTACAGTAAGAACATTTGGATTTAGCTTGAATGCTTCTTTTTAACAACTAAATTAATATTCAAAAAAAATGAAAAAAATAAAATTTTTAATCTCTATGATTGTATGCGGAGTTGCGCTGAATTCATGTAATGATTATTTAGATATAAACGAAAATCCGAATAACGTTCATCAAGAGAATTTAACTCCTCAATTGGTTTTTCCAGGTGCGGTTTCACAGACTTACAGAACCCAAGGTGTTACAATGCTTACATTTGGTAATGTTATGATGAATAGCTGGGCAGGAAATACATATGCTTACGGTGGACCTTTTGCTAGTGAATATACTTTAAATAGTGTAAACAGTAGTTTTTACAGCGATATATGGGATGGCTTATATCCAAACTTAGCTAATTTTTCATTTATCGAGAATTATCCTAACGCAGATCATAAGCAAGATTATTATGTTGCAGCAGCAAAAATTATGAAAGCTTATTATATGCAATATCTAGTAGATTTGTATGGTGATGTTCCTTACAGTCAGGCATTTAAGGGGCAAAACAATCTTACACCAAAGTATGATGATGATGTAGCTATCTATAAGGCACTTATAGCTGATATGGATGCTGCAAAAACTCTGATTAGTAATGCACCATCAAATGTTATAGCAATGGGAGCTACTGATATTGTATTTGGAGGAAGTATGGCAAATTGGACTAATTTTGCCAACACTATCAAATTTAAATTATTGATGAGAATGTCTAATGTAACGGGCGATTTAGCTACTTATAGAGACCAGCAATTAGCTACTTTAGCTACTGCTAGTTTTATAACTGCTGATGTTTTTGAAAAACCAGGTTATGCAAGTACTAGTGATCCTGCCATGCATCCAACAACTGTTAACTTTTTAATTAACTCTGCTGTTACTGCATATCCTCAGAATTACACATTGATCACAGCTTCTGAGAATTTAGCAGCTGCTATCAATGGTAATAACCTTAATTTACCTGATGCTCACTATCAGAAATATAACGGTATTCCTGATCCTAGAAGATTCAGATTATTTTTGCCATATTCAGGTGGAAGTGTTGTAAGAGGTATTAGACAAGGTGCTACTCCTGGACAGCCAGGTGCACCTAATGACAATACAGTTGTTTCTAATCTATCTTATTATATTGTAGGAGCTAATACAGGAACTTTAAGTCAGGTTATAGCTCAAAGTAATGCTAAAGGAGGTTTATTAATGTCTGTTGCGGAAGTTAACTTACTAAAAGCGGAAGCAGCTTTGAAGTTTCCTACTATCTTTCCAGCATTTGATGGTATGACTTCTTTCAATCTTGCTGTTACACAGTCTGCAACTACGATGAATGCGGGTGCGGCTTTGTCAATGGCAACTTACATTTCTCAGATTTCTACTAGACCTGGTTTAGGTTGGATAGGTACAAATGATCAGAAGTTAGAAGCGATCATGACTCAGAAGTGGATTCTTTTGACTCAATACAACCCGACAGAAATGTATATTGAATACAACAGAACAGGTCAAAAATATCCTGTTTCACCGTTAGCGACTACTGCTACAAAAAGCAATAAGCCTTACAGATTAATTTATCCGACATCAGAATCAGTGGGTAATTCAGCAAATGTACCAAGTATTACTAGTGCAGAAGCTTTTACAAAAAACACTAAGACTCCTTTCTGGAACCAAAACTAGTTTTTTAACAAAACTTAATTATATCAAAACCGCCTTCGGGCGGTTTTTTTATTTCCGTATATTTGTACTTCAAATTAAAAAAATGAATATTAAAGATATTATAGAACAAAAACTGGCGGAGGTTATCCTTAATGTCTACCAGTTGAAAGATATACAACTCGAGATTCAGGAAAATAAAACTGAGTTTGAAGGCGATTTTACCATTGTTACTTTTCCGTTGGTGAAGCAGTTGAAGAAAAACCCTGAAAACATTGGCGTAGAGTTGGGGCAAGCTTTAACTGAACAGACAGAATTGCTTCAAAGTTTCAATGTAGTAAAAGGATTTTTGAATGTAAAAGTTAAAAATCAATTTTTCGTTGATCAATTTAAAACTGTTTCAGAACAATTTTCAAGCATTGAAAAGAAAAATGAAACCGTAATGGTGGAGTATTCGTCTCCGAATACCAATAAACCGCTTCACCTAGGGCATGTAAGAAATAATTTGTTAGGTTTTTCTGTGGCTCAGATTCTAAAAGAGGCTGGTTATGATGTGATCAAAAGTCAAATCATTAACGATAGAGGAATTCATATTTGTAAATCGATGTTGGCATGGGAGAAATTTGGTAAAGGAGAAACTCCGGAGACTGACGATGTAAAAGGAGATAAGTTTGTAGGAAATTATTACGTAAAATTTGATCAAGAATACAAAAAAGAAATTGCTCAATTAATTGAACGAGGTGTTTCTGAAGATCAGGCTAAAAAAGACGCACCTTTAATGAAAGAAGCTCAGCAAATGCTTCTCGACTGGGAAAATGGTGATGAAAAAGTAAGAAAACTTTGGAATGAAATGAACTCTTGGGTTTACAAAGGTTTCGGTGAAACGTACAAAAGACTTGGTGTAGATTTCGATCAGGTTCAATACGAAAGCAATACCTATATTCTAGGAAAAGATCTTATTCAGGAAGGTTTAGATAAAGGTGTTTTGTTTCAGAAAGAAGACGGTTCGGTTTGGTGTGATTTAACAGATGAAGGTTTAGATCAGAAACTTCTGCTTCGTTCAGACGGAACATCTGTGTACATGACCCAGGATTTGGGAACAGCGGTAGAGCGTTTTAAAGAAAATAATCTTCAGAAATTAATTTATACAGTAGGAAACGAGCAGGATTATCATTTCCAGGTCTTGTTTAAAGTCTTAAAAAAATTAGGCTACGAATGGGCAGATCAGTTGTTCCATTTATCTTATGGAATGGTTGAGCTACCAAACGGTAAAATGAAATCGCGTGAAGGTACTGTTGTTGACGCAGATGAATTGATGCAGGATATGTTTGATATTGCAAAATCTAAATCTGAAGAGCTTGGGAAACTGGAAAACTTTACAGAAGAAGAAAAAAATACCAATTACGAAAGCGTTGGAATTGGGGCATTGAAATATTTTATGCTGAAGGTTGATCCTAAGAAAAAAATGCTTTTTAATCCAGAAGAAAGTATTGATTTTAATGGAAATACAGGACCCTTCATTCAGTATACATTTGCACGTATTCAATCTTTGTTGACAAAAGCAAATTTTGAAATAAAAGCAACAGAAAGTATAGAATTGAGCCAATCTGAAAAGGAATTAATTATGCAGCTTGCCAATTATAAATTAGTTGTAGCAAGAGCAGCAGAAAGTTTAAGTCCGGCTTTGGTTGCCAATTATTTATATGATTTGGTAAAGTCTTACAATTCGTTTTATCAAAACAATCCAATTTTGATTCAGGAAGATGCAAACATTAAACAATATCGATTAAATCTGTCTGATGTAACCGGTAAAACAATACAAAAATCATTGCATTTACTCGGGATACAAACGGTAAACAGAATGTAAACAAAAGCCTCTCAGGAATTTCCGAGAGGCTTTTTTTATGTTTATACTATAGGAGTTTCATTTTTCAACTGACTTTCTTTGTATAATTTTGCACTGCTCCATTTGGCATGTTTTGAAGGTATAATTTTATATCCTTTTCTCAAGGTATACACTTTTGTAAATTCGGCTCCAAAGAAAACAAGCATACAAGAGTAGTTAATCCACATCATTATCAAAATGACGGTTCCGGCAGTTCCAAAAGCGGAGGTTGGTTTAAATTGTCCAAAGTACAGACTCAGTAGAAACTTACCTAAAGTAAAGAGTCCTGCAGTAAGTAAAGCACCTGTCCAAACAGATTTCCAACTGATTTCCACATCTGGAAGTACTTTAAACATTAAAGCAAAGAGCACGACTACAATCCCGAAACCGATGGCGAAATTGATGAGCTCTACAATAATATAAGTTTCCAGCCCAAAATATCGGGTGATGAGGTTATTAAATAATCCAATTAATGATGATAAAACCATGGTAATCATCAGTAAAAATCCTAGAATAAGAATCATTCCTAAAGAATTGGCTCGGTCTAAAAGAAACTTAAGTAAAGCTTTTTTGGGAGCAGCCTCCACATCCCAAAGATTATTTAAAGATTTTTGTAATTGGAAAAATAAGGTAGTAGATCCGTACACCAATGATCCGATACCTATAATCTTCATGAAAATATTTTCTTTATCAATGAGTGCACCAGCAATCATATCCTGAATGCTTTTTGCCACGTCTTGTCCCATGAGTCCACTGATTTGGCTGCTGATCTGTCCACGAATGGCTTCTTCACCAAAAAAATATCCGGCAATCCAGATAATAATAATCAGCAAACCCGGAATAGAAAATATTGCATAATATGCCAAGCTTGCGGAATCATTAGATGCGGAAGAATTGTTCCATTCGGTGTAAGTTTCTTTCACGGTCTCCCAGAAAAATTTTAGTTCTTTTAACATAATTGGAATATTAATAAGATATGATTTGGTAGTTGATATTTATTATTAAAAGGGAAAAGGTAATTTCTTCTATAACGCAAAGACTATTCCTTAAAATAAATTTTCACGATTTTTTTTAAAGGAATTTCTGCATATAAATTTTGGCTAAAGCCCTTGAATTATTAAATTAAAAACGGGCTAAAGCCCGTTCCTATTGATATTTTATTGTACTGTTTTATACATTCTTGCATCTGCCATCCGCCTTTTAGAATGGATATCCAATGGCAATATTCAAAATTAGATTATCTCTTCTCCAGCTGGAATCTGCAAAGTTGATTCTGTCAAAAGCCCATCTTTCGCTTTTTTCATAGTAAGGAACTCGCAGAGGCATTGCTAAGTCTAGTCTTAGGATAAGAATTGAAAAATCTAGTCTCAGACCAACACCAGCTCCCACGGCAACTTCACTTAAAAATTGTTTTGAAAATTTCCCACCAGGTCTTGTATTGATGCCATTTTCATCCAAATCATCATTTATTAACCAGATATTTCCGGCATCAAGAAACGCTGCAACATTTAAGAATTTATAGAGATTAGCTCGGTATTCTGCGTTCAATTCTAATTTTATATCTCCGGCTTGATCAAAAGCAAAGCCACCATTTTGTTGCTGTGTTCTTGGATCAAAACTTCCTGGTCCTAATGTCCTGGCACGAAAAGCTCGGATACTGTTACTACCTCCCACAAAAAACTGTCTAGAAAATGGGATGTTTTCTGAATTTCCATAAGGAACAGCGACCCCGGCAATAAATCTTGATGCAAAAGATGTTTTCTCTGTAAATTTGTGATAGAATCTTACGTCATTTTCAATTTTTGCATATTGGCTAAAAGGAACTCCGAATATTGTTTTCTCCTTTCCTTCTTTCGCATTAGCTCCGGTTACAAGACCTGTGATGTTACCTGCTAAATCAAGCATACCTTTGTAATAGAAGGTGTTTTTTTTCGGAAGCATCGTTGTAGAGTAAGTGTAAGAATACGTTGGTCCGAAAATAAGTTGTTGCTGTGTAATTCTTTGCTGATAAGGGTTATTTCGGGAAATTGAATCAAATTTTGGCGTCACATCAGCAGGACGAATCAAAGAGATATCAATAATATTGAGTTCATGCTCTTTTCGAACATTTTCTTTCCATTGGTAACCAAATGAAGCATTAAATGTATTTAAAGAATATAATGTGGTTCTGTTTTGAAATTCATACCCCAGCTTAACATTGGTTCTCGGAACAAAAGCACTTGATGAATTAAATTGAAAGGGCGCCACAATTCTCGGAATAGATAATTGAGCATTGGCTCCTGCTCTGAAAATATTTTCAGCATCTGCTGGTCCGCCAATCTGAACGTCAAAAGCACCATAAACAGATGCCTTGAACTGCTCTGCACCACGGAAAAAGTTTCTCTGTGTCCAGTTTAAATTCAATTCGCTTCCTGCATAATTGGCAGAATTGGTTCTACCTAAAGCTTCCAGGCGTAAAGATTGAAGTTCTCTCGGAGTTAAAATATAGTATGCATCAAACTTATGATTTAAAGAATCTGATACTACAAATTCATTTTTCACAAATTTAAAAACGCCTAAACTGATGAGTCGGTTCAGAGATAAATTATGATCTTTTCTGTTGTAAATATCTCCTTTGTCGAAGTATAAAGCACGGTCAAAAATTCTAGGTTTAAATTTTTTTTCAGTGTCAACTACGTAAATATCATTGTACTCATAACCTTTCAGAGAATCAGCACTCATCGGAATATTATAGCTTCCTTTTTTTGCATCTCGAAGATTATAATTCGGGAAAACCACGACTTTGTCAATCGTGAACTGCTCGGTCGCTAATTTGGGAGTATTGTCTTTTAACTTCACAATCATTTCCACTTGATGATTTTTGCTGACCGTACTGTCTGCCTGAACGATGATATTATCAGGATTGAAATAATAAAAACCTTTATCTTTCAAACCATCATCAATTCTCTGTCTTTCAGATTTTATGACATCCAAATCAAACGGATTCCCAGGTTTTAATAATGTTTTCTCTTTTAAAGCCTGAATTTCTTGATTAATTAAACTGGAATCTTGTAAAAAATTAACATTGCTGATCAAATATTGCGCTCCCGGATTTAAAGTATAAATAACCTGGGCTTTTTTATTTTTCGAAACCGTGTCATACTTCGCCTTAGCATTGAAGTAGCCTTTGTTTTCAGAATAATTAACAATAATATCCTTGTTGAACTCTCTGTCTACATCTCCCAATAAAACAGGTTCTTCTCCAAATTTATATTTCAGCCAATATCTTAAACCTTTTTCTTTCTTCGGTTCTTTTGTAGCATTGTAAGCATACAGTTTTGGTCTCAAACCAAGAAAAGACGAATTGGGTTTTGGCGTTAAATTTTCTTCAAGGGCAGCTTTCAGTTCGTTTTTTTTATTCTTCGGAAGCGTGTCATTTTGAATCTTTACTTCGGCTCCCGTGTAGAGCATTTGTCCTTCTTTCAGAAACTTGGTATTGCTGCAAGAAACCACAGCCACTGTAATTCCTGATGTCAAAAAATATTTAAAGTATGTATTAAACTTATTCTTCATTACTTAAATTCTACAACTTGATTATCTAGTTTTTTCTTGTTCTCTCTGTTTTCTTCGGTTCGATTATTTCTCGATTTTCTGAAAATATCTTTGAATTGATTGTAATCTAATGTGATGATAAATCCAACTCCGGTTTCTACAATTTGTCCCTGCAACGCCACCTGATAATCGTTTTTACGATAGGCCCGAAGCGTATATCTTCCGTCTCGTGATAAGCTGTAATCTACAGTCACATCTCCGGCAATATTGGTGGTGTTTTCGTTTTGTCTGGCTTCACCTTCCAATCCAAAATTACTTCCTACAGAAACTTTCAGTCTGTCATTCAGTAATTTTTTGCTTAAACCAATGTTAAGATCGGTTCTTGTGTTTTGAGCTCCGGTAGAGTAGTCTTCAGTAGATTCTAAATCAAAATTCAGGTCTACACCTTTAATTAAATCTGATGCTAAATTATTCAATTGTTGAGAAAGTATTTTACTCACACTCTGTCTTGCCATCGTCTCTGCAGAAACCCCAGAATTGCTCTGGAAAGGATTTTCACCAATGAAACGGTTCAGTAAAAGCAAAGCAAAAACCTGCTTATTCATTTCGTTTTCATCATCCCTCAGCTGAGCCAGTTTGGCATCCACAGCATCTGTAACTAATGATGAAACAGCGTTGTTTTTTTCTGCTGTGGTGATGTCAAAACTAATCTGTGGCTTAAGTAGTTCACCTTTCAATTTTAATAAGGTATTGAATGGAATTCTCTGTTTAAATTGGTTTAGCTCAGAATCACTATACTGTTGCTCCACAAGATCAATTGGTGCAGCTTCATTTTTATAAATGGCGGTGATGTCTAGATTGGCAGTCGTAGGTTCGCCCGTCCAGGTGATTGTGCTTCCTTTCTGAATATCAAATTTTCTTTTCAGAACGCTTACAGACATTTCGTAGCTTCCTTTTTCAACAGAATAAACACCAACTAAAGTAGTTTTTCCTGAAGGATCAATTCCTCCCGTTAGATCAGCTTCACCCTGAAGTTTTACAAAATCTCCCGCCGCTTTATCAATAACGATAGACATTTTAGCTTCTTTATTAACCTCGATATTCACGTTCACATCCAATCCTTTGATTGGACTTTGTGTGTCTATAGAATCTGCTTTAATAGTTTTATTCAAAGCAACCTGATCCTGATCAATAAATTCTACAATTCCGTCTCTTTCCTGTAAAGAAGGTGAAGATTGTGGAAGTACAAAAGTGAAATCTGTTGTTTTTGCAACAGCCAATCTTCCGTCAACCTTCGGTAAATCTAAATTTCCTCTTACTTTTAAAGCTGCATCGATGGCCAGAATTCCGTACATCATCGCAGCGTTTGATTTTTCTGAATTCACTACTTTAAAGTCTTTCGCATCCAAATCAAGATTGAATGCAAAATCTCTGTAGGTTTGCGTAAGGACTTGTCCATCAATATTTAAAGAATTTCCGTCTTTATCTTTGATTTTGAATTCATTAAACTCAATTCCTCGGTTGGTAAATCCTATTTTATCATTTATACCTCTGAAATCACTTCCTGTCTGTGAAATCATCAAGCCAACATTATTCATTTTAATATCACCCAAAATCTTCGGAGCAGTGGTTGTTCCGGTAATTTTTAAATCTCCGGAAAGATAACCTTCCGTATTTGTAATCGCGTTCATCGAGAAGCCCTGAAGCGTTTTCATCTGAAGCTGATTCATATTTAAATCTAAATCAAATGTGCTGGAAGAAGTATTGTAATTTCCTAAAATCTTCACATCATTGCTGTTCCCCGAGAGCGCAATATCAGCATTCAGAAGATTGGCAGACTGGTTATTTACTTTGATAGCTAAATTTCCAATTGGGCTTCCGTACATAATCAAATCAGAAACATTGATATCTGAAGTGAAAGTCATATTTTTGGTTAAATCTCTCAGTTGTGCCGTTCCGTTGATGGTTCCTTTCGCTAAAAGCGAATCTTTTTTAATAATTTCTGTAATAGTTTCAATTTTAAAATCTTTCAACGAAACATTTAGAGGACTGCTTGGTGAATTGCTCTCAGATTGTAAAGAAATTTCGGCTCCAGAATTTGAAAGTGTAAAATTATCTGCTACTATTCCTTGGCTGAAAATCTGAATTTTGTTGTTCTCAGCAACCGTCCAATCCATATAATTTAGTTTTAAACCATTCGGATTTAACGAAATTTCTGTGATGTCGTTCATAGATTTGGCATTTCCGGCAATCAGGAACTGTGTTTCATCTTTATCATCTTTTGTTGTAATGTTGTATTTAATGATATTTTGGGCAACATCTCCGTTGATATTCACTTTTTTCAAAGCAAAACTTTCGCTTGCTAATGACGCCACACTCAAGTCATATTGTAATGCCTGATTTTCGTTGGTAATTTTTAAACTTGTATTTTCAAGTGTATTGCTTCCATACAAAACCTGAGGAATCTGCGCGTCAAAAAGGATTTGCTGAGAATCTGCATTGTAATTTCCGTTGATGGTAATGGTTTCAAAACTTTTCAGTTCGGGAACAAACTTTCTAATCAAATCATCATTTTTAATTTTAGCATTAAAGGTGAAAAATTGTCCTGCATCAATTTTTTGTACAGTTCCCGGTTTTTGAAATTGGTAATATTGATTGAAGGTTTGCGTTAATGCTCCAAAAATTTGAGTCAGTTTATATTTTCCGTTCAGTTCAACATCAGCAATCTGGGAATTGAATTTAATTTGTGTAGAATCTGCCTTTGAAACTGCAAGTAAATTCACTTCCTGAATCGGATAAACTTCTTTCGTATCTGAAATAGCAAAGTCTTTTAAATTTAAATAACCATTCAGATTATCCGGATCTAAAGTTTTGAAATCACCATCAATTGCTCCAGCAATAATCATTGGTGAACTGTAAAAACCGAGTTTGTTTAAATCTAACTTATTGATATTGCCATTGACTTTCACAGACGGATTGCCGTTGAAAACTCCCGAAGCCGCAAGATGTAAGTTGGCATTCGGATCTTTAGAATTCAAATCGATATCGTAAGCACCACGGTTGATTTTTCCTTTCAGATTCATATTCTGATAGGTGTAACCGTTGTAAGTCGCCGACCTTACATCACCTGCAAGAACCGCAGACATCGTTTTCGGGTCAAAACCTTGTCCTTTTGCAGTGATTTGAGCTGTTATACTTCCTAAATCTTTATTCTGAATCAGTTTCCCAATTTGTAGACTTTGCAAATTGGCTTTTACATCAAAAGTTTCTCTGTTTTTTCTTCGTAAATCTGCTTTGGCAATAATCGCAGCGTTTCCTAAAGAGGAAGTTAAACGTAAGTTGGTGTCTACCACTTGCGTCGTTCCTTTTGCCGTTCCACGAATTGTGAAGAATGATGGTAATGTGATATTATTGGGAATCGTATTTTTCGGAACTAAATTGTAAATTGTTTTGGATGAAGATGAAATTTCTGTAACCTTCAGATCATAATACAGCTGATCAGGATTCATCGCATTTTTTATTTTCCCTGAAGCTAAAACTTTTAACTGATCCAAACCTGAAACTTTCAAATTCTGAATGGCAAGATCGTTCACTGTTCCTCTGATAAATGCATTTACATTTAACGTCGCGTTCGGGTACTTGTTGAATGGTGCAGTGTTCCTTAAAGTGGGAACTAAATTTAAAATATCAGAGAAACCAATTTTTGAATCTCTAATGTCGGCTGAAATTTTTACTGCCCCCAAATTGGATGATAATTGCTCGATGGAGTTATAATTTAAAACAACTTCATCTCTCAAAATCGTTTTCGGAGTTTGTAAATAAAGATTTTTCAAATACGCTTCTTTTTCAGCGTAAACAAAATCGGTATTGAATTTTTGAATATTTAAGCCTCTCGCTTCCTGGATTTCTGCAGATTTTACAGATCCTGCAAAACCGTTGTTTTCCATTTTGAAACTGCGGACGTCAAGATTTAATTTGGCAAAATTCAGATGGTTGAAATCCATTCCAGATCGGGTTGGTGCAACAGCGGTATTATTGTAAGCCACTTTTACATCATCCAAAAGTAATTTTCCTAAAATCACTTTCATTGCTTTTTCTTTCGTAGAAACCGTAGAAACTTCAGACTTTTCATCTTTTTTAGGATTGGCATTTTCTGTCGGGAGGAATAAATTGGCGTTGATGTTGGCGCCTCTCAAATAAAGATTTCCTATATTGTAATCGTTATTTTCAAGGTCTATGCTGTTGACTTTTGTGCTTAATTCTTTAAACAAAACTTTTGCGAAAGTCTTAGAATTATCATCGCCGTAATCTATATTGAAATTAGTTAACTTAATTCCATTTAAGCCCAGTTTCATAGGCTTTTTCTGATTCAGAGAATCTACTTTCTCTTCTACATTTTTGGCCACCTCTTCTACCAGATCCTGTTTCAGTTTTAATTTTAATCCATCCAGATTAATATCGTTTACTGCATAAGAATTGTTTTGAAGATCAAATGTTTTTACTCTTGTATCAAATGAATTGAAATATACTTTAATATCATTTCTGGATTGCTGATCATTGAAAGTCAACCCTATATCTTTTAATTTAATTTTATCTAAAGAAATAATAAATGGTTTTGAAGTGCTTTCTTCTTTATCCGAAGTCGCAAAAGCATCAATGATATAATCGAAATTGAATTTTCCTTTTGGATCTCTAACCACATTTGCACGCACGCCTTCTAAATCAACTGATGTAATATCTGCTTTAGATTCAATCAGTTGCCACATATCGAGACCAACGTTAAATTTTCTTACCGCTAAAAGTGTGTCAATGTTTTGCCCTTTTAAATAAAGATTTTCAATGACTAAATTATTGGGAAAGCCTACATAAACTTTTTCGAGACTTACTTTTGTTTTGATTTTTTTCTCAAGATAGACTACGAGTTTATTTTTAATGTAGTTTTGAACTGCAGGAAGCCGCAAACTGAAAATGAGAATAGTGATAAACAAAATTATCGAAATAATGAATATTCCGATGCGTTTGAAGAGTTTTTGGTAGTTTAATTTTAGTTTCAAAGGCGTTGATTTAGGAGAATTAACACTCAAAAATGTTACAGTAATTTCCTATTGCAATGATTACGCCATTTTAGGTTTAAAAAACCCTCTTTGACCGTCTAATATGGAATTTAATTAAAGGCAAGTGAATAGTTTGAGATTGAGACGGCCAAAGTAGAGGATTTAGTTTGAAAAAAGCCCCCTTTCTTTCTTTTTTTATATTGTTGAAAAGGTTAAAAAATGAAAACTCAATTGTTGGTTTTGAAAGGAGGCTAGGGTTGTATGGTAATAAATTTTTTTTTTAGTCGATGGAGTTTGTCCATTTTGCGATTTCGCCTTGTGGTGCAGCACCGCCATTTTTTTCGGTAATTGCTGGTTTTTCCTGATTGATGTGATAGACGAAAGATGCAATTTTTTCGGCATCGCGGCCGCTGATGGTACCTTCTTTAATGAAAGGACGCATCGTAGGGTTTTTTGGCGAGCCGTTTTCTAGCATCCAGAAAACGTTTTTGAACAAGCTTTTTTCTTGTATGTTGATCCAGTGGGTGTCTGTTAAGTTCGGGCCAATTCCACCTTTGCCATTATCTCCGTGGCAGGTTACACAATTGGTTTTAAATAGTTCTTGGCCTTCTGTGATGTAATCTGCGTTGTACTTAGCTGATGCAAGATTGATTTGAGGTGCCGTTTTTTCAAATTCCTCAATTGATGCAAGCATTCTTTTGGTTTCATTATTTAGTTCGGCTTCGGGATGTGCATAATCTGTAAATGAAAACGCAAGAAGATAGATTCCGCAGAAAGCGATACCAAACCAGAACAGGCCAATCCACCATTTGGGAAGTGAGTTATCAAGCTCTGTAATTCCGTCAAAACCATGATCAATAATAATATCATTTTCCTCGTTAGCCGACTGTTTCTGGAATGCCGAATTCCAAAGTTTTTGAAAGTAAGGCGTGTTTTTATCGGTTTTGTAGGCTGCTTTTTCTTCTTCGGATAATTTGCTGAAATTTTGATCTTCAATTAAATCTCCTACAGAATTCATGATTAAAAGAAGAATTACAATAATAATTAGCAATCCCCAGAAAAAGGGCGAAGAAAAATATCCTGAATCCTGAGCGAACATTTCAAATGCCATGATTGTCAATCCTACCGTGATGAGGATGTGTACATAAATTGGGGTTCTTGTCTTCATTGATCGTTAATTTTGAAGTTAATCTACGCTTGCTGTTTTCACCTGAGTTGTCTTAATGTCTGTTCCTAATCTTTGCAGGTAGGCAATCATTGCAATAATTTCTCGGTCTTCCAATGGGATAAAATCTGCACCTTTATCTTTTTTATTCTTATCGATTTGTTCTTTGATGTCTGTAGCTTCTGTATAAATTCTTTTAACAATACCTTTTGCCTGCGATTCTGCCCAGCGGTTTGCTGAATCAATTTCTGTTTTAGAATAAGGTACATCGAAGTAGTTTTTCATCAGCTTCATTTTGTTAACCATCTTAGATTTGTCTAATTTATTTGAAATCAGCCATGGGAAACGTGGCATAATTGATCCTGCCGAGGTTAATCTTGGATTGTACATGTGCTTGAAGTGCCAAGAATCTGGATTTCTGCCACCTTCTCTATGAAGATCTGGCCCTGTTCTTTTGGATCCCCAAAGGAAAGGTCTGTCGTAGATAAATTCTCCAGCCTTAGAATATTGCCCGTTTTTACCTTCAAATCTCACGATTTCGTCGCGGAAAGGTCTTATCATTTGGGAATGACAAGCGTTGCATCCTTCTCTTATGTACAAATCTCTGCCTTCCAGTTCTAGTGGAGAATAGGGTTTTACGGCAGAAATAGTAGGTACACTTTGCTTTAAAGTTAATGTTGGGATAATTTCTACTGCTCCACCTATTGCTACTGCTATGAAAGAAAATATTGCCATCAATCTTGGAGTTCTTTCCAGCCAAAGATGAACACCTTCTCCAGATTTTCTTGAAGTCGAAATATTAGCAAGGGCAGGAGCTTCCGTAGGAACGTTTTTTTGAAATGATCCTTTTCTGATGGTTTTGAATACATTTAAAATCATCAAAATCGCTCCAAACAGATAAAATAGACCTCCTAAAAATCTCAATTGAAAATAAGGAATAATTGCAGTAACGGTATCTAACCAGTTTTTCCATAATAGAGTTCCATCTGGGTTGAATTGTTTCCACATCAAACCTTGGGTAAACCCTGCGATATACATTGGTACAGCATAGAAAATAATTCCAAGAGTTCCGAGCCAAAAGTGCCAATTGGCTAGTTTTTTAGACCAAAGTTCGATTCTCCACATCGCCGGAATCAAGTAGTAAATAACTCCGAATGCCATGAAACCGTTCCATCCTAATGCTCCTAAATGTACGTGGCCAATAACCCAATCGGTGTAATGCCCTATTTTGTTTAAAGATTTTGTTGCTAAAAGTGGGCCTTCAAAGGTTGCCATTCCGTAGCATGTAACAGCTACAACGAAAAATTTCAAAATAGGATTTTCTCTCACCTTATCCCATGCTCCTCTTAGTGTAAGAAGACCATTCAGCATTCCGCCCCATGAAGGTGCTATAAGCATAATAGAGAAACCTGTGCCTACAGCCTGTGCCCATGCGGGAAGAGCTGTATATTGTAAGTGATGCGGCCCCGCCCAAAGGTAAACGAAGATGAGAGACCAGAAGTGAATGATAGATAATTTGTAAGAAAATACAGGTCTTCCGGCTGCTTTTGGCAAAAAATAATACATCAAACCGAGAACTGGAGTCGTTAGAACAAACGCTACCGCATTGTGACCATACCACCATTGTACTAAGGCATCTTTAGCGCCAGCGTAAATTGAGTAGGATTTCCATGATGTGAATGATAGCGGAACCTCAAGGTTGTTAAAAATATGAAGCATCGCCACTGCAATCCATGTTCCCATATAAAACCAAATGGCAACGTAAAGATGTCTTACCCTTCTTTTGGCAATTGTTCCAAACATATTGATTCCGAAAATAACCCATGAAATTGTAATCAGTATATCAATAGGCCACTCGTGTTCAGCATATTCTTTAGAAGTATTGATTCCCATTAGGAAAGTAATGACAACGCTTACTATCATAATTTGCCATGTCCAGAAATGAATCCAAGAAAGTGTATCGCTGTACATTCTTGTTTTTAGAAGTCTCTGCATACTGTAATATGCTCCACAAAAAAACGAGTTACAGACGAATGCAAATATAACGGCACTCGTGTGAAGCATTCTGATTCTTCCGAAACCTAAAGCTCCTTGAGAATTGATTAACCCTTGGATATTTCCTGATGTTAAACTCTTAATAGTAGTATCATCGGTTCCAAGAAGAAATTCTGGTAATTCTGGATAAAAAAGCATTAAGGCAGCTGTTAATCCTAGTAAAAAACCCACCAGACCAAATGCGATTGTTGCATAGAGGAATGCTCTGACAATAGAATTGTCATAATTAAATTTTTGCGTCTCCATATTTCCTAAGTGTTGACTAGACTGATATTTAAATGAAAACCTAAATTTTAGGCTTTAGAAATAAATGTCATATAGAATAATAATGTTTTGACAAAAGTATTCACTAATTTTGTCTAAAACTATTCGGAAATCTTCTAAAATATACCGAAAACTACTAAAAATAAAACACATGAAAATTTGTGGAGAAAGCATAAGGAAAATACGACGGGAAAAGGACCTCACACAAGAATATATGGCTTTTGAAATGGGTGTTTCACAGAAATCCTATTCGGATATAGAAAATTCTAAAGTAAAAATGAATATCGAAATTTTGACAAAAATTTCTAAAATTTTAGATATCAAACCTTCTGCAATCTGTGGAATTTCACATAAGTGTGGCACAGAAGATTATGAAGAAAAATACCAAGATCTTCTGAATTATATAGAGCGAAATAATATCTATGTTCCTGAAAAATTTGCTATGACAAAGAAGGTGGATGAGAATATCTAAGTCGCAATTTTTTTAAAAAAATATAAAATATTGTTGCGTTTTCACAAAAACAAAAACCACTCTTTTAGAAAGAGTGGTTTGTAGACCCACAGGGATTCGAACCCCAACTGATGGTACCAAAAACCAGAGTGCTACCGTTACACCATGGGTCTGTTTTATTGTGATGCAAATTTAAAACTTTTTTCGTTATCTGCAAATCATTTTTTAATTTTTTTTTAAATTTACAGTAGAATTTAAATGTAGGAAATATGTTGGTCAACTTCAATAATCTCGATATTAGTAAATTACACGCCGAAACTGAGTTTGAAAACAAAATTATATTTTTTCTTACAGAGTGGTTTTCAAATTCTGAAACAGTAAAAGTGCAGACTTCTGGATCTACAGGGGTACCCAAAGTTTTTGATATTGAAAAAGAAAAGATGCTTAATTCAGCAAAAATGACCTGTAATTTTTTAAATTTAAAAAAAAATGATTCTGCGTTGCTATGTTTACCTGTGGACTATATTTCTGGTAAAATGATGATCGTAAGAGCGTTTGAAAGAAATCTTAATTTAATTTTGAAAGACCCCTCCACCAAACCTTTGCAAGATTTGGATAAAGAAATTGATTTTTGTGCAATGACACCTTTGCAAGTAGAAAATTCTTTAGATAAAATTCATTTAATCAAAAATTTAATTATAGGAGGTGCTTCTGTTTCTCAATCTCTTAAATTAAAAATAGCTGAAGTTCTTACATTAAAGCGTGCTGAGGTTCCTACCAAAATCAACGAAACGTATGGAATGTCTGAAACGCTTTCTCATATTGCTTTGAAAGAAATTTTCCCACAAGAAGATGATTATTTCAAAGTTTTTGATGGTATTGAAATTTCTTTGGATGAGCGAGGGTGTTTAAAGATTTTTGCTCCGAATTTGAATTCTGAAATATTGCAAACCAATGATTTGGTTGAAATATTTAATGAAAATCAATTTAAATTTTTAGGAAGAATTGATCATGTGATTAATTCTGGTGGAGCAAAAATATTTCCTGAAGAATTGGAAGCTTTAGTTAAAAAAGAAATTCCGAATGAAGTAGTTTTTTTAGGATTGAAGGATGAAATTTTGGGTCAGAAACTAATTGCTGTTATTGAAGATACTGAATCTGAATCTTTACTCCATCAACTGTCTTCTATCAACTATCAACAAAAATTTCATAGGCCAAAAGAAATTATATTTATTGATAAAATCCCAAGAACGCCCAACGGAAAAATCAATAGAATTGAACTTAGAAGACTTATTGAGAACAGTTGATTGATCATTTGAGCGAGCAGACCACCCTGTCTCAATTTTCCGAAGAAAATTGATCCATCCCTCCAAGAGTAGTGGAATTAAAATGCAAAATATGAAAGATTTTACTAAAGAATTGAATTTTAAAACTTCGCGCAGTAGCGGTGCAGGAGGGCAAAACGTGAATAAAGTGGAAACCGCTGTTACCGTTACTTGGAATGTTTCAGATTCTGAGTTTTTTAATGAAAGACAGAAAGATTTAATCTCAGAAAAACTGAAAAATAGAATCAATCTTGAAGGTTTTTTGTTTCTGAGTGTTTCTGAAAGCAGAACGCAGCTTCAAAATAAAAAAATTGCAGTAGACAAAATATTAGATTTGGTAGATAAAGCTTTATTTATTCCAAAATTCAGGGCAAAAACAAAACCTACACGATCTTCTGTAGAGAAACGCATTGAGCAGAAAAAACAACATTCAAATAAAAAAGAAAACAGAAGATTTAAATTTTAACTTTTTTTGTTTTGAAGAATGCTCTGCGTAAGGGATAGCAGAGGAAATCCTTTTTGTTTTGGGGAGGAATGAGCAATGGGGAAACAAAAAGATTGTAACGAATAGCCCGACCCAAGCTGCTGGAAAAGCATTGGCGAGGGATACGCCCAATTAATTTAAAAAACTACATCAAGTTTTTGTAACTACCTTCTTGCTTCCAACATCTTTCATTATCTTTGCAAAAAATAAAAAAATGAGTAAACCGATCACGGAATTTATAGAAAAATATTATCTTCATTTCAATGCCGCTGCTTTGGTAGACGCGTCTAAAGGGTATGTTGCACACTTGAAAGAAGGAGGTAAAATGATGATTACTTTGGCTGGAGCTATGTCTACTGCAGAGTTAGGGAAGATTTTGGCAGAAATGATTCGTCAGGATAAAGTAGACTTTATCTCTTGTACTGGGGCAAACCTAGAAGAAGATTTGATGAATTTGGTAGCGCATTCGCATTACGAAAGAGTTCCTCATTACAGAGATTTGACGGCTCAGGATGAATGGGATCTTTTGGAAAGAGGCTTAAACAGAGTTACAGACACTTGTATTCCTGAGGAAGAAGCTTTCAGAAGATTGCAGAAACATATTGTAGAAATCTGGAAAGATGCTGAAGCAAAAGGGGAGAGGTATTTTCCGCACGAATTTATGTACAAAATGATCCTTTCAGGAGTTTTGGAGCAGTATTATGAAATTCCGAGAGAAAACTCATGGATGATTGCAGCAGCTGAGAAAAACTTGCCAATAGTAGTTCCGGGATGGGAAGATTCTACCATGGGTAATATATTCGCTTCTTACTGCATTAAAGGTGAACTTACGGCTACCACGATGAAATCTGGTATAGAATACATGACCTATCTTGCAGATTGGTACACCAAAAATTCTGCTGGAAAAGGAGTTGGCTTCTTCCAGATTGGTGGAGGTATCGCTGGAGATTTCCCAATTTGTGTAGTGCCTATGTTGTACCAAGATATGGAAATGCACGACATTCCGTTCTGGTCATATTTCTGTCAGATTTCAGATTCTACCACGTCTTACGGTTCGTATTCCGGAGCAGTTCCGAATGAGAAAATTACTTGGGGTAAATTGGATATTACTACACCGAAATTTATCGTAGAAAGTGATGCAACAATTTGTGCTCCTTTGATGTTCTCATACATTTTAGAAAACTAAAAATAATTATTTATTATAGATAAAAGGCTTAGTAATAAGCCTTTTGTTATTTTTCAAACATTGGAAGCTCTTCAGAAAAATAAATTTGATGCTCTCACCGGAATGCGTGCTATTGCCGCAATCATGGTATTTGTTTACCACAATAGAAAATATTGGCGGTACGATTTGCCTTTTGAAGTGATGCGCTTCATCAGCGAATGGCATGTTGGTGTAACTGTTTTTTTCGTTTTGAGTGGTTTTTTGCTGGCTTATCGATATGAAGAGAAACCTTTAGAATCAAGAAAATCATATTTAAAATATATCCTGCTCAGAATTGCGAGAATTTTCCCTCTTTATTGGATTTTGTTGAGTGTTTATTTTTTAGACAGAGCTTACTCTAAAGATGTAGATACCTATTTTTTACAATACTCACTTTTTTATTCTTTGTTTGAAAAATATTCAGTTTCCGGAATCGTTCAAGCATGGTCTCTTACTGTTGAGTTTTTCTTTTATCTATTATCACCACTGTTGTTTTTATTATTAAAGAAAAGCTGGGTACACTGTATTCTTTTCTTAATCGGATTTTTTCTCGTTGGGTGGTCAATAGGGTATGGGCTGCATTGGTTTAATGGTAACGCCAAAGGGTTATTATATCCTTTTAAATTTATGGTAGGAAGTACATTTTTCGGGCGTAGTTTAGAATTTTTCTTTGGAATGTTACTGGCTTACTTAATGAAACAGCAAAAAGGGATTCAGTTTTTAGGCAAGCTTAAAAAGCCCACGCTTTGGGGAGGAATTGGTATTTTAGGGATGATTTTCGCTATCAGATTTTTTGCCAGGAATAATTTCGTTCATGGAGTAGAATTTTGGCAAGGAAGACTCATTCATGAATTGTTTTTACCGGTAGCCATTGTTGTATTCTTTTGGGGATTGATGTCTGAAAAAACATGGGTTTCAAGAATTCTTTCAACCCGATTTTTTGTGCTTTTGGGAAATGCTTCGTTTGTTTTTTACCTAATTCATCTTAGTTATTTCAATATGAAATTGAAATCTTACATTTATCTGCCAGATCGTAATTTTGTTTTGCTTTGGATTTGTTCTATTATCATTTATTTCTTACTTGAAAAACCTTTGTACGAAGGCTGTAGAAAGCTTATTGCTAAAATTTAATTTTTCTTAATCTAAAGAATTAATCAAAACAAAATAACGATAAGCTAAAATTCCTTTTTCAAATTTTGTGAGTTTCGTTGCGTCTTTGTGACTTAATTTGGGTAAAACTTTTTTATTAATTTTATTTAAAATTTGGAAAAATGATTTTTTCATAACTTTAGATTTTGGGGTTTATTAATTAATTCAAGAATAATGCTAATAATATGAATGCACTTTTCAAACAGCAAATCTGGGAAATCACCAAACTCATTCCCAAAGGTCGTGTCTCCTCTTACGGCGCGATTGCAAAAGCCGTAGGTTTTCCCAATCATTCCCGCCACGTGGGAAAAGCAATGGGCGGTTGTCCGAAAGAGGTACCTGCGCACCGCGTGATCTCCAGTTCGGGAACATTGTCGGTTCCAGAATTTCAGCAAAGACTGGAAGCCGAAGGAATTGAAGTAGAAAATTTCCGAATCAAAAACTTTAAAACTCTGTTTTGGAATCCTTTGGAAGAGTTATAGAGAACTGTTTGCAATTGTTTTTCTATAGCTTTTAAATCTGTGTTCTGAGATATAAAATTTATGATTAATTAGTTTTTATCTTAATCGTAAATGCATGATGTGACAGAGAAAATCACCATTCAGTAATCAAAAAAAACGGTTGAGTCTGATTTTTTAGTAAAACCGTTTCCGCTACCATAGCTTTGTCTCATAAATAATAACAAACTTATGAACACAAAACTATTATTCTCGGCAATTTTCATTTTTTCAACTTTCTTTTGCAATGCTCAAATGGATGATAAATTTTATCAACCAAGCAAACAAATGAAGCCTTTAGAATTTACAAATTCGGAATCAATTTCTTTTCCCGTGGAAACCGATACGATTACTGCCGTATTTTTAAAGCCAGAAACCAAAACTCCAAAGAAAACGATTTTCTTTTTTCATGGTGCAAACGGAAATGTCACAACTTATCAATACATTACAAAACCATTAGTACAAAACGGATTTCAAGTAGTGATGATAGATTTTCGTGATTATGGAAAATCAACTGGAAAACCAACGCATTTGAATATTGCTTCAGACGGACAAAAAATATTTGATTTCTTAGTAAGCAAACCCGAAATTAAGAACACTAAAATATACATTTATGGTGCTTCTCTAGGATCCCAGATTGCCACTCATCTCGCGAGAAATAATAAAGATAAAATTTCAGGATTAATTATTGATAGCGGAGTGTCTTCATTGATAGATGTTGCGGCTCTTTTTGCACCTCAATACAAAGATTTTATCGCTCAAATGTTGAAAGATGTTTATGCCGCGAAAGAAGACATCAAATTTACAGAAGGTGTACCAAAGCTTTTTATTTACAGCAAAAAAGATAGTACAATCCCGTTTTCACAAGGCGAAGAAATATTTAAAAATGCTGCTGAACCGAAGATCTTTCTAGAAAATAGCGCAGAACATATTCAGAGTTTGAAAGATGAACCGCGAGAAATTTTGAAAGCAATCAATAGTTTGTAATCTATTTTAATTGGGATTTTCTATAATAAAAACCTTGTCAAGATCAACTCTCAACAAGGTTTTATTATTTCCAATAAAGAACACAACATTAAAGTCTTTTCTCTATATCCTATTTACTCAACTGCTGATAACTTCTCTGAATAAATTCCGTCAAGTCTTTTCCTTTCAACAAATTCTGAGATAATTTCGCTAAATCTAAAGCATATTTAATTTTAGAATTTTTCTCTTCTGCATTTTCATTTTTAAGGATTTCCGCAGCCAATTCACTGTTAGAATTTACCACCAAATTATACATTTCCGGGAAACCGCTCATTCCGAACATTCCGCCACCGCCGCCGGTTGCCTGCATGTCTTTCATTCTGCGCATAAATTCCGGTTGTGTGATCATAAATGGCGCTTCAGAACTTTCCAAATCTTCCACCTGAACGCTGAATTTCTTGTCGTTTACCGCTTCTTCGATAGTTGTCTTCAACGATACTTTTTCCTCTTCATTTAATTTAGAGATCGGTGTATCGTCTTTCTTAATCAAATTATTCACGTGATCTGCATCAACTCTTGCAAAAGAAATTTTCTCTTTTGAAGTTTCCAGTTTTTGAATAAGATGCGGCACAATCGGTGAATCTAGAAGTAAAACTTCATAGCCTTTGTCTTTCGCAGACTGAATGTAACTGTGCTGTTCATCGGCATTTGTTGCGTACAAAATAACAAAGTTTCCGTCTTTGTCGGTTTGCATTGGTTTTACTTTTTCTTCCAGTTCAGACCACAAATAATAGTTGCCGTCGGTTGTTGGATACAATGCAAATTTGTCTGATTTGTCGAAGAATTTATCTTCAGAGATCATTCCGTACTCGATGACGATTTTAATGTCGTTCCATTTTTTCTCGTAATCTTCGCGGTTTTCATTGAATAAAGAAACCATTTTGTCGGCCACTTTTTTCGTGATGTAAGAAGAAATTTTCTTCACCGCACCGTCTGCTTGAAGATAAGATCTAGAAACATTCAACGGAATATCCGGAGAATCGATCACTCCACGCAACAACATTAAGAAATCTGGCACAATTCCTTTCACCTCATCGGTTACATACACCTGATTTTGGTAAAGTTGAATTTTATCTTTTTCAATGTTTAATCCGTTCGTCAATTTCGGAAAATATAGAATTCCGGTTAAATTAAACGGATAATCCACATTCAAATGAATATTAAACAAAGGCTCCTCAAACTGCATCGGATACAATTCGTGGTAGAATTCCTTATAATCTGCGTCAGAAAGTTCACTCGGCGTTTTTGTCCACGCCGGAGTTGGATTGTTGACGATATTATCAACTTCTACAGTTTCCGCAACAGCGTCTTCTGCAGATCCTTCAGGTAAAGGAAGTGTTTCATTTTTTGTTCCGAATTTAATTGGAACAGGCATGAATTTGTTGTATTTCAATAACAATTCACGGATTTTGCTTTCTTCTAAAAACTCCGTTGAATCTTCTGCAATATGAAGGACGATTTCGGTTCCACGATCGGTTTTATCAGTCGTTTCTTCTAAAGTAAATTCCGGACTACCATCGCAAATCCATCGAACTGCAGGTTCATCTTTATAAGATTTAGTAAGGATTTCAACTTTTTCAGCCACCATAAAAGCGGAGTAGAAGCCTAAACCGAAATGACCGATAATTCCTGAATCTTTAGCAGAATCTTTATACTTGTCTAGGAATTCTTCTGCTCCGGAAAATGCCACTTGGTTGATGTATTTTTCAACTTCTTCGCCCGTCATTCCCAAACCTTGGTCTATGATGTGTAATTTTTTGTTTTCCTTATCGATTTTTACTTCGATTTTCGGATTTCCATAATCTACCTTTGCTTCACCAATGTTGGTTAAGTGTTTTAATTTCAAAGTTGCATCGGTTGCGTTTGAAATTAATTCTCTTAAAAATATTTCGTGGTCGCTGTACAAAAATTTCTTAATCAACGGAAAAATATTTTCCACCGAAACATTGATATTTCCTTTTGTCATTTTTTTGGATTTTTAAATTTGATTATTAATTCTCAAAATAAATACCATTGAACATAAAGTGACAGATTGGCATTTTTATTTATTTATTGTTTTTTCTTTTTGTATATCCGTAATTAGTCATAATTCTTGATTTATAGCATAGTCAAACAAAAAATTATAAATTTTGACCGTTTTTAAGTTGTATAAAGGCTTTAACTTAATAAAGAAATACAAAGTGTTTTCAATGATGATAAATTATGAACAATCGTTTTCTTCTTAAATGATTTGTATAAAAAAAAGACAGCTTCCGAAAAAAGCTGTCTTTTGTATTTACATCAAAACAAATTATTTTTTGTTGTTGATAATTTCTTCTTTTACTTTATTTTCAAGTTCTTCGGCCAGTTCAGGATTGTCTTTTAATAAATCTCTTACGCCATCTCGGCCTTGGCCAAGCTTAGTTTCTCCGTAGCTGAACCAAGAACCGCTTTTCTTCACAATTCCCATATCAACTGCGGTGTCTAAGATTTCACCTGTTTTAGAAACGCCTTCACCATACATGATGTCAAATTCTGCCATTTTGAAAGGTGGAGCCACTTTATTCTTTACAATTTTCACTTTTACACGGCTACCAACTGCTTCATCGCCATTTTTAATCGGTGCGCTTGCTTTTCTGATATCTACTCTTACTGAAGCGTAAAATTTCAAAGCGTTACCACCTGTAGTAGTTTCGGGATTTCCGAACATTACTCCGATTTTTTCTCTCAATTGGTTGATGAAAATTACCGTACATTTTGTTCTTGAAATGGTTGCTGTTAATTTTCTTAAAGCCTGAGACATTAATCTTGCATGAAGACCCATTTTAGAATCTCCCATTTCACCTTCAATCTCTGCTTTTGGCGTTAGTGCAGCAACAGAGTCAATCACGACAATATCAATTGCGCCAGAGCGTATCAAGTTGTCTGCGATTTCTAAAGCCTGTTCTCCGTTATCTGGCTGGGAAATAATCAAGTTTTCAAGATCGATTCCTAATTTACCTGCATACCCTCTGTCAAAAGCGTGCTCAGCATCTATAAATGCTGCAATTCCGCCTGCCTTTTGAGCTTCTGCAATGGCGTGTAATGTTAAAGTTGTTTTACCAGAAGATTCAGGTCCGTAGATTTCAATTATTCTGCCTCTTGGATATCCCCCAACACCTAAAGCGATGTCTAATCCTAATGATCCGGAAGGAATCACTTCGATAGTGGTGTCTATTGCACTATCTCCCAAAGTCATTACAGTTCCTTTTCCGTAGGTTTTATCTAGTTTGTCAAGCACTAATGCGAGTGCTTTTTTCTTATCGTCTAAATTGCTCATTTCGTATTCTAATAATTTATCAAAATTACATAATTTTAATTTCAAAAGCTAATAATATTTGTTTTGGGAAATTGTTTTTAGCGTTAAAAAATAATAAAGTTTTTAAAATGGAAAGTCTTTTATAACAGGCCTTATTGGTACTGAATATTTTTTATGGAATGGCTTTTCCAAAAGGGGTGGGCGAAAAGATAAGCCAATTCGGTATCGCTTACTATCAACTATATTCGGGATTAGGAACGCAAAAAAATTAATGAAAATTAGAATTTTGGGTTATGCTTAAGTAATCCTCCAAAACCTGCATTTGATCTTTGTTTCCCTTTTTAATTCTCGCTTCACGGCTCACTGTAGAGTCATATATTTTATTAAGGATTTTTTTTGTTATCGGAAACCCTTTTTTTAAAGGAACGTTAGGGATTTGCAGTCTCTTACAAACGTCGTCACCCAGCAAGTACCAAGTGCAGCAAATGTGCAGATATCTAAGATTAGTTCTTTGAAATTTATATTTTAAAATAGGATTTTCAAGTGATTCGTTTAATAGTGAATGAGCAAGTAGAACCGAGTCTTTATCTGAGGAAGGTTGAATTGAAGTCCATAAATAAAAATATTCTGTAGCCTGTTTTTTATCGTTTGGTAAAAGATCTTCTGGAATTCCTAAAAGGTAGCCTACATATTTCCAAAGATGAAAATGCCCTTTCTCTTCTTCTTCAGAAAACGTGTTTCCCAATTTGTATAGGCTGTGTAGAAAGACAAGACTAAAGCCGATGTATGTTGCCATCATATCCCAAGAATTAATAGGCTTACCCCAATTTTCTGTATCCCAGTTTTTATAATGTTTTTTTATAGAAAGTCTTGCATAGGAATGAATGAGTCTTGTTTTAATTGCAAATTCGTATCCTTTTTTATGGATTTCTAAAGCATCATAGCGGGTTACATTGACCCAGAAATCCAGGGTTTCAGAAAGTCTTTTTACAGCTCCTTTTTTTAAAGCTTCCGTAACAATAAGCGGTTTGTTGAGGTAAGCATAATCGTAACCGCCAATCAAACAGTAATCTCGTAGGGAAATGAGTGAATCTAGGTTACAGCGCATACAAAGCTCGGAGCCTTTTTTAAGTAAATTTAAATCAAGCCAATCGGGCAGGGTTTGCGTTTGCAGGAAAAGTTTTTTTACACTTTCCGGAACCTCATCTTTGTGTGAAATGCCGTTTCTAATGTAGCTTTCAATCTCTCTTGATGCTTCACTATATGTTTTTTTAAAATAAACATCTTTTACAACCTCATCCCCAATTTCGTCTACATGATAAAAGTATTTTGAAAATTTCTGAAAATCTTTGAAACTCACTTCAGCACCGGAAAGATCAATGAGTTGTTTTCCGTTTCCTGTCGTCCAAAAATCTTTGAAATGTTGTGAATCTTTAAATCTAGGTTGTAAAATAGGCTCTTTCATAAAGGATAAAGTTACAGAATTTTTAATTGAAAACCAGAGTGAGATTTGTCAGTATGTATTCATTAGTATTCAAGGTTTAAAAATTAAAACAACGTAAATTATCAACAATTAGATTACTGATTGTTTGTGATGTATTATTTGTATCCCAATCATTACCTATATTAAACCAATCCCCACTCGAATGCTTTTCTTATGAGTTCTTTGCTGTTCCGAGAATTGGTTTTTTTTAGGATGTTTTTGCGATGGCTTCTGATGGTATGTTCTGAGAGAATGAGGAGATTAGAAATTTCTTTCCCAGAATAACCTTTAACAATTAAAATAAGGATTTCAATTTCTCTTTTTGTGAGATGAGGATGGTCTGATTTTTTTTTCTCATCTGTTGGCTGCACTGTAAACTGATGAAAATCTTTTCGTGGTGTGATGCCTGTTATTAAAACGGTGTAAGGGTTTTGGGGGGTAATATGTTGAATATTTGTATGGATATTAATCGACTGAAACAAACGATTGTCTTCATCCATAACTGTATGAATAGCCTGATGATGAAAAAGTTCATATTTTCCTTTCTTAGTCTTCATTCTAAAGCAGTAGCTGGGTTTTAAGAAAAGTTGATGTTCAATTCCTATTTGTTTTATTTTTTCTACTACCGCTTGTTCAGCTTTTAAAACAAAAGGAATGTCATCTGGATGGATTAGCTCTAAGATTTCTCTGAGCTGAATTGGGTATTCTGAAAAACCATGAATTTTAAGAATATTTTTGTGATGATGGGAAATGGTAGAATCTGCAAGATTAACAACATAATAATAAAAATTCCCAATGGAGAATATTTCGCCAATTATTTTCTCTATAAAGGGCTTTGTAAGTGCTTTAGATTTGTCTTCTCCAGCAAAGTTTTCCCAAATTTGAGATAGTAAATGTTTGTCCTCAGGATTCTCCATTTATATATTTTTAACTAAAATACTTAAAATTTGTTAAAAATACCCCAAAAGGGCTATTTTTTTATGTTAAATAATTTACAACTTTTGTAGAAACAATAATCGCGAAAACTCAATTGTAAAATTAAGATTTTCACCTAAGTTTTAATATGATACATTGAAGCTTAAAAGTAAGGAAGGTAAAAGCACTTGTGATGAAAAAAAAGTAGAATAAATACCTGTAAAATAAGCCACTGTAGATAGTTCAATGGTTTTTTTTATGCAAAAAAAACCTCCCGCATCCGGAAGGTTTTATAATTTAAAAGTGATCGCTTATTATTTAGATAAAGTAGATGCGTGGATCAACATATCAACTAATTTGTTTGAGTAACCCATTTCGTTGTCATACCAAGAAACAAGCTTCACAAAGTTTGGAGAAAGACTAATTCCAGCATCTTTATCGAAGATTGAAGTTCTCTTATCTCCGATGAAATCCTGAGAAACAACAGCGTCTTCAGTGTATCCAAGAATACCTTTCAATTCACCTTCAGAAGCCGCTTTTATTACAGCGCAAATTTCTTCGTAAGAAGCACCTTTTTCAAGTCTTACTGTTAAATCTACTACAGAAACGTCAACAGTTGGTACTCTGAAAGACATACCAGTCAATTTTCCGTTCAAAGAAGGGATTACCTTTCCTACCGCTTTTGCAGCTCCGGTAGAAGAAGGGATAATGTTATTTAAAGCAGCTCTACCACCTCTCCAGTCTTTCACTGAAGGGCCGTCAACCGTTTTTTGAGTTGCAGTTGTAGCATGTACTGTAGTCATCAAACCTTCTACGATTCCGAAGTTATCGTGGATTACTTTAGCCAAAGGAGCTAAACAGTTTGTAGTACAAGATGCGTTTGATAAGATTTTTACATCATCTGTAAGTTCCATGTGGTTTACACCCATTACAAACATTGGCGTATCATCTTTTGAAGGAGCAGAAAGAATTACTTTTTTTGCACCAGCGTTGATGTGTGCAGCAGCACTTTCTTTATCTAAAAATAAACCTGTAGATTCTACGATGTAATCTGCACCGATTTCGTTCCACTTTAGGTTATTTGGATCTCTTTCTGCGGTAACTCTGATTTTTTTTCCGTTTACCACAAGATCGTTACCTTCTACAGAAACTTCTCCCGGGAAAATACCGTGTACAGAATCATATTTTAACATGTAAGCCATGTATTCTGCATTAATAAGGTCATTGATACCAACTACTTCGATGTTGTCTCTTTCAGTCATTGCTCTGAAAACAAGACGACCGATTCTACCAAATCCGTTAATACCTACTTTGATTGTTGACATAATTGTTTTGATTTATTTAATTATATAAAATATTTAGATTGCTAAAATTTCTGAAATCAATAAAAGGTCTTTATTAATTTCGTTGTGTTTTTTGATGGCATCTTCAATGGGTGTGTAAACAATTTCGTTTGAACGCATACCTGCCATCACATTGTTTTCACCCGCCATTAATCCAGTTACTGCACCAAATCCTAGTCTGCTTGCTAGAACTCTGTCTGCGCAGCTTGGTGAACCTCCTCTCTGGATATGACCTAGAATCGCAACGCGGATGTCGTAATCAGGGAATTCGACTTTAGTCTGTTCTGCTAATTCATAGATGTTCGCCAACTTTTCACCTTCTGCAACAACAACGATGCTGGAAGATTTTCCTGTTTTTTCTGCATTTCGGAAATTGGTAAACAATTCATCCATGCTGTCTTTTTTCTCAGGAATTAAAATGTCTAACGCTCCTGTTGCCAGTCCACTGTTTAGTGCTATAAAACCTGCATCACGGCCCATCACTTCAACAAAGAAAACTCTGTTGTGAGAAGTTGCAGTATCACGGATTTTATCAATAGCATCCATTGCAGTATTCAACGCGGTATCGAAACCAATCGTATTATCTGTTCCGAAGATATCGTTATCAATAGTTCCCGGCACACCAATTACCCGGATTCCAAATTCTTCGTTAAAAATTTTCGCTCCTGTAAAAGTTCCGTCTCCACCAATGCATACCAAAGCTTCAATTCCGTATTTTACGCAATTGTCGTAGGCTTTTTGACGACCTTCTTTTGTTCTAAACTCTTTGGATCTGGCAGACTTTAGAATAGTTCCACCTTGGTTGATTATATTTTTCACAGAACGAGGTCCCATTTTCAGGAAGTCATCGTTGATAAGACCATTGTAGCCTTCTCTCACTCCGTAACATTCGATATTGTAATAATTGGCAGTTCTTACAACCGCTCTTAATGCTGCGTTCATGCCCGGAGAATCACCTCCCGAGGTAAGAACTGCAATTTTTTTTACAGCACTTTCTTTCATTTAGTTAAAAATTTCAAACACAAATTTACAAAAACAAGTTCAGATAACGGCAGTATCTTGACAATACTTTTCATCCTTTAGTATCCTGCAAATTTAAAAGCAAGTTATATGATAAATATTTTACATTTTCGCATTATGAAATCCTAATCTATATTTTTTATATCAATTCTTTTCAACTAAATATTTCCAATATCTTTTAGGGACATGTTGAATGTGTAGTTTCAAATTTTTTCTTTCTATAATATTGGTTTTGAAAAAATACCGTTGCCATAGCGTCTGATAGTTTTTTTCTTCATCATGAAACTTCTGTTGGTATTTACTCAAATCTATCTTTTCTTCTGGATAAAAAAAGTCGCAAGCTTGAAGATCATAGAGAATTCCGTAATTTCTTCTGAGGTCATAAATCATCCATTTCTGATCTTGATAACGGTTTCTGAAATGATTTTTGATTAGAGGTAGAACATTGAAATCTGGGTCTATTTTAGCGAAAAAAACTTCATCCTGCATTTTTTCAAACCTCACAAAAGCGGTCATTCTGTGTCGTTCTCTGCTTACAGATTTAGAGATTTTAGCTATTCTCAAAATGTCATTATCAGCATAGTTTTGAAGGATATTTACATTAGGATATTTTACAGATTGTCTTACAGCTGATAAAATAATCTGCTCTGAATCTAATTCTTCCGATAAAAAGACTTTTATCAATTCATGAATACCAGCTTTACCAATGTTTTCTTCTAATTTATTTAAAACACGTTCTGATTTCTCTTCCTGCGCAATCACTTCATGAATTTCGGCAAAGATATTTTTCTGACGAAATCTTTCTCTGCTTACAATTTCCACATCTTTATACTTATACTCGAAAACCTCGAATATTGCAGTGAAAAGTCCGTCGAAACTGCCGTCGTAGAGTAGAGTGGTCATTTTTTTAATTTGAAAATTAAAGTTTTGAAAATGAAATAATTATTTCAATCATTTTAAAAATATTGTTTGTATTTGAATGTAAATTTGTGAAATTCGTGAAAAAACTAATACAATTTGTATGTGAAATTAAAACAGTGTGAGTTGCTGCGAAAACTGATCCTGAAATTTGGAATTGCTTCCACCAATCAATAGTTTTTTTAAGTTTAAATCTGTTAAATGTCTCAGAAAAACATTTCCTGCATTAAAATCGATAAAATATTTCGCACGATTCACCGCCGCACCAAGTTTTTTCAAATGATCAATCGTTAAAACCTGAAAACGTCTCGCTGAAACAATTTTCTTCGCAGTTTTCACCCCGATTCCCGGAATTCTGAGAATCATTTGATAATCTGCACTTTGAAGATTAATCGGGAACTGATCGAGATGACGCAAAGCCCAACTTAATTTAGGGTCAACCTCCAAATCTAAAAAGGGCATATTTGGGTCTAAAATTTCATCCGCTTTAAAACCATAAAAACGCATCAGCCAATCCGACTGATACAGACGGTTTTCTCTGAGCATAGGAACTGCAGTCGTTAAAGCAGGTAATCTGTTGTCTTCCAAAACCGGGACATACCCAGAATAGTAAACTCTTTTTAAACTATAATTTTTATAAAAATGATCGGCAACTTTAATGATCTGTAAATCATTTTCATTAGTGGCGCCCACAATCATCTGTGTAGATTGTCCTGCCGGAGCAAACTTAGGTACTTTTCTGAAAATCTTCTTTTCCTCTTTATATTGGGTGATTCCGCTTTGGATGTACTTCATAGGATTCAGCATATCTTCACGGTTTTTCTCAGGTGCTAAAAGTTTCAATCCACTTTCTGTGGGAATTTCGATATTTATTGATAATCTGTCTGCGTATAAAGCCGCTTCCTGCATTAAAATATCACTCGCTCCCGGAATTGATTTTAAATGAATATAACCGTTGAAATTTTCTTCCACACGAAGTTTTTTTGCAACACGAACTAAGCGTTCCATGGTTGTATCTGCATTTTTGAAAATTCCTGAGCTTAAAAATAAACCTTCAATATAATTTCTGCGGTAAAAATTAATGGTTAAATCTACCACTTCTTCCACTGTGAACGCTGCTCTTTTAATATCGTTTGAACTTCTAGAAACGCAGTAAGCACAATCGTAAATACAATGATTTGTTAAAAGAACTTTCAGTAAAGAAACACACCGCCCATCTTCTGTATAGGTGTGGCAAATTCCGCTGGCAGAACTGTCTCCTAAGCCACCATTGTTTTTTCTGGAACCACCGCTTGATGAGCATGAAACGTCATATTTCGCTGCATCAGCAAGGATTTCTAATTTTTCTTTAAGGCGGTCAAAATTCATTTTTGTTTATTTTACCTTTGATTGTTTGTTGCAAAAACGCAGGGTTAAAATTTTAAAAAAAATATCTAAGAAAGGTTATTTTAAATTAATCTGTTATTATTGAAAATCTTTTGTATTCTTTGCTAATTTTACGCTATTTCGAGCTTTAAAAATGGATAGTAATTTTTTAAAAAAACTATGTAAACTTTACATTAAAAATTGGTGTCCTGATTAATAACCTACAAATGAAGTTTAAATAATAACACAAAATTTGGGTTAATTTTTTCACATATTTGAAAAATTAACTCATATAAATGAAAATCAAAGATTTAAAAAAAAATTAATTGTTCTCAATCGTTGCTCTGTTTTTAATCTTTAGAATTCTAATGTGTAAAAACTTTTTCGCTTTTTGCGGGTAAACTTAATTTCCAAAGTTCTCTTTTTTTTATTCAAAAATAAATCCAAAATTGAGAAATATCACTCTTTTTTCTATGAACTTATCCACAATAAGCACAAACAAATTTACTATATTTACCATTATTAATTTATGCGTGAAATCGTAAACGGTCGATTCCACTTTTCTTTATCAAAAAATAACTTACCTATGAATCATCAACCGGTAGAAGGCTTTTCTAAACTGACCAAGCAAGGGAAAATTGACTGGCTCGTCAATGAATATCTTGAAGGAAATTCAGATTATCAAAATATACTCAATCAATATTGGAACGAAAATGCAGGTCTTCAGAAGCTCCATGATGAGTTTTCTGAAAACACGATTTCCAATTTTTATATGCCTTACGGAATTGCTCCAAATTTTCTGATTGACGGGAAGTTATTTGCGCTTCCAATGGCTGTGGAAGAAAGTTCAGTAGTGGCAGCAGCTTCTAAAGCGGCAAAATTCTGGATAGATAAAGGCGGTTTCAAAACAACTATTATCAACACCAAAAAATTAGGTCATACCCACTTCATTATAGATGTAGAATCACATAAACTTCAGCATTTTTTCAATTTTAAATTAAAGAAAAAACTCTTTGAAGCCACAGAAAACATCACGGCAAACATGAGAAATCGTGGCGGCGGAATTTTAGAAATAAAACTGGTAGATAAAACCGCAGAAATGCCCAATTATTATCAGCTAAAAGCAAGTTTCGACACCGTAGATTCTATGGGTGCCAACTTCATCAATTCTTGTTTGGAGCAATTTGGTAAAACTTTGAAAGAAGAATTGGCATTAGAAGAAAGTTTCACGCAGGAAGAAAAAGATTCTTTGCAGGTTGTGATGAATATTCTTTCCAATTTTACTCCGGATTGTATTGTGAGAGCCGAAGTTTCATGTAAAATTGAAGATCTGAAAGACGACAGCGGAATTTCAAACGAAGAATTTGCAAGAAAATTTAAACAAGCAGTTACCATTGCGGAAATTGAGCCTTTCCGTGCCACAACACATAATAAAGGAATCATGAATGGTGTAGACGCCGTTGTGATTGCCACCGGAAATGATTTTAGAGCCACCGAAGCTTGCGCACACGCTTATGCAGCAAAAGACGGAAAATATTCTTCACTTACGCACTGTACCATAGACAACGGAATTTTCAGGTTTTGGATAGATTTGCCAATCTCTGTTGGCGTTGTGGGAGGTTTAACGAATCTTCATCCTTTGGTGAAATTCTCTTTGGCACTGCTCGGGAAACCTTCAGCTCAGGAATTGATGAGTATTTTAGCTGTTTCAGGATTGGCTCAGAATTTTGGAGCTTTGAGATCTCTGGTAACCACAGGGATTCAGAAAGGTCACATGAAAATGCATTTATTTAATATCTTGAACCAAATGGGAGCAACTGAGGATGAAAAACAGCATTTTGTGACCTATTTTAAAGATAAAACAGTGACGCATCATGAAGTGATTGATGAGTTTAATAGATTGAGAGGACGGTAATGTTTGGAATTATTATCGCAACTTGTTTGTTGGCTTTTGGAATGTTTTTAAAGCTTACTAATAATCGGGGATTTGCTCAGAATAAAAAATTCTCATGGATTTTTATAGGAATTGGTGGTCTATCGCTACTATTTAAGATTTTAACTTATCAATAAAAACAGGTTTATTAAAAATAGACTGTTTAAATAAATCAATATAATGAAAACAATTACTTTAGTCTTTGGTGCCGTGTATGGCCTATTATCCGTTATTTTGGGCGCTTTCGGGGCTCATGCTTTAAAGAAAATTTTATCAGTAGAAAAATTAGAAAGTTTTGAAACAGGCATTAGATATCAAATGTATGCTGCTTTCTTTTTGATTATTGTAGGTTATATTTTAAAATTTGATACTTCATCTCAAAAATGGATTTCTATATTGATGATTGCTGGAACAATGCTGTTTTCGTTCAGTATTTACGGTTTGAGTCTACAAGATTATTTGGGAGTAAATTTGAAATTTTTAGGCCCAATAACTCCGCTAGGAGGATTGTTTATGATCCTGAGTTGGGGGATGTTGATTTTTTACTTTTTGAAGAATAAAATTTAATTGTTATAAAGCCAAGTTTTATAGAATTTCAGACGAAAGTAGGATATCAATAATTTTTTATAGCAAAAATGTTCTACTGAGATTGTTAAAATAAACTTTGATTTTCTAATTATGATTGTCCGCTTTTATTCATAATGCTAAATTTTTACCACAAAGGGTAAACAAAGATTTTTCACAACGTTCACAAATATTTGTACTTTTTGTGAAAAATCTTTGTGCTATTTTGATTTAAAATTTGCTTTGTGATAAACAAAGGATAGTCCTATTTTTTTTAAAAACAATTAAAACGCTTCATTTTACCAAGAAGTAAATAATATTAAGTTGAGTTTTACGACAATCAGAATACCTTTACAACCTTCACTGTAGATTACATCTAAAAAGTAAAATTCTCTTTCATCCATTTCAATTTATTGAAACTTTTCATAAATTTTGTACGGATAGAGATGAGTTTTTCCTGCGATTCTATTACTTTATTTTCTCTGGAATTGATTAAGAAAAGTGAGCTTTCGCCGTTGCTATATCTCGTTTCTTCAGCATAAAGAAGTCTATTGTAATTCTGTAGATTATTTTTTGATAGATCAATTTGGGTGTGATAATTCAGAATTTCGTTTTTATAAGTTTCAATTTTTACTTCAAGTTCTCTGATCTTCAGATTTGTGTCAATTTGGTTTAGATTTAGTTTCAGCTTTGCCATTTGATAATTAGCTCTTGCTTCTCTTTGAAATAGGGGTACTTCTAGTTTTAAACCGTATTGAAAATTGTTATCAAATAGAGGAAGGAAATCTGAAGGGTAATTTTCTTTATTGAAAAAATTATAGGTAAAATCTAGTTTAGGGAGAAAGCTTTGCCATTTTAATCGTCTTTCGCTTTCGAGGGTATTTTGTTTCTGATTATAATATAAAATAGATTGATGCGAGTTGATCTGTTTAGCATTAACGTTATTAATTAAAAACTCAAAATCAGAATACGCCAAGTTTTCCGCAAGATTATCTGAGGGATAAATCATTTCAGAAAGCTCGTACAATTGCTGGCCGTCTTTCCAAAGAAACAATTGCAGCTGCTGCGTGCTTTTTACAAAGCTCAAAAAAGCATCACTTTGTTGAAGTTCAAGATTTTGAAGCTGGGAAAGAGCTTCAATTGTATCAATTGCGGGTTTTTCTCCGAATTCAAAAGTTTTTTTTGTCAATTTTAATCTATTTTTATTGATGGCAACAATTTTAGATTTTAATTGATAAATTTCATAATCCTGAACCCATTGCCAATAGGTATTTTCGGCTTCCAGAAGTAATTCATTTGTTAAAACGGTTTGTTCTGCTTCGGTCATTTTCAAAGCAAATTTTGCTTGGTCTAGCATAGCTCTTCTTTTATCATAGATAAGATTTTTGGCTAAAGGAACGGTAATTCCGAATTGATATAAACCACCTTTTGTATCGCTGTTGTTTAGTTTTTCTCCGTCTAGCTGGTTGTAGCTTCCATGCAGATCAATTCCGTACCAAGTGGGAATTCCTAGTTCTAAATTTTTTTGTTCATAATATTTTGTTCCGCCAATATTTTTTTCGCCTAATTTACCGGCTAAAACAGGGTCAAATCCTCCTCTCGCTTTTGTGATTTCTGCTTCTGCTATTTTGTTTTGAAGCTGATATTTTAATGCTAAAGGATGATAATTTTTAACCACGTTAACAAATTCTACAGAAGAAATTTTCAACGAATCTTGTGCGAAACCTAAAGTAAAAAACAACAAGAAGGGAAGGAGTAGAATTTTATTTTGTTTTTTCATCTTTAGAAGATTTTGAATTTGTAATTTCGTAATAATCTGGTGGGAAACCGTTGATATTTCGCCATAATTCATACCAAATAGGAACGTTATTTAAAATGGCAATACCTTGAACTCCGGTGCCCATTTTGATTTTTGGGGGCCATTTTTTTTCTTTTTTATCTTCAATAATTAAAGCTTTAAACATGCCGTTGGAGCCGATATTGCTTTCTATTGCTACTATTTTTCCTGCAAACGTTCCGTAGCTAGAATCTGGCCATCCCGAGAAAACAATAGCCGGAAATCCGTCGAAAATACTCATCACCCGCTGTCCTTCTTTTATTAAAGGTAAATCAACAGGTTTAATGTAAATTTCAATAGCATAATCTACATTTGTAGGCACTATTGTTCCTATGTTTTCGCCGTCTTTTAGTATTTCGCCGATGCCTGCCTTGTTCAATTGGATGATTTGTCCGTCCTGAGAAGCAAGAATAAAATACAGTCCTTGTCTTGCCTTATAGTTTGCCACTTGATTTTGAAGTTTAGCAATATCCCCTTCGCTTCCCTCTATTTGTCCCATACTTTGGAAACGTTCGCCTTCTATTTTGCTCAGTTTTTCGTTGTAATCTTGCACTACAGAGTTTTGCTCTATTTGGGTAGTCAGGATTTCCTGCCTTGTCTGGGCTACTTTATTTTCGGAAGCAGTTTTCTTGGCAATAGAATTTTGATAAGAAATACTTCTCTGCTGAAACTGAGTAAGAGAAACCAAACCCTCATCATACATTTTCTTCTGTCTTGTAAATTGGTCTTCCGAAAGCTTTAATTCGTTTTTGGCAGCGTCTAATTCTGCTTGTTCACCAACAAGTTTACTATTAAGTTGGATTATTTTTATTTTAACTTGATTTAGTTTTAAATCTCGAGCTGCATTCAAAGCATCCAATTGGTTTTTTGTGGTTCCTACTTTGGCTTCATAGTAATCTCTTACTCCTTGTTTAGCTTCCACTTGCTGTTCTGTACGCTGCACCAAAAGGGGATCCATGTAATCCTCCTTTATTTCCGATAACTTTAATAGCGTGTCGCCTTTTTTCACATAATCTCCGTTCTTTACATTCCACTGAATAATCTTTCCTGGGATAGGAGAGTTCAGCTGTTGAGGTCTTTGAGATTGATAGAGTGAAGAAACGTTTCCTTTCACTTTAATATTCTGCGTCCAAGGAAGAAATAGTGTGATAATACCTGCAATGAAAATAAATATAAACCATCGCTTTACCCTGGATTTTTTGTGGATATGATAAATTTTATCGTATGACTGTATTTGCATTTGTTCTGAGTTTTATTAGATAATTCTTAAAGTTCCGTCTTCAAGATGGATATGCTGGTCTGCGTTGTATATTATATTTTTGTCTGTAGAAACAATCACAATGGTCGTGTTTTTTTTGTTTGCAATTAAATATTCAATCAATTGTTTCTGAAATCGTTCCGGCATTCCTTCTAAGGGATTTTCGAGCAAAATCAACCTTTTTTCGCCTAAAAGAGAACGAAGTATTAGGATTTTCTTTTTTGAACTGAAGCTCAATTCAGAATCTGTCTCGCTAATTTCCGTGGCAAAACCTTGACTGAAGCTGCTTGAAATACTTTCTATACCTACTTCATCAGAAAGTTGTATAATACTTTCGGTATTGCTTTGCTTATTTCCTAAGAGGATGTTTTCTAAAACAGTTCCCTGAATTACTTTCATGTTTTCAAGGTATAATCCAACTTCACCTCTGAATTGTTTTTTGTCTAAATTTTTCAGAGGAATTTTATCAAAAAGAATTGTTCCCGAGCTGGGTTCATAAAAACCTGCCAGCATATTGATAAGCAGAGATTTACCTGCCCCCATTTTTCCAGTAACTACAGTGATGCTGTTTTCTTTTAATTTGAAATTTATATCAGATAAAATTGCAGGTGTATCGCTGAAGGCAAAGTCTACTTCTTTAAATTCAATTTCGATTCCTTTGTCTTTTTGAGACAAAATAATATCTCCGTCTGTTTCCTCTTTCAGCTCTGTTACTTTAGACAGTTTAGCAAATGATGCGATGAGGTCATAATAGCTTTCTAGGCTTATAATAAGCTTTTCTACCGCTGCCATAATGGTTAACACCACAATTTCTGCAGCGATGAACGCCCCGATATTCAATTGCTGATCGATCATTAAATACGTTCCGATTGCTAAAATAGCCAATGTGATAATCACTTTAAATGCGATAATAGTTTTGTATTGGAAAACAAGAATTTTGAAGTGAGCAGTACGATGATCAAGATATTCTACAACTCTAGAATCTGTGCCTTGAAGATGGCTTTGCATGCCAGCATGCATTTTAAAAGTCTTTACAGATGAAGCTATATCTTCAATCCATGCCGCAGTTTCGTATTTTTTATCACTTTCTTCAATGCTTGATTTAATGCCGCTTTCCATGCTGTAAATGAAAATGAGTACCACTAAAAAAACCACTAAAACTCCAAAAGCCAAAAACCATGGATGATAAAAAGATAGCAAAAGAATTCCAAAAAGAATTTGAATCAATGCTGTTGGGATTTCTAGAAGTATTTTTGAAATCCCTTTTTGAAGAATTTGCACATCAAAAAAACGGTTAACCAGTTCGGGTAAATAATATTTTCTTGTTTCGGAGAGATTTACTTTCGGTAGTTTTTCGGCAAAAGCCATAGAAAATTCAACAAAAATCTTCTGCTGAATTTTTTCAATGATTTGCAGTACTTTTAGTCTGAAATGCCCCACAAGAAAGGTTCCTAATACAACAAAAAGTATTAAGAGATAGATGGAAGTTACCATAGTGGCTCCCATCACAAAACTAATGATCGACTGTATTCCCAACGGAATACTCAGTGACACAAGACCGTTTAGAATTGCATAAAAATAAATGTTTGAAACATCTTTTTTCTCTTTGGTAATGTAGCGAAAGAGCTTTTTGCTATGTTCACTTGCTGATTTTAATGCCATTTTTCTTATTTAATAAGGTTGAAAGTAATGTGTGTTAAATAACCCAATACATATTTTTTGTTTTCTTCTTTATGATGATTATCTGTGAGTTTTGGTAAATGCTCACTGAAAAAATGTTGATTGTGAGCAGTCTCCAAAAGTGTGCTTGCCATAGAAACGGGATATGCGAAATCTGGTTTTGCCTCAGAAATAATATATGAAATACATTGGCAAAGACTTTCTAGCGGGCCAAAAATCATTTCTTTGCTTATTTCGTCTACCTCTTTTACAAGATAAGATTTACTGCTTTCTGAAATGACAATAGAGTGAAGTTTGCCAATATTATAATCGTCTACTTCATCACACGAATTGTTGTAATGCGTGATGATTTCTAAAATTTTTTTTAGTTTTTCTAATGGTATTTTAATCTCAGAAGTTTTCAACTCACACATTAATTCGAGATAAGACCAATACCAGTTGAGAATGTAGGTTAATAATTTGTATTTTGAAGAAAAGTAACGGTAAATTGTTGCCTCAGTTGAGTTGATTTTTACAGCCAGTTTTTTAAATGTAAAATGTTCAAATCCTATATCAAAAATCAGCTCTATAGCGTGTTTTAGGATAGATTTTCCTATTTCACTCTTTTCGGGGTCTTTGAGATATAATTTGTCGTTTACTTTAAATTTTAGCTGAAAATTCATTATTTTGTTTTTGAATTGATCTTTTATCAAAAATAAATAACTTTTTTTGATAAAAGTAATACTATAGATTAGAATAGTATTAAAATGTGATTAGAATATTTTGATTGTAAATAAAGATTATACAAAAGAAAACACTTCTTAATACTTGAAAAATCGCAGATATTTAATACAAAATGATTTATTAATTTAAAAGTTTAGTGATTTTCTTTTTAACCTTGTTCATTTTTATTAAATTTGTCAACCTTTAAATAGTAAAATAAAAATAATAAAAATAATATGAATCTTCACGAGTATCAATCAAAAGAGATTTTATCAAAGTATGGAGTAGCTATCCAACGTGGTTTCGTTGCAAACAACGTAGAAGAAGCTGTAGCAGCTGCTGAAAAATTGACTGCTGAAACCGGAGCTCAAGCTTGGGTTGTAAAAGCGCAAATTCACGCAGGTGGTCGTGGTAAAGGTGGTGGTGTAAAGTTTTCTCCGAACATGGATAAGTTGAAAGAAAACGCTCAAAACATCATCGGAATGCAGTTGATCACACCTCAGACTTCTGCTGAAGGTAAATTGGTAAATTCTGTATTGGTAGCAGAGGATGTATATTATCCTGGAGAATCTGAAACTAAAGAATTTTACGTTTCTATTCTTTTAGACAGAGCTCAAGGTAAAAATACAATTGTATATTCTACTGAAGGTGGTATGGATATTGAGCACGTTGCTGAAGTAACTCCACACTTAATCCACAATGAATTGATTGATCCTACTTTAGGACTTCAAGGTTTTCAAGCTAGAAAAATTGCTTTCAACCTAGGTCTTGAAGGAAATGCGTTCAAAGAATTTACAAAATTCATCTCTTCTCTATACAATGCGTATGTAGGAATTGATGCTTCTCTTTTCGAAATCAACCCGGTTTTGAAAACTTCTGACAACAAAATTATCGCTGTAGATGCTAAAGTAACTTTGGATGGTAACTCATTATTCCGTCACAAAGATCTTGAAGCACTTAGAGATACAAGAGAAGAAGATCCTTTGGATGTTGAGGCAGGTGAAGCTGGTCTTAACTTCGTAAAGCTTGATGGTAACGTTGCTTGTATGGTAAACGGCGCTGGTCTTGCAATGGCAACCATGGATATCATCAAATTATCTGGAGGTAACCCAGCAAACTTCCTAGACGTTGGTGGTACTGCGGATGCACAGAGAGTACAGACTGCTTTCGGAATTATCCTGAGAGATCCTAACGTAAAAGCTATTTTGATCAATATTTTTGGAGGTATCGTAAGATGCGACAGAGTTGCTCAAGGTGTTGTAGATGCTTACAGAGCAATGGGAAGCCTTCCTGTTCCACTAATTGTAAGATTACAAGGTACTAATGCAGTAGAAGCTAAAAGATTAATTGACGAGTCTGGTCTACCAGTACACTCTGCAATTACTTTGGAAGAAGCTGCAAACAAAGTAAAAGAAGTTTTAGCTTAAAACTAAAATTTTCATATCAATTTAAACCGTTTCATTTTTTGAAGCGGTTTTTTTTTATAATGATAATTAATGAGTCATTTTAAAATCTTAATTTTACTACAATTAAGTTTATAAAATGAAAATATATCTTTGTTTTTTTCTGTTTTTATTTCTTAATTGTCAATCGCAGGTTAGAAAGAGCCAATATTTGCCTCAATCTAAAATAATTCACTTCGAAGATAAATATCATTATCCTTTTACTTTAACTCAAAATGATTTTCTGATTATAATTTCTCAGGAAAAAATGGACGGGGTTTTCGTTTTAATACATCAAAAAAATAAAAGAAACCGATATTCTCCAATTCCGGCTGTTGTGGAAGATGAAACTTATGTTCTCATAAAACCGAAATTAAAAAATTCCAATGATGTTTTGATAGAGGAAATAAGTTTAAATAAAAATATACTTTATCTGAAAGTAAAAGAATTGTATAATCCCGATTTTGAAAAATCTACTCGAAAACCACCTAATGTTCTGTTGAAACTAAACGGAAATGTCAGGTTTAAAAAAGTAATCACAAAATACTAATATTTAATATAACTTACATGAAAACAAAAACATTTATTCTTTCGTGTCTGCTAGTAGCAGCACAGGGTTTTGCTCAGGATAATTACTGGTCAAAGCTTAAAGACAACAAAGTGAAACGTGAAAATCTCAGCCCAAGATGGGTTGTGCCCAACACATTTTCGCTATATCAGTTAGATTTAGATAAAATTAAAAATGACCTGAAAAATGCACCTCAGCGCTTTTCAAATAATGAGAATTTAATCATTAAATTTCCTGATTCAGACGGAAAAACGAGAGATTATATCGTTCAGGAAGCCTCTATGATGGAACCCGAATTACAGGCTAAATTTCCTGAAATCCGTACTTACGTTGGCTGGCAGAAAAATCATCCTGAAAATACAATTCGTTTCAGTACTACGCCTTCTACAGGAATCAGCGTGATGTATTTTGATAATTGGGAAGTAAGCTATCTCGACAGTTATGCAAAAGATCATTCTTCTTTCATTCTTTATAAAAGAAAAGATCTTCCAAAAAATGACAGACTCTTCGAATGTCATATAGAAAATGAACTGGATAATTTAAAAAACAGCGGTGGCTCAGCAAACAAGGCACCATTGGTTTCTGACGGACAGTTTAGAAGGTACAGAATTGCTATTGCCGCCACGGGAGAGTACACTAATTTTCATGGTGGAACGGTCGCATTGGCTATGGCAGCAATGGTAACTACAATGAACAGAGTTAATGGTGTTTATGAAAAATCAATTTCTACTACCATGACCATGGTTGCCAATAATAACCTATTGGTCTATACCAATACGTCTACTGATCCATACACCAACGGAAATCCCGGAGCAATGATTACTCAAAATCAAACAAATACAAATTCTGTTATTGGTACTGCAAATTACGATATCGGTCACGTTTTTGGTACAAACAGTGGAGGTGTGGCAGGTTTAGGGGTTGTTTGTGTAGCTGACAATAAGGCTAGAGGTGTTACTGGTTCTGGCGCTCCTGTGGGTGACCCTTTTGATATTGATTATGTTGCTCATGAATTGGGACATCAGTTCGGAGCAAATCATACATTTAGGAATTGTAGTGGTAATGAAAATAATTCTACAGCTTTCGAACCAGGTAGCGGTTCTACAATTATGGCTTATGCGGGGATATGTGGTACCAGCTTAAATGTACAAAATAGCAGTGATGCCTACTTCCATGCGGCAAGTATTCTTGAAATGTATGCTGTAGTTCAGAGATCTACCGACTGTTCTGTGAAAACGTCAAACAGTAATGGGGTTCCTACGGCTGATGCTGGTGCAGATTACATCATTCCCAAAAGTACAGCATTTGTATTGACAGGTATAGGCACAGATCCAAACAATGATCCGCTGACCTATTTATGGGAACAGTATGATAACACCAATAATACTCAGCCACCTGTTTCTACAGCCACAGCAGGCCCTGTTTACCGTTCGTTAGCTCCTAAAGTTTCTCCATTGAGATATTTTCCGGTTATGACTTCGGTTTTAGCTAATAATCTGATACCGAAATGGGAAGTTACTCCAAGCGTGGCAAGAACACTCAATTTTTCTCTTATCGTAAATGATAACAAAGCCACAGGAAATCAGGCTGCAAGAGACGTAATGGTTGTTACAGTTACCGATGATGGTCCGTTTGCAGTAACGTCTCAAACATCAAATGCAGCAATTACCGGAAACTCAACTATTCCTGTAACTTGGGCTGTAGCAGGAACGAATGGAGGAACCATCAATACTGCCAATGTAACTATTCTGCTTTCTAAAGATGGCGGCGCGAATTTCAATACTGTTTTGGCAGCAAGTGTTCCAAACAACGGCTCTGCAAATGTGACGATTCCTAGTGAAAATATTGCTAATGCAAGAATTATGGTAAAGGCACTGAACAATATTTATTTTGCAGTAAATTCTACTAATTTCCCAGTGAATCAGGTTGTGTTATCTACGTCTGAAACTGCAGTTAAGAATTATACAATTTATCCAAATCCAGCTTCTGATTTTATTACTGTTTCATTAAAAAGATTATCTCAAAAGGCAGATTATGAAATGTACGATGCTTCAGGAAGATTAATTTTAAAAGGAAACTTTGCAGGAGAAACTAAAATAGATGTAAGAACTCTTACCAATGGAAATTATCTTCTTACCCTTGTTTTAGATGGTGGTGAGAAGATTTCAGAGAAATTTATCATTAAAAAATAGGAAAATATTTACATGAAAAAGCTCCGAAGAAACAAATCTTCGGAGCTTTTCTATTTAAAATGTATTCTAATATTCTTCTTTAGAAGATTGATCTTTAAGCAAACTCAAAGCCGAAGAAGTTCCAATTCTTTTCACGCCAAGATTAATCATTTTCACAGCATCAGCGTGACTTCTAACGCCTCCAGCTGCTTTTACAGGTAGCTTTCCAGAATTATCGAGCATTATTTTAATGCCTTCAAAAGTAGCACCGTTTGGCTTTCCATCCTTGGTTTCATAAAATCCGGTGGATGATTTTACAAAAATTGCTGAAAAATCATTTCCATCAAAATTCTCTTCTGCCCACATAGAAATTTTCTTTGTGAGATCTGCAATTTGTGTATCTGTTAACGCGGCAATTTCAATAATCCATTTGGCTATCTTTTGATTTTGAAGGCAAAGTTTTGTGCAATCTAGAAACTCGGTTTTCACCAAATCGAGATCACCGTTGAGGTATTGAGAATAATTAATAACAAAATCAAGTTCATCAGCGCCATCTGCAATTGCTTTTTTTGCTTCATTCAGTTTTTCATCAACCGAATAAGTTCCCTCGTGAAAGCCAATCACAGTTCCTATTTTTACGTCTGAATTTTTATCTGTCAGAAACTTTTTAATTTCAGAAACATATTCAGGTCTTATCATCACAGCAAAAATATTATTTTCTTCTGCTTCTGCGGCAAGTTCTAGAGCTTTCTGAAGTGTTTCTTCTTCTGAAATTCCAGATTGCTGTGGTGTTTTAAGATAGGTTGAATCTAAAAAATCTGCGATATTCATTGTGTTATACTTTTAGTTGTCTTGCAATGCTTTGCTCAAGAGATATAAATGTTTCTGTACGGGTAACTCCCTTAAATTTCTGTAATTTACTAAGAATTTGCATAAGATGATCGTTGTCTTTGCAGAGAACTTTTATAAAAACAGCATAATTTCCTGTTGTATAGTGCGCTTCTACAACTTCATTTACTTCTTTTAGAGATTTTACCACTTCAGCATAATGGCTCGGCTGATCTAGAAATATTCCGATGAAGGAAACTACTTTGAAGCCAATTTTCTTTGGATTTAAAAAAGAAATAGTGCTTTCTATTACTCCTGCATGCTCTAGTTTTTTTATTCTTTGGTGAACTGCGGTAGTGGAAATCCCTACTTTCGAGGCAATGTGAGCAAGTGAAGTTTTGGAATTATCCATAAGCATATAAATAATCTGCTTATCGATTGCATCCAAATAGTAATCTGTATTGTTAGAATTCTTCATTTTGATTTAGTTTAATGTTTTATAGAAATGTTTGTTAGTTGTTGTTGTTTTTGTCACAGCGTTTTAGTTTTATAAAAACAGGGAAATGGTCGCTGTATCCCCCTAAATATCTCGTTCCTGCAAAAGTTCTAAAAGGCCTTTTTGCTGAGTTTTTTTCTGTAGTTGTAAGTTGGTTGTGGTTAAAGATTTCTGCAGAATCATATTGAAGTATGCTTTCGTTACAGTTAAAAAAATTTTCTGATAAAAGTATTTGATCAAATAGTAAACCACTTTTGTAATGAAATGTTGAATATTTTTTATTTAAGAACAAATTTAAGAAAGGATTTCTGAGAACAATACCGTTTGAAGTTTTGTCTGTTAACGGCAGAATGATTTCATCATCAGGATTTTCATTAAAATCTCCGCACAAAATTACTTTCTCATCAGTATTTTTAAGAATCACATTAATTCTGGTTTTTAGTTCATTAATGATATAAGCTCTTTTTGGTTTGTTGACGTCTTTTTCTCTTTTCGATGGTAAGTGAAGTACAAATACATTGATGATTTCTTCTTCATATTTCACTTTTGCAAAAAGTACATCTCTAGTTGTGTCGTAATATTGCTCGTCTAGACCAGATTCTTCAAAGAAAAAAGTGATAGGTTCGGAGTGTAAAATTTTGATTTTTGAAGGATTGTAGAGCAAAGCTACATCTACATTTCTTTCATCTAGAGAATTATAATGAATGATGTCGTATTTTCCCTGAAGAGGCTCGGTATTGATGAGGTCTTTCAGAACGTGAGATCCCGAAATCTCTGCAAGCCCCACCATTAATGGTAAATGGCTATTTTGCTCTTCGATCAAACGAAAAACATGTGCAATTTTATTGAGTTTATACTGATACTTTCGGAAGTCCCAATTGTTGAGTCCGCTTTTGGTTTTTTCGAACTTGTTTTTGGGCGTAGAATCTGGTAAAAACAAATTTTCAACGTTGTAGAATGCAAAAATCTCCATTGATTTGTTTGCAAAAAATTAATATTTATCTAGCCTTTCAAAAATTTGTGTGGTTAAAAATACAAATAGTTTTTTTATGAATTATTATTTTAATTAATATTTTAACATAAATTAATTTAATCATAATGATATTTCATTGATTTTCAAAAAATTATAATTTAAAATAAATAGGGAATTATTACCTTAATAAATCATTAAAGCATCATAGAAATCAATTAGAGTAAATCGGGTCTTTTTTCTTGTGTAATTCTTACGGCTTCATCATGTCTCCAATCTTCAATTTTCTTAAAATCTCCGCTCAAAAGTACTTTTGGCACTTCTAGACCTTTATACACATCTGGTCTTGTGTAAATAGGCGGAGAAAGCAAATTATCCTGAAAACTATCAGTCAAAGCACTTTGTTCATCATTCAAAACACCTGGCAAAAGCCTGATGACAGAATCTGCCAAAACACAAGCTGCAAGCTCGCCACCTGTAAGCACATAATCTCCTATAGAAATCTCTTTTGTAATGTGAAGTTCTCGTACGCGTTGATCAATACCTTTGTAATGGCCGCAAAGAAATATAAGATTGTTTTTAATAGAAAGGGTATTGGCCAATTTTTGATTTAAAGTGACACCATCTGGCGTTAGATAAATCACTTCATCATATTCTCTTTCAGATTTAAGGTCAGAAATACACTTGTCTATGGGCTCAATCATCATAACCATTCCTGCACCGCCACCATAGGGTTCGTCGTCAATTTGCTTATGTTTATTAATTGCCCAATCTCGGAGTTGATGAAAATGAACTTCGGCAATACCTTTATCCATCGCTCTTTTCAGTATGGAAGTTTGAAATGGGCTTGCCATGAGTTCTGGAAGTACACTTATAATATCAATTCTCATTGTAATGTTCCGTTTTTTTTGTTGGATAGGATGATTAGTCGTAATGACGAATCTTTATTAAAATAACTCCACATCCAATTAAAGAATACGGCAAGTTTATTTCTAACGCTCAAAATTAGCATTAAGTGAAGGAACATCCAAAAATACCACGCAAGAAAACCTTGAAATTTTATAAAAGGAAGATCTACAACTGCTCTGTGTTTACCTATTGTAGCAAGAGAACCTTTGTCATCATATTCATATTCAGACCATTCTGAATTACTTTTCTTTAAAATATTTTTGCCTAAATTTTTTGCTTGATTAATTGCTACATTCGCTACTTGAGGATGACCTTGAGGGTATTTGGGTGTTTCCATGTAGGAAATGTCGCCAATGGCATAAATATTTTCAAAACCTTTTATTTTGTTGAATCTGTCGGTAATGTATCTGTTTTTCAAAATGTTTTCTTGAGAAAATCCATCAATTACATTTCCTATAACACCGGCGGCCCAGATTACGTTGTTGGAAGCTATTTGTTTTCCACTTTTCATGTAAACCCTGTCGCCATCGTATTCTGTAACATATTCTCCACTTAGAAAATCTACACCAAGATCTTTTAGGTATTTTTCAGACTGAGTTTGTGCTTCGGGACTCATTACTGCTAACGGTTTCTCTGTAGAGCTTACAAGTATGATTTTAAGATGATCAAAATTCATATAAGGATAATCTCTTGGTAGAATTTCTTTTTTCATTTCAGAAAAAGCGCCTGCAAGCTCCACACCAGTGGGGCCGCTTCCTACAATAACGATATTCCAATTTCCGTCATCACTGCGGCTTTTTTCTAGGATTAATCTTTCGAAAGTCATCAAAACATGGTTTCTAATACTGATGGCTTCTTGGGTGTTTTTCATCCCGAAAGCTTTAGATTCCATTTCTTTATTCCCGAAAAAATTGGTTTTACAACCAGTAGCGATAATTAATTTGTCATAACTAAATTCTGCTCCGTCAGCAATTACTTTATTTTGTGAAGGAATAATTTCTTTTACCTCGGTAAGCCTAAATTGTGTATTTCTCGATTGCTGAAAAATCTTACGAAAAGGAAATGAAATATTGGAAGGTTCTATCCTCCCGCAAGCCACCTGATAGAATAGAGGCTGAAACATGTGATGGTTTACACGATCGAGCACAATAACCTTTTTGTTTTTGTTGTTCAGTGTTTTAGCCAATTGCAATCCTGCAAAACCTCCTCCAATGATAACGATTTTCTCCCTTGTTTCCATAGTAACAAATTTACAGATTTAATGTTTATTCAATCTTATTATTTGAGATTAATTCTACCTGATATTTGAATGTTAAATAAATATCCGCCTCATTTCTGAAGCGGATTAATCATTTTGGCGTAAATATTTTGTTCGTTATCGCTCCGCCATCCTCCGTCTAAAATGCATTTTGAGTCCGTTAAAGTGTTTGAGTTTTTTCTGACATGTTGGCAGGATTATCTAAAGCAATAACAGTATTTTTATCTCCCGAAAGGTCGGGGTTAGATGCTGTAGAAATATACACCCATTCTGCACCGTTATCTGTGGCGTTTCCTTCTTTAACCAATAATGTTCCAGATGTGGTGGTTTCCTTTATTTATAACTTTTTAAATAAAAAACACATTAAAAATCAAGAGAAAAGAGTGTCCGGAAACATTTCTTCTCTCATAAGAAACACCAAAGATGTTGCGGGGGCTAAAATACTTTTAAACTCAAATCCAAAAAAAATCTACATAGATAAACTCCAGAATTACCAATATTTAATTTCAAAAGAAATTCATTCAATCCAAAAGTTTAGTACAAATTCAATCGAAAGAAAAAATCTTTCCATAAGAACGCATTTGAAAAGATTGAACAGGGGAACGATTTGTTTTAGTAAAAACCTTCTAATTCTAAGTTCTATTCTGAAGATTTATTTTTGAATTTAAGAACAGTAGAATTATTACTACCAAAATCTTACACAAAGCAAAAAAAATTGTCAAAAAAACTTAGTTTTGTACTCTGATGAAAAGAAAAAATTACACCAGAAAAGTTGCTGCAAAACGTCATAAAAACACCCGCAAGAGAGCCAATCTCCGCAGGATTATTGTGTTGGGTATTTTGGTGCTGACACTTTTGGCAACAGGTTTCTTCTTAAAACAGAAAATTTCCTATTATTACGCACTTTATTTCAATAAATCATCTCATAAAAAACTTAAAAATACGGAAACTGAGGCTGCGAGAATTCAAAAAATCATCAGCGAAAATTTAGACAAGACCTACGGATTAGATATTTCGCATTATCAAAACAAAGAAGATATTTCTTGGGATAGCCTAAGCATTGGCAATAAAACCATTACTTTGGAATTTGTAGTAATGAGAGCAACAATGGGAAACCGTAATGCAGATCGTCACTTCAATGATTTCTGGGAACAGGCAAAAAAACATGAACTGATTCGTGGTGCCTACCACTTTTACCGAGCCGATGAAGATCCCGTGAAACAGGCCAACAATTTCCTTTATAATGTAAAACTTGAAAGTGGTGATCTTCCTCCGATTCTTGATATTGAAAAGATCCCCAGAAAAAAATCCAAAGAAAAATTGGTTGAAGATCTAAAGATTTGGTGTAAAATAGTGGAAGAAAAGTATGGTAAAAAGCCTATTATCTATACCTATTACCACTACTATAAAGATTTTCTAAAAGGTAGTTTTGAGGATTATCCCTTATGGCTTGCCAATTACAACGATGTGCCGTCTCCGTCTCCAGATGATGATTATGATTTTTGGCAATTTACAGAAAACGGAATTGTACACGGTATCAATACAAAAGTTGATTTAGATATGTACAATGGAAGCCTTTGGTCGCTGAAAAATTTAACTTTGGAGTAACGTGTTTATAATCACAAAGATCACAAAAGTTTAAAATTTAATCCCAAAAGGCAGTGAATTTTTTATTCAAACACATTACATTTTGTGAACTTTTATAAAGTATTTTTAGTTACAACGGTATTAGTAAGAATTTTTTTTGTGATCAAATTAAACCTTAAACGGTTTCCGCTGTACCCAATCTGTTTTTGGGGAAAGAGATGGGAAAATTCTTTCCATAAAAGGATTAATCAGGGAATTATTATGTTTAATTAATCCAAAAATTTCAAAAGGTTCAGCGCCTATAGTTGATTTTATGTCTAAGGCTGTTCTTCCGAAAATTATTCTTGTATATTTTTCATTAATCCCAAATTCCACCATATCTAAAAGCATATTCAGGTAGATTTGTTTTTCTTTTTGAAGGTCTTTGTCGTAACCTAGAAAATAAGTATCGATATCTTCATTGTTTAAGATCAAACTATAAAAACCAATCATTTCATCATCAAGAAAATATCCAAAAATTCTAAAATTACCTTTCATTGATTCTTGGAGGCGGTAGAAATGATTTTTAGGGAGAAAAAATGTGTTGAAAGGTGCGTTGTCTGCTACATTTTGATAAAGTAAATTGATTCTTACGCTCCATTTCTTAGTTTCATTTAAATTTAATTCTCTTTTTTCAATTTCATTAGATTTTTTTCTAGCAGTTTTGGCTCTGCTTCGGTATTTGGTAGAAAAATCATTCAGATAATCTTCATAAGTACCCCAACAATCTTTTATTTTCAGCATCATATTTGGTTGTACAGAAAATCTAAAATATTTATCATAATTTTTACTTTGAAAAAGATCCATAAATTTACTTTGAAAATCCTTATAAATAATCAAAGATGATTTTCTGTATTTTTTTTGCATAAATTCTGTCGCTTTGTCTAATAAAATAGAAGCTTCTTTGGTGCTAATTTTTTCTTTGATAAAATAAAAACCGTTTTGCCCAGTAAGCATATTATTGCCTATAAACATAACGTCTTTGCTGAGTTTTTTGGCAAGAAAATTTTTCACATCACAACCTATTTCTTTTTTTTGAAAAGTAGGATGATCAATAAAACTCAAGTACTGAAATAAAGCACCACCAATTAAAATTTCGTCTGAAAAGAAAGCAGCAAAATAGCACACCATATTTTCTGGTTTTGCATCATCAAGCGCTTCAAAATAAGATTTTGAAAGAAGGATATTGTATTTACCTACAATGTTTTCCCAGTCCAACGGTAGTTCGTTTGCGGAAAGGTAAATTTTAAATGTATACTCCATAAAAAAAGGCTACAAAAGTAACCTTTTATATTAAATTTAAATATTATTTCGGGGTAGTGAAATTGAAACCTTCTACAGCATACCAACCGCAGATAATTCCACCCATTATGGTGATTGTTATCGTCCAATAACCCCCATTTAGAAAAACATATTTCCAAGATTTTCTTTCGAATAAAGCATTGATTGCGAAAATTGGAAAGACAAAGAAAAGCCCGGTCATGAAAGAATGTAAAGCACCATGACCAAACGACCTGAATGCCATGCTGTAGTCTTTCATAAATGCGTCGTAAGATGGTTTAGAGAGGTTTTCGTCTCCACCAATCATTCCTAAAGCCCCAAACTGATGGATGGTTACAAACTGCAGAAACATCCCAATCAGTATGGATAAAAGTATGCTAAAAAGAAAAATTAAAAAGGTATTCGACTTCTTTATCTTATCTTCATTTACACCAGTAATTCTCATCCAAACAGTTCCGAAAACTTTAGGATGATACCAGATAAAACCGGTGATAAGCGGAATAAAAGCTGCGGTAAAAATCGCCAAAAAGTTAATGGGTAGCATAGTTTTGTGTTTTAAAATTAATCTCATAAATCTACATTAAAAAATAATACAAGCGCATAAATGCGGGCAAATACTTTTGAATTTGTATTTTCGCAGTCAATTATCAATATTACATATCATTTAATCATAATGAATTACGTTTCTGCAGAAAATCTTACCAAGTCATATGGGATAAAAACCCTATTTAAAAATATCAATTTCAACATCAATGAAGGAGATAAAATTGCTATCGTAGCCAAAAACGGCAGCGGAAAATCTACACTTCTGAAAATCTTGATGGGAAAAGAAATCGCCGACAGTGGGAATGTTGTGATCAATAAAGATATACAAGTGGTATTGTTTGATCAGGAAATAGATTTTGAATCTGATTTGACGATTGAGGAATTTATGATGACTCTAGATTCAGCCCCCATTTTAGCTTTAAAAAAATACCATCATGCATTGCTGTCGGGAAATCCAGATGAGATGGAAACGGCTTTGGCTGAAATGGAAATTCACAAAGCATGGGATCTTGAAAATGAAATGAGCCAGATTCTTTCTCAGCTTAAAATTACAGATTTAACTGCCAAAATGGGAATGCTTTCCGGTGGACAGATTAAACGTGTAGCGCTAGCAAAACTTTTAACAGAAACCAGAGCAGAACACCGCCACACTCTTTTGATCATGGATGAGCCTACCAACCACCTGGATGTGGAAATGGTAGAATGGCTTGAAAGCTACTTGAATAAAGCAAAAATTACTCTTCTTCTGGTAACGCACGACCGTTATTTTCTTGATGCTGTCTGCGGAATCATCTGGGAAATGGAAGATCAGAATCTTTATTTTCACAATGGTGCCTATGCCACTTATCTAGAAAACAAAATGATTCGTGAAGATAACATGAATGCAACCATAGACAAAGCCAACAACCTTTACAGAAAAGAATTGGAGTGGATGCGCAGACAACCTAAAGCAAGAACTACGAAATCAAAATCCAGACAAGAAGACTTCTACGAAACTGAAAAAGTTGCGAAAACCGATACTCGTAAAGAAAAATTAGAGCTTGATTTCGAAATGAAAAGATTAGGCAATAAAATTCTTGAACTGAAAGACATCTCTAAAAGTTATGGAGATAAACTGTTGTTGAAAGATTTCAGTTATTCTTTTCAAAGAGGTGAAAAAGTAGGTATTGTAGGAAAAAACGGAGCCGGAAAATCTACTTTATTAAATATCATTCAAGGTTTTGAACCGAAAGATTCGGGAGAGATTGAAACTGGAGAAACAATTAAATTCGGATATTTTTCTCAGAAAGGTTTGAAGTATAAAGAGGAAGAAAGGGTAATAGATTTCATCAAAGATATTTCAGAAAATTTTCCTTTGGCAAACGGACGAACAATTACTGCATCCCAGTTTTTGAGATTATTCTTATTCGATGACCAAACACAGTATTCTCCTATTTCGAAGCTTTCTGGTGGAGAAAAAAGAAGATTGCATTTGATGTATATTTTATATCAAAACCCCAACTTTTTGATCTTTGATGAACCTACAAATGACCTTGACCTTCCTACGTTAACGGTTTTGGAGAATTTCCTTCTGAATTTTCAGGGAAGTTTAATCATTGTTTCTCACGATAGATATTTTATGGACAGAATTGTTGACCATGTTCTGGCATTTGAAGGTGATGGAAAAATAAAAGACTTTATAGGAAACTTTTCTGAGTACAGAGAAAATAAGAAGTTGGAAGACGGAAGTCAAAAGCAGGAAGATAAAAAAGCAAAAACTGTAGTTGAGAAAGTAATTGAAAAGCCTGTAGAAGTTGTTGTATCACAACCGCAAGCTCCGAAAAGAAAATTGTCTTTTAAAGAACAAAGAGAATTGGATACTATAGACAAAGAAATCCCGGAATTTGAAGCTAAAAGAGCTGAAATTTTAGATCAATTGAGCAATGAGGCAGATTACGACAAGATTTCAAAACTTTCTGCAGATTTAGAAAATATTTCAAAAAAATTGGAAAACCATGAAATGAGATGGCTTGAGCTTCAAGAATAATAAGAAGTTTTCATTACATATAATATAAATAAAGAGCTGCTCAACCATGAACAGCTCTTTTTATTTTCAATTATTTGTTTCTAATGATTGTGAAAATACTGTGAAAAAAAAAAGCAATTCCCAAAATGAGAAATCCGTATTTGAGATAAATATTATCTTCAACCAACATAAATCCGATGATTATAAACAGCAAACCAAGTACGGTAAAGCTTGAACTTCTTTTCTTCATGATTTAATAATCAACTTGAAGTTTATATTAAAAATTTAAATCAATAATTCTTCCTTGTTTTGAACTTTCTATTACAGCATCAATAATCTTCATATTAACCACCACTTCTTCCGCGGGCGAAGGCAAATAATATCCGAAAACAATGTGTTCGTAAATATGCTGGTAATAATTCATATAATTTCCTGGTTCGCTTGAGGTAAGCGTTCTTTCGGTTTTAGAATTTTCAGTGGAAATATTTAAAATTCCGTCTGCAGAATCCAATGGGAGAGTCCATTCTTTTCCATATTCGGGAATTGCTCCAGTTACCAATTCATTTTCCTGATTGTCTGATCTTTCTTGTAAGAAACAACCTAGATTCCCGAAAATTTTATAGGCATAATGATCTTCTTTCGTGAAAACTGATGATTTCAAACGAAGCCTTAGTTCATTTTCATAATAAAAAATAAGCTCAAAATAATCATTGGCAAACTCATTTCCTTTCATAGAAAAGATATCGGCAAATACCTTTGCGGGCTTACCAAATAACTGCACTGCCTGATCGATGAGGTGAGCGCCCAAATCGTGTACAGAGCCGGAACCTTCATTTTCTGGATTTTCTTTGTGGGCTTTACCGCTCGCTTCAGTTCGAAATCTGTCAAAACGAATCTCCACTTCTTTAATCTCTCCCAGCACTTTTTCATCCAATATTTTTCTTACCTGAAGATAATCTCGATCAAATCTTCGGTTTTGATATACGCTTAAAAAAAGATTTTTTTCTGCCGCCAATTTTGCTAAATCTTCAGCTTCTCTAGCATTAATAGTAAATGGTTTTTCTACAATCACATTTTTACCTGCTTCCAGAGCAAGTTTGGCGTATTCAAAATGCGTTTGAACTGGAGTGTTCACCACCACCAAATCAAGATCAGATTTTTGTAGCATTTCTTCAACAGAATGATAGATTACCGCATCAGAATATTGCTCTTTGGATTCTTCTTTCGATCTTTCTACTATAGCAGAGAGAAAAAAACCAGGATGTTGTTTGAGAAAAGGGGCGTGAAAAACTTTTCCGCTCATCCCGAAGGCACACAAACCTACTTTAACCAGTTGCATAAGATATATTTTAAACAAAGATATTTAAAAATTCTGCCAGAAGCGTCAAGAACAGAAAAGAGCGATGTGGTATGATAAAAATCAGATTTTTATTTTTAATTATTCTAAACAAGAATCATAAATTTGCCATTATTTAAAATTAATCTAAATAACTAATGAAAAGGCAAATCATCACCATAGGATTTATAGTAATTTCTGCTACAGTAAGTGCTCAACTTAGAAACACGGAAAATGATACGTTAAGAATTACCACTATTGAAGATGTTAATCTTCATAAAACAGGAAATCCGAACAAAGCAACTTCTGTGTCAACAAAGTCTAAACTAACGATGATGGAAACGCCTCAGCCTATAGCCATTGTTACTCACGAAATCATTGAGCAGCAACAATCCAGACAGCTGAGTGATGTTTTACAAAACGTAAACGGTATGTATGTAACATCGTCCCGAGGGAATTCTCAGGACAGTTTTGGAGGTCGTGGTTTTATTCTGGGAAATGATAATATGTTTAAGAACGGATCTCGGATCAATAGCGGTGTTTTTCCTGAGGTAAGCGGTCTTGAAAGGGTTGAAGTACTGAAAGGCGCCAATGCCATGCTTTATGGAAATACAGCAGCGGGCGGAGTGATTAATATGATTACAAAAAAACCTAAGTTTAATTTTGGTGGAAACATCGGATTAAATGCCGGAAGCTGGAATTCTTATAAACCTACCGTTGATATCTATGGACCGTTAAGTAAAAAGATAGCATTTCGTGTAAATGGTACTTATGAATATGCTGAAAGTTTCAGAGATGTGGTACAGTCTGAAAAATATTATTTTAATCCTTCTTTTGTTTTTAATTTAAATCCAAAATCTCAGTTAATTGTAGAAGCTGATTATCTTAAAAATAATTTCACCCCGGATTTCGGAATTGGCTCCATTGAAAACAAAGACAAAAGCTTTTCTTTAAAGACAGGATTAGACAGAAATATATTCTTAGGCACAGATTGGCAATATCAGGATGTAGAACAAGTTTCTACCAATGCCACATTTAATCATCAGTTTAATGATAACTGGTCTTTGAATTCTACAGTTTCCTATCAAAATTACACCAAAGATTATTTTTCTACCGAAAGAGTACTTTGGTCATACGCAACAGCCAATCCCAACAGACTTTCTTGGAACAGGCCTTTAAACAGAACATATAACGAGCAAAATTATACGTCAGCACAAGTCAACCTAAACGGAGAATTCAATACAGGAAGTATTAATCACAAAGTTTTAGTAGGAACAGATGCAGATTACGGGGTGAGTGATTCTTATACTTACTACAATCCAACTAATAATAAAAACTACGGATCAACTTATTTTTATGGCACAGACGGAGGTTCAGGTCTTCTGTTTTTAGACAATTCTTCTACCTGGGCGGGTGGAGCTATGCCAGAATCTCAGAGATTAGATAAAACGCGTGTCAATACCAGAAGAATTGGTGTATATGCACAAGATTTTATTAGTCTTACCAAAGAATTTAAAGTGATTGCAGGTTTGCGTTGGTCTTACATCGAAAATATGCCAACTTTGAATACTAAATTTAAAACGAATCTAAAAAGTGAGGTTAATAATTCTGCAACTTCAGATCAGGCGGTTTCTCCAAAAGTAGGTTTGGTGTATAATCCAAACGACAATCTTTCTGTGTTTGCAACCTATACCAATTCTTTTGTGGCGAATACAGGCTTGGATGCATTTACGCTTAATTCCCTTAAACCCTCTCTTGTAGATCAGTATGAAGTAGGTGCAAAGAAAAATTTATGGAATAACGCTGTGGCAGTTAATCTTTCACTGTATCAAATTTCTTACAGAGATTTTTATCAAGCATTTATAGATCCTACCACCAATTTAGCATCTACAGATCCTAGAAATTTAAAAGAATTTGTAGGTAAAATGAGAAGTCGTGGTGTGGAATTAGATATCACGGGAAATCCTTCAAAAAATCTATCAATTATTGGTGGTGTGTCTTATAACAATTCCATTTATCTGGATACACCAGAAAAAGTAGGATACGTAGAAAACCAAAGACTAGTAAGAACTCCGGCTACTACTGCTAATTTATCTCTTTTTTATACTTTTACAAAAGGAATTAAAGGTTTGAAAGTTGGTGCTTCTGCCTATTACATTGGCGATCGTTTGGCGGGCTGGAATGATACGAAATTCGGAAGCTCAACGAGTTTAGCTTCAAGAAACGGAGTGAGCAGAGTGTTTGAACTCAAAGATTATACTACATTCTCATTATCTGCAGGATATGAGTGGAAAAAATTCATGATACAGGCAAAAGTGGGGAATCTCTTTGATGTGGAAAATTACAATGTACACGAAAATTATTCTGTAAACCCAATTACACCAAGAAATTACTATTTCACCCTCACCTACAAACTATAAAAATAAATAACATTAATAAATTTTAGAATAAAGTGGAAGCTGTAACGGTGCAGTTTCCACTTTTGAAGTTAAATAAGAATTAATAAAAAAAATAAATATGGATAAGATTAAAGACACGCGCAGTTTTATGAGAATTACTCACCGCTATTTGGGCTACTTTATGGCAGGAATTATGGTTATCTATGCCCTAAGTGGGATACTTCTTATTTACAGAGATACAGATTTCCTGAAAAATAAAAAACTGTATGATAAAGTAATCGCCAAAAACCTTTCAGAAAAAGAATTGGAAAAGGAATTGAAAATTAAAAATTTAGAAATAAAAAAAACCGAAAGTAATATTATTTATTTTAAAGAAGGTACTTATAACATAACCACCGGACAAGCAAAATATACAAAAAAAGAACTGCCTCTTGTTCTGGATAAAATGGCAAAACTACACAAAGCCAAATCTGCAGACACACTCTCACCGCTGAATGCATTTTTTGGCGTTTGTCTTTTTTTCTTTGTCATTTCAAGTTTCTGGATGTTTAATACTAAGAGTAAACCTTTCAGAAGAGGTGTGAAATTTACCATTGCAGGGATTGTTTTTGCTATCATTCTTTTGCTGATATAAAACATATTTTGTAGTAGTGGCATATTTATTGAAACAGCTAAAATATCACTTCAAAATTTAACTATTAAAATAAATATTATGAAAAAACTGATTTTTACAGGGCTGTTAGCAGTTGCAGGATTAACTTCTACAGCAAACGCACAAATTCAGGAAGGTAACTGGATGGTTGGTAGTAGTTTGTTATCAAGCAAATTCGGTTTGAATACTAATGCAGGTTACGACATCTCGATTCAGCCAAGAGCAGCATACTTTGTAGAAGACAATGTTGCGGTTGGGGGATATGTTACTTTGGGTACATCAAAAGTTAGTAAAGACTCAGGCACAAAATTCACTTACGGTGTAGGAGGTTTAGGACGTTACTATCTTTCTCCAGGTGAGCAGGGCGTAGATAATTTATTAAACCACGGTAGATGGTTTTTTGAAGGTAACATAGGTATCGGAGGACAGAATACTAAAGGAGGTACTAATACTACTGGTTTAGATTTTGGTGTAGGCCCAGGATATTCTTACTTTATCACTCCAAACATCGGGGTTGAAGGTTTAGTGAAATATAACGGTATTACAGGGTTTGGTAACGAAGGGCTTACTTCAAACATTACTTTCAACGTAGGTTTCAGTATTTTCTTGCCAACTTCAAAAGGTAAAGAAGTTATCAATGAGGTTAAAAACTAAGTTGTAAAAATTAAACGAAACAAAAAGCGGTCTGAAAAATTTTTCAGGCCGCTTTTGCAATTAAACTAAACTATATAATAAATAAAAAATCACAATCGCTATCTGTTCGGTTGAGGTGTAAAACGCAGATATGGTTTTACTTCACGTATACCTTTCGGGAATAGATCTTTCGCATCTTCCGTAGAAATTGCCGGAGGAATAATCACATCTTCACCATTGTTCCAGTTGGCAGGTGTTGCTATTTTATACTCATCAACCAGCTGAAGTGAATCTAAAACTCTCAGAATTTCATCAAAATTTCTTCCTGTAGAAGCTGGATATGTAATAATTAAACGAACTTTTTTTAGCGGATCAATAATCAATAAAGATCTTACCGTTCCTGTCGCAGAAGCATTGGGATGAATAAAATCATACAATTCTGAAACCTTTTTATCCTGATCTGCAATGATTGGAAACTGTACTTCAGTTTTTTGGGTTTCGTTGATATCTAAAATCCATTTTTTATGGTCTTCCGCATTGTCAATACTCAATGCAATCACTTTTGTATATCTTTTTTCAAATTCAGATTTAAGTTTTGAAGTAAAACCTAATTCAGTAGTGCAGACCGGTGTGAAATCTGCAGGATGTGAAAACAAAATTCCCCACGAATCTCCCAGAAATTTATAGAAATTAATTTCTCCTAAAGATGATTCTGCGGTAAAATCTGGTGCGGTGTCTCCCAATTTTATTGACATAATATTTTGTTTTTATTAGTCTACAAATTTAATAGACTTTAATGGACTGGCAAAATTTTTGCTTGAAAAATTTGTTTAAATTGTAAACAAATATTTTTTTATGGAAATAAATGTTCAAAATTATTTTGATACCATCTACAAAGTACTAGAAAACTGGTATATAGCATTTGCGAGACTTACGCCAAAGCTCATCATGGGTGCTATAGTATTTTCATTTTTTTTGTTGACGAGTAAATACTTAAGCAAAATTGCAGTAAAACTTTTCCATAAATTTTTTCCTAAAAGTACGGCACAAGCTTCTGTTGCTACTACTGTCTCAATATTTAGATTTTTAATTATGGTAATTGGGATTTTCATTACGCTAGAAATAATGGGTTTCAGCGGATTTTTATGGAAATTTATCGGAAGTTTAGGTGTTGCTGGGGTGATTGCTGGGGTAGCTTTGAAAGATTTGGTGTCTAGTATGTTCTCGGGTATGCTCATCGGGATTGATAAAGCTTTTAAAGTAGGAGATTATATTACCATCGGAAATCATTCTGGAACGGTACAGGATATAGGTTTGCTAACGACTAAATTGATTACTGATGACGGAAAAAAAGTCTTTATCCCGAATCAAGTTATCTTTAATGCTCCGTTTTTTAATATTACAGCTTCTCCGCAGAGAAGAATTATTTTAAATTTTGAAATTCCGGCAGACGAAAATATTGATGTCGCAAAACAAGGAATTTTAGAGGTCATCAAAAACCTCCCTCATGTAGACAAACCCGAAAATATTGATGTCTTCTACACAGATTTGAAGCAGGGTGCTTTTAATCTTCAAATTAGATTCTGGATGGAAATTGGTGCCAATATGCTTGTCCTTAAAAATGAAGCTTTAACCCAAATAAAACAACGTCTGGATGCAGATAAAGTACAGTTGGTAACGCCTACAAGCATTAATATCTCTACAAATAATGAAAGCTCAGCCAATCCATTATTTTCAGAAAATAAACCTGAACAAATTTGATTTTTAATAAAATAAAATAGTAATTTTAATCTAAATTCTTAAATACAATGAAAAAAACAATTTCAATTCTGGCAATTTTAATATTCACATTCTCTGCCAATGCACAGGAGAAGCAAACCGTAAAAGAAGCTGTGAAAAAAGACGCTCAAACTGTAGGAAAAGCTGCTAAAAATGGTGCTAACGCCACTAAAAATGGAGTTCAGCAAGGTGTGAAATGGACTGGTGATACCGCAAAGAAAGGAGCTAAAGCTACTGAAAAAGGGGTGAAAAAAGGAGCAAACTGGGTTGGTGATAAAAGTAAAAAAGGAGCGAAAGCTGTAGAAAAAACATATCAAGATGTGAAAAAGGATATCAAAAAATAATCTGTTTTTCAAATCATAGCAGAAATAAAGCAAACCCATCAAATTTTTGATGGGTTTGCTGTTTTATAAAAGTGTTTAAATTAACTCAGATATTGCTTAAACCTTCGCTTCATATTCCTCGTAAAAGCCTTGGGTTTCTTTAATTACTTCATCCATTTCTACCAAACTATACACTTCAAGAAACTTTCTTCTGAAATCTTTGAAATGAGGAATTCCTCTGAAATAATTACTGTAATGCTGTCTCATTTCAATTAAACCTAATTTCTCGCCTTTCCATTCGGCACTCCATTCTGCGTGTTGACGAACCGCTAAAAGTCGGTCTGAAATTGTTGGTGCATCCAAATGTTCTCCAGTAGCAAAGAAATGTTTAATTTCATTAAAAATCCATGGATAACCAATTGCCGCACGGCCTATCATAATTCCGTCGCAGGCGTATTTGTTTTTATATTCTAAAGCTTTTTCAGGGGAATCAATATCACCGTTTCCAAAAATAGGAATTTCAATATTTGGGTTTTGTTTTATTCTTGAGATGTGTTCCCAATCAGCCTCACCTTTATACATTTGTCCGCGCGTTCTTGCATGAATCGTCAAAGCCTTAATTCCAGTTTCCTGAAGACGTTCAGCCACTTCATCAATATTGATTGAGTTGCTGTCCCATCCCAAACGGGTTTTCACAGTCACGGGAAGACTTGTAGAACTCACAACAGCTTTCGTTAAACGAACCATCATGTCAACATCTTTCAAAACTCCGGCTCCTGCACCTTTACAAACCACTTTTTTTACCGGACAACCAAAATTGATGTCCACCAGATCAGGATTTACGGTTTCCACAATTCTTGCAGACATCGCCATTGCTTCCTCATCACCACCAAAAATCTGGATTCCCACAGGTCTTTCATAATCGAAAATATCCAGCTTTTTACGGCTTTTCATTGCGTCACGGATCAACCCTTCAGAAGAGATAAATTCAGAGTACATCATATCTGCACCATGTAATTTACACAATCTTCTGTACGGCGGATCACTTACATCTTCCATCGGAGCAAGCAAAAGCGGAAATTCCGGCAGTTCTATGTTGCCTATTTTTATCATGGCGCAAATTTACGAAATTCTAAACTTTCAGCATTTTGAAATTATCTATTGCTGTTATCGTTTACAAAACGAACATGGTTTCTTTCTCAACTCGGCTTAAAAACTCGCCTTCACCTGCATACTTCCAATGTGAATTGTACGTTCTCCAGAGTTCCTGCCTTCGTAATTGAGATTCAACTGTAAAAATGAGTTTAATGACTGTTGAACAAAAACACTCCAAACCTGGTTTTTACCCGGTTTTAACCCGTCCAGCATTTGATTTCCTACAATACTGAAGCTGTTTCCAGTAAAATCATTATTGATGAATGAGAAATTGGCTCTTATGGACGTTTTTTTTCTTTCCCACTGTACGGTTCCTGTGATATCGAAGGCTTTCAGAAGTTCCTCGCCGTCGGTTCGCTGCTTCTCACGGTAAGCCGATGAGAATTCTGCTTGTACAGAATCAGTAAATTTATAGGTTGCTTTTGGTTTGGTTTCAAAATTATTTAAAATGTAATCTCTGGTTGAAAATAGTTGTGAAGAATTTTTGAGCTCATGCACAGAATTTTCCCAATCTATTCTGAATTCTTTATTAAACCAGTATCCAAGATTCACAAAGTGAGATCGCTGTTGTCTTTCCTCATTGCTGAAGTTGGCATTGAGCAAGTTGTCATTAGAAATAAAACGGTAATTTCCGTTCCATCCAGATTTTTCTGTAGGATTAAACTGTAATGATGTTAAAATATTCTGATTTTTAAGAATTTGATCTTCATTTTTCTCAAAAGGATTAATAACTAAAACTTTATCTTGTTTGAGGTAAGAGTTTTGAGAATTTAATGAGATATTGAAATTCCAACGTTTCAAAAATTTATTTTCAGAATTAAAAACAATCGAAGGATTTACAAATAACGCCAGCTGAATTTTATTTTTGTTAGACGCCAAATATCTTACAGAATTGGTGTAAATCCTAATGTACTGAGCCAAATCTGAGTATTCTGCAATCTCAAATTCATCTAATTGCTGCACGCCATCGCCATTGTAATCGGTCCATTTGTAAACGCCTTGTCCGTCTGTTACTTTGATGTATTGAAATTCTCGTTGAGCTTCTTGGCCATTACCCAATTCATAAAATGCCTGCAATCTGGCCCCGTTTCTGAAAAGCTGCTGGTTGTATAGGATGTTTCCAACCACAAAATCATTATTCCTGCTCATATCGGCAAGGTCAGACTGATAGAAAAATTTTCTATAATGGAGGAGTGCTGTTAAAGTTGTTTTGTCATTTTTGATCAACTGACTTTCTGCCATAAATCCTAAGATTCTGTTCATATTTTGAAGACTGTTGTCTCGCACCGAGTCATTATCCCTGAGATAAGCTTTAGTTAAAAGCCTTGTTCTAGCACTGTCACCTATTTTTTTCTGTATGAAAACTTCTCTCCAGCTAAAACTCGTCACATCCAGCAATTGAGTGTTATTGAAGTATTTTTCGTTGTGTTCCATGCTTCCACCGGCAGTCCAGCTTCCTTTTTTACCTGTAAATTCTGTAGAAACACCACCACGAATGAATTTGGTGTCTTGAAGTGTGGCATTGGTATTTAAATAAGAGAAATTTCCTTTTGTAAAGTATTTTTTATTAATCCACCCGAAATCGAGATCATTTTTTATTCCCTTATAAGAATCTCTTTCATTAAGATAGTTTACTCTGTAGTTTAAGACCGATTTATTATTCCATCTGTTTAAAAAGCTGAAAATAAAACGGTTCTGCGTTTTGTTGCTGAATTCCTGGGCAAGGTTGAAGTCTCTGGAAAATTCTACATCATTTATTCTGTCTAAAATTCTGAATTGCTTGTCGATGTACTGATATTCAAAGCTAGGAGTGCCTTTCCAGTTTTTTTTACTAAATGTTTTGTTTCCGAAAACCCTTCCAGCATACCCGATATTTTTGTCTGAATCTTTTGATGAAAACAAATTGATATCATAATTACTCAATGAAAAATCAGCCCCAATTTTTCCGTTTTTTAGAAGGAATTCTGAGTTTACAGTGTACACCTGAGATTTTTCCGGAGCTGGAAGTTTTCTTACCGCTCTGTACTCTCCCATATTTTGACCTACGTATTCGAATACACGCCCATTATTGGTAGTTTGCGTCACTTTGTAATCTCCAAGATTTGCCCCAAAATAAGTAAACGAAAGCGTGTACAGAAGTTGAGAAGCATCGGTAGAAAACTGGTAATAATTGCCATTGGGATTTTGTACCAAACGATACAAAATTTTGTTGACATCATAAGCCGTTTCTACAGCAGAGGGTGCGTACATTAAATTTGGATTGTTGCCGGCATCGGCTAATATTTTTTCGTCTTCTTTGGATAAATTTAAAGCCAAAGGAGCGTTTTTATTATCATTTTCCATGAACCAATTGAGCCCGATTTTCATTTTTTCCCTTTTGTGTTCTACTTTTCCAGTAAAGAGGTATCGGGAATAATTTCTGTTGGTATAGTTATAAGAAATGGTAATAAAATTCTGCTGAAAGATAGGCCGGAAACTGGTAAATGTCACTTCCCCAGTATTATAGTTAATCACGTAATCCTGATTTTCACCACGTTTCATTAAGATTCCATCAATGAAAACTTGTTCAGATCCTGAAATTAAAGTGATAAACTGTTCACCGTTTTTCCCAGTAAGACGGTAAGGCCCTTGATTTCCCTCCACACCTTGAAAACGTATTCTGTGAAATTCACTTCGCGCTACACCCATTGAGATGTCTGTATACGTTTTATTGTCGGTTCCAAATTCTGTCTGAAACTGAATCCCCATGCTTCGCCGCTGATATTTTGAGAAATAACTTTTGGTATCCACCAAATCCAGATGCCCAGCTCTAAGTATAGATTTATCCTTAATATTTAGCTGCATGTAGATTTTATCGAATTCGTCGAGCGTTTGGGTGTATCCGTCAGCTTGTATCGGAAGATTGTGATCTGAAATGCTGGCAAGAATGGTAACATCTTTAGAAAGCTTTCCTGAAATCTGCAAATCCATAGAACTCTGTACAGATTGTCCTTGATTATTTCCAAAAGTAATCCCACGAATGATAGATCCTTTAGAATTTAATTCTCCTAAAAATCGTTGCTTGTCATTCTTTGCTAAAACAGATTCGTCAATAATAATTCTGTTTTTGGTTTTTACAAAATCCATAGTATCTTTCGTGAAAAGATCGCGGCTTAGTCTTGTAAAAATAATGCTATCGGTTTTGGCAGCAAGTGCGCTGTCAGATTTTATAGAATCTTGAGGGAGGTTCGGGTTTTTCCATGTGAAAATTTGAGCATTACTGGTAAATAATCCTACAATAACCAACACAAAAGTAATATAATATGTGCGCAAACCCCTATTGATAATAAGATGTAAAAATAACTAAAAAAACAATAGGTTTGCTTTTTAGCATTATTAACAAATATTTAATCTATTTGTTGTGTAATCAAGAATTTTAGTATTAATTTTGCTCTGTAAATTATTAATAATTAAAAATAATTAAGTCATGAAAAAAATCTATTCTCTATTCGCTACAGTAGCATTGGCTACAGGAATGTTTGCTCAAGTAACTGTTTTTAGTGGTACATTTAGTGATCTTACCGGAACTGGCGGTAATGATGGTCTTTGGTCAGGTTCAGCAGCTGGAACGGCTATTGCAGATGGTTCTAGCTCATATACAACTGGTGGAAACTGGACTGTTACAAAAGCTTACCGAGCTGATGGATGTCTGAAAATGGGAACAAGTTCTCTAAAAGGAGTTGTTACAACCCCAAGTATATCTCTTACAGGAAGCGGCGTATTAACGTTCAGAGCTGGTGCGTGGAACGGTACAAGTGAAAACACAAATTTGGTAATTTCTGCTACAGGAGCTACTTTAAGCCAAGGAAGTGTTACTTTAACTAAAGGTGCTTTCAATTCTTACTCAGTAAATATTACTGGAGCAACTGGAGCAGTAACAATTACTTTTGAAGGAAATTCTGCATCAAATAGCAGATTCTTCATTGATGATATTATTGTTCAGGATGGAACTCTTGCCGTTGCAGACTTCAAGAAAGTAACTCCAAACTTTGTAAAAAATACTTTGGTTAAAAATGATGAAATCGTTTTTGGTTCTGACGTGAAAGATATTAAAGTCTACACTTTGTCTGGTGCAGTAGTAAAAACAGGTTCAGTGAAAAATGGTTCTACTTTAAACGTAGCTGAATTGGCTAAAGGAAACTACATCGTAACAGGTATTCTAAACAACGAGCCAGTTTCTCAGAAAATTTTGAAAGACTAATCTTTAGTTAAGATATATAGATAGAAACAGCTGCAGAAATGCAGCTGTTTTTTTTGTGATTCAATATAAATTACTTAATACCAGCCTCGTCGTGCAGCATTAATAATTGTTCCGAGGTTTAAAATTAAGGTATATCGTATCCTCTTACCGTAGTCTTTAAAGCCAGGCTCAAAACCTAAACTCGATTGTACAGGAAGATAGATTTCTAGAAAATCTGGGATGAGGCGTACTTTTACACCACTGTCCCAGATAAATTTGGGATCAAAATTTTTGTTTTTGTACACACCGGCATCTGCATAAACGTGAAAAATTTTCCAGACGCTCGTATCTACGTTAAATGAAGTAATCCATTGGTTTACCGTTCCAGGAATGAATGATTTGAAACCACCATCAGCTAGAATATATTGTTGAGAAAGAAGTCCTTCTGTAGCACTTTGCCCCAGTAGATTATACGAAAAAGAATAGTCGGAAACCCTTGAAATTCCGTAGTTGAAGGTATTATTTCGGGTTTCATTTCTCACAAAATAACCAGCGAAAAGCCTTAAACTCAATTTCTGTCTTGGTGCAAATTCCCAACGGTAAAAACCTTCAGCAGTTACCTTATTGTAATCTTCCATTCCCTGCGTGCTCACGCTGAGACTTTTCTCATGAATCATCTGGTTGTCTGTATATCCATAGCCCACACTCCAGAGATTGTATTTTGAATAATCGCGGTTGGCAATCATTTTAGCACTCAAATCTCGTTCGTAATAATTGTAAGATACTGCCAATCCACGGCTTACCGTACTCCTTGGGTTTTTGGTAAAACTGATTCCTGCAGATGCAGATATTCTACTGTAAGCCAATTCGTAATCATAGTGAAATTGTGCCGCAGAAAAGCCTACCGTTAATGCTCTCATGAAGCTTTCAGCAGGCAAAAAAGAGTAGGAGACAGCTCCCGAACCTACCATTTTTCTAGTTCCAGTACTGAAATAAGGAGTAATGGAATAAGAAAACTTTTGGTCAAAAAGGGATTGGTTTTTAAAATTCATTCCCAAAAGAAATTTGTCATAAGCATTACTGAAACGAATTCTTGGGTTGAGGTAAATTTCATTAAATTCAGGATTGGGAATATCTTTTATCAGTTTCAGTTTTATTTTTTTTGAATTAGAAAATATCCCTTTTGTATAAAGATAATTGTCTCTGTAACTAGGCTCGGGGAAAATATAGCCGTTGTTGAGCGTTATTTTATAAATATCCTCAGCCGGAATTTCAAAAGTTGTAAGTTTTTTATTTTTCTCAGTTTCTAGCCAATATGATTTTTTGAAACCAGCACGGTTTTCGGTTTCCAATTTTACCGGAATGTTTTCGTTTGTATTTTTGGTAATACGTACTTCTACATTATCATCTTTAGTTTTGAAATTTTTCAAGTTAAAATTATCACGGTTTTTATGCTTGAAAAAATTACTCAAATATTCAGACGATGTTTCTTTTTCTGCGAGTCTTTGTAGAAATTCTTCAGGATTTATTTGTTTGTCTGTGTTTTCGGCAATATAATCTTTAACTAAAATAGTAAAATTGTTTTCGCCCACTTTCTCAGCCGTATAGCTAAAAAGACTTCCCGTTTCGAAATGAGAAATGGCATTATCATTAAAATTACTCAAATCTGCATATTTCTCGCCAATTTTTTGGTCAAGATTCTGAGTCATAATGTATTGGTATGCCAATCCGTAGCGATCTAGCAATTTTACTTTTGAGGCATGGAAAAACTTTACAGGTTTTATACCAAGCAGTTTAGTTTCTGTAAGATTTCCCAAAAGTTTGGCATCATGATAGAATTTTTTTAGATACTGAATTTCAAGATAAGATTTCAAACCGTTTTTGAACCAGTGAAAATTTTGCTTGTCGGCAATTATTTTTTCATCTAAAACTTTTTTAGAAATAATACCGAAATAATCCTGATCAATTTTTTCTGCATCAGAGAAAAGTTTGAAATTGAATTTCCAAAAATTGATGTCATTGTTACCGAAAAAATCTTCTTTGGCTTTGAATTTTTCAGAAATAAAAATCTGTTCAGGAATTGCACCAATTCGGTCTTCGATAAATTTTAATTGTAGAGGAAGAAAAAACTCCATGTTTTGTTTTTCCTGATCGGTAATAGGGTAACCTAGTTTTATTTCAGTTTTGAAACTTTCAGAGTAAACATTAAGAATAGGGAATTTTTCTTTTGAAATAATAAATTCCGGGTCAGAATCTAGATCACCTTCAAAAGTATTTTCTGCAGTTTGGTTAAGATTACCCTGCGCATGAAATTCTGTAGGTAAAATCAGATTAATCTTCCAAAAAGTATTAAAATTTACAGACTCTTCAATGTCTAAATAGCTTCTGCTCAAATTATTGCCAGTATCAAAATGATCTGGGACAATGAAGAAATATTTTAATGAACTGTTATTGGCAGAAGTACCATAACCAGTAAATTTTTTATCAGGAAGTTGCAGTTTATATTTTAAGTTTAAAACAACCGATTCACCAATTTTTATTGGATTCTGGAGTAATAAATAAAGGTTTTCTTCTTCTTTTTTAGGAATTATAAAGTTTTGATTGTCTTTGCTGATGCTTATTTCAAGTAATTTCCCTACTTCGTCTTGTTTTGCAAAATGAAGTCTGTTGTTTCTATCTTCAAGTTTTCGATAAACAAGAGCGGTTTTTCTGTTGTTGTAAGCGGCAACCCAATTGAGAAGTTTTAGGCTGTCTAAGTCTTTATTGGATTGGTTGTGATAAACAATCTGCTGCTCTACTTCGAGCGTTTTTCTGTCTGCTGAAAGTTTTGCGTTAATAAAAATACTGTCTTTCTGTGCAGAAATCTGTACAAACCCCAAAAACGAAATAATGACGATGCTAAATTTTTTCAAAATACCTGATAAAGCATCAAATATAACTTATTTTAGATATAATATTAATGATTATGATAGCTAATTTGAAAAAAAATATTAAAATTAATTTACTATTTTGAATTCATTTATTTTAAACAAAACTAAAAATGATAATGGAATACTAGAGTTTGTTTTACAAAAGGTCTTTTAATGATTTTGATCTTCATAGGCTTGCTTTTTCATTAAACAAAAAAACACGGGAAATTTACCCGTGTTTGTATTATTGCCATTTTAAGATTTTTTTAAAAATCTGAATTTTATTTTTAGTTTAAAGAGTCTTGGTAAGCTTTCCAGCCTTCGTTTTTATAAGTTAAAGCGGCTTGCTCAGGATTTTCAGATTTGTAAATTCCTCTTCCTACAATGATAAAATCGGTATGTAGTGTTTTGAAAACATGCTCCGGAGTGTTGTATTGTTGCCCTTTTCCGTCTCCCGAATCAGCCAAGTTTACGCCAGGCGTGAAAAGTAACATCTCATCGGGCAATTGATTTTGAGAAACTCCACCAATTACATTGGGGTGTGAAGCCGCTACTTTCAAGGCTTCTTCACGGTACGCGCTGGTCGTTAAAGTTCCTTTAGAAGACATTCCTACAATGGCAACCACGCCCACATTTTTGAAGCAATCGAGCGATTCGTAACCGCCAATGACCTGTGAAGTCACAAAATCTGCCCAGTCTGTAATTTTGAAAACTCCGCTGGTAAACTGTAACTCCTGAGTGTTTCCGATGTCTGCAAATTTTCGGTCTTCCATCAAAAGAAATTGATGTTTTTCAGCTAAAGCCTTTAATGGAACAATCGTTCTCTGATAATCGAAGTCTGAAATAATATCGATGTGTGTTTTAAGTGCAATAACGTGCGGCCCTACTTTTTCTGCTAATGCTAAAAGCTCGTCAGTAGTTGTTACATCAGCTGATGCAATAAGATTTGATTCTTTTGCCAAAGCTGTCTCTAATAGTTTTTTAGAAACAGAATGTTGTGCATTCTCGAATTTTTCTTGATAAGAGAGTCTTTTCTTTTCATCAAATTGAATATGATTTCCTTTCAAAAAATCCTGAATTCTTTTCACTTCATCGTCCGAAAGTTCACCTTCTTCCTGAAGAATCGCACAAACTTCTGAGATGTTGAATAAGGTATGAACCTTAAATCCTTTGCTTTCCAAAAGTTGTTTTCCGCCTTGCTCACGGTCTAAAACTACAACGATGTCGGCCACTTTCAGGTCTTCGTTTTCTACTTCGGCAATGGTTTCAATTAAAGATTTTCCGGAGGTAATCACGTCTTCCACCAAAAGACAGTTTTGCCCTTTCTGATAAATTCCTTCGATCAGTTTTTTGGTTCCGTAATTTTTCGCTTCTTTTCTTTTGATAATTAATGGAATATAACTTTCAAGAGACATTGCAGTAGCCATCGGAAGTGCAGCGTAAGGAACTCCGCAGATCAAATCAAAATTATCCAGCGGAAGCATTTCCAAAAGATAGTTGGCGAGGTTTTTAAGGATTTTCGGGTCTGAAGCCAAAGGCCTAAGATCTACATAAAACGGACTTTCGATACCGCTTTTCAAAGTAAATCTTCCAAATTTGATGATTCCCAGCTTGTAGCACTCTAAAAAGAATTCTTTTTTACTTTCCATTATTTTCTATTAGATTCTGCAAATTTAAGGATTTTGATATGAATAACAACTTGGCATCACAACAAAGGTTTTTTTTATCTTCAAAATCTATTTATTACTGAATCATTTTCTCCTTCTTAGAATTGAGATTTCTTCTTTTTGAGTTTTTATGATCTCTTTTAGTGTGATGATATGTTCTTTTAATTCGACAATTAATAGTTCTGAAATACTGTCTCTTTGGGAAAGGTTCAAATTGGTCTCTAGATTGTCATCCAGAATGTTCGTCATTTCTGTATCTAAAAAGTCTGCTATTTTCTGCCATTCTTCTTTGGTGAATTTTGAACGGTTGCATTCTTTCCTGTAGTACTGAGGTTGTGAGATGTTGAGTAATGATGCCATTGCATCCTGAGAGACATTTCTGCTTTCTCTGAGTCTTCGTAATTTAATGTTCATATTTATTTGTGTGGTAGCAAATGTATAAAAATTATTCATTTATTATTCATTACTGAATGAAATTTTTGATCTGAGTGATATATTTTTGTTTTCAATAAAAGCATAGTGCTTTTAAAACAATCATTAATAAAAAATTTATGAAAAAAATTCTATTTGCGGCAGTATTATTTGCCGGAACAACCTTAGGGTTTGCAAAAGACAATGTGAAAAAAACTGAGGTTGAGGTTACAAAAACCGAAGTGGTAGCAAAGAATCAACATGCTAAAGTGGATGATGAAAATCTTGATTTAGCAAAGAGACTAAGAATTTGCTTTGAAAACTATTATTGGACGACTATTGAGTCTTACTATGATATTTATACCGATACTGTACAGCATCAGTATGTTCATCATATAGCTCAATATTCTTATCTGTGTGGTGATAGTGGTCCAAGAAGTACAACTATCAATGGTAATCCGGCAGATTACGGTTTGTAGCAATTTTAGAGGTAGTGTATTCTATAATATGCTACCTTTAATATAGTTTTTTAGTAAATTTAAAATAATATGTACATAATGAACGGGAAAGATAAAATTCTAATTACCTTAATAATATGTTTTTGTAGCATTTTGAATGCTCAATATCTCAAAGTTGATTATGAGAGATTAGATTTGGGGGAGGAAAATTTGATAGGTGTTTCAAAAGAGTTTCGTGAGGAATTCAATAATATAAGGAAGACTCCTCAAAAGTTTTTTCTCTATTATGCAAATGGAGAGTCTTTATATAAGTCTGTACCAAGGAAATCATTTGTTAATAATGCAGGAGATTTACGAGTGGATGAGAAAACAATTTCTCATAATAGAGAGGTTTATAAAGATATAGAATTAAAGGTCTATAAACCTAAGGGAGCTAAAGGAGTTTATGTATATCAAAATTTTTTGGATATTCGAGAAGAATTTTATGGATATAAAGATACAAAATTTTCTAGCATTGATTATAAAGATGAGACCATTACCATAGATAAGTATCACTGTAAATTGGTTGAAGTAAGTTTTCCAAATAATCCTTCAGCCAAAACTAAAGTTTGGTATACTGAAGATATACCAATATCTGCAGGTCCTAATACATTTAATGTATTTCCAGGATTAGTATTAAGAATAGAGTCATCTCAATATATTCTTACAGCAATTAAAATAAGTAACGAGGCGAAGTTGTCTGACGTAGAAAAAATAAACACAAAACTTCCTGTCTATAAAGAAGAAGCATTTGATAAAAAAATGAAGGAAGTAAGAGAATTGAGAAGTAAAGTTACAAAAGAAGAAATAAGACTTTAAATAGAATCTAATAATGAATTTATTTAATCGAATTTTGCTTGGTACTGTTATCACTTTTGGTAGTATATATAGAGCTCAATATCTAAAAGTTGAATATGAAAGGACAGATTTACATGACACTAAGTTAAGCGGTGTTTCTCAAAAATTTGAAGATAAAGTAAACGCAAATCGAAAGATACCACAAAAGTTTGTACTTTATTATGCTGATGGAAACGCATTCTATAAATCGATCCCAAGGACATCTTTCTCACATAATGCTGGTGATACAAGAAAAGATGGAAATACGGTTCTACATAAAAAAGAGATTTATAAAGATGATGAATTAAAGGTTTATTATCATAAAAAAGATAAAGGCATTTATGGCTACTATAATTTTCCCAACATTAAAGAAGAGTTTTATGGCTATAAAGAGTCTAAATTTTCACAAATAGATTATAAAGAAGAAACGATACAAATAGACAACTACCCGTGTAAGTTAGTAGAGGTTAGTTTTGAGCATATGCCTGCTACAATTTATAAAATTTGGTATACGGAGGATATTCCAATTGTTGCAGGACCTAATGGTTTCAATGTTTTTCCAGGATTAGTTTTAAGGGTAGAGTGCGATACATTTGTACTGACTGCTGTTAAAATAAGTAATGATGGAAAGCTATCTGATATTGAAAAAATAGATCCTAAATTAAAAATTTACAAAAATGAGGAGCTTGATGCAAAGATGAAGGATGTAATGGAACGAGTAGGTAAAACGAGCACCGAAGAAATAAAGTTATAAGAAAAAAATGAAGAAATATACCTCATTAATTTCCCTTTTTCTTATACATCTGTATTTTTCCCAACAAATAAAAATTCATGTAAGAGATTCTGATAAAGCCTTAAGTGATATCAACGTTCAGTTGCAGAAGTCCGGTAAAACTTTAGATTTTAAAAAAACGGATGATTCAGGAAACTGTACATTTTCAATTACAGAGCAAGGTATTTTTACCGTGAAATTGAGTTCTATGCTATATAAGGCTAAAACGGTAGAAATTAACAGTACAGATAACAGTGATGTTACCATACAGCTTGAGAAACAAATTACAGAAATAGAGGAAGTAGAAATAAAATCCCGTCCGGATATTGCTAAAATAAAAGGAGATACCATTGCTTTTAATATAAAATCGGTAAAAGACGGTACTGAAAGAACAGCTGAAGATATTATTAAAAAATTACCTGGTTTAGATATTAATGAAAACGGCAAAGTTTCGTTTAAAGGAAATCTCATTGGGCAGGTCTTGGTGGAAGGAAATGAGTTTTTTGGAAAAAACCATAAAATGGCGACTCAAAATCTTTCGGCCGATATGATTGAAGGTGTAGATATTTGGCAAAATTATACGACTATCAGCGGAGGAAGTTCTACAGCGCTTAATTTAAAGCTGAAAGATGAGTTCAAAGGAAAAATTAAAGGGAATATAGAAGGGAATTACGGAACCGGAAATTCTTATTTTGGTCATTCAAATCTTTTTAAAATTAATAAATTTGGTAATCTTGCCTTGATTGCAGATGCCAATAATGTGGCAAAAGATCCTATAAGTTTTATGGATTTTTATGAAATGAACAGTCAGGAAGAGGAGGGGAGCTCGGAAAACAGCAGTAAAGTAGATGTCCCAAGTTTTCTTAATAATGATGGTAGGGTTAAATCTAAAGCCAATCAGTTCGGAGCTCTTCAATATTCAAAGGCGACAAAAAATTTCAGCATTTCGGCGTTTTCAATTTTCAATAGTGCCCAACTACAGAAGTTGTCATCAACGCAAAGAATGTTTTTTGATCCGCAGTACCAGAATTTAAATTTTAATGAGGAAAAATCTGAATCTAATAAAGGATTGCTTGGAACTGCTCAGGTTAAAATGAGAAAAACATTTGCAGATAAGAGTTTCCTGTACTACAATTTTGCATATAATTCTACTGATGATCATTTTGCGCAAAATATTAATCGGTTTGCGTCAGACCCTTTTTATTATGATATTGCCGATAAAGTAAGTAAAAGTAATTTTACCAATTCATTATTATGGAATAAGCCTTTTGAAAATTCAGAACTTATTATAGCATTCAATCATCAAAGGAACAATTTTTCAGGAAATCTCAATATACTATCCAACGGAAAATTATTTTTTACAGATAGTGAGATTCTTTTGCAGGATTATAATATTACTTCAGATAAATACACTTTCAACTTTTATTATAAAAATAGGAACAAGATTCTTAACTATGATTTTCAGTCGGGTTTCTCATACAAAAATGACGAGTCTGAACTTAAAGAATTGATTTCTCAGGAGAGAGAAGATCTTTTTTTGAAAATGTATCATTATACCAACAGTTTCAGTTTGCATAAACAAATTGGCAAATTCACTTTGTCTGGCGCATTAAGTTCCCATTTTTTGTCAGTAAATACAGCAGAAAAACATTTTTTTGAAAAAAATATTAAAATTCGGTTTACTCCCAAAACTGTCGTTAGCATGGAATATGGTCTGGAATATTCCAACAGATATAATTTCCCAAGTTTATATCTTCTTCAGGAGAACCCCGTTTATGCTAAAGATTTATCTTTTTCCAGAAACGCTAACCTCAATTTTGATACCCTCAACAATACAGAAAGTTTTAAGATTAACTGGAACAGATTTAATATTGAAAAAGGAAATCTTATGTTTGTGATTTTAACTTATGAAAAAAGTAAAAATTATTTTACTGCAAACGTTACCAATTACGGTTTGTTTTCAGAGTTGGGAAATGTTGTAGGAAATTTTAGAGAGAGAAGTCTTTTTCTGCTTTCAAACGATAGAAGAATTCTGAAAAATTTAACTTTGAAATCGAAGTTTACCTGGTTGAATAATAAGTCGGATAATTTCATTAATAGTCAACCAAATATTTCTACTATACAAAACATAGAAATATCACAAAGACTATCTTCAAACTTTAAAAAATCGTGGGTACAATTTGATGCGGGTTATACATTTACCAAATCTAAATTTCAACAGAGTTTATATGGCACTTCATCTGATCAGGAAAACATAAAACTTTCTTTAGGATTTCGAGCCATTATCAGAAAGGAATGGCAGGTTAATGTTCTGGGGGATTACTTTATTCAAAAAACAGATTTTGCAAAACTTGAGAATGTTTTAATAGGAGGGCAGATTTCATATAGAAAAGAGAAATCTGCTATAGAGTATAATCTTTATTTCAATAATATCTTAAACTTAACTTCTTTTCAGTATATCAATAGCTATTCAAGTCCTTTGGGTATTGATGAGCAGTCGATTACCGCATTGCGAGGATACATTATTGCAGGAGTTAAATTTAATTTTTAAATAAAGAAAACCATCTTAAATTCAGATGGTTTTGGTTTTTATTCTACAATTTCAGCGTCAATGGTTTTCATGTCGCCATTCATTCTTCTTTCTGCTTCCCAAAGAAGGAATTTGTCAACTTCTCTCAGCAGTTTTGGTATCATTAATGATAATACCGCTAAATCATCTAAAACACCAGCCACCACAATAAAATCTGGAATAACATCGATAGGGGAAATTACATACAAAAGACCAATCAAAGGTAAAATAAGATTGATTGATTTTACAGGATATTGTCCCTTTCTCCACATATTCACCATTCGGAATATGTCCGGAATCTTTTTTACAAAGCCTTTGTGAGCTATAGCTTCCTTAGCAAGATTAAGTTTAGAATATTTCATTTTTCGTTTGTGTTATTTATTTTTAACTCTTTATAATTCGCAAATTCTGTACCAGCAAATAATAAAATTTGTTAATAAAATTTTAGGTGTCTAAAATACATATTTTTAGATACTAAGCGCTCATTATTTATGAAATATTATGAATGATTAATTAATGATGTTATCTATGAATTGATGCACAGACTTGGCGTTCCAATCTCTTGCAGCATCTTCTTTGATGATTATTCTTCCGTTTTTATCCAGCAAAAAAGTGGTAGGGAAAGCTTTAGGAAGAATTTTTTCGGAAATCGGGCTTTGAGCAATGTAAACCGGAACATCGTAATTATTTTCTTTCAAAAATTTTCTTACGGCATCTTCTTCATCATTCATTGCAATCAAAACAAAATTCACATGACCTTTTCTGCCATTATACAATTTTTGTATCGATGGCCATTCTTTTCTGCACGGAGGGCACCAAGTTCCCCAAAAATTCAAAAACATCGGTTTGTCTTTAAAATTTTTCAGATTGGTACTTGCTGTATTGATGCCCTTTAGATCTATATCATAATCTTCTGGTGAGATGTGTACCGCTTTTTCAATAGCAGCAATAGGGAAGAGGGTTTCTTGTAGTTTATCTTTCAGTCCTGGAATGAAGAAAACAGCTCCAAGAATAAGAAGAATAACAACATAGACTATATTTTTTTTCATAAGTATATTTTAGCAATTTGATTGTTATTTATAGAAGTTCCAAAATTTCTTCTACTGCATCTTTGCCTCTGTTTTTGGCGTAATACAATTGCAGATCATTGTAAAAAGTTTCTCTAGGATATGCTTCAGGATCAGCTTTAAATTTAAGTAAAAGTTCGTTTCCGAATTTCGGACGAGGTCCCCAAGTATTTTTTACGCTAAAATCTTCGTTTAAAATCAAAACTTTCGGGATAGATTCTGTCTCGTTCGTCAAAAACTGATTAATTAGGCTTTTGTCGCTGTCTCTCAGAAAAATTCTTACTTCATTGTGATTTTCAAAAAAATTCACCAAAGCCGGAACTGTAGCACTTGCATCACCACACCAAGCTTCGGAAATGATTAAAATTTTTCCGGAGAAATTTTTAGACTTTAATGTATTGATTTGATTGTTGTCGACGACAAATTTTTTCAGCGTTCTCTCCATCCTCGTAATTCCCAGTTCATAATACATTTTATATTCCGAATCTTGCGGAGTTGAAGGGTTTTCAAGTCTTTGATGGGCAATTTGAAGATATTCTTCAAAAGAAATTGCTTTATCCCAGTAATTTTTCATTACTAAATATTTTTATTAAAATTGATTGATATTTCTTGTTTTATTGATCAAAAATAAATCTGCCAAAACAAAGGCAGCAAGTGCTTCCACTACAGGCACAGCTCTTGGCAAAACGCAGGCATCGTGTCTTCCTTTGCCTTCTACAATTATTTTTTCGCCGTCTTTATTTACGCTTTCCTGAGGCCGTAAAATTGTGGCAACAGGTTTGAAAGCAATTCTGAAATAAATATCCATTCCATTTGAAATTCCTCCTTGAATTCCTCCCGAGAGATTAGATTTGGTAGTAAAATCTGTATTGAATTCGTCATTATGCTCACTTCCTGTCATCTTCGCACCACAAAATCCGCTGCCATATTCAAAACCTTTGCATGCATTGATGTTGAGCATCGCTTTTGCCAATTCTGCCTGTAATTTAGAGAAAACAGGCTCGCCAATTCCTACCGGAACATTTTTGATGACACAGGTAATGGTTCCTCCAATGGTATTGCCTTCTTTTTTTATTTCCTTAATTTTTGAAATCATTTTTTCTGCAGTTTCGGCATCTGGGCAACGTACTTCATTACTTTCAGTTTTCGAAAAATCAAGAGCTTGATACGGTTTTTCACAGAAAATTTCGCCAACTGAAGATACGTACGCATTAATCTCAAATTCTGGTAAAAGCTGTTTTGCTAATGCTCCTGCTACTACCCAATTGATGGTTTCTCTGGCAGAAGACTTTCCGCCTCCACGGTAATCTCTGGTGCCAAATTTTTGGTCATAAGTAAAATCTGCATGGCTTGGGCGATAAGAATTGGCGATATGATTGTAATCTTTTGATTTTTGATTTTCGTTTTCAATTGTAAACCCGATAGGAGTTCCCGTAGTTTTTCCTTCAAAAATACCGGAAAGAAACTTTACAGTATCACTCTCTTTTCTTTGCGTAACAATTGCAGACTGACCTGGTTTTCTTCGATCCAATTCGTATTGAATCTTTTCAAAATCAAGTTCCAAACCTGCTGGAAAATTGTTGATAATACCGCCGTAAGCTGCACCATGGCTCTCGCCAAATGTGGTTAAGCTGAGAAAATTTCCTAAACTATTAAACATAATACAAAATTACCTAATTTAATTTAGATTAGAAAAAACTTAGTTCTCTTGTTGATAGTTGCTCTGTATGGTTTTTATAGCGTTATCCAATTCCTTTTTTTCTTGATTGCTTAGTTTTTTCCAGATAAAACCTCTTTTTAGGTTTTTAGAATCTATCAATTGAGGTGAAATTCCGAAGTTTTTATAATTAAACATAAAACTTTCGGAAATTGCGGGAACAGGAGTTTCAAAATTGAAAGGATATTTTTTTGAAACATTTACTTTTACATTTCCGATTTTAAATGACTCAAAATCGGTTGGCTGATATTCTGAAGGCTTATAAAACTGAATGATTTCAAATTTTCCCATTGTATTTCCCAATCTGAAACTAGGGATTAAGATTCTCAGAATCTGAGGATTAATAAAAAAAGATAAAACAAGCAAGCTACCAACCGCACAAACAGTAAATGAGATTTTTCTTAGATTTTCACTATATAAAACCGCTAAAATTATAATGGGGAAAACATCAAGAAAAAATCTGTATTGTGCAGAAAACGATATTATAAGGATTGATTTTGTTACAAGAGATAAAAATAAAATTAAATGAATTTTTTCTTTTTTAATGAAAGAGAATATTCCATAAAACAATAAAAAAATGATCAAACCAATATTAAAAACCGATTTTATTCCCTGAAGAAAAAGCCATTTCGTAATTTTTTCTTGAAAAGAAAAGTGGGCAATTTGTTGTAAAGAATATTGGGCATCATAAGTTTTTAAAAGTGCATATTCTGAGCTCATTTTCATTATTTCCGGATTGGGCTTCCAAGGCAAATTTAAATCAAATAATGCCATAGGAAATAATGGATACCCGAATACCCAAAGGTTTTTAATGATATATATCCCGAAAATTAGAAATCCAGGAAGTATTGCTTTCAATGAAATCTTTTTTTCTATTATCATCATTATAATAATAAAAAGGGGCAACCAAATCATCGTTGGCTTTATTGTAAAAGCAAAAATCCCAAAGGCAAGTAAGCTTGAATTAATTTTTGTCTTACCCAAAATTTCATTGATAATAATTAAAGAAAAAATAAAAGCCGGAAGATCGGGGCTGGGTGACTGGCTAAATAGCAGCATAGCAGGAACAAAGCTCAGGTGAATCCATCTTTTAGTCTCGAAAATGTAGATGAGATAAGCAATTAACAAAATAAGATTAATTCTTAAAAATGGATCTGATAGATGAGAAAATCCCGATTGTAAAATATGCCAAGAAGACATCTGCCCCAAAGTGAGGTCTAGATTTGAAATTCCTTTTACCAACCCAAATTCTCGCAGCCATTTGATTGTAGGAACGTAATATCCAAAGTGATCTAGGATAAAAGGATAGAAGCTCGCACAAAAAATACAGATTAACGCAAAAACATAAAACAGAAGATTTGTTTTTTTGAAAAAACATAAAAAATCTTTATAAGTATGATTTTTTATAAAGAAAAATAATCCTATAAAAAGAATTAAAATTTCAAGATAAATAGTAAAACCTGTGAAAAAGGATAAAATATTTAGAAAAACAGTTAAACAAAAAATTCCCGAAAACAATTTTCCTGAAATACCGTCGCAAATTTTTAAATTGAAATTTTTTTCAGCAACGGTTCCCCAGCTAAATATTGTAGGTAGAATTATAAGAAGCGAAAACAGTAATAAAACCATAAAAATAAAGATTGCTTAAAAATAAGCAATCTTTATTAAGAAAATATATAAATGTGATTTGGTGTAATTATTACTTTGGCTGTACACGACCGTCTTTTCTGTCACCAGATCTACCTATGGTATACCCAGTAGCGCCACCTACTACACCACCAATAACAGCGCCCAGTCCCCTGTTTTTCTTACTAATAATAGCACCAGCAGCAGCTCCACCTACGGTACCAATAATGGTGCCCTTAGCGGCCTTACTCATTCCTTTTTTTTGGGTAGTACCCTGCGAAGTACCCGATCCGTTACTTGCAACTGCTCCTGAAGAACTAGAAGAAGGGTTGTTTCTATATACCGTACGGGTTTCTTTAATTATTTGTGGTTTTGCTGCAACAGCTGCTGCTGCCTTATTTTTTTCTACTAGCGCTATACTATCGCTTCTTTTTTGAGTGTCGTATGCCATTCTTTCTTTTTCAATAGCTAGCTTTTGCTTTTCTATATCTAATTGTCTAGCTTGGAATTCCAATTTTTGTTGCTCTAAAGTTTGCTCAGCAATTTTATCGTCTTTTTTACAAGCCGTGAATAAAAATACGGATAACAAACCTGAAACTATAATCTTTTTCATAACTCAAATTTTATATTCAAAATACATTTTGAATGTTTATAATTGCTTAATTTCAATTATGAAGCCAATAGTAAGTTAAAGAAACGTTAAAGGTAAAATTAGAAGATTAAATATGTGTTTAATATGATTTTTAAGAAGAATAAAAAATTTCAGGAATTGTTTTTGGTTGCATTTCAATACAACTCTATTTATTTTTCATGTATTCAATAAGATCAATATAATCTTCAAAATTTAATATCATTTCAGATTTTCCATTCTTTGTAATTACTTCATTTGTATAGCAAGTAGTACAAATTTTTATCAACTTTAGGATTTTATCAAATTGTTTACATGCTATTTTTAGCAAATAAGAAAAATATTTTTCAATAGTTTTTTCCACAATACAACAATCAATTTCATCAATTACAAAAAGTAACTAATGAATTTTATTAGCTTTAAATTTGCTTGGTTTTAAACCTAACATTAATAATATGAAACAATTTGATATATCAGTGCTTGATTTGGCTCCCGTAAAACAAGGGAAAACTATTCACGATACGTTTCAAGACAGCCTATCTTTGGCGAACTTTGCTGAAAATTTAGATTATAAAAGATTCTGGCTTGCCGAACATCACAATATGGAAAGCATAGCCAGTTCTGCAACTTCGGTTTTGATTTGTTTCATCGCCAACGGTACAAAAAAAATAAGAATTGGTTCTGGAGGAATTATGCTTCCAAATCATAGTTCGTTGGTTATTGCCGAACAATTCGGAACTTTAGAATCGCTTTTTCCCGGAAGAATAGATTTAGGATTGGGTAGAGCACCCGGAACAGACGGTTTGACGGCTCAGGCTTTGGGAAGAAACCCAGCAATCATTAATGAGCAGTTTCCAAGACAAATTTTAGAATTACAGAAATATTTTTCAAAAGATAATGCAAATGCTTTGGTTCGTGCCATTCCTGGTGAAGGTTTAGATATTCCTATGTATATTCTCGGTTCAAGCACAGACAGTGCGTGGCTAGCTGCAGAAATGGGATTGCCTTATGCTTTTGCAGGGCATTTTGCTCCCGAACAAATGGATATGGCTTTTAAAATTTACAGAGAACATTTTGAGCCTTCAAAATATTTAGACCAACCTTACGTATTAGCTTGTGTGAATGGAATTGCTGCTGAAACTTCTCAAGAAGCTCACTTTCTTTCCTCAACATTATTTCAGGCGTTTATCAACATTATCCGAAACGACAGGAAACCATTTCCGCCACCAGTTGTAGATATGGACGCAATTTGGTCTGCGATGGAAAAATCAATGGTTTTACAGAAATTGAAATTCAGTTTTATTGGTAATCAAGATGAGATTGCGCAACAAATAAAAAACTTTCAAGAAAAATATCAGGTGGATGAGCTGATGATTAATTCTCATATTTACGATCATCAAAAAAGACTACAATCGTACGAGATAATCAGAAGTGCAACCGACTCATTATCTAAAGCCGAACAAACCATTCATAATAATTGTTGATGCTTTATTTATTAAGTATCTTTGCGAAAATTTAAAGTTAAAATGTCAGATATTAAACTAAATACTATTCCTGAGGCGATTGAAGACCTTAAAAATGGTAAAATAATCATAGTAGTAGACGATGAAGATAGAGAAAATGAAGGCGATTTTCTTTGTGCAGCAGAATTAACAACGCCTGCGTTGATCAACTTTATGGCTGTACACGGAAGAGGGTTGATCTGTATGCCACTTCCTGAAAAAAGATGTGATGAATTAGGACTAGATGTAATGGTAAGCCGTAGCAGTGATCCTAAAGAAACCGCTTTTACCGTATCTGTTGATCTTTTAGGAGACGGAACTTCTACAGGAATTTCTGCCGGAGACAGAGCAAAAACCATTTTAGCTTTGATGGATGAAAAATCTAAACCAACAGATTTTATGCGCCCTGGTCATATCTTCCCGTTGCGTGCTAGAAAAGGTGGCGTTTTGAAAAGAGCTGGGCATACTGAAGCAGCAATTGATTTAACTAGCTTAGCTGGTTTGAAAGAAGGTGGCGTGATCTGTGAAATTATGAACGAAGATGGTTCTATGTCTCGTTTGCCAGATTTACATGTTTTTGCTCAAAAACATGATATGAAAATTGTTTCTATCGAAGATTTAATTCATTATCAGCTTAAAAAAGGAAACTTAATTGAAAGAATCGAAGAAAGAGAAGTAAAAACTGCATACGGTGATTTTGATTTTCTGGCTTTCAGAGAAACTTCTAATGATCAAATTCACTTTGCTTTAACAAAAGGATCGTGGACAGTTGATGAGCCTGTTTTGGTAAGAGTACAGTCGTCAGATTCTTATTTTGATGTTTTAACAAGATTGAATAATGGTGAAAAACCTCAGTTGGAAAAAGTAACTGCAATGATTAACGAAGCCGGAAAAGGAGCAATTATTTTTATCAATAATGTATCCAACTCTGAAAATACATTAAGAAAATTACAACAATTTCTGAATTATCAGGATGGTCAGCAAAAACATCCAACTGCTGCTTTCAATTACAGAGATTATGGCATTGGAACTCAGATTTTAAAAAATTTGGGAATCAATAAATTTAAAGTAATCACTCAGAACCCTAATGTAAAACCTCAGGTTGGAGGTTATGACGTTGAGGTAACAGAGATGGTTCAACTTTAAAAAAGTGACCTATTAAAAAAGGAATTGTTAAAAGTGATTTTGTTGCAGTACTTGTATTAGTATTGAAATTAAGTATCTTTAAAGCAAATTCCCTATTCAAAATAAAAAAATGGCTTGAGCAGATCAAGCCATTTTTATTTCTTCAAAATTTCTAAATCCGTTGAGGAAATCTTTAATGTTCATTCTTTTTTTTCCTTCCAATTGTAATTCTAAAGGAGAATAAAATCCGTCTTTGGTATAGATTTTAAAATCATTTTTTGAAATTTCTAAACTTCCAACTGTTTTTCCATGATCTGAAATTTCGAATTTCCCACTGTATATTTTCAACCCTTTTTCTTCTTCTCCGATTTTTAAAGTGGTGAAAGCTGCAGGATATGGTGACATGCCTAGGATAAACTGATGAATTCTTTTTGAATTTTTCGTCCAGTCGATTCTGGTGTCTTCTTTAAATATTTTGTAGGCGTTTTTTGGATGTTCAACTTCGGGTTGAGGCTTTTCAATGATTGCATTTTCGGCTAATCCATCCAAAGTTTTTACTACCAATTGTGAGCCCATTTCCATTAATCTGTAATGAAGGCTTCCTGCATTTTCATTTTCCAAAACCGGAATTTCTTCTTGTAATAAAATATTTCCTTCATCAATTTTTTCATTAATAAAGAACGTGGTTGCGCCTGTTTTTTCTTCTCCATTAATTACCGCATAGTTTATCGGCGCTGCACCTCTGTAATCAGGAAGCAACGAAGCGTGAAGATTGAAAGTTCCCATTTTTGGCATTTCAAATAAAACTTTAGGCATCATTCTGAAAGCAACCACCACAAAAACGTCAGCATCTAATTTTTTTAATTCTTCTAAAAATTCAGGATTTCTTAACTTTTCTGGCTGAAAAACGGGAATGTTATTTTCAGAAGCAAAAACTTTTACAGGAGATTGGTTTATTTTTTGTCCGCGTCCGCTTGCTTTATCGGCAACCGTTACAACGCCTACAACTTCATGATGAGATTGATGAATGGCTTCCAGCGAAGTTTTTGCAAAATCGGGAGTACCTAAAAAAACGACTTTCAATGATTTCATGATGCAAAGATAAAACTCTTGAGTTATAACTGAGAAATTGAAACTTATGAATTTTAGAATTTGTATTAATTATTATCACAGTTCATTACCTATTTTAAGGCATAAGTTCTAAAATTCAGCATTTTTACTTTTCCCGAATCTAATAAGTAAATAAGATTTTCTAAAATATTTTCTTTACTCTGAAACTGCAGTTTTATAGAAATTTCTTCAATGGTTGCTGGTTTTTTATTTAAAACTTTGATGATTTCCGAAGAAACATTTTTCCCGAAAATAGACTGTTTATTTTTTTCACAAACGGTACATTGTCCGCAATTTTTAGTGTTTTTTTCGCCAAAATAGGAGAGGATCAATTTCATTTTACAGTATTGATTATCCTCAATAAAGAATTTCATTTCCTCCCATTTCTGGATTTTATTTTTTTGAATGTGTTCAAAAAGTTTCCAATACATTCCGGAATTGGATCTTTCATCACGAGGTTTTAAAAATTTTACAGAAGCTAAAGCACCATCTATATATTCTAAATAATTTTTTTGTTGAAGCTCTTTTAATCTTTCTTTTATGAGATGGATGCTCACGCTGATTTTATCGCTCACTTTTTGTTCGCTGAACATCACTTTGTGTGTTGTAATTCCAGAAATACTTCTAAGCATTAATTCAATAAAATAGGCATCTTTAGATGATAGTTGATCAATTTCATCAGGTTTAATTAAAAGCTCAAGAGATGATAAACTTTTGTTGCTGTTGTGGTAAATAATTTCTTGAGTATGAAGGAAATTAAGAACATTTTTAATTTTTGCCGTAGAAAGCTTTGTGAAATTCTGAATTCCTGAAATGTTTAATTGAAAAACTTTTTCTGGAAGTTCAAATTCTGCTACTTGAAATTTAGAATAAAGATAGCTGATGATTTTTAAAAATTCAGATTTATTAGGAATTTGGTTCTTCAAAATTTGATCAAAGTTTGAAATTTCTTGTTGATTCCACAACAAGAAAGCATAGCTTTTTTTTCCATCTCTACCGGCACGCCCAATTTCCTGATAATAATTTTCAATAGACTGAGAAGGAGAGAAGTGAATGACAAAGCGTACATTGTCTTTGTCAATTCCCATCCCGAAAGCATTTGTGGAAATCAAAACATTTTGGTCGCTGTTATTCCAGAAATTCTGTCTGTCATTTTTTTCTTTCGTTGTGAGTCCTGCATGGAAATAATCAACATTCTGAAGTTTGTGTCTATGCAGATATTCGGTAAGAAGCTCTGCGTCTTTTCTGGTTCTTACATAGATAATTCCAGATTCTTTAGCATATTTTAAAATGTTGAAAACCTTTTGATATTTATCTGATATTTCTTCGTTGAATATTTTGATATTATCTCTTTTAAAACTTTTCTGAAATATCTGAGGATTTTTAAGTTCTAGTTTAGATTTTATTTCATCTAAAACTTTTGGAGTGGCCGTAGCAGTTAATGCAAGACAAGTAATTTCTGGATTGTTTTTTCTGAAATCTTTAATATTCTGATAACTGGGTCTGAAATCTTGTCCCCATTCTGAGATACAATGAGCCTCGTCTACCGCAATGAATGATAATTGAATTTCTTCCATTTGCTGAATGAAGAGTTTGTTGGTCAATCTTTCAGGAGAAACATATAATAATTTTGTAAGACCGTCTTTGCATCTGTTGTAAATAACTTCGGCATCAAATTCATCCAATTCGGAGCTTAAATATTCTGCTTCAATTCCTCTGAATTTTAATTGATTTACTTGATCTTTCATTAACGCCAATAATGGTGAAATCACAAGACAAGTTCCTTCCTTCAATAAAGCAGGAAGTTGATAACAAAGAGATTTCCCGGCTCCTGTTGGCAGCAACACTAATGTGTCATTGTTGTTAATCACAGAGTCAATTATCTGCTCTTGTGTATCTCTAAAGTGGTCATAACCCCAAAAGTGTTTTAGTGTCTGACTTTTTATTTTATTATAATCCTGAGAAGAAATCATAAAGTAAATGTAAGAAAAGTATTGAAACAAAAAAAGTCACGCAATGCGTGACTTTAATTTATAAAAATAAATTTTATTATTTTGCTTCGAAGTAAACTCTTCTGTTTGCTCTGTTTTTCCATTCAGGACATTTTTCAGCAGGTTCACATTCCGGGTATTTTAGAGATTTTTCTCCTTTACCAACAGCGCTTAGCTTAGATGCTTCAACACCATTTTTGATTAGATAATTCTTCACACTATTTGCTCTTCTCTCAGAAAGTTTCTGATTGTAAGCTTCAGAAGCTCTAGTATCAGTAGCTCCGATTACAGTGTAAGTTCCTGCAGAAGAATTAATATAACTTACAGCATTGTTCAGGATTGGTGTAGTTGAAGGTAAAATTCTATCAGAGTTAAGATCAAATTCAATTCCTTCAAGTGTTGTATCAGTACCAATTACAGTGCCTGAATCTACAGGAACTGCAGTAGGGCAACCATTGTTTTCTACAGGACCAGGAACCGTTACACATTGATCGTAAAGATCAATAACACCATCTAAGTCTGTATCTAGAGCAACTCCAGCTCCGTCAACTCTTGCTCCAGCAGGCGTTGTAAGCTCTCTGTCCCAATCGTCACAAACTCCGTCGTTATCTAAATCACCTTTCTTGCAAACTTCAATATCTTGGTTTTTCTCAGCTAGAACATCAAGTTTCCAATACATCTCTTGCAATGGGTCATGCCACATTAAGTGAGACTCATGTTTTCCAAGTTTTAAAGATAAACCAAGGGTTGCATTGATGAAATTGTCAGAAATCTGATCTTCTCTTTTGTTGATGTCACTGTATTGAACACCACCACCATCGAACTCATCATCTCCTGTGTAAACATACATTAGTCTACCTTCGATATCTAATCTTCTGTTAATCTTATATTTAAGGCCTGCACCAGCTTGTCCGAAGAAAGAGGTTTGTTTGAAAAGTTCAACTTCTGTAGCAAGTCTTTGTGATTTGTCGTCTTTTTGATAAGCTCTATAACCTAATACTCCTACACCTGCATATCCGTGAAGTGCCCATCTGAAAGGTGATTTATTATCAACTCTTCTTAAAAGATTCGAAAGATTTACATCACCCAATATCGATATTCCATCGTATTGAGTTCTCGCTCCAACTCTTTGGTATAAAGAAGAATTTGCCGGCGCTGCATCTTTTGTGTTAAACCAACCTTGTCTTGTTTCTCCTCTGTCATATTGTAGTTTTAGACCAAAAGCGTGGGTAATAGCTTTGTCTACACTTGCATAAAAAGAGTAACCGAAAAGATTTTTACCGTTACCATTTTTTATAGAGGTTAAATCTCCTGCTTGTATCATTGGTACTCCTGCTCCTGCAGAAATAGACCAATCATTAAATCTTTTAGACTCTTGAGTGAATTTTGAAACGTTAGCAGAACCAGATGAAAATGTATTTGGATATTGCTGATCATTAGATACTGCTGTTGAGTCTTGTGCAAAGTTTAGCGTCGGGATCGCTAAAGCAAATGCAACAATTGCTAAACTTAATTTCATAATGTATTTTTTTATTTATTTAATTATTTTATTTTGCTTGGAAGAAAACTCTTCTGTTTGCTTCATTTTTGTCCTCAGTACATTTAGTTGCTGGGTTACATTCAGGATATTTAAGATCCGTTTCACCACGACCTTCAGCAATAAGCATACTTGAAGGAACACCTTTTCCTACTAAATAGTTTACAACCGCATCAGCTCTTTTTTGAGAAAGAATTTTGTTAGCAGTATCAGAACCTCTAGTGTCTGTTGCTCCTACCACTAAAAACTTACTGTTTTGATCTAATTTTTTGATAATCTCTGCAGCGTGATCTAGTTTTTGGAATGATTGTGGTCTTATTATCGCTTTGTTTAGAGCAAATTCAATACCTTCAAAATCTTTATTGATTGTTTCTTCTATAGAAGGTAAACTTGGTTGAATATTTTCTACAATAGGACAACCATTATTACTTGCTGGTCCAGGAACTGTAACACACTGGTCGTGTAAATCGATCACTCCATCTAAATCCATATCCAAAGCTACTCCTGCTCCATCAACTCTTGCTCCGGCAGGAGTGTCAAGTTGTCTGTCCCAGTCGTCACAAACGCCATCATTATCATTGTCTCCTTTTTCGCAAACAACCAATTCTGTGTTTAAGTTTTCAAGCTCATCCATGCGACCATATACTTCTTGTAAAGGATCGTGCCATGCTAAGTGTGTATTGTGTTTACCCAATTTAAATGAAAGACCTAATGTAAAGCTCATCGCTCCATCAGAATAAGTATCATTGATAAGGTTATAGTTAATTCTGTTGCCCAGTGGTGTGTCTAGAGATCTTCCTTCTCCACCTCCATCAAATTCTTCATCCATACTGTTAATATAGATAACTCTCGCTTCCAAATCTACAAGTTTTGAAACATTGTATTTCAATCCTAGAGCTGCTTGCCAAAAGAAAGATGAGATTTCAAGTTTTTGATCGTTTTTGATAGGGATTCTAGGAGGGTTTGTACTCCATCTTGAGGCATCATTATCAATCAGCTCTGTTTTGAAAGCCATGATACCACCACCTAAGTAACCGTGAAGGGCCCATCTATAAGGAGATTTGTTATCAACTCTTCTCAATAGATTTGAAAAGTTAATGTCTCCCAATAAAGAAACCTGCTTGTACTTTGTCCATGCATTTGCAATTCCTGCTGCAGGATTTGTAGCTAATTCTGCTTGTTGTTTCGTTTCTCCCATTTGGTATTGTAAATCTATACCAAATGTGTGATTGATTTGCTTATCGATACTTGCGTAAGCATTCCATCCCCATTTAACCTTATCTCCGTAGAATGACGTTACATCTGCAAACGTCATAAAAGCAGGTCCACCACCAACAGAAACGGCCCAATCGTTGAATTTACGAGTGGTGTTCGTTAGCTGTTGCACGTTTGCAGAGCCTGATGAGAAAGTGTTAGGATATTCGTGTGAATGACTAATTGCAATACTATCCTGTGCATAAGCAGCAATAGGAAGTGCAGTCAACAATAATAAACCTAATTTCATACAATTTGTTTTATGTTCTGTTTAAAAATAAACTATCTAATAATATCTTGGAAAATTCTCTTTCGTAAAGATGTCTATAGTGAGGGATCTCTAATCTATTACAAGTGAAAATTATATTATTATAACTTACAATATCAAGATCTATCATTCTGTCATTGTAATTCCGAGTGGTGCCCGAATCTACAAGCCTTCCCATGTCTTTTTCGATTTCTTTTAAACCGTTAAGAAGCTGAATTGGTGATAAATCTGTTTCAATACTTAGTGCAATATTACAAAAAATATTGGAACTGACAAATTCCACGGGTTCAGAATATAAAAATTTACTTTTATATAATATTGAAATGTTTTTTTCTGCAATTTTTTCAAATGCAATTTGAAGATTTTTTTTTGCATCATTAATATTACTTCCTAGTAACAAAACAGCATTGTTGTACGACATATATGGAAAAGTTATTATTTATGAAGAGTTTCTTTAAAAATGTCTTGGCAAATATAGTGGCTATGGTCATTTTATCTGTCTTGTTTTTCTTCTTTTTTATCATAATTATTGTGATAGGTTCTGCTAGTGATAGCTCATCCGTGGAAGTAAAGAAAAACTCGGTACTTACTATAAATCTAAAGACAGATATTATTGATAGTCCTACAGAAGTTCAGAAAGATTTTTTTGCTTTCAATAAAAAGAGTTCTGAAGTTTTGATTTATGATGCTGTGGAGGCGATTAAAAAAGCTAAAGATGATAAAAATATTGAGGGTATAAGTATTGAGGCAGACTACCTCAATGCAGGAATTACACAGATTGATGATCTTAGAGCAGCAATTTTAGATTTCAAAAAGACGGGGAAATTCGTTTTAGCTTACGGAAACTCCGTATCTCAGTCTGCTTATTATTTGGGTTCTGTTGCAGATGAATATTATCTTAATCCTTCTGGAGGTATAGAACTAAAGGGATTGTCTACAGAGGTTACATTCTTCAAAGATTTTGCAGAAAAATATGGTATCGGCATCGAGGTCATTCGTCATGGTAAATTTAAATCTGCTGTAGAGCCTTTTATTGCTAATGAAATTTCTCCTGAAAACAAGGAGCAATTGAGTACTTTACTTAATGATGTTTGGAATAGTACTTCTTCTAAAATTGCAGTTTCAAGAAAGATAGATTTGCCACAATTTAAAATTATTGTAGATAGTTTATATGGTATGATTCCTGAGGAAAGTGTGAAATTTAAATTAGCGGATAAATTAATTCAAAAAACGGAATACGATCAGATTTTAAAAGCAAAACTTAAACTAAATGATAAAGATAAGTTATACAAAATTTCACTAAACAAATATGTAGATTCATTTAAAGATGAAGATAAATCTGGCGATAAAATAGCTATACTGTATGCTTCTGGTTCTATCAATAGTGGTGATGAGTATAACGAAATTTATTCTGAAAAATACTTACAATACATCAAAGACCTCCAAAAAGACAAAAAAGTGAAAGCGGTAGTTCTTAGAATCAACTCGCCGGGAGGAAGTGCGAATGCTTCTGATGAAATTCTTTTTGAATTGCAGCAACTTAAAAAGAAAAAGCCGCTCATCGTTTCTTTTGGTGATTATGCTGCTTCTGGAGGTTATTACATAGCAATGGCGGCAGATAAAATTTATTCTCAACCCAATACTTTAACTGGTTCTATAGGTGTTTTCGGAGTTTTGCCATATTTCAAAGAATTGGCCAATAAAAACGGTGTTCGTTCTGATGTTGTTGCTACTAATGCCAATTCTGCGTATTATTCTTCACTCAACGGAATTAGTCCTCATGGTGTCGCTATGATCACAAAAAGTGTGGAAGGTACTTACAGAAGATTTGTATATTTTGTAACTCAAAATAGAAAGAAATCTTTTGAGCAAATTGATGCTGTAGGTGGAGGTAGAGTTTGGAGCGGAACCCGAGCTAAAGAAATTGGCCTTGTAGATGAACTAGGTTCTTTAAATGATGCTGTAAAGTTTGCTGCAGGTAAAGCGAATTTAAATAATTACAAAGTAAAATCTTACCCTGAGGAAAAATCTTCGGTGGAACAAATTTTTGAAGGGATGAATGAAGACGATATTTCTGCAAAGGTTTTGAAGAATAAGATAGGCGAGTCAAACTATGAGATTCTAATGCAACTTACTGATAAAAAGCTGAAATCTGAGGTGAAAATGGAAATGCCTTTCCATATTATAATAGACTAAATTATATTGTTTTATAAAAAATCCGGCATCTGAATTTCAGGTGCCGGATTTTATTTAGTAAAAACTCTTGTTAATTTTTCTTAGTTAGCATTTCGTAAATCCAAATTACGATAATTGCTCCACCAATCGCAAGTGCCCAGCTTCTAAAATTCCAGAAACTTCCAATGTCTCCCCAATGCAATACATAAACACCTATTAGACCTCCAACGAATGCACCAACAATACCTAGAATGATAGTTATAAGCCATCCTCCGCCTTGTTTTCCTGGCATAATAAGTTTAGCGATTGCTCCGGCTAATAGTCCGAAAATAATCCAAGTAATGAATCCCATAGAATAATTTTTTAATGTTATTAATAGTGTTTATTTATAAAAAGATACTAATTATCTCTTCTTGAAAAATGAATCTACAAACTCTGTACCATTAAAAAGCTGAAGATCCTGCATTTTTTCACCAACTCCTATGTATTTTACTGGAATCTGGAACTGATCTGAAATCCCAATAACAACACCACCTTTTGCGGTTCCGTCTAATTTTGTGACCGCCAATGCATTGACTTCTGTAGCTGCAGTGAATTGTTTTGCCTGCTCAAAAGCATTTTGCCCTGTAGAGCCATCCAAAACCAATAAAATTTCATGGGGTGCATCAGGAATCACTTTTTGCATCACTCTTTTGATTTTAGAAAGCTCATTCATCAAATTAATTTTATTGTGAAGTCTTCCTGCTGTATCAATGATAACCACGTCGGCATTTTGGGCAACTGCACTTTGTACCGTATCAAATGCTACAGATGCGGGATCAGATCCCATTTCTTGCTTCACAATCGTTACGCCAACTCTTTCGCTCCAGATTACCAATTGATCTACAGCTGCAGCTCTGAAAGTATCTGCGGCACCTAAAACCACTTTTTTTCCTTCAGATTTAAACTGATGTGCCAATTTGCCAATAGTTGTAGTTTTACCAACACCATTTACACCAACAACCATGATGACATAAGGTTTTTTTGAGGTGTCAATATTACCTGTTCCTCTATGTGGGTTTTCCAATAAAAGATTAGATATTTCTTCGCGCAAAATTTTATCAAGTTCGTTTACGCTTACATATTTGTCTTTCGCAACTCGTTCTTCAATTCTTCCGATAATTTTTATAGTGGTGGATGCACCCACGTCTGATGCTATAAGTATCTCCTCAAGATTATCGAGCACTTCATCATCTACTTTGCTTTTGCCGACTACGGCTTTAGTCATTTTTTCGAAGAATCCTTGATTAGATTTTTCCAAACCTTTATCTAGAGTTTCTTTTTCTTCTTTTTTAAAAATATTTTTAAACCAACTCATTTTTATGAATGCGGAATTTTAATGTTTATATGTTGGAAGTGGAGTACCTGTCATCTTGGTGTTTAAAATAATTAAACTTTAATCCTCCATCTTATAAAAGCAAATATAACAAAAAAACTACCCGAAAACCGGATAGTTTTTGTATTTCGATAGATCGAAGTAATTATTTTTTCAAATAACTATCTACTTCGTCTGCGTTCATTACTTTTTCTTCGAAAATGTAAGCTCCTGATTTAGAAGACTTCACCATTTTCACAACTTTAGTCATTTTTTTAGACTGCCCGCTTTGTAGGGTTGCTACTACTTTCTTTGCCATGGTAAATTATATTTATAAATTACTTGATTTCTTTGTGAAGGGTAGATCTCTTAAGAACAGGATTGTATTTTTTCAATTCCAATCTTTCTGTGGTGTTCTTTTTGTTTTTTGTAGAAATGTATCTAGACATTCCTGGCATACCGCTTTCTTTGTGCTCTGTGCATTCAAGAATTACTTGAACTCTGTTTCCTTTTTTTGCCATGATTTAGTTCTTTTTAATCAATCCTCCTCTGATGCCTCTTTCGATAGCTTCTTCGATTCCAATCTTGTTAATAACTCTCAATCCATGAGCTGAAACTTTTAAAGTAACATGTTTATCCTGCTCTGGAAGGTAAAATTTCTTCTCCAATAAGTTAATTTCAAAACGACGCTTCGTTTTGTTATTAGCGTGAGAAACGTTGTTACCAACCATTGCACGCTTTCCTGTTATCTGGCAAATTCTTGACATATCTCGATGTTCTTATTTGTATAATATTTGAGGTTGCAAAATAACGAATTATTTTTTAGATAGACAAATCTTTTGTAAAATTATTTATTAATTTTTTCTCGCAACTTTCTTTAAATCTTTGCCTAAGCTTGCTTAGAATCAATTTTTGTTTTAATCCAATTGAAAATTAAATAAAACAACAAAAATCCAAACGCAAACATGCATATTCTTGAGATGAAATCTCCGGTTCTCGTATAAAATGTTTCGGTATCGTAAAGCTTTATTTTTGCAAACAAAGCCGTTCTGTCACCGTACAATGTATCCTCTTCAATTTCTCCTAAAGCATTGATGTGCGCTGAAATTCCACTATTGGCAGCTCTCGCAATTTCTCTTCGGGTTTCAATAGAGCGAAGTCTTGCGTACGAAAGCAGCTGTCTGTGGCCTTCCGTTACACCCCACCAAGAATCATTGGTCATAATCGCAAAAAAGTTGGCCCCTTTTTTCACATAATCCGTTACAAACTCACCGTAAATGCTTTCATAACAAATAATCGGAGCCATTTTTCCTTTGTTGTAAGGATTTGAGAAAGCTACGCGTTCTTTGTCTATTCCTAATGATGCAACGGTTCCTCCAAGATTAATCATTGCATCGCCAAGAATTGGCTTTAAATAAGACATATAAGGAAAGATTTCAACGCCAGGAACCAGTTTTCCTTTATGGTAAACCTTCACTTTTTGGTTGGGGATAATCTGAACGGCAGAATTATAACTTTCAACCCAGATTCCTGAATTGGTTTGATAGGCTTCTTTAGGTAATTTTTCGTTTTTTAAATAATATCGGTGTGAAGAAATTCCTGATGCAAATATTGATTGAGGGTGTTTCGTTAAAAATGATTTTACATTATTTAAAAGTTCGCTCTTTTCAAAAGCGGTTTCAGAAATAGAACCTCTTCCTGGAATTGCTGTTTCTGGAGCGATGTAATAATCGATTTTTGTGGTAGAATTTTCCTCTGCCAGACTCAATAGATCGTTCTGAATAGTAATGCTGTCTTTCTGGTATTTTTCGTTGTAAGGATCAAGTTCAGGTTGAAGCATTAAGACATTCACTTCGCCAATTGGTTTTTCATTAAAACTATTGTATTTCGAAATTGAAATAATCATCGGAACAGCAATTAATAAAACTACCACAGAGGAATTAATAATCAAGCTTTTTCTTTTTCTACCAGCCTGCCATATTCTTATGGTGTAAAATATTAAAACATTGATGAGGAGAATCCAGAAGCTTCCTCCTGTAGCTCCCAAAGTGTCATACCATTGAATTAGTTTAGGATATTCTGAAAACGCATTTCCTAGGTTCAGCCAAGGCCATGTGAGTTCCCAATTGAGATGAAATTTCTCAAAACACATCCAGATGCTGACGAAAAATGCCAAGCCCCAGTAGGATCCTTGTTTGTTTTTGTACCAATGATAACACTGGAAAACGAGTGAATATAATAAAGAATTAATTAAAACAGGAAATAATACTGCCAGCATAGAATGGCTTCCATCGGGGTTTTTTGAGCCGTACAGCCAGCCTGTGGTCACTATATTCCAGATGACAAAACAAAGGTAGGAAAGCCCGAAAACCACCCAGCTTTTTCTATTGTATTTAGAGAATTTTGAAATATCGTGCTCCATTACCAACAGCGGAACCAGCGCAAAAAATATAAAAAAAGGAACGCCGTAAGTAGGCCATGAAACCGAGAGCAGCATCGCCGCAATAAGCGTGAGAAGTAAATGTTTCATTAAAAATCTTTAATACGCAAATTTAGTGTTTTTGAAATGAATATCTTTGCCATTGATGTTAAAGAAATTTTATCAAATTACTATTTTTCCGTACACTTTATTTTTGCTTTATCTCATGTTTCTGGGGATGGGAAGATTTCAGTTTGATGTAAATGTCATTAGGATTGAACCTATTTTTTCTACTTTAAAATTTATAGAAAATACTATTCGCTGGTGGGATATTGTGAGGATTGTTTTGGGAAATGTCTTGATGTTTATTCCTTTTGGGTTTTTGGGATGGGTTTTTCCAAAGCTGAGAGAATTAAAAAGATTGATGTACACATTTGTTTCGTCCATCGTCATCGTTGAGGGAATGCAATATTTTACCCGTCTCGGAATTTTTGAGATTGATGATATTCTTTTAAACAGTTTCGGTGTTTTTGTGGGATTTCAGATTTGCAATTTTATTGAAAATAAATTTAACCGTTTAGTTCTTTAGCTCTTTTTTCAGCATTTAAAATTCCTTCTTTCAGAATTTCTTTTAAATCTCTTTCGTTAAAAGTTTTCAGTGCCGCTTCGGTTGTGCCGCCTTTTGATGCAACATCTTTTATGAGTTCCTCAAGATTTTTGTCGGAATTATTGATTAAATGATACGCTCCGAGCATGGTTTGTTTCACGAAAAGTTTAGATAAATTTTCATCAATTCCCATTTCAGTTCCAGCTTTTATCATGGCATCAACAATGTAATAAAAATACGCCGGACCGCTCCCCGAAAGTGCAGTTACTCCATCCAAAAGTTCCTCATTTTCCAAATAAACAGATCTTCCGGTGGAATTGAGTAATCTCTCAATATTAATTAATTGGCTGAACGAAATTCCGTCTGCCGCAGTGTATCCTGTAATTCCCATTCCCAAAAGAGTAGGAGCGTTGGGCATTGCTCTCACAACCATCTTATGATTGAGAAGATTTTGAATTTTCTTAATTTTAATTCCGGCCATAATTGAAAGTACCATTTGGTTTTCATTCAATTTAAATTGAAGATTCTCAGCAGCCAGCTTAAAATCTTGTGGTTTGACGGCGATAATAATTAAATCCGCTTTTATTTCATCAACATTTCCAAAAATAGAAATCTCAGATTTAGGAAATTCTTCTTTTATTTTAGTGATTTTGTTTTCATTTCTGGTAATCAAATGAAGGTTTTCAGGTTTAATCAATTCATACTTAAGAAATGATTTTGAAAAAGATAAGCCCATGTTTCCGGCTCCGATGATAGCGATTTTCATTTTAAGCGTTTTTTTTCAAAATTTCAAATAATAGATTTTTCTGGTCTTCCATGAGTGTCATAATTTGTTTTTGATTTTCAAATATTTTGAGAAGTTCAGATTCTGAATTTTGTTCTTTACCTATTTTGATAATCAGTGATTTTCTAAATTCATGTCTACAAGATCTGAATTTGATATTCTTGCAAGAACGAGCTCTAAAAACTCAATATCAAAAATAATGGCTAATTTTTTAAGGTTTTTTAAAGTGGGCTTTGATTGCCCAGTTTCTTATTTGTTGTAGGCAGACTGTGAAATATCAAGTTCATTTGCAATTTCCAATTGAGATAAATTTCTCTGTTCGCGTAGCTTGCGAAGCTTCATTGCTAAAATCATATCATTTGTGTTTTGTGGTAACAAAAATAATAAAATTTTGATAAAATAAAAGGCGTTTAATTTTTATAACTTCAAGACCCGTTGTGTATTTTAAAATATGTTTGATTTTAAATTGTTTAAGTAATTTTTATTGCTGAATTGTATAATTGTAGGCGATGTAATTTTTGCTAAAACTCTGGTTTTAAATCCTTCCAAGGTTTTTACATAATTTCTCCTAATCATAAATTGATCACACAGCTGAGAGAATAAATTCTCAATTCTTTTTCTATTTTAGTTATTTAATGATAAAATTTGTTCACATTAAAGCTTGTGATTCAAATCAAAAAAAGGTTTGGCATACTTTTTATAACTTTCATAATACACCAAATATCTACAATATGAAACTATCAATTTTAGCAGATTTCATTATTATAAGCTGCAAAATAAGCAAAGACCATTTCGGCAGAGTTGCTAATTTAACTTAAGATTTGATTTTTATTCGGTATAACACTTATAATGAATATGGGTGTAACCTATAAATCAAAAATTATTTTCTTACAAGGGATCAAACTTTATTATTAAGATCCTAATTTTTTTCTCAGTTTTAAATTTCATCACAAATAACTATTGATATTCCGAATATTAATGGTTTGGATAATTTTTGCGTAAAAGTAAATATACAGTACTTCTAATTTTTAGATTATGAGTTATAAAATTGACATTCAGGATTTGGTGCCCATCAACAAAAAGGGATCAGAAAATAATGCAGCAACATTTTTAATTTGCCCATCTGAAAATGAAGCACTTGAGAAATTCCAAAAGTTTTCACAAAATCTTTTAAAGATTAATGAGTGGAATGTAAAAGCCGGTAAAAATCCTACTGATTTTTTTATTTATAATAAAGACAAATCACAATCTGTACAAGAAAATGATTTAGTAAAAATTAAGATACCCGCTCCGGAAAATAAATTGGGAAACGGTTTTGATTGGGTAATTGTGAGAAAAATTCACATGATAGAAAAGAAGGATTTGAAAGTATGTCTATTACAAATTAAACCGCATTCTTGCCCAGAAAATTCGAAAGGAATGCCTGCGCATTTTTATAAAGATGATGCTTCTATTACTTTTATTTTAGCTAAAAAAAATAACATTGTACAATTCACTATACACGGAAGAAATGAAATTCCAAACACCAAAAAAATAGGTTTTTTAAACTCCTGCAGAAACTTTTTTGTAGCCAACGGAGGAATTTTTGGCGGAAGTAAAATACAATGGCAGGATTTTGCTGAAGAATTCATTAAACATTAAATTAAAACAAACCAACAATATAATATGGAAAATAAAGACACTAAAACAAATGAAAAGCTAAATCAGCTTCAGGGTCATACCACTGATAATCAGGATACAAAACTGACCACCAATCAGGGTTTGAAGGTTAATAATAATCAAGATTCGTTGAAAACTGACGAAAGAGGAGCAACCTTGCTTGAGGATTTTATTTTGAGAGAAAAAATCACCCATTTCGACCACGAGAGAATTCCTGAAAGAATTGTTCATGCAAGAGGTTCTGGTGCTCACGGAGTTTTTAAACTGAATAAAAGTCTGAAGAAATATACAAAAGCCAAATTTTTAAATGATGTTGATAAAGAAACTCCCGTTTTTGTGAGATTTTCTACTGTTGCCGGAAGTGCCGGAAGTACAGACCTGGCAAGAGACGTGAGAGGTTTTGCAGTGAAATTTTATACCGAAGAAGGAAACTACGATTTGGTGGGAAATAATATTCCTGTATTCTTTATTCAGGATGCAATGAAATTTCCGGATTTGGTACATGCAGTAAAACCGGAACCTGATAACGCAATTCCGCAGGCAGCTTCAGCTCACGATACATTTTGGGATTTTATTTCATTGATGCCAGAAAGTATGCACATGATTATGTGGGCAATGAGCGATCGTGCGATTCCTAGAAGTTACAGAATGATGGAAGGCTTTGGCGTGCATTCATTTAAATTTATTAATAGTGAGGGTGCTGTTCATTTCGTTAAATTTCATTTCAAACCAAAATTAGGAGTGCATTCGGTTGCTTGGAGTGAAGCTCAAAAAATTTCTGGTACAGATCCTGATTTTCACAGAAGAGATCTTTGGGAATCTATTGAAAATGGCGCTTTCCCAGAATGGGATTTTGGTGTACAGGTTATTCCTGAAGAAAACGAACACGATTTTGATTTTGATCTCCTAGATCCTACAAAATTAGTTCCTGAAGAATTGGTTCCTGTACAAATCGTGGGAACCCTAACTTTAAACAGAAATCCGGATAATTTTTTTGCTGAAACAGAGCAAGTTGCGTTTCATCCGGGACATTTGGTTCCAGGAATTGATTTTTCCAATGATCCGCTTTTACAGGGAAGATTATTTTCTTACACAGATACTCAGTTATCAAGATTAGGCTCGCCTAATTTTCATGAAATTCCCATCAACAGATCAATCAATACAGTTCACAATAACCAACGTGACGGTCATATGAGACAACAGATCGTGAAAGGAAAAGTTAGCTATGAGCCCAATTCTATTGGTGGGGGTTGCCCTTTTCAGGCAATGATGAAAGACGGAGGATTTACAACGAATAACGAAAGAGTGGACGGACATAAAATAAGAGCAAGAAGCGACAGTTTTGTTGATCATTATTCTCAGGCTAAAATGTTTTTAAACAGCCAGTCTGCTCCAGAAAAAACTCATCTTCAGAATGCTTTGGTTTTTGAATTGTCTAAAGTGACTATTTTAGAAATCAGAGAAAGAGTTGTTGGTCAATTGGCTTTTATTGACGCTGAACTTGCAGCAAATGTTGCTGAAAAAGTTGGAGTAAAAGTTAAAAAACTAGATATGCCAAATGGTAGTATTCCTGCAGATGCAGATCCTGCAAGCTTACAAAGCCAAGAAAGAGAACCAGAAACTAAAAGTTCTGAAGCTTTAAGTATGAAAAATACAGTAAAAAATACTATTGAAAGTCGTGTAATTGGTTTTATGATGGGAGACGGCGTAAATACGCAGGCGGTAAAATCTTTAAAAAGCAAACTCGAAAGTGAGGGAGCTATCGTTCAAATCATTGCACCAACTGTTGCACCAGTGAAAGCTGATGACGGAAGTAAGTTTGAACCAAAACATTCGATTTCTAGCGTTGCAAGTGTAAGCTTTGATGCTTTATATATCTGTTCTGGGGAAAAATCTGCTAAAGAATTGATGCACCCTGAAAGAAAACCGATTGTTACAGAATTCATCAATGAAGCTTACAAACATTGCAAAGCGATTTATTTTGGAAAAGATACAGATGAAATTTACAAAGCAACCGTAGTAAGTGCCAAAAAGCATGAAGATCCTGCCATTATTAGTACTTCAGGAAACGATTCTGATGAAAAATTTATTTCAGCAATTGCAAAGCACAGAGTTTGGGATCTTGAAAAAGAACGTAACTCAATGGCATAAGCTTAGATAAGATTTTAAAACCAACAAATCAAATTATATTATATGAAAGCAGCTGTTTTCCATGCTCCAGGTAAGATTACTTGCGACACAATAGATGATCCAAAAATTGAAGATCAAAACGATATTATTTTAAAAGTTACTTCCACAGCAATCTGTGGGAGTGACCTTCACATGTATTCCGGTGGAATTCCCCAAGCTCGTCCCATGGTAATGGGGCATGAGTTTATGGGAATTATTGAAGACGTCGGCAAAAATATTACTCATTTAAAAGTAGGAGACAGAGTAGTGGTGCCTTTTCCGATTGCTTGTGGAGGTTGTTATTTTTGTAATCACGACCTTCCTGGAGCTTGTGAGAATTCAAACCCAGATCATTACGGTCCTGAAGGTGGAATTTTAACAGAAAAAGGGGGTGGAATGTTCGGTTACAGTGATCTTTACGGAGGTTATAGCGGCGGACAGGCACAATATGTTCGGGTTCCTTACGCTAATTTCGGACCGAGAAAAGTTTCCGATAGTCTTACAGATGATCAGGCTTTATTTTTAACGGATATTTTCCCAACAGGATACACCGGAGTAATGTGGGCAGATTTAAAAGGAGGTGAAACGGTAGCTATTTTCGGAGCCGGACCGGTTGGATCTATGGCTGCTAAAAGTGCTATTCTTCACAATGCTAAAAAAGTGATTGTGATTGATACTCTTCAATATAGATTAGATCAGATCAAAAAGCTCACAGGTTGCGAAACGATTTTGTGGCAAGATGCAGAACAAACCGTTGAGCAAATCAGAGATATGACCGATGGCAGAGGGGCAGATGTTTGCATTGATGCAGTTGGTTTTGAACCTGATCGAAATTTATTGGATAAAGCAAAAGCTGTAGTAAATTTTGAAAAAGGTTCAATAAAGGTTTTAGATGCTTGTATGAGCGGAGTAAAACGTGGCGGTTTTGTTTCTATTCTCGGAGTTTATCCTATGAATTATGATAATTTCAGAGTCGGGCAAATGTTTGATAAAGGTATTACCCTAAAAGCAGGCCAATCTCCTGTTCACGCAATTATCGATAAGCTCATGAAATACGTTGAAACCGGACAAGTAAAACTGGATGATATTATTACGCATCGACTTTCTTTGGATGGAGTATCAAGAGGTTACGAGATTTTCGACAAAAAAGAAGACGGTTGTGTAAAGGTTGTATTAGATCCCTGGAGATAATACATTTTTTTAAGCTAAAATTTAAAAACTGAAATTTTAATATTAAACAATTTCAAAAAAAAATCCTCAATGAAAATTGAGGATTTTGTTAATTTTAATAATGGTAAGAAATCATTTTGCTTTGTTGTTCAATGCTGTATCAGCAATTGTACTTAATAATTTATCACAATTTTTTTCTTCTTTTAAAGTAGCCAATAAATTGCTTAAACATTTTTTCTCGCCCAAAACTTTAGCATAAGCTGCTAAACTTCCGTAAGTCGCAATTTCATAATGTTCAACCTTTTGTGATGCGGCAATGATTCCTACATCACGTATAGCACCAGGTTTTGTTTCTTCCATTATGCTTTTACCTTCATCCAGTAATCCTTGCATTGCATCGCATTTTTTAGCTTCCGGTTTCAGACCCAAAGATTTGAAACATTCTTCCAATCTCATAATGTGAACTTCAGTTTCTTTTAGATGCGTTGTGATAGCTTCTTTTAATTGAGGATGAGTAGAATTTTTTTCCATTTTCGGAAGCGCTTTTGTTAAAGCTTTTTCTGCCCAATAAATGTCTTTCAGTGCGTCTTCAAAAAAATCTTTCAGATCAGATGCTGCATCACTTTTTGCAGGTGTTTTAGGCGAAGATTTTGAAGCTGTGCTTTTTGAAGCAGTCGTTTTTTTTGGTGTCACACTTTTCTTTTGTGTAGCAGCTTTTTTAGCTGTTGCTGTTTTAGTTGCCATATTGTTTATTTTTTGATTTAAGTTACTTTCTACAATTCAATTTTAAGACCAAACACCAGCAAAACCTATTGAATACAAAAAAACATAATTCAACCATCGGAAACTTTATTAGTTAAAACTAAATTCAAACTTAAAAAAATGTCGGTAAAAATATAATAACCGTCTCTTTGATAGCGAACTTTGAACAAGAAAATATGACATTAACTTTGGAAGATGTAGTTCAGAAATGATTTGTTATCTCAACTAATTAACTCTATAATAAATTATTTTCGAGAAATAAAAAACGCTCAGAGTGCTGAGCGTTTTTAAATTTATTGTGTTTTCTACACGTTTTGGGCATCTAATTTCCAACAAAATTAAATTCTCTCGATATCTGCACCAATGGCTTTCAGTCTGCCGTCGATGTTTTCGTAACCTCTGTCGATTTGCTCAATGTTGTGAATAATTGATTTTCCTTCTGCAGAAAGAGCTGCAATCAAAAGTGCATTTCCTGCTCTGATGTCGGGAGAAACCATCGTAGTTCCACGAAGCGGAGATTCCTGATTTAAACCGATAACTGTTGCTCTGTGCGGATCACATAAAATAATCTGAGCTCCCATATCAATAAGTTTATCTACGAAAAATAATCTCGATTCAAACATTTTCTGATGTACCAAAATGCTTCCCTTTGCCTGAGTTGCCACCACCAAAATGATGGAAAGCAAATCCGGAGTAAATCCGGGCCATGGCGCATCTGAAACAGTAAGAATAGATCCGTCTATAAATTTCTGAATTTTATAATGTTCCTGAGACGGAATGTAAATGTCATCACCGCTCTGCTCCAGCTGAATTCCCAGTTTTCTGAAAGTATTTGGAATAACTCCTAATTGATTCCAGTTTACATTTTTAATTGTAATTTCAGATTTCGTCATGGCTGCAAGACCAATCCATGAACCAATTTCTACCATATCCGGAAGCATGGTGTGCTCTGTTCCTCTGAGATGAGATACCCCTTCAATCGTTAGTAAATTGGAACCGATTCCTGAAATGTTGGCTCCCATTCTGTTCAGCATTTTGCAAAGTTGCTGAAGGTAAGGCTCGCAGGCTGCATTGTAAATTCTTGTTTTTCCTTTGGCTAAAACCGCTGCCATCACAATATTGGCTGTTCCTGTTACAGAAGCTTCTTCCAGAAGGATGAATTTTCCGTTCAGTTCCTTGGCTTTTAAAGAATAGAAATACTCTTCTTCGTCATAATGAAATTCTGCACCCAATTCTACTAAACCTTGAAAATGAGTGTCTAATCTTCTTCTTCCGATTTTGTCGCCACCAGGTGTTGGCATATAAGCTTCTCCGTAACGAGCGAGCATTGGGCCTAGTAACATGATTGAACCTCTTAGTTTGGCACCGTCTTTTTTAAATTCGTTAGATTTTATATAATCAAAATTAACGTCATCTGCCTTGAAAGTGAAATCTCCATGAGCATTTTTAGTGACTTTTACCCCAAAATCTCCTAATATTTGGATTAATCTATTGACGTCATGAATATCTGGAATGTTTTTAATTCTTACTTCCTCATCTGTCAGCAGCACGGCACATAAAATTTGAAGCGCTTCATTTTTTGCTCCCTGTGGAGTAATATCTCCTTGTAGTCTTTTTCCTCCTCTTATTTGAAAAGTCCCGCTCATTACCTTCTATTCTTGTTGTTATTGTTATTTATGAATCTTCTTTTGTTGACATTAGTGTTAGAATTACCTTGATTTCTGTTATTGTTATTCTTATTCATATTATTTCTATTAGCAGTTGCGTAATAGATTTTACTTTTTTCAAGAGCTTCAATATTCGTTAAATCCAGTCTGTTTGATGAAAGTTCTTTCAAGTGACGGAAAATTACATCATCAGTTACATGTTCCTTGTTGTAAACATTATAAGACTTCTTCATATTGTTGGCAATTACTTCAATCAAAGCTTCTTTTTCGTCGCCAGGTTCAAGTTCAATTGCTTTTTCAATCAATAGAAGTATACTTTTTCCGTAAAATTTGAAATCTCCTTGAAGTTTAGGATATTCCATTCTTTGAGGCTTTTCAGCAAGCTGCTCCCTTGTTGGGAAAGGGTAGGGTGAGTCTGCATCCAGATTATAATCTGCCAAAATAAAAAGATGATCCCAAAGTTTATGTTTATAATTTTCTTCGTCTCTTAAATGAGGATTTCTTTGCCCCATAAAATCGATGATTGCCATCGCCATTTCGCTTCTTTCTTCTCTTGTAGGAAGGTCTTTGCAACGCTCAACCAACTGTTGTATGATTCTGCCATATTCCGGCAAAAGAAGCTGAGTTTTTTGGGTATTGTATTCCATAGTTTGCAAATATATGGATTAATAAAAAAAATGCTTAAAAAATATTTAAAGTTTAAAAATATTTAATGATATTAAAGCGTTTTTAAACTTCAATAAATTTTTTCCTTTCATCTGGGGTTGGCAAAAAACATTTTTGATTGCTTATTTTCATTCTGTTTTTTGAGATCATATCGTAGATTTGGTCACTAATGAACTTTGGTACTATTTTTCCAATCCAACTTCCTAAACTGTAGAACCCACCCAATAAATCTAAAACTTTTATAATCGCATTAGATTTAATTAAATAATAAGAACCAAATTTCCACAAATACAGGGTGTTGAATTGCTTTTGATCTAAATTTCTCTCACTTAAAAACTTCTGTCCAAAATCAGACTGCAGCGAAGCAAACATAAACTGATTTTTATTGTCTTTTTGCAAAATCCATTGTACCCAGAAATTGCATACGCCGCAGTCTCCGTCAAAAAATATAATATGTTTGTTTTCCCAGTTTTCCAAGATTTAATTGTTTTTAATTTTTGTTTCCTTTATTTGAAATTTAAAATACTCAACAAGTTTTTTCCTATTTTCATCCGAAAGTTTGGCATCCTGATGACCTAAGAAATAAGAATCAAGAGGCATTTTTTTCTTCTCAACCATTTCTGTTACCTCCTCCATTTTATGAATTTGTCTTGCAGTTTCATAGGTGGCAAAAGTAGAAAAATTCAACTCCTTTCTTCCTTCACTTACATGGCTTTTCAGAAACCAGGATGATGGTGCAATGCTTGCATACCAAGGATATTTTGTTTCGTTAGAATGGCAATCATAACAAGATGTTCTTATTAGTTTTGCAATATCTGGCGGAGTATCTTTTATTCTTAAAAAATCCATTCCAGGTTCCAACGGAGGATTCGTCTTGTCAATCGGGAAAAACTGAATAATAATAAATCCTACCAAAACGATAACCAGTATTTTTTTAAACATAATCTTTCTTTTTTACAAGATACAATGTAACCTGCAATGTTCTTACCAATTTTTATTAAAGTTTAAATTAATCATTTTACAGCTTAGAATAAATCTAAATTTAGTACCCGAATTTAATTTTTGGTTAAAATGTTCTGTTGAGAACTGTTTTCATCTGCTTTTTTATTAATTTTAGATCATACTAGAATTATTTTTTTTAAAAAGAGTTTGTTTAAATTTCATCAAAATTATTCCCCCGATCCTAAAAGGAAATATTTTATATTTTAATTATTTTTAAACAGATTTTTAACCATATCAAAAGTTATTACAAGTTAAAAAAGCAAGTATAAACTTAATGATTTACATCAACGAAATTTAAAAGTCTAAATATTTTTCGGGCTTAATAATTTATTTTTTAATTATTGAGTAATTTAAAAGGGAAAATTTACTTCACTATTTCGATAGTTTTTATAAATCGTAAAAATATTATCAATAGATTAAATACATAATCAAAACACCTTATATTTACATCAAACATTAAAAATTTAAATATGGAAAACCAAAATGGAGACATCAATAAATGTCCTTTTTACAATGGCCAACTTAATCAGTCGGTAGCTGGAGGCGGAACAGATAATCGAGACTGGTGGCCAAAGCAATTAAGAGTAGATATCTTACGAGAGCACTCAAAACTCTCTAATCCGATGGACGAAGATTTTGATTATGCTGAAGCTTTCAATTCTTTAGATTATAAAGGTTTAAAAAATGACCTTCAAGCTTTAATGACAGATTCTCAAGATTGGTGGCCTGCAGACTTTGGTCATTACGGTCCTTTGTTTGTAAGGATGGCATGGCACAGTGCTGGTACCTACCGTGTTTTCGACGGGCGTGGAGGCGGAGCAAGAGGGCAGCAGAGATTTGCACCACTCAACAGTTGGCCAGATAATGTGAATCTAGATAAGGCAAGAAGACTTCTATGGCCAATAAAACAGAAGTATGGAAACAAAATTTCTTGGGCAGACCTATTGATTCTTACAGGAAATGTAGCTTTGGAATCAATGGGTTTTAAAACTTTTGGTTTTGCAGGAGGAAGAGAAGATGTATGGGAAGCAGATCAGGATGTATATTGGGGATCAGAACATACTTGGCTCGGAAATGACGAGCGTTATTCTGACGGAAAATCTGGCTTAAATGCTCATGGTGTTGTTTCGTCCGATGAAAATGCAACAAGTGGAATACACAGCAGAGATCTTGAAAAACCATTGGCAGCAGCACACATGGGCTTAATCTATGTGAATCCTGAAGGTCCAGACGGAAATCCAGATCCCATTGCTGCCGCAAGAGACATTAGAGATACTTTTGCGAGAATGGCTATGAATGATGAAGAAACTGTGGCTTTGATTGCCGGGGGACATACTTTCGGGAAAACACATGGTGCAGGATCTTCCGACCATGTTGGAAAAGAGCCTGAAGCTGCAGATTTGGCATCCCAAGGTTTTGGCTGGGATAATTCTTTTGGTACAGGAAGCGGAAAAGATGCTATTACCAGCGGACTTGAAGTAACCTGGACGCAAACCCCAACTCAATGGAGCAATGGTTTTTTTAAAAATTTATTTGAAAACGAATGGAAATTAACCAAAAGTCCGGCGGGAGCTCATCAATGGGTGGCAAAAGATGGCGAAAAAATAATTCCTGATGCTTTTGACTCTACAAAGAAGCATAGAGCTACTATGCTTACGACGGATTTATCTTTGAAATTAGATCCTGCTTACGAGAAGATTTCTAGACGTTTTTACGAAAATCCTGATGAGTTTGCTGATGCTTTCGCAAGAGCTTGGTTTAAACTAACGCACAGAGATATGGGCCCAAAAGCAAGATATTTAGGTGCAGAAGTTCCTGCGGAGGAATTAATTTGGCAAGATCCAATACCGGAGTTTGATTTTGATTTGATTGATGAAAATGATATTCAAAATTTAAAATCTGAAGTTCTAAATTCAGGGTTAAATGTTTCTGAATTGGTTTCTACGGCTTGGGCATCAGCCTCTACTTTCAGAGGAAGTGATAAACGCGGTGGTGCTAATGGAGCAAGAGTTCGTTTAGCTCCGCAGAAATATTGGGTGGTGAATAATCCTCCACAGCTTCAAAAAGTGTTGGATGTGCTTGAAGATATTCAGAAAAAATTTAATGAGTCTCAATCTAGCAACAAAAAAGTTTCATTGGCTGACCTTATTGTTCTGGCAGGAAATGCAGGCGTTGAAAAGGCAACGGCTAATGGTGGTTTTGAATTGAAAGTTAAATTCAATCCGGGAAGAGCAGATGCCTCTCAGCAACAAACAGATGTGGAGTCTGTAGGTTATTTAGAGCCGATAGCTGATGGTTTTAGAAATTATAGAAAAGGGAAAGAAAATTTATCTACAGAGTCACTGTTAATTGATAAGGCTCAGCTTTTAACGCTTACAGCTCCTGAAATGACAGTTCTTCTTGGCGGTTTGCGCGTTTTAAATACTAATTTCGACGGATCGAAAAATGGAGTTCTCACTCAAAAATCAGAAACATTAAGCAATGATTTTTTTGTGAATCTTTTGGATATGAATACACAATGGAAAGCAGTTTCTACAGATGCAGAATTGTATGAAGGAAGTGACCGAAATTCAAACGAGAAAAAGTGGACCGCAACTCGTGCAGATTTGGTTTTTGGTTCTAATGCAGAGCTTAGGGCTATAGCAGAAGTGTATGCTTCATCTGATGCTAAAGAAAAATTTGCAAAAGATTTTGTAAAAACTTGGGAAAAAATAATGGAATTGGATAGGTTTGATCTGAAGTAAAAGTATTTTTTTAATAAATAATAAAGCCACTGAAATTCTAATTTGGTGGCTTTATTATTTTTGAAAACAAAAACTTCGAAAACAAAATGCAAAATAATACGTTTAATTCTTAAATTTGAAAAATGCAAAAGAATATTTATCTCATAGCTATACTGTTTTCTCTCATGAGTTGCTATACTTATCAGGTTAAAAAACCAGCTGAGTTACCATTGCAAAATAATCAACAAGAGAAAAAAAACATTGGCGTTTCTAATGTTGCGTCTGTTCAAATGCCTGCTAAAACAGCTGAAATGCAAAGTCAGAAAACACAGCCAGCCTTTAGTAATGCCGCGTCAGTTCCGGTAAATATTCATGAAAAACTCCAGCCTACAAAAAATTATAGAATAAAGGTTGATGGCAGAGCTTATAAAGTAATTGTAGACAAATGGGAGAGTGACAGTCTCGTTGCGCACCCCGTAAAGAGACCCAAAGAAATTCTAAAATTCCATAAGAATCAAATTGATGCTGAATCTATTGCGGAAAAACGTTTCTCGCAGCCAGTTGCAGATATTATAACGGTTTTAGCTTACGCAGGTATTGGAGTTGGGATTTGGGCACTACTTCAGTAATTATTTAATTTTAATTCCGAATTCCATTCATGTCTGTTAAAATAGTTTCGTATTCACTAGGGATTATTTAATAATACAAATAGATTCAATTAAGAGTATTCAGGACGGTTTTTATAAAATTGATGGCTTGAAGTGGGTGAAATAAAAAAGCAACTTGCTGTAAATTAGCGAGTTGCTTTTGTTTTAGTGTAGACCCACAGGGATTCGAACCCCAACTGATGGTACCAAAAACCAGAGTGCTACCGTTACACCATGGGTCTTTATTCTGACTGCGAAATTATATAATAAATTTCAAAATTAAAAATTTCAGCAAGATAAAATTACTGTTAAATTCTTTATATATTGACTTACAGGGATTTAATTTTTAATATTTTTTTTAATGTTTTACCAGTGAAAAATAATATTATGTAGTTTTGGTTGCTTTAAAAAAGCCGATTTTGCTAAAATTAGCTTACCTTTGCAAAAAATTGAGCTCCAAAAGTTGGAGTAACTCATTGATAATCTTGTCCTATCGCTTTGTCGAAGGATTATTAAACATTTTTTATGTCAAATATTGTCGCTATTGTTGGTCGTCCCAACGTAGGAAAATCCACGTTATTTAACCGTTTTTTAGAAAGAAGAGAGGCTATTGTAGACTCTACTGCAGGTGTAACCAGAGACCGTCATTACGGAAAATCTGATTGGAATGGTGTAGATTTTACCGTTATAGATACCGGAGGTTATGATGTAAACAACGATGATGTGTTTCAGGAAGAAATTTCTAAGCAGGTTCAGTTGGCTATTGACGAAGCTACATCAATTATCTTTATGCTGAATGTAGAAGAAGGTCTTACAGATACGGATTATGAAATCCACGAAATGCTAAGAAGATCAAACAAGCCGACTTATATTGTAATCAATAAAGTAGATTCTGCAAAAGAAGAAGTAGCTGCTACAGAATTTTACCAGTTAGGAATTGATAAATATTATACATTGTCTTCTGCAACAGGATCTGGTACAGGTGAGATTTTGGATGATATCGTAAGAGATTTCCCAACTACAGATTATAAAGATCCTTTCGAAGGGTTGCCAAAAATCACTATTGCAGGTCGTCCCAATGTAGGGAAATCTACAATGACGAATGCTTTGCTTGATGCGGAAAGAAATATAGTAACAGATGTTGCAGGAACTACAAGAGATAGTATTCAAACGCTTTATAACAAATTTGGGCACGAGTTTGTTTTGGTAGATACAGCCGGAATGCGTCGTAAATCTAAAGTAAATGAAGATTTAGAATTCTATTCTGTAATGAGATCAATCCGTTCGATTGAATATTCTGACGTAGTTGTCATCATGGTTGATGCAACTTTGGGATGGGAATCTCAAGATATGAACATTTTCGGTTTGGCTCAGAAAAATAGAAAAGGAATCGTAATCGTTGTTAATAAATGGGATTTGGTAGAAGATAAAACAACCAATACCGTAAGAGATTTCGAAAAAACAATCAGAGATAAAATAGGACAGTTCAGTGATGTTCCAATTTTGTTTGTTTCAGCGTTGACCAAGCAGAGAATTTTGAAAACTGTTGAAATGGCAATGATTGTTTATGAAGACCGTAAGAAAAAAATAAAAACTTCTAAGCTGAATGAAATCATGCTTCCTATTTTTGAGCAAACACCACCACCATCAAATAAAGGAAAATACATCAAGATTAAATATTGTGTGCAGCTTCCAACGCCATCGCCGCAGTTTGTATTCTTCTGTAATTTACCACAGTACGTAAAAGAAGCTTATAAAAGATTTACCGAAAACCAATTGAGAAAACAATTCGGATTTACCGGAGTTCCAATTGAAGTGTATTTCAGACAAAAATAATCGAATTAATTGCGATTTAAAATCATAAAATAAATCCCTTTCAGAAAATTTTCTGAGAGGGATTTTATTTTAAATTTCTTAATTTTGTCAACAGAATAATAAAAATGATGACTGTAGAGCTTTCTAAAACTTTTTCTTTAGTTAATTCATGGATTAACGAACTTCGAAACGTAGAAATTCAGCACGACCGAATGAGATTCCGCAGAAACATGGAACGCATAGGAGAAATTGCCGCTTTTGAAATCTCGAAAGATTTAGAAACAAAAGAAATTGAAATTCAGACCCCGTTAGATAAAATTAAAGTTCAGGAAATTGCCGTTCAGCCAGTGATTACCACAATTTTAAGAGCCGGAGTTCCTTTGTTTGAAGGGATTTTAAATTATTTAGACAAAGCAGATTGTGGTTTCGTAGCCGCATACAGAAAGCACGATGCGAATGATTATTTCTCAATAAAACAAGATTATTTAACCTGCCCAAATATCGACGGGAGACCTTTAATCGTCGCAGATCCTATGTTGGCAACCGGAGCTTCTTTAATTGAAGCCATCAAAGATTTATTAACCAACGGAACACCTTCTCAGCTGCACATCGTTGCAGCAATTGCATCAAAACGAGGTGTTGAAACAATTGAAAAAGCTTATCCGGAGGCAAAAATCTGGGTTGGCGCGATTGATGAGAATTTAACAGCGAAAGGATATATTACTCCAGGTTTGGGCGATGCAGGAGATTTGAGCTATGGTGAAAAACTGCAGCGATAATTTTAAAGAAAGATTAAAAGTTGATATTTAAAATCATTAAATAATTTCTCTACGGAATTGTACAAGTTGGTTTAGGAAATGTAGAAAATAATTTCGGCGTTGCTGTATTTCTTTTATTTGGAGGAATTTTTTTGTTTATAATTCCTGCTGAATAAAAACCAACAGTATTTTATTTTTTCGGAATTTTATTAATATTTTTTTCAATCAGAATATTTTATTTCAGTGTAAAAGAAATAGTAAATAAGAATAAAGATTAATTAACATTGAATTCTGCACTTTCGCATTACAATTATTCAACTCTAAAACCTTGAAAACCAATCACTCATCAACCGCCATTACCAGAATACTCACTTTGTTATTTCCTTCTTTCAAGATTTCCCAGGCAATTGTTGCTAAAGTATTTCCAGTGGTAAAAACATCATCAATTAATAATATGTGTTGATTGGAAATATTTTTGGTCAAAGAAAAAATATTTTGAGTTTCCAAACGGTGTTTTTTATCTTTTAAGGCTTGCGCTTTAGCATAATGATTTCTTTTTAGTAAGTTATGCTCAAAAGGAATTCCATAAAAATCAGAAAGTGTTTTTGTGAACAAGTGAAGTTGATTATAGCCTCTTTCCTTTTCTTTTTTCGGATGGAGTGGAACGCAGGCAAATACATCCGGTTTGTTCTTTTTAAAATCCAATTTTTCTATCACCCAACCGGCTAATGTACTGCCGGTTTTTTCTCGGCTTTTATATTTCAGTTCATGGATGATTTTTCTGCTCAGATTTTCTTTTTCAAACTGCATTAATGCGTAAGCGTTCTCTACAGGAAATAATAATTTACATCTTTCTTTCAAGCTATTTTCAAGGCAAAAATCAAAATGGGTAAAGTGAATTTGATCAAAACAGATGCTGCAAACCAGCAAATCTCCATCAATAATTCTATTGCAATTAATGCAACGATTAGGGAATAATAAATCTAAAATCATTATTTGTGTTTAAAATTAAAATTAATAATTTTTTTTTAATAAATAGTTCCGCCAAACGATATGATTCCAATTTTCTAATCAAATTCTCTATCTTTGCACCATGATACGTATTACAAAAATTTTTACATTCGAGACCGCTCATGTTTTATATAATTATGATGGGAAATGTAAAAATATGCACGGACATTCTTACAAACTTTTCGTCACTGTGAAAGGAAAGCCAATCAATGATCTGGAAAATCCCAAAAACGGAATGGTTGTAGATTTCGGAGATATTAAATCTATTGTGAAAGCAGAAATTGTGGATGTCTGGGATCATTCAGTATTGATCAATGGTGTTTCTCCACACAGAGAAATGGGCGAAGAATTAGAAAATAAAGGTCAGAAAGTAATTTACTGCAACTTTCAGCCTACCTGTGAAAATATGTTGTACGCCATCGCTGCAAAAATAAAATCAAAACTTCCGGTTGATGTTTCTTTGGCTTACTTAAAACTACACGAAACAGAAAACTCTTATGGAGAATGGTTTGCAGAAGATAACCAATAAGTTTTTCCTGAATTAAAAAAAAGAAAAGGTGCTAAAAACAACCATTAATTTAGAACCCGGAAAAAAAGTGTACTTTGCTTCAGATCAGCATTTTGGAGCTCCAAATCCGAAGGAAAGTAAACTGCGTGAGGAAAAATTCATTCGTTGGATGAATCAAATTAAAAAAGATGCGCAGGTTTTATTTTTGATGGGCGATTTATTCGATTTCTGGCACGAATGGACTCACGTTATTCCCAAAGGATACGTACGTGTTCTCGGAAAAATAGCAGAGCTAAAAGACCACGGAATTCAGGTTTATTTTTTTGTGGGAAACCATGATTTGTGGATGAAAGATTATTTGGAAGAAGAAATTGGGTGTACCGTTTTTTACAAAAAACAATATTTTGAAATGGGAGGTAAACAATTTTTGCTCGCTCATGGAGACGGTTTAGGACCAGGAGATAAAGGGTATAAAAGAATGAAAAAGGTCTTTACCAACCCTGTTGCGCAATGGTTTTTCAAATGGCTTCATCCTGATATTGCTATGAAAATTGCTTTGTATATGTCTCAGAAAAATAAAATGATTTCGGGAGAAGAAGACAAGGCTTTTTTGGGAGAAGACAAAGAGTTTTTGATTATCTATTCTAAAAAGAAATTAGAAACAGAAAAAATAGATTACTTTATTTATGGTCATCGTCATTTGCCGATGGTTTTAGATTTGAAAGAAAATTCAAAATACATCAATCTGGGCGACTGGATTTCTTACTTTACCTACGGTGTTTTTGATGGAACTGGGTTTGAATTGAAAGAATATTAACCACGAGTTTCAGAAAGTTTTTTTATAAAGAACAACTTTCTTTGTGAACCTCACGAAAATCCCTTGCAAACTTTGTTGTAAAAAAAAATGGAGCAGAATATTTTTAATATAAAAACGGAAGAAGAATTCAAACAACACTGTTTGGAAACCTTTCGCTATCAATACGAAAACGTTGAAGTTTACAGGAAATTTGTTGATTATTTAAGGATAAATCCGAATGATATTGTTGAGGTAGAAAAAATTCCTTTTTTGCCCATTGAAATGTTTAAAAATCATCAAATTTTAGATAAAAATATTTCAACGAATTTATTTTTTCAAAGCTCCGGAACTACGCAGATGAATCTTTCTAAACATTTTATTGCAGATGAAAAAATGTATCAAGATAGTATTTACAAAAGCTTCGAGCAATTCATTGGAAAGCCTGAAGATTTTATTTTCTTGGGATTATTACCAAGCTATCTAGAGAAACAAAATTCGTCGCTTATTTACATGGTTGATTTTCTAATGAAGAAATCAAACAAACCTGAAAACGGATATTTTTTGTACAATCACGAAGATTTATTTCAACTTTTAAATGAATTAAAGAATAGAAAAGTGATTCTCTTCGGTGTTTCATTTGCCCTCTTAGATTTCCTCGATTTCTGCAACTCCAACGCTCAAACCCTCCAATTCTCAAAATTTCTGACAGTTATCGAAACAGGTGGTATGAAAGGAAGAAAAGAAGAAATGACCAAAGACGAATTGCTGAAAATTTTGCAGGAAGGTTTGAAAACAGATAAAATTTATTCAGAATATTCTATGACAGAATTGCTTTCACAAGCTTATTCTTTAGGTGAAAACATCTATCAATGCCCAAACTGGATGCGGGTTTTGATAAGAAATGTGGAAGATCCTTTCAGTTACGAAAAACAAGGAAGAACGGGAGCTATTAATATTATTGATCTGGCAAATATTCACTCTTGTTCATTCATTGCAACCCAAGATTTGGGGAAAATTACAGATGATCAATTTCAGGTCTTAGGGAGAATAGATCACTCAGATATTCGTGGTTGCAGTCTCTTAATCAATTGATTGGGATTGAGGATAGAAAGTAAGATTGTTGGAGATTGAAAAAGTTCAAGGTTTGTAAGCTCAACTTATTTCTCACCTGAAATCAAGCTAATAATTGTCAATTTTTTCCTTTAATTTGAAGTGTTTTATTTAATACTCACCCTAAAACCCCCTCGCTCTCAAACATGTTAAAGATAGAAGAACTTGTTCACGCCTACATTCATTCTCAATGTGATTTTGAGAAAGAGATTGTGCTGACCAACCATTTTCAGGCAGATTGGGAAGCTGATATTTTAATTATCAATGCGGAAGGTTTCAGTCATGAAATTGAAGTAAAACTTTCTAAAAGTGATTTTAAGAATGATTTTAAAAAATCTTACGTCAACAGTTCTACAGGTGAAAAATTCCTGAAGCATGATAAAATCTGCTGTGGCGATTATATTTGCAATGCCTTCAGTTTTTTACTGCCTATGGGAATGATTGAGCATTCCACAATTCCTGAGCATTGTGGGATTATCGAATTTTATCACAATGTAGACTCCTGGGAAACGGAATTTTATCTCATCCGACAACCAAAAAAAGTACACGAAGATCTGTATTGGAATCTTACCGATAAAGATTTGTTCATCCGAAAAATGGCGTTAAATCTTTTATATAGAAAAATGGAAATCAAAGGAAAACATGAAGAGCTGATCTTTAAAAATCCTTTCGAAATCAAGAAAGCAAAATAAAAAATCCTGCTTAAAATAATTTATGCAGGATTTTGATTTTTAGAATAAATAATCTTAAGCTCTTTCTGGTCTTTCAATCAGTAAATTATAAGTGAAAGCTGCAGCAATACCCCCCAAAACCGGAGCCGCAACAAACAGCCACAATTGTGAAAGTGCCTGACCGCCCGCAAAAATCGCTGGTCCGATACTTCTTGCAGGATTTACAGAAACCCCCGTGATTTTTATTCCAACAATATGAATTAAAACCAAAGCCAATCCGATTGCCAATCCGGCAAAACCTCCATTGATGTTTTTGGTAGAAGTAGATCCCAAAATTACCATCAAAAAGATGAAGGTGAAAATAAATTCAGCTACAAAAGCTGCGGTCATATTGTATTGATCAAGATATCCTGTTCCCCAACCGTTGGATCCTAAAGCCCAAGGTCCCATTGCAGCACCAGGATGGTTGGTGAAAATAAGGTAGAGAATTCCTGCTCCTAAAATAGCTCCGATTATTTGTGCAAGTATGTAAACTACTGCTTCACTCATTTTCATTCTGCCCGCTGCTACCATTGCAATAGAAATAGCAGGGTTAATATGGCATCCGGAGATATGCCCTATTGCATAAGCCATCGCCACAACGCTAAGACCAAATGCGAAGGAAATTCCTAAAAGACCGACGCCTGTGGTACCGTCTGCGCCAGCGATTACTGCGCTTCCGCAACCCATTAGTACAAGTACCATAGTGCCGATCATTTCGGCAACAAATTTTGAAGTGTTTGAAATCATTTTTTAATGTATTTTTAAATTAGAAAGCTAAAGTACAAAAATTAATAATTTGTTTTTTATTTATTTTAAATATTTTATTTTAAATGTTTGTGGTATTTTTATGGTTAAATATTTATTTAATTAACTAAATTTAATATAATATATGCAAACGTAAATTATTATGGTTTTATAGCATATTAATATATTTGACGACTCCAAAAACTTTATTTTTACGTTACCAATTTTAAAATGATCCAAAATGAAGAAGCTTTTTTACCTCATTGCTATCATTACTTATCAAATATTTTACAGTCAGGCTGCAGAGAAGACAATTTCTTGTTATGATTTAAAGGAAATTTTAAAAGTGGAACCAACGCTTCTTTACAAGCCTCATTTGGACGCGGCCAAAAGTTTTAATGTGAAAATTCTTAAAAACTCTTCTACTGTTACAAAATACATCAACAAGGGAAAATTTCATAAGGTAAAAAAGTCTGGCGCAGGATTTCGGGTGCAGAAATTAGATTACAGTAGGCCTTGGCTGGTATCAAAAGCAAGTTTGAGTCTGGAGCGTATTGGTTTAAGATTTAGTAAAAATACGGGTGGTGCTCATTTTATAGTAACTTCTGTTACCAGAACATTAGAAGATCAATGCAGATTAAGAAAAGTAAATTCTAATGCAAGTTTAGGAGTGAGTTCTCATAATTATGGGAATTCTTTTGATATATCTTATGTGCGTTTTAATGGTGTTTTAAAAAGCAATCCCAAATTGGAAGCAGCCCTCGAAAAAGTGCTTGAATATTATTATAAAGAAGGGAAAATTTTATATATCAAAGAAAAACAGCAAAGTTGCTTCCATGTGACAGTAAAAAATCATTAAATTTCTGCACTCTGTTTGTATAGCTTGTTTAGAATTGGTACTTTTATACAAAACTAAACATAAACTATTGCAATGGGTAAACTACAGCCTGAACAGTATAATGCTGCTGTTCAAAAATGGCGGATATGCCGTGAAAATCTTTTAGAAATTCAATCTCTTTTTAAAGAAAACTCAGTTTTTGCCCTTTATCATTCACAAATTATTGAACTTCAAAATTACAATAGAAATAACGATTTTTGTGTAGAAATTGGAGTTTCAGAAAACAACGAATTGCTTATGATTCCCGTGCCGTTAGACGAAAATGGTCATCCTATAACATTAGAGAGTTATGGGTTTTCGGTATATGCTTTATTGCAAGAAGATCTGAATCTTAATGAAAAACAGACTTATACAGTCGTTAAAAAATCAGTATTTTCTAAATCAATGCGAAAAATAGATCACGATGCAGATGTTTTTTTTCCAGTTGTAAATAAACCTGTGATGGAGCAGGATAAAGCAGTAGATTCTATAGAATCTTGGCAAAACAATGCTAAAGACTGGTTCTATGCAGAGCACAAACAGAGTAAAGGCAAAGATATTTTTACAAAATTCTATGTTCCTGCAGGCAAAATATTAATAGCAGAAAGCGGAATTATGTTTTTTTGCATATTCGGGTTAAAATACTCTGAAATTTATCAGAAACAACTTCCTGCGCTTATTTTTATTTCAGCTCCAGATCAATTAAGTAATCAAAGTATTGAAATAGAATCTAACACTTTCGACTACGCAAAACCTTGTCCGCCGCTTTGTAGTGTTATGGATTTGGGAGTAAACTAAATAAGTGTAATGTCTACTTTTTATACTATTTTTTTAAATATCAATTACATTTTACTTTTCATCAATTCTGTTTTGGGTTTTGGGAAGTTTGGTTATTTCGCAAAAAAAGAAAAAATGTATATTTTTTATATTTTTTTTCTTTTTTTAATTGAAATGACTGTTTTTGTGCTAACTACAGGTTATGAATTTAAGGATCTCTCTTTCATGTATCCTATTTACATCGCAGGAGAATTTTTTCTTCTCACAAGCCTTTTTATAGGAAAACTAAATGTAAATAGACTTTTTATAGCTTTGCCTGCTTTATTGGCCACTGCTTTTTGGATTGTAGTGTTTGGGTTAAAAATAAAATTTAATCATGATATAGCAAAAGTAATTTCAAATATCATCATCATTTGTTTGGCTGCAATATTTTTGATTATGCAGATCAAAAAAGTGAAAAAAGTAGAGAGGTTTGTTTTGGTAGATGCAGGGATATTTTTTTATTATTCTGTATCTATACTCATTTTTGTAATACAATCTCAGCTTAAAAACCTTTCATTGGAAAGCGTGTATTTAATTACAGGTATCAATTGTTTTTTTGCTGCAGTGTTGTATAGTTTAATTACATATACTTTTGTAAAATTAAAGAAGTAACCTTAAATATAAAATTGCTTGGTTTAATAATTGTGATGCTCGCAATTATCGTTTTTTTTATTTTGCTTGCCTACAAAACTTTTGTAGACCGCATTATTAAAGAAAAAGATGACCAGAATTTAGCTAAAATTCAACATCAGAAAGATCTAGCTCTGGAAAACGTGAAAGCGCAGGAGGAGGAAAGGAAACGCATTGCAATTGCGGTACATGATGATTTAGGAAATCGCCTCAACATCTTGTCTTTATGGTTACAAAATATTGAAATTGAAGACGAAAATGCTTCAAATGTAATTTCGGGTCAAATTAAAGAATTGGTAGATTCTACAAGGAAAATTTCGCATAGCCTTTACCCTGTCAATCTAGAGAAATTAGGATTTATATTGTATGTGGAAGAGTTAATAGCCAATCTTTCCAATAAAGTAGATATTACGCTCTTTCAAACAAAGCCTTATCATAAAAAAAACATTTTTGTGGAAGTGCAGATTTACCGAATTATTCAAGAGTTTACAACGAATGTAATAAAGCATTCTGGTGCTTCTGAAGTTAAAATTATTGTGCGAAATTCTGAAAGAGGGCTTTTTGTTTGTATATCAGATAACGGAACCGGATTTGATTATGAACAAGTGAAAAAAGGAATGGGAATAAAAAATATAGAATCCAGACTTCAATCTATGGATGCTTTTTTTAAATGGAAAAGTGTTATAGGGAAAGGCAGTAGACTAATTATTAAAATACCTCTCAACAATGAATGAAATTATAAAATTAGCTTTAGTAGACGACGAACAGCTGATTCTTGAAGGGGTAAAAATGCTCCTTTCAAGTGATAAAGAAATCGAAGTAAATTTGATGGCAAATAATGGGGAAAGTTTTCTACAGGCTTTAAAGCAAATTCCTGCAAAAGATTTCCCAAACGTGGTTCTTAGTGATATACAAATGCAGCCGATGGATGGTTTTCAGCTGGTAGATATTTTAAAATCCGAATACCCAGATTTGAAAATCATTATACTTTCTTCTCATTATAAAACCTCGGTTTTTGGTCACATGATAAAGATGGGAGTTTCTGCTTTTTTACCTAAAAATTCAGATAGAAAAACATTCATTGACGCTGTAAAAACGGTTTATAAAAACGGTGTTTATTTCTCGGAAGAAGACCTTAAAATGCTCATTACCTACAAAGGAAATGCTTCTAAACAAAAAACACTTTTTGATTTGGAAGATGACCTTTCAGAAAGGGAAAAAGATGTTGTAAAGCTTATTTGTCAAGAATTTACCAATAAAGAGATTGCAGATAAATTATTCATTAGTCCCAGAACTGTGGAAAGCCACCGGCAGAGAATTGTAGAAAAGCTGGGTGTGAAAAATTCAATAGGCATTGTGGTTTACGCTATTATTCATAATATTTTTGAGCTAGATAAAAAATACTGATTCCGTAGAAATGCGGAATTTTTTATTTGGTAATTTATACGCTATGAAAAGTGTTTTTTGTGGCGTTACTTTGTCTTGTTCAAAAAAAATAGAAGCTTCAAAAAGAAATGAACAAGGTGAAATCTGAAAAACCTAAACAGAGTAGGAAACTAATAATCAAAAATCACAAAATCATGTCTTATTCAGTTGTAACTATAGTCAATTCAACATCTTTTAATGCAAAAGGTCATGTGAATTATGTAAGCGTTTTCTGCTCAGATGACGATTATAGTGTAACTACAGGCGCTACATGGAGTGCTTCAAGCAGAGGAATTTGTCTCTTGAAAGATATATCTGCAGAAGTAACAACGCCGCAAGGAGTAATAAAAGCAAAATCTTTTCACGATTCTATCGGTACAAGTGACAGTAGATTTGCAATTATTCAAACCGGACCATTGGTATTTGAGGTTACAAAAATTGTAACTCTTGCAAAAAGTGAATTACCAGAAAATTATACAGAGCCAACTTTGCAACAAAATTAATTGTTTTTATTAATAGCTGTTTTAGAGTCGTCTTTTTGGCGACTCATTTTTATTTTTAGTAAAATCTTATTTTTTCCGTACTTTTGCACCCGAAAAAGATTCAGATTCATTATTCACTTTTTAATATTCATTTCAAATGCTTTCGGTTCAAGGTTTAGGATTACATCATTCAGGAAATTATTTATTTCAAAACGTCAATTTTACAATCAAAAAAGATGATAAAATAGGTTTGGTAGGTAAAAACGGAGCAGGGAAATCTACGCTTCTGAAAATGCTTTCCGGAGAAATTACTTTCTATGAAGGCAACGTGGTTCCCGAAGGAAGTATTACCATAGGATTTCTAAAACAAGATCTTGATTTTGTGAAAGGAAGAACCGTTTGGAACGAAACCATGCAAGCTTTTGAACAAATCAACGCCTGGAAAGATGAATTAGAAGAAATAAATCACCAGTTGACTGTAAGAACAGATTACGAAAGCGACGCTTACACAGATTTAATCAATAGAATGACCGATCTTAACGACCTTTTGATGCACCACGATGCCTATAATTTGGAAGGAGATATAGAAAAAGTATTATTCGGGTTAGGTTTTAAAGCAGACGATTTTCAAAAAATCACCGATGAGTTTTCTGGAGGTTGGAGGATGAGAATAGAACTGGCTAAGCTACTTCTTCAGAAAAATGATTTAATGCTTCTGGATGAGCCTACCAACCACTTGGATATGGAATCTATCATCTGGCTAGAAAACTTTTTAAAAGATTACCCAGGGGGAATTCTTCTGGTAAGTCACGATAAACAGTTTATGACTGCCGTTTGCAATAGAACCTTTGATGTAAATAACAGAAAAGTAGATGATTATAAAGCCAATTATTCTAAATATTTGGTAATGCGTGAAGACCGCCGTGAGAAATTGGTTCAGGCTAAGAAAAATCAAGATGCAGAGGTGAAGCAGATGGAAGATAATATCAATAAATTCCGTGCAAGTGCTACAAAAGCATCTTTTGCTCAATCTTTGATTAAAAAATTAGATAAAATAGAACGAATTGAAATTGATAACGAAGATGTTTCAAAATTCAATATTCGTTTTGTACAGTCACAAGTTCCCGGTAAAGTTATCTTCGAAGCTGAAAATCTTGGGAAATCTTACGGGCAAAAACAAATCTTTGATGATGTAGATTTTATTGTACAGAGAGGTGACAGAATTGCACTTCTAGGGCAAAACGGACAAGGGAAAACTACTTTAGCTAAAATTCTTTCGGGAGACATAAAAGATTATTCAGGTAATTGGAACTTAGGTCACAACGTGAATATTGGTTACTTTGCACAGAATCAGGAAGAAGTGTTAACGCCTAATAAAACCGTTCAAGAAGAAGCAGAAGATGCTGCAACCGAAGAAACAAGACCAAGAGTAAGAGATTTATTAGGGTCTTTCCTTTTTCAAGGAGAAGCAGTAAACAAAAAAACAAAAGTACTTTCCGGAGGAGAAAGAAACCGTTTAGCATTGTGTAAATTGCTTCTACGTCCGTTCAATACGTTGATTATGGATGAGCCAACCAATCACTTAGATATTCAGTCTAAGGAGATTATCAAACTGGCTTTACAGAAATTTGAAGGTACATTAATTGTAATTTCTCACGATAGAGAGTTTTTGCAAGGTCTTTGTGATAAAATCTATGAATTCCGTGATGGTAAAATGAAAGAATTCTTAGGCGACATCAACGAATATCTTGTGTTCAGACAAAAAGAAAGCATCCGAGAAATTTCAGCAGAAAAAGCAAAACTTCACAGTGATGAGCCCAATGTTGAGGTTAAGGTTAAGGTTAAATCTGAACCAAATATTGAACTTCAGCCTAATGCAATTGTTACTAAAGAGCAGAAAAGCATTCAGAATAAACTGAAGAAGGTTGAAGAAAAAATCTCAGACCTCGAACTAAAGATAGAAGAGTTTGAAGCCTCTTTTACAAAAGAAAATCCTTCTGAAGAAACTTTAGAAAACTATAATAAAACCAAAGAAGAACTTGATCTAGCTTTGCAGGAATGGGAACATCTAGCTACACAGTTGAATTAATTTCAAGAATAAATATTTAAAGATGCACTTAGGTTCATCTTTTTTTTTGTTTTTATCTAGAGTTTTTAATTCAAAATACACAGCTCTGTAGGTGCTTCCGGTTAATAACGAAAAAATCCAACCTCATTTAACATAATATTGCGATTTAATTCTAAAATATATTCTTATTTTTGTCCCATGATTTTTAAGGAAAGCAGACAACTCAAGAGATTGATCTCCAAACTGATGTTTGGGATCTATTTTTTTGCATTGTTTTCATCAAGCTTTCACAGTCATGATACTGCCGATGTTTTTGCGGGATTTAACTTGAAAAAATCAGAAAACTCCATTTCTAAAACAGACGACAAAGAAAAAGCCGGAGATTGTCTTGCTTGTCACTTTTTAGCCACTGCGAATACCATTTTACCAGACGAATTTAGCTTCACTACAATCAAACATACACATGAAGTTGAGCAGATATTAACCCTACAAGAGCAAATCTGGTCACAAACTAAATTTACTTTTCAACTTCGGGGGCCTCCCGCAATTTCATAAATTCTATATTTCTCAAGCGTTAAACCAACTTTGAGAAATCTTTCTTGAATTAATTAAATCTATTTTTTTTCAACGCTTAAGTTTTCGGAATTGAACAACTGTACCCTCAAAATTACAGAACAAACTTCATAAACCCGAAATCTCAGCATGATAACACAGCAGTAGTAAGCAAAAGACAAAACTCAGAAACGTCCATAGAATTTTCTCCTATTGATTATTTGGGCAGCTTTTCCGCCTTCCACTCCCGCTTTTTTGTCATTGCGAACACAGTGTAGTAATCTATCAGACTATTATACAATCGCAATAACAAAAAGAGCTCCGTTCAAGTCGGGCTGCTGTAATTCGCTGTTATAAGAATACATTTTAATCTAATTCAAAAAACACATAAATACAACGTACTTTTTACATTATACATTTTATAAAAATCGTAATGAAATACATCATCAATCTATTGTTGGTCTTTTTCGGATTAGCATTGGTGTCTGCACAGAAATATAGCGTGCAGGGAACTGTTCAAGATTTTCACGATAAAACAATGCTCGAAAACGCTGAGGTAAAAATCGGAAATTTCATATCTAAAACCGACAAAAACGGACGGTTTTCATTCCCCAATCTTCCCGCTGGAAAATATCAACTTGTTGCCAAGCATCTACTCTGCAATGACTACACTGAAAATGTGGAAATAAACAGAGATCTGCATCTGGTAATTATTTTAGAACACCACGTAGGAGAAATTCAGACCGTTACCATTCACGGAAGACACAGAACAAAAGGTTCTGTAATAATAACAACTTTAGATAAATCTGAAATTGAAAGAAATTCTACCGAAAATCTAGGAAATCTTTTGTCAAAAATTTCCGGAGTTTCAACCTTGAAAACCGGAAATAATATTACAAAACCAGTCATTCGAGGTCTCTACGGAAGCAGAATTTCTACACTCAACAACGGAGTGAAAATGGCAGAGCAAGAATGGGGAGTAGAGCACGCTCCCAATATAGATGTGAATGATTTTGAGCATATAGACGTCATTAAAGGTGCATCGGCATTGAAGTTTGGCAATGAGGGAGTTGGCGGAGTAGTGATTTTAGAACCTTCAATTTTGCCTAAAAAAGACACCATCTTGGGGAATATCAGATTGTCTGGGATTTCCAATGGTAGAGGTGCAGAAATAGGTGCCAGCGTAGCAAAAGCCTGGAAGAACCAATGGTTTGTAAAAACAGGTGGAACCTATAGAAAAACCGGAGACCAATATGTGCCTCACAACACATTGCAGAATACCGGACAGGAATTTAGTTCCTTTAATTTTTCTTTCGGAAAGCAAAGCTTTATTCAAGGATTTGATGTGGCATACAGCGGAATCAATCAGGAATTTGGAATCTACAGAGGAGCGCATTTGGCTAGTCCAGAAGATTTCTACAATGCCGTGAATTTCGGGCAGTCTTATTATCTAAATAATTTTACACATGATATAGACAACCCAAAACAAGAAGTGATGCATCACATTGTTAAAATTTCTGCATACAGAAGATTTGCAGATTTTGGCAAACTTACATTCCAATACAGTTTTCAGCTCAACAGAAGAAAAGAATACGACATCAGAAGAGGAGAACTAAGTAATCTACCATCAATGGATTTAAGATTAATAACCCATTCTGCAAGTTTGGTTCATCTTCTCGAACGTGCCAATTGGAGTTTGGAAAGCGGAATTTCAGGAGCGTTTCAAGATAATTTCCCCAATCCAGCCACTAAAGCAAGACGACTAATTCCGGATTATTATCGTTATGATGCCGGTGCATTTTCCGTTTTTAAATACAGATTCAGTTCAAAACTCAATGCGGAAGCTGCTGTAAGATATGATTTTAGCAGATATGATGCCTACAAATATTATGATTCAGACAAATGGAATGATAATTACTCAGAAATTTTCCCTGAGTTTTTCGTCAATGAATCGGGAAGCAGAACTTTAACAAGACCTATCCTCGATTTTCATAATTTCTCGGTCAATCTTGGTTTAGATTACAAACCTTTTGAAAATTTAGAATTAAAACTGAATCTCTCAAGAGCAGAAAGAACCCCCAATCCGGCAGAGCTTTTCTCAGACGGATTGCATCATTCGGCGGCAATCATGGAAGAAGGAAATTTAAACATCAAAAAAGAAACAGTCTACAATGTCAATCTTTCATTAGATGCTCAGTTCAATGTTTTGAAAGGTCTTCATATTGAAGCCAATCCGTATTTGATGATATCTGATAATTTTGTTAATCAAATCCCTACAAGTGTTTTAAATACCAACCGCGGCGTTTTTCCTGTCTGGTCTTATCAGCAGATTAAAGCGAGGATTTTTGGAATAGATGCCGATGCAGAATTATCAATTTCAGATCATTTAAAATGGAAATCAGGATTCAGTATTCTGAAAGGTGATGATTTTTCAAATAACGAACCGTTGATTTTGATGATGCCTGCAAAACTGAGAAATTCTGTTCAGCTAAGTTTAAACAAACCTAAAAATTTCTACATCAATCTGGAAAACGAAAATACATTAAAACAAAATCGTTTCCCAATCAGAAATCTTCCGGTGACGTTTATAAAAGAGGGCGTAGAACGAAGTGAGACAGTAGATTTCAGTTCCACTCCTGCAGCGTTTTCTCTTTTCAATGTTTCTATGGGTGCAGACCTCGCTAAAAATCTGAATCTTAATCTCAAAATCAGCAACTTATTCAACACAGAATACCGCGAGTATCTCAACCGCCTCAGATATTATATGTATGAGCCAGGAAGAAATTTCGTGGTTACTGTAAAATACAATTTCTAATTATTATTATTATTATTAAAACTTAAATTTAAATTTAAAATGAAAAAAATATTCAACATTACATTAGTTTTATTCGCAGCACTATTCATCTTCTCTTGTAGAAATGACGACGACGCAGTTCCGGAAGATGTACACGAGCACGACGAGATAGGGAGAATAGTTTTGAAGCTTACCAATAAGACAGATGCTGCAGATGTACAGACAGTAAATGTAATTTCCGGAGTTGCAGACGCTCATTTGCATTTGCACGCAGGAGATACTTACTTTGCTGAACTGGATTTCCAGATCAAACATGATGATCATTACGATTCTACTGATGAAATTATGGAAGAAAAAGACCAGCACTTCATCACGTTCGCCCCGGCAAATGCTGATATCGTTGTTTTAAGAGCAGCAAACGATATCGTAAGAACAGACGGACAAAAATTAGGCTTGAAATCTGAATGGAAAATCAATTCTACACAGACAACAGGGAAAATGAATGTCAAATTAATTCATACTCCTACTTCAGTTAATCAAAATTATCCTTCAGCTACCAACCAATTAGGGCAAACTCAAGGAGGAGAAACAGACGTAGATATTACAGTAGATGTACATTAAAATCTTATTCAGATATAATTTAATATCACAAAAAGACATTATTTCGGTAATGTCTTTTTATTTTAACGTATTATAACAAATGGAATCGCTTGTTTTAATAAAAAATTCATATTTTTGCAACCTAAAATTTTAATCGATAATGAACGTTACAGCTCAAAATCATGATGATGTAAGTGCATTGCTTACTGTTACATTAGAAAAATCTGACTACAAAGATAAAGTAGAAAAGCAGTTGATGAACTATGCTAAGAACGCACAGGTTCCTGGTTTCAGAAAAGGAAAAGTGCCGTTGAGCATGGTTAAAAGACAATATGAAGCAGGTATTGCTTTCGAAGAAATCAACAAGCAGGTTTCTGATGCTCTTAATAATTATGTAAACGACAACAAACTGAGATTGGTAGGTCAGCCTGTTCCTCAGCCGGTAAACGAATTCAACCACAATGCAGAGAAGATTGAAGTGGCTTTTGAAGTTGGTTTCGAACCAGAATTCTCTATAGATCTTGCTAAATATGAAGCACCTCACTACAAAGTAGAAGCTTCAGACAAAGAAATCAGCAAGAGCATTGAAAATATGCAGAAGCGTTTCGCAGAGCAAGAGCCTCAAGAGAAAATGGGTGATGATTCTTATGTAGCTTTAGAAATTACTCAGGTAATTGAAGAAGGTGCAGAAGGTGAGCACAACCACGCTCCGAAAAATGCGGTAATTAATGCTGAAAATAAGGCAGCTTTTGAATTGGTGAAGTCTTTGGATATGGACGGTTCTGTAAAAGTTTCTAAAGAAACCTTAGCAGAAAACGAAGATCTTGCAAAAGAATTAGGTTTCTCAAAAGAAGAAGCTGAGCATTTACACCACGCAGAAGTTGAAGTAAAAGTAAAAGATTTCTACAGCTTGAAATTAGCTGAGCTAAACCAAGACCTTTTTGATAAAGTGTACGGTGAAGGAAACATTACTACAGAAGAAGCGCTTAAAGAAAAAGTAAAAACTGAATTAGACGAATATTTCCAGCAAAATGCAGACGTACACTTCGTAAACAAAGTGTTGGAGCAGATTACTGAAAAAGAAGAAGTGAAACTTCCTGAAACTTTCCTTACGAAATGGTTGGTATTCTCTAATGAAAACATCCAGACTGAAGAGCAGGCAAAAGGAATTTTGGAAGCAGAAAAAAATCAATTGAAATACCAGATCATCGAAGGTAAACTGATGTCTGAAAATGATGTGAAAATTGATTATACAGATGTTCTTGGACAAGCTGAGCAGTTGGTAAGAAACCAGTTGGCAATCTACGGAATTCACCACTTAGGTGACGAAGAAATCCAGAAATATGCTGTTGAAATGCTGAAAGACCAAGAGCAGGTAAGACAATTGTCTTCTGAAGTGGCTATGGCTAAGTTGAAAGACGTGATCCTAGAAAAAGCGACTAAAAAAGAAACTGCCATCTCTCACGACGAGTTTTTGGAAGAATTGAAGAAATAATTTTATCTTTTAAAATATTTCAAAACCCACCGCTTTGGTGGGTTTTGTTGTTTGTACTAGATATTGCTGATTTCGCTGCTGCGAGCGTTCCGCTCATGCCGGCTTTTTAATTTCAGCAGGCCTCACAATTGTTTTTTTTGAAAGTTGTTGCTCCAAAGTCGAGAGAATCTTTGCGCAGCCAGTGGTTTTCTACGAATCTCTATAGCCCCAAGTAAGACGAATTTTTGTGGTACAAAGCAACTCTTTCTCTGCAATTCAAATTTCATATCTTTACTTCACTAAAATTTAATTTAAAATGAAAAAAATTATTCTTCCATTTATATTGGCTGTCACACTTTCGGCACCTTTAGCAGCGCAGAAAACTTCTGTAAAAGCGGAAACATCTTCAGCAAAATCTCAAATAAGTGCCCAAACAGTAATCGATAATTATAGGGCAGCTCTTGGTGGTAGAGAAAAGCTTGAAGCGGTGAAAACCGTAATCTTAGAAAACACAATGACTGTACAATCTATGGAAATCAAAATGACGACCAAGAAGATGGGCAACAAATTCAAGTCTGTACAAAGCGTGATGGGGCAAGAAATGACACAGGTTTTTGATGGCGTAAAAGGTTATTTTGAGCAAATGGGAACTAAAATGGATATCCCGGCAGATAAAATAGAGGATCTAAAAAAATCTAAAGTCATAGATGCTCTAAGTTATGATGCTTCTACTTTTACAGCTGTTACATCAGAGCAAATAGATGGCAAAAAATACAATATTTTGAATTCTGAAAAAGGAAAATTTTTCTTTGATGCCAATACTGGTCTTTTGTATAAATCTGAAACTAAAGAGGGAAATGCAATAATAAAAAATTATATAACCGTAGACGGAATAAAATTCGCTGAACAGATTGATGCAGAAGGAAACGGGCAGCAAGTAAAGATCATCACTACAAAAGTTATGCTTAACTCTGGCGTGAGTGATGCAGATTTTAAAATCAACTAAACTTATTTTGAAAAGCTAAAAACTTTATTTTAATGTTGTAAAGTGCTTATAATGAACCGGGATTTTATTCCGGTTTTTTTATTTAACTAAATTTTAACTCATGCTTGGGGTTGATTTTCTTTTACACGTGAATAATTTATTTAATTTTATCTCGTTAAAAAACAACAATTAAAAACAACAAAAGCATGAGAAAAATTTTATTATCAGTTGCTGCAGTAGTTCTGATGTCTTCTATTTCATTCGCGCAGAATATCCCATTGGATCCTTCTGTAAAAACAGGTACTCTTCCAAACGGAATGAAGTACTACATCAAAAAAAATAATTTACCGGAGAAAAAAGTAGACTTCAGATTGGCTATCAACGCCGGATCTATCTTAGAAGATGAAAACCAGAGAGGTCTTGCTCACTTTATGGAGCATATGAACTTCAACGGAACCAAAAATTTCCCAGATAACAAATTAGTAGATTTTCTACAGTCTATCGGAGTGAAATTTGGTCAGCACCTTAATGCCTACACAAGCTTTGACGAAACAGTTTACATGCTTCCAGTACCTCTAGACAAGCCAGAAAATCTTGATTCGGGTCTTAAAGTAATGGAAGATTGGGCATTCAACGCAACGTTGACTGACGAGCAGATCAACAAAGAAAGAGGGGTTGTGTTGGAAGAGCTAAGATTAGGTTTGGGAGCAGATAAAAGAATGAGGGATAAATATTTCCCAAAAATGCTTTACAAATCACATTATGCCGACAGATTGCCTATTGGTACAAAAGAAGTTCTTCAAAACTTTAAGCCGGATGTAATCAGACAATTCCACAAAGACTGGTACAGACCAGATTTAATGGCATTGGTTGTGGTAGGAGACATCAATGTAGATGAGGTTGAAAAGAAAATTAAAGAAAATTTCAGCAAATATAAAAATCCTTCAAAACCAAGAGAAAGAAAGATTTATGATTTACCGAACCACCAAGAGACTTTAGTGGCAATAGAAACCGATCCTGACGCTACCAACTCTATGGTACAGTTCATGATGAAAGATACGGAGTCTTACCAGCCGGATGTCACGGTACAGCAGTATAACCAAAGCATGGTAGAAAACGTTGCCACTACAATGTTGAATAACCGTTTAAGGGAATTGATCAACTCTAATAATCCACCGTTTACTTTCGGATCTGTATATCATGGTGGTGTAGTGGGAAGAACCAAGGAAGCATTCCAGGGTTTTGCAATGGTAAAAGAAGGAAATCAAATCAACGCTTTGAAAGTGCTTTTAGAAGAAACCGAAAGAGCAAAAAGATTTGGCTTCACACAAAGTGAATTAGACAGAGCGAAGTCTCAGATTATGTCTAATATAGAAAGATCTTACAATAACCGCGACAAAACAGAAAGCGATATGTTGGTAGACGAGTACGTAAGAAACTTTCTGGAGAAAGAACCAATGCCGGGAATTGCCTGGGAATATGAAGATACCAAAACGTTTTTGCCAACAGTAACACTAGCTCAGACCAATGACATCATCAAGAAGATGGTGAAAGAAGACAGCAGGGTAATCATCATTACTGGTCCAAAAAAAGACAATGTGACGATGCCTACGGAGGCTTTAGTCCTTAAAACTTTCGATGATGTAAAAGTAGCTGATCTTAAACCTTACGAAGAAAAAGCAACCATTAAGAATTTAGTAAAACCATTCAAATCTGAAGGTAAAATAGCTAAAACTGAAACCGATGCTCAATTGGGTACAACAACGTGGACGTTGAGCAACGGCGCAAAAGTAACTTTTAAAAAGACCGATTTTAAAGATGATGAAATTGTGTTCTCTGCAAGAAGTTTAGGAGGAAATTCATTGTTAAATGATACAGATTATAACAATACTCAGTTTGCTTATCAGGCTTTAAGTGAAGCGGGTGTGGCAGGTGCTTCTAAAGCAGATCTTACAAATTATTTAGCAGGAAAACAAGTAAGTGTAAATCCTTACATCAGTGGAACTTTAGAAGGTGTTTTTGGGAGATCTAGCCAAAAAGATTTAGGTACTGCAATGGAATTAATGTATGCTTATTTCACTAATCTAAATTACAATCCTGAAGCATTCAATGCTTATAAAATGAAGCAATCTGCGATGTTGGATAATCTTTTGTCTAATCCACAGACGTATTTTGCAAGTGAGCACGCTAAGTTTACGAATCAGAAAAACCCAAGATTTATAGGTCTTATTCCAATGGAGAAAGACTGGGCGGCAACGAACTATAAAAAAGCGTACGATGTTTACAAAGAGAAATTTGCCAATGCAGGAAACTTTCATTTCTATTTTGTAGGAAATATTGATGAAGCCAAATTTAAGAATGAAGTTGTACAATACATCGCAAGTCTTCCAACTACAGGAAAAACCACTACTTTCAAAGATACGGGGTACAGAAGCATCACAGGAGATCATACCAAAGTCTACAAAAAAGGAAAAGATCCTAAGAGTATGGTGCAAATTGTTTATTCAGGAGAAACTCCTTACAACGAAAAAGAGGCTTTGGCACTTGCAGCTTTAGGTGAAGTGGCAACCATCAAAGTGATTGAGAAATTAAGAGAAGACGAAAGCGGAATCTATGGCGGTGGAGCCAGAGGCGGAATGTATAAAGTTCCTTTCGGAAATTATAACTTCAGTCTAAGTTTCCCTTGCGGACCGGAAAATGCAGATAAACTAACGAAAAGTGCTATCGCAGAACTTCAGAAACTGATAGACAAAGGTCCTGAGCAAAAAGATCTTGATAAGTACAAAGAAGGCGAAATGAATGATTATAAAACAGACATCAAAGATAATAACTATTGGATGAATGCTTTATCTAAAAACCAATTGGACGGAAGCGATAAGTATGAAATCTTAAATTATCAGGAGAAAGTAAAAGCACTTACGGTAAAAGATCTACAGGATGTTGCTAAGAAATATCTGACTAAAAACAGAGTAGTTGCAACTTTAATGCCAGAAGATGGGTGGGAAAGTGCTCCTAAAAAAGAAGCTGCTGCAACAGTAAAAACTACCGCAGTAAAATAATCTTAGTCGATTATAGATGAAAACAACCGCAGAAATTTTTCTGCGGTTGTTTGTTTATTGTAATGTTTTGTTCCTAATTAAAACATTGTATGCAATCTTATTTTTATTAAATCGTGCCGTTAGAACATCAGGAAATTTTAAATTAAAAAGTAGAATTTATCTATTCGCTATCTATCAACCAAAAACCAACAACTATTTCCCATACTCCTTCTTCCATTCCTCAGCAACTTCGCTCAGAGTAGTATAAAAATCTTCTCCGTATTTACGTGTTAGCGGTGTTTTTAGGAATTTATAAACGGGAACTTGAAGTTCTTTTCCTAAAGTACAGGCATCACTGCAGACGGTCCATTCATGATAATTTAAAGCAGAAAAAGTAGAATATTCTGTAATTCTGATAGGGTATAAATGGCAGGAAATTGGTTTTTGCCAATCAATAGCACCATCTTCGTAAGCTTTTTCTATTCCACATTTCGTGATACCTCTTTCATCAAAAGTGACATAGGCGCATTCACGGTTTTCTACCATTGGGGTAACATACATTCCGTCCATTGGATCGGTAACCCAAGTACCTTGTTCATCTAAAGCTTTTACACCTTCAGCGGTAAGATAAGGTTTCACTTTATCATAAATACGATCTAAAATCTCAAGTTCTTCTTTGTCTAAAGGAGCTCCTACATCACCTTCTACACAACATGCACCTTTGCATTTGCTAAGGTTACAAACAAATTCTTCAGAAAAAATATCTTCAGAAATTAATTTATCATCTATTTGAATCATAATCTTTTATTAAGTAAATCTGAAAATAGGCTTAGCCTATTTTCTGTCGCAAAATTATCAAAAGTATTGCTTGAAAAAAAGAAGATACGCTAGTTTAGAACCAGTCTTTCTTATATTCTTAGATTGCTTTTTTGAATTTAGTTTTTAAATTAAATTGAGCTGCAGTAAGGCTCTGTAAGAAACTAAACTGGCAATAATAATCCACAAACTTGCTTCTTTCATCCAATATTTAGGCAAAAACCTCAGCATTCTGCTCAGAATAATCGTTACCGGAAAAGCAAGAAGCAGAAGATATTCATAATTCTTGTTCATGTACAAAATTACTGTTAAGAGCTGCGCCAAAGAAAATACGAGCAAAAAGGTGTACTTATAACGGCTTATCGGGCTTTTCTGATTGTAATATTTGAAATGATCATACACAGCATACATCAGCATCAATGCAATAGGTATTAGCGGCATGAAAACGGAAAAGTCTTCTATAATCCACATATTCCCAAATGGAAAATAAATGTCATTCCATTGTTTCAAATCTAAAAAATTGGCAACAGAAAAATAACTTAGAGAAATTAATAAAACTCCGAGTAAAAACCTGAATATATTGAGGCCGATACGCTCTGAAGTCGCAATGACATGGATAAGAACAAAAACAGCCATTGGCCAAGTAGTAGGAAGAAAAATAAAATTAAGTGAAATAATGGCTCCTACCAAAACGTATGATTTTTTTCGAAGATCTTCATTGGTACTGGTAAGTAATAATAAAAGAAAAGAATTGGTAAGTAAAGCTATGGCTACACCAAGATCAACATGACCGGGATAAAGACCGAAAATAAAAAATGTGTAGAGCAGAAGTGGTAAATGTGTGTGATAATTCAGTGCAATACTATTAAAACAGAAATAAGCTAGAGCAACACCAAAAAAAGTAATAGCAGTAGTAGTAGCGCCTAAAGTACTGAAATCAAGAATGTTAAATATGATTACAATTAAAAGAAGAAAACCAATGTAAACTGGTATTGAAAAAATATTGCTTTCTTTTGAAAGTAATCTAAACATTTTTTATAAATTTGTGCAAAGTTAATTTAAAAAAGGAAAATAATGACGTCTTTCTTTCTATTCTTAAGCAAAGTTTTCAAATGGTCTTTCGAGTTTTATAACACCTTCGGAAACGTATTAAACTGGGTTTTATTTATCATTTGCTGCGTGCTTTTTACGTACTGGTGTTACGTGTTGGTTGTTACTCTTGGAGGAGACAAAGACAAAGATTATTATTCTCCTACAGAAGGAAAACATCCTTATTACGATCCTACGATCTACAAAAAAGAAGGTTAATTAATTGGTTATATAGAAAAAGACCGGTCAAATATTATTTGATCGGTCTTTTTACGTTTATACTTTTATTCATGTATCGGCAATACCAAAACAGGAATTTTAGAATCTTTGGTTATTCCTTTGGTTAAACTACCCACAAAAACATCATAAATTCCGCTTCTGCCATGGGAACCCATTACAATGTAGTCGGCATTTTTAGTGTCGGCATATTCCAGAATAATGTCTTTTGCAATGCCTTGCTTCAGAAGATGCTCACATTCTACACCTTGCGAAAGAATTCTCTGATTTATTTTGTTGAGAAGCACCAGCTCCTCTCTAATTTCATTTTCTTCAATCTCAGGAAAATATTGGTAGCCCATATCGCCGATTGCAAAACCAATTTCCATTGGGGCAACATGAATCAGATTGATTTTTGCTCCCAGCTCTTTTGCAAATTTTATTGCTCCTTCTACTAAGTGTTCTGTTTTATCTCCGAAATCTACCGGCAATACAATGTTGATCATAACTTTAAATTTTTGAGGTTCTTGGTTATTCTAAAGATACAAAAAATAATGCCGAAAACAGAATTTTAAAAAATGCGGAGGTCAAAAACTTTTTTATCCTCAAGATAAGCTTCCAAAATATCATGCTCAGAAACTTTTCCAACCCCTTCAGGAGTTCCTGTAAAAATCAGGTCTCCAACTCTTAACGTGAAATATTGAGAAACAAACGCAATGATATCATCAATTGCAAAAATCATGTCTTTAGAATTCCCATTTTGCACTTTTTCTTTGTTTTTCATTAGTGAGAAATTGAGGGATTCGAGATTATAATTTTCTTTTCTGAAGAAGTTTCCAACCACCGCAGAGCCGTCAAAACCTTTCGCCAATTCCCAAGGAAGCCCTTTTGATTTTAAATCACTTTGTACATCTCTCGCCGTAAAATCAATTCCCAAACCTATTTCCTCATAATGCTTATTTGCAGATTCTTTTTGGATATACTTTCCACCTTTTGAGATTTTCACAACAATTTCCAGCTCGTAATGCACATCATCCGAAAATTCAGGAATATAAAAATCATTACCTTTCAAAACCGCTGTATCGGGTTTCATGAAAATTACAGGTTTATCTGGGATTGCATTTCCCAATTCTTTGGCATGTTCGCTATAATTTCTACCTATGCAGATTATTTTCATATTATTTTATTTTGTCATTGCGAGGAACGAAGTAATCTCATTTTACCCTCAATTATTACTTATTACTCATTTTTAGGAGCTAATTCCCGCTTTCCGCTGTATCTTTTTTGCTTCAGAAAATTTATCAACAAAAGAAAATTTCATCAAAAGCAAAAAAGGATGCCGCTTCAATCGGGGCTAGGGATTAGATTGAGTATAGAACATTTCGTAAAAAAAACAAACATTCTCATCCATCTCTTCGTAGTAAAAGAATTCTCAGTATCATTCTAAAAAGAGGCATCACACCGTTTTTATGTAAACCCAGTCAGTTAAACAACAATTACCCTTTTCCTAGCTTACCTCTTTTCAATGCTTAAACTTATTCCCGCAGTAATAGCATACATAATTTTCGCTCGATAAAATGGAAATCCCAAAGAAACTCGTTGAGCTGTCGTCTTTGTACAAGTGATTGGAGCCGCATTCTGGGCAGACAAAATCGAAATCCGGATTTTCTATTGTGTGTTCTACTTCCAGAGCAAATTCATCATTTTCTTTATAGTCTTTTAGCACCTGTGCTGCTTTTTCCAGATCTTCCTCAAAAACCTGCAGCTGAATTCCACCTACAGCCTGAGAAAGCAACCAATCTGATTGAATCAGCTGTTCGTTGGCAATAAAACTGTTGATTCCGTTTTCAGAAAGAATTTGTTTATCACGGTTAGCTTCTAAAGCAGTTTCGTAGAATTTGAATTTAACTAAATCGCTCATTTTTTTTATTTAATCATTCCAAATTTCGTTCCTCAAAAAATAAAAGAACAATTTCTATGTTTTTTCAAAATCCTATCAATCAAAATCCTAAAATATAATTCAGCTTTAAAACTTACTCGAAAGCTGAATTTTAGTAAAAACTTTCTTCGTATAGAGCGGGAAATCGGCGTTCTGAAGCCACCCGTAGTATCCGAGGTCTTTAATAAATACATCTTTCACAGTTTGGCCTTTGTATTTTCCAAAATTAAAAACAGCAATATTTTTATCATTAATTCCGATAAAACCTGCCAAATCAGCATTTTTATTATGAAAAGTAAACTCGCTCAAAGCGTTGATTTCATTAGGAATATCTTCGTATTTACCCACTTGTGCATCCAAAACTTCAAAAGTCGCTAGAACATCGGCCTCGGCAGAGTGAGCGTTTTCTAAAGTTTTCCCACAGTAAAACTGATAAGCAGCACCCAGATTTCGAGGTTCTTTTTTATGGAAAATCGTTTGCGCATCTACTAATTTGAATTTGCTTAAATCAAAATCAAATTCCGCACGAAGTAATTCTTCAGCCAACAAAGGCACATCAAAACGGTTAGAATTGAAACCTCCCAAGTCTGCGCCTGTAATCATTTCAACTACTTTTGGTGCAATTTCTTTAAAAGTAGGAGCGTCTTTGATGTCTTCATCATAGATGCCATGAATTTCGCTTGCTTCTCTCGGGATGGGCATTTCAGGATTTACTCTCCAGGTTTTGCTTTCTCTTGAAGAATCGGGGTTCACTTTTAAAATACAGATTTCAACGATACGGTCTTTGCCGACGTTGATCCCTGTAGTTTCTAAATCGAAAACACAAAGCGGTTTATGTAGTTTTAAGTTCATTATGTTAATTTGAAAATTTTAGAATGTGTTAATTTGAAAATGGAAAACTTGCGGTTTTTTACTTTAATTGTTTCTGAAATATAATTGAAATTAAGATATAGTAGAGAATTACCAACGGAATTCCGACTGTTTTAAAGATGAGTAAAATAAGAATTGCACCAATTAATAAAGCTAATTTTGGATAATTATCCTGCAATTTCATCGATTTGAATTTCATTGCAATCATTTTGATCGGACTGATTAACAGCCATGAACTTAAGATGGTAATAAAAATTAAAATACCACCTTTTACATGCATATCTGCTAAAATGTAATTTAATTTGTTAAAATCTAAAGAAATAGTTTCAATAAAATAATAAATTCCAAAAATTAAAATAGTATTGCTCGGCGTATTTAAACCTTTAAAATAATATTTTTGGTCTTCATCCAGATTGAAAATGGCTAATCGCAAACAAGAAAAAAGCGTTATCAGAAATCCAAAATATTTAATGGCAAAAGGCAACTGCATTCCTAAAACTTCATTGCCGAAAGGCTCCAGCATTTTAAACATCGCCAAACCAGGAATCAACCCAAAGCTTACCATATCAGCCAAAGAATCAAGCTGAGTTCCCAAATTGGAATTGGCCTTTAGAGCTCTTGCTACAAAACCATCGAAAAAGTCTAAAACCAATGATAAAATAATACAGATTGCCGTTGTTTGATAATCGCCCAATAGCAAATGCACTGCGCCAATACAGCCAGAAAAAAGGTTTCCCAGCGTGATGGCATTGGCAAGATTGTTTTTAATGAAATTCATAGTCGCAAAATTACATTTTTTAACGATTTTAAACTTATTTTATGTGAACTAAAAATGACAAGGCTATGAATTTAACGTAAATTTGCACCAGATAAAATATTTAAATTTTTTTTATAAAAAATAGTATTATTTAAAGATGAAGTTTTTCAAAGAATTCAGAAAAAAAGAAATTCTGATTTTAGGTTATAGGATTTTTTTGGCTTTCGTTTTTTATCAGATCGCAAGGCTTCTGTTTTGGTTTTTTAATAAAAATCTAATAAAAGTAGACAGCGTTTCAGACTACCTGAATTTGGCTTTTCACGGGATTGCGTTTGACCTCACAGCGATTTTGTATGTGAATATGCTTTATGTTTTTTTAAGCCTTATTCCAATTGTCATCAATACAAAAAGTGGTTATCAGAAGTTTCTTTTCTGGCTTCATTTTATCACCAACGGCATTGCTTATATGATGAATTTCGGCGATTTTATTTATTACAAATTTTCGCAGACAAGGCTTACGGTTGCGGCTTTTCAGGTGGCTCAGCATGAAACCAATATTCTCAAAGTTTTCACAACTTCCAGTAAAGAACATCCTTTTGTGATTATTTGGTTTGTGATTTTAATGATTCTGTGGGTTTTTCTTTACAAAAGATTTAAAGTTAATTACAGAAAACCTGTCAAACTCGTTCCTTATTTTTTGTGGTCAGTCCTGATTTTGTGTCTCTCTGCAGTCTTGATAGTTGGCGGAATCAGGGGAGATTTTAAACACAGTACACGCCCCATCAATCTTGTAGATGCCAACAAATTTGTCAAAACTCCGATTCAGGGAAATCTGGTTTTGAATTCTACTTTTTCATTTTTCAGAACTTTGGGAAGCAATAATTTTAAGGAAGTTCATTTTGTAGATGAGAAATTTATTAACGAAAATGTTTTCCCATACAAAACCTATGAAAGACAGGTTCAGGATAAACCCAATATTGTTATTTTCATTGTAGAATCTTTTGGAAGGGAATATTCGGGAGCTTTTAATAAAGATAAAAATATTAAAGATTTTGTTTCGTACACGCCGTTTATCGACAGTCTGGCAAATGAAAGTCTGATTTTTCCGAATACTTTTGCCAACGGACGTCAGTCGATTCACGGAATGAGCAGTATTCTGGCGGGAATTCCAAGTCTGACGGATGCTTTTACGAGTTCGCCGTATTCTAATCAAAAAATACAGTCGATTGTTTCTGTCTGTAATGATTTGGGTTACGAAACTTCTTTCTATCACGGGGCTCCGAATGGTTCTATGGGGTTTTTAGGTTTTGGAAATATTTTAGGATTTAAAAATTATTACGGACTGAATGAATACAATGGTCAGCAGGATTTCGATGGCATGTGGGCCATTTGGGACGAGCCTTTTTTGCAATATTTTGCTAAGAATGTTGGTAAAAAGAAACCTTTTATGTCGACCGTTTTTACGGCTTCGTCGCACCATCCTTTCAAAATTCCTGAGAAATACAACGGGAAATTTAAAAAAGGAAAAATTGAAATGCACGAGCCAATGCAGTACACCGATTATGCGATTAAAAAGTACTTTGAAACAGCTAAAAAACAACCGTGGTTCAATAATACCATCTTTGTGTTTACAGGAGATCATACCAACCAAGTTTATTATCCGGAATATGAAAAAGCGATGAACCGTTTTGCTGTTCCGCTGCTGTTTTATTCTCCAAATCCGGCGTATCAGCTGAAAGGTGTGAATAATGAATTGGCTCAACAGATTGATATTTATCCAAATTTAGCAGATTTGATTGGTTATAATAAAAAAATCAGAAGCTGGGGGAGAAGTCTGTTGAGTGAGAAGCAATATCAGCCTTTGATTGTGAATTCAGACGGGAGCTCGGAGCAGTTTATTTACGGAAACTTTATGTACAGATTTGATGGCAAAAATATTACAGGTGTTTATTTTAAAGATGATTTAGGTTTTGAAAACAACCAAATTGATCAACTGAAAACTCCCGAGGTTGAAAAAGGAAAACTTATCGCTAAAGCCTGGTATCAGGATTATATGGATAGGGTAATTCACCGTAAACTCAATTGATTTCTGAATGGTGTTTAAAAATGAAAAGTCTGTAAAGTATTACTATTTATGCTTTGGATAGCAAAAAAGTTGGTGTGTTTAAAATTAATTTATACTTTTAACTAATTAACAATTTAGAAATCTTATCAATTAGAATTAAACTTTATAATATGAAAAAATTACTGTTAACGTTGGCATTTTCTCTTGTTGGGGTAATGTCGTTTGCACAAATTGAAGGCAAATGGAGAACCATTGATGATGAAACCGGAAAGCCAAAATCTGTAGTAGAAATTTTTAAGAAAAACGATGGTAAATACTACGGAAAAATCGTACAACTTCTTATAAAACCCGAAAACAACAATTGTGTAAAATGTAAAGACGACCGTAAAAATAAGCCATTAATGGGATTAGAAATTATTAGAGGTCTTTCTAGAGACGGAGATGAATTTGGCGGCGGAACGATTACCAATCCTAAAGATGGTAAAAGCTACAAAACAGAAATAGAGAGAGATGGTAATACTTTGAAAGTGAAAGCTTTAATAATGGGGATTGCAGTGAAAACGCAAACTTGGCATAAAGTAAACTAAGAAGTTTTAATAAAATAAAAAGGAGGTCATTTTTTGACCTCCTTTTTTATGCTAAAAACAATAGATTAAGCTAAAATTCTCTTCACGGCTTCTTTTACCGCATCCGCATCAATTTTATATTTTTTCATCAATTCAGCTGGTGTAGCAGATTCTCCGAAAGTGTCGTTTACGGCAACAAATTCTTGTCTTGTAGGTCTTTTTCTTGCCAACATTCCTGCAACTGATTCACCTAAACCACCTAGATAATTATGTTCTTCGGCAGTTACAATTTTCCCTGTTTTTTCTACAGATTTCAAGATGATTTCCTCATCTAAAGGTTTAATTGTGTGGATGTTGATTACTTCGCAAGAAATACCTTCTTTTTCAAGTTCTTCAGCGGCAACTAAAGATTCCCAAACCAAGTGGCCTGTTGCTACGATTGTTACATCTGTTCCTTCTTGTAAAAGAATTCCTTTCCCAATTTCGAAAGGCATATCTTCTGGAATGAAAACAGGTACGGCTGGTCTTCCGAATCTTAAATAAACAGGACCGTGATGATCTGCAATCGCAAGAGTTGCAGCTTTTGTCTGGTTGTAATCACAAGGATTGATAACCGTCATTCCCGGAAGCATTTTCATCATACCGATGTCTTCCAAAACCTGGTGCGTTGCTCCGTCTTCCCCTAAAGTAAGACCTGCGTGAGAAGCACATATTTTTACATTTTTATCAGAATAGGCAATAGACTGACGAATCTGGTCATACACTCTTGAAGTAGAGAAGTTGGCAAAAGTTCCGGTAAAAGGAATTTTTCCTGTGATGCTTAAACCTGCAGCTAGGCCCATCATATTTGCTTCTGCAATACCTACTTGGTAAAATCTTTCAGGAGCTTTTTCGATGAATTTTTCCATTTTCAAAGAACCGATAAGGTCTGCACACAATGCAACTACATTTGGGTTTTTATCAGCCAATTCAGCTAAACCAGCCCCAAAACCTGAACGTGTATCTTTTTTTTCTGTATATGTATATTTCATGAGAATTTAAATTTTGATAATTGATAAATGATGTAGGATCAATGATATCGTGTCATTTATCGATAATAATTTATCATTTATAATTAATAATCAGCAGGAGCTTCTAGGTATAATTGTTTGAAAGCGGTATCCAATTGCTCGTCATTAGGAGCTTTACCATGCCAAGCATGAGTTCCCATCATGAAATCTACACCAGCTCCCATTTCTGTATGAAGGATGATTACTACTGGTTTTCCTTTTCCTGTTTCTGTTTTTGCTAATTCTAAAATTGCAATTACCGCTTCAAGGTCGTTACCGTTTTTCTCTTCTAAAACTGTCCACCCGAAAGATTCTAGTTTTGCATGAAGATTACCTAAAGAAAGAACATTTTCTGTGCTTCCATCAATTTGCTGTCCGTTGTAATCAATAGTAGAAATAATGTTGTCTACTTTGTTGGCAGCAGCATACATTAAAGCTTCCCATATTTGCCCTTCTTGTAATTCTCCGTCTCCGTGAAGAGAGTAAACTAAAGAGGTATCACCGTCTAATTTTTTCCCCTGTGCAACACCTAAAGCTACAGAAAGCCCTTGTCCTAGAGATCCAGAAGCAATTCTTACCCCTTCCAAACCTTCGTGAGTAGTTGGGTGACCTTGCAATCTTGAATCTAACTTTCTGAAAGTTTTCAGTTCGTCAACTGGGAAGAAGTCAAATCTAGCCAATGTAGAATAGAAAACTGGCGAAATATGTCCGTTTGAAAGATAGAAGTGATCTTCATTTTTACCTTCCATTGTGAAAGGAAGATTGTAGTTCATTACTTTACCATACAATGCTGTGAAGTACTCAGTACAGCCCAAACTTCCACCTGGATGCCCTGAATTTACAGCATGAACCATTCTTAAAATGTCTCTTCTGATTTGTGTTGTAAGAGATTTCAGCTCTTCAATACTTTTACTCATATATTAGGATTTATTTGCATGCAAATTTACAATTTTTTGTCGGCTTATGGAAATGCAAAAATCCGAGTTTTAAACTCGGATTTTTATAAAGCGTAATATTATTTCTTATTAAATTTATTGAAATATATTTGTTTCTAAATTCTTTAAAACTCTACCGTCAGATGTTTTCCATTCTGTTAAACCATTAGTATAGCTAATATTTTTTCGAACAGTCTCAAGGTTTAAAACCTTGATAAGGTTGATGTAGTGAAAATTAGAGTTGAAATTTAAACCAACCTCAAATAATTCTTATTCTTCACCAACCACAAACCAACAAAAGTCAACAATCCATTCAGAATAATCAGTTCTACACCAATTCTGTAGTCAGTGTAAGTAGTTACCCCTAAATTTATTAAGTATGTAAGAACAGGCGCTAAAATTGTCACTGCGAGAATAGAATATTTTCTTGAAATTTTAAATTTGGTAAAGATTCCGAAAGCAAAAAGTCCTAAAAGCGGTCCGTAAGTGTAACCTGCAACTTCCATGATGAGGTAAACAATAGATTTCTCGTTAATCGCTTTGAAAACCATAATTAAAATAAAGAAAACTACTGTAAACGTTAAGTGAATCTTCATACGAAGATGTTTCTTTTGTTTTTCTGTTCTTGTTTTGTCTTCATTTAAATTTAACAAATCAACACAATATGAACTTGTAACCGCCGTTAATGCGCCATCCGCAGAAGGGAAAAGAGCCGAAATTAATCCTATAATAAAAATAACAGAAATCGTCATCGGGAAGTAACCATTAAGAGATAAAGCCGGAAATAAATCGTCGCCCATTACGTTTTTGATATTTCCTGCAGCATCTTTGAACCCGAAAATATTAGAAACAACTTCTTTACCTTCAACAAGAGTTGTGATTTGAGAATAACCAGCACCATTTTGTAAAGCAAAAAGATAAAGCAAACCTCCTAAAAATAGAAATGCAAGATTTACAAAAAGCAGAGTTCCTGCAAAAGTCAGCATGTTTTTCTTTGAATTCTGAAGATTGTCAACCGAAATATTTTTCTGCATCATTTCCTGATCTAGTCCGGTCATTGCGATGGTAATAAAGATTCCGCCGAGAATGGTTTTCAGGAAAAATGTCTTGGAATTAGGATCAAAATTGATGAAATGAGTATAATTTTTCTGTTCTAAAATCGTATAAGCTTCGCCAAAAGATAAATTTAAATTGGATAAAATGTAAACAATACATGCAATTAAACTGATGATCATAAACGAAGTCTGCAAAGTATCGGTAATGACGATCGTTTTTACACCCCCTTCAAAAGTATATAAAAGCACCATTAATAAAAGCACCAAAGCGGTTACCCAAAACGGAACTCCTAAACCTTCAAGCAAGAAAATCTGCAAAACATTCACTACCAAATATAACCTTGCAGTTGCACCAATCGCTCTGGAAATAATGAAAAACAGGGAACCAATTTTATGCGCTTCTACATTGAATCTTTTCCCTAAATAGGTGTAGATCGAGGTTAGATTCATCTTATAATAGAGTGGTAGTAATATCGCAGCCACAATAAAATATCCGATGAAAAACCCAATCACCATCATGTAATATTCGAAACCACCAAAAATATATTCGCTTCCTGTCATTTTCCCGACAGTTCCTGGTACGGAAATAAAGGTTACTCCACTTAAGCTGGTTCCGATCATCCCGAAGGCGACGAGCCACCACTTGCTTTTTTTGTTGCCGATGAAAAAAGACTGATTATCAGAATTTCGGCTTGTGAAATAAGAAATGACCAAAAGACCAACGAAATAAACAAAAACAAATAGCAAAAGAGTGGTTCCGGGATTCATGCTTAGATTTTAAATTTTAGCAAATATAGTTTTTTTTGTTTCTGTTAAAAAAGAAAAACCTTTCAGCGAGATTTCGTGAAAGGTTTTTAAGATTTTAATTCTGATTGTAATACTACAAAACGTCACGCAAATCTTCATTTTTCTGAAAAGTTGCCTTAGCAAATGGGCAAAGAGGAATGATTTTTTTGCCGTTTTCTCTTGCAAATTCTACTGCTTTTATCAGCATTTCTTTTCCTACGCCTTTTCCGTTGTAAGCTTCTTCCACTTCGGTGTGATCTATAATGAATCGGTCTTCACCTGCCCAAGTGTAGGTCATTAATCCTGCTTTTTGTCCGTCAATTGAGGCTTCAAAGCTTCCGTTTTTTTCGTTGTTGTTTTGTTTTACTAGTGTCATACTATGAAATTTGGTTTGAATTTCTATTTCGTTGGTCAATATTTTATGAATCGGACAAGCGTCTGCGATAGAATTAAGTTTTTTCAATTGTTCTTCGCTCAAAATGCTTCCTTCAAAACTAATATTTCTTTTAAAAACAGCCAATTTTGTCAAAGGAAGATTTTCCAATTCTACTTCAACGTTAATTTTCTCAACATCCCATTCTTTCCTGTCTATGTACATTCTCAGGGTTGCTGCAGTGCAACTTGCCAAAGAGGTTGCCAGAATTTCAAAAGGATTAAAGCCTTTGTTTTGTCCGCCCTTATCGATGGGTTCGTCTGTAATCAGGCTATTTTCGCCTGCCACAACTTCTGTATAATATTTTGTTTTACCTAAACTTGCTTTTACAGTTATAGCCATTTTTTTGTTAGATGTTAGATGTTAGATGTTAGATGTTAGAAAATCTTTTGAGTTTAAAAAAAGTTCCATAAATCTTATAGTTTCATTCAGATTTTAATGAAGCAATTTGAATTTTAAAACTTTCTATTTTATTATTTAAATCGTTTAGTATTTCAGGGTTGATAACACCACTTTCCAAATCGAAATTTTCGTAAAATTTAGGTAATGAAAAAGTTTCTTTTACATCCGCTGCAAATTGTGGAAAAAAAGTTTTTGCTGTATTCATTACATTTCCACCACCGTAACCTCCCGGAGAAGTACTCATCAGCAGCATCGGTTTATTTTGGAAAACTTTTACATTGATTCTCGAAGCCCAGTCGAATATATTTTTAAAAGCTGCCGAATAAGTACGGTTGTGTTCTGCTAAAGAACAGATAATCACATCGCATTCTTCAATTTGCTTTAAAAAATCATGCGCTTCATCAGGAAAACCTTTCTTTTCTAAATCTACAGAAAATACTGGCATTGTGAAATCATTAAGATCAATTAAGTTAATATCGTGTTCCTGAAAATTTTTCAGAACAAATTTTACCAGCTCTCTATTGATAGATGTGGAAGAGGTTACTTCCTGCAAATGCTACTATTTTCATGTTTTTTTGTTTTTAAAATTTAAAAAAAGAAAATTCAGAATTAATTATTTTTTCGCTGAATCTTCCTTTATTTTTTCGAAATAATCGTCTTCTAGATTTTTAAGCTTTTTAAAATAATTTTCTTTATCCATAAATAATTTTGGGTTGTAGGTATCTCCTTCTTTTCGCTTTTTGTGAAGATCAAATTGGCTTGCGTGCGAAGCTACCCATACATCAAAATTTATTTTTTTCATCGCTTCAAAAGTCTGTGCGTAATCTTTCTGAATAGTAGGGTACTTCTTCACATCAGAGAATTTATGATCAATAATAATTGAAGGTAAATTGGCAATCAAAACTTTATAATTTTTGTTTCCTTCTTTAGTTTCAAATAAGAAACTGCATGATCCTTTTGTATGGCCGGGATGATGGAGGAGGGTTACTACTGTATTCCCCAATTTTATTTTATCATTTTTTTTCAAAAGAAAATCAGGTTGTACAGGCATGAAAGTAACACCGTATTTGCCTAATTCATAGTCAGATTCCCCACCACTTTTCAGCTCTTCTGCATCTTTAGCATCTACATAAAGTTTTGCACCAGTTTCTTTTTTTATTTGAGCCATTGCTCCCATGTGATCGTAATGAGCCTGCGTTAAGGTAAGGATTTTAATGTCTTTATACTTAAAACCCAACTTTTCAATATTTTTTTTAATAGTAGAGTAAGAATCTGCCAAACCTGTATTGATAAGGATGTTGCCATTATCGGTCACAATTAAATAAGATGCAAGATCGTAAGTGCCTACATAATACAGATTACCTACAATTTTAAAAGGTTCATATTCTTTGGACCATTCTGCGGGATTATTTTTAGGCTCAGTTACTGCTGTTTGTGCACCTCCTAAAAAAAATAGGCATAGTAAAGATAAAAGCATTAGTTTTTTCATCTGTAAAATTTGTACTGTTAATAAAAAAATGATGTTATTTTCTGTTTAGAATAGCTTTAGGCAATGGAACGTATTCTTTATCATCTTCCGGAATCAAAGGAAATGCTTCATAATTCTGGTCTTTCCAGTTTACTTTTGCTTGTTCTATTTTTTCTCTGTCTGAATTAACGAAATTCCAGAAAATGTGTCTTTCTTCTGGAAAAGGTTCTCCTCCGAAAAGATAAATTGTAGTGTTTTCGTTGATTTCAAATTCGCAAAGTGATGCATTTTTTGCAATGAGAAGCTGTTTCGTACCATATTCTTTTGTTTCTATGTTTACAGATCCTTTCAAAACATACATTCCGACTTCGCCAAAAAGATGATGCCCAATGTTGAGCTTTTGTTTTGTTTTACTTTTAATTTCAACAAAATATAGCGGACTATGAACCGGAACAGCTGATTTTCTACCGAAGGCCTCGCCTGCAATGAGTTTGTATTCGGCATCATTTTCAGACCAAGATGGTATTTCATCTGCCTCAATATGGAAAAATGATGGTTCACTTTGCTCCAATTCTTTTGGAAGTGCCACCCAAATTTGAAAACCGTGTAAAAACTGAGGAGAATTTCTAAGATATTCTGGTGTTCTTTCTGAGTGTACAACACCTTTTCCGGCGGTCATCCAGTTTACGGCACCTGGCTTTATTTCGGTTGCGGATCCTAGACTATCTCTATGAAAAATAGAACCCTCAAATAGATAAGTGAGTGTAGAAAGCCCAATGTGAGGATGTGGGGGCACATCGAAATTTTGAAATTCTTTAAGGCAAGTTGGCCCCATGTGATCTATGAAAATAAATGGCCCCACGGAACGTTTTTCACGAAAAGGTAAAAGTCTACCTACTAAAAAATTGCCTATATCTGCAGCTCTTTCGTCTACAATAAGGCCTATATTTGACATCATATTTTCAGGTTTTAGTTTTTTTAAATTTAATTAAACTTTTCTAAAGACTGTGGAATTTTTCAAATTTTTGGTCAACAATTCTTTTCCATTCAGGATTTTTTTTGATGTAAGCAAAAACATAGGGGCAGTAAGGAAGAAGAGTTTTGTTGTGATCTTCAATATAATGTAATGTTTTTTCTACAACTGCCGCTGCGGCTCCTGTTCCGGCTAATTCAAGTTCTGCTTCTGTATGAATTAATGCAATTTTTTCTCCTACTTCACGATAATCTATAAACGCAAAATGTCCATTGATATTGATCTCGAATCTTGTTTCGGTTTTATGGAGTGCGATGTTTTCAAATTCTGCTTTCATAATTGTCTGTCTTTTTATTTGAAAACAAAATTACGTTAGAATATAGGTTTTTTCAATTGATATGTGATAAGTAATGATATTTAATTAAATTTATTATTTCGAATTCATGTTATTCCCGTCTGATACATGAAGTCTTCTGAAAACTAATGATGATAGAACAGTTAAAATACCCACGGTGAGAAAAGTGTAGCGGAAAGCATTGTGAATTTCGTTAGCAATCAGCAGGGTATTGTTTTCATAAATTTTTAAAACGATCAATCCGAAAGCTACCCCGAATCCAATTGCGAGCTGTTGGTTTACTGATAATAAGGAGTTGCCGCTGCTGGTTTGGAAGTTTCTTAAATCAGCTATAGAAATGGTATTCATTGATGTGAATTGTATCGAATTAAAAAATCCTAAAATTGCGATTAATGGAATAAACCAATAAATGGAAGTGTGGATATTCGGAATTGCCAGACAGCAGATTAATGTTCCAATGATTATAGTGTTAACCATTAAAGTTTTTTTGTAGCCAAATTTATTTAAAATTTTGATGACATAAGATTTGCCGAACATCGCTGTTAATGCCATTGGCGCAATAATCCACCCTGAAATCACTGCAGACTGCCCATACGCAATTTGAATCATCAAAGGAAGTAATAGTGGCACAGAACTGATTCCTAATCTTGTGGCAAGGTTTCCTACAATTCCTACCCGAAATGTGCGAACCTGAAATAAATTTAGAGGAAAAATAGGATTGTTGCCTCTTTTTGCATGTCGGTAATAATAGTACAGAAACAAAAATCCTAAGATGAAAACCAACAGAACTGGAGTTATATTCTGCATGTCTCCAAAAAGTTCGAGGGATATGGAAAGTAGTAGTGAAGCTGCAGAAAAAATTAAAAATCCTTTTAAATCAAAATCTGTATCTCTAGAACTGAAATTAGGCATAAATTTTAAACCTAAAACGATTCCTAAAATGCCAATCGGAATATTAATAAGAAAAATCCAGTGCCAAGAAAGATAATCTACCATATAACCTCCAACCAACGGGCCTAAAACCGGACCAATAAGTGCGGGAACAATGGCAAAGTTCATGGCTTTGAGAAGTTCGTTTCGGTCGAAAGTTTTAATTAATGCTAATTTTCCCACAGGGGTCATCAAACTACCACCAACTCCTTGAATGACTCTTGAAATGACCAAATGAGTTAAATTCTGTGATATTGCGCAAAATAAAGAACCCAAACTGAATAAAACCAAAGAACAAACAAAAACTTTTCTTGTTCCGAAACGGTCTGCCAAAAATCCGCTTGCAGGCATAAATACAGCTAATGTTAAAACGTAACTGATGATGGCGTTCTGCATATTGAGCGGAGATTCATTCAAATCTCTTGCGATTGATGGAAGGGAAGTGTTTAGAATGGTAGAATCTAGCATCTGCATAAAGATGGCAGTTGCTAAGATGAGTGGCAGGATTTTTTTTACGGTTTGGCGGGGTGGTACAGTTGTGGGCATAAATAATAAATGATTTTAAAAGCAATTTTAAAACCATTATAAAAAAAGCAAAAAGTCTTGCGATTTCTCACAAGACTTTAAATATTATTTTCTAGGTTTTTCAACCCCAATCCAAGCTTCTCCTTCTCTTTTCACTTGGCTAAGTGTATAGGTTTCGAAATCTTCTGTTTTGTATTCTATGTTATCTTTATTTTGCTCAAACGGCATGATGTAGAAGAAATCTTTATCTGTTTTATCAGCTTTAGTTCCTTTTTTCATTGTCGGCATATACTTCGTTTCAAATTTATATTTTGGAAGATATTGCTTTACCGAAGAGTAAAATCCTTTGTTGTCTTTTTCGTTCGGGATGATGTCTACAATCTTGAAATCGTCTTTTTTTCTGTCTATCCAAAGGTAGTAGTTCTTTTCTTCGCGAGTTTTTTTGTTTAAAGATGTAAATCCAAAAAACTCTTTAGGAACTAATTCTTTTATTTTTTCAGGATCAACTTTAGTCCAGTATTCACCTTTCGAAGGGTCTACATACGTTTCTAAGTTGTAAAGTAACACTTCGTTGTTCTGAAAGTTTTTGTTTTTGAAATATTGATCCAAAGAAAGTTCTGCTTTATCTCTGATTTCTTTGCCTTGTCCTTCCAATTTTTTTGTAGGATTTTGAGGATTTATTTTTTTTACAAATTCGTACAAAACCACAGGTTTTACATCCTTAAGGTGAGGGTAAGTTTTAAGCTGTTCTGCTTTTACCAGCCAGTAATATTGCTGGTAGTAGTCTTCTTTTTCCTTTTCTTTTATGGTTTTATATTGGAGCGCGAGTTTCTTTGAGTTGAGAAATCTTCCGAATTTACCTTGTCCGAAAGCCATACCCACGGCCAACAAAGCAAACAAAACACTTACTTTTCTTTTCATTACAAACACAGATTATAGATATAAATATTTTTTAACTTTTCAAATATAATTATTTATTATATAAAAAGTTTAATTATTAGTTAAATTATCAAAATATTCTTCATTTTATTCAAAAAATAGTTGCTAAAGAATGAAAACTGAAATATTTTAAGCAAAATTATGCTTTTATTGCACTGCAGGTTCTTGCTGGCTCAAACAATGGAAGCTTCCCAATCCCCAAATAATTGCAGTAGAATCTATCCCCACTACTTTTCTCTCCGGAAAACATCTTTGAATGATTTCTAAAGCTATAGGATCTTTGTCGCAGCGATAGGTTGGAACAATCACATGATGATTTGAGATATAAAAATTGGCATACGAAGCCGGCAGTCTTTGTTCGTCCCAGATAACTGGGTCTGGCATTGGAAGCTCAATAATATTTAAAGGAGTTCCGTCCAAAAGTTTCATTTCTTTTAACTGTTGAAGATTGGTTTGAAGAATGCCGTAATTGTCATCGTCAGGATTATCTTCTACAACGGTAAGAACGGTATTTTCGTTCACAAATCGTATGGTATCATCAATGTGCCCATCTGTATCGTCTCCTACAATGCCGTCTTCTACCCAGAGAACTTGTTCTTGTCCGTAGTAGCTTTTCAGGTATTCTTCTATTTGTTCCTGAGAAAGATGAGGATTTCTATTTTTATTTAAAAGACAGGATTTCGATGTTAAGATGGTGCCTTTTCCATTAAATTCCACACTTCCGCCTTCCATAATAATTCCGGGATGAAAAACAGGAATTTGAAATTCTTCCCCGATTTTGGTAGGAACTACATCATCCAAATCAAACGGTGGGTATTTGTTTCCCCATGCATTGTAACCCCAATCAACAATCACTTTTTGTTCTTCAGCACTAGGATTCACCAAAAATGCAGGACCGTGATCTCTGCACCATGCATCGTTGGTTTCGTTTAGAAAAAATTCTATATTTTCGATGTTTGCTCCGGCCTGCATAATGCAATCCATCGCAAATTTTTGCATTTCATTATCTTTTACGTTGATTCTCACAAACTCATCCTGAGAAAGTATTTTTATAAATTCACAGTAAAAAGGATAAATCTCATTCAGTTTTTCTGGCCAAGATTCTTCCTTGTGAGGCCAGCTTAGCCAAGTAGCTTCGTGCGGTTCCCATTCTGCGGGAAATCTGTACCCTAAATTTTTTGGTGTATTTTGTAAATTCATTCAATTTTAATCTTCGTCAATAAATCTTTTAGTAATAGGCTGATAGCTGTCTATTCTTCTGTCTCTGAGGAAAGGCCAGTGTTTGCGAATGTAATCGGTCTGCGAAAGATCAAGCTCTGTAACTTCTACTTCTTCCTTATCATGCGAACCTAAGTACAAGAGTTTTCCTTGTGCATTGGTTACAAAGCTTCCGCCCCAGAATTTCATTGCGCCATCTTGCTCAAAACCAACTCTGTTGACAGAAACTACAGGAACACCGTTGGCTACTGAATGCGAACGCTGAATCGTCTGCCAAGAATTGTACTGATCTGCATTGGTTTCTTCATCTTGGTCTGTTGCCCAACCAATTGCAGTAGGATAGAACATGATCTCAGCTCCCATCAAAGCAGTGATTCTTGAAGCTTCAGGATACCATTGATCCCAGCAAATCAAAACACCAATTTTAGCAAATTTTGTTTGAAAAACTTTGTATCCTAAATCTCCTGGAGTGAAGTAAAACTTTTCATAAAAAGCAGGGTCATCCGGAATATGCATTTTGCGGTACTTACCAAGGTAAGTTCCATCTGCATCAATAATTGCAGTTGTATTGTGGTATAAACCGTGTGTTCTTTTTTCGAATAACGATGCGATAATCACAACGCCTAATTCTTTAGCAATGGGCGAAAGAGCTTCTGTAGAAGGTCCAGGTATAGCTTCTGCAAGATTAAAATTATCATAATCTTCAACATCGCAGAAGTATAATGATGTGAATAATTCTTGAAGGCAAATAATTTGAGCACCTTTTGCTGCTGCTTCACGTACTTTTTCTATGGCTTTATTGAGGTTGGCCTGTTTGTCTGCAACGCACGACATTTGTACAGTTCCTACTTTTACTTTAGACATTGGATTCTTTTTTTACAAAATTAAGATTTAAAATAGAGAATAGAAAAATCCCGAGAATAAAAATTCGCGGGATATTAATTATTTAATTTTGTTAAAAGTTTTTGTGATTGTCCGTTATTAATGATGATGCCGATTTTTAACGCAAAGATTTCAAAAAGTTTTTTTTAAAACTACCAACCGTCTTAAAGAATGCAAATTAAAATTCCCCGATTTCATAATAATTTTAAAAAATTATCGGTAAAGGCGTAAACTTAGCTAATGAATACAAAGGGTTTTCAATTATGACAGATTGCGCACCATTGTACAAGTTTTTTAATAAGAATCGTCATGTACGGAAATGACTGCTCTTCCGCTAGGATCATTCATTTTTTTAAATGCTTCATCCCATTCTAAAGCGATAGGAGTAGAGCAGGCTACAGATGGCACAGAAGGTACAGTTGACGCTGCAGTCTCACTAGGGAAATGTTCTTCAAAAATTGTACGGTATCTGTATTCTTCTTTGTTCTGTGGGGTATTGATAGGAAATCTGAATTTGGCATTCGTCATCATCTCATCAGTCACATATTTTTCGGCAACTTCTTTTAAGTTGTCAATCCAAGAATAGCCAACACCGTCTGAAAACTGTTCTTTTTGTCTCCATGCAATAGATTCTGGTAAAAGATCTTCGAATGCTTTTCTAAGAACCCATTTTTCAATTTTCCCTTCAGATTTATTAATCATTTTATCTGCAGGATTCACGTTCATAGCTACATCCATAAATTCTTTATCTAAAAAAGGAACTCTTCCCTCAATTCCCCAACTCATTAAAGCTTTGTTAGCTCTCAAGCAATCATAGAGATGAAGTTTGTTGAGTTTTCTTACTGTTTCATCATGGAATTCTTTTGCATTCGGAGCCTTATGAAAATATAAATATCCACCAAATAGCTCATCAGAACCTTCTCCGGAAAGCACCATTTTTATTCCCATCGATTTAATTACTCTAGCCAATAGATACATTGGGGTGGAAGCTCTGATTGTGGTTACATCATACGTTTCCAAATGATAAATAACATCACGAATGGCATCCAAGCCTTCCTGAACGGTAAAATGTACTTCATGGTGTACACTGCCTATATGATCTGCTGCTTTTTTTGCCGCTTCAAGATCTGGTGAGCCAACCAGTCCTACAGCGAAGCTATGAAGTCTTGGATACCAGGCTTCTTGTGTGTCTCCGCTTTCAACTCTTTGTCTTGCGTATTTTGCAGTAACTGCGGAGATGATGGAAGAGTCTAAGCCGCCGGAAAGCAGAACTCCGTAAGGTACATCGCTCATCAATTGCCTGTGTACAGCTTCTTCAAGGCTTTTTCTGATGGCTGCAATGTCTGTAGTATTTTCTTTTACAGCATCAAAATCTTCCCATTCTCTTTTGTACCACAGCTGTAATTCTGATCCTTCAAGACTATAAATGTAATGACCAGGCAAAAATGTTTCTATGGTTTTGCAAACGCCCTCCAAAGCTTTAAGTTCAGAGGCTACATAATAGTTTCCGTTTTTATCCCAACCTTGATAGAGCGGGCAAATTCCCATGTGATCTCTTGCAATAAGGTAAACATCGTTTTTTATATCATATAATGAGAATGCGAAAATGCCGTTGATTTTCTCTAAAAAATCTTTGCCATGTCTTTCGTATAAAGCGATAATAACTTCACAATCTGATTCGGTTTGAAACTCGTAGTTGGGGAATTCTGTTTTTAGTTCTCTGTGATTATAGATTTCTCCGTTAACTGCTAAAACAATATTTCCGTCTTTAGAAAATAAAGGTTGTTTTCCTGAAGAAGGATCTACGATTGCCAATCTTTCGTGAGAGAAAACTACTTTTTCACTTTGAAAAACACCACTCCAATCTGGGCCGCGATGACGAATCTTTTTAGACATTTCCAAAACCTGAGGTCTTAGGATTTCTGTGTTTTGTTTAGCGTCAAACAAGCATACAATTCCGCACATATTTCATTTATTTAAAACAAAAGTAGAATTATAATTAAAAAATATCAAGTAAAAATATGAATTGGTTTAAATTTTAAATTAAATAGTGGTAATTTGTTAATTAATTTATTTTTTTTAATTAATTTTAATGCATTTGGTTGAAATTTTTAATCAACTAATATTAAATGCTTAAAATTTATTGAAAAGTAAAGTTTTTTAAAAAATAATGGTAATTGGGTATATGGAATATCAAATATTTTCCCGTACTTTGGACCGAAATAATTTTTTTTCATCATTTGTGTTTTTACCTTCTTGCAAGCAATTGCAAGGAGGTTTTGTTTTTTTAGTCTTTACCCAAAAGAACAGCGGAGATATTCCATGAGCTAAAACTGTTTCCTTCGGAAGCACCTTGAGGTATTTTAACCTGAATGTGATGTTTTCCTGCTTTTAAATTTCCTATTTCTATAAACTGAGGATTCGTTACGGTGCCGGGACACCAGTTTGATCTGCTGAGATCTGATGAAGAAAGACCGTCTGCAAAATTACCCGATGCAGGGTTGAACAGCCTGTAAGAACCGCATTCTGACTTCCACGGAATGAATGAAAATGCTTTTATTCCGTCCACAAAAATAGTATTTGTTTTAGGTAAAAATTCATCACCATTTTCCCATCCACCATGTCCGGTTGTTATGTATCGCATGGTAACGTTTTTCATCTCTTTATCAAGTGTAAATTCCATCTCAAGGCCTTTTTCGCTACTAAACATGGTGGCATAATCTTGACCAGCCATTTCCATGATATTGATGGTGCTGAAAACCGGAATCACGATATTGTTTTTGTGTATTTGCTGTGAACTTTTGTGAATGGTAATATCTAAACTTACCTTGTGACCACCTTTATCATAATTCCCAATGAAAGTACCTATCCAGATTTCTTTTTCTGAAAGTGCTGGTTTCAACTCTGTAATATCCTGACGAAACGGGCTTGCCGTTTGCCATGTTTTGTCTTTTAACTGTATATGATTAAATTTATTGATACCGAAAGACGTGAAAAACCGCATCATTTCTACAGCTGGAAGATAATTTTCTGTTGCCGTAACGCCGTAATATTGTTTTCCGTTACCGTTTTCAAATAGTGGAAGTGTTTTTATACCATTTTGAAGTCCATCAAAGAAAGTTTGTTTTTTATCTTCGGGGATGTAAAATACCGTTCCTGTACGGTCGTAAGCGTCGCCGTTGGATTGCTGTTTCACTTCAACAAAGATATTTTCACCTTCAGTTATTTTTGGGAATTTTACTTTCTTTAAAATAACAGTGCCGTTGGCAAATCTTTTTATGCTGTCGTTTGATTTGGATTCTTCGGAGAAATTGATGGTTTCATTTTCAAAAACTTTTATTGTGGTAAATTTACTTCTCCAAAGCAAATCTCTGTAGCTTAAAAGATCTGATTTTGAAGGTTCTTTATTGATGATTTTCTCAATCCCCGTTTTCTTAATTTTTTTAACCGAAACTGCCGTTGTTGCAGAATTTCCGTTTCTCTCAATCTGGAGAACCAATCCTAGATTTTGTCCGAGACTTGATGGGCCGCCTTTCAATTTTAGATCATTGCTGTACCAAACTTCAATGGTGTTTGAGTTGATTTTGGTGACTGCTTTTTTACAGCTGTAGCCAAGAATTTTTTTGGTTTCTGAAGTTACTTCAAATTCTTGTTTCGCAATAGATTCTGCATCTGAAGTGGAAACAATTTTATTTTGATTTAAAAATCCGTAGGAAATAATGGTGTTGCTGGGTTTTTCGATTTTACTGATTTCGAAAGGGAATTCTGTTTTCTGATTTTTAATATTCGTATTGAGAATGTAATTTTCGGTTTCGCTTACCCATGTTACCGTTTTGGGTTGATCGGCTTGTACTTTTCCGTTATAAGAGCTTTCGTACTCTATTTCATACGTTTGAGCGTGATTTAAAATGGATAAAAGTATGAAGCAAACTAAGAAAATTGATTTTTGCATGATGTATTATGATTTTCACAAAGATAAATTTTAACGGTTAAATTTTCATTCACTTCATTATATTTAGTTTTTAAAGATAATGATCAAATAGTTTATTGGGTGAATAACGAATTTTGTTTTAAAATGAACTTAGAGAGATTTAAATCTGATAATGTTTACAAGGATTTATGGAAAGATGAATTAAAGGTGAGGGATTTTAAATATTACATTCAATCTGATTCTAATAATTTTTTCGTTGTCTTCACTAATGAAAAATTATTCAGCTTTTTTGATGGAAATGAAGATCATGAAGCGACTGATATTGAAGTTGATAGTACTAGGGATATGTACCCTTTTGGTATCTCACGCGAAAAGATAATGGGTAAGATTATCATTTACAATCGGGATGATTTCTTTATATATGATATTCATAAAAAGAAATTGCAGAAAATAGAGTAAAAGAAATAAAGATACATGTAATAAAAGGTTGTATTGTGTTGTCTTATTATCAAACTCAAATTTAATGTTTAGATTTTTTCTCCTGTTGATGCTGTTTTGGGCATCGTTTATTTTTTCACAAAATGTTGAAGGAAATGTTATTTTAAAAGACAAAAAGCCGGTTGCTTATGCTGAAATTATTCTTAAAAAGAACCAGTTAAAATTTTCGGCTATTTCAGATGAAAAAGGTCATTTTAAAATTCAGCTCAAAGAGAAAGGAAATTATTCTTTAGAAGTTTTTAATGATGGCGAACTCATTCTTTCAGATGAAATAGACGTTGATGGCGATGTGAATAGAAATTTAGAAATACCCAATTCAGATTTACAAAAAGCTAAAATTTCTGAGCATAAAATAGAAGGGGTTTTGGTAATGGGTAAAAAGAAAATCATTGAGAGAAAAGTTGACCGGTTGATTTTCAATGTAGAAAATTCTGTGGCCTCGCAAGGTCTTGATGCTGTGGAGGCTTTGGCAAAAACCCCAATGCTAAGAACTACAGATAAAAGCATAAGCATTGCAGGGAAAAGTGGAGTAGCTGTAATGGTGAATGACAGACTTTTGAATATTTCGGGTGATGAACTGATAAATTATCTTAAAAATCTGCGATCCGATGACATTCAGAAAATTGAAGTGATTACAACGCCACCTGCAAAATACGAAGCGCAGGGAAAAAGTGGTCTTATCAATATTGTTCTTAAGAAAAATACAAGTTTTGGGTGGAATGTTTCTCTGCAATCTAGTCTGAAAAATCTGTATTGGAATGTTCCGTCTGTCTCTACAAGATATGGAGCAACGGTTAATTATCAGGGCAAAAAAATTTCAGCGTCTGCAAGTTACACAGACGGGAATTTCTATTGGCGTATGAAAGGGTACGAATACAGTTCTGGCAATAACAGCTTTTGGAATACTGATAGCTATTTCTTCAATAATTTGCGAAATAAAAGTACAGATTGGAAGTTGGAATATAAACTTAGTGATAAAAGCACAATAGGAGGAAGCTACACCTATTTTTTTGCCAATCCGTTGGAAACGGTGAAAAATTCTTCTTCAATTAAAGACGAATCTGGTGAAAGGCGTTTTACATCAGATGCCGTGGCTCTTAATCACAGAAACAATCATTATGCAACGTTGTTTTATGACCTTAAAATAGATAGTTTGGGCAGTAAGCTTAGTATTTCCGGGAATTTAATTTCAAATAATGCCAATGCCGACGACTTCTACAATACACAAACTGATCAGTTGGTTTCTACTTATATTAATCCCATTAATCAGTATAGAATTTACTCTGGGCAGGTGGATTTGGAAAAGAATTTTAAAAAGTTTAAAACAGAATCTGGTTTGAAATTTACCAAAATAAAAAATGATTCTTATTTTAATTTTTATGATTTAAATGATGGAATTCAAACGATGAATTCTACTCAAAGCAATAATTTTTTTTATGATGAAAATAATTATTCGGCCTACGTTTCTGGTAATTATGAATTGTCTGAAAAATGGAGTGTCAAAGCTGGTTTGAGATATGAATTTACCGAGCTCACCGGAATTTCGCCCAATGAAAATCTAACCACAAAAAATCATTACGGAAAATTTTTCCCAACAGCTTACATTGGCTATAAGCCGAATGATAATAATGCGTTTTCTATAAACTATTCTAAGAGAATTAACAGACCTTCGTTCAGAGATCTCAATCCTTTCAAATACATAAGTTCGGCTTTCGAGTATTCTTCAGGAAACCCTTATTTGAGACCGTCTTTTACCGATAATGTAGAGTTTAGCTATGTTTTAAAAAATAACTTTACAATTACCGCATTTCACAATTACAGTAAAAATGATTGGGACAGATTGCAGCGCATTGATAACGGAATGAAATATACCATCATCTTTAATTTTTATAATCAAAACCAAACTGGTGTCAGCCTGAGTTATAATTACACAAAATTAAGCTGGCTGGAAGCTAATGTCTTTCTAAATGCTTATTATGTAACATCAAAAACTTTTGTGGATGATGCCATTCAGATGCCTGGAAGTTACGGCTCAGATTTTAATGTGGACAATACTTTTTTTCTCAATAAATCGAAAACTATTTCGTTCATGCTGGGAGCTTGGGGCAATATTCCGTACAAAGAGGGGAATACTTCGTTTAAAGGTATTGCCTCAGTTTATTCAGGGTTAAAATTAAATTTAATGGATAAAAAACTAATGCTCAATTTTTTAATGAATGATGTTTTGAATACAGAAAGAGAAAAAGGTACAGAGTTTTATAAGGATTTCGGTACACAATATTATTTTAAAGGTATTAGCAGGAATTTGAGTTTATCACTCACCTATAAATTTGGAAATAACGATGTGAAGGGGGCTACAAAGCAATTGAAATTTGATGATCAGAATAGAGCTAGATAAGGTGGAGATTTATATTTAAGATTTGAAAAGTCACTGATTTTATTATATTTTTAAAAAATTATCGGTAAGGGCATAAACTTAGCAAAGAATACAAAGGCTTTTCAATTATGACGGTTTGAGGACAATCAGAATTTTTTTTTTTTAAAAAACTCAGGATGCTTTTCGTATCCTGAGTTTTTAATTTTTGAAAACTTATCTTTTAATCACTTTTGTAGTCTTAAACGTTCCGTTATCAAATTGGAATGATATTAAATAAATTCCTGCATTCAGATCTCTGAGGTCAAGCTCATTAGCCGGGGATAAAGTTTTTACAATTTTACCAGACAAGTCTGAAATATTAATGGTTTTCATATTTTTCACATCAGAAATTTTAATAAAATCAGCAAAAGGATTAGGGTATACAGAAATGGCATGTGCTTTTTTGCTTGTCTCGGCTACAGCAAGACTAAAAGCAAATTCATAAGCTCCCAAATCTGGTGCCGTTCCTCTCGGAGCTCCGGCGTAGTCTATCGTAACCTCAGCAAGTGGTGTTCCGCTATTGCTTAAACTGGCATTAGCAATATCTGTTGAATTCAAATTTAGATCTGTAGCACTTACAAAAGCTGGAGATATATTTACAGAATTTGCGTTACCACCAAACCCCGTCTGCACATCTGCTAAAGTTGCTCTTGCAGATCCAATAAAACCTAAAGCTGTACCTGTGGTGTAATAATCATTATAATTAATGTTTGAAAACGCGGTATTGGCAGCTGCAGAATAGATTGCATAACGTGTTCCTGCTGTTTTGTTGTTGATGAAAAGATTATTTCGTACATCGAGTGATGTTGCTGTAGAAACTACATAGAGTCCCGTGCTTATTCCTGTTTCTGCATTTGAAGTATTAAGGTTTACGGTATTGCTGTAAATGCGATACCCTCCACCAGAAAAAACATAAATTCCTGCTACTTGAGAAGCTGCTGTACCTTGGATGTCTGAAACTAAATTATTATAAGCAACTACGTTAGCAGCAGTAGCGCTTGATCCTAATAAAATTCCCTGCATTGGGGTGCCTCCGGTGTTGTTGTTTTTTAATCCACTTATTTTATTGGCGTACACTTTCACATTTGATGTGGCGCCTCCCACATATATACCATTACTGTTGATATAAGTGAGTATTCCGCTGATTTCGGTAATAGTGTTGTTGAATACATTGGTTAAAACATTTGTAGCTCCAGGTGTAACGTATATCCCTGAAGCATAGCTTATTCCTGTAGTTGAAGTTGCTGTGTTTTTCACACTTATTGTATTTCCTGATATGGATGCCGAATTGGTGCCTGCTCCAAGGTTAATGCCTACTGAGGCTGCTGGTGTAGTAGTTGTGCCGCTGCTTGGGCGTACAATCGCAATATTGTTGTTGGTTACCGTAGAAGAGCCTCCCACTCCAGCAATGTAGATTCCGTTTTGAACAAAATTGTTGGTGATTGTATTTCCTGTAATCAATAAATTATTTCCGTTAGTTGCGCTAGTTGTATCAGCTAAAACAAAAACGCCGTTATACCCAGAATTAAATGTGTTGTTCTGTACAGTGATATTATTAAAGAAACCGGCAGCAGTAGCACCATTGGCAATCACAAAATTAGTACTTGTGTTTCCTCCGCTGGTAAGAATTGAATTTTTTACAGTGACGTTTGTAAGGGGCGAGGTGCTTGTCGCAGATCCCATATATACTACTGATGCTGCTGTAGTTGCAGTATTGCTGAAAGTAAGGTCTTTGGTTGTTCCACCCACAGTTGATGAGCCGTCAATAGTAACGTTTGATCCCAAAATAGTGATCAATGGTGCCGAAGCTACAGCTCCTGTAACTGTAACTGCAGCTGTAGGCTTAATGTTGATTGAAGTGTATGTGGTAGCTGCGTTCAAAACTGCTGATGCGGTTTCTGTAGTATTTGCAGTTATGCTGAGATTAATATTACCTTGATGTGTTCCGGAATTGATGGCATCAAAAGCACTCTTTAAAGTAGTATAGGTAGCGGTTGGTGTGCCTGCTGATGCAGAAACATTCACTTGTGCGCTGGCGTAAAGGCCGGATAAAAGCAAGCCAGAGAATAGAATTTTTTTCATACTTTTTATATTAAAATTAAATTATGTTGTTAAAATGGTAATGATTGTTTAAAAATAATAAAAATTATTTAATAATATTCAAGTTTTAATGATTAGTAATGTTTTTTTTGATGGGCTTGATTTATTTTCATCGAGTAAACAACGGCGATTTATTGATAAAGTCGTGCTGAAGAATGAAAAAAAAAATCCGCTTCAACTATAATTTTGAAGCGGATTTATATTTATTAAGCTCGATTAATTAAGAAACTCTCTCAATAAGAGCCATGTAGAAACCGTCATAGCCTTCGCTAGGCATCACTTTTTCGTCTTTTATCAATTTGAAATTCGGATTGTTTTTAATGAATTCATCTACCTGCTTATTGTTTTCGGACGGTAAAATAGAACAAGTAGCGTAAACCATTTTTCCACTAATCTTCAGCATTTTAGAATAGTCTTGAATGATCTGTTGCTGTTCTTTTTTGATTCTGTCGATAAAATCCTGATTTATTTTCCATTTGCTGTCTGGGTTTCTTTTCAAAACACCCAAACCAGAACATGGCGCATCAATCAAAAGCCTGTCAACCTTATCATGAAGGCGTTTTATCACTTTTGTATCTGTTATCACTCTGGTTTCTATGTTGTGAGCTCCGGCTCTTTTTGCACGACGTTTCAGTTCTGCCAATTTCCATTCGAAAATGTCAAGGGCAATTATTTGTCCTTTATTTCCCATTAAAGCCGCCAAATGTAGTGTTTTTCCACCTGCACCTGCACAGGCATCAACCACTCTCTGTCCTTCTTTTACATCAAGAAAATATCCAATTTTTTGTGAAGAAGCATCTTGTACTTCAAATAAGCCTTCTTTGAATGCGGTTGTAAGAAAAACATTCTTTTTTTCTTCAAGCTGTACCGCATCAGGATAGTTTCTAATGGTAAAAGCGTTTACGTTTTCATCTGAAAGATCAGAAATAAGTTCTCTTGGTGTTGTTCTTAAAGAGTTTGCGCGCAAAACTGTAGGTGCTTTTTCATTTAAGGCAATCATTTCCTTTTCCCATTTTTCGCCCAACTCTTTTTCTAAAGTCTCTACAAGCCATTCTGGGATAGAATGCTCTATTGCTTTAGTAGGAACAGTTCCTTTTTTTAGTTTTGTAGTGATGTCGGCGATTTTGATGCCTTCAAATTCTTCAAATCTCTTGTAATTGGTTTTGCTCCAAAGAAGATAAGCAATGATTAATTTGTAGATATTAGTGGGTTTCACACCTTCTCCCATATAATATTCAAGGCGTTTTTTCCAGCGGATGATATTATAGAAAATCTCAGAAACAACTGCTCTGTCTTGGCTTCCCCATTGTCTGTGGGCTTTCAAAAGTCTTTCTATTACTTTATCTGCGTATTTGTTTTTTTCGAAAAAAGTTTCTTGTAAAGCATCGTGAATACCGATCGCCAGGTTTCTGTGAATTAATTCCATAAATTGCTGTAAGCTGTTTGAATATGCAAAAATACAAAATTAAGTTTAAGGTTCAGCGTTTAAAGTTTTGGTTGTGGAATTCAAAATTCAAGCTTTGGAGATGGTTCATCGTGATCAATATTGTAAACAAATTATAATTTCAATTTTAGTAAATGATTGCTTGTTACACGCAAAGCCTTTGTACCAAAGACAATAATGATAAACGATAGTTCTATAAGAGCGATACCTTTCTTAAGAATGAATTGCGTAGGGTCGGTTTATTTTGATTTTCTTTTTTTTTTTTTTGAATTTTAATATTGAAAGATTTGCAATGCAATAGTTAATAATATTATTTCATCCAACACAAAACCTTACCTTTGCAAAAAATTAAAAAAAATGAGCGACGCGGTGATTTGCCCGAAATGTCAGTCTGAGTTTACTTATGAGCAAGATGATCTGATGGTTTGTTCGCAGTGTTTTCACGAGTGGAATCCTGCAGAAACAGATGATTCAGATAAAATTCTGGATGCCAACGGAAATGAATTGAAAGATGGCGATTCTGTAGTGGTTGTAAAAGATTTACCTGTGAAAGGAGCTCCGAAACCTGTAAAAGCAGGAACTAAAGTGAAAAACATCCGTTTAAGACCCAATAGCGACCATAATATTGATTGTAAAATTGATGGTTTTGGCTCAATGGCTTTAAAATCTGAGTTTGTAAAGAAGGCGTAATCGCATTTTGGAAAATTCACTTTCAAAAATTAGTAAAAAAATATGCTTTCAAGTAGAATTTATTTTAATAATATTCTAAGGAATATGCTGGCTTCTGTAGCCGGATTTATATTTTGTTGGATGATATTCAGTGCTATTAATACCAATACTAGCGAAGAAATAATATTGGCAGGTTTTGGGATATTGATGGTTTTTGCTGCTTTATTTTTTTACAGTGCTATTGTAGAAAATATACTTTTTTTTATCACGAAAAGAAGAGGGCTGTTTTCTATTTTACTCACACATTCTACAATGATTGCTATAATGTGCCTTACCTATTTTTATTTAGAAAGAGAATTTTCTTTGGAGATGTGTTGTTTTTTAATCGTTTTTATATCAGCTCAAATTATGGGTTTCAAGTATCAAAACAAAGTACATTTAAGAAAAATAAAAAAGGGAGAGAATTGTACAGTGTAATCTTTCTGATATTTTATTTATCTATATTAAGCCGTTGTTTTTCTTGAGGTTAAATAAAGTTTAAGTTAACAAATCCTTCAGTTTTATCCTCGGTATAAATAATGATTTCTTTGTTTTTTGCGGCCAATTTATTCCAATAAAAACTGCCTGCAAAACGGCTTTCAAGAACTTCTGCAGCAATCCCGTTTTCTGAAATTTTTATTTCTCTGGGATAATATGAAAACTTTGAAATATTAAATTCATTCTTTTCCTCTTCACTAAAAATATTGACTTCGCCGAAAAGTTGAGCAACATATTCGTTGTATGGATTTTTGTAAATTTCTTTAGGATGATCATTCTGAATCAACCTTCCTTGTTTCAAAATCACCATTTGATCTAGCCAAGGCAAAATATCCTGAATTTCGTGTGTAGAAATAATAAGAGAAATGTCATTTTGCTTTACATATCTGAAAAGCCTTTCTCTTAGCTCAATTTTTCTAGAAAAATCAAGATTAGAAAACGGTTCGTCTAGTACCAAAAGTTTTGGTAACACGGAAAGAGCTCTTGCAATAGCAACCCTTTGTTGTTGTCCTCCACTCAAATATTTAGGTAAAATAGAGGCAAATTCTGTAAGCCCAACGACGTCCAAAAGTTCATTTATCGTCTCTTTTTTTTTAGTAAGATTACTATTAGATAAAAATTTACCCACGTTTTCGGCAACGGTTGCATACGGCATCAGATCAAAATTTTGGGCTACATATTTCATTTCTGGTTCTCCTGGAACTAGGTTTGCTTTTGGGCCAAAAGTTTTTTTTCCTTCAAAAATAATTTCGCCGCTTTCCCAATTAAGAAGTCCATAAATAAGACTCAGAAGCGTAGATTTTCCGCAACCGCTTTCTCCGGCAAGTGCAATTATTTTACCAGAATCGAATTTTAGATTCATATTCTGAAAAAGCGGTTTCTCTTCAGAATAAGAAAAAAACAAGTTATTAATTTCTAAAAGCATTGTACAAATGTAAGGTTTTTGCCAAAAAACTCTCATTTTTTAGTAAATTAGCCTTTTAAAAATTTAGAAAAAGATGAAAAGATTACTATTTCCAATTGTGTTGTCTGTAATGATGGGTGGCTTGCTTATAGTCTCTTGCGGTAAAGAAAAGCCTGTGTATAGCGAAGCAAATGAAGTTGCCACTACAAAAGATGGAGCAAAATATGTCTTGGATACTTTAAGCAGCAGAATAGAGTGGAAGGGGTACAAAGTATTTAAATCTGAAAACACCAGTCATTTTGGAAATATTAAATTTGAAAGTGGAGACGTTACCATAAAAGATGGAACTTTAGAAAGTGGTAAATTCGTAGCAGATATGACTTCTCTAAGTTCTGAAGACCTTAAAGATAAAGCTGATCAGCTAGAAAAATTGAACAGTCACCTAAAAAGTGCAGATTTTTTTGAGGTTGATAAATTTCCTACCGCATCTTATGAAATTACAAAAGTTTCACCCACCGCAGATGGCGATTATAATACTGTTTTAGAGGGTAATCTTAGTATTAAAGGAATTTCAAAGCCGGTACAGTTTAAGGCAAATGTTTCTGTGAAGGGCAGTGAAGTGAGTATAGCGACAGAGCCAAAAGATATTATGCGTGAAGATTTTGAGGTAAAATTTCAATCTCCGACAGAAAACGGGGTGATTAAAAATGATGTTACTTTACAAATAAAAGTGAAGGCATTAGAAAGAAAATTGTGAAAATAATCAAAACCTAAACAACGCTCTGGTAAAATTTAAAATCCGTTTCTAAAGAGACGGATTTTTTATCTTAAATACAAAACATTTTTAAACTGAAAATCGTATTTTTGCACAAACATTTTTTGAAAGGGTAATAATAATGATAGAAAAGATAGAAGAACTTTTGGTGGAAGTAAATAGTTTCAGTTCATCTTCAAAAGATGATATTGAGAACTTTCGTATAAAGTACAATGGCAAAAAAGGTGTCTTGAATGATTTCTATGAAACATTGAAGGTAATTCCGAATGACCAAAAAAAGGAATTTGGACAAAAGATTAATACTCTTAAAAATGCAGTAAATGTAAAATTAGAAGACCTTAAGAACGCTTCTGCAACTACACTTATCCTTGAAAAAGATGACTTAACGAAACCTGCATTTCCTTTAGACTTAGGCTCAAGACATCCTATCAATTTGGTAAAACATAGAATTATTGAAATTTTTAAGTCTATCGGTTTCGCTGTAGCAGACGGCCCTGAAATTGAAGACGACTGGCATAATTTTAGCGCCCTTAATCTCCCAGAATATCATCCGGCGAGAGATATGCAAGATACTTTCTTTATAGAACAAAATCCTGATCTTTTGTTGAGAACGCATACCTCATCTGTTCAAATACGATATATGGAAGAAAATCAGCCCCCAATCAGAATTCTTTCTCCGGGGAGGGTTTTCAGAAATGAAGCGGTTTCTTCACGTTCGCACTGTATTTTCCATCAGATTGAAGGTTTGTATATTGATGAAAATGTGAGTTTTGCAGATTTGAAACAAACCATTCAGTTTTTTACTACTGAGCTTTTTGGTAAATCTAAAATTAGATTAAGACCTTCTTACTTTCCTTTTACAGAGCCAAGCGCAGAGATTGATGTGTATTGGGGACTAAATTCTGAAACCGATTATAGAATTACAAAAGGAACGGGTTGGTTAGAAATTATGGGTTGCGGAATGGTAGATCCTGCAGTTTTGAAAAATGTAAATATAGATTCTGAAAAATACTCTGGTTACGCTTTTGGTATGGGGATTGAGAGAATTGTGATGCTTCTTTATCAAATGAGCGACATCAGAATGTTTTTTGAAAATGATATTAGAACTTTAGAACAATTTAAGACTTTGTAATCCTAAATTTTATAAATATTTATCCTGTGATTTTTTTACGGGATTTTTTTTGTACCTTAAAACTCAATAAAGTAGTAGTAATTTCGAAAAATATTTTTTAATCATAAAAGTTACTTCACTTTTTACATGAATTTTAAATTGTTTTTGTAAATAAGTGTAAATTTACTGTCTTTTATTTTGTTTTGAGAGGAGAAACATTAAAACTAAACATTACCTGATTGAGTATGAAAAATGTTGCAGATATTTCAAAACCTTATGGTTTTCGTTACAGAAAGCTTGTACACTATTCTTTAATTCTATGCATCCTGTTTATTCAACTGATAATTGCTGCTTTTTTTTATAACGAATTTGTAAAGAGTAAAAAATTATCTTTCTTGCAAAAACAACTAGATGAGATTCATTCTTTAGAAAATCTAACTACAGAATCTAGGCGAGAACTTCTAGTTGCACAAGATTATCTTCATAAATTTATGACTTCAAAAGATGAAACTTTTCTAGAGTCTTACTTTGCATCTTTGAAAGCTCTTGATGCTCATTTGAATAATATTAATAAATACGAAGACAGGTTTCCAAAAATTAAAAATCTTCTAGCATCTAGAAAAGAGAATTTTGCTAACGAGAAAGATTTAAAAAAACTAATAGATTCTACTCACCAGTATACAAGTGATATTAATTTAAACAATCAAAGTGAGCTTCCAGATTTCGAGAAATTCAATTTAGATTATGATTTTGATAAGTTTAATGTAGTTTTAGATACCAAAATCTATAGCGATACCGTAGTAAAGAAAGGTCTTTTCGGGAGATTGGGTGAGGCCATTTCTGGGAAAGGGAAAAGAGAAAAAGACAGCGTCGTAATCACGGTGAAAGAGGGTGTGATGCCTACCTCAAAATCCATAAAAAAAGATTTTGACCGTATTATAAAGCAGGTTAACAATCATTATACAGTTCAAAATAATAAGATTAAGGTAAAAGTAAAAGACAATCAAATTGATAATGATAATTTTTATAAAATTTTTAATGATCTTTTTATCTATAGCAACAGTTTGATGAATGTATATGAAACTGCAATAAAAGCCTCCAAAACTGATCTTGAGAAAGAATATGAAAAGCAAAGCGACAAGAATAACGAGATAAGAACATATCTTGTTTTCGGATCGATGATTTTGATGTTTGTGGTTTCTATTTTAATCATGTTGCTTACGAGAATTGCTTTTGTGTATGAAAGAAAGCTCAATGAAGCCAATCTTAAAATAAAAGAAAATCTTAATTTCAAAAATAGAATCTTGGGAATGTTGAGCCATGAGCTGAGATCTCCTTTGAAGATTATGGATATTTTTATCAGAAGAATAAAAAAGAAAACCAATGACGAAAGTATCCAAGAATATTTAAAATCTATAAGTTTTACCAATAATACTTTGTTAATACAAGCCAATCAGATTTTAGATTACACAAAAAACCAACAGATAAATAATAAATTGAATCTTGTTGAGTTTAATTTAAACGAAGAAATAGATGCGATCTTAAATTCTATACAACCTTACATTGAAACCCGAAACAATAATTTTGTTGTAGAACAAAATATAAATCCTGGATTAATGGTTTATTCTGATAATAATAAAATAAATCAAATCTTTATGAATATCTTGGGGAATGCAAATAAATTTACAGAAAACGGAGAAATAAAAGTAGTAACCACAGCCGAGAAGATATCTGCCGATACTGCAGTTTTAAAAACCACAATTACGGATACTGGCGTTGGAATTTCGAAGTCTGATTTAGAAAAAATATTTGAACCCTATTATCAAGGTGTGATTTCTGACAAGGTGGAAAATCTTGGTGCTGGTTTGGGTCTAAGTCTTTGCAAAGAATTGGCAGAATTGTATTCTGGCTTTTTAAAAGTGGATAGTGAAAAAAATGTCGGTACTAAAGTAGAATTTTTATTGAACTTACAAATAAAAAAATGACAAATCAAAATTTGAAAAACGTAACGTTTGTACTTGCAGATGACCATAGTTTAATAAGACAAGGAATGGAGATTGTCATTGAAGAAGCAGGTTTTGAGGGCAATATTTACCATGCATCAACTTTACAGAAGCTATTGAAGTGCGTTTCTGAAAATGAAATCGAAATTGCGGTTATAGACGCTGTTTTCCCCGACGGAAATAGTGTAACCATTATTCCTGAACTAAAAAAAATAAAGCCTGAGCTCAAGGTTCTTGTGTTTTCTGGTTTGGAAGAAGAAGATTATGCCCTGAAATTTTTCAACGCAGGAGCTAATGGTTTCCTGACGAAAGTGAGCGAGGAAGAAGAGATAAAAAATGCGCTGTTGAAAATTTATCATGAAGGAAGATATATTTCTACTGTTTCTCAAGGTTTAATGATGGCCTCATTACAAGTGTCGCCAAAACAAAATCTTCTTTCAAAACTTACAGAAAGGGAAATTCAGATTGTAAAAATGTATGTACAAGGCTATGGTAATTTAGAAATTGCCAACCAGCTAGACATTAAACAAAATACAGTAAGCACAATAAAAAAACGTGTTTTCGAAAAACTTGATATTGATAATCTCGTAGATCTTGCTGACCTGCTAAAAAGCCTTTAATATTATTCACTTTTATTTGATTCTATAACGTTTTTGTGAAGCTCAATATTTTTGCTTATCATAAATATTGATTTTAATATTCAAGACTAATTTTATTTTTATAAAAAAAATATCGTTTTTAAAACGCTAACTCATTCATTGTTAGTGTTTTTTTTGTTTAGTAGAATTTGTTTTTTCTACTTTAATATATTCTTATCATTTATTTATCGTAAAAATACGGAGCGTTTTGTAGAAAAATATCTACAAGCTGAGTGATAAATATCTACAAGATTTATTCGTTTTCTACTTTCATATCACTCTATATTTGTATCAAGAAAAATGCTCATTGTAACACAGGTTAAACATATGTTTTCTGAAAAGGATTAAGTGATTTCCATGCAATAAATAAAACACATCCTATCAGTGAGCAAAGGTATTAGGAAAATTATTTCAATATATTAATTTTTGATTTGGTGTGAATGAACACAAATGATGAACACCTAGTATCATATTGACAGAGCCGAAAGGCTCTGTTTTTTGAAACTGAAAAATTATTAATAAAAACACATTTATATATATTCTAAAAACACAATTGATTAACCAAAAGTATCCTATTTATTACGCCTAACGGCTTTTAAATAGGTGCTTTTTTTCTTGCTAAAATGCCAATATGGCTTTAATGATAATGTATTTTCAACCAATACAGTTTAGTTTAGTTTTTATAAATCAAAAGCCCTCAGAATTTCTGAAGGCTTTTGTATTTTCTATAAATAATATCATTTAATAAATTTTATTGGATATTTCACGTTTTTATAACTATCCAAACTTGCTTTCAGAGATCCCACCGCAAGCTCTGCTTTCAGAAGCACTGGGATGTGATTGGCATCATTAGTTACCCACATTGTAACGCCTTCCTTTTCCTTAAAAACTCTTCCGCTTTTTACAGACGGTATAATTTTCAAACAATTTACTTTTCCGAATTTTGTGTTTAAATTTTCTGTTCCCATCACTTTTAGCTGAAAAGCAAACATTTCATCATCAATCCAAACATTCATGTTAATCACCCTTCCAGTACGCAGTTCATTGGGGGTTCTGCTTCTGAGATAATAAAAGCAAGAAAGCATATCTTGAACACCTTTTACAGATTTTATTGTTTTGGTTCCGTTTGAGGGCGTTTTTTTATCAGTTAGCAGCAACGTGTTGTTGTTATGATTAAAATTGGTTTCGAAATGCTGTCTGTAGCTACCTTCTTTTACGTTTCTTACATAGAATGTTGGCAATTCTGTTTCAGTATTAATATAACTTTCGTAGAGATCTTCAACTTTAAAAAAAGCTTTTACGGCACCAGTCGTGGAGCCTGTCCCTTTTACATATAAATGAGGTACACCTCGGAAATTTCCTCTTTTAGTAGTAAGGTTAGCATTTCCGGCAGTTAAAAACCCATAGTGAATCCTAAGATTAATAGATTCCCCATCTGCAATATTACTAAGCTGAGCTTGCGAAAAACTCACAAAAAAAATCGTAAGAATACTGAATAACTTTTTCATAAACTTTTGTGTTTCAAAAATATTGCCAAATATAATACCTTTATCGTTTGAGATTTGATAAATCTCAGTTTTTTATTTAGACTTAATTAAATATGCGTTGCATTAAAATTTGTATTTTTGCATTTAATTATTTTCTATAAAATTATTACGTATGATAACTACAGATATATTGATAATAGGAGCGGGTCCAACGGGGCTTTTTGCCGTTTTTGAAGCTGGTTTGCTAAAAATGAAATGCCACATCATTGATGCCCTTCCTCAGCCGGGTGGTCAGTTGGCAGAGCTTTATCCTAAAAAACCTATTTTCGATATCCCTGGTTATCCTTCAGTGAATGCCGGTGAATTGGTAGATAATTTAATGGAACAAATAAAACAGTTTCAGCCTGGGTTTACCTTAGGTGAAACCGCAATTTCATATACAAAAGTTGATGACGAATGGTTTGAAGTGGTGACCAACAAAGGAACTGTTCATAGATGTAAAGCCATAGCGATTGCAGGAGGACTAGGGACATTTGAGCCAAGGAAGCCTACCATGGAGAATATTGCCGACTATGAAGAAAAAGGTCTTGAATATTTTGTAAAAGAACCTGAACACTTCAGAAATAAAAAAGTGGTAATAGCAGGAGGTGGAGATTCTGCCCTAGATTGGAGCGTTTTCTTATCAAATGTTGCTAGCGAAGTAACTTTGATCCACAGAAGAAATGAATTCCGTGGAGCTTTGGATTCTGTAGAAAAAGTTCAGGATTTGAAGAATCAAGGTAAAATTAAATTAATCACCCCGGCAGAAGTTACAGCAATAAAAGGCGAAGGGAAAGTTGAAGCTATTACAGTAGCAGTTGACGGACAAGAACCTTTCGATATTGAAACAGATTATTTTATTCCTCTATTCGGTTTAACCCCGAAATTGGGCGAAATTGCTCAGTGGGGTCTTAATATTGAGAAAAATGCGATTGTGGTAAACAATGCTTTAGATTATCAAACTAACATTGAAGGTATCTATGCAATTGGAGATATCAATACTTATCCTGGAAAACTTAAATTAATTCTTTGTGGTTTCCACGAGGCTACTTTGATGTGTCAAAGCGTTTATAATAGGCTTAATCCGGGAAAAAAATTCGTTTTAAAGTACACAACAGTGAGTGGAGTAGACGGTTTTGATGGTTCGAGAAAAGAAGCGGAAAAAGCAGTTGTGAAAAAAATTGACTAATTTTGAGAAATTATGTCAGATATTAATATTAAAATTACCGACAGAGAAGGTGTAACTCACGCTATTGTAGCACCTACAGATATGTCTATGAACCTAATGGAAGTCGTTCGAGCTTATGAATTGGCAGAAGAAGGAACCATAGGAGTTTGTGGGGGCATGGCAATGTGTGCTTCTTGTCAGGTTTATGTAGAAGAAGATCCAGGTTTGGAGGAGATGGGCGCTGAAGAAGATGCAATGCTTGCAGAAGCTTATCATGTGAAAGAAAACAGCAGACTCGGTTGTCAGTTGCATATCGTTCCGCAGATGGAAGGTCTTGAAGTAACTATTGCTCCATATCCTTAGAATTTTACTTAAATCATATAGAAACTCCCGAAGATTTTTCGGGAGTTTTATTTTTATTTCAAAAATTATAAATTTTGCCTTAATAGCAATGTAATCTTTCCTCATTTATTGTTTTGAAATAAGTATTTCCAACTACTTTACAATATCTTCATTCACAATTTTTTATTTATAAAATCGATGCATTTCTCCGTTACCAATGCAAGGTCATAAGGCATGGAGGTTTCTTCCCAAGGTTCTTTTGCACCAAAAGTATGATTGGCATTTTCTACTAAAAAAAGTTCCGAATTGGGATTTAATAGATGAAGATGATCAGCATTTTTTGGCAATACAGATTCATCAGAACTACCGTGCACTACCAAAACATGAGCTTTTGCCATTTCCATTGATCTCTCAACATCCAAACGGTGTAAATTATTTTCATAATCCTCGAAAAACTGATAGTAATGAGGCATCTGTTGTCTTGTTCTGCCGTTTTCTACAAAATAAACACCTTCTTTTTTCCAGTTTTCCAGCACTTCATTTTTTGGGAATCTTTCCAAAGAATCTACACTAGCCAATGTAATCAAACCGTGAATTCTACTATCTTCTGCGGTTTTAACAATAGAAATACCGCCACCTCTACTGTGACCGATAAGAACTATCTTATTTTTATCTACCTTACTTTCGTTTGAAAAATAATCAATAACAAAGCTCAAATCGGAAAGCTCTTTAGAATAATTATTATTTCCGAAAGCTTCAAGATCTGCAAACTCATCAGGGTTCTCAACAGTTGTACCGTTGTGTGAAAAATTAAATTTAACAAAATAAAATCCGGCTTCTGCAAATCTTTCGGCCATCAAATTCCAACAACCCCAATCTTTGTAGCCTTTGTACCCATGTACTAAAATCACCAATGGAATTTTGTTTTCTGTTTCGGGATAATAGGCATCTGCCAAGAAATTTTTGGTTTCAGGATTGTAGAGTTTAATGTTTTGATTATTAATGATTTTCATAATTTTTATCTTTGTTAGTTGTCTTTGCTATTTCTTGTAAGTTTACAGATTTTGCTTATCATTGTTTAATTCAAGAGAATAAGCCAAATCAATGCAATTTGCGAGAGAAATATTGTAGGATGAAACAAATTTTAAACCTAAAATAGCATAAATAGAATTAAACACAAAGTAAAACCTTATTTTTGCGTATGTTGAATTTAAGAACTGTAACGGTGATGCGATATATTCTTCCACTTCGGGAAGGGGGTTCATTACCGGCATTAGCAGAAGCTGATGATGATTTTAAATATGTTTTAAAATTTAGAGGAGCGGGCCATGGTGTGAAGATGCTGATTTCAGAACTTCTAGGCGGAAAAATCACGCAAGCTTTAGGATTGCCAATACCCGAGCTGGTTTTTGCTATTCTCGATGTAGATTTTGGCAGAACAGAAGCTGATGAAGAGATTCAAGATTTGCTTAAGTTTTCTGAAGGTCTAAATTTGGGACTTCATTATCTTTCAGAATCCATTGCTTTCGACTCTAGTATCAAGGTAGATTCACTTTTGGCTTCTAAAATTGTATGGTTGGATGCATTTATTACCAATATAGACCGTACATTTAAGAATACCAATCTTTTGATGTGGCATAAAGAATTATGGATAATAGATAATGGCGCTTCATTTTACTTTCATCATTCTTGGCAAAATTTTGATACTGCAGCTAAGACTCCTTTCAAATATGTGAAAGACCATGTCTTGCTTCCCCAAGCAACGAAATTGGATGAGGCAGACCAATGGGCACACGAAGTTTTGAATGAAAATGTTTTCAGAGAAATAGTTAATTTAATCCCGCAAGATTGGTTGCATTGGAACGATGCTGATGAAACTCCTGATGAAATAAGAGAAGTGTATTTTAATTTCTTGAAAACCCGATTAGAACATTCCCAAATTTTTGTAAATGAAGCCAAAAATGCAAGAAGATAAAATATACGAATACGCTGTTATACGTTTGGTACCAAAGGTGGAGAGGGAAGAATTTTTCAATATAGGACTCATCATGTTTTCCAAAAGAGAAAAATTTATCCAAGTGGAATTTTATTTATGCCCAGATAAATTTAAACTCATAAAAAGTAAATTGGATTATGATGACGTTATTAAAAATTTAGAAAGTTTTAAAAAAATTGCAGAAGGAAAACAAGAAGGTGGCCCTATTGCGATACTGGATATACCAGACAGATTTCGTTGGCTTACCGCAGTGAGAAGCGCAGTGGTGCAAACTTCAAGACCTCATCCTGGAAAGTCTAAAGATTTACAGAAAACTTTTGGTAAACTTTTTGTTGAGTTGGTGAAATAACTCAAAATTACCTTATGATATTTTTTGAAAACTTGAATTATAAGATAAGAAATCTACTTTCTTTTGTTTTAATATTTGCATGTACAGCGCTACTTTGGTCTCAGAAAATAGATAAAAGTATATTATTAACTGAAAATTCAAACTTTACAGAAAACATCGCCTATAAAAATGATGAAAGCGGAAAAGAAATTTATTTGGATATGTATCTGCCCAAAAATAGCAGTTCCGAAAAAATTCCTGTTGTAGTTTTTGTTCACGGTGGAGCTTGGGTTGAGGGTGATAAAATAATTACAGCAGATAATTATGTGGAGCATACGATGCTGATGCTTTTAGAAAGAAAATACGCAATTTTAAGCATCAATTACAGACTTTTGAATGAAAGTACCCATTTTCCTGCACCTATTCAAGATACAAAAGATGCAATACGCTGGGTTAGAAAAAATGCAAATCAATATAATTTTGATGTGAATAATATTGGGATGTGGGGTGTTTCTGCTGGTGCACACTTGTCTTTGCTTAATGCCTATACGCAAGATGATGATTTTATAGGCTCTCCGGAATTGAAGCCTTTTTCATCAAAAGTAAATTATGTGGTTGATAATTTCGGACCGGTAGATATGAATCGTCTTTTGCATACTAAAGCTCCGAAACCGCTACTCGCAACTGTAGGTTTAATTTCGAAAAAAATTATTGATATCCGTGGAAAACTTATTACAGGAATTACGGGTCTTGATGCCCAAAAAGATAAAAAACTTGTCGTGGAGTATTGTGAAACAATCTCTCCCATCAATTACTCTAAAAATGCAGTTCCCACTTTAATTTTACACGGAAATAAAGATAAAATAGCTCCCATAAGACATTCGATAAGACTGAAAAAAAGCTTGCAAGAAAATGGAATTGAGCATCAATTTGTGACCGTTAAAAAAGGAATTCATGGCTTCTATAATACAGAGCCCGCTTATCAATCTCAACTCAATAAAATAATGGTAGATTTCATCGTTTTGCACACAAAATAGCGCTCTTTGCTCATTTTCGCAATTTGCTTTCCGTTTTTAAAGAATTTTTTTAGAAAATTTAGAGATTTTTTGCGTTGGTTTTAAGGCTTTCTTATTGGTAGGTTAAGAAAACAGTAAGTGGTTGCTGATGCTGAAAACTTTAAATATGGCTTTACACGTAGAGAATATGAAAAATTGGTGGCTAAGAGAGTTTGTAATTATATTATAATAAAATGAGGCAATTGGTTTTGCTTCTCTATTCTTTTTTCAATCTTCTTACTATTTTTGAACAACTTTCAGCACCAATAAATCTTCCATTTTTATCAACCTCTTCCAAAATTAATTTATGGTCATCGAGTTTGTATTTATAAAAAACACTGTCTGATGTTTTGGAATTAATTAATAAAATTAAATTATTTCTGGTGATAATATATTGATCTTTGCTCTGTTTTCCATTAATTGATTCCCGATATTCTCCATTGCTGTAAAAACTTAAAATGTATTCAAAATCAGTTTTTTCATTAATATTCTCCTTATAAGTTTCGCATTTTGAATCTATTAATTCCCAAGAACCAATAATGGTTTTATCCTCCGGATTGTCGCAAGAAAATAGTAAAAAAAGCAGACAAAAAACTAAAATTCTCATTGGTTTTTTTGAAAATCGCCCACTTTAATTTACATTTTACAATTGTGAAATGTTTTAAATAAAGTGATGTTTTTTTTAGGGCTATATCTTCGTCAGCTTAGCATATTTTAAAATCAAATTCTTCTCACCTTCATGCAAGAAAATCACTTTAGCTTTGATGTTTTGCGGATCAGTTCCGTCTAAAAATGCAACTTCGCCAATTCCGAAACGGTCGTGTCTTACTTTGTCGCCCACCTCAATATCCTGAGAAGAGGCTCCGCTTGGATTAATGATTTTTGCGGTGGCTACGGGTTTCAATTTTCTTGGTTCTGCAATCGGTTTGTTGTTTTCACTTTTAGAAATCGTTTTCTTTTCTACTTTTTTAAAGCTTCTTATTTCCGAAGGATGCTCATCAAAAATATTAGAAGTTACTCCAGAATTATTGATAAATCTCTTTTCCAATGCTGGGTTAAGGAATTCTAAAAAGTGCCCATCAATTTCGCTTAAAAACCTTGAAGGCTCGGCGTCGGTAATTTTTCCCCATTGAAATCTTGAGATGGCGTACGAGAAAAACACTTGTTTTTCAGCTCTTGTTAAGGCAACGTAGAATAGGCGTCTTTCTTCTTCCAGATCTTCTCGGGTTGCCGAACTCATAAAGCTTGGGAATAGATTTTCTTCTAATCCAACCAAATGTACCACCGGAAATTCTAGACCTTTTGACAAGTGAATGGTCATCAAAGAAACCATATCATCTTCATCATTGTCTTTTTTCTGTGTATCTGCGGAAAGTGCTATGTTTTCTAGAAAGTTGGGCAAACTTGGGTCTCCATCTTCAATCTGTTGTTGTTCTTCTATGAATCCCTGCATAGAGTTCATTAATTCCTGTACATTTTCTACACGTGAAATTCCTTCAGGAGTTTGATCGTCTTTTAAAAATTTTATCAAACCACTTCGCTTTGCCACTTCCATTGCGACATTGTATGCTGTTTCTGTTTTAAGTAAAACTTGAAACGCTTTAATCATCGACCAAAAATCACTCAGTTTCGTTAAAACTCCGTTATTGAATTTCAATTGTGGCGAATACATTCCTAGATTGTCTAAAACTGCTGATACTGGAAGGTTTTGAGCATCTGCAAAAACAATCAGTTTATTTTGAGTAGTTTCGCCAATACCTCTTGCAGGATAATTAATGATTCTCATCAAGGCTTCAGAATCGTTTTCGTTAACCAAAAGACGTAAGTATCCAATTAAATCTTTTACCTCTTTTCTTTGGTAAAATGACAGTCCGCCATACACTTTATACGGAATATTTTTTCGTCTTAAAGCATCCTCAAAAGCTCTTGTTTGTGAATTGGTTCTGTACAGAATAGCAAAATCGCGGAACATTTTCTGCTCAGTATTTCGAAGTTCCCAGATGTTTCCGGCTACAAAATTGGCTTCATCGGCATCAGAAAGTGAACGGTAAATTTTTATTTTTTCGCCTTCTTCATTTTCACTGAAAACATTTTTTTTAAACTGCTGTAGGTTTTTAGAAATCACCACATTTGCTGCGTTTACAATGTTTTGTGTAGAGCGGTAGTTTTGCTCCAGAGAAACAGTAACAGCTTCGGTATAATCTTTTTTAAAATTTAGAATATTGTAAATATTGGCACCACGGAAAGAGTAAATCGACTGTGCATCGTCTCCCACCACGCAGATGTTTTCAAATTTTGAAGCCAGAGCTTTTACAATTAAATACTGAGAGTGATTCGTATCCTGGTACTCATCCACCAAAATATACCTGAATCTGTCTTGGTATTTGGCCAAAACTTCTGGAAATCTTGTTAAAAGTTCATTGGTTTTCAACAACAAATCATCAAAATCCATCGAGCCGTTTTTGTAACATTGTTCCACGTATCGCTGATAAATCTGTCCGATATGTTTCATATTGGCCTTTTCGTCAGCTTCCATCAATTCAGGATTGTTGAAGTAGGCTTTTACGGTGATGAGGTTGTTTTTATAATTGGATATTCTAGCCTGAACTTTCTTTGGTTTGTACAAGTCCGCATCGATATTCATGTCTTTCAATACTTTTCTGATGACATTCAAAGCGTCTTGCTGATCATAAATTGTAAAGTTGGATGGATAGCCAAGATAATGCGCTTCACTTCTTAAAATTCTTGCGAAAACAGAGTGGAAAGTTCCCATCCAGAGGCTTCTCGCATTGCTTTGTCCCACTACTTTTGCAATACGTTCTTTCATTTCTTTTGCAGCCTTATTGGTAAAGGTCAACGCCAGAATGTTGAAAGGATCGATGCCATTCGTAATTAAATGGGCGATACGCATTGTGAGAACACGCGTTTTCCCGGAACCGGCACCAGCAAGTACCATCAGCGGGCCTTGGAGCGTGGTAACAGCTTCAAATTGTGATTCATTCAGTCCTTTCAAATAATCCTCCATAATGCAAAAAAAATAGGATTACAAAGGTAGGATTTTGGGTTGGGAATGCAAAAGGCTTGAAACAATTTAATTATGGCCCTATTCCTGTAAAGTGATATCATTCCATTTACCATCTTTGTACTGATAAAGTTTGCTTACAGATTTCTTGTATATGTTGTCTACATCATAACGATAATTCAGAGAAACTTTATTGCCCAGTTCGTTTCTGAAGTACAGTTGTAGGGTATTAAAGTTTAGTTCAGGATATTGATCGACGAGAATGAGATTTTCTTTATCATTAAAAGGGAAGTAGTAAAAGTGATGATTATTTGGGGAACTATCTTTGTACAATCCAGATTTTTGCTTTTTTGTCTTCTTGTAAATTTTCCTTAGTTTTGAATTTTCAGCTTCTGAAGCTTTTTGGTAAAAAAAATATCCGAAAGTGGCATTTCTGGGAATTACATTTACTCTAAATTTTTCAACGATTTTTTTAATGTTTTTCTGAGTCCAGAACAGATGATCATTATAAACAGGATTTTCTGCAAGTCGCTTGAAACAGCAATCACAGGGTTCCATATAAAATATAGGTTTTTTCGCCTCATAATAATCTTCTATGTAAACCACCAGATTGGGTTGTGAAAATTCATTTTTATCGAGGTCGGCAATGATTTTTTCTGCAAGCTTATCATAGTTCACTCTTTTTGATTCTTTTAATAGTTGAGAGTAGAGTAAACTGTCTTTTTTTTCAAGCTTCTCACATTCGTAGGGATCTTTCAATTTTTGTGAAAGCGCCTTGGATGAGCAAAAAATTAAGAAAACTGAAATGAATATGAGTTTCATGTTTTAATTTGAATAAAAGTAATAAACATAAATATACTTTTTAATTATTAAAAAAATTCTTCTTTTGTAACATTTAAAGTAAATTTACCACCAATTGACAAACAATTTCTATTTATGAAAAAACGACTTCTTACTGTTGCAGCGGCTGCTTTTTTTGGAGTAATGCTGAATGCACAACAAATCAAATTCGAAGAGTATGATTTACCAAACGGTATGCACGTAATCCTTCATCAGGATAATACTGCGCCTGTAGTTACCACAGCTGTAATGTACCATGTAGGTGCAAAAGATGAGGTGAAAGGAAGAACTGGTTTTGCACACTTTTTTGAGCACCTTTTGTTTGAAGGAACTCCCAATATTAAAAGAGGAGAATGGTTTAAACTTGTATCTTCAAACGGAGGTCAAAACAATGCCAATACTACGATGGACAGAACGTATTATTACGAAACTTTCCCGTCAAATAATGAGCAGTTGGGTCTTTGGATGGAAGCAGAAAGACTTCGTCACGCTGAGATCAACCAGATTGGTGTAGATACTCAGAGAGAGGTAGTAAAAGAAGAAAAAAGATTGAGAATGGATAATCAGCCTTATGGGAATTTGATGAATGCCATTCAACAAAATCTATTTACCAATCATCCGTACAGTGGTTCTGTAATTGGGTCTATTGAAGATTTGAACTCTGCTAAATTGCAGGAATTCAGAGATTTCTATAAAAAATTCTACGTTCCAAACAACGCTACTTTGGTAGTTGCCGGAGACATAAAGCCTGAGCAGACTAAAAAGTGGATTGCGGAATACTACGGAAGCATACCTAAAGGAACTGTAACTCCTAAAAACTTCCCTAAAGAATCTCCTATCACTCAGGAGACAGAAAAAACTGTTACTGACCCGAATATTCAGCTTCCAGCTTATATTTTTGCGTACAGAAGCCCTTCAAATAAAGAAAAAGATTCTTATATCTTAAATATGCTTTCATCTTATTTAAGCAGCGGAAAATCTTCTATATTATACAAAAAGCTGGTAGATCAGGAGAAAAAAGCATTAGAAGTACAGGCTTTCAACCTTGGAATGGAGGATTATGGTGTGTTTGGTTTCTTTGCCATCCCAATGGGAGCTACAGAAAGAAAAACTCTACAAACAGACATTGATGCAGAAATCAAAAAGCTTCAGACTACATTAATCTCTCAGGAAGATTATCAAAAACTACAGAATAAGTTCGAAAATCAGTTTGTAAACTCAAACTCGAGCATACAAGGAATTGCGGCTTCATTAGCTACAAACCACGTCTTAATGGGAGATACCAATTTGATTAATAAAGAAATCGACATTTACAGATCTATCACAAAACAAGATTTGCAAAATGCTGCCAAGAAGTATCTTAATTCTAACCAAAGAGTAATCATTAATTACGTACCTGAAAAAAAGTAATCATTAAATAGATTATAAGATATTAGATTTCAGATAAAAGACTTATTATTCGTCTTCATAAATCTTAATACAATGATCAGTTTAAATAAAGGATTATTAAAATTAAATTTTTACAAATGAAAAAGCAATTAACATATATAGCTGTAGCATTTTTATTCACAGGAATGCTTTCTGCACAAAAAATTGACCTTAATGCAATGCCGAAAGCGGGTCCTACGCCTACAATCAACATTGCTCAGCCAAAGACTTTCCAGTTAAAAAATGGTTTAACAGTAATGGTGGTTGAAAACAACAAATTACCAAGAGTAAACATGAGCCTGTCTATGGACAGACAGCCTTACTATGAAGGTGCTGTAACCGGAGTAAGCGAAATTATGGCAGATCAGTTGGGTAACGGAACAACTACTTTAAGCAAAGACGAATTCAACAAAAAAGTAGATTTTCTAGGTGCAAACTTAGGTTTCAACACCGGAGGAGCGTCATCTAATTCACTTTCAAAATATTTCCCTGAAGTTTTAGCTTTAATGGCAGATGCTATTATTAATCCTAAATTCTCTGCTGAAGAAATTCAAAAATCAAAAGACAGATCTATTGAAGGTATCAAGAGTGAAGAAAAAAATGCTTCATCTATTGCTTCAAAAGTCTCTAATGCTTTGGTTTACGGAAAAAATACCGCAAGAGGAGAGTTTGAAACTATTGAATCAATCAACAAAATTCAGTTAGCCGATGTACAAAGTGTCTATAAAAAATACTACGCTCCAGACAACGCTTATCTTGTGATTGTAGGTGATGTAAAGTTTGACAAAGTAAAACCAATGGTTGAAAAAGCTTTCGCCAACTGGAAAAAAGCAAACACCACTTTCTCTTCTCTTGAGCCGGCTGCTAATGTTGCTAAAACCGAAATTAATATTGTAGATGTGCCTACTGCAGTACAATCTGTAGTATCTGTAGGAAATATCAACAATCTGAAGATGAAAGATGCTAATTATTTCCCTGCAACTATTGCCAACTACATCCTTGGTGGTGGTGGTGAAGCAAGGCTTTTTATGAATCTCCGTGAAAAAAATGGGTTCACTTACGGTGCTTACTCAAACATGAGCGCAAGCAAATATTCTCCAGAATTTTCTGCTGATGCAAGCGTGAGAAATGAAGTGACAGACAAAGCAGTGAAAGAATTTATGAACGAAATCAACGGGATTTCTACTGTGAAAGCTGATGAGTTAGCCAACGCAAAAGCAAAACTGAAAGGAAGTTTCATCATGTCTCTTGAGCAACCTGCAACTATCGCAAGATTTGCTGTGAGCCAAAAAGTAAATGATCTTCCGGCTGATTTTTATACAAACTATTTAAAATCTATTGATAAAGTAACTGTTGCAGATGTTTCAAACGCTGTGAAAGCTACAGTTTATCCTAGCCAGAGCAGAATTTTTATCGCAGGTAAAGCTTCTGATATTTCTGAAAGTTTAGAGAAATTAGGTTACCCTGTTAAATATTTTGATGCCAATGCCAATCCTGTGGCAAAGCCCACAGCTCAAAAAGTGGATGCCAATGTTACAGTAGCTTCAGTAGCAGATAAATACATAGCTGCTATTGGTGGTAAAGCAAATTTGGCTAAAGTTTCTTCTTATAGCATGACAGCGACTATGTCTATGCAAGGACAAAATATTGACATTAAAACTGTAAAAGCGCAAGGAGGTAAAGAGCTTACATTGGTATCTATGGGAACAATGACTCTTCAAAAACAAGTTTTCGATGGGAAAACAGGATTTTCTGAGCAACAAGGACAAAAAGTTCCTATGGCTAAAGAAGAAATTACAGACAGAATGAAAAATACTGAATTGTTTGAAGAACTTGGCTTTGCTAAATCTGCAGATATGAAAATTGCAGGTATTGAAAAAATTGGTGGCGAAGATTCTTACGTAGTAAAAGGTGGCGACACTACTTACTATTACAGTGTGAAATCTGGTCTTAAAACAGGTGAAACAAAAACGGTAAAAAACAATGGGCAGGAAATGACGATTCCAACACTTTTTTCTAATTACAAAGATGTTGCAGGTGTGAAAATGCCGTACACAATTACCGTAAACCAAATGGGTATGGATATGACGATGGAAGTAAAATCTATCGAAGTAAACCAAGCGAAAGATGCTGATTTCAAATAATAATCAACATAATTAATCTGAACGGCAACTTTTGTTGCCGTTTTTTATTTTAACAAGGATCTTTATTTTGTCGTTCGCCAAAAAAACATTAAATTTGCCCATTCAAAAAGATATTAAAATTAATGGAAACTATATTTATACTATTGATGGTTCTTATTATGATTGCCAGCGTTTTATTGGTAATCGTTATTATGGCACAGAACCCTAAAGGAGGCGGCCTTTCAAGTACTTTCGGAGGTGCTTCATCTGCACAATTTGGTGTACAAAGAACCAATGATTTTATGGAAAAAGCAACCTGGACTCTAGGTACTATTATCATTATATTGATTTTGGTAAGTGTTGTTGTAACAGGAAAACCTTCTGTAAAAGCACCAGCTCTTCCAACTCAGAAAGAAGCACCAGCATCTCAAGGTGCAGCGCCAGTACAGTCTACTCCCGCTACTCAAGGTGCAGCTCCTGTACAATCTACTCCAGTAGCTCCAGCAAAATAATAAAAAAGATATTGATATAAAAAAGCAACTTCATCAGAAGTTGCTTTTTTATTTTACTTATGTTTAGATTACAGTTTCATATTACCCTAGATTTCAAAATCTCTGTTATTCTAAAATTAAATTGTCTGAAAAATATTGTATAAGCACAGTTCTTTTGCAAATGAAGTTTGTTTTCAACTGTGTAATCATAGTTTTGCGAGCATAACGTTTAGTACTCTTTGTATTGAGCTCAAATTATTTAAGCTTAATCTGCTCTATCTTATGTCTTAATTTCAACCCTGCTTTTAGAAAAGAATACTGCATCGGCTTTTGATGCTTATAATACTTGTCTATGAAAATCTGCATGGCTCCGTAGAATCTTTCGAGATAGATTGTATCTTTTATTGTGCTTTCACCTTTATGATGGAGGATGGATGCTTTTCCGTAATAATAGTTTTTAAATCCTTTTTGAAGCAGCGTATAGCACAAATCTACATCTTCGCCATACATAAAATATCTTTCATCAAACCCTCCATAATTTTCGTAAACTTCTTTTTTGCAAAGTAAAAAGGCCCCAGTAATCACTTCCACTTCCGAAACACCAAATTCATTAATATCGTTTCGGTAGTAAGATTTTGAATTGTTTTTTTTAAAACCAGTAAAAAGTTTTTCAAAAGAATTAAACATATCCGGAATTGCTCTTTTGCTTTCAGGCAGAAAGCTTCCGTTAGCATCATGCATTCTTACTCCGAGGCACCCAAAATCAGATTGGGAACTGGCAAAATTTAAAATTTCATTTAAATAAAAACCTTCCAATTCTGTATCAGGATTTAGAATCAAGACATATTCTCCTTTGGCGTATTTTATTGCTTTATTATTGGCTTTTGCAAAACCTTCATTGTCTTCAGATGCAATAAAATGTATTTTTGGAAACTGGGGAATGAGGTCGCCCCAAGAGCTGTCTGTAGATTTATTGTCTATTACAATTACTTCATAATCAGTGTCTTTTGCGTATTTCTCAATGGAAAACAAACAATCTTTCAAAAAATGAGTAACATTATAATGAACGATGATGATTGAAATTTTCGGACTCATTTTAATCTTTTTCGTTATAAGGAAGTCTATTAACAATCGATCTGCCCAAAGAGATTTCATCCGCATATTCTAGTTCGTCTCCAACAGAAATTCCTCTGGCAATACTAGAAAATTGTATCCCCGAATTCTTAAATTTCTTATAAATATAATAAGCCGTAGTATCACCCTCCATCGTAGCACTTAAGGCAAAAATAAATTCTTTCGCCAAGCCTTGCTGTAGTTTTTTATCTATACTCGCAATATTAAGCTGATGAGGTCCTACACCTTCCATCGGAGAGATTTTTCCGCCAAGAATTAAATATTTCCCTCTGTATTTCCCTGTATTTTCTATGGCAATAACGTCGCGCACATCTTCAACGATGCAGATCAAGTCATTGTTTCTTTTTTCGTTACTGCAGATGTCACAGATGTCATAGTCGGAAAAGTTGTGGCAATCTTTACAATATTTAATCTCGTTGACTAAATTAACGATTGAATTTCCCAAACTTATCGCCCGAGAATTGGGTTGTTTGAGTAAATGAAGTGCAAGACGCAAAGCCGTTTTTTTACCAATTCCAGGTAATCCCGAAATTTCTTCAACAGCCTTTGCCAAAACTTTACTTGGATAATCCATCGCACAAAAATAAGCAAAAAGATGATGAATAAAAAACAGAATGGAATAATGGAAACCCAATTTTTAAACCAAGAAAATTTTAAATAATAAAACCTACAAAACCACAAAAAATAAAATTTAAACCAAATAATTCTCCACAAACTGTTATCTTTGAGAAACTTTATGAAAAAAAAATATGGCACTAAATAATCTAAATTATCCACTAGATTTTAAATTCAAACTGACAACCTTAGCAAGTGATTTCAACATTACAGATAAGAACGGGAATGCAGTAGCATACGTTCGTCAAAAAATGTTTAAGCTGAAAGAAGACGTAATCGTTTTTAATAATGAGAGTAAAACGAAAGAGCTTTTCAGAATTAAAGCCAACCAATGGATTGATTTTAACGCATCCTATTCTATGACTGAAATTGCCACAGGCAACAGTTTTGGAAGATTGGCGAGAAAAGGAATGCGTTCTATCTGGAAATCAAGCTACGATGTACTTGATACCAATGATAAAACAAAATTTACCATAACTGAAGATAATGCGTGGGTTAAATTTTTTGACGGAATAGTGGGAGAGATTCCTGTTGTTGGCATGTTTACAGGATATTTTCTGAATCCTACTTACACCGTAAAAGGTATTGATGGAAAAGATTATTTTAAACTAAAAAAAATGCCGTCGATGTTTGGAAGAAGATTTCAGCTGGACAGAATGGTTGATATTGATGATGAAGACGAAAGTCTTGTAATCCTTTCTTTGCTGATGATGATTTTATTAGAAAGAGCAAGAGGATAACCTAACAATTAATTTATGAAATATATTTTTGTTTTCGCCGCTGCCCTATTTTTAACAGCCTGCAAAAAAGAAACTCAAACTCCTATTGATAAAGATTCAGACAGTACCTTGGTTCTAAAAAAAGATTCAATCATGGAAAAACCTAATGATGCCATTTCGGTAGAGACTTTTCCTTTTCCTACGGAAATCAAAGAATGCTCATGCTATTTTGCACGAAACAAAAAAGATTTTGAAAACGAAAACTATATTTATGCAGATAATGCCGGAACTCTGGCGTATATGAAAATTGACGGAAAACGTCTTGCTTTACCATTGATTTCATCCAGCGACATGGAAGTAGATGATGTTTTAACCAAAGAAATTGAAAATGAAAATTACAAAATTTCTGTAAAGGGTAAAAAACTGGCAACGGAAGAGGCTATGCTTTTTGATGGAACTTTAACGTTAGAAAAAGCAGATGGAACAAAAACGGTAATTCCTATTTACGGCGAATGTGGATGCTAAAACAGCTTCTGGAAATTGGCTAATAGATTTCGAACGTTTCCAATGAAAAATGCAGAACCATAAAAAAATAACAATTTGCTCCTGAATTTCGGGAGCATTTTTTATTTCATGTGTATGTATTTATTTTATTTGTCTTATGCAATCGCCGAGTTTTAGGTAGTATTTTAGTTTCTAAATCATAGCGATTTCGTAATTTTGATAAAAATAAATTTTATGGAACTATCAAATATAGAACCGCAGATTATCTGGAAGAATTTCTCCAAATTAAATGCTGTTCCGAGACCGTCTAAAAAAGAAGAAAAAGTAATCGCTTTCATCAAAGAATTTGGTGAAAATCTAGGTTTAGAAACCACGGTGGATGAAGTAGGAAATGTCATCATTAAAAAACCTGCCACTGCAGGAATGGAAAACCGTAAATCCATCGTGATGCAATCGCATCTGGATATGGTTTGTCAGAAAAACAACGATGTGAATTTTGATTTTGAAACGCAGGGAATTCAGATGGAAGTTGATGGAGACTGGGTGAAAGCAAAAGGAACAACTTTAGGGGCTGATAACGGTTTAGGCGTTGCCACGATTATGTCGATTCTTGAAAGTTCAGACATTCCACATCCGGATTTGGAAGCTTTATTTACCATTGATGAAGAAACGGGAATGACAGGAGCTTTGGGTTTAAAACCCGGACAATTAACCGGTCAAATCCTTTTAAATTTAGATACAGAAGAAGATGACGAAATAGACATCGGATGTGCCGGTGGAATTGATGTTACGGTAAGTCAAAACTATTCAATTGAAGCTTCAAACGGACAAATTGTAAGAATTGAAGTGAAAGGTTTGCAAGGCGGGCATTCAGGGATGGATATTCACAAAGGTTTCGGGAATGCCAATATCATTTTAGGCAGAATTCTTTATAAAGGATTAGCTAACGAAAACGTTCAGTTGATTTCTATAGACGGTGGAAGTCTAAGAAATGCGATTCCGAGAGAAGCTGTTGCTTTGATCTCTGTAAGAAATTCAGGAGAATTCATTGAAAATGTGACAAACGGAATTAAAAAAGAAATTTTAGAAGAGTTTGCGTCTATCGAGGCCGGGCTTCAAATTAATATAGAAAATTCTACAAGTTCAGAGAAAGCGCTTTCTGAGGAAGATTCCAAGAAAATTATTTTGGTTTTAAAGTCTCTTCACAATGGGGTTTACAGAATGAGCCCGGATGTTCAGGATCTAGTGGAATCATCAAACAATGTGGCAAGAGTTGAATTAAAAGAGGGTGGTTTGAGAATTTTAAACCTTTCCAGATCATCGGTAGATTCATCTAAAGATTCTGTTGCTGAACAATTGAAATCGGTTTCAGAACTGGCAGGAATGAACGTGGAATTCAACGGGTCCTATCCTGGCTGGAAACCAAAACCAGGTTCGGAAATCGTTCAGATGATGGAGAAAATCTACACCGAAAAATTCTCGGAAAAACCACACGTTGTCGCTTGTCACGCAGGTTTAGAATGTGGAATTATCGGTGCCAATTATCCTGAAATGGAGATGGTGAGCTACGGACCAACCATCAGAGGAGCACACTCACCGGATGAAAAAGCAAATATTTCGTCAACCCAGAAGTTCTGGAGTTTCACAAAAGATATTTTAGCTAATATTCCTTTGAAGTAAAAGAACTGTTTTATACTAAAAAACTCCCGGAAATATACCATTTTCGGGAGTTTTCATTTTTATAAATAATTATTTCATCAAAACTTTCTACGCTTCATCAATCTCGCTTTTTACCAAAAATAGCTCAGCTACAATATGAGTATTTTATTCAGCGTATCAGTTTTATGATGGTGAAATTTTTTCTATTGAATCGCATTTTTTTTAATGTCTTTCAATATTTTATTTAAATTTTTTTGAGCCAGTTGATTAGCTGAAAAACTAAAATGTGGACCATCACTTTTCCCTTTCGCTTTGTCGGAGTACAGTTCTTCCCCGGAATATTCAGGATATATTTTCTTTCTGTCTAAAGAAGTTTCCGATGATGCTTTCTGAAAATAAATTCGCTTCAGAGTTTTCAAATCATAGATTTCAATGATGGCAAAAGCTTCATTTTTGCTGTATTGCAAAGGTGAATTGAGTTCTAAAGACGAAATCTGATCATGTACTTTTTCAGTATAAGAATTCACCAGATAGTCGAAATCCGAATTATTTTGCAACGATTCTAGTTCTTCTAAAGAAGGTGAAAATGAGACTTTAGAAGCCAGTAAATTTTGCTTTCTAGCATCATCCATCGACGTCGCTTTTCCATTGCTTAATTCATTAAAAGTTTCAAAGATTTTTTTATTGTTTTTTTCACGCTGTTCGGAACCAAAGCTTGAAAACATATTATTGATTAACCATTTTTTATCTTGATTGAATGGCAAAGACCTGCTTAAACCCTGATAATCGCGTTTCACGGGAACTACACAACTTTGTAGTAAAATGATGATTGCAATAAATAAAAATCTGCTTTTTGACAGTTTTAAAAATTTAAAATTTTCCACGCTTCATAGATTTTATTTTCTATTAATAATTTTTGAGCCTCAAGGTGAATCTTTTCATCATCCGAAAAACTGCCATTCATAAGTTCTTCTACATTGGCCAACATTCCCAAATCGTTTCCTGTAAATATTTTTGAAAATTTAATTGAATCGGGCAATTGATCAAAACCAATTCCTTTCGTTACCAAAGGTTTCGGGACTTCAAAAAGATTTTTTTCGTTATTTCTTGAATAATAATTTCCACCCAAACGGGCAACCATATCCAGTTTTGCTTGATCTATATTTCCTTCTTCATTCAGATATTCTTCTCTGATGTGGATTTTCTGAACCTCACAAATCACCAGATTTCCTGCGCCACCCTGGTCTCCCAAGGATTTTACTTCCAGAACTTTACATTCAAAATTCACAGGGCATTCTGCAATGAGTTTTGGCTTTACCCAATCTGCGTCTTTCATCGTTAAGCCTGATTTTGTAAACTCATTAACGTCGTCTCCGTATTCTGTTGATGCTAAAGAAATTTGCTGCACAATTGGAAAATTTACGGTTCCAATCACCACTTCCGGAACTTCTAGAACATTTTCCAAGGTATGTTTCGTTGTATTATCACGAACTCTTCTTGATGGGGAAAAAATCAAAATCGGAGGTACCGTACTGAACATATTGAAAAAGCTGAACGGAGAAAGATTAGGATTTCCTTCTTTATCAATTGTTGAAGCCAGTGCAATAGGTCTTGGCGAAACGGCTGTTTGCATAATGGTTTGCAGCTGAAAAGAATTTATTTCTGAAGGTATTACTGTTTTCATTTTTTAGATAAAATTAATTTGACACATGAGGCACATTATATTTCGAGGGTCTAAAATTTTAGCCCCCAAATTATAAAACTTTTGTGACCCATGTGTTAAAACTTATTTGTGGAAAAATTTATTTTGCAGGAATAATTTTGCCTGTCACTTCCCCAAAACCAACTCTCACACCATCTTTTTCAGCCCAAGCCTTCATGGTTACCGTATCATTGTCGTTGATGAATTTTCTTTCTTCACCGTTGTTTAATGTGATAGGGTTTTGCCCTCTCCATGTTAATTCTAGCATGGAACCGTAAGATTTAGGATCGCTTCCAGAGATGGTTCCACTTGCATATAAATCTCCCACTTCTACATTACATCCGTTTACTGTTTGATGGGCCAATTGCTGCGTCATATTCCAGTACATGTGTTTGTAGTTACTTTCAGAAATTAGATTTTCTTCACCATTTTCTGGCTGTAAATACACTTCAAGATTGATATCGTAATTTTTGTCTCCTTCGAATTTCAAATAATCCAAAACTTCAGGATCTTGCTTAGGAGAAGCGGTTTTGAAAGGTTCTAAAGCTTCCAAAGTTACTACCCATGGAGAAACAGACGAACCGAAATTTTTTGCCAAAAACGGCCCCAGCGGAACATATTCCCAAGCTTGAATATCTCTAGCCGACCAGTCGTTGAAAATCACCATCCCGAAAATAGCATCTTCAGCATCTTTCGTAGAGATACTTTCGCCCATTTCAGTGTTTTTATTTAGGATGAAAGCCATTTCCAATTCAAAATCCAATTGTTTTGATGGTCCGAAAACGGGTTTTTCTGCATCTGCAGGTTTCGTCTGTCCATTTGGACGGTTAATATCTGTTCCAGAAACTACAATGGATGAAGCTCTTCCGTGGTAGCCTACTGGAAGGTGTTTCCAATTGGGAAGCAATGCATTTGCGGGATCTCTGAACATTTTTCCAACATTGGTAGCATGCTCTATGCTGCTGTAGAAATCTGTGTAGTTCGGAACGTGAACTGGCATCATCATTTTTACTTGATCCAAATCGTAGAATGCTTCTTCGATGGTCTTTTCGTCTTTGGATAAGATAGAACCTTCTAATAATAATTCTTGAATTTTCAAACGTACTGCATTGGTAACAGGTTTCTCAAGTTCAATAAACTCGTTGAGCGTGTATGCTTCAAAAATATTATCATCAAGCCCTTTTATTTCTTCAAAATATCCAAGATCGTATAATGTGGCAAGATCTATTATTTGATCACCAATTCTTGTACAACAAGCGATAAATTCTTTGTTGAAAACTGCAACACCAAAAGGAATGTTGTGTATGGAAAAGTCTGAATCTGAATTATACTCTACAAATGATTTCATAAGTTTTATTTTTTATTGCACGAATTCTATCGTATTTCACCAATTTAAATGTAATTGTTCTTGAAAATTTCTGTGCAGATTGTTAAATGTATTTTATACGTTTTTAAACTAATATATTCATTAAATATTAGATAAAATAGTTCTAAAAACCATAAGCCAATTGGCGGGTGGCTTTTTTATTTTTTAGACGAAGTTTTAGTCTTTGAAAATGAAGCTTCATCAATCCAGCGGTCTTTATTGTTGACATCAATAAGATATAAGATGTCATCAAGCCTTGTCATTAGAAGTGTTTTGGTTACAGGAATAGGAACTTTCTTGTTTTCTAATAAATCAGCTCTTAGAGAGATAATATTTTTTCTGCTTCTCACAATATCTCCGGAAAACACATTAGAATAGCTTTCTCCCGTTGCTTTGTCGTCAAAAACTTCTACATAAGTTGCTTTATTGCCTTTCATGATGATAAAATCTCTTTCGGTGTGATCTTTAGAATCTTTAATGAGAATAAATTTTTTGTCATCAATATTAACGTTGCTTAAGTTTTGGTTAATGCCCTTTCTCTCTTCCAGTTTGGTGAGAAGTGCATTGATGTTTCCGTATTGTGCGTTGGCAAAAATAGTAGCTCCTACAAGAAATAATCCGCTGAAAATTTTGATCATAATTCTGTGTTTATAAAAAGTTTTGTCAGGATTTTTTGTCCTGACAAAAACTATATTTTAGTTAAAATTAAAGATTACCTCTTTTTTCTTGCTCTCTTTCTAAAGCTTCAAATAACGCTTTGAAATTACCGGCTCCAAAACTCTGTGCACCGTGTCTTTCTATAATTTCGAAGAATAGAGTAGGACGGTCTTCTACGGGTTTTGTAAAGATTTGAAGTAAATAACCTTCTTCGTCATGGTCAATTAAGATTCCTAAACTTTGAAGTTTTTTAAGATCTTCATCGATGTGTCCCACTCTTTCAGGAACCAATTCGTAATAAGCTTCTGGTGGAGCAGAAAGAAATTCAACCCCTCTTTTTTTCAATTCAGTAACTGTGTGAATAATGTCTTTAGTAGCAACAGCAATGTGTTGAACGCCTTCACCTTCGTAGAAATCTAGGTATTCTTCAACCTGAGATTTCTTTTTACCTTCTGCTGGTTCGTTGATTGGGAATTTAGCAAATCCGTTTCCGTTAGACATAACTTTAGACATCAAAGCAGAATATTCTGTGTTGATTTGCTTGTCGTCAAAAGAAAGAATGTTTACAAAACCCATTACTTTTTCGTACCATTCAACGGTAGGGATCATTCTGTCCCAATCTACGTTTCCTACACAGTGGTCTACATACAATAAACCTGCTTCTTCTGGATTGTAATCACTTTCCCATTTCTGGTAGCCAGGCATGAAAGGACCTGTATAGTTTTTTCTTTCGATGAACATGTGAACGGTTTCTCCGTAAGTATAAATTCCGGACATTCTTACTTCACCAAACTCATCTGTTAAAGTTGTAGGCTCTAAATAGGGTTTTCCTCCTCTTTTTGTAGTTTCTTCAAATGCAGAATAGGCATCATCTACCCAAAGTGCCAAAATTTTCACACCATCGCCGTGTTTTTTTACATGCTCGCTAACAGGAGAGTCAGACTTCAGACCAGTTGTAAGAATCAATCTTATCTTTCCTTGCTGAAGAACGTATGATGAGCGATCTCTCACACCTGTTTCAGGACCTGCATACGCAACAGACTGAAAACCGAACGCCGTCTTGTAATAATGAGCTGCCTGCTTGGCATTACCCACATAAAACTCGATATAATCTGTACCATTGATTGGCAAAAAGTTCTCTGCCTGAGCAATTTTTTCGGCAAATGTAAGTGTTGACATATTTTCTATTTTTTACTTTTATTTAGGATGCAAATTACAAAATTCTGAGAAACTGTTAAAATGGAAAAAAAAGGTTGTTAGTTAAAGTTTTAATAAAAATTGAAATCAGAGAATTTGGAACTTTAAAGAGTAAAGGAAATCAAGAGATAAAATAAACACACAAGATACATTTGGTTTCTACTGATTTTTAAAAATCGCCAGAACGCCTCACGCAAAATCAAATATTTTTTGCATTTTCATATAAAAAGTATGAAATTACTAATGTGTCATTGCTAAGAAAAATTTTACCTGAATTTAATGTTTAAATCTTTCATAAGCCGCTCTCTCCAGCATTTCTCTATCATCAGGATGTGCAATGCTGATAAGTTCCTGAGCTCTTTGTCTGAGATTTTTACCATATAAATTTACTCTTCCATATTCTGTTACCACCCAATGGATATGGCCTCTGGTGGTCACTACTCCTGCGCCCTGTTTCAGAAAAGGTACAATTCTGGAAACACCTCTTTTTGTTCTTGAAGTGATGGCGATAATGGGTTTTCCGTCTTCACTTAGCGCCGCTCCTCGCATAAAATCCATTTGTCCACCGATTCCGCTGTACTGCATGGTTCCGATGGAATCTGCACAGACCTGTCCGGTGAGATCAATTTCAATGGCTGAATTTATGGCAACCATTTTTTTGTTTCTCATAATGTTGATCGGGAAATTAACTGTACTTACATCGTCAAAAGAAAAAACAGTGTTGTCATCTACATAATCGTACAGCTTTCTCGTCCCGAAACAGAAACTCGTAATGGTTTTATTGTCATTGTAACCTTTGTATTTATTGTTGATGACGTCGTTTTGAATTAAATCAATCACACCGTCGCTCAGCATTTCGGTGTGAACACCCAAATCTTTGTGATTTCCCAGACATTTTAAAACCGCATCAGGAATAGTTCCGATACCCATTTGCAAAGTAGATTTATCATCAATTAATTCCGCTACATTTTTTCCTACCAGCATTTCGTCTGGACCTACTTTTGCTCCGTAATCTACGGTCGGAAGTTCTTCTTCATGCCAAACTAATTTATGAATTTTGCTGATGTGGATCATTCCGTCACCGTGTGTTCTCGGCATCAAAGGATTGACGATGGCAACAATAGTCTGAGCGGTATCGACTGCGGCTCTCGCAACATCTACAGAAGTTCCTAATGTACAAAACCCGTGTTTATCAGGCGGAGAAACCGTAATAAATGCTACATCAATCGGTAAAATGTTTTTCCTGAAAAGAATGGGTATTTCACTTAAAAAAACGGGAACGAAATCTCCACGGTCAGAATTCACGGCATCTCGCACAGGTGTAGAAACAAATAATGAGTTAACGAAAAACTTATTTTTGTATTCTGGTTTTGCAACTTCTACATTTCCTTGTTGTGTAATAGAAACAATTTCTACATTATCAACACGGTGAGACTGTCTTGCCAATTCGTCAATTAAATGATTCGGAGTACACGCACTTCCATGAAAAAATACACGGTTTCCGCTTTTTACTGTGTATACAGCTTCTTCTGCACTTATATAATTGTACATTTTTCTAAAATTTTAAAGGATAAATTTTACTATTTCTTTCTTACTTTAAAGATAGCTTATCTAATTTTTACAGGCTATTAATAAGAGAAAATATTTATCATGTTTTGATGAAATTTCGCTAAAAAGAAAGGACTGAATGTTTATACTCAGTCCTTTTATAATTTTAAACAATAGAAAATCACTCTTGTGAACGATCTTCCAGACTATGATCTTCGCTTTCCAGCCAAGAAGTTTTGTAAGAAGGATCTTCCACTTTCATTGCCTCCTCAGTAATTTTTAATGGTCTAAAAGGATCAACCATAACGGCATATTCTTCAGTGAATTTTTTGCCAATACTTCTTTCCATTGCTCCTGGATGAGGTCCGTGAACGATTCCGCCTGGATGAAGAGTAAAATCCATTAAATCGATATGGTTTCTGCTCATGAAATCGCCTTCCGTGTAGAATAAAACTTCATCAGAATCAATATTCGAATGATTGTAAGGTGCAGGAATTGCCATTGGATGGTAATCATACATTCTTGCGCAGAACGAGCAAACCACAAAATTGTGCGCCTCAAAAGTTTGGTGAACTGGAGGCGGTTGATGAATTCTTCCCGTAATCGGCTCGAAGTTTTTGATATTAAATTTATACGGATAAAAATAGCCGTCCCAACCCACAACATCAAATGGATGCGTTGCGTAGATGAAATCGGTAATCTGATTTTCTTTTTTTACTTTAATTAAGAATTCTCCTTTTTCGTCTTTTGGTTCAACAAAAGTAGGTGCAATAATATCTCTTTCGCAGAACGGAGAATGTTCCAGTAATTGTCCAAATTCGTTTCTGTAACGTTTCGGAGTGTAAATTGGTGAGTGACTTTCGACTACGAAAAATACCGTGTCATCAGAATTTAATTCAACCTGATAAATTGTACCTCTAGGAATAATCAGATAATCACCAAAAGAAAATTCAAGATTTCCTACAAAAGTTTTCAAAATTCCGCTTCCGTTGTGAACGTATAAAAGTTCATCACATTCAGCATTTTTGTAGAAATAGTCCATAGATTTTCTTGGTTTTGCCAATCCCATTTTCAGGTCATTGTTTACCAAAAGAAACTTTCTGCTGTCCATAAAATCGTCTTCAGGAGTAACGTTCATTCCTTTAAACATTCTTGGAGTAACATTTTTGTCTACGGCAATTTTCGGGGTTACATCTTTCGGCTCTCCAATCGATTTGATTTGTGTAGGGCGATGAACGTGATACAGCAAAGAAGAAATCCCATGAAAACCTTCTGTTCCGAAAAGTTGCTCATAGTAGAATCTATCTTCAGGCGATTTGAAAATTGTATGCCTTTTTTGAGGGATATTTCCCGATTGATGGTATCTCATTTTACTTTCTTATGTTGAATCTCAAATTTAATATTTTTTAATGAATTGAAATTAAAAACAATTTTTTATTTGAGTTTTGTTGTTCTAAAAATAAATATTAGTTTTGTCTAACAATTTTATTTCATGAAACGAATATTTCTTTCTGCTGTTTTATTATCTTCGTTTTGTTTCGCTCAGCAAACGGACAGTTTAGATTTAAATAAAATCCAAAAAAACGATTCTGTTAAAATTTCTGAAAGAAAAGTAATCAAAACAAAAGATATTGACGATGTTGTGATAACCGGAACGATAAAGCCTGTAAGCAAATCTAAAAGTCCGGTGAATGTGGAAATTTACAGTCAGAAATTCTTCCAGAAAAATCCTACACCAAGCGTTTTTGAATCGATTGCGATGGTGAATGGCGTACAGCCACAGTTGAACTGCTCGGTTTGTAATACGGGAGATATTCATATTAATGGTTTGGAAGGCCCATACACCATGATTTTGATTGACGGGATGCCGATAGTCAGTTCACTTTCCACTGTTTATGGTTTAAGTGGAATCCCAAACAGCATTATTGAAAGAATTGAGGTGGTGAAAGGCCCAGCTTCTTCACTGTATGGTTCTGAGGCGATGGGTGGAGTGATTAATATAATTACAAAAAATGCCCAAACTGCTCCGAAATTAAGTATGAATTTGATGACAACAACTTGGGCCGAAAACAATGTTGATTTTTCAACAAAATTTAATCTTGGCAAAAATGCGGCTTCTTTATTGAGTTTAAATTATTTCAGTTTTAATGAAAAAATAGACCAGAATAAAGATAATTTCACGGATGCGGCGCTTCAAAATAGAATTTCTGTTTTTAATAAATGGAATTTTAAAAGAAAAGAAAACCGAATGGCGAGTTTTGCCTTGCGGTATTTATATGAAGACCGTTTTGGTGGAGAAATGCAGTGGAATAAATCATTTCGTGGAAGCAACGAAGTGTATGGTGAAAGCATTTATACGAATAGGGTAGAGGCTTTTGGGATGTATCAGTTACCACTGAAGGAGCAAATCTTTACTCAGTTTTCCTATAATTACCACGATCAGAATTCATTTTACGGAAACACACCTTATCAAGCATTACAGAAAGTCGCTTTTGCGCAAACCTATTGGGATAAAAAGCTGGGAAGCCATGATATTATTTTGGGCTTAACTTTCAAAAAGACATTTTACGATGACAATACTCCGGGAACATTGGGTTCGGATGAAGCCACCAACCAGCCGATGAAGTCACCTATTTTTGGAGCATTTATTCAAGATCAATGGGAAATTAATGAAAAAAATACGGTATTGCTGGGTTACCGTTTTGATTACGATAAAATTCATCACTCTGTGCATTCGCCGCGTTTTGCATGGAAATACTCTCCGAATCCTTATCATATTTTTAGGTTTAATTTTGGAACGGGTTTTAGGGTGGTGAATTTATTTACCGAAGATCATGCAGCGTTGACGGGTTCGCGGGAAGTGGTGATTCAATCTAATTTAAAGCCTGAAAAATCCATCAACGGAAATTTAAATTATGTCTTGAAAATCCCAATGGGTGAACGTTTGCTTAATGTTGATACTTCTATATTTTACACCTATTTCAGCAATAAAATTGTTGGTGATTTTGATACTGATCCTCAGAAAATTACTTATGATAATTTGAATGGTTACGGTATTTCAAGAGGTGCCTCGATGAATGTTGATTTCAGTTTCAGTTTTCCGTTAAGTATAAATTTGGGTGTTACTTATTTAGATGTTTATCAGAAATTTGATGATAAAACAGAAAAATCCCGTCAGCTTCATGCTCCGAAATGGAGTGGTACCTATAGTTTAACCTATAAAATTAAGAATAATCTTGCCATAGATTTTACCGGACAGTTTTACGGGCCGATGCGATTGCCGGTTTTACCTAACGATTACCGACCAGAATATTCACCATTGTATTCTTTGGCGAATATTCAGGTTTCAAAAAGTTTTAAGTCCGGGTTTGAAGTATATTTTGGTGTGAAAAATTTGTTCAATTTTACTCCGAAAGATCCGTTAATGCGACCTTTTGATCCGTTTGATACTAATGTAAATGACCCAATCAGTAATCCTAATCATTATACATTTGATACAACCTATGGCTATGCTCCGATGCAGAGAATAAGAGGTTTTTTAGGAGTAAAATATATTTTAAAGTAAGATTGATTTGTCTGTGTTCAGTGCAAAGTTTTTAAAATATTAAAACTTCTATTTTAAGGATCAAAGATGAATCAACAAGTTGATTTGATTAAGCTATATTTTCAAGCTTAGCAAAGCAGATTTAGGTGCCTTTACCTTTTTAAATAATATGTTATTCTAAATAAATTTTTGCATCAAATAAATTCTAAAGTAATGAAAATTCAATATTTTTTAAAATGAAAAACTTAAAGATATTTTTATTTTTAATGTTGGTGCCGTGTTTTTGTGTTTCTCAGATAAAAACAGGCACTTTTTCGGATTGGGAAATTCAGCAACAAGACAAAGCAAAACCTACGATTATTCATATCTATACCGATTGGTGTACTATCTGCAAAATTGAATCTTATAAAATTAATAAGGATAAAGAATTGGTTAAAATAATTAATGAAAATTTTAATTTTATCAACTTTGAAGCTGAGAAAACGAAAGAAAAAATTAATTTTCAAGGCAAAGAATTTAACTATGTTCCAAATGGAAATTCGGGCATTCATGAGCTAGCATTGGCTTTGTCTAAAAATAAAAGTCAGCCCGTTTATCCGTTGTGGATTATTTTAGACGCTAATTATAAGTTGGTTTATTATCATGAGGGAGAGTTTAAACCTGAAAAAATAAAAGAGAAGTTATTAGAATTATTCCCGTGAAATCTCCCAAATTATTTTTTTTGTGATTTTAAGTATCTCATTTACTAAAAAGACGAACTTTTAATTTTATACAAGATTGATATTCTTATTTTTTGTGGTAAATATTTTTTTTTAGAAAATGCACCAGTTATTCTAAAATAAGGGCAAAAGTTGTGACAATAAAAATTCTGATATTTTTCTGTTCAATTTAAATTTTTAATCTTGATTTTATTCAGTATAGAAAACTATTGAACTCGTCTCCTTTTAAACATTTCAGGTTTATAGTTGATTATAAAAACACCACCAATAATGAGTACTGCAGCAATTAAAAATTTTGCAGAAATACTTTCATTTAAAAGAAACCAACTCAGAAAAATAGAGATAATGGTATTGAAATAGGCCAAAATAGAAACCTGAACCGGAGAGATTTTTGTCAAAGCATAATGAAATGCGAAAAATGCGGCTACAGACCCAAATACAGACAAATATATCATTGCAGAAATACTTTTTATACTCCAGTTTCCGAAATTGTAATTTTCTGAAAACAAAAATGCAAAAACAAGCTGAACAATTCCTGCAAAAAGGAATTGATAAAATAGATTAAGCGTAATATTGGCACTTTGAATATTAATTTTTTTTGTAAATATCGTTCCGGAAGCCCAGCCTAAAATAGCTATAAACAAAAAGATAACTCCCATTAAGTAATCTGGATTTGCCAAGTCATTCAAACCATCCCAAAAGATGAATAAAATACCCGAAAAACATAATATAATCCCCAGCAAAGCACGGAAGCTAAATTTTTGTAAACCAATTGCTACACTTCCCAGAAAAACTACAATCGGCGAGCAAGCGCTCATTAAAGAAGCCAAACTGCTCGTTACAGTTTCTTCTGCAACAGTAGTCATTCCGTTGGCAATAATGAGCATTAATGTTGAAAAAAGGATTTGATATCCCAGGTTTTTCCAGCCAATCCATTTAAATTCTTTCCGGTAAAGAAGAATCAAAATCATGATAATTGCCGCTAAAAACTGTCGGATTCCTGCCACAAACCACGCCGGAATAGTTTCCACAGCTACGCGTATTGCTAAAAATGTTGTTCCCCAAACAATGGCGACGGTGAAAATTGCTAAAGTAAGTTTGAAATCTTTCAAGATATCCTATTGTAGTGGCAAAGATAATCTTTTGTTTAAGAACGAAGCATTAGTTTTTATCGTCCATTTTAGCATTAATTTTAAATTTTAAATTAAATTTTGAATAGCGAATGTTTATCTTTGAACAATCTAATAAATAGAAGAAAAATGGTAGGAATTATTATGGGAAGTCAAAGTGATTTGCCAATTATGGAACAAGCAGCAATTTTTTTAAAATCTCTAGAGATTCCTTACGAATTGACGGTGGTTTCTGCTCACCGAACGCCAGAAAGAATGTTTGATTACGCAAAATCGGCTAAAGATAGAGGCCTGAAAGTAATAATTGCCGGCGCCGGAGGTGCAGCACATCTCCCTGGGATGGTGGCAAGTTGTACCACATTACCAGTGATTGGAGTTCCTATTTTATCAAGTAATTCTATTGATGGATGGGACTCTGTTTTGTCTATTCTTCAAATGCCGGGAGGTATTCCTGTAGCAACAGTTGCATTGAATGGTTCTTTAAATGCAGGGATTTTGGCGGCAAAAATTATTGGAAGTAGTAACAAAGCAGTTGCAGAAAATCTACAAAAGTATCAAGATACATTGAAAGATAAAGTTTTGGGTACTGTAGATGATATCAAATCTAAACATCCCAATCATTTCGATATTTAGTAAATTTAAAATAGAAAAATAAGCCTCATTTTTTTTGAGGCTTTACTTTTTTATGAATTTAAAACTTTCAATAGCATTTTTTGTTTTTAATTGTAGAATATAATTTCCTTTCTTTAACGTTCTGATATCGATTTCGTAGTTTTTAAAAATATTTTGCATAAGTATTCTTCCTGAATAATCAAATATTTTAAAAGATTCGAGGGCTTTGAAGTTTTTTAGGTAAATAAAGTCTGTAGCCGGATTGGGATAAATTTGAGGTGGTGATAGAATTGAAGCTTCGTCTATTGAAAGAGCAGAAACACAAGTAGGATTGTAGGAATCTCCAGATATAGACCATCCTTTGTTTGATATGAGGAAGTTTCTAGCTGCCACTGCTGCGGGATGACTGTAGATCATAGGAGATGCATTGCTGATGCTGATATTATTTGGAGTAAGAGGATTCAGCCTCCATCCATAGAGTGTACTGTCGTAATTCTGGCAGTTGAGTCCAGAATTATTAAATATACTGCTTGCGTACAAAAGAGAAGAAAGATTCCAGCTTCCAAGGTTCTGATTGAAGCTCGTAGCATCATTAAACATGTTAACCATGGTCGTCACATGAGAGGTATTCCAATTTCCAATATTTTGGTTAAAAGCAGTTGCATTTTGAAACATACTACTCATAATGGTAACATTGCTTGTATTCCAGCTGGAGATATTTTGATTAAATGCAGGAGTGTATTGAAACATTCCGCTCATGTTTACAGCACTGGAAGTATTCCATTCTGAAATATTTGAATTAAAAGCAAGAGCTCTGTTAAACATATTCTGAAAAAGAACAACATTAGAGACATTCCAGTTATTTAATGGTTGATTGAATGCCCATGCATTAGAAAACATAAATTCGCAATCTGTATTGCTGGATACATTCCAGTTATCAAGGGGCTGATTAAAGCTTTGAGCATTATTAAACATAGCGGTCATATCTATCACGTTGGAAGTATCCCAATTGGAAAGTGGCTGATTAAAAGCCTTTGCCAAATGGAAAGTGTTTTCCATGTATATAACATTAGAAGTGTTCCAATTATTCAAAGGTTGATTAAAAATGGAGCAAGAAGAGAATGTAGAAACCAAAGAGCTGACGGAAGAAATATTCCAATTATTGATTGAGTTATTCCCTATAAGACTAGTGCATCCTAGAAATGTACCGTTTAAATTATTTACAGAAGACAAATCAGGAATATCTGTCGCTGTTATATTAAGATTGTTGCAGCCTGCGAAGGCATTTTCCATTGCAGACCAATGTATGTTTCCCCACTGAGAAATGTCTATCATTTTCGCTGTATCACCCATGGTGCTGTTGGATGTTCCCAATGTAGCATCTCTGAACATAATTTGATGGAAATTACCATTGCCATTGCTTACTTTTACAGTATAAGTTGCTGCATTGGCATTTGGGTTCTGTGCCGTTCCGAAATCAAGTAAAACCTGTGTGGAAGAAGTTACGTTGGTTAATGTAACATTATGAGTAGGGTATCCGTTTTCTTCCCAATAGATAGTAAAATTATTTCCTCGAAAAGGAGCCCATATCTGGGTGGTGGATGATGCATAAGGTGGGTTGTGGGTAAAAGTATTTTGTGTATTACTGGGTTTCCAAATCGTTATAAACTCATTTTGTGCTTTCGGGAAAAAGCATGAAAGAAAGACGAATATAATAAAAAATGACTTTTTCATATTATTTGGTGTTAGTTTTTTAAAATTTTAAAGGTTTTCACCATGTCTTTTGTTTCCACCAGAAGAAAGTAATTTCCTTTGGTCAATGTTCTGATGTTGATTTTATTTTTATCTGAACTATTCTGTAAAATCAATCTACCGCTATTGTCAAAAAATTTGTAGTTGGCTCTACCTTTTAAATTTTTAATGTAAACATAGTCTGAAGCAGGATTGGGATAGATTAATAGTTGGTTTTCTGCGGTTATTTCTTTCGTAGAAAGTATAGATTCACATTTGTCATCGTAGGAATCTCCTGCTATTGTCCACCCTTTTGTTGTAATAAGAAAGTTTCTGGCATTTACAGCTGCCGGATGCGTGTAGATCAGTGGCGAAGCACTATTGAGGTTGATGTTATTGGGTGTTTGAGGATGTATGCTCCAACCATACAGGGTACTGTCATAATTTTGGCAACTGAGTCCTGAATTATTAAATACTCCGCCGGCATAAAGGAGGGAAAAAAGATTCCAATTTCCTAGGTTTTGATTAAAAATTGTAGCATTGGTAAACATATTTTGTATGCTGGTTACTTGCGATGTATTCCAATTGCTGATATTTTGATTGAATGAGGTTGCATTTTGAAACATGGCAGACATAGAAGTCGCATTAGAAGTATTCCAGTTTCCAATCGGCTGGTTAAAAACGATAGCACTAGTGAACATATTTTGAAGTTTTGTAACTTTTGAAATATTCCAGCTCCCTATTGGTTGATTGAAAGCTTTTGCAAATAAAAACATTCCGTTCATCTCTGTTACCTGAGAAGTGTTCCAGCTTTCAAGGGGTTGATTAAAAGCCCAAGCATTAGCAAACATGAATTCCATCTCCAAAACATTAGAAACATTCCAGTTTCCTATAGCTTGATTAAAGTTTTTAGCACTGTTAAACATTGCATCCATAGCGCTTACTTGTGAAGTATTCCAGTTTCCTATTGGTTGATTGAAATTTTGAGCCATTAAAAAAAGAGCGGCCATGCTTTGTACATTGCTTGTATTCCAGTTTCCAATAGGTTGATTAAAAAGATAGCATCCGCTAAAAGTTCCTAATAAAGAGGTTACAGAAGAGATATTCCAATTATTAAATGAGGTATTTCCCGAAAGTGTAGAGCAGCCTTGAAACATATACGACATGTCTGAAACTCCCATAAGATTAGGGCTATCAATAGCTAACATATTTAAGTTTGTACATCCACTAAAAGCAGATCCCATAGAAGACCATGCAATAGAACCCCATTGATTGATTTCTAAAATTTTCGAGCTGTCTCCCATAATATCATTCATATTCCCAATCAAAGTATTATCCCGGAATGCTATTCTATAAAAGTTACCACTGCCATTGCTTACCTTCACTTTGTAGGTAGCGTTTCCTGGGATAGGATTGTGCGGTGTTCCGAAATCTAATAGAACTTGGTTACTAGAGCTAACGTTGGCCATCGTCATATTATGTGAAGGGTAGCCTACTTCTTCCCAAAAAATAGTGTAGCCTGTTCCCCGAAACGGAGCCCAAGCTTGCGTGCTTGACGAAATATAGGGAGGACTGTCTGGAATAGGATTCTGGATGTTGCTGGGTTTCCAAGTGGTAATAAACTCGTTTTGAGCTTTTATAATGTTAAAAGAGAATACAAAGCAAATAAAGGAAAGTAGTGTGAATTTCATGTCAATATTTTGTGAAATAAATATAGGCATAATAAAAAAGCCCACCAAATGTGGTGGGCGAAAGTCGTTTTATTCTTGAGTCATATTGTCCCTCGTATTTTTCTGGACGGAGATGGCGCCAAATAATGCCAGCAAAAAGGCAAAGCCATAAAAACCTTTTTCGCTTGGCAGAATAGTCGCATTCCACAGTCCGATTGCCAGTAAGACGATAGATGAAAGTGTGGCGAACCAGCAAATACCGTAATAAATATCCGTTACTTTAATGTTTTCTAATCGGTCGCGGACGGCCTTTTGCAAAGAAACTACAGCAAATAAACCATAGAGTAGTACGGTAAAATAATATCCTTTTTCGTTAAGTTGCATTTCAGCTCTTGCCAAACCAACAATAAATCCTACCATTCCTGCTCCCAATGCGACCCATGATGCAGCTACAAATGCATTTGAAACTCCTTGTTTTTTCATTATTTATGTTTTTAATGTTTAATTGAGCCAAATATATTGTTTTTTAAAATAAATATTTAAAATATATCGCTGTTTTTTGAAAAATGAAGGCAAATCGATTTTTTTTAAACAAAAAAACGCTCCAGAAAAATTCTGGAGCGTTCTATATTGATTAATTGCCAATGAATAGCTCATTACCAATTACAAATAATTAATATCTGTAATATTCTGGCTTGTAAGGTCCTTTTACATCAACGCCAATGTATTCAGCTTGTTCTGTAGAAAGTACTTCTAGCTCTACGCTTAGTTTTTTAAGGTGTAAAGCTGCTACTTTTTCATCCAAATGTTTAGGCAACATATATACTTCATTTCCATAAGCTTCAGAATTATTCCAAAGCTCAATTTGTGCCAAAGTCTGGTTAGAGAAAGAGTTAGACATTACAAAACTTGGGTGTCCGGTAGCGCATCCTAAGTTTACCAATCTACCTTCAGCAAGGATGATAACTTCTTTACCTTCTTCTAAAGTATAGATGTCAACTTGTGGTTTCACTTCAGATTTTGTATGACCGTAGTTTTCGTTCAACCAAGCCATATCAATTTCGTTATCGAAGTGACCGATGTTACAAACGATTGCTTTATCTTTCATTTTAAGGAAATGCTCTCCTCTCACAATACTGAAATTACCAGTAGTAGTAATTACGATATCTGCGTTATCTACAACAGAATCTAATCTTTTTACTTCAAAACCATCCATTGCGGCTTGTAAAGCACAGATTGGGTCGATTTCAGTTACTGTAACGATAGAACCAGCGCCTCTGAAAGAAGCAGCCGTACCTTTACCAACGTCTCCATATCCGCAAACTACCACTCTTTTACCAGCCAACATAATATCGGTTGCTCTTCTTACTGCATCAACAGCAGATTCTTTACAACCATATTTGTTATCAAATTTAGACTTCGTAACCGAATCATTCACGTTGATTGCAGGCATTACCAAAGTTCCGTTTTTCATTCTTTCGTACAGTCTGTGAACACCGGTAGTTGTTTCTTCAGAAAGTCCTTTGATGTCTTTTGTGAATTCTGGGTATTTGTCGAAAACCATGTTCGTTAAATCTCCACCATCATCCAAAATCATGTTTAATGGTTTTCTATCTTCACCAAAGAAAAGAGTTTGCTCAATACACCAATCGAACTCTTCTTCATTTAAGCCTTTCCAAGCGTAAACAGGGATTCCTGCAGCAGCAATAGCAGCAGCAGCATGATCTTGCGTAGAGAAAATATTACAAGAAGACCAAGTAACTTCAGCTCCCAAAGCAACCAAAGTTTCTATTAAAACTGCAGTTTGAATTGTCATGTGAAGACATCCTGCAATTCTTGCCCCTTTCAAAGGTTGAGACGATCCGTATTCTTCACGAATAGCCATCAAACCAGGCATTTCTGCTTCTGCAAGGGTAATTTCTTTTCTTCCCCATTCTGCTAGGGAAATATCCTTAACTTTATAAGGAACGTATTGTGTAGTTGTACTCATATCTTATGAATGATTTAAATTCAAATATTTAAAGCACAAAATTACAACATATAATTTATATAAAAAACAGATAAAAAATTACCCGATATGAGATTTTACAGTGTTAGTTTTATTTGTTTTTATTCTAATTAACGTATTTTTGCAAAATAATAAATCGTAGTAGATGAATCACTCCCAAAATCTGGAAGATTCTAAGAGACAGGCACAACCGCTTGATTCTAAAATAAAAGAATTAGTACAAAAATCTAAAAGTTTTATTTTAGCAACCCTAGATGCTGAGGGAACGCCCAATTCTAGCTATGCACCCTTCGTACAAGTAGAAAATACATTCTATATTTTGGTTTCTTTCTTGGCAAAACATACCCAAAATCTTGCAGAAGGAAAAAAAACTTCAATCATGTTTATTGAAGACGAGTGTGCTACAAAACAAATTTATGCGCGTGAGAGATTAACGATTGATGCGTATACTTCGCAGGTGGAGAGAAATTGTGAGATTTGGAATACTGTAGTTTCTCAACTAAAAGAAACACATGGGAAAGTAGTGGAGGTAATTTCTGAAATGAATGATTTTATCTTAATAGGTATTCATCCTGTGAAAGGCTCTTATGTGAATGGTTTTGGAAGTGCGTATTTTGTAGATGAGAATCTTGAAATTTCGCAGCACAGAAATAATCAAAATCATCAGGCTAAATAGAAATCGGGAAGCGAAATATTCTAAATGTTTGCGCTTATTTTTTGGGTTTTTAAATACTATTCAATTCACTTAAGTTGTACTATTTAAGATTTTAAAAAAAAAAAATCAATCCTATTTTTAAGTTTTTTTTTGTCGCGCAGTAAGCTTCTCTAGAAAGTGGGATACAATATTATTAAGATTTTTTTATTTCATAGAATCCGCGATTTCAATAAAACAGCCGAATTGTTTTAGAGTTAATAGAGAAACTTCAGACATAGAGTGGCTAGCTCCCAATCAAAAAATTCTTATTTTTACCCAATAAATAAAGCCCATGCCTCTTTATCGTGATTTTTCTGACGACGCTGCAACTATTCTTATCTGGAAATATGAGGAAGGTGAAGAGCTGAATGTTGATGAACTTTTAGAACCTGAGAATGCAGAAAAGGTTAAAGATTATCACCCCAAAAAATTATTAGAGGTTTTGATGGTAAGAAAGCTTTTGAAAAGTTTGAAACCCAATTCTAAAATTTTGTATAAAGAACGAGAGCCTTTTCTTTCACCAAAAGATGCAGAGATTTCAATCACACATTCTTTTCCTTATGCTGCAATTGCGATTTCAAAAAATAAAATTGGGATTGATATTGAAAAATTTAATCCTAAAATTTTACGAGTTATTGACAAATTTACCTACAAAAACGAACGAAGTTTTATTCCTTTTGATGCAGAAGTGGTTTTTTACACGATTATTTGGAGCGTTAAGGAAAGTATGTACAAAATTCATCACTCTAAGCATTGGTCTCTAAAAAAACACTATGAAGTGAAACCTTTTGAGCTGAAACATCTTTTTGACATTAGCTGCAGGGTTCATGATGATAAAATTTCAGATGAATATAAAGCAAGTGTAAAGTTTTTTGACGAATACTGCTTTACGATTGTTGAGGAATAATCTCTTCGTTACGATAGTTTTCAATTACTTTCCGTTGTTCTTTAGCAACATCATAAATCAGTTCCAAAACATCGTGAATATTTTTCAGTTCTGTTAAATGAGAGATTTTATTGGGATCTCTTGTATCGTAATGTTCATTTTCCAAAAGTTCGGTTTTTCTTTTAGAAAGCAAATCATCGATGGAAGAATCCTCAGGTTCCAAACGGCTGTTTATTTTCAAAGTTTCAGAAATTTTTTCGCCATTCAGCAAAACGGAAACTTGGTTCATCTCTGCTTCTATTTTTTTCGTCCAGCTTTCAGAATCTATTTCTGTGTAATTTTTTTCCTTTTTAGAATATTGCGAAAGCGAGGCGGTATAAGCTGTAATTAAATGTGAGGTTGCCACAAATTGGTGTACTACTTCCAATTTTTTTCGTTGATGTTTGGGATCGGTAATCATTCTTTGGAAATTATCAGAAAGATTGGCAAGCGAGATTATGGCATTTTTTCTTTTTACTTTATAATTTTCCACATCAAAATCTTCATTCAGAAATTTAGACATTACGCTGTGAAAATAACTCAGGTTAGATTCTGCAGATTTTTTCATTAAAGCTAAATTCTGGGTATGTTCCCAAACTGGAAGAATGAGATAGGAAACGAGAAATGTAATGATTCCTGCGATAATGGTGTCTACAATTCTGTCTTTAAAAATAATGTTGATGTTCCCGGGATTTAGGAAATTGAAACTCAGAAAAACGTATATCGTCATAAACAAAACGGCCCAGAAATACCTTCCTTTTAAAAAGCTGAAACATAAAATCATACTCACCAAAAGAATTGAAAACAAAATTGCATTAATGTCTATATAATGTAAAATAGCGTAAGCAATCACTGCACCAGCAACAGTACCATAAAAACGCAAAAGATTTCTCTGTTTGGTAATGGAGTAGGCGGGTTTTAAAATGGCAACTACTGTAATTAAAATCCAGTAGGTATGACCAATTTCTATAAATGGGAGCCGAGAAACAAAATATCCTAATAATAAAGCTGATGTCACTCTGATGGCATGACGAAAATGGGATGAGGTAAGAGAAATATTACTTTTCAGAACTTTAAAATTTATTTTTTCCTCATTAGGCATAAATTTTTTCAAATCTAAACCTGTGGAAAGACTTTTTGCAAGCTTCACATTTTGTGCAAATACTTTATAAATCTCAGTGATTTCTTTTGTGATCTCGCTAATGCGCATCATAATCTGACGAAGAATCATAAAATTTTCCAAAGTTTCTGGAGTCATTTCTTTGTTTCTCAAATCAAAATAATGAACATTCAGCTCATGAGAAAGAACTTCCAGATTGAAGATGGGCTTTGCTCGCGTGCTGCTTTGAAGCGAAATTCCGATGTTGGTAATTTCTTGTGAAAGAATATTCAGATAGTCGTGTATTTTCACTAAAATACTACTGTCTTCAAAGCTTGCCTGAAGTTTTTTATAATCACTTTCGGAGGTCATTAATTTCTCATGAAGATCCATAGAATTCAGAAACATCAGCATAAGCAAACGGCTGATAGTTGTGGATTCGTTTACAATCATCCTGGTTCTGAAAACAGTATCTCGTGTTTCTTCCTGGAGATTTTTGATTTCTATTTGCTTCGCAATCACTTGTGTTGTAAGGCGATTAAAATCTGGATTTTTCTGATAAAAATTTGCTTTTATTTTTAAAAATTCTGAAAGCTGTAGATAATTTTCGCCAATCATCTGACTCGCCAATTTATATGGCTGAATCGTCGTTACAACCAAGAAAATTAATAAAAACCAAATGCATCCGGCTGCAAAAATCATTAGGCTTTTGAGGATATTTACGCCTGTTAAATGTCCGTCAATAAAAATTGCTAATACTACTAAAGCTAATGAGCCTACTGCTGCCAATCTTTGTCCGTAAACGCCAATGAGTGAGAAAAACATTCCGAATGCAAAGATTTCGAAAATAACTAAAGGAATAATTCCTTTAAACAAACTGGCGATAGTGGCCACGATTACGAAGCAGAAAATGGCAAAAGCAAGAGAATTTCTTCTTCGAATAAATGGGCCTGGCTGATCTGTAAGCGCTACAAAACTGGTTCCCAAAGGAAATAGGAAGTATTCTTTGAGCATCCCAAAATGAGCAAGCACTAGGCACGGAAGCACCGTAGATAATGTAATTCTAATGGCAGAATAAACATATTGGCTGGTTACAAATTTTTTGAGCTCCGAAGAATAATTCATGTTGCAAAAATAAGCGTTATATGTGAATTGGATGGTTTAGTTTATAGGGTAATTGTTAAGTTTTAAATATAATTATATTTTAAACAAGTTTTTTAAAAAAAATATAAGATGAGGAAGATTAAACAAAATAAAATCAACTACCCAATCAAAACGTTTGAAAATTTTTTGCCACTCTTCCAAAGGATAACAATTGTTTGCACTTATTTAAACAAACAAAAAAAGCTCCTGAAAAGGAGCTTTAGTATTTAAATGAAAATAAATTTCTTAATAATCTACGTTAGACGTTTCTGCACCTATGTTCCAGGTAAGCCCGAAACGAAGCGTGTTATCTAATGCAGTATTTATTTTAGACATATTGATAAGGTAAGAAATATCTAAACCAAATGAACGGTATTTCAAACCGATACCTGCAGTTGCAAACTGTCTTGCTCCCTGCTCCTCACTTTCGTGGAAGTAACCTCCTCTTAAAGCAAATGCATTGTCATAAGAATATTCTAAAGCACCGCTATACATGATAGAGTTGGTGTTGTTGAAAGATTTACTGATTCCTTCCATCACACCTACATTTGGTACTGCGTATATTGGCTGTCTTGTATTAGGATCGTTACCGACAAATTCAGATCCTGGAACCAGAATTTTGGAACCTTCTACAGAAAGTCCAACTTTGTTCATATCATCAAGAAACAAATCATATCCTAAACCTAATCTTGCCATAGTTGGAAGGTAAGATCTAGATTCTTCGTTTCCTGTGTAATCTAATTTTGGACCTAAGTTGGTAATGGCAAAACCTCCGTTTACTTTACCTTCATAATTTCCGAAACTTTGAAATCTTGGGGAAGTATAATAACCTGAAACATCAACTGCGAAAGAGTTTGCTGGTTTTAATGTAGTGTCTGTGTTGAATCCTCCGGCTAAGTCTGAACGAATAAATCTACCTGTAACTGCCATTGAATAAGAATCTGAAAGCTTAAGACCGTAAGCCACATCGATAGAGAATTCGTTTGGTTTTGAAGTTCCCAAAGAAGTAACTTCGTTTCCTACCAATTGAGTAAGGTCTACTTCTCCCATATTGAAGTAATAGATACTTGCTGAGATGGTAGATCTTTCTTCTGATCCTAAAAATTTATGAAAGGCACCATACAATAAAAATACATCATTCGTAAGTTTACTCATATATGGTGTATAGTTCAAACCAATTGAAGAACTTGTTCTGCTGAAAGGATATTTAGCTGCATTCCAGAATTGTGAGAATGCATCTGGTGAAGTTACCACACCCTGATCTCCCATACCTCCTGATCTTGCATCTGGTGCTATTCTTAGGAAAGGAGCTCCTGTCAATACAGGTCTTACCTGACTTAAATCTTGAGCGTAGCTTAAAAAGCTGGCACTAAAACCTATTCCTAAAAGCAGTTTAGTAGTTAAATTCATATGTTGTCTTTTATATATTATCAGTTTTATAGATATATTTCGTTAAAATTATAATTTTACTTCAAAAGTACCATTTTTTCTACAGCTGTAGCACTTCCTTTGCATTTTTCTTGATTTTGGCTTTTTGCAAATATCTTAAAAATATACGTACCTTTTGCTACAGTGTCACCAAAATCATCTTTTCCGTCCCATTCTATTGCTTGTTTAGGGGTTCTGTAGCCCTGTAAGAATGGTTCTGCAATAACTGCTGAAGAAATTGTTTTTACTAATTTCCCCGTTATTGTATAGATTTGAACATTTACATCCAACATATCATCACAATTGTGTTCAAAATGAATGTAGGTTTTATTGGTAAAAGGATTGGGCCAGTTCATTGGTCTGTTGATAATCAAATGTTGATCAGACTGATCTTTTACCTCAAAGTTTAACGTGGATATGGTAGAATTATTGTTGATGTCCCAAACTTTAAAACTTAGTTGATGTTGTCCTATGGCTAGGTTTCTGAAAGGATAAGTTACATTTCCTTTCTGATATTCTGCAAGAGAGGGATTAAGACATCCATTTCCTTCACCAGGAGCAAAGAAATCATTGAGTACAACGGTATTGATTATTTGCCCGTCAAGATATGTTGTAATGTCGTGTCCTACACCAGATCCGGTAGAGTTTATCCCTGTATCGTCTGTTAAGCATGCCAATAGAGTGGGGTTTTGATTGGTAATTCCTCCGTTCGCAAAATTGGTGTTATTCATGTATAACTTTACTTTTGGAGGCTCGTTATCATTAATTCCGTTTGGATTTAAATCTCCTACCTGAACCGACTGATTATTGAAGACATCAGAAACTTTATTGTCAGCATAACCTAAAATTCTACCTTGTCCCAAAGTATAATTAATGTCTTTAGGAACATAAAATTCTACTGTAAATTGACCATTTTTTGCAATTCCCGAAGCTTTTACAATTGCATTTCCTTCTTCTGTATAATTTAGAATAGGAGTAAGGTAACCGGGATTGTTTAAAGTTTTCTTATTTAATTTTTTATCAAAAATATTAATGACTACACGACCGTTGAATGTATTATTTAAAGTTCCGTTTGCATTGTTAATATGACCGGTTACTTTCACAAAATCTAAACCTCTGATTAATCCTGGAATTGGGCTTTCAATATTATCAATAACCAAAAGTCTCTTTGGTCTGCTGAGTTTCATTGCAGGATCTCCCAAAACATTTACTTTGAAATGATTGGGATCGCTTGGTTTAAGTTTTTTAGCATTTAAGTGTGCATCACCAATTGAAATAAAATCGTCATTCGTCAATTTAAACATTTCTCTCGTATAAAGATTGGTAAAATCAATACCATACCCTACACCTACTGCACGACTGGAAGTAATCATGGAAGCTGGACCTCCTTGTTTTAATTTCATAAGTTGCTCGCCGGCGGAAGATGTTCCTGGCTCATCCCATAATGTAAACTCACAAGTAATGGTTGATACAAAAGGAAATCTACTGTAAATATTTGAAAAGTTGTTAGCGGCTTGAATTTCGTCTGTAGTAAATACTCTTTCTTGCGCCCATCCGCTGATACCTCCATGCCCAAAATAAAAAAGATAAAGACTATTACCCATATCATTTGCTATGGCTTGGTTTACCTGCGGATATCTTCTGCCTCCAGCTGTACTCTGGCCTTGAAATGAATCTAAATAAAGTTTTCGAACATTGTATTCTTTAAGGTTGGTATTTGCAGGGATTTCAAAAATACTTTGTAAAGTATTATTCATCACTGTGTGGAAAGCTGGTCCGCCATCATTATCATCATCCACTACAAAGTCCAGCTTCATTTTCCATTCTCCAAATGAGTTGGATTGTCCTGGTAAAGCATTATAATAGGCTAGTGTTTTATCAACCATATTTGCAGCTTCAGTAGAATTTGCAGCTGGAAGCCTGCCAATAGGAATATCGGGAAGGTTACTGGTAAGAGTAATATTAGTTTGAGGTTTAGTCATTACAATGTAATCATCCGTAATATAAGAGCTTACAAAGTCTCCAGATTCTTCACTTTCGTAGCTAGAAACAATGTTGCTGTTATTTGGTATTCTATTTTTGTAATCAAAAGAAGCATCGCCAAGTATGAATACATATTTCAATCGTCCTGCCGGGGTGTTTAGCTTTGTGATGAAATCTCTAATGGCGGTAATGTCTCGGCTTCCGCTTCCGAATTCATTGTAAATTTTTGTAGGATCTACAATCTGTACATTAAAATTATTTTTTGTTTGGTGGTAATTTGCAATTCTTTGTGCTTGCCCCATGAGTTCTGGCGTTGTAAGAATCAAATAATCTACATTTTGCATAGCAGATAAATCTTGGTTACCTATCTTTTCAACAAATTGTGGTGCAAACGCAGCGTCTGCTTTAAAAGCTACAAATTCATTATTAAAAAAAAGATTAGAAGTAGTATATGCAAAATTAAATGCTCCAGAGCCGGCCTTATTTACTCTTCTGTTTGCGTTGGTAATATCACTTACATCCCAAACTTGCTCAAGGCTTCCGGTATTAGAGATTCCAAAACCATAGGTAGTATTGCTTCCGCTTTGAAGTGAGAAATCTCTGAAAATCATTTGAGATCCGTTATACGTCAAATCTTGTTTGTATTGTACTTCAAGATAATCGAAATGAAATGCTCCATTTGGGTTTGTTCCAATATTAGGAAGATAATTAAATGTTATTTGATTTCCTGTGAGGTTTGATATATTCCCAGAATATCTCATCTGGAAATAATCATAATTATAGAATGGTGTGTTTGCAGGAACTGCTGAAGTGAAGGGGTTCAAGTTGTTAATGTTGAAAGACACACTATTTTGTTGTGCATTGAAACCTATTACCTGAGTACGGTATTTTATGACATCACCTGGTTGAATGGGGGTAGCTACATTAATTACAATATTTTTGGGAGCAGAAAATGGTGTTTCTTCCGCCCAAATTCTTCCTACTTTCAAGAGGTTTTTTTGGTCATTATTAATGACTTGATAATCATCATATCTAGTTATAAGAGAAGTTGCTGGTAAATTTACATCAACATTTTGCACTCTTTTTCCAGCGCCTTTATCAAAATTGATGTAATAATAAGAAAATTCTTCATAGATATTTTTTAAACCATTGCTTCTGTCAATTCTAGTGTCTGCTCTCTTGAATCCGCTACCATTTGAAGTGTCATATAAATTATATCCGTTTGGGCCTTGTGCATAAAATAATGCGTAGTCATTATCATTCCATACATTATCTTCTTCACCTACAACTTGAATAGAATTTTCTTGAAGTGCACTGTATTTTGTGTCTTGATTGTATTCTGGTAGCATCACACCACCATTTCCATAGATTCTGAAATTCTTCGGGTTTACATTCGTGGGATTTATGCCAATATCTTTTAAAAACTGTGTTGTAATTTTAAAAATACCAGATTTATCAACTTTTATTTTATAAAATCCTCCCGCAGAAAGAGGGTTTATTGTAGTGCCTATTTTTGCTGTGTTCAAATTTTGAGAAGCTCCGTCATCAACGAGTTGAAAAGAGGATAGTCTCTGTACTGCACCATTTATTTTTTTAAATAGCGAAACATTATAGCTAGCATATCGCTCACCTTCAATATCAACATAGGTAACATCTTTTATTTCGTAATCTGGAAGTTGTGATTCACTAAGCTCAAAAAGATCTTTGTAAGAAACGTTTTCCCATTGCAAATTTGTGATTTTCAATCGGGTTTCTCCTGTTTTTACTTTATTGTGTATAAAAACATTATTCTGGCTAAAAGCAAAGCCTTCGTTTTTAAAAGCAGGCAACACTTTTTTTACTGTACCAAAATCTTCAGTTTTAGAGCCGTTCCATTCTATGGCAACACGCTGCGCCTTTAATGTGGTTGCTAAAGAAAACAGGGATATAAGAATTATTTTCAGTCTCATGTTTATGTATGGATTTCCAAATTACAAAATAAACGAAAATTTTAGAAATACATAGAAAACAATAAAACTAATTTCACATGGTTTTTCAAAAAAATCAAATCTTTATTTGATTTATTGAATAATTTACTTTTCTTTGTACTTTGAATAATATTTATATCGACTATGAAAAAACTAAAGTTGTTTTCATTAATAGCATTGAGTTCTACACTTGCATTAACCAGTTGTGGTGGTTCGGGTACCGGCAAAGGTGGTGGTACCAAAAGTTTTGTCTCTAAAACAGGTTGGAAACCAAACGAAAAACAAGGTTGGTTTTTTGCAGGAAAACAACAAGAGCAGAAAGGATGGCCGGGAATGGTGTATGTGGAAGGTGGAACTTTTGCAATGGGATTAGTGAAAGATGATGTAATGCACGATTGGAATAACTCGCCTCGCAGAATGCAGGTAAGCTCTTTCTATATCGGTGAAACAGAAATTACTAACTACGAATACCGCGAATACCTTACATGGTTGAAGTATGTATTCCCACCAAGTGATCCTAGTTTTAAAGAAATCTACAACGGCGCTTTGCCAGATACTTTATTGTGGGACAACAAGCTTTCTAGAAATGATTTCAATGAAACTTATTTCAGAGATGCTAACTATGACTACTATCCTGTAGTAGGTGTAGCTTGGGCTCAGGCAAACAGATACTGTGAATGGTTGACAGACAGAGCAAACGAAAAAGCTTTGATGAACGCAGGTATTATTGCTAAAGATTTATATATTAACGAATCTAATAACCAAGGTGGTACTGCATTTAATATGGATAAATTCAAATCGAATGATCCTGAAATGCAAGGCTACATCAATGAGCAAAGAAGGCAGCAAAAAACAGGTATCAAAACTACCAATGCTAGACTTATTGCTGCAAACAGAGCTCCAGGTGCAGATATGGTAACTAAATTCAGACTTCCTAGCGAAGTTGAATGGGAGTATGCCGCTCTAGGAATGGAGAAAAATAGAGAATATAACAACTATCTGGGAAAAACTCCTCAAATTCAAAACCTTAGAGGTACGAAGGGAAGAGACAGAGGTATGCTTCTTGAAAACTTCAAACAAGGACAAGGTGATTATTCTGGTCCTGCAGGTTGGAAAAACGACGGTTCAGCTAAAACTTCAGACGTAAGATTATACCCTTCAAATGCTTTAGGTATTTATGGAATGTATGGAAACGTTGCAGAATGGACAGCTGATGTGTACAGACCAATCGTTGACGATGAATACAGTGATTTCAACTATTACAGAGGTAATGCTCCTCAAGCAATTGTAAGAAATGGAGATGGTACTTACAAAATGGTTGACGAAACCAATATGAAGTATGATACTTTAAGAGACGGAAGATTGGTTGCAAAAAACCTTCCAGGTCAGTATGAAAGAGAAACTATTGCAGACTACACCAACTTCAGAGATGGAGATAAGCAGTCTTCTCTTAACTACAGAAATGCTTCAGACTCTGCAACATCTTACAATATGTACAACGGAGCTAAGAAAAACTTCTTCGTTGATGCTAACGGAAAAGTGAAAATGCAAAAAGATAGTGGTAAAAGAACAACTCAAATTTCAAATGAAATCAGAGTGGTAAAAGGAGGTTCTTGGCAAGATTCAGCGTACTGGCTAGATCCAGGACAAAGAAGATTCAAAGCTGAGAATACAGGGTTTGCTTGGATTGGTTTCCGTGTAGCTCAAGATGCTACTTCAAAAAACAAAGGTAGAACGAGAAGATAATTTATTATCAAAATATTATACAAAAACCTTCTGATTTTTCAGAAGGTTTTTTATTTTTGAACTATGAATGTACAAGACTTTTATAAAATATTTTTAAAGGCTGATAAGGTAACTATAGATAGTAGAAAAATTAGCAAAAATGACTTGTTTTTTGCCTTTTCGGGAGATAGCTTCAATGCTGCTACATTGGCTGAAGATGCCATAGATAAAGGCGCTTTAGCTGTAATAGTAGAGCAGAAAGAGTTTGAAAATGAAAATAGAAATATTTTCTATACAGAATCTACGTTAGATTTTCTACAAGAGTTAGCAATATATCACAGAAATCAGCTTAGAATTCCAATTATTGGGCTTACAGGCAGTAACGGGAAGACAACAACTAAAGAAATTATTCATGCTGTTTTGTCTGAAAAATATAATGTACAATATACTTTTGGTAATTTAAACAACCACATCGGAGTTCCTATTACAATCCTTTCTATTAAGCCAGAGCATGAGATGGCTGTGGTAGAAATGGGCGCCAATCATCAAAAAGAAATTGAGTCGCTTTGCGCTATTGCCAAACCAGAGATTGGCTACATTACTAATTTCGGAAAAGCGCACTTAGAAGGTTTTGGTGGTTTTCAAGGTGTTGTTAAAGGAAAATCTGAACTTTACGAATATTTAAAAACAAATCATCAAACAATTCTTGTTAACGAAAATGATGAAATTCAAGTAGATAAAACTAAAGGGTATTCTCCAAAAATCACTTTTGGAAAAGAAAATTCTAATTATCAGTTTGAAATAATTTCTGAAGAACATTTTGTAGGATTAAGTTTTAAACATCAAAAAATCATTTCAAAGCTTACCGGAGAATACAATTTTACCAATCTCTGCGCAGCTGCCAGTTTAGGTTTGCATTTCGGAGTTGATGTAGATAAAATTAAACACGCAATAGAAAATTATACACCCACTAATATGCGTTCTCAAATAGTGCAAAAAGAAGGTAAAACTTTGGTTTTGGATACCTACAATGCCAATCCCAGTTCTATGAGTGTTTCGTTGCGTAATTTTGTAGGTTTTGAAGGTACAAAAACGATCATTATAGGTGATATGCTAGAACTTGGTGAGGAAAGCGAGAATGAGCACCAAAATATCATAAATCTGGCTCAAAGTTTAAGTTTTGATCAAATTATTACCGTTGGAGCAGAGTTTAAAAAAGTTAATTTATATTCTGAAGCATTCTTAAATACAGCAGAACTTATAGATTATCTCGAGCAGAATAATATTAATTCCAAAAACGTTCTCCTAAAAGCATCCAGAGGAATTGCTCTAGAGAAAGCGTTAGATTTTATTTAAACTTATTCTCATTAAAATCACTTAAAATCAACTTAATATTTTTGAAAGTGTTTGGGAAAACTTCAGCAGTAATCTGTGCGCAGTTTTTCCAAGCTACTTCTGTAATTCCTTCCTCGGTTTGTGGTTTTGAAGTGTCTTCTCCATCAAAAAACATTTCAAACCAGTGGGTATATTTCAACACACGGTCGCCATTTCTTTCAATATAAATATGATAAGTGGTATTGATAAAATCTTTTAAGACTACATTCGTAAGACCGGTTTCTTCTTCTATTTCACGAATGGCAGACTCTTCACGAGATTCACCTTTTTCCATTTTACCTTTGGGGAGATCCCATTTTCCAAGTCTTTTGATGAAAAGAATTTCTTGGGAAGCATTGTTTACAATACCTCCTGCAGCTTCTATTTTTCTGAAAAGTAGATTAAATTCTTCCCAAATTCTTTCTAGATTTTCACCATGCACATTCAGTTCAGAAGTAGATGTGTTCTGAAGAAGGTCTAAAGCGATTTCTAATGTGGTAGGGTTTTCGTAACCGACTGTTTTTTCTAAGTTTTCGGGATTCTTAGACAGTAATAATTTTTTTTCGTTGACAAAAACTTTATACATTTGTAATAATTTAATTACAAAAATAAAAAAATGAATTTAGAAGGACGAAAAATAATCGTGAATAAATCTGCAAAAGAACTTTCAGAGGTTTTGAAAACGCCGGAAAATTACAAACAGTTTATGCCAGACGGTCTGCAGAAATTTGAAACACGTGAAGATGGCTTCAAATTCGGACTTCAGGGAATGCCTGAAATTGCTTTAAAAATAGACGAAGTTACCGATACGAAGGCTGTGTTGAAATCTGCAAGTTCTAGCCTAGATTTTGCTCTTACAGCGGCTTTGAATCCTTTAAACGAAAACCAGACTGAGGTTCAGATGTTGTTTGAGGGGAAATTTAATCCTTTCATAAAAATGATGGTTGAAAAACCGCTTCAGAATTTTATTAACTCCTTGACAGATAAAATTGAAACTTATAAATAAAATAAAACCTTCAGAAATGAAGGTTTTTTTACGCAATAATCCCTGAGCTGTGATCCCGCAAACTTCCGGTGGCAGAAGACATAACATTCACCTCATTATTTATTCTTAAAACTCCCATAAAAGCGAATATAAGAGCTTCTTTGAAATCAATAATGCTTTTGTCTGGAATAATGATTTCGCAGGAAGTATTATACTTAATCTTTTCGATAAGATAAGAATTATAAGTTCCACCACCCGTAAAAAGAACTTTTTTCAACCTATTTTCATTTAATATTTTAAAAATCTGAATGGCTGCATGTTCTGTAAATGTAGCTAAAGCAGTGAGCGAGTCTACATTTTCTAATAGTGGAAAAATATAATGGTTACAAAATTCTATTCCTAAAGATTTTGGATGTTGATGATGGTAAAATTCAAGATTGTTAAGTTTTTCAAGTAAGTTTGAATCCACGCTACCTTTTCTTGCGCTATCTCCGTTTTCATCAAAACTTTTGCCGAGTTGTTGTGAAATTTTATTTAAAACAATATTCACTGCGCAAATATCAAAGGCAATTCTTTTTTGTGCTTTTTTAAATGAAATGTTAGAAAATCCGCCCAAATTAAGACATCCATCATATTGTGAAAACAGTAACTCGTCACCGATAGGTACTAATGGAGCACCATTTCCGCCCATCAAAACATCTTGACTTCTGAAATCGTAAATGACGGGGATATTGGTTTGCAACTTTATTCCTCTTCCGTCGCCAATCTGCAGGGTAAATTTTTTATGTGGTTGATGGAAAACCGTATGGCCATGAGAAGCGATAAGATCAATATCGGTAATTTTTTTGTCTTCAATAAAAGTTTTTACTGTTTTACCAAGATAAAAACCATATTCTGAATTTAAAGCAAGAAGATTCTCAGATGATAAATGAAGCGAGTTTCGTAAAGCTTTTTCCCAGTTTTCAGGGTAACAAATAGTTTCAGCTTCAATGATTTTGAATTGCCACTTATTGTCATATTTTTCAAATTCCGCAAAACATATATCTAATCCGTCTAGGCTGGTTCCAGACATTAACCCTATTGCTTTAGATTTCATTACAAAAGGTTTTATTGAGCCAATTTGGTATGACTTACATCAAGATCTCCAGAATTTTTAAAGAATTTATATTCTGTAAAATCATCTTTTGCGGTCATCCCATGAGCTCCTACTAATACAGAACCATCTGGAGTAGTTGTATAAACAGTATCTCTTGTGTAAATTCTTTGCTTGCGCTGATCCCAAAAAACACTCTGCGTTGCAAATCTTCGTCCGTCGTTCGTCGTTATTTTTACATCTCCTTTCGCCTCATAGAATTTTTTGTATTCGAAAATTCTGGCATATTTTGCTGTAATTGTTCCAGGTTTTGGGTTTTTTTTATCGAAAAAATCTATTTTCATTCCCTTTGTTGCTACTACATACGGGCTGTCAATTAATTCATACTTTTCCAGAATAGGAGCGAAAGCTTTTAAAGTTATGATCCCAGAATCGCGCTGTATAATATTGGCATTTTTAATAACAGTGGAAGGGAAGTTTTTACTGTTTGAGCCTTTTTGCTTTGTAAGATCATCTTCACAAGATGTGATTACAAAAAATATAGCACAACTAGAAAGATATGCTATATTTTTAAATTTTAAATTTTTTGAGAATATTCTCATTTTAGTCATAAAGATTTTTTCTAAACCACTTGTCTGCAAAGTTGAAACCAACCTTCAGGTTTACATAGTTTTGATTAATCAAGTTGTCATTAAGTGTTCCTCTTTTTCCTGCTTCAACGCCAATCTCAAGACCACTCATTCTTTGGATGTTGCTTGTCTTGAAAGGAAGCAAAACTCCTGCAGAGATACCATATTTATTGATACTGTTGTTGGCAATTTTTAATCCACCTCTTTCATAGAATGCTCCATATCTGTAAACAACTCTTGAGAAATAACTTCTAAAGTTGTTGTAATTCGGAAGGTACCAACCTCCAGCAGAGATTTTATAAGTGTCTTGGAAATCGAAATTCTTTCCGAAATAAGAGATGGTTTCTCCTTTTTTATAGTCAATTTGTGCTGAGAGGAACCATTCATTGTTACTTCCGTATCCTATACCAAGAGAGGCATTCAAAGGCATTAGGTTTTTAGAATTAGCATTTTTTTGCTCAATAATAGATTCTCCTATTTTTGTTTCACCTGTACCATAATAGTAAGTACTGTTTTTGTACTCGGTAGTCATATTACTCGTATTGCCAAAAGTAGCAGTTGCTCCTAATGTCAACTTTTTATCAGTAGAAGTGTTGAGTTTCTGATAACTTGTACCCAAAGTGAAATTAAAGTTCTTAATGCTGTTTTTGGTTTCATAGCCATTAATCAATTCTGCATTAGTCACCGTAAATTCATTAATGTCGTAAAGGTTTCCGAAATAAAAATTGGCTTTCGCACCTACAGATAAACCAGAACCCAAATTATAAGAAAGTGCTGCCTGAGCCGTATTTAATGTTCCTTTTCCTGTAAACCTGTTGGCATTAAAGTTCCCAGATGCAGCAGGTGTTTCCACAGAATTCAAAACATCGTAGCTTTTTGAGCTATAAGGTTGGTAGAGTAATCCCATTTTCATTTTTGGTGAAAGTGGAAAAGCAAGTGAAATATTAGATAAATACGTAGAATGTTTAGTAGACTTTGTATTGTTATAGTTGGTTTTGAAGTAATTATTTTCGTTGGTGGCTTCCAACTTGATGCTTGTCAGCTCAAAGTTGGTATTGTTTGCCGGATTACCGAAATTAAAATTACTGGTAAAATCACTGATATAAGCTGTTGAAATGCCTCCCATAGAGGATGTCTCAATCGTATTATCAAACTTTACATCTCCAATTCCATAAGTTGCGTATGGCGAGTTGCTTAAACTCTGCGCATTAAGGAAATATCCCACCGAAATGAATGATAGTACAAAGATTTTTTTCATTCTTGATTTTTAAAATAATGCGCAAATATCTTAAATATTAATGAATTGTAAAAATTTACTGAGGTTAAAGTTTGTTAAGGGTAATTTTACATCAATTATCAGTCAACAATTGGCTTTACTCTTATTTTTTGCTCTTCAGAAATAAAGTATTCTTTCGAGGAGTAAAATTGGTAATTTACCAATTTCTATATCCATAAAATCTTTTATCTTTGAAACATGAATTGGGAAAACATCGCCGGACAAGAAAATCTTAAAAAACTTCTTCAAGACAGCATCACCGAAAACAGAGTGAGCCACGCCCAACTTTTCATCGGAAAAGAAGGTTACGGAACGATGCCATTGGTTTTGGCGTATGCAAGAGAGATTTTGAAAGGTGAAAACGAACATGCTGCATCTAAAGTAGAACATTTTAATCACCTAGATCTTCACTTTTGTTTTCCTGTGTTTACCGACAACAAAAATTCATTAAGTAAAATTAAATTTGATCAGTTCAGAGAGATGATGCTAGAATCGCCTTACGCAAGTTATGACGACTGGACCGCTTTTCTGGAATCAGAAAACAAACAGTTGTTTATTTCAGCAGACGAAATCGATGATCAAAACCAAAAATTTGCTCTTAAAAGTTTTGAAGGCGGAACCAAAATTCTGATCGTCTGGAGAGCAGACAAAATGAATATTGCAGCTTCCAATAAATTTCTAAAGTTTCTTGAAGAGCCACCCGCAAAAACAATTATTCTGCTAACAGCTGAAAATGTTGATGATATTTTGCCAACGATACTCTCCCGTACACAAGTTGTAGAAGTTCCACGAATTACCGATGAAGATTTAAGTATTTATCTTAAAAATCAACTCGCTGCTTCGGATGAACAAGCAAAAGCAATTACTCACGAAGCGCAGGGGAATTTAAATGAAGCGATAAAACTTTTAAATTCAGAAATTAAAAACCCAGAATTTGAAAAACTTTTTGTGCAGTGGGTTCGTGATGCATTTATGGTAAAAAAGAAACCAGAGTTTCTTAAAAATATCATTTTTTGGGCAAGAGAAATTGCAGGATGGAACAGAGAAAAGCAAAAAAACTTTCTTAATTATGCTTCCGAAATTTTCAGATTGGCTTTATTGCAGAATTATCAGTCTGAAGATTTAGTTTATAAAAAAATAGACGCAAACGGATTCAACTGGGTTGGTTTTTCTAAATTTATCAGTGGTGCGAATATCATCAGTATTTTAGATGAAATCAACACTGCCGATTTACATTTAGCCAGAAATGGCAATCCCAAAATTGTTTGGACAGATTTGGGAATAAAACTCTCAAGATACATTCATAAAAATTCATAAAACTTCAGACTTAGGTCTGAATTTTTTCTTTCAATCTCCCCGATTTTATATAATTTAATAAAATCTGCTCAATCTGCAAAATCAGCGACAGCCATTTGCAATAGTGCCAACTCAACAATTATTTGTTTGATAATCAGCATGTATATTGCCTAGGTCTACATTTTAAATTTAAATCCAATCAAACGTTTGATTTTATAGTATTCCTGTTGTATATTTGCACCCGTAAAATTCACAGCAATGATTTCAAAAGAAGAAAATATTTTATTCGCAGCCGAGCAGCTTTTTGCAGAAAAGGGTTTTTCTGGAACATCAACCAGGGAGATTTCTAGGGCAGCCAACGTTAATATTTCTATGATTTCTTATTATTTCGGTTCAAAAGAAAAATTGTACGAGAAATTAGTAGAGTACAGGATGAAAGAAGGACAGTTTTTTTCAAAAGACCTTTTAGAAAGGCAAGATATTAATGAATGGGAAAAGGTTGAAAGGATTGTAGATCAGTTTGCAGGAAGAGTTCGCAATCATAAAATGTTTTTTAGGATCATGCAGAGAGAGCAGTTATACAGCGAAAATCCGCAAATTGTTGAATTTCTGAAAGAGACTAAACTGAGCTTCATCACCATGTACTCCAAGATTTTGGAAAGTGGTTTAAAAAATGGAATTTTTACCAAAAATCCACCTATTTATTTGCTGCATTCTACGGTAAGTGGAACTTTATTCTATGCTTCAAATGCCAAGCAGATGTACAAAGATTTTCTTAAAAATAGTGAAGATGAAATGGTTTTTGAAGAAACGTATTTCAAAGAACTTACACAACATATAAAACATATTTTAAAAGACCTTTTAGGTTATGAAGAGAATAAATAACTCAGCTCTTGTACTTTTCCTTTTAGCAGGAATGATGTACACACACGCTCAGGAGAAAAAACAGCTCAGCCTCGATGAAGCCGTACAGCTGGGAATCCTGAACAGTAAAAGTTTAAAAATAGATGCTGCCAAAATAGAAGAAGCCACTGCTGATCTTTTGGAAGCGAAAAACAGACAGCTCCCTGAACTGAGTGTTTCGGCAAGTTATCTTTACCTTCCTATCAAACCAACTATCGACTTGAAAATTCCGGGTGTTGCAACTGCAGGGGGTCCGGCGGTTCATCAAGTAGCATACGGCTCGGCAAATGTAAGCGTTCCGATTTACAGTGGCGGAAGAATAAAATATGGCATCCAGTCTGCAAAATATTTGGTGGAAGCATCAAAATTAAGCAGTGAAAATAATAAGGTAGCCATTGCCTACAACGTAGCTCAAGCCTATAATAATTTATTTAAAGCCAATCAATCTATTAAAGTTTTAGAGGAAAACCTTTCTGCTTCTCAAAAAAGAGATGAAACTTTTCTTAAACTTGAAAACAACGGAGTCATTGCAAGAAACGATCGTTTAAAGGCAAACCTTCAGACTTCGAATATCGAATTACAGTTGTTGGAAGCAAAAAACAACTACAATATCGCCAATATCAATATGGATTTGTTGCTTGGTCTTCCAGATAATACGGAAATAGAAGTTGGTCAAAATTATTTGGATGAATATAATGATGTAAAACCCGTCGATTTTTATCTAAATGAAGCAAGAGAAAACCGTAAAGATTTACAAGCTTTAGACCAACAGAGAAAAGCTGCGGAACTGGGAACAAAATCTGCGAAAGCAGAAAATCTTCCTTCTATTGCTTTCACCGGCGGTTATGTAGCAGCAGATATTCCAAAATTTTTAACGATTTATAATGCAGTGAATGTTGGAGTAGGCATTTCTTACAATTTATCAAATCTTTGGAAAGAAAACTCAGCTTTGAAGCAATCAAAAGCAAGAGAAATGCAGTTGTCTGCAACCAATGAATTGATGAATGACAATATTAAATTAGAAGTCAACAGAGAATATCAAAACTCAGATTATTCTAAAAAGAGAATTGCTGTTTTCGAAAAAGCAGCAGTTCAGGCCAATGAAAACTACAGAATCACAAAAAACAAATATGACAATGGTTTGGCAACGATGACCGAACTGCTGGATGCGGATGCAGCACAAATTGCAGCAAACGTGGGAGTGATTAATGCAAAAGCAGATGCAGCACTGGCGTACAGAAAACTATTACAAACTACAGGAACTTTAACAATCAAATAAAAACAGAATAATATCCAAATGGAAAATAACAATACTCAAGTAACTGAACCAAAAAAGAAAAAAAGTTTGGTTTTCCCAATAATTTTAGCGGTCATCATCATCGTAGGTGGAGTCTACGGATATAGAACCTATTCTTACGGGCAGATTCACGAAGAAACGGATGATGCTCAGATTGCTTCTAATATGAACCCCGTTATTTCAAAAATTTCAGGTTATGTGGCAGAAGTAAAAGTGAAAGACAACCAGTTTGTGAAAAAAGGTGATACTTTGGTGATTTTAGACAATAAAGATCAGAAAATGGCTTTGGAGCAAGCTCAGGCAGCTTTGTCCACTGCGAAAAGTAATATTTCTTCTGCGCAGTCTTCTACCAATGCCACTTCAAAAAACATTAACAGTTCACAGGCTGCTGTAGCAACTGCGAATGCACAAATTGAAGCAGCAAAAGTAAACGTGTGGAAGACGTCTCAAGATTTAAAAAGATATTCAGTTTTGGTAAAAGACCACTCAATTACAGAACAACAATATGAGCAGGCTTTGGCTGCAAAACAGTCTGCAGATAAGCAGTTACAGGTTTTAGTGGAGCAAAGAAATCAGATCGCACAACAAACCGGTATTGCATCTTCACAAACTGAAGCGAGTTCTCAGCAGATTTCAGTTGCAGGTTCGGTAGCGAAACAGAGAGAAGTGGATGTAGAAAGTGCTAAATTAAATCTTTCTTACACCATTATCACGGCTCCAGAAGATGGTTTTGTTGGGAAAATTCCTATTCAGGCTGGGCAGTTTTTGCAGGCAGGTGCACAGTTATTTAGCCTAGTTAAAAATGATCAAAAATGGGTAATTGCCAATTTTAAAGAAACTCAGGTCGCCAAAATGGTAGAAGGACAAAAAGTGAAAATAGAAATTGATGCTTTTCCTGACACAGAATTTGAAGGAGTAGTAAGCTCATTCTCCCCAGCAACAGGATCTACATTCTCTATTTTGCCTCCAGATAATGCAAGTGGAAACTTTGTAAAAGTAGTACAGAGACTTCCGATAAAAATAGATTTTATAAAATTAGACCCAAATATTGCAAAAAGATTAAGAACAGGGATGAATGTGAAAGCAGAAGTTTCTTTGAAGTAGATTAAATAATTATAAGATTTAAATAGTAAAAGATTACACGCCAAATACAATAATAATTATGCGCATCAGTAATCTTTTAAAACTTTAATTTTTTAATCTTAAATTAAATATTAAATGCAAGATTCATTAGTAGAATATGGAGCCAGAAGAGTAATCATCACGATTACAGCGATTCTTTGTGCTTTGCTAGAAATTGTGGATTCCACGATTGTAAATGTTGCCCTCAACGAAATGAAGGGGAACATGGGTGCCACACTTTCTGAAGTGGGATGGGTGATTACAGCATATGCAATTGGTAACGTAATTGTAGTACCAATGACGAGCTGGCTTTCACAACAGTTCGGAAGAAGAAATTACTTTGCAGCCTCCATTATTATTTTTACCATTTTCTCATTTTTATGTGGGAATGCCGATAATATTTGGGAATTGGTGTTTTTCAGACTCTGTCAGGGAATTGGCGGTGGAGCTTTGTTGGTAACATCACAAACGATTATTACAGAATCTTACCCCGTTGAAAAACGAAGTATGGCACAAGCAATATATGGTTTGGGAGTAATTATTGGGCCTACTTTAGGTCCGCCGTTGGGAGGGTATATTGTAGATAATTACAGTTGGCCGTATATTTTTTACATCAATATTCCAATCGGAATTGCTGCAACTTTAATGACACTTCAGTTTGTGAAAAGTCCGAAATTCTCCGAAAAAAGAAAAGCTTCAGATGTAGACTGGCTCGGAATTATGCTATTGGCATTAACTGTTGGTTCATTACAGTTTATTTTAGAAAGAGGCCATGAAGAAGACTGGTTTGAAAGTAGAATGATTGTCACCTTTACCACCACAGCTGTTTTAGGATTTATATGTTTCCTTTGGCGAGAATTAACATTTAAATATCCAATTGTAGAACTCCGTGTTTTGAAAAACGGAAATCTAAGAATTGGAACTGTAATGTCTTTTGTATTAGGTTTTGGGTTGTATGGTTCAACCTTTATTGTCCCTTTGTACACACAGAGTATTTTGGGATGGACGGCACTGCAATCTGGAGCCTTGATGATTCCTGCAGCTTTAACAACGGCTTTCATGATGCCGATTATCGGAAGGTTACTTTCTAAAGGAGCAAAACAACAGATTTTGGTTTCTTTGGGGTTATTAATATTCTTTATCTACAGTTTCTGGGGTTACAAAATATTAACACCTGATACCAGTAAAGAAGCTTTCTTCTGGATGTTGATCGTAAGAGGAATGGGACTTGGTTTATTGTTTATCCCAATTACGTCTTTGTCATTAAGTACATTAAAAGGTCAAGAAATCGGTCAGGGAGCAGCTTTTACGGGAATGATGAGGCAGCTTGGAGGTTCTTTCGGAATTGCAGCTATCACCACATTTATTGCTAATGCCAGTCAGAAATACAGAGTGAATTTAATTTCGCACCTCGATAGTGATAGTTTGGATGTGCAGCAAAGATTAGCAGGTTTAAAAGCTAATTTTATTGCGAAAGGACTAACGCCAGATAATGCAATGAAAGCCGCATACAAAGTCTTAGATATGACCGTCACGAAACAAGCTACCGTGCTATCTTATATGGATGTTTTTCTGTATTTAGGTATAGCCTTCTTGGTTTGTATTCCGTTTATCTTGTTTATTAGAGAACGGAAAAGCAAAGAAAAGATTGATTTAAGTGAAGCGATGCACTAAAATACACTAACCTCTGAGACTTTTCAGAGGTTTTTTTTGATTTTATAAAAAATAATACCATTCCACGTATTTTTTTGCTTACCCAATAATGGTTTGCCTCGTCTAAAGCTTAGTAAACTTTCCTCTAAATAAGTTGGGCTTAGAACAACAGATTTCTTTAAATGCTTTTACAAAACACTAATATCATTTGTCTCTATTCCCTATCTTTGTCTCTCCTAAAAACCAATATAATTTCCTTTCAAATTGAACAATCTGAAATATTATTTAGCCGCTATTACCGCCTTTGCATTATGGGGTACCTTCAGTCTGGTGCTAAAGCCGCTGCATTTTTATCCGTCATTGGATATTCTTTTTTATAGAGTGTTCAGTTGTGCAATTATTATGACGGTGGTTACGTTGCTTTTCAGAAAAGCGAAGTTGAAAAATAATTTGAATTTCTTTAAAACGCTCATTAAAAAAGACAAACAGAAAATCATTGGCTTAAATATTTTGAGCAGTATCTTACTCACCGGAAATTGGTTTTCATTTATTTATGTAATGAATCATATCAGTGTGCGTGCAACGTCGGTTGCCTATTTAGTTTGCCCGATTATCACCACAATTCTTGCATTTTTTATTTTGAAAGAAAAACTTACAAAACTTCAGTGGATTTCCGTTTTTTTAAGTGCTGCAGGATGTATTTTGTTATCGTATGCTAGTCTTATTGATATGGTTTACAGTACGCTGATAGGTTCTACTTATGCCTGTTATTTGATTATTCAAAGTGTTAATTCTAAATTTGATAAGTTTTTGGTTCTCAATTTCCACATGATTCTTTCAGCTTTAATTTTATTGCCATTTTTCCCGAAATATTCAGGTGCGGTACCTACAGATTTGGTTTTTTATTTTTATATCGAGATCATTGCAGTGATGTACACCATTGTTCCGTTGCTTCTGAATTTGTTTGCATTATCAGGAATCGCTTCTTCAAAAGTGGGAATGATTCTTAATATCAATCCAATTATTGCGTTTATTTTGGCAGGTGCAGTTTTCAATGAAGCTCTCGGAGGATTGCAGATTTTATCTTATTCCATCATATTTTTAGCGGTTATTATTTTTAATGCGAAAGAAATTTTCAGATTAAAAACTGAGGCCGCTGTTTGAAAGAGTTTTACTTAAGTCTTTTTAATTATAATTGTAATTCAACCTTAAGCACAATTCCTCTTTTTCCCAGACCTGAATGGAGGTGGAAATTTTATTTTTTTGAAAATCATAAAACGCTCATTGATAATCAGAGAAAATGACCAAGAGTTTGACGTTTAGCAAAAACAAAAGAATATCATCTTCAGGAATACACTTTCACCTATCTTACTTTTAACCAAAACAGAAAAACTATTCACATGAGTTATTGTTCAGCCATAGAAAATATGCAGCCCGAAAGCAGAAAAGAGCTGCACAAAAACTACCATGATAATCATTACGGTTTTCCGATTCATGATGATAATGAATTGTTTGGAAGATTAATCATGGAAATCAATCAGGCAGGTTTGAGCTGGGAAACGATCTTGAAAAAAGAAGAAGGTTTCAGAAAAGCGTATGATAATTTTGATATTCAAAAAGTTGCCAATTACACCGTGGATGACCGTGAGAGATTGCTCAACGATCCCGGAATCATCAGAAATAAACTGAAAGTAAACGCCGCTATAGAAAATGCCAAAACCATTATCGAACTTCAAAAAGAATTCGGATCATTTGAAAAATGGCTAGAACATCATCATCCAAAAGATTTACAGGAATGGATGAAGATCTTCAAAAAAACATTCAAATTCACAGGTGGAGAAATCGTGAATGAATTTCTAATGAGCATCGGGTTTCTGAAAGGTGCTCATGCAGAAGATTGTGTGGTGAATGAAGAGATTTTGAACTGTGATCCTATGTGGAGTAGAGATTAAAAAAATCGCACAAAATTTCTATTTGTGCGATTTTATTGGTAAGATGCTTTTTTGAAATTTTTAATCTTTATTTTCCAAAAATATCTTCACTTGTTAGTTTACTCATATCTCTTGTAAAAAGGTTGGCTTTGCCTCCAAAAGCATCAGAAACATATGCGATTTTTTGCGCCGTTTCTACACATTTTTCGCATTCAAAATTAATGTGAGTGTTGTCTGCCATATCTATCGATATATGTTTTTTCTTTTCCGAATATGTTGTTACAATGATCTCATAAATTTTACTCCAATCAAGGATGGTTTGATTTTCTTTCGTGTAAACACGAATATTTTCTTTTGTGAATTCTAAAGTACCGCCATAAACACTGTCTGATCCGGTAACATTTTTTGCTTTTTTGGTGTTTTTATTGAGCCACTTTAATGTGTCTTTTACACTTTGGCCGTATGAAAAATTTACAGCAAGAGCTACAAATAACAAGATTAAGATTCTTTTCATTTTGTTTAAATTTTAGGTTGTTTAGTTTTTATTTTAAAATTAAAATTAATATTTGTGTTTATCACAATCTATTTTCTACAAACATACTAAACCAAAAATTAAAAGTATTACTCATTTAGAGTGTATTATCAAGTTTTTTTTTGACCGCTTAAATAAATATACGGTAGCTAGCTTGTTTCATGTTAATTTTTTTTTTGGAATATCAGCTATTTGTCACAATGTATAATTTATAGTAAAGAGAAAAAAAGAATTTTAAATCTTGACCGCTTTTTACTTACACAAAAGCCTAAACTCAAAGAAGAAATACAAAATGTTTTCAATTATGGCAGATTATGGATCATCAATTTTTTTATGTAAAAGAAGCTTGGCTAAACACTATTCAAATAATTACAAAATGAGCAGCGAGGTTTATTTCATTTTACTTTTCAGTCTCTCGATCAACATTGTGACAATTCTTTTATTAAAGACTTTACTGTCAGACTGATAGACCTCTAATTCCTCCAAAGTAAACATCCCGATGGTCATTCCAATGAACGTGTTTTTCAGCACAGCATCTTTTTGCAGACTCTGTTCTATAAACGTTTGCTTTTTAAAAGGCGATAACGTAGTGAAATCTGCTTTTTGTCGCAATGCATAGTTGGTAAACAATGAAAGATAAAGGTCGTTCTGTAGCTTTAAAATAGGACGCAATGTTTCGTTTTGAAATATTTCTGCGGGAGTGGTTGTCTCTGAGTTGGGTAGGTTGAGAGATTCTCTGAGGTTTATTTTTGTGGTCATGGGATTTTATTAATTTAACGCTCAAGGATATTTATCATTTTTTATCTGTATTATAAGATAGTATTATAAATTGACTACGTCAGTACTTTCAAAAAAATAAATATTTTCTAAAGCATTATTATAAACTTTTCGATTGAGATTTTCAATATCAATTTCATTAATGATTGTTTCTTCTATTTCATTTTTATCACTTGATGATATAATCAAAGCTATTTTAGGATTTAAAGGATAGTAAAGCTCCATGTCTTTCACCGCACCATCTTCGTTTTTATCATTTTCTAAGAAATTAAAAATTGGATTATCAGAAGTTATAAAATTATAATCAGATTTACTGACTAAAAAATTTAATTTAATTTTTTTTCTAATGGAAAGTCCTATACCAATTTCAAAACCGTATATTATTTGAAAAATGAGCCAATACTTTTCTTTATAAAAGTTACTCTCCCTAATACCTTTTAATACATTTTCTTTCATTTTTTTGGTTCTAACATATTGAAAACTAATAAAAAATAATGCATCACTATATTCAGCATCATTTTTTAATAATTCTATTATTTGCTGAACGGAATTTGATCTAATCAATTTTTTACCTAACTCTTCAATATTAGTGAAAAAATCCTCAATCATATTAATTCTTTCCAATTCAGCAAAGTCTTGAACAGTTGATTCAAAGTGTTTTGATAAATTGGAATTTTTATAAATTGCAGAAATGATTTGAATTATTTGTGGTCGTGAATATTCGCTTGCGTGGTCATCTACTATTTGTAAAATCTCTAAAAAGTCTTGGTCCGAATAATTAGGAACTGTATAGAAATAATTTTCCAGCGAAGTATTTACAAGATTGACTTTTGTTTCTAAATTTTTCCTTAGTAAAATTGTATTTATATAATTATTTATTGACCAATTTTTTAAATATTCTTTCCAAACATAATGTTGCTTCTTCTTTTTTTGCATTCTTATCAATTTCTATAGTTATAAATAGACTACTCACCCCACCGTCTTCGTATCCTCCTCCTTCAATATCTTTTTATCTTTCATGGCAACCATCATTCTTTCACACTTATATTTTGCCCAGTCAAATTGATTAAGGAAATCTAGAGCGGAGACAAATCCGGCGTTGAAGAGCTGTTCTTTTTCTTCTCTTTTCATAAAGAAATTAAGCCAGCTGCTCGTTCCGCAGTTGACGGTTTTGATGCTGTAAAGATTGTAAAAAGAGTATTTTGTTAAAAAGGTTTTATCATTGAAACCTTTTAAAGTTCCTAAGATATTTCCGGCGTAGGATAGGGGAGTTTTCATTATTTGTTCACTCGTTTTTCCTTTTTCGCCTAAAATTTCTGAGTCGCTGGTCAGTTGTACACCAAACAGAGGAAGTCTCGGATAAAAAATATCATTCATGTGAAAAAGATCAATCGGGAAATTGGAAAGTGTACCGCCATCAATAAAAATCCCGACAGGATAAATGTCTTCTTTTGTAGTATTCATCCAGAATTTCCAAGCATATTTTACGGAGTCATCGTCTTTGTTGATGAGCTTTTGCATCGGTTCAAAAAAGAAAGGAACAGACATCGAAGCCCGCACAAACTCAGCAGGACTAATGTGTTTCAGTTCTTCTTCCGACCAATAGAGATTCGCCATCGTTGGTAATTCAACTTTTATTTTGGCGTTGATATCTGTGGTGATAACAATATATTCAGTTTTAAGCTGATAAAAAGGATTGTTCTTATAATAATCATTGTTTTCGGCACTTTCAAAAAATAGGCGGTATCTTGTTTCGTCAATGTGTTCGAGATTGTTATTTTTAATTTCTTCAATACCTCTTAATGCATTTTGGTAAAATTCAGAATTGTTTCCGTATCGGTAATTGAGATTCATTTTGTCTTCTTTCTGAATAAATTTCTCATTGAGTTCGGCTACGGTTTTAATTCCGAATCCGTTCATCACATTGGTCATTTGATTAAGGAAAACATTTCCGGGATTGAGTCCGCTGTTGCTTTTCCTGAAATCATTATAAAACTTTTTAAAAAAGAAAAACCCAATGATAATAGGAATTAACGGAACTAAAAATAAAAGTTTTGCATTAAGAATTGTTTCGGATGAAATGATAAACGGCAGCGCAACAAGAATCAACATCACTACAGCAATAATAATCACATTGATTTTAATGAAATTTTTATTGTTGAGCATCGCATGAATGGTCGTCCTCACATACGATTTACCATCCATGAAATCTGAAAAATCCCAGTTGAAAAGAATGTCTTTAATGACTTCACCTTTTGCTTTTTCTTTGGTTTTGCAGGCTGCAATAAGCATAGTGTTGATGGCTCCTGCGCTCGTTCCTGCCACTTTCAGAAATCGGATTCCGAAGATTTCAAGTGCATACATATAGCCAACCAGTGCGCTTCCCCAAACGCCACCACCTTCCTGTACAAATTCGATATATTGATTGCCTTCTGCATCGAGAATATCAGAGAATTCTTTCTTGGAAATGTTTTCATGCAAAGCGTTAAGCTTTTCTTTTGATTCCTGAGAAAGAGTTTCGTCCTCAAGGATTTTTTGAAGGATTTCGGTTTTCATAATTTTGGTTTGGTGTTTTGTTTTTGATTTGCGTTAAATAAAATTTATATTTTTACCCTCGCTGATTCCGCTAATTTGGCAGATTAATTATTGAAAAAATCTGCTTTATCTGCAAAACCTGTTTGATTTAATGTTTATATCTACTTACATATCTGTTGATTGATTAAACAACTAATAAAATTATTACCACTGCTTTCTCCTCGCATAAATAAACGTACAAATTACAATCACACACATCAAACCAATCGTATAAAAATACCCGTGTTTTGTATGCAGTTCCGGCATATTGTCGAAGTTCATTCCGTATAAACCGGCAATAAATGTGATTGGTAGAAAATAAACTGAATAAATAGCCAAAACTTTCATTACCTGATTGGCTTTTTGATCAGACAATGCCAGAAACATCGAAATTAAGTTGGTAATCTGAATATTTAAATGATCAAAATCGGCAACCACATCTTTTTGTTTATCCTTTAAATCGACTACTTCAGAATCTTCCAAATCCAACAATTTAAACTTATCAATGGCGTCGTTTGAAATCGTTAAAACCCTAGAATTTAAACCAGATTTTCTTTTCAGTTTATACAATCTTCTAATTTGCGTGGTATGATTGGTGTTTTTAAGAAAAATTTCGTTTTCTATATTATCCATTGTTTCAAAAAGACTGATGGCTTCATCATCAAAAGTTTTCATAATAACCAAAGAAATCATGAGCGCAATTTTCTGTGGTTTTGTATCATGTGTATTTGCGGTAAGTGCTTTTCTTGTTTCGGTAATACTTTTAGCCTTCATTCTGTGAACCGTAATGATGGTTTTTTCCAAAAGAAAAATTCCTATTTTGGTACTAATGTCGCTGATGGTGTTGAGGTTTTTACGTTCGAGCTCTGTACTCTCTCGCAGGAGAAAAAATTTCACATTTCCGTCTTCCTCATATTTGGGTAAGTGATTGGGGTCTAATGTGTCTTCCAAAAGGAGATTATTGATTTTATATCTTTCATGAAGGTACTTCATATCTTCGTCCGTAGGGGCTTCTACGTCTATCCATTCGCATCCCGAATCATTGTAAATTGTAGTAATAGGCATAAAGTAAAAATACTATAAATTTTAAAAAACGATGTGTAAAATAAAGTTTTATCTTTACCAAAATTAAACAAACTATATGATTAAAAGTACAATAAAAGGGATCGGATTTCACGTTCCGGATCATGTTGTCACCAATGATGATTTAGCAAAATTAATGACCACTAATGATGAGTGGATTACAGAGCGAACAGGTATCAAAGAACGAAGACATAGACTCAACAGAAATGACGCCCAAGAAACCACAGCTTTTCTTGGTTTTAAAGCTTCTGAAAAAGCATTACAAAACGCTGGTTTAACCGCAAAAGATATCGATTATATTGTTTTTGCAACTTTATCTCCGGATTATTATTTTCCTGGTTGCGGTGTTTTGCTTCAAGATATGTTGGGTTGCGATACCATCGGAGCTTTGGATGTGAGAAACCAGTGTTCGGGTTTTGTGTATGCGATGAGTGTTGCCAATGCTTTCATTAAATCTGGAACGTACAAAAATATTTTGGTTGTAGGAGCTGAGGTTCATTCTTTCGGACTAGATTTTTCGGATGAAGGAAGAGGAGTTTCTGTAATCTTCGGCGATGGAGCGGGAGCGATTGTACTTTCTGCAACTGAAGATGAAAATGCAGGTGATATTTTGGCGATGAATATGCATTCTGAAGGGAAATATGCCGATGAATTGTGCACGCAGTTTCCGGGATCAAAATACGGGTGGAGCGACAGGATGAGAAAAGAACCCGAAAATGTGACCAATAAAGAAGTATATCCTATTATGAACGGAAATTTTGTTTTCAAACACGCTGTTACAAGATTTCCAGAAACGATGCAGGAAGCTTTGGATAAAGCAGGCAAAACAATAGAAGATTTAGATATGTTTATTCCGCATCAAGCAAATCTTAGAATTGCTCAGTTTGTACAACAGAAATTTGGTTTACCGGATGAAAAAATTCACAATAACATCCAAAAATACGGAAATACAACCGCAGCTTCTATTCCTATTGCGTTGAGTGAAGCAATAGAATTAGGCAAAATAAAAAGAGGAGATTTGGTGCTTCTTTCTGCTTTTGGAAGCGGGTTTACTTGGGGTAGCGTTTTGTTTCAATATTAAATTGATTATAAAGAAAAATGAAAAAAGTTACAGGCATCGGCGGAATATTTTTTAAAACTAAAGACAAGAATGCTGTAAATAATTGGTATAAGAAAAACTTAGGATTAGAAATAAGTCCTTACGGAGTTAGTTTTCAATGGAAAGACAAAGAATCTGGAAATACAGGAACAACCCAATGGACGCCCTTTGAAGACGATACAACGTATTTTGAGCCTTCACAAAAAGATTTTATGATCAATTACAGAGTAGAAAATATCGAATTATTAGTTGAACAACTCAAAAAAGAAAATGTAGAAATTCTCGATGAAATTCAAACCTATGATTATGGGAAATTTGTACATATTTTAGATTTAGAAAACAATAAAATACAATTGTGGGAACCAATAGACTGAAATCTTGATAGCAAATAATAACAAAATCTCTTTGAAGTAATTTTTAAAGAGATTTTTAATTTTTATTAAAAAGAAAAATTAAACTCGCTATCCTTATACTTCTTGCAGTAATTAAATTTACGATTATTGGTGCATTCCAGCAAATCATACACCTCAAATCTTATTAAAACTGTATAATCAGAGTAGTTCTTTTTTAGAGTTTTCTGGAGTTAATCTTTTCATCATTAAAATTTTTACCTCAGATAAATTTCAAAATTTTAGAAATCCATAAACCTCTTTTGCGAAAATTAAATATTTCAAAAATTCATTGTCTCATTTTGAGGTAATGAATTTTTATTTTCTTAATTTTGTTACCAATTCAAACTAAAAGTTTATGATAAAAAAAGCTGCTCTATTTAGTTTTTCAATACTACTTTCATCTTCCGCATTTTCGCAGAACACAACGATACCTATTTATCTAGATGATTCAAAACCCGTTGAGCAAAGAGTGAAAGATGCACTCTCTAGAATGACTCTAGAAGAAAAAGTGGCAATGCTTCACGCACAATCAAAATTCAGTTCTCCCGGGGTTCCTCGTTTGGGAATTCCAGAATTTTGGACAACCGACGGGCCTCACGGCGTAAGACCAGAAGTACTATGGGACGAATGGGACCAAGCAGGCTGGACGAATGATTCAATAATCGCATATCCCGCTCTCACAGCTCTTTCTGCTACCTGGAACAAAAATATGTCTTGGAATTATGGCAAAGCGCTAGGTGAAGAAGCCCGATACAGAAAAAAAGATATTCTTTTGGGCCCAGGTGTCAATATTTACAGAACTCCTCTCAACGGAAGAAATTTTGAATACATGGGCGAAGATCCGTATTTAAGTTCAAAAATGGTCGTTCCTTATATAAAAGGAGTACAATCAAATGGTGTAGCAACTTCTGTTAAGCATTTTGCAATCAACAATCAAGAAATGTTTAGGCATACAAGCAATGTAATTATGGATGACCGTGCTTTGTACGAAATTTATCTTCCAGCATTCAAAGCCGCAGTTACAGAAGGAGATTCTTGGACGATAATGGGTGCTTATGATATGTATAAAAATCAGTACGCCAGCCAAAATCAATATCTTTTAAATGATATTCTTAAAAAAGAATGGAACTATAAAGGAGTAGTGGTTTCAGATTGGGGCGCTGTCAACAGTACCGAGCAGGCTATTAAAAACGGTCTCGATCTGGAATTCGGAAGCTGGACAAACGGTCTTTCTGCCGGAACGTCAAATGCTTACGACAATTATTATTTGGCTCATCCTTATTTGAAAATGATTAAAGAAGGAAAAATAGGAACTACAGAATTAGATGATAAAGTCACCAGAATTCTAAATCTGGCATATAAAACTACTTTAAACAGAAATAAACCTTTCGGAAACGTCGCTTCTGCAGAACATAAAGCTGTAGCAAAAGAAATTGGCGAAGAAGGAATTGTATTGCTTAAAAATGATAAGAATATTCTTCCTATTAATATGAGCACAGCAAAAAAAATTGCTGTAATTGGTGAAAATGCCATCAAAGTAATGACTGTAGGCGGTGGATCTTCTTCCTTAAAGGTAAAATACGAAACTTCTCCATTGGAGGGAATTAAAAAGCGATTTGGGCAAAATGCTGAGGTTCAGTATGCAAGAGGGTACGTAGGTGATGTGGGAGGAGAATATAATGGTGTAAAATCTGGTCAAGATTTAAAAGACAATCGTTCAGCAGAGGAAATTTTAAAAGAAGCTATAGAATTAGCAAAAAATTCAGAATATGTAATTTTTGTGGGAGGTTTAAACAAAGCTGATTTTCAAGACAGTGAAGGAAATGATAGGAAAAGCTACGGATTGCCGTATAATCAGGATGAGGTAATTTCTGCTTTGTCAAAAGCCAATAAAAATCTTGCCGTAGTTTTGGTTTCCGGTAATGCTGTTGCAATGCCGTGGATAAAAGAAGTTCCTACAATCGTTCAGGCTTGGTATCTTGGTTCTGAAGCGGGTAATTCTATAGCAGCAGTTTTGGCAGGGGATGCCAATCCTTCAGGGAAATTACCATTCACTTTTCCCGTGAAATTAGAAGATAATTCAGCTCACAAACTAGGCGAATATCCGGGGAATAAAGAAGAACTGGCTGCCGGAAAAGGAAAAGATCAAAAAAATCCAATCAATATTACTTATAATGAGAGTATTTTGGTGGGATACAGATGGCATGATACCAAAAAAATTAAACCATTATTCAGTTTTGGTCATGGTTTAAGCTATACAACATTTCAATTTAGTAAAGTAAGTGCTGATAAAAAAACGATTTCTCAAAATGAGAAAATTAGTTTCACTGTAAAAGTTAAAAATACCGGTAAAAAAGAGGGTGCAGAAGTAATTCAACTTTATATTTCAGACAAAAAATGCTCAGTTTTAAGACCTGAAAAAGAATTAAAAGGCTTTGAAAAAGTATTTTTGAGCCCTGGCGAAGAAAAAGAAGTTACTTTTACTATTGACAATGAAGCCCTCAGTTTCTTCGATGCTCAAAAACACTCTTGGGTTGCCGAGCCGGGAGACTTTGAAGCTCAAATAGGTAATTCATCAGATAATATTCTTACCAAAGTAAAATTTACTTTAAAATAAAAATTTCTATAGTTAATTAGTCTAAGAGTTCTGTGATTTATTTCGCAGGACTTTTTTTGTGGTACTATTTAACACGAATGATTGCTTGTAAGGAATTGTTTTTCTAAATTTAGATTCATATCAACCCATTTACTATTTTAATCAAAGGTATTTCTTTGAAAAATCTAAAGCCAGTGCCTATCTTAAAAACGTATTCATTATTCAACTCTATTTTTTAATGCACTTAAAAATAGCAAAGAAATGACGCTAATGAATTCTTAAAAAAATACAGAAATCAATTTTAATTTATTTAACCATAGTCTTTCTCTCAACTTTACTTATTTAATTTATAACGAAATGCAAAACAAGTACAGTTGAAATCAATGTTTCATTATTATTTTAAATCTTACTTAAAATTCCTTATTTTTGCAATAGAAATCTAAAACTTAAAAAGTAAATGGACATTATTTTTGACCTAATCGAAAAAGAAAGAAAGAGACAAACGCATGGTATCGAGCTTATCGCATCAGAAAATTTCGTTTCTGAGAATGTGATGAAAGCAATGGGTAGTGTTTTAACAAACAAATATGCAGAAGGGTATCCAGGAAAAAGATATTACGGAGGTTGCGAAGTGGTAGATGAAGTTGAAACTTTGGCCATCAACAGAGCCAAAGAACTTTTTGGAGTAGATTATGTAAATGTTCAGCCCCATTCAGGATCTCAAGCCAATGCTGCAATTTATTTGGCTGTCCTGAAACCAGGAGACAAAATTATGGGGATGGATCTTTCGATGGGAGGTCATCTTACACACGGCTCAGCAGTAAATTTCTCAGGAATTCAATACAATGTAGTTTCTTACGGTGTTCAGAAAGAAACAGGTTTAATTGATTATGACCAAATGAGAGAAGTGGCATTGAGAGAAAAACCAAAAATGCTTATCGCTGGTTTCTCAGCCTATTCAAGAGATTTAGATTATGCTAAATTTAGAGAAGTGGCAGACGAAATCGGAGCTACACTTTGGGCAGACATAGCTCACCCAGCAGGTTTGGTAGCAAAAGGTCTTTTGAATAATCCATTTGAACACTGCCATGTTGTAACTACAACCACTCACAAAACCTTAAGAGGACCAAGAGGTGGAATGATCATGATGGGCAAAGATTTCGAAAATACTTATGGTCACAAAACTCCAAAAGGAGATATCAAAATGATGAGCCAGGTGCTTGACGGAGCAGTTTTCCCAGGAATTCAGGGAGGCCCTCTGGAACATGTGATTGCAGGAAAAGCAATTGCTTTTGCAGAAGCTTTAGATACTAAGTTTGAAATCTATGCAAAGCAAGTTCAATCTAATGCAAGAGCTTTGTCTAAATCTATGATTGACAGAGGTTTTGAAATCGTTAGCGGTGGAACAGACAACCACTTGATGCTGGTAGATCTTAGAAATAAAGGAGTAAATGGAAAAGAAACTGAAAAAGCATTGGTTTTAGCAGATATCACCTGTAATAAAAACATGGTCCCTTTTGATGATAAATCTCCGTTTACAACCTCAGGAATTAGATTCGGAACGGCAGCCATCACTACCAGAGGCTTAAAAGAAAACGATATGGAAACCATCGCAGAATTAGTTTCTCAAGTAGTTGACAATATCAAAAACGAAGAAGTAATTTCTTCAGTTAGAAAAAAAGTAAACGAATTAATGGAAGGTAATGCACTTTTCAATTACTAAAAAAGCTTTTGGATATTAGCTTCATGCTTTTAGCAGCTAGATATAAGGAAAGGTGCAGAGTTTTTTTGCACCTTTTGTATTACTTATAAAACAAAAAAGCAATATTATAAATCAAAATTCGAATCTCAAATCTCAACTCTTGATAAAATCCTACACATTTCAGGAAATCAAACAAAAACTTGTAAACTACTGCGTTTACCAAGACCGATGCCATGCAGATGTGGAGCAGAAGATGAGAGAATTCTTATTAATTGAAGAAGCAAAAGAAGAAATCTATCTTTATTTATTAAAAGAAAACTATCTCAACGAAGAGCGGTTCACCCGTAGTTATATCCGTGGGAAATTTTATATTAAACATTGGGGGAAAACCAAAATCAAAATCCACCTGAAACAGAAAGGTATAACTGAAAAGCTGATTAACAAATGCTTTGACGAAATTCATGAAGAGGATTACCAAAAAACCATCAAGAAAATTTATCAAGATTATTCCTCCAGACAACATGGTTTGAAGGAATATCAAAAAAAGTCCAAAACCATCAAATATCTCATCAGTCGCGGGTTTGAGTATGACAAAATTTTATTTGTATTGGAGGATTTAGAATCTGAAATTTAATATTCTTATCAGATAATTTTTTTGTTATCATTATCCAAGAATCTTTTGTACTTAATGTTTTACTATATTGTCATAAATTAGTTTCTATTGTTCCCACAAAACATTTTCTTTCTAATCTAGGCGCAGCAGTATATAAAAGAATCCATATTTTGGGATCTAGTATTATAAATCGCATTTTTTCAAAATCAAAATTTCATTAGAGATTTTTCATTTTATCATTTTGCATTATTTAACACCCGAAAAGATTCAAATGTAAACTAAAAAT
>NZ_FTOJ01000019.1 GCF_900156685.1 Chryseobacterium piscicola
CAAATGATGCAGTATATTCTATTATTATTTCATCACAAGACGCTAAACCCGCCTAGCTTCTCCTATAAAAAGCAAAAAAAACCTTTTTTTTAAACCATTTCAAAAAACGAAAAGACGCTGTACGGCATTATTTCCAGGCATAAAAGGTTGTTTAGCTTGGGTTGTTAAGTAGTATGAATTCTACAGTTCAGGAAGATGATTAAAATTTACATGCAGACTTTCAGATAGTTGATGTTTTATGTTAAATAAAAGTTACGAAAAGTTTGGTAGTGGAGGTAAAAGTTTCTACTTTTGCACCACTGAAAACGAAAGGAAGTAGGTAGCGCAGAAACTAAAGATAAGACAAAAACTTTTAAAAAATATACGTCAACAAATTTTGTAATAACAAAAAGAGTTGTATATTTGCAAACCCAATTAGGGAGCGCAGAAGTTTAGATTGAGAGTAAGGAGAATGGTTTAAGAGTTTAAAAAAAAACTTTTAAATTTTTTCAACAAACATTTGGTCATTAACAAAAAACTTATTACTTTTGCACTCGCAAATACGGAAGCGAAACGACAGAAAAAGTTTCCGTTATAAAGCGATAGAATAGAGATCATTGAAGATACAATATAACAACCAAAATTAAGGAAAAACTAAAGCGTATTAAAGAAACTTTGAGTGAGTCAGACAAACATACAATGGAGAGTTTGATCCTGGCTCAGGATGAACGCTAGCGGGAGGCCTAACACATGCAAGCCGAGCGGTATTTGTTCTTCGGAACAGAGAGAGCGGCGTACGGGTGCGGAACACGTGTGCAACCTGCCTTTATCAGGGGGATAGCCTTTCGAAAGGAAGATTAATACCCCATAATATATTGATTGGCATCAATTAATATTGAAAACTCCGGTGGATAGAGATGGGCACGCGCAAGATTAGATAGTTGGTGAGGTAACGGCTCACCAAGTCAGTGATCTTTAGGGGGCCTGAGAGGGTGATCCCCCACACTGGTACTGAGACACGGACCAGACTCCTACGGGAGGCAGCAGTGAGGAATATTGGACAATGGGTGAGAGCCTGATCCAGCCATCCCGCGTGAAGGACGACGGTTCTATGGATTGTAAACTTCTTTTATACTGGGATAAACCTACCCTCGTGAGGGTAGCTGAAGGTACAGTATGAATAAGCACCGGCTAACTCCGTGCCAGCAGCCGCGGTAATACGGAGGGTGCAAGCGTTATCCGGATTTATTGGGTTTAAAGGGTCCGTAGGCGGATCTGTAAGTCAGTGGTGAAATCTCATAGCTTAACTATGAAACTGCCATTGATACTGCAGGTCTTGAGTAAAGTAGAAGTGGCTGGAATAAGTAGTGTAGCGGTGAAATGCATAGATATTACTTAGAACACCAATTGCGAAGGCAGGTCACTATGTTTTAACTGACGCTGATGGACGAAAGCGTGGGGAGCGAACAGGATTAGATACCCTGGTAGTCCACGCCGTAAACGATGCTAACTCGTTTTTGGGTTTTCGGATTCAGAGACTAAGCGAAAGTGATAAGTTAGCCACCTGGGGAGTACGTTCGCAAGAATGAAACTCAAAGGAATTGACGGGGGCCCGCACAAGCGGTGGATTATGTGGTTTAATTCGATGATACGCGAGGAACCTTACCAAGGCTTAAATGGGAATTGACAGGTTTAGAAATAGACTTTTCTTCGGACAATTTTCAAGGTGCTGCATGGTTGTCGTCAGCTCGTGCCGTGAGGTGTTAGGTTAAGTCCTGCAACGAGCGCAACCCCTGTCACTAGTTGCCATCATTCAGTTGGGGACTCTAGTGAGACTGCCTACGCAAGTAGAGAGGAAGGTGGGGATGACGTCAAATCATCACGGCCCTTACGCCTTGGGCCACACACGTAATACAATGGCCAGTACAGAGGGCAGCTACCAGGCGACTGGATGCGAATCTCGAAAGCTGGTCTCAGTTCGGATTGGAGTCTGCAACTCGACTCTATGAAGCTGGAATCGCTAGTAATCGCGCATCAGCCATGGCGCGGTGAATACGTTCCCGGGCCTTGTACACACCGCCCGTCAAGCCATGGAAGTCTGGGGTACCTGAAGTCGGTGACCGTAACAGGAGCTGCCTAGGGTAAAACAGGTAACTAGGGCTAAGTCGTAACAAGGTAGCCGTACCGGAAGGTGCGGCTGGAACATCTCATTTTAGAGCGTCTTAAGACGTTAAACAAACAAGTATCGTAAGATACACAGTACTTATTTAAAGTTTTTAGCTTTAGTTTTTTTATTTGGTTGCTTATATTATATAAATACAAAACCCACTAGAAATTAGTATCAGAGGGAGAGATTTAGAAAATAGAAGTTAGAAAATAGAAGTTAGAGATTAGTCTAACATCTGGTGTCTAAAATCTAACATCTAAACAAAGTCTCGTAGCTCAGCTGGTTAGAGCGCTACACTGATAATGTAGAGGTCGGCAGTTCGAGCCTGCCCGAGACTACTAATTAAAGCGGTAAGCAATAAGCCTTAGGCAGTAAGCATTTTAGCTTATAGCATAAAGCCTACAGCCTACAGCACCTAGAGGGGGAATTAGCTCAGCTGGCTAGAGCGCCTGCCTTGCACGCAGGAGGTCAAGGGTTCGACTCCCTTATTCTCCACAGTTTTGAGAGTTTGATTTAAAAGTAAGATGGATAGAGCCAAAAAGAATATCCATTTATCAGACACTTGGAAAGACATAAGATCATTGACATTAACGGTAAAAATATCACAAAGAGAAAACCGAGCGCAATTAAGCGTTTGAGTTTACAAAATAGTTTACTAGAGATAGTAATCAAATAATACTGAACTAATTAATAATTAGGAAAGAAATCGTTAAGGGCGTATGGCGGATGCCTAGGCTTTCAGAGGCGAAGAAGGACGCGGTAAGCTGCGAAAAGCTCGGGGGATTGGCACACACGAATTGATCCCGAGATGTCCGAATGGGGCAACCCGTCTGGTTGAAGACCAGTCACTCTAAATTTATTTAGAGAGCAAACCAGGAGAACTGAAACATCTAAGTACCCTGAGGAAAAGAAATCGAAGAGATTCCGTAAGTAGTGGCGAGCGAACGCGGATTAGCCCAAAAGTCTTTATATATTTAATAGAATGTTCTGGAAAGAACAGCCATAGAGGGTGATAGCCCCGTATATGAAAGGTATATTAAGATGATAAATGAGTAGGGCGGGACACGTGAAATCCTGTCTGAATATGGGGGGACCATCCTCCAAGGCTAAATACTCCTGAAAGACCGATAGTGAACAAGTACTGTGAAGGAAAGGTGAAAAGCACTTCGAATAGAAGGGTGAAATAGAACCTGAAACCGTACGCCTACAAGCGGTCGGAGCCCACAAGTTGGGTGACGGCGTGCCTTTTGCATAATGAGCCTACGAGTTAATTTTACTAGCGAGGTTAAGTACTTCAGGTACGGAGCCGGAGCGAAAGCGAGTCTGAATAGGGCGTATAGTTAGTAGGATTAGACGCGAAACCTTGTGATCTACCCATGGGCAGGTTGAAGCTTTGGTAACACAAAGTGGAGGACCGAACCGGTTGACGTTGAAAAGTCTTCGGATGACCTGTGGGTAGGGGTGAAAGGCCAATCAAACTGGGAGATAGCTCGTACTCTCCGAAATGCATTTAGGTGCAGCGTCGATTTACAGTTTATTAGAGGTAGAGCTACTGATTGGATGCGGGGGAGTCAAATCCTACCAATTCCTGACAAACTCCGAATGCTAATAAATGATGGTCGGCAGTGAGGGCATGGGTGCTAAGGTCCATGTCCGAGAGGGAAAGAACCCAGACCAACAGCTAAGGTCCCCAAATCTCTGTTAAGTTGAAGCAACGCGGTTGGACTGCATTGACAGCTAGGATGTTGGCTTGGAAGCAGCCATTCATTTAAAGAGTGCGTAACAGCTCACTAGTCGAGCGGTCCGGCATGGATAATAATCGGGCATAAACAGAGTACCGAAGCTATGGATTTACAATCATTAGATTGTATCTGGTAGGAGAGCATTCTATTTGCGCCGAAGCAGTACTGTGAGGTATTGTGGAGCGGATAGAAAAGAAAATGTAGGCATAAGTAACGATAAAGCGGGCGAGAAACCCGCTCACCGAAAGACTAAGGTTTCCTCAGCCATGCTAATCAGCTGAGGGTTAGTCGGGACCTAACGCGAACCCGAAAGGGGTAGTGGATGGACAATGGGTTAATATTCCCATACTTGCTCACACTAAAAAGGGGACGGAGTGCCGTACTTACTGGAGACTGACGGAATAGTCAAGACCTAGCCTTCGGGCGAAGTTGTTGTAGGGAAAGTGCTTCCAAGAAAAGCCGAAGTGAAGCAACCCGTACCATAAACCGACACAGGTAGTCGAGGAGAGAATCCTAAGGTGCTAGAGTGAATCATGGTTAAGGAACTAGGCAAAATAGTCTCGTAACTTCGGGAGAAGAGACGCCAGCAGCAATGCTGGCCGCAGTAAAAAGGCCCAGGCGACTGTTTATCAAAAACACAGGACTCTGCAAAATCGAAAGATGCAGTATAGGGTCTGACACCTGCCCGGTGCTGGAAGGTTAAGGAAGGTCGTTAACAGCAATGCGAAGCGATTAACTGAAGCCCCAGTAAACGGCGGCCGTAACTATAACGGTCCTAAGGTAGCGAAATTCCTTGTCGGGTAAGTTCCGACCTGCACGAATGGTGTAACGATCTGGGCACTGTCTCAACCATGAGCTCTGTGAAATTGTAGTCTCGGTGAAGATGCCGAGTACCCGCAATGGGACGAAAAGACCCTGTGAACCTTTACTATAACTTCGTATTGACTTTGAGTAAGTAATGTGTAGGATAGGTGGGAGACTATGAAGCAGGCACGCTAGTGTTTGTGGAGTCAACGTTGAAATACCACCCTTTACTTACTTGGAGCCTAACTTCTTTTAGAAGGACATTGCGTGGTGGGTAGTTTGACTGGGGTGGTCGCCTCCAAAAGAGTAACGGAGGCTTTCAAAGGTACCCTCAGCACGCTTGGTAACCGTGCGTAGAGTGTAATGGCATAAGGGTGCTTGACTGTGAGACCTACAAGTCGATCAGGTGCGAAAGCAGGACATAGTGATCCGGTGGTTCCGTATGGAAGGGCCATCGCTCATAGGATAAAAGGTACTCCGGGGATAACAGGCTAGTCTCCCCCAAGAGCTCATATCGACGGGGAGGTTCGGCACCTCGATGTCGGCTCGTCACATCCTGGGGCTGGAGAAGGTCCCAAGGGTTGGGCTGTTCGCCCATTAAAGTGGCACGCGAGCTGGGTTCAGAACGTCGTGAGACAGTTCGGTCTCTATCTATTGCGGGCGTTAGATGTTTGAGAGGGCTTGATTCTAGTACGAGAGGACCGAATTGAACAAACCTCTGGTGTATCAGTTGTTCCGCCAGGAGCACCGCTGAGTAGCTACGTTTGGAAGAGATAAGCACTGAAAGCATATAAGTGCGAAACTCGCCTCAAGATGAGACATCTTTTAAGGGTCGTGGGAGATGACCACGTTGATAGGCTATAGGTGTAAAGTTGGTAACAGCATAGCCGAGTAGTACTAATTACCCGTAGATTTATAGCCTAATTGGCATACGCTTAATTGCGCAATCAAGGTTCTCTCTTTGTGAATATTCTTATCGATAAAAATTAGACTGAAAGATAATAGACCGATAGATAATAGACTTTAAAGTCTTCAATCTAAAAATCGATCATACAGTTCTAATTATATATACCCATACTTTGTATATTATAGTAATGTACAACTTAAACAGCCTTTAGGGTGGTTTTAGCGGTGGAGCTCACCTGTTCCCATTCCGAACACAGAAGTTAAGCCCACCAGCGCCGATGGTACTGCGAAAGCGGGAGAGTAGGTCGCCGCCAGTTTTTATTTAAAAGTCTCATACATGTATTTGTATGAGACTTTTTTTTTGTCC
>NZ_FTOJ01000009.1 GCF_900156685.1 Chryseobacterium piscicola
TCTTGGGTGTTTTCATAATAATTCAAATTTAAGGATTTTGAAAACACTCTCTTAGTTTTGAACTAAATCAGTCCACTTTTTGCTGACGATTTACATCAACCAGATTTGGTTAAGAAAAAAAGCGTAGAACGCTATGAAAATATTATTGCCTCATAATGGCACAAATATAAACAAAGTTTAAGACGTCAATGTCGAGTTGCGAAAAATAATTAACAAGACCAACGAAGTGTTAGTTTTTTTGTCGGGCGTTTAATGCTTGTACATTTACAATGACCGCTAACGTCGCGCGGATTGGCGAAGTTTCATTTTTGTTGTAACGAAGTTACAAAAGAAAATGGAATTTTGCCAATCCGCAGATGTGTTGAAGGTCGCAGCGCAGCGGAGAACTTTGACACATCTGCGGATGAAATCCGCGCGACGATGTGCAAAAGGCGGAGCGGAGCGGAGACTTTTGCACATCTCTCAAATATACGCAAGTTTTCATAATGGACAAAAAAAATATTATAAAATTATTTCTCACATTATCAGTGATTTATGTAGTTTATTTAATTGTAATTAATTAAATTTACATTAATAATATTTAAAATACGCAGATATGGATACTGAAAATACGCAGTTGGTTTTTGATCCCGAAATTTTTCATTTTGAAATAGGAACTCATCATGGTAAAAATATTATTTGGGTCAAGTTTCCTTACAAGAAAGAAAGTATTGCACTGCTGAAAAAATATTCAAAACCGAAATGGTCACAGTCGCAAAAAAGTTGGTATGTTGCAGATAGTAAGAATTATAGAAAGTTGTTGGGTTTAGAATTTTCTGTTGTAGGCAAAGAAGCGATCACTAAAATTGCCCCTGAAAATTGGCAGCAGTTTCAAAAGTTTATCAATCAACTCAAATTAAAAGCATACAGTGAAAATACAATTCGTACCTATTCTGTAGAATTTGCTCAATTGCTGTATGTTTTAAAATCGCATCCGGTTGAAAGTATGACAGAAGAGCGATTAAAAAGTTATTTTTTGTATTGCATCGAAAAATTAAATATTTCCGAAAATCATCTTCAAAGCAGAATCAACGCAATAAAATTTTATTTTGAACAAGTTCTGCACCGGCAAAAAATGTTCATCGATATACCGCGTCCCAAAAAACCATTATTGTTGCCGAAAGCTTTAAATACAGCAGAAATTTCGAAAATTATCGCTGCAACTGAAAATTCGAAACACCAATTAATTCTAAAAATGTGTTACGGTATGGGTTTGCGGGTAAGTGAAATTGTTAATATAAAAATTGAAGATATAGACAGCAAAGCGATGCGCGTTTTAATTGCTCGTACAAAAGGAAAAAAAGATCGATACGTCAATTTACCTGAATCAATTATTGAAGAACTTCGCCAATATTATAAATGCTATCAACCTAAAATATATCTTTTCGAAGGGCAATTTGGCGGAAAATATTCTGTGAGAAGTGCGCAATCTGTTTTTAAAATTGCAATGAACAAAGCGGGAATTCGAAAAACGGTAGGTATTCACAGTTTACGTCACAGCTATGCCACTCATCTTTTAGAATTGGGTACCGATATTTCGCTCATTCAGAAATTATTGGGTCACAATGATATTAAAACGACTTTGATCTATACGAACGTTACCGATAAGCACACCAGAAATGTGAAATCGCCTCTGGATAGTTTGTGAAAAATTGCTCTTAGGCATTGTTTTTAGATGATTTTAACACAAAATAAATTTTGATTGTACGTTAATAATCGTAACGCCAAATTTTAGCGCAAACTTCATTTTTTTTAAACGACTACCAGTTTTTAAGGCTCGCAGATGAAAATTGACCGATTCTATTAAAATTTTTTAAAATTATAGGTAAAAACGTAAACTTAGGAAAGAATACAGAGGGTTATCAATTATGAGAGATTACAGACAATCAGAAAACATAAAAGTAAGCGACTGAGAGGCTGGATTGATTTTTATTTAAAACCTACGAAATTATTTACAATTCGTAGGTTTTGTTTAAAAATGACAGTAGTTACCAAGTCTCAGATTTCGTTTGTTACAATTACCTATCCAAACGCTCTCTTCAGCAAACTCTCTACTTTTGGTTCGCTTCCTCTGAAGTTTTTATACAGTTCCATAGGATCTTTGGTGCCGCCCGAAGAAAGAAGAACCTTGAATTTTGCTGCTGTTTCAGGATTGAAAATTCCGGTTTCTTTAAAGTATTGAAAAGCATCAGCATCCAAAACTTCGGCCCATTTGTAAGAATAATATCCCGCAGAATATCCACCCTGGAAAATGTGTGAAAAACTAGGGCTCATGGCTGTATCAGGGTTTACAGGATAGAGCTGGGTTGCTTTTGTGTAATTGTCTTCAAATTCTTTCACACTCAGGTTTTCCAATTCATCAACTTTTGAATGGTAATACATATCTAGAATCCCGAAGCCAAGCTGTCTCATCGTTTGATAGCCTTCCATGAAATTTTTAGACTGAGCTATTTTTTCTATTTTTTCGTTTGGTAAAACTTCGCTGGTTGTATAATGTTTGGCAAAAGTTTTCAAGAATTCTGGTTCGTAGCAGAAGTTTTCTAGAAACTGAGAAGGTAATTCTACAAAATCCCATTTCACAGAAGTTCCGGAAAGGCTAGGGTATTGCGTGTTTGCCATCATTCCGTGTAGCGCATGACCAAACTCGTGAAACAAAGTGGTTACTTCCTGAAACGTCAATAGGCTCGGCGTATCTTTCGTTGGTTTGCTGAAATTGCACACAATAGAAATATGCGGACGAGAATTTTCACCATCTTTCTTGTACTGATTTTTGTAACTCGTCATCCATGCACCAGCTCGTTTCCCTTTTCTCGGGAAATAATCTACATAAAGCAAGGCTTTGAACTTGGCTTCTGGCTTTTGGCTATTGGCTTCCTTCTCCAGACTTTCATCATTCATCTTCCCACCTTCATTCTCCCAAACCTCAAACACCTTCACATCTTCATGGTATTTCGGGATGTCGTTTCTTTCCACAAAAGTAAGTCCGAAAAGTTGTTTAGATAATCCAAAAACAGCTTCCTGCACTTGTTCTAAAGGGAAATAGGGTTTTAATTCTTCATCATTCAGATCGTATTTTGCTTTACGGAGTTTTTCGGCGTAAAAAGCGTGGTCGTAAGCTTGCATTTCTTCTATTCCGTCGGCTTTAGCTAAAGATTTTAGTTCTACTATTTCTTTTTCGGCGTACGGTTTTGCTTTGGTTAAAAGTTCGTTTAAAAAGCTGATTACTTTGGTTGGAGATTTTGCCATTCTTTCTTCCAAAACATAATCTGCGTAATTTTGATAGCCTAAAAGTTCAGCTTTTTTTTGTTTTAAATTGAGAAGTTCTTTAATTAAATTTTGATTATCAAATTCGCCGCCGTCAAAAGATTTTTTTCCGTTTGCCAAAGCCAATTCTTTTCTCAATTCACGATTTTCTGCATAGGTCATGAATGGGATATAGCTTGGGTACTGCAAAGTTACCACCCAGCCTTCTAGATTTTTGTCTTTGGCTTCTTCAGCATATTGTGCTATAATGGCTTCGGGAATTCCTGCCAAATCTTCTTTTTTGGTGATGTGTTTGTAATAAGAATTGGTGGATGCTAAAACATTTTGCCCAAACTGAAGAGATTTTAAAGATAAATCCATGCTGATTTTCTTTAGTTTTTCTTTGTCTTCTTTGTTTAAAAGTGCACCGCTTCTCACAAAACCTTTATATGTTTCATCCAAAAGCATTTGCTGTTCTTCATTCAGATTGTGTTTTTCTTTTGCGTCGTAAACTTTTTTTATTTTATTAAATAAAGCTTCGTTTTGAGAAATTTTAGAAGAATATTCTGTTAAAATGGGAGAAACTTCCTGAGCTATTTGCTGCAGTTCGTCGCTGGTTTCCGCTGAATTTAAATTGAAAAAGATATTGGAAACTCTGTCCAGCTGTTCGCCCGAAAAAGCCAAAGCTTCAATAATGTTTTCAAAAGTAGGTTCACTAGGATTATGAACGATAGAATTAATTTCTTCTTCAGATTTCTGAATTAATTCTCTAAAAGCAGGAAGAAAATCTTCATTTTTAATCTGATCAAATGGAGCTGAATGATATGGTGTGTGGAATTTTTCGGATAAAATACGCATTGGTTTATTTTTAATTGTAAATTTAATAGAAATTAATTCTCAAAAACGATGCCTTATAAAAATGTGTGACAAAAATGCTCATTCACAAATTATCTTGTCATAGGAAAAGATAATTTACATTAAAAAGATATATTTTTGAATTGTACTTAAAAATCAAACTATGAAAAAAATCTTAAAAATCTTCGGTGGAATTATTCTCTTTTTTGTTGTATATGCAATCTTTGCAATGGTGGCCTTTGGAGAAAATTATCATTATGAAAAATCTATCGTAATAAATGCACCAAAAGAAAAAGTATGGCAGAAAATAAGCACAATGAAATCTTTCAACGAATGGAATCCGTGGATGGAACTCGATGAAAAAATGATGATCAATTACAGTGGTAACCCCGGAGAAGTGGGCGATAAATATTGCTGGGACAGTAAAAATGATGACGCAGGAGCAGGATGCCAAGAAATCAAAGAAACTATTGCCAACGAAAGACAGCGTACTGAAATGATTTTTAAAAGACCTTTTGCAGGACAAGCGATTTCTGACATCGTTTTGACGGCACAGGGAAATACCACAAAAGTAACTTGGAGTATGGATACAAAACAAGAAACGTGGATGAAAATCTTAAGACCGATGATGGATTACCAAATGGGAAAATCTTACGGTAATGGTTTTGAAAACCTGAAAGCTTTGGTTGAAAAATAGAATGACCGTATGTACATTAAACCCTGTTTTCAAATTTTTGGAAGCAGTTTTTTTTTATTTAAAGGTAAAGTGGTATAGCTTTTTAAGGTTTTTGAAATTTTTGAATGTGCTTGATGATTTAAAAATTCTAAATCCGTTTTTAAATTAAAATAGTATCTTTATGTAAAGATTAAGATGTATGCAGAAGGCGGTTTACAATAAAAATGAAATAAGAATTTTTGTAAGAGACATGATTTCAGGGAAGGTAAAAACTTTGGAATTTTATTTGAATTTTACTTTGGAAGCCAGTCGGGAAATCAAGAAAACTTCAAAATATGATTCTATACGAGAGGAAATGCAGGAAGAAATTTACCATTTAGATAAACAGATGGCCAACTTAAGAACGATGCAGCAACAGATGAAAAAAGTATTGAATTCTGAGTCTGAACATGCTAAATTAGGTTCTTTGGTCATCACCAATAAAGCCCGTTTTTATATTTCGGTTTCTTTGGGGGAGTTTTTCTTTGGAGGCGACCGCTTCTACGCAATTTCCCCAGAAAGCCCAATGGCTCAAAAAATAATGGGTATGAAAGCCGGAGAAGATTTTACGCTCAATAAAATTCATCAAAAGATAGAAGAGATTCTGTAAGAGAATTATGAGTTATAAATGATGAGTTTCAATCTAGGATTTATGATAGAGAAATCTAAATTTTCAGTAACAAAAATATAATCCATACACATTTACCCATCTACTTTTTCCTTAATTTTGTCTTCATGAATAAAGCAGCAGTTTTAAAAGAAATTATAGAGCAAAGAAGAAGTGTTTTTCCTAAAGATTATACTGAAAAAGAAATCTCTCAGGAAATCATAGACGAAATCCTTCATTCGGCGACTTTAGCTCCCAATCATAAGAGAACAAAACCGTGGCGTTTTAAAATTTTCAAAGGCGAAGAAAAAGCGAAATTAGCTTTAGAAATGCAGGAGATTTATAAGTCTACACAAGCTCCCCAAGTTTTTTTAGAGAAAAAATATCAGGATATTGGTTTTAAAATCAATAAAGCTGATGCAGTAGCTTCCATCGTGGTCAATTTCAGCGGAATGGTACCGGAGTGGGAAGAAATAGCAGCCGTTTCTATGGCTGTACAAAATATGTATCTCGCTTGTACGGCAAATGGAGTAGGCTGCTACTGGAGTTCACCGAAAATTGTTGAAAACCTGAAAGATTCTTTAACGATTGAAGAAAATCAAAAGTGTTTAGGGCTTTTTTATATGGGAATGGTTGAATAATTTTTAATCAAAAATTGGTAGCAAAGTTGCGATATAGCCCTGATTGCAGCGACATCCTTTTTTGTTCGGGCTTGAAAAAAGCCTTGGCGAAAAAGATACAGCGGAAAAGCAGGTTCCTGGCTCCTAAAAAATTGTTCTGAGAAGAAGAACTCAAGAACGACGCAATACTAGAAGCTTTCAACAAAAATTTTTAGAATAGAAAATTTTTATTATCTTTGCACACTTAAATATTTAATCGGGACGAGTTCCCATAAAATTCAAACATTATGTCAGTAAAAATCAGATTACAAAGACACGGATCTAAAGGTAAACCTTTTTTTCACATCGTAGTTGCAGATTCAAGATCAAGAAGAGATGGTAGATTCATCGAAAAGATCGGAACTTACAACCCAATTACTAACCCTGCTACAATCGATTTGAACGTTGATTCTGCTGTAGAATGGTTAAATAAAGGAGCTCAGCCAACTGATACGGCTAAAGCAATTCTTTCTTACAAAGGAGCTCTTTACAAAAAACATTTACAAGGTGGTGTTGCTAAAGGTGCTTTTGATGAGGCTGAAGCTGAGAAGAGATTCAATGCTTGGTTGTCTGAAAAAGATGCTAAAGTACAAGGGAAAGTAGAAGGTTTATCTACAGCTAAGGCTGATGCTAAAAAAGCGGCTCTTGATGCTGAAGTTAAAGTAAACGAAGCTAGAGTAGCTGCTGCTGCACAAGTTGAGGCTGATGCTAAAGCTGCTGAAGAGGCTGCAAACGCACCTGCTGTAGAAGAAGTTGCAGAAAATACTGAAGAGCCAACTGCAGAAGCGGAAGGAACTGAGGAAACTCAAGCTTAATCTTTCTAGAAATAAAAGACAAAGGCACGATTTTTTCGTGTCTTTTTTAATTAAAACCTTCAAGGTTTTTAAAATCTTGAAGGTTTCTTATATTTATACAATGAAAAAAGAAGACTGCTATTTATTAGGAAAAATCACACGCAGACACGGTCTTGCCGGAAACGTAATCTTAAAGCTTGATACAGATCAGCCAGAAATTTACAAAAAACTGGATTCTATTTTTGTAGAAATCAATGGTTTGTTGGTGCCTTTTTTTATAGAAAAGTCTTCTTGGAGTAAACTTGATGCATTGAATATTGCTTTCAAAAACTCATCTGAAGCCGTAGTAGATCAATCTTTAGGTAAAAATGTATATCTTCCTTTGGCTAGTTTGCCACAACTTACCGGAAAACAATTTTATTACCATGAAATCATTGGATATGAAATTTTTGATGAGTTTGGTAGCAGTTGCGGTGTTATAAGATCCGTAAATGATCAAACAGCTCAAAATTATTTTGTGACCAATTTGGAAGGAAAAGAAGTAGTAATTCCGTTGATTAAAGATTGGATTCTTGAGGTTAACCGTGAAGAAAGATTCATCAAAATGCAAGTTCCGGAAGGTTTGATTGATGTTTTCTTGGTTCCTTCGAAGAAAGATGAGTAATAAATTTTAAAAATTTTTCGAATAAAATGAAACTCAAAATTCCTCAAACTCCCCAATTCTAAAACTTTCCTACCCAACTACCTACCCAACCTTTCTAGCAAAGTGTCAATTTGGGCATACATTTTATTAAAAAACATTTTTCTTTCTCTGTTACCTGAACTATTCAGAGATTTCGAGTTTTTAATTTCATGTTCAAAATAGATTAAAGTATCATTGCAGGTGTTTTCATCGTTCGTCATCATGTAGCCAAACATATTGAAAGGGATAAAAAATGAGGATTGGTATTCGTTTTTAAACAATATAGTATTGCTTAAAATTACCAAATCATTTACATAAAAATTGAAATCAGGATTATGCTGAATTTTATATTCTATATTTTGCAGAACGCATTTCACTTCATCCAAAATCAATACAATATCTTGATATTTCAAAAGTCCCATTTCCGAATAAAAAGAAACCTGCATTAAAATACTCATAATTGTGGTGTCATTCCAAACTTCTGTTACATTCTGGCTTTCATATAAATCTTTCAGCATTTCATTTTTCGGAGAATGATAAGGAAGATCAAAATCTTCGAATGGTCCTAAGAATTTATCTTCATTCAAAAGATTCATCCAAACATAAAATTTGAAGCGTGAAAGGATTGTATTTGAAATCGTGTAAAAAAAAGGAATATCCTTTGCCGAATAATATACTTTTGATTGATTGATGCTCTGAAAAACATTTAATATCTTCAGTGAACTTTCAAAAAAATATAATAAATCTTCCTGAGTTTTTACGGGTTTTGTTCTTTTAACCACCAATTGGTTTTCTGTTCCCAAAAACTGATCGAGCGAAATCTGATAGTATTTTGCCAATTCTACAGCTTCTTCAAAACTAAATTTTGCTTTCATTGAAGTTCTTCGATGTGCAGCGTCATAACTAATATTGAGAATATTGGCAATCTCATCGTTCAAAGATTTATCTCCGATTTTCTTTCTGATTTGTTTGAGTAGAATTTCCTGATTCATACTGATTTGCGATTTTCACAAATGTAGATATTTATTTTAATTTTTTTTCGCATTGATGAAAATGGTTTTCAAGATTAGCTTTGAGGTATAATTTGAAAATCATTGTTGTCCGATAAAAACTAAAATAAAATTAACATGTCACTCCTAAGGAGCTTAATTTATAATAAAGATTACTTTCTATTAACAGTTTGCTCCTAATGGAGCCGTATTTAATCCCATCGGGATGTACTGTTAATAGAAAAAAGTAAAGCTGACAAAAACAAAGCTCCAGAGGAGCGACCTGTCAATTTATCCTAAAAATAAAGGATTCATCAATTAGTTTACGATTTTTATCGGACAACAATGTTTAAAAATAATAAATCATGAAAAAATTAATTCCTTATTTATCATTATTACTTTTTACATTGAATTGCGCAGGTTTCAAAAATATAGAATCGCCCGAATCTTTTATCAAAAAGAATAATATAGAAAATATTAATGGAACGTACGAGAATCTTCCTTCTTCAGGGAGTAGTTTTTATATAAGAATGCTTACCGATGTTTTTGACCGGAATATTAATATGTTTAACTGGAAAGATAAATACGATGCAAAAAAAACTAAGGTTAAACTTCAAATGATTGAGAAAAATAGATTAAATGTTATAGTTTTTAAGAACGAAAAAACGGTATTCAACAAAAATTTGAGAGTAAAACTAAAGAAGGACGGATATTTATATTTAAAAGAAAAAAGATTTATGATTGACTTAATTCCTTTGGTATTGGGAGGGTGGAATATCCAAAAATCCAGATTGGGAGCTGATGAAAATAATAATTTGAAGATTCAAAGCAATTACTTTTTTTGTAACGGATTTGCAGTTTTAATGAGCGATTGGAAAACACATCATTATAATTTAACATTTGAAAAACAATAATCATGAAAAATATTACCCTATGTATCGTATTGTTTTTTTTACAGCTTTTTTAATGCTCAAAAATGGCAGCCAATTTACTACGCAGATTACAGGTATGCCAACCGAAATCAAGTAAAAGCAGGACTAAAATGGTTTCTAAGTAAACCAGAACATGATAAAAAAGTTTTCTTAGAGCCTTTGCGTTAAAATTTAGCATTATGAATAAAAGCTAACAATCGTTTAAAAAAATAATGATTATGAAAAATATACCCTATCTATTAATAGCCATCCGTTTTCTTTTTGCTCCAATTATTTTCTTTTTGGCTTACTTAAAAGATGAAGAATCAAGATTTATAATTTTAACCTTAATGTTCATAGGTTTGCTCACAGATATTTTCGACGGAATTATCGCCCGAAAAGTCGGTGTTTCATCAGAAAAATTACGAAGATTAGATAGCCAGGTTGATTTGGTGTTTTGGCTCTCATTGGGTTTTGCAGCCTATTTCATCAATCCTGAAGTGATAAAATACCATTGGCAAAGCATTGCAATTGTTTTTATTATGGAAGCTTTATGCTATATAATAAGTATGGTTAAATTTAAAAAGGAAACTTGTACTCACGCATGGCTTTCAAAATTGTGGGGATTGAGTTTGCTCATTGCTTTTACTTATTTAATAGGATTTCAACAGGCAGGGTGGGCATTTTATTTAGCAATTATTTTAGGATTAGTTTCTCATATAGATGTTATCTTGATTATTTTAATTCTTCCAAAGTGGCAGTACGATGTACCAAGTTGTTACCACGCATGGAGTATCAGGAAAGGGAAACAGAGAAAAAAGAGTACACTTTTTAATTAAATCAGTCAATTCACTAGAAAATAAATGTTAATTTAAATCCTAAATCATAACAAGCAAAAGTTCCCTCGTTTTTTGTAAATTTGCAAACATTAATTTTTACACAAAAATTTATCAATCAACAAATGAAAAAGCAGACGATTAAAGAAGTCTTACAAGACTACAAAAAAGTATTACATCATGACATCACAGTTTACGGTTGGGTAAGAGCCTTCCGTTCAAACCGCTTTATTGCGCTAAATGATGGTTCTACAATTAATAATTTGCAAATTGTTGTTGATTTCGAAAATTTCGATCCAGAAATTGTAAGTAAAATTAGTACAGCTTCATCATTAAAAGTTGTTGGTGAAGTGGTAGAAAGCCAAGGAGCCGGACAGACTGTAGAAATCATCGCCAAAAAAATTATAATTTTAGGGGATAACTTTACAGAAGAAAGAGATAAAACTATTCTTCAGCCAAAAAAACACTCATTAGAAGTGTTGAGAGAGCAGGCGCATTTGAGATTTAGAACCAATCTATTTGGAGCGGTTTTCAGAGTACGTCATGCCGTGAGTTTTGCGATACACTCTTTCTTTAATAAAAATCAGTTTTTTTACATCAATACTCCTATAGTAACTGGAGCCGATGCAGAAGGAGCTGGCGAAATGTTTGGGGTGACCAACTTTGATTTAAATAATATTCCAAGAGACGAGCAGGGCGATATTGATTTCGCTCAGGATTTCTTTGGGAAAAAGACAAACCTAACAGTTTCCGGACAGCTTGAAGGGGAAACTGCTGCAATGGGATTGGGGAGAATTTATACTTTCGGACCTACTTTCCGTGCAGAAAATTCAAATACAACTCGTCACTTAGCTGAATTCTGGATGATTGAGCCAGAAGTTGCTTTCAATAACTTAGAAGACAACATCGATTTGGCAGAAGATTTCCTGAAATATGTTATCCGATATGTTTTAGACAACTGCAAAGACGATTTAGAATTCTTAGATAAACGTTTTGAGGAAGAGCAAAAATCTAAACCGGAAAAAGACAGAGCAAAAGAAGGTTTGATAGAAAAACTAGAGAATGTTATCGCAAAAAGGTTCAAGAGAGTTTCTTATACGGAAGCAATTGAAATTTTATTAATTTCAAAAGAAAATAAAAAAGGAAAATTTGTTTATCCAATAGAAGAATGGGGCGCAGATCTTCAGTCTGAGCACGAGAGATTTTTGGTTGAAAAACATTTTGAATGCCCGGTTGTACTTTTTGATTATCCAAAAGAAATAAAAGCTTTCTATATGAAGCTCAACGATGATAATAAAACCGTGGCCGCAATGGATGTACTTTTCCCAGGAATCGGCGAGATTATTGGCGGATCTGAAAGAGAAGCAAGATTAGACGTTTTAAAAACTAAAATGGCAGAAATGCATGTTGATGAGCACGAATTGTGGTGGTATTTAGACACAAGAAGATTTGGATCGGTTCCTCACGCTGGTTTTGGGCTTGGTTTAGAAAGACTCGTTCTTTTTGTAACGGGAATGACAAACATTCGAGACGTTATCCCTTTCCCAAGAACTCCAAAGAATGCAGAGTTTTAATTTAATGTAAATAAAATTATATATTTCAGCTCCGAAAATCTTAGGTTTTTGGAGCTTTTTTTATATTTGGAAAAAAAGAAAGAGGAATATTATTTTTAATTTATTCTTAAAGTAACGATATTGTAATCCTACATTTTAAAATAGAAAAAGCCTTAACGACGTGTCGCTAAAGCTTTTGAAGTTCCTAATAGTTTATTATGCTGTCTTTATATCAAAAATCGTGCTAAAAGTGATTTTTATCAAATTTTTTTTATAAATTCGTAGAATAAGATTTTATAAACACCGGAATTAATATGCTAAAACAACATTTACAACTTAGATTAGGACAAAAGCTAGCTCCACAGCAAATTCAGTTGATGAAGTTGATTCAGCTTCATACTCTGGAATTTGAAGAAGAACTTGAACGTGAGCTTGAAGAAAATCCGGCATTAGAAATTGCCAAAGAAGAAGGTACAGAAGATGAATATGAGGCGGCTGACGAAACAACATACGAAAACGAAGGCAACGAAAGCATAGAAACCGATTTTGATGTAGACCAATATCTTTATGATGATGAGCCCAACTATAAAACGGCTTCTAGTAATTACTCTGCAGACGACGAAGATTTTGATAATGAAAGTTTGCTTACTGAAGGGCAGTCTCTATACGATTACCTTAATGAGCAAGTGCGTCTGAGTAATATATCCGAGCAAGACCTTAAAATTGCAGAATATATCATTGGAAATCTTGATACTGATGGGTATTTGAGAAGAGAAGTGAAATCTATTGTTGATGATTTGGCATTCTCACAAGGGATTTACACTACTAAAGAAAAGGTAGATGATATACTTGAAAACTACGTTCAAAAGCTTGATCCGTCGGGAGTGGGGGCAAGAAGTTTACAAGAATGCCTTCTTTTGCAAATAGAGAAGAAAGTGAGTTCAGATAAAGCAATCTCTTTGGCAGCGAGTATCCTTAGAAATCAGTTTGATGCGCTTACCAACAAACATTATAACAAAATCATACAGAAATATGATATTGAAGAAGAAGATTTAAAAAATGCTTTAGAAGAAATTTCAAAACTATCTCCTAAAGTTGGTGGAAATTTTGATACTCAAACAATCACAATTAATCAAGAAATTATACCAGATTTTGTGATTCAAGTAAAAGATGGTTTGGTTATTCCGATGCTGAATAGCAAAAATGCACCCACGTTGAGAGTAAGTGAAGAGTATAAAGATATTTTGTCTACTTATTCTCACGACAAAAAATCTTCTGAACACAAGCAGGCTGCATTATTTATTAAACAAAAACTAGATGCTGCCAAATGGTATATTGATGCCATCAATCAACGTCAGAATACTTTGTTACAGACCATCAACGCTATTGTAAAGTTTCAGAAAGCCTATTTTATCACTGGCGACGAAAAGTCTCTGAAGCCAATGATTTTAAAAGATATTGCAGACATCACAGGTTTTGATATCTCTACCATTTCAAGGGTTGTAAAAAGTAAATATGCCGATACACCCAACGGAATCCTTTATCTGAAAGATTTATTTTCAGATTCTTTAACGAATGATGACGGTGAGGAAGTTTCTACCAAAGAAATTAAACATCATCTTCAGGAAGTAATTAGTAAAGAAAATAAACGTAAACCGCTCACAGATGATGCTTTGGTTGTTATGCTGAAAGAACAGGGGTACAATATTGCAAGAAGAACAATTGCAAAATACCGCGAACAGCTTAATATTCCGGTTGCAAGATTGAGAAAAGAATTATAAAAAAATAAAGAACCCGTCTCATTACTGAGGCGGGTTTTATTATTAAAAAATTAGTTGAATTTATTTCTTAATAAATTGAATTAATTCAAGAATATCGATTGAAGTGGTTTAATATCCTTATAAAATAGTATTAATAAATAAAAAGTAATGTATTTTTAAGAAGTTAAAATTAAATAATTTTTAACTTTCCTGAGAATCAATTTCTTTAAGTTGATTAAGGTTTTTATCTAATCTTCCCATGATGATTCCGTACACCAATCTGTAATACAGCCAGATAAGAACAACGCATAATAATGTGCTGATTACAATTCCTAAAATAAATGCTGTTTTATTAGAAGATTCTAATTTTATATTTTGATGATTGATTACGTAAAACACAAAACCTGTAAATACAGTCGTAAAAGTGATAAAAAGAATGATGTTAATGATAATAAATGTATTTACAGTCTTTTTGAAATTAATAATTCTCGTTATAAAAGCTTTTAAATCTTCCTCAATTCTTATTTTTCTATAATTCTGATAAAACTTAACCACAAAATAGCCTGTAACCAAAAGTGTAGCCATTTTGATGGATAAATAGATGTTTTCTAGACTGTTTTTTAATTCGGCATTTTTTTCAACGCCTAAATTTTGAAGCAAAGACATGAGTGAGCTCGATTCTTGATCCTGAATTATGTAATAAAACCCGAATAACGTGAAGAAAAGAAACTCTGCCGCACTAATCCAGAATATATATTTCATGTAATTGCGCGATTTTTTATTGAGCATCTTTAGAATCTCATTGTCGTTATATTTGTTTTCAACAAGTTGTTTTTGCCAAGTGCTTTTAAGGTTGTCTAAATCAAAATTAGGCATATTTTTCCATCTTTTCTTTAAGAATTTTTTTTAGTCTGTTCATTTTTACACGAGCATTTACTTCAGTAATACCAAGATTTTCAGCTATATCTTTGTACGGAAGATCATCAAGATACATCATCACAATAGCCCTTTCTACATTAGGTAAAGTTTTTATAACTTGATATAATAGAGAAATTTGCTGCTGTTTATCATCATTATCTTCCTCATAATCTCTAAGGTTGATATCAAGTTCGTTCGTAGGTAAAGATTTGCTTTTTTTTCTGAATAAAGTAATAGCGGTATTGAGCGCCACACGGTACATCCACGTAGAAATTTTAGAATTTCCTTTAAATGAATCATAGCTTTTCCAGAGTTGCAGTACAATTTCTTGAAAAAGATCTTCTTCATCTTCCAAAGAATTAGTGTAAAGACGCGACACTTTAATAATCAATCCCTGATTATTTTTAATGAGATGCGCAAATTCTTTTTCCTTGGTCAATAATTTAGTTTTTCAATCCCACGAAGATATGATATAATTTGAAAGTTTGAAAGGTTACAAATTTGAAAATTGAATATTGGGTTGTCTGTTATTAATCATAATGCCAATTCTTAATATAAAGTTCACAATTTTGTTTGTGATTACCATCCGTTTCTAAAGCTCGCAGATGAAAATTCACCGATTTCATTACAATTTATAAAAGTTATCGGTAAAGGTCTAAACTTAGCTAAGAATACAAGGGGTTTGCAATGATGACGGATTGCGGACAATCAGAATTGATTATCTCTTATTTATCAAACTATCAATTTTTAATAAATAGTTCAAAAAAAATCGTTTGAAAGCAGCGTTTAAACTTCAAACATAGAAAAGTATGGTTTTTCAAGTAGAAAATTTTGCTTACAAGCATTTCGGGAAATAAATAAAGCTTTTTATCAAACAATAATAATCAATCGTTTTTCTAAGAAAAAAAACAAATTATCTCATCATCAGGTTTTCAAATTATCTATCTTTGCAGCCACGAGAAAACTGGCCTGTTGATTCTCATTTTTTTGAGGGTAGGAAAGTCCGGACACCATAGGGCAGCAAAGCGGATAACATCCGTCATCTGTGAAGATAGGACAAGTGCAACAGAAAGTATGTACAGTTCGGCTGTAGTGAAACCAGGTAAACTCTTTGCGGTGCAATGGTAAGTATATCGGTGCTTTTCAGCAATGAAAATAGGGACTGCCCGTCCTGAAAACCGAGGGGTAATCAGCTCAAGTTGTGCAGTAATGTACAACGTAGATAAATAACAGGCGTCCCTATTTTGGGATACAGAATCCGGCTTATAGGTTTTCTCGTGATTTTTTTTCAAGCAAGATTTCAGAAATTCATGCATTGAGTTTTAAACTCATAGCTCAAAACTAAAGCAGTCTATTTTAATTTTACTCGTTTTCCAAATGTTTTTTAGCCTCATCTAAATCTTTTTTGTCTTCTTCAGAAAGTACAGGGTATTTCAAATCCATATTTTCCAAAGTTTCTATAATGATTTGAATGGCAGCCAACCTTGCAAACCATTTATTATCCGCAGGGATTACATACCAAGCTGCATTGTCTTTTGAAGTCTCGTTGATCGCTGTCTCGTAGCAATTCATATATTGATCAAACAAAGCTCTTTCGGGAAGATCTGCTGATGAAAATTTCCAGTTTTTTTCTTGTTCATTAATGCGGTCTAGAAGCCTTTTCTTTTGTTCGTCTTTAGAAACATTCAAAAAAATCTTGATGATGGTTGTTCCGTTGTTAGTGAGATGTTTTTCGAAATTTCTAATGCTTTCGTATCTGTTACTCCAAAATTTTTCATCAAATGCTTCTGCAGAATCCCAAGTTTTTTCGCTTAAATTGTATTCTGGATGCACTTTACAGACTAATACACTTTCATAATGTGATCTGTTAAAAATTCCGATCATTCCTTTTTGGGGAACAGCTAAATAGTGCCTCCAAAGAAAATCATGTGAATATTCTTTGCTACTAGGAGTTTTGAAGCTCGTTACATTGCATCCTTGCGGGTTTACACCTCCAAAAACATGTTCTATCAAACTGTCTTTTCCTGCCGCGTCCATTGCTTGAAGTACCACAAGTAAAGATTTACTTCCATCAGCATAGAGTTTTTCCTGCAGCTCACGAAGTTTTTCTTTCTCTTTTGTAATAATCTCAAGGCCTTCTTCTTTCGTTAATTTTCCCTTATAAGAAGTCTCTGTTTTTTTAATTGAAAATTTGCTTGTTATTTTAAACTCGTCCGAAAAGTCAGTATTCATTATTATATTATTTTAAACTAAAGTAATAAAAAAACCATCCCGGTGAGAGATGGTTTTGATAATTTTTTTTTGGAAGATTAATTTGCTGCTTTTCTAGCTTCCTTTTTAGCTAATTTTGCTGCTTTTTTAGCTTCTTTCTTAGCTAATTTCTCTGCTACTTTAGCCTCTTTTTCTGCAATTTTCGCTGCCTCTTGCTCTGCCACCTCTTTAGCCTTCAATTCTTCAGCAGTAAGCGGCTTTGGTTCAGGAGTGTTAGCATCTACATTTCCTTTGATGTAGATTACAGTTCTGCTATTGGCAGGGTCATTAGAGAAAACCTCAATCATTTTATTAAAAGGTCCGTTTAATGCAGTATTGTAACCTACTTTTATTTTCGCAGATTTCCCTGGCAAAATAGGATCTTGGCTCCATTCCGGAGTGGTACATCCACAAGATGGTTTTACATTAGACAACACCAAAGGCTTGTCTCCAGTATTCTTTACAGTGAAAAATCTTGTTCCTTCAGATCCGGGTTTTATGTTGCCATAATCGAAAGTAGTTTGATCAAAAGTAATTGTTTGTGCAGATGCAAAAGCAACTGCTCCAAGCATAGCAATTCCTGCTAATAAGTTTTTCATATTCTTAATGTTAATACGTTTGTTAGATAAATTTTCGAAAGCAAAGTTAAAAATTATTTTAATTAGTGCTTACATTTTTTTACTTTAAACTATTTTTGCAAATTGTAAGATAAAGAAATTAGAATTTATGCAAATTTCAGAAAAGTATAATCCACAGGAAATAGAACAAAAATGGTACAATTACTGGCTGGAAAACAAATATTTCCACTCAGAACCCAACGAAAAGCCACCTTATACGATTGTAATTCCCCCACCAAACGTCACAGGAATTCTTCACATGGGGCACATGTTGAACAATACCATTCAGGATGTTTTGGTTCGCCGTGCAAGAATGCAGGGCTTCAATGCTTGTTGGGTGCCGGGAACAGATCACGCTTCTATTGCTACTGAAGCGAAAGTTGTTGCTAAATTAAAATCTGAAGGAATCAATAAATCTGATATCACTCGTGAAGAATTTTTGAAACACGCATGGGAATGGACTGATAAATACGGAGGAACCATTCTTGAACAACTGAAAAAATTAGGTTGCTCTTGCGATTGGGACAGAACTCGTTTTACTTTGGAAGATAAAATGTCTCAACAAGTCATCAAATCTTTTGTAGATCTTTATAATAAAGGACTTATCTATAGAGGATACAGAATGGTGAACTGGGATCCGGAGGCGAAAACTAATATTTCTGATGAAGAAGTAATCTTCAAAGAACAAAACGGAAAACTATATTTTCTTAAATATAAAATTGAAGGTACAGAAGAATTTCTTTCTGTAGCAACTACACGTCCTGAAACTATTTTTGGAGACACTGCGGTTTGTATCAATCCAAATGATGAGAGATATGCTCATTTGAAAGGTAAAAACGTTATCGTACCCATCGTAAACAGAGTGATTCCGATTATTGAAGACGAATATGTAGATATTGAGTTCGGAACGGGAGCTTTGAAAATTACACCGGCCCACGATATCAATGATTACGAAATCGGACAAAAGCATAATCTCCAGATGATTGATTCTTTGGATGATGATGGTAATCTAAATGATCACGGTTTACATTATGCTGGCAAAAATAGATTTGATGTAAGAAAGCAAATCGCAAAAGAATTAGAAGAAAATGATCTTTTACTAAAAGCAGAAGATTACGTCAATAAAGTAGGAACTTCTGAAAGAACGGGTGCCGTTATTGAGCCTAAAGTTTCTGTTCAGTGGTTTTTAAAGATGTCTGATATAGCAAAACCAGCTTTGGATGTTGTAATGGATGATGAAGTGAAATTCTATCCTGAAAAATTTAAAAATACCTACAAACATTGGATGGAAAATATCCGCGACTGGAATATTTCTCGTCAGCTTTGGTGGGGACAGCAAATTCCGGCCTTCTATTATGGTGACGGAGAAAATGATTTCGTCGTTGCGGAAAATATCGAAGAAGCATTAGAACTTGCAAAGCAAAAAACCAACAATCAACAACTAACAACCAACAACTTAAAACAAGACGAAGACGCTCTTGATACATGGTTTTCATCATGGTTGTGGCCAATGTCTGTTTTTGATGGCTTGCTTGATCCTGATAATAAAGATATCAATTATTATTACCCGACTTCAGATTTGGTAACAGGTCCGGATATTATCTTTTTCTGGGTTGCCAGAATGATTATGGCGGGATTAGAATTTAAAGGAGAAGTTCCTTTTAAAAATGTTTATTTTACAGGGATTGTAAGAGATAAGCAGAGAAGAAAAATGTCTAAGCAATTGGGGAATTCACCCGATCCTCTAGATTTAATTTCTCAATACGGCGCAGATGGCGTTCGTGTTGGAAGCTTGCTAAGCTCTGCTGCCGGAAACGACTTGTTGTTTGATGAAGATTTGATGGTTCAGGGAAGAAATTTCATGTCGAAAATATGGAGCGCATTTCGATTAATTAACATGTGGAAGCATGAAGATAAACCTGCGAACTCTACAGAAAAGCAAGCAATTGAATGGTTTGAAAACAAATTAAACAAAACGATCGCAGAGATAGACGATCAGTTTGAAAAATTTAGAATTTCTGATGCTTTACATTTGCTTTATAAATTGATTTGGGACGATTTCTGCGGTTCTTATCTGGAAGCAATTAAACCAAATTACGGAGAAGGAATTTCTAAAGAAGTGTACAATAAAACGGTTGCGCTTTTTGAAGAATTAATGAAATTTGTTCATCCATTTATGCCTTTTCAATCAGAAGAAATTTGGCAATTGATTTCAGAGAGAAAGGTGGATGAAGCTTTGGTAATTGCACAACAGAAAAAAGCAGAAAAATTTAATGAAGACATCATTAAAAACTTTGAAACTGCATCGGAAATTATTTCAGGAATCAGAAATTACCGTCAAACAAAAGGAATTTCTCCGAAAGAAACTGTAGAATTTTATACGAACGCATCAGAATTTGCAAATGAACCTGTTGTTAAAAAATTAGCAAACGTTTCTCAAATTCATTTTGGAGCAAAAACAGATAAACCAAGTTTTACATTTTTAGTTGGTTCAACTGAGATTTCAATTCCTTTAAGTGAAAACTTAGATTTGGAAGAAGAAAAAATCAAAACCGAAGAAGAAGTAAAATATCTAAAAGGTTTCTTGATCTCTGTAGATAAAAAATTATCCAACGAAAAGTTTGTTGCCAACGCAAAACCGGAAGTGGTAGAAATTGAGCGCAAAAAACAGAAAGATGCACTTGATAAGATTACAATTTTGGAAGAAAAACTGAAATCTTTAAACTAATATAATTTGAGAATTTGAAAATGAAATAGTTTGAAGATATTACAGATTACAAATTAATTTTCAAATTCTCAACTTTTTTTCATTTTCAAATTATAATAATGACACACCTAGAAAATATAAAAAAACTATTCTCAAAAGACTTTGTGGAAAGTCCGTTGCTGGAGAGTTTTGAAGTTGGAAAAATTCATCTTTCAAGCGGTAAAATTGTGGCTTGTGATCCTGTTTTAACTAATGATATGCATGCTTTTACTACAGATTTTCCTAAAGGAGAATTTTTGGTCTTGCTTCATAAAGAGAGAGAAAGCAATTGTGTTGCCTATGCAGAAATAGTATTTAGCAATGCCAAAGTTTCAATTTGGAAAATGGCTACCACCGAAGGACAAAGTGTAAAAGAATTGGCTGAAGAAGAGGTTTTTGGGTATCCGGTAGAAAGCGGAATGGGTTGCTTTATGGATCTTGAAAGCCAAAATAGCCTCAACGATCTTGAGCAGAAACTTTTCCAAAGAAAAGGAGATGATTTTATGGGGATTTATGAAGAGTTTTTCCATGAGCATTTCTTTGATGAAAACGGAGCTATCGATCAGTTTGCATTTTTAAAACCAAATGATGAGCATCCTAGAAATATTTTCGCATTTGAAACAGGATATGGTGAGGGATTCTATGCCAGTTATATCGCTTTTGATGAGAATAATTCTCCAGTGAAAATAGTTACAGAATTTATTGAAATTCAATAATATAAGTTTTACTTTTACCAGAGAATAAAACCGAATATTTTGAAGATGAAATTTGCAAAATCCCAGCCAAAAATTGTTGTAATAGGAAGCTGTTCTATAGATCAAATGGTTACAACCAACAAACTGCCAGCTTCAAATGAATTTGTGACAGCAAAGAGTTCTGAGCATTTTTTTGGAGGCAAAGGTGCCAATCAGGCAGTGGGAATGGCGCGTTTGGGAGCTTATGTTTATTTTGTAGGTTGTATCGGGATGGATCCTGCAGGTCAGCAGATTATGAGAAATCTCGTAAATGAAGAAGTGAACGTAGGTTTTGTTGCTGAAACAGACCTAGAATCTACAGGAAGTGCATTTGTTACAAAAGCAGAAAATGATTATTCGGTCGTGGTAATTCCGGCCGCAAATAGCTGTCTTACCACACAAAATATCGATGCTGCAGATAAACACATAAAAGAATGTGACCTCGTTCTCCTTCAGCTTGAAATTTCAGATGAGGTATTAAAACACGCTGTTTTGAAAGCCAAATTAAACGGTAAAATGGTTGGGCTTTATGCTTCGCCAGGAAAAAAAATCAATCAAATCATTATAGATCAATCAGATTTTATTATTGCCAAAAGTAACGAGCTCTCTCTTATATTTGATGATGAGAATTTAGAATCTATTTTAAAAAAATATTTCAATAAACTTTTTGTACGTGATGAAACCAATTCTACAGTTTATTACAACGGAACAGAAATGAAATATCAAAGAGAAGAGAACGAAAATATGACTTACAAGATTGGGATGGGCGATGGTTTTACTTGTGGTTTTGCCTACGCATTAATTAATGGTAATGATCTTGAGGAGTGTGTACAACTCGGTAATAAAGTTTCAGCAAAAGTTTCTCTTAAAAATGGCGCACAAACAGGACTTCCAAAACTGTCTGATTTACTTTGAAACTATTGCATGCATACCGAAAATCATAAACCTTAGCTCTTAAATAGATAGTTTTCCAACAATATTTTTCATCTTTAAGGTGAATTTTTTATAAAATGGAAAGACACTATTTTACAAATGAAAAAAACGGGGCGAAAATTTGTTTACATTTATTCAAACCAGAAAATGACCGCAAAAAGTTGTTACTCATTAATTCTGCTACGGGCGTTCGCCAGCAAATTTATTTTTCTTTTGCAGCATATTTTAGGAGAAACGGCTTCACGGTAATAACCTATGATTACGAAGGAATTGGTTTGTCTAAACCCGCTTACCCAAAAAAATGTAAAGCATCAATGAAATCTTGGGGATCACAAGATTTTAGATTAGTTACAGATTTTATTGTTGAAAATTTTCCAAGTCATCAGAAATATTGCTTAGGACATTCTGTAGGAGCTTTGATTGTTGGGATGAATGAAGGTTCTAAAATATTCGAGAAATTTATATTCGTTGCAACCCAAAATGCCTATATCGGAAACCTAAAATGGAAAACAAAAATCGAAGCTTTCTTAGGTTTCGGATTTGCACAACCCTTTTTTACAGAGCTTATGGGCTATTTCCCCGCCAATTGGTTTGGTCTTGGAGAAAGTCTTCCAAAAAATTGCGCTTATGACTGGAGAACCTTAATTTTGAACAAGAAATCCACTAATAAACTATTAAATAAAACAAGCGATTTTTCGAGAGATTTAGATCAAAATGTTTTCGTGTTATATGCTGAAGATGATGTTTGGTTAACTGAAAAAGGAGTGAAAAGTCTACTCAACGATACTTATCCCAATTTAAAACCTAAATTCAGAATTCTTAAATCTTCAGAGTCTGAAAAAGGTAAAATAGGACATGTTAATTATTTTAGAAGCTATCATGAAAATCTTTGGAATATTGTTATAAATGAGGTTGAATAGGGGTAATTCCTTTTTGTTTGGAAATTTAGCTGTGGTTTTCTATTTAATTAAAAACGAATAAATACCTAGGCATGAATGAAGAAAAATCTTTTTTTTGACTGAGCGTTTTCCGTAAGTAAATAATTTATAATTTTAAAATGAGTAATCCAATAGAAAGCACAATCCAATTTGTAAAACAAAAACTAGAAGGCGCAGAAGCTGGTCACGATTGGTTTCATATAGAAAGAGTTTGGAAACTTTCAAAAAAAATTGCGCAAACAGAAAACTGTAATTTAGAAGTTGTAGAACTATCTGCTCTATTACACGATATTGCTGACCCAAAATTTCATGATGGGGACGAAACTTTAGCCTTGAAAATTTCAAGAGAATTACTACAAAGCTTAAAGGTTCACGAAAACGTTATTCAGCAAGTTTTGTTTGTAATTAAGAATATTTCTTTTAAAAATAGAGAAGAAGCTCCCCAAAACTTACCAATCGAGCTCAAAATTGTACAAGATGCCGACAGAATTGATGCTATTGGTGCTATAGGAGTAGCGAGAACGTTTAATTTTGGAGGTTTTAAAAATAATGTAATGTACCATCCCGATATAGAACCAAAACTCAATATGTCTAAGGAAGAATACAAAAAATCTAACGGCACAACCATCAATCATTTTTATGAAAAACTATTGCTGCTAAAAGATTTAATGAACACCGCGGAAGGGAAAAAAATAGCAGTAGAAAGACATCAGTTTATGCTTTCGTTTCTCGATCAATTTTACAAAGAATGGAATGTTGATTAATTTTTTTAAAAAAAAATAATTTAATTTTAGGATGTTCTTTTGTTGGTTTAAATACAAAATAACGCCGTTTAGTTAATCAATCCTTATCTTTGCCTCATGGGTTTTATACTTTCACTCGTTTTTGTGCTTCTTGTACTTTCGCTTTTCCTTTCAAAAATAAAAAGTGGAAAGGCAGATAAGCTTGCCAAACTGTTTCGTGTGTTGAGCTTGGTTTTTTCGATATCCATATTTACCTATTGGTTTGTGAAAAAAAGTACAATTGGCATCATAAAAGATTCTGTTTCGTTTCAGCTCATCAATAAAACTCCCCAAACGCTGGATTTTTATTTGGTTAAAATAAATAAGAATAATTCTGCACCCAATTTGGAAACCATTCATGTCGGAAAAATTCGTCCAGAATATTACAGAGTTGAACATTTGGGTATGAAAAACTCAGATGAATATTGGGTTGCAGGATATCTTGGAAAGAAAAACATGGTTTATTTTTCCCAACATTCTGTACCGAATAAAAATATTGATCAAATTGTTGAAATTCAGAATTACATCAATCAGAGTGAGAAATTATCAGAAAGAGCCAAAAAAAATATTGAGGCTTACAGCTACGAAACTAGGTTTTCTGCAATCTGGGTAACCTTGAATTTACTTTTGATTTTTTTGAATCTCATACTCATTTTACGAAAAAAAAATTAAAATAAAGTCGGTGTATTTTCTTGCCCCATTACCGGGATATGTATTTCAGTTTTCCATTCTTCGTTGATGTTTTTGATGAGGTACGAAGAAAGCAGCGGCGAAGCTTTTTCAAGATTTTGATGAACGAAGAAGTATAGATTTTGTAAACCTTTTTTTTTCCAAACAGTAAGGAGTTTTAGCCAGTCATCTAATCTTTCATAATCACTTTCTGCATTGGCTCCAACGTATCTTATGAAGGCATTTGGAGTCGTAAGTCTCATGTGAAGCATATCTCTTCTTCCGGCAGTATCTACGATGATGTTGGTGATGTTGTTATCCTCAAATAGTTGGCAAACTTTATCAAAAATCTCTTCATCAATAAACCATTCAGTATTTCTAAGTTCTATTGCTAAAGGAACTTCTTTGGGCCATTTATTTACAAACTGTTGTAGTCTTTCGTAATCTTTTGGTTTAAAATTATCATGAAGTTGTAAGAAAACCATTCCCAATTTTTCATCAAAATTCAAAACTGCGGTTGCAAACTGAGTCACCACGTCATCAATATTCAAAAGCCTTCTGAAGTGAGAAACCGTATTGGTAATTTTCGGGAAAAACTTAAATTCTGCTGGCGTTTTTTCTTTCCATGTTAAAACCTGTTCTGATGATGGTAAACTATAGAAAGTTGCGTTTAATTCAATTGAATTAAATTGGGTAGAATAGTAGCCCAATTCGTCCTTCGTCCCTTTTGGATAGAACCCTTTCAAGTCTGTTTTATTCCATTTCGCACATCCGATGGAGATGTTTTCAAGGCCTTTTTTATTTTGCTTTAAAATTTCTTTGGTTCTCGAATGGTCTTTTGGTAGCGTAAAATCTACTTTTGAAGGGTCTTCTACTTGTCCGAATTTCATTGGGTTTAATTTTAAGAATTATGGAAAGGATTATATTCAAACAAATATAAATAAATTACTGTGATTCATTTGAATTTTGAAAAGAGAGTATTTCATCTGCTTTTAAAGTTATTGTAGAAATAACTTCATCTAAATTTTCGTGAATTTCTTGATTAGTAAATCTAATTAATGTTAATCCATTCTTTTCTAAAATCTCAGTTCTTTCTTTATCCTTTTCTATTTGTTCTTGAAGATTATGATATTCGCCGTCAATTTCTACGACTAACTTTAATTTATGACAATAAAAATCAGCAATATATAAGCTGATAGGATGCTGTCTTCTGAATTTATAACCTTTCAGTTGGTTGTTTCTAAGTCTTTCCCAAAGAATCTTTTCCGCATCAGTTTCGTTTATTCGTAATGATTTAGCTTTGCTAAAAGAACTTCTTGGAGCACCTTTCCACATTCCTTCCTCATAGTTTGGTTTAAATTTTTTCATTTGTGATTTTTATTAAAACTACTAAATTTTTCGGAAATCAAAAATCTTTACCCCAACCCTAAAGGGTGGATTTTTGATAAGAAAATTTTGTCATTTAAGTAATGTTTTCATTAAGATACCAAACCATGAATTGAAATTTGCTCCCTTTAGGGCTGGGGGAACAAATTTCTAGCGAAGTCTGTGCAAATCAAAAATCTTTACCCCAACCCTAAAGGGAGGATTTTTGATAAGAAAATTATGTCATTTAAATAATGTTTTCTTGAAATGCCGAAACGCGAATTGAAATTTGCACCCTTTAGGGCTGGGGTAAACAAATTTCATGGACAAAATTTTGTTTTAAAGATTTCCTGCAAATCAAAAATCTTTACCCCAGCCCTAAAGGGAGGAATTTTGATAAGAAATTCTGTCATTTAAATAATGTTTTCGTTAAGATACCAAACCATGAATTGAAATTTGCACCCTTTAGGGCTGGGGTAAACAAATTTCATGGACAAAATTTTGTTTTAGAGATTTCCTGCAAATCAAAAATCTTTACCCCAACCCTAAAGGGAGGATTTTTGATAAGAAAATTATGTCTTTTAAGTAATGTTTTCGTTAAGATATCAAACCATGAATTGAAATTTGCACCCTTTAGAGCTGGGGGAACAAATTTCTAGCGAAGTCTGTGCAAATCAAAAATCTTTACCCCAGCCCTAAAGGGAGGATTTTTGATAAGAAAATTCTGTCTTTTAAGTAATGTTTTCTTGAAATGCCGAAACGCGAATTGAAATTTGCACCCTTTAGGGCTGGGGTAAACAAATTTCATGGACAAAATTTTGTTTTAGAGATTTCCTGCAAATCAAAAATCTTTACCCCAGCCCTAAAGGGAGGATTTTTGATAAGAAATTCTGTCATTTAAATAATGTTTTCGTTAAGATACCAAACCATGAATTGAAATTTGCACCCTTTAGGGCTGGGGTAAACAAATTTCATGGACAAAATTTTGTTTTAGAGATTTCCTGCAAATCAAAAATCTTTACCCCAACCCTAAAGGGAGGATTTTTGATAAGAAAATTCTGTCATTTAAGTAATGTTTTCGTTAAGATGCTAAACTATGAATTGAAATTTGCACCCTTTAGGGCTGGGGAAACAAATTTCTAGCGAACTGTGCAAATCAAAAATCTTTACCCCAACCCTAAAGGGAGGGTTTTTGATAAGAAAATTCTGTCATTTAAGTAATGTTTTCTTGAAATGCCGAAACGCGAATTGAAATTTGCACCCTTTAGGGCTGGGGTAAACAAATTTCTAGCGAAGTCTGTGCAAATCAAAAATCTTTACCCCAGCCCTAAAGGGAGGATTTTTGATAAGAAAATTCTGTCATTTAAGTAATATTTTCTTGAAATGCCGAAACGCGAATTGAAATTTGCACCCTTTAGGGCTGGGGGAAACAAATTTCAAAGTGATATTTAGTTTTGGTAAAAGATTTCAATCCCCATCCTCCAACTCAAAAATATCTTCCACATTTTTACCAAAATATCTCGCAATCTTCAAAGCCAAAACGGTTGAAGGAACATATTTTCCTGCTTCCATAGCGTTGATTGTTTGTCGCGAAACGTTGATTATTTTGGCTAAGTCTTCCTGTGTGATACCTTTTAAAGCTCTTTCTATTTTAATGGTATTTTTCATTTCTGTTGTAGTAAATAATTAAATCTGAAAACATACAAAACCAAAGGCAGAAACATAATAAGAATCATGACGGTAAGAAACAGACTTCCGAAAACGGTAACAAATAAAATAAAAACAATAGAGTAGGAGACGATCAGACTCCAGAAAACTGATTTTAGACGCAGACTTGAAATATATTCATCTTCAATTTTTTCTTTAGAAAATCCAACCAGAATTCCGCCCATGATGATGAGAAGACCAAATAAATTCGGAAATAAATCAATCTCAGCAGTTTTGAAAAAGCCCTGGTTTTCATCACTGAGAAATCCTGAATTATAGATAACAGGCAGAGAGATTTGAAAATCCATCACTCCCGAAATAGAAATCAATCCCAAAATAAGTGACGGAATAAAAATAAACCACCCGATTATTTTAAAACGGTTCGGGAAAAGTTGTAATGTATTCATATTTGTAAATTTTAATCAAACAAATGTAAAGAATATTTTACAATATGTAAAGTTTATTTTACTTTTTTGATTTAAATATTTTGAGTTATCGAGCATAATGATACATCGTATTTCTTTGCTTAGTTTACGTCTTTGCGAACGAAAAATATTTTCAAACATTTTAAAAAAACTTTGTGAATTTCGCGTTTAAACAAAAAAAACCGCAGAAAATAATTTCCACGGTTTATTAACGTTTTCTCACAGCCAAAACTTGGCTCTTAAAACCTAAGCTTCACAAGCCGAGCAGCTCACAAAATTCACCATCATTTCCTTAGAAACAGAAGAACTTCTTTGGTAGTACAAAGTTTTCACCCCTTTTTTCCAAGCTTCAATGTAAAGGTAATTTACATCTTTCACAGGCATCGTAGACGGAATCTGTAAGTTCAGAGACTGAGCCTGATCAATATATTGCTGTCTTTGTGCAGCCTGAGAAATAATCTCCATAGGAGAAATTTCTTTGAATGTCTTGAATACTGCTTTTTCTTCGTCAGTGAGTTCAGCTAAATGCTGTACAGAACCGTGATTTAGCATAATCGTTCTCCATGTTTCTTCATTGTCAAGACCTTTTTCTTCCAACAATTTAGCCAAGTATTTATTCTTACGCATGAAGTTTCCTTTTGCTAAGCCAGCTTTGTAGTAATTTGATGCAAAAGGCTCAATTCCTGGAGAAGTCTGTCCCAAAATCGCTGAACTAGAAGTGGTAGGCGCAATAGCCATTACGGTTGTATTTCTCATTCCGTAACCTTTTAAGATTTCTGGTTCACCGTAGATGTTTGCCAATTCTTTGGATGCAATATCCGCCTGCGCTCTGATGTGTTTGAAAGCTCTTGCATTAAACTGCGTAGCCTCAAAACTCTCAAAAGGAATCATATTTTTCTGAAGATAAGAGTGGTAACCCAAAACACCTAATCCAAGCGCTCTGTGACGCATTGCGAAGTCTCTTGCTCCTTGCAGGTAATAATTTCCTTCAGTTTTTTCAATAAATTCAGATAAAACAGCATCAAGGAAATAGATTGCCAATTGTACAGCATTCGTATCCTTCCACTCGTCATATAATTCTAAGTTCATAGAAGACAGACAGCAGATGAAAGATTCTTCTCTTGTAGACGGAAGCATGATTTCCGAACAAAGATTACTTGCATTAATCGTTAATCCAAGATCTTTATAAACCTGAGGTTTGTTTCTGTTGACGTTATCTGTAAAGAAAATGTACGGAAGACCTTTTTGCTGACGGCTTTCCAATACTCTTGCCCAGATTTTTCGCTTGTCGGCATCACCGTCAATCATATCCTGCATCCAGTAATCAGGTACGCAGATTCCGGTAAAAAGGTTCTGAATCGGGCTTCCGATGTCTTTAATTGATAAAAACTCTTCAATATCGCCGTGATCCACATCAAGATACGCTGCAAAAGCACCTCTTCTCACGCCACCTTGAGAAACCACATCCATAGAAGTGTCAAACAATTTCATAAACGAAACCGCTCCCGAAGATTTTCCGTTATCGGTTACCGCAGTTCCTCTGTTACGAAGTTCCCCGAAATATCCTGAAGTTCCGCCCCCGATTTTCGTCTGCATGATTACTTCACCCATTTTGTGAGTAATACCTTCAATACTATCCGGAATATGCACATTGAAACAAGAGATTGGAAGACCTCTCTGTGTTCCCATATTCGCCCAAACAGGAGAAGAAAAACTGATCCATCCTTTCATTATCATCTCCTTGAAAGCCGGCTGCAGTTCGGGTTTATATAGTTTTTTTGCTGCGGCAGTGGTGATTCTGTCGATTGCACCGTCTACAGTTTCACCTTTCAAAAGGTAACCTCTGTTCAGCATTTGCTCAGATTCTTCGTTGAGCCACCAGATATTGTTGTTTTTATCTTCCATTTTTTATATTGTAAAATGTATCGAGTACATTGTTTTGTTATTTTTTAGGAGCAGAAAATGTGGTCTTTCTCCTCACTTGTGTACCTGCTTTCCGCTGTATCTTTTTTGTAATTGCGAACAACGTTATTTTATCATTTTCACTTTTCTGCCATCGCAATCCCAAAAAAGGATGCCGCTGCAATCAGGGCTAAAACGACGGTTTGTCTTTCTTTACTTCTGAAATCAATCCTTGCGAGGAACCAAGCAATCTGTTGATAAGTTTTGGCTAAAGCCAAATGAACTTCTTTTCTTATAAAACGGGCTAAAGCCCGTTCCTATTGATGTCCAAAGCCAATAAATCGGATTTTTTTTTCATTTTAATTTAGCAGGGCTCAGCTTTTCAGTAATTTTTTTAATAAAAACACTTGTTGTCTCATTGGGAACATCCTTTGTAACTTAACCACCTTGCGCCCCGACTTGAACGGAGCTCTTTTTGTTTTTTTTGGTTCTCCCTTTAGGGAGTTAGAGGGTGAAAAAAACAAAAAAGCGGGAGTGGAAGGCGGAAATAGGCGCCCAAAAAATCTAAAATCTAAAATCTAGAAAAGATCATTCGCTGTAATACTCTTATCGTGCTTCGTATAATCCACTGGTCTTTTTGCGAAGAAATCATCCATAGAATTAGCAAAAACTTCCTCTTCAAACCATTTCATCGGGCTGTATTGTTCTGCGGTGGTATTGTAACGTTTTTCCATGTTGATTTTAACCAAACTTTCGTCAACACGGTATTTCATAAAATTGATCAAATCCTGTTTAGAGAATTTATCCAGTTCGCCCAATTCAAAGATCCAGTCAAGAATTTCTCCTTCAAGCTCGATAGACTGATCTACTAAGGTGTAAATATCTTCGATATCAGAATCAGTCAAAAGATCCGGCTGCTCTTCACGGATTTTATTGATCAGATAAATTCCGCCATTCGCGTGAATCTGCTCATCAATAGACGTCCACGCAATAATATTGGAAACATTTTTCAGGAAACCTTTGAATCTTGTAAATGATAAAATAATGGCAAACTGCGAGAACAAAGATACATTCTCAATCAAAATACTGAATAAAAGCAAAGAGGAAACATATTCTTTTGGCGTAGCCGAATTGGCGTGTTTCAGCACGTTGGATAAGAAATCAATTCTTTTTTTCAACGCAGGAACTTCCACAACGTGGGTGAATTCTTCGTTATATCCCAAAACTTCCAATAAACGGGAGTACGCTTCAGAATGACGGAATTCACATTCTGCAAATGTAGATCCCAAACCATTCAATTCTGGTTTTGGTAGGTGATTGTAAAGGTTTCCCCAAAAAGACTTTACCGAAACTTCAATTTGGGCAATCGCCAAAAGTGCATTTTTTACCGCATTTTTTTCGTGCGGCTCCAGCTGCGACTGAAAATCCTGCACGTCTGCCGTGAAATCTACTTCCGAGTGTACCCAGAAAGATTTGTTGATGGCTTCTGTAAACTGAAGGACCTCAGGATACTCAAATGGCTTGTAGCTTACTCTTTTATCGAAAATTCCCATATCTGAAACGGTTGTAATTGTATTAAATTGACTTTAATTATTTCTTGTGAATAAAATTGAAACAAAGTAATGCTTTGGTTTTTAGTGTTTTGTGTCTTGATTTTCCCACTTTTATTTCTTTACTTCGTATCTCTTCTACAAAGCACAAAGTTAGTCAACAAAGCCTTATTTTAAAAGAGGAAATGCTTAATTCTTTGTGGTATAGTGGGAAAAGTTTTCCACAATTACCTCAAAGTCGCTCTGTTATTGGTTTTGAGTGCTTTATGGTTTTTAAAAACTATTTGTATGAGCTGTATAATTAAACAGTTTTATATAATTATTTGAAAATCATTTATTTAAACATCAAACATATCTTTTTTTCTAATTAATTGCAGTATTTGTAACAAATCTTTTCTGTCTACTACTTATTGGGTACAAAAACAATGATCACTCGATGTTAGTAATTCAAGATTTACATAAATCATACGATACAGGAAAAAGTAAACTTCACGTGCTGAAGGGAATTAATCTTACAATTTCTGAAGGAGAATTCGTCTCTATTATGGGAAGTTCGGGGTCCGGGAAATCTACTTTACTGAATATCATCGGGATTTTGGATGAGAAAGACAGTGGTATTTACAATCTAGACGGAATTCCTATTGAGCATCTTAATGAAATAAAAGCGGCAGAATACCGCTCGAAATTTTTAGGCTTTGTCTTCCAATCGTTTAATTTGATTGGTTACAAAACGGCTTTAGATAATGTTGCGCTTCCTTTGTATTATCAAAATGTTCCCAGAAAAGAGCGTAATCAGCGAGCTATGGAATATCTGGAAAAAGTAGGGTTGGCACAATGGGCAAATCATTTACCAAACGAGCTGTCTGGTGGGCAAAAACAGAGAGTTGCTATTGCAAGGGCTTTGATTACTAATCCTAAAGTAGTTTTGGCAGATGAGCCAACAGGAGCATTAGACTCCAAAACCACCCATGATATTATGAAACTGCTGCAAGATATCAACAACGAAGGCAGAACCATCATCGTTGTAACCCACGAAAATGATGTGGCAGCACAAACAAAGAGAAACGTTATTTTAAGAGACGGAATTATTGAAAGCGATGAGTTTATAAAACAGATTGTGCTTTAATTTTAAAATAAAATCAATTGAAAATTTAGAGTCATTAAATTTTAATCTTTAAGTTTCTTAATCATTTAATAAAGAAAAAATGTTTGATCTAGACCGTTGGCAGGAAATATTCAGTTCTATTCGCAGTAATGTATTGCGGACGGTTCTTTCGGGCTTTACCGTAGCTCTGGGACTGTATATTTTTATAGTTCTTTTCGGTATTGGAAATGGTCTTCAAAACGCATTTCAGCAAGGTTTTACAAGAGATGCGCAAAATCTTATTACCATTTTTACAGGCCGTGCCAACCTTGCGTATGGAGGTTTGCAGGCTGACCGTGATGTGACGCTTAATAATTCGGATTATGATGCTCTTATCAAATCTCAACCCGAAAAGGTACAATATTCAACGCCGAGATATTCAACCAATTTTTTGGTAAAATATGGAAAGGAAAGTGGCAGTTATCAAATTTCAGGAGCTAACGATGAAGAGTCTTTCATTGAGAACAGAAAGTTAATGAACGGAAGATTCATTTCTAAAAGAGATATCGAAAACAACCAATATGTTGCCGTAATCGGAAGAATGGTACAGCGGGATTTAATAAAAAATGGTGATCCTGTAGGGAAAGAGCTGGAAGTTAATGGAAGTATTTTCAAAGTGATTGGTGTTTTCAGTGATGATGGTGGTGATTTTGACGAAAGAATGATCAGTGTTCCTATTTCCACCCTTCAACAAGTGAAAAAAGGTTCAGACACGCTGAGTACTGTATTTATTGCTTACGATGAAAAAATGGAACCTAAACAAGCAATTGAGTACGGTAAAGATTTGGAAAAAGAACTGAGAGCCCGTAAAAAAGTTTCTCCAGACGACCAAAATGCAGTGGGAGTTAATAACCGCGCAGAAGGGTTACAGGATTCTTTCACTTTCCTCTTTATGATTACAATTATTGTAGGATTTATTGGGATGGGAACTTTGCTCGCCGGTATTATCGGGATCAGTAACATTATGGTCTACATAGTAAAAGAACGTACCAAAGAAATAGGCGTTAGAAAGGCCATAGGAGCCAAACCGAGAAGTATTGTATCCTTAATTATGCAGGAAAGTATTGTAATTACAGTAATTTCCGGATTTGTGGGAGTAGGAGTTGGTGTTTTAACTTTAGAACTCATTGGTGACAGTCTGGAAAAATATTTTATTAAAGATCCAAGTGTAGGCTGGGGACTTATTTTTGCGGCATTTGTAAGTCTTGTGATTTCCGGATTGATTGCAGGTTTTATCCCTGCTTACAGAGCTTCAAAAATAAGACCCATAGAAGCTTTACGTACAGAATAATTTAATTTGAAAATTTGAAAATGAGATAATTTAAAAACGAAAAATAAATTAACTTATAACTCATAATTAATACCTCATAACTTAATAAAAGTGAATATTTTATTTAAAAAAGATACCTGGCAGGAAATTTATTACTCTTTGAAGAATAATAAACTCCGTACATTTCTTACCATGATTGGTGTGGGTTGGGGGATGTTTCTGTTTGTAAGTCTTTTGGGCGCTGCGAAAGGTTTGGAAAATGGTTTTGATAAACTTTTTTCTGGTTTTGCCACCAATTCTATTTTTATGTGGGCGCAGAATACTTCAATTCCATACAACGGATTTCCGAAAGGAAGGGAGGTGAGCCTTCATCTTCCCGATATGGATTTGCTTCAGAAAAGAATTCCGCAGATTGATTATATTTCTCCACAAAACTCCAGAGGAAGTTTTGGAAATCCTGGCGAACAGATGAGCAGGAACGGAAAAACAGCAGTCTACACTTTAACAGGAGATTATCCTGTGGGAAATAAAATTTCAGAGAAAAAACTCATCTTCGGACGTTATTTGAATGATGCTGATATCACAGGAAATAAAAACGTCGTTGTGATTGGCGAAGGAATTTACAAAAATTTTTTTGATGCTAAAAAGAAGGAAGACCCCATCGGAAAATCCATCAATATCAAAGGGCTGTTTTTTAATGTGATTGGTGTATACAAAATGGCGCAGGCAGGAGGTCCTAACAACAACGACACCACAGCATTTATCCCACTTTCTACTTTTACAAAAATTTTTAATGATGGAGACAAAGTAGATTTTTTTGCCGTGGTAAGTAAGGCTGATGCAGATTTGGCTGTGGTGGAAGATCTCGCAAAAACGGAGCTTAAAAAGAAAAACAATGTTTCACCCGAGGATACCAATGCATTTGGAAGTTTTAATCTGGGAAAAATGTTCGAAAAAGTGACCGGATTTCTTACCGGTATGCAGCTATTAACCATCATCGTGGGGACTCTTACGATTATTGCCGGAGTCATTGCTATTTCAAATATTCTTTTGATTACCGTAACAGAGCGAACCAAAGAAATAGGAATTAGAAGAGCCTTAGGAGCAAAACCTTCTGAAGTGAGAAACCAGATTTTACTGGAAAGTGTCGTGATCACCTTAGCTTCCGGTTTACTGGGTTTTATTTTTGGGATACTGCTGCTGATGATTATTGATATACTTACAAAAAATCAGGACAGTTTTCCTTTCTATAACCCGAGTGTTAATTATTCTGAAGTTTTTGGTGCGATGGGAATAATGATTGTTTTAGGCCTTATAATAGGCATGATCCCGGCACAGAGAGCAGTGAAAATAAAACCGATTGAGGCTTTGAGGTCAGAATAAAAATAAATTTAAGAATAAAAAAATAAACTATATATGAAAAAGAAGTTCACTTGGAAAAAAGCCATCTATATTGTTCTTGGGCTTTTGTTTGCGGTTGCATTAATTTCGGGAATCAGCTATCTGGTAAAATCAAATTCTAAAGAAAGTGAGGCTTTTCTCACGCGGAAACCTACCGTTCAAAATATGGAAGATAAGGTAATGGCTACCGGAAAAATTATTCCAAAAGAAGAAATTGAAATAAAACCCAATATTGCCGGAATTATTGATAAAATTCTTGTAGATGAAGGCGACAGGGTAGAAGCCGGACAGTTAATTGCTACAGTAAGAATTATTCCGAATATTGCCGAGGTGAATAGTGCACAGCAGAATGTTCAGAATTCTCAGCTACAGATCAGCAATGCAAAGATGAATCTTTCTAATGCACAGACTCAGTTTGGAATGACGGAAAAACTCTTCAAGCAGGGTGTAATTTCAAAACAGGAATATTTGACGGCTCAACAGCAGCTTTACACACAGCAACAGGCTCTCAGAAATGCGAATCAGCAACTCGTGACGGCTCAAAAATCTTTACAGATTGTGAAAACAGGTGCAATTCCTGAATTACAGGGCTTAGCAACCACGCAAATCCGGTCTAAGGCCGCTGGTACAGTACTTGAAGTTCCTGTGAAAGTGGGAAGTCAGGTAATTGAAGCGAATTCATTTAATGCAGGAACCACAATCTGTTCGATTGCAGATTTAAATTCATTGATTTTTCAAGGGGAAATTGATGAAGCTCAGGCTGGAAAATTGAAGCAAGGAATGGATATGAAAATCGTTATCGGTGCTTTGCAGAATAAAACTTTCCCAGGAAGATTAACCATGATCGCTCCAAAAGGAAAAGATAATAACGGAACGATAAAGTTCCCGGTAGAAGGCGATGTAAACAATCCAAATAATGAATACATCAGAGCAGGATTCTCTGCGAACGGAGAAATTGTTTTGAGTTCAAAGAAAAACGCATTGCTTTTGGATGAATCTTTAATACAGTACGATAAGAAAAACGGAAAAGATGTACCTTTTGTTGAAGTAAAACAAAAAGACGGTTCTTTCAAAAAAGTGAATGTAAACTTAGGTGCAAGCGACGGAATTAACGTTCAGATTTTATCAGGAATAGACAAAAATGCCGAAGTGAAAGTTTGGAATCCTTCAGATAAAGATAAGGAAGAGCTGAAAGAAAAAGCGAAGAAATAATATTATTCTCATAAGTAAAAAAAAGTCCCGAAATTTTCGGGACTTTTTTGGTTTATTTGTAAAAAAACAATTTATTTTTTTTTATTAAAACTAGCTTAAAAACTTAATTTCCTTGTCTTTAAATTTGTTTTTAACTACTATTTTATTCATTGTTTTCATCATCTTTCTTCTCAGTACAGCCAGTTTTCGGACGTTTTTATCTTCGCTGTAATCAAAAATATTGTCTTTAAAACTAAATGTATCGCCATCTTTAAATTCAATTTTGTTTTTCTTAAACTCTCCCAAAAGCATTAGATTAGTCATGCTTTCAAGGATATAGTGTTCGGATGCACCAAGTGATTTCAAAGAACGCAACAATTGTTTTTTGTATTTTTTCTTTCCCATAATTCAGACTTTTTCAGTTTTTAAAATTTTACAAATATATCATTTTCAAGACAACCATTTGCCGTGTTTTACAATTCATTATTTTTCAAAATAATTATTTTAATTATTAGGCTTGCGTTAGCAGTTTCATTTTTTTTTGTACCTGAATATTTAGAATTGCCTATTTGTTTATGCATTTAAATAAAATTAGAATATAGATATCTGCTATTACTCATCTTGTTTAATTTTTTTCAAGGTAAAACAAAGACTTTTATTAACTCACGGTTTTTTAAGATATAGAAAGGCGTAAACTTAGTTAAGAAACATAATTTTTGTGCAGTGGATTACTAATTCCGAACCATTATAAATTAAAATAAAGTTTTTTTTAAAAAAAATTAAAATTCAAAAATCCAAGAACCCAATAATCTCGTAGATTCATATAAACCGAATAGAGATTATCTTTTAAGTTTATGCATCAATTGCTTGAAATTTGCTCAGTTTTGATGTTTTAAAAAAATGATAAAAAATTAAATTAATGTTCAATAAAAATAAAATGAAAAACATATTGGTTTTAGTGGCTTTTGTTTTGGGGATTACAGCTTTCGCCAATTCATGTGAAAAGTCTGTAAAGCCTCAGAAAAGCTTCACAGAAAAAGAGAACAACGGAAAAATTGAGAATAAAAATCTGAAGGAGGTTTATTTTGCCGGAGGATGTTTTTGGGGAACAGAGCATTTCTTTCAGCAAATTCGAGGGGTCGTGGAAACAGAAGTTGGTTACGCCAACGGAAATAAGAAAAACCCAACCTATGAAGAAGTAATTAGTCATACAACAGGTTTTGCTGAAACGGTAAAAGTAAAATACGATCCTCAACAAGTAGAATTAAAATTACTTATAGATCTTTATTTTAAAACAATTGATCCCACAAGCAAAGATCAGCAGGGTAATGACAGAGGAAATCAGTACCGTACAGGGATTTATTCCACAGATAAAGAAACCGCAGCAATTATAAAATCTGAGGTAGAAAATCTGGCTAAAAATTACAGCAAACCTGTTGTGGTAGAAACTATTCCTCTGAAAAATTTTTACAGTGCAGAAACTTATCATCAAGATTATTTAGAGAAAAACCCTGGAGGATACTGTCACATAGAACCGGGATTGTTTGAAATGGCAAAAAATGCAAACCCGCTTCCGGCAAAATCAGTAAAATATCAGAAACAAGATAAAAGTGTTTTGAAAGAGAAGCTGACTTCTGAACAATACAGAGTGACCCAGGAAAACGGTACAGAAATGCCTTTTGAAAATGAATATTGGGACGAAACAAGAGAAGGGATTTATGTAGATATCACTACTGGTGAACCTCTTTTTATCTCAACAGATAAATTTGAATCTGGTTGTGGGTGGCCAAGTTTTTCTAAGCCAATAACAAAAAAAATTATCGATGAAAAACTAGATCGTTCTGCAGGAATGGACAGGATTGAAGTAAGAAGTAAAACAGGAAATGCTCATTTGGGACATGTTTTTGATGATGGCCCCAAAGATAAAGGAGGATTAAGATATTGTATCAATTCAGCGTCGCTGAAATTCGTTCCCAAAGCGGAAATGAAAGATAAAGGCTATGGAGATTATATTTCTCTACTAAATAAACAATAAGAAGGTTTTTTTATAGTTTTAAGTGTTTGGGTAGACCGCCGAGAGGCGGTCTTTTTTATTTGTAAATCCACATTAAAACAGGTTTTGAAGAGTTTTTGAGCAACGGGTCAATTTTTAAAAATGAATTGTTGGAAACCGTAGGGCAACCCCAACCTTCGGGCGATCCTTTTGGGTAAATCTCATCATCACTCATTCTCTCCCAAGAGTGAAAAACAATTACTCTTTTTAGGGCATTGTTATTGGTGTTTTCAAGACCATGCATCAGATATTTTGTTTTTACGCCCCATTCGCTGCTTCCGCGTTTGCCGATTCTATATTTTCCGAGTGATGATAGATGGCTTCCGTCTAAATTACTGAATTTCGCACCCTGCTTAGAGTCATCTGCACTCCAGCTATTCGTTCCACAGCCATGACCAACCAAATATTCCTGAATGATTTTTTTATTTTTATAACTGTAAACAAAAAAACGCTTAACCCCAGAGTGCAAACTCATATCAATTAAAATAACAAAATCTGTATTGAAATTATTTTTCTTACAAAATTTCAAAGCTTCTTGTGCTTTCTGAGTTGTTTTTACTAAATCTGATTTTGGTTTTTCAATACCAATTTCCTGATTTTGATGGTAGATAGTAACTTTTTCTCGAGATTTTGAGCACGAAATATGGATGGTAATACTTGAAAATAGGATTATATAATTAATGAATTTTGTTTTCAACCGGATTTAATTTTATATAAAAGTATAAAAAAAACAAAAGTGATTCTTTTTATAAATCACTTTTGTTTTTTTATCAGTTCCGAATTTAAATTTCAGATTAAAATCTATCTACCAGTCTCTTTTCTTTAAAATCAAGTAAGATCCAGCGGTAAAGATTATACACCAGACAATGCATGTAATAACACTTTCTGTTGGGTAATGAAATTGATATTTATAGCCCATTCCCTCTGCAATACGCATTCTTATAAATGGTGAAGGGATAAGATTAGACATGCTTTCCAATGGGAAAAGATTAGAAATATAAAAGTCATTTTGTGCCGCTTCAAGCTTTTCTTTAATGTTTAAATCTTTTATATGAATATATTTTTCAAGTGGTGTAATGATACTTTCGGCAACCCAATAAAAGAATAAAAAGAGCAGTACAAAAATAGATTTTCTAAACAACACAGAAAGAAATAGTAAAAATGTGAAAAATGTGAAAAGTTTCAGAAAATAATGACCTATAAAAAACATTTCCTTAAAAATCAACTCAGAATCTGTCACTTTTGAATAGGTTTTACCAAGCCAAAACGTGATCAGAAAAATTATAATAGTCGAGATTAAAGTAAATATAAATGTTGTCAAAAGTTTTGAAGCAATAAACTCTTTTCTGCTCAGTCCGTCAATTGTATTTTGCTTAAACATTCTATTGCTAAACTCTTGGCAGATGGAAAATACAATAATTAAACCTAAAAATATTTTAAGAAAAGCAACAAAATAAGTTGTAAAATGCCATATTGCTGGGAAGTCATACATTCCTTGTTCTTTAAGGTTGAGTTTCATACCATCCCAAAGATTAAGATCTACCAGCCCTATGAATAGTAAACCGACCAAAATAGCAAAATACATTATACTGAAAACCTTAAACGGCATGTAGTTCAGGTTTTTATAAAATTCAAGTTTTAATAGTCTTATCATGATTATTTTGTGTTTTTTACAAGTTCAAGGAATTGAGTTTCAAGAGAAAGTTTTTTCTTGCTAAGGTGAGATAGGTAAATGCCTTTCTCGGCAAGATTTTGATTGAGCATTGATGCTGAAACCGAGGCGTCATCACGCAGATGGGCTTTTATAAAATCACCTTCTATTTGTACTGTACTGAACCAATCCAGAGCTTTAAGTGTCTGCAAAAGTGCGGTATTGTTATCCGCTTTCAACTCAAAGAAGCCTTTGCTGCTGGTCATTTCGTCTACTCTTCCACTATAGATGGCTGTTCCTTCTTTCAAAACAATTACATGGCTGCAGATTTTTTCTATTTCATCTAAAAGATGACTTGCAATAATGATGGTGATGCCTTGTGTAGCAATACTTGAAATAATTTCTCTGATTTGGATGATGCCTTCAGGATCCAGTCCGTTCGTGGGCTCATCAAGAATCAATACTTCAGGATTATTGAGTAGTGAAGACGCAATAGAAAGACGTTGTTTCATGCCTAAAGAAAATGTTTTGAAAACATCTTTTTTTCTTTCCAGAAGTCCTACAGTCTGTAAAACTTCATCAATTCTGCTGTATGGAGTTCCTTTAATTTCAGCAACGATTTTAAGGTTTTTTTCGGCACTCAGGTAAGGGTAAAAATTCGGCTGCTCAATGATGGCGCCAATTCTTTTCAATGTTTCGGGATCTGTACCTTTTTCCCCAAACCAATACCATTCTCCAGAAGTAGGATTGATGGTGGAAAGTAGCATTCCAAAAGTGGTAGATTTTCCGCTTCCGTTGGGACCAAGAAGTCCGTAGACGTTTCCTTTTTCCACATCAAAAGAAATCCCGTTCACCACGACTCTTTTGAATTTTTTTGTCAGATTTTTTACTGATAAAATTTTTTCCATATTTATTTTTGCTTTATGTTTAAATAGTAGGAAAAGGCACACGATTGTTACAACGTTGATGCATTGTTTTTTTTGTTTGCCTAATGAATGGGAGGACGAGCGATAAATGGGCGAGGCAGCAAAACAGATTTCTGCTTTCTAAATATCAAATTTCAAACCTTAAATTTTGAAGCTTGCTTATGCGAAATTTAGTATATTTGAATATGAAGCTTACAGAACTTGCCCACGAACTTAATATATCTCCGGAAGCAATAAAAAGGTTTATTCAGGATTTTGATCTTGATTTAGAGGAGTGTATTTTTACCAACTTTGATGTTAAAAAAGATTTCGAGAAATTTGCCCGTGAAAATTCAGATTTCCTACGTCAGTATGAAAAAGATCTTGATGAAAACAAATCTGCACAGCAAATCGCAGAAATCATAAAACAACCTCAGGAGAATGTAGAAAAAGTAATCCAAGAATCACGGGATAATATATTTGATAATGGTTTTTTCCGCTCGTCGGTTTCTAGTTTTGGGATTGATCAAAAGTTGGGTGGAAATTATCAATTTGTGTACAATTATTTTGGAAGTAAAACGAGCCTTCAAAAAAGAGACTTTATAGGTTATCGTGATTTGTTTTTTTATATTTCAGGAGTTTTAGAGCCTTTTTTGAATCCGCAGCAAATCAAAGACTGGGGAATTCATAAACCTGCAGGAATTATTCTATATGGACCTCCGGGAAGTGGGAAGATTTTCTGGGCAAGCAAAATTGCGCAAATCATTGCCTATCAATTTAAAGAAGTCAAAAAACATTATCTCTCTACTTCATTTGTAGATGGTAAAAAAACCAGTTTTAATGATTTTCTGCTTACAATGCTCAATAATGAAAAGGTTTTATTGTTTCTAGAAGATTTTGACGAGATTATGACGGAGCGAAATCCAGAAAAGAGCGTTGCCACTTGTGATCTCGAAACGCAAGACGTTATTCTTCATCATATCAGCAGATTTACTTCTGAAAACCTTTTGATGATTGGCTCTGCTAATTCTGTTTCTGAAATTGATGAAGAAATTCTTGCTCCGGGAAGATTTGATGTTTTAATTCCTGTTTTTCCTCCCAATGCAGCCGAGAGAGCAGAGATTATTTTATTTTCTATGATCAAAGGTCTTGAAGAAGATTCTTTACTTTATAAAATTCTTAAACACAATAAAGCCGATAAAATCCCTTTTTGGGATACGGTTTCTGCAAGGATGAAAACCTTTAGTAATACGATGGTTATAGATTTTAGCCAAAGTTTGAAAAAAAGAATTAAAAATCTCTACCAAAAAACCCGAAACGAAAAATTAATTATTGATCAGAATCTTATTATTGCTGCGCTTCGTGAAGCAGCAGCAAAGTTAACTCCGGAATATCTTGATCAAGTAGCTCGGTTTCTGGATGATGCTGTTATTAATAATCTTGAAGATTTTCAGCTTAGAATTAAAGATTTGAAAGTAGAACTTGATTCTTATAAAGCTATAGATGAACCAAGACGTGCAATAGGTTTTCAGCACAATGAGGGAGAATAAAATAAAGAATTTTTTTAAAATAAAGATTTCAGAATTAAGTTTTTGAATCTGGTTTTCCTAAAGATCCCATGGTTTTTGATGGTTCATTTTTGTTGCCTGAATTTCTTTATAGTAAAAAGACTTTGTTACAAATTCCTTGTTTTGGCAGCTATTAAAATTATACCTATCTAAAAAAGATGATTTATTAATCATCTTTTTTTTTGTCTTATTTGTGATGAACTTATGGTATGAAACAAATCATTTACTTGATGATTTTTAAATTTTAATTATTATTTTATTTGTTATAAAAATGATTTTTTTTTAATAAAAATGCACTTAATTAAGCTTTAGAGTATTAAATGAGTATCTTTTATGTTTTTTACTTTGCTTTTTTACATTAAATTTGTTTGTCTACTATATCTTTTTTTAGTGAATACTTTTTTTTAACGGGATGTATTTATTGACTATTTATTATCTATCAAAATTTAATATTTATAATATATAAATTAGATAAAGTCTTTAAAAATATACATTTTCGTAATCGTAGAATTAGCAAAAATAAAAATGAATCTAAATATTGTAACTATGAAAAAACAACTTCTTACTTTTGGGTTTGTTTTAGCTTTTGCAACTGCAGCTGCTCAAACTTACCAAACGCTTTCACTTTCGGGATTCAATGCAGATGTTATTGCAAACGGAACAGGTGCTGCTCTTACATCCACAAATGCAAGCTTGGATAAAGACACTGATAATTTTGCGTACATGTCTAAAGATTTCAAACTTACGGCTTCCTCAGCAACGCTCACTTACGGTTTACCCGAAAACGGATTGGTTACCTCAGCTGTAGCGGCCACAAGTGGTTTAACTTATCAATTGGCTCCTTATACAGCGAATAATTCACTAAGACTTCCGAATGCTAATGATGCAGGAACACTTACTCTTGCGGTTCCGGCGTCGGCAACTACACTCTATGTTTTGGCTGTAAGTGGTAGTGGTGCGTCCAGCGGTGAAATTACAATCAATTTCCAAGATGGTACAAATCAGGTTTTTGCTAATACAAATTTTCAAGATTGGTATGATGGTAATAATTTTGCCATTCAGGGTATAGGAAGAATCAATAGATCTTCAAATACCCTAGAAAATGGTGGAGGAACAAATCCTAGAATTTATCAAATTCCATTAGCGATTTCAGCTGCAAATCAATCTAAAATAATCAGCTCTGTTACCATAAAAAAAACATCAACTGCCGCCACGGTAATCAACGTATTTGCTATCTCTGCGCAAGGGCTAGTTTTGTCTGTTTCTGATGCAAACTTGGCAAAAAAACCATCAATTTATCCCAATCCTTTCACAGATGCAATCTATTTTGATGATATCAAAGATTTGTTATCAGTAAGTATTTTAGATTTTGCAGGTAGACCAGTAATAAAAGATATGCAACCGAAATCTCAATTGAACCTTTCGTTACTAGCAAAAGGAACCTACAATTTCGTTTTAAGGTTTAAAAGCGGAAAACAGACTTCTTATAAAATTATTAAAGATTAATTTTTATAGAAATGTGTTTTTGCTAGATTTAAAAATTCATCTTAATTCAGACTTCGGAAATTTTCTAAGTCTGATTTTTTTTTAGAAGAAATCTACAATATATAGTCGTGATTTTATCCGTAAATTTGCAATTCAAATTTTTATGTTTTGATCAACAACGACCAGATAAAAGAAATACAGTCAAGAATAGAAGATCTTCAAAAATATCTTCAAATTGATAAAAAGAAAATCGAGATAGCCAATGATGACGAAAAGACAGCTTCGCCAGATTTCTGGGATAACCCTAAAACAGCTGAGGTTTTTTTGAAACAACTTCGTTCTAAGAAAAAATGGGTAGAAGATTACGAAGAAATCAATTCGCAATTTGAAGATTTGCAGGTTTTACTAGAATTTGCAAAAGAAGATGCCGATTCTGAAAAGGAACTAGATGATACGTTCCCTCTTTTAGTGGAGAAAATTGAGAATCTTGAATTCAAAAATATGTTATCCAATGAAGGAGATGAGCTTTCTGCCGTACTTCAAATAACTGCCGGAGCTGGTGGTACAGAAAGTTGCGATTGGGCAGCAATGCTGATGAGAATGTACAATATGTGGTCAGAAAAGCAAGGTTATAAAATTCGGGAACTCAATTATCAGGAAGGGGAAGTAGCAGGTGTAAAAACCGTGACTATGGAAATTGATGGCGAGTTTGCCTTCGGCTACCTTCGTGGTGAAAATGGCGTTCATCGTTTGGTGAGAATTTCTCCTTTTGATTCTAATGCAAAGCGACATACTAGTTTTGTTTCGGTTTACGTTTATCCTTTGGTGGATGATACAATTGAAATTAATATCAACCCTGCAGATATTTCATTTGAAACCATGAGAAGTTCAGGAGCTGGTGGACAAAACGTTAACAAAGTAGAAACAGCAGTTCGGCTTCGCCACGCACCTACAGGAATTATCATTGAAAACTCAGAATCTCGTTCTCAGCTTCAAAATAAAGAAAAAGCGATGCAACTCTTGAAATCCCGATTGTATGAAATGGAATTGGAAGAAAGATTGAAAGCAAGAAACGAAATTGAAGCAGGTAAGATGAAAATAGAGTGGGGAAGCCAAATCAGAAATTACGTAATGCATCCCTACAAATTGGTAAAAGACGTACGCTCGGGCCACGAAACTTCAGATGTTGATGCCGTGATGAACGGAAATATTACCCCATTTCTTAAAGCATTTTTGATGGCAGATGGTACGGCGGTTTCAGACGATGATCTCGAATTATAAAATATCATGTTTACATTTACGTTAAAATATGCTAATATATTTTCAGCATAATTATATTAAGCTTAATTTTGTTCATCATCATTATTTATGGAAGATTTCAATAGCTGGAGAGATTTATTAAATCCCGAATTTTACATCAACATGGGTGGATTTTGGGTTATCTTATTCATTATTTTTGCCGAAACTGGCTTGTTTGTAGGTTTTTTCTTACCAGGAGATTCATTACTATTCGTATCCGGAATTTATGCAGTAGATATTATTTCTAAAACATTTGGTTCTACAGGAAGTGATTTTTTAGATACTACTTTGTTGTCTACAGCTGTTGCAATAGCTGCAATTGTGGGTAATCAAGTAGGATATTGGTTTGGCAGAAAAACTGGCCCTGCTCTTTATAAAAAACAAGATACTTTCTTATTTAAAAAGAAATATCTTTATCAGGCACACGATTTTTTCGAAAAAAATGGAGCCTTAGCAGTAATCATGGCGAGATTTTTACCCGTTGTAAGAACATTTATGCCTATTGTTGCTGGTATTGTAAATATGGATAAAAAAGCATTCCTCAGAGATAATATTATTGGTGGTATACTTTGGTCTTTCAGTTTGATTTTTGCCGGGCATTATCTTGATAAATTATTCATGGATCAATTCGGAATCAATCTAAAAGAGAAGCTTGAATTCATTATCATAATTATCGTACTGGTAACCACAGTTCCAGTAATCTTAAAATTCGTTTTCGGCGCTCCAAAAGAAAATCCGAAATTGGAAGATGAAACTTTAGATGAATTAATAGATAAAGAAAAATAACGAATAAAAACCTGCTTTAGCAGGTTTTTTTTATGTTTAAAAGTGTTCTGTATGTATCTAATTTTTTAACGATTGTTCGTTATATATCATAATTTAAAATAATTTGTTTTTCTTTGATAGGGTAGTGACTTTGTATAAATTAAAAAACAGTCAAAATGTATAATTCTTTGTTTGACTTTGCGTTAAATCAAGAATTATGAGAAATTACGGAGATACATTAATTTTTTTTAAATAACTTGAGTGGTAAAGTAAATACCTTAAATTGTTGGTTTAATAAAAAAAAAATTAATCCAATGTTTTGATTTTAAATTGATTACAGTATTGATAAATCGCAAATAGTGGCTAACGATTACAGATATATAGCCTATTTAAATTTCATCAAAATTATTTTTGAACATAGGGTTAATTCTTTATCCAATCTAAAATGTTTGGATAAATAATACGGTCTCTTTTTGTTTTATTAAAAAATCTGGGTGCATGCCCTGTATTTTGCATAAAAATCAATTTGTGTGGGATATTCATTTTAGTTAAAACGGAATCTAATGCTAAACCCTGCTTTTGATTAACCAAAAAATCTGTATTTCCTTGGAATAAAAGCGTCGGAACGGAAGAAACATTAGCAATCGGACTGGCTTTTTTAAATTCTAATGAAAGGTTTTTTCTTTTAAATTTTGTACCAACTACTTTTTGAATAGTGCCAGAAGTATATTTAGAATAAAAAGACTGTAAATACTCATCTGAATAGAAATCTGTAGGTCCACTCAAAGAAATTATTTTTTTTATTCTTTCAGGATTTTTGTAACCGTAAAGCAAAGCCAAGTGTCCGCCGGCACTTTCGCCCAAAATGATATAATTATTTGGAAGTAATTCTGATTTTTCTGCAAGTGAATTAAATTTTTCTATGGCAAGACCAATGTCTTCTAATTGTTCTCGATACGTTATGCCTTTTTTCACCAAGCGATAATTCATATTAATGCTAGGAATATTATTCTCAAAAAGCATTTTTTGTATTTGAATCATGTGTTCTTTTCTGCCATATTTCCACGCTCCTCCATGCACTATCAAAACCATAGGCGCGTTTTGTAAATAATTTTCGGGTAAAAAAATATCCATTTTCTGGTGTTTGTCTTCACCATATTTTAGGTTGTAAACTTTTTGAGAATTATTTCCTACCCAAACCCGAAATTTTGAATTACAGGAATTTAAAACCAAGCCAATCAATCCTAAAATAAAATAATGGTAATTGAGAATCAGTTTTTTCATTGAGTAAATTTACGAAAAACTTAAATGAATATAAATTGTTTGAAGATGGTTTTTGATAGGTCGATTTTTATAAGAAAAGAAATAATGCAATAAGAAATATCTTGTTTTAAATTTTAGTATAAAACCATTAAAAAAAATCGGAATTTAATATTATTCTTCAGAAATACTTAGAATTAAACTTTTTCAATCTGAGATTAAAACATTATTTTTGCTTAAGTTTTATTTTAACAAAACTTAAAAATATATTAAAATCTATGGCTTCAGGCTTTTTCGCACTACTTGATGATATTGCAGCGTTGATGGATGATGTGGCGGTAACCACTAAAATAGCAACAAAAAAAACTGCCGGAATTTTAGGAGATGATCTTGCCGTAAATGCTGAGAAAGCTACAGGATTTATGTCGTCAAGAGAAATTCCGGTTCTTTGGGCAATTACCAAAGGTTCGTTTTTAAATAAAATTATTATTCTCCCAATTGTATTTTTGCTTAATTGGCTTTATCAGCCGGCTATTAACTATATTTTAATTGTTGGAGCAATGTATTTGGCTTTTGAAGGGGTTGAAAAAATTATTGAATTTCTTTTCCATCGAAGTAAAAAGGGGCATGAAGTAATAGAAGAAGCAGAGGAGGATTCTAGATCTGCTGAAGAAATGGAAAAAGCAAAAGTGAAATCTGCCATTACTACAGACTTTATTCTTTCCCTAGAAATTGTGATTATCGCTTTGGGTACCGTGCTGGAAAAAAGCCATCCTTTCATTACTCAAATTCTTGTAACAAGCCTTGTTGCGATTGTTGCAACTGTTGGCGTGTATGGAATTGTAGCTTTAATTGTAAGGATGGACGATGCTGGTTTTAAATTAATCAAAAAAAGCAACGGAAAGGGTTTTATGTCAAAATTGGGTCAGTTTTTAGTTGATGCTTTGCCAGTTGTTATAAAATCCTTGGGTGTAATTGGTACAATTGCTTTAATCATGGTAGCGGGAGAAATTTTCGCTCATAGAATAGATTATCTACATCATGTTTTACCCAACTTGAATGCTACTTTGAAGCAGGTGATTTTCGGTTTAGTTGGCGGATTAATTGGAGTGGCTTTCTTTACTTTAGGTAAAAAAATCTACAGTCTCGTAGCCAAAAAATAAAATAGGTTAAATAATTATAAATAAAAATTTACGAAGATGTTTTAAGACGTTTTCGTAATTTTTTTTCCGTTGAAGATGAGAAGTTTAGCGCTAGATCTTTTGAAAATTCTACTCGCCATTTTTGTGGTTGGGTTACACATTCATTTTCTCAGAGATTCTTATCCTACGCTCAGTTATCTGCTTGTTAATGGGCTCTTTAGATTAGGTGTTCCTGTTTTTCTTATTATTACAGGCTACTATTTTTACTTCATTGATGATTTTTCTAAACTGAAAAAATGGCTTTTTAGAATTTTCCTTTTGTACGCGGTCTGGACGATTATTTACATTCCACTCTGGAAGGAAGGAGATGTAGTTTCTAATATCTTTTTTGGTTACCACCATTTGTGGTATCTAAATGGGACTTTGTTTGCCGGAATTCTTTTGTATTCTCTTAGAAATAAGAAGCAAAAACTCGTAATTTTCTTGCTGTTTTTATTTTTTTTAATTGGATATACCATTCAATATCTCGGAAATTCTCATTGTTTTAATGGGGAAATTGATGAGATTTTGAACTACTTTCCCGTATACAGAAATTTTTTATTTTTCTGTTTTCCGTTTTTGGCAATGGGTTTTTTGATTAAAAAGTACGAATTTGATGTAAAAAGAAACCCTTCATTGTGGTTGGTATTTATTTCGGTTTCTGTTGTCGTTGCCGAAGCTTCTGCCAATATTTATTTTCTAAAACTTTCTAAAAGGGAAAGTGTAGATATTTTATTTTCATTACTTTTTGCGTGTCCCATTTTATTTATTTATTTTAAAAATTTAAAAACTAAAACAGATGCAAAAATTCTGGCAAGTATATCAACAGCGATTTATTGTATTCATCCTTTGTTGATGTTTTATATTTATAAATCTGAAAATCCTTTTATCTTAATGCACTCTGATTTTATATTTATAAGTTCGCTCATCTTGTCGAGTTTGGGTTTGGTATTTTTGAATCAAAAAATTAAATATTTACTTTAAAATTAAATAGATATCAAACTAAAAAAAACATTTTACTAAGTTTTTTGTTTGAAATATTTAGCAAATATACTATTTGGAATAAGCTTAAATTTTAAATAAAAAAAGAGGCTAAAAAAAGCCTCTCTTATATTTTAATTAAATAAATCTTTCACTTTATCAAAGAAAGATTTTTCTTTTCCAGATGGTTCAGCTTCCATTTCTCCGCTGCTCATCTGTTTTTCAAAGAAATCTCTTTGTTCTTTATTCAGTCTTTGTGGCGTCCATACATTGATGTGTACAAACATGTCTCCTTTTCCGTAGCTATCAAGGCTTGGAAGTCCTTTTCCTGCTAATCTTAAAATCTTCCCAGATTGAGTTCCTGCATCTATCGTTATTTTTACTTTTCCGCCAACGGTAGGAATCTCTTTTTTGGTTCCTAGAGCTGCTTCAGAGTAAGAAACGTAAAGTTCTTGATGAAGATTGTCACCTTCTCTCTTGATTATTTGGTCTACTTCCTCTTCTACAATCACCAAAAGATCTCCCGGAATTCCGCCAAAAGGCGCATCATTACCTTTTCCTCTTACATTCAACTGGATGCCGTCTCTTGCACCAGCAGGAATGTTGATAGAGATTTCCTCTTCATCTTTTATTAGTCCTTGTGCATTGGCTCCTGCAGGAATTTTATCAGCAACTTTCCCGATTCCTTGGCAAGTTCCACAAGTTGTTTGCGTCTGCATCTGTCCGAACATTGTGTTCATTACTTTCATCTGAACTCCGGAACCACCACAAGTAGGGCAGGTTTTAGACGTTGCACCTTCTGCCATTTTCATCTTTTTGACTTTGATGGTTTTTTGTGTCCCGTTCACCATTTCTTCAAGATTAAGCTTGATTCTAATTCTTAGATTTGAACCTTTTATCTGCTGACGACCGCTGCTGCCACCTCCGCCAAATCCTCCGAAACCACCGCCAAAAATATCTCCAAATTGACTGAAGATATCTTCCATATTCATTCCGCCACCGCCGAAGCCACCGCCACCAAATCCTCCAGCACCGCTCATTCCGGCGTGTCCGTATTGGTCGTAGCGCGCTTTCTTATTATCGTCGCTCAGCACTTCATAAGCTTCTGCAGCTTCTTTAAACTTTTCCTCAGCTTCATTGTCACCTGGGTTTTTGTCCGGATGATATTTAATCGCCATTTTGCGGTATGCTTTCTTTATCTCGTCGGGTGATGCAGATTTGCTGATCTCTAAAACCTCGTAATAATCTCTTTTTGACATCTTTTTATGGGTAATTAGTAATGGTTAATAAGTAATTCTTTATTAGTCATAAACCGTTACTCGTTGCTTATATTTTTAGTTACCTGTTACTACTTTTGCGAACCTAATTACTTTTTCTCCTAAAGTGTATCCAGTTTCTATTATATCAACTATTTTTCCTTTCAAATCTTCAGATGGTGCAGGGATTTGAGTAATTGCTTCATGATAATCTACGTTAAAACCGTCTCCAGCTCTTACTTCTATAGGTTTTAAGCCTTTTTCGGTAAGTTTGTTTTTAAATTTCTGATAAATAAGTTCAACACCTTGCAGTTCTGCAGCATTTTCGTTTTTAGCAATTTCTTTTATAGCTCTTTCAAAATCATCTAAAACACCAAGCATAGACACCATCATTTCCTGATTGGCGTACTGGAAATAATCCATCTTCTCCTTAGATGTTCTTTTTTTATAATTTTCAAACTCAGCATAAAGACGAATATAACGATCTTTTTCTTGTGCCAAAACTTCCTCAATCGTAGGTTCTACTGTCACATTTTCCTCAGAAATTGTTTCGTTCTGAACTTTCACTTCTTCTTGTTGATTGATGTTTTCTTCGTTGATATCCTGATTTTCCATATTTCAATAACTTTTACAAACTGTTTTCACAAAGATTCTGCCAAAGAAAAAAAACGGACAATTAGGCAGAACTAGATACGAAAGACCCATGCTAAAAGTAAGAAGAGCTAAGTTTTCAAACATTTTTTGGGACACAATTTACTCCAAAAGTTGAAACTTATTTTTATAGAAACCATAAACTCATATTCCCAATTTAGTATCTAAAATATTATTTTTTTTGGGAGCTGATCCGGCTATTCGCTGTATCTTTTTTGTAACTGCTTCCGCTGTCGCTCCATCCGTCACAAAAAAGGATGCCGCTTCTATCCGGGCTATTGAGTAACTAGAAAGGAATGGGCAGAAAATAAAAAATTTCAATATGTACACAATTTGTTATAATTGATAATACAAAGTCCTAAATTTAAAATGTAAACTGAGCTTTCCAAATTGGCTTTAGCAATCTTAAAAAACAGTATTTGCTTGAAGATATTTGAAAATATTTGTTTTAAAATTAGAATTATAATATTTATCGTGCAATTCAATCAATTTTATCACAAAACTCTGGTAATTTCTAAAATAGCCGTTGTACAATAGATAATTTCACATCAGTTAGCATTTATTTCACCACAAAAGTTTGATACAAAAGATAAGTGTTCAAACCAATAATTATTGCGGCAATAACCCAGACACAAGATTTAAGAAATGGTTTATTGGCAAATTCGCCCATTTTAGCTTTATCATTCGTAAACATAACCAGTGGAACAACTGCAAAACTCAATTGCATAGACAAGATGACTTGGCTTAAAACCAAAAGATCAGTAGTTCCTTTTTCGCCATATATAATTGCTACAATTAAGGCAGGAATCACCGCAATTAATCTCGTTATTAATCTTCTTAACCAAGGTTTTAATCTGATATTCAAAAACCCCTCCATTACGATTTGCCCGGCCAAAGTTCCCGTGAGTGTAGAGTTTTGTCCTGAGGCCAAAAGCGCAATAGCAAAAGCTATACTCGCCATTGAAGCTCCCAAAATAGGGGTCAACATTTTATAAGCGTCATGAATATCTGCAACGTTTTTATTACCTGAGGTATGAAAAGTTGCTGCCGCTAGAATTAGAATCGCTGCATTGATGAAAAATGCAAGTATTAGTGAAACAGAAGAGTCTATAGTAGCAAATTTTATCGCTTCTTTTTTGCCTTTTTGTGTTCTATCGTAATCTCTGGTTTGCACAATACTACTATGGAGGTAGAGATTATGCGGCATTACTGTTGCACCGAGAATTCCGATGGCAATGTAAAGCATCGCAGGATTACTGATGATTTCTTTTTTAGGAATGAGTCCCCCAAAAATTTCATTTAAAGCAGGCTTTGAAATCACAAGCTCATATACAAAACATCCAAGAATAATGAAAATTAAACCTCCCACGATGCTTTCAATCCAACGGAAACCTTTTGCTTGAAGCAAAAGGATAATCAAAACATCAATCGTAGTGATTACTATTCCCCATGTCAGCGGTATTCCAAAAAGAAGATTTAAGGCAATTGCTGAGCCTATAACTTCAGCTAAATCGCAGGCTGCGATTGCAATTTCGCAAAACACCCAAAGAATAAAATTGGTTGTAGGGCTGAAATGATCTTTACATGCTTGTGCAAGATCTCTTTCTGCTACAATACCCAATTTTACAGACAAATGCTGTAAAATCATTGCAAAAAGATTAGAAATCAGAATTACCGATAGTAGTGTGTAGCCAAATTGTGCACCGCCAGCGATGTCGGTAGCCCAGTTTCCTGGATCCATATACCCTACAGCAATCATCAAACCAGGGCCCGCATAAGCAAGGTATTTCCTCCAAAAGCCTCCGTTTCTAGGGACTTTTACAGAAGCATAGACCTCCGGTAAAGAATTCATTGTTTTATCTTTTCGCCAAGCTTTTTTTAAATTTAAATTCATATTTGTTAGGACTGACTAACAAATATACTTAAATATGTATTAACTGTGCTGATTTTTAGATAGAAAAAATCCCGAAGATAATCTTCGGGATTAATTTTTATTGATTCTAAAGAATTTATTTTGCGAATCTTACAGACATTTTACGATCTGAAGATCTTTCATCATCAGAAGCTGTAGCGTCTACTTTTGCAAACTGACTTCCGTATCCTTCAGCACCTAAAACTTGTGCGCCTACACCGTTTTTATTCAACCAATCTTTAATGAAATTGGCTCTTGCTTTAGAGAGTTTTACATTGCTTGCTTCATTTCCGGTTTTATCTGTATAACCACCAATTTTAATTTTTGAATCTGGGAATGCTTTCAAAATAGCTGCTAAGTTTTGTAATTGAGCTTCAGAACCCGCTTCTAGTTCGGTAGAGCTGCCCATTTTGAAATTTACATGATCAAAATCGTACCAAGATTCTTTTAATGTAGCATCGTCGGCTGCATTTTTGTAGCCTTCAGATTTTAGAAATGCAATCATTTTATCTTCCATACCGCCTTTGTAACCTTTCAAAGCAACTCCGTTAAGGTCAATATTTTCTTCAGTACGTGTTGTTGATGGGCTGCTTACATCTCCAGAATTGTTAACTACCGTATCATTTTTTATTTCAGAAGAATCGTTTACTGTGGTTGCAGTAGTTGTTTCTTTTTTCTCACATTGTTTCCAAACAAAGTAACTTACTCCAAGTAGTAGTAACAAAGGCAAAAGCCATTTCCAGATAGAGCCACCTTCGTTATTATTTCTGTCGGGGAAAGTTCCTTCTTCAGCAATACTTCTGGTGACTTGCGCATGAGGTTTTTCGTTTACAATTTTTGTCGCAGGATTTTCGTTTCCTTCAAAACCATAGCCTTTCGCCCAGTTTCCAAGATTTAAAGAGGCAAGAGAAAGTCCAGCAGGAAGTAGACCAGAAATCAATCCTTTTTGTTCCGATAATAGATTTGAAATTCCGCTGCGATCAAGATTTTGATTTTGAGCAAATTTTGCCACAGAACCAGTTGCGGTTCCTGTAATAAGATTTAAAAGTGAACTTGCAGAACCAGAACTGATGCCTGCAAAAGAAGCTACCGAGCTAATAAGCGTTGGAAGTTGCTCGCCAAATAAAGGCTTTAATAAACTACTGATCCAGCTATTTTGCTGTGGGTTACCATTTAAATTAGATAAAAAATTTCCCGATTCTGTACTTGTAATAGCATCAAGTACTGAGGGATTGCTAGAGTTGTTTGCCAAACCGCCAAGCACTGCAGGTAAAAAAGCAGATATTGCTTTTGAAATTCCTGATTCGCTTTCTCCCAAATTTTGGGCAGTTTGAGATGTGAAAGCCGGACCAAGTTGGCTCTTGATAAGATCAATAAGGTTAATTGACATAATAATTTATTTTAAAGGTTAATGTGTTTGAAATATTTGCAAATATCAATTTGAGTAATTATTAAATTCATTAATAAAACCATTTGCAATATAAGATTTTTTAATAAATAAAATTATTTTTAATCAAATTATAGCAAATCTTCATTCATTACTATGTTTTTTGTGAATTTGAATTAGTTGAAATTCGCTTTTATAAATCTAATTTTAACTAAAAACAACTCTAAAAAGTTGTAAAAATGTATTTTAGGATTGTAAAATTAAAACTCAATTAATTCAACTTATTCTTTTTAGTAGAAAATAATGCCCATGCTATTAAAAGGGGCTGCATAAATAATCTTGCTAATCTTTTTGAGTCAGTATCTAAGGTGAAAGCGTCTCTTTTGTTGATGTATTGTGAAATATTTCCAGGAAAAACGGCAACAAAAAACATTGCGGCGACAATTCCCAATGTAGTTTGATGTTTTTTAGGAGATAAAATTAATGCAGAACCCAAGGCTATTTCTGCTATTCCTGAGTATAAAACAGTGTCATCTTTTTTTAAAGGAACCCAATCTGGTACCTGTGCTTGGAAATCTTTTCTTCCGAATGTAAGATGAGCTACTCCTGCTGCTACAAGCATTCCTCCTAAAGCGAATCGGGATATATTTTGAATGTTCATATTATATTTTTATTTGGTGTGAGTTTTTAAAATCAAGATTAGTACCAAATAGGCAATGTGTTTTTTTATATTAAACGAAAAAAGACCGCATAGAGCGATCTTTGTATTTAATAATTGGTATTTTTAATAAGCTTTAGCAAACAAAACTCTTCTGGCTGAAGGCTTTCCTGAGATAAGAGAAATTCCCTCTTCAACATCTTCATCCAAAGGAATACAGCGGATTGTAGCTTTGGTTTCGTTTTTAATTTGCTCTTCTTCTTCTGCGGTTCCATCCCAATGAGCGTAAATAAATCCACCTTTCTCTTCCAATACTTTTTTAAACTCCTCGTAAGAATCTACATTTGTAATATTTTCTTTTCTGAAATTTAGCGCTTTTTGGTAAAGATCAGTTTGTATTGTTTTTAAAAGATTTTCGATATGAGAATCTAAACCTTCTATAGAAACGGTTTCTTTTGTTAGATTGTCTCTTCTCGCGATCTCTACAGATTTATTTTCAAGATCTCTAGGGCCCATTGCAATTCTTACCGGAACTCCTTTTAGTTCATATTCAGCGAACTTCCAGCCTGGTTTATTATGAGTGTCATTATCAAATTTTACTGAAATTCCTTTTGCTTTCAATTTAGCCTGAATTTCCAATGCCACTTTACTGATTTCAGCCAACTGCTCATCACCTTTAAAAATAGGAACAATCACCACCTGAATAGGAGCTAAAGTAGGAGGTAAAACCAAACCTAAATCATCAGAATGCGTCATAATTAATGCACCCATTAAACGGGTAGAAGTTCCCCAAGATGTAGCCCAAGCGTGCTCTATTTTTCCTTCTTTATTTGTAAATTTTACGTCGAATGCTTTAGCGAAATTTTGTCCTAAAAAATGTGAGGTGCCTGCCTGAAGTGCTTTTCCGTCTTGCATTAATGCTTCAATACAATAGGTTTCATCTGCTCCAGCAAATCTTTCAGAAGGTGTTTTTAAACCCTGAATAACCGGCATTGCCATAAAGTTCTCTGCAAAATCCGCATATACTTTGTTCATTTTTTCGGCTTCTTCCACTGCTTCATCTTTAGTTGCGTGAGCAGTATGGCCTTCTTGCCAAAGAAATTCTGCAGTTCTCAAAAACAATCTTGTTCTCATTTCCCAACGTACTACATTTGCCCATTGATTAATAAGAATAGGAAGATCTCTGTAAGACTGAATCCAGTTTTTATAAGTGCTCCAGATGATGGCTTCGGATGTGGGTCTTACTATAAGTTCTTCTTCTAGTTTAGCCTCCGGATCAACGATTAGTTTTCCAGGATTGTCTGGATCGTTTTTTAGTCTGTAATGGGTAACTACCGCACATTCTTTAGCAAATCCTTCTGCATTTTTTTCTTCTGCCTCAAATAAGCTTTTGGGTACAAAAAGGGGGAAGTAGGCATTTACATGTCCTGTTTCCTTAAATTTTTTGTCCATTTCGTCACGCATCTTTTCCCAGATGGCGTATCCGTAAGGTTTTATAACCATACATCCACGTACTCCTGAGTTTTCTGCTAAATCAGCTTTTACAACAAGCTCATTATACCATTTGCTGTAATCGTCGCTTCTTGAGGTAAGTTTTGCCATTATTTTATAGAATTTTTTTAACTTTTTTTAATAACTGTAATCTAAAATAAAAAGTCTATTTTTGATAGAATTTTATACCGATTATTTGGTATGTTTTTGGTACAGAATGCAAATATAATTTAAATATAAAATTTTTACGTCATCATGAAAAGAAATATACATAAAAATTTGTTTGGAATGTTGAGATCAAAAGGAATCTTAGCTATTTCAAGTGGGTTGCTTTTAGTTTCTTGTGGAGCTCAGATGGGTGGCTACAGCGAGACAGACGGGGTTTATTATGATCCCAATAAAGATACATTACCTGAGGGAGTAATCGTTAAGCAAGGAAACAGAGTAGGAGAATATTACGATTATTATCAGGAAGATAACACAACGATTCAAAATGCACAAGCTACCAATCAGGAGCAGGCTAATCTTTATAATACTTGGAATACCAATTATAATCAAGGCGCTACAGATTCAGACTTTGGGAACTATGCTGGAAGCGAAACCAATTACTATGACAACTCATGGGGTTGGGGTGGCTGGGGCAGCCCTTGGGGAATGTATGGCGGTTGGGGTATGGGAATGTCTTTCGGCTGGGGCTGGGGCAACAACTGGGGTTGGGGCGGATACAGTCCTTACGGTTGGAACAATGGCTGGGGCTGGGGTTCTGGCTGGGGAATGGGTATGTATAATCCATACTGGGGTTACGGCTATCCTTACGGAGGCTGGGGTGCAGGTTATTATGGCGGAGGGTACTACGGAAATTATTACACACCTTACAACAGAAGAAGTGCAGCAAGCGGATACGGATTTACCAATAGAAACTCTACTATCGTAAGCAGAAATAGTGTTCCCGGAGCAGGTTTTAGAAACAGCAGCGGAAGCGGTTTTAGAAATTCAAACAGTGGAGGGTTTAGAAATCAAGGAAATTCAGGATTTAGAAATACTACAACTGGTGTAAGACCACAATCTGGATATAGACCACAAGGGCAAGGTGGTTTCCGAAACAATAGCGGAACAAGACCAAATTATAACAATCAATCGCAACCTCGTTACAATAATGGTAACAGCAACGGTGGTTTTAGAAATGATTCAGCACCTAGATCAAACGGTGGTTATACTTCGCCAAGCAACGGTGGTGGTTTCCGTGGTGGAAGCAGCGGTGGTTCTACTGGAGGAGGCGGTGGCTTCAGATCTAGCGGCGGCGGTGGCGGTGGTTTCCGTGGTGGCAGATAAAAATTAAGTTTCAACATATTCTACAATAATAATGTTAAAAAAATCTTTATTTATAATGAGCATTTCTGCAGCTTTCTTTGTACAGGCGCAGGATGTTTCATTGATCAGAAACACGCTGGACGTGTACTCGAATTCTCAGATTGGAGGTTCGGCAAAGTTTAATGCAATGGGAGGCTCAAACGGTGCTTTGGGAGGTGATGCAAATGCATTACTTACCAATCCGGCTGGTTTGGGAGTCGCTATCTCGGGAGAAGTTTCTGGAACAATTTCTATTATGTCCAATAAAAACACTTCAAATTATGCAGGATCTTCTTTCGGATACAAAGTAAATAATGCCGATTTGGGGAATGTTGGAGGTGTAATGACTTTTCAGCTGATGACCGAGAGTGCATGGAAGTTTGTCAACATTGGAGTAAACTTCTCAAACCAGTCACTGGATAATTACATCGAAACACCAGGCAATAGTAATTTAGTTTACGATTTTGATGCTACCAACAGTTCATCTTTGTCAAGACATGCTTACGACAGATACGGAACTTTGTCTAAAACAAGCTTCGGAGTTGGCGCAAACTATAATCACAGCCTTTACATAGGTATGGGCTTGAATTTTTCAAATGTGTCTCTAGATCAATCTGATACATCAGCCTTCCAATCTTTACAAAACGGAAGTATTGATAATTTCAGCAAGCAAAACACCCCTTATTTTGAGAGATCATCAGGTTTTTCAGCATCATTAGGGGTAATTGGTAAATTGGGACGTAATTTCAGATTGGGAGCAGCAGTCGAAACGCCTACGTTTTGGGATATAGACCGAAGTTATAATTTCTACAATGATCCTCAGTTAGGTGATGATTATGCTGTTGAGAATAGAAGACTGACATCTCCAATGAAAGCTACTGTGAGTGCAGCATTTGTTGCCAATAAAAATTTTTCGATGAATCTTGATTACAGTGTAGGTTTAACCAAACCAACGTATAAAGAATATGGTGGTGCAGAATCACAACTTAATAATTTCTTTGAAGACAATTATAAGAACGTATCTGAGGTAAAAGTAGGAGCTGAATACAGAGTTAAACAATTAAGATTAAGAGGAGGATATGCTTACAGTACAAACCCTTTTGACGCACTTACGGTAAGCCGTTTTGCTAACAATGGTGATGTGGCAGATCAATCTTATAGCAATTTGATGTTGAGTGATAAAAACGCTTTGTCTTTTGGTTTGGGATATGATTTTAAATCTTTCTATGTTGATGCGACCTATCAAAACATTAGCTCAAAATTCAGCAACCCTTTATTGTATGGTGAAGTAGGTGGTGGTTTGGAAGATGGTTATTATTCTCCCACAAGATTAATCAGCAGTTCATCCTACGTTGTTTCTGATGTGAAAAACGTAATCAATAATTTCTATTTAACATTCGGCTGGAAGTTTTAAAAACGAATCAGTTTATTATAACAAAAGCTCTGCAAAATTAATTTGCAGAGCTTTTGTTTTATTAAATTAGATATTAATGATGATCATGACTATGAAACAAATGCATCACCAACGCTAAAGAAACACCCACGATGACCAAACCAATTTTAGACCAGTCGATATTGTGATTTTTATTACTTTCGAATATAATTACCGACGAAATATGTAAGAAAATCCCGCCAACTACAGCAAGGAAATACGGTTGCCATTCTGGATTAAAATAGTTTCCTAAAAACATACCGAAAGGCGATGCCAAAGCAAATAAAGCTACAATCAGCATAGATGGATAAGAAACCTTTGAACCCTTTCTATTGAACAAAAAAGCTCCCAAAATAAAAGAAATCGGGAGATTGTGAAAAACAATTCCCATTAAATAAGGCGAAAACGGATTTTTTTCATTTGCCAAAGGAATTCCCTCGATAAAAGCATGAATAAACAACCCAACCATCAAAGCCATTGGAAGAATATTGCTTTCGCTGTGATGGTGAAAGTGGCCATGCTCAAAGCCCTTTGTAAGCGCTTCTAGAATCATCTGTAAAAGTACGCCACCGATGACAAAAATACCAAGATTTATCCCGAACTCGCTGTTATGATGGTACACCTCAGGGAAAACTTCATTAAGGCAAATGGTAATTAAAAAACCAGCACTTAAGATCAAAAGATTTTTGGAAAACTTTTCTTTCTGCCCGAAATATTTACCCAGAAAAACACCGGCAACAACACTTAAAATAAGTAAAACGACAATCATATTAGATAATTGTAAATAAAATATTGGTTACCATTCCTAAAACAAAATTGCATTTAGGATTATTTTTTCTTAAATAAATTAATACACCTCGGCGAAACTTCTGCATCAAAATCATTCAATTGATAATCGCCCCAGATTTTTACGCGCTCAAAACCATTGTCTTCAGCATATTTTTGTATAGAATCAGGAGTGTGAAGTTTTACTTTTTCAAAAAAATTAAAATCTTGTCCGTCTGCAGAAAACTTGATGTCTTTTACAATGTGCTGATCCTCAATTTTCTTAGAAATTGTAAAATCAATTCCGCCACGCTGAATTTCAGCATCAGAAACAATCGTTTTTCGAACGTAGTTTTCGTTTAAATAATCGAGAACAAAAAAACCATCAGATTTTAAAACATCAGAAACAGATTTGAATACTTTGCGGTCATCATCCTGAGAATCAAAGTAACCAAAACTTGTAAATAAATTAAAAACCGCATCCACTTTAGAATGAGCAACCGTGTCTCTCATGTCATGAACTTTGAACTGTAGATTCTCGTTCTCAAATTGTTGGTTGTGCTCGATGCTTTTTTTAGAAAGATCAAGTCCTAAAACTTTGTAGCCCAATTTATTCAAAAAAACAGAATGCCTTCCCTTGCCACAAGCAAGATCAATAATCTCTGAATTTTTTGGGAGTTGCAACTCTGCTGTAAGCTGAGTGATGAAGTTTTCTGCTTCAGTATAATCTCTGTTGCTATAGAGAATATGATAATAAGGTGTGTCAAACCAAGATTCAAACCATTCCATTTTGCAAAAATAGTGATTTTAGTTGGATGAAGGATGAGAGAATTTGGATGTTTCTTTGTGATTTTCAGATCAGGCTTTTGGTAAATCAAAAGTTTGTAATTTTAAAACAAATAGTATTATATTTTTAATCATCCTTGATTAGAAATCTACTGCCAGACAAAAATTACCTATTTTTGCAAAATGAATACAGAAAATTTAAAAATACAGATAAAAACTTTTTTCGGACTTGAGCAGATTCTTTTTGAAGAAATCAAAAAACTCGGAGGCTCAAATGTAGAGCTGAAAAACCGTGCCGTGAACTGCGAAGGAGATCTTGGCTTTTTATATAAAATAAATTATTCTGCCCGTACAGCACTCAAAATTTTGGTTCCAATTTTTGAGTTTAAGGCTTTTAATCAGCATCAGTTTTACAATAAACTTTCGCAGTTCCCTTGGGAAGATTTTTTGGATGTGGACCAGACTTTTGCCATAGATTCTACCGTGAATTCTGATACATTCAAACATTCTCAGTTTGTAACTCTTAAAATGAAAGATGCGATTGTTGATTATTTTCAGGAGAAGTTTAAAAAAAGACCCAATATTGAAACCAGAAGTCCAGAAATCAAATTTCACTTGCATATAGACAGAGAATTGGTAACCATTTCTATGGATTCTTCTGGGGATGCTTTATTTAAAAGAGGATACAGACGCGAGCAGGGCGAGGCGCCAATTAATGAAGTTTTAGCAAGCGGAATGCTGCAATTGGCAGGCTGGGACGGAAAAGGAAATTTCCTTGATCCGATGTGTGGTTCGGGAACGATTTTGATTGAGGCTGCGATGATTGCACTTGATCTTCCGGCTCAGATTTTCAGAAAAAGATTTGCCTTCCAGAATTGGAATAACTATGATGCAGATTTATTCACAAAAATAAAAGAAGTGCGCATCAACCGTGTAAGAGAATTTACGGGAAAAATTGTGGGTTACGATATTGACGGAAAAATGCTGAATGCTGCAAGAACCAACATAGAATCTGCAGAAATGGAAGATATCATTGATGTGAGAAGACAAGATTTCTTTGAATCTAAAAAAGATCTATTCCCGTTATTGATGGTTTTTAATCCTCCTTACGACGAGAGAATTTCTATTAATGATGATGATTTTTACAAGAAAATTGGGGATACTTTTAAAAGCAGTTATCCTAATACTTTAGCATGGCTCATTTCTTCGGATCTGGATGCCCCAAAGAAGATAGGGTTGCGACCTTCAAGAAAAATAAAACTCTTCAACGGAAAACTGGAAACCAGATTTTTGCAGTACGAAATGTATGAAGGAACGAAAAAGTTGCATAAACTAGAGAATAAAGAAGAATAAAATCTATGCCTTTTGACTTTTTTGACGGCTTAGGATTTATTGGTGATCTGTTGAGTTTCTGCGGAAGTTCTTCAGATGCTAAATCTCTTTATGAAAAAGAAAAGTCAAACAAAAAATCAAAATATATTGTAGAATGGTGGAGCGGAAGTTTACTTTTATTATCTACCATTCTGTTTTTTTTCGTTTTTAAAAATCCCTTACCAACAGAAAATTCTATACAGACTTTCATAGTTTGTTCACTAATAGGATTTGTGATTTCTTTTGTCGTGTTTTTTATTCTTTATCATTTGGGACTTTATTATTTTAAAAGTTTATTCAAATTATTGTTTCTGAGTTGCGCAATTATTTTATTTTCAGTTGCGATTGTCTTATTGATTTATTTTAAATCAGGGATGTTTATATAGGAATAAAAATCTGTTACGTCTTAGCAATCAGTAGAAATTTTCGTTTTATATTTTAATTAACGGTAAACTGTTTGTAAGTTCATTCACGAATAATTAATTTTGGAAAAAATTCCATTTGAGCCCAACCATTTCCATCGTCGTTGCTATATTTAACCGAAAAGACGAGCTTTTCGAACTTCTCAATTCATTAACCTTTCAAACTGATAAAGCTTTTGAAATTATTATTGTTGATGATGGTTCTTTTATTGATCTGAAACCTACCATTGGTAATTTTGAGGGGATTCTGGATATTAAATATTTCAGAAAAGACAATTCCGGTCCCGGTTTGTCGAGGAACTACGGTTCAAAAAGAGCTTCCAACGAATGGCTTGTTTTTGTAGACAGTGATGTGATTGTGGAGAAAGATTATATTCAAAACATCAAAAAAGATATTCTCACGATTCCGTGTGATGCTTTTGGTGGGGCAGATAAGGCGCATAAAGGCTTTAATCTGATGCAGAAAGCAATTTCTTATTCAATGACATCTGTTTTCACGACGGGAGGAATCAGAGGGAATAAAAAAGCGGTTTCAAAATTTCAGCCCAGAAGTTTTAATATGGGAGTGAAGAAAGAGGTTTTCGAGAAAGTAGGAGGTTTTTCTGAAATGAGAATCGGTGAAGATCCGGATTTATCAATGACGCTTTGGGAAAATGGTTTTTCAACTGCGTTTTTTGATGATATTGCAGTGTATCACAAACGTCGTGTAGATTTTGGTAAATTTTCAAAACAAGTCTACCAATTCGGTTGTGCAAGACCAATTCTTAATCAAAGACATCCGAAATATGTGAAAATTTCTTTTGCATTTCCAACGCTGTTTTTGTTGGGATATATTTTAGGATTTATAGAATATTTTATTTTTGGAAGAGGAATTATTTTGGCATTTTACGGGCTCTATACTTTCCTGGTTTTAATTCATGCAATGATCGTTACAAAGAACATAGCAATCGCCGGAATGGCAGTGATCTCAACCTACATTCAAATGTTTTCTTATGGCTACGGTTTTTTAAAATCGTGGATTTTGCTGAATATTTTCAGAATGAAACCTGAAAACGCATTTCCAAAACATTTTCATAGATTTTAAATATGCTTTTATCTTTGATAGGTGAGTTATTCAGAAAGTAAACACGATAAACTGCTTCCCAAAACTTAAAGCATTTGCTTCATCAAATCAACTTTTTGATTCCTCTTTGCTCCTTAAATAATAATGATAAGATTTAAATCTTTGCGTTAAAACTATATGACAACTAATGAAGTTTTTACTTTCAATTTTATCGCAAAGTTTTTTGTTGTAGTATTATTTTAGAAAGGTAAGGCAATAAATTGCTTCGCAAAGCTTGAAAAATAGTTTATAAAATCCACTTGTTGCTCTACAAATTGATGTTTTGTAGATTTATAAAACGTACAAAAAAAACAAATGCTGTTGAAAGTTCAACAGCATTTTTCAATCAAGATGTAAAAATAGTTTCATGGTGTAGAACGCCAGTTTTGATCATGCATTCTTTCATTTTTTTATAGGTTCGTTCGATGTCGTGGTCTAGACCTATTGAAAATCGTATGAGTCCGTCAGAAATCCCCATTTCCTCTCGTTCTTCTTCAGGTATTTCGGATGATGTTGAGCTTCCGGAACACGAGAATAATGTTTTGTAAAATCCTAAACTTACCGCAAGATATCCAAGGTTTTCGCGCTGCATCATTTCCATCAATTCGTTTGCTTTTTCAGTTGTTCCGGCGTCTACAGTGAGAAGTCCTCCAAAACCATATTCTTTCTGCATCATGCTCTTCATCAGCTCATGATTTTTGTGAGATGGTAAACCAGGATAAGAAACTTTTAAACCATCATTTTCAAATCTTTCAGCAAGATATAGTGCGTTGTGGCTGTGCTGTTTCATTCTAATGTGAAGCGTTCTCAGGTTTTTAAGGATACTTGCAGACCTGAAGCTGTCCATCGTTGGGCCAAGAAGCATACAGGCTCCGTTATTTACGTTTTTTGTATCATTAATAAATTCTTGTGTACCACAATAAACTCCGCCAACCGTATCACTGCTACCATTAATAAATTTAGTTAAACTGTGAATGACAATATCAGCACCTAAAAGACTTGGTGAAATGGAAAGCGGAGAAAAAGTATTGTCTACTATAAGTTGTAAGTTGTGTTTTTTACATATATCTGAAAGTGTTCTAAGGTCAGCAACCTCCAGCAGCGGATTGCTCACACTTTCGCAATATATTATTTTTGTGTTGGGCTGAATAGCATTTTCAATCGACTCAAAATTATTGATGTCTAAAAAAGTGGTATCAATATTGAACGGTGGAAGGAAGTTCTTTAAAAAAGCGTATGTTCCGCCATAGATGGTTCTGCTGGAGATGATATGATCACCACTTTTACAAATCTGCATCAAAACTGATGTAATCGCACCCATTCCAGAAGCGGTAACGTTTGCGGTTTCCGTGTTTTCCATTTTGGCCAATGCCTGAGAAAGATACAGATTCATTGGTGAAGAATGTCTTGAATAGAGATAACAACCGTCTGCATTTCCTTCAAAGGTATCAAACATGGTTTTCGCAGATAAGAAAGTGTATGTAGAACTGTCTGAAATTGATGGGTTTACTCCGCCAAATTCTCCGAAATATTGCAAATCCTGAATTTCGTTTGCCGCATTAAAATGATCCATATTATTTTTGTTTTAAAAATGAATCTTTTTATATTTTATTACAACAAAATGTTTGAAATTTAGATTTTAAATCTATTTAATTAATGTTTAAATGATAAAAAGTCTATTTAATTTAAATTTTATAAATTTAACCAAAAAAATTTCTATGCAATTTGACGAAACAGATAAAAAACTACTGCTTTTTCTACAACAAGATTGTAAACAAACCACCAAAGAACTGTCTTATAAACTCGGTTTGTCTATTACTGCAGTGTATGAACGTATCAGAAAGCTTGAAAACAATGGGGTGATCTCCAAATATGTGGCCATTTTAGACAAGACAAAAATTGATAAAAATTTTATTATTCTTTGTCATGTAAAACTGACTCAGCACAAAAAGGAATATGTACTTCGTTTTGAGAAGGAAGTAATGACGTTAGATGAGGTTACAGAATGCTTCCATGTAAGTGGTGATTATGATTATATTCTTAAAATATGTGTAAAAGACATGGCAGATTATCGTAATTTTATGCTGACCAAGCTTACAACAATTCAGCACATTGCGAGTACACAAAGTTCATTCACTATTTCTGAAGTGAAAAATACGACCGAATTGGTATTGTAATTTAACTTAAACTAAGACTCCATTTTTAGAAGCAATCGGTTCCGGAAGGTCATCATGTTCGCCGGTCATTTGTAAAAGATCAATCTCAATAGTGCGACAAATAGAAAGCATAGGAATATCAAACATGAGTCCTTCAAAAGGGTTTTCAGAATAATCTCCTACCAATTCCATAATGATATAAATCCAACCGATTGTAATACAAAATGGGATAGAAGCCCAGATTCCCCAATCTCCTAATTTTGCAAATTCACTCACCAAACCTAACGGAAGAAGCATAATGAAAATAATATTAAAGACAAAAGCGGTACTGGCAAACTGTCTCGGAAGCGGAAATTTTTTAATTCTTTCTGCTTGTCCTTGTAATGCGTAAAATTCTGTAAGACAATCTTGTAGCTGTATCTGGTTAAAATCTGAAATGGCTTTTGTGTTTTTTAAATCATTGATGTCTTTTGCTTGTTGAGAGATAAGATATGTAGCAAAATTTTTGTATTGAGATTGCAATTCGCACTCTTCTTCAGAAAGATATTTATTAAGAAAAATGGGAGTTCTTCCGTAATCTGGAAATCCTGCTTTAATCAATCTGTTTCGATTATGATCTGTGTTTTTTAATTTATCTTCTTCAATTTTGATGTGTTCCCATTCTACAGGCACCAAACTCTGCTCCCGAAAAGCGTACAACCATGCGATGTGACGATATACAATTTTTTTTCTGCGTTCGTCAAGATCAAATTTCCCCACTTTATCATTAGTTGTATCGAATGCATAGACCATTGAAGCAAAAGAACGACTTGTATTAACGATTCCGCCCCATATTTTTCGGGCTTCCCACAATCTTTCATAGGCTTGATTGTTTTTGAAACCCACCAAAAAAGCTTCCGCAGTACCAATCAAAGCTACAGCAACCCAGGGAATAGTCATCCATTCCCATTTATAAATATGAAAAATAACAGCAATCAACGTGCACCAGATTGAAATGACGATAACATGAAATCCGGATAAGTTAAGAACTTGTTTGTAATTGACGTATTTGGTAGTAATCATTAGTATTGAGACTGAGTTTTAAAGAAATAAATGTACAAAAAAAACCTCCGTTGAAAGAGGTTTAAAAATTTTTTCAAGAAAATTAATATTTCAGCATTTCGTCGATTTTTTTCGAGAGCTTTTCAGCATTCGGAAGCATTTCTTTTTCTAAAATTAAATTAATAGGAACTGCCGGTGTATCAAGCGATCCCATTGTTTCTACCGGAGCGTCAAGATATTTAAAGCAGTTTTTAGAAATACGGTGCGCAAAAGCTTCAGCGAAAGAATTATTCAATTGTTCCTCAGTTAAAACGATACATTTTCCGTGTGCTTTTACTCTTTCAAAAACCAATTCTTCATCCAAAGGAATGATGGTTCTTAAATCAATAACTTCTACTTTTCCTCCGAAGTTTTTTACGGCTTCTTTTGCCCAGTAAACGCCCATTCCGTAAGTGATTACTACAACAGTATTTCCTTTTTTAATTTCGTTTTCATCAGCGTTGATGACGATTTTTCCTTTTCCGAAAGGTAAAATATAATCTTCTGCAGGTTCAATGGTTTTTGCATCTTCAGTACCCGGAACTTTGCTCCAATACAAACCTTTATGTTCCAGCATTACCACCGGATTCGGATCATAGTAAGCGGCTTTTAATAAACCTTTAAAATCGGCTGCATTGCTTGGATAAGCGATTTTTATCCCTTTAATGTTAGCTAAAATACTTTCAACACTTCCGCTGTGGTAAGGTCCGCCACCGCCGTAAGCTCCAATAGGAACTCTGATGATATTGCTGATAGGAAATTTCCCGTTGCTTAAATAATTAGATTTTGAAATCTCCGTAATCAACTGATTGATTCCCGGATAAATATAATCTGCAAACTGAACTTCAACAATCGGTTTCAAACCAACTGCACTCATACCAGTTGTAGAACCAATGATATAAGCTTCCTGAATTGCCGTATTGAAAACCCTTTTGCTTCCGAATTTCTTTCCTAAAGTTACCGTCTCACGGAAAACTCCACCTATTCTTTCGCCAACGTCCTGTCCGTACAGTAAAGCTTCAGGATGTTTCCACATAATCTCCTGAATTGCGTGAATAGCTGCATCAACCATTACTATTTTTTCGCCACCTTCAGGTTCGCGGGTTCCCACCTCTTCCGTAATTGGAGTAGGTGCGAAAATATGTTGCATCACGGTTTCAGGCTTCGGATCTTCTGCTTTTTGAGCTTTTTCAAATGCTTCCTCAGCTTCCAATCTAGCCTTTTTTGTGATTTGCTTTAATAATTCTTCGTCTGCACCAGATTCAAGCAAATGATTTCTTAGGATTTCTCCCGGATCTTTTGCTCTGTGCTTGGTTAAATCTTCCTCATCTCTATAGAATTCTCTTCTCACACCAGAAGTATGGTGACCAATCAAAACTGTTTTTGCACAAACAACTAAAGGTTTTCTCTCGGCTCTTACAAAGTCCACCGCTTTTTTCATTACGTCAAAACTTTCAGCGAAATTGGTTCCGTCAACTCTCATTCTTCCTAAACCTTCAAACCCGGCTACGAAGTCATAAGCGTCACAAGTTCTGGCTTCTTCTTTGGTTACAGAAATTCCCCATTCGTTATCCTGAACCAAGAAAATAATCGGTAACTGGTGCAAAGCTGCAAACTGAAAAGCTTCACTCACTTCGCCTTCCGTCACAGAATTGTCTCCCAAACTACAGATTACGACAGGGTTGTTTTCAAATTGTTCTAAATTAAAATCCTGAATATATTTGATTCCCTGCGCAACTCCGGTTGTAGGAATTGTCTGCATTCCGGTCGCGGAACTTTGGTGAATGATCTTCGGCATATTTTCGTTTCTGCTCGAAGGGTGAGAATAATACGATCTTCCGCCTGAAAAAGGATCATCAGCTTTAGCCAGTAATTGAAGCATTAACTGATATGGTTCAAAGCCAATTCCCAACAAAATACTTTCATCTCTATAATAAGGCGAAACCCAGTCTTCTTTTTTCAACTGATAAGCCGTTGCCAACTGAATAGCTTCATGCCCTCTTGAAGTACTGTGTACATATTTGCAAACATTTCTGTTTTCCTCATAGATATCTGCCATTGCTTTGGCAAGCATCATGTGGTTGTAAGCTTTAAGTAAAATATCCTGTGAAACTTTTTCGTGAAGTGTATTTTCCATAGAAAGCAAAGATAAACATAATTTGGATTTCAAAAAATAAAAGCCTAACAATTGATAGGTAGTTAAATCAATTATTTGAATGCTAGTTAATTAAATATTTACAATGATGAAGTTATAAACATTATTTCACAAGAAATGATTTAGTTTATAGTTAATATCAATTTCCGAAAACTCATTAAAAAACAAAAAAATGCAGTAACTTTACTGACTATTTTCTCATTAAAAAGTTAGAAAAAAATACATGTATTTAGTTTTTGACACAGAAACCACAGGTTTACCGAAAAATTTCAACGCACCGCTTTCAGATTCAGACAACTGGCCAAGAATGGTTCAGATTGCATGGCAACTGCACGATGATAATGGGCAGTTAATTGAAAATCAGGATTATATAATAAAACCGGAAGGGTACGATATACCGTTTAATGCCGCCAGAATTCACGGAATTACCACGAAAATCGCTAATGAAGAGGGTCGTGATCTCGAAGAAATATTAAAGGAATTCGCCAAAGTTTTAGAACGGGTAAGAGTCGTTTCCGGGCATAATGTGGAGTTTGATTATAACATCGTTGGAGCAGAATTTTTCAGAAAAAATATTCAAGACAATCTTCAGGAGAAACCGAAGGCGGATACGATGATTCTGGGAACAGATTATTGTCAGCTTGCCGGTGGAAGAGGAGGAAGGTACAAATCTCCGAAATTGGAAGAATTGTATGAGAAATTATATGGTCACAAATTTGATGAGGCGCACAACGCAGCAGCCGACGTAAACGCAACGGCTCAGGTTTTCTTCGAAATGATGCGTATCGGAATTATTCCTGCAGAAGTTTTGAAGACATCGGAAGACCAATTGGCATATTTCAAAACGTTGCATCCGAATCCTATAAAACCTTTTGGAATTGTTATCAGAAGGCAGGTTGCCGATTTTAACAATAAGAAAAAGCAATCTGATGTCGGAAGTATCGATGATATTGATCTGGGAAAATATTTCAATTTCGATAATAAAAGTGTTTTTTCTACTCTAACGGCCACTTCCAGCATTAATGATTTAATTAGAAAAGCAACAGACGAAAATTTTCCTGCAGTCGGAATGGTCGATTTGGGGAATATGATGGGTGCTTTCAAATTTGTTTCTGCTGTAGAATCTACCAACTCAGACCGTTCAAAAAAGCACAAAGAATTTTTAGCCAAAAAACAGGAAGCAGAAGAAAATGGAACAGAATTTAATGAAACTGAGCCTGTTTCAGAGCCACTAATTCCAGTTGTAGGTTGTGAATTTTATATTTCAGACCGATATGAACAAAAACAGTTTACCAAAGATGATCCCGACAGGAGAACACAGGTTGTTTTACTGGCAAAAGATTTCAACGGCTATAAAAATTTAGCCAAACTTTCTAGTATTGGTTTCTTAAAAGGTTTCTATTTTGGAGTTCCAAGGATCAGCCGTGAAGTGATTGCTGAATATAAAGAGGGTTTGATCGCTTTGACGTCGGGAATCAACGGAGATATTCCTGATGCTATTTTAAATACGGGTGAACAGAAAGGTGAGGAGCTTTTCAAATGGTGGAAAGAAACTTTTGAAGATGATTTTTATGTACAGATTCAGAATCATAAACTTCCTGAGGAAGAACATTTGAATGATGTATTGTTGCATTTCGCAGATAAATATCAAGTTAAAATTTTAGCGCAAAATCAAACATATTATACCAATAAAGACGATTCTAATATTCAGGATATTGTAAGCTGTATTAAAGATGGTGAGAAACTGACGACGCCCGTTGGAAAAGGATTTGGGAAGAGAAGAGGTTTGGCAACGGACGAGTATTTTATTAAAAATTCGCATGAGATAAAAGAATCTTTTCTAAATTATCCGGACGCGTTTGATGCCTACGAAGAGTTTACGGCAAAATTTAGCCCGTATACTTTAAAAAGAGATGTACTTCTTCCAAAATTTGATATTCCGGAAGAGTTTATTCATGCTGAAGATGAACTTGATGGTGGTAAACGTGGAGAAATGGCGTATTTGACACATTTAACCTACGAGGGCGCAAAAAAAAGATATGTAGAAACAGGAATAACTGCCGAAATTAAAGAACGTCTTGACTTTGAACTTGAAGTAGTTGCGAACACCGGTTATCCTGGTTACTTTTTGATTGTACAGGATTTTTGTAACGAAGCCAGAAAAATGGGAGTTTGGGTTGGCCCAGGTCGTGGATCTGCTGCGGGTTCGGCGGTTGCTTATTGTACCGGAATTACCAATGTTGATCCTATTAAATACGATTTGCTATTTGAGAGATTCCTGAATCCTGAAAGGGTTTCAATGCCCGATATTGATATCGATTTTGATGATGAAGGTCGTGATAAAATCATTAAATGGGTGGTAGAAAAATATGGTAAAAATCAGGTAGCACAAATTATTACATATTCCGTTTTGGGAGGGAAATCTGCTATTAAAGATGCCGGAAGGGTTTTAGATTTGCCCATTCCGGATACCAATAATATTGCTAAACTAATTCCCCCAAGTCCAGGGATGAATATCGCCAAAGCTTTAGCAAAGTATGATAAATTAAAACCCGAAGAACAGCAGCTTGTAGATGAGATGAAGTATGTTCTCAATACGCCTGATGATGCCCGCCACGATGTTTTGGCAAGTGCTAAAAAAATGGAAGGCTGTATTAGAAACACAGGAATTCACGCTTGTGGGGTAATTATTACACCGGAAGATGTGAGTAATCTCGTTCCTGTGACGATTGCTGCCAAAGATGCAGATATTTTGGTTTCTCAGTTTGATAACTCGGTGGCAGAAAGTGCTGGTCTTTTGAAAATGGACTTTTTGGGTCTTCGTACATTAACAATTATTAAAGACGCATTAAAATTAGTTAAAGCCAGACATGGAATAGACATTGATCCGGATTTAATCCCATTGGATGATAATAAAACCTATCAATTATTTAAAGAAGGAAGAACGGTGGGTGTTTTCCAGTATGAAAGTCCGGGAATGCAAAAGTATATGCGTGAGTTAAAACCAACTGTTTTTGCAGATTTAATTGCCATGAATGCCTTATACAGACCTGGTCCGATAAAGTATATTCCTAGTTTTATCAACAGAAAACACGGAATTGAAGAGGTGGTTTATGACTTAGAAGAAACTAAAGAATATCTTGAAGAAACCTACGGGATTACCGTTTACCAAGAGCAGGTAATGCTTCTGTCTCAAAAATTGGCGAATTTTACAAAAGGTGAAGCCGATACTTTGAGGAAGGCGATGGGTAAAAAACAGATTGAAGTTCTGAATAAAATGTATCCAAAGTTTATTGAAGGTGGAAGGAAAAATAATCTTAACGAGGAAAGGTTAGAAAAAATATGGAATGACTGGAAGGCCTTTGCAGAATATGCTTTCAACAAATCTCACTCCACTTGCTATGCCTTAATTGCTTACCAAACGGCTTATCTTAAGGCAAATTATCCCGCAGAATATATGGCGAGTGTCATGAGTAATAATATCAATAATACCGAATCAATTACGATGTTCATGGAAGATTGTAAAAGTATTGGTGTAGATGTTTTGGGTCCAGATGTAAATGAATCGCAATATAAATTTTCTGTAAACGAAAAAGGGCAGATTCGTTTTGGTCTGGGAGCAATAAAAGGGATTGGCGAAGGGCCAAGTGAAGGAATTACGAAGGAGAGAGCTAATGGGAGATTTAAAAATATTTACGATTTCTTTGAGAGAATTTTACCTTCTCAAATGAATAAAAGGGTTGCGGAAAGCTTGGTTGTTGCTGGTGCTTTTGATGAACTGGATTCTTTTCATAGAGGGCAGTATTTTGATATAGACATGGCAGGAAGAACCAATTTGGAAAGATTAATTCGCTACGGACAAAGTTTTCAAGAGAGTAAAAACGAAATGGAGCATTCTCTTTTTGCCGATTTTGCCGAAGAAGTTCAGATTGAACGGCCAAAATTAGCGCCTTGTGTAGAATGGCCGAATATGCACAAATTAAACAAAGAAAAAGAAACAATAGGATTTTATCTATCTGCACATCCGCTGGATGAGTTTAAATTTCAATATCAGTTTATACAAGGGAGTTTATCCAAAAAGGCTATTTTAGAAAAAGATGAAGAAGCAAAAGTGATTACAGACGAAGTTCCTATTCTTGAAAAAGATTCTGCAGATGAGGTGGCAGATTTAATTGAAATTGTCTCAGATGAATTGTCTATAGGCGAAGAAGAAATTGTAGAAGAAGTTTCTAAAAAAGCAGAGCCAAAAGGAGTTTTTGGATTTTTGAACCTCGATGAGGTTGATGGTTACAAAGAGTTGGCATTTGCTAATAAGCAAGAAGAATTGTTTGAAGAAAAGAAAAAAGACTGGAAAACCATTCAGAAAGAAAGAGAAAATGGAGGCGGTGGAAAAGAATATACGGTTGCGGGATTGATTACAGAATATGTAGTGAAAGATGGCTTCCGAAGTGGTGAAAAGGTAGCTTTTGTAACTCTGGAAGATTACTCGGGATCTTATTCTTTTAGGTTGGGAGATCGTGATTATATGAAATTAAAAGAAAAACTCGAGGTACAGCGTTTTGTGATTTTAAAAATAAAATTTGCCCAAGTAAAAGACGGGCGTGTTTTCGTGAATGTGAACGAAGTCATAGAATTGCAAGAAGCATTTGAGAAATTCGCAAAAAGTATATCTTTGGTTATGGATGTGATGGATTTTAGACCTGAAGACTTGAGTTTCTTTAAAAATATTTTAGAAAGAAACCCAGGAAATCAAAAATTGAAATTTTACATAAAAGATGTAGATGATGATTTTAATGTACAGCATATTGAAGTGCAGTCTGCAAGGCATCAAGTAAATTTAAACGGAGATTTAATAAAAAATATCCAGTTGATGAATAAATACGAATTTTACCTCAATTAATTACCAAGAATTGATGATAAGAAAGTGGCTTTTTAGTCACTTTTTTTGTTGTTTCAGTTAAATTTTAATGGTCTGTAATATATTTTAGAAAAAAAAACAAACCAAATGTTTAGCTCTAAACTCAGTGAAGAATGATATTAGATGCTTCTCTATCATATTATAACTTCAAAAATAATTAAATGACTGTTTAGTTTTAGTTTATGTTTTTAATTGTTTTAAGATTTTTTTTATCAAAAAAAGGCTATATTAATAATTTTATGATAATTATTTAGTAATTTGAACAGCTAATTTAAATTAAACTTAAGTATGAAAAAACTTTTACTCATGTGCTTTGGACTTTTGTTCGGTACATTGATTAATGCTCAAATTACGCTGGGTTCAGGAACTTCAGCAGCAGGTACTTCCACATCAGCTACAACTGTGCCTTGGAGTGCATATTATAATTTCAGCTACAGTCAACAGATTTTAACTAAAGCCAACATTAATGCTTCTGCTGCTGGTAACATTACAGGTTTGAAATTTTATCTGGGATCATCATCTGCGTTGACAAATTCTAATGAAATTGTAGTGTATGTAGGTCTTACCAATAAAGCAACCTTTACCTCAACTACGGATTGGGTTCCTACTTCTGCACTAACCCAGGTTTTTAGTGGAACAGTTACCAATAATGCTGGCGTTGTAGAAATTACTTTCTCAGCACCTTTCGCTTATGATAATACAAGTAATCTTGTAATTGCTGTTGATGAAAATAAAGCAGGTAATGATGGTGGAGAGGTTTTTTATACTTACACAAATACGGCTAATCAAACTCTGTATTACAGGAGTGATTCGGTAAATCCTAATCCTGCATCAATTACACAAACAGGTACTAGATCTGCTTTGCAATCTGTTACAAGTATCTTAGGTCTTACCCCTTTATCGCCTCCATGTCCTGTTGTTTCTGCTCCTGTAGCTACAGCTACTAATGTGGCTATATTGCCTACTATTAGCTGGGCAACATCATTAAGTGCTACTTCTTATAAAATAAGTGTAGGTACTACTCCTGGTGGAACAGATGTTATGAATCTTACAGACGTAGGAAATGTAACAAGCTATACATTTACGGCTCCTCTTAATTATCTTACACAATATTACTACACTGTGTACGCTTCTAACGCAACCGGAAGCTCTACTGGATGTGTAGAAAGAACATTTACAACGATAGCGATACCTTGTCCGTCCGTCTCTGCGCCGGCTTCTTCAGCTACCGGAACTTCATTAACCCCTACGTTCACTTGGACAGCAGTGCCCAATGTAACAGGATATAGAATTTCAATAGGTACTACCGCAGGAGGTTCTGATATTTTAAATAATCTAGACTTAGGGAATGTAACAACCTATGTTTATAATACATTACTCAATTATAATACAAAATACTATTACACAATAAATTCTTACAATGCAACTTTAACTTCCACAGGTTGTACGGAGAGAAATTTCACGACAATATCATTTTGTCCCGCAGTTTCTGCCCCAGCATCTTCAGCAACTGGAACTTCTTTAACTCCTACGTTTACATGGGCTGCGGTACAAGGTGCAACGGGTTACAGATTATCTGTTGGTACAACACCAGGAGCTACTGATATTGTAAATAATTTTGATTTAGGTAACGTAGTAACTTATGTTTATAATAATGCAGCATTAGGTTATAATACAAAATATTATTATACGATTAATGCCTATAATGGTACTGGGGCATCTACAGGATGTACGGAAAGAAACTTTACAACAAAAACATTTTGCCCTTCTGTAACTTTACCAGCTGCTGCTGCTACAGGAGTTTCGGTAACACCTACATTTACTTGGACTGCTAATACTGATGCTACAGGATATAAAATTTCAATAGGAACGACCGCCGGTGCCACAAACGTTATGAATAACGTAGATTTGGGTAATGTTACTACTTATACATTGTCTACACCTTTGGCTTATGGAGTAAAATATTTTTATACAATCAATGCTTATAATGCTACTGTAGCATCGGTAGGTTGTACAGAAAGAAATTTCACAACATTAACTTTGTGCCCTGCCGTGAGTGCTCCAGCGTCAAATGCTGTTGGGGTATCTTTAACTCCTACATTTACTTGGGCTGCAGTAACTGGTGTTACGGGTTATAGAATTTCTATTGGCACCACCTCTGGAGGTACTGATGTTTTAAATTCATTTGATGTGGGGAATGTTCTTACATATACACTTCCAACACCATTAAATAATTCTACGAAATATTTTTATACTATTTCAGGATACAACGGAGCACAAGTTTCTTCAGGTTGTTCAGAAAGATCATTTACTACTCTTTGTAGTCCGGTGTCTTCATTCCCTTGGAATGAAAACTTTGATGCCATGACTTCTATTGGTGCGGGAGTGGTTCCTATTTGTTGGGCGAATATTACCGGTACGAATGCATTTAATTCTTCAAATGCGGCAAGTGTTTCTTATCACGACCCAAGATCTGCAAATAATTATATGACAATTTATTATGGATCTAGTGCGAGTTACTTATGGACGCCAGGGTTTCAGCTTACAGCAGGAACTTCTTATGATTTCGTTTTCTATTTTGCAGGAGACGGTTATGCAGGATGGGCGGGAGATGTAGTTCAAAACACTGCACAAAGTGCAACTGGTGCAACTGTATTAGGAACATCATTTATTACAAGTGCTACCACTTCTGTTTTGGGAACATACACCAAAGTGACCAGAACTGTAGTGCCTACTGCTAATGGAGTTTATTATTTCGGTATAAAAGTTTCAAGCAATACAATACCATATTATTTAGGTTTTGATGATTTTAGCTTTATGCCAACACCTAACTGTATAGAGCCAACAGGGGTGACTTCTGGTTCTGTTTCTGAGAATAGCGCTTCGATCTCTTGGACTGCTCCCGCAACTGCGCCACTTAACGGATATGAAGTATATTATAGCACATCGAATGTGGCACCAACTGCATCAACTGTGCTGAATACATCGAACTCAGTAACTTCTAGTTCAACATCAGCGGCTTTATCAGGGTTGGCTCCGGCAACAAATTACTACTCTTGGGTAAGGTCAGTTTGTACAACAACCGATAAGAGCCAGTGGTCATCTGTTGCTACATTCAAAACTTTATGCGCTGCAGCTCCGGTACCATTTACTGAGAATTTTAATTCTGGAACTACTGCTAATTGCTGGTCAACCTACAGTACAAATAACACAAGCTACGGATTGTGGCAATTTGGTAGTGCTACACAAGATTATGGTACAACTTATAGTGCTACTGGTCAAAATAATACCGCAGGACAATATGCTTTCGTAGATGCATCATCACCTTATACAGGTGTACATGATGTAACTTTGCTTTCTCCATCAATTAACCTTACTGGTTTGTCTGTGCCAACATTAGAATTTAGATGGTTTAAAAACCATGGTGATACAGTGAATCCTGCAAGCCAGCCATCGTATGATAATAATAAGATTATGGTTGATGTGAAAGATGTAACATCTTCTACTTGGGAAACAGTATTTATGAGCTCTTCTAATGCTGCTACCTGGAGGATGGAGTCTATTGCTTTGCCTGCTTCTTATGTTGGAAAAACTATCCAAGTAAGATTTGTAGTTGATAAAGATGTTTCTGGTAACGGATACTTCTACGATAACTTATTGCTTGATGATGTTAGTTTAAAAGAAGCAGTAAATCTTGCAACTGCTGAAGTTAAAAATAATAAAAATACAATTAAAGTATATCCAAATCCATTCACAGATTTACTTACAATCTCTGACATCAAAGAGGTGAAGTCTATCATGATTTCAGATATGTCTGGAAAAATTGTTAAAACAATTCAAAATCCAGAAGCTACTCTTCGTTTAAGCGATCTAAATGCAGGGATGTACTTAGTGATTCTTAATATGAATGATGGTTCTAAACAAACTATAAAAGCTATTAAAAAATAAATTAGCTTAATCTTAAAGAATCCGCTTTGCAGAATGTTGTAAAGCGGATTTTTTTTTGGTTAAAAAATGCAAAAAATTGACTAAATAATACTGATTTTTTTTCAAATAATATTGAAATATAAAGAAAATTTTTACTTAAAAAAATAATAGAAAAGCCTTTAAATAAATGGTTTATGAAATGTTTTGAAATTCATTTTTTACTGTTAAATTAATATTATAAGTAAAAAAATTCATTTTTTATTGGTATTTGGCTAATATTAACTAAATTTAATTTCTAATTTTAAATTAATTAACTAATTATGAAAAAACTATTATTAATGTGTATGATGGCTTTCGGAGTGGGAGCTTCAGCGCAAATTGTAGTAAGCCAAAGCTTTGAAGGAACTTCTCTGCCTACAGGCTGGACGAGTTTCTCTAATGCCGCTTTAAGCACTACAACAGGAACATCGTATGGTGCATCGGCGGGAACGCCTTGTGCTGGGACAAAAGGAGTCTACAAAAATCTCTATTCTTCAGTTCCATCATGGTATCTTGTTTATAGTTCTACAGCATCTAATGGTGCTGCAATGACTTATTCTTTTAAATATCTTGCAAAAGCATACGATAGTAGCGTACCAGTAAGTGGTTCTGTAGCGGCTGATTATTCTGTAGATGGTGGTACAACTTGGACAACCATTCTTTCCCCAGTTACTCTTACAACTGCAGTTAATGGCAGTATTCCATGTACTACAGTTTCCGGAACTATTCCAGCGGGAACTATTGCTACAGGTGCAAATTTTAAATTAAGGTTTAGTTCTCTTTATACAAGCCCTGGAGATTATTATATGGGATTTGATGATGTACAATTGGCTCAAGCAACAAGTACTCCGCCAAACTGTACCACTATCTCTTCACCGGCAAATGCTGCTACCGGAATTTCAGTTACCCCTACCATTTCTTGGGCAATTGCAACTGGAGGTGCAAGTAGTTACATCGTAAATTTAGGAACTACTCCAGGTGGAACTAATATTATGAATAATGTGGACGTAGGAAATGTAACGTCTTATGCAATTCCTACAGGTACCCCTTTAAGCTATTCTACTCAATATTATATTACTATTATTCCAAAGAATGTCAATGGTAATGCTACAGGATGTACAGAAACTTCTTTTACAACGTTAGCAATGCCTTGTCCTAGTGTTTCAGCTCCATCAGTTTCTGCAACAGGAGTTTCTACATTACCAACATTTGTGTGGACAGCTGTAGCTGGAGCTACGGGATATAAAATTTCTTTAGGTACAACTTCAGGCGGTACAGATGTTTTAAATGCTTTAGACTTGGGTAATGTTACTTCGTATACATTATCAAGTGCATTAAATCCTAATACGATTTATTATTATACAATTACAGCTTACAATGCGTCTACTAATTCAGGAACGGCTTGTACTGTAAGATCATTTACTACAACTGCTGCTGCTTTACCTGCAAATGACAGTTGTAATGGAGCAATTTCTTTAACAGTTAACCCAGACTTATTATGTGGTTCTGTTACTGCAGGAAATACATTGGGAGCTTCTTTATCTATGGCAGCTACTCCTTGCTTTGGAAATCCAGATGATGATGTGTGGTATTCTTTTGTGGCTACAGAAACTTCTCATGTGGTAAGTCTTTCTAATATTGTTTCAACGGGTACTTCAACAACAACGGATATGTATTTTCAAGTATTAAGTGGTGCTTGCGGATCTTTAACAAGTGTTGTGTGTTCTGATCCTGAATCGGCTAATGTATCGGGACTGACTCCTGGTCAAACTTATTATGTAAGAGTGTATACTTACAGTGGAGCTGGTTATAATGCAAGTTTCAATATTTGTGTAGGAACAAATCCTCCACCTCCAGCAAATGATAATTGTTCTTCACCAGTTTCTATAACACCTGGATCTTCTTTTGACCAAAATTCTATAATAGGAACTACAGATGGTGCTACATTAACAAGTGATGCTACTGCAACAACTTCTTGCCAAACAAATAGATATGCAGATACATGGTATTCTGTTGTGGTTCCTCCAAGTGGAACTATTACTATCGAAACTAAATCAGTAAGCGGATCTTCTGTTTCGGATACTGTTTTAGGTGTTTATACAGGATCTTGTGGTACTTTAACTTCGGTAGGTTGTGACGATGATAGTTCTAGTGATGGTAACTTCTCACTTGTAAACTTAACATCGGCTAATGGGATTACTGCAGGTCAAACTTTATTAATAGGGGTTTGGAATTATAGCTCATCTACAAGTGGACAGTTTAAAGTTTCTGCATACGATTCATCGCTTTTAGCTACCAATGAAGTGAAAGAAGCTAAAAAATTAATCGCAGCATATCCAAATCCATTTTATGATGTATTAAACATCTCTGATGTAACAAAAGTGAAGAATGTTTTGGTATCTGATTTTTCAGGGAAATTAGTTAAAACCATTGCAAATCCTACTTCTGCTCTTCAATTGGGAGAATTGAAACAAGGGTTGTATTTAGTGACTTTAGAAATGAAAGACGGTTCTAAACAAACGATCAAAACAATCAAAAAATAATTCTTGGTAATTATTTAAAATAATGATAGCGACTAATTTATTAGTCGCTATTTTTTTGTATCTAAAAGATAGTCCGAAGGTTGCAAGAAATCACATTTGATGTTCTAGAATCTTAGGCATAAAATTATTAATTTGTATTTTAATTATTGTTAACATAATTATATGTTTGTTTTAAATTTTTATAGATTTGTAAATATATTTAAGAATTTCGAATGAATAAATCTTTATTGTTGATTTTGTTATTGTCTTGTTTTGGTTTTTCGGCTCAGACTTATTGTATACCAACATTTAACTCTGGTTGTAGTGATGGAGACCAGATTGATAGCTTTACCATTTCATCTATTGGGTTTAATCATCTTAATACAGGATGCTCTGGCAATGCTTATGGGGATTATACAGCACAGACTATTATTCTAAGCGCGGGCGTGAATTATAGTTTTGAAATCACACACGGATTTAGCAATCAGTTTGTGAAAATTTGGATTGATTTTAATAATGACGGAATATTTACTGATGCCAGTCCAGAATTGGTAGCTTCAGCAGTAAGCACATCTGTATCTGGTATAGACACCACTCTTGGATTAATAAATGTACCTACTGGTGCTACGATAGGAGTTCATAGAATGCGTGTAGCAGATAGTTACTCGTCAGATCCTATACCTTGTAATGTAGACGGTTTCGGTGAGGTTCATGACTATACTGTAAACATTACTGCTGCTCCTTCTTGCATAGCACCAACAGATTTATCGATTAATACAATTACTTCTACATCTGCAAATCTATCATGGGTGGCTTCATCAAGCGTTCCATCAATAGGATATGAATATTATTTGTCTACTAATTCTGCTTATCCTACATCTTCTACAATAGCTACAGGAAGTTCTGCAAATGGCGTTGTTACTACTACATTACCAATAGTTCCTTCTACTTCATATTACGTTTGGGTAAGATCTGTGTGTTCAGGTTCAGATAAAAGTGCATGGTCAATTCCAATAGCATTTACAAGTTTGTGTGCACCTATCACACCAAGTTATACTAATAATTTCACATCATTTCCTGGAGTTTGTTGGCAACAAGCTTCAGGCGGGAATATCACTAGCGGTTCTACATCTACAGATGTGTATTGGATGGAAGACGGTTTCTTAAATGTAAACTATTCAGGAGCAGCAAAGATCAATCTCTTTTACCAAAATCGTGCAGGTTGGCTAAAGACACCAGTTTTTAATCTTTTAGCGGGAGGGTATCGAGTGAAATTTGATTATGGTATTACTGATTATGATGAAACAACGATTTCTGCAATGGGTTCAGATGATATTGTGCAATTTGCCATTTCAAATGATGGTGGTTCTACATGGTCTGTTCTCCAAACTTGGAGTATTTCCAATAGTCCTTCCAATACTTTAAATCAATTTTCTCTAGATCTCACTTCTTACAATTCTGCAAATACAGTATTTGCATTTTATGGTTCAGATGGAGTGGTTGTAGATCCAGAAGACTATGATTTTTTTGTGGATAATTTTGTTATAGAGCATTCGGGAACTTTAGCAACTAATGATAATCTTAAAAAAAATACAAATGTGGTGGTTTACCCTAATCCTTTTGCAGATTTTTTAAATGTTAAAAATTCAGATCTGGTAAAGTCGGCTTCTATTACAGATTTTAATGGTAGAGTCGTAAAAAGATTTGAAGACATAAATACAACCTTGAATATGAATGAAATTATTTCTGGTGCTTATCTTTTGGTTTTAAAAATGAAAGATGGAACGCAACAAATACAAAAAATTATCAAAAAATAAAATTATTCATTCATAAATAAAAATAGGTAACCTAAAAAGTTACCTATTTTTATTTACTATTATAAATGTAAGATTAATCTGTTTTTACTGGTTGTATCTCTCCAGTATTTAAGCTTTCAAAAACTGTAGGGAAAAACATGACAAAGATAAAATAGATAACTATCATTAAAGCGATAAGAGCAACTAGAGTTACAACAAGTGCATTCGGTTTATTTTTTTGTTTTGGTTCCATGATATTAAGTATTATAAAGTGATTTAATAGTTTATAATAAATCCTATGCTAATTTCTTGCCACACTGTTTGCAATATCTGGCATCATCATCAATATCTTCATTTCCACAACGTTCGCAGGTTAATTCTAGGTTTTGTCTTTTGTTCCTCATTTCAGCAGTTACAATTCCTGTAGGAACAGCAATGATTGAATAACCTGCAAGCATCAATATTACCGCAAAAAATTTTCCCATGGGAGTAATGGGTGAAACATCGCCATATCCCACGGTAGTTACTGTAACAACCGCCCAATAGATAGATTGCGGAATTGTTTCAAATCCAGGTCTACCACCTTCCACCATAAACATCATTGAGCCAACGATAACAGAGAAAATAATTAAAAATAAAAGAAAAATATATATTTTTCGTGAGCTGTTTTTCAAAGCTCTCACGATAACTGTGCCATCATTCATAAAGTCTAAAAGGTTAAAAACCCTAAAAACACGTAACATTCTAAGCATTCTGAAAATCAGAAAATATTTTGTTATAGGAAAGAAAAAGCTTAAAAAGAAGGGGATTAAAGACAAGAAATCAATAACTCCGAAGAAACTAAAAAGATAACATTTTTTGTTTTTTAGCACTGCAATACGCAGGCAATACTCAAGGGTGAAAAAAACGGAAATAATCCACTCACAAATAATAAATGTTGTGTGAAATTTCTTGTCGAGCTTAGGAACGCTCTCCATCATAATAATAAAAGTACTCGCAAGAATCAGCAAGAGCAGGATGATATCAAAAAGTTTCCCGAGCTTTGTGTCTGCGCGGTAAATGATCCTAAACAAAAATCTCTTCCAAAGTTGATTTCCGGGAACAAGATTGTGCTCTTTATCCATTTTTATGTTTTTACAAAGTTATAAATAATCGTTATTTTTGAACTCAAACATACAGAATAAATGACAATAAAAGATGTAATCTCAAAAATTGAAAAAAGAATAAACATTGCGCAGGCAGAAGATTATGATAATATTGGTTTGCTTTGTGGACTTCCTGACCGAAATGTAAGTGGAGTTCTCGTTTGCCATGATGCATTAGAAAATGTAGTAGACGAAGCGATTTTGAAAAATTGCAATCTCATTGTTTGTTTTCATCCTATCATTTTTTCAGGTTTAAAATCCTTAACAGGCAAAAACTATGTAGAAAGGGCAGTTCTCAAAGCCTTGGAAAATAAAATTGCCATCTATGCCATTCATACTGCTTGGGATAACGATTTTTTTGGTGTGAATGCAGGGATATGCAATATTTTGGGTGTAAAAAACCTGAAAATTCTTCAGCCCAAAAAAAATAATTTAAAACAATTGAATGTTTATGTGCCACAAGAATATTCTGAAAATGTGCGAGAAGCTTTGTTTGCTGCTAAAGCCGGAAATATAGGTTTTTATGATGAATGCAGTTTTACTACGAAGGGCGCGGGAACTTTCAGACCAATTGAGGGTTCTGTACCTTTCTCTGGAGAGCAAAATATACGCGAAAATGCCGATGAGGTAATGATTTCTGTTATTTTTGAAGCCTTTAAACAGCATCAGATAGTTTCAGCGATGAAAAATGCCCATCCGTACGAAGAAGTGGCCCATCAAATTATAAGTCTGGATAATGAAAATCACTATTCAGGATTGGGAATGTACGGCGAATTGGAAACTGAAATGGATGAAGTTGATTTTTTGAAATTGGTGAAACAAAAATTTAATATAGAAATTATTAAGCATTCAGAATTTACAGGAAAAAAAATTAAGAGAGTAGGGGTTTTGGGTGGTTCCGGAGCAAGCGGAATAAAATCTGCATTATTAAATAAATGTGATGCCTATCTTACCGGAGATTTAAAATACCACGACTATTTCTCGGCAGAATCGAAGATGCTTCTTTGCGACATCGGTCATTATGAATCTGAGCAATTCGTGAGTGAACAATTATTTGAAATTTTATCACAAAATTTTAGTACATTTGCAGTCTTGAAATCTAGCGAAAAAACAAACCCCGTAAATTATTTCATTTAGATATGGCAAAAATAATAGAAATTTCAGTTGAAGAAAAATTGAGAGCTTTATACGATCTACAGATCATTGATTCTAGATTGGATGAAATCCGAAATACAAGAGGAGAATTGCCAATCGAAGTGGAAGATCTTGACATCGAAATAGAAGGTCTTGAGAAAAGAGCTGAAAAATTTCATGCTGAAATTAAAGAGCAAAATGATCAAATCAGTACTAAAAATGAAGTGATCAACCACGCAAAATCTTTAATTGAAAAATACAAATCTCAGCAAGATAACGTAAGAAACAATAAAGAATTTGAAGCTTTAGGAAAAGAAATTGAATATCAAGAACTTGAAATTCAACTTTCTGAAAAAAGAATTAAAGAATTCGGAGCAAAAATTAGTCACAAAAACGAAACTTTAGACGAATTGAATACTAAGATTGAAGAGCTTAAAAATCATCTTAAATTCAAAAAAGAAGAGCTAGAAGATTTGGTGTCTGAAACTCAAAAGGAAGAAAATTACCTTCTTGAGCAGTCTAATGAATATGCTTCTAAAATTGATGACAGATTGCTTGCTTCTTACAACAGAATCAGAAAAAATTCTATCAACGGTCTCGCTGTAGTAGGATTGGAAAGAGGTGCGCCAAAAGGTTCTTTCTTCACAATTCCACCACAAAAGCAGATGGAGATTGCTCAAAGAAAGAAAATCATCATTGATGAGCATTCAGGAAAAATCTTGGTAGACGATGAGTTGGTAAACGAAGAAACTGAAAGAATGAAATCTGTAATTAAATTCTAATTAGTTACATTTTAAAAATATAAAAGACCGGAAATTTTCTCCGGTCTTATTTTTTTATCTTATCTTACAATGGGTAGTATCTTTTCTACTGTCTTTTTTATAGTTAAAATGATAACTGCCGTATTTCTAGATTATTGTTTTTGAATGACAATGGCATAGAATGAAGTTGAATGCACTTAAAATTATTCCTATTCAGTACCTTTAAAACAAATGTATTATTCGTGAAAAGCATTAAAGCAATTTGTATTTAAAAAACAAAAAACCGCCTCAAAAGAAGCGGTTTAGTTTTTTAAGCATGATGTTCATACATTTTATTATACAAATCAATAAATTTCTCTTTAATCGCTTTTCTCTTCAGCTTTAAAGTTGGAGTAAGAAGTCCGGCTTCTATGCTCCATATTTCGGGGGTGAGCTCAATTCTTTTTATCTGTTCCCAACTTCCCAGGTTTTGGTTGATGTCATCCATTTCTTTTTTAATTCTCTCTTTAAGTTCAGTGCTGGATGCAATTTCTTTAGGAGTGGTGCCTATGTTGAGGTTGTTTCTCATTGCCCATTTTTTAGCAAATTCGAAATCTGGTTGAACCAAAGCCGTTGGCATTTTCTCACCATCACCTACCACCATAATTTGTTCGATAAATTTTGATGCTTTTGCTAAATTTTCAATCGTTTGCGGCGCAATATATTTCCCTCCTGAAGTTTTAAACATTTCTTTTTTACGGTCTGTGATCTGTAAAAACCCTTCACCGTCGATATGACCGATGTCTCCGGTTTTAAAATAACCGTCGTCCGTAAACGTCTCTTTGGTTTGCTGTTCATTGTTGAAATAACCTTTGAAAACCGATGGACCTTTTACAGTAATCTCTCCATCTTCTTGGATTTTTACTTTTAAATTATCCAGCGGATGCCCCACAGTTCCCACTTTCATTCTTCCAAAAGAATTTACTGAAATCACGGGCGAAGTTTCTGTCAAACCATACCCTTCCAAAATAGGAATCCCTGCATTTTGAAACATTAAATTTAATCTCGTAGACAAAGCCGCCGAACCAGAAACTAAAGTGATAATTTCACCTCCCAAGCCTTCTCTCCATTTTTTGAAAACCAGTTTATCTGCTATTATTTCTTTTAAACCAGAAGGTTTTGAAACCGTTTTCTTTTTTTGAATTAAATCTAAAGCCCAAAAGAAAATTTTCTGTTTAAGGCCTCCCGCAGAAGATCCTGTTGCGTAGATTTTATCATAAACTTTTTCCACCAAACGCGGCACAACGCTCATGTAATGTGGTTTTACTTCTTTTACATTTTCGCCCATCTTTTCAATGCTTTCGGCAAAATGAATAGAAAAACCGTTATATTGGAACAAATAGAACAGCATTCTTTCAAAAATATGACAGATGGGAAGAAAACTTAAAACTCTTGTGTCCTTATAATCTAAGCTTTTCTTTTTTGGAATTCTGGGTACAGATCCCAAGACATTGGAAACAATATTTTCGTGTGTTAGAATTACACCTTTAGGTTTTCCGGTGGTTCCTGATGTGTAAATAATGGTTGCTATATCGTCCGGATTAATCGCCTTGGCAAGATCTTCTACTTCCATTTGGGTAGAATCATCTTCACCGAGGTCTAGAATTTCTCGCCAGTTGGCAGCTCCAGTAATAGCATCAAAAGTAAAAATTCCTTGCAAACTTGGGATGTTATGTTTTACTTTCATCACCTTATCAAGCAAAGATTTATCCGAAAGGAAACAATATTTAATCTCAGCATTGGTGAAAATAAATTCATAATCTTCTGCCGAAATACTAGGATAAACGGGTACAGATACAACTCCTATTTGCGAAAGACCAAGATCCATTATTGCCCATTCGGTGCGTGAATTGGTGGTAATCAGTGCTATTTTATCACCAGGTTTTATGCCTAGCTTTAGTAGTCCACGCGAGATTTTGTTGGCCTCATAAATAAATTCTTGTGTAGAAGTTTTTTTCCATTCACCATTGTATTTTGTCACAAACATATCTGCCTTTGGATAATTTTCTAAAGCATGTTGTGGTATATCGAATAATCTTTTGATTGTCATAATCCCTAAGTTTGATTTTAATAAATTTAAATATAAGAATTTTTTTCTAATCAGAAAATTTGTTCTATAAAAATGAATATTTAATAAAATTTTTCTAAAACTTTAGCAGTTTTCATAAGAGCTTTTGCTTTAATTTAATATATGATTTTCAAATATGATTTTCAAATAACTAAAGTTTTTAATATTTGCTCAAAAAGTGTAAATTAGCCACCATATAATTCAAAATTTTATGGACTTTAATTTATCAGAAGAACAGCTGATGATTCAGCAGGCAGCGAGAGATTTTGCACAGAACGAACTTTTACCAGGTGTAATTGAAAGAGACCGTGACCAGAAATTTCCTGCCGAACAAGTGAAGAAAATGGGCGAAATGGGGCTTCTTGGGATGATGGTAGACCCACAGTACGGCGGAGCAGGCATGGATAGTATTTCTTACGTTTTGGCAATGGAAGAAATTGCGAAGGTTGATGCTTCTGCAGCCGTGGTAATGTCTGTAAACAATTCTTTGGTATGCGCAGGTCTTGAAAAATTTGCTTCTGAAGAACAAAAAGTAAAATACCTTACCCCTTTGGCAAGCGGAGAAGTGATTGGTGCTTTTGCACTTTCTGAGCCAGAAGCTGGTTCTGATGCGACTTCACAACAAACTACAGCTGTAGACAAAGGAGATTATTATTTATTAAATGGTATAAAAAACTGGATTACAAATGGTGGTACAGCGACTTACTATATTGTAATTGCACAAACAAATCCAGAGAAAAAACACAAAGGTATCAATGCTTTTATTGTAGAAAAAGGTTGGGAAGGTTTCGAAATTGGTCTTAAAGAAGATAAATTAGGAATCAGAGGAAGTGATACTCATTCTTTGCTTTTCAATAATGTAAAAGTTCCTAAAGAAAACAGAATTGGTGAAGATGGTTTCGGATTCAATTTTGCAATGGCAGTTTTAAATGGAGGTAGAATCGGTATCGCTTCTCAAGCTTTAGGAATTGCTTCTGGAGCTTACGAGCTTGCTCTTAAATATGCGAAAACAAGAAAAGCTTTTAAAACTGAAATTATCAACCACCAAGCAATCGCATTTAAATTAGCTGATATGGCAACGCAGATTACTGCAGCAAGAATGCTTTGTTTTAAAGCAGCTGTAGAAAAAGATGCCGGAAAAGACATCTCAGAAAGCGGGGCTATGGCAAAATTATATTCTTCTCAAGTAGCGATGGATACTACTATTGAAGCTGTTCAGATTCATGGGGGATATGGTTATGTAAAAGAATACCATGTAGAAAGAATGATGCGTGATGCCAAGATCACTCAGATTTATGAAGGTACGTCTGAAATTCAGAAAATTGTAATCTCGAGAAGCATCTCAAAATAATTTTACTTTAAATAAAATAGCAAAGGCTTTCAGAATTTCTGAAAGCCTTTGCTGTAACTAAACACAAACTTTTATATAAATTATGGTCAATTGATTAACCGATAATGCGATGCAAAAGTACAAATCAAATTTCAATTATTCTAATTGAAACATTACTATTTAACTAATATTATTCTACAGGCTTTTCAATATCTTTGTTTTTGTTTCTTTTATAAAAATAATATCCTATTCCGGCAATTAAAAAAAGTGGCCAAAATGGGACAAAGAAAAGTAAAATCCCTGTAAGAACTTCCCAGCCAGAACCAATTCCTGAAGAAAATTTACCCCCGAAACTATCTGGTTTTGAGGCTACAGCCGAGGTGTTTTTATTATTTCCGTAGAGTGTAATTTCTAGGTCACATTTTGTCTTAGGATAAAACTCTTCTCCTGAACTTGCAATGGTTTTATCAATCACATTGCCCAAATTATAGCTTACATCTTCCACAAAATATTCAAATTTATCCAATGGAATCTGTATTTTCAGATACGCAGTTTGGGTGTCATCATTGTTTACGCTTATGTTTTCGCTTGTAAGGGTACCATCGTATTTTTTTATCTGTTCCTCAATATAATTTTTTGCTCTGTATGTATCTTCAACACCAATTTCCAGATTGGCGGTTTTCTTCAAAGCAGATTTGTATTCAGTTTTAGGCTTCTCAGAACTGTTGTTTTTGTAAATGATTTTGGTTTCCTTAATTACTTTTGGTGCGGGAACATTCACTACAATTTTCTCTTCTTTTTTCTCTGCAGAATCTTTATCGGCAATCGTTTTAGATTCAAATTTTACGCTGGAAATTTTTTCACCTAAAGAATCAACAGAAGATGCTGTTTTTTCAAATTTCTCTTTCAGATCTTGCGTTGTTTTGTCAAAATCTTTGATTTTTACCTGTGCAGAATCCAGCACTGCTTCAGTTTCATTTTGTAATTTTTCAGCTTTGTCGGAGATATCTGTAAAGCTGCTGTCGGCAGATTTTATGGTTTCACTAAGAGATTTTGTGGTACCATCTCCCTTTTTACACATAATAAATGTACTTGATAATGTAAGTAGCAGAATAGCTTTTTTCATAACGGTTAATTTTGTTGATGTAAAGCTACCCAGCAATTTTTTGTAATATTTGTAAAGGAATTATTTTATTGGTGTAAAATTTTAATGAATTGGTTGTTAGTGTTTTGTAAAATTAATTTTGAGTTTTACAATTTTTTTATTGTTACAGTAATCATGCTAAGTAATGCTATTTAGATTAAAATATCAAAAATTATAGGCTCTTAAATCCATTTTATCCAATCAGATTTTATTGTTTATTTTACATAAAAAGTTTCTTCAAGTCTTTTTTTTTTAGCATTCTCCTTAGAATAATATCTTAAAATGAATCTAAAAACCTTAAAAAAACGCTTTATTATTTTAGTTCTCAACTGCTTTGTTGATGAATAATAAGTAATATATTTTGTTTTTTTATGTTTAAGATGAAGATAGTAGTAAAATGAATTAAATAATTAATAATAGAAACAAAAAAATCCGCAGAAAAATTTCCACGGACTATATTTATAAAACTAAACGATTAAATTAAGCATTCTGAAATTCACTAATAAAATGCAGCTTCACATTCGGGAATTTCTCCTGAGTCATGTGAATCGTAAACGATGAGTCTGCCAAGAAAACCAGTTGATTGTATTTGTCTCTTGCCAAAAATCTTTGTTTTAATCTTGCAAATTCCTTGAACTCATCAGACTTTTCGTCGGCTTCTACCCAGCAAGCTTTGTGCATAGAAAGTGGCTCATAAGTACATTTTGCGCCATATTCATGCTCCAGACGATACTGAATTACTTCGTACTGAAGAGCACCCACGGTTCCGATGATTTTTCTATTGTTCATTTCCAACGTAAACAGCTGTGCTACACCTTCGTCCATCAGCTGATCGATTCCTTTTGCCAATTGTTTAGCCTTCAATGGATCATTGTTATTAATATATCTGAAATGCTCCGGAGAGAAACTCGGAATACCTTTAAAGCTCAGTTTTTCACCTCCAGTCAAAGTATCGCCAATTCTGAAACTTCCGGTATCATGAAGTCCTACAATGTCTCCAGGGAAGCTTTCGTCAACCACTTCTTTTTTATCGGCAAAAAATGCATTCGGTGAAGAGAATTTCATCTTCTTGCCTTCTCTTACCAACAGATAATTTTCATTTCTCTTAAATGTTCCCGAAACAATTTTCACGAAAGCCAGACGGTCTCTGTGTTTCGGATCCATATTTGCGTGAATTTTAAAAACGAACCCTGTGAAAGTGCTTTCCTCAGGTTTTACCAAACGGGTATCACTTTCTTTTGGCTGTGGCATCGGTGCAATGTCGATAAATGCATTAAGGAGTTCTCTTACACCAAAATTATTCAAGGCTGAACCAAAGAAAACAGGCTGTAGATCGCCTTTCATATAATCTTCTCGATTAAATTTAGGATAAACAGATTGTATTAAGTCGAGTTCTTCTCTTAGATTTTTTGCCGCTTTTTCGCCAATTACTTCATCAATTGAAGAATCATTAATGTCATCAAACTTAATAGCTTCACCTACTTTTTGTTTTTTTTCTTCCAAAAACAACTGAATATTGTCTTCCCAGATATTATAAATCCCTTGGAAATCAGCACCCATACCAATTGGTAAGGAAAGAGGACAAACGGTTAGTCCTAATTTCTGTTCTACTTCATCCAGCAAATCAAAAGCATCCTTTCCTTCACGGTCGAGTTTATTGATGAAAACCAGCATCGGGATGTTTCTCATTCTGCAAACCTTTACCAATTTTTCTGTTTGTTCCTCAACTCCTTTTGCAACGTCGATTACTACGATTACAGAATCCACGGCAGTTAAAGTTCGGTACGTATCTTCAGCAAAATCTTTGTGACCTGGAGTGTCTAGGATATTGATTTTGTGGTCTCTGTATTCAAAGGCCAACACGGAAGTTGCTACCGAGATTCCTCTCTGGCGTTCAATTTCCATGAAATCGGAAGTCGCTCCTTTTTTTATTTTATTGGATTTTACCGCACCTGCTTCCTGAATTGCCCCTCCGAAGAGCAGTAGCTTTTCCGTAAGAGTGGTTTTTCCGGCATCGGGGTGAGAGATAATTCCGAAGGTTTTTCTTTTTTCTATTTCTTTGATTAAGTCTGACATATCGTAGTTTGAATTTGCAAAAATCGTGAATTTAATCGGATTTTGAAAATTGTATTTTTACACCAAATTAAATTTGAGTTTAAATAGTCTTTAACTTTAAATTTAACAAAAATTTGGTAAAAACAGTCTTTTGATACATGAATCACATAGAATCATAATTATTCTTTATGAAAGTGAACATGAGTTTAAAAAATAATTTATTGGATCGGAATGAAAACTACATTTCATAATAAGAATGGTTTCGTTTCTTTGATGAAATACGAAGTTTATAACCCTGATAAACAGCGAGTCTCATTAGTCAATTTCAAAAAGCAGGAAAGATTTTTTTATATCAATTTAATCATTAATCAAGTTTTTTAGATTTGATTTTTTCTTCAGAAAATAAGCTAATCCCAAGCCGATAAATACTAGCGCAGCACTGAATGGGAAGATAAATTGCATTCCCAAAAAGTCTGCTACACTTCCAATAATGGGACCCGCAACGCCGAGAGAAATATCAATAAAAAGTCCGTAACCCGCCAAAGCAGAACCTCGACTAGACGGCGAAACGCTCTTGATTGCCATTACACCCAAGGCCGGAAAAATTAATGAAAACCCTAATCCTGTAACACCGGCTCCCACCAGTGCCATTTGTGCATTGGATGCAAAAGCAATGATGATAAGCCCAATGGTTTCTACTAAAAGACAGGCAATAGCAACCTTTATTCCGCCATAATTATTAATTACATTGCTGAAAACCAATCGTCCTGCAACAAATAATCCCCCGAAAAGACTGAGGCACAAAGCACCGTTATTCCAGTGAAAATAGTTATAATATAAAGTAATAAAAGTGGAAATGCTGGCAAAGCCAATTCCGCCCAAAGCCAAACAAACGCCAAATGGAGCAACTTTCTCCAAGACTTTCCAGAAAGATTGACTTTCTTGGGGGTTGATATTGGTTTTGTTTTCTTTAGTTTTAGCAAAGAAAAATCCTAAAATCCCTAAAACAATGGAGAGAATTGCAATTCCATAAAGGCTGAATTTCTGTTCAATGATAATTCCTAAAGAAGCGCCAATTGCCAAGGCTCCGTAGCACGCAACCCCGTTATAGGAAATGATTTTTGCGGTATTTTTTTCGCCCAAAGCCATAATCGCCCAATTTATGGGGCTTGCGCCAATTAAACCTTCTGCACAACCCGTTAAAAGTCGGGTAATGATTAAAAAAGAAAGACTTAGAACAGGTGAAAATTTAAAATAGTAAGCCAAAATCAGGAAAATTCCTGTTAATGAAAATCCAATCATACTTAGTAAAACAGCCGGTTTAGGACCTTTTCCATCAATCATTTTTCCGGAATACGCTCTCAGGAAAAACGTGGAAATATACTGCAAACTAATGACCATCCCCGCCACCAAAAGACTGAATCCTAAACTTTTGCTGATGAATATCGGGAGGACAGAAAGTGATAAACCGATAATGAAATACCCTACAAAAGTGAAACAGACGTACGAGATTAATTGAAGATTAATGTTTTTTGGCGTGTTTAAAGGACTGTACATTTGAAGAAAAATTAATCAACAAAGATACTTCGGAATTAGTTTTTAGATTAAAAATTTAGATTAAAAAAAGATAAAATTTGTCATGTTATGGTAGTTTTGAAAGTTGATGAAACTCTTTTCATTTCATAATTTCAATTATCTTTGCGGGGTTTAAAATTCAATATTAAATGGAAAAATCAAAATACCCTCAATATATTTTTGATTGGATGGGGGGGCTTATCCTTTTTTTAGGATATATGGTAGGAAGTATGTTTGTTGGCTTTGCGGGAATTGCCGGGAAAATTATTTTTAAATTAGATTTCATGCAGAAGCCTTGGTTTATGATGATTTCCAATGCGGTTGTTTTCTGTTTAATGATTGCGGCTTTTGATTTTATCGTTGTTCGCCAAAAAACGAATAAGAAACTGAATTTCAACTTTTCACCTACTAATGTTTCTACGTATTTATTAATTTTCCCAATGATGCTGGGAATGATGTTTATTGGTGAATTTATCACTTCTCAAATACCTACAACTGGACCTTTTTTTGGAGATTTTTACAGTTTTTTTGAAAATTTGATGTCCGGATTAACCAATGATCCAATTGTAATGGTCATCACGGCGGTGATTATGGCGCCGATTTTTGAAGAAATTGTTTTCAGAGGGATTATCCAAAAAGGAATGATTAATAATGGGGTAAAACCTTGGAAAGCTATTTTGCTGGCAAGTATTTTATTTGGGTTAATACACGGAAACCCTTGGCAATTTGTAGGTGCAACTTTATTGGGTTGCGTTCTCGGATTGGTGTATTATAAAACCAAATCTTTGTTTTTACCGATGCTTTTACATGGTTTTAATAATCTTTGTTCGGCAGTTTTGATTTTTTATACAAAAAAAGAAAGTTTTGCAGAGGTTTTTGAAATGCAAGAATGGATGATTTTAATTATCGGAATTGTACTGTTTTCAATATTTTTCTATCTTTTCATATTTAAAAATAAGGTAAGCTACACTGAAGTTTAGTTTAATCAGATAGTTTAAAATTTTGTTTAACGAAAAATAAATAGTTTAATTCGATATAAATCGAGTAATTATAGTAATTAATGGAAATATTAGTAGCCACCCACAATCTTCATAAGAAAGAAGAAATCCAACAGATTTTAGGAAATGATTTTACAGTAAAAAGTCTTGCAGATTATGATTTGCACGACGAAATCGTTGAAGATGGAAATTCTTTCAATGCAAATGCTTTAATTAAAGCAAAATATTGCTTTGAGAAAACGGGGATTCCAAGTTTGGGAGACGATAGCGGTTTGGTTGTAGAAGCTTTAGATGGAAGACCTGGGATTTTTTCTGCCCGTTATGCCGGAGATCACGATTTTGCTAAAAACATTGAAAAAGTTTTACACGAAATGGGCAATATTGAAAATAGAAAAGCCTATTTCATCACTGTTTTATGTTACTTTGATGAAAATGGAGCTCAATATTTTGACGGAAGAGTTCACGGAAATCTCCAGACTGAAAACAAAGGTCACAAAGGTTTTGGTTATGATCCTATTTTTGTTCCAGAAGGGCATGAAATTACATTTGCTGAAATGGATCCTTTTGATAAAAACAAAATCAGCCACAGAAAACAAGCTTTAGATTTGTTTCTAGATTTCTTGAAAGACTAGGATAGGGGTAAAATTCAGGTTGCAAAAACTTTACGTTTTTAAAGAACTTTTTTCTTATTTTAAATTGATTTTAAAACTTAAGCTCAACCTCATTTTCAACCTCAACCTTTTATTGTACATTTGCTTTAATAAACTATAGATTTGAGTACTTATTTAACGATATTAGGCTTTAATTCGGCAATACCAACTGTTAATACTTCTCCCACAGCGCAACTTCTGGAAATGGAAGAACGCTGTTTTCTTATTGATTGTGGTGAAGGAACGCAAGTACAGCTGAGAAAAGCAAAGGCGAAATTTTCAAAAATCAATCATATTTTTATTTCCCATCTTCACGGCGATCATTGTTTTGGTTTGCCCGGTTTGATAGCTTCTTTTCGCCTTTTGGGAAGAGATATTCCGCTGCATGTATATGGGCCGAAAGGGATTAAAAAAATGCTGGACACCATTTTTTCGATTACCGAAACACACCGTGGGTTTGAAGTGATTTATCATGAGTTGGATAAAAATTATTCAGAAAAAATCTATGAAGATAACAGGGTAGAAGTGTACACCATTCCGCTTGATCATAGGATTTATTGTAATGGATATTTATTTAAAGAAAAACCAAAAGAAAGGCACATTAATATAGAAGAAATTTCAAAATATCCGGAAATTGAAACCTGCGATTATCACAATTTAAAAGCAGGAAAAGATTATGTTTTGAGTGACGGATATATTCTTAAAAATGAAATTTTGACTATAGATCCTGTAGCTTCTATCACTTACGCATTTTGTAGTGACACAAGATATTTGGAATCTATTATCCCAATTATTAAGAATGTTACGGTTTTATATCACGAATCTACTTTTTTACATGATTTAAAAGAAATGGCAGATTATACCGGTCATACAACTGCGTTGGAGGCGGCAACAATCGCTAAAAAAGCCGAGGTTGAAAAATTAATTTTAGGACACTTCTCAAACCGATATGGAGATCTTACTGTGTTTACGGATGAGGCAAGGGCTGTTTTTCCAAACACATATCTTCCGAAAGCATTGGAGTGTGTGAAAATTTAAACATTAAAAATTAGTTTTCAATGTTTTTGAAAGTTTATGTAAACCTATACTATGAGATGTGCATATTAAAACTTTAAGCTTGTTTTAATTAATTTTTAAACTTTAAATAATTGTAATGTTTCAATTAATAAATGATAGATAAACAGATATCTTAGCAATGAAGTTGAATTTTTCAGAATTAAAAGATTTTCTCGACGAAAAAGCGGATATGTATAATAATCTGGAGTTCATTAATGATGATCCTATTCAGATTCCACATCGTTTTTCATTAAAACAAGATATAGAGATTGCAGGTTTTTTGGCAGCAACCATTTCATGGGGAAATAGAAAGGCAATCATTAAATCTGCGGAAAAAATGCTCTACATCATGGGCAATTCTCCTTATGATTTTGTGATGAATTATACTGAAAAAGATTTAGATTACATAAAAGATAAAAGCATTCATAGAACTTTTAACGGAGAAGATTTTGCTTATTTTATTAAACAATTCAACAAAATTTATAAACAAAATGAAAGTCTTGAAAATCTGTTTTTAATCCAGAAAAGTGAAAGCAATTTTCAACATTCTATCGAGAGATTCAGACAGGGTTTTTTGGGGGTAGAAAAACACAGAACGCACAAACATGTGAGTTCACCCTATAAAAATTCATCATCAAAACGGATCATTATGTTTTTGAGATGGATGACCAGAAAAGATAACCGTGGGGTAGATTTTGGAATCTGGGAAAATATTGATCAGAAATTTTTATCAATTCCTCTTGATGTTCATACCGGAAATATTTCAAGAAAATTCGGTTTGATTTCTAGGACGCAGAACGACTGGAAAACAGTTGAAGAGCTAGATTTAATCATCAGAAAATTTGATGATAAAGATCCTGCAAAATACGATTTTGCCCTGTTTGGTTTGGGTGTAACGAAAGAGTTATTATAAAACAAAAAATAATGAAAACATCACACGAAAATATAGAGTTGCTGGAAAAGTTGGCAGACGGAATTACATCTTGGATTGGCTCTATACCGTCACTTATTATCCATACTTTGCTTTTTATTACATCATTTTTATTGCCTGTTTTTGGGATTGTAGATGTAGATAAAATGTTGCTTGTTTTAACGACTGTTTTGTCTTTGGAAGCGATTTATCTTTCTATTCTCATCCAAATGTCGGTGAATAAAAGTCATGAAAAAATTGAAGATATCCAAGAAGACATAGAAGATATCCAAGAAGATTTGGAGGAAATAAGTGAAGATATTGAAGAAATAAGTGAAGATTTAGAGGAAATTAGCGAAGATATAGAAGATATTCAAGAAGACATAGAAGAGATTAATGAAGATGAAGACGAAGATGATCACAACGAGCGCGCCAAAAATGCCATTCTTAAAAGTAATGTAAATTCTAATAAAAACGAAATTAAATTTTTAAAAGATAAAATTGCAGAGCTTCAAAATAAAATTGATGAGCTGAAAAAAGATTAATCATTACAAAAAAGCTTATTTATTGATGTTTTTTAGTTTTTAAATTAAAACAATATTAAAATTTGATTAGAAACAAGTGTTTTTGTGTTATTGTTGTTAATAATTTGGCTTTCAATAGGTTTTAAATCGATAAAATTTGGTATTTTTGGGCAAACAATCTGAAAATGTTAAATTATAGATCAAAAAACTATCTTTTATTTTTACTCTTATTTCTATTTTCTACGCAGATTGATGCGCAGAAAACCGTACGACAAATTTTGCCTGAAAAGAAGAGTACAGAAAGTATGAAAGCAGGCGCATTTATTGATGTAAATGTCCCTACATACACACCATCTGGTTATACCATTGAGAATTTAGTTAAAAATGTATTGATTTCCGGAGGTTCTTCTTGTGCGCCTCCCAATGTTTCTAATGTTACAGTATCACCCAATCAACTTCAGACCGATACAGAAAGAGCATGGGGTTATTTTCATAAAGGAACTACAAGTTTTCCTTTTAATGACGGTATAGTACTTGTTACAGGCAAAGCCAGAAAAGCAGGAAATGCTCTGGAAGGAAATTTGGGGGATTCGGTACCTGGAACTACAGGAAGTGATCCTGATCTTGTAGCAGCCATTAATCCATTAGCAGGTCTTAATGATGCAGTTTTTATAGAGTTTGATTTCGTGCCGAATAATTCTCAAATTACATTTAATTATTTATTCGCTTCAGAAGAATATACATCAAATTTCCCTTGTGGAAATTTTTCTGATGGTTTTGCCTTGTTGCTAAAACCAAATATCCCTGGTTCCACCTATACCAATCTGGCTGTGCTTCCTGGCGGAGTAGGACCGGTAAGTGTTACTAATATCGTTCCTGCAGGAAATGGTTTCAGCTGTGGACCAATCAATGCTACTTATTTTGGTGGTATGAATGCTACCAATATAGAAACCAATTTTAATGGCCGTACAATTCCTTTAACTGCAACAGCAACAGTTACACCAGGTGTATCTTATCATTTTAAAATGGTTTTGGCAGATGCTTCAGATTCTGGATATGATTCCGGAGTATTTATTCAAGGTGGATCTTTTGATATAGGGATGACTATAGTAGATTCTAGCGGGAATCCTTTACCAGAGTCTATAAACGTTTGTGATAATGCACCTACAGTTTTAAAAGCTCTTACAGCAGCACTTCCAGGAACTATTTATCAATGGTTTAAAGATGGTGTGGCGATTCCGGGTGCTACAACAATGAACTATACTGTGACTTCTCCAGGTGTTTATAAAGTTCAGGTAACAGTGCCAGGTGCAACTTGCCCTGCAGAAGCAACAATTACTATTGTGGGAGGTGTAAGTCCGGTGGTACAGAATGCAACCTTAAAACTTTGTTCTACTCCAAGTAATTTTACATTTAACTTAGATACAGCCAAACCTCTTATCAGTACAACAACAGGGGCCGTATTCAAATTTTATTTGCTTCAGGCTGATGCGGTAGCGGGAAATAACAATAATATCACCACTACAACTGCTTTCAATGGAAATGACGGGCAGGTTTTATATGTAAATGTTTCAAACGGAGCTTTCTGTTCAAAAGTAGCAACGCTTACTCTTAGAAAAGAAGAAACTCCAATAGCCACAGTTGCGGCACCGAGGGTAAGAATTTGTAACGGAGAATCTGTTATTCTTACTGCAGCTGGTGGAGTTACTTACCAATGGGGAGATTCTTCTATAACAGGAGCCGTGAGAACGGTAAGTCCTAATGCTACAACAACGTATACAGTATATGCAATTGGCACTCAGGGATGTAAATCATTGCAACCTGCTACTATTACAATCGAAGTAGTGCCAGCAATTACATCAAACCTTACAGGAGGGTTGATTTGTAATGGTGATACTATCACTTTGAACGCAGGTGCAGGACCTAATTACTCTTACCTATGGAGTACTGGCGCAACAACGCAAACTATTTCTGTAGCATCGGGCGGTAATTATTCTGTAACCATCAGCAATGGTGTTTGTAGTAAAATTTTTACAACTGAGGTAAAAGTGGCTGTTCCACCAACCATTACAAATATTGACTATTCTAATAATAATATTACAGTTTCTGTAAATAATCCAAGCAACGGTGCATTAGAATATTCTTTGGATAATGGTTTGACGTGGCAAAACTCAAATATCTTTACCAATGTACCAAAAAATAAACTTGTTTATATTCGTGTAAGAGTAAAAAAGACAAGTTGTATAGGTGATTTACAGTATTATACATTCAATATGCAAAATGTAATTACACCAAACGGAGATAATGTAAATGATAAAATTGATTTCAGAGGTGTAGACGATAACAAAAACTTTACAGCACAAGTATCTGACCGATATGGTAAAGTTGTGTATAAATACGAGAAGATAAGACCTTTCTGGGATGGTTACTTCCAAGGAAAAAAATTATCTACATCATCATATTGGTATCAAATCACTTTTGAAGATCCTGCAAGTAAGCAGACTACCGTAAAAACAGGATGGATTTTGTTGAAAAACTTTGAATAAAATTTAATTTAAATAAGATTAAAGTCGGCTCTATAGTCGACTTTTTTGTTTTATAAAAGTAAAAGTTTAATTTTCAATATTTTGTGAAATTAAACTTATGATGATATTCGTTAAATTGCATGAAAAAAAATACTATTTTTGTTTAAAATAATATAAAAATGATTATTAGAAGTACAAGAAATTTATTTTTGGCTCTATTTATTATACTTTCCTCAAATGTTTTGCTTTCACAAAGCAGAACAAAGACGGTTTTGAAACAGCCTTCATCCCAAACAATGAAAGCAGGAGCTTTTATTGATGTGAATACTGCAAATTATCCACAGTCGGCATTTAGTATATCTCAGTTGGTTACTAATGTATTAATTGCCGGAAATACTACATGTACTACGCCTAATGTAAGTAACGTTGTAGTGTCACCAAATTTAGCAGCAAGTGATGCAACTAGAAGTTGGGGATATTTTAATAAAGGTACTACCAATTTTCCGTTTAGTAATGGTATTGTTTTAACGACTGGCTATGCGAATAGGGCAGGAAATAATTTCCAAGCAGGGCAACTCAGTAACTCCGTTCCAGCTCAGGGAGATGCAGATCTTGCAGCAGCTTTAAATTTACCAGCTGGCGTACTAAAAGATGCTTCTTTTATTGAATTTGATTTTGTTCCTACTGCAAGCCAAGTCTCATTTAGGTATCTTTTTGCTTCAGAAGAATACGAAGGAAATTTCCCTTGTACAATAACAGACGGTTTTGCATTGTTGCTAAGACCTGTAAGTGGAGGTCCTTATACAAATCTTGCTGTTTTGCCCGGAGGTGCAGGCCCTGTAAGTGTTACTAATATTATCCCTGCAAGCTATGGTTGTGGACCTAAAAATGCACAATATTTTGGTGGTCAAAATACAACAAACATAGAAACTAATTATAGCGGAAGAACGGTTCCATTGACGGCAACCGCAACTGTAGTTCCCGGCCAAGCTTATCATTTTAAAATGGTCTTGGCAGATTATCAAGATTCTGCTTATGATTCTGCAGTATTTTTGGAAGCTGGATCTTTTGATATTGGTGTACAAATTTTAGGCTCCAATGGTGTGCAATTGCCTACATCAATCAATGTTTGTGATAATGCACCGCAAACTTTTACAGCATCTGTGCAAAGCGGAAACGCTACTTACCAATGGTTTTTGAACGATGTAGTAATTTCTGGTGCAACCAATGCTTCCTATACTGCTGTACAACCCGGTATTTATAAAGTTGTGGTTACTTTTCCTGGAAGTTCTTGTCCAGGGACAGCAACTATTACAGTTGTAGGTAGTACCACGCCAACTACGCAAGATGCTACACTTACAGCTTGTTATACCAATGGTAATGCGATTTTTAATCTCACAAATGCACAATCTTCTATAAGTACTACCCCAGGTGTTACTTATTCATATTATTTACTTCAATCTGATGCTAATGCAGGAAATGCAAATACAATAGCATCACCTACAAATTTTTCAAGTGCAGGTAATCAGACTATTTATGTTTTGGTTAAAAATGGATTTTGTTCAAAAGTAGCCCAACTTCAACTCTTAAAGGCTTCGCAAATTACAGCTACAATTGCTCAACCTTCAGTCTTGACATGTGCCAATTCCCAAATTACACTTAATGGTTCTGCTTCTGTATACCCTACAGGTTCTACATTTGCTTGGACTACTACTGGAGGAAATATCGTATCTGGAGGAAATACATTAACACCGGTTGTCAATAGCCCAGGAACTTATAATCTAACAATATCAAATATCTATCAACCAGGAAATCTTACTTGTACAGCTGTTTCTAGCGTGACAGTTACTGGTGACAGTGCACCACCAGCAACAACTTTAACGGCATCAAAAATTCAAATCTGTTCTGGGGAATCTGTTATTCTTACTGCTGGAGGTGGCGTTACTTATTCGTGGAATGCACTTCCGGGAGCAGGAAATATACAGACAGTAAGCCCCACCACTACTACAACTTATTCTGTAACTGCAATTGGTGCGAATGGATGTCCGTCAACAACCCCTGCAACAATAACTATACAAGTATCTCAGCCAATAGCTGTTCAGAATGCTACATTACTAAAATGTTATTCTGCAAATGGAATTGTTTATGATTTAACGCAAGCTCAATCACAAATCACAACTGTATCAACAGCAACATTTGCATATTATTTGCTTCAATCAGATGCCAACCTAGGGAATAATAATACAATTACAACGCCCAACACATTCACAAGTCCAGGGAATCAAACGATTTATGTTTTAGTAAAAAATGGAGCATGTTCGTATGTTGTAACTCTACAATTAAATACTACAGCTGTTACTGCTCTCAATATTGCGACTCCCGCAACTATCACTTGTTCTACGCCTCAAGTTACATTAAATGCATCAGCTTCAACTGTACCTCCCGGTTCTACTGTAGTATGGTCTGCAACTGGAGGAGGCAACATTGTTTCAGGCGGAAATACACTTAATCCAATTGTAAATGCTGCTGGTACCTATACGCTAACAGTTTCAAATACAACACAACCTGGAAATCTTACTTGCACATTTACATCTTCTGTTACTGTTATACAAAATACAACGGCCCCAAATACCTTAGTTACTGCTACTGCCGCACAAATTTGCCCTGGCGAATCAGTCACTCTTACAGCTTCTGGTGGTGTAACGTACACTTGGGTTGGGCTTACAGGTACAGGAAATACACAAACAGTTTCTCCCACAGTTACCACAACCTATACAGTTACTGCCATTGGGGCAAATGGATGTTTATCTACTCAGCCTGCAACCATCACAATTGTTGTAGCACCTCCTACACCTGTTTTAAATGCATCCAAAACTAAAATATGTGCAGGAGAGTCTGTTACATTAACTGCTAGTGGAGGGGTGACTTACAATTGGGTAAATTTACCAGGTAATGGGAATACACAAATAGTGAGCCCTACTACCACTACCACTTATCAGGTTATTGCTTTAGGTGGAAATGGTTGTACTACAAATATTCCTGCTACAATTACAATTGAAGTTGTTCCAGCCATCGTTTCTACATTGAAAGATGTTTTGGTATGCGCAGGTGATAATGGAATTCTGGATGCAGGAGCTGGTCCTAATTACACTTATTTGTGGAGTAATGGTGCTACAACTCAGACGATATCTACAAATGTTCCTGGAACTTATTCTGTAACTATAAGTAACGGAACTTGTTCAAAAGTATTTACTGCACAATTGTTAAATCCAGCTTTACCACAATTTACCAATATTACTTATGCAAACCATACGCTTACAATTACAGCTACAAACCCTACAAATGCTGTTTTAGAGTATTCTATAGATAACGGTGTTACTTGGCAGACGTCTAATGTATTCTTTAATGCTTTAGACAATACAAATTATAATATTAGAATTAGAAATAAGGATGCATACTGTAGTAATTTTATTGAGTTTTACACATTTGTAGTGATTAATGCAATTACCCCAAATCGCGATGGTGTGAATGAAGGGGTGAGTTTTGTAGGCATTGCAGGATATAATAATTTTGCAGCATCAATATTTGATAGATATGGTGCAGAAATTTTTAAGGCTTCAAAATCTGAACTCACTTGGGACGGAACATTAAGAGGAATGAATATTCCTACAGGAACATATTGGTACAAAGTACAATGGCAAAATCCTGCGAGTAAGAAACTAGAGCTTAGAAACGGATGGATACTTTTAAAGAATAGAAACTAAATAATTAATAACCTTTTAACTGAAAGGTTATTTTTTTTTATAAAATAGTTAAATTTTGATGTGTTTTATGTAAAAAAAAATTAAATTTGTTGAAATGAAAATTATATGAAGCAATATCTACTATTATTATTTTTTGGTTTCATGACTGCGAATCTTACTGCACAAAAACTCCCCCCCAGAAAGCTGCAGAAAGAGAATTTATCTGAAACCTCAAAAAAAGCAGGTGCATTTATTGATGTAAATGCAGCGGGATATCAAGAGACCGCTTATACACCTTTACAATTGATAAGAGATGTGTTGATCTCATCAGGTGCTGGCTCATGTTTTACACCTAATATTTCTAATGTAACGGTAAGTCCGAATTTACCAGCCTCAAATCAAAACAGATCTTGGGGGTATTTCCATAAGGGTACTACCAATTTTCCTTTTAAAGATGGAATTATATTAATGACCGGATATGCAAGAAATGCAGGTAATACTGCTAATACAGGAACTGTAGGGGATGCTCTAGGGTCTGGTAGTGATCCAGATCTTGTAGCTGCTACCAATCCTACAGGGTCACTAAATGATGCAGTTATTTTAGAATTTGATTTTGTTCCTACTACAAGTCAAATCAAATTTAATTATTTAATGGCTTCCGAAGAATATACAGGATCTTTCCCTTGTAATTATTCAGATTCTTTTGCATTATTACTAAGACCTGTTGGTAGTACAGCGCCTTACCAAAATATGGCAGTATTGCCAGGCGGCGCAGGGCCAGTAAGTGTTACCAACATTCACCCGGCTATTGGAGGCTCTTGTGGTGCGGTAAATCCTACTTTTTTCGGAGGTTACAACACAGCGAATATTGAAACTAATTTTAATGGAAGAACCATACCCCTAGAAGCTACAGCTACTGTTACAGCTGGTATCCCTTATCATTTCAAAATGGTAATTGCAGATGCAAATGATAGTAGTTTTGATTCCGCCGTATTTCTAGAAGGGGGATCATTTAATATTGGAGTTGAGCTTCAAGATCCAGGAGGTGCAGTTATTCCTTCAGACATTAATGTGTGCGATTTGGCTCCTACCGTAATTACAGCATCAGTAAATAGCCCTAATTTGACCTACCAATGGTTTTACAATGGGGTACCAGTTCCGGGAGCAACTACAACATCTATTACAGCAATTAATCCAGGTACCTATACAATTGAAGTTACGTTACCAGGAAATCCATGCCCGGGTACAGCTACAGTTACCATTCACGGTGGCTCTACACCATTGGCGCAAAATGCTACATTGTTGCTTTGTACAACACCAGATATTACAACTTTTGATTTAAATAATTCTAAGGCACTAATTAGTCCAACAGTAGGGGCAAACTTTAGATGGTATGTAAATCAAGCAGATGCATTAGCGTTTAATAATAACTTTATACAAAATCCTTTAAATTATAATGGAAACAACGGTCAAGTTATTTACGCCGTTGTTTATGGTGAACAATATTGCAGAAAGGTGGTAGAGCTCACGTTAGCTAAAGAAGCTAGACCTGTAGCGCAAGTAAGCTCTAACAGAATAAGAGTATGCGCAGGCGAAACAGTAACCCTTACTGCAACGGGAGGTACAACCTACAATTGGGTTAATTTCCCAGGTCATGGTAGTACGCAGACGGCAACGATATATCAAACCACGACATTTGAAGTGTACGGGGTAGGCCCGTTAGGCTGTCCATCTTTAATACCAGCAAAAGTTACAGTAGAGGTAGTGCCTCTGCCTACATCGCCACTTCTTGATGTAGAAATGTGTATAGGTGATTCAATGGAGCTAGATGCAGGAGCAGGAAATGGATATACTTATTTATGGAACACCGGAGCAACGACAAGAAAAATTACTGTTACTCAATTAGGAATTTACACTGTTACCATCAATAATGGAGTCTGTACAAAAAACTTTGTAATAAAAGTAATGGCAGCAGCTACACCATATTTTACACAATTGAACTACGAAAACAATGCAATCACAGCAATTGCAACTATTCCGAATATCAACAATATTCCGAAAACTGCAGAATATTCTATTGATGGAATTGCATGGCAAGATTCTAATGTATTCCCCAATCTTCTTGATAATACAAATTACACATTGTATGTAAGAACAAAAGGAACAACTTGTGTAGGAACAGTAGACTTCTTTACATTACATATCAATAATATTATCACACCAAACCAAGATGGAGTAAATGATGTAATTGATTTATCTAATTTGGGGAATTTCAAAAACTTTAAAGGTTCTATTTACGATAGATATGGAGCTGAGATGTTCAGATTCTCAAAAGAAAATCCTATCTGGAACGGTACAGTGGGAGGAAAGAGATTGCCAACAGGAACATATTGGTATAAATTTAATTTTGAATACAATAAGTCTAAAACTCAAATGAATACAGCTGGTTGGATCATGCTGAAAAACAGAGAGTAAATAAAATTTATTTTAATAACAATGCCTTCAGAATATCTGAAGGCATTATTATTATTATTATATTAACATTTAAATTTATTGTTGGCTGTCTTTCCACAGTTTTGTGAATTCTATAAAATCTGAAACGCTCAATTCTTCAGCTCTTTTATCTAAAAATTCATGAGTTTTTAATACTTCGGGAATCTCAAGAACTTTAAGAGAATTCGACAGCTTTTTTCTTCTTTGATTAAATCCTGCTTTTACAATTTTTTTGAAAAGAATTTCATTTCCTGCAAGACCTTTTTTTGGGTTTTTTGTAAGTTTAATGACTCCAGATTTTACCTTGGGAGGCGGATTAAACACATTTTCATGAACCGTAAAAAGGTATTCAACATCATAATATGCTTGTATCAAAACAGACAAAATCCCATACTCTTTGGTACGAGGAACCGCAGCAGTGCGTTCTGCAACTTCCTTTTGAAACATGCCTACCATCTCAGGAATCTGCGTGTAATGATCAATAATTTTAAATAAAATCTGTGAAGAAATATTGTAAGGAAAATTACCGATAATAGCAATTTCTTCATTATTTAAAAATGCAAAATCCTGCTTCAGGAAATCTCCTACAAAGGTTTCTTCATTCGTTTTATTATAATTTTTCTTTAGATAATCAATAGATTCTTGATCAATTTCTGCAAGGTAGATTTTTTGCTCTTTGTCCAGAAGATATTTCGTTAGTACGCCCATTCCAGGACCCACCTCCATGATGTTGCTATAGTTTTCGAAACTCAGTCCTTCTACTATATTTTTGGCGATATTCTCATCGGTCAAGAAATGTTGACCGAGATGCTTTTTTGCTCTTACACTCAAAGTATTTATGATTTTGTTAACAGTGAAAATATATTTTTCGGGTCAAATTTCGGAAGATTTTTTCTAATTTAGCCAAAAATTTTATTGTTAATGGCAAAATCTGCAGATGAATTTAATAAAAAGAGGCTGAGGTCGAGTAATATTACCGTTGTAATAAGCATTGCCTTGGTATTATTTTTAATGGGATTGATGGGGCTTATCCTTATCAATGCTCAGAAATATTCAGACTATATCAAAGAGCAATTGGTGGTTAATGCTTATTACGACCAAAACTATGATCCGAAAGATTCTGTAAAAATTGCAAAACTTGAAGAGGAGGCATTTAAGAAAATTCAAGTTCTTTTGCCTGTGAAAAAAGCGGTGTATATCTCCCGAGAAAAAGCAGCAGAAGAAGCAAAAGTAAGCATGGGTATAGATAGTGATGCACTTTTTGAAGAAAAAATCTTCCCGTCATCGGTAGAGATTTCTTTGAAACCAGAATATGTAGATCCTTTAAAAATTGAGGAAGCGCTAAAAGTCATAAAAACTGTTCCAGGAATTGTAGATGTGAGGAATGACAGTGCTTTGATGGTGAATGTTTACAACAATCTCAGTAGAATTTTAAAATGGATTTCAGGTTTTTCTCTTCTCTTTTTAATTCTTGCTGTAGTTTTAATTAACAACTCTATTAGATTAAAAATATTCTCTAAAAGATTTATTATCAAAACAATGCAGTTGGTGGGTGCTAAAAGAAGATTCATCCTAAAACCATTTGTGCTAGAAGCTTTAGTATTAGGTTTAATAGGTTCTGCATTAGGTTTACTGGCCTTATTTGGCGTTTGGTATTACTTTACAGACACCATTGGTTCTGCATTTGTACAAGATACAAGCCATTATTTTTCATTAGTACTTGTTGTATTGGGTATCGGTATTTTTATTACCGTTTTAAGTACCATTATAGCCACTTGGAGATTCTTAAGAACAAACGTAGACGACTTATATTATTCATAAATAATGAGCAAAAAAACAACAAATTTTTCTGCATCCGATTTCGGTAGAGAAAATAAAGCACCTGAAGAAAATACATTCTATTTCGGTGCGCAAAATTATAAGTGGATGCTTATAGGTTTGGCATTTATACTTGTAGGATTTCTTTTGATGATGGGGCCCGATGCCAACACGGTAGATGGTAAACTTAATCCTAATGTATGGAACGACGATGTGTTTTCAATCCGAAGAATAAGAATTGCCCCTCTGTTTATTGTAATTGGTTTTGCAATAGAAGTTTATGCAATACTTAAGAGAAAAAAATAAAAATACAGATATAAAATAAATGTGTCAAATAAATTGACTCAAAAAAGTCGGTTGCATAGCAATTGACTTTTTCATTAAAAAGTTAGAAAATCAAAGACTGAATATTTATTAGTACTTATTACCCATTCTTCATCACTCATAAAATATGGATTTACTTAAAGCAATCATCATTGCCATCATCGAAGGTCTTACAGAATATCTTCCAATATCTTCCACTGCACATATGGGTTTTGCCGCCAATTTAATGGGTCTAAAAGAAACCGAATTTCTAAAAATGTTTCAGGTTTCTATACAATTTGGAGCCATTCTTTCTGTGGTGGTAGCCTACTGGAAGAAATTTTTTGATTTCAAGAATCTACAGTTTTATTATAAATTAGCATTCGCTGTAATTCCTGCATTGGCTTTAGGATATATTTTTGATGACAAAATTGAAGCAATTTTAGGAAATCAAATTGCCATTTCTTCAGTTTTAGTTTTAGGAGGTGTTGTTTTGTTATTCGCAGACAAGTGGTTCCATAGCCCCGTTATTCATGACGAAAAAAATATTTCCATCAAAAAAGCCATAACCATTGGCTTTTGGCAATGTCTTGCCATGATGCCCGGAACCAGCAGAAGTGCAGCTTCTATCATTGGAGGGATGGCTCAAGGTTTGTCTCGAAAAGCAGCAGCAGAATTTTCATTCTTTTTAGCTGTTCCCACAATGTTGGCAGTCACTGTTTATTCCGTTTTTGTAAAAACATGGGGTAAAGGAACTCCAAATGCCGCAAAAGGATACCAAATGATCTTAGAATCACAAGAGCACATCACAATCTTCATTGTAGGGAATATCGTAGCATTTATCACAGCACTTATTGCTATTAAAGCATTCATCGGTATCTTGAATAAGTACGGCTTCAAACCTTGGGGTTGGTATCGTATTTTTGTAGGACTTGGTCTGTTGATTTATTTCAAGTTTTTCAAATAAAATTTACAATTATTCATAGCCAATTACTTATCAATTATTATGATTTGGGCAGCTGTATCCGTCTTCCGTTCCCGCTTTTTTGCTTCCACTTCGTTTCAGCAAAAAGAGCTCCACTCAAGCCGGGCTGCAAGAGATTCTCTGTTGAAATCTAATGCATAAACAGTAATCAATCAAAATAAAAAACTAAAAACTGATTAATTAATCAACTTTTCAACTCTAAAACCCTCCAACTCAATGACTGCCGAACAACTACAATCAGGACACGTATTTTTACTTGATAAACCTTTGGATTGGACTTCTTTTCAGGCGGTTAATAAATTAAAATACAAGCTAAAACGCGAATTTGATCTCCCAAAAAAATTTAAAATCGGGCATGCCGGAACTTTAGATCCTAGAGCAACAGGTCTTTTGATTGTCTGCACAGGGAAGTTTACCAAAAAAATTCCGGAAATTCAGGATGCCGCAAAAGAATACTGGGCAGAAATTAAAATAGGAGTACAAACAGAATCTTACGACACCGAAAAACCAGAGATTCTTCACCAGGATTTTTCAAATGTCACAGAAGAAAATGTGAAAAATGTTTTAGAAAAATTCTTGGGAGAAATAAACCAAAAACCACCCGTCTTTTCAGCTATAAAAATAGATGGGGAAAGAGCTTACAATCTCGCAAGAGCAGGAGAGCAGGTAGAGATGAAATCCAGGAAAACCACTATTCATTACATTCAAGATATTGCCATCAGTTTTCCATTTATAAACTTTACTGTAGGTTGCTCAAAGGGAACTTATATCCGAAGTTTAGCACACGACATTGGGCAGGAGCTTGGTGTGGGTGCGTATCTCACACAATTAAAAAGAACGAAAATTGGCGATTACAAAATTGAAGATGCAAGCGCAGAGTTTTTAAACAATGATTACAGATTTGAAAATTATGACTAAAAATTTACTGGCTTGCCTATTTCTATTACTTTCCTTGATGGTTTTCTCACAAGCTGTAGATTCGAAAAAAGAGAAAATGAGCTTTTATATAAATCCATCTTTAAATATAGGGTACAACTTAGGAAACAAAATAAAGGATAATCAAAATAAAGATTCGCAATATTATCAACAGAATATTGGGCCCTATCTTCCAAACGATTTCACTTACGGGATTTCTGCTGTCGGAGGTTATCATTTTCTTCCTAACTTTGCCATCGGAACCGGATTGAAATACAGTTATATAGACCCCAATTTTCACATGGTATATTGGCTCATTCAACCCAAATTTATTTTTAACCCAGGAGATGAAGCTTTTTTTGTAGATCTTACTTACGGTGCACAAATTAATAACTCAGTTATTTCAAATTCAATATTTTGGAGTTTAAAGTCTGGAGTTCAAGTCTCTTATTCAAAAAGATTGAGCCAAGAAGGAGGCTTGGTTTTAGAAGGTTTCAGATTAGGTAATTCAAGTACTATTTTTGTAGGAATAAGCTACGGAATTACCATTTTCAGTAATAAAAATTATACAATAGAAGGAATAGACTAATGGAAAAGACACGCATCAATAAATATCTTTCTGAAGTTGGATATTGCTCACGAAGAGCAGCAGATAAACTTTTGGAGGAAGGTAGAATAAAAATTAATGGTAAAATTCCGGAACTTGGAACCAAAGTTTCAGACGAAGATTATATAGAAGTAGACGGAAGAACCATTCGCGAATCTGAAGGCAAACCAATATACATTGCATTCAATAAACCTCGAGGAATTGTATGTACTACAGATTCTAAACGTGAGCAAAACAATATTATAGATTTTATAAATTATCCTAAAAGAATTTTCCCGATTGGGAGACTTGATAAGGCGAGCGAGGGTTTAATCTTTCTTACCAATGATGGAGATATCGTCAACAAAATTCTCCGCTCAAAAAATAATCACGAAAAAGAATATATCGTGAGGGTTGACAAGCCTATATCCACAAGATTTTTAGATAAAATGAGAAATGGTGTACCCATACTAGATACCATTACAAAAAAATGCGAGGTTGAAAAAATTGACGATATGCATTTCAGGATTGTCCTTACACAAGGCTTAAATAGGCAGATTAGAAGAATGTGCGAATATCTTGGCTATGAAGTGAAAAAGCTGAAAAGAATCCGAATCATGAATGTTTCACTAGATATTCCTGTAGGTAAATGGAGAGATTTTACGGAAACAGAATTAGAAGAAATTAACTTATTAATCCAGGAGTCTTCTAAAACTCAAGAGTAAAAATTTTTCATCTTTTTTATTTTTTTATTTAATTAAATAACACATTATTAAATTTTTTAATAGTTTTTTTCTATAAAATGCAACTTGGTTAGTATTAAGTTTATATCTTTGCGTATACAAAAAGTATAAAACACATAAAAACACCAAGATGAAAAAAATTCAGTACTCTATAGTGCTTGGCTTAATTATTTTGCCTAGTCATAATTTATTCTCTCAAGTTGGAATAGGAACGACATCGGTAGAAGATAATCTTCTGCTAAAAATTCACTCCACCAACAAAGGCGTTCTTCTACCCAATCTTACTATTCCCGATCTGTCACTTCCAGCACCTGTTGCCAGCCCTGCCTACGGTCTTTTAGCTTATAACAAAGCTGTAGGAAAAGAAGGTTTTACTTTCTGGGACGGCACAAAATGGAATGAGCTTGTAGATTCACGCAATGTATATTCAGTATTGGGTCTTACGATTTCTTATAGTACCTCAAATTCTTCTTCTGTTGACCTTGCGTCTCCCGCGGGAGCCCTCAATTACGCTGAAAATTCCGTTCCCGGTACAGTCTGGACGTTCGTTCCCGGTCTTTCAAAAACAATTAATGTAACGCAGGCGAACAATAATGTATTTGTGATTACAGAAGGGATGGTACAGGCAAATAACACTATGGTAGACGCTACAAAAACGTACACCTACGCTATAGGTATCTTTGTAGATGGGCAACTGAAGGGTGTAAGAAACTATTCTGCCAATTATGGAAGATCAAATCAATATGACTTTTTCTCTATTAATACCCTTTTTAAAAACCTGAGCGTTGGCACTCATGAAGTTAAAACGTACGTTACAATGAGGGTAAATAATTACAGCAGTGCCTCATCGTGGAGGTTTGGTGGCGCAGCATCTTCTTCTGTAAATGCAGATATGTCGAAAATTAATATGTTTATTAAGCTTACAGAAAAGTCATAAAATACAAATCATGAAAAAATTGTTTCTAAAATCACTCTTATTATTAATAGGGGTTAATAGTTTTGCGCAGAGCGGATCTGTAGGGATTGGCACTTCAACACCGAATTCTTCTGCCATCCTGGATTTAGTAACTTCTGACAGAAGTTTAATGATTCCGAAGATTTCTCTCAACGAAAATAATATCTCCGACTATAGTTTTATGGCTGCCAAGCCTACGGTTTCTTTGCTTGTTTACAATACCAACCAAAATTTTCCGGGAGGCAAAGGTTTGTATTATTGGGAAGGTACAAAATGGATATTTTATTTTAATTCTGCTAACATTAATTTACTGCTGGGAATTACCAAATATTATTCTAAAATATATTCCGGAGTTTCTACCAACAATTATCCTGCTGATGCTACGTCTGTTGCGTTCTTTACAAACGGTACTACCATCTCTTCACCATGGGTAGAAGTTACAGATCCGTCGCCATTTACTTTTTCTATTGAAAGACCAGAAAATAATGCCGTTATCACTTTTACGGGAATGTTACAGCTGAATAACGCTTCGTCAAGCAGTGCCAGTGTGACCTACGGTTTGGGAATATTTGTAGATGATAAACTGATTTCTTCCAAGTCTGCTTCTTTAAATGTTGATAACACGTGTGCATTTCAAGAATTTACCATTACAGGTCTTGTGGACGACCTTACCGTGGGTAATCACACAATAAGATTGGCGGTAATGAACAGATCTAGTACCACTACCACTACAATCAGTTATGGAAAAAAAGGAGCGAGCTGCAGCAATATTTCAGATGATGAAGCAAGAATTAGCGCCATTGTACTAGTTAACCAACCATTACCTTATTAAATTGAAGATGAAAAATATATTTAAAATCATAGCGTTGTTTTTTTTACCTAACTTCCTGTTTTCGCAGGTTGTGATGACAGACAGAACAGAACCCATCTTAGACGGAACCGCAATCTTGAAGCTAGACTCTGATCAAAAAGGCGTTTTGCTACCTAGAATTTCTCTTTCCTCAAATGTGGATATTGCAACCGTGGAATCGCCTCAGAACGGAAGTATTGTTTTCAATACAAATTCTACAACTACGTTGCCGGAAACAGTTGCCTACTTTGATAATAGCAAATGGAACGCGTTGCTCACGAAAGACCAAATTCTTCCAAAGTTAGATCTGGTGAATACCAGTTCTGTCTCTTCTGCAGGAAATATTAGCGTTACAGGCTTCATTGCGGGAGCAATTACCTTAGGAAGTGGTACAACCAACTGGACCTCATTGGGAATTACAGATACTAAAACATTCACAAGAACTAATAACTCATTCGCTTTTACACTAGAAGGTATGGCACAGCTGGATAGAGCATCAGATAGCTACTTTCAATATGCTGTAGGTGTATTTGTTGATGATAAATTGGTGGTTGTAAGAAAATACCACAAGCAGAAGGAAGATTTTACCTGCTCTTGGCATAAATTTGTGCTTAATGGTGTAGTAAATAATTTAACAGTAGGAAGCCATACAATCAAAGTAATGGCAAGAAATATAGCGTCATCATCCGGTAGTTCTACACAGAAAATTATTTACGGCGGTGTTGCACAAAGCTCAAATACAGGAAATCCGTCATGTGACAATATGAGTGATTTTCTATCTAAAATCTCCTTAAATACCACAGTTGTGGAATCTATAAACTAACTTTCATTTCCAACTTTTACTTTAGATGGAGCTGCTTTTGGGTAGCTTCATTTTTGTAAAAAAATTGAAATTGGAACATAGTATAATTTTCTATTATATTTGATGAAATATTTTTTAATGATTTAAAAAAGAAAAAGACATATAAACTTTAGCGTTACTAAAAGTTTCTTTTGGGATAAAACTTCGACAATTTTATTACGTAGAAAGAAACAGTTTAGGGATGCGTCTGCAAAGGCGTGTCCTCTGCTGTTTTTTCAATTCTGCGTGGGTTCGTCGAAGTACCTTTCCTGAAAAGAATAAAATGTTGCAGAGTGACACGTTCTTTTTCATTAAGCAGGCAAAATGAAACTATACCAAACCCTCGAATCCCAACTTAAAAAAGAACCCAATTATGTTTCCGATAACGGCGAGCTTAAAAAATGGGTGGTTCTCAATAAAGCTCAAAATTTTGATGAAGAATTAATTGGATTGTTGTTAGACAGTCCTGATTTGAAACAAAAATTTTTCCTTGAAGTTAAAAGCACTTTAATTTTTAAACAAAATCTTTTCATTCAATTTCTTGAACAGAAAAATTATCTTAACGACAGTTACACTCAATTCAAAAATAAAGTAGGCTTATCTATTGACGGTAAATATCTGAAACAACGCAATGAAGTGGCGCTGGTTTGGCCATTTAAAGATTGTATTTTGGAAGGTGGACAAAGCCGTGAAGAAGATAAAAGGGAAGAGATTTTCTTTAACGAAACTTTAGCTCAGGACGAAATTACTGAACTTCTTGACCCAAAAGTTATTACAAATGCCAAACGATTTGATAAAGATGGAGAAAAAGATTTCAGCCAATTTAATCGAAATGAAAACGGAACTATTACAGATAATCTAATCATCAAAGGAAATAATCTTCTCGCATTGCATTCTCTAAAGAAAGAATTTGCTGGAAAAGTGAAGTTGATTTATATCGATCCGCCTTATAATACGGGTAGCGATTCTTTTAACTACAACGATTCTTTTAATCAATCAACTTGGTTAACGTTTATGAAAAATAGAATTGAAGGAGCTGAAAGATTACTGTCTTCTCAAGGAGTTTTTTTAGTTCAATGTTCATTTCATCAATATGCTTATTTAAAAGTTTTAATGGATGATTTATTTGAGAAACATTTATGCGATTTCAATATTCAAGTTAGACATCCTGCAAGAGCATTAACCGGAGATAAGGAGTTTAATGATATAATTGAGTATATTCTAATTTACACGAATGATAAAGGTAAAAAAATGCCATTTGTTGAAGAGCAAAAAACAATTGATGATTACATATTACAAATTGAATTGAATGAAGATGCAAAGCCCGAAATAATTAAATGTGGTTCCAAAGAGGTAGAGGTTTACTTACCTAATCAATACAAAGTTGTTTCAGTTCCGCCAAGTAAAGAAGGTTTGAAAAAAATTAGTATTCGTGGTTCGATACGTGAGAAAAATAGCAGTGGTAGATTTTTTGTGAAATTTTTAGAAAATCTAACTCATTATCCTCCAGAAACAATATTCAAAGTTCCTGATATGGGAGATGATTTTGAAAATCATAGATTTTTTTATTCAGCACCGAACGGTAAAAAAAATGGCGGGTACTATCAAGGTATGCCAACAAGTAGTGATATTACAAAAAAACAATATCCTAATTTTTACAATTTTGAAAAAGAATATAACAACGTTTCTAAACAAGGTGGCGTTGAATTTAGAAATGGAAAGAAACCTGAAGAGCTTTTGAAATTTTTAATTCAAATCTTTACTTCATCGAACGATATTGTTCTTGATTATCATCTGGGAAGTGGAACAACCGCTGCTGTGGCTCATAAATTAGGTAGGCAATATATAGGTTTAGAGCAATTGCAAAGTCAAATAGATTTATCAGTACAGCGCATAAATAATGTAATAAAAGGCGATTCAACAGGAATTTCTAAAGAGGAAGATATCAACTGGCAAGGTGGCGGTTCTTTCATATACCTAGAACTCAAAAAATATAATCAAACATTTATCGAAAAAATTGAAGAAGCTCAAGATTCAGAAAATCTTTTACAAATCTGGGAAGAAATGAAATCTAAATCGTTCCTCAATTACAATGTGGATATCCAAAAACAAGAGCAACATATTGAAGATTTTAAATTGTTAAGTTTAAATGAACAAAAACAACATCTTTGCGAACTGCTCAACAAAAATCAGTTGTACGTTAATCTATCTTCACTCAACGATGAAAATTTTGAGTGTACAGCGGAAGAAAAAAATCTGAACCGTGATTTTTACAAGATTTAAAGATTGTCAGGATTTTTTTCAAATGATTACCTTTAATAAAAACATCAAAATGAATTTGAAATATCTGACAAAAGAACAACAAGACAAAATAACGCATAGCATTATTGGTTGTGCGATGGAGGTCCATAGTGTACTTGGCAATGGTTTTCAGGAAGTAATCTATCAAAGGGCTTTATCTATTGAGATGAATTTACGCGAAATTGAACACCAACGGGAATTTGAAATGCCATTGTCTTACAAAAATGTTGATATTGGTAGCCGAAGAGTTGATTTTTTAGTGATGAACGAAATATCAGTAGAAATAAAAGCAGTTGTAAATCTTGAAGATGTGCATTTGGCACAAGCAATGAATTATTTGGAAGCATACAATTTACCAACAGGTTTGCTTATAAATTTAGGAGCAAAAAGCCTTCAATTTAAACGATTATTTAATAAATCTTGGAAATCGGCAAATCCCGAAAATCAAGGTTCAGACAATTTATAAACAATGGCGTTTTTACACGAAATATTCAACAATCCGTTTGCGCGCAAAGCTTTAGCACAGGTTATTTTGCCAAACGGAATTACAGATAATTTAAAATTCGGCATTCGTCCGTACCAAGAAGAAGCTTTCAAACGATATTTATATACTGAACAAGAAGATTTTGACGAAAAACCAAATAAACCACTTCACTTGCTCTTTAATATGGCGACAGGAAGCGGGAAAACCTTGGTTATGGCTGGTTTGATGCTTCATTTGTATGAAAAAGGTTACCGAAATTTTCTCTTTTTTGTAAACAGCAACAACATTATTCAAAAAACAAAAGACAATTTTCTCAATCCGCAAACGTCTAAATATCTTTTTAATGATAAAGTCGTCATTAACGGAAAAGAAGTTCTGCTGAAACAGATTGATAATTTTGACGAAGCCGATAGCGAAAATATCAACATCAAATTTACAACGATTCAGCAGTTGCATATTGATTTGAATAACACCAAAGAAAATAGCGTTACCTACGAAGATTTTGAAGATAAAAAATTGGTGCTGATTGCAGATGAAGCGCATCATTTAAACAGCGGAACAAAAAGCGGAAACCTTTTCGGAAGTTGGGAAGAAACGGTTTTGCAAATCCTTCATCAGAATTTCAACAATATTCTTCTGGAATTTACGGCAACTTTGGATTATGAAAGCAGGGAAATCGTCAACAAATACAAAGATAAAGTCATTTATAAATACGACCTGTCGCAATTTAGAACGGATAAATTTTCTAAAGAAATCAATCTCGTTCGTTCGCTTTATGACGAGAAAGAACGAATTATTCAGGCTTTGATTTTGAATTTATACCGTCAGGAATTGGCAACCATTAACAATATTAATTTAAAACCGGTCATTCTTTTTAAAGCGAAGAAAACCATTAAAGAATCCGAACAAAACAAAGATAATTTTCACAAATTGATTGATGAATTTTCTGAAACAATGGCGGAGAAAATCAAAAAAACTTCTACCGTTCCTATTGTTCAGAAAGCTTTTCAGTTTTTTGAAACCAAAAATATTTCGTTCAATGAAATTGCAAAACGTATTCAGAATAATTTTCGTGAAGAGAATTGTTTGAGTGCCAATAATGATTCCGAAGCAGAGAAAAACCAGATTTTGCTCAATACTTTGGAAGATGAAAACAACCCAATTCGTGCCGTATTTGCCGTTCAAAAGCTGAATGAAGGTTGGGATGTTTTGAATTTGTTTGATATAGTAAGACTGTACGAAGACCGTGACGGAAAAGATGGAAAACCTGGTAAAACGACACTTTCTGAAGCGCAACTCATTGGTCGTGGTGCAAGGTATTATCCGTTTGCACTAGAAAAAGGCGAAGATAAATTTGTCCGAAAATATGATGATGACATCGCGAACGATTTGAAAATTTTGGAAGAATTGTATTATCACACCAAAGAAGACAGCCGTTATGTTTCTGAGCTTAAAAAAGCATTGGTAGAAACCGGAATTTATGAAGATGATGCCAATCTTGAAACAAAGCAACTGACTTTAAAATTTGATTTCAAAGAATCCGATTTATATAAAAACGGCTATGTTTTTTCCAATAAAAAATTACCAAAAAATTTTGATAATGTAAAATCTTTCGAAGATTTGGGTGTAAAAAAAACCAATTACAGACATCAGCTTTCTTCTGGTGGCGGAAGAGTTTCGAGCGTATTTTTTGAATTAGAAAGTCCAGTTTCTTTTGATGAAGTGATAAAATCGAAAGATGTAAAACTTAAAGATATTCAAAAACACGTCATTCATTATGCCTTAAGTCAAAATCCTTTTTATTATTTTGACAATCTCTCACATTATTTTCCGAACATTAAATCGCTTTCAGATTTTATTAATGATGAAAATTATTTAGGAAATTTAGAAATAACTTTTCTCGGAAATTACAATCGTCTTCAGGAAATTTCGCATTTCGATTATCTTCAGGCGTTGAATGGTTTATTACAAAACATCGAAGTTGATATTAAAAACAATTCCACCGAATATGAAGGTTCAGATTATTTTGCAGAACCAATCAGTAAGGTTTTCAGAGATAAAGAAATTAGAGTAAATAAATATAGTGAAAGAGCAGATGGCCAAGAAAATTTTGTAAAGGAAGAATCCTGGTATGCTTACAATGCTAATTACGGGACCAGTGAAGAAAAGAAATTTGTAGAATTATTCTCCAGACGTTTTGAAGGTTTCAGCCAAAAATTTGAAAACATTCATCTCATCCGTAATGAAAGAGAGATTAAAATTTTCGATAAATATGGTCGTGCGTTTGAACCGGATTTTTTACTCTTTTGCAATGAAAAAGCTAGTCACAAACTCACTTTTCAGGTTTTTATAGAACCCAAAGGAGCACATTTAATAGGTTATGATAAGTGGAAAGAAAATTTTTTGAAGGAAATAGGAAACGAGCAAAAGTCTATTAAAATTTATACAGATACCTATAAAATAACAGCGGTTCCTTTCTATAACTATGGAAATGAAAACGAATTTAAGAAGATTTTAGAAAACACATTCGAAAATTAATATTATTGTTCTCAATATTAAAAATTTTTGTACTTTTGCACTCACTTTTGTGAACGTACTTTCGGCGAAGTAAAACATTAGCAATTAACAACTTCCATATTTTTCAGGATTCACAGCAAAGCCGAGGTCTGTAAGAATAGGAATACAAATTTTATTAGAAAATGTCAAAAGAGACAAATTCAGCAGAGGTTTTATTAAACCAAAACGTAGCACCAGAACAATTTGACTGGGATTCTTTCGAATCTGGTCTTGATGCAGATGCTAGAAAAGAAAAAAGCGATCTTGAAGAAATCTATAATGGATCTCTTAGCAGTTTAAATGACAACGACGTTATCACAGGTAAAGTTGTAAGATTAACTGATAAAGAAGCTATCGTAGACATCGATTTCAAATCTGAAGGTGTTATTTCTCTTAACGAATTCCGTTACAACCCAGGCCTTAAAGTAGGTGATGATGTTGAAGTAATGGTAGACAGAAGAGAAGACAAAACTGGTCAATTACAATTATCTCACAAAAAAGCAAGAACGCTTAAAGCTTGGGATAGAGTAAACGAACTTCACGAAACTGGAGAAATCGTAAACGGTTTTGTAAAATCTAGAACTAAAGGAGGTATGATCGTTGACGTTCACGGTATCGAAGCATTCTTACCAGGTTCTCAAATCGACGTTAAGCCAATTAAAGATTACGATCAGTTCGTAGGAAAAACTATGGAGTTCAAAGTTGTGAAAATCAACCCTGAGTTCAAAAACGTAGTTGTATCTCACAAAGCATTGATCGAAGCAGATATCGAAGGTCAGAAAAAAGAAATCATCGCACAGCTTGAAAAAGGTCAGGTTCTTGAAGGTACTGTTAAGAATATTACTTCTTACGGTGTATTCGTAGATCTTGGTGGTGTAGACGGATTGATCCACATTACAGACCTTTCTTGGTCTAGAGTGAACCATCCATCTGAAATCTTAGAAGACGGACAAACTGTGAAAGTGGTTATCCTAGACTTTGATGACGAGAAAACAAGAATCCAATTGGGTATGAAGCAATTAGAAGCTCACCCTTGGGATGCTCTTTCTGCTGACATGAAAGTTGGTGATAAAGTAAAAGGAAAAGTAGTAGTTCTTGCAGATTATGGTGCATTCGTAGAGATCGCTCCAGGTGTAGAAGGATTAATTCACGTTTCTGAAATGTCTTGGTCTACTCATTTGAGAAGTGCAGGAGATTTCGTAAAAGTAGGTGACGAAGTGGAAGCTGAAGTACTTACTTTGGATAGAGAAGATAGAAAAATCTCTCTAGGTATGAAACAATTATCTAAAGATCCTTGGGAAAATATCGAAGCTAAATATCCAGTGAGCTCTGAGCACGTTGGAACTGTAAGAAACTTTACAAACTTCGGTGTATTCGTAGAATTGGAAGAAGGTATCGACGGATTGATCTATATCTCAGACCTTTCTTGGACTAAAAAAATCAAGCATCCATCAGAATTCTGTGCAGTAGGTGATAAATTGAATGTTGTAGTTCTTGAGCTAGACATCCAGGCTAGAAGATTATCTCTAGGTCACAAGCAATTAACAGAAAACCCTTGGGATAAGTTTGAAACTAAATATGCTGAAGGAACTGTACATACAGGATCTGCTGTAGAAGTTCACGATAAAGGTGCTTCTGTACAATTCGAAGATGTTGAAGTAGAAGCATTCTGCCCATCAAGATTATTAGAGAAAGAAGACGGATCTAAAATCAAGAAAGGTGAAACTGCTGAGTTCAAAGTAATTGAATTTAACAAAGAATTTAAAAGAGTAGTTGTTTCTCATACAGGAATCTTCAGAGACGAAGAAAAAAAGAATGCAAGAGAAGCTTCTAACAATAGATCTAATAACAACAATAACACTTCTACTTCTTCTAATAACGAAGAAAGATCAACTTTAGGTGATATTGATGTATTAGCTGAATTGAAAAGAAAAATGGAAGGAGGTAAATAATCTCTAGACAAATTCTTATAAATTAACCACCCATTTTTATGGGTGGTTTTTTTGTGGTTTTTTTGAAAAACATTTAACGTAAATTTTAAAATTAATTCCCTTATTATATACATATTAATAATTGGTTAAAAAAAAGTATTAAATATTAAAGAAAAGTAATTAATAATTGATTATTATTTGTAAATTTGGCGCTTTAAGAATCAATATGAAAAAGCTAACTTTACCTCTTTTGTTTGCTGTTACATTATCACTGAGTTCCGTATCTACTTTACACGGACAGGATTATAAACAGATTGTAAGTAATTATATCTCACAAAATACAATTCGTGATTATAAAAAAGCAGATCTTACAGATTTTGCAGTTGATGTTGTAGATCATTCTACATCAATGAATGGAGATGTTGTAAAGTTTCAGCAGATGTACAAAGGTTTTCCTGTTCTCAACTCTGTAGGTTCGGCATTAATAAAAGATGGGAAAGTACTATATTTTACGGATACTTTTGTTAAAAATTATGGTGTATCTACTTCAAATACCCCCTCAGTAACGGCAAAAACAGCACTAAGTACTATTGCTGCACAACTCAATGATTCTGCAATCAACGATTTTGAAATCCTTATGTTTTCTGATGCTGATTTGGATGGAAAGAAATTTGTAAAGCAAAATTTACTTTATATTAATCATGATAATAATTTAAAACTTGCTTATCAGATAGCTTTTCAGGATCCAAAATCATCAAGCTATTGGAATTTCATTATTGATGCTAAAAATGGGACTGTTTTAGCTAAAGAAGATTTAAACTTATCATGTAATTTCTATCATGATGCATATAGCCATGATCATTCAGCACATCAAAAATTTGTAGGTCCTTTACAAAGTGTTGCTTCAGAAAATTCAAAGAATCTATTGCTTCCAGATCCAGCTTCTTACAATGTTTTTGCATTTCCGTTGGAAGCTCCTACTTTCGGTTCTAGGTCTTTAGTTACAAACCCTTGGATTGTAGCTTCTTCCCCAGAAGGATGGCATTATGATGGTACTACACACTATACCAATACCAGAGGTAATAATGTATATGCCTATGAAGATGCAGCAGGCTTCAATACGCCAGGATATTCTCCAGATGGTGGTATAACCCGTAATTTTAATTATGCGTTCAGTATCAATTCAGATCCTGCCTTAATTCAAGATGCTTCAATTACTAATTTATTTTATGTTAATAATAAAGTACATGACATATTTTATAAATTTGGATTTAATGAGGCTTCAAAAAATTTCCAGCAAACAAACTTCGGATTAGGAGGAGCAGGAAATGATTATGTAAATGCAGAAGCACAAGACGGAGGTGGTACAAACAACGCGAATTTTTCTACCCCTGCAGATGGATCTAAACCAAGAATGCAAATGTATTTGTGGTCGCCAACCAATAGATTGTTTTATTATAATGCGCCCACGGCTGCTGTTTCGAGACAACCTCTAACGGGAACTGCACAATTCGGACCTGCATTAACAGCAACAGGAACTACGGGGAATGTACAGCTATCGTCTGTTTTAGAAGGATGTACTGCTATTCCTGTAGGGTCACTTACTGGCAAAATTGGTTTAATTCAAAGAGGGAATTGTGATTTTGTTGTAAAGGTTAAAAATGCACAAAACGCAGGAGCTATTGGAGTGATTGTTTATAATGCTCCTACATCAGCAGCCATTGGAAATATGGGTGGTACAGATGCTACCATCACCATCCCTTCAGTACTTATAGATAATGTTGAAGGAGAATATATTAAAACTCATTTAACTGCAAATACAATTGTAAACGTAACTTTGAAAGACGATCCTGCAGCGGCGATTACTCCAGATGGAAGTTTTGATAATGGTATTATTGTCCACGAATATGGCCACGGTATATCAAACCGTCTTACAGGAAATGGTTCTACATGTTTATCATCTTCTGTTAGTAAAGAACAAATGGGAGAAGGCTGGTCAGACTTTTTTGGTTTGATGTTGACAAATCAACCTAACGCTACAGCAGCTGTACCAAGAGGTATGGCAACATACGCAGCTGGGCAAGGTATAGCAGGTGGTGGGATAAGACCTGCGAAATATTCCCCTGATACTGCAATAAATGCTTTTACCTATAGTGATACAAATGGTATGGAATATATGAATGCAAACAATGTTCTTGTTCCAGATGTACATTCAATCGGTTTTGTATGGGCAACAATGCTTTGGGATCTGCATTGGAAGTATGTTGAGAAATATGGCTATGCTTCTGATGTAACTTCTAATACTACAAACGGTAGTTCTAGAGTGTTACAACTTGTTACTGATGCATTGAAGCTGCAACCTTGTAATCCTAGCTTTGTGGAAGGAAGAAATGCAATTTTAAGTGCCGAATTAGCAACAACAAACGGAGCAGATAGATGTATGATTTGGAGAACTTTTGCTGCTAGAGGTTTAGGATTAAATGCTTCTGCTGGTGTTAAAACAAATATCAATGATCAAGTAGGAGATACCACAGTTCCACCAGAATGTGTATTGGGTACAGAGGAGGTGAAAGATGTAAAAGCTAATGCAATCTCAATCTATCCAAATCCTGCTAAAAATGAATTCTTCATCAACTTCCCAAAAAGTACCATGGGTAAAGTAAATATTGAGATTTTTGATATGAGCGGTAAATTGGTAGCTTCTGAATACAAAGTTTCAGCAGACGAGAAAAAACCAATCAATACTTCAACTTTAATTAATGGAACTTACATTGTTAAAGTAAAAGGTTTAGGAATTGATACTTCTTCTAAACTTTTAATCAAAAAGTAAATTTTAAAATATATTTGTAAAATTACCTCAGAAACTCTGAGGTAATTTTATTTTGTAAACACTTATATGCAAACAAATATTAATATCGTAACTTTGCCGGCTGTTAAAAAAAAGGTTATGAAGAAGAAAAATATTTTAAAAGGTGTTTTGTTTGTAGGTTTCGGTGCAAGTATTTACGGTATGCTTGCCACCTTCGTAAAAATGTCTTACAAAGAAGGGTTTACTACCTCAGAAGTTACCACGGCTCAGTTTACACTCGGTTTAGTTGGGCTTTTAATTCTCAATTTTATTCAAACCATTACTTCCAAAAAGAAATTATCATCACCCAACCGCAAAGAATTTAAAACGCTTTTAATGGCAGGTACTTCTTTAGGTTGTACAAGTTTATTTTATTACATTACGGTACAATATATTGCGGTTTCCATTGCGATTGTACTATTGATGCAGTCGGTGTGGTTCAGTGTAGTGGTAGAAAGTTTTATCACTAAAAAATTTCCCAATGCTAAAAAGGTTATCGCAACATTAATCGTTTTAGTAGGAACAGTTTTAGCGACAAACCTCATTAATTTGGATGTGAAACTAGATTGGCACGGGATCTTTTGGGGATTATTGGCTGCTGCTTCATTTACCGTAACAATGTTTACCTCAAATACTTTAGCAACCCATTTGCCTGTGCTCAGAAAAAGTATGATTATGTTGACTGGTGGTGCAGTAATTGTCGCGATATTTTTGTTTTTCGCTCAAATCGGACCTCTATATTCTGAAAGCTTAAAGTCTTTTTATTTAAACTTCACCGAAAACACAAAGCATATCAAGCCATTTGATTATTCTATTTTTTGGACTTATGGTTTTGTTTTAGCATTATTCGGAACTATTGTTCCGCCTATTTTGTTCAATTTAGGATTCCCTAATACTGGTTTGGGATTGGGAAGTATTATTTCATCATTAGAACTTCCGGTGTCTGTTACAATGGCGTTTGTTCTTTTGGGTGAAAAGGTTATTCTTATCCAGTGGGTCGGGATTATATTAATTTTGATGGCAATTGTTTTAATGAATTTACCTTCCAAAAAAGAAAAGCTAATTCCTAAGAAGATTTCTTAATCCTAAATATATATTGAGTGTTATTATCTGTAGAGAATCTTTTGCGTATTTTTATAAGTAGAAACCGCTTTGTGAAAATTATTTGCGGTTTACAGTTAAAGAAAGCGCACATAGTTGGCCTTAAAACCAAGCTTTAATTATCATATCTAAAATATAAATAAGAACAAAACCGTTTCTTTTGAAGCGGTTTTTTTAATTCATGAAGAAAAAAAATGCCGGGTCAAAATTTGTAGAAATTCAAAATATAAATTAACTTCTTCAAATTGAAGTTTATGATAAGTTCCGGAAAGCTTTGAGTGATTTTGTAAATGGGAATAGGCAATAAGTGTAAAAAATCCGGAATGAATTTTACGCAATTGGATGAGATTGTGCTCCTTTAGAAGGATGCCAAAAATCTAAATATTTTTTAATAGGCGTGGTTGTAAATCCTTTCTTTTTCTTATTCAACATTGGAGAGGGAATCTCTTTTTTTTTGAAAAAAAAATGAAACTCAAAATAGGAAAAAGTTTCTTGAAAATCCAAATATACTTCAAAGAAAAAAGAGATTGCTAAAATTAGCAATCTCTTTTCGTATGTGTTGTTGTCTGAATTATTTCTTCTTGTAAGCAGCGTCTTTAATTCTCGCTTTTTTACCTCTAAGATCTCTAAAGTAGTAAATTCTAGATCTTCTAACTTTACCTCTTCTGTCAACTTCAATTTTTTGAAGAGCTGGCATGTTGATAGGGAAAACTCTTTCTACACCTACATCACCACTCATTTTTCTAATTGTAAAAGTCTTTGTAGAACCTGTTCCTCTTAATTGGATTACAGTTCCTTTAAAGAACTGAGTTCTAGTCTTTTGACCTTCTTTAATCTCGTAATACACAGTAATTGTATCACCAGCTTTGAATTCAGGGAATTCTTTTTTTGTAATGTACTTGTCTTGTACGTACTTTAATAAATCCATTATTAATAAAATAAAAAAATGTAAAGCTAAGCAACTTTCACGGACTTCGTCAGAGGTTGAATAACAGATTGCAAAAATAGAACAAAAATTGATAATAACCAATACCTCTTAAAAAATATTTCAGGAAAATTTAATTTCATAAAAAGTCATTATTCATCCTATCCGTTATTATCACTCATCATTTGGCTTGCCCCTCGCTCCGTCATTCCGCTTTGCTGCATTTTCTCGCTCGGGTCGGGCTGTATGCTATATCTTTTTTTGGTTACCAATGCTTTCCCATCGCATCAAAAAAAGGATGCCGCTTCCATCCCTCACGCAAATAATAAAAGAAGTATTCTCTAAAAACGGCTAAATCAAAGAAAAATTTAGAAAAAAACATATAAAGATATGTTTTGTACACCTCACCAAAGATTTATCGTGATTTTTAAATGTTTAATTAAATTTTAATAGTGAAATCTAAGATTATAAATAGCTTCAAAGTTAATCAATGTGAAATTTTTTAATAATGTCTTTAATTTTTCTAGAAAGCGTATGAACCTTTTAAAATTTCATTAAAATGCTTAAAAGAGAGAAATCTTGATGAAATTTTGAAAATATTTTCTCTCCGTTTTGGGATGAGGTAAAGAAAAATGGAGAGAAAATTTAATTATTAACATTTTTATTTAAAAAAACCTTAAACTACACTTTTCAAATTGTCAAAACAATTTTTTTCCAGTTTCGTAGAAAAATACTAATTTAAGACCTTCAAATTTAATTCAAAAAATGATCGATAAAAGAGTAAAAAATGCACAAGAAGCTATTGAAGGAATCCAAGATGGGATGACTTTGATGTTGGGAGGATTCGGACTTTGTGGAATTCCTGAAAATTCAATCAATGCTTTGGTAGAAAGTGATGTAAAAGATTTGACATGTATTTCAAACAATGCCGGAGTTGATGATTTCGGATTGGGATTGTTGCTTCACAAAAGACAAATCAAAAAAATGATCTCTTCTTATGTAGGTGAGAATGCAGAATTTGAAAGACAAATGCTTTCTGGTGAGTTGGATGTAGAATTGACTCCACAAGGAACTCTTGCCGAAAAATGCAGAGCTGCCCAAGCAGGAATTCCTGCATTCTATACTCCTGCAGGTTTCGGAACTGAAGTTGCAGAAGGAAAGGAGGTAAAAGATTTCAAAGGAAAGCCACATATTTTGGAGCATGCTTACGAGGCAGATTATTCAATCGTAAAAGCTTGGAAAGGTGATCACGCAGGAAATCTTATTTTTAAAGGTTCAGCAAGAAACTTTAATCATCCGATGGCAGGAGCAGGGAAAATTACAATTGCTGAAGTTGAAGAGCTGGTAGAACCTGGTGAATTAGACCCAAATCAGATTCACATTCCTGGAATTATGATTCAAAGAATCTTCCAAGGAGAAAGGTTTGAGAAAAGAATAGAGCAGAGAACGGTTAGAAAAAAAGATTAATTTTTTATCTAAAAATATAAAAAGCAATACCTCGAAAGTTGATTTCGAGGTATTGCTTTTATAATTATTTGTAAAACAATCGTTATTCTGAGTGAAGCGAAAGCGTACTGAAGAAATCTTTATTAACCATCATGTAAACTTCCAACATCTATTTTTTTAGCTTTATTACACCAAAGTTTTTCTTTCTCCAATCTGTTGTCTCCACATGGCATAGTACAAACCTTTTTCTTCAATTAATTGGAGATGAGAACCTGTCTCTATAATGTTTCCGCGTTCTAAAACATAAATTCTGTCAGCATGCATAATTGTACTTAATCTATGCGCAATCAAAACCGTAATCTGTTCTTTTTCTTTTGAAATTTCTTTGATTGTGGTTGTTATTTCTTCTTCCGTAATACTATCTAACGCTGATGTTGCTTCATCGAAAATCAACAAATGAGGTTTTCTTAGCAGTGCTCTGGCAATGGCAATTCTCTGTTTTTCGCCACCGCTTAATTTTAATCCGCCTTCACCAATTACGGTTTCAATGCCTTTTTCAGCCCGTTGTAAAAGACCGGTACAGCTAGATTTTTTCAAAGCCAATTGTAGGTCTTCTTCAGTAGCAGAAGGGTTTACAAATAGTAAATTTTCTCTTATTGTTCCTGCAAAAAGCTGTGTATCTTGGGTTACAAAACCAATCTGATTTCTCAATTCATCAAAATCAAATTCTTTTCCGTCAATATTATTATAAAAAATGAAGCCATCCTGCGGTCTGTATAAACCAACGAGCAATTTCACCAAAGTACTTTTTCCGGAGCCGCTGGGTCCTACGAAGGCAATTGTTTCGCCATTTTTCACATCAAATGAGATAGCAGATAAAGCTTTATAATGAGCGGATTGATGTTGGAAAGAAACTTTTTCAAATTTTAAATCTTCAATCGCTCCTATTTTTTTTGGAGTCAAAGGTTTCGGCTCAACTTCTTTTTTCATCACTCGGTCAAAATTTTGAAGAGATGCTTCGGCTTCACGATAGGAAATGATGATGTTCCCGATTTCCTGCATAGGACCGAAAATAAAAAATCCGTAGAATACCAGCGATAAATATTGTCCGGGAGTTACAATATTTTTAAAAATCAATAGTAATAATGTGAAAGTAATTACTTGTTGTAAAAAATTAACCAAAGTTCCTTGTACAAAACTTAAAGAACGGATGCTTTTTACTTTTCTAAGTTCTAAATTTAGAATTTTGTAAGTGTTGTTATTCAATCGCTCAACCTCTTGATTAGTAAGTCCCAAACTTTTTACAATCTCAATATTTCTGAGACTTTCTGTAGTGCTTCCTGCCAGATTGGTAGTTTCTGAAACAATATTTTTTTGTATTGTTTTAATTCTTTTACTTAATAAATTGGTTACGACCGCAATAAAAATAATTCCAACAACATAAACCGGCATTATGGACCAATGCAAGCGGATAGCATATATAGAAACGAAGATAATACTCACTAAAATTCCAAAAAATACATTAATGAAATTGTTGATGAATTTTACAGAATCTTCACGCACTTTAGTAAGAATAGACAGTGTTTCGCCACTTCGTTGATCTTCAAATTCTTGAAAAGGCAGTCTCATAGAATGTTGTAAGCCGTCAGTAAAAATCTGTGCGCCAAATTTTTGAATAATTACACTTACCACATAATCTTGGAAAGCTTTAGCAATACGGCTAATCATGGCAGTTCCAATTAATAAAGTGAGAAAGTAGAATACCCCATGATAAATATCGGTTCCATAGAGATATTCATTCAAAGTTCTTGGGATTAATTTTTCTTTATCAAAATGATTGGGCTGATTAACCAATTTATCCAAAATATTTCCGGTAATAGCAGGTGCAAAAAGTGAAAATACCTGATTTACAGATGCTAATAAAAGCGAGATGATAATCAGCCATTTATAAGGTTTTAAATAATTTAATAGAATTTTCATTAGTAAAATTAAAAGCCCACAAATTTACAACAATTTGAGAAGGAAAATTTATCATAGGATAAGAAAGAAAAAATTTTGTAATTCTGAAAAAATGGCTAATTTGGCGGGATAAGATTATGCTATGCTAACGAAAGAACAAATTGCACAAAGAATTTCAAAAGAAGTAAAAGACGGTTATTATGTAAATTTAGGAATCGGAATACCAACATTGGTTGCCAATTACGTTCCAGACAATCTTTCGGTAGAATTCCAAAGTGAAAACGGAGTTTTGGGGATGGGGCCATTTCCTTTTGATGGCGAAGAAGATGCAGACGTCATCAATGCTGGAAAACAAACCATAACTATTCTGGAAGGTGGTTCGTTTTTCGATTCAGCATTCAGTTTTGGGATGATCAGAAGCCAGAAAGTTGATTTAACTATTCTTGGAGCTATGGAAGTTTCAGAAAACGGTGATATTGCCAACTGGAAAATCCCTGGGAAAATGGTGAAAGGAATGGGTGGTGCAATGGATTTGGTAGCTTCTGCCGAAAACATTATAGTTGCAATGATGCACGTTAACAAAGCCGGTGAAAGCAAAATTCTAAAAAAATGTTCACTTCCACTAACCGGAATCAACTGTGTGAAAAAAGTGGTAACCGAATTGGCTGTTTTAGATGTAACCCCAGCCGGATTCAAGCTTGTTGAAAGAGCTCCCGGAGTTTCCGTAGAGCATATCATCAAATCAACAGAAGCAGATTTAATCATCGAAGGCGAAATTCCTGAAATGGCTTTTTAATTGAATCTTTTTTTTAAATATAATTATCGGATGGCCTTGTGTCATCCTTTTTTTTTATGTGTTGTCAGAAATTAATTCATTATGGAGTTTCATCAAAAAATATTTAAAAAGATTTTTATAAATTTTCTGATTTTTTGTTAACATAATTAAATCATATTGTATCTTTAATTATCTCAAAACTAATAACTCTTGATACTTTTTAGAATTATTCTCCTTATAATTTTATCCCTGAATCTGCTTTGTGCGCAGACTCAAAAATCTTCTAATTTGAAAGTTACCCATTCAAATCAAGCACCAATTTCCAAAACTGAAATATTGGAATATCAATTGAGATCAAAGAATATTCAAGATACAGCAAAAATTAATATTTTACGAAAAATATGCCGCGAATACATTGATGTTGATAACCAAAAATTGAAGAAAAACGCAACTCTTATGTTGCAAATTTCTGAAAAAGTAAATGATACGTCGGGAAAAGCCGATGCCTATAATTTTCTTGGTGTAGTGGAAGATATTGACGCACATTTTCTTAAAGCACTTGAATTTTATAAAAAATCGCTTCATCTGGCAAAATCTGCAAAAAAAACAAAATTAATAGCAAGTGTATCAAATAATATAGGCTTATTAGAATGGAAAGCGGGAAACTATAAAGATGCATTGTCTACATTTTTCTCTGCGCTGAAATATGCCGAATCTATAGGGTCAGATAAAATTCAAGGCAACATCAGCAGTAATATAGGATTGGTTTTTCAGGATATAAACCGTCCTCAAGAAGCTTTAATCTGGCAGAAGAAAGCATTAGCCTTCAGGATGAAAGATAAAAATGATTACAACCTTGCAAGCAACTACAACAATCTGGCAAATGCGTATTCGATTGTGAAGAAACACGATTCTGTTTTTTTTTATCAGGAAAAAGCGATCAATCTACAAAGAAAAATTGAAGACAGCTATGGTTTAGGAATTAGTTATCTTAATGCTGGAGGGGAGTATAAAATCATTAAAAATTACAATAAAGCACTTTGGTATTACGAGAAAAGTAAATTCATTCGAGAAGAGATAAAAGACAGCTTAGGACTTAGTTTTAGCTATATGAACATTGCAGAATGCTATAAATTGATGGGTAATCTAAATAAAGCAATCACCTTTGGAGAAAAGGCTTTGGCGGTTTCAAAAAATATAAAATCACAAGAGCGTATTGCGGAGTGCAGCAAAAGCTTAGCGGATAGCTACAAACTATTCGGAAATCTGGGCAAGGCAATAGAACTACAACAGCAATATACTGTCTATCAGGATAAAATATTCAATGATGAAATGGTTGACAAAGTTGCATTCTTAAATATCAAATATGAAACCGAGAAGAAAGAGAAAGATCTCAGCCTAGAAAAGCTAAAAGTGTCGAGAGAAGTTTTGGCGTCAAAACAAAAAAACATCTGGCTGCTGGTCTTGGTAGCTTTCATCATTGTTTGTTTGCTGATTTTTAGAAATTTTAATATAAAATCTGGGCTGAAACAAAAACAGCTGGCATTAGAAAATGATTTGCTTCAGGAACAGATTATTTCTAAAACACAACAGCAACGGCTTGAAATATCAAGAGATTTACATGACAGCCTTGGCTCGCAATTAACAATAATGAGTTCTACATTAGACAGCTTAAAAAGAACTGCAGATACAGATTCTTCATTGTCTAAAGAAAAAATATCCTCTCTCGCTACATTTGTAGATCTCTCCATATTAGAATTAAGAAATACGCTTTGGATACTGAATGCAGATGAAGTTTTTTTGGAAGATCTTCATTTTAAAATCCTAAATTTTATAAGTAATGCTTCTGAAGCGAAAGAAGATATACAATTTAATTACCAATTCAATATTCAGGAAAATGTGAAACTAGACTCTAAAGTTGCAGCCAATATTTTCAGAATTCTGCAAGAAATCATCAATAATTCTTTGAAACACAGTGAAGCCGGAGTCATTGCTATTGAAATTATTCAAAATTTAACTGATTTAAAAATTATAATTTCTGATAATGGAAAAGGTTTTGATTTTGAGAATGAAAAAGAAAGCTCATTCGGACTTTCTAATATTCAGAAAAGAACACGTGAACTAGCTGGCACCCTCAATCTGGAAACTTCAATAGGAAAAGGCACAAAATACACCATTATAACACCATTGGAATGATAAAAATTGCGATTGTAGAAGATAATAAAATTGCTTTGAACTCTTTAAAAGAAAAACTATCTCTTTTTCCTGATGTTTCAATCTCGGCAACTGCCGAAAACGGGAAAATAGGCATCAAAAAAATTGAACAAAATAGGGATACAAATCTTATCTTCATGGATGTTGAAATGCCAGTAATGAACGGTATCGACGCAACGTTTCTGATAAAACAAAGATTTCCGGAAATAAAAATTGTCATAATCACTGTGTATGATGATGATGATCATATTTTCAGAGCAATTCAAGCAGGAGCAGACAGTTATATTTTAAAGGAGACTAAAGCGGAAAAAATCTACGAGACCATCATAGATACGATCGCAGGAGGCGCCGTTATGTCTCCATCTATTGCCGTAAAAACGTTGAAATTACTTCGAAAAAATAACGACACGATAAACACTCAGAGTGAGATGACAGAAAATCTACTTTCTTCAAGAGAAAGTGAAATTCTAGAACTTCTCAGCAAAGGGTTGCCCAACAAATTGATTTCTGAACAATTATTTATATCGCCTTTTACTGTGAAAAGACATATTGAAAATATTTACAAAAAACTTCAGGCGCACAACCGAACCGAATTGCTCCAAAAAGCACGAGACCAAAATCTTTTTTAAAAATGTTGTAATTTTTTTAATTACAGCTCAGTCTTCGCACATTACAAAACAATAAAAATGGGCTGAACGGCCCATTGTGAAAAAATGATTTCCCGAATACCTTTGTTATAGGTTGATAACAGACCGGAAAACTAGATTTGTTTTGATCAGTTTTCTCATCTTAAACCTAAAAATAAGATATTATGGAAGCAAAGCTTAGATTACTTTTTTTAGGATTTTTTTTATACAGCATCAGCTTATCTGGTCAGCAAATACTTTCTCAGGAGGCGATTGCAGCAGCCAGAGAAAATAATTATCAGCCGGCTTTGCAGGAGCTCAATAAAGCCGTCGAAAAAAATCCCCAAAACGAAGCTGCTCTTACCCAGCGCGCCAACGTTCTGCTTAGATTCAAAAAATTTAATGAAGCATTAATAGATGCCGAAAAAGCACTTAAACTAAACCCACAAAACACGGATGCTATTTTCTTAGCAGCCACATCTTTGATTTCTCAGGAAAAAAATATCCAGGCTTTGCAATACCTTGATTCTGTACTGAAAATAAAACCAGATTTTTATCAAGCTTTACAATTTAGAGGAAAACTACATGCAAAAATGAATGCTCCTGATCTCGCCATTCCTGATCTTGATAAGGTAATTTCCCAAAACCCCAAAGATTTAGAGGCGTATTTGTACCGCGGAAGAATGCATACAAGAAAAATAAAATTTGTTGATGCCATGAACGATTTTCTATTCATTATCAATAATGCGCCTGCAGATTCTCCACTAAAAGATGTAGCCAAATTAGATTTTGATAAAGCTCATTCTGAGTATGAAGAATATGAAAAAGCGGGTGGTCCATTTTTCAGACTTTCCCAATAGAAACCATTTTTTTCATCTTTTAAAACTAGCACTCATGAAATCATCACAAATACTGTTTCCTGAAATTTATTTGCCTAAACAATTATCAGTTTTAAAGTGTTTTTTGATTGTTGCATTTACATTTACAGGAATTAGCACTTTACTGTCTCAACAAAAAGATCCTGATTACATTAAACTTACAAAAATCAGTTATACAAATGGCGAGATTAGTGAAGCGTACCGTTTGCTGGCTATTCTTGAAAAAAAATATCCTGAAAATGGCTACATTTTAGCAGAACGAGGAGGATGGCAATTGTACGGAGATAACGACGTTAATACAGCACTGGTCACACTTTCAAAAGCGATAAAGTTATTGCCAAAAGACGATAACATTCTTACCCTTCGCGGAATTGCATTTTACAGAAAAGGTTTGGTGGAAAAAGCTGTGGAAGATCAAAAAGCTGCTTTGCTTATCAATCCTGATCCTATTCAATATTATATAAAACTTGGTGGTTACCATTATGCTTTAGGAGATTATGATTCTGCATTATCCGTTTTTCTGAAAGGGGTAGAGAAACATCCTTCGCAAGCAGAAATATATGGTGAAGCTTTTTCGGCATACGCAAAGCTAAATAATGCGTATGGAGCTAAAGAACTTTTCAATAAAGGTATACTAGTAAAAAATATGGATACTGGTTTTTTACGATGTTATCTAGGGAATTTCTACATGAGAATACAACTGTATAAAGAGGCTTCAGAGCTGTATCAACTAGCTTATGACGTTCCAGAACCGCACATGTATGCTGAAGATTACAACAATGCTGCCATCTCATTTATGAAAATAGGTAATTTAAATAAAGCCCTTTCATTCATAAATATTGCATGCGAAAAAGACCCTTCGAAACCAGAATATTTCACCAATAAAGCAGATATCGCCATGAATTTAAAAGATTATGAAACTGTTATTGCTTCTGCCTCAAAAGCAATTTCAGCTGACGAAAATAATGCCCTTGCCCACATGTATATGGCAATAGGATACAAGTGGGGACGCAATGATATTGCAAAAGCAGAATGGTATGAAAACAAAGCAAAATCATTAAATGAAACTTCTAAAAAGTAGAAATCATGAAAAAAAATATTATCTTTTTTCTGCTCGTTATTATCAGCAATATTTTGTGTGCACAGATACAGAGTAGCGCATCACTCGAGCGTTGGAAAAACAAGAAAGGCACATTTGTTCTCTGGTATGGGGAAGGTGGTAAAGCTCGAGAATATGCGGCTTTTACTGTGAAATTTGATGATTCGTACGAGGAAAATCAGGTAGTTGAGGAATTAAAAAAGAAAGCCTACAAATCTTCAAAATATAGTACATACGAATTTTTAGAAAATTACGACTGCAACCAAACCTACGCTCACCTGGCGAGATCTCTCAATATGAGTTTGCGTGATGTGAAAGATTTGCGAAACGGAAATTGTGCAGACGTGAATTACAGTTTTGTGAAAAGTGCACAAGAAATTCCTGTTTTTACTCCAGAAAATAAATCTAAAATGTCTCCCTATGTGGAACAAGAAGAGAAACTCCTCATTGCGCAAGGTTGGAAGAAAGTTTATGAAGACTATCAAAGCGCCGCCTGTGCTGCTGAAATAAGATTTTTGCCCGGACATTCTTACACTGCAATTGGAGCAGTCACTTCAAATAAAGGAGGTGTTTTTCCTATGATCGCTGCTTATAATGGGAATCATTTATTGGGAGGTATCAAAAAAAATATTGAAAATAATTTTGTCTCGCTAGGAGTATATGACCTAAAAGAAGATATTTCTGTAATAAAAGGAACTTATCTCATAGATGCTTCCGGTGAGCCTGTCTCCGGTGCTTGTCTCCTTATTTTTGAAAAACCTTTTGATTTTAAAAGAAGTTTTTACAACCTTCTTGAAGCAAGACAAAACGGATTCAAAAATTATAAGGGAATGAAGGGCAATATTACAGAAAACAACCAACAGATTTATTACAGTAACGATGCATTGGGATACAAGGAAGCCAAAATTCTAGAATCAAATGATGATTATGAATACATCATTGTTTTAGATTTCGACAATCCTAAAACACTGCTTTTTTTAGACAATCTTGATGTTGTAATGAAAGAACTTCCGGCGCTAGGTTTTACCAGTGAAAACTATAAAAACGAGGCTGGCGGTGATGTGACAGAATTCAAAAAAAATGGTGAAGAGGTCATTATGCTCGCAAGTTATCCTGCCAAAAACACTGCATATTTCTATATTTTTAAAAAGAAATAAAATTAGAAAATATCTTAATTTATTTACATTAAACTACCATGATCAAAAAACTCTTTACAATAGCAGTAACAGCATGCTCTTTTACAGTGGCACAAGCTCAAAAAACCAAAACAGCAACAGAAAGCCAATCGAAAACTACGGCATTCTTAGATGTAAAAAAAGCCATTTCTGAAAGAGAAAAATCTCTATTGGCAGACGGCTGGACAAAAGTGTATGAAAATTACAAAACAGAATCGGTTGCTGTTGAAGTTAATTTCAAACAAGGATTTGCGTACACAGCGTTGGGCGCGTTAAAAGCTAAAGAAAACCAAGGGCAGAATGCGATGCTTATCATCAAAGATGGCAACAATACCTATGCAGGAACTCAGGGAAAAGTGTCTGATAACTACGCCATATTGGAAACTGATGATTTTCAGCCATCACCGGGAGTGACGAAAGCAAATGTGGGTGTTGGTTTGAATGAAGGTGTTTTAGCAGACGCCGGTTTGGTTATTTTCGAGAAAACAATAGACTTTAAAAGAGATTTTTATCGGCTGCTAGATGCAAGATCCATAGGATTTAAAAACTTTCGTGGAACAGTAAATGGAAAAAATGATGCTGGTTTTACTACGTACAATGGTACAATAGGATTAGGGTATTTTAAAAATAAAATCAACGAAACTGCCGAAGCTTACGAATATGTTTTGGAAATGGACATGACAAATCCTGAAACAATGACGTTTCTAAATAATCTTATCCCTGTTTTACAAGAACTTCCTGCCAAAGGATACACTCCTTCTGAATACAAAAATAGAGTAGGAAACGATGTTACAAAATTCACTAAAGACGGTGAAGATGCAATGATGCTCATCAGTAACCTGAACACCAATACAATATACTTTGAGATAGCAAAAAAGAAATAAGCGTCTGCCTTTTTTCCAACTTTAAAATGAAATTTTAAAATACAAATGATGAAAAAATATTTACTAATCTCGTTTTTGTTTATCTCGCTCATTATTTTTGGGCAAAAAACAATCACTATTCCTGATTTGGATAACAGGAGAGATCATCCCACAGAATTGCGTGCCGCTTTATGGGAAATAAATGACGGATACAAAACGCGCCTCAAACCTCAGGATAAAAAATTCAGTGATGCGGAGTTTAAAAAAGTAAAATACACTCCCTCCCAATTAGATAGAATTGCTTACTTGTTGAAAAACGATGTAGTTCCTGCAGGTCTTAAAAATGGCAGCAAGGAGGGTAACAGATTATTGATGCCTCATTATAAAAGCTACTGGGTTGGAAACCTGGATATCGACGGAAATTTATATTGTGTGATATACATTCCCAAAAAAGAGAATTCACACATGCCTGTAGATTATATTCCTGAGACTGACGAGGGAACTTTTATCAGTGTATACGTTGGTGTTCCTAAGTTTTCAGGTATCAAACTCGCGGGTACAAAACCTCCGTCGCCAGAAACTTTGGCAAAAGCTCAAAACGGAAATGTTACTTATTCATATGCTAATCTCAGCCGGTGGAATAATACAGTAGGGATGGTGATTTTCTGGTTTGGAACATCAGGATCGGTAACTTCTTACAAAGCCTATTCAGTAAAATTTGGAAATACTATTTCAGAAGAAGCTGTTGTTCAAAATTTAAAGTCAAAATATATTTCAGACAGTGGCTATGTAGGATATTCTTTTAATGCAGGATCAAAATGTAGTGATTTATACAGTGATATTGCGAGAAAAATGAAAATTAGCCTCGCGAGTGCTCAAGATCTTAGATTGGGAACTTGTTCAGACAGTGTTATTAATTTCGAATGATGATGAAAAATTTTACATTTTTTCTTTTATTAATAGGTATTTCAGTTAATCTTGTTTCTGCACAATGTTTATCGGGCAATTGCAAAGAAGGAACAGGGAAATCTGACTTGGGATATGCCGTTTATGAAGGTAGTTTTAAAAACGGAAAACCTCACGGAACTGGCGTAATAGATTACGGTGGAGATAAATACAGTGGAGAATTCGCAGATGGCTCAGAACACGGAAAGGGCATTCTTACCCATAAAAATGGTAAAACAGAAAATGTAGAATACAGCTTTGGAAATCTGATAAGAAAAAGCATTCCCAATTACGTTGGTGGTATTCCGGTAGAAGGTTGCAAAAAAGGAGACTGCAAAAAAGGAACTGGAGAAATGCATTTCCCAAGTGGTAACCGTTATGTAGGCAATTTCCTAGACGGAATGATTCACGGTAACGGAATATTTTATTTTGCCGGAGGTAATATTTTTGAAGGCGAGATGAAGGCGAATGTCATCTTTAAAGGCAAATTTTCCTATCATCCTGAAGAAGTGGATTTCGTGGGTACATTCAACGAGGACGGAACCCCGAAAACCGGTTTGTACACCCATCACGATACAGGAGCGACCGTCAAAATGCAGGATAATACAATCACAGAAGTTCATAATCCCATAGTAGAAGCACAGCGAAATTCAGCCAACGCAAAACACGTAAAATGCCCCGTTTGTAATGGCAAAGGAATAACCACCAGTAAAACCAGTTATTCTTACACTACGGCAGGTACTTATACGATGAGCGAGTTTGGGCAGGGGAGAATTAATTTAACCAATCCCACAACCACAACATCAACGGGAAGAGCATTCTATGATGTCTGTGGCCGTTGCAAAGGAGCAGGGGAAGTGTCTGAATAAAGATAGAGTAAACCAAAATTATATTGAATCATATTCATTATAATTTTCAATAAAAATAAGTTTGAAATTTCCTATTGATGATGAGGTTTTGAAATCTTTGTACCTCGCTTTAAAAGAAGCTACAAAAAGGGTAAACGCCATCCAAAACTGCGGTATTTTTCTCAGCCAATTGATTCATATTTTTGAAAAAAGGCTTAGATTATAAAATCCAAGCCCTCACTTTTTAACTTACATACCTTCTGCTACAGTGTTTATGCACATCGAATCTTCCACTGCAAAACAAAAGAGTTATTTTCTATCTTGCGCCCCAAAAACCTTCTGCAAAATACTCGTTGTTCTCATCACAGAATTATTTCTGATGCCGCTTTCTTTTTCAGCAACCATTTTAAAAACACCATTGATGGTTTCGTTGGTAACGTATTCGTTTAAGTCGGTAGAAACAGCATTTCCGGTCAATGTATTGTATTTAGAAATCAAATTATTCCAGACTTTATCAGCACCCACTTTTCCTAATGAAGCCTTTACTTTCGGTTGAAATGCGGTGAACAATTGAGATTGTGTTTTGCTTTGTAAATAATTTGTAGCCGAGTTATCACCTCCCAGCAAAATATTTTTGGCATCGGTAATCGTCATTGAAGTGATGGCTTTCGTGAAAATCGGTGCAGATTCGGTAACTGCATCTTCAGCAGCTCTGTTGAGTAATTTCACACCTTGATCAGCTAAACTTCCCAATCCGAATGCACGAAGTTGGGTATCAATCACTCTTAATTTTTCGGGCATTAAAATTTTTACAGCTTCATTTTTCAAGAATCCATCAGGAGCAGCTAGTTTCTTTACGCCTTCCGTTACTCCCAAATTTAAAGCTTCTTTTAAACCGGATGAAATTTGGGTTGAAGTAAGACTTCCTAAATTAACTGAAGATGTATTTTTCTTTGGAGTTTGCTGAGTTGTTGTAGGTGATGTTGTAGTGGTTTTAGGATTGCTCAAATCAACACCGGTTTGATTTTTAACGGTAGATTTTATAACATCTAAAATCTGTGCGTGAGTAGAAACCGAGAATAATAATCCAGCGGCTAAGAAAATTGTTTTTTTCATCTTTTATTTTATGCAAAATTAGATGTTTTAAAGCTTAAATAGTTAAATGATAGATAGAATTTTTCAGAAAAGAATTATATTCGCTAAAATCTAAACTCTACAAGATGCTGCGTATTTTTTCGGTCTTTTTCTTACTCATTTCAACTTGTTTTTTCTCTCAAGCAAAACTGAATTTAATTCCTTATCCGCAAAAACTTGATTTTCAAAAGGGAGAATTTATTATTCCTGAAATTTTTAAATTAGAGGGAACTCTTCCTGGTAAAGAGACTGATTATTTTAAAAAGCGTATAACTAATTTGAAGTTTACTTTTCCAGCTAAAGAAGAATTATCTGATTTAAGGTATTTAGCTTATCCTCCAAATGATTTAGAAAATTCACGAAAATCTGAAAATTATAATTTAACTGTTTCTTCGGAAGGAATAACCATTCAATCATCCTCAGACAAAGGATATTTTTTAGCACTTCAAACTTTAATCCAATTGTTTGAGCAATATAAAGATTCGGGGAAAATTCCCGCAATGACAATTGAAGACCAACCCAAATTCGCATGGCGAGGAATGCATCTTGATGTTTGCCGTCATTTCTTCACTGTCGAAGAAGTAAAACAATACATCGATTATCTGGCAATGTACAAACTCAATACTTTTCACTGGCATTTAACCGACGATCAGGGATGGAGAATCGAGATAAAAAAATATCCGAAACTCACACAAATTGGTTCAAAACGTAAAGAATCCATGATCGGTGCTTACGTAGATGATACATTTGATAGAAGACCTTACGGACCGTATTTCTATACACAAGAGCAAATAAAAGATGTCGTAAAATACGCTCAAGACAGACATATTACCGTTGTTCCGGAGATTGAAATGCCGGGTCACGCTTTGGCCGCACTTTCTGCTTATCCTGAATTAGCTTGTACAAAAGGGCCATTCGAATCGGCAACAAAATGGGGCGTTTTTGATGATGTTTTCTGCCCGAAAGACGAAACGTTTACCTTTTTAGAAAATGTTTTGGATGAAGTTATTGCACTTTTTCCTTCACAATACATTCACATCGGAGGTGACGAATGCCCAAAAACAAGATGGAAAGAATGTGCCCATTGTCAGGAATTGATTAAAATGCACAATCTTAAAGACGAGCACGGTTTACAAAGTTATTTCATCCAAAGAATTGAAAAATACGTCAACTCAAAAGGAAGAAAAATTATCGGTTGGGACGAGATTTTGGAAGGTGGGCTAGCTCCCAATGCCGCAGTGATGAGCTGGACGGGCATTAAGGGTGGAATTGAAGCTGCAAAAGCCAATCATTTTGCCGTGATGACACCGGGATCGTATTGTTATTTTGATCATTATCAGGGAGATCCGCAGACCGAACCGAATGCTTTTGGTGGTTTTACGCCTTTGGATAAAGTTTATTCTTACAATCCGATTCCTGCTGAGTTGAATGCTGAGCAATCCAAATATATTTTAGGAGTTCAGGCAAATTTATGGACGGAATATATTCTGGATTTTAAACAGGTTCAGTACATGATTTTCCCAAGGTTATTTGCCCTTTCAGAACTGGGATGGGGAACTTCAAAACCAGATAATTACAAAGAATTTGAAAACAGAGTGGTGGAGCATTTTAAAATTTTAGATAAAATGAAAATCAATTATGCGAAAAGTATCTACAATATTTCGGGAAAGGTAATTTCTAGTAATAATACTGTTTCTTACGAGCTTTCAACTTCGCAAAATCCAAACGGAATTAAATATACCATTGACGGAAGCGAGCCAAAAGTAAATTCTACCACCTATCAAAATCCGATTCCGGTTTCAAAGGTGATGACTATAAAATCTGCTTATTTTGAAAATGAAGAATTGAAATCTGCGGTTTCTTCTCAAAACTTTACCACTTCAAAAACAACCGGAAAAAAAATCACTTTAGAACATCAGCCGAGCGAAAATTATTCCTTTGGCGGAGTTTTTACTCTGGTTGACGGAATTATCGGTAACGTAAAGCAATTAGGCAAAACATGGTTGGGTTTTCAGGGAAAAGATGTTGTGGCGACGATTGATTTAGGCGAAAAAACAAAATTCTCAGAAGTGTATTTCAATACTTTAGACAACAAAGGAAGCTGGATTCACTTGGCGAAATCAGCAACAGTTTTTGTATCTGATGATGGCAAAAATTTTAAATCCATCAAAGAAATTGGTAAAGAAGATATTCTTTCAGTAAAAGGAAAAATCAATCTTAAAGTAGGAAATCAAAATGCGAAATTTATCAAGATTAAAATAGAAAACGCAGGAATTATTCCCGCAGGAAATCCTGGTGCAGATTCAAAAGCTTGGCTTTTTGTAGATGAAATCGGAGCACAATAATTACATACAATTTAAGATTTAAAGTTTCTAAAATTTTAAATGAAGCAACCTTAACCTTAGCCTCAACTAAAAATATGAATTCAAGAAGAAAATTTTTAAAAACCACCGGAATTTTATCATCCGCATTATTGCTGAATCCATTAGATTTAATTGCAAAAAAAATTCCTGAAAGTGAAAATACGTTCGTGAATAAACCCATCGTTCTTTCTACTTGGGATTTTGGTTTAAAAGCCAACAAGGAAGCGTGGACGATTTTAGGAAAAGGAGGAAGAGCGTTGGATGCAGTAGAAAAAGGTGTTCGTTTAGTAGAAAATGACCCAAACGAGAGAAGCGTAGGCTATGGCGGTCGTCCAGACAGAGACGGAAGAGTGACATTGGATGCTTGCATCATGGATGAAAATTACAATATTGGTTCGGTTGCCTGTCTGGAAAATATTAAAAATCCAATCTCGGTTGCAAGAATGGTGATGGAAAAAACACCTCACGTGATGTTGGTGGGTGACGGAGCTTTTCAGTTTGCCGTTTCTCAAGGCTTTAAAAAAGAAAATATTCTCACTGCAGAATCTGAAAAAGAGTGGAAAGAATGGCTGAAAGACAGCAAATACAAGCCCATCGTTAATATAGAAAATCACGACACAATCGGAATGATTGCTTTGGATGCTCATGGAAATCTTTCCGGAGCTTGTACTACGAGCGGAATGGCTTTTAAAATGCACGGCAGAGTAGGTGATTCTCCAATTATTGGTGCGGGTTTATTTGTTGATAACGAGGTAGGTGCAGCAACAGCAACTGGACATGGTGAAGAAATGATAAGAACAGTAGGAACTCATCTCGTAGTGGAACTGATGAGACAGGGAAGAAATCCTCAACAGGCGTGTAAAGAAGCGGTTGAAAGAATCGTGAAAATTACTGAGCGAAGAAATAAAAATCTAAAAGATATTCAGGTTGGCTTTATTGCCATCAATAAAAAAGGGGAATATGGTTCGTATTGTATTCAGGACGGATTTAATTTTGCTGTTTATGACCAAAAAGGAAACCGTCTGGAAAAGCCAGAATTTGCTTTGAAGTAATTTTGTTTAAAGTAAAAAGTTACTGATTAAAATCTCAAATCTCAAATCTCAAATTTAAAAATGTTCTTAGAAATAGCCACATTCGATATCACATCCGCTGAAATAGCTTTGAATTCTGTTGCAGACAGAATTGAATTTTGTGCAAACATCAATACGGGAGGAATTACACCCGATTTAGAAGAATTAAGATATTTAAAAGATAAATATTCCCAACCCATTCATGTCATGATTCGCCCTGTCGGTGGAGGTTTTCTTTACACTGATTCAGAATTCAAGCAGATGCAGAAAGATATTGTTGAATTTTCAAAGGCAAATGCAGACGGTTTTGTTTTCGGAATTTTAGATGAAAATCAGGAAATTGACATGGAGAAAAATAGGCTGTTAGTCGATTTAGCCAATGACAAACCATGCGTTTTTCACAGAGCGATAGACCGAACAAAAAATATTTTTGAATCTACAGAAAAACTGATTGAATTAGGTTTCAAAGAAATCCTCACTTCTGGCGGAGCAAATTCTGCAATGGAAGGAAAAGAAAATTTAAAAAAAATGATTGAAAATTATTCTGAAGACATTAAAATATTAATTGGCGGTGGCGTTCGTTCGAATAATATTTCAGACTTGAAAAATGTGACGAATGGGAAATATTTTCATTCTTCAGCGGTATTATCTTACGAATCTTTTGCCAACGCAGATGAGATTAAAAAGTTGAAGGTTAATTTGTGAAATTTTATTGAGAGATATTAAATGAAATTTTTTAACGCAAAGTTTTATTTTTTTAATCCTCCTGATTTAAGTATCAAAGAATGATGGACAAGCCGTCTAAGCTTGAGAATAAATTTACGGTTAAAATAATTTTTGAATTTAAGAAAAGAATTAATCTATGAAAGTTTTATAGAGCACATATATTTTCAAGCTTAAGCAACTTGGTTGCTACTCTTTGCTTCTTAAATCTTCATAAAGAAAAATAATCTTTACGTTAATAAAGTACAAGATAAAAGTTAAACAAATACAAACACAAATGACAGAAAACGAATTATCCTATAAAATTATTGGTGCTGCACTGGATGTGCATAAAACTTTGGGAGTTGGTTTGCTTGAAAGCGCTTATGAAGTTGCTTTAGCTTACGAGTTAAGAGAACTTGGTTTTGAGGTCAAAAGTCAGGTGGTACTTCCCCTAAAATATAAATGTGAGGTAATAGACAATGCTTACAGAGTTGATTTGATTGTAGAAGATATGGTGATTATAGAAGTTAAATCTGTATTAGAAATTCATCCCATTTTTTATTCGCAAGTTTTGACCTATTTAAAATTAACCAATATTAAACTAGGTCTATTGATTAATTTTAATACACCTTTAGTAAAAGACGGAATACACAGAATTGTAAATAAACTATAAATGAACAAAACCATATTTTTTGCTTTATTTTTCATTCAAATATTCATTAACGCCCAATTTTCAGAGCGGAACTTATCCTCAGAAAAATGGCAATTCAAAAACTCAAAAGAAAATTCCTGGCTTATTGCCACAGTTCCAGGCACGGTTCATTTAGATTTGATGAATAATAAACTTATTGCCAATCCTTACAAAGATGAAAACGAAAAAAAAGTACAGTGGGTAGAAAATGAAGATTGGGATTATCAAACAGTTTTTAAAGTTTCAGCTAAAGAATTACAAAATCAAAATGCCGACTTGGTTTTCCATGGATTGGATACGTTTTCTGAAATCTATCTAAACGGAAAACTGCTGAAGAAAACACACAACATTTTCAGAACATGGGAAATTCCTGTGAAAAATGATTTAAAAGAAGGAAATAATACGCTGCAGATTAAATTCAAATCTTCGGTCAATGAGGGAAAAGAATTAGCAAAAAAAGTTCCGTTTACCATGCCAGAGTCGCCACGAAGTTTTGTAAGAAAAGCACAATATCAGTTCGGTTGGGATTGGGGCCCAAGATTGGTTACCGCAGGAATCTGTAAAGATGTAAAATTGAATTTTTGGAACTTTGCAATCATTAAAAATATTAAAAACACACAGGCTATTTTTCAAAATAAAGCAAAAATAAACTTCGAAATTGAAATTGATGCTCAGGTTTCGGGAATATATTATTTGAAAATCAATAATCTGAGTACAATGGTTTCTCTTAAAAAAGGGAACAACAAAATAGAGTTTCCGTATGAAATTGAAAATCCAAAACTTTGGCAACCCAATGGATGGGGAAATGCAAATCTCTATGATTTTGAAATTGGATTGGCGAAAAATCAAGAATATATTCAAACTAAAAACTTAAAAATAGGTCTCAGAACCATTGAGTTAATTCAGAATAAAGACGAAAAAGGAAAATCTTTCTATTTTAAAGTTAATGGACACCCTATGTATGCAAAAGGAGCCAACTGGATTCCTTCCGACAGTTTTACACCTAGAATTACCAAAGAAAAATATCAAAAACTCATCAAAGACTGCAAAGATGCCAACATGAATATGATTCGCGTTTGGGGTGGCGGAATTTATGAAGATGACGAATTTTACAAAGCCTGCGACGAAAACGGTATTCTCGTATGGCAAGATTTTATGTTTGCAGGAAGTTTTTATCCTTCAGATGAGGATTTTTTAAATAACGTAAAAGAAGAAGTCAAAGATGAGGTAAACAGACTACAAAATCATCCATCAATCGCTTTGTGGTGCGGAAATAATGAAATTGATGAAGCCATCATCAATTGGGGATATCAAAAGCAGTTTAAATATTCAAAAGAAGATTCTTTGCAAGTCTGGAAAGATTACAAAAAGGTTTTTCATGAAGCTATTCCAAATGCTTTGAAAGAAAATTTAACTTCAGAAAAAAATATATATTGGCCAACATCACCGTCAATTGGGTGGGGGCATAAAGAAAGCTTATCCGAAGGCGATTCTCATTATTGGGGCGTTTGGTGGGGCGAATTTCCGTTTGAAATTTATAACGAAAAAGTTCCAAGATTTGCTTCCGAATATGGTTTCCAGGGAATGCCGAGTTTAGAGGCAGTTAAATCAATGTTTTCAGCAAATCCTGAATTAAATTTAGAAAATTCAACCATCAAAGCGCACGAAAAAAATGCCCGAGGTTTTCATATCATCAACGAATATATGAAGCGAGATTATCTTGTCCCAAATGATTTTATAAAGTACAATTACGTTTCACAACTGCTCCAAGCTCGTGGAATGCAGATTGCGATTGAAGCTCACCGCCGTGCAAAACCCTACAACATGGGAACGTTGTATTGGCAACTCAATGATTGCTGGCCGGTCATTTCATGGTCGTCTATTGATTATCTGGGAAACTGGAAAGCTCTGCATTATCAGGTGAAAAGAAGTTTTGAACAGCAGGTGATTTTAACGGAAGAAATGAACGGTTTTTTGAACTTTTATGCTGTTAATGATGAATTAAAAAAGTTTGAAGATATAAAAGTAGAAATTCAGGTTGTTGATTTTAACGGGAAAATTTTAAATGATTTAACTACTGTTCAGAATGGGAAAACATTGGACGGAATTGCAAAGATTGATCATATAGAAATTAAAAACTTAATTAAATATTCCAACAAAAATGAAGTCTTTTTAAAATTAGTTTTAAAAGATAAAAACAAAAAAATCATTGCTGAAAACACTCATTTCTTTGCAAAACCAAAAGATTTAAAACTCACAAAACCCAATATCAAAATCAAAAATATATCTCCAACAGAAATCCAAATTTCTACCGATGTTATGGCGAAAGATGTTTACTTAATGGGCGAAACGCATTTTGACGACAATTTTTTTGATCTGCTTCCAAAAACTTCAAAAAAAATCAAACTTTCAAAACCATTGAAAAATGTTGATGCAATCACTTTGTGGGATACCATGAATTAACAATTGTTAGATATAATTTTTAGGAGCTTTTTCCCGCTCTCCACTGTATCTTTTTTTGTGCCGGCTTCCGCTATGCTCCATCCGCCACAAAAAAAGGATGCCGTTGCGATCGGGGCTATGGGAGGGTCGGTGCCAATCAACAGAATATTCAATGACGAAAAAAATTGCACTTTCCTTCAGAAACAATTAATTTTACACCATAAATATTCCCTTTGTACTACGCCCAAATAATTTTACCGCTCAATCTTAAAGGATCTTTTACCTATAAAGTTCCCGAAGAAATTATAGACCAAATCCAATGCGGAATGAGAGTTCTCGTTCCTTTTGGTGGAAAAAAAATCTACACCGGGATTGTTTTTGAACTTCATGACAGAGCTCCCGAAAATTTTGTTGCCAAAGAAGTAATCAGTATTTTAGACAGCAAACCCATCGTTCCGGATGAACAGATTAAGTTTTGGAACTGGCTTTCAGATTATTATTTGTGCACTTTAGGCGAAATATATCGGTTTGCTTTCCCGTCTTCTTTGAAATTGGAAAGCGAAACCTACTTGAAATTAAAGCCAAACGCTGTCATTAATTTTGAAATTCTGGATGTCAACGAAATGTACCTTATTCAAGCTTTAGAAGTTCGTCAGTTGATTAATCTTACAGATATTGAGGCTTTTATACCCAAAAAAGATATAATCAAAACCATCAATTCGTTAATTGATCTTCAATACATAGAAATTGATGAAAAAGTCGCCGAAAAATACAAAGCCAAAGAAGTAGCTTATGTGAAAATCAACGATGAGGTTCTTAAAAATGAAAGTCTTACAGGGATTCTTTTAGGATTAACAAAAGCGAGAAAGCAAAAAGAATTATTTCTCCATATTCTTGAAAAACAAACAGAAAATCCTGGTCAACCTTTAAAAAAATCAGATTTATTTGAAGATGGTTATTTTTCTTCTTCCCATTTCAAAGCTTTGGCAGATAAAGGTTTTCTAGAGGAATATTATAAGCAAAAAGACAGAATTGAAAGTTATACGGGAGAAATAGAGGAGATTGAAGAACTTTCTGATATTCAAAAGGTTGCGAAGGAAGAAATTGATGTGGCTTTTGAAGAAGGTAAAAACGTTTTACTTCACGGAGTTACTTCTTCAGGAAAAACGCACATTTATTTAGAGAAAATAGAAGAGTGTATTGCACAAGAAAAAAATGTTCTTTTTCTGTTGCCAGAAATTTCTTTAACGAAGCAAATCACACAGCGCTTAGAAAAAAAATACGGAAATGAACTTGGGTTTTATCATCAAAAACTAACAGATTTTGAAAGGGTTGAGGTTTGGAAAAGAATCAGCCGAAACGAAATAAAAATCCTCATAGGTACTAGAAATGCTTTATTTCTGCCTTACGAAAATTTAGGGTTAATCATTGTTGATGAAGAACATGACTCTGCTTATAGGCAAAAAGATGTTTCGCCCTATTTCAATGCGAGAGATGTTGCATTGGTTTTGGGGAATTTCTATGATGCTAATGTTATTTTAGGCTCGGCAACTCCTTCTGTAGAAAGCTATTATTTAGGGCAGAAAGATCGTTTGAGATACGTTTTTTTAGACAAAAGATTTGGCGAAGTAGAACTTCCGGTTTTTGAATTAATCAATTTCAAAGAAGCCCAAGATTCTAAGCACGTGAATGGTAACTTTTCTTTCAGAATGCTTGAAGAACTTAAAAAAACGGTTGACGAAAACAACCAAGGAATCATTCTTCACAATCGCCGTGGTTACGCCAATGTAATTGAATGCGAAACTTGTGGATACGTTAATTATTGCTCAAATTGTGATGTGGTAATGACATATCATAAATTTGCCAACGAGATGAAATGCCATTATTGTGGTCAACGCGCTTCAAAACCAAAGGCTTGCCCAAAATGCTATTCTGAAAATCTAAATGAAAGAGGAGTAGGTGTGGAGCAGATACATGAAGAAGTTTCAAAATTATTTCCCGATAACGAGGTTGACAGAATGGATGTAGATTCTATGCGGAAAAAATTTGCATACGAAAAACTGTACGAAAAAATTGAAGAAAGAGAAACCGATATTGTAGTGGGAACGCAAATGATTTCTAAAGGTTTAGATTTTGATCATATAGAATTGGTAGCAATTCCAAAAGCAGATTCAATGCTGTATGTTCAAGATTTTCGGGCAGAAGAACGTGCTTATCAATTAATTACCCAAGTTTCGGGAAGGGCAGGGCGTGTTTCTGGAAAAGGAAAAGTTTTAATTCAAACTTATAATCCGGATCATTCTGTTTTTCAGTTGATTAAAATGAATGATGCCGCAAAAACTTATGATTATTTTTTAAAGGAAAGAAAGAAATTTCATTATCCGCCTTATACAAAAATGATTATGTTGCAACTGAGCCATAGAAAAGAAGATAAAATAACCCGCGCTTCTCAGTTTATGGGGTCGGTGCTCAGAAAATATTTACCCGAAGAATGTGTTTTAGGGCCAGAGAAATCTCCGGTTTTTAAAATTAACAATATGTTTCAATTTCAAATTTTGATAAAACTGCCAAGAGGCAATAAATATGCCTCGTTTAAAAAATTAGTTTTAAAAAGCATTGAAGAATTTGATGAGATTACAGCCTACCACAGCATCAAAAAGTACTTATTAATAGACTTTTAACAAAGTTTAACACATTTTAATTGCTTTTATTAGTCCGTAATGTGCTGACTTCTAACAATAATTTCTACTTTTGATTGTTGGTAACATCATAAGGTGCAATTTTTTAGTTTAACTAATTCATAGCTTTCTTATTAAAAAACTTACAAAAAAAGAATAATTAGATGGTAAATTTCAGAAAATATATTTCAAGTATTACGGTATTAGCTTCTGGTTTATTCCTAGCTCAATCTACTGTTTCTGCAGTTCTCTTCAATACCAATTCAGATAGCCAAAGACCTTTCAATCTTCCATCCCCGTTAGCAACGATTGAGAAGACTATATTGTCTCCCAAAGAGCTTGTAGATGTTAACGTCAATACTTTGATAACTGATCCTGTGCTGAAAAATGCAACTTGGGGATTTGTAATCTACGATCCGAAAACCAAAAAAGTGATCTCTTCTTATAATGAAAACACACCTTTGGTTCCTGCATCTACAACAAAATTGCTCACTACAGAAACAGCATTGAATCTTTTAGGCGAAAACTATCGTTGGATGACGCAGCTAGAATACTCAGGAACAGTTGATGAAAATGGTGTTTTAAACGGGAATATCTATATCGTAGGCAGTGGCGACCCATCTTTGGGAACCAACAAAGCTGGCGCTTGGTCATACAAAGAAATTATTACAGATTTCACAGATGCGCTATCAAGAGAAAGTATAAAAAAAGTAAATGGTGATATTATCATCCAAACAGCGCTTTTCAAAGGTAACATTACGAGACTTCCGGAAAATGTTGTATGGTTAGAAAATAATAATTATTATTTGCCCGCAGGTACTACTCAGCAAATAAATCCGGCTAATGAAAAACTGATTGTAAAAAAGAACAACATTGTAAGCAACGATAAAAAGTATTTCTATGTTTCTCCATACACCAATCAAATGGTATATGCTGAAAAATACGATGGCACGGGAGTTTTGACTACAAAATTGCCCGATGCACCAGCTTATCTTGCTAATTCTTTCAGAACAAGCTTAGTGAAGAGTGGCTTACCAGTTACAGGTAAAGTTCAAACAAAAACTACCGACGCTCTACCAGAAATCAGAAAAACATTAAGTGTTTATAAATCACCAACCTTAGCAGATATTGTTTATTACACTAATCAAAGAAGTGATAATTCATTAGCAGAAGCTTTACTTAAAACAGTGGGTTATTTCAAAAAAGGAAATCAAGCTCCGGAAACAGGTAGAGAAGTTGTTACAGAGCACTTGAGAGATATGGCTTTTGATGTTGAAGGTTTAAGTTATATAGACGGTAGCGGGCTTTCTAGAAATAATAAAGTTACCCCAATAGCACAAGTGAAATATCTCACTTCGTTGATGGGCACAAAATATTATCAAACTTATTTTAATTCTCTTCCAATTGGCGGGCAGACAGGAACTTTAAAAAGAATGTTTTTGGAAACAGGAAACGGACAGGTTTTTGCTAAAACAGGAACTTTAAATAAGGTAAAAACTCTCGCAGGGTATATTAAAACCAATACTGGTAAAACTTTGGTTTTCTCTTTGTTAGTTAACAATTACGCTGGTTCGGTAGATATGGTAAAGAAAAGGATGGAACAGTTGATTGAGCCAACTTTAGATTTGTAAAAATAATATTTTAATACTATTTAAAACCTTTTAATCTGTGATTAGAAGGTTTTTTTTATCTTTGATGCGATATTAATAATGATTTAATGAAAAAATTATACATTTTTCTGCTAGTAAATTTTATGTTTCAAATCTTTTCGGCTCAACACCAAAATATTGATATGAAATCATTGAGAAACAAAGAAATGAAATCTTTCACAGCAAAAATGAATGTGGGAAACACCAATCCAAATACTCTCAATTATGATTTGCAGTATCAAAGAATGGATTTAGATTTAAACCCTTCTATTTATGCCGTTTCTGGTTCTGTAACTTCTCATTTCAAGCCCAATCAGGCGATGAGCAGTATTTATTTTGATTTGGCAAATACACTTACTGTTTCTTCGGTGCAATATCATGGTGTAAATTTGACGTTTCAGCAATTGGCAACCAAGGAAGTTAAAATAGATTTCCAAGCACCTATTTCTGCGAATGTTTTAGATTCTCTCACAATTAATTACAACGGTGCTCCTCCTACTGCAAATAATGCATTTTCTACAACAACTCAAAGCGGAACTGCAGTAATGTCTACGCTCAGCGAACCTTACGGGGCTCAAGATTGGTTTCCCACAAAGCAAAGTTTAAATGATAAAATTGAAAGATTTGATATAAAAATAACAGCGCCTTCTCAGTACAATGTTGCCTCAAATGGCATGCTCATGTCTGAAACTACACTTCCCGGAAGTTTAAAAAGAACTTTTTGGAGAACTCAATACCCAACTGCAGCTTATCTTATAGCATTTTCAATCACAAATTTCACAAAACTTACAGATACAATTGGGACGCCCCCGTTTCCTTTTATCAACTATGTTTATCCTTCTACAGCTGCCAATACAACGAGTATGGCAAATATTGAATGGACCAAACAAGCAATGAATACCTTCGAGACTTACTTTGGGCTTTATCCTTTCAGAAACGAAAAATACGGTCACATGCAATTCATGTACGGTGGCGGAATGGAGCATCAAACGATGTCATCTATGGGAAGTTGGGAAAAGGGATTAATAGCTCATGAGCTCGCTCATCAATGGTTTGGTGATAAGGTAACCTGTGGCACTTGGAATGATATTTGGCTCAACGAAGGGTTTGCAACCTACGGTCAACACTTGGCAAACGAAAAACTTTTGATGACCAATGCGCAATTTATGAACTATCTTATCTCAGAGAAAGATTACATCACAAGCCAGCTCGGCGGAAGTGTTTATGTGGCAGACGCCAATTTAGGGAATGTAGGGACTATATTTAGCAGTAGACTTTCTTATTCTAAAGGTGCTTACGTGCTCAGAATGATGAAGTGGATTTTAGGAGAAAATGATTTCTATAATGCTATCAAAGATTATCATGCAAGACCAAATCTTGCTTACAAGTATGTATTGACAAATGATTTTAAAAGTTCTGTGTTAACTTCTACAGCTAAAGATTTTACAGAATTTTTTAATGACTGGATTTACGGACAAGGTTATCCAACCTATGATATCCGATGGAAGCAGACGGGTAATGCTTTGGCTTTTAAAGTTTCCCAAACTCAAAGTCATTCTTCGGTAAATTTCTTTGATATGCCATTGCCAATCAAGGTGAACGGAACCGGGGGGCAAGTTGCTTATTTTGTTTTAAATAATACAAACAACAATCAATATTTTACTGAAACCGTAGGTTTCACCGTGGCAAGTGTTCAGTTTAATTACGAATATCAGATTTTAGAAAAAAATTCAACTGTAAATCTAGACAATGCGTTAAATATTAATGAATTAGATCTGGAAAATTTTGGGTTATATCCAAATCCGGCCAAAAACGAAATTTATTTAAAAGGAGTCAATAGGTCTACAGATTTTAGGATATATTCTGCAGATGCACGTCTTATAACAAGCGATGTGTATAAACCGGGTAATGCAATTAATATTTCTTCCTATACACCAGGAATTTACATTTTCCAAATCAACGGTCGAAATATAAAATTCGTGAAAGAATAACAATGAAATCTGCTTTTATAAAGCAGATTTTTTTTTGAAAATTAATGTAAATGATGAGTTGTTGGTTTTTTAGGATTTAATTTTACTAATGTTTTGCATATAATATTATTAAATCGGCAAATATTTGGCAGAAGTTTTGATGTATTTTTTATTAATCAGATGATACTCTGAAAAATGAATTATTCAAAATCTTTAATGCCTTATTATTATGAAACATTTTTTCTCAGACCCAGAATTAAGCTTTAATAAAATCGTTTTCGAGCATCGTAACAAAGAATATGGTGCTTATGATCTCAGAACCGAAGCTAATGCTATTTTAGCAAAATCACTTTTCTTAAGTCTAGCTGTAATAGCTGGTATTTCTTTAACTGCGTACATCATTTCGCCAAAAGCACAAAATAGTACAACTATAGCGGAACCTGAAATCAAACTTACAGAAGTAGATTTTAGAGATCCCATAAAACACAATGTTGTTGTACCGCCTGCGAATGTACCGCCTCCTGCTGCCCCAAACGTTAAAACATTCAATGCACAGTTAGTTACGCCTAAAAATAAAGCAGATGATTCTAATTACCAAATTAACAAACCTGTTGATGCTGTAGCGGGAACTGTTGATAATCCTGATGGAAATCCTATAGTTGACCAGAAGCCTCAGACAAATCCTATTCCAAATACACAAACCCAAGCAATCCAAGGGGCTGCAATTGTAAAAGCTAAAGATAAAGGAATTGTAGGAACAGACGGATTAAGCGTTCCGGCAAAATTTGATGGAGGAATTGATGCATTTAGAAATAAAATATTAAATAAATTTGATACTGAAGATTTTCAAAATGAGGAATTTATATCAACAATAGTTACTTTCGTTGTAGAAATTGATGGTAGTATTTCAAATATAAAAGCAGAAGGAAAAAATACAGATTTCAATAAAGAGGCAATCAAAACAGTAATGGAAGTAAAAGGAAAATGGTCTCCAGGAATAGATAAAGATGGGGATGCTGTACGAAGCTATTTTAAATTTCCTATCAAGATGAAATTTGATCAATAGATTTTGATCTTACATTTTTATACTTATCCACAAATATTTTTTTTTGTGGATAATTTTTTTTTAAGCTAATCCTTTTATTAACAATACTTTAACTTATTTTTGATTTTATCCGTTCGTACAAAGCAGAGAAAAAAGTGTATTTTTGATGCTTAAAGTTCTAATAATGGGTAAAATCATAGGTATTGCTAATCAAAAGGGGGGTGTAGGGAAAACAACTACCGCAGTAAATCTTGCCGCCGCTTTGGGTGTTTTGGAAAAGAAAATCTTAATTATTGATGCTGATCCTCAGGCTAATGCCACATCGGGTCTAGGGGTTGATGATGTGCAATATTCTACCTATAATTTGTTGGAAAACAGTGTGGAAACCAGAATGTGCATCAAGCAAACCTCTACTCCAAATCTTGATATTGTGCCTTCTCATATTGATCTTGTGGCTGCTGAAATTGAGCTTGTAGATAAGGTTCATAGAGAATACATGATGAAAAAAGCGCTTCAGAGTGTGAAAGATGATTACGATTATATCATCATAGATTGCGCGCCAAGTTTGGGTTTAATTACCGTGAATGCTCTTACTGCCGCAGATTCCGTAATCATACCTATTCAATGTGAATATTTTGCATTAGAAGGTTTGGGTAAACTTTTAAATACTATCAAAAACGTACAAAAAATCCACAACAAAGATCTTGATATAGAAGGTTTGTTGCTTACAATGTATGATAGCCGTTTAAGACTTTCTAACCAAGTTGTTGAAGAAGTGAATTCACATTTCCCAGAAATGGTTTTTGAAACAATCATCAGTCGAAATGTACGTCTTAGTGAAGCGCCAAGTTTCGGAGAAAGTATCTTAAATTATGATGCAGAAAGCAAAGGTGCAATTCAATACATTCAGCTTGCAGAAGAAGTATTGTTAAAAAACGAAAAATTAGTAAAAAACTAAATTGATTTATATTTTTAAAAATAAATCAATTATCAATATTCAATCATCATTCATATAAAATGAAAGACAGAAAAAGAGCAATGGGTAGAGGGTTAGGAGCAATTTTGAGTGCCGAGTCCAAAGCAACGATAAATTCTGCTACTGATGAAGGAGCAGACAAGTTTGTGGGAAATATTGTAGAGGTTGCTCTCGAAGATATTTATCCCAATCCTACCCAGCCAAGAACTTATTTTGATGAGAAAGCATTAAACGAACTTGCACAATCTATAACAAATTTAGGCGTTATTCAGCCGGTAACACTGAGAAAAGATGGTGGTAAATTTGAAATTATCTCAGGGGAAAGACGTTATCGTGCTAGTAAAATTGCGGGTTTGCATTCAATCCCAGCATATATACGTTTGGTAAACGATCAGGAGCTTTTAGAAATGGCTCTTGTAGAAAATATTCAAAGAGAAGATCTTGATGCAATAGAAATTGCGTTAACCTATGAAAGACTGATGGACGAAATAGGCCTTACTCAAGAAAATCTAAGCCAAAGAGTAGGGAAAGACAGAAGTACAATTACCAATTCTATTAGGCTCTTAAGATTAAGTCCGGATATTCAAAATGCAATAAGAAGCGGGGAGATTTCTGCCGGTCATGGTCGTGCTATTATAAGTCTTGAAACGGAAGAGCATCAGCAAATTTTGTTTGATTTAATCATCAAAGAAAAACTCAATGTAAGACAAGCGGAACAAGCTGCAACAGCTCTTAAAAACCCGAAATCTCCAGCTGCTAAAAGAGCAAAAGCCGAGCTTTCAAATAATTATAAAAGAGCTCAGAAAACCATTGCCGATATTTTGGATGTAAAAGTGGAGATAAAAACTACAGGAACCGGAAAAAAAGGTAAAATAGTGCTAGATTTTAAAAATGAAGATGAGCTAGAATATATTTTATCTCATATTAAATAAATGAAAAAAATATTCTTAACCTTTTTTGTTATCGTTTTCAGTTTGAGTTTTGCTCAGATAAAACCTTCAGATTCTATACGCCTTGACCATTACGCAAAAGACAGTATTCCTGCAGCAAAACAAAATAATGAGGCAAATGTGGTTTCAGAAATTGAAAACGCAAATGCTCCCGCAAAAAAAGGTGGCCTAAAAAAACTCAACCCTACAAAAGCAGGACTGTATTCTGCTGTTTTGCCAGGACTAGGCCAGGTTTACAATAAAAAATATTGGAAAGTTCCAATTGTTTTAGGTGCCGTAGGAACAGGCGTAGGTATTGCTATTTGGAATCAAAATGAATACCTTAAATACAGAGAATATTACATTGCGAAACTCAATGGTACGCCTAATGAATTTGTAGATTCAAAACCATATTTAGATAAAATTGCTTTGGGAAATGCCCAAGACAGAATAAAAAGACAGCGCGATTATGCCATTGCGATTACAGGATTAATTTATATTCTTAATATTGTTGATGCCGTAGTAGATGCGCATTTGTACGAAGGCAGAAAAGATCCCGATCTTACTTTTGCACCAGCGGTTATTTATGATAATTTCCGCACACAGCCTCCAAAAACAGGTTTGGCTTTAAATTTTAGATTTTAAACGAAATTGAATTGCAAGTCACCTAAGGAATAAAATAATTTTATTTTGGAGATTTGATATTCTTAAAACAATAAAATTCACACATGAAAATAGCATTAGTTGGATACGGAAAAATGGGAAAAATCATCGAAGAAATCGCTCTCAAGCGAGGTCATGAAATTGTAGCCCGTTTAAAGGAAACCCCAACTGCTGAAAACCTGAATAATCCCGATGTAGCTATTGAGTTTTCTATTCCTGAAGCCGCATTCAGTAATATTAAATCATGTCTTGAAAATAAAATCCCTGTTATTTCTGGTACAACTGGTTGGCTGGAAAAAAGAGCGGAAATCGACACCATTGCTTTAGAAAACGGAACAGCATTTTTGTATGGTTCTAATTTTAGTTTAGGCGTAAATCTTTTCTTTTCTCTAAACGAAAAATTAGCAGCTTTGATGAAAAATGTGGATGAATATAGCTGTCAGCTCGAAGAAATTCACCACATTCACAAAAAAGATGCACCAAGCGGAACAGCTATTTCAATAGCAGAAGGCATTTTTAAAATTAATCCCAAATTTGATGCCTGGAAACTAGAAGAAACCAAAGATAATCAATTGGGTATTTTCGCAATTCGTGAAGACGAAGTGCCTGGTACACATAGTGTTTTCTACAGAAGTGAAGTAGATGAAATTGAAATAAAACATACCGCATTCAACAGAAATGGTTTTGCACTCGGAGCTGTAGTTGCTGCAGAATTTATAAAAGACAAAAAAGGGATTTTTACAATGAATGACGTTTTAGGACTTTAATTCTGTAACAAAAACAAATTTTCACTAACTAACTAATATCTGAGTTATAAGTAAAAAAAATATTTATTGCATATTGCTCATTAATTATATTTAAAAGATCAGGCACGAAATTTATGAATTACTTTTTAACCTACGCAGTTTACGTTTTCGTTCTATCTCTATTGATGGGGATTTCTACTTGGAAACTGTTTAAAAAAATGGGATACAATCCTGCTTTTGCATTTATTCCTTTTTATAATTATTTTATTATTTTAAAAGAAACCCAACATCCTAAATGGTGGGCAGTTTTATCATACCTACCCATTGTAGGGCCAATTATGATGTCTGTTTTTCATTTATATTTAATGAAAAAATTTGGTAAAACACTTGTGCAGCAGCAAATTCTTACTGTGGTATTACCGTTTATTTACATGGCGTCTGTCAATTATTCAAAAGATGTTGAGATAGAAGATGAAGAAGCCAAGTTTATGTTTCTTACAGACGAAGAAAAATCGGTAAAAAAGAAAGAGTCATTTTTGGGATCTATTACTTTTGCAGTGGTTTTTGCAACAATAATTCACGTATTTGTAACCCAACCTTTTGGTATCCCAACAGGATCTATGGAGAGAACTTTACTTGTCGGAGATTTCCTTTTCGTAAACAAATGGAGCTATGGCTACAGAATGCCGATGCGTCCTTTAGCGATCCCATTTCTTCAAGGAACAATTTATGATTTTCAAAAAGATGGAAATCCTAAAAACGATGGTAAATCTTATGTAGATGGCGTGAAATTACCTTACGAAAGAATTTTACAATTCAATAAGCCTCAGAGAAGTGATATTGTAGTTTTCAATTATCCTCAGGATTCTGTTCATACAGCAATAGACAGAAAAGATCCTTATGTGAAAAGATGTGTAGCCGTTGCAGGAGATACTTTTGAGATGCGTGGAGGGAAACTTTTTGTAAATGATAAACCTGAAACAATCTTAGGAGATCAAGAAGAGCAACATGCATTTGTAGTGGAAGCAAGCAGTGAGATAGATACAAAAGAGCTTTTCAAACGATTAGAATATATTTCTATTGCTAGAGTAAACTCACAAACAGTTTATTTTCAGGAGGCTATAAAGAAATATAACATTAAACCAGAGAATATTGTCTACGTCATGCAGCTTACAGATGCACGATTAAAAGAAATCAAGTCTCTTCCACAAGTGGTGTCGGTAAGGGAAGATATTTTAGTAAAAGGTGATGCGGCAATTAGTTATAAAGATGAAGCACGTACCAAAATAGATACTGCACAATCTATTTTCCCAGTTAATAAAGCCTGGAATCAAGATTGGTATGGTCCCGTGCGAATTCCTAAAAAAGGCGATGTAGTTGCTATTAATAAAGAAACTTTACCTATGTATCGCTGGATTATCTCAGAATATGAGCACAACAGTGTAGCAGAAAGAAACGGGCAAATTTTTATCAACAATCAACCTGCTAAAAACTATACCATCAAACAAGATTATTATATGATGGTGGGTGACAACAGAGACGCTTCACTTGATGCAAGATTCTTTGGTTTTGTTCCTGAAGAAAATATTGTAGGGAAACCCATGTTTACCTGGATGAGTATTGAAGGAGCTTTTAATGATTCAAGTTCATCTTATCAAGCAGAAGGATGGAGATTCCGTTGGGATAGGATGTTTAAAGCTACCAACACGGGAGAAGCCAACAAAACTTCGTATTGGTGGATTGCAGCCATGATATTGATTCTTTTCTTCGGGTGGGAATATTTTGTAAAGCTCTTTAAAAAAAATAAAACTGAAGACGAATAGTGTTCAAAAAAAATATTTTAAAAATAATACTTATCACAATAGGTGTTTTTGGTGGACTATTTATTATTGCAAAACTCACTGGAGTTTTGCAATATGCTTTTCTACCAACAGGCGGAAGTGAGCCTACTATCAAAAGAAAATCTTTTATTTTCTTTTCAAATTCTCTGCCTTACAAAAAATTTAAAATTCTAGTCTACAACCAAAAAAATACAAATTACCAGCTTGGGCAATATCCTCAGAGATTGGTTGCTACAGAGGGTGATATATTGCAAATTTCTGAGGGAAAATTAATAATTAATAATGAAAATGTTGATCATCTATTTACACTGAAAAAGTCTTACAAAATAGATCGTACTTTTGTAAATTATTTAGTAGAAAAAGGACATCGATTTGATGAATTTTATGCATTAGATAATATGTATTTTCTGGCACAGCTTGCAGATAATGAGCTTACTAATGATTTTGCTTATGAGCTTTTTGCAATCCCAGAATATGATGCAGGTATACGCAAACAGTATGGCAAAAAATGGACAGCCAATAATTTTGGACCTATAAAAATTCCAAAAGGAAAACTTTTTTTCTTGGGAGATAACAGAAATGAAAGTCTCGATTCACGTTACCTTGGTTTTGTAGATAAAAATGAAGTCATAGGAAGGGTTTTTATTCCGAAAAATTAAAAAAAAATTATGCAAAATATATTATTACCGGTATTCTATTTACCACCAATTTCATGGTTTTCAGAATTTTTGAATGATGAAAATGAGATCAGCTTCGAGCAATGTGAAAATTTTCCTAAACAAACGTACAGAAATCGATGTAATATTTATGGAGCCAATGGGAAGCTTTCGCTCATCATTCCAATAAATCACAATGGTTCCAGAGAATATAAAAATACGGAAATTTCTTACCGCGAAAATTGGTCAGATATACACTGGAAATCCATTAAAACAGTATATCAAAGTTCGCCTTACTTTGAATATTATGAAGATAAACTTGTGAAAATTTTCGAGAAAAAAGAAAAATTTCTTTTTGATTTTAATATTAAAAGTCTGGAAGTTATTCAGCATATTTTAAAAACAGAAAAGGCACATTCTTTGAATACAGAATATCTTAAAAATCCGGATGCCATCAATTTCAGAGAGAAGTTTTCAACAAAAAAACACTCAGAGTATTCCATTGAAGAGTATTATCAGATATTTTCAGATAAGTTTGGTTTTATCAAAGATTTATCCATAATAGACCTTCTTTGTAACAAAGGCCCGGAATCTAATACATATATTAAAAATATTAAAAAAATATCTAATGAAATTGCTGTTGAAAGAATTTAAATTAATTCTTTTTAAAACGAAGCAATTTCAAGTGATTAAAAAAAATGTAATTATCAACTTATGAAAAAATTATTCTTAGCAGCTGTTTTTCTTTCTGGCTTTACCTTGTCTTATGCACAAGAAAACTCAGTAAATGCAGTAAATCCGAAAGAAAATAAAGACTTGATGACTTGGTATCACAAGGATTTTTCTACTACAAAAGTATACGGTGTAAACACAGAAAATGCATTTAAATTCTTAGAATCTAAAGGATTGAAGCCGAATATGGTTGTAGTAGGAGTTTTAGACAGTGGCGTACAAGTAGACCACCCAGGATTGGTAAAAAATATCTGGTCTAATCCTAATGAAGTTCCTAATAATGGGAAAGATGATGATAACAACGGTTATATCGATGATATTCACGGATGGAGTTTTATTGGTGGTGCGAAAGGTGATATTGAAGTAGACAATATGGAAGTAACGCGTGTTGTTGCCAAATATAAATCTGTTTTTGAAGGTGAAGATTCTTCAAAAAATAAAGCAAACCAAGCAAAAATGCCGGAACAGTTTGCGATGTACATGAAATCTAAGGAAATGTATGGCAAAAAAAGCCAAGAAGGAAAACAAAGCCTACAGATGTACACGATGATTAACGAATCAATTCCTACCATGGTGAAAATGCTAAACGGTAAAGCAATCACGGCAGAAACTGTAAAAGCAATTAAGCCTGTAGACCAAAAAGAAGCGATGGCATTTCAGATATTGAACCAAATCGTTAATAATCCTGAATTTGCAGGAAAGTCTTCTGTGGAATTTGAAAAAGCAATGAAAGAGCAAATGAAAGAAGCTCTCGATCATTTTACGCCACAGGCTCAGCAGTATGATGTGAATTTTGATCCACGAAAAGAAATTGTAGGAGATAACTACGAAGATTATTCTGAAAAAAAATACGGTAATAACCATTATGAAGGACCTGATGCTGTTCACGGAACACATGTTGCAGGAATTATTGCAGGTCTCCCTCAAGGTAAAGAAGTGCAATATGGTGTAGCTTCAAAAGTGGCAAAAATTATGTCTGTTCGTACTGTTCCAAATGGGGACGAAAGAGATAAAGATGTTGCTAATGCTATAAGATACGCTGTAGATAACGGAGCGAAAGTTCTTAATATGTCTTTCGGGAAACCAGTTTCTCCAGGTAAAGATGTTGTTTGGGAAGCATTTAAATATGCCGAAGATAAAGGTGTTCTTTTAGTAAAAGCTGCTGGAAATGAAAACGAAGACGTAGCAGAACATGTAGCTTATCCTACAAATTTTAAAAATGTTACAGACGAAAAACCTTTCGTAAGCAACGTTTTGGTAGTAGGTGCAAGTACAAACGATAGCAACTCTTTAAGAGCAGACTTTTCTAATTATAATAAAAAAATGGTTAATGTTTTTGCACCAGGACAAGAAATTTATTCTACTACTCCTAAAAACGAATACCAATATCTTCAAGGAACCTCAATGGCTTCTCCGGTAGTAGCAGGAGCAGCTGCAGTATTGTTGGCTTATATGCCAAATCTTACACCAGCACAGATTATTGAATCTTTAACGAATTCTAGCAATGCAAGCTCCGCAGAAGGTTTTGCAGGTTTCTCTCAAGCAGGAGGCGTTATTGATGTTAAAAAAGCAGCGGAGTATGCGTTTGCTAATTTCTACAAAGAAAATTCTGGTAAAGCAAAAAAAGCTTCAAAAACTATAAAAAAGAAAGCAAAAAAATAGTTTTCTTTTTAAATAATATAATTCAAAGTCCACAAATTGTGGGCTTTTTTTTGATTTGTTGTATATTGGCATAGTTTTTAATATCTATAATTTTTATAAAATAATTAAACAGAAATTATGAAAAAGTTTATTCTTACAGGTTTTATAGGGATTTCTTTACTAAACCTATCTTGCTCATCTGTAAAGAAAGCAAGCGATGCCCAAGAAACCAGAGCCGAAGTTTTGAAAATGAAAGGTAACTGGCAAATTGTGAGTGTAGATTACGACAAGCAGTACAAAATAAAGCCTTTTGATGAGGGTGCAGATGCACAGTGTTTCGTAGGAAGCCAATGGAAATTGATTCCGAATAATTACACTGGTTCTTATGCCCTTAGTGGTGGTGCAGATTGCCCAACGTTCAATCAGCCAATAAAATTTGATGTAAAAAATAATGTTTTTTCATTCAAAAAAATTGCTGACGGTACAAAAGCCAAGCAAAATATTTCTGGCTATAATCTTACCCTAATAAATAGCTCAACAGATACGTTCGCACTAGAGCAAAATGTACCATTTGAAGGTGAAAACGTGAAAGTAATTTACAACTTTCAGCGTGTAAACTAATCTTATATTTAATCTTAAATTTAAAACAATGAAAATTACAAAAACATATATAGCTGGTTTCTTTTTATCATCAGCATTATTATTAACTAGCTGTGAAGCTGTGCAAAATTCTAATCATCAGCAGAGAGGTACAGCAGTAGGTGTAGCCTCAGGTGCAGTAATTGGAGGGATTCTTGGTAACAATGTAGGGAAAGGAAAAAACGCTGCATTAGGAGCCGTACTTGGTGGCGTAATCGGTGGTGTTGCTGGTAACGTAATTGGTAACAAGATGGATAAGCAGGCTAAAGAAATTAAAGATACTTTACCTGGTGCAGAAGTAGAAAGAGTAGGTGATGGTATAAAAATTACCCTTAACGAGAGTATTGTAACATTTGCTTTCAATTCATCAGACCTTACTTCGCTTGCCAAGACTAATCTTGATAAATTAACAACAATTTTAAAGAATAATCCAGATACCAATATCAATATTTATGGTCATACAGACAGCGTTGGGTCAGATGATTATAATCAAAAATTATCCGAAAGACGTGCTAATTCTGTGAAGTCTTATCTTAATGCTAAAGGAATTGCAACGGCAAGACTGTTTGCTTTGGGTGAAGGAGAATCTAATCCTGTAGCAACTAATGATACTGATGCTGGAAGAGCTCAAAACCGTAGAGTAGAGTTTGCAATTACCGCAAACGAAAAAATGATTAACGACGCAGCCAAAGGTCAGTAATTTATTATTGATTTATTAAAATATCTAAACCGCTTTTATAGCGGTTTTTTTGTGCAAAATCAGTATTTTTGCATTTTATTACACATAAATGAAACAATATTTAAAGCTACTTCGGGTAGAGCAATGGGTGAAAAACCTTTTTGTTTTTGTTCCTCTTTTTTTTGCTGGTAAATTTACTCACACTGACCTTCTTCTTAAAAGTATTGTTGCTTTTGTTGTCTTTTCTCTTGCTGCAAGCGTAGTTTATATCTTAAACGATTACAACGATATTGAAGCAGATAGAAAACATCCTGAAAAACGAAGAAGACCTTTAGCCAGCGGAGCTATATCCAAAAAACGGGCTTTGGTTATCTTGGGTGTTCTGGTGCTTGTTAATGTAGTTTTTACCCTGGGTTCGCAGATGTATTTTCATGAGAGCATCTGGAAATTTGTAGCAATCATTATGACATATTTTGTCATGAATCTGGCCTATACATTTAAATTAAAACACGTTCCCATTATCGATATTTTTATTATTGCAACAGGTTTTGTCTTAAGAGTTCAGGCGGGCGGTTCTATCACAGGAATAGATATTTCACAATGGGCAGTACTTCTTACATTTGTTCTGGCATTAGTACTTGCTATCGGGAAAAGGCGAGGAGAGCTTATCAACGCTCAGGTTTCTGGAAAAACTAGAAAAGCTTTAGATGGCTACAATGTACAGTTTGCCGATATTGCCCTTTCGATTTCTGTAACATTGGCAATTATTTGTTATTTGATGTTTACATTGTCTCCAGAAGTGCAGGAGAGGTTTCATTCAAGAGTTTTTTATACTGTAATTTTTGTTGTTTTTGCTTTCTTAAGGTATTTACAACAGACTTTGGTGTACAATAGAACAGAATCTCCAACAAAAATTGTCTACAGAGATAGATATATTCAGATTACGCTTTTTTTGTGGCTAATCGCATTTTTAATTCAAATTTATTTTAAAGAATGAAACCGAATTTTATTAAAAAAGTAACCAACTGGGGAAATTTCCCCATCGTTGAAAAAGAAATACGTTCGGAAGATCAATATTCTAAAATAAAAGATTTTGTTCTGAATAACAATGAAGTTATTGCCCGAGGAAATGGAAGATGCTACGGAGATTCTTCTTTAGCTGAAAGCATTTTTTCAACTAAAAAATTAAATAAATTCATCAGTTTCGACCGATTAAACGGAGTCATTGAATGCGAATCTGGTGTTTTACTTTCAGATGTTCTGGAAATTTCAGTTCCACAAGGGTATTTTCTTTATGTAACCCCAGGAACGAAGTTTATATCTGTTGGAGGTGCTTTAGCAAGCGATGTTCACGGTAAAAATCATCATGCAGAAGGCTGCTTTTCAGAATATGTTATCGATTTTAAATTGATGATAGAAAACGGAGAAATTATTCTTTGTTCTAGAGAAGAAAATTCAGATAAATTTTGGGCAACTATAGGTGGAATGGGACTTACCGGAATTATCCTTTCTGTAAAGTTTAAACTGAAAAATATAGAATCCGCTTATATTCGCCAAGAAAGCATTAAAGCAGAAAATCTCGACGAAATTTTTCGCCTATTTGAAGAAAGTGAAAGCTGGACTTATACTGTCGCTTGGATCGACTGCCTTCAAAAAGGGAAAAATCTTGGAAGAAGTATCATGATGCGCGGCGAGCATGCCTTTCAGCATGAGCTTCCTGAGAAACTCAAAAAAAATTCTTTAAGACTGAAAAAGAAATTTTCGCCTACCGTGCCATTTTATTTTCCGGGATTTGTTTTGAATGCTTTGACGGTAAAGATTTTCAATTTTTTGTATTATAAAAAACAGCAAAAAAAAGAACTAAAAAACTTTACAGATTACGATACATTTTTCTATCCTCTCGATTTTGTGAATGACTGGAATAAAATTTATGGTAAAGCCGGATTTATTCAGTACCAAATGATGATCCCCAAAGATAAAGGCAGAGAAGGCATGCAAAGAATTCTAGAAACCATTGCAAAATCAGGAAATGGTTCTTTTTTGGCCGTTTTAAAACTTTACGGGAAAGAAAACCTTCAGGCTTACAACTCATTTCCGTTCGAAGGATATTCTTTGGCTTTAGATTTTAAAGTAAATAAAAAACTTAGAAAATTGGTAGATCAACTTGATGCAATTGTTGAAGAATATGGAGGGAAAATTTATCTTACAAAAGATAGTATGAGCCGTTCTTCTCTCACAAATTATCTTAAAAACGTTGAAAACTCAAAGTTTGTGTCTCTTCAGCACAAAAGAATTTTAAATAATAATACAATATGATTGTTCTCGGGAGTACATCTGAAGTGGCGCAGGCCTTTGTAGAAAAAGCTTTGCAAGAAGGCGAAAAATTTGAAAAAATATATCTCTTAACTTCCAGCAGAGAAGCCACCGAAAGATTTGCAAAACATATTGATGTAAAGTTTCTTCAGCAATCTGAAGTAATCGAAATTGATCTTACTAAAGAAATTAATTATACAAAACTCGATCACATCAATTCAAATCTTTTGTTCTGTGCATCAGGATTTTTAGGTGAAGCCTCAGAAGAAGGGCTTTACGATGATAAAAATACCGCAAGAATTATTGAAATTAACTTTTCAAAATTGGTTCCTTTAATTAATCATTTCGCACAAAAATTTGAGAGAAAAAGAGCCGGAACAATTATAGGATTGTCTTCGGTAGCGGGAGATAGAGGACGACAGAGTAATTTTATTTATGGAAGTGCAAAAGCCGCTTTTACAGCCTATTTAAGCGGTCTTAGAAATTATCTTTTTGATAAAAAAGTGCATGTGATGACGGTGAAACCAGGCTTTATGGACACCAAAATGACTGAGGGACTTCCTTTGAATCCTGCATTGACAGCTACTCCCAAACAAGCAGCAGAGTGTATTTATAATGGTTACAAAAAACAGAAAAATTCTATATACGTTTTACCAATTTGGGGCGTTATAATGTTAATCATTAGAAATATCCCTGAATTTATTTTTAAAAAACTGAAGCTTTAATTAATATGAAAAAACTGTATTGTTTCGATTTTGACGGAACGCTTACCTATAAAGATACCATGTTTATGTATCTTAAGTTTTATGATTCGGCTAAATTTCGTGTGCAGTTTTTAAAACATATTCCGCTTTTTGTTTTGCTTAAACTTAATCTAGCAGATACCGAAAAGGTGAAAAAAAGTTTCATAAGTTCTATTTTAAAAGGTCAAAAGGAAATTAAAATTAAAGAAAAATCAAGGCTGTTTTTTGAAGCCAATTATCCCAAAATTGTGAGGGAAAATGCTTTGGATTTTATTAAAAATATCAACAAAACCAATACAGATAGCCTCATGGTGACGGCTTCACTTGATATTTGGGTTAAACCTTTTGCAGATGCATTTAATATGGAATTGGTTTCCACAAAAGCCGAGTTTAAAGATGGCGTTTTTACAGGAAACTTTATTGGCAAAAACTGTAACGGAAAAGAAAAGCTAGAGCGTATAAAAAAAGAAATTTCAAACGAAAAATACGATAAAATCATTGCTTTCGGAGATACTTCTGGCGATCGCCCGATGCTGAATTGGGCAAATGAAGGACATTACCAATTTTTTCATTAATTTTGATGCAGTTACTTATCAAAAAACAATTTTTTTTTTTAAATCTTTTTTTCCAACTGAAATGAGCAAAATATATTTAGACAATGCAGCAACAACACCACTTACAGAAGAGGTTATAGATGCGATGGTAGATACCATGAAAATGAATTTCGGAAACCCATCTTCTACGCACAGTTTTGGTCAGGAAGCTAAAATCCTTATCGAAAACGTAAGAAGACAAGTGGCAGATTACCTTAAAGTAACTCCCGCTGAAATTATTTTCACCTCATGTGGCACAGAATCCAACAACATGATTATTAAATCTGCAGTATCGCATTTGGGTATTGAGAGAATTATCAGTTCGCCGATGGAGCACAAATGTGTTTCTGAAAGTATTTTGGATGTGAAATCCAGAAAAGGGGTTGAAGTGAATTACATCCGTCCCAACGAAAAGGGAGATATTGATCTTGCAAAATTGCAGGAACTTTTAAAATCTTCAGAAAAAAAGACTTTGGTAAGCTTAATGCACGCTAATAACGAAATAGGAAATCTTATTGACATCAAAAAAGTAGCAGAAATCTGCAAAGAGAATAATGCACTTTTTCATTCAGACACGGTGCAGACGATGGCACATATTCCTTTAGATTTTGAAGATATCAGAGTTGATTTTGCATCATGCAGTGCGCATAAATTTCATGGTCCGAAAGGTGTAGGTTTTGCTTTTATCAGAAAATCTAGCGGTTTGAAAGGGATTATTACAGGAGGGCCTCAGGAAAGAAGTTTACGTGCAGGAACAGAAAATGTAGCAGGCATCGTAGGATTAGGCAAAGCTTTGGAAATTTCATTAAACAAAATGGAGGAGTTTTCGAATCACATGCAAATGATAAAAGATTATACAAAAGATAAGCTTACAGAAGCTATTCCTGGTATAAAATTTAATGGCAGAAGTGCAGAAAAAGAAAACAGTCTTTACACTGTTTTGAGTGCTTTATTGCCCTATAAAAACCCATTGATAGGACTTCAGCTAGATATGAAAGGAATTGCCATATCTCAAGGTAGTGCATGTTCATCAGGGGCAACAAAACCATCTATGGTTATGATGATGGTACTTTCGGAAGATCAGATAGATGATTGTACGCCACTCAGAATATCATTCAGTCATTTAACAACGAAAGAAGATATTGACTTTTTTGTGAATGCACTACAAGAAATATCGGCAGACTTTTTGGTTATAGAAAAAACTAATGTTGAGCATAGATAGGCTTATCAAAGAAAAGAAGTAATTTTGATCTCAGAAATCAAAGAAATTATATTAATTAAAATAAAAGAAACAAAATGGCTTTAGAAATTACAGACAGCTCGTTCCAAGAAACGGTACTTAAATCAGACAAACCTGTATTGGTAGATTTTTGGGCAGTGTGGTGCGGACCTTGTAGAACATTGGGACCAATTATTGAAGATGTTGCTGCCGATTTTGAAGGTAGAGCAATCGTGGGTAAGGTAGATGTAGACAATAACCAAGATATTTCTATGAAATATGGTATCAGAAATATACCTACGGTTCTTATTTTTAAGAATGGTGAGGTAGTAGATAAATTGGTAGGTGTAACTCCGAAAGAAGTGATTGCTGAAAAATTAAGCGCACATTTATAAAAAATAAGTTTGATAATGAATGCTTTCCGAATTGGAGAGCATTTTTTTTGTCTAAATATTTGCAGGTTTCCAGAAATGTTGTATTTTTGCAACCACAATAACGAAAGGTATTAATCTTAGTTATGGCAAGAGATCCGGTAGTTCAGCTGGTTAGAATGCCGCCCTGTCACGGCGGAGGTCGCGGGTTCGAGTCCCGTCCGGATCGCAACTACAATATCAAAGTAGTACAAAAAGCTTTAAAACGTATGTTTTAAAGCTTTTTTTGTTTTATGTCTGTTCAAAGAGAACTAAAAAAACACAGTCTGAAAGTGACCTATTCAGTGACCTGTTTCAACAGGTTAAAAAAGGTCACTGGAAATTCAGATAAAGTCTGTTTTGGAGCTAGTTCAGCAACTAAACATCTTGTGATAAGTTTTTACGAAGGTTAATTTTAAATCTTAAAAGCTAAACGAAATGAACAAGACATTCAATTTACTTTTCTATGTAAAAAAATCTAAAATCAATTCTGTAGGAGAGTCTCCTATTTATTTACGAATTACCATCGACAGCAAAATAGCCGAGATAAGCACAAAGCGTACGGTAAAGCCTACGAGATGGAACTCTGCGATGCAGAAGGTTAGTGGCTCTTCGGAAGAATGCAGATCACTTAATTATTATTTGAAAACATTTGAGCAGAAAGTTTATGATACATACCATGGATTAATGAGAGATAAGGAAACAGTAACTTGTGAGGCTCTTAAAAATAAGTTATTGGGTAAAGGCGAGCTGAACAGAACACTTATACCTATTTTTCAAGATCACAATGACCGTATGGAGAAACTGATAGGAAAAGAATTTGCAAAAGGAACTTTAACAAGATATAATACCTGCATTAGCCACACAAAAGAATTTTTGAAATGGAAATATAATCTAACCGATATCAACATCATAAAAATTGATTACGGATTTCTTAACGACTTTGAATTTTTTCTTCGTACATAAAAATCTTGCAATAATAATTCGGCTGTAAAATACATCAAAAATTTTGGTAAGATCGTTAGAATTTGTTTGGGCAATGGCTGGATAGATAAAGATCCTTTCATTAATTACAAGTCCAAATTTACCGAAGTAACGAGATCATTCTTGAATGAGCAGGAAATTGAAATTCTTAGAACAAAAGATTTCAAAAACGAAAGAATATCGCAAGTAAGAGATATTTTTCTGTTTAGTTGCTTTACAGGTCTTGCTTACATTGATACACAACAATTGACGACTCAAAATATTAATATTGGATTAGATGGCAATAAATGGATTTTTACCAAACGCCAAAAAACAAAAACAACCTCTAATATTCCTTTGCTCCCGCAGGCAGAAAAAATTATTGAAAAATATCAAAATAACCCAATTTGTATCAACAACGATAGATTGCTACCTGTATTGAGTAATCAGAAAATGAACGCGTACTTAAAAGAAATCGCTGATATTTGTGGTGTAGAAAAAGATTTAACTTATCATATTGCGCGTCATACTTTTGCTACCACAATCACTTTATCTAATGGAGTTTCTATTGAGAGTGTAAGTAAAATGCTAGGTCATAAAAGTATCAGAACAACTCAACATTATGCTAAGATTTTAGACAAAAAAGTGAGTGAAGATATGAGTGTGCTAAAAGTTGTTTTGTTGAAAAAAAGTGTATAATTTGATTGAAAGGGACAATGTTATTGTTCTTGAATTTTACACAAATAACAAAGAAGCCAAATTGTAATTCCCGTTTTAATTTTTAAACTTCTTACTTGATTTTCAGTTATACCAATATTCGGTTGATGGACGTTGCATAGTATTGAATAACAATCACAGATGTATTGAATATCATTTCGGGTAAATTCTTCCAAAAATCCATACTCAAATTTGTTCGTAAAGTACTCTATTTTTTTACTTCGAGATACTTTAACAAAATGGATTTCTTGTTTTCCTTGATGATATTTTTTAAATTCAGATTTGAACATTTCATCATTTTTGATCTTTTCAATTGGTGCGAGTTGATCTTCAATCAGGTATTCGAGGATTGTTCTTAATGAAATTAAGCAATGTCTTAATTTATCCGGATTTTCTGAAGATTCCAAAGCGTAATTGGCTCCCAACCATAAGTCTTCTAATTGTAATTCAGATAAGAGAGGAATTAAGTTTTTGTCGAGTAGATTTTCTTTTTCTATTATTGTTTCATCGGCAAGACTGTCAACTAAGGATTCCTTTAATTCTTCAGTTGATTTGAGATTTAAAATCTCTAAATCTGTTATGAAAGCAAATTGAACTTCTGGATTATTTGATATTTTTTCACTGATTTTTGAGATTCCCTTTAGAGATTCGAATACATCAGAGTTATAAAAAATATTATTAGAAAAATCTGGAATCAATTTTTTATAATCTGGGAAATCAAAATTTGGAACTACATCTTCAGGAAGTGTAATTTTTGGAAACATTGAACTTATGGATATACTAATTTAACGTCCAGTTAAAGTTAAGCATAAAACCTTAATTTTAAGATATGAAACAAGAACGAAAAATTTATGATCCTGCTTTCAAAACCCAAGCAGTTCAATTGAGCAAAGAGAGAAATAATATATCAGAATTAGCCAGAGAACTCGGTATTAAAGTGACTTTGCTATACAAATGGCG
>NZ_FTOJ01000001.1 GCF_900156685.1 Chryseobacterium piscicola
GTTTAAAAAAAAGGTTTTTTTTGCTTTTTATAGGAGAAGCTGGGCGGGTTTAGCGTCTTGTGATGAAATAATAATAGAATATACTGCATCATTTGGGCCTGGGAAAATTCAATATTATAATTATCCGAAACAAAATCTTTACTAAAATTAAATGCTGATCTATATATAGAGATGAAAATTGTGTTCTCCTAAATCCTTTTTTTTTAAAGTAGCTATGCGAATTTTTAGTTTACATTTGAATCTTTTCGGGTGTTAAATAATGCAAAATGATAAAATGAAAAATCTCTAATGAAATTTTGATTTTGAAAAAATGCGTTTTATAATACTAGATCTTAAAATATGGATTCTTCTATATACTGCTGCGTCTAGATTAGAAAGAAAATATTTTGTGGGAACCACCAAAAAGGTTTGTTTACTGGATCGTGTTTTAGGAATAAATCTTCTTTATAGCCCCGATGGTAGCGGCATCCTTTTGTGATGAGGAACGAAGAGCAAAAGATACAGCGGACAGCGGGTTCCCGGCTCATAAAAAAAATGCAAGTTACAGTGAAGGAGTACACAGATCAAAATAGTAACATCTGGCATAGAATTAATAATGTATAAATTTATTTTCTACCTTTTCTACTTTAATTAGTGAAAAAATTTTAAGCAAAAAAAAAGAGACTGAAAATTCAGTCTCTTTCTTATCAATTATTTATTTGTATTATAAACTTGCTTGTACTTCGTAATTGGATGGAGTATTATAACTTTCGCCATTCTCATTAATCATTCTCTTGGCAAATCTAAACTTTGGGCCCCAATAAGAATCACTAAGAGATGAAACCATAACTCCTTTGGAAGTTGCAGCGTGGATAAATTTCACATCGCCATCTTCTGAAATACTTTCAACTATACCTACGTGAGAGATTCTTCTACCGTGGGAAAAGAAAACCAAATCTCCTTTCTGTAACTCTGTTTTATCAATTGACTCTCCTTCTTGTGCTTGAGATGCTGCAACTCTTGGCAATGTAAGACTTGCTGCTGCTCCGAAAACTGATAGTACAAAAGCTGAACAGTCTATCCCATTTCTACTCGTCCCACCATACCTGTAAGGAGTTCCTAAATAAGTCTCTGCTTCTGTAAGAATATTGTCTATTACCTTATTGTATTTAATTGCTTTTGCAATTTCAGAATTTTTCAGTTTATTTTTTGCATTAGATAAAGCTATTGAATTTTCAGAAACAAAAGAACTAATAAGTTGTTTTTTGTCTATTTGTAATTTTTTATTATCAACAGCAGCAAAATTGGCATCTGATTTGTTGTCTTTAATGTAGGTTGTTGGTTTTGAAACAACATAATTAGTAACACAAGATTGTAAACTTACAGTAGAAATTAGCATTACCAAATACAACAAAACTCTTTTCTTCATATATAAATTATTATCGTGTTAAACGTCTTTTTTATCTTTAAAGCGTTACAAAAATATCGATTAACACTAAAAACGTTTCGAAAACGACGTATAAAACCACTCTATTTAACACACTTTAACATAATTATTAGTTATGTTAAAACAAATAAAACCTCAGACGTCCGTATATGGTAGTTTTGAGGTTTTATTTATTAAGGTTTTTTAACAATTTGAAAAATTTGATAAGAAAGCTGATAAACATCATCAATTATAGCTTGATTTTAACTTATTGATATTTGATAACTCTATTCTTAGAAATACATTCCTTATATATATGAATGATCAATACTGCTAGAGAATTATTTTATCAAAATAAAGACATTTATACCATTTTCTTCTTGTCTCCAAGTTTCTTAGGCATTTTAGATTTTATAAATTTCTTTCTATTTTTCATCAAATCTAAACTTTGTGATGTTAAGCAATACTTTTCTGCTTCTTTCAAAAACTTCAAAGCATTCACAAAGCTTCCTCTTATCTCGGAAAGCAAAGCCCTGTAAAACAATAAAATTGATCTGTCTATTCCTTTTATTTTTAAAGCATAATTGATCAGTTTTTCTGCTTCCTGCAAATCTTCATTATCCAAAAGACATTTTATGTAGTATTTTGGTGTATTCAGATTCGTCACATCACATTGCATCGCTTCTTTGAAATACAGTTTTGCTTTTTCATAATCGGTTAGCATTTCACTGTAGATTCTTCCCATCAGACAAAGACTGTCCGCATCTTCAGGATCGTAAGAAAGCGCATAATTCAATGCCTTCAGACAATCTGGCAAGTTGTATGGATAATTATCCAAAGCTTCGAAATAATATTTACTTTTAGTTATGGTCATTTCTGTAATTTTTTAATTCATTTTTCAGTTGATTTCTTTCTTTTTTGAAAGATTTTTCCTGATGATTCTTTTTAAAATCGGTTCCCGAGAATGTTCGGATCGGATTTCCTCTTTGAACATTCAAATGATTGTTCCATGTTTCCTGCATTTGTTTTTCCAGTTGTTGGATATGAAATTCCATCACTTTTTCTTTGAGTCTGATGATGGAAAGTTTTTTATTTTCCAGTTGCGAACGAGAATCCTGAACAAAAACACTTTGTGCGGTTTTCACATAAGTCGCACGAACTGCTGTTTCCACTTTATTCACGTTTTGCCCACCACTTCCTTGGCTTCTCGCCGTCTGAAGCTGAATTTCTTTTTCATTAAAATCGATTTTCTCCAAACCTTCCAGTTCAAAAAACCCGATGAACCATTTGCTTCTTTTGTGGAATTTTCTAAACGTGCTTTTACCAATCCAAAGAACGCTTCCAAGCCAGGTTTTCAGAAATTCGTTGACTTCTTTTCCTTTTAAGAGTAAAGTTGCTGATTTCAAAGTCAGGTTTTCATCGCCATTTTCTCTGTGGATGATTTCGTAATCGATTTTATTTTGTTTTGTTTCCTCAAGGAAAACTTTCAGAACTTTGGCAACTACCCATTGACATTCTAAAGGTCCTCTTCCCGAGGTGATTTGTATTATTTTGTCCATTGTTTTTAAATTTGTTGTCGGTTGATGGTTGTCAGTTGATGGTGCTAAGAAAATTCTAATAACCATCAACCAAAAACTAACAACCATTTTATTTATCCATTCTCACAATTCGGGGTTGAAACGTTCCGAGGATGTCGACCAATTCACTTTGAGCGTTCATCACTTCATTGATATCTTTGTACGCCATCGGTGCTTCTTCGGTATTTCCGCCCATCAAGGTGACATTTTTGAGTTTTAATTCTTTTTTAATGTCATTTTGAGTGAAACGGTTTCTGCATTCTCCTCTCGAAAAAGCTCGCCCAGCTCCGTGTGATGCTGAGTTCAGTGAATCTGGATTTCCTTTTCCACGAACGATGAAACCTTTTGCCGTCATAGAACCCGGAATCATTCCCAACTCATTTTCGTTGGCAGGAGTTGCACCTTTTCTGTGAACGATCACTTCTTTTCCGTTGTGAATTTCTTTCCACGCGAAATTGTGATGGTTTTCGATCCTGGCTTTCACTCTTCCACCAACGACTTTCACCAATCTTCTGTGAATATCATCGTGACAGGCCGAAGCGTAATCTCCTGCGAGATTCATCGCTGTCCAATATTCTAATCCCAGATGTGTGCTCAAATCCAGCCAGGCGAAGTTTTGCGCTTCTTTTGGCAACGGACATTGTTCTGTCGCCACTCTCGAATAATATTGAGCGATTTCAGCACCCAATCCACGCGAACCGCTATGAGAAAGTATTCCGAGATATTTTCCTTTTGGAAGATTGATCTGTTTGTCTTCTTCCGTAATCTCCACTTCCCCGAATTCTACAAAGTGGTTTCCACCGCCGGAACTTCCCATTTGTTTGATGGCTTTTCCTTTTAATCTCCTCAAAATCGGAATTAAATCGAACGTATCTCTATCGAAAATTTCGTGGTCAACGTAAGATTTGTGCGTTTCGTAAATTCCGAATTTGGTGTGTTCGGCAAGCGCTTTTTCATATTTGTCTCTTGCGCCATCGAGATATGAAATTGGTGTATCCAAAATACTGAGTGCCATTCTGCAACCAATATCCATCCCGACTCCGTAAGGAATCACAGCATTTTCTACCGCGAGAACTCCGCCAATCGGAAGTCCGTAACCGCTGTGTGCATCTGGCATCAAAGCACCTTGTGTTGCAATCGGCAGTTTCAATGCAGTGTACAGTTGGTTTTTTGCCTCATCTGAAATATTGTTTCCGAAAATCTGGAAATTTGCTCGGTTGGTGTTGAGCATTCTTTTTTCTGTTTTCTTTGATGAAAGCAAAGCTTCCGCGATTTGTCCGAAGGTTAAATCTTTCTCGAAGTTTTCCGGATTTTGGTAGATTTCCTTTAAAAGAGATTTTACATAATGACTATTTTTGGTTGCAAAATTTCTTTTCATCACTTCCAAAGCAATGTTGACGCTCTGGTTGTTTGGATATCCTAGTTTTAATATATCTTTTCCTTTTAGTTTTAAATTTCCCATCTTTTTGATTTTTAGATAATAGACGTGAGATGATAGACATTCTCACATCGGATTTTTTTTCAACTAGATTTTTAGTTGATTTTTTACTGTCACATTGTTTTTTATGACAAATGTTGATTAGGAGTTGTAGTTTCTAGCCCCGATTGCAGCGGTATCCTTTTTTTGCGTTGGCTTGAAAAAAGCGAAGGCAAAAAAGATATAGCGGAAAGCGGGAAATTGCTCCTTAAAAAAATAATAAGTAACAATTCGACGTAGTCAAACAGCTCCTAATAAAAAATTGATTTCGGGGAAACGTTTTGAGTTTGAAATATTGCGCAATAAAAAACCCGAAATCTTACGACTTCGGGTTTTGATATTTCATTATACTGTTGTTCTAAGAATGTACCAAACCGCGAAGCCTCGCCTTTGCAAAAGGCAATCCTACTGATGTATGTAAGTTGTATTTGAACATTGCTTCGTTGTTATTTATTTGGTTGAACTTGATTTTCAGATGCAAAGATATTATTTTTTTTGAATTTTAAAATAAAAATTTATTTTTTTTCACTCCCTCATGATTTCAATGTAATACAAAATGTTATATTTGTTACCTTAATTCAAACTCATATGAAAAGCACTTTAATGAAAACATTACTTTATGCATTTGTACTTGTAATCTTTTTTTCTTGTAATTCTAACAAGAATGATGAGATCTTAACTTACACTACAGACACTACTTTGGGATTATCTCGGGTAAATCTTAAAGAAATCTCAAACAAAATTCCGGTGGACAAAATTTTGAAAGAGAAAAAAAATCTGCAAGCAGAAGAAAAGCTGTTTTTACAGTTGGTTAATAAACCTGGAGAATCTGGAATAGACATCGATAAGCCACTTTATTTTATAGTTGATCAAGGCAAAACGAATTCCGAATTTGATGCTAAAGCCTTTATGTGGATTAATGACAAAGCTAAATTTCAAACAAGCATGTCTAATTTAACTAAATCTAAAGTCACAATAGACAACAAAGATAATATCCTCATCAATGGACAACTTGTAGGAAACATGAAAGGCGAAATGGCAATCATGGTAAGCGAGAAGGCATACAATCCTTATGGTGGGTACAATTCTATGAATTCTTCTATGCCTCAAGGCTCTGAAAGAATAAATGCTCAATACTTTACTGATTTCTGGGCTAGAAAAGGAACAAAAAATGCTGCCATAAAAGAGCAAATAAATAAATCTTTAGTTGGAGACAAAGACGTAAGCGGATGGGTAAATCTTGCTGCAGTAGCCAGTTTTGCATCAAAAGGTTATATTGAAACTCTTGCTATTAATAAGCTAATTAAAGATTCTGGTATTGGTTTCGATTTTAATTTTGATAAAGGCAAAGCTGAAATGTCAACAAATACTTTTTTCAATAGTGATATGAAGAAAATTGTAGAAAAATACTATGACAAAAACAAAGTAAACTACGATCTTGTAAAAAATGTAGAGCTAGATAATGCAAAATCTTATACTATTGGATTTTTCAGTTTGGATTTCATGAAATATCTTGTAAAAGAAGCTGGATTTGAAGCCACCATAAATCATTATTTGGCTTCAAGCAATAAGTCTTTGGAAGATATTACTTCAACTTTCACTGGAGATTATGCTTTTGTGGATTTCAAAGTAAAACAAGATACTACAGACTATTACAATTACAGATCAGACAATGCTATCGTTTTAGGATTTAACCCAAAAAACAAAGCTACATTAACCAGTTTGATGGATCAGTACCTTACTTCTGCAGGTAAGAAATATATGGTAACAGACAATGAAGTAATTGTATCTGACAACGCAGAGGTACTTTCTCAGTTCCAAACTAAAAAAGAGGGTAAAAATGCGAGTCTGGACAAGAAATCTGGCATTATGTCTTATTCTTGGTCTGATGGTAAAGATTACAATCAAAAAGAAAATGCGACTGTAAAAATCATCAATATGGTAAATGAATCTAAGGAAGAGGGTGGAAATCTTGTTTCGAAATCTACTTTTACTTTGGATAAAAAAGACGAAAACGCACTGTATTATTTGTTAATGAATGACTAGTATTGTTTTAAATAATATTTCGCCAAAATATTTTACCCCGAAAAACATTGAAGATTCTGAAATCTGGAACAGAAATATCTCTTTCGAAAAAGGTAAAAAAAATCTAATCATAGCACCGTCCGGGAGTGGGAAATCTACTCTTGCGACGGCAATGCTGGGAACTCATTTTCAGTATCAAGGAGATATAAAATATGGGACTGAATTTGTGAAATCGTTGCATCTGGAGAAAATTGTTGAACATAGAAGACAAGGCATAAGTTTGCTTTTTCAGGATGTGAGGATGATTAAAAATCTCACGATTTCTGAGAATATTCTGCTTCGTGTTTTTAATAAAGACCGGAAACAGTACTTATCTAAAATGGAAGATTACTCCAAAAGGCTCGGAATTGAGACCCTTTTAAACAAAAAAGCAGAAAACTGCTCTTACGGAGAACGCCAGCGAAGCGCCATCGTAAGAAGCTTGATTAATCCTACAGACTTTTTGATTTATGATGAATGCTTCAGCCACTTAGACATCAATAATAAGAAGATTGCTTTTTCTCTAATCAATGAAATTTCTGAGGAAAGCGGAAGTTCGGTTATCTTTTTTGAACTAAACGAGTTTCCTTTCGAACATAATTATCACATTCTTCATTTATAATGCTATGAAGAAAATTTTCAATTCACTTATTTTATACGCAGGATTATTCATCGCCTTTATTTTGGTTTTGTCTTGTCTGCAATTGTACGAAAATGCCAACCGTTTATTCGGAAATAAAAGCTCTGATAGTAACTATTGGTTGACATTCAGTAAGAAACTAACTCCGGAAAATATCGGAAGAAAAGAACTTCTTGGTTTTAATGAAAATGATATTTCAAAAATTAAAAACTGGTCTGAGGTAAAAAGTATTTATCCTTTTTCTGCCAACGAATTTAAAGCTTCGGCCAATGGCGGAGATTTCATTCCCTTTTATACCGATTTATATTTTGAAAGTGTAGATTTGAAAGCGATTGATGTTCCTTTATCGGAAAAAGAATTTCAGGTGAAAGGAGACGAAATTCCTATTATTATTTCAAGAGAATATTTGAATCTTTACAACTACGGATTTGCCATCAACCAAGGCTTACCGCAGATTTCTGAAGATTTCGCTAAAAAAATTGAAATCAACATCAACATTACTATTAACAAGGAAAACAAAACTTATAGAGGGAAAATGGTTGGGCTTTCAGACAGGATTCATTCTGTTTTGATTCCGAAAAAATTCCTTGATTCGCTGAATGCTGCGGCAAAACCTGAGCTTGCCAGCCATCCTAAAATTTACAACAGGGTTTTGGTTCAGGTAAAAGATTCGGGAGATGAAGGATTGGTTTCTAAAATGAAAGAAAACGGTTATGAATCTAATCAGGAAAGCCTTCGATCGGCAAAAATTAAGTCAAAATTATTTCTGGTCTTAAAAGTTATTGCGGTTTTAGGTATTTTCATTTTCGCATTATGCCTTTATATTATTGTAAATTTTATTAAAATTCAGTTTCTGGAAAAACAGGAAGAAGTTTCTATTAAAAACAGTTTGGGATATTCGCCGAAAAAAATGGTAAGTGATATCAGCAGGAAGTTTAGTTTAAACTTAATGTTTGTTTTAATTTTAAGTTTAGGGGTGATTGCTGCCGGACAATATCTGCTTGCGAAATCGGATGTTTCTAACGGTTTACTTTCGATGTATGTGAATCCGTTTCTGTGGACAGTCATTATCATCATTCCGGTACTTGTGTATTTCTTTGTAAACATTCTGATATACCGCTGGCTACTGAAGTCTTGGAAATTATAATACAAAAACGACCATCATTTTGACGGTCGTTTTTTATTTTTATAGAAGAATATTTTAATCTTTGGATCCTAAACCATCCATTGTATCACTCATTCCTTGCCCAGGTGTTGCTGAATTCATTCGTTCTGAGCCCAAAAAATATAGATTATGTTTAGCTTTTGCTATAATTCCTCTTTCTACATCTTCGGGTATGTTGTCGGTAACTTCTTTTCTGATGGGTTCTCCTTCTCTTTGCTTAATGATTTCAATGGCCCCTTTTCCGTCGAGAATAAATTTAGCTTTTTGTGCTTCTTCATAATTGGCAGTATAAAGCACTACCGTTGTGTTTCCTCTGCTTTTTTTGCTGTACGCATCATGCATTTTCTTGTCACTTGAAAAAATATGATTCCAAAAATGTTTTGTATTTTCATCATCTTCAAAATTATCTGAAGCCTCTTCATGAATTTTTGATTTTGAAACGGTTATATCTTCGTCTCCAAACCCGTTATTTACTAATTCTGCTCTTATTTCCTCCGTATCTACTGTGGGTGGAAATACTGAAATCACTGTGTAAGCCATAATATTTTGTTTTTGGTTAAGACTGTAGATGCAAATGGTGTGCAAGAGTAGGCTTAAAAGAATGTTAAAAATAATTTGAAATCATAAAAGTTTTCATCCCTATCTATCTTTGCTTCTTTCATTGCAATTTCATTAAAATTATTATCGTTCACATCTCATGACAACTCATTCCCAAATCTTCAATAGAAAACTTTAATAGATAAAAAGGATAAATCCTATATCCATAATCTGAATCTACACAAAAATGATAGCTAAGGTAAAATTCTGTTGTGGGATTGAGCGAATCTCATTAGAATTGATTTTTCGTGTAGAATATTCATTTAATCTAAAAACCGATTCAAAATATCCACCGCACATTTCGGCAAATTCGTTCCGGGACCAAAAATAAAATCAGCTCCATTCGCATACAAGTATTCATAATCCTGTTGCGGAATTACACCACCAACGACAATCGTAATATCTTCTGCACCGAGTTTTTTTAATTCTTCCACGACTTGAGGAACTAAAGTTTTGTGGCCCGCTGCCAAAGAAGATACTCCTAAAATATGAATATCATTTTCTACCGCTTGTTTCGCCACCTCTTCCGGAGTTTGAAACAATGGGGCAACATCAACGTCAAATCCCATATCAGCAAATGCTGTTGCTACCACTTTTGCACCACGGTCATGACCATCCTGTCCCATTTTTGCCACCATAATTCTCGGGCGGCGCCCCTCTTCTTCTTCAAATTTTTGGGTAAGAGCAAGGGCTTTTCCAAAGTATTCGTTTTTACCTGCATTCATAGCGTAGACTCCCTGTATAGTTCTGATGTTGGCTTTATAGCGTCCGAAAGTTTCTTCCATAGCATCGCTCATTTCGCCCAAAGTAACTCTTCTGCGAGCCGCTTCGATACATAATGCCAAAAGATTTCCGTTTCCTGTTTTTGCAGACTCCCGGATTTCGTTTAAAACTTCTTCAACCGCTTCAGAATTTCTGCTCAGTTTTATAGATTCTAGTCTTTCGATTTGTTTTCTGCGAACTTCGGTGTTATCAATATCTAAAATCTCCAATTGCATCTGTTTTAAATTTGATTTAAAAGAGTTGACACCGATGATAAATTCTTCGCCACTATCGATTTTAGCCTGCTTTATTGCAGAAGCTTCCTCAATTCTCATTTTCGGAATTCCGGCTTCAATGGCTTTCGTCATTCCGCCCTCTTTCTCTACCTCATCGATGAATTTCATAGCTTCTTCAATCATCTGCTGAGTTAAAGCTTCTACCAAATTGCTTCCACCCATAGGATCTACCACATCACAAATTCCGCTTTCCTGTTGAAGAATAATTTGAGTATTTCTCGCAATTTTCGCTGAATAATCTGTAGGAAGAGCAATAGCTTCATCCAAAGCGTTTGTGTGCAAAGATTGGGTTCCACCTAAAGCTGAAGACAAAGCTTCGATGGCAGTTCTTGTGATATTGTTAAAAGGTTCTTGTTCTGTTAAAGACCATCCGGAAGTCTGAGAATGGGTTCTTAATGCTAAAGATTTTGGGTTTTGAGGATTAAATTGCTTCAACAATGTTGCCCAAATATATCTTGCTGCACGCATTTTTGCAATTTCCATGAAGTGATTCATCCCAATTGCCCAGAAAAATGACAACCTTGGAGCAAAATCATCTACATTCATACCTGCTTTTATTCCGGTTCTTACATATTCTAACCCATCGGCTAAAGTGTAAGCCATTTCCAAAACCGGCGTGGCACCTGCTTCCTGCATGTGGTATCCGGAAATTGAAATGGAGTTGAATTTTGGAATATTTTTAGAAGTATATTCAAAAATATCAGCAATAATCTTCATGGAAGGTGTTGGCGGATAAATGTAAGTATTACGCACCATAAATTCTTTCAAAATATCATTCTGAATGGTTCCTGAAAGCTTATCTTGGGAAACGCCTTGTTCTTCTGCCGCAACAATATAAAAAGAAAGAATCGGTAAAACGGCACCATTCATCGTCATAGAAACTGAGATTTCATCCAATGGAATTTCATTAAACAAAATTTTCATATCTTCAACAGAATCAATAGCAACACCGGCTTTTCCCACATCACCAACTACTCTTGCGTGATCCGAATCATAGCCTCTGTGTGTAGCCAAATCGAATGCCACGGAAAGGCCTTTTTGCCCGGCTGCCAAGTTTCTTCTGTAAAAAGCATTAGATTCTTCTGCTGTAGAAAATCCTGCGTATTGGCGAACTGTCCAAGGTTTCTGAACATACATCGTAGAGTAAGGTCCTCTTAAAAAAGGGGCAATTCCGGGAGAACTGTCTGCTATACTTTTATCTTTAATATCTTCAGCTGTATATTTTGACTTTAATTCTAATCCGTCTTTCTCGAATTGATAAATTTCAAGATGCTTTTCTAATATACTAAACTGGGGATTTTTGTTTTGAATTTCCCTTCTCATGAGTTCTGATTTAAGACCTTAAAAGTAAGCATTTTTGAGAGAATGTATTGTGATTGATTTTCAATATAAAACAACGAATATAAAACACATTAGTCACAAAAGAATTTTGATATTTACACTGCAGAAAAGAACACTGCATCTTATTTGGCTAAAGTGCTAAAAAAAGCGAGACTGTACTTACAATCTCGCTTTTTTTAAAATTTCTCATTACAAACCAGTTCATTACTGGAAATGACGGTAATAATTATTTATTCAGCTTTTTTATTCCCATTTCATACAAAGCAAAAGAAATTAAATCTGCATTTTCACTGATCACCTGATCGGTAGCTCTTCCTGCTCCGTGACCTGCATTTTTCTCAATTCTTACCAAAATAGGGTTGGTACACTTCTGTTTTTCCTGCAATTCTGCACCAAACTTAAATGAATGTGCCGGAACAACCCTGTCATCATGATCACTCGTGATAATCATCGTTGAAGGGTAACAAGTTCCTGCTTTTACATTATGAACCGGAGAATAAGATTTAAGATAATTAAACATTTCTTTGTTGTCTTCGGCAGTTCCGTAGTCGTAAGACCAACCCGCTCCTGCAGTGAATTTGTTGTATCTCAACATATCTAAAACGCCAACTCCCGGGAAAGCTACTTTAGCCAAATCCGGACGCATCGTCATGGTTGCACCAACCAACAATCCGCCGTTTGACCTTCCCGAAAGTGCCATATATTCTTTTGAAGTATAACCTTTGTTTTGAAGATATTCTCCTGCAGCAATGAAATCTTCGAATACATTTTTCTTATCCATTTTAGTTCCTGCATCGTGCCATTTCTTCCCATATTCTCCACCTCCACGGATGTTTGGAACAGCATAAATCCCGCCATTTTCCATCCAGATTGCATTCACTACAGAGAATGAAGGTTGTAAACTAATATTAAAACCACCGTAAGAATAGAGCATCGTTGGGTTTTTCCCGTTGAGTTTAATTCCTTTTTTATAATTAATCATCATCGGAACTTTTGTTCCGTCTTTTGACGTGTAGAATACTTGTTCCGAAACATAATCTTCAGGATTAAATTTCACATTAGGTTTTTGATAAACTTCGGATTTTCCCGTATCTGCATTGAATTTATACGTCGTTCCTGGTGTAATGTAGTTGCTGAAAGAGTAATACATTTCTTTTTCGGTTTCTTTACCTCCAAAACCGCCTACATTTCCTTTTCCGGGAAGAGAAATTTCTCTGATGAGTTTTCCTGTTTTGTCGAATTGTTTTACTTTATCAATTGCATCAACCATGTAAGTTGCGAAGAAATAACCGCCACCGCCGGAGATCCCCAATACATTATCTGTTTCAGGAATTAGGTCTTTCCATGTTTCAGGAGATGGGTTTTGAATGGTAGTTTTTACCAGACGCATATTGGGAGCGTCTTTATCTGTGAAAATGAAAAGATTGTCGCCTTCTGTATCTACAATATTTACGTTGATATCAAAGCCTTTATTGATCTGTACGAAGTCTCCTCCTTTTTTTAAATCTTTGATATACAATTCGTTTCCGTTGGTCGCATTGGCTGCAGAAATAATTAAAAACCTCTGGTCTTCCGAAACGCTTGCTCCTAAATATCTTCTCGGTGTTTTATCTCCTCCGAAAATCAACTGATCTGCAGCCTGTTTTGTGCCTAATTTGTGGAAGAAAACTTTATGTTTATCCGTCATTCCAGATAATACGGTTCCTTCTTTTGGTTTGTCGTAGCTAGAATAGTAAAAACCTTCATCGCCATGCCAAGAAATTCCGCTGAATTTTACATCAACAATGGTTTCGTCTATTTGTTTTTTGGTTATAGCATCGATGATGATGATTTTATTCCAGTCGCTTCCACCTTCTGAAATGGCATAAGCTGCTAAGTTTCCCTTTTTATTGAAAGACAGACTTGAAAGTGACGTCGTTCCTTTTTCTGAAAATTTATTTGGATCTAAAAAAACTTCTGTCGTTTTGGTTTTATTATCGGTTCTGTACAAAACAGATTGCGCCTGAAGCCCGTTATTTTTATAGTAATACGTGTAATCTCCTTCTTTGAAAGGTGCACCGATTTTTTCGTAATTCCAGATGTCTGTCAGCTGCTTTACAATTTCCTTTCTGAAAGGAATTTTAGATAAATAATTCTGGCTGTAGGCAACTTCCTCGTCTACCCATTTTTTGGTAGGTTCAGAATCATTTTCCAAATCTCTGTACGGGTCTGCAACTGCAGTTCCGAAATAAGTATCGGTTTGATTTCCTTTTATAGCTTTAGGATAATTCATTTTTTGGGAATAAAACGTAGCTGAAAACAATACTCCAGCTGTTAACAATATTGGTTTAAGATTCATTGCGAATGATTTTCTCAAAAATAAGGAAAGTTGCGGGAATAAAAAAAGCTTCTGTGAAAGAAGCTTTTGAATTCAATAATCGGTTATTTAAAAAGTCTTTTCTTCTTTTCTACGAACTAATTTGTTTCCTTTTACTTTGTAAGTTATGTTATAATGTTCTCCACTTAATCCTACATGCATGACGTAAGAAATTAAATTATTTTTAGCTTCTATATCATTATATTGGGATGATGAATATTCTCCAATTCTATAATATAAGATGTGTAAATCTTCAAGTTGTATTTCTTGTCCGTTTCTATGAACCTGCTCCACTTTGTCATAAGTCACTTTCCAATCATCTCTATAACTCTCATTTTCTAGATCACTTTTAAAATCATCAGTTTCATAATATAGTATATCTACAAAATCTAATAAAATTTTATCTGAGAACTTTGAAAAATTCGGTTGCGTTTTTAAATCTTTAATTGTTGCTAGCTTAAAATATCTATCATAATACATATTCTTTTCTGATTCTTTTAAAGATTGATATTCTTTCCTAAGTTCAGGAATTGAATTGATTTTTGAAAATCTGTTTTGTGAAAATACTGTAACACTTACAGTAAGCATAAAAAGTAAAAAGATTTTTTGCATTTGTTTGTTTATTAAAATTAATTTCCAAATATATTAACTAATCATTCATTATTTTTACGGGATCACGTAATTACAATAAAAAAATCAGATTTAGATTAAGAAATTTGCCTAGCCCCCAAGTTTTGGAATTGATCCCCATGAATAGGCATAAAATAAAAAACTCTCAGAATAATCTGAGAGTTTTTGTGGGCCCTGAGGGATTCGAACCCCCGACCCTCTGGGTGTAAACCAGATGCTCTGAACCAACTGAGCTAAGAGCCCTGAATTTTTTTGAAAGGTTTCAGTAAACCTTTGTGGGCCCTGAGGGATTCGAACCCCCGACCCTCTGGGTGTAAACCAGATGCTCTGAACCAACTGAGCTAAGAGCCCTAGACGATTTCTCGTTTTGAGTGGTGCAAATATACACACTTATTTTATATCAGTCAAGTTTTTTTCTAAAAATTCTCCAACAACAAAGTTACTTCCGCCAATAAAAATCATTTCTTCATTTGTACACTTCTGTTTTGCAGAAAGATACGCTTCCTGCACCGAATCGAAAATTTTATAAAATATTTTTGAATTTTTTAGCAAAACTTCATAATCTAAAGGATGTCTTCCTCTTTCGATGCTCGGTTTTGCAAAATAAAACTCAGAATTTTCGGGAAGAATAGACATTACGTCATCAATTTTCTTGTCATTCACAAAACCTAAAACAATATGTTTCCGTTTCGGAATTGAATTTAACTGTGAAAAAACATATTCCAAACCTGCCTGATTGTGTCCCGTATCACAGATTGTAAGCGGATTTTGAGAGAATTCAAACCACCGACCGATGAAACCCGTATTTTGATGCACCTTTATCAGTCCGGTTTTAATGTTTTCATCAGAAATATTGAAATTCTGCTTCTTCAATTCATCAATTAAAGCCAAAACTACTTTTATATTTTTTTGCTGATAATTTCCTTTTAAATCGGATTTCAGCTCTGTTTCGAATAATGTAGCATCAATAAACGGAGCATTTTCCTTTTCGGCTTTGGCTATAATGATGTTTTTTACCAATTCATTTTCATCTCCGAAAATAATTGGAGTTTCTGGCTTAATAATGCCAGCCTTCTCAAATGCTATCTCTTGGATCGTATTTCCCAAAATATTTTGATGATCAAGCTGAACATTGGTAATAGCTGATACTATAGGCTTAATGATGTTTGTGGAGTCTAATCTTCCTCCTAAACCAACTTCTATAATTGCAAAATCTACTTTTTTTTGAGCGAAATATTCAAACGCCATAATGGTTGTAAATTCAAAGAAGGAAGGCTGGATGTCTTCCGGAAGGGTTTTCAGTTTTTGAATAAAATTATAAACAAATTTTTTATCGCCGTTTTCTCCGTTAACTTTGATTCTTTCGGTAAAATCAATAAGATGGGGAGAATTGTACAAACCTACCGTATAACCAGCTTCTTGAAGAACTGAAGCCAGCATATTGCTGGTAGAACCTTTACCATTGGTTCCACCGATGTGGATGCATTTTATTTTTTCTTGTGGATTTCCAAAAAAAGCACAAAGTCTGGTAATGTTTTCCAATCCAGGTTTGTAGGCCTTCTCACCATCAATCTGATAATTTGGAGCTTGTACGAAAAGCCATTCTACAGCTTCTTGGTATTGCTGATTTGTCATGCTACAAAATTCTTGAAAGTTTTTTTAAAAAAAAATATAAATTTCACATCTGTTGTAACTTTTTTGCAATGAGATCGTCTAATTTGAAAAAAGCTGATATGAAAAAATTTCTGTTTATTCTTGCGGGATTTTCTGTTTTGAGCCTTAATGCTCAGAAAAAATGGTCGTTGCGGGAATGTGTAGATTATGCCGTGAAAAACAATCTGCAGGTAATTCAGAATGAATACAACAAACAAAACCAAGATGCCAATCTGAAAATTGCAAAAAACAATTATTTACCAACCGTTTCTGCAAATGTTGGAAATAATGTAAGTTTTGGGCAGGCTTCTTTGGGAACAGGAAGTATTAGAAACGATAGATTCAGCAATAATGCTAATATTGGAGCCGATGTTTTGCTTTACAACAATGGCAGATTAGAAAAAACGATTAGAAAAACTCAGTTTGATGTAGAGGCAAGCCAATACGATATTGAAACTATAAAAAATGATATTTCACTTCAGATTGCTCAGCAATACCTGAATGCACTTTTGAATAAAGAGATTGTAAAAATCAATCAAAGTGCAGTTTCTAATGCTCAAAAACAATTTGATCGTTCAAAAGCTACAACTGAAGTGGGAACTACAGCACAAACTGTCTTAGCAGAAGCTTCTGCTGCACTTGCAAGAGAAAAGCAAAACCTAAAAACTGCCGAAATTAATGTTGGGAGAAGTCTTTTTGCTTTAGCACAGCTCCTTCAACTTAGAGATTATAAAGATTTTGATGTAGAAAATGTGGATGTTTCAGATCAACTTACACCACAACTGGTTGCTGTAGATGAAGTTCTTACCACAGCTTACGAAAATCAACCTCAGATTAAAGCGGCTGAAATCAGAATAAAATCCGCCGAGGCACAAACCGTAGTTACGAGAACCGCATTCTATCCTACCCTTACAGCATCTGTAGGAATTGGAAGTTTCTACAATAATTTACTGAATACCAACAATGTGGGGTCGGATTTTTTTTACGTCAGTGAAAAATCTTTCTTTCAACAATACAAATCCAACTTTGGTCAGCAAGCGGGGCTTTCACTAAATGTTCCGATTTTTAATAAAGGAATCACAAGACTTCAGGTAGAGCAGTCTAAAATTAATGAAAGTATAGCTAAAAATAATTATGAACAGCAAAAATTTGCAGTAAGACAAAGCGTGCAGCAAGCTCAATTTGATGCCAATGCCAATTACGAAATTTATATTGCAGCCACGGAGGCGGAGAAAAACACAAAACTTTCTTTAGATTTTTCTGAAAAAAGCTACGCTGCAGGTCGTTCTACAATTTTTGATGTGAATATTGCGAGAAATAATTATGCAAATGCACAAGGCTCTGTAGCTCAGTCTAAGTACAACTATCTTTTTAGTTTAAAATTGTTGAATTTTTATGCGGGAATTCCTTTAACTTTGTAGCATGTCTATTCAAATTCTGGAAAAACATTTACCAGACAATTGCAGAACGCATTTAAAAAACTGGTTTTCAGATCATTCAATTCATATTAAAATTACGAAAGATCGCAGTTCTAAGCTTGGAGATTACAGAAAAAAACGTGATGGTTCACATATTATTACGATTAATTCCACTTTAAAGCCCGAACTTTTTTTCTTTGTCTTGACTCATGAATTGGCGCATCTCATTGCATTCGAGAAATACGGAAGAAGAATTGCTCCTCACGGAAATGAATGGAAACACACTTTCAGAATGATGCTTTTAGAGAGTATTGAGGTCTATACTGAAGAATTCAAACCTATTCTCACCTATTTTTCAAGATCTCCGAAGGCTAATTTTATGGCAAGCCCAGAGCTTGTGAAATACTTTCGCTTTGAAAACAATGAAGAAGAAGGTATTTTTGTAGAAACTCTTAAGAAGGGAGAAAATTTTATGTTCCGAAATCAAAAGTATGTTTTAGAAGGTCTGATCAAAAAAAACTATCTTTGTGTGAACCTCGCTACGGGCAGACAGTATTCTTTCAGACCTATGGTAAAGGTGCAAAATTGTAGTTAAAAAAATGTCAACATCAAATCAATACTGCGTCATCATGGCAGGTGGCATCGGTAGCCGTTTCTGGCCATTAAGTACGCAAAAATTCCCTAAACAGTTTCAGGATATTCTAGGAACAGGTCGCACAATGATTCAGCAGACCTATGATCGAATCTGCAAACTGATTCCGAAAGAAAATATTTTTGTTATTACCAACAAAGAATATATCACAATTTCTCATCAACAGCTTCCCGAAGTGCCCCAGGAAAACATTGTTGGAGAGCCTCTAATGAAGAATACATCGGCCTGCAACCTTTACATGGCAAACAAAATCCGAGAAATAAATCCTGATGCCACCATGATTGTTTTGCCGGCAGATCATTTGATTTTAAAAGAAGATATATTTCTTGAAAAAGCCAAAATAGCCCTGAACTTGGCTGCAAAAAAAGATTACCTCGTTACTCTTGGCATTACACCAACCAGACCTGATATTGGATACGGATATATTCAGATTGTAGACAAAGAAGGCTCAGATTTTCACAAAGTAAAAACGTTTACCGAGAAACCTATTTTAGAATTAGCTACCACTTTTCTTGAAAGCGGAGATTTTCTTTGGAACGCGGGAATTTTTATCTGGAATGTGAAGACGATTCAAAAAGCATTTGAAGAATTTTTACCAGAGATGACCCAGCAGTTTACCTCTTGTGAATATAATGCTGACAGCGAAACGAGCTGTATTGAAAATATTTATCCTAAAGTTCAGAAAATCTCCATAGACAACGGAATTTTGGAAAAAGCAAAAAATGTTTACGTTATTCCAGCTGATTTGGGATGGAGTGATTTGGGAACATGGACTTCCGTTTTTGAAAACAGTGAAAAAGATGAGAACAACAATGCCAACCCTCACAAAAATTCGCTTTCTTATAATTCTTCGGGAAACATTATTCATCTGAAAAATTTAAATAAAGCTGTTGTGATAGACGGTTTGAAAGATTTTATCGTTGTAGATACAGATAAAGTCCTTTTAATTTGCCCAAGAGATCACGATCAGCTCATTAAAGAATATGTTCTAGATCTGAAAAATCTTAAAAAAGGAGATAAGTTCATGTAAAAAGTCGGCATTATTTCTGCTGCAATCTATTTTATGAAGATTTTAAAGAACACCGGAGTTTTAGTTTTAATGTTTTTTTCTGTATTTGTTTTTTCTCAAGAGAAGAAGAAATTTACCAATGTACAGAATGTTTTGGCTAAAATAATCCCTAATGATAAGTTTGATTTTTGGGTATTGGTGTACAATAGTTACGGCAAAAATCAGGAGGTGAAAGCCTCTGGAACAAAGAAAGATTATCTTCCGCAATTTTCAGGTTTTGATCTTACACCCAGTAAAGATACATTTTTTTACATCGTAAATTCTAAAGGCGGAAAAATAAGCTACATTACAGAATTGAAGGATTTAAAACCATTCATAGGAGACATCGATAATGCAGAGGAAGCTGCTCTTTCTGCCGTACTGGAAGGATACATTATTGACGAAGAATTTGTAGACCTTGCCGCAAATTATTATCAAGACGCCAAAAATTATTATCTAGATTTGGGGAAAGTGACTTCTAAAGAATGCCCATACCAAAAGAAACATTTCACGATAACAGTTTCAAAATCGGCAGGAAAAATTGAAAATATAAAAGAAAATGGTTCCTACATAGAACTTTACAATAAAAAATGCATCAATAATCCGCGACTTTTAAAATTAGAAAAAAAGGAAGAAACTAAAGATGATCCTAAGAAGCAACCTGCAAAAAAACGAAAATAATATTTTTGAAACTGAAAGACTTATTATTCGTTTAATTTCTTTACACGATACCCAGCTTGTTTTTGATTTGTATAATATGCCCAAATTTATAGAGTTCATTGGCAACAGACATATCACCAATCTTGAAGCTGCGGAAAATTATATTGAAAACAAATTTTTCCCTCAAATAGATCGTTTGGGTTACGGAAATTACACTATTATCTTAAAGGAAGGAACTATTAAAATTGGTGCAGTTGGTATTTTTGAGCGTGAAGGTTTAGACGTTGCCGACATTGGTTTCTCTGTACTAGAGGAGTTTGAAGGTAAAGGCTTAATGTACGAGGCGGCTCATAAAATAAAGGAAGTCGTGATGCAAAATTTTGGTTTAAAGACAATTTCGGCAATCACTACAAAAGACAATTTCTCTTCTCAGAAACTAATTCAAAAATTGGATTTAAAATTCAAAAACTTCATAACTCTTCCAAATGAAGATAAAGAATTGATGTATTTTGAGAGTGAATAATATTTAAATAAAAAACTTTCACAGAAAAAATCTATGAAAGCTTGATATAAAATTTTGGCTTGTTTTGAATGATTATTTCGCAACTCCCATCCCTGCAAAATAGTATTTGAAAGCATTAATTTCCAATGCAAAAACTCCATCATTACCAATCATATTGATGGGTCTCCAAAAGCTGTTATCGAAGAAACTGATGAGACCCTGATAAGAATTTAAGCCATTGGGCTCTGTCACTCCCCAAGGGTTTCTAAGGATAATGTAGCTTTTATTATTGATTAATGCCCAACCTAAAATGGTATAAGCATGGTTTGCCACAATATTTGACCCTGAATAGTCTCCAGATCCATAAGTCCATGCTACCATTGGATGAATGGTTTTCATGCTCATTGAGTTTTCTCTCACGATACCGTATAATTGATCTGCAGTTCTTGTATTTGTGTAATAATACAAAGGCGTTTTGTTGTTTAATTGAGCAATTGCTTTTACAGGATCTCCGTAAGCTGTTTTTGTAATATCCGGCTTATCGTCATTGGTATTGTTGATCCATTTTGCAAATGCTTTTTCGTAGACAGCAGGCCAAATCTCTCCCGCATCATTACTTCTGCAGTATATAGGGTTGCTGTAATTGTTAACAATTGTATTGTCTGTAACCTCTATCAACTTTGTTGCAGCGTCTTTTCCGCCACCTTTTGTATAAAACTGGACAGCATTTACGCGTTCTGTTTCTCCCACTCCGGTAGCACGTACTTTATGCTGTATGGCATAAGGTGTTGCCCAAGCCAAGGCTACAATAGCAGAGATAAAATAGCAGTTCCCTACAGCACCCTGAATAGGATCATTAAATTCTGTAACATCATTGAAGAAATTCCCTCTGTCGCTCCAAGAGCAGTTAGCTGGCGTCCAGCCCGTATTTGAGTTTTGAGTATTAAAGAGAATTTCTCTGATAGCCGGAGACAGTATGGTGTTGCTGATTGTGTTATTGAGTTTCGGGACATTCAATACTACTTTTACTTCTCCCCTGTCTAGTCTTGCATTTTTTACAGAAATCCCGTCAAGGTCTTTAACACCAAAATTGGAAAGATCTCTCAAGTTTTTGATCGTTGAGAAGTTAATTGTTTCTAACTTATCTACCGCTCTCACTTTAATATCTTCCATTTTCATGGTTGTTATAGTGTTGTCTTTTGCAAGCTGTAATCCCGCATAAAGTGGCGAATTAAATTTAATGTCAAAAAGTTCTGCATAATTTTTTTCTAAAGCCTGCTCAATAATTTGATAAGATTTTGCGTCTTTCCAATCAAACTTTCTTCCTGTAATTGCTTCTGTTAATGCGTAAGGATTGATCACTCCTATTAGCATTTCTTTTGGTGCTTGATCCATGATAATAATTGTTTTTAATGGTTAATGATTTTATTAATATTGTTTAAAAAATCTGAGTTGTAGAGAAAAAGAAAGCGATTGAAAAGATCGATACCAGGGAGGTCATCATTTTGAATAAAACTCTTTTCAGAATTTCGTTGGCATAATTCTAAGGTTCGTTGGCTTCCACCTACTTTCGAAGAAGACTTGGAGAGCATTTTTAGATTGATAAGACCAATGATAAGTTGCTCCAAGATCAAAACATTTATTTTTTTTGATTCCGAATAAACATTTTTTTCATCAAGATCATACCCCTTGAAAACTTTGAGCTCCGCAATACCATTGCTCGAAAAAACGAGATCGTAACGGTATGCGTATTCTGGCGGAACACTTCCGTTATTGAATGTGGCAATTACTTTTTTATCTTTCATAACTCTAGTTTGATAATCCAAAACTAAAACAATGTAACAAGCATAATATCAGTATATTCACTATTTTTAACCCGTGAAAAAACGGTAAATAAAAAAAGCTGCCACAATTGTGACAGCTTTCTGTATTATTGAATTTAAAGATTCAAACATTAAAGCATTCCCAGCTCAAATTTCGCCTCTTCGCTCATCATATCTTTATTCCAGCTTGGCTCGAAGGTTAGTTCGAGATCTACCTCGTTTACTTGTTCTACTTCTTTCACTTTATCTTTCACTTCTTGTGGAAGTGTTTCGGCTACGGGACAGTTGGGTGTGGTAAGGGTCATGATGATCTTCACATCGGCCTCTTCGGAAATCTGCACGTCGTAAATTAATCCAAGCTCATAAATGTCGACCGGAATTTCAGGGTCGTAAACCGTTTTTAAAACACCAATTATTTCTTCACCAATATCTGCGATTTGATCGTCTGTAAATTTCATTTTTATGATTAATCTAAATTAAGAATACCTTTTCAACAAATCTTCCTGACGCATACGCCGGAAAATATTTGCCAAAGTTAAGACATCTTTTTCACAATAATCTACAATTCTCTGCAAGTCTTTTTCTATGTAGTAAATTGATGAAACCATTGAGCCATCTATATCATCTTTTGGCGTAGGAATACCGAAAACATGAGCCAGAAGTTCCAGAGAAACGAAGCTTTTGTAATCTCCGAATTTCCAAAGTTCCATCGTATCGATGTGCGGAATTTCCCAAGGTTTTTTTCCGAAAAGCTGAAATGGTGTTGGTGGTTGCATACCATTGATGAGGAAACGTCTCGCAATCCAAGGAAAATCAAATTCTTTACCATTATGGGCGCACAGAATAACATCACGAAGCTTCGGACTGTTGAAAATTTCTCCAAATTCTAAAAGAAGTCTTTTTTCTTCGTCATTTGCAAAACTTTTGATTTTCAAAGTGTCATTTTTTTCAAGCATTCCTATGGTGATGCAGATAATTTTACCAAATTCTGCCATGATTCCGGCTCGGTTATAAAAGTCTTCCGGTGAAATCTCGTCTTTGCGCTGATATCTCGTTTTCTTATCCCAGAGGGTTTGTTCTACATCTGGAATCTCCTCCCAATTTCCGTACTGCGGAACAGTCTCTATATCAATAAATAAAACTTTTTCTAAAGGAATATTTTGTATCATATTTGTGTTTATTATTTAATAACTATTTTACTCTTTTTAAACCCTTTTACGTTTAGCAATTTTCTAGAACTCATCCTACCTGCAAGCCGTTTTTCGTTGGCAATGAAAGAGAAAGAAGCGTTACATCTTTAGAATCTTCGCCGTAAACTCCCAAAACAAGACATTCACTAAAGAAATTGGCAATCTGTTTTTTAGGAAAATTAACCACCGCTAAAATTTGTTTTCCTACTAAATCTTCCTTGCTGTAGAGAGAAGTGATTTGTGCAGCAGATTTCTTCATTCCCAAGTCTCCAAAATCAATTTCAAGCTGATAAGACGGATTTCTCGCTTCTTCAAAATCACTTACAGAAATAATTGCTCCGCACCGAATGTCTAATTTCTCAAAATCAGTCCAGGATATTTCTGGTTTTATATTCATTTTAGTTTTGTATTTACTGATCTCTAAAACAAAAGTATTAAAATTTAGATTTACAATTTATTTACTACCAAACGATTTTGTTTTTTTATGCTTAAATACTAACCCATTTTAATAAAAAAAGAGAACATGATCTGCAAATTAAAAATCACTTTCCAATTGATAAAAACGTTTACTTTAATTCTCATTTGCTTTCTATTAGAATAAAAAAAAAGAGAATTGACTTTGATATTTCTCAATAAAGATAGAAGTATTAAAATTTAAATCTAAAAACTTTGATGATTTGCTTTAAAATTTTTAAATTTACTTAAAACACAAAGCAATGCTGATCAAAATATACGGAAGTGCCATCTTCGGAGTTTCTGCACAAACCATTACCATTGAAGTTAATATTGATACCGGCGGTGTAGGCTACCATCTCGTAGGTCTACCCGACAATGCCATCAAAGAAAGCAGTTATAGAATTTCTGCTGCGCTGAAAAATGTGGGTTTCAAAATACCTGGAAAGAAAATCACGATAAACATGGCTCCTGCAGATCTCAGAAAAGAAGGTGCTGCGTATGATCTGAGCATTGCAATGGGGATTTTAGTGGCTTCAGACCAAATAGTAGCAGAAAACATTCAAGATTATATCATCATGGGCGAACTTTCTTTAGATGGAAGTCTGCAACCTATTAAAGGAGTTCTGCCGATTGCTATTCAAGCTCGTGAAGAAGGTTTTAAAGGAATTATTTTACCTAAGCAAAATACCCGAGAAGCGGCTATTGTTAATAATTTGGATGTCTACGGAGTTGAAAACATTAAAGAAGTTATTGACTTTTTTAATGAAGGAACACCCATCCAGAAGGTAGTTTTAGATACCCGGAAAGAATTTCAGGATAAAATTAACAGTTTTCCTTTTGATTTTTCTGAGGTAAAAGGCCAGCAAACTGCCAAAAGAGCAATGGAAGTTGCTGCAGCAGGCGGACACAATATTATCCTCATCGGCCCACCTGGCAGCGGAAAAACCATGCTCGCCAAAAGAGTTCCTAGTATTTTGCCACCACTTACTTTAAAGGAAGCTTTAGAAACCACAAAAATTCATTCTGTAGCAGGAAAAATGGGTACGGAAACTTCTTTAATGACAACACGTCCTTTTCGCAGTCCGCACCATACAATTTCAGATGTAGCACTTGTTGGCGGCGGGAGTTATCCTCAACCTGGAGAAATTTCTCTGGCTCACAACGGTGTTTTGTTTCTAGACGAAATGCCGGAATTCAAAAGAACGGTTTTAGAAGTAATGAGACAACCTTTGGAAGATCGTGAAGTAACGATTTCAAGAGCTCGATTTACTGTAAATTATCCTTCGAGCTTTATGTTGGTTGCTTCAATGAACCCCAGTCCAAGTGGATACTTCCCCGACGATCCACAAAATACATCGTCTGTTTTGGAAATGCAAAGGTATATGAATAAGCTTTCGGGACCACTTTTAGACCGAATTGACATTCATGTTGAGGTGCAAAAAGTAGAGTTTGAACAATTGGCTGAAAAGAAAAAAGGCGAAAACAGTGAAGATATTAGAAAGCGTGTTTTGATAGCTCGTGAGATTCAGAATGAGCGATATAAAGATTTGGCCATCAGCTACAATGCTCAAATTGGATCCCGAGAATTGGAAAAGTTTTGTGAATTGGATGAAGCATCTTTTAACCTCATCAAAATGGCAATGGAAAAACTGAATCTTTCTGCAAGAGCTTATGACAGAATTTTAAAAGTTGCCCGAACGATTGCTGATCTTGAGGAATCTGATAACATCGAATCTCATCATATTTCTGAAGCCATACAGTACAGAAGTCTTGATCGGGAGTTTTGGAATGTTTGATAGACTTGGTGAGTAATGGAGAACTTATTAAATAAGCTCTTAAAAATTAAGTAAAAAAAAACCGCAGAATAAATTCTACGGTTTTAAAATATTTTTTTTAGAAAAATTATTTTTTCTTTTTTGCAGGAGCTGTGGTTGATACTTTAGACTTACCTGTATCTGCAGGAGTATTTTCGTCTTTAATTAATTTCAACTCGTCTACAATTCTTCTTGCACCAGCAAATTTATCGATCGTCCAAAGTACAAAACGAACATCTACGCTAATGGTTTTTTGAGAATCTTTTTCGAAAACGATATCTCCACTTAAAGCTTCGCTGTTACCATCGAATGCGATACCGATTAAATTACCATCGCCATCAATTACCGGGGAACCAGAGTTTCCTCCTGTAATATCGTTGTTTGAAAGGAAGTTTACAGGCAAATACCCCGCTTTGTCAGCATACATTCCGTAATCTTTAGCTCCTTGAAGCGCTAATACTCTTTGCGGAAGATCAAACTCTTCGTCATTCGGCTTGAATTTCCCTACTAAACCTTCCATAGTAGTATAGTAGTTATCTGTAACACCAAAATAGTTTCTGTCTTCTCTCACAGGTAATGTATCGATTTGCCCGTAAGTAAGTCTCATTGTAGAATTGGCATCTGGATAGAATTTTTTCTCAGGAACTGCCTTCATTAATCCTGCAAGGAAAAGTCTGTTGTTTTTTGCAAAATTCTCATCAACTTTCACAAATCTCTCAGACTGCACTTTTTGGTCTGCCATTATTCCTTTTGCAATTTTCAATAAAGGATCTGCATCTAATTTCAAACGATCAGGATTTTGTAAGAAATTGGTTACCGAAGTTTTATTGGCAAAAATGGAAGAGAACGCAATTGAAGAAAGATTTTTAGCATCAAGACCCATCAATGTTGGTAAAGCTACATCTGCATTTACCTTAGATTGATAAAGATTTACCATAGAATTCATCATTTCACCTTCCAATTCAGGATTGATGCTTTCGTACGTTTGCTTGATGGCATCTTCTAATTTTGCTTTCATAGCAAGTCTACCAGCCATATCTTGTGTAGCATAAGTATTTAATAAGCTTGAAAGCTGTAGAGCTATGGTAAAATACTTAGAATTTCTTGTTAAAAGAGAAGCATAATTTCTTTCTACACTTCTATTGGTCGTTTGTTTGTAGTAGATTTTGATATCATCTAAAATCCCGTCATACATAGAATTTGCATCTTGAGAAGCCCAATTTCTGAATGTACTTTCAAGATTTTGCTTGTCTGCTATTGTTCCGTTTTTGATTACCGCATCAATGGTACCTTGTCTGTTTTTCCAATAGTTGGCTACTGAAGCATATTGTGAAGCGTATGCCAATTGAGTGGTTTTCTCTTTGTCCATATACTTTTTCATCACATCCATCACCAATTTTGAAGCTTCAACCCAAGCCGGATAATCTTTGCTTACCATCTGCTCAATTCCGTATGAAGTCAGGTAACGGTTGGTTCTACCTGGATAACCCAAAATCATAGAAAAATCACCAGGTTTAATTCCTTTTAAAGAAACTGGAAGCGAATGCTTAGGCTTCAAAGGAACGTTGGAAGGAGAAAACTCTGCAGGGTTTCCGGCAGCATCAGCATAAACTCTGAAAACCGTGAAGTCTGCAGTATGCCTTGGCCATTCCCAATTGTCTGTATCGCCACCAAATTTTCCTAATGATGATGGTGGTGCACCTACCAATCTAATGTCTTTATAATCTTGGTATACGAAATAGTAAAATTCGTTTCCGTTGAAGAAATCTTTTACCACAACCGTATATTTACCGTTTTCTGAATTTTCTGTCTGTATAGCTTTGGTTTCCGCATCAATTACCGCTTTTCTTTCGGCACCAGACATATTGTTGTTGAGTTTTGAATTGATTCTTTGCGTAGCATCGTCCATTCTTACCAAAAATCTTACGTAAAGATCTTTTGCATTAAACTCGTCTTTGTCTTTCATTGCCCAGAAACCATTTTTCAGGTAATCTTTTGAAGGGGTTGACGCTGCCGCCACTGCTCCGTAACCGCAATGGTGGTTTGTAAAAATAAGACCTCTATCTGAAACAATCTCTCCTGTACAAAATCCTCCGAAGCTTACGATAGCATCTTTTAGACTTGAATTGTTTACAGAATAAATCTCTTCTGGAGTAAGATGAAGACCTTCTTTCTGCATGTCTACACCATTAAGTCTCTTAACGAGCATCAGAAGCCACATTCCTTCATCTGCCCTCATCTGAGCGAAACTCAGTAAAAAAGTGAATAGTAATAGTATTCTTTTCATTTTCTAAATAATTTTTGTGTGGCTAAATTACTAATTTTTACTTTATTTTAAGTTTAAATGGTACGAAAATGGAGAGATAAAACGAATGAAAAAGGCAATATCAATATTTTTCGGCTTTTTGTGTTTAGCATTAGTGGTAAATTGCTCTGCAGTGGGGGTTCAAAATAGAGAAATTCAAAGACAGTGGATGATGATTTCATTTAAAAATTTCACCAAAGAACAATTGGTAAAAAGCAAATCTGAAATAAACCTAACCTCAGCAATAAAAGATGGAAAAATTCAAGGTACGGCTTTTATGGGTTGCAACAGAATGTTTTTCACAGCAGAAATTAAATCTAAAAACAAAATAGAATTTTCCGGAATTGGTTCTACTTTAATGGCTTGTGAAAATATGAAACTGGAAGATGAATTTTCTAAAGAATTAAAAAAAATGAAAAACTACACGGTGGAAGGTCATTTTTTAACTGTAACTGACAATAAAGGAAGCATAATGAGGTTTATTGCAGCAGATTGGGACTGATTTTTATAAATTTAAATCCAAAACTAAGCTAATTAAAAAAAACATATTTCCTTATAGTAAGCCATTATTATTTTAAAATACAATTAAGAAGTTAATTAAACGTATACTTAAGACAATTTTCTCATCCCTATCATTTATTATATAGACATAAAAGCTTGCTTACATTTAGCTTTTCAATTATTTTTAAACAGACTCTCCATGTTTTATCATGTAAAGACCAATATAAAAATACTGTTTGCCATTATTTAAAATCATCAAATTCCGAACAAAAAACTGCTTGATGCATCTACTTTCTAAAAAGGACAAACATTTCCTTTTTGAAGCAAATTTCATATAAAATCTGAAATATAGAATTGCAGACAAGCGCATTTTTAAAATTTTTCCGCAGTTCAATACCATTTAGTCAAAGAAAATTAATTCCTAAAATAAAAAGACCTACCTCCAAAGTTTATGAAAATTTTTTCTTCAGAATAAAAAAAACAAAAAATCCCTAAGTTTTTAAATATCAAATTTATAAAGTTAAAAAAATCAACCGCTTTCCGTTAACCTTTCTTTAAACATAGGTAGTCTGAATAGATCTAAGTGAAAAGAACATAAATATTAAAAAAATAAACAATAAGCTAAGAGAATTCTATTTAAAACAAACCGATTTTGTTTAAATTCCGATACTAGTTTTAGAAAAAGATCCTTTTTTAACTTGTTAAAACCTTATTCACGCAGACTTTTGTTGTATTTTCAGATAAAAAATGTTATCTTGTAAATCTTATAAATTATACAAAATTTAATGTTAGAAAAGAAACAACACAATTACGAAAAGGCAGTTTTGGTGGGCGTTGTCACTCAAAATCAAGACGAAGAGAAGTTGCAGGAATATATGGATGAGCTAGAGTTTTTAGCTTTCACGGCGGGCGCTACTATAGACAAACGCTTTACTCAAAAACTCACTCAACCCGATTCCAAAACATTTGTAGGAAGTGGAAAAGCCCAAGAGATAAAAGAATACGTAAAAGAAAATGGGATTGGAACTATTATTTTTGATGATGAACTGTCTCCTTCGCAACTCAAAAACCTTGAAAAAGAAATTGAGGTTAAAATTCTTGACCGCACCAATCTTATTCTTGATATTTTTGCACAAAGAGCACAAACTTCTTATGCAAGAACTCAAGTAGAGTTGGCACAATACCAATATCTTCTTCCTAGATTAACCAGAATGTGGACCCATCTTGAACGCCAGAAAGGAGGAATAGGGATGCGTGGACCCGGTGAAACGGAAATAGAAACCGACAGAAGAATCATCCGAGATAGAATATCTTTATTGAAAGACAAGCTGAAAACCATTGACAGACAAATGGCAACCCAGCGAACCAATCGTGGAAAAGTAGTACGTGCTGCTCTGGTGGGATACACCAATGTGGGTAAATCTACCTTGATGAATGCGATATCTAAATCTGATGTTTTTGCTGAAAATAAACTCTTTGCAACACTTGATACAACAGTAAGAAAAGTAGTTATCGGAAACTTGCCATTCCTTTTAACCGACACGGTAGGGTTTATCAGAAAATTACCTACGCAACTGGTAGAGTCTTTCAAATCTACTTTGGACGAGGTGAGAGAGGCAGATTTGCTGATTCATGTTGTCGATATTTCGCATGAAAGTTTTGAAGATCACATAGAATCGGTAAATCAAATTTTAATGGAAATTAATGCTCATCAAAAACCGATGATCATGGTTTTTAATAAAATTGACGATTTCAGCTACGAAAAGAAGGACGAAGACGATCTTACACCTGCTTCAAAGAAAAATATATCGCTAGAAGAATGGACGAAAACGTGGATGGCTAAATCTAAATATCCTACAGTTTTTATTTCAGCTTTAACGAAAGAAAACTTCCCAGAAATGAAAAGAATGATCTACGATGAGGTAATGAAAATTCATATTTCGAGATTTCCATACAACGATTTTCTTTTTGAATATTTCGACAACGACGACGAAAACAATTGATGATGAAAAAATGTCTTTTTTTTGTAATGTTATTGATTGGAGGATTTTTTTATGCTCAAAAAACGCCACCCAACCTAAAAGTTATCAAAAAAAATCTTGAAAACAAGAAATCTGAATTTAATTTTGAGAAACTAATTTTCAAATACAAAGGGCTTCCTAAATCTTTAGACAACATGGAGGCTCAGCATTTGTACTACGGCAGAAATTTCCAGAAAACGGTTTCTACTTCAAGTACAGAATTCAAAAATCTTGCTGATGCCTTTAAAGATAAAGATGTAGATGAAACTATCAATCTCGCAAAAGAGGTCTATGGTAAAGACCCTACCAATCTTGATGTTTTGTTGATTTTACTTCGGGGCTACGATACAAAAAAAGACATTTCAAACTTTTCCCATCACATGAATCAACTAAAAAGCCTTACCGATGCAATAAAAAACTCGGGAGACGGCAAATCTGACAAAACAGCATACGTTGTGAATTCTGTTGGTGACGAATATATCCTTCTCAATATGCTCAACATCGGGCAAGATTACAATCGCGGTTCGCAATCTGCCAACGGTGCAATGTATGATGTTTGGCAAAAGGGGGAAGAAAAACTCTATATAAAAGTACTTTACTAAGGCTTTTAAACATAAAATTTTTTAATGGAATTATATTATTCATTTTCAGCACTTATCGTTTTAGCATCTATATTCGCCTACATCAATTACAGGTTTTTAAAGCTTCCGAGCACCATCGGAATTATGGTCATTGCCATTATGGTTTCTATCATTTTGGTTTTATTTGGCGAAAGCTTCCTCCCAAAAACATTCGGCCATTTGAATAATTTAATGAAAAGCATCGATTTTACAGAAGTTTTAATGGGTGCCATGCTGAATTTCCTTCTCTTTGCAGGAGGCATCCACATTAACATCAATGACCTGAAGGAACAGTTTCGGCCAGTTTTGATATTTTCTACTGCCGGAGTTATTATTTCAACTTTTATAGTAGGATTTGGCATGTTTTACCTGCTGCCTTTGGTGGGGCTAAAAATACCCTTTATTTACTGCCTAGTTTTCGGAGCATTGATTTCTCCTACAGATCCCGTTGCCGTACTAAGTGTACTAAAACAAGCCAATATTTCAAAATCGCTTGAAACAAAAATTGCAGGAGAATCACTGTTTAATGATGGTATGGCGGTTGTGGTCTTTACTGTCGTATTACAATTGGCAGTAGGCAGTGAAGTAGATTTAGGCATAGAAAATATCACCATACTATTGGCGAAAGAAGCAGGTGGAGGTTTGCTTTTGGGCGTAGTTTTAGGTTGGGTTACCTCCAGATTAATGCGTGAGGTTGATGATTACATTATTTCCGTTTTGGTGACACTTGCCGTTGTGATGGGAGGCTATCTTGTTGCAAGACAAATGCATGTATCTGGGCCTTTAACGATGGTTGCTGCGGGATTATTTATGGGCAATTTCAATGTTCGCTTTAAAATGAAATCTATCACACAAGATTACCTCATTAAATTTTGGGAATTAATTGATGAAATCCTGAATGCTGTATTATTCCTTTTCATCGGGTTTGAATTGCTTATGATAAAAGATTTAAACCATTACGTAATTCCTGGCTTGATAGCTATTGCAGTAGTGCTTGTAGCGAGATTTATTTCGATTTGGGGACCTACTAAATTTATGTCTTTCAAAACAAGATTTAGCCCGCAAACGATAAAAGTTTTATTTTGGGGTGGAATTCGTGGTGGTGTTTCTATCGCCTTAGCGATGTCTATCCCGAAAGGCGAATACAGCAATGCTATTTTAAGTATTACTTATTGCGTTGTGGTTTTTTCAATTATTGTACAAGGGCTTACAATTGCGAAAGTTGCCAATCCGAAACAGATAGAAGAGGAAGAAAAAAACATAGAAATCATTAGCACAGACAAAAAATAGAGGCAAAATAATGATAAAAGATATAAAAAACGCACTTGCCGAACTTTCTATTCCAGAAAAAGCCGCTTTTTTACCTAAATTTTTCAAAACGGGAAAAGGAGAATATGGCGAGGGCGACTTATTCTTAGGTGTGAAAGTTCCAGACCAGCGAGCGGTAGCAAAAGAATTTTATGCAAAAATCTCTTTACCTGAAATTGGCGAGCTGCTGTCTTCACAATACCATGAGCATCGTCTGACTGCACTTTTCATGCTGATTTCTAAATTTGAAAAAACAAAAAACACCTCTTTAAAAGACCAAATTGCTCTATTTTATCTAAATAATCTTAAAGGTATCAACAATTGGGATCTTGTAGACAGCAGCTGTTACAAAATTTTGGGTCGTTATGCATTTGAAAATCAAAAAGAAGACTTGCTCATAGTACTTTCTGAGTCTGAAGATTTATGGCACAAAAGAATTGCTGTTGTAAGTACAATGCATTACCTAAAAAAAAGTAATTTTGAACTGACAAAAAAAATCGTTTTGAGAAACCTTTCTCACAGTCATGACCTTATGCACAAAGCAAATGGGTGGCTTTTGCGGGAAATGGGAAACAAAAACGAAACCGAATTAATAGATTTTCTAAATGCTCACTACAAAAAAATGCCTCGTACAAGCCTTCGGTATGCGATTGAAAAGCTAGATGAAAATGTAAGACAAGATTATTTAAAAGGAAAAATTTAAACTAAAAATACAGATCATATTATGAAATCAAAATACTTTCTGTTTCTCATCCCATTGTTGTTTCTGACAAGCTGTTTTGATATTTTAGACAAAGTAAACATCAAAGCCGATGGAAGTGGAGATTACACTTTGATTCTAAACGCCAGCAAAAGCAAAACAAGAATCGCTTCTCTCTCAAAAATGGAAACCGTGAATGGTAAAAAAATTCCAAAAAAATCTGAAATTGAAGCTAAAATCAATCAAGCAGCACATATTTTCAAATCTACTCCAGGGATATCAAATGTGAAAACTTCGATGGATTTTGATAATTATATCATTAAATTAAGTTGCAGCTTCAAAAAAATAGAAAACATCAACGCCGGCCTTGAGAATTTAAAAGCAAAAAAAATCTTAGGGAAAATGATTCCTACCAATATGTACAATCAAAATATTGAGAAAAAAATATTTACAAGAAATAAAATCAACACCTTCAAAGAAGATTACAACAAACTGACAGCAGCAGACAAAGAAGTTTTTGCCACTGCAAAATACGTATCTGTAATGCAGTTTGAAAATGCAATTAAATCTCAAAGCAACAGTGTTTACCTTCTTTCACCAAACAAAAAAGCATTGAAGCTAGAGGGTAATATTCTTGATTTTATTCTTCAGAAAAAACAACTTCAAAACAATATCCTATTCCAATAAACCATCAACTTCATGAAAAAATATTTAATAAAAACACAGAAAATCTTCCTCCTTCTCTTCGCTTTTGGATTTATAGGCGCACAGCAGAGCTCTAAATTACCTAAAGACGCTCTTTTTTACATGGAAATCAACGGGAAACATCTCAATAACAAGATTAATTGGGCAAAGGTAAATCCGTTTTTTAAAGAGCTTTCTAAAGATGATGATAAAAAAACTGCGTCTTGGAATGACTACTCTAAAACGGGAATAAAATACGATGAAACACAATACCATTACGCTTCAGCGAATGATTCTATTTATGCTTACACCACTTATTTTACTTTAGACAACAATCAAAAATTTACAGAATTCATCAATTCTATAAAGAAAAAAGGCCAAGAAGTAACCAAAAAAAATAATTACGAATATGTTGACATAGACGATAATATTTTTGTAGCATGGAATGACAAAAAGGCGGTTCTGAAAATGATGAACTACAACAAACCGTATGAATATGAAACCTATTCAGACAGTGCCGTAGCCGTTGTAGATAGCACAACTGTGGCCACAGTGGATAGCGTAGCCGTAGCAGATGATTATGAAATTGAAGAAGAAAGACCTTTCGATTACAAAGAGGAAATCGCAAATCTGAAAGAAGAGATTGCGTATATGAAACAAAACATCAAAGATTACAATGCAGAGATCCTAAAAACTCAAAAAGACATTAAATATCTAGAAAAACACCATAAATATCCTGAAGAAAAGGTTACTAAAGAACCAATTAGAGACACTACCTACACAGAAAGTGATGAAGAGGAAGTTCCACCACCGCCACCCGTAGGACCACGCAAACAGGGCGAAGAGGAGGATGAAGATGAGACTGAAGTGTATGATTACGAAGCTGAAGCCGCTATTGATTCTGCTTACTATAAAGAAATGGACTCTCTAAATATTGAGAAATTTAAAATGGTGAAAAATTTTGCAGAAGCAGACTTCGACAAATATTTCAATTCAAATTTTGAGCTTGAAGTTTCTAAGGATGTTTTGAATTTCAGAGATGCCAATTCTGATGTATTTATTTACACAGATTACGCGAAAATTTTCGGACTACAATCTTACAAAAGCCTTTACAGAAATTTTGATTTTGACCAGATTTTAGGAAAAATGTATAATTCTAATTCATCCTACAATCTCTATTTTGATGATGACAAGGTACGATTAATCAACAATTACCAACACAAAAACAGCGACATAAACAATGGTTTCTCTGCACTCTATAAAGGAAAAAAGAACAAAAAACTAACAGCCCTTATAAACGACAAAAGCATCGGATATTATGCACTGAACATTAATGGCTATAAGTATTTTGACCTTATCTACACCTTATTTGAGAATACCGGTGATGGAAATTATCAGAAAGAAATTAAACTGATGATGGAAACCATAAAAATAGTTTTAGACGAAGAAGCTATTTCAAAAATAGCTCCTGGAAACGGAATTTTTGTTTTGAATGAATTGAAATCTAAAAAAGTAGAGTACACAGATTACGAGTACGACGAAGATTACAACGAAAAGGAAATTAAAAAAACCAAAGATGTTACGGTTCCTGATTTTACATTCGCATTCGCTACAGAAAACGAAAAATATTGGATCCGAATTTTTGATATGCTTATTTCTAATAAAGACATAGGGAAAAACTTCATCAAAGAAGGCGATTTCTATAGATTTAAGGAAGGCACAAATCAAGGACCCGTTGATCAATTGTATTTTACCGTAAAAGACGGAATTGTTTATCTTACAACTGCAAAAGAAAACATCAACCCAAAAACCCAGTCTGAAATTTCAAAAAAATGGATGAAAGATTCTGAAAAATACCCAGTATCAGGAAGATTAAACCTTCAAAAATTACTCATTGGTATTGACCAAGAATTCAAAGATTCTTCTGAGATAAAACTTCTAAATCTGATGAAAAAAAATGCAGGTGAATTTAATTACAAAAGTGAAATAAAAAGCAACAGCATACAGACAGAGATTGATTATAACATTAAAACTTCTGCAGAAAACAGCTTGATGTATTTCTTTGATTTAATTGATGAAATCTACAAAATAACAGATTCTGAGAAGAAAAATCATACTTTATAAATGAAGAAAAAATGGTTCCTTTTTTCAATGGCAATCATTGCCCTTCTGGCGATATATTTTGGGCTTTATTACAAAAATAAAGAACTGAAATATATCCCAGACAGTGCAGATGCAGTTGTTTTGATTGATGTGAAAAATTTCACAAGAAAATATTTATTTGAAACACTCACACATCCATCAGCTTGGTTTAAGGACAATAAAAAGAAAGACAAAATTTCTTGGAGAGATGCTGGAATTAAAATACCAGATTTCGTGCAATTATTTCATCTCAAAAACGAAAGTTTTTATAATTGGAATACCGTATTAGAAATTAAAAACAAAGAAGAGTTTCTACTATTTCTTAAAAAAAATGGCTTTCAAAATAAAAGACATAATATCTACAGTAACGGAAATTTTAGCTTAAAAATAAGCGGAGAAATCTGCATTATCGGCACATCAGAAAAAAATCTTTCACATATAGAAAATTCTTTACAATCTACCAAAAACTTCATCAATACAGACGATTTTATGACTGAAGGTATTGGCAGTTTAGGTATTATTAATAATAAAAAAATAGAAAAATATCCTATTACTCTGGAAGATAATTTTATTGAAATTTCGAACTTCGGTGATTCTAAACACGCAACATCTTTTCTATCTAAAAACATAAACTCTACAGAATTTGCTACGGCACAGCTTGATCAAAAAAACATTCAAATCATTACAAAAATTTTAAAAACTGATTTTTTATCTCATAAGAAAATCAACGCTATTGAAGCTAATGTAGATTTAAAACAAGTTACAGATACTATAGTTAGTTATGATTACGACGATAATTTTAATGAAATTGAAAAGATCAGTTATCAAAAAATTGTTCAGCCGCAGTACTTTATTCAAATTAATACAAAAAACAAAGAAGATCTGTGGACTTATTTTGAACAAAAGAAATACATCAATAATCAGAATCAATTTAACGCAATTCCTTTTTCACCAAACAAAATTTCAAAAAATGAGACCGGAATTTTGATTCACTCTGATATTCATCCTAAAATAAAAAACAATTTTAAAGAGAACTTCATCCTTATAAAAAATAATCCCCTAATACTCTCGTCATTTAAAAGCGTAACCGCCTCTGGGCAAAAAAAAATAACGGATGCAGCATATCTTTTTTATTTAAATCAAGATAAAAATTTTTTTATAAGACTTGCGTTTAAACATCAAGAATTACCTTTAATTTTGAGGTAATTTACATTTAAAATCTGCATCTCTTTATTAATTTAATTCAACGACATTCAAAACAAATAATTGTGAATAGTGTTCGTTATCAAAAAGAAAGGTAGTTCAGCACGTTCAGTATAAACATCAAATTTAGTAAATAGATGAAAATCTTTACTGTAATGACAGATTGCGACCAATCATTAAATTTAAAAACCATTATCCGATGAATGCTGATCATCTTGCTCTAATAAAAACTTTTACACACTATTTTCTTCACCTCATTTTTCCTGCATTTATCGCATACCTTTTCTACAGAAAACAGTGGAAAAAGGCTTATTTCATTATGCTAGCGACATTATTGGTAGACATTGATCATTTGTTTGCCAATCCTATTTTCGATCCGGATAGAATGAGTATAGGTTTTCATTTTTTACATTCTTATCCTGCAATTGCGGTGTATTTTTTGATGCTATTTTTTAAAGGAAATTCCAGAATCATAGGAATCGGATTGCTATTTCACATGTTGACCGATTATCAAGATTTTGTACTTTGGCCACATTAATAGTTTATTAATATTTTCTTTTAAAATTTATTTTTCAATAGATTTTTTGTATTTTACAACTATTATGAAAATTAAAGAATTCATTCACTATACTTACATTTTTCCTGTACTGGCAGTAATCTATTACTTCGTTGGATTGATGGGAACTGGTGTAATCTTCGACATCATTGCCGGAATTTTATTAACAGGGAGTGTACTATCTGCTGTACACCACGCAGAAGTAGTAGCACATAAAGTAGGCGAACCCTACGGAACCATTATTCTTGCATTGTGTATTACCATCATAGAAGTTGCTTTGATTGTTTCGTTAATGGTGGCTGGGGGCAAACAAGCTATTACACTGGCAAGAGACACAATCTTTGCAGCTGTAATGATTATTCTGAACGGAATCATCGGTATATGTATATTGGTGGGTGGTGTAAAATATTTTGAACAATACTTTGCTCGTACATCGGCTACAACCTATTTGATTAGCATTGTTTCTATTTTGGTTATTACCTTAGTGCTTCCAAACTACACATCAAGCATCAATGGGCCTTACTATAATAACGCACAACTGATATTTGTTTCCATAGCCTGTTTAGTTATTTATGGCGTCTTTTTGATGGTGCAAACAGTAAGACACAGAAGCTATTTTGTTCCCGCAGACGGAAATGCTGAAGAACATTATACTCCCAATAAAACGCAGGCAATTATTAGTTTTGCTTTTTTAGTCATTTGTCTTATAATTGTGGTAATGCTAGCGAAAGGATTATCTGGATCCATTGAAGACATGGTACAAAGCATGGGTGCACCCAAATCTTTAGTTGGAGTTATTATTGCTGCGGTTATTTTACTTCCCGAAGGTGTTGCCGCAATTCGTGCAGCGAGAAATAATCAGATACAGTCGAGTTTAAATCTGGCTTTAGGATCAGCTTTGGCGAGTATCGGTTTGAGCATTCCTGCAATTTCTGCCGTGAGTATAATGTACGATATTCCGCTGGTTTTAGGTTTGGACAAGAAAGATATTATTCTTCTTACATTATCTGTGTTTATCGTGATGCTATCTCTAAGCAGGGGGAAAACGAATGTTCTGTACGGAACTGTGTTGCTGGTTAATTTAGCCGCTTACATTTTTACCGTAATTGTGCCGTAATAAGCCTAAATTCATTTTATAAAAGGCATTTTTAAAACTTATACTTCTTCGAAATTATTTTTTGAGAATAAATTTTCAAGTCTTGTAATTCTGAGCTCAAGTTTTTTGCTTTATCAATTTTCCCCGGTTGGTAGATGAGTTTAATCGTTTTGGGAGATATATCTTGATTAAATCTTCGGTTATAAAAAATGATGTATTCTGTATTGATTTGAAACTTTACTTTCTGTTTTGGTTTTGCAATCACAAAATCTTCTATATGTAATTTTCTAATTTCTTGAAGCTGATAAGGTGGAACTTCCCATTGATCAATTGAATTTTTAGGAGAAACCTCGATGTTATAAAAGTAATTATATTCGTTAGGGTTAAGTTTACCTGGATGGTCAGTAGGTAAAGGCAAAATGATCTCTTCACTAGAATTATTAATAAGTTCACAATACAAAATGTAATGTGTAGATTCATTTTCGACAGTTTTTTCAATGTTTAATATTTCAATTTTTTGTCCGAAATAAAAACAAAAATTTAGAATTAATGCAGCAATTAAAAGTTTTAATTTCATGAAGTATTAGTGTAAATAAATTTATTATAATTTTCTTGCCATTTCCATTTTGTAAGCCATTAAATTAGCAATATTTTCAGACTTTATAATCGCCATGTTGGCATTTTCTCCACTGAAATTTTCTTCGATGGTTTGCTTCCACAATTTAAGCCACTGTTCGAAATGATGTTTTTCCATTGCTTCCATTGCGTTTATTGGGAAGTGTACCGCCATCGGATTTCCTTTATAGCTCATTTGCCCGAATAAAATAGTTTCCCAAAAAGAATACATTTTTGGCAAATGCTTTTCAAAATCAACTTTTATAATATCTTTAAAGAAGAAACCAATCGTTTCATCATCAATTACTTTTGTATAAAAACTATTGACTAAAAGCTCAATATCTTCTCTTGATTCCAGTTTTTTCATAGATCAAATTTAGCTTAATTTAAAATAAAAATTTTGATTGTAAAATTGATAAATTTCATAATAACAATATTTTATCTTTGTAAATTAATAACGTAAAAAAAGGCTTCACAAATGAATAAGTAATTATGGCAAGAGGTTTTAAGAAAAAAATAAAACAAGAAAACGCAGAAAATAGTGGTTTTGGAAGTCGCGCTTCGGGACGTTTTATCAATAAAGACGGGCTTCCGAATGTACGAAGAAAAGGAGTCAACGTTTTCAACAGGCTGAGTTGGTATCATACGATGTTGAATTTATCATCATTCCGATTTATCACCTACCTGGTAATCATGTATATCCTAATCAATCTTATTTTTGCATTTATTTATTACCTCATTGGCGTAGAGCATCTTACCGGCATTGATAAAAGTGATCCTATGAACGAATTTATTGATGTCTTTTTCTTCAGTTCGCAGACTTTTACAACGGTAGGTTACGGAAGAATAGCACCAATTGGCTTTGCAGCAAGTTTGGTTGCCACTTTTGAAGCATTTCTTGGATTGCTAACATTCGCCATCGCCACTGGTTTATTTTACGGAAGATTTTCAAGGCCCAGAGCTTATCTTAGATTTTCAGATATTGCAGTAATTGCTCCTTTCCAAGAAGCTACAGCATTGATGTTTAGATTAGCTCCTTACAAAAACAATGCATTGACAGACGCTGATGTTACCCTTTCTACTGCAATTGAGATTAATGAAGAAGGAACAACGAAGAGTAATTTTTACCGTTTAGAAACTCAATTAAGTAAAATAAACACATTAGCTCTGAACTGGACGGTAGTTCATAAAATAGACGAAAACTCTCCATTCTTCGGGTTTTTAGCTGATGATTTTAAAAATACCAATATTGAAATTATCGTTCATGTAAGAGCGTTTGATGAAGTTTTTTCTAATACTGTTGTTCAGAGATCTTCTTATGTATCTCAAGAAATTATTTATGGTGCAAAATTTTCACCAATGTATTATCCCGACCAAGAAAAAGATTCTACAGTTTTGGATCTTGATAAAATTAATGAATATCAAAAAGTTGAACTTCCAGTTTTAGAAACAGAAAAAGTATAAATGAATTTAGACCCAAACAAGAAACAAGCTTTACAAAAGCAAAAAGAGCATAAGAAATTCTTAGAAGTTTTGAAAAAAAAACCTCCCAAAAACTTAGATTATATTGTGCAAGAAGTACATGACAAGGTTTTTGAGAAAGTAGATTGTCTTCAATGTGCCAATTGTTGTAAAACAACAGGACCACTTTATACAGAAAAAGACATCGAGCGAATTTCAAAACATTTGCGCATGAAGCAGGTGGACTTTGAAAATAAATTTTTGCGTGTAGATGAAGAAAATGACAAAGTTTTACAAAATCTTCCCTGCTTTTTTCTGAATCAAGATAATACGTGTTCTATTTATGATGTTCGTCCGAAAGCATGTAGAGAATACCCGCATACAGACCGAAAAAAAATCTATCAAATTAATGATTTAATGATCCAAAACACAATAATTTGCCCCGCCGCATTTGAGTTTGTAGAAGCTATGATGAAGAATTTGAATAAATAAAATTTAAGTTTTATTAATCTTTGAGATTCTGAATTTCACCATTTTTTTTATTAAATCCAATGGTAAACTTTCTTTTATTGGAAACTGAACGGCCCCTTTTGAAAACTTATATTTTTTTTCAATAAAATCATTTTCAAAATATTCAATGACTTCTGGCAAGGGATAGAAACCAATATGATTTTTGTAAGCAGCAAAATAAACCAACACCTTTTTATTGTATTTAAAGGCAGGCATTTGATAACTAATGCATTCTTCTAAATCAGATTGTAGAGAATGAATAAGTTCCCGCAGCTGTTCAAGTTTTTGCTGGGTTTCTTCGGGAAAGAGAATAAAATATTCTTCAAAATTTTCAAATATGATTTTCATGGATTTTTCACAACATTAAATTTAATTCAAAAATTCAAATACTGCTTCAAGACTAAAAACAATAAACCAACATTTAAATAAAAAAGCATTGAACTGGACATTCAATGCTTTCACTTTCACTATTACTTTTTCCCATTTATAGTCCCGGGACAGGTTATAACAAAAAAGATCGGGAAAGCATTCCCGACCTTTATATTTTATACAACTCCTTGAGCCAACATTGCTTCTGCTACTTTCACAAATCCAGCTATGTTTGCGCCTTTCACGTAGTTTACATATCCGTCTTCCTCTTTACCGTAGTCTCTACAAGCCTTGTGGATTCCGATCATGATTTCTTTCAGTCTTGCATCAACTTCCTCAGAAGTCCAGTTGAGTCTGATTGAGTTTTGAGTCATTTCTAAACCTGAAGTGGCTACACCACCAGCATTGGAAGCTTTCCCAGGAGAGAACAACACTTTGTTTTCTAGGAAATAATTAATTGCTTCTAAAGTGGAAGGCATATTTGCCGCTTCCGTTACACAAAGACAACCATTTTCAACCAAAAGTTTAGCGTCATCAAAGTCAAGCTCATTTTGTGTTGCTGAAGGAATTGCTACATCACATTTTACTTCCCAAGGTCTTTTTCCGGCATAGAAAACAGCAGATGGATATTTTTTTGCATAGTCTTCAGCTCTATTGTTTCCAGAAGATCTCAATTCCAAAAGGAAATCTATTTTATCACCATCAATTCCGTCTTTATCATAGATATACCCATCTGGTCCTGAAAGTGTTACCACTTTTCCACCAAGCTCATGTACTTTTTTAATAACTCCCCAAGCTACGTTACCGAAACCTGATACTGTTACTATTTTATCTTTAAAAGTTTGCCCGATAGTCTTCAACATCTGCTCTGCAAAGTACACAACACCGTATCCTGTAGCTTCAGGACGGATTAATGAACCTCCATAAGCAAGACCTTTCCCGGTAAGCACTCCTGTAAATTCGTTTCTTACTTTTTTGTATTGACCGAATAAGTACCCGATTTCTCTAGCTCCCACACCAATGTCTCCAGCAGGTACATCCGTTTCAGGACCAATGTGCTTGCACAATTCTGTCATGAAAGCTTGGCAGAAACGCATTACTTCCATATCTGTTTTTCCCTGAGGATCAAAATCTGAACCTCCTTTCCCTCCTCCCATTGGAAGAGTAGTTAAAGAGTTTTTGAAAACCTGCTCGAATGCTAAAAACTTAAGTACAGAAAGATTTACTGTAGGATGAAAACGAATCCCTCCTTTGTAAGGTCCAATTGCAGAGTTCATCTGAATTCTGAAACCTCTATTCACTTGAATTTCTCCTTTATCATCAACCCATGGAACTCTGAAAATAATAATTCTCTCGGCTTCAGCCATTCTTTCAAGAAGCTTCATGCCTGTATATTCTTTTCTGGTCAAGATAAATGGAATTACTGTGATAGCAACTTCTTTTACTGCCTGTAAAAATTCTGGCTCATTCGGGTTTTTTGCTTCAATTTTTGCAATAAACTCCTGAATTTTTTGGTCAATATTATATTGTTCCATATTAGGTAAGGTTGAATATTATGTCAACAAATTTAATTTTTTTTTCAAGATTCACAACACCTTATTTGATATTTGCTGATAATTCAATAATAATGCATCACTATATTATTAAATCAACAATATTAAATCAAATTTTGCTAAAAATTAAATGTTATATATGAAATAATGTAATATTAAGAAATCATTAATTCTTATAATGCTATAAATTGTCTCCCAGAAAATGATTTTACTTTTCCTAAAAGCTCGAGTTCAAGGATGACAGGTAATAATTTGTGAGAAGATAACGATATTTTCTCCGCCAAATCATCTAAAGTAACATGTGGATTTTCCGCAATACATTTGTATATTAATTCTTGATTTTCAGATAATTGAATAATAACTTTACTGTGAGGAAAAAGCTCACCAATTTTCTCTTTAGAATCATTAAAACCAATAAGATCGAGCAAATCTTTAACCGTTGAAATTGCCGTTGCTTTATTCTGAAAAATTAGATGATTGCATCCTTGGCTGAATTTATCTGTAACTCTCCCCGGAAGTGCAAAAACATCTCTATTGTAAGTATTGGCGAAGGTTGCAGTACTTATAGAACCACCGCCAAAAGCTGTTTCTACAACAATAGTGGCTGGGGAAATACCTGCTACAATTCTGTTTCTCTGTATGAAATTTTCTCTGTCGGGTTTTCTCAAAGAATTGAATTCTGTAAGTAATCCTCCTTTTTCTTCCAAAATCTTCTCTGAGAGCTTCTTGTTTTTTGAAGGATAAAAAGTGTGAAAACCATGAGCCAACACACCAATAGTAGGAATTTCATGATTCAAAGACTGCTCATGAACTTCTTTATCAACCCCCAAAGCCAAACCGCTTACAGAAATAAAAGAATGTGCTTTTGTTTCTTCAAAAAAATCTTCAATAAATTTTTTACCGTAAGAAGTGATATTTCTTGTTCCTACAACACTTATGGCTTTAAGCTTAGTATCAAAATTTCCTTTTTGATAGAGAATTGCGGGAGCATCATCGCATTCATTAAGTAAAAATGGAAGCTCATTTTGATGCCTTAGATTTATCTTAATTGAATTCTTTTCGCAAAACAGAATTTCTTTTTCAGCAAATTTTAAGTATTGAGAGTTTCCAATATCTGAAACTGTTTTCATGCCTATACCATCGGTTTTGCTGAGCTCTTTTTTTGAAAATTTCCAGACATTTTCTGCCGTTCCAAACCTGCGGACCAATTTCAAAAAATTGATATCTCCTATAAAATTGCACTCTCGCAGTGCAATAGAATAAAGTTGCTCTTCTGTGTACATTTGCGTTTTATTTTAATCAAATGTAATAAATTATGATCTTTTTTTTCTTAAATCTTCCAAATGATCCCAAATATCTTCTCTTTTTTGATAAGGCAGTTCCAAAAAATCATCAGGATGATTTTCTTTATATTCTTGCCAAAGTTTATCGTCTTTTTCGCTGTAATAATTAGGAAATTCCCAGATAAACTTCTTCTTTTTTTCGCCCGATTTTTTAAAACTAAACGCCAATACACTTCCCACAACAGCGCCAGCTAAATGTGCTTGCCAAGAAATTTTACTCGGTTCCTGCATGCTGCTGAATAATTCTTCGGGAAACATTCCCCAAACCAAACTACCGTAGTATAAAACAACCAAAAGTGATAGGGTAAGAAGCTTCATATTCCATCTAAAAACTCCGCTGAAGAAAAGAAAAAACGCTAACAGATATACTACTCCACTGGCCCCAATTGTACATGTATATTGATAATTACCCGTAAAAACATCGATTGGAGGCAATACCCAGAGCAAAAACCCTGTTGCAACCCACCCTATCACAAAAACTTTATTAGCAACTATGGGATAAAATTGATATAGAAAAAACATCAGTACGGCTATTGGGATAGAATTGCTCACAATATGATCTATACTTCCGTGAAGAAGCGGCGAAGTGATAATTCCCAAAAGGCCTTCGGGCAGCAATGGTATGATTGCGCCAAAACAACTGTCGAAAAAGCCGTTCACCTGCAACAGATAGCCAAACCACATCGTAGCAAGCATCAAAAACGGATAAAGCAGTGCCTTCTTTGAAATTACATTCTTAATCATATCCATTAGCTCACAAAACGAAAGCCAAGGATAAATGTCGGTAATTTTGGCTTTTAATTTATGTTTTTAAGTATAAACGAGACAGAAAGTTATTAATTATCAAAACATAAATTATTATGAATTAATCATTTTGAAAAATATAAATTTATCTCTAAACTATTTCGTAAAAATCTGCCAGATGTGTCAATTTATATATTCTTATTTTTGCATCGAACAAATTATTTATTACAAATATGAGGAATATTTTTCTACTATTTATGATGTATACAGGGTTCCAGATGAGTGCCCAAGTGATCATAAGCGATTCTGCTGTAGTTGACACAATAAAAAAGCCAAGATATTGGTCTATAACAGGACAAAACGCCGTAATGTTTAATCAAGCTGCGTTTTCTAACTGGGTGGGCGGTGGCGCAAACAATGTGGGCTGGCTCGCTAGCGTGAACGAAAATTTAACTTACGAAAGAGATAAAAATCTTTGGGAAAACGTAATTATCTTAAATTATGGGCAAAACACCACACAAGGTTTAGGAACAAGAAAAACTCAGGATGTCATTAATATTTCATCGAACTACGGTCGTCAGTTTTCTAAAAGTTGGTATATTTCTACAGGGGTGAGCCTTCTAAGTCAGTTTTCTCCGGGATACGAAGATGGAAATAATCCTTTGGCAAAGAAAATATCAGCTTTCATGGCTCCAGGATATGTAAATGCAGGTGTGGGTGTTACTTACAGACCTAATGACAATCTTACTGTAACGATGAGACCTGCCAATGCAAGATTTACCTTTGTTTTAGATAAAGAATTACAATTTAAAAACAATTATGGTTTAAAAGCAGACGGTGATAGCTTTTTGATGCAGTTTGGTTTTTATGGTAATGCTATCTACAAAATACAACTTATGAAAAATATTGAAATGATTAATACAGGAACTCTGTTTTCTAATTATCTGGAGAATCCTGACCACATGGTTTTGTCGTATAATATGCTTTTGAAAATGGTAATCAATAAACATATTTCTTCTAATATTATGCTCGATTTATTCTATGATCACAATCAAATTCAAAAAACACAGCTAAAACAAACACTTGGGGTTGGTTTTGCTTACAATATTGATAACGGAGTAAAAAAATCTGACAGAAAAGACCATCAGTCTTGGACTAAGAAATAATTATTTTCAATCACCATAAAAAAGCACTTCAAATTGAAGTGCTTTTTTATTTATGTAATATTTGAGATTAAAACTCAATACTGACTTCTAATTTCTCTGTTAAAAGCTTAGATATTTTTTCTTTTAAAGGTTCAATATCAATATTCTGCATGGCATCATTAGCAAATGCAAAAAGCAATAATGCTTGGGCTTCTTTTTTAGAAATACCTCTTGCTCTTAAATAAAACAATGCGTCTTTATTCAACTGACCTACCGTACAACCATGAGAACATTTCACATCATCTGCAAAAATCTCCAACTGAGGCTTGGTATCAATCGTAGCACCTTCGCTCAATAGAACGTTGTTGTTTTGCTGATACGCGTTGGTTTTCTGAGCAATCTTATTTACAAAAACTTTACCGTTGAAAACTCCGTGAGATTTATCTTTAAAAATACCTTTGTAATTCTGGTAACTCTGACAGTTTGGCGTGTTGTGATGAACCGCCGTGTGGTGATCTACCAACTGATTTTTTCCTATAATGGTAATTCCGTTCATAAAAGAGTTGATGTTTTCTCCGTTATGTATAAAATCAAGATTGTTTCTGATGATTTTCCCGCCGAATGTAAAGGTATTTACCGTCGTTAAACTATCTCTTTCTTGTTTAGCAAATGTGTGATCTACCAAATAAGAAGTGTCGCTGTCATTTTGAATTTTGTGCCAATCTGCTTTTGCATTCTGATACGTAAAAATTTCTGTTACCGAATTGGTAAACACAAAACTCTCATCAAAATTATGGTGACTTTCAATGATTTCTACTTTTGCGCCTTCTTCTACAATTAATAAATTTCTTGTATTATAGAATGTGTTATCTTCCTGATTTTGAGAAAGATAAAAAACATGAATTGGCTTTTCGATGATCACGTTTTTCGGCACCTTCAGGAAAAAGCCGTATTTGCAATATGCGTGATTTAAGTTGGTAAAAGCCAAATCTTTTGCGGCAATTGTATTGAAATATTGCTCAAAAACCTCTTTGTGATTTTCATCATTCAGAGCATAGTTGAAAGATAAAAATTCTGCATTCTCGATAGAAATATTTGAAAGCTCTTTGTGAAGCTGTCCGTTTACAAATACAATCCAATCAAAATTTTCTTCCCCCAAATGAAGCTTTTCAAGCTGTTCTTTGGTGATGTTATGACTTTCTTTCGGGAAAAAATTATAATCTTTCTCGGTGATTTCTTTGAGGTTGGTGTACTTGTATTCTTCGTCTTTCTTGGTAGGAAAACCTTTCATTGCAAATTTCTGAAGCGCAGTTTTTCTGTCGTCATCTAAAAATCTGTGACGAAGTGTGCCCAGAAATTCGGTGTGATTATGTAAAATTTGTTCGTTTAAACTCATTATTTGAACGTTTATTTTGCCATCGTGAGAGATGTATAGATTCCTACAGTATGACAAATATTGCGTTTAATTTTTTAATTTTTAAATGCTTTTAATTTTTATATTAATTTAAAAGCCAATCGTAACCTTTACTTTCTAATTCTAAAGCCAAGGATTTATCACCTGTTTTAATGATTTTTCCGTTCGCCAAAACGTGTACATAATCAGGTTCAATATAATTCAGCAATCTTTGATAATGCGTAATCAAAAGAACAGCATTTCCTTCATTTTTAAACTGGTTTACACCATCTGCAACGATTCTCAAAGCATCAATATCCAACCCTGAATCTGTTTCGTCAAGAATTGCCAATTTAGGATTCAGCATCATCATCTGAAAAATCTCGTTTCTTTTCTTTTCTCCTCCTGAGAATCCTTCGTTCAATGATCTTGAAAGGAAATCTTTTTTTATTCCTAATTTCTCAGATTTTTCACGAATCATAGCCAGCATTTCTTTTGCAGGCATATCATCTAATCCATTTGCTTTTCTGTTTTCATTCAAAGCAGCTTTAATAAAATTCGTCACAGAAACTCCCGGAATTTCTACTGGATATTGAAATGAAAGGAAAATTCCTTTGTGCGCTCTTTCTTCAGGAGCATCTTCAATAATGTTTTCACCTTGAAAAAGAATTTCTCCTTCCGTCACTTCGTAATCTTCTTTTCCTGCAATTACAGAAGAAAGTGTAGATTTTCCGGCTCCGTTGGGGCCCATGATTGCATGAACTTCACCCGGCTTTATTTCAAGATTGATACCTTTTAATATCTGTGCGCCATCTTCAATTCTGGCATGTAAGTTTTTAATATTTAACATTCTGTTGTTATAATTTATCGCAAGGTTAAACAAGTTTTATTTAATTGCGGATATTTTTTAAGTTATACAAAGGCGTTTCACTTATTTCCGAAATACAATTAGCTTAGGCCATTTGCAATTCTTTTCACACCATCTTTAAATAACTGAGAATTGAAATTCAATAACATTCCCAGTCTATAATTTCCCAATCTTAAATAATTTTTCAATTGAGAAGCGTGAAAGCTGTTTAGGCTTTCTACGGATTTAATTTCCAAGACTACTTTGTTTTCACATTTTAAAAGCTTTACGTATCAGTAATTCATCATAATTGATATCTAAAAACTTTTGTCTCTCTACTTCTAAACCAGATTTTTGAATTTCATAATGTAAGCATTCTTCATAAACGCTCTCAAATAATCCGACTCCAATTTGCCTATGAATCTTTAATCCTCTTTCAAATACAATCTTTGAAATTTCATTTTCTGTCATCTATTTGTTTTTCGCAAAGATAAACAAGTCAAATATGAAATGAAATTAAATTGTATTACTTCTTTAAGCTTTAGCGGCTTTGTTTTAGTTTAAATGTTTTCTAACAATTAAAAAAAAACTTTGTCTCGCTTTGCGTTTAAAAATTATCCTACAGAACCTTCCAAAGAAATCTCAAGTAATTTCTGAGCTTCAATGGCAAATTCCATTGGTAATTTATTCAAAACTTCTTTACTGAAACCATTGACGATCAAAGCAATTGCTCTTTCCGTATCAATACCTCTCTGGTTACAGTAGAAAATCTGGTCTTCCCCGATTTTTGAAGTGGTAGCTTCGTGTTCTAGCTGAGCCGTTGGGTCTTTAATTTCAATATAGGGGAAAGTATGCGCTCCACATTCATTACCCATCAATAATGAGTCACATTGTGAGAAGTTTCTCGCTCCTTTTGCTGAAGGCATTACTTTTACCAATCCTCTGTAAGAGTTTTGGGATTTTCCGGCAGAAATCCCTTTGGAAATAATTGTTGATTTGGTGTTTTTACCAATGTGAATCATCTTTGTACCCGTATCAGCATATTGATGATTATTGGTTACCGCGATAGAGTAAAACTCACCGATAGATCCGTCACCTTTTAAAATGCAAGAAGGATATTTCCAAGTTACTGCAGAACCTGTTTCCACCTGAGTCCATGAGATTTTTGCTTTTGTTTCGCACAATCCTCTTTTTGTCACAAAATTGAAAACACCACCTTTACCTTCTTCATTTCCCGGATACCAGTTTTGAACTGTTGAATATTTTATTTCTGCGTTATCTAAAGCAATCAATTCTACAACTGCAGCATGAAGTTGGTTTTCATCTCTTGATGGAGCCGTACAGCCTTCAAGATAAGAAACATAACTGCCTTCGTCAGCGATGACAAGGGTTCTTTCAAACTGACCTGTTCCAGACTGATTGATTCGGAAATAGGTTGATAATTCCATTGGGCATCTTACGCCTTTTGGAATATAGCAGAAACTTCCATCAGAAAATACTGCGGAGTTTAATGCTGCGTAAAAGTTATCTCCTCTTGGAACTACTTTTCCAAGATATTTCTTCACCAAATCCGGATGATTTTTAATGGCTTCGGAAATTGAACAGAAGATAATTCCTTTTTCTGCTAATGTATCCTGAAAAGTTGTTTTTACAGAAATAGAATCGATTACAATATCAACGGCAACATTTGAAAGTCTTTTCTGCTCTTCAATGTTGATTCCTAATTTAGCAAAAGTGGCTAATAATTCCGGATCTACTTCGTCTAAGCTTGCCAATTCTGGTTTCGCTTTCGGTGCTGCATAATATTTTATGGCCTGAAAATCTGGTTTTGTGTATTTGATGTTTGCCCATTCAGGCTCCTCCATTTTCAACCAAATTTTGAAAGATTCTAAACGCCATTCTGTCATCCATTCCGGCTCTTCTTTTTTAGCAGAAATAGCGCGGACGATGTCTTCGTTTAAACCAGTGGGAAAATCTTCGTAATCGAGTATCGTTTCCCAGCCGAATTCGTATTTTTTGTTTTCTAAATCGACTCTTAAGTCGTCTTCAGTATATTTTGACATTTCTTAAATGATTAAAAAATTAAATGATTAAAAAATTAGTTTCGCTTTTTATTATCAGTTTTAGATAGATGATCAATAAATTTTGACAATTGTTTTGAAATTATTTTACAATCATTAATTAAATCGGTTGTATCTTCTTCGTAATAACATCAAACAAGGGCTTACTATATTTCTTACTTCTCCACGTTACTTTAGAATGTTTTAAATATCTAATGATTTGTGTATTGTTACTATATTCGCTGCCTTCTGCGATGTTATTTGTAATTGACAAAACGGCTCTTTTAATTTGATTTGTCAATTCAAATTATTTTTCTTTGAAATTTTCTTTGCTTAAAAGATTAAAAACATTTTTGTAAGATCAGTTGCTTGTTTGTAAACTTCAAAATTTTCAAATTTTACAGTCATGAATAATCTTTAATTTTTAATTATTTTATCTTTTAATAATTATAGAATAATTACAAAGAAAAACTTTCTCCACAACCACATGTTCTGGATGCATTAGGATTATTAAAAATAAATCCTTTCCCGTTCAATCCTCCGGAGTATTCTAAAGTAGTACCTGCCAAATAAAGTATCGATTTTTTTTCGACAACGATTTTTATTCCGTTATCTTCAAAAATCTGGTCTGTTTCTGTTTTTTTATTATCGAAACCCAACATATACTCTAATCCTGAACAACCACCGCTCTTCACTCCAACTCTTATATAATCTTCAGCAGGATTGAAGCCGTCTTCTGTCATCAGTTGAACAGCTTTCACCTTTGCTTGATCGCTTACTTTTATCATTGTTTCTATTTAGAATGAATTTAGTTTGCGAATTTACGACTAATAATCAGTAAATAAAAATCAGTGTTTTTATTTTTAACTATTTTTATCATTGATAAATTTAACTTTGTCGAGAGATTAATATCCAACCTTAAAATTAAACAGAATGAAAAAAATTCTCTTCTTAGCTGCTTCATTTGTAGCCATCAGCATTAATGCACAAGTTAATAGATTTGTTTATCAGGTCACCATGAAATCTGATGCTGAAAATAAGAATGATGTAAAAACCGAAAATGCTTACCTTGATATTTCAGAAGAGAAATCTCAGTTTTCGTCTGAAAACTCGATTAAAAGAGACTCTATAATACAAGCAATGATTCAAAGCGGAGGTGCAAGAAATTTTAATCGGGAACAGATGGAAGGTTTAAGATCAAACATCAATTACACTATAGAAAAAGATAAAAAATCTCAGAAAACTACTTTTAAAAATAGAATCGGACGAGATATCTATTCTTACGAAGAAGACAGACCTATCAACTGGAAAATACTTTCTGAAACAACAAAAATAGGCAATTACAAAGTACAAAAAGCCGAAACAGAATTTGCCGGCAGAAAATGGACCGCATGGTTCACTACAGATTTACCGTACCAGGATGGGCCATACAAATTCTCGGGACTTCCAGGATTGGCAGTGAAAGTAGAAGATGATAAGGGAGACTATTCTTTTGATTTAATGAAGAATTACAAAATCGCAGATTTCCCTGCCATCAGCAGGTTTGGAAACACCATGAAAGTAAAACGCACAGACTATGCTAAACAACAGGAGAAATATAGAAAAGATCCAGAATCTTTTATCGGTGCGCAAATTACCGGAGGTGGCGGAGCGGGCACAATGAGAATTAACGCTCCAATGGGAAGTGGATTTGGCGGCGGAAATCAAAACCCCGCAGAAATGAAAAAAAGAATAGAGGAAAGAATAAAGGAAGAAATAAAACGCAATAGCAACCCAATAGAATTAAATTAAAATAAAAAAGCCGAAGTTTTTATAAAGCTTCGGCTTTTTTAAGCTTCAGAATAAATAAATTACTCGTTTTTTGTTTACATTTACATAAATAAGCTTTTGTGAAATATTTCATTTTAATTTTTTCATTTCTCTCAGCATCTGTTTTCTCGCAACAAACTGATGATTTTCGATCTATCAAAGGTTATTATAATCAACATCGAAATATGCTGAATCAAGAATTTAAAAAGAAATTTGATAAAGAACAAAACACTTTTGTAAAAATAGGAATCAAAAATGATTTTCAGCTTTTTATGAAAAAAATGGACAGTATTGAAAATATTGCTCTCATCGGCGCTCTTCTAAAAACAAAAAATTTGGAAGATCTGCAACATTTTAAAAGCTTAAAATCAAACCAAAATAATAACGTTTTTCCTCAGACTATTGATAAAAACGCAGACTATCCTGGTGGCATCAATGCTTTGAGACAAGAGGTCGCCAATCTTTTCTATTCTGATGGAGTATACTCGGAAATAAAAGATGTAAAAACCCAAGTTGCCTTTATCGTAGAAAAAGACGGCAGCATCTCTAATGTAAAGGCCGAAGGAGAAAATTTTACTTTCAACAGACAGGCAGAGATTGCTTTATATTCGGTTTTTGAAAGATTCTCTCCGGCTTATATGAACGGAAATCCCGTTAGATACAGATTCCGACTGCCTTTAAGTTTACAATTTGATTAAATATTAACGAAAAATTTTACTATTTCGTGGGAATGTTTATTTTTGAAAAAAAAACATGAAACGAATTTTCACAATCCTTGCGGTTTTCACAACTCTGTTTTCACTTAATGCTCAGGATCTTAATAACAATCAAGAATCTGAAACACATAGAAAAAACGACATTGTTATTGATCCTATTCTTCTGATAGCAGTACCAATGATCAATGTTTCTTACGAAAGGCTTCTTAGTAAAGACATGGGTGTAGGAGTAAACGCAATGATTACATTGAGCGACGAAGTAGATGATTTCAAACAATTCTCTCCTTATTTCAGATATTATATGGGAAAAAAGTTTGCACAAGGATTCTTTTTTGAGGGTTTCGTTCCTATCACTACCCAGAAAGGAGATTATTATGGTATAAACTATGACGATCCTACAAACTCTTATTATTATAGCTACAGAGGAGATAAAAGTGTGACCACAATAGGGCTCGGCTTTGGCGTTGGTGGCAAATGGATTATTAAAGACAGATTGGTAATAGAAGCTAGTGGCGGTATTGCAAGAAGATTCGGAAACGGAGACCGCTATGATGTAGGTGAAGTTACCGGAAAAATAATGGGCGGTATTGGTTACAGATTTTAATTATTTCTAAATAACGTTTTTGAAAAGCTTAGTTTTGTACTAAGCTTTTATTTTTTATGTTTACAGACGAATATTTTATGAAAATAGCTTTAAAAGAAGCTGAAATAGCATTTGATAAAGATGAAGTTCCAATTGGCTGTGTTGTAGTTTGCAATGACAGAGTGATTGCAAAGTCTCATAATTTAACTGAAACTCTAAATGATGTTACTGCCCACGCTGAAATGCAGGCCATCACTGCTGCCGCAAACTTTTTGGGCGGAAAATACCTCATCAATTGTACTTTATATGTAACATTAGAGCCTTGTGTAATGTGTTCGGGAGCTCTTTCTTGGTCACAGATTTCAAAAGTAGTGATTGGTGCACGTGACGAACAGCGCGGGTTTATCAATAAAAACCTAAGCCTTCATCCTAAAACAGAAATCGTCACCGGAATAATGGAACATGAATGCTCAACGATTGTAAAAGAGTTTTTCAAATCCAAAAGATAAATTTAGGCTAAAGCGCCTATTCAGGCTAAAATAAAAACTGCCTCAACCTAAAGATTTTTCCCTAAAAAATACAGTCCTTTCAACGTATGAAGTCGGTCTGCAAGGTGAATTTTATCGGTTAGCGGTTTGTAAACGTGAGAAACACCGCCAGTGGCAATTACAAAGCAATCATCTTTTACCTCATCATTAATTCGGTCGATAAATCCTTCTACCATACCTAGGAATCCGTATACCATACCACTTTGCATGCAGGTTATGGTATCTAATCCCAAAACAGATTTTGGCTTTACCAATTCAATCTCTGGAAGCTGAGCAGTTTGGCTGATGAGAGAATTTAATGATGTCACGATTCCCGGGGCGATGATTACGCCTAAACATTCACCATTTTCTGCGACGCAGCTTGCTGTAAGCGCAGTTCCAAAATCAAGTACAATTTTTTTCCTATTGGGGTACATATTATGTGCCGCCACAAGGTTGGCATAGATGTCTGTTCCCATTTGTTTGGATTTCGCAACGACTTCAGAAGGCGTATTACGGTCTACCATTACAGGTATAATGCCGTGAATTTTTCTTATTGCCGAATTAATTTCCCTTGTTAGCTGTGGTACAACTGATCCAATGATTATTTTCTCTATTTTTTTGGGATCAATTTTATAGGTTTGATACAAGATCAGCATCTGCCCGTGAAGTTCATCAGCGGTACGGTAAGGTTTTGTATTGATCACCCACGAGATGTCGCAATTGTCATCATCAAAAAGGCCAAATCTTATATTGCTGTTTCCAACATTGATTACGATAGAATTCATTGAATAGCTTTTCGGTGGTAAATTTAACAATTTTCATAAAAAGAGCCTTTTAATATCTGTAAAATTGGTTTATAATTGTAAAAACAATTGATTAAGCTCGAAACACTAATGAAAAAACTTATAATTCTCATATTCATCAGTCAATTTGCAATTCTTTTCTCTCAGAAAAACGTCAAAATGTACAACGAGAGAAAAAGTGACACCATCACATTCTATGTTGACAATCAGGAGATTTATCCTGTTTCATTAGTTTTCAACGGTCAGCCGGAAACGAATAATTTAAAGAAACCTGAAATATTTAAAACTACTCAGGTCATTCCTGCAAAAACAACGAAGCAAAAAGTGACTTTCTTTATCGTGAACGATAAAAATAAAGGCTGGGGAATCAAAAAAATGCCCGGATACAAAAGCTACATCGGTGATATCACGATAAAAGATTACGACACTCAATACGTTTACGATTTACCTTTTGGAAAGGGAAAAGCATTCTGGATCCATCAGGGGTACAACGGAACGTTTTCTCACCAAAATGAAAATTCTTTAGATTTCATCATGCCCGAAGGCACGGAAGTTTTAGCATCAAGAGAAGGCTTAGTCATTGATATTGTACAGAATAATAACCAAAGCTGCCCGACCAGAAGCTGTGCCCCTTTCGGGAATTATGTTTCTATATTGCATCCCGACGGAACGATTGCGCAATATTATCATTTAGAACAAAACGGTGTTCAGGTAAAACTCGGGGACAATGTGACGAAAGGACAATTCATTGCTTACAGTGGAAATACCGGCTGGAGCAGTGGGCCTCATCTTCATTTTAATGTTTATATTTCAAGTGCGACGGCAGAGAAAAATAGAATTACGGTAAAAACGCTTTTTAAAACCGGACATGGGGATAAGGTAGAATATTTGGAGGAAAAGAAATCTTATTCGAGAGGATATTAATTATTCTTAAATTGATTCACATTATCAACCAGCAATGTATAAAGTTCATCAAATTTTATTTGTAATGAATTAGCCGAAATACAGATTGGCGTTTCATAATATCTGAAATTTAACTTGAGCCCTCTAAGTTTCAACCACTGAGTTGTTTTATTAAGATAATCTATTGGATTCCGCACTATGATAAGGATAAATTTGTTTTGATTAACAGTCACCATTTTAACTTCTCTTATGTCTTTCCACGGTATAAAACCCAATGCAAGAGCACTGGAATTATCATTAATCCCTTTTTCGTTAATAATTAGTCCTGGTTTTTTATTAAACAATCTAAACAACATTGTTATTGCTGCAAGACCGAAAAAAACAACACAAACAAAACCCGCCAGAAAACGAGGAAAAGGTTTCATTATCCAAGCATATCTGTTTGAATGATTGATAGATTCCGGTTCATATATTATTAAAATTAACCCAAGAACAACAAATAGTACTGCCCCAATAAAAAGCAACGTCATTTTCATTTTACTTAAGGGAATTACTACCGGAACAATCTTTTTACTCATCATTATTAATTCTTTTTTAGGTTGTCAAAAATAAATCAAAGAATCGAAAGAAAAATAACTCTCGTGTATTTATAATCTATGAGAATTCTGATAATAAAAAACTAAGTCACAGATTCCAAATCTGCGACATCAGACTTACTTAATATATAATTCTTCAACACCAGCATAATTGGCTGTGACAAAATATTCAAGATATTTTAGTGATTTATCAAAATCAATTGACCAAACATCATCTACTATCATTATTTCCTTTGTACCTAAAAGCCCAAATAGAATTTTTACTTTCTTTGGTCTTTTATACTAAAGAGAAAATTCAATTTCTTTATTTTTATTAAAATCAGCTGTAAGTCCAAAGCTTTTTTCATTTGATAAGCAGGTAAAATCTAATGATGGATTATAATAAACAGAATTTTTATCTAAACTATCTGATAACTGCAATTGTTCTTTCCACGGATAATTTTTGGCAATAATCATCACTTCATTAGCAGAAATTATTTCATTTCTGTACTCAATTTTCTTTTGATCTGGATAGCAAATAGAATATTTGTAATTCATAATAAATTTGTTTTATGGCCTGCCGTACCAAATATACAATTTCTTAATAGCAGAACCTTAGAATTGAAAAGTTCTCTTTATTATCTCCACCAAATCATTTCAAACAATTGGGTCTTACGGACTGTACTTCATAGGAATTTTATCATATTAAAACCCAAAACATATCCTTTTTAAACCAAATGCAACTGCGTTTAGTCTCCCGCAATTTGTTGGAAACAAAATGCAACAGCAGGAAGTCTCCCGCAAACTGGCGGAAACAAACGTCAACTGCATGAAGTCTCCCGCAAGTTGCAGGAAACAAAATGCAACTTACAGAAGCTCCAAACACCGTTGTTTGTAACCAAATGCAGTTTGTGTTTATATAAAACAATCCCCAAAGAGTTTTTCTTTGGGGATTATTATTTCATTTAAAACTCAGCTATTTCACTTCAACAAAATTGTTCTCAGGATTTACATCCGCCATTCTCTGGCTGAAATCTATTCCTAAAAGTGACAGTTGAGATTTGGTGTAAGGAATCGTCAGTGTATATTCTTTCTGCGTCCAAGGCCAGTATTTTTCTGTAGTGAAATCACCGTAACCGTCTTTCTGTTTCCAGGTGTGGGTCATGTTCATCGGAATGTAGTAGGTAATGATTTTCTTATCTGTCGTCATTACAGAAAAATCAATAGGCATCGGAACCTGACCGTTGTTCAACAATGTGATCGTTGTAGATTTTGCATCGTATTGTATGTCTTTAATTCCGTAGTCAATCGTTTTTATGGTGTTGATCCAGTAATGATGAAACCACTTCAGATCCATCCCCGAAATTTTCTGTGCGATATGAAGGAAATCTCTGTCTGTTGGATGTTTCATGCTCCACTCTTTGAAATATTCGGTCATTATTTTTTCTAAATTCTGCTCACCCACTATGTAACCTAACTGCACCAAATACAATTCACCTTTTACATAACTTGCAAAACTATACGCGGTACCGTTGTCGTGATGGTCGCCAAGCCAAACTGCAGGTTCTTCAATTCCTTTTTGTACAATTCCTCTATACGCATTTATTTTATCCACAAAAGGATTTGGTCTTTCATCCGTTGGAGGAAATAATTGATGCATTACTATACTTTCTGCATAGCTTGTAAAACCTTCATCCATCCACGGTCTCAGGGGTTCGTTGGTTGCCAGCATTTGCTGATACCAAGAGTGAGAACCTTCATGAACCATTAATCCCATTAAATCTTCAAGGTTTTTTGATTCTCCTAAAATCATGGTACACATTCCGTATTCCATACCGCCGTCTCCACCTTGGATGAAAGCGTAAGAAGGATAAGCATATTTTCCGAAGCGTGAATTCATGATTTGGAAATATTTCGTCACTAAAGGCTGTGCCTCTTCCCAAACTTTGGTTTTATCGTTCTTTTGATAGACAAAAAATACTTTCGGGCCTTGCGGAACATCAAAACTTTTTACGGAATAATCTCTGTCTGCCGCCCAAGCGAAGTCGAGCATGTTTTTGGCTGTCCATTTCCAGGTTGCTTTATTTTTATCGGCTTTAATATTTGCTGATGGATCATAACCTTTTACTTCTTTTGGGTTCAAAAGCGTTCCGCCCGCTCCTACTACATAATCTTTATTAATTTTAATAGTTACATCAAAATCTGCAAATGGAGCATGAAATTCTCTTCCCACATAATCGAAAGTTGCCCAGCCATCATAATCGTATTCTGCGATTTTTGGATACCATTGAGACATGGTCATATCAACTCCTTCACGGTTGTTTCTTCCACTACGTCTAATCTGCTGAGGAATTACAGCATCCCATTCCATCGTGAAAGTGGTTTTGGAATTGGGCTTTAGAGATTCATTTAAATACACCTTCATCACCGTTTCCTGAATTTCAAACTTCACATTCTTTCCGTTTTGTTTGATCCAGTGGATATTCTGCGCACCTTCCTGATCTTTTGGAATTGATGCCAGTCTTGAAACTCCGTCTTTCTGCAATCTCGAATCCCCGTTTTTCCCTTGTCCGCCAACTCTTTGATCCATCATTGAATTGGGTTTAAAAGCATTCCAATACAAATGGAAATACACGACATTGAGTTCGTCGGGAGAGTTATTGGAATAGCTTAAAGTTTGATTTCCTTCGTAGGTGAATTTTTCTGCATTGACGTCAATATCCATTTTGTATTGGGCAGCCTGCTGGTAATAAGCGTTCTGCTGAGCCTGAAATTGTGAAAGGATCAAAGCAAAGAGTATTGCAAACGATTTTTTCATTGAAGTTTTATTTTTTTTAAAGATAAGTAAATTTTTATTTCCTACGGATTATAGAGATTTTTACGGATGTTTACGCTTAAGAACCTTAGGAACAAAAAAAATCCTTCAAGTTATTTGAAACCTTGAAGGATTAGATTTTAAAATTTAATTAAAATTTTATTTTTTAGAAGAAATCTCTTTCTTTCCGCTTAGTAAAATCTTTTCTAAGATTCTTAAAGTAATCAGATACGTTGGTTTTACACCTGTTAATCCCAATCCTCCAGAAGACAAAGTAGCGCCTGTTTCCAAAGGATTATCTGAAGCATAGTAAGCATAACTCACAAATAAATCAGGTGCAATATGATGTCTGATTTTTGAGGCCACCTGAATTGCTTTTTGGTAATGCGCCCCCTCCATTTCAAGACCAATTGCTTTCCAAGAAGTGTTCATAAAATACTGAAGAATGTCTCTATTTTGAAGTGAAGTTCCTAAAACAGTAATCATCGGTCCTTCAAAAGCTTTTAATTCATCATCTTTAAAATCTTCTAATTTCAAAGCGTTTTCAAAAGGATAATTATCTGCAGTTCCTTCAAAAATATGAGAAGTAGGGATCATAATATCACCTTTTCCGCCTTCAAGAATTCCGGCTTTCCCCATGATGGAAACAGATTTTACTTTCATCATATAGACTTCACCTTTTTGCTCGAAAGGTCTCAGTAACTCATCCATCACTTCAAAAGCCTGCTCTCCAAAAGCATAATCGAAAACCATAATGACATCATCCCCGTCATATTTCAAATGCCCGAAAGGCGTGTCCTTAAGATTGGTTTTGCTTAAATCGATAATCTGAACATCAATATTACTTCCGCTTTTATCGTTGATATAGATTAAACCTTCATCTAAAGCATATTTTGAAACTTTATCTCGAAGTTCTTTTTTATCTGAAATATCTCCGTAAAGCTTGTAATCTACTTCTTTGGTATCTTTTTTCTTTAGGGCGTCATTTCCGTACAGCATATTTTTCACAGAATGCATATTTGCCGAAATAATGTGTAGCGGACGCATGTGTAGATTGTTTTCAAATAAAACTTCTTTCACTTTGTGAGCCCATTTTTCACCAAAATAATGATGCCCTACTCTTTCTTTAAGAATTGCACTGAAATAAATTTCTCTTTCTCTGCTTTGTTTAGCATCTTCTAAACTCACTTTTCCTAAATGGTAAATAATTTTGAATAATCTGTCCGGATTTTCATCATCTCCAAAAGTATTATAAGCATTTAGAGTTTCATCAAAAGTTCTTCCTATTAAAGAAGAAAGGTGAATCAGCGCCACTTCTTTTTCTCTTCTGCTGAATTTCTTTTCGCCTTTTACCACTTCTTCGATGATTTTGAAAGCTCTTGTAGGCTTCCAGTTTTCATCCTGAATAAATGCGAGGTTACGAATTTTATCTGCTTCTATAAATAAAAACGTTAAATGCGTAAGGATATCATAGATTTCTGAACGCCCCAAAAGAACTTCAATATTCATTTGGTGCTCATCTATTCTGTAACAGTTTCTTCTTCTCTTTTTAGGAACGATCGGCTCGAAACTTCCTTTATCAAAACCTTCGTCTGATGTAAGATGAATGAAGGCACATTCTTCAATACCTTCTGGAAGCCTGTCTAAAACATACATCAAACCATCCAATTCCAATTTGCTTGGAATGCTCATGGTACCGTAAATTTCCGGATTGATCGTCTTCAACAAACTTCTAATGCTTTCTCCGGAAACTCCGCTTGGCTTGAAAAAACCTCTATAAAACAGATGTCTCATAGAAATGTATAGTCTTTCAATTGCCTCGGTGGTTTCTCTTGCTCTAGAATTTGTCATATATTAAATTTTTTTATAAAAAGTCTGCTAAGTTACGAAAAATATTTTAAATATTTTAAACCGCTTTAAATCAAACGATTACTATTTAAACTAAACTTTTTAAAATTAATATTTATGTTTCTATTGCGAAAGAATTTTGGAATAAGTTTTATTAACATAATATAAATCACACAAGCAATGTTTTTTATATTATGTTAAGTTTCTAATTTGCAATTATTTAAATAAGTTAAAAAAAACTTTGCTGCGTGAAATATTTTAATATTTTTGTAATTCAAACATAATTAAATTCATAAACTATGAAAAAAAATCTTATCTACTGCGTTATTATTCGCAGGAGCGACATTAGGTTTCGCTAAAGACAACGTTCAAAATCAAAAATCTACGAACATCGAATCATCGAAAGTAGAGAGCAATGTTGAAAAATCCCAAATAACTTACCAATTTGACTCTATCGAAGAGGCACAAAAATTCTTTGCAGAATGCACAGATGTTGTTTTTGCTACTCAAGTATTCTTATAAAAGTGAAAATGCCAAGTTATCAGAGTTTTTCACCTCCGAATCTGAAGTGAAAAATTTAAAAACTCACGATTTTCTCAATGAAATAATTATTAAAAAAGGCGTAGGCAGCTACGATTTATCAGGAACTTTAAGATCCCATTTTCTTAATTTTAACCAAATTGAGAAAAATTATTTTGAAAAGAACTTGCAGGTACAATACAAGCTAAAGTCAAAAGCAAGTATGGTGTTTAGTCTGGAATACGCAAATCGATATCAATCACCGGATTTCTTAGACCTTTTCTATAACAGAAACTATAATCCAACTTTATCTTACAATCAGAATCTTTCTTTATTACCCGAAACTTTGATTAATACACATAGTTTAAAATTTAATTTTATCAGTTTCAATTTATCAAAAGGACATCATTTTTTTTCAATATTGGCGTATGAAAAAGCAAATTCCAATTTATCAAAAGACGTAATCAATTTTGGACTGTTTTCTCAATCACTTAATGTTCTTGGTAATTTAAACGATCGTTGGCTCTTAGTCATTTCTGACGACAGAAGAATAGGAACTTCTTTTTTACTTAAATCAAAATTAACAGCATTAACTAATCGCACAAAAAATTTTATCAATCAGCAATCCAATGAAACTGACTTGAAAAACATAGAAATAGGGCAAAAAATTTCATCCAAGTTTGAAAAATTCCCTGTACAATTTGATTTAGGATATACATTCACAAAATCTTTTTTTAAGCAGAGTTTGTTCAATACATCTTCTAATCAACAAAATATAAAAGTGTCTTTAGGATTACGTGCAAACATTCGAAAAGAATGGATAGGAAATGTATTGGGAGAATACTTTATTCAGAAAACACAACAAAATACATTAAAAAACTTTCTATTGGGCGGTCAAATATCATACAGAAAAGATAAATCCGTTTTAGAATATAATATAGCAATGAATAATATTTTAAATCTAAATTCATTTAATTATATAAATAGTTCTGTTTCACTTTTAGGAATAGATGAAACTTCAATAGTAGCTTTACATGGTTATATTACGGGAGGATTAAAATATTATTTTTAAAAAATTATCAAAAATAAAACTACCCCTTAAAATTTCAGGGCAAAAACACTTTTCATTCATTTTTTTTGTAAATTTGCCCCATAAAATACAACACTCTATGTCAACTTTAAGATTTAAAGCTTTAGAAACTTTACCATTCAAGGACTTTAGAAAAGATAATTCGGTAGAAATTCCTGCTAAATTATCAGAATTGTTTTGTGAAAATGTATTCTCTGAAAATACCATGAGAGAATACCTCACAAAAGAAGCATTCCAATCTATTATGGATGCTATTAAAAAGGGAACTAAAATCCAGAGATTAATAGCTGATCAAGTTGCTGTAGCAATGAAAGACTGGGCAATGAGCAAAGGTGTTACCCATTACACGCACTGGTTTCAGCCATTAACAGGATCTACTGCAGAAAAGCACGACTCATTCTTCACGCCAATTGAAGGCGGAAGAGCAATCGAGAGATTCAGTGGAAACTTATTGATCCAACAAGAGCCAGATGCATCTTCTTTCCCGAACGGTGGTATCAGAAACACATTTGAAGCAAGAGGCTACACGGCTTGGGATCCTACATCTCCGGCATTCATTATGGGAACTACTTTATGTATTCCGTCAATCTTTATTTCTTATACAGGAGAAACTTTAGACTACAAAGCGCCTTTACTTAGAGCTTTGCACGCTGTAGACGAAGCTGCAACTAATGTAATGCAGTATTTCGACAAAAATGTAACAAAAGTAACTCCTACTTTAGGTTGGGAGCAAGAATATTTTTTGGTTGATTCTGCATTGTATCAATCTCGTCCGGATTTGGTTTTGACAGGTAAAACATTATTAGGACATTCTCCTGCAAAAGGACAGCAGTTAGACGACCATTATTTTGGTTCAATTCCCACGAGAGTCATGAATTTCATGAAAGAATTGGAAGTTGAATGTATGAAATTGGGTATCCCAGTAACAACAAGACACAACGAAGTAGCTCCAAACCAATTTGAGCTGGCTCCTATGTTTGAAGAAGTAAACGTTGCCGTAGACCACAACTCTCTGTTGATGGACGTTATGGCAAGAATTGCTCACAGACACCATTTCCATATTTTGTTCCACGAAAAACCATTCGCAGGAGTAAACGGAAGCGGAAAACATAATAACTGGTCTTTGGCAACTGACACAGGTGAAAACCTTTTAAGCCCAGGAAAAAATCCTAAGAAAAACTTACAGTTCTTAACGTTCTTCGTGAATGCTATTAAAGCGGTTCACGAATATGCGGATCTTTTGAGAGCAAGTATCGCTTCTGCAAGCAACGACCACAGATTGGGCGCCAACGAAGCTCCACCAGCAATTATTTCTGTATTTATCGGAAGTCAATTATTCAGAGTTTTGGAAGAGCTTGAAAAAGTAACTGAAGGAAAACTTTCTCCAGACGAAAAAACAGATTTAAAACTTAATGTAGTAGGGAAAATTCCTGAAATTTTGTTGGATAACACCGACAGAAACAGAACTTCTCCATTTGCATTTACAGGAAATAAATTCGAAATCAGAGCGGTAGGCTCTTCTGCGAACTGCGCAGAATCTATGACGGTAATGAATACGATTGCCGCAAAACAATTAAGCGACTTCAAAAAAGAAGTAGATGCTTTAATTGAAACAGGTCTTAAGAAAGACGAAGCCATCTTTAACGTATTGAGAGAATACATCAAGCAATGTAAAAACATTATGTTTGAAGGTGATGGATATTCTGACGACTGGGCGTTAGAAGCTGAAAAAAGAGGTTTGAATAACTGGAAAACGACTCCTGAAGCATTGAAGCAGGAAATGAACCAGAAATTCCTTGATTTATACGAAGAAATCGGAATCTTCAACCACAGAGAAGTGGAAGCGAGAAACGAAATCAAATTAGAAAAATATTCTACTGTAATTGATATTGAAGCAAGAGTATTGAGTGACATCGCAAGAAACCACATCATTCCTTCTGCTTTAAAATACCAAAACAGACTGATTGAAAACGTAAAAGGCCTTAAAGAAATCTTTGGAGAAGAAGAGTTCAAAAAATTAGCAAAAGAGCAAATGAGCTTAATTACTAATATTTCTGAAAACATCTCCACTATTAAACTGGGTGTAGAAACACTTATGAAAGCTAGAGAAGCGGCAAAAGCGATTTCTGAAAGCCAAGAACAAGCTGAAGATTACTGCAACAAAGTAAAACCTTTGTTTGATGTAATCAGGGATGCATCAGACGACCTTGAGATGATGGTTGATGATGAGCTTTGGCCAATGACCAAATACAGAGAAATGCTGTTTACAAAATAACATTTGTAAAAAATTAACTATTATTAAAAATTCCCCACTTCAAGGTGGGGAATTTGTTTTATATCATGTGAAAAAAGTGGATTAAGAAAGCATTCTCTGCGCTTTTTTAACACCCTCCACCAATAAATCTATTTCTTCAAAAGTATTGTACACAGCAAAACTTGCGCGAACCGTTCCAGCAATATTAAAAAAGTCCATAATCGGCTGCGTACAATGATGCCCCGTTCTTACAGCAATACCCATTTTATCGAGAATCATTCCTACATCAGAAGAAATACCAATTCCTTTAAGATTAAAAGAAACAACGCCGGTTCTATTCGCTTTTTCAGCATACACTTTTAAGCGTTCTATTTCCAAAAGTTTGCTTTGAGCATAAGCCAGCAAAGCATTTTCATGATTCTGCAGAGTTGAATGACCTATTTTACTAATAAAATCAACTGCTGCGCCCAAAGCGATGTTTCCACCAACATTGGGCGTTCCTGCCTCATATTTAAATGGCAAACCTGCATAAGTAGTTTTATCAAACGAACAAACTGCAATCATCTCGCCACCACCATGAAAAGGAGGGAGACTTTCCAAAACCTCTTGCTTTCCATACAAAATTCCTGTTCCCATAGGAGCGTACATTTTATGACCTGAAAACACAAAAAAATCACAATCTAAAGCCTGAACGTCTATTTTAAAATGAGGTGCAGACTGAGCACCATCTATAACGATGTATGCATCAGAATTTGCTCTTGTTTTTGCAATAATTTCTTCAATCGGATTTACAACTCCCAAAGCATTAGAAACCTGATTTACAGAAACCACTTTTGTTTTCTCACTCAAAAACTGATCTAAATAATCCAGTTGAAGAACTCCGTTTTCATCAATCGGGATGACGCGAAGTTTTGCACCCGTTCTTTCACAAAGCATTTGCCAAGGAACGATATTCGAATGATGCTCAAGATACGAGATAATAATCTCATCGTCTTTCTTCAACTTTTGAGTTAAAATATATGAGACAAGATTTATACCTTCCGTGGTTCCTTTGGTAAAAATAACCTCAAAATCATGTTTTGCATTAATGAAATTTTGGATTTTCCTTCTTGAAAGCTCCATTTCTTCCGTCGCCAACTGGCTCAAAGTATGAATTCCTCGATGCACATTGGCGTTGAGCTCTGTATAATATTGGTTCCAAACTTCTAAAACTGAATTTGGCTTCTGTGATGTTGCGGCATTATCTAAATAAACCAAAGGCTTACCATTCACTTCCCGGTTTAATATAGAAAACTGACTTCTGATTTCCTGAATGTCAAACATTTATTAAAATTTTAATTAAAAATTCTTTATTTAGAACGCCTCAAATTTACGGCTTTTTTATGAAAAGAAAGGTTTGTTTTTGATGGTTGACGGCTATATGCCGATAGATATACTCAATATTTTCTATTGCTGAAAAAAAAGATTAATTAATCATTTATGAATTTCTGATTGCCTTGAAATCTGACATAATTGAAATAACTTCCTTATTTATATAAAAAAACCTGCCAAAAAATGACAGGTTAATTTATTTAGAGTAAGAAAATTCTTATTCTGCTGCTGCTTCTTCAGTTGCAGGAGCTTCTCCTTCAGTTGCAACTTCTTCTTCATCGTCATCATCCACCATAGCACCACCTTTAGCCGCATTTCTAGACATTTTAACAGCTACTACAACTGCATTGTCTGGATGTACGAAAGTGTAACCTTCAGCTTTGATTGCTCCTACATAAAGTTTATTACCAATTTTAAGCGAAGTAATATCTACCACGATCTCATCTGGCAAGTTTGCAGGAAGAGCTTTAACTTTCAACTTTCTGAAAGTTTGACGCAATACACCACCAGCTACAACACCTTTAGAACGACCCGTAATTCTTACTGGAACTTCCATTACTACTGGCTTATCATCAGATAATCTATAGAAATCTGCGTGAATAATTTTGTCTGTAATTGGGTGGAACTGAATATCTTGAAGAACAGCAGGAATTACCTGTCCGTCAACTTCAATAGATACCGTGTGTGCTTCGGGAGTATACACTAAACCTTTGAATGCTTTCTCTAATGCAGAGAAGTTCAATGGCTCGCCACCTCCGTAAACAACACAAGGAACTAATTCAGCATCACGTAAAGCTTTTGTCGACTTTTTGCCCACGCTTTCTCTTTTTGTACCTTGAATTGTAATTGATTTCATTTATAAAAATTTAAAAAAATTGTTTCTATTTAATTTGCAAATATTTAATTATCAATTAGATAACAAATTTACTACTAATTGATTGATGCTCGTGCACCATCTTCATAACATCAGCAAATAATGGGGCGCAAGATAGCACTTTTATTTTAGTTGACAAATTTGTTTTCACAGGAATTGAGTCAGTTACAATAACTTCCAACAATTGTGAGTTTTCAATATTGTCGTAAGCCTTACCAGAAAGCACACCGTGAGTAGCCATCGCCCTTACAGATAATGCTCCTTTTTCCATTAAAATATCTGCCGCTTTACAAAGCGTACCTGCTGTATCAATCATATCATCGATAAGGATAACATTTTTACCTTCCACATCCCCGATTAGGAACATTTCTTCTACAACATTAGCTTTTTTACGCTCTTTATAAGCGATTACGACGTCGGCACCCAAGTGACCTGCATAGTTTTTCGCTCTTTTTGCACCTCCCATATCTGGAGAAGCAATAGTAAGATTATCAAGATTTAGATTTCTAATGTAGTCTACAAAAATTGTAGAAGCATACAAATGATCTACAGGAATTTCAAAGAACCCCTGGATTTGGTCTGCGTGCAGATCCATTGTCATGATTCTTGTAGCTCCGGCAGCTGTTAAAAGATTGGCCACCAATTTTGCTCCTATAGGCGCTCTTGGCTTGTCTTTTCTGTCTTGTCTTGCCAAACCAAAGTAAGGAAGAACAACTGTAATGCTTTTAGCAGAAGCTCTTTTAGCAGCATCAATCATAAGAAGCAATTCTAAAAGATTGTCTGCTGGCGGAAACGTAGAGGCAATTAGAAAAACCCTTCCCCCTCTTACAGATTCGTCTAAAACAGGCTCAAACTCTCCGTCGCTGAACTCCTGAATGATAATTTTTCCTAATTCTTTCCCGTAATACTGGGCAATTTTTTCTGCCAGTTCTTTACTGGTTCTTGTAGAAAATAAGTAACTTAACTGATCGGCCATTTTTACATTTTTATAGATTTGCAAATTTAAAAAAAAACCACAAGAATCAGTCTTGTGGTTTTCATTTTTTATTTTCTTCCCTTTTTATGGGAATTTTACTCCAGAATATTTGTTTGGATCTACTTGTGGTAAAGTAGATTTATACTTTGTGTTGATAGATTTTATAAACTCATTGGCAATTAAGGCATACCCTCTTCCTGTAAGATGTACACCGTCTAAAGAGAATGTACCTCCTGTAATGAATTTAGCCGTGTACTTTACTCCATCGAAAGAAATACCTGAGGCTCCGTTGAGTTCAACCATTTTTTTATTAGAATCTACAAAAGCAAGTCCGTAATTATCAGCCAAGGTTTTTATTGAGGTATTGTAAGCGTCCGTAGCCGTTTTTACAGCAGCTGCCTCCAATTTTGACAACACATGTTGATTCTGTAAAGGATAAGAGATACCATAAATATTTACAGGAGCTGGTGCACCCGCAAAAGTAGTTCCAATAACCGATCTTGATGATAAAAGAATATAATCTTCAGCCGTCGTCTGCCTTGCTTGTCCGAAGATTTGGCCAAACGCTGTTGCTGTTGGCAATCCCAGTGAAGGCGTAAGTGCCGCGGTAAGCTGAGCAGAAAGATCTGTAAGTGCAACATCTTTAATTAAAACAGGATTAGAAGATGTAGATGAAAGAAGATTGATTCTGTCGCCCGCACCGAAAGCAGTTAAGGCTTGCTTTAGTGGCCCGTACAAACTTGTATTTAAAGTATTAAGATTTGCTCCTAAAGTTGCTGGAGTAAGGGGATTATAAGGAACTGTAGTAAACATTGGTATAGACGTCACGTAAGGAATATTTGCCACCACTCCTTTTGTAGCACCTTTTGCTTTTAATTTTTCTAAAACCGCTTGAATAGACCCCATTACAACTGTTGGACTAGAAATATCATTTGCTCCGTAAGTAGCAGGATTTGTATTGGTTGCTTGATTAACACCTAAACCTCCGCTTGTTGCATAGCTTAAAACATCATTGTTTCCTATCCATAAAGAGAAGAATGTAGGATTTCTATTGGCAGCATCATCCGCAATGGTAGAGGTAGCACTCGATGAAAACCTTACATAATAAGGATTTGCTGTTCCCGTTAAAATTCCAGCCGCATTTCCGTATCCCGGAGCAACAAGGTGATAAGATTTTGCCCCCGGAACTCCAAAATTATTCAAAGATCCCGTCACTTTCGTTGTAACGTTTGTAGTTGGTGAACCCGCAACATTTTCTATTACAGGAGATCCGTCTACAAAAGATTTAATATACAGTTTAGTTCCCTGAATAGGCATTGTTCCTAAAAGAAGTCCACCGTTATTATCAGCCATAAGCGGCTGAACAAAAGCGCCACCTCCTGCAAGTCTCATTTGTTCGGCAATCATATTAGGATAAGACTCATTCTGTCCGTCAATGTACAAAGCGTTATCTCTGAATCCTGAGGTAAGCGAGTTACCTATAGACACATAAGTGGTAAAATTAGCTTCACCGCTCGTTACGACAATGTCCTTTACGTCTGTATCAAAATCTGTTTCGCAACTTGTTGTAAAAAACAATGCTGAAACAGCAATAGTAGATATTATTATTTTTTTCATGTGATAGTCAAATTAAAAAGCATTATATGATACACCCAAACCTAAATAGAATGCTTGGGCTTTAGCTTGTCCGTAGAAACCTAAATTTTTATTGTTTACGTTTCTGCTTTGCGGGAATGTATAGCCACCCGCTACATCTACTCCAAATTTATTTAGTTTAAACCCTAAACCTCCTGTTAAAACAAACGTATTGAATGAAGGTGTTTCTGGGATAAAATTTTCGTCAGTATAAGGAGACTCATCATAATACGCTCCTAATCTTCCAAAAATCTTATCCGTAAGAGCATATTGAGTTCCTAATCTGAAGGTTTTTGCATTTCTAAAGTTTTTTGGAGACACCGAAATAGTAGGATCTGTTTGGTTTCCTGCAGGAGCTTTAGCAAAATCAAGTGTTAATTTAGAATACCTCTCCCATCCATGATAATTGAAATCAGCAGAAAGAAGCCATTTTGGTGTCACTTTATAAGTCATACCGATAGTATATTCTTCAACAAGGGGAAGTGTAGCATTAAATTTATCAACACCATCAGCTCCTAGCCCCAAGAGACCGTAAGCAGACTGAGATGGGAATTTAAAAGTAGCAGTAGCATCCTCTGCTTTCATGTCAACTGGTGAACGATAAGCTACACTGGCTTCAAATTTATCATCTGGCTTGAAGTAAAAACCAAAACCATAACCTTGGCCACTTGCGTCTTCACTATTAAGATTTACTGTACCACCGAATTGCGTAACTGCTTTATCCCAGTTTACCTTTCCTGCAGCATAAATATAACTTGCACCAAACGCCAACCAAGGAGCCATCTTTACTGAAACCATCGGTTGAAAATAGAAACTTTTCAATTCCAATTTTTGAACCAACTCTCTACCTTCCCAATCGTAAGGATATTGAATGGTGCTGCCAAACGGTGTAGAAAAACTGAAACCTACAGATAGATTTTCTATGGGTCTATATGCAATAGCTGCATAAATAGGCGTTCCTACAGGGTTATCCGTCTCGGTGCTTTGCAATGTATTTAAATTTTGAAAAGTCACCTTATTGCTCGCTCCGAAACCTCCTGCCACAATACTCAACCTTGAAGGAATGAAAGACATTCCCGCGGGGTTAAAAAATGCAACACTCGCATCCTCTGTGTGAGCACTGGTATGTGCCATTGCTAATTGTTTTACCCCTTGCAAAGAAACCCTGAAGCCTCCTGCATAAGATAAAACCCCAGCTAATAAAGCAGTTGATACTAATATTTTTTTCATAGGGTATTATTATATAATTAATTCAAATATAAAATTATTTTACCAAGGTATGTTAATAAAACCATAATTTTTAAACAATACAACAAAAGAAAACTATGTTTAAAATAATACTTCCGCAAATAAATAAGCTAAACCACTGTTATCAAGATATTTAAAATTCACAAATAAAAACAATACTTCCTGCGTTTAAACTTAAACAATTAACTGAAATAATAATTCTTATTTTTGGAATTATGTAAAAATAAAAATCGATAAATTTGCAAATTAAATTAATATATAATATATGAGTTGTGGATGCAAAACATCCGGCGATTCTACCCACTCTTGCGGACCTAAAAAGACCGCTAGTGGCTGCGAAAATGTAAATACCTGTGGTAATAGTTATAAATTAAGTGTTTTCGACTGGTTGTCTAACGTACAAAATCCTACATCAGACAGATGTGATTTTGTGGAAGTTAGATTTAAAAATGAGAGGAAAGCGTTTTTTAAAAATATAAACAATATCCCTTTACAAATTGGTAGTGTAGTAACGGTAGAATCAAGCCCGGGGCATGATGTGGGCGTAGTAAGTCTCACCGGTGAATTGGTAAAAATTCAAATGAAAAAAAAGAGAGCTACTGAAGATGTTGCTCTCAAAATATACAGACAGGCCAATCAAAAAGACCTCGAAGTATGGCAGGAAGCCAGAAAGAAGGAAGAAACAATAAAAGTTGAAGCCAGAAAAATCTCTCACAGAATAGGTCTTGAAATGAAAATTACAGACGTAGAATATCAGGGAGATGGTTCAAAAGTTACCTTTTATTACACAGCAGAAAATCGTGTAGATTTTAGGCTTTTGATTAAAGAATATGCCGCTGCTTTTCGTACAAAGATTGACATGAAGCAGATTGGGTTCCGTCAGGAAGCTGCGAAAGTAGGTGGTATCGGTTCTTGTGGAAGAGAATTGTGTTGTTCTACCTGGCTTACAGATTTCAGATCGGTAAATACCAATGTTGCAAGATATCAGCAATTAAGCATCAACCCACAAAAATTGGCTGGGCAATGCGGAAAACTGAAGTGTTGTTTAAATTATGAGCTAGACAGTTATCTGGATGCCTTAAGTCATTTCCCATCATCATCAACAATGTTGGATACCGAAAAAGGAAGAGCTTTTTGTATAAAAATTGATGTTTTCAAGAAGAAAATGTGGTTTGCTTACGTTGATAGTTCAATGGCATGGTATGATTTCGATATAGATTTGGTTAAAAAACTAATTGCACAAAATAAAAAAGGCGAAAAAACACCACCTCTGGAAGATTTAAAAGTGCCGGAACTTGCTGTAGCATCTGTAGACCTAATCCAAGAGAATAGTGTAGATCGTTTTGAAAAGAAAAACAGAAACAACAGAAATCGTAACCAGAATCAAAGTCAAAATCAAAACAAAAACAGTGTTCAAAAAAATAAGCCTCGTGGCGAAAGACCAGAACGCATTGAAAAGACCGAGAAACCAGAACGAAAAGAAAGACCTGCACAAAATGACCGTCAAGCCGGAGAAAAGCCTTCTGACAGAAATGCTGTACGGAATCCTCAAAACAGAAATCAAAATAACCCACGACCTCAGAAAAATCAGCAACCAAAAACACAGCCTGATAAAATAGAAAAAGTGGAAAAGGTAGAAAACACCAATAATTCTGATCAGGCCAAGGTTCAAAATCCTAATAAAAAGAATTTTAAAAAGAAATATCCTCCAAAAAAAGACAACAATGCGTAAGTTTTTAGGTTTTTTAATTTTTGCTGTATTCATAAGTTGTGGTTCTTCATCAGAGGAAATCCTCATGAATCCTGTGAACGGAAAATGGAGTAAAAAGACAATTCAGAAATACAACATCAATATTTCTGATCATCAAAATTCTAAAAATATTATATTTGTTGTGAGAAACAACAGTGAGTATCCTTATAGTAATATTAGATTTATCGTTGATTTTAAGGATCTTCAAACTAAAAAAACCGAAGTTGACACTTTAAATTACATTCTTGCAAAACCCAACGGGGAATGGCTCGGAACCGGTTTTGGAGACACAAAAGAAACATTATTTTTATATAAAGTAAAATACAAGTTTCCAAAAAATGGTCAATACGAGATTAACGTGAAGCAGGCAATGAGAAATGAAAATCTACCTGGCATCGAAGATCTGGGAATAAAAGTAGAAACGGCAAAACCGTAATTGCACATGGAAGAAAACAAAAACATTTCTGGAAGCAAAGGGAAAACCTTCCCCCTTCCGCCTAAAAAAAAGAAAGACACTTCTTGGAAAAGATGGGTGAAATTCGTCTGGATTGGCCTTCTTGCTATTGTTTTAGGAATTTCAGGTCTATTCTTTTCAGTTTCCCAAGGCTTTTTGGGAGAAATGCCTGATGTGAAAGAACTTGAAAATCCTGATATTTTTGTTGCCTCAGAAATTATCTCTGCAGACGGTGTTGTTTTGGGCAAATTTGAGAAAGAAAAAACACAACCCATAACATACCAAGAGCTTCCTCCCTATCTCATTTACGCATTGCAAGCAAAAGAAGACGAGCGTTTTTCCGAACACTCAGGAATAGACCTGCAGTCAATTGCCAGAGCAGTAGCGTATGGCGGTAAAAGAGGCGGAGGATCTACTATTACTCAACAGCTGGCAAAACTACTATTTACGGGAACAGCCTCAAGAAATAAAATTGAAAGAGGCATCCAAAAATTAAAAGAGTGGGTGGTTGCTGTAAGTTTAGAAAAAAGATATACCAAGCAGGAAATTATCGAGCTATACTTTAATAAATTTGACTTCCTTTTTAATGCCAACGGTATTGAGATGGCTTCGAAAATTTATTTCAATAAAAAAACTTCAGAACTCACACTTCCTGAAGCTGCAACTTTCGTTGCAATGTTGGAAAACCCAAACAAAAATAATCCGCACAGATATCCTGAAAAAGCAAAGGAAAGACGAAATGTTGTTCTAGAGCAAATGCTGAAAACAGGCTATATTGATAATGAAACTTATCAAAAAGCTATAGGCGCACCTGTTGTTGTAGATTATCACCCAATTAAAGATGTTACCCAAGGCTATTCTGCCTATTTCAAATCTTATCTGAAAAAAGAAATTGATAAATATCTTGATGATTATGAAAAAGAAACAGGTAAAAAACTGAATCTCTACAAGGATGGACTTAAGATCTACGTTACTCTTGATTCTAAAATGCAAAAATATGCTGAAGAATCTATAAAAGAACACCTTACCGATCTTCAAAAAAGATTTGATGCAGAACAAAACAGAAGAAAAAACAGACCTTTTTATAATCTTAATGACCAAGAAGTAAACAATGTGATGATGCAGGCTGTAAGAAGAACAGGTAGATACAAACTTCTGAAAGCTGAAAACATGCCAGATGATTCTATCATGATGGAGTTCCAAAAACCTATCAAAATGTCTCGATTTACATGGTCTGGAGAGGAAGAAGTTGAAATGTCACCCTGGGATTCTATCAGATGGCACAAACAAGTTGCACAAGCTGGTTTAATGTCTATGGTTCCAGGAACCGGAGAAATCAAAGCTTGGGTTGGGGGTATAGACTGGCAGCACTTCCAATACGACCACATTAAACAAGGAAAAAGACAAGTAGGATCTACCTTCAAGCCTTTCGTATATGCGACAGCAATTATGAAATTGGGAATGACGCCTTGTTCAGTGGTTTCGAATGCTAGTTTTAACAAAGGATCTTACCATGTACCAGGACGCGGCGGAATGCTTACTTTAAAAGATGCTTTGGCCAATTCTCAAAACCCTGTTGCACTTAGGCTTGCTGAAATGACGGGTACTCAAAGCGTTATTCAAACAGCAAGAGACTTGGGAGTAACTCAGGATATTTCTACAAGTTTACCAATGGCATTAGGAGCGTCAGATATTACGATTTACGAAATGGTAGGTGCCTACAGTACTTTTGCCAACTACGGAAACTACAATAAACCGGAAATGATCTGGAGAATTGAAGACGCAAACAACAGAGTTATTAAAGAAATCAATGCTGAACCTAAAGAAGTAATGAATCCTAACTATGCGTACACCATGATCGAGTTAATGAAAGGTGTGGCACAATACGGAACAGCTGCTGGGGAATTGGGCAGAAAAGGAATTCCAAAAACTGTAGAAATTGCAGGAAAAACAGGTACTACACAGAATAACTCAGACGGTTGGTTTATGGGAATTACTCCAAAACTAGCCACCGGTGCTTGGGTGGGATGGGAAGACAGAGCCGCACACTTCCTCGGAACAGGTGAAGGTCAAGGTGCAAAAATGGCATTACCAATCTGGGCAATTTTCATGAAAAAAGTGTGGGCAGACAAATCTCTGAAAATATCTCAGGAAGACAAATTTGTAAAACCTTCTGAATGGAAAGACGGCTGTACAAACCTGAAAGGCTTAAGCACAGGATATGGTGACGATGGAGGATTGCAAACTATCGACGAGATTAAAAACCCGAAACCGGAAGAAAAGAACACCAAACAACCCGGAAGAAAAGAAGAAAACATCAACGAGAATTTGAATAATACCGAAGATATCGACTTTAATAAATAAGAATACTCAACTATAGCTATAGAGACCTCCCGATATGGAAGGTCTTTTTTTTATCAAAAAAATCTCTCTGAATACAATAAAAGCATCTTTGAGATGCTTTCTATATTTAGTCACTCCTTAAAATGTATTTAATGCACTCTTAATATATTAAGCTATGCTGGAGTTAACACTAATACTTCAGGAGTTGATACCCCTAATACTGTCGCCAATTTAATTGGTGGCTTAGCACAGCTTGGAACAGCTCCTGCAACTAAAAGAACTTGTAATTAAAAATTCTTATGAAAGCTTTAAAAATTATTTCTGTTATTTCTTTTTTATTAATTGGAGGAATTCAATTACATGGAACTGTGAATTTTGCACTGCTTTTTTTGTATTTAGTAGATTTTATTCAAAGTTTTACATATAATAACTTGGGCATTTATTGGGAAATAAGCATCCTTGCAATATTTACTATCGGTACTCTAATAATTTATCTTTTATGTAGAAAAGGTAAAGATAGATTTCTATTATTATTTTGTTTTGTTGCTTTATTGTTATCTGTTTTGTTTCTAACTGGAGCATTTGACCAAAATAATTATGACAGGATATCATTTGGATTTATTATTCCTTTATTAATTTTTTATAATAAGTTCACTAATAGTAATAATAAAAGATTTCAGAAAACAATAAAACCTCTAAAACAAGCCTTGACTACAAACGGTCAAGGTTTTTTTATACCGTACAAATTACTCTTAATATTTAGTCACTCCTTAAAACACATTTAACGCACTGAATATTAATATTTTAAATATCAATTCACTTGTTTTTCCTTGCAAGAATTTGCATCTTATAGCTTTAAAACCTTGCAAATATGTTGGGGAAAAATCCAGAAAGACTGCCAGAATTATTTCCCCCTCCGCTCAACGAATTAGTGACGGGGAATACAACAGAATGTATATAAACTACTTTAATGAAAATAAAAACAGATCTGATGAAATGAATTTTCTTAAATTTATGGATGAGCATATGTATGTAAAAGGTGTTACCTTAGTCAAAATGAATAGCAATGGAACTTTTACTAAAAAGACTTTAAGTGCTGATAAAACACAAGTAGTGGACGCGGATTGTCCTTAAAATAATAAAATAATAATTATGAAAAATAAAATTGTTTATACCTTATTTCTTTTAGGAATAATAATGTCGTGCAAAGCGCAAATAGTATCTCTTGATGTAATGTCTCAATGTAACGGCACAAACTGTCCTGATTATACTTACGTTAAAGATACTAACAATAGGTTAAATAAATTTGTCGGAACTTGGAAAGGTACTTATACAGATGGTAGAACTTATGAATTTCATTTTGTAAAAAAAGAAAATGATGGAGGATGGTTTAATGAAAAATTTTGGGATAAACTTATTGGTCGTGTTATTGTAAAAAGTGCTAATGGAAATATAATTTATAGTTCATTAGCAGAAAGTGATTTAAACTCGATAGGAGGTCTTGAATTTGTGAAAAATTTAACTGAGTATCAAATGTACTATGCTGCAAATGCTAATTGTAATGATAAAGGATATATATACATATCTTTTCCAGATCCTAATAATTTAAATCAAATGAAATTGTATTTTATGCAGGATTTGGATATTGCGTCTAAATGTCCAACCGGATATCAGACGATAATGCCGGATGCAAAGGATATCATATTAACAAAACAATAAAAAAATGCCTCAAAACTCCAAAGTCTCCTGACTTCGGAGTTTTATTTTCTTTTTAAAAAAAATTGATATTGAGAGAAAAAAGTTTTTACAAATATTACCCGAAAGGTCTTTTTTAAAACAATTTAGTTAATTTTGAACCATGAATCTCAATCAGATAAAACAACCTTTCACAGAAAATTTTCCCGGAGATTTTTCCGGAAACACCATGCAACGTCAGACTCCAAAAATGCTTTTTGCCGCCGTTGAACCTTCGGGTTTTGAACATCCAGAATTATTGATATTCAATCAAAAACTTTCAGATGAAATTGGTCTTGGAAAATATAATGAAGATTCTGATTTAAAATTTTTGGCCGGAACAGATTTACCTCAAAATATAAAAACCTACGCAACCGCTTACGCCGGACATCAGTTTGGAAACTGGGCAGGTCAACTTGGAGACGGACGCGCCATCTATGCAGGTGAAATAGAAAATAATAAAGGTGAAAAATTTGAAATTCAGTGGAAAGGTGCAGGTGCAACGCCGTATTCAAGACATGCAGATGGAAGAGCAGTTTTGAGATCATCCGTTCGAGAATATCTGATGAGTGAAGCGATGTTTCATCTCAACATCCCAACCACTAGAGCTTTGAGCCTAATTTCGAGTGGAGAAAATGTTTTGCGCGACATAATGTACAGCGGAAATCCTCAATACGAAAAAGGTGCCGTGGTTGTAAGATCTGCAGAAACTTTTCTTAGATTTGGGCATTTTGAACTTCTTGCGGCTCAGAAAGAAACGCAAACATTAAAAAAACTGCTTGATTTTACAATTGAAAATTATTTTCCTGAAATACAATCTGAGGACGAACAAAAATACAAGGATTTTTTTGAAACAGTCTGTAAAAAAACAGCAGATTTAATGGTTGAATGGTACCGCGTAGGATTTGTACATGGTGTGATGAACACAGACAATATGTCAATTTTAGGTTTAAGTATCGACTTCGGTCCTTACTCTATGTTGGATGAATATGATTTGAATTTCACACCCAACACCACAGATTTACCCGGAAGAAGATATGCCTTCGGAAAACAAGGTCAGATCGCCCAATGGAACCTCTGGCAACTCGCCAATTCGCTTTTTCAAATTATTGAAGATGAAAAGTTCTTAGAAAAAACATTAAACGAATTTGGCAACTACTTCTGGAAAAAACATGATGAGATGTTGAGTAGAAAATTCGGATTCGAGCAGTTAATATCTGGTGATGATGATTTCTTTACCCAATGGCAAAGTATGATGCAGGAACTTTCTTTAGATTACACTTTGTTTTTTAATTTAATAGAAAAAATATACAGCGAAGAAATTTCAATTGATGATATTTCTAAAATTTCTTACCAAGATATTGATGAAACTCTATTGGAGAAATTTCGGAATTTCCATGATGATTACAAGAAAAGACTTTCTAAAAATATATTTTCTGAAACCGATTCTAAAGAAATGATGAGGAAAACAAATCCGAAATTTATTTTGCGAAATTATCTACTCTATCAATGCATTGAAGAGCTAGATAACGGTAAAAATGATTTACTTTTAAAATTATTAGAAGCTTTAGAAAACCCCTATGAAGAAATTTTTCCGGAATTCTCTGTTAAACGTCCTAATGGTTTTGAAGGCGTTGCGGGCTGCTCAATGCTTTCATGCAGTTCATAATTTTTGAATTATTACAAACAAGACTTAGCGAAAAACCTTTGCAAAACCTTATTTTTGCTAAAATTTTCAGTGAATGTCTATAAAATCAAAGCTTATATACTTTTTTAAAATGATTTTCCCTTGCTCTTTCTTGGAGTTGGGAATTTTCTTTTTTTTCATTACTGCTTACGGGATTTTCGGGACCTATTTGGCTCAACACTACAAAATTGTTTTTGATAGTAGAATTCCTTGGGATGCTTATTTTAGTTTTGACAATAAAGCTATTGTAATGACGGGCGGAAGCTTTGAAAGACACCCGCTATCGTGGTATTTTTTCAATTGGATCAGAGAATTTATCTTCCTTTTTACCAAAGGAAAAACAGGAATGGAATTCAGACTTTTTCTTGTCTGGATTAGCAATATTCTTGTTAGCTTAAGCATCATTCAAGTATATAAGTATTTAAAAAACATCCTTCAAACACCAACAGCAATTAATCTCATTTTGGTATTATTTTTTAGTTTATTTTCAACTTGTATATTACTGTCTTTCACTCCAGAAACGTACACTTACACGCTTTTTTTTCTAACTGCTTTTAATTATTATTCGGCTGAAAAAATAAAAAAAGACGGCAAAATTTCCGGCCTTTCTTTAATACTTGGTACTACAATAGTTGGTGGACTTACTGTAACAAATATTGTTAAAATTTTTATCCCTGTTTTGTTTGAGAAAAATTGGCTTAAAAATTGGAAAAATTTCGGACTTACAGCTTTAAAAGTTGCAATTCCCTGTGTTATATTTGTGCTTTTATATCTCAATAGGATCAATTTCAAATATGAAAATATCCTTTCAAAATCTGGCGAGCAATACGAGAAATTTTCAAATGTTAATTCTACTCCAATTTGGGACATGATTTATTCTTACTTTCTTGGTGGGAATATTCTTTTGCCAAGCTTTTTTATAAGAGAAAAACACAACATGCAAGGATTTTACTACAAGGCATTATTCATGGATGTTTACAGCTCTTTTGTTCCCTATTTTTTCATTTCTTTACTACTTGCATTTGTACTTTGGTCTTATTTTAAAAATTTCAAAAACAAACTCGTTCAAATTCTAATGATTTCGTTTGGTATAGATATCCTCATCCACTGTGTTTTCAGATTTGGGCTTCATACCTCTTACATCTACGGCGGTCATTTTGTGTTTGTTTACCCTCTACTTTTAGGATACTTGTTTAAAACTTATAAAAAAATGCCAAAAATGCTCTCTTTTTTAGCTTGTTCTTTTATCGTTATGACCGTTTATTTAGGCATGAATAATATTTATAGAATGATAGAGTTTTATGATTTTGTAACCCGATATTACTAACAAAAAAAACGCCCGAAAACTCAGGCGTTGCTATTTTGTAATCCATCAAATTACTACTTTGCATCTGCACAGAAAATCCTGTACTGAACCGCTATTGCAGACTTAAAATACTCTCTTACACGAGAAAGGTCAGCCGCTGCACTTTGCTTATTAAAATAGCTTCCAGCAAGAATTTTATAATTAGGCCTAAGCGAAGCATCTGTTTCCACTTTTAGAGTTGGAAATCTTTTTCTGAAGTACCCCTTCACTTCATTAGCCTCTTCATTACTTTTCACCGTAGTAATTAAAATTTTGAAACCTAATATTCTTGGATTTTTCCGACAAACTTCAGCATTCGTCAATTCGCGACTTGGCACCAAAATTCGGGTAGGTTTCTTTACTTCAGGCTCAAAATCTGTAAAAGATTTTCCATTAGTAGTCTTCTCACACCGATCTTCGAGATTACCCAAAGCATCATCTACCTTAGCATCCATAGATAAAATAAGCTCAGTTCCTGAAATAGTATCTCTTCTTACAACTTGCTGGGCATCAATAGAATTAGCTCCTAAAAAAGCAAGTAAAGAAAACACTGCGATAATTTTTTTCATTTAAAATCTTGTTTTGGCAAAGTTATAAATAATAAAAAACATAGCAAACAAGGTTATTTAGAACTATTACAAATTAAACCAAAATGACATTTTACCTTTTACAGCAGTCGTTAAAATCTTCTTAAAATTGTTATTTTTGCGGGATTGATTACAAATTCAATAATTACTAACATAAGATAATTTAAATGATTAGTTGGAGAAAGCATTATAAAAAAGGGCTGATTGCGATAGGTTTATTGCTATCAACAAGTGCTTCAATTTACGGGCAAGACGGCGATCCTAAAAATGGTGAGAAACTTTTTAAGGCAAACTGTACAGCGTGTCACGCATTGGGAAAACAGGTAATAGGTCCTGATTTGAAAGGTGTGGTAGACAGGCTGAAAACTGAACAAGGTTTGGATACAGATTGGCTTCACAAGTGGATTAAAGACAACAAAGCACTAAGAGCTTCAGGCGACAAGTATGCTAATGAAGTTTTTGAGAAGTTTAACAAAACTGAAATGTTGGCATTTCCTAATCTTACTGATAAGGATATTGACGATATTTTAGCTTATACAACTAATCCTCCTGTAGAAGAACCAAAAAAAGAGGCAACTGCTGTAGCAGCTGGCGATAGCGCTTCTACCCCTGCAGCTGACAAAACAGTTACTAGCATTATGATTATTTCTCTTTTAGCAATTGCAGGCCTTTTGGTTTGGATTTTACTAAAATTGAGACAATTGGTTAAACTAGGTCAGTCTGAAGAGTTATCTGATTTAAGTAAATCAAGAGTAAAATCATTCAGCGAAATCTATGAAAAATACCACATGGTGGGTAAAGGGCTTCTTGCAATCCTTGCAATCCTTGCTGCTTACGGTGTTTGGAACTGGGTAATGTGGATTGGTGTTTACAAAGGGTATAAACCAGATCAACCTATCTATTTCTCACACAAAATTCACGCAGGTGAGCAGAAAATAGACTGTCAGCTTTGCCACTCTAGTGCTAAATATGGTAAAGTATCTGAAATACCTTCAATGAACGTTTGTATGAACTGTCACAGAACCATTTCTGAATACAACGCAGATCATTACATGGAGCCTGGAAAAGACAAAGCATTCTACGACGAGGAAATTAAAAAGATTTATGCAGCTACAGGTTGGGATCCTGCTACACAACAGTACACAGGAAAAACAACTCCAGTAGAATGGACTAGAATACATAATATGCCAGATTTTGTTTATTTTAATCACGCTCAACACGTTGTAGCTGGTGAGAAAGCAATAATCAACTCTTTCAACAAGAAAAATCCTGACAATAAAATTGATGTAGTTTGTAAAGCATGTCACGGTAAAATTGATACCATGAATGTTGTACAAATGGCAAATGATTTCACGATGGGATGGTGTATTGAATGTCACAGAACTACAGAAATAGATATGACCAACGGTTATAATAAAGATTACTTCAAAAATCTACACGACAAGTTGAAAAAACAATATCCTCAGGATGGTGGTAAGATTACGGTAGATGCTATTGGAGGTCTTGAGTGCGGTAAATGTCATTATTAATAACTAAAAAATTAGAAGTATAAATGGCTTCAAATAAAATACAATTCAGAAGTATTCACGAACTTAAAGATCCGGCTTTGAATGGAAAGCTCGCTCTTAAAGAGTTTCAGGAAGAAATTCCGGTAGAAGATTTTCTTGACAAAGCAGAAAGCAGTGATGCAAGTACGTCTAGAAGAGATTTCTTAAAACTATTAGGCTTCTCAACTGCTGCGGTTACTTTAGCGGCTTGTGAAGCTCCGGTAATCAAAACGATTCCTTATGTAGTGAAACCACACGATATTATTCCTGGGGTTCCTAATTACTACGCTTCAACTTATTTTGACGGTTTCGACTTTGCAAGTGTTTTAGTAAAAACCAGAGAAGGAAGACCAATCAAAATTGATCCGAATCCGGCAGCTGGAGATTTAGGTAAAACTAATGCAAGAGCTCAGGCAAGTGTACTTTCTCTTTATGATAACGACAAAGTAAAGCAGCCTAAACTTGACGGTAAAGACGAAACTTTCGATAAAGTAGATGATTTCATTTTGAAAGGATTAAATGAAGCCCAGTCTGCTGGTAAAAAGATTGTTCTTTTATCTCAGTCTTTCGCTTCACCTACATTCAAAAAATTATTTGCTGAATTTAAAGCAAAATATCCTACAGCTGAATTAGTAACTTATGATGCCGTTCCTTACTCTGCAGCTTTGGATGCAGCTCAGGAAGTATTCGGTCAAAGAGCATTGCCGGTTTATGATCTTAAAGGATCTGAATTGGTGATTGCCTTCCAAGCTGATTTCTTAGGAGATTACAACGCTTCAAGCCTTGAATCTTCTTATGCAGCAGCAAGAGTTCCGGGAGCAACAATGATGAGACACATTCAGGTAGAATCTAATATGTCTTTAACCGGCGCCAACGCCGATTCTAGATACAGATTGAAGCCTAGTGCAGTAAACAAAACTTTGGTGGAAGTCTACAACGCTATCGTTAGCGGAATTTCTTCAGCTGATAAAACAGCCAATGAGATCGTAAAAGAACTTCTTGCAAAAGGCAATAAAGCTGTTGTTTTAGCAGATGGTTCTAAGGCAGCTCATGTTTTAGCTCATTTAATCAACCAAAAATTAGGATCTGTTGCTTTCACTGGTAAAGCAAACTTCCTTAAAGAATTCGACAAAGCAAGATTTGAAGAGTTTTTAGGATGGGTAAATGGCGGACAAGTTGGTGTTTTAATTTCAAACAATGTAGACCCTATATATTCTTACCACAAAGGTCAGGACTTCAAAAAGTCTTTAGCAAAAGTACCTTGTATTGTTGCTGTTGCGGATAAGAAAAACGAAATGTATAAAGCAGCAAAAGCTGTAATTCCTGTAGCCAACTGGTTGGAGTCTTGGGGTGATATTGAGCCTCAGACAGGTGTTTATACATTAATGCAGCCTACTATCCAAAAGATTTTCAAATCAAGACAGATTGAAGAGTCTCTATTGGTTTGGAAAAACGGTAAAAACAATGCTGCTAACAACTACTACGATTATTTAAAAGCAAATGCAAGCTCTCTTTTAGGAGCCACATCATTTAATAAGGCTTTATATAACGGCTTTATAGCATCTAGTAATGCAACAATGCTGTCTTACGCTGGCGGAAACGCTGGTCAAGCATTAGCTGAATTAGGAAACTTCAAAGCTGCCGATCTAGAATTGGTATTATACACCAAAACTTCAATTGGAGACGGAACTCAGGCAAACAACCCTTGGTTGCAAGAATTACCAGATCCTATTACAAGAATGTCTTGGGATAATTACTTAACAATTTCTCCAAAAGATGCTGAGAAGTTTGAAATAGATAACGATCTTAATGCAAGAATGCAATTGGACGGTTCTATTGTAAATCTTACAGTAAACGGAGTGAAAATAGAAAATGTTCCTGTTTTTGTACAGCCAGGTCAGGCAGAAGGATCAGTAGGTCTTGCGCTTGGTTACGGTAAGAAAAATTCTGGAGCAACTGCAGATACGGGGGTAAATGCTTATCCTTTATTTGATGGTTCAAACCTTGTACTTTCAGGTGTTAAAATCGAAAAAACTGGAGAAGACCACGAATTTGCTGGAGTTCAGCTTCAAAATACATTGATGGGTCGTTACGAAATTGCGAGAGAAGTTCCTTTAGCAGATTTCATCAATGTACCTTTTGACGATGAGCACAAAGGGTGGAACAAACCTTTGGAATACCACACCATAAGCGGAGCACTTCCAGCAGCTAAGATTGACCTGTGGGATGCTTATGACGACACAGACGGACCTCACTTTAACTTATCTGTTGACTTGAATTCTTGTACTGGTTGTGGTGCTTGTATCATCGCCTGTCAGGCAGAAAACAACGTACCAGTTGTAGGTAAAGAAGAGATCAGAATGTCTAGGGATATGTATTGGTTAAGAATTGATCGTTACTATTCTTCGAAAGATACCTTAACTGTATATGACGGTTTGGCACAAGACAAAGCTGTTCCTGAGCTTTACGGAAGCAAAATATTAGGAATAGAAGGATCTTTAGAAAACCCAGCAGAAAACCCTGACGTGATTTTCCAGCCTGTAATGTGCCAGCACTGTAACCACGCTCCTTGTGAAACAGTTTGTCCGGTAGCGGCAACTTCACACAGTAAGCAAGGGCAAAACCACATGGCTTATAACAGATGTATTGGTACAAGATATTGTGCAAACAACTGTCCTTATAAAGTAAGAAGATTCAACTGGTTTACTTATAATTTGAATGACAAATTCGACTTCAATCAAAATAATGATTTAGGAAGAATGGTGTTAAATCCAGATGTTGTAGTGAGAACGAGAGGGGTAATGGAAAAATGTTCATTGTGTATCCAGCAGACTCAGGCAACCATCTTAAATGCTAAGAAAGAAAACAGAAGGGTAACAGATCAAGAATTCAAAGGATCAGTTGCTTGTGCTGCAGCATGTTCAACAGGATCGTTGACTTTTGGGGACATGAATGACAAAGAATCTGAAGTTAGAAAATTATATTCTAGCAATAGAAGATATCATTTACTAGAGGAGATTGGAACAAAACCAAATGTGTTCTATCATACTAAAGTAAGAAACAGAGTAGAAAAATAACGTTTAAATAATAAATAGGTAAAAAATGTCAGGACATTACGAAGCTCCGATAAGGGAACCTCTAATTATTGGTCACAAGACTTATCACGATATCACTGAAGATATTGCACGACCTATCGAAGAAAGAGCAGGTAAACTATGGTGGATTACACTATACGCTGCATTAGTTCTTTTCATCTACGGTTTTGGTTGTATTGCATATACGATTGGTACAGGTATTGGATCATGGGGACTCAACAGAACTATTAACTGGGGTTGGGATATTACCAACTTCGTATGGTGGGTAGGTATCGGTCACGCCGGAACCTTAATCTCCGCAGTATTATTATTATTTAGACAACGTTGGAGAATGTCTGTAAACCGTTCTGCGGAGGCTATGACAATCTTTGCAGTTGTACAGGCAGCACTTTTCCCAGTAATTCACATGGGTAGAGTTTGGGTAGGATATTGGGTATTCCCATTACCAAACCAGTTTGGTTCACTTTGGACAAACTTTAACTCTCCTCTACTTTGGGATGTATTTGCGATTTCTACGTATTTCTCAGTATCTACAGTATTCTGGTTCATTGGTTTAATCCCAGATTTTGCAATGATTAGAGATAGAGCAAAAACTCCTTGGACTAAGAAAATCTATACAATCCTATCTTTCGGATGGGGAGGTAAAGCAAAACACTGGCAGAGATTTGAAGAAGTATCTTTGGTATTGGCAGGTTTGGCAACACCACTTGTATTCTCCGTACACACTACGGTATCTTTTGACTTTGCTACGTCTGTAATTAAAGGATGGCACTCTACAATCTATCCGCCATACTTTGTTGCAGGTGCAATTTTCTCAGGGTTTGCAATGGTACAAACGCTATTGTTAATCGCCAGAAAAGTTTGTCACCTTGAAGATTACATCACAATGTATCATATCGAAATTATGAACATCGTAATTGTAGTAACAGGAGGTATGGTAACAGTAGCTTACGCAACTGAGTATTTCATCGGATGGTATTCTGGTTCAAGATATGAAGACTTTACATATCTTTCCCCAGGTGCAGCAGTAGGACCATATTGGTGGGCTTTCTGGGCATTGATTATCTGTAACCTTGTAATCCCTGCACTATTCTGGTTCAAGAGAGTGAGAACAAATATTATTGCAACATTTATCATTGCATTAATCATTAACATCGGTATGTGGTTTGAGCGTTTTGACATTATTGTTATCAACCTTTCTAGAGACTACTTACCTGGTTCATGGACGATGTTTAAACCAACCATCATTGATGTAGGTGTATATTTGGGAACAATAGGGTTCTTTACTGTATTATTCTTATTGTACGCAAGAACATTCCCTGTAATTGCACAGGCAGAATTAAAATCGATCTTGAAGATTTCAGGTGAAACTTATAAAGCAAAAGAAGGAGATGAGCACCACTAAAATTGTATACGGACTTTATGCTGATGACGACGATTTAATGAACGGCGTTAAAGCATTCAACGATAAAGGAATTGCAATAAACGAAGTTTATACACCTTTTCCTGTTCACGGACTAGACAAAGCTTTGGGCTTAAAGAAGACCAGAATTTCTGATGCCGCTTTCCTATACGCTTTGTATGGAGTGAGTATTGGGCTTACGGTTACTTGGTACATCATGAATCATGACTGGCCACAAAACATTGGAGGTAAACCCGCTTTTAGCTGGGTAAATAACTTCCCTGCTTTTATCGACCCTATGTTTGAATTAATGGTTTTCTGCTCTGCACACTTAATGTCGCTAACCTTTATGGTAAGAAACAAAATGTATCCTGGTGCTCCCGCGCAAAACCCAGATCCTAGAACCACAGACGATAAATTCCTTATGGAATTCTTAACTGATGATGTAGAATCCGTGAAACAACTTCTTATTGAGACTGGTGTAGAAGAAATAACTGTAAAAGATGCTTAAGATGAAGAATAATATTTTAAAAATTACAGCCGTTCTAGGTCTTTCAGTAGTATTGTTTAATTCTTGTGGGCCAAAAGAAAATACACCATTAGTATATTTTCCAGACATGTATTATCCGGTTGCTTATGATCCTTTGATGAAAGCTCAGGATGCTTATACAGATCGCGAAAATGAAATCCCTGCTTTTGTGAAAAACAACGGCGCTACAGGTCTTTCTCCAGTAGAAGGCTCAGTTGCTCAAAATAAAGATGGCGTTTTTGCTGAAAGTAAGCTTCCAAGAAATCCGGATGAATATAATACAGGTTATGATGTTTCTAAAACAATAACTACATCTCCTCTGAACCCTGCAAATGCTGCTAAAGATCTCGAAAGAGGAAAATTCTTGTTTGAGCGTACTTGTTCAGCATGTCATGGTATAGGAGGTGATGGGCAAGGACCAATCGTACAGAGCGGTGCTTATTCTGGTGTACCAAATTATGCAGATAGAGAGATAACTGTAGGATCTGTACATTATGTATTAATAAATGGTAGAAACGCCATGGGCTCTTACGCAGGACAACTAAATCCTGGGGATAGATGGAGAGTGGCAATGTATGTGATGAATGCTTTCAAAAAAGGAGCGCCAGCACCTGTTGCTGCTCCTGCAACAACAGCACCAGCAACTACTGAATCTACTGAAACTAAAAAATAAGAAAAGAAATGTATAGTTTTTCACCAAAATTAAAATCAACTTCTATAATAATTCTTGTTGTAGGTTTAGTTCTTTTTGCAGCGGGTTTCTTTATGAATAAAGGGATCAGCACAGAAAGAATAAATGAAATGATGGAAGCCGTACACGCTTCAGGTCATGATGCACCTACGCATTCCAGCCAGATGGTTGGTCCGCAAGATCACGAAGCTCATCTAGAGCACGCTACAATGCAGATTCATAATTCACCATTGGCATCTATTCACTTTGTAGCTGTATTTTTCTTCGGAGTGAGTGCTTGTGTATTGTTTTTCTATTGCATCCAACACGCAGCTCACGCAGGATGGCCAATTATTATTACAAGAGTAATGGAAGCTATTGCTTCTTATATTCCTTATGGTGGTGCGATATTAATTATCATTATGATTCTTAATATTACTCATCAAGGTCACCTTTTCCATTGGATGGATCCTGATTTGACAGATCCTAACTCAGCACATTTTGATGTTATTTTATTTGAAAAAAGAATATTCTTAAATATTCCTTTCTATGCAGTAAGAACATTCATTTATGTAATTGGTGCGTCTTTCTTTGCTTGGAAACTTAAGTCTCAATCTAAAAAAGTAGATGATACAAAATCTTTGGTTGAGTATCAATACCTTTACAGATGGGCAGTAGGATATATTGCATTCTTTGGTTTTGCATCTGCATCTTGGGCTTGGGATTGGTTGATGTCTATTGACCCTCACTGGTATTCTACAATGTACATTTGGTACTCTATGGTTAGTTGCCTTTCTAGTGGAATCGCAGTAATTATTTTATTGAGTGTTTATTTAAAAAAGAATGGTTTCTTACCTCAGTTTAATGATAATCATTTGCATGATTTAGGCGTTTTCCTTTTTGCTACAAGTATGCTATGGACGTACACTTGGTTTGCACAATTCATGCTCTATTGGTACGCAAATATTCCAGAAGAAGTAAATTATTTCTTCGGAAGATTCCAGCACTACGGTGTTACTTTCTTGCCAATGCTTGTAATAAACTTTGTATTACCTTTATTGGTTTTAGTAAGCAGTAGCATTAAAAGAAATTATAAAGTAGTAACAATAATGGCTTGCATAGTTATTTTTGGTCACCTTTTGGATTATTTCAATATGGTAATGCCGGGCACAGTAGGTCCTTTCTGGAAAACACCTGAAATGATTTTATTGGTAGCAGGAGCGGTACTATTTGTAGTTGGTCTATTTATGTTTGTTGTGCTTTCAGCGCTGGCAAAACTTAAATTGATTCCTACAGGAAACCCTTTCTTACACGAATCGGAGATTTACGAATATCCTTTTTAAGGCTTCGTTTAAAAACATATTATTAAAAAGACTAATCTGAGATTAGTCTTTTTTTTGGTTTAATCGTAAATTTTACCATTATTTTATTAGATTATTTCCCTTGTGAGTATATATTTCCACTGCTTGTATCTTACAAACTAAATACATGAATTTGTATTAAAAATAATAACTAATGATTACCGCATCCAGCTTTCCAAAAAAATGAGATTGATATTTATCGTAATTACATTCTCCATCAACTCAGTTATCATAAGAAGTATTTATCGAATTAAAATTTTCTGGAACTTCATTATTTTACATTAAAAAGTATTACGAACAAAAAAGTACAAAAGGTAAAAAAATAATCTTATCAACTTCAGTTGATGACAATTTAAGAAAATCAATGAGCAGAAAAAAATCTCGATTAAAAAATAAGAAGCCTTTTTCAGATTTATTTTACGTAACAAAACCTTTCAAACAAAGACTGATTATACATTAGGTTTTAAATAAATTTTAAATCTTTATATAACTACAAAAAATAACTAATAACTATGAATTCTAAAATCAAACCTACTCTTTTATTTCTTTTCTTCTTCAATTTTTGGTACTCACAAACCATTACTTTTATATCTGAAACAACAAATCATCCACTTCCAAAGATTTCAGTTTTTGCTAAAGACGGCAATATTTTGGGATACACTGATATTGATGGTAAAATAGAAAAATCTGCTTTGAAACCAGATCAAGAAAAATTTAAATTGATTTATGAAAATTCTATTTTAGCCGAACTTTCTTACGCAGAAATTAATAAGGAATTTGTAAAACTAAATGACAGAGTAAGAGAAATAGAGCCCGTTGTCATCAAAAAAACCAAGCCTGCTAAATTCCTTTTCATCAAAGGTAATTTTAACGCTTATGTAACAGTAAACAATATGCTGAATTGCTATGTAGATGGCATTGCTACTTATGTTTTTGACAATAAAACAAGAAAAGTAAAAGACATTCATGTAGAACAATATCGAATTTTTCGACTAGAAAATGCCAAAAATGAGAAAAAAGAAACCGGATCTTGGGATTATAATTCTTTCCTAGAGTTACCAAAAATGAAGAATGTGGGTAATTATGAAGACTATAAAAGCAAGAACTTAAAAATTAAAGAACTTAAAACGAATTTCAAAGACGAGATTGAAATAACAGGAGAAGCATTACGAGAAAAAGAACTTACTTTCTTAGGATATAGATTTTATGACATCAGATCTATACTGAATCTATCTTTTGAAAAAGATTCTAAAAAATTACTAAGAGATTTTACTGAGTACAACGACATTACTTTTATAAAACTTAAACATAAAAGCGAACCCAATTTTAATGAAGTTATTTCTTACAAAAACTTTTACCCTACAGAATTGGATTACGGAGACAAAGACAACACTCCAGAAGTAAAGTACAACCGTAACGCCAGCAATTACGGTACAAAATACTGGGAAGACTCTTCGTTCCCCAATATGCAAACTATTTTCAGCTCGTTCTTTAAACAAGATTTACAAGAAAAACAAAACGCAAAATAAAAAACGCTTATATAAAAAAGGTTTTATTTAAATTTGCAACAAACCAACAACCAATGAAAAAGGTTAAATTTTTTTTACTTATTGCCAGTTTAGCATTTCTTACAGCTTGTAAGAAAGATCATGTAGATGCAAGCTCTACGCAATCTTTGCAAACCAGCATCAATGATATGACTTCAAGTCTTACCACGCTTCAGCAAATAAAATTCAATGAAGCTTTGTATGTTTTAAAAACTTTCGGTGTAGAAGCAGACGGCGATGTAAACGAGCTCAAAGCTCTAGGAAAACTCATTGACGGAAAAAAAGTGCCCGAAATATTGTCCCTTGCCGACCAAGTAGCACAAAAAAACGGAATGGATTGGTCTAGTACCGCTTCCCCTTCTTTAGGCGAAATGGATATTTTTGGTGATCTAAATCCCAAAGAAGTTAATTCTAATGACGTACGCGCCAGCTCTGTAACTATTCTCACAAAATATTCTGGAGATACAGGAACAGGACCCACTGCCATACAGATTATCCCGAGATTAGTGGATGGATCAGGAAAACCAGTAACGTTCAGCGGAGCAACATTAGAGACTACTTTAGAAGTTTTTAATAACGGAGTAAAGCTTTCTACTGCTAGAAATATCATGCAGGATAATAATTTTAAAGGATTTTATCTCAAATTCTCTTCTCTTTCTGCAGAAAGAATTACGGATGGCAAAATAGATATTACAATCTCTATAAAAACTGCAACGAAGACATTCAAAATGTCTAAAATAGGTCAAGAAATCAATCCTTCAGCACTCAGAATGCCTGAGCCTCCAAAAGTTGATTCAACTGCTACTACAAACCCTACGATGGTAGATCCCGCTATTCCTGCAGGTACAGCAACAGATCCAACCACAACAACACCAGCAAGTCCAAAATCGCCTTCAACAGATCCTAAAACCACTGTTAGTAGATTTTTAAACAATGTAAGTACACAAAATCTGAAGGCAGCATTTGACGCATCTAGTAACCCCAGTTGGGGAAATTATGATGCCTTCTCTAATCCTACTTCAGGGTTTGGAGCAGTAAAAAACGTTTCAGTAAAAAACATAACCACCAACGCTTCAAATCCTAATGCGGCGAGTGTAAATGCAACTTACGACGTTACAGACAAAAGCGGTAAAACAACTGCTCTGAAAGTTACTTTCGGATTAAAAAGCGTCAATGGAGATTGGAAAATATCAAGTTACAAAATCAATCCTTAAGAATACACGTCAAGAAAAAGTAACAAAATTTTACACAGAAATCTATAGCATTTTAAAATATTAAAATTTAAAATCAATAATACTAGCAAAGTATTTTGTAAATCATTCAGAAACAATTAAATTTGCAGTTCAATTTTTAAGAATTTATGGCAAAATTGGGAAATAATGCTCCAAACGAGCAGGAAGGTAAAGAAACAGTGGAATTTTTTAAAGATCTAGACAGAGAGGCTTTAAACACAGAAAGATTCCTTGAAAAATATCAGAAACCTCTGAGTGCTGGTTTTATAGGTTTAATTATAGGTGTTTTAGCTTTTTTCGGATACAAACAATTTATTGTTGCTCCAAAGAATGCTGAGGCCGTAAAAACATATTTAGCTGCACAAAAAAACCTTACTGAAGGTAAAGATAAAGAAGCTTTAGGTGGAAAATCTGGCGCTAATCCTGGGTTTTTGGGAACTTTTAATGAGTATTCTTCAACTAAAGTAGGTAAATTGGCTGGCTACAACGCAGCTCTTTTAAAATTTAAAGAAGGAAAATATCAAGAAGCTTATGACTTGATGGATCAATTTTCTTCAGACAACAAAACCCTAGAAGCAATGAAGTATGGTGTAATGGCTGATGCACAATCTGGATTAAATAAAAATACAGAAGCTCTAAGCCTTTTAGACAAAGCTGTTTCTGCTTCTAACGATCCTTATACAACCTATTTTTTCACAAGAAAAGCTGGCATTTTGGCTTTAGGATTAAAGAAAAACGCAGAAGCTAAAAAATACTTTACAACAATTGACGAAAAATATCAGGATTACGACAACGGAATGTCTGATTCTTATATCGAAATGTCTAAATATTTAAATTAAAATATGGCAACAGTTAATCTTTCAGATTACAAGCCACTTCATATTATCAATGCCGAAGATTTTTCTATCGGCATTGTTTTTTCTGAGTGGAATGATTTTGTAACCTACAATCTTCGTGATGCAGCAATTGAAATTCTTGAAACAGAAGGCGTAAAAAAAGAAAACATCAGGCTTTTTCCGGTTCCGGGAGCTTTTGAATTGAGCTACGCAAGCATGCAGCTTTGTAAAGAGCGTAAGTTTGATGCTGTAATTTCTATCGGATGCGTTATCCGTGGGGAAACGCCTCATTTTGATTTCGTGTGTTCGGCAGTAGCACAAGGAATTAAAGACTGTAATATCTTAACCGACATACCGACTATTTTCTGCGTTCTTACAGACGACACAAAAGAACAGTCTATTGCAAGAAGCGGCGGCGATCTTGGGAATAAAGGCGTGGAAGCAGCAGTGACTGCTTTAAGAATGATTGATTTTAAGAAAAATCTGTCCGACAAAAAAGGAAATATTGGTTTTGGAAACTAAACCCGAAATGTATTGAAATAATAAAGGAGCTTTTTACAGCTCCTTTTCTTTTATATATAGTTTGTTTTTATCAATCAAATGAGGTACGAACCTGCTTTGGTTGTTGGTAATTAAATTCACACTTTCCCGCACGCCTATTCCTGCAGATTCCTGGCCAATGATCCAACTTCCGATAATGGGATAATTTCCATCAAAATTGGGCAACTCAAATAGTTGCTGATAGATGAAACCGTTTTTTGCATAATCACCTTCATTTTTTTCTACGAGAACGCTGTGTTTGTGGAGGCTCACATTCGCTCCTTCTCTGGAATAGATTGGTTTTTTAGCAAAACTGGTCAAAGTTCTCTGTTCAAAATAAGATTCTAAAAGATAGGGATGGTTTGGGTACATTTCCCATATAATTGGCAAAATTGCTTTTGAAGAAAGAAGAATCTTCCACGAAGGCTCCATCCACTGTGATCTGAAATTATTTTTAACCAGCTTTTCGCCAAAACCATCCTCCAAAATCCATTCGTAAGGATAGAGTTTAAAAACATATTCCATTACGCTTCTGTCTGTGGCAATAAATTCTTCAATATCTTCTGCCCAGCCGATGTCTTGGATGGGAATAAATTCCGTTTCAAAACCTGCCTGAGTAGCACAGTCACGAAGATATTCCACATTGGTAACGTCTTCAATATTGGTTAACGATGCAAAATAAATATAATGCGGATTCATGTATTTTTTAAGATAAACCCAATAATCTACCAATTTTTCGTGGATTGAATTGAACTGATCTTTTCCCGGGAACATTTCCTGCAACCAATACCATTGAATCACCGAAGCTTCGTAGAGAGAAGTAGGTGTATCAGCATTAAATTCTAGAAGTTTCAAATTTTTTCCGTCGAAACCAAAATCAAATCTCCCATAAATAGAAGGATGATCTTCTTCCCAGCTAGTAACAATATGTTTTCTGAAATATTCCGGAATGTTGAATCTGTCCCAAAGATTTTTATCAATTACATAATCTACGGCCTCTAAACATATTTGCCACAACTCTGCAGTTGCTTTTTCTATTCTATCGACCTCATCCATAGAAAATTCATAGTAATGACTTTCATCCCAATAAAGCCCCTCCATAGAATGATAGCCAAAGCCTAAATTTTCTAGTTTATGTTGCCAGTTTTTTCTGAACGGCGCTGCTATTCTTTTCATATCCAGATTTTATTTTTTAAGATCATCCCTAATAATCAGAACAAGTAATGTAATTGCAGAATCTTCCTTGCCCATTGTATTTTCAAAATCTTTGGTGTTTTATAATTTTATGATGATGCCCGAAAGCCACTTTTGCCAAGCCCTCCTCTTACTACATTTCCTTTATATGTATTTCTACCAATATTGGATTTTGAACTGATAGCATCGCTGTAATATCCAGATCTTTGATAAGCTCCATTGCTATATGCGCCATAGGGACGAAAAGCGTGATACAGTAAAAATCCGGTCATAAAACCATGGGAACTAGAATAAGAAGCCGTGGAATCTGAGCGCATATAAACCTTTTTTTCATTTTGCCCTTGCATTTTTGCCGGTTCTTGAGAGCAAGCAGCAAGAATTCCTGTTACAAAAAGTAACTTGATAGATTTCGATTTTTTCATTATTGTACTGTAATATAAAATTCGTAATCCTTTTTTACTTTTATATTATGCTCGTTTCCGTTTGCATCTTCTACCAGCTGCAAAGAATCGCCAAGCGAAGGAATTGTATCTTTTTTGATGATTTCTTTGAAAAGCTTGTTGTCTTTCCAGATTTTGTGTTTGGTAATTAAAACATCTGCACTATCAATATGCTGTACAGAAAGTTCAGTTTCTACAGAAGCCTTTTTATCTACATTTTGCACTTCATCTTCTTTTTCTTCACTCTCCTTGCATCCCATAATCATCATTAAAGAAAAAAACAGAAGACCTAATTTAAATTTTCTCACTTTCGTCATTTTTTTTTACAAAAATATTATTTAAAATTCTAAATTTACCCAAAAAATTACAGATATGAAATGGACGAACGACAGAAGTGACAATGTAGATGACCGAAGAGGTCTTGGTGGCGGAGGAATGGCAGTAGGTGGTGGTCTGGGAACCATCATTATTGCAGCTATTGTTTTCTTTTTGGGAGGCGATCCTTCTGCAATTCTTTCTTCTGGAGGTGGCTCTCCACAACAGAGTGAGCAGAGAGAACTTAACCAAAATGAGCTTCAAATAAGAGATTTCATAAAAATGATTACCGCTGAGAACGAACAAACCTGGCAGAAAATTTTTGCGGAAAATAATATGCAGTACAAGCCTGCAAAAGTAGTTTTGTTTGAAAGCACTACCTCATCCGGATGTGGTACGGCTCAATCTGCAATGGGACCATTTTATTGCCCTGCCGATCAGTCGGTTTATATGGATATGAGCTTCTTCAATGAGCTTCAGCAAAAATTCGGGGCAAAGGTTACCGAATTTACTATTGCCTATGTAATGGCTCACGAAATGGGACATCACGTACAAAATCTACTCGGTGTACTCAATGAAACCCATAACGCAAGGCAAAGTGGAAGATATACTGAATCTGATCTCAACAAAATGTCTGTTGCTACAGAACTTCAAGCAGATTTCTATGCTGGGCTTTGGGCAAGATATTCTAATGAGAGAGAAAGCTTCTTAGAACCTGGCGATCTAGAATCTGCCGTAGAAGCTGCAGAAGCTGTTGGCGATGACAATATTCAAAAAAGATCTCAAGGGTATGTAAACCAAGAGAGTTTTACACATGGTTCTTCCGCTCAGCGTAAGGAATGGTTTATGAAAGGCTACAATTCCGGAGACATCAAACAAGGGAATACCTTCCAGCAAGTGAGATAATTTCAACTACAATAAAATCTAAATAATAAACCTGCAGAATATTAAAGTACTGCAGGTTTTTTGTATTATTTTCAGCCTAAAACAGTCTTTTTCCTTTCTCTATTTTTGATTGAACTACAGCTGCATTAAATAATTAAACAACTGATTACCAACGATATATTTTTAATGTTAAACCTTTACAGTTAATAGGTTTTAAACTTTAAAAAGTATAATTTTGCTTCTAAGAATAAGAATTAAAAAAAACATGTACGCTCTTATCGACTGCAATAATTTCTTTGTTTCCTGTGAAAGAACGATAGACCTTTCGCTAGAAGGAAAGCCCGTGGTTGTTCTTTCAAACAATGATGGTTGCGTTGTGTCTAGAAGTGAAGAGGCAAAAAAACTGGGAATACCTATGGGAGCTCCCGTTTTTAAATACAAGGAGCTTTTTAAAAAAGAAAATGTAAAATCTTTATCTGCAAAATTTGAACTTTACAACTACAAAAGCCAGCGGGTTATGGAAATTTCTACATCCTACGTTGACAAATCTGATTTTGAAATATATTCCATAGACGAGCTTTTCCTAGACCTCACAAATTTCAAGTATGTTGATATTTATGATTATACTTTAAAAATTAAGGACGAAATACTTCATAAGGAAAATCTTCCTGTAAGTATTGGCATTGCACCCACAAAAACACTTTGTAAGGTTGCCAACAGAATTGTAAAAAAATATCCGGAAAACTTTAATGGAGTTTATATTTTAGATAGTCCAGAAAAAATTGAAAAGGCACTAAAATGGCTTGCTATTGAAGACGTTTGGGGAATTGGGCGACGAATCGCTTTAAAAATGCATGCCAATGGAGTTCATAAAGCTTGGGATCTCCTGGCGAAACCAGAGCTGTGGATTAGAGAAATAATGGGCATTCATGGCATCAGAATGATTAATGAGCTGCGAGGCATTCGGCAGTTGGAGCTAGACTCTCCTTCGCCTAAAAAATCTATCGCAGTAACGAGAAGCTTTATGGAAATGCTTACCAAAAAAGAGGATGTGAGAGAGCGGGTAGAGACTTTTGGTATGTATTGCGCAGAAAAGCTTAGAAAACAAAATACTTGCTGCAAAACAATCACTGTTTTTCTACAAACCAATAGATTCAGAAAAGATTTGCCCGAATACAGAAATGCATTATCTGTAGTTTTGCCCAATCCTACCAATTCATCTATTCTTATTGGCAGAGCTGTGAAGGAGCTTTTTGAGTCTATTTTTAAAGAAGGTTTTCATTATAAAAAAGCGGGTGTGATTGTTAATGATTTTGTACCTGAAAATCAAAGACTAATAAGCTTATTTGAACCTGATTTTCAAAATCAGCACTTACCTGTAATGAAAGCGATGGACAAAATGAATAAAAAATACGGAAAAGATAAGGTTCGTATAGGAAGTATGAGCGGTAAAAACACTTTTGGAAGGGCAATACTTTCACCCGAATATGAAGCTTTTTTAAAAAACAATATTCTTCCTGAAGCCAATTTCAGATTTCATTAAAATAAAATATTCTACTTTATTTCATGAGTTTAAAAAGCATTCCGAGTTTATACAAATCAAGATAACGAAGGCTTTGATTGCCTTTTAAAAGCTTTCTTTCTAAAAAATCTGAAGAAAATTTAAACAAAAATATAATTAAAAAATTAAAAGGAAAAAAATCAAAAGCAATAAATGTTTTTACCAGCTTAATGCTTGATAATCTTTCTCTTACAACGCCATACTTCAGCATAGAAGAAAGACTATCTACAGACTCTTTTACTTTTTCTAAATACACTTCATTGGTTTCAACATCATTATTCAAAATAGGATTTTCTATATGGTTAATAATAACGTTTTCTGACTTCAAATCCATCGCAAAAAGAAGATCTTCATATCCGTAATTGGTATAAGCTTCATTAAATAGAATTTTCTCTAAAATTTCTTTTTTAATAACGAAATTATTGGTTTGAAAACTTAAATACGGATTTTTTTTTCTTTTCTCCAGAGAAAGATTTTCTCTTTCTACAGCAAATTTCCATCGCAAAAAATAAGATTGATTTGGCGGTAACAGCGAAACTTTCCTCCCTCCATAAATTGATGTACAATCTGGATTTCTAAGAATAAAATTAAAGTAATTTTCTAGAAAACATTCTTGTATCAATTTTCCGTCGCAATCTAAAAAAAGAAAATATTGTCCTTGTGCATGTTTCAAAAAAAGATTTCTGATTTTCGATCTTCCTATATTTTCTTTTAGCAGAATAAACCCATCTACAACATGTTGAATTTCAGAATTTAAACTCACAAAAAACACTTCAGAAGAGTCATCAATTAAGATAATTTCGGCGGATAAATTTCTATTTACAATTTCTTTTTTCAATGCATTTACAAGCTCTCGAACATCAAAATTATAAACCGGAATACAGACCGAAAGTTTTATCATCTTTTAGATTTTTTCTACAATCTTCATCACACTTAGCTCTTCAAGGCAAGCCCAATCACCACGATAACATTCTTTATCACCGAAAACAGAACAAGGGCGACAAGTAAGGTCTGAAACCTGTACGGCATCTTGAATATTCTGTCCGAATCCCAAAAAGCCGGCAAAAGGATGGGTAGATCCCCAAATAGAAATACAACGAGTTCCTACAACGCTAGAAAGATGCATATTGGCAGAATCCATAGAAACCATCAACTCCAGTTCGGCAATTTTTTTCAACTCTTCAGAAAGGCTGAGTTTTCCTGCTAGACTTTCTGTATTTTGAATTTGATTTTCCCAAGATTTTAAAGTTTCTGTTTCTTTAGGCCCTCCTCCGAAAAAGTAAATTTTATTTTTTTTGGAGAGAATTTTCACCAACTCAAAAGATTTTTCGAGAGGCATCATTTTTCCCTTATGCTGAGCAAAAGGAGCAAACCCAATTCCACTCTTTTTTCCGCCTGAAGGTCTTAATTGATGAGAAAGCTCTACAGCAAAACCCATATCCCTAAAAACATCCGCATATCTTTCAACTGTTAGTTTAAGTTGTTTTTTATTGAGATTCCAAACATCGGTAAGCTGTTCTTTTTCTTCTTTCCCTTTGTTTATTTTAAAAACTTTTAAGCCTTTTCTTTTATAAATTTTATCGAGAACTTTGGTTCGAATGACATCATGAAGATTGGCAACCAAATCTGGTTTAAACTCTTCATTAAGCTGATTGGCAAGCTTGCGTAACCCAAAAAAACCTTTATAATCATCTAGATTAACCCCTTTGAACTTAACATTCTGAATACCAAAGAACAAACCCTCGAAATTACTTCTAGAAACCATGATTATTTCTACATCTGGATTCTGCTCAAGAAATTCTCTGAAGACAGGAACTATCATGGCAACATCTCCAAAAGCGGAAAATCTATATGCTAAAATTCTGGTCACAACTAAGATTTCAACTGATAAGCTACTGCGTAAAATTTGATTTGTTTGGTCATTGCCATAAGCCCATTGGCTCTTGAAGGCGAAAGAAACTCCTGAAGACCAATATCTGATATAAACCCAAAATCTGAATCTAAAATTTCTTGTGTAGAATGACCACTGTAAATGCTTACCAGAAGAGAAACAATTCCTTTAGGCAAAATGCCGTCTGAATCCGCATCAAAAGACAATTTTCCATCTTTGAAATCTGCATCAATCCATACTTTACTTTGGCAACCTTTAATAAGATTATCATCCGTTTTTTTTTCGTCTGCAAGCCCTTTCAGCTCCTTTCCCAGATCAATGATGTACTCGTATTTTTGTTCCCAATCTTCGAGAAACGCAAATTCATCGATGATTTCCCGCTGCTTTTCTTTAATGGTCATTTTAAACAATTAATTTGTGCAAAGATACTAAATTTAGAAACTCGATGAGGAGCATTGTTTCAACCTTTAAGCTCTATCAACCCTTTCGGCTTTATTTATAAGATTGAGCAGCTTGCTTTCTTCTTTTTCCCAGCAGAGTTGATCTGCTGCATTTACCAGCTCTGTCTGATATGCTTTTCTTCCTTTGTTTAAAACCTTTTGAATGGCTTTAGCAATATTTTCTGGCTCATGATTGATAATGATTTCTCCTACGTCAAACTGTTTTTTTATATTCATCATTTCAGGTAAGCCAGACATTATTAAGGGTACTTTCGCTTGAATACAATCTAAGACCTTATTAGGAAGTGAATAAAAATAACTTTCGCCTCCGTTTTCTTCAATGCTCATTCCGCAATCAGCCATTAAAGTAATTTTTCTGAGGTCATCCGGATGAAGTTTCCCTAAAAAAAGAACTTTATCTTGCAGATTCTCTTTAGTTACCAGCTCTTCATAATCTCTTTTCCGTGGTCCATCGCCGGCAATTTTAAATAGAGTATTATCTAAAAAATGCATTGCCAAAATTGCTTTATCAATGCCTCGAAACGGGTTGATTGCCCCCTGATACAGAATTATTTTTGGGTTATTTTCAAGAATTTCAATAGTACCATGTATTGTTCTTGGAGCGTTTTGTACAACAACAGGATGTATGCCGTATGCATTTTTAAACCAATTCGCATATCCATCACTTGCCGTAATCATAAATTTTATTTTTGGAACCAATTTCTTTTCCAAATACCGCCATAGTTTTTGTGAGATTTTACCTTGAATTGCAGGCATTTCAGAAAAAATCTCATGACTATCGAAGACTAATGGTGTATTCTTTTTTTTTGAAATCAAATAATTCGGAAGCAAAGCATCCAAGTCATTGGCGTACAGAATAGTATTCTGGTTTACTTTTTTCTTCAAAAGACGATAAAGCTTCCAATTAAATTCAAAATAAGCCGTTTTCAAACTTTTAGAAACTAAAGAAATTCGAACAAACGGATAAGGTCTTGTCATTTCATCGGCTCCATTCCAATTATTACCAATTAGCTCAATATCGTAGCCATTTTCGTGCAGCGTTTTACAAATTTTCTCAATTCGTTGGTCTGTATATAAATTACTGAATGCTGAAAGGATGATTTTCTTTCTCATCTTATTACTTTTTCCCAAAAATCAAATAGTATACCTGTACAAAACAAAGAATAGCATTGGGAATAATAACGGGCCAAAGCATTCCGCTGAATAAACCATAGACTACAAAACAGATACAACCAATGAGATTGACGATTCTTATTTTAGTAAGATCTTTGAGTATGAAGCTTAAAACGATAAAAAAAGAAGCGGCATAGCCAATGTAAGATGCTAATTCTGGGCTCATGAGAAAATTTAAGAACAACAAACTTAGTCATTTTCAATAAGATAAAAAAACTAATTCCTGCCATAAAGTCAGACATTGTGTTTTGGTAAAATATTTGTAACTTAGATATTGAATAAATGGCAATGGTGCATTTATTCTAATGAGTTATATTATGGATTACAAGTTTTCACAAGGTTTGAGCCAAGTGTTCAAACAAAGCAAGAGCGAGGCGAGAAGGCTGAAAAGTGAATTTCTAAATACAGAACATCTCCTTTTAGGAATATTAAAAACAGAAAACTCTGCGAAAGAAATACTTCAAAACCTCAATGCTGATTTAACACAAATCAGAAGAAAAATTGAAACTTTAAATGCTGCAGGTATCAACCCTTTGTCTGAAGAAGTTCCCAATATTTCGTTTACAAAAATGGCCGACCATGCCGTGAAGCGTGCTGAGCTAGAATGTAGACAATACAAAAGTACTGATATAAATACTGTGCATTTGCTTTTAGGCATTCTTTATAAATATGAAGATCCTACCTCAAATGTGTTAGGAGCACACGAGATCGACTACGAGGGTGTTTCTAAGGAATATCAAACAATGTTGAAAAATTCTGGCCAAGCACCCCAAATGAGCGCCTATGACGATGATGAGGAGAGAGAAGATTTTGAGCAAATGAGAAAACCAACAGGAAACCTCGGCGCAGGAAAAAGCAAAACCCCTACATTGGATAATTTTGGTAGAGATCTTACTTCTTTGGCGAGAGACGGAAAGCTAGATCCTGTAATTGGGCGTGAGAAGGAAATTGAAAGAGTTTCTCAAATTTTATCAAGAAGAAAGAAAAACAATCCGTTGTTGATTGGTGAGCCTGGTGTTGGTAAATCTGCCATTGCTGAAGGTTTGGCTTTAAGAATTCAGCAGAAGAAAGTTTCTAGAGTTCTTTTTGGCAAAAGAGTAATCACGCTTGATTTGGCGAGTTTAGTTGCGGGTACAAAATACCGCGGACAGTTTGAAGAAAGAATGAAAGCCATCATGACGGAACTTGAAAAAAATCGTGATGTGATTTTATTTATCGACGAATTGCACACCATTGTGGGTGCAGGAAGCTCTACGGGAAGTTTAGACGCTTCCAATATGTTTAAACCGGCTTTGGCGAGAGGGGAAATTCAATGTATTGGTGCTACAACTTTAGATGAATACCGTCAGTACATCGAGAAAGATGGTGCTTTAGAAAGAAGATTCCAAAAAGTAATGGTAGAGCCTACCAATATTGAGGAAACGATTCAGATTTTGAATCAAATTAAAGACAAATATGAGGAACATCACAATGTAGTGTATACAGAGGAAGCAATTCTTGCCTGTGTCAATTTGACATCAAGATACATTACAGACCGTTTTTTACCAGACAAAGCGATTGATGCTATGGACGAAGCGGGATCTCGTGTTTATATTAAAAACATGAAAGTTCCTACCGAAATTATTGATTTTGAGAAGAAAATTGAAGAAATTAAAGAACTGAAACAGAAAGCCGTAAAAGCTCAGGATTATCTGGAAGCAAGAAAGCTAAAGGATGAAGAAGAGCGTTTGCAAATGGAATTAAACTCTGCTCAGGATCAGTGGGATAAAGATGTAAAAGAGAAAAAAGAAGTTGTATCTGAAGAAAGTGTTGCAGAAGTAGTTTCTATGATGAGTGGTGTTCCTGTAACGAAAGTTGGGAAAAATGAGCTGGATAAATTGGCCGGAATGGATAATAATCTGAACGGAAAAGTAATAGGACAAGAAGACGCTGTAAAAAAGGTAGTGAAAGCCATCCAAAGAAACAGAGCCGGATTGAAAGATCCAAATAGACCGATTGGAACATTTATTTTCCTTGGAACAACAGGTGTTGGTAAAACCGAGCTTGCAAAAGTAATGGCGAGGGAACTCTTTGATTCTGACGAAGCTTTGATCAGAATTGACATGAGTGAATATATGGAGAAGTTTGCGGTTTCAAGATTAGTGGGTGCGCCTCCAGGATACGTGGGATATGAAGAAGGTGGTCAGTTAACAGAAGCTGTGAGAAGAAAACCTTATGCAGTAGTTCTTTTAGATGAAATTGAAAAAGCACATCCAGATGTGTTCAATATTTTGTTGCAAATCTTAGATGAAGGTCACGTTACAGATAGTTTAGGAAGAAAAATTGACTTTAGAAATACAATTATTATCTTAACTTCGAATATCGGAACCAGAGACATCAAAGACTTCGGTGATGGTGTAGGATTTGGTACCAATGCCAAGAAATCTAATTCGGATTCTAGAACGAGAAGTACGATTGAAAATGCGCTTAAAAAAGCATTTGCTCCAGAATTCTTAAACAGAATTGATGACATCGTGATCTTCAACTCTCTTGAGAGAACAGATATTTCTAAAATTATTGATCTTGAATTGGGCAAACTGTATTCAAGGCTTGAAAAATTAGGTTATAAAGTAGATTTAACGACTGAAGCTAAAGATTTCATCTCTGAAAAAGGTTGGGACAAAGATTTTGGAGCAAGACCATTGAAGAGAGCCATTCAGAAATATATTGAAGATTTGTTGGCTGAAATGTTGGTAAACAAACAATTAACCGAAGGCGAAACAGTAACTTTAGACTTAAATGAAGCTAAAGACGGATTGGAAGGCAAAAGCCAAAAAACTAAAAAAGCCGCCGAGAAATCACAGTCTTAATTAATTTAAAATAAATAACAGAAAAGCGCCGAAAATTTTCGGTGCTTTTCTGTTTTAATCAAAGACTTAAAATGAATTTCCTATTTTTGTAAATCAGCAAAATCTATGAAAAAAATAATTCTGATTGAGGACGAAACCAGCATTGTTTCTTTTATTAAAAAAGGACTTCAAGAAAATGGATATGAAATTTCTGTAGCCTTTGATGGCCTTACAGGAGCTAAGCTTGTGAAAGAAAATGATTTTGATTTGGTCATTCTAGACATTATGCTACCAGAAATGAATGGCCTTGAGGTTTGCAAGGAAATCCGTAAAACAAACAAACACGTTCCTATTTTATTTCTTACCGCACTAGGAACTTCAGAAAATATAGTTCTCGGATTAGAAAGTGGTGGCGATGATTACCTTGTAAAACCATTTAAATTTATAGAACTCGTAGCAAGGGTAAAATCATTACTACGAAGAAGCAATAACGTTTCTGCTTTAGAGAACGAAGAAGAAAATGCATACAGTGAACACACATTTCATTTTTCTGATCTCAGCTTAAACGATTACACCAAAAAAGTGATTCGTGCCGGAGAAGAAGTTTCGCTAACCTCCACAGAATACAAACTTCTGCTCTATTTTCTCAATAATCCCGAAAAAGTAATTTCTCGTGCAGAAATTCTGGATGCAGTTTGGGGTGTAAACTACGATATGGGAACCAATGTGGTGGATGTTTATGTAAATTATCTGCGTAAAAAAATAGACACAAAAGAAGACAACAAGCTTATTCATACAGTAATAGGAATGGGATACGTTCTTAAAAAATCTTAACTATGTTTAATAGAGTAATTACCAATCAAACCAAAACAATGATATTATTAATGGTTGTCTTTACAACTGTTATTTTGCTTTTTGGAGGCTTGGTCTATTACTCGATTGTTAATTTTTCGCATCAGAGATTCTATGAATTACTAAAAATAAGGACGACAACCATCGTGCAAATCGAAAAAAGTAAAAAACAACTAGACATACCAGAAAATCATATCCTCAATAGTTTGAATGATGAAGAACTTCCAATGGAAAGAGATTACGTATTTGCAATTCCCGAAGATTCAAATTTCAAAAAAATATCCTCAGAAGTACAAATACCTGATTTCTTTTTTAAAAATATCGTTCAAAAAGGAGAAGCCAATTACAACGACAACGAATTTTATTACATTGGCAAAAGCTTTAAATATAATAATAAAAGCTACATCGCAATTGCCTCTGCACAAAACCATTACATCATCTATTATCTTGGTTTTCTAAAAAGAACACTTATCACATGCATCATTCTATCACTATTTTTTAGTATGATTTTTTCTTTTTACCTATCGAGAACTTTATTTAAACCTATTTTAAAAATTACAGGGAAGGTAAAAGAAATCAGCTCCGAAAATCTACATTTACGCCTCGAAGCACAACCCGATAACCGAGAACTTAACGAACTTGTAGACACCTTCAACACTATGCTTACAAGGCTTGAAACCTCTTTTGAAACTCAAAATCACCTCATCGGAAATGTTTCTCACGAACTTCGCACACCTCTTACCTCTATTATGGGAGAAGCAGATGTTGCTTTAAGTATTGACAGAAATGCACAGGAATATAAAGAAACCTTAGAAATCATCCTTGACGAAGCTGAAAAACTTGATAAAAAAATAAAAGCTCTTCTGTTGATTGCTCAAACTGGTTTTGACGGCAAAATTCAGAAAATTGATAAAGTACGGATGGACCAACTTATCTGGGACACCATCGAGACCATAAGAAAAATGGACTCTAGAAACAATATCCATCTAGACATCAGCATGTTACCAGACAACCCTAAAAAACTTAAAGTATTAGGAAACGAGCAACTTCTTCATCTTGCAGTAGCGAACATCATCAACAATGGTTGTAAATATTCTAATTTCCAACAGGTAAAAGTATCACTTGGCGCTACAGATACAGACGTTTATATCATTATCAAAGACAACGGAATTGGAATTCCAGAATCTGAAATGAATAAAATATACGATCCTTTTTTCAGGGCTTCGAATACCAAAAATTACGAAGGCTACGGAATCGGTCTTCCGCTTGCCCGAAATATTATGAGAATGCACAACGGCGAGCTCATCGTAAGCTCGTATGAAAACCTGGGAACCACTGTTCAACTTAGATTCCCCACCCTTTACGGCACATTAAGCAAACAAGAAATAGTGAATTAGGCTACTTTTTTTACATTCTAATTGCATTCTAATCTCTTTAATTGCATTTTAATTTCCTTGCAAAAAAAATTTAATCTGGGGATGATACTTTTGTTTAGTAAATAAGTTATTCACTAATCAAATCCAAAAGTTATGATCAAAACCATTTTAATAGCAACCGATTTTTCTCTGGAATCTCTTCATCTAATGAAGAAAGTATTAAGAGATAAAAACTCCGCAGACAGCGGTATTCAATTTAATATTCTTCTTGTTTCCGGCTACGATGCAGGAGATTCAATAAGAAATCTTCTTTTCAACACCAAAGGCAAAATATTCAATAAAATAATATCCAAAGAATTTTCCGACGCCTACAACATTATCAAAAACAAGTACCCTCATCTCGTTAACAAGGTCATGTGTGATGTTTTTACTGGAAATTTCCAAAGAACATTTGATCAATATCTGATAACAGAAAACGTAGAAGAAGCTTACTACACAGATTATCTGCAAGATAGCATCAGCAAGAGAAAGTTTAATCTTGCGCCCTTTTTGAAAAAAAATTCAGTTTTGGAAGCACAAGAAATCAAAACACAAAACAAAGGATTCTTGCCCGAGAAAGGAAAAATCGCTGAAGTATTTGTAGAAGTTTAATAATAGCCCGAATATGATGTCTTTGTTATATGATAAAATTCACGGCTGTATTGCGGCACTCCCCAACTCTAAAAGAAAACAAAAAACTAAACTCATTTTAGAAGAGGGTTAAAATAAATAGTAATAAAAATCATTAGTGGTATTTAGTTAGTTTGAAACTCCTGTTTTCTTTATTTTGAAAGCGGGCGTTTTTTTGTTAAAAAAAGTTTTAAACATTAATTGTTGATATGTTAACCGTTAATTCATGGTCTGTTTTTTTCAGTTGTGAATTGCTTTGATTATTTTTGTAAGTTGATTCTTTATATATGTCAGATATTATTCAGCTTTTACCCGATCATGTAGCCAATCAGATTGCGGCAGGAGAAGTCGTTCAACGGCCAGCTTCTATTGTAAAAGAGTTGTTGGAAAACGCTATTGATGCAGGTGCCTCAAAAGTAGAGCTCATTATTCGGGAAGCCGGAAAAAACCTCATCCAAGTAGTAGATGATGGCAAAGGCATGTCTGAAACTGATGCCAGAATGGCTTTCGAGCGCCATGCAACCTCAAAAATACGGGGTACTGAAGATATTTTCAAAATCGCTACTAAAGGATTTCGTGGGGAAGCTTTAGCATCAATTGCTGCGGTAGCTCAGGTTGAGCTAAAAACCAAGTTGAAAGACGCTACATTAGGAACCAACATCTATATAGAAGGAGGAACTTTTCAGTTTCAGGAGCCTGCACAAACGTCTGAAGGATCAAATTTTTTGGTTAAAAATCTTTTCTACAATGTTCCTGCAAGAAGAAAATTCCTTAAAAACAACAATATAGAATTCCGCCACGTTATTGATGAATTTCAACGCGTGGCATTAGCTCACGAAAATATTGAGTTCTCATTTTTTCAAGATGATGAGGCTATTTTTAGGTTGAGAAAAGGAAGCCAAATGCAGAGAATTGTAGATATTTTTGGCAGAAAACTTCACCCACAGCTTATTCCTATAAAAGAAGATATTACTTGGTGCAAGCTTCATGGTTTTGTAGCGAAACCCGAAGGAGCAAAAAAAACCAGAGGCGAACAATTTTTATTCGTTAACGGAAGATTTTTTAAAAGTCCTTATTTTAATAAAGCTGTTCAGGAAGCTTTTGAAGGATTGCTTTTACCTGGGTTTATTCCCACATTTTTCCTTTTTCTGGAAATTGATCCTGAGAAAATTGATGTTAACATTCATCCTCAAAAAACAGAAGTAAAATTTGAAGATGAGCATCTTATTTTTGCGCTTTTACGATCTACTATCAAAAGATCTTTGGGAATTTATAATATTGCTCCGAGTTTAGATTTCGAAAGAGATCCTCATCTGGATCAAATAATGCAGAGAAGTTTTTCTAGCAAAGGAAATGTTGCTGTAAAAATGCCAGAAATTACGGTAGACAAAGATTACAATCCTTTTCTTGAAGAAAAGCAAGTTACCAAAGCCGAGATGCAGAATCTTGCGGAAATGTACCATCAGAATATTTCTGCGGAGCCTTCGAAGATTAATCTTTTTGAAGACGAAGATTTCGATGAAGATTTGATGAGACTTCCTAACGGATATTGGCTCTTCAACAAAGGCGACAGAACGCTGATGCTAGATTTAGGTAGAATGCACCGTTTGGTGGTTTCTGAAAATAATAAATCTGAAAGAAAAACAAATTCCACAAGTCACTCATTACTGTTCTCTCTAGAATATCACATGAATGAAATTGAGAAAAACAAATACCGTTCGATAAAAAAATATTTGCCGGAATTGGGGTTTGACATGAAAATTGCACATGAGAGCGTACTGAGAATAGACAGCGTACCAGAGGGCTTAAAAAAAACCCAGGTAATGAAATTTCTAGAAAATCTTTTTGACATTTTAGAATATAAAAATGAGGACGAATTTATGCAGTTTTACCAGAATCAGTGGTCTAAGATGCAATCTAAATCCCGTTTTGATTTTATTTATAAAAAAGATGCGGAGCAACTCATAAAAGACTTTACAGCACTTGGATTTCCTGAGTTTTTACCGAATGGAAAGCGTTGTTTTTACGAAGTTCCCTTTAATGATATTAAAAATAAATTTTAAGTAAATGTTTAATAATATACCGCCCATTACCCGTAACATTATTATTTTGAATATAGTGGTTTTTATTGCAGCTCTGGTTATGCCGCAGCTCAATGACTATTTAGCCGCTTACTTTCCGTTGTTGCCGCAATTTCGGTCATGGCAAATTGTAACACACATGTTTATGCATGGAAGTTTTATGCATATTCTTTTTAATATGTTTACCTTATTTAGTTTCGGCCCTATTTTAGAGCAATCTTTAGGAGAAAAGAAATATTTAATTCTTTATTTCCTAAGTGGTTTAGGGGCATTTTTACTATATACCTTATGGAATTTTTTGCAATATCAGAATGCATATACTGAATTAAATGACTTAGGTTTTAATATCCAAGGATACATTGCTGATCCGGAAAGTTTTATAAACACTAAAGTCCCATTGCGGGTTCAGGAGTTAGTAAGTGAAAAAATAAATCCAGTAATATTTGGCAGAATGGTTGGGGCTTCGGGAGCCATATTCGGTGTTATTGCTGCTTTTGCAACATTGTATCCAGACTCAAAAATAGGAATTATGTTTATCCCAATACCCGTGAAGGTTAAATACGTTTTGCCGGTTATAATTATAGGATCCATTGCATTGGAAGTAACCGGAAATGCAGGCGGCATTGCCCATTTAGCACACGTTGGTGGTGCCATTGTCGGTTTTATCTTAGCTAAAATCTGGAAAAAACACCTTTACCGTTTCAACTAAAAATATATGAAAGCTGTAAGACTTATTTTGCTGATATGTCATCTCGGAATTCTATTTCTGCTTTTTGCCGTCTTGCTGAATGCCTACATTCCGCCAAGGGTTTTTCCATGGTTTAATATTTTATCTTTAGGTTTTCCTGTTCTTATTTCAGCTTATGCTTTACTTACTGTTTTTTGGATTTTTATGTGGAAAAAGAGAGCGTTTGTATTTCTGCTTTTCGGATTGTTTTTCTTTTCTGCAACACAGCGTTGGTTCAATTACAGTTCTACAAAAGGCGATTCGGATTTAAAAATAATTACAATCAATGCAAAAGGCGGAAAATTCGGTAAACAAGAAATAGAAAAATACATCAACAGTCAACATGCAGATCTTGTCTTGATGCAGGAAGACGGTAATCTAGATTATCAATTTTCAGGTTTAAAAAAAGCCAGAGAAAACCCCCTCAGCTCACTTTATTCAAAATATGAAATTGTAGGATACAAAGAGATTTTCGAAGGCTTGTACAGTGAAGATTTTAATGCATTTGCAGATTATACAGATTTAAAAATAGAAGGTAAAGGCTACCGAATAATCAATATTTACCTTCAACCTTTTAAATTTGAAAAAAGCATGGTAAAACTCAACGGAGACAGCAATCAAGATGAGCAAAAGGTAAAAAATATAGTAAAAAGACTTATTCCAACATTTAAAATACATCAAGATCAAATAGATATTATCAGAAAATATATAGACAACTCACCTTATCCTGTAATCATGACGGGAGACTTCAATGCTGTTCCCAATTCTTATGAATATTATCATTTAGGCAAAAATCTTCAGGACGCTTTTGTAAAAGCTGGAAAAGGCAGTGCTACAAGTTTTCATGACTACAAATATCCTTTGCGGTTAGATTATATCTTCACTTCAAAATCTATTGAGCCTATTTCTTACCAAGTAGACCGCTCGGTAAGGCTCTCTGACCATTTTCCCGTTTTGGCAACATTTAAAATTTTAAATTAAATGTGTATTGTGGCAACAAAATTGCTTCAAATAATAGAATCTTTATGAAAAATTTAATCCCAGCATTATTGAGTTTTGCTTTTTTAGGGTTTCTTGCGTGCAGTAAGAAAACGGATGCTAACTTAGCCACAGTAAGCGACGAGAGCCGTGCAACTTATGACACAACAGCCATAGATTCTTTTTCGCCTGGTGCCACTTCAGTGGATGTAGTAAGACAAATCCGAATTTCATCGCAACGGTATCAGGATTCTTTAAAAGAGGTCATCAAACTACAAGAGCAGGAAAAGAAGATTGCTGAAGAATTGGAAAAAGAAAACAAAAAGAAAGCGGAAGAAGAAAAGAAAAAAGTGACAGAAACCGAGAAAGATAACAAACAATAAAAATTTACATATGAAAAAGAATATCATCATTGCAGCAGTATTTTTAGGATTAATGACTGCTTGTACAAAATCTACCTCAAAAACCGAAACTATTGAAAATGCTGACGGATCAAAAACCACGATTACAACCACTGAAACCACTTCAGGAATTGTTGACAGTTCTGATCTTAACAAAACTAAAAATAATATCAACAGCAAAATTGATGAAGCTACAAACGACATTGATAATAAAGCTGATGTAGCAAAACAAAAGATTGACGAAACCGCCCAAAAGACCAAGAAAGATTTGAACGAGGCCGGTAAAGACATAAAAGATGCCGCTGCAAAAGGAGCCGGAAAAATAGAAGAAAGCGCAAAAAAGCTAAGGGAAGATTTGAATAAATAACAAATACAAATCAACCACAGAAAAACCGCAGAAATTCTGCGGTTTTATTTATTTATTTTTTTATTTATTTAAATCTAAAAGCACATCAATATATTCTCGATCGTTGCTAAGGCGAGGAACTTTATTTTGACCTCCAAGCTTTCCTTTAGATTCTAGCCAGAGATAGAATAGATTGGGCTTTGCAACGTGTACTACTGGTCTTTTCAGGGTAATATTATTGTATCTTTTAGCCTCATAATCTGAGTTTACAGATTTTAAATGCTGATCAAAAGAGTCTATAAAAGCTTCCAAGTTTTGGGGATGCTTATTGAATTCAAAAATCCATTCGTGGGCACCGCTTTCGTTTTCTTTCATAAAAACCGGAGCTCCCGTAAATTCAGAAATACTTGCGTGCGTGCATTCACAAGCTTTCGCCAAAGCGGCATCTACATTATTAATCATCAATTCTTCACCAAAAGCATTGATATAATGCTTCGTTCTTCCCGTGATTTTTATTCTGAAAGGATTTGTAGACGTAAAAACTACAGTATCACCTATTAAATAACGCCAAAGGCCACCGTTGGTAGTAATAACCATTGCGTAATTTTTTCCTTTTTCCACCTCTTCAAGGCACACTACTTTCGGGTTAGAAAGATGAAACTGATCCATCGGAATAAACTCGTAGAAAATACCGTAATCTAGCATCAGAAGCATTTCGTCGCTGTCTGAACGATCTTGAATCCCAAAAAATCCCTCAGAAGCATTATAAATTTCGTAGTAATTTATTTTCTTGCCGATAAGGTGTTGGTATTGTTCACGATAAGGTTTAAAACTGATTCCACCATGAAAAAACACCTCAAGATTCGGCCAGAGCTTAGAAATACTTTCTGCATCTGTTTCTTTGATAACTCTTTGCAGAAGCACCATCATCCAGCTGGGAACACCGAGAATACTTCCGACATCTTCATTTTTAACCTGAGAAACAATTGCTTGAAGCTTGGCTTCCCATTCAGACATCAGAGAAACTTTTTTATTCGGAATCGTGGTAATTTCTACCCAAAAAGGGAGATTATCGATGATAATTGCTGATAAATCGCCGAATTTTGTGTTGAAATCGGCGTATAATTCTGAGCTTCCACCAAGACGAAGGTTTTTATTGGTGAAAAGCTGATTTTCTGGATGATTATTGGCATAAATGGAAACCATGTCTTTACCTGCTTTCATGTGGCAGTATTCCAGGCTTTCTGCAGAGATTGGGATGAATTTGCTTTTCGCATTCGTCGTACCGGAAGATTTCGCAAAATGCTTGATGTAGCCGGGCCAGCTGACATCTTTTTGTCCTTGCCTTGCCTTTTCGATGTAAGGTTCAAAATCTTCATAACAAACCACAGGGACTTTATTTTTAAAATCCTGATAGCTGGAAATAGAGTTGAAGCCATACTTTTTCCCATACTCAGTGTCTTCCGCATGAAAAAGTTGCGAAAAGAGAATCCCTTTCTGGGTTTCTATCGGATGATCGATGAAATGCTGTATCTGGTCTATCCGTTGCTTGATAAACCAATTGACCACCGTATTGAAAAGTGCTTTCGTTGCCATTACAACAAATATAACAATTCTTGGATAGGCAGGAAATATTTGGGTATAAAAAAACCGCTGCGGAAATTGGGCAGCGGTTTTAAAGTTAATCCAGATAAGACTACAATTATCATTTTAAGATGCTGGCAATTCATAAGTATAAATGAAAATAAAAAGCTTGATATTAAAAATATATTTTTCATAATTATTTAATTTGGACAGTTGGTTTTAATTGTTTTTTTTGTAAAAGGGTTATAAGATAATTTTTGCCAAGTATTGAAATCACTTGATGCCTTAAATAATTGTATTCCTACAAATTTTTCTTCAAAAAAGCTTACAAGCCCATTTTCATTTTGCTCAATCGTATTTTTAATATCAACACTTTCGGCATATGTTTCTTCTTTTTTCTCTTTAATATTATCAAACTCCCAACCAAAGAAATAACTATCAGCCCATGCAGTAAATGAGTTGAGATCTGTAATGGTCATCGCATATTGTGTGCCGTGATCGGTGACAAGATAGAAGACTGTATTTTCATTAAAATTACCATTGTCTATTCCCTACTTAATATCAAAAATATCTGCTAAAGAAAATATCGTTAATCCATTTACTGTATGAGTATGCATGTAAACAGGATACATATAACCAGTTCCTAAAGAAAATTCAATTTGTTGATCTTCGCTAGTTTGCTCATAATACTGAGCGTGAAGTTCATTATTGGAATCTTGAAACATTGCATAACAAATTTCTCCTTTAATCTGTGGATTGGTAGAAGGTAAGTTATTTTCTAAATGCGTAAGCATTCCTTTGACTGTTGTTGGACAGGCTACGTCTAAAACATTTCTTTGTAAAGGATTTTTAATCTTATCACATGGATTTGCTGTTGAGCCAAAACCTCCTCCCGGATTATACGGTCCCGTATATATAGGGCTCGGTCCAGGTCCATTGCCAGGAGATGCTCCACCGCCACAATCTGTTGGTAACATTACATATCGTATCATGTAAAATCCTGTATCAGCCGGTGTGCAATCCATATGTCCTTGTGTTCCACAGAGGCAACCGGGATCACCTGTTTCATGTTGTTGATTACTGCTGCAAACTCCCGGAACCCAGACATACTGTTGAAAAGCAACCTGTGGACAATACATTGCTTTTTGCGTTGCAGAACCATCCCGCAATTGTCCTAAATACTCCAATCTTACATGCTTGGTTACTTCTTCTTTTGCAACTTGGCTCTGATGATTTACAATGATGCTGTCATATCTTATAAATAAGCATCAAAAACACCATTATCCTGTTCGTTTACAACATAATTTTCAAGGTACGCAGACTTATCATTATTTTCTGAATAAAAAGTCTAGGTCTTCCTCCCTTTTTCATGTTCAGAAATATAAACATATTCTGTATCAATCTTAAAGTTGTTAATTAAGAAAGTTTTCGAATTCTCCGCAACTTTATTATTTTTCTTTAGGCTTTTAAATTTTAGTTTTTCGAATAGATGAGGGGCTTCATTTTTAAATTCAACATATCTAAGTTGTCTTAGAAGATTCTCACTGGTAATTCTGCTGTATTCCTGTTCGCTCTGTAAAAGCTCACTTGAGCAGGAAAAGAGAATAAATAGAAAAAAAAAACATCTGCCCATACCACCTTATGTGATGAATGGGCGTTAATAATTTTAGTTTCATTATGTAAATAAATTAAGTCTCAAAATTTGTCTCAGAAAAAATAGGATTTTTTCCTTTTTATACAACTCTTTGTGTCTTTTTTACAAATTAAAAGGAATAATTTTGAAAATAATTACGGGAATCCACAATTACACAAACAATTTTTTAATAAATAAAAAAACCGCTGCACAAAAGTATAGCGGTCTTGAGATTGATTAACTCCTTCTTTATTCTTTCGTAAGAATTATATCAGTAGGTATCACAAAATTATAATTTTTACCACTTGACAATCTTTCCTCAGAATCTGTCACTTTCCAGTGCGCTGTTACTGGATTACTCCCAGAGTCAATTGTCATGGTTAGAAAACCTCTTAAGGGCCAATATACAGAATTTGCTGGCTCAGTATTGACATCAAACAGATGACCATTTAGCTTATTTGGAATTGTTGAACTGGCAAAAATAACCGTTGCCCATTGTGTAGAAGACACTCCAATATTAATTTCAGACGTATAAAGTATCTGTTGGTTTAATGTTCCAAAATCTTGGACCATCTTATAATGTCCATAAATATTATCAGAATAAAATTTTACACTTAAGCCTTCGGAATCCTTATATGACCTCATTTCATCTTTCCATAAAGTAACCACAAAAGTTTTATTTCCAGACGTATATTTCCATGTACCTAAAAAAGGATCAAAATAATGATATAAATCCTTATAGTACTTTGGGTTTGCAGGAGGAAAATCGAATGATTTATTATCTGAATATATATTTTTATATTCAGAGATCTGTTGCGCAAAAATTGTATTTGTCGCAAGAAATAATATAAAAAAGATTTGTTTCATTTTAATTGCAGTTTTGAGAATTAACAGTTCCGTTTGACTTTAATGATATTTTTGAGTAAGATGAAAAATCACTATTGCTTTCAAAGAGAGAAACACCCGATGAAAGTCCTGTATCTTTTAAAAATTTCAAAAAATTTACTTTGTCAATTGCAGGACTGCTTGTTTCAGATATGAGACCAGGTGTTTCTTTATTATAATAAGTATCATATACTTTCTGTGTATTAAGCAGCTTGTCCATGTCAACAGTTTGCCCAACGTTATTGGGGTCTAAATAATAAAAGAAATTTTGAAAAACTGCACCATTTTCAATTGTCATCGCATATTTTGTACCATCTGCTGTAATAACATAAAAAATAAAATTTGAAACATCAATATGATTGTTGATGATGAGTTGATTTATTTTTGCTAAATCATCCCATGTAAAAACGGAATACGTACCGTTTCCTGTAGAACCTACCGCATCATGTGTATGCACTATTATCACATAGTTTGCGATGGATTATTGTCAATTTCAATTGTTCCAGCCGTTCCCAAAGGAAAATCCTGAATAGGATTAGTGGTAGTGGAAGTAGCTGACGCATCAATAAAAAATCCATTCTCATGATTTTGCGAGGTTGTTCCCGCAATTGTAACCAAAGAAGGTTTTAATTTAGAATACTTTACATTTGCGTTCTTTATTTTATCACAAGGGTTTGCTGCAGCCCCAAAGCCTCCTCCAGGATTATACGGCCCTGTAGAAATAGGGCTCGGTCCAGGTCCATTGCCAGGAGATACTCCACCGCCACAATCTGCAGGTAACATTACATATTGTATCATGTAAAATCCTGCATCAGCCGGTGTGCAATCCATATGTCCTGGTGTTCCACAGAGGCAACCGGGATCACCTGTTTCATGTTGTTGATTACTGCTGCAAACTCCCGGAACCCAGACATACTGTTGAAAAGCAACCTGTGGACAATATATTGCTTTTTGCGTTGCAGAACCATCCCGCAATTGTCCTAAATACTTCAATTTTACATGCTTGGTTACTTCTTCTTTTGCAACTTGGCTCTGATGATTTACAATGATGCTGTCATATCTTATAAATACGCATCAAAAACACCATTATCCTGTTCGTTTACAACATAATTTTCAAGGTACGCAGACTTATCATTATTTTCTGAATAAAAAGTGTAGGTTTTCTTCCCTGTTTCATGTTCAGAAATATAAACATATTCTGCATCAATCTTAAAGTTGTTAATTAAGAAAGTTTTCGAATTCTCCGCAACTTTATTATTTTTCTTTAGGCTTTTAAATTTTAGTTTTTCGAATAGATGAGGGACTTCATTTTTAAATTCAACATACCTAAGTTGTCTTAGAAGATTCTCACTGGTAATTCTGCTGTATTCCTGTTCGCTCTGTAAAAGCTCACTTGAGCAGGAAAAGAGAATAAATAGAAAAAAAAACATCTGCCCATACCACCTTATGTGATGAATGGGCGTTAATAATTTTAGTTTCATTATGTAAATAGATTAAGTTTCAAAATTTGTCTCACAAAAATAGGATTTTTTCCTTTTTACACAACTCTTTGTGTCTTTTTTACAAATTAAAAGGAATAATTTTGAAAATAATTACGGGAATCCACAATTACACGAACAATTTATAAATAAATAAAAAAACCGCTGCACAAAAGTATAGCGGTCTTGAGATTATTAAAAAAAATATTACTAACAATACTCGTCGTAAGCAGCCTGAAGATTGGCAGCGATGGCTCCCGCAGGATTTCCTTCGATGTGGTGTCTTTCAAGCATGTGTACCAATTCTCCGTCTTTGAAAAGCGCTACACATGGTGAGCTTGGAGGAAATGGCGCTAAATGTTTTCTGGCTTCTGATACTGCATCTACATCATAACCTGCGAAAACAGTCGTAAGATGATCTGGCTTCTTTTCTCCAGTTAAAGAGTACACAACTCCGGGTCTTGCAGCACCTGCCGCACAACCACAAACTGAATTGATCACCAAAAGCGTAGTTCCCGACTGCTTCAATGCAGTTTCCACAGCTGTTGGAGTATCTAAATTTTCAAAGCCTTTATCTGTGAGCTCTGCCTTCATTGGCATTACTAAATCTGTTGGATACATATATTAATTCGTTTTTTATTCTGTACAAATTTACAACAATTATCTTTTTTAATTGATTTATAAAAACTATTTGAAACTTCAAGAAAAGCAATATTGAGAAATACTCAATAATATTTGTTAATTCATAAATATTTGTTAATTTTGAATAGATTCTAAAACCGATTTTCTATGAAAAAAAATCGATTCTTAAACATTATTTATTCACGTAAACTTTATTTCAAGTAATAAACCTCCCTCTAAGTATTAAATTTGAAGTTTTAGTTTCAAAAAAAATGAAGCCCGAAAAAAAATTCCGGGCTTCTTTAATCAAATCGATATGCAAAGGTTGAATATCCAAAAATATAAATGATAATTGACGGATGATAGTTGATGAATTGCTTATCAATCAACATTTATCTGTCATCAATCATGTCTATGAAAGCAGCTTCTTCGCCATCTCGGAAATGCTTTTCCCGTCAGATTTTCCGGCTAAGTTTTTTGAAGCTAATCCCATTACTTTTCCTAAATCCTTAATAGATTCTGCGCCAGTTTCTGAGATAATCTGTTTTATTTCTGCTTCTAATTCTTCTGAAGATAATTGTGCAGGTAAAAACTTCTCAATGACTTTCATCTGAGCGTCTTCTACTTCTGCCAAATCATTTCTTCCTTGGGCAGTAAATTGCTCATAAGAATCTTTACGTTGCTTGATCATTCTCTGCAAAATAGCAATTTCCTGCTCAGAAGAAACTTCAGCCCCAAGAGCTTCGGTTTTCAATAATAATATCTGAGATTTTACAGCTCTCAAAGAATCTAAAGCTACTCTGTCTTTAGCTCTCATCGCTGTTTTTATTGCTTCACTTATGGTAAGTTCTAAACTCATATTTTTTGGCTTTATGCTCTTGGCTATAAGCAATAAGCTTAATCAACTTTCGAATAGGAAAGCCTATAGCTTATCGCTTACAGCAATTTAGTCTACGTCTTTATTTAAAAATCTGTTTTCTCTGATTTGTATAGAACCTTCGTTGTTTTCAGACATGAAACTGTGTATGTTTTGGTCTGAAGCGTTGGCTCCATCTATTGAGATATTTTTTCTTTTGAAAGCGGGTACCGTTTCGAAGTCATCTTGCTTATCAAAACTTTGGTAGCGAGAATTGAATTCTTTCAGTTTATTTCTTCTTTCAAAAACTTTTTCTTGATCTGCAGGTTTATTCACAAACGTAAATTCAGACTCTGTCTGTCTTGTAGTTTCTACTTCCACTCTTTTTTCAAAAACAGGTTGTCCGGCTGTTTTCGGCTGTTCTGGAGTTTGGTAGAATGTTTCAACTTTGTGAGTTGTTTCTTCGGTTTTTTTCTCGATTACGGTAGAAACCTCCACTTCATTTTTCGGTTGTGCAGAATCATATTTCGGTTCTACAAGAGGTTCGTTAACTGTAAAATTAAACTCAACGGGTTTCTCTTGAGAGAAATTATTGCTGAATGAACTGTCTTTAATCTCCTCTTTTTTATTTTCAAAATCAAAAGAAAACGACTGAATTTCTAAGTCATTCGGGTCATCTTCAAATGTGAATAGATTTACACTTTCCTCATTAGCCTCCTCGTCACTTCTCCAGCTTTGAGCAGCATATTCTGTCGTATCTTCTTCTCTATCAGAGAATTTCACTGCTGTTTTTACATCTTCATCCTCAATAATCATTTTTTTTTCAGAAGACGACAATTTAAATTGCGGTGTATCCTGCTCTTCATCATCCAATCTGAAAAGGTTTTTTCCTCCGAAATCATACCCTTTCTCTGGAGTAATTTCTCTCTCTTCCTTTGTTTTGAAAGGCGAAGTTTTGGGCATATCCAAAGCATCATTCAAACCAATTCTGATTTTCTCAGTAGGGCCTGAAAACTTTTGATTGTCATTAGAAAAACCAGTAGCAATCACCAAAACACTCACTGCATCGCCTAATTCTTCGTCTGCACCTACACCAAAAATAATGTCTGCTGTATGGCCTGCTTCTTTCTGGATATAATCCATGATGATGCCAATTTCGTCCATGGTAGCTTCTTCTACTCCACTTCTAATCAACAATAATACATTTCTTGCGCCTGTAATCTTGTTGTCATTTAATAATGGTGAATCTAATGCTTTTCTTACAGCTTCTTCTGCTTTGTTTTCCCCAGAAGCCATTCCTGTAGACATTAACGCTGTACCAGAATTTTGGAGTACAGATTTAGCATCTCTAAAGTCAATATTAACATCAAAATATCCTGTAATAACCTCTGCCATCCCTTTAGCGGCGTTGGTTAAAACTTCATCGGCCTTAGAGAAACCTTGTTTGAAACCTAAATTTCCGAACTGTTGTCTCAATTTATCATTGTTGATAACGATTAAAGAATCAACATTATTCCTAAGCTTCTCTAGTCCTAATTCTGCTTGATCTAATCTTCTTTTACCTTCAAAGCTGAAAGGCACAGTTACGATTCCTACGGTAAGAATCCCCATGTCTTTTGCCACTTTTGCGATAACCGGAGCCGCACCCGTACCTGTACCACCGCCCATTCCGGCAGTGATGAAGACCATTTTGGTGTTTTGCCCCATCGCCGCTTTGATATCTTCTATGCTTTCGATTGCTGATTTTTCTCCAACTTCTGGATCAGCACCTGCACCAAGACCCTCGGTAATAGTTGTTCCAAGCTGTACTTTATTGGCAACAGGGTTGTTGTCTAGTGTTTGTGCATCTGTATTACAAATTACAAAATCTACCCCGTGAATACCTTTTTCGTACATGTGCTTCAGAGCGTTATTTCCTCCTCCTCCAACACCGATTACTTTTATGATTGATGAATTTCCTTTCGGCAAATCAAATGAAAACCCTTGTGTTCCTATATTTTCCATGCTTATATTTTTTATAATTGATTAATGATTATTGATGGTTGACAATCATTTATCGCTTAACATTCATTCTATATCTATTTTTTATTCTACTTCCTCAAAGAATTTTTTAACTTTCTCCATTAGCGACTGCCCAAATGTAGGTTTAGAAGACCCTCTTTTTGTACGAACATCGTATTTGGGAGTTTCCTCTGGCAAATCGTTCTGTGGCATTTGCGGTTTGTTTTCTTCTTCTGAAACCTCTACTGTATCTGTTTTTTTTGCTTTAGGCTCTTCTACAGGTACAATTTCTTCTGGAGTATTTATTTTTTTATCTCTAATCTTTAAGCTTTCCATTAATAAACCGATTGAGGTAGCAAATTCTGGTCCTTTAAGATACTGATTTTTATCGTTCGCAACGTATTCATTTGCAAAACCAATTCTGCTGTCGAATCCTGTGGTATAATTGGCTAACTGACGAAGATGCTTTAGGTTTGATCCACCACCCGTTAAAACAATTCCTGCAATCAATTTTTTCTTTTGATCGAAAGCTCCGTAAGCTTTCAATTCTGTATTAACAAGGTCTAAAATTTCTTCAACTCTTGCATTGATAATTTGTGCTAAAGTTTTAAGTGAAATTTCTTTGTCTGGCCTTCCGTGAAGTCCAGGAATAGTTACATAAGTACTATCTTTTTCTAATTCTGGAACTGCAGAGCCAAATTTTACTTTTAATTGCTCAGCGTGTTTTTCTATGATAGAACAGCCTTCCTTAATGTCTTCGGTAATAATTCCGCCACCATAAGGAATGACGCATGTATGACGGATAATACTGTCTTTGAAGATGGCAATATCTGTAGTTCCTCCACCAATATCAACGATGGCAACGCCTGCCTCTTTTTCTTCTTTAGTTAAGACAGCTTCAGAAGATGCCAATGGTTCTAAGGTAAGCGCTTCCATTTCAAGACCCGCTTCTCTTACGCATCTTGCAATATTTCTGATGCTACCCATTTGCCCCACTACAACGTGGAATTTAGCTTCCAGACGACTTCCGTGCATACCTATAGGCTCTTGGATTTCTCCTTCAGAATCCACTTTATATTCCTGCGGTAAAACGTGAATAATTTCTTCCCCAGGCAACATGACTAATTTTTTCACCTGATCTTTTAGTGCCTCGATGTCATCATCTGTGATAAATTTATCCGGATGTTCACGCATAATATAATCTGAATGCTGCAACGAACGGATGTGTTTGCCCGCAATACCTACCGTAACTTTACGAATGGGCACTCCAGCACTCGACTGTGCTTCAGACACAGCTGCTTTGATTGAATTAATGGTTTGCGAAATGTTATTCACAATACCTTTGTGTACACCAAGACTTTTGGCCTTTCCTACACCGAGTATTTCTATTTTCCCGTGTGCATTCCTTCTTCCGACAATGGCGACAATTTTGGTTGTCCCGATGTCAAGACCTACTGAATACTCTTGATTTTCCATTGTGTTATATCGATTTGATTTTTTATTTATTTAAAATTTTAATAGAATTTATCCTAATCTTTTATTAGCTCGTCTTTGTGGGATTATTACCCTATTCTATTTTTACCCTTGCCTTTGTTTTTGGCTTGGTAGCGGCTTTTTTATCTGGAGATTTCTTCTTTTCTTTTGGTTTCACAGCCTCTTTAGATTTAGAAGAAGAGCTTAGCTTTTTGGCAGCAGATTTAGTTGTTGTTTCATTTTTTTTGATGGGACTTACAGTTGTTGCAGCTTTTGCCAGGTCTTTATGTCCTACTTTTAAAATACTGTCATTCTCCTTAAAATAAGGATTCAACGTTGTCACAATTTGATTATCATACTTTACAGAAATCATACTGTACTTTTGTGAGTCTTGAAACACCAAAAATTTCTCTACAAAAGTTTTAAATCCTTTCACTTTGAAGTCAATATGCTCTAAATCGCCAATTTCTACCTTATAATTTCCCTCGCTAGTTAAAAGATTATAGCTGTCTTTGTTTTTTGAAATTCCTATAAAATATTTTTTACTAAAATCGTCTTTATCTATTTTAGAAACCAATTCTGCTACTTTTTCGTATTCGTTTTTCTTCACATCACCGGTAACCAACATACATGGATGAGAATAGGTTTTGGAAATAGGAAACTCATTCCCTTTTTCGTCTACATAAAAATCTTTTCCGTTATAATTTAATCTAAAAACAGGAACTCTTTGTTTGATATCTAAGTTCAATTTTCCATTTAAATTTAAATAAACATTCGCGCTGTCTACTGCAGGAAGGGCATTGATTTTCTTTTCCAATTCCGGAATATTGAGATCTCCCACTTTCCCTGAAGGGTTTACTTTGATTACAATTTGTTTAATATCTTTTTCGTCTATGAAATAAACGGGAGTTTTCTCATTCATTTTTACAGAAATTTTCTCATCCGTAATCTTCTGACCACTGAATTTCTTCAACGAGAAACTCAGCAGAAAACCAAGAATGATTACTGTGATGGCAATTTTTAAAATTCTGTATTTGTTTTTCATTGTTTCTAAGATGACAGATTTTAGACGTCAGATTTCAGACATTTAAAATTTTATTTATTTTTAACTATTTCCTAACCACTCACAAATCGGATCGTACAGCGTATCAATATTTCCTGCACCTACCGTAAGTAAGATGTCAAATTCTTTCTCTTTAATTTTATTAAAAGCTTCAGACAAAGTTGAAATTTCTTTTTTATCTAAAGTCACTTTGTCCAGCAACCAATCTGAAGTAATGCCTTCAAAATTCTCCTGAAGCTCTCTTGCTGGGTAAATATCAAGCAAAATCAACTCTTCAGAATTGTTTAGACTTTCAGCAAATCCATCCACAAAATCTCTTGTTCTACTGAATAAATGAGGCTGGAAAACCACTAACAATTTTTTATCTGGATAAAATGTTTTGATTGAACCAACGACAGCATTGATCTCTGTTGGATGGTGTGCATAATCATCAATATAGATTTTACCGCTCGGATAAATACGTTTTGTATACCTTCTTTTTATGCCTTTAAAATTGGCAATGGCTTTCTTTAAAACTTCAAAATCAACTCCCAAATTATGAAGAATTGCTAAGGCAACCGTCGCATTTTCAACGTTATGAATTCCAGGAACATCCCACACAAAATCTTTTATCGTTTCAGTTGGGGTATGAAAATCGAAGTAGATTTTATCATAATCCATGCGAAGATTATCTGAGTAATAATCAGCTTCTTCATTTACGGCATACGTAATATGAGGTCTTCCGATTTCAATTCCTTTTCTTACAAAAAGTTGCTTATCATCAGGAACCAAGGCTGCAAACTGTTTGAAACCTTCCTCGATTGTGTTTTTATCGCCGTAAATATCCAAATGATCAGCATCCGTAGAAGTAATCACCGCCCAATCCGGAGAAAGGTTGAGAAAACTTCTGTCATATTCATCAGCTTCAACTACAGAATATTGATTTCCATTAAATAAGAAATTTGATTTAAAATTCTCTGAAATTCCACCTAAAAAACAAGAGAAAGGCAAATCTGCTTCTTTACACAAATGCGAAACCAAAGTAGACGTTGTGGTCTTACCATGAGTTCCTGCAACTGCGATGCAATCTGTGTTTTCGGTAATTAAACCTAAAACTTTTGCACGTTTTAAAACTTCAAATTTATTTTCATTGAAATAATCTAAAATCCCCAATTTTTTAATTGCCGGAGTGTAGATTATCAATGTATTTTCTTTCTTAAGAGAAGTGATTTTATCATCAATACCATCTTCAAAAACAATATCGATTCCCTCGCTCATCAAAGCCGTCGTGAGTTTGGTGTTGGTTTTATCGTAGCCCAAAACATTCTTGCCCGAAGCATGGAAATAGCGCGCCAAAGCACTCATCCCAATACCTCCGATTCCGACGAAGTAAAAATTTTGATATGTTTCTAAAACTTTCATTTATTTAATTAAAATATTTAAAGATTAAATGATTAAAAAATTAATTCAAATTATCTTATTTTATCACTTTAAAAATCTCATCCACAATCTCTTTTGCCGCATTGGGTTTGGCAAAATATTTCAGATTGTCTGACATTTCTTTTCTTACATTTTCGCTCTCGCAGATTTCTGATAGCGTGCTCCAGAATTTTTCCTGCATTTCAGAGTCTTTTACCATTTTGGCTGCGTTTTTTTCAACTAGATTCATCGCATTTTTGGTTTGATGATCTTCCGCTGCAAATGGGAACGGAACCAACAAAACTGGTTTCTGAGTAACAGCCAATTCTGAAATAGCAATGGCACCCGCTCTGGAAACAATGACATCAGCTGCTGAATAGGCAGTTTCCATGTCTTTGATGAATTCCTTTATTTGTATTTGGTTGTTGGTTGTTGGTTGTTGGTTATTTCCATCAACTGACAACTGACAACTATCAACTATCTCTTTATAATCCAGTTTGCCAGTTTGCCAGATCAATTGATATCCTTTTTCTTTAAGTTTATCTAAATTTTCTTTCCAACCGTTGTTTAATGTTCTTGATCCTAAAGAACCACCAACTGATAAAATGGTCAGTTTATTTTTATCTAAACTTAATTTTTCTTTAGCTGAGGAAGTCTCCTGCATTCCTGAAATGATATTCTCACGAATAGGATTTCCCAGAAACTTTATTTTTTCAATAGGAAAACCTTCCACTTTAGGATAAGCTGTGAAAACGGCTTTTGCTTTTTTACTTAAAATTTTATTCGTCACACCTGCATGTGCATTCTGTTCCTGAATAAAGATTGGAATCCCCATTTTACTGGCTTCATACAAAGCTGGTCCGCTTGCGAAACCGCCTGTTCCTACTGCAAAATCTGGCGCGAAATTTTTAATGATTCTTTTAGATTTAGATAAACTTTTCAAAATTTTGAAAGGCAAACCTAAATTGGAAAGTATATTTCCTCGGTTGATTCCAGCGATGTCAATTCCTTCGATTTTGTAGCCAGCTTGCGGAACTTTTTCCATTTCCATTTTTCCATTGGCACCGATGAACAAAAATTCTGCATCCGGAAATCTTTTTTTGATTTCGTCTGCAATAGCAATGGCTGGGAAGATGTGACCACCTGTTCCGCCTCCGCTTAGTAATATTTTTAGTTTTTTGTTCATATTTTTCATTATTGATGAATGATTATTGATAAGCGATATGAAAATCAATTATAAATTATCATTCATCATTTATATTTACGCTATGTCGTTTATTTCTACGATGCTTTGTTTTTTGCCCATTCCTTCTTCGTCATATATCTGTATTCTTGAGCTTATATTTAAAATAATTCCTAGCTGGATGTAGGTTACCAACATGGATGTTCCTCCATAGCTAATCAGCGGTAATGGCTGTCCTGTAACCGGAATCAGATTCACGGCCACGGCAATGTTTACTGCCAATTGGATGAAAATCATCACCCCGAGACTGAGCACGAGCAACGACCCGAAAAATGCGGGCATTTTACTTGCAATCATTACAATCCGTACAATCATAATAAGGTACATACTGATTAGAAATCCTGCTCCTAGCAAACCATACTCTTCTACTATTACCGCAAAAATAAAATCGGATGCAGATTGCGGAAGCATCTGTTTTAAAGCACTTTTTCCTGGTCCCATCCCGGTAATTCCGCCGTGAACTATGGCGGCTTTTGCCTGCATTACCTGATAGTTTTTTGCTTTTACACTTTCATCATCAACATCTGCAGATTTTGCTTTGCTTGAAGTAAATGTTTCGATACGGCTCATCCATGTATGTACGCGGTTTCCTCCAATCATATTGGTGTTTAGAGCAATTACTAAAAACAAGGCAATCGCCACGACGGATGCTGAAATAAATCCTGCGATGTACTTCCAATGAAGCTGCCCGATAACCAAGACAATCACCGAAACCATTAAAATCATCAACGCCGTAGAACCGTTATCTTTTGCAACCAATACGAAAACCAACAAAATAGGTCCGAAAATGTACATTACATTCTCTATTGGAAGCCTTTCTCTTGTAATTTTTTTTGTTAAATATCTGCACAAATAGATGACCAACATTAAAAAAGCAAAAGACGAGGGTTGAAACGAAATAGGTGTTCCGGGAATTTTCAGCCATCTAGAGGCACTTGCCCCGTCAATCGTTTGCCCCGTAAACATTGTGACAATCAGTAGAATAATCATTAAACCCAACATAATACTGCTGAGTTTTCCCATGTATTCATATTTTGCCATGCCTACAATCCTCATAATTGCCAAACCTAAGAGCACGAAAAACATGTGTTTCATCACGTGACCTGTTGTGGTTCCGTTATTTACAATATATTCAAGGTTTGAACTTGCAGAATATACTGGGAAAATAGATAAAATGGAGATCACAAGAATAACCATCCAAAGTACTTTATCGCCCTTTAGAAATTCAAATTTGCTTTCTATATTCTGTTCGTCCATAATTTTTGTGGTTGGCTTTTGGCTAGTTACCATTGGCTTTTAAAACTTGTTCTTTAAACTGCCGCCCTCTATCTTCATAGTTTTTGAAAAGATCAAAACTTGCACAACAAGGCGATAGCAAAACTGTATCTCCATTTTTTACCAGAGATTTTGACGTTTTTACAGCTTCTTCCATGCTTGAAGTGCTGTAAATAAATTCTTTTTTGTCCTTAAAGAAATCTATAATCTTATGGTTATCAACTCCTAAACAAACAATTGCTTTTACTTTTCTTTTAACTAAATCTTCAATTTCGGAATAATCGTTTCCTTTATCTACACCTCCAACAATCCAAACAGTTGGATTTTTCATGCTTTCTAAAGCATAATAAGCAGCATTTACGTTAGTTGCCTTGCTGTCGTTGATGTATTTTACACCTTCAATTTCTGTAACAAATTCTAATCTATGCTCTACTGCCTGAAAAGTCATTAGTGAGTTTCTAATACTTTCATTATTGATTTCTAATATTTTACCAGCAATTGAAGCTGCCAAACTGTTGGCTACATTGTGATTTCCCAATAGAGATAACTCATCAACTTTCATTGAGAATTCATCTTTTAGTTTTACCACAATTTTATCTTCATTAATAAAACCTCCTTCAGACAATTTTTCGTTGGTTGAAAAAGGAATCATCTTAGCTTTGATTTCAAATTTTTCGAGAATGTTTTTGCTCATTTCATCATCTTTATTGTAGATGAAAAAATTATCATTCTCTTGGTTCTCAGCAATTCTGAATTTGGCTAAAGCATACTCTTCGTAGTTGTAATTGTACTGATCCAAATGATCTTTAGACAAATTCAACAATAAAGAAATATACGGTCTGAAATTCTGAATATCATCCAACTGGAAAGAACTCACCTCCAAAACATAATATTCATGGTTTTCATCTGCTACTTGTTTTGCAAAACTGTAGCCTATGTTTCCGCCTAAACCAACATTTAATCCGTCATTTTTCAGGATATAATAGATTAAAGAGGTTGTCGTTGTTTTTCCGTTGCTTCCCGTGATAGCAATGATTTTTGCATCTGTAAATTCTGAAGCAAACTCTATTTCAGAAGAAAGTCTAATGCCCTTCTCATGAATTTTGTTGATCATCTCTGCCTTTTTCGGAATTCCTGGGCTTTTTACGATCCAATCAGCGCTTAAAATTCTTGCTTCATCGTGGTTTCCTTCTTCAAATTCAATTTCATTATCCCTAAGAAATTGCTTGTAGCTATCCTTAATGGCACCTTTGTCTGAAAGAAAGACTTCCAAACCCTTTTTTTTAGCCAAATAAGCAGCACCACAACCGCTTTCTCCACCTCCTAAAACAACTATTTTCATATAATTTGCTTTATGCATTGGGCTTTAAGCTTAGAGCTTATCGCTTACTGCTAATTTTATCTCATTTTTAATGTAATAAGACATACAATTGCTAACATAACCCCGATGATAATCATTCTGTTGACGATTTTACTTTCGTGAAAACCATCTTTCTGATAATGATGATGAAGCGGAGACATTTTAAACAATCTATTGTTTTGGGCGTATTCTAACCCGAATTTTCTTTTTCTGTATTTAAAGACAACCACCTGAAGCATTACCGAGATATTTTCAATTAAGAAAATTCCGCAAAGCACAGGAATCATCAATTCTTTTCTTAAAATAACCGCTAAAACGGCAATTACACCACCCAACATTAAACTTCCTGTATCTCCCATGAAAACCTGAGCAGGATAGGTATTGTACCAAAAGAAGCCTATCACGGCACCTACCATTGCGACGGCAAAAATGGTGGTTTCGCCCATATTTGGAAGAAACATAATATTGAGATAATCTGCAAAAATAATATTCCCGGAAACGTAGGCAAAAAATGCCAATGCTAAAAGAATTATGGTGCTTGTTCCCGCGGCTAAACCATCTATTCCGTCTGTGATATTGGCACCATTGGAAACAGCTGTAACAATAAAAATTACAATCGGAATAAACACTATCCATGCCCATTCGTGAGCATCTTTGTCATTCATCCAAAATAAAATTCCGCTATAATCAAATTCGTTATTTTTAGTAAAAGGAACGGTAGAAACTGTAATTTTTTCCGTTGGCATAAAGTTTTGTTCAACGTTATTTCTGTTGACCACTTTTGCGTCTGCATATTTTCTTTTAACTGTAATATCGGGATGGAAATACATTGTAACTCCTATAATTAAGCCTAAGCCGACTTGGCCTACAATTTTAAATTTTCCGCTTAGCCCGTCTTTATTTTTCTTTATTTTCTTTAAATAATCATCTATAAAACCAATTGCTCCCATCCAAATCACAGTTACAATCAAAAGAACGATGTAAATATTGGTGATTCTTGTAAACAGCAAAACCGGTATTAAAGTGGCAATAATGATGATGAAACCGCCCATTGTAGGTGTTCCTTCTTTTTGCTTTTGCCCGTCTAATCCTAAATCACGTACCAACTCGCCCATCTGTTTTCCTCTGAGGTAATTGATGATGCTTTTCCCATAAACGAGGGCGATCATTAATGAAAGTAAAACAGCCATCCCTGCACGGAAAGAGATGTACTTCATCATTCCCATTCCGGGAATGTGAATGCCTTGGCTCGTTAAATATTCGTATAGATAGTATAGCATTTTTTAAGATTTAAAATTTAATTTATTTAAAAATTTTAAGATTTGGGTTTGTCTATATTTGCGCTGAGATATTTAATAAAATTCGAGATATTGGTAGAAATTTCTCTGGACAGGATTATAATTTCCTCTGCCTCTTTTTCTTCTCCCAATTTTAATCTTTTTCTTACTATCATCATGCTTCTTACCTCAGCACAACTACCTTTCGCAATTTTTAAATATTTAATAAATTGTTTGTTATTATTATACTCTGAGCCTTCTGCAATATTATTTGACACTGAAAAACCAGCCCTTTTAATTTGATTGATAAACTCAAACTCTCTTTCTAAGCCTTGACCTTTAAGGAAGAAATAAACTTTCTCAATTAAATCTAAACTTTTATGATAAACAGGAAAGTCTTCAAAATTCTTTGTCATCATAAATCTTTAAATTTTAAAATAAAATAAATCTTTCAATCACAAATCTATTTGCTCATCAATTTCCAAAGCTCATTAATCACTTCTTTATCATCAAAATAATGTTTTACACCATTGATTTCCTGATAGTTTTCGTGACCTTTTCCGGCTACGAGAACTATATCTTTCGGTTCGGAAAACTTAATTGCCATTTTTATAGCCTCTCTTCTGTCTGGTATTGAAGTGTATTTGCTGAAGTTCTGAGGTTCAACGCCGGCTTCAATTTCTTTGATAATCTGAATAGGGTCTTCCGTTCTCGGATTGTCTGAGGTGATGATTGCCAAAGTTGATTTCTTTGACGCAATATTTCCCATTTCAGGTCTTTTGGCATGATCTCTGTCGCCTCCGCAACCGAAAACCGTGATTAATCTTTCGTTTTTTGTTCTGATATCGTTGATGCTGTCTAAAACATTTTCCAGCGCATCAGGAGTGTGTGCATAATCTACGATGAAGAAAATTCCACCATCAGATTTGAAGGTTTCAAATCTTCCATTGACTCTTTTCAAAATACTGATTGCCTGAAGAACCTCATCTTGTTCGAAACCAAGCTCAGAAGCAATTCCGAAAACTAAAAGCAAATTATAAACATTGAATTTTCCTGTTAAAGTCGTCCAGAATTCTTTTCCGTTAAAATGTAACAGCATTCCGTTGAAATCTACTTCTAAAGTTCTTCCGTGGTAATCTGCCATTGTTTTCAAAGCATAAGACTTTTTTATAGCCTTTGTATTTTGAAGCATCACATTTGCGTTTTTATCATCAACATTGGTGATGGCGATTGCATTTCCATTTAATTCATCAAAAAATCTTTTCTTGATTTTCAAATATTCATCAAACGTTTTATGGTAGTCTAAATGGTCGTGCGTAAGATTGGTAAAGCCTGCAATTTTGAAATTTAAACCTTCAATTCTGTTTTGAGAAATTCCGTGAGAGCTTACTTCCATAAAGGCAAATTCGCAGCCTTCCTCAACAGCCTGAGCTAAGATTTTATTAATGGTAATGACATCCGGAGTTGTATGAGTCGCCGGAATGATTTTTTCTCCAATTCTGATTTCTACCGTTGAAAGTAAAGCAGAATCGTATCCTAAATTTTTAAAAACATCAAAGAGCAAAGTAGAAACAGACGTTTTTCCGTTGGTTCCTGTAACGCCAATTAACTTTAACTTTTCTGAAGGATTTCCATAAAAATTGGAAGCTAAGTGCCCTAAAGTTTTAGAAGAATCTTTCACTTTAATGTAAGTAATGTTTTCATCTAAATTTTCCGGAAGTTCTTCGCAAACGATTATTTTTGCTCCTTTTTCAATGGAAGATGCAATAAATGAATGTCCGTCTGCAATTGTTCCTTTTACCGCGATGTAAAGTGAGTCTTCGGAAACTTTTCTGCTGTCGAATACCAATTCAGAAACTTCACGGTCGTTTTTACCGTGGATTTCTAAAACTGGAATTCTGTTTAATAATTCAACTAATTGCATTGTTGATGCTTTTTATTCTTTATTTAATTTTGCAGAGATAAATATATTCTCTGGTTTTTGCTTATTGTTGTTCCCTCAAGAGGAAATTGTTCTTTAATCCTTCCCACACCTTTAAAGTCTACACGGTATCCTAAATTTTCCAATTGCGGGATGACGTTTTTACCGATTAATCCAACCAGACTTGGCATTTGTTTATTATTAACTGCTACTTTTACATTAGGCTCTACCATTTTATTAAGGTTTACCTTTCTGTCGATAAGCATTTCTTTTTCAATATTTTGTGGTGTTTTCAAAAACGTTTTTCCTGCAATTTCTTTAAAAACTGGTGCTGAAACCGTTCCACCATAAAAACCTTTTGAAGGGTTGGGTTCACTAATCATCACATAACAAGTGTATTTAGGATTGTCTGCCGGATAAAACCCTGCGAATGATGCTCTATATTTCATGGGGCCAGGAAGCCAGTATTCAAACCTTGCTGTACCTGTTTTACCTGCCATTTTCAGGTTGGGTGTAAAAATGCTTCTTCCTGTTCCCTTTTCTACAGCTTTCGTCAAAGCGCTTGTCATCATCTGAATTGCTTTATCAGAAGCCATTTTTTTAACCATTACCTGAGGTTGTGCCTCAAAAGTAACTTTTCCATTTTGCATGATTTTGTCTATGAAAAGAGGTTTTACCATTTTTCCTTTGTTGGCAACACCATTATAGAAAGTAGCCAGCTGCAATAGATTAATGTTTGTTGCATATCCATAGCCAATGGAAGCTAGTGTTGCAGCGTTCCATGTGGTACTTTTAGGGGTAAGAATTCGGGGTTTTGTAATTCCGGGTAATTCAATATCCATTTTATCAAAAAGTTTCCATCGTTTCAAATGATCAAGAAATATCTGGGGTTTTTCTGAATAATATTTTGTAATTAATTTAGCCGTTCCTACGTTGCTAGATTTTGCTAAGACATCACTGATGTCATAAATTCCTCCACCATGACCGTCTGTAATTCTCTGCTTTGCATAAACCCAAATGCCATTTCCAACATTTACTGTGGTATTTTCGTCTATGAAACCATCATCCATTGCTGCCAAAAGCGAGATCACTTTAAAAGTAGAGCCCGGTTCTATATTGTCTTTAATGGCATAGTTATAAGAATCTATATATTCGCCAGCGTCACTCCTTTTCAAGTTGACCATTGCGCGAACTTTTCCTGTTTCTACTTCCATCACAATCACAGTACCGTGTTTTGCTTCGAAATTGATTAATTGCTTTTCTAATGCAGAATGGGCAATATCTTGAATTCTAAGATCTAAAGTGGTGTAAACATCTTGCCCATCAACAGGCTCTTCTACCTTCCAGTAATCAATTGGTTTCCATTGAGATGAGTTTATTCTTTGTTCAAGACGATTGCCGTCTTTGCCTCTCAAATATTTTGAAAATGCACCTTCAAGACCGGAAGTATATTCGCCATTATCCATTCCGATTGTTCCAGAACCAATTTCTGAAGTTGCTAATTCTCGTTTGTAATTTCTATCAACAATAAATCCTCCTTTGTTTTTACCTCTTTTAAAAATCGGAAAATTTCGGATTCTATCGTATTGATCAAAATCAAGCCCTTTTGCTAAAGAATAATATTGATTTTTGTTTTTCTTATGTTCATCAAAAGTTTTTCTGAATTCCGCTCTAGGTTTTCCAAACATTTTACTTAGAGAATCTGTAAGTGCACCAATGTTATTGTAGTAAACGGTATCTTTGATTGTTTTAAAATCAAGGAAAACATCGTAACGCATTACTGTTGTTGCAAGAATAGATCCGTCTGAAGCAAAAAGATTTCCTCTTGCAGCTTTCAGTGTAGCTTTGCGGTAATTCTTGTTGATATAATCTTCTTTTATTTCTGCAACATTAGTGTTTTGCAAAACTACTAATCTACCCAAAAACAGCATAAATATACATAAAGCTACCACTGCAAAGAGATAGCCCCAACGTAAAGTTTTCTTACGCTTACTGTCGTAATCATTCTGTTTTTGCATCGGTACTGTCTAATTTTATTAATAGTTTATGCGGATGGCTTTCTAGCGTCATCAAAGAGTCTCGGGCCACCTCTTTTCCAAGCTCGGATTCCATTTTCACTTTAATGAGCTTGCTTTGAGCATAAGCATTTCTTGATTTATATTCTTCAGTTTCTTCTTTTAAAATATTTACTGTTTTTATTTTCTGATTGACCAAATGATTGGTGTAAATCATGGCCATCATCAAAACAAAAAGCAAGAGAAAGTATTTGTAATGGGCTTTCACTTCATCACGGTTCAAGAAATTTCCTTTTATAATGTCTATAAAAGTAAGTTTCTTCTGAGGGCGATTTGTCGTTTTTTTTGCCAAATTATTATAATCGATAATTAATGATTGAGACCAAAATCAATCATTACTAACTATTTATATTTTTATTCCTGTTCTCATTTTAGCGCTTCTGGCTCTAGAGTTTTCTTCAATTTCCTTGTCATCAGGAATGATTGCCTTACTTTTTACCAACTCAAATGCCTTCTCGTAGTTTCCGAAAATATCACGTTGTGGCTCACCTTCAAACATTCCGTTTTTCAGGAATCTTTTCACCAAACGATCTTCCAAGGAATGGTAAGAAATTACCACCAATCTCCCACCTGGTTTTAAAATTTTATAGGACTGAACCAGCATTTCCTTTAAAACATCAAGTTCTTGGTTCACTTCAATTCTTATAGCCTGAAACAATTGAGCATAAAATTTATTGATTTTGTGCGGTGGCAGAAAACTGAATAGTTTTTTCAAATCTTCAGTAGTTTCAATTGTTTTGATTTTTCTATGATGAACAATATCGCGAGCCAACTTTCTCGCCTCTCTCAATTCACCGTAGTAATAAAAAATATCTGCTAAAGCTTCTTCGTCATAATCGTTGATTACTTTTTTGGCATCAAGACTTTGCATGACATTCATTCTCATGTCTAGCGGAGCATTGCTTCTGGTGGAAAAACCTCTTACCGCTTCATCAAATTGATGTGAAGAAACTCCAAGATCAGCCAAAACACCATCCACCTGAGAAACACCATACATCAAAAGAGAATTTTCAAGAAATCTGAAATTCTGATTAATTAATGTGAATTTGGGATCTTCAATATTATTTTTGAGTGCATCTAGATCTTGATCAAATGCATAAAGCTTTCCTTTTTCCGAAAGCCTGCTAATGATTTCTCGTGAATGTCCTCCGCCACCAAATGTGCAGTCCACATATATTCCGTTAGGATTCGTCACCAAATCATCCACACTTTGCTTCAATAAAACGGGGTTGTGATACATGCTCATTGTGTTTATTTATTTATTCTTCATCTAAAGCTCCCATTACATCTTCTGCAAGACTTGCAAAATCATCTTCGTTGGTAGCAATTACTTTTTCGTATACTTCTTTATCCCAAATTTCAAAAAGTTCTCCTGCACTGGTTATCACAATATCTTTTTGAAGATTGGCAAAATGAGTGAGATCTTTCGAAATTTGCATCCTACCGGCAGAATCTAGCTCAACAGTCTTCACTCCGGCCGTAAACATTCTGATAAAATCAGCATTTTTTTTGATGAATCTATTCAATTTATTAATCTTATCCATCAGCTTATCCCAGGCTTTCATAGGGTAAACTTCAAGGCATGATTGGAACACGGAACGCTTTACCACAAAGGTTTTATCCTCAAAGTTCTCCATCTGCTTTATAAGAGACGAAGGCACTTTCAGGCGACCCTTGTCGTCTATTTTGCATTCATATGTTCCAATGAAATTTCTCATTTGGGACAAAATTATAAATATTTTTCCAAATCCTCCCACTTTTTCCCACTTTTTGACTCAATGTTAATAAGTTTCATTCTCCACTGACTATCAACTGAATATGAATTTTTATTTTATCTAGACCCGTTCTTTATTCAATGCATAGCAAAAAGAAAACTAAAAAACACACAAACAATAGCCTTAATATATTATTTTTAGTTTATATTAGTTAGATTAAAATATCTTTGGTGTTTAATTTGTATTTTTGCAAGGCTTAGAAAGGCATTATGAGATTTATTACAAAAAAAGAAAAGAAATATACGTTTATAGAGGCTGGAGAAGGCCACCCACTTGTGCTTTTGCATGGGCTAATGGGTGGATTGAGTAATTTTGATAAAATGGTAAATTTTTTTTCAGAAAAAGGGTTCAAGGTATACGTACCTCAATTACCTATTTATGATTTGCCGGTACTCAACACCAATCTCACCACGATTGCAAAATATGTAATCAAATTTATTGAAGCCAATATTGGTAAACCTGTTACTATTGTAGGAAATTCTATGGGTGGCCACGTAGGTTTAATTTTAACTTTGGCTCGCCCGGACTTGGTACAAAATCTCGTTCTTACAGGAAGTTCCGGTTTATACGAAAGAGCTTTTGGGGATAGTTTTCCAAGAAAAAATGACCGTTCCTATATAAGAAAGAAAGCGGAAGAAGTTTTTTATGACCCCACTGTTGCAACGGAAGATTTGGTAGACGAAGTTTTTAGTGTGGTAAACGATAGAATGAAAGGTATAAAAACTGTTATGCTGGCAAGAAGCGCCATAAAACACAATATGTTGCACGATTTACCTAAGATTTTGAGGCCAACATGTCTCATTTGGGGGAAACAAGACAATGTAACACCTCCAGAAGTTGCTATTGACATGCACAAATTTATTCCCAACTCAGATTTGTTTTGGATTGATAAATGTGGACACGCGGCAATGATGGAAAAACCCGATGAGTTTAATGAAATTCTTTACAACTGGGTAAAAGATAAAATATAAATTTACAGTAAACCATTAAGAATTTCTTAATGGTTTGCTTTTCTAAATAAAATCAAGAGAAAATGATTATAAAAACAGCAGAGTTTGTAAAAAGTAGCGGAAAATGGCAGGAATGCCCAGAAGGAACTATGCCGGAATATGCTTTTATCGGCCGTTCAAACGTAGGTAAATCATCCCTTATTAATGCGATGATGAATAGAAAAGACCTAGCAAAAACCTCAGGAACTCCGGGAAAAACTCAATTGATCAATCATTTTTTAATTAATGAAAATTGGTATCTGACAGATTTACCCGGATACGGCTATGCAAAAGTTTCTAAAGTACAGAGAAGGGATTTTGAAAAACTAATCAACAATTATATTTTAAACAGAAATAATCTTGTGAATTTATTTGTTTTGGTTGATTCTCGCCACACACCTCAAAAAATTGATTTAGAATTTATTGAATGGTGTGGAGAAAGTGGTGTTCCATTCTCCATCGTTTTTACTAAAGCAGATAAATTAAAGCCAAACGCCGCCATAAAAAATGTGGAAGATTACAAAATTGAACTTCACAAAACTTGGGAAGATTTGCCCGAAATATACGTGACTTCAGCAGAAAAGAAAGCAGGATGTGATGAAATTTTAAGTTTTATACAAACCACCAATGAATTTTTGTTTAACAATAGCGTAACTTTCGATGAATAATATTATTTGGAAAATAAAAAATTTTGAAGAAATAACGACTGCTGAACTTTATGAGATCATAAAAGCCAGAGTAGATGTTTTTGTAGTAGAACAAGATTGCCCTTATCCTGATTTGGACGGGTATGATCAACAGGCTATTCACCTCTGGGCTGAGCAGGAAAATAATGTTTTAGCGTACTGCCGTATTTTTGATAAAGGAATAAAATACAACGAAACTTCCATAGGAAGAGTTTTGACTTCAGAAAAAGGACGCGGAAAAAACTTAGGCAAACAACTGATTCAATATGCCCTAGAAACGATCGAAAATCGATTTAAAACTCTTGAAGTGAGAATATCAGCACAAGACTATCTTTTGAAGTTCTATTCAGGCTTCGGTTTTCAAGATACTGGCAAGAAGTATCTCGAGGACAATATTCCTCATACCGAAATGTTCAGAAAATAATTAATTAAATAGCTTCCTTTGGGAAGCTATTTTTTTGAGATAAAAAAAAATTAAAACCTCCCTTTAGTTTTTTTACTCCATTACCTATATTCGAAAAATTAAAATGAACATTGCTGTTTGATAAATCATATTTTTAACTCAATATCCATTAAAATCTTAATGATGATTTGCTATTAGAAATAGCGTTTTAGGCTAATCTTTTTGGTTTGTTTTCTAAAAATAATTTATATCAAAAACTTAATTTATTAGAAAAAAATATATTCATGATTTGAATATGTAAAAAATTACTATTCTCCATAACCCAAGAGGTTTAAAAATTACATTTTTAACTGATGTTATTTTTGAGGAAGATTACATTATTATCTGTCAATTTTATATTTAATTCACATATTACATTTATCCGTATATGCCATTTCTAGGCTTGTTTGGTTGATTTCCAATATATATATTTGTGAAAAAAATTAAATACCATATTTATAAAAATGAGAAAAATAACTACTACAGCTTTTGTTTTACTTGCTGCGAATTTATTCTACGCACAAGTTGGAATCAATACCGCTAATCCTCAGGCAACTTTAGATATTTCTGGTTCTGGGACTAATACTACAAAAGGATTATTAGTTCCAAGACTTACAGCTACAGAGATTCTCGCGATGACTCAGCAGAATGCATTAGGATCTCAACAAAATTCTTTAATAGTGTTTGCCACCACTACCACACCGTCAGGAGATTTTGTTACCAGTAAAATTACACAACCCGGATTTTACCGCTACACTTATGATGGTAGCAATGCTTTTCAGCAATATTGGAAAAGAATGGAACCTTCAGCATTTGAAAGGATTGCTCAAGGAGGAAAAACAGGAATAAGACTAATTGATGCAGACATCCAAAAATATGGACTTATTGGCAGCAATGCCATAGATGCTTCATTTAGCAATCAAACAACTTCCTTTCATGGTGCAACAGGTGATAACTCTTTTGCTGCCGGGATTAATACTTTATCTAGCGGGATTGCTTCAACAGCATTCGGAAATGATACAGAAGCTTTAGGGAACGGTTCTTTTGCAGGAGGTCAGGATACGAGGTCTGTAGGTTTAAACTCTTTTGCTTATGGAGAAAATGCGGAGGCAAATAATATTAATTCTGTTGCTTTTGGAAAAACCAATTATAATCTAGGAATAAACTCAAGCATATTGGCTGGTCGAAACAACAAAATCACCAATTCTTTTAACTCTGCAGTGTTGTCAGGAAACAATAATACAATAAATTACACCGGAACATCTGCAGATGATTGGCCAAATAATTATAACGGGGTAGCCAATAACATTTTGGGAGGACACACAAACAGTATTACCGGATCTGTTTCATTAACCATTAATACCATTGTTGGAGGAATTAACAATTTAATAAATGAATCAAGACACTCCGTAATTGGAGGTGGTGGTGGTAATAAAATTAAACCTGCTGTTGCTCCCTATGACCAACCATATTACTCTTCCAACATCATTGCTGGAGGTGAAGGAAACGAGATTAATGCAGACAAATCTGTAATTGGAGGTGGTGACCGAAATCTGATAAGACTAGAGGGCACAGCGCAATATCAGCAAGGAGCAGGTATGAGTACTATTTCAGGCGGACAATTCAATAAAACTATTAATGACGCACATTTCAGCGCAGTCGTTGGAGGAAGAGGTAATAGTACTAAAGGAAGTTATTCTATTGTAGGTGGAGCTTCCAATGTTGCTCAATCGGTGGCTGAAGTTTCTTTGGGTCTTTTTGGCACACTTTATACACCGCAATATCCGAATGCGTATACATTTAACGGAACATGGTTTAATGATTTGGCTCTCTCAAAAGACCGACTGTTTAACATTGGAAACGGAAAGGCTCCTTCAAATTTTGATTTTCAAGGAGATGTAGTAACTGGTTCGCCTCTGGCAGTTCGAAGTGACGCTTTTACAATTCTTAAAAACGGACAAGTAGGTATAGATATAGACAATTTTGAGACCAATACCAGCACTGCAAAACTGCAGATAAACGGAGGGATAAAACTAAGTGCAAATTCTACTGCATTATCGGGAAATAGTTGTGATAATACCAACAGAGGGCAGATCATTTTTGTTGAAGATAATTTTTACGGCTGTAAATCAACAGGATGGGCACTTCTTAATAATTAATTTTTAGAAGATTCATGATGATTTTTAAAGAAATACCTATAGAAAATCAAATATGGAACAAAAAACACAATTAGTTATTTACTCAATACTGTTGAAAACAGTAGAGTCCTCAAATTGTACTACACTCACAATTATGTAAATACTATTGATTATGACATTGAATTGATAATAAGAAATTCAAATTTAGGCTTTGGCTTAATATGGTATTTCGTCTGTTCAATAACTCAAAAAAGTATGTAGAAAGCTACATTTAAGAAATGGATGTTTCTACCATAGAATAGCTTTTAAGAGCTTATTTTATGAACAGCAATAAAATCTAAAAGAAGTAGAATAATGTATGCAAAACCCTTTATTCATGCTTTTAAAGATGATTTATATTTTGACATGAGTAAGAAGTATTTTAAAAAAAACTTACAGAGGAAAAATCACTAAAACTTATGACAGATTATTATTGAGAAAGAGAAAATCTGAAAGGATTAATCTTAGTATTTTAAGAGATTGGTTGAAAAAAAAATATTTTGGATTATTTAAAATGCACTTGTAAAAGGGTGCATTTTTCATTTGTTTTCTAAGTGTTGTTACTATAACGTGACTGATAAAAACAAAAAAGACTGCTAATCAATGATTAACAGTCTTTTTAAGTACCCCAGACGGGACTTGAACCCGTACATCCTTGCGGATACAGGATTTTAAGTCCTGCGTGTCTACCAATTCCACCACCAGGGCGTGATGAGAGCGAAAAACGGGACTCGAACCCGCGACCCCAACCTTGGCAAGGTTGTGCTCTACCAGCTGAGCTATTTTCGCAAATATAGTGCGGATGAAGGGACTCGAACCCCCACGCCTCACGGCACCAGATCCTAAGTCTGGCATGGCTACCAATTACACCACATCCGCATTATTATTGAAATATTTTAAAGAACTACCTTTGTTTTTGTGAGTGCAAATATAGGACAATAATTTGTAATTGCAAGAGTTTTCAAACTTTTTTTTCATTTTTTTTAAAATTTAATTTCTTGCTTTATTTTTACGTTTCATTTTATTACTTTTACACCCTTAACATTTAATGATATGGAATTACAAGGTACGGTAAAGAAAATCTCTGAAGTTCAGTCTTTTGCAAGTGGTTTTCAGAAAAGAGAAATGGTGATTTTGACGCAGGAGCAGTATCCGCAACCAATCAACATAGAATTTTTACAAGATAAAATCAATTTGCTTGATAATATCTCTGAAGGCGAAAATGTGAAAATAGGAATCAACATCAGAGGAAGAGAATGGGTATCTCCACAAGGTGAAACGAAATATTTCAACTCTATTACAGGATGGAGAGTAGAAAAAGTAATGGATGGCAATAGTGCAGAACCTACACACGCTACACCAAGCCAATCTACCGCTACGCCGGCTACATCAAACACCAACCCATTTGAAGAAGAAGATGACGATCTTCCTTTCTAATTGAATTTTTTAAACTCAAAATACAATCCTGCTTTCCAAAAAAAGTGGGATTTTTTTTCTTTATGATAAAACTTAATCCCAACGAAATATCATTCCCAAATCCTGAGTTGTATGATGGTCATGAAGGCATCATTGCTTTCGGTGGAGATCTTTCCCTAGAACGTGTTTGGTATGCTTATCAGAATGGCATTTTCCCTTGGTTTAATCCGGGAGAAGAAATACTATGGTGGTGCCCAGACCCAAGATTTGTACTTTTTCCGGATGATATAAAGATTTCAAAATCGATGAAGAAAATTTTAGACAGAAAAACTTTCAGCTTTACAGAAAATCAATGTTTTGAAGAAGTTATACGTAATTGTCAGCAGACACCAAGAATAGGCCAAGACGGAACGTGGCTTTCAGAGGAGCTCATTCAGGTTTTTCTTAAATTTCACAAGTACGGTCTGGCAAAAAGCATAGAGGTTTGGCAAAACGAAGAATTGGTAGGCGGATTTTATGGTTTAAAAATAGGAAATGTTTTTTGTGGAGAAAGTATGTTCAGCAAAGTGAGCAATGCCTCAAAAGCAGGATTTATAACATTTGTAGAAAGAAATAAAAACTCTTTAACGATTATTGACTGTCAATCTCACACACCTCATCTAGAAAGTTTGGGAGCAAAAATGATAGCCAAAAAAGATTTTTTGCATATTATAAGAGAAAATAATCAAATTTAAAAGCCTATGAAAAAACTCACCATACTAAGCGGTGCCGGAATTAGCGCAGAAAGTGGGATAAAAACCTTCAGAGACGGCGACAGTCTTTGGGAAAACCACAGTATTACCGATGTGGCAAGCCCAGAAGGATGGCATAAAGACAGAGCTTTGGTACTAGAATTTTATAACCAGAGACGCCGTCAGCTGCATGAAGTGGCACCCAATGAAGCTCATAAATTATTGGCAAAACTTGAGCAGTATTTTCACGTGCAGATTATCACCCAAAACATTGATGATCTTCATGAAAGGGCGGGTTCTAAGAATATTATCCACCTTCATGGCGAACTCTTTAAATCTTGTTCTTGCAACAATAAAGATTTGATTTATGATCAAAAAACCGATATCCTAATTGGCGACAAAGCTGAAGACGGAGCTCAGCTGAGGCCTTTCATTGTCTGGTTTGGCGAAGAAGTTCCGATGATGGAAAAGGCAACGCAACTTGTGCGTGAAGCCGATATTTTTTTGGTCATAGGAACATCATTACAGGTTTATCCGGCTGCAGGATTAATTCATGAGATCAAAGATGGCTGTCTTCTGTTTGTCATCAATCCCAACGAAACCAATTTCGGTTACGGAAAAAGGGCTGTGGTGATGAAAGAGACGGCAACGCAGGGAATGAAGTTGTTATTTGAAAAACTGAAAAATTTAGCTTAAAAATATAACCATGATTGAATCTAAAAAGAAGAAAATTAGCAAATTCTTGAGCTATATCCTGAGGCATCATCCTGAATTGATTGATTTAAATTTAGACGAAAAAGGCTGGGCAAACGTAAATGAAATCATTGCAAAATCAGCCAATGACAACCAAGGGTTTACCTTTGAAGAACTCAACGAAATCGTTGAAACCAATGATAAAAAACGTTTTGTTTTTAATGAAGACAAAACCCGGATTAGAGCCAACCAAGGGCATTCTATTGGGATTGATTTAAATTTAAAACCTCAGCAGCCACCAGAATTACTGTATCACGGATCAGCTCAGGCAAATGTAGATTCTATTTTAAAAACCGGGATTGAAAAAAGAAGCAGACAACACGTTCATTTAAGCTTAGATATAGAAACTGCAACAAAAGTCGGAATGCGTCATGGCAAGCCAATTATTTTAACCATTAGCACCGGAAAAATGTTTGAGGATGGAATTCTGTTTTATCTTTCTGAAAATAATGTCTGGTTAACAGACTTCGTAAATCCGTGTTATATTACTTTATAAATTTCACTTAATATCCTTCGTTTTAATCTAAGTATTGAAGTTAAAAAATAGCAATCATGAAGTTAAAATACCTCTTATTTTCTCTGTTCCCTTCTCTTATTTTTGCACAAACTCATTTCCCTACACCTTTTGAAAAAGAAAACGGAAAGAAAACGGCAACTTATAAAGAAATGAATGTTTTTTATGAAAATCTTTCTGAAAATTTCAATACCATTCAATATTTTCGAAAAGGAGAGGATGATAATGGTAAACCAATCTACGTCGTCGTTTACAATCCTTTTGCTGAGAAAGATTTTGAGAAATTAAGGAAAGAAAAAGCCATTCTTTTCATCAACAACGGAATTCATCCTGGCGAACCCGATGGAATAGATGCTACCATGATGCTGATGCGAGATTTAGCTACAAAAAAAATTAAAACCCCAGAGAATTTTGTCATCGCAGCAATTTCCGCCTACAATGTAAGCGGAATGCTAAACAGAAGTGGTTTTTCAAGAGCCAATCAAAATGGTCCTGAGGAATATGGTTTCCGAGGAAATGCAAGAAATTTAGACCTCAACAGAGATTTCATAAAAGCAGATTCTAAAAATGCAAAAAGTTTTCATGAAATTTTCCAATGGCTGAAACCGGATGTTTTTATAGACAACCACGTGAGCAACGGAGCAGATTATCAATACACTTTTACTTACATTTCAACTTTTAAGGAACGTTTAGGAGAAATTTTAGGGGAATATTTTCACAATGATTTTCAGGCGAAAAATTTACAGGAGCTAAAGAAACTTGGTTACGAAAGCACACCTTATGTAAATATCCACGGAGACATTCCCGATACAGGATTTGCGGCGTTTGAAGACTCTCCAAGATATTCTACAGGCTATGCTTCGCTATTTAACACAATGGCTACAATGCCAGAAACACACATGCTGAAGCCTTATGACAAAAGAGTGGATGCCACGTATCACTATATGCTGGTCAACCTCCAGAATTTGGATAAAAATTATCTGAAAATAAAACAACTCCGACTTGAAAACCTAAAACAGTACGAACCGGGAAAACAATACGGAATCCAATGGAAAATAGACTCCACGAAATATTCTATGATGGATTTCAAAGGCTTTGAAGGCCAATATAAATCGAGTGAAATCTCAGGAAAGCCAAGACTGTACTACGACAGAACCAAACCCTTCGTTAAGAAAATTAAACTCTTCAATACTGCAAAGGCTACAAAGTTTATTACTATTCCTAAAAGTTATATTATTCCGCAATCGGAATATAGAGTATTGGCGGAACTTCAAAGAAACGGAATACAAATGGAACAAATAACGAAGAATATCACTTTGAATGTAAGCACATACGTCATTGAAGATTTTAAATCCCATAAAAACCCGTATGAAGGTCATTATCCTCATTACGACACCAAAGTACATTCAGAGCCAATGCCCGTTCAACTTTTTGAGGGAGACTATTTTGTACACACCAACCAACCTGGAATAAAATATATCTTGGAAACGCTGGAGCCCGAAGCAACAGATTCTTTTTTCAACTGGAATTTTTTTGACGGAATTTTGGCTCAGAAAGAATACTATTCAGCCTATATTTTTGAAGATACCGCAGCAGATTTACTAAAAAAAGACAAAGATTTAAAACAAAAATTTGAAGCTAAAAAAGCATCAGATAAAGCATTTTACAACGATGGCACTGCTCAACTCGATTGGATTTATAAGAACTCTCTTTACTTTGAATATAAAACCTACAGAAGATATCCAATTTTCAGAATTCTTTAAATAAAAATTTATCCCATTTCATTTGCAAAAAAGACGTTTCAGTAGAAACGTCTTTAATTTTTATCTTTTAGGCAAACCTTTTTTCAGAGCTAATTCGGCTCTAACAATAGCTTTTCGCTCTTTCCAATCCATATACTTCTTTTTGAAATTCTTCTTCATCACGTCGTCAAACTTTCTCTGAACCGTCAAATTCCATAAAGATTTTGCTTTTACTGCCCAAGATTTGTCCCATGCTCTTAGAGAAATAGAGAAACTTCCGTCTAGATATTTCATCCAGTGCCACCATCCAGTTGGCATAAACAAAGTATCGCCATGCTCTAGGAAACATTCTATTCCTTCTACCCCATTGAGTGCAGGAAATTTTTCAAAATCGGGATTAGAAATATCATAATCTTCCAGTGCATAAGTAGCATAAGGTAATTGATAGAGTCTTTTTTTCCATTTATTTTCGAAAAGCAAAACATGTTTTCTTCCGTTGAAATGAGTATGGAAAATATGAGCTAAATCTATATCGTAATGCAGGAACGTAACCGAGCCTTTACCTCCAAAAAACATAGAAGGAAATTTGTCTAAGAAACCTCCCATCAGTTCTTTTGGCGAAATATAATCATTCAGAAGGCTTTTGGCATGTTTGATAGGATCAAAAAAGAAAATTCTTAGATCCGTAGGTTCTTTTTGAATCAGATCGATATAATCTGCAAACTTCATTTTGGTAGTCGGCGTATTGATTGGCGCGGCAGGATCTGCTTTCTTCGAGTCGTATAATGGAACTTCTACGTCGCCTACTACTTCCTTCACATAATCCATCGTCCATTTTTGGTATGCCGGCCATTTTTTAGCCATATTTTTTATGACTAGCGGTTTTCTTGGTTTTAGATATTTTTCAATAAAATCTTCCTGAGTAATATCGTCTACAACATCAATCGGCTTTAAGATAATTCCCATTTTTAAATAATTAGTGTTACAAAATTATTAAATAATTGCTTATGCGTATACAATAAAGATTTTTTTAATCTATAATGTTCATCACATTTCATTCGGAACCCATAGAAAGCACTACATTTTATCTTTTAGCTTAAACAAACTAACATTCGCTTTTTAAAATGATTTATTCTGAAATTTCCTTTACAGTTGCTGTATTTAACTATTATTGAAAAATTATATCTCTATTGTGAGTAACAAAAACTGTTTCTTACAAACTAATAGTTCAAATAATAAATTCCGGACTTAATTTATCCTCTACTTGAAGAACTTAAACCGGTTTTTAAAACTTAAAAAAAATAATTTGACATGAAGCAAAATTTTTTCCTCTTTGTCCTGATGTTCTGCTCGGCGATGCTTTTTTCGCAGAAGACCATTTCAGGAAAAATTACTGATGAAGACGGAATCGGCATTCCTAGTGCCAGTGTAACTGTAGAAGAGCCGGGTAAAGACGCCATTCTTGCGTACGGAATTACCAACACAAAAGGAGAATACAAAATTACATTCACCTCATCAGAATCTAGTGTTGATCTTAAAGTAAAAGCCTTTAATCAAAAACCACTCACAAAACAAATAAGCAATTCTGATCAGAATTTAAGTTTTAAACTACAGTCTGAAACTACAGAAATTAAAGAAGTTCAGCTGAAAACCAAACTAATTACCGCAAGAGGAGATACTATTGCTTATGATTTGAAAGCATTCGACAGCAAAAGCGACCGTACTTTGGCAGACGTGATGAAGAAAATCCCAGGAATTGAAGTAAACGCAGATGGCACAGTGCTCTATCAGGGAAATCCTATCAACAAATTTTATGTAGAAGGTAAAGATTTGATGGAAGGAGGATATGGTACAGTAACCAACTCTCTCCCGAAAGACGCCATCTCAAAACTAGAAGTACTTGAAAATCACCAGCCCGTAAAGATGCTCCAGGGAAAAATACCTTCTGACGCGGCAGCAATCAACATAAAACTAAAAAAATCGGTGACGATGACCGGTCGTGGCGAAGTAGGCGTAGGAGCAGATCCTCTCTTATGGAATGTGAAATTGACGCCGATGTTTTTCAGCAAAACAAGCCAGTGGGTAGTCAATTATAAGACCAACAACGTGGGCGACCAGGTGGAGAACGAAGGAAATATCCTTGGAAGCTTCAACCCTTGGGAAGGAAGACGTGGAAATGTTTCGCAAAACGACTGGCTTAACGTAGAAACCGCTGGCACGCCAAACACACCCGTTAAAAGATATTTATTCAACAATGTGCATTATGCATCTGCAAACTATTTAACTAATATTGACAAGGCAAAGCAGTGGGAATTGAAAGCTATTGCCAACTATACCAACAATGCCGTTGAAAGAGAAGATTACAAGGAAACAACGTATCAAACAGGAAATTTGGCAGGAAACAAGGTAATCAACAGCACACGAAATGACTTTTTTACTGATAAAATAAGAGGAGAATTACTTTTCACCAAAAATGCAAAGAAGGGTTTCTTTAAAAACTCAACCAGCTTCAGCCAATTCTGGAACGCAGACCGTGCTTTTGCAGTGAGAGAAGGAAGATCTTCAGGACAAGCGGTGGAGTCTCCTACTTCAAATTTCCAAAACTCTTTAAGTACCATCATCCCATGGAAAGAAAAAATGGTGAATCTGAGATCATACATCAATTACCAGGATGACAAACAGATGCTGAAAATCACACCAGCAAATTATCTACTTATCCCTTTTAGAGAAGGCACAACCGGCCCATTAGGAACCCTTATGTTTTTGCCAAATACTGTGGCGCAGCAAAATTTCAGACTCAAAACTTTAGAAACTTCGCATACAGCCAACATCAGTTTTACTAAAAAAGGCTGGACGTTTACGCCACAAGTGGGATTTGATTTTTCTAGCGATCAATTAAATACCGATTTCAACGGAATTGCGCTTTCAGGAACGCCTAATTTTAATAGTCCGGCTTACGAAAACAATCTTAAATTCACAGAAATTAATCCTAACGCATCATTAGGTATTAACTACAAAACAGATGTTTGGAATGTATTTGCCAATCTACCCGTTAACTTTACAAGTATTAAGGCTGAAGATGACATGAGAGGTGTGTCTAAGGATCTTAACAGAACCACTTTTACTCCCAACCTATTTGCTCAGTACACTTTTGCATCTTTTTGGAAGGCTAGCGTTAATGCTAATGTGAACAATAACTTCGGAGATATCCAGACGGCTTATGCCGGTTACATGTTACTGTCACCTAACGGTTTTAATGTGATGGATGCCAACAACCCAATTCCACAGACCACAACTTCCTCTTTGGGCTCAAGACTAGAATATAGAAATCCTTTAAATAATTTATTTTTTAATGTAAACTATTCTTACTCAGACAGCAAAAGAAACCTGCTTTCTGCACCATTGCTGGATCCTACCACTGGTTTTACGTTAATGCAGTATATTGACACGGAAAATCATACGGAAAACAATAGATTAGGCGCAGAAATAGGAAAGTATTTCCCTTCATTCAAAACAAATGTATCGTTGAATTACAGAAATACAACATCTATTTCTGATGCATTTTTGGACGAAGTGAGATTTAAAAATAAAAACACCAGCCAGTCTTACGGCTTTAAGCTAAACAATACCTATTTCAGCTGGATGAGTGTAGATTTCAACATGAGTCTTTCCCGCACAAAACAAGAAGGCCGCAGAGGAACTTTGGGGATTAATAAAGGATACAGTCATAATTTAGCATTATTTTTCTATCCTCTTGAAGATCATAATATTGGTTTTTCTTGGGACCAGTTGAATACAACCAATAACGATACTACCTACAGAAACCCTTTCTTCGATGTTTCTTACCAATATTCATGGTCTAAAAAGAAAATTGATTTTGAACTGAAATGGATGAACATCAGCAACAGAAAAGTATTTGAAACTTATGACCTTAATGGAACACTGAATGCTTTAACTTATACAAGAATTCAGCTCAGACCAAGCCAGGTTATGTTTACCGTGAAATTTAACTTTAAATAATAAAAATATCCCTCTCAAATTTGAGAGGGATATTTTTTTATTCGTTTTCTGAAAATTTATTTAAAAAACTGTAACATTTATCAAACCTTATAAACTAATAGAGAAACATTTACTTTTTAAAATGAAAAAACTATTTTCAATATTTTTAATCGCAACAGCAGTATTTGCCAATGCTCAGGATTCTAAAGAAACAGCCAACAGATTTTTTTACGAGCTTAATTTTAAACCTAAAAAAGATTCAGCTAAAGTAGAAAAGGTAATTACTATTTTGGATATTACAGATAAAAACAGATCCGTTTACCAAGATTACACAGTCATTTCACAGGATTCTATCATGAAAGTGGAAATTGAAGCGATGCAGAAATCGGGTCAGATGAAAGATCTTTCAAAACTGATTAAAATGCCGAAAATTTCTGCAAGAGTGTACAAAACATATCCTACAATGAAGATTCAGTTTGTTGAGAAAATCACCAGCGGATTTACTCCTGCCAATATCGGTTATGTAGAAGATTCTAAGTTTAACTGGAAAATTCTTTCAGACAAACAAAAAATTGGCGAATACAACACCCAAAAAGCAACTACAGAATACGGTGGAAGAAAATGGACTGCGTGGTTCAGTACAGATATTCCTTTTCAGGACGGGCCTTATAAGTTTTCTGGGCTTCCTGGTTTAATTGTAAAAATTGAAGATGATGCTAAAAATTATTCTTGGGTGCTTCAAGGAAATAAAAAAGTACAGGATTACACAGAATATTCTTACATTGAAGGTATGATGCAGGCAAAAGGTGGAAAAGTAAGCGAAATGCCTAGAGATAAATTTGAAAAGAAATTTACTGAGTTCAAAAAAGATCCGTTTGCTACGCTTAGACCAATGCTTACCCCAGAAATAACATCAAGAGCAATCCCTGGAATGGACGGAACCGTGGGAGATATGATTAAAAAACAGGAAAAACAATACAAAGATTTCTTTAAAGCAACAGACAACGAAATCGAGCCCGATTACGGAAACCTTACTGTAGGTGAAGTTGAAAGAACGGGAACTGAGAAAATCAAAAAATAAAAATTCATATTTAACTTAATTATATTAAAGCAAACCCAAATACAGCGATGTGTTTGGGTTTGTTTCTGTTTTTTTCTAATTTAGATTTAATTTAAATAACTTATATTTGCACGACAAATTTTCAGCTTTGAAACAGAGAGATCCACAGAAACTGAGCCACTTTCCTAAAAACAAAATGGGAATTATAAAAGGTTATGACAATGAGCATTTCGATATGCCCAACAAAATCCTTGAAATGGGCCTGCTTCCTGAAACTTCATTCAGAATACTGTATCAGGCACCATTCAAAGGGCCTATATATATTGAATTTGGTGAAGAAAAAAGCCGAATTGCCCTTAGAGAAGAAGAAGGAGATTTTATTATTGTTGAAGAATCAATCTAAAAAATGCAGGAAAACCAAGAAAAACAATTGCTATTGGTAGGAAATCCCAATGTGGGAAAGTCTACCCTTTTCAATGCACTCTGCAATACAACACAAAAAACCGGAAACTATTCCGGAGTTACGGTTACGAGCCATTCCGGAAATTACTCTTATAAAAATGAAGAGGTAAAAATTACCGATCTTCCAGGATCGTACAGCATTTACCCAAGTTCGGAAGATGAAGCCGTTTTTTCTAAAGTTCTTCTCGACAAGAAAAACTATACCGGAGTAATTTACATCCTCGAAGCTTTAAGTATCAAACGCGGAATGCTTTTGATGCAGCAGATCTTAGATGCAGGTTTACCAATGATTGTGGTTCTCAACCAAGTCGATCAGGCAAAAAGAAGAGGAGTTGATATTGATGTAAAAAAACTAGAAGTAGCTTTAGGTTTAAAAATCATTCAGACCAATGCCAAAGAACAAACCGGAATTGAGGAGCTGAAAGAATCAATTCTGAAAAATGAGTTTAAGAAATCTTCTGTTCCTTATTTTGAAATCCCTCAAGAGCATAAAAATATTGTAGGAAAAATAGCCACTCAGCAAAATATACAAAATCCTTACAAAGCTTGGTTAAGCATCTCACTTTATTCGGATAAAAAAAATCAGGCTGAAGAAAATTCAGCTTCAAAATCTTTAAACCCAAAAAGAATTCAGGTACAAGAAACGGTTAGAAGATATCAAATTGCAGATAAAATGCTACTGGGAGTTATTTCTAAAAAGCAAAATGCAAAAGAATTGCTTACAGAAAAATTAGACAAAATTCTCGTAAACAAAATCTGGGGTTATGTTGTTTTTCTTTTTGTTTTACTTTTCATTTTCCAATGCGTTTTCTTCTTGGCAGAATATCCTATGAATTGGATTGATGAGCTTTTTGCTTGGCTTTCTGCTTTTTCGGAAGAGCATTTGCCAAAAGGCCCTTTAAACTCACTTATATCCAACGGAATTATCCCTGGGATAGGCGGGATCGTTATTTTTGCCCCTCAAATTGGTATTTTATTGTTTTTTCTTTCTCTGTTAGAAGATTCGGGATATATGGCAAGAGTAGTTTTTTTGATGGACAGGTTTCTGCGCCCTTTTGGTCTCAACGGAAAAAGCATCGTTCCGCTCGTCTCAGGTACCGCCTGCGCAATACCCGCAGTAATGTCTACAAGAAATATAGAAAACGTAAGAGAAAGACTGCTCACCATTCTGATAACACCCTTCATGACGTGTTCTGCGAGGCTTCCGGTGTACAGCATTATGATTGGTTTGATTATTTCAGACGGCAATTTCTTTGGCATATCTTACAAAGCTTTGGTACTGTTGGGAATGTATTTTTTAGGATTTTTCGTTGCACTGTTGTCTTCTTTCATTCTTAAATATTTCATTAAACAAAAAGGAAAGTCTTATCTAGTGATGGATCTTCCTACCTATAAAAAACCTCTCTTCTGGTATGATTTTAAACTTGTTTTAGGAAAAGTTTGGGGATTTATTACCGGAGCAGGAAAAATCATTTTTGTAGTAAGTATAATTATTTGGGTATTAAGTTATTTTGGCCCTAAACTCAATGAAAACGAAATTGTTGCCACAGATGTTGAACTAGATCACTCTTATTTGGCAAGAATGGGAAAAGCCATCGAGCCCGCCATTGCCCCTTTGGGCTACGACTGGAAAATGGGCGTCGGCATTCTCACAAGCTTCGTTGCAAGAGAAGTTTTTGTAGGAACAATGTCTACTCTTTACAGTCTTGACGACGACGCTCCCGAAGGAAAAGTAATCGATAAAATGAGAAACGACACCAAGCCCAACGGCGAAAAAGTATTCAGTTTTGCCACCGGAATTTCTGTATTGCTTTTCTACGCCTTCGCTATGCAATGTGCATCTACTGTCGCCATCGTTTATAAAGAAACCAAAAGCTGGAAATGGACTGGTTTTCAGCTGGCTATGATGACTGGCTTGGCCTATTTTGTGTCGCTAATTGCCTATCAGATTTTAAAATAGATGGATACTTCGCTCGTCTTTCAATATGTAATCGTTGCGCTTATGGTGCTTTTCGCCTGCTATTCTTTATACAAGACACTTAGAAAGAATTTTGCCCCAAAAAAATTCAAAAAAGGAAAGCCAGGCTGTGATTCTGATTGTGGGTGTTCATAAATCATTAAAAAAAGATGAAAACATTTCTTTAACCTTTCTCCAGTAAACGCCAAAAGAGATATGGATTATAAATTCAGCATTTACGAAGAAGCTGTATTTCGGAATATTGGATTGTGCATCCTCCCGATAAAAATATTCAATTTTTTGTTTTGCTAAACAGAATTTTATAGGATTAAAACCCGCAACCGAAGGAGAAATTATTAGTTCCAGAACCTTTCCAGAACTGAGTTTTTCTACGGATGAGATATTTGGGAATCTTTAGTTTTTGGGTTTAAGAGATTCTATTTCTTTTTGTAAAACTTCTATCAATTGATCTTTTGCTTTAATGAGTTCTGTTGTGATTTCTTTATTTTCTTGGTAGAAATGTTCTATTTCTTGTTGATAAAGATTAGCATCATAATAATTTTTTTGAGCGTAAAGGTTAATAACTTTTCACAATTCATTCTTTCTTTTATTCGTATTTTTGCAAAAGTTTTAAAATTCACAAAATTTATGTCTTTAATAAAATCAATCTCCGGAATCCGAGGAACAATAGGTGGAAAAGTAGGTGATAACCTTACACCCTTGGACGTTGTAAAATTTGCGTCTGCTTTCGGAACCTGGCTTCAAAATAATAAAAATAAAAAAGATTTAACCTTAATTATCGGTCGTGATGCGAGAATTTCAGGATTAATGGTTAATTCATTGGTTACTGCAACTTTACAAGGTTTAGGAATCAATGTGATTGATCTGGGACTTTCTACAACACCAACTGTTGAAATAATGGTTCCCGAATTAAAAGCAGACGGTGGAATCATCCTGACAGCTTCCCACAACCCAAAACAATGGAACGCCCTGAAACTTTTAAATGAAAAAGGAGAATTCATCAGCGGAGAAAATGGTGCAGAAGTTTTGGAATTGGCAGAAAATGAAGATTTCAACTACGCAGAAGTAGATGATTTAGGAAAATACGAAACGAGAGATGATGCTTTTGATATTCATATTCAGCAGATTTTAGATTTGCCTATGGTAGATGTTGAAGCCATTAAAGCTAAAAATTACAGAATCGTTCTTGATGCGGTAAACTCTACTGGAGGAATCGCAATCCCAATGCTTTTAGATAAATTAGGTGTTGAAACGGTAAAACTTTACTGTGACCCAACAGGTCATTTCCCACATAACCCTGAACCCTTGAAGGAGCATTTGGGAGACATTTGCGAATTGGTTATCAAAGAAAAAGCAGATGTAGGAATTGTTGTAGATCCGGATGTTGACAGATTGGCTCTGATTGATGAAAAAGGAGAAATGTTTGGCGAAGAATACACCTTGGTTGCTGTTGCAGATTATCTTTTGAAAAATAAAAACGGAGTGGCGATTTCAAATCTTTCTTCAAGCCGCGCTTTGAGAGATGTAGCAAAAAACCACAATTCAGAATACTTTGCAAGCGCTGTAGGAGAAGTGAATGTAGTGAATCTAATGAAAGAAAAAAATGCAGTAATTGGTGGTGAAGGCAACGGTGGTATTATTTATCCAGAGATTCATTACGGTAGAGATTCTTTGGTAGGTGTTGCTCTATTTCTCTCCCATCTTGCAAAAGAAAACAAAACGGTCTCTGAATTAAGAGCAGGATACCCAGAATATTACATGGGCAAAAAGAAAATTGAACTTACACCGGAAATTGATGTTGATTCACTTTTAACTAAAATGGAAAAAGAGTATCAAAATGAAGAGGTTTCTACAGTAGATGGCGTAAAAATTGATTTTGAAAACAATTGGGTTCACCTAAGAAAATCTAATACAGAACCTATTATCAGAATTTACACTGAGGCAAAATCTCAGCAAGAAGCAGATGATTTAGGAGATAAAATGATTGAAAAGATAAAAAGTTTGATTTAAATAGGAATTTTTGTATTTTTAATAAAGAAAATAAACATAAGCACAAAAACAACCTAGAATTTTGGAAAAAGTCTGGGACATAAAATTTAATTAAAAAAGTTTTTTCGAAGTTTATAAATCAATTTTGAGCTTTGAAAATAACGGAGAGATACTATATTGGAAGAATATTTTGAAAATGAACTTGTAAAAAAGTTCGAAGAAATGGTTGAGAGCAATGATGAATTCTACTACGATACAGAAGAGTTGGAAGATATTATTGTTTATTACCTTGAGCTTGGCGACTTTAATTATGCAGATATAGCAGTGAACTATGGTCTAAAGCTACATCCAAATTCTCTAGAGATAAAAATCAAAAAACTTGAAGTTTTACTCGAATGGGAAGATTACACCTCTGCAAAAGAACTCATTAACGAGCTTAGAGGAGCATCGATGGAAAACACCGATTTTTTGGTGTGCTACGCCAAATACTATTCTAATCTAGGAAATCCCAAAAGATCAATAGATATTTGCAAAAAAGCATTAGATTTGGGCGAAGAAGAAAATTTTCTCAACAATTTTATTGCAGATGAATACATCAATTTAGGAGACCCTTTCAATGCTTTGAAACATTATCAGCAGGCTTTAAAAGATGATCCTACAGACGAATATTCATTAGAAAACATTATGATTTGCTTCAACGAGCTGAGCAAAAGTGACGAAGCAATCACTTTCCTGAATACGTATTTGGATGATTTTGCCTTTTCTGAAGTAGCCTGGAGTGAATACGGACAGTTTTATTTCAACAGAAAAAATTACGAAGAAGCCATACGAGGGTTCGATTATCTTTTGGCAATCAACTCTAATGCGGTGGGTGTTTATGCCAGCAAAGCAGCTTGTTACGAAGCTCTGAAGCAATTTGACAAGGCCATTGAAGTGTATGAAGATATGCTGGAATTAGAATATACCAAAGCATTTACTTTTTACAAAATTGGGCTTTGTTTTAAAGCTCAAAAGCAACTTTTTGTGGCGCTTACTTATTTTCAGAAATCATTGAGAGAAGACCCTCAGTTTTATCTTTCTATGATGGAACAATCTTATTTGTACGAAGAAATGGGAGCCATGCCAGAATCTCTTCATTTTGCAAAAGAAGCCACTTTACTTAATGACAACAACCTTGAGTATCAAAAAAGGCTTGCTTTTCTTTTTATAGAATCTGGAAGGTTTGAAGAAAGTTTAGTTTGCCTGAAAAAACTGGTAGACACAGAGCCTTCCCGTTTTTACAACTGGTATGCGTATAGTGAGGTTCTAATGCTTTTGGGAGAATATGACGAAGCTGTAACTGTTGTTGAAAATGCGTTAAAATCGCACAATAGAGCAGAGTTATATTACCAGCTAAGTAATTGTTGGTTTAACCTAAGAAATCAGGAAAAAGGCGAACTGGCACTACAAAATGCTTTGGAACTTGATTCTACTTTAGCTACAGACATGCAGAAAAAATATCCTTTTATAAAAGAAGAAGTAAAAAAGGTAAAATCTAAAGTAAAAAAGAAAAATTAGAAAATTTTTCTATACCATAAAAAAGGATTTATTTAAGCTAAATAAATCCTTTTTTGTTTAGAAAGCCTCTCCCCTAGTCTCACAGACAGGTTTTAGTCATCGCCCAATCAAACTCCCAAAATTTATTGCTTTTGTTATGGTTATGGTTATAATTATTACATCAATAATTTTGCTTTTTCTGAAATCAATTCTTCTATATATCGAATTGCCCATTTTTCTCTATTACTCCGGGTACCGGAAATTTCTTTAAACACAATTCTATTTTCATTTAAAACTTTCCGATGGCTTTCGTCTAATTTATTTCTATCATCGATTTCTAGCCGTGTTCCGTCTTGAATATATTCTGCGTCATTTGTTGAATAAAGATAAAGTTGGGCTTTATTTTTCTCACATATTTCTTCTGGAACTATTAGTTTTTTACCGAAAATAAATTCAGAATACGATTTTGTAATGTGAATATCGGTATCAATCAACGTTAAAAAACTTTCTTGATAATTCACATTTTCAATTCTAGTGGTGTGTTCCATGTACACTTTTTCTAAATCATTAAAATCAAACTCTTTTGAATTTGAAATAAGATCTCGTCCCGCTTCCAAAACTTTATTAGATTTAAAATAATCAGATAATTTATTGACTAAAAAAGTTTTCCCAGTAGATTCTGTGCCAAGAAAAACCACTTGTAATGCAAAATATTTCTGAACAGATAACGGCAGATAATTCCAGTTTTCAAACAAATTTTCACGAATTTCTGAAGCTGAGATAGGGATGTTTTCCCTGTTTTCATCATACATAAAATGGTCAATATCCATAATCATAGAAAGCATTTCACCGTATTCTTCAGAAGTCACTAGAAAATCTTCATTTTTGAAATATTCTTTGAAAACTTGGCTCCATATCTTGGAAACTTCCCAATCTGAAACAGAAGTATTCGGGAAATAATTTTCTTTATACTTAAAAACCTGAACCTTTAGATTTTTATTATTCCGAAAAGTTTCCCTGATCCATTCTTTTCTGATGTTTCCTGCTATTTTTTCCTGCTCTTCTGCACATACCAAAACGGTTACAATTCCCTTTTCAAGAGCAAACTCTATCATCTTCTTATGACCGATATGAAACGGATAAAATTTTCCAAATACAAAACCCTTCATTTTAATTATTTAAAAGCTTTTTATAATTATTCATCAATAATTTTGACTCATTTTTTCATTATTTCAAATTGAATCTATCAACTTGTGAATGACGTATCTTGCAGCAAAACCTTTCTCTGAAGTGGCAAATACTTCGTGAGTTTTACATTTTTTCTGTCGGACTCAGATTTTTATCCTTTGATCTAAAATCTGCTTTTACAATAGCTCGATAAATAACACCATCAACACCAATTTTGCCCAATAATGAGGAATTGGTAAATTTAAAGATGGCGTCTGCATTTATTTTCGTGATGTCGCCTTTTATTAATTTAATTATTGGCTTCATATTGTGCTTTTTTAAGCAAATTTCAAAGAAAACAATGTATTTGAGACCTTTTTAGCGTTAAGATCAATTACTTATTATGAATTCAAAAAAAAATTAATTTATTTCAAAATAAAAACCTTTTTCTTCCAATTCTCTATATTTTTTCTGATTAAAAGTAAATAATCTTCCCGGTCTTCCACTTCCTACTTTTTTTATGTTATCTGTTTCATTCAAAAGTCCATAGCTCATGATTTTTTTTCGGAAATTCCTGCGGTCGATTTCTTTTCCTATAATCGTTTTATAAAGGTTTTCAAGATCGGAAAATGGAAATTCTTCATTAAGAAGATTGAAACCTATTGGTTGATAGCAAATTTTTGAACGAAGTCTTTTCAAAGCAATATCTATGATCGATTGATGATCAAAAGCCAAATTCGGAAGATTATTAATCCCAAACCATTGCGCTTCATCCGCATCAGAATATGCCAATAACTCATGATAAGAAGGATTAACCAAACCCAAATAAGCAACCGTAACTACCCTATTTCTGGGATCACGACCTATATTCCCGAAAGTGTAGAGTTGTTCCAGAAAATCTGGTTTTATGCCCGCTTCTTCCTGCAATTCTCTTTTTACAGCGTCATCCAAGTTTTCATCATCTAAAACTAAACCTCCAGGTAAAGCCCAAACTCCTTTGAAAGGTTCAATATTTCTTTTTATTAAAAGAATCTGAAGGTCTTTTTTATCAAAATATCCGAAAATAACAGCATCAACAGCTACTTTGATATCTTGCGGTTTTTTTGGCGAATCCATAATTTTATTTGCGTTATTTGTACACAAAATTAGCAATTAGAAATTTGAATCTCTAAATTAAAATAATTTATTGTTGGATTCAATAATTTCTTAAATTTATAATCATTTTAAAACTAAGTAATTATGAAAAGTTTATTCTTTACAGCCTGCGCTGCGCTTCTATTTATCGCTTGTGATAAAACAAAATCCGATGTAAAAACTTCTGACGGAAAAGAATCTGTTGCCAATGAAGAATGGAAACCTGTAGATTCTGCAACCGCAAACAAAGCATGGATGGAATTTGCTACGCCGGGAGATATGCAGAAAATGCTAGCAAAATCTGACGGTGCATGGTCTGGTGAAAACACAATGTGGATGGAAGATGGTGGAAAACCTATGACCAGTACATCAACTACAACCAATAAAATGATCTTTGACGGTCGCTACCAAACAAGTGAACACAAAGGAAATTTTATGGGAATGCCTTTTGAAGGAATGAGCATTACAGGGTATGACAACGCTAAAAAGAAATTTGTAAGCACTTGGATCGACAATATGGGAACGGGAATCATGACCATGGAAGGCGACTGGAATGCATCAAAAAAAGCCATAGAATTTAAAGGAAAAATGACCGACCCATCAAGACCCGGAAAAGATTGCGACGTGAGAGAAGTTTTCACTTTTATTGATGACAACACTCAAAAAATGGAAATGTACGGCCCAGATTCTAAAACAGGCAAAGAGTTTAAGACCATGGAAATAAAATTTTCCAAAAAATAAATATCAAACCGTTTCAGCTGAGACGGTTTTTTCGTACATTCAAAATTATTAGCAAAGATTTGAATGAAAGGATTTCTTTTGATTTTAACGATCTTATTAATAGGCTGCAAAAAGGAAAAAACTTTTGCAGATAATCTTGTTTTGAGTTTCCCAAAAGGTGAGAAATTGAGCTTTCAGAATTTTAACTACGATATGAATGAAATGGGAACTTCACTAATTTATATTGGAAAAGAAAACAGAAACATTGATGTAAAATATTACAAGTATATTTTGCCGCCGCCGCCACCGCCGCCAAAAAGTAATGAAAATGCAGCTGAATATTCAAAAGCAAGAAAAAAGTTTGAAGATTCTATCAATTTTATATACAGACCATTCTTCAATCCTGAAGCTATTCAAATTAAAGAAACTGGAGAATATTTATATGAGACTATAAATAATCAAACGACTCAAATTATCGTCAAAGAAAAGGATACTATTCCGCTTTATGCAAGAAATTATGAAATAGAAGAAGTAAAAAAATATAAAGCGTTTCCTGTTTTTATTAAAAATATTTCACCCAAAACTCTGAGAATTCCCGTCGAAGCACAAGTTGTTGGTTTATATGTTCTCAAGGATAAGAAATTCCAATATATCAGAAACAGTGATTATTTAATATGTGGAATGGGATTTCCTAAAAATCGTTATTTTGAATTAAAACCAAACGAAATTCTGATTTATTCATTTCCACATCTGAAAAAAGGAGAAAAAAGAAAGGCAAAAATTTCTTTTTATAAAGCTACATCAAAGGATTTTGAAATCTCTATAGATGAAAAAATCATTAAAAATCAAAGATCTACACACTATCTACAATAAAAAATCCGCAGAAATTTTCTGCGGATTTGTATTTAAAAACTATCAATGATGGCTAGTCATTCAGCTTCAAAACAGCCATAAATGCCGACTGCGGTACTTCTACTCTACCAATCTGCTTCATCTTTTTCTTACCTTCTTTCTGTTTTTCCAGCAATTTTCTTTTTCTTGAAATATCACCACCATAACATTTTGCGGTAACGTCTTTTCTCAAAGCTTTAATGGTTTCTCTGGCGATAACTTTCGCTCCCAAAGCAGCCTGAACAGCGATATCAAACTGCTGTCTCGGGATCAGTTCACGAAGTTTCTCACACATCTTTTTCCCAATGTAGTAAGCATTAGAATCGTGAATTAATGAAGATAACGCATCCACCATATCACCATTGATCAAGATATCCATTTTTACCAACTTAGAAGAACGCATTCCAATTGGTGAATAATCGAAAGATGCATAACCTTTAGAAATAGATTTCAAACGATCGTAAAAGTCGAAAACAACTTCTGCCAAAGGCATATTGAAGGTCAGTTCTACTCTATCCGCCGTTAAATAAGACTGGTTTACAATTTCACCTCTTTTCTCAATACAAAGCGTCATTACAGGACCCACAAAATCAGATTTTGTAATAATTGAAGCTTTTATATACGGCTCTTCTACTCTATCTAAAAGATTGGGATCAATCATTTCAGACGGGTTGTTGATTAAAATAGTTGTTTCTGGATCTTTTTTAGAATATCCGTGGTAAGATACGTTGGGAACCGTCGTGATTACGTTCATATCAAATTCTCTTTCAAGACGTTCCTGAACGATTTCCATGTGAAGCATTCCCAAGAATCCGCATCGGAAACCAAAACCAAGAGCTGCAGAACTTTCCGGTTCAAAAACCAAAGAAGCATCATTAAGTCTTAATTTTTCCAATGAAAATCTTAATTCCTCAAAATCTTCAGATTCAATAGGATAAATTCCTGCAAAAACCATTGGTTTTACTTCTTCAAACCCGTCAATTGCAGCAGCAGCAGGATTCACGAAAGAAGTAATGGTGTCTCCCACTTTTACCTCACGAGCATCTTTAATGCCTGAAATAATATAACCTACATCACCACATTCAATTGTTTTTTTCGGAACTTGTTTCAGTTTCAGAGTTCCTACCTCATCTGCACCGTATTCTTTTCCTGTTGCAAAAAACTTAATTTTTTCGTTTTTAGAAATACTACCATTTACTACTTTGAAATAGGCTTCAATTCCTCTGAACGGATTGTAAACTGAGTCAAAAATTAATGCCTGAAGTGGTGCTTCCGGATCTCCAACTGGAGCCGGAATTCTAGCAACGATTTGTTCTAACAAATCACGAACACCCTCCCCGGTTTTCCCAGAAACACGAAGAACATCCTCATATTTGCATCCAATAAGCCCCATAATTTCGTCTGTAACTTCTTCAGGATTTGCAGAAGGAAGGTCAATTTTATTAAGGATTGGGATAATTTCCAGATCGTTTTCTAAAGCCAGATACAAATTACTAATTGTTTGTGCCTGAATACTTTGCGCAGCATCTACAATCAAAAGTGCACCTTCACAAGCGGCAATTGAGCGGGAAACTTCGTAAGAAAAATCTACGTGTCCCGGTGTATCGATAAGATTTAATATATATTTTTCGCCATTAAGCTCATAATCCATCTGGATGGCGTGAGATTTTATTGTAATCCCACGTTCTTTTTCCAAATCCATATCATCAAGTGTCTGAGACTGTAATTCTCTCTGGGTCACCGTATTGGTATATTCCAGAAGACGGTCTGCCAAAGTAGATTTACCGTGGTCGATATGGGCGATTATGCAAAAATTTCGTATGTTTTTCATTTAAGAACTATGTAATTTGCAAAGATAATAAAATGTGGGGTAATTACGTTTTAATTTTTTGTGCTTTCACTCTACCTCAAAGGTGATTTAATGGAATAAAAATAGAGAAATTTATCTTGCATAAAGTCTTAATTTAAATCAAACGACCCTTACAAATAGATTGTATGGGTCGTTCAAACATTAAAAAATAAACTATTATGTAAACTTCACTACAGTATTGATCATTTTTTGCCTCCGTGGTATTTTTTCTCATTCATCTTGTCTCTCATCATTCCCTCAGATTGAAAAAGCTTCAACACCTTTTGGCAAGGAATTACTTTTTGCATTTTCTCTGCATAATCTTTTCTGTTGTCTAGTAGTCTTTGTCCTACATCGAAGCTTTGCTGTAGTTTAACTTTGGCGTCGTCTTCAGACAGCGTTTCTGGGTTAAAATTAGAATCAAACTGCGATTTTATTTGGTTTTGTTTGTCCAGATATTCATTATACAATTGTGTAAATTCTTCTTTATCATCTGCATCTATATTCAGTTGCTCCAACACCATATTATTCCGGAATTTAATAAGCAAAGACTTTCTTTCTTCCGGTGACATATTATTGATTATTTCTTTGCGTTGTTTGGGATCCATTTTCTTCCAATCGTAATCTTTTTGGGCAAAAACTCCCAAACTGCAGAACGCAAATAATATTAAAAAAAGTTTTTTCATTTTTAGTTTAGTTATAAAGATCTAAGTAAACATCTTGATTACCGTTTACTGCAAGATCTGCAATTTCAGAGCTTGTGAAAGAATCCAAATACTCGTTCATTTGTTTTTCTGTCTGTTTTTTTGATGCAGTTACAGTTTTCACATTTTTAGCAGTATTACCATTCTGTGAAGCTGTACTTACCAAAGGTCTTACGTCTTGGTTTTCAGCTATTTGATTATTACTTTCTACCGAGGTTAAATCTGCCTGCAAAGTCTCATACGCTATTTGGCTTTCCTTTTTAGGAGAAATTTCTACCACAGCAATTTCTGATGAATTATCTGAAATACTATTATATAAAAACGTTCCACCAAAAATCAACGCTAAAGATGCTGCCGCTGCATAAGCCCAACTAAGCTTAAAAATAGGAGTTTTCTTCTTTACTATAATTTCTGCCAATACTCTACTTTGAATATTTTCAAATAAATAGTCTTGAACTTTATAAATATTTTTTCTTTCTAGCTTTTCTAAATCAAATCCCTTCACATCAGCTATCACATTATTTTGGATATTTTCAAATAAACCATCCGAAATATGGTAAATGTTTTTGCGTTCTAATTTCTCAACATCGAAATCATTCGCTTCAGCCAACACTCTATTCTGAATATTCTGAAACAGATTATCTGGAACACTGTAAATGTTTTGCCTATCTAATTTTTCTATATCGAAGTCTTTCATGTTTTGGTCTTGAAAAATTACTTTTCGAAATTTTCTTTTATGTACTCTTCTATCTTCTGTTTGGCGTAATGATAATTCGTCTTCAAGGTGCCAACAGACATATCCACAATTTTTGATATTTCTTCATAAGGAAGATCATCATAATACCTCATCATAAAGACAAGTTTTTGCTTCTCTGGCAGACTTTGTATTGCATTTTGCAACAAAATCTGTATCTCTTCCGCATCTGTTCCCGCATTGTCAGCAACAAGATTTTGCATGTGATACTCAGGATCTTCATCGGTTTTCTGCATTTTCTTTAGCTTATTAAGCTGTTGCAATGCTTCATTAGTTGCAATTCTGTAGAGCCAAGTGTAGAGCTGACTATCATTTTTGAACTGATGGAAATTCTGATAAGCTTTGATAAACGTTTCCTGCAAAGTATCCTGAGCCAAATCACCGTCTACGATTATTCTCCTGATATGCCAATACAAGCGGCTTTGGTAAGCATCCATCAAAGCTCGAACTCCTTTTTCGCGAGTTTGCGGTTCTTGCATCAACGAAATTATTTCCGCGTCTTTGTTCTTCATAAGATGCTTTCATTGTTTTGGATTACAAAAATAACCGAAAGTTAAATTACTTCTTCATTTTTGAGTCCATCTATTTATTTCTAGTTTTAAACTTATTAAAGTTAATACTAATTTTTTTCATATTAAAACATTCAAGTTTCAACTACAGATCTTAAAAGACAAAAGCCGTATAACAAAAAGCTTAAAAATTATTTAAACAGTATAACATAAACCAATTGTGTGTCTTTTGTAGTTTTCAAAAATTTTGGGGTTAGGTCATTAATAATTCATAAAACATCAAATCTCAGTCCTAATCAAAAATCTTATCTTTGTTTTATGCAAATAGTAATCATTGGTTCTGGAAATGTCGCTTATCATTTGGCAAAAGCATTTTTTATTAATAAAATTCCTGTAAGCCTTATTTTTGGAAGGAACGAAACTGAACTTCAAAAAATTTCGTCTGAATTAAATATCCCATTTTCAACTGAAAAACTATCAGATGCAGATTTGTATTTGATTTGTGTAAGCGACAGTTCGGTAGAATATATTTCTAATTTGATTACCAAAAAAAATTGTCTCGTTGCCCATACTTCAGGTTCTTTACCCAAAGAAATTTTGGCAGGGGAGTACAGAAAATCAAGCTTTTATCCTTTACAGACTTTTTCAAAATCAAAAGAATTAGATTATTCTAAAATTCCTTTTTTTATCGAGACTGAGAATATAGAAGATCAGAAAATTTTAACTGAGTTGGCTTTAAAAATATCAGAAAATGTAACAGAAAGTACTTACGAAAAGAGAAAATACATTCACCTTACCGCTGTTTTTGCCTGTAATTTTGTGAATCATCTTTTTTCGAGAGCTAAAGAAATCTCTGACGCACAGAAAATTCCTTTTGATTACTTTTTACCATTAATTAACGAAACCGTGATGAAAATCAATGAAATAGATCCAAAATCTGCTCAAACCGGACCAGCCGTAAGAAATGATAAAAGAATTTTAGAATTACATGAGCAATTATTGAAAGACGAAAGCCTTGAGATATATAAAACAATGAATCTTTCAATTAAAAAAATGTATCATTTGTGATAAAATATTAACTTTGATGAAAACCCAAAAAAATGAATACCAATATTATCCGTTCCTTCATCATCGGATCAGCAATTGTGATTACTGCTCTCATTTTAGGTTCCAGTTTTAAAAATAGAAATTTAAAACAAGATACAATCTCCGTTACAGGACTTGGTTCTAAAGATTTTATATCAGACGAAATGAGTTGGGGAGGCAGTTTTGACGCTAGTGCTATGGATGCAAAAGAGGCTTACAGTTTAATTTCGCAGGACAAAGAAAAGGTAAAAGCATTTTTCTACAGTAAAGGTTTCAAAGCAGGAGAATTTGCTTTTGGTGGCGTAAATTTTTCAAAATCTTTCCGCACTATTACCACAAAAGATCCAGATGGTGCTGAGCGTTCAGAAGAAGTTTTTGATGGCTACAGAGCTTCACAAAATGTGTTTTTTAGAGCACAGAAAAATCCGGATCTGATGAAAAAAATTGAAACGGTAATGGATAAAACAGCTGAACTAATCAATAGTGGAGTACAGTTTGAGCCATCCGCTGCTCAATACACCTATTCTGATCTTTCGTCTTTGAAACATAGTTTGATAGAAGCAGGTGCAAAAGACGCCATGCAAAGAGCCGAAAAAATTGTAAATACTGCCGACGAAGACCTCGGAAAATTAAAAGACGCATCAATGGGTGTCTTCCAGATTACAGCAAAAGGATCTACGGACGAAGACAGTTATGGTGGGAATTTTGATACCTCAAGTAAAGAAAAATCAGCGAGAATAACGGTAAGACTTACTTACAATCTCGACTAGATTTAAAGTTTTTTTTAAATTTTTGATAATGAGTTATAAAGAGAAATTAAAGGATATAAAGGCGTTTGTTTTTGATGTAGATGGTGTTTTCACAGACGGAAGCGTTTATCTGATGCCAGGAGGAAATATGAGCAGAGTAATGAATGTCTTGGACGGATATGCTGTTGTAAAAGCTTTAAAAAACGACTATTTAATAGGTGTTATTACCGGTGGAAATGATGAAATGGTAAGACATCGTATCAGCTATCTCGGTATTGAAGATTATTACGCAAAATCACACAACAAAATGATTGATTATGAATCTTTTAAATCCAAATACCATTTAAAAAACCACGAGATTCTTACTATGGGAGACGATCTTCCGGATATTCACATGATGAAAAATTCTGCAATTGCAACATGTCCCGAAAATGCAGTTCCTGAAGTAAAGGGAATTTCAGATTACATTTCTTCAGTAAAAGGAGGGAGTGGAGCAGTACGCGATGTTATAGAGCAGGTCATGAAAGTGCAGGGAAAATGGCATGATGATAATACACAATCTGTATAGTGTGATATGAAAATATTATTAGCATCACAATCTCCTAGGAGAAAAGAACTTCTCTCCAGTTTGGGATTTGAGTTTGAAGTCGTGAAAATTGACTGCGAAGAGATTGTTCCCGAGCACATTAAAGTAGGAGAGGCAGCAGCATATTTGTCTGAATTAAAAGCAAATGTTTTCAGAGTTTTGGTTGATGATGAAGTACTGATTACGGCGGATACCGTTGTTGCGATAGAAAATCAGTTTTTGGGAAAACCTTTGGACGAAAATGAGGCAAAAAAAATGCTGAAACTTTTATCTGGTAAAACACATCAGGTTTATACAGCCATTACAATTAAAACTTTAGACAAAACCACTACAGAAACAGACGTTGCCGATGTAGATTTTGATGAAATCTCTGATGAAGAAATAGATTTTTACATTAAAAATTATCAACCTTTCGACAAAGCAGGCAGCTACGGAATACAAGAATGGCTCGGAATGGCAAAAATTAAGAATATAAAAGGAAGTTATTATACAATAATGGGACTTCCGACGCATATTGTTTATCAAATTTTGAAAAATATCTAAAAATTTCCAAATAAAATTTTGTTATTTTTACAAAATCATCATTCTGCGATAATAAAAAGCAGATTAGAGAGTTATATTAAATAATGAAAAAGAATATCTTATTCCTTTTAACGGCGATTCTTGTTGTTTCTTGTACTACGAAAGTAAAAAAACCTGAAGCAAGATCTAAGTTTATCAAAGGATTTTCAACATATTACAACACGCTTTTCAATGCAAAAGACGCACTGAATACGGAGTTTGAAAACAGAGACAAAGCCCATAAAGATAATTTTTATGCGCCTTATATTCCTATTTTGACTTATGACGAGCAACCTTTAGGAAGTGACTTGGGTCAATCTGCCGCTTTTGCAGAAAACTCCATGAAAATGGCAGAAGTTACCCGCCCGCAAAATGGAAAACCAAGCGGACCTCCTTCAATGCAAGGAGCTCCGGGCGGCGCAATGATGGGTTTGCCAGGTAGACAAGATCCTAACCAACAAGCTAATAAAGGAGCTAGTATCCTTGAAATTGCCGAAGCAAAGGCTTTAAAAGCAATCAACAAATACTCTGTTATCAGAAAAAATGAAGAAGTTAACAAAACTATCTTTGATGCTTACATTATTTTGGTACAATCCAGAATTTATCAAGGGAAAAATCTTCAGGCTTTAGATGCTCTCAATTACGTTTACACACACATGAAGGAAGACAAAAGAATTCCTTTAGCCAAAGTTTACGAAGGTCTCGCTTATGCGAAAATGGAAAACTTTTATAAATCTGAACAGATTTGGTCACAAATCAAAAATGAAAGTTTAAAAAAAGATTACGATAAACTTTTAAGCATTTACCGTTCCGAAGCATTACTTGATAATGGAAAAAAAGCCGAAGCTCTAGAAGAACTGAATCGCGCATTTGACCTCAATGGCAACAGAGAACTAAGAAGCCGAATTGCCTTTCTAAAAGGACAAGTGCAACAGGAAATGGGTAAAAATGATGAAGCCAGAGAGAGCTTTACTGCTGCCTACAAATATGCAAATGATTTTGAGTTTGAAGTGAAATCACAAATTCAGATTGCCAAAACTTTTAATGGTAAAGGAAACTACGACGGTGCCAGAGAATATCTTGAAAAAATAAGTAAAAAAGGTACTTACGGATCTAGAAAAAACGAGTTTTATTATGCGCTAGGTTTAATGGCAAATAAAGCCGAAAAAAAAGATGAAGCACAGGAGTTTTTCAAAAAATCTTTATTAGAAAAGGTTTCAGACGGGCAGGTAAGGGGGTTAACTTATTATGAAATTGGCAATCATTATTTAGAGAAAAACGATTACATAGGAGCTGGGGCTTATTATGATTCTGCTTTGGCCGTAATGACGTATGAACCTTCAAAAATTCTTCTTGCAGACCAAAGCAATTACATCAAAAAGATTTCAAAAAATTATTACCTCATCAAAAAAAATGACAGTATTCTATCTTTGGCAAAACTAAGCCCAGAACAAAAGACAGATTTCTTCAGCAAACATATTGCAAAGCTTAAAATAAAAGAAGAAAAGGAGGAGCAGGAAAGAATACGTGCAGAAAGAAACAAAGGTTTTGACACTGGAGATTACAGTGCAAATTCTCTATTTGCCAACTCCGGAAGTTCATTTGAAGATTTTGGGGTAAGCCAAAAAGGGTTTTATTTCAGCAATACCGGAACTGTGAGCAAAGGAACTTCTACTTTTAAACAGGTTTGGGGTGATAGAGCACTTTCAGACAATTGGCGTTTTTCTAAAAAAATGGCGACCATTGAAGATATGAAAAATGAAGCACTAGGTGTAAATTCCACACCCAACCCAAGACGCTTTGAACCTTCTTACTATATTGAGCAAATCCCTACCGATGAAGGTAAATTGGGTCAACTGAAGAAAGACCGTGATACCGCTTCTTTAGGTTTGGGTGTAATGTATCAAAATTACTTTACCAATACTCCTTTGGCAACAAAAACCCTCTACGATCTGGTAGATGTAAATCCTGAAGAAAAGGTAATGCTTCAGGCTTTGTATGAGATTTTTGCCATGAATTATGAAAAAAATCCTCAAATAGCAGAGCGCGCAAAACAAATATTGTTAAAAGATTATCCCTATACTTCGTTTGCAGAATTTGCCAGAAACCCCAAGAACAATACATTTGTAAAATCTTCTGCAGATACAGAGAATGACTATAAGACCGCTTTCGCCTTGTATGAATCTGAAAAATTTACCGGAAGCCAAGCCATTATTGATCAGGCTATAAAGAAAAATCCTAAAGATGCTTTGGTGCCTAAGTTATCTTTGCTCAACGCCTTCAATTCTGGAAAATTGAATGGGAAAGAAGTGATGATTCTTCAGCTGGAGCAAATAGTTCTTAATTATGCTAAAACTCCTGAGGGAGAGAAAGCAAAGGAAATGCTTACTTATTTGAAAAGTGATCTTGCATTTCAGTCTACAGACAACAAAGGAAATGTGATGCCACAACCAGGCAATCCCAATTTCGGAAATTTCCAGGGTCAGCCCCAGTCGCAAACACCTACTCAACAGCCTCCACTAATGGGGGCGCCAGGAATTCCTGCAGGAAATATTCCTAACTCTGCTCCACCAGATCCGAATGCTATTCAGACAAAACCAAATTCTAAACAGCCTGAAGGAAACAATCCTAATTTTAATATAACCAACCCTAATGCAGTACCAGTAAAACCCAAATAAATAAAAAAGCGAAGATCAATCTTCGCTTTTTTTCTTTTTAACTCCGTGAAATTCTTTTAAATAAAAAGGCTCGAAGTAGGCTATATCTTCAAAATCTTTTTTCTCAATTTTCTCAAGAGTTTTCTTTACCAAATATTTTGCAGAAGGGTAGAAGTCGTTATTAAATTCTGCATTGGGAAGCTGTACAATCTCTTGTGTTTTAGAAGCTCCATCACCCACGAAAAGAACTTTTTTATCCTTAAATTCCTGAAAAGAAGTTTCGTCTAAAACCTTAGCCTCGGTCGGAACAAGCTCTTCTCCCGAAATCCCGTCGTAAACGGCAGTATAAACCTCCATTCTTCTAGCATCCACTAAGGGTATTACAAAATCGTAGTTTTGGTTTAAAAAAGGCTCTATCATGCTCTCCAAAGAATTCACGGCTATTAAAGGAATTTTTAGTCCATAGCAAAAACCTTTTGCCGAAGCTGCGCCAATTCTCAAACCTGTATAAGAACCGGGTCCTTTTCCGAGGCAAACTGCATCAATATCTTTTACAGAAATTTCTGCCCCTTCCAAAGCCCATTCTACAAATGAGTGAAGACTTTCGGATTGTTTATAATTTTCTGAGACTTCCTCACATACGCAAAGCAGCTTTTCGTCATCTGAAATAGCGACTGAGCAGTTTTTGGAAGAGGTTTCTAGGTATAGGATTTTCATTGAATTAAATTTAAACAAGAGATCATTACAAAACTCTCTTTTCTACCGCAAAAGTACCAAAAGAAATGATTGCATAAAAGTGTTTCAAAAGTTTACAAAATGTAAAAATCTAATCCTTTGGTCTTTGCCAATTTAAAAATATAAAATTTTAGAAGCTTAAGGATTCTTTCTTAATTTTTTGATTTCTTTATCAAAATCAGAAACTATTTTTTGAGTTTTATTAAATGTTTCGTATTCTGTGACCGCTTTTTTATCAGCGACAATCTTGGCAACTTTACCATTTCCTTCAAGCACCTTATACTCATTGAAATTTAAAAACTTATTAACACTTTCTGCCAAAGCTTCTATTGTAAAGGTATTTTCTCTTTCAATTAAGTCCTCGATATAATCAAAATAGCCTGTCACCGTTCTTTCCAACTGTTGAATTTCTTTTTCTGCCAGATAATTTTTAGCCACCACAACATCAGATTTCAAAATTCTTTCATCTAGAGAATGTTTCCAAGTCGTCAAACCCATATTTTCTTTTTCACTGTCGGCGTTTTTATAAATAATTTCGGCAGTTGAACTGTTTCCAAAATGGAAATAATTGCTTCAAGACTTAGCTCATTTTCATCAAAAATATTGGAAAGATGTTTACTAATTGCCGGAACATTTACATCAAACAACGCCGCCATTGACTTCTTTGTGAGCCATGCTTTTTCATTTTGCAGAAAAACATCGACCCGAACTTCATTGTTGGGCGTCTGATAAATTAAAAATTTTTGAAAATCTTCGTTCCTTATTTGTTCGTTTTATAACAAATTTATGGCTTTATTTCCACACTTTGGCGGCTCCACAATTTCCAGACAGATTTCTTTTTAACCCAAATTTCAAGCACTGCAAGTTTCATTTCAAAATCCTGATTTTTGTAAAGACCTTCCACTTTAATGGTTCTTCTGAGGCTGATGGTATTTTTAAAATTTTTAATTTCAGAAACTTCAGTCTGTTTGATTTCTTTGTAAATCACTTTTTTTGAAGAGAAATCTTTTTTAAAATCATCCAAATTCTGGATCCAACTGTTTGAATGACCGAAAGAAACATCTGTGGAAAATAGATTTACAATTGAAATATCATTATTCTTCATCAGAGAATCAAGTTTTTTAGCCTGAATTAAAACCGCTTCTTCAGATTTTGAATATTTTTGAGAATATCCAAAAACAAAGAACAATAAAAAAATTCCACAAAAAAATCTCATTTTCAAATTCTCAAATTGAAACATTTTCAAATTATCCTTTTCTATAAATCGTTCTCGGTTCACTCTGAGCACTCGGATAAATCGTCATATCTGAAACCGTTACGTGTTGAGGAGCATTCACACAGTAAGCAATGGCATCGGCAATATCTTCGGCTTTTAAAGCTTCATAACCCGCATAAACGGTTGCTGCTCTTTCCTGATCCCCTTTAAATCTGATTAAGGAAAAATCTGTTTCCACGGCTCCTGGCTGAATATTGGTTACTCTAATACCAAATTCTGTAAGTTCTATTCTCATTCCTTCAGAAATAACATCAACGGCTTTTTTGGTCGCGCAATATACCACGCCATTAGCATAAGTTTGTCTTGCCGCCACTGAACTGATGTTGATAATCTGCCCAGAATTTCTTTCTTTCATCATCGGGATTAATGTTTTTGAGACGTATAAAAGTCCTTTCACATTGCCGTCTATCATAGAATCCCAATCATTGGTACTTCCTGCTGATAATGGCTCTAAACCGTGGGCATTTCCGGCATTATTGATTAGGACATCTACGTTTTTCCAATCTTCAGGAAGTGATGCGATGGCATTTTCAACTTCTTCAAGGTTCCTAACATCAAATTTTAAACTAAGTATTTCGGTAAAAGCAGATAATTCAGTTTTTAGAGATTCTAAAACTTCTTGTCTTCTTCCACAAATGATAATTCTATTTCCTTGTTTTGCAAAAAGTGCTGCTGTAGCTTTTCCGATTCCGGAAGTGGCTCCGGTGATGAGTATTGTTTTCATAATTTTTTTGCTTTTGGCCAATAGCTTTTTGCTACTGGCTTTCAAATTACTGATATCAAGCTGCCAACAGCCATTCGCTAGTTTGCATCGAATGCCTGAAATGCATCTGGAATATGTTCTATCTCCAATTTTCCTTTTTCGTCTGGGAGTACGGAAATGATGTCAAATCTCACTTCCTGGTTTTTATTAAATTCTTCCAAAAAATGGTTGGCCGCCGTAACAATTGACTTCATTTTTCCTTTTGTAACGGCTTCTTGTGGCAAGATGAAAAAATCGGTTGATCTGGCTTTCACTTCTGTGATGATAATGAAGTTGTCTTTTTCAGAAATAATATCAATTTCAGTTTTTTTAAACCTAAAATTTCTCACCAAAATTTTGTATCCGTTTTTCACTAAATATTCTGCAGCTAAATCTTCTGCTTTCTTGCCAAGGTCGTTGTGGTCTGCCATTATAGAATAGGAGAGTTGGAGGGTTGAAGAAAGTTATTGTTGAATAAAAAGAAGTAACGCATTTTTTTATTAAATTAATTGAGTTTCAATTCTATTTTCTAAACTGATATGCCCACCAAATCAAAACTATCTGAATAGGAAGTCTCAAGATCGTGAGCCAAAAATATTTGTGATGAGATTGATAAAAATTTTTTGCCATCTCAATATTAGCCGGAAAAACTGCGATAAATAATGCGATACAAAGATAAGCTCCCAACTTTTGAGTCTCTGGAAAAAGGAGGAGAATACCACACAAAATTTCTACTGCGCCACTGATGTAAACCATCTGCAAATGCATTGGAATATAATCTGGCATTATTTTCATAAAAAACTGAGGTTTTATAAAATGAAAAATCCCAGCTAAAATCAGGAAAAATGCGAGTACAAATTTTGTGTAAAACATAATTTTAATTGAAAGTTAATGATACATTTTTACCCGCTTTCAGGGAAACTTCTGCTCCTAAAATTAATGGAATATTGTTGTGAATATGCCCGTTTGGAAATGCAAACACCGTTGGAAATCTGTATTTTGAAATCCTTTCTGAAATTAATTTGTAGGCAAATTCGTCAAAGCTTTCTTCGTATTGTTTGTTATCTTTTTCGTCTCCCATATTGGTTATTCCGCCTATTATTAAACCTTTTATTTTTGTGAAAACACCTGCTAATTCTAGGCTCATCATCATTCTGTCTAGTGCATAAAAGTTTTCGCCAATATCTTCTATGAATAAAATTTTATCTTTAAAATCAAAAGAATATTTTGTTCCTAAAAGTGCATAAACTAAGGCTAAATTTCCGCCAACCAATTCACCTTCTGCATTTCCGTCTTTGTTAAAATGATTTGATTTTAGGGTATATTTTAAAGCTTTACCTTTCAAAATATTAAAAATTAAGTCATAACTTTCTTCGGTTACTCCAAAACTTGATGTTTTAATGGTTTGCCCATGAATGGAAGCAAAACCTTTTTTGAGCAAATAGCTTTGTATCACTGTATTATCCGAGTAACCGATGTACCATTTAGGATTTTTTATGAAACCTTTTAAATTCAAATTTTCAATAAGGTGCTGGCATCCATATCCACCACGAGAAGCCCAGATTGCAGAAATTTCAGGGTCGTTTAAAGCCCAATTCATATCTTCTATTCTTTGCTCTTCAGTTCCGGCATAGTTGTATCCGTTAAAAAATTTGCTGTAAAGATTATCCCCCAAAACTGGTTCAAAACCTTTAGCTTTTATCATTTGGATACCCTTTTCCAATTGTGCTGGTTCAACGGCTCCTGCGGGAGAAATAATGGCAATTTTATCACCTTTTTTAAGTGATTCTGGAAATTTTTTTTTCATTTGTATTTTATTTTTTTTAGGCTATCCGAGATTTATAATTTTCATTGTTGCTTGTGTTTTTATCAGTTTTGAGCATACACCAGAGTATTTCATTAAAATCAGAATGATTTATTTGTTCTTTTTATACATCAATTCTTTTTTTTCTGCTTCTTCAAGTCTTTTATCAAATTGATTAAATTTTTTGAAACTTTGAAGAAAAATAAAGAAACTGAATATGATCAATACCACTCCAACGCCTTTTCTGATTTTGTTGGCCAGTTTTTGTGTGAGCCTGTCGTGAAACTGTTTTGAGAGAAATATTTTAGTAAAATCAATGATAAGATAGGTTGCAATAACGATTGCCAAATACAAAATCAGCGTTTCTGTGTCTGGATACTGGTTTCTTACCCCAATTACGGTAACGAGCCAAAAGAGAATGACACCTACATTGAGAATATTCAGTAAAAATCCATTGAGAAAGGTTTTAAAATAATTCTGACTGATTAATTTTTCTTCTCCCGGCATGTGCATTTTGGTTTTGGTAACCATCATAATGATTCCGTAAGCGAGAATAAGAATAGATGTAATTCTGTAAAAACCAGGATGTTTATCTATCAAATCAACAATATCTGCACTGGCATAATAGGCTGCAATAATGCATAATAAATCAGCTGTAATAACACCGAAATCTAATGCTAAAGCGTGTTTTGGACCTCTTGTGAAGCTGGTTTCAATTAAAAGAAAAAAAATAGGCCCAATGAAAACTAGACTCAACATAAAGCCCAGACCAACGGCCGACGATACAAGTTCGAACATTTAAATTTGTTTCTATCCCAAATTTAAAAATTATATTTCTATTTGTCTGCAAAAATGAGTTTTTTAAATCTTATTTATTTTTTGGCAATAAAAAAAGACCACAAAAAAGCGGTCTTTCTATTTTTTTTAATAAATAAATTCTATTCTACAATCTTAAAATCTAGCTGTTTTGCAATTAAATTGGCTTTTACCACTTTTATTTGCAGTTGATCTCCCAATTGATATCTGTTTCCTGTACGGGTACCATAAACGGCATGCGTTGCTTTGTCGTAGGTGTAAGAATCATCCATCAAATCACGAAGTTTGATGAGACCTTCAGCACCATTTTCAGGAATTTGAACCCAGAAACCAAATTCTGCTACTCCGGAAATAACTCCTGTGAACGTTTCTCCCAAGTGTTTTTCCATGAATTTTACCTGCATAAATTTGATAGAATCTCTTTCTGCATCGGCAGCGAGACGTTCTCTTGCGCTACAGTGTTTAGATTTTTCTTCCAGCTCATTTCTGTCGGGAGATTTCCCGCCATCTAAATAATGCTGAAGCAATCTATGGGCGAGCAAATCCGGATAACGACGGATAGGAGATGTGAAATGCGAATAATAATCAAACCCAAGTCCGTAGTGACCAATTGGTTCGGTAGAGTAAACTGCTTTGCTCATGCTCCGCATTGCCAAGGTTTCAATCATATTTTCTTCGCCTTTTCCTTTGACGTCTTTCAGTAAAGTATTCAAAGATTCTGCTACTTTTTTGGTGTTCGCTAAATCTATTTTATATCCGAAAGTGGAAACAAAATCTCTTAAAGCTTCCAGTTTTGCAGGATCTGGATCGTCGTGAATTCTGTAAATAAAGGTATTTCCGTTTGGTCTTCCTTTTTTCAGCGAAACAAATTCTGATACTTTTTTATTTGCCAACAACATAAATTCTTCAATCAAGTGGTTTGAATCTTTGCTGATTTTAAAGTAAACTCCAATCGGCTGGTTATTTTCATCTAAATTGAACCGAACTTCACTTCTGTCAAATGTAATTGCACCGTTTCTGATACGTTCACCACGCATAATTTTGGCTAGTCTGTCCAAAACATTAATTTCTTCCTGCAAATCGCCTTCTTTGGTCTCAATTCTTTCCTGAGCTTCTTCATACGTGAATCTTCTGTCTGAATGAATAACCGTTCTACCAAACCATTCTTTCTGAATTTCTGCTTTGTCATTCAATTCAAAAACTGCTGAGAAAGTATATTTATCTTCATTGGGACGAAGCGAGCAAACATCGTTACTCAAAACCTCAGGAAGCATCGGTACAACTCGGTCTACAAGGTAAACTGAAGTTGCTCTTTCATACGCTTCATCATCCAAAATAGTTCCCGGAACTACATAATGAGAAACGTCTGCAATGTGAACTCCAACTTCCCAATTTCCGTTTTCAAGTTTTCTCATCGATAAAGCATCATCGAAATCTTTGGCATCTTTCGGGTCAATTGTAAATGTTAAAACATCACGCATATCCCAACGTTTTGCGGCTTCTTCATCGGTAATTCTACGGTCGATTTTATCGGCATCTCTTTCCACTTCTTCAGGGAATTCGTATGGTAAACCATATTCTGCAAGAATAGAGTGAATTTCGGTTTCATGATCTCCCGGATTTCCAAGAACCTGTAGAATTTCTCCTTCAGGATTTTTGTCACCAGCTTTCCATTCAGTCATTTTTACAACGACTTTATTACCGTTTTCAGCTCCGTTTATTTTTCCTTTTGGAATAAAAATATCTGTGTTGATTGTTTTTTTATCGCAAACTACAAAACCAAATTCTTTATGAGGAACCAATTGGAAAGTTCCCACAAATTCTGATCTTTTTCGCTCCAAAACTTCCAAAACTGAACCTTCCAATTTTTTACCTTTAAAATTGTAGGTAACAATCAATACTTTATCGCCTTGCAATGCGTCTTTCACGTTTTTTGAGTGAACGAAAACATCGTCTTTAAGGTTTTCTACAGTGACGTAAGCATTTCCACTTTGGTTGAAATCAATAGTTCCTGTTAAAGTACCTTCAATATTAAGATTGATACTGTATTTTCCTTTTTCGGTTTCTTTGATTCTCTGGCTGGATAATAATTTGTGCAAAGCCTGAATCACCATCTCACGCTGTCTTGGATTTTTGTGATCAATCCCGTCGGAGAGCTGCTTGTAATTATAAACTTTTGTTTGGTTCTGATTCATGAAACGGAGAATCAATCTCCCTATTTCCACGAGTTTTGAGTCATTTTTTTGACTTATGTATTTATTTTTTTTTGGCATTTTTTATTATTTATTCTATTTAAAAGTTTTTAAAAATTTTTTAGATTTTCTCACAATAATATGATGGTAAACTTTTAATTTTTTCCTCAATCCTTAATTGAGTTAAAATATTTGTAACTTTTTTTTCTTAAAATCTGTGAGAGCAGAAGATAATTTTGGAATGATAAAACTATCTATATTTCTTCATTTAACCTTTCTTTATCTTGCAACAAAATGTAAAATTACTTTTTTAAAAAATTTATCGTTTAAACTTCGATTATGTAAATATTCTGATAAAAGTTCTTTATTATCTTTTGGCTCTATTACATTGTACGAAACACAATTACTACCTTATTTCCTTTAATAAATTTTTTCTTTTATTAAGAATTAAATTTTCTGTCTTTAACTTTCTTTTTTTTTTGGATAGTTATCGTTCATGAAATTATATAGTACAGTTTCGGTCTTAGAAATAATATCAGATTACTTTTATTCTATAAATTTAAAACAAAATTGGAGAAGGTGAGATAAACTTTCTGTGAAAATAGGGAAAGTCTTTGTTCGGAATCAACAGTTGAGTAATTACCATTGGATAGTACAAATATAAGAAATAAAAAATAAATAAGGCTTGCAAACTGAATTACAAGCCTTTATAAATTTAGCAGAATGCAATTTTATCAACTCTGGTTTGGTGTCTTCCACCTTCAAAATCTGTAGAAAGAAACTTATTTGCAATTTCTATCGCTACTTCTTTTGCAATAAATCTTGCTGGAATAGAGATCATATTTGCATCATTATGCTGTCTCGCCAATTCTGCAATTTCCGGCATCCAACACAATGCACATCTTATTTTCTGATGTTTGTTTGCAGTTATTTGTACGCCGTTTCCGCTTCCGCAGATTAAGATTCCCAGTTCATTTTCACCATTTTCAACTGAAGTTGCAGCTGGATGTACAAAATCCGGATAATCAACAGAATCTGTAGAAAAAGTTCCGAAATCTTGAACTTCAAAATTTTCTTCAAGATGTTTTTTCAAGATTTCCTTATACTCAAAACCGGCGTGGTCTCCTGCAATAGCAATTTTTCTTTTCATTTTTACTTTTAAATTTATTTTACTTGATATCTACCGTGATTAAATCTTTTGGCAAAGTTACGTTAAATCCGAATTTAATCTTCTTAGTTTCATTAGGTTTTATCTCGAAATTCCAAATCAAAAACCCTGAGCTTTTATCGTAATTAGCTTTATCAGGATTTATAGCTTCAATTTTAATATTTTCAGCAGTAGAAACCGGAATTTGATCTTTCATTTCCAAAACAATGGCTGTGTCTTTATTATTCTTAATCGTAATTTCATAAGAGTAACTTTCTAATTTTTCTTTTTCACCTAAATCTTTAGTTTCTTTTTTTACCAGTTCCCTTTTTGATAAAATATTAGAATCACTTCCTAGGCTAATTAACATCTCACTTGTAAGTTGATTCGTATCAATATTTACAGTCCCAATTAGTAAATCGTCCATTAAAATATCAGCATTTCCGGGTAGAAAATTGTATTTTGAATAATCTTTTATTGAAGCTAAAAGGAAAGTCTTGTTTTCTAATTTCGGAGTAGAGAAGTATTTATAAGTTGTTGTTACTTCAAAATCATTAAGATCTTCTGTAATTTCTACATCAGATGGTAGAGTAACATCTTTATCCAAAGAAATTTCTGTTTTCATGGTTTTCTGAGAAATTTTTGAACTTCCCATCACAACTACTTCCTGAATGTTTTTTTCCCGAGGATTATATTCACCCTTTGGTCTCTGAAATGCCTGATTAGAAACATATTGATCACGCTCGGTTCTCAAAAACCAACGGTCTAATTCATAAGGTTTATCTTCTGCGCTGAAACTCCCGTTAATTAGTTTTATCGGAATATTTTTGAATTCTAAACCTGTATTTTGTTGAATTTTAGCTTTATAGGAAATTTTTAATGGAGAATTTACTCCATTTGATTTAATAATATAATATGGTCGCCAATTGGCTTCTTGGATATATTGATTAACCTCAAAATTAACGGTTTGTTTTTTATCACTAGTAACCAGAAGAACGATAATGTTATTATTTTTTGTTTCATCATTTCTTGTTGAAGAATATCTTTTGTTTTCTAATGATGAAATTTTTGCTTGATTCTCAGCAATTTTTGCTTGTAGAGTCTGCTCTTCCAGATATAAATTCTTTAAATTAGCTTTGTTGAATTCAATCATTTTTATAATTTCAGAAGATGAAGGATTCTCCAATGCCTGATTTTTCTGAATAATTCCGATAGAATTTCTGGTTAATAACAACTCTTGATCAAAATCTTTATTAGTTTTTCTGTAGATTTCAATACTGTCATTCAACAGTTCTGTATTTTTATTCTTTCCTAATTTATCAGCAAAAAGAGTGGGATTATTACTGTAAGGTTCATATCTAATAAGAGTGATTTTTTTATCTGGTTTAAAAGAAGAAATTTCAATTCCTCGGTTTCTTCCAAATTCATTTACAATAATAAAATTTTTCCCAGGAACGACCTCTGCAGAGAACGATTGTTTCAGCATTCCACCATTTGAATAGATTTTTGCTTCTTTAATTTTGGAACTCGTAGTAGTGTAGTTTTCCTGTCCGAAACAGTTACCAACAACAAAAATTAAAACTAATAGGTTGATTTTCAATATGTATTTTGTTTTAAATTAATCTTTTTTCCTTATTATCAGTAATTGTTAATAAAATTCTAACAAGCTGTTAAAATCATTGTGAATAACTGTGGAAAACTTTGTTAAAAATAATCTTTTTTTTCAAACAGAAAATGCTTAATGAAAGTTGCCTCCAAATATTTGGTCAAAAATTTTCAAAAACTTTTCTAAGAGATTTCTGGAGTTTTTCCATAAATCATTTATCAATAATCGCAATCGTGGAAAAGTTATCCATATTTGTTAGTAAGTACTCGAAAAATCAGATTATCAGCATTTTATTTTGTGAATTAAATATGAATTATAACCAAATTGAGTGTTATGAAGTTTTAAACTTAAAGTTATCCCCTAAACGCACAACACTCAACAACAATACTCATTCTTTATTTTTAAAAAAAAGAAATTAGTGTTGATAGGTGAGTGTTGAATGGTTTGGAAAAATTTGAAAACTTTTGAAAGAATCGATTTTTTGCGAGAATTTAAAATCTTACATTTGTGAAACAAAATTTCAAATATAATTGCGGATTTTTTAGAAGTCTTATAAATCTTGTATTTAATTTTTTGAGGGTATCGCATTTTACAAAAAAATATAGTTTTAGATATGAAAACAATCAATGATTTCAATTTTAAGGATAAGAAAGCTCTTGTAAGAGTAGATTTTAATGTTCCGCAGGATGACCAGCTTAAAGTGACAGATAACACTAGAATTGTTGCTGTAAAACCAACTATTGAGAAGATTCTTAAAGATGGAGGATCTGTAATTTTGATGGCTCACTTGGGTAGACCAAAAGGAGAGGTTAAAGATGAGTTTTCTTTAAAACATATCCTAGGAGAAGTTTCTCATGTGTTCGGGCAAGAAGTAAAATTTGTAGACGAGTGCGTAGGAGAAAAAGCAGAACAAGCTGCTTCGGAACTTAAGAACGGGGAAATCCTTTTATTAGAAAATCTGCGTTTTCATAGTGAAGAAGAGAAAGGCGATGAAGGTTTTGCTGAGCAACTCTCTAAGTTAGCAGACGCTTATGTAAATGATGCTTTCGGAACGGCACATAGAGCACATGCTTCTACAGCGATAATTGCCCAATTTTTCGCTTCAACTAAATTTTTCGGTTTATTGATGGCTAAAGAACTTCAGGCAATTGATAAAGTTTTAAAAAGCGGAGAAAAGCCTGTTACAGCTATTCTAGGCGGATCTAAAGTTTCAACTAAAATTACCATTATAGAGAATATTTTACCTGCAGTTGATAATTTAATTATTGGTGGAGGTATGGCTTTTACATTTATAAAAGCTTTGGGAGGTAAAATAGGAAATTCATTAGTAGAAGAGGATAAACTTCCCCTTGCTCTTGAAATTTTGGGTAAAGCAAAAGAGCATAATGTAAAAATCTATCTTCCGTCTGATGCTGTTATTGCAGATAGTTTCAGTAATGATGCAGATAGAGATGAAGTAAACATTTACGAAATTCCAGAAGGATGGATGGGGTTGGATGCTGGTTCAAAATCTAGAGATCAATTCAATGATGTTTTATTAAATTCCAGAACAATTCTTTGGAATGGTCCGATTGGTGTTTTCGAAATGTCTAATTTTTCAGCAGGGACCATTGCTTTAGGTGACAGTATTGCAGAAGCAACAAAATTGGGAGCTTTCTCATTAGTTGGGGGAGGAGACAGTGTAGCTTTTGTGAAACAATTTGGCTATGGTGAAAAAGTAAGCTATGTTTCTACCGGAGGTGGCGCAATGCTGGAAAGTCTAGAAGGTTTAGAACTGCCAGGTATTGCTGCTATTAACAAGTAAGAAATTTTTAATATAATTTTTAAGTCTGTTGGGATTTCCGACAGACTTTTTTATTTTATTAAAAATTATAAAACGAAGATTTTTTAGGAAACTATTAAAAAATTGGCATTCATAAATACGCTTTAAATCAAAAATAAATATTTTTGCTATTGTTAGCGCATAAAACAGAATTTAAGCTTAAAATACCTTGTTAATGAAAGAATTTGATTTTTTAAATTAAAAATTTGCTATTTTTCTCTCATATTTTAATGAAACATTGAATTTTCGATTTTATAACTTTTGAATTTACATTCATAAAAACTTTTAGTTTATTTATTTTGAATTTTAAGGAATAAAATAATTTTATAATTTCAATTTTTTAGATTTCCTTAATGACTTCAATTTTTTTTTATAGTATGTCTTAAAATGTTTTATGTGAAATACTAATAGAGTAGGGGAGGAGTAAAATTTTCAAATTCTTAATCATTAAATTATCTAAATTGATAGTTATGAAAAACAAAAACTCAAGATAAATTCCTGAGTTTTTTAATTTTTGGTTGAAAATGCTGAAAATTGACTTTCATAAATAGCTTAAAAATCGATTTTCTATTTTTTTTCTATAATGTATATCAAACTAGAAAATTCGTTAGAAAATAACGCCTTTACGTTAGAAATCGTTCCGTGAATGACAGCTTTTAGCCAAAATAGAGGTGATTTTTTGTATTTTTCGCTCAACATTGAGATGTAATAAGAATCTAAAACCAAAGGTTTAATTTTTCTCATTTTCCAGTTATTATTATTAGAAATTAGATTTTCCATTCCATTTTTAGAGAAATGATAGATATGTCTTGGCACATCATAAGCTGCCCAAAATTCTTTGTAATGTTTTGCATCGTAAGAAGTAGGGTTGGGAACTGCAATAATAAGCATGCCTTTTTCTTTTAATTTAGAATGAAAAACAGATAACATTTCACTTTGGTTTTCTATATGTTCGAAAACGTGCCAAAGAGTAATAGCATCTAGACTTTTATTTTCAATCAATTGAATATCTGCTATTATTTTTGCTTTAGAGACCTTATTTGTTGCTGCATTTTTAGCATCAGGATCTGGTTCGAATCCATATGTTTGAAAATCATTTTCAATATATTTCACAAATTCTCCTGCACCACATCCGTAATCCAATACTTTAGAATTTTTTTTTATTCTGTCAATAAGTATATTCTTCTTGTACTTAAGATTGAACGATTGTAAAAATTTATAGAGTTTTTCCTTTAAACTTCCAGAATCTTGATGGTGAGATATGTAATCTTCACTTTCATAATATTTAGAAATATTGGAAGGAATAGGGGAGGTTTTAAAAACTCCTTTCGTATCAGTTTCTTTTATTTCAAATATTTCCTGAGAAAGAAAATGATCTTTTATTTTCATTTTGATAATTATATTTTAAAAATAAAGGTATTCAGAAAAGTGTTTTAAGCTCCTAAATACCTTAGTTTATTGTATATGTTTCACGTGAAACATATTTAGTTTATCGTCCTAAATACACCATTAAAACGTTTATATCGGCCGGAGAAACACCACTTATTCTTCCTGCTTGAGCCAAAGTTTTTGGTCTTATTTTATTCATTTTTTGTTTTGCTTCTGAAGAAAGACTGGTGATTTTAATATAGTCAAAATCTTCAGGAATCTTCACATTTTCTAGCCTATTCAACTTAGCTACATTTTCTTTTTCTTTTTCAATATAGCCTTTGTATTTTATATTAACTTCAGCTTGTTCTCTTACTTCATCGCTGTACTGAGAAGTAAATTCCCTTATTGATTCAATTTGATCCAGTTTATCTAAAGTAATATTCGGCCTTGTTAAGAATTGAGAAGCTCTATAAGCCTGATCTACAGGGTTGCTTTCAATACTTTCTAAAATCGGATTAATAATTCCAGGCTTTAAAGAAGTTTCTCTAAGGTAAGTTTCAAGTTCCTGACTCTTATTGATTTTCTCTTCTACTTTTCTTAATCTTTCTTCTTTTGCTAAACCTAAATGGTGTGCTTTTTCTGTTAGACGGATATCTGCATTATCTTGTCTCAAAAGCAATCTGTATTCTGCTCTTGAAGTAAACATTCTGTAGGGTTCTTCGGTTCCTTTAGTAATCAAATCATCAATAAGAACTCCAATATAAGCCTCATCTCTGTTAAGGATGAAATCTTCCTTCTCGTTAACCTTATTGTGGGCATTAATCCCCGCCATTAATCCTTGGCCGGCAGCTTCTTCATATCCTGTTGTACCATTTATTTGTCCAGCAAAGTATAAATTATCTACCAATTTTGTTTCTAAAGTATGCTTTAATTGAGTAGGGGGGAAGTAGTCATATTCAATTGCATAGCCTGGTCTGAATACTTTTACGTTTTCAAATCCTGGTATATGTTTCATTGCTTTGATTTGTACATCTTCTTGTAAAGAAGAACTGAAACCGTTTACATAGATTTCAACAGTTCTCCAACCTTCTGGTTCTACGAAAAGTTGATGTCTTGTACGTTCAGCAAAACGGTTTATTTTATCTTCAATACTAGGGCAATATCTTGGACCTAAACTTTGGATTGTACCATTGAACATTGGGCTTCTATCAAAACCTTCGCGTAATATATCGTGTACTGCTTCGTTGGTATAAACGATATGGCAGCTTAATTGTTTGGTTAATTTCGGACTATCTAGATAGCTGAATTTTTGAGGATTTTCATCTCCTTTTTGTTCTTCCATTTTAGAGTAATCAAGACTTCTACCGTCTACTCTTGGAGGAGTTCCGGTTTTCATTCTTCCAGCTTCAAAACCTAAAGAAACCAATTGTTCGGTAATTCCGAAAGCTCTTGGTTCTCCCATTCTTCCGCCTCCTAATTGTTTATCACCAACGTGGATTAAACCATTAAGGAAAGTACCGTTTGTAAGAACAACAGATTTTGATCTTATTTCAATTCCTAATGAAGTTACTACACCTACTGCTTTATTATTTTCTATAATTAAGCTCTTTACCATATCTTGAAAAAAATCAAGATTGGGAGTGTTTTCCAAAGCGTATCTCCATTCTTCTGCAAAAAGCATTCTGTCATTTTGTGTTCTTGGAGACCACATAGCAGGACCTTTTGAAAGGTTCAGCATTTTAAACTGTATAGCAGATTTGTCAGCAATAATTCCGGAATAACCCCCCATTGCGTCTATTTCTCTTACAATTTGTCCTTTGGCAATTCCTCCCATTGCCGGGTTGCAGCTCATCTGCCCGATGGTCTGCATATTCATTGTAACCAATAAGGTTTTTGAACCTAAATTGGCAGCAGCAGCAGCAGCTTCACAACCAGCGTGACCTGCACCTACTACGATTACATCATATATTTCTGAAATCATTTCTTTATTGCTTGTTTTAAGCCTTAAATTTTAATCTTTTATCCAAATGTTTCACGTGAAACATTATTCAAATTTACAAGCTATAATCGCTTGTAACGTGTCTTATTTAGCCTCAATCGCAATATTTGTTTGAGATCATTTTCTTTTCTGAAATAGAAAATGAAAAATGCGGAGAGTGGGAATAAGCTTTAAAAAGATTTAGTATATTTTGCAATATAAAAATCTTCTTTACTTCGCATTAACAGTTCTTCTTCCTCAGTTTTATCTTTATATCCGCAAAGATGAAGAATGCCATGAGCTAAGACTCTTCTGAGTTCTTCTTCATAATTTTTGGATAGGGTAGAAGCGTTCTCTGAAATGCGCTGCAAAGATACGAAAATCTCTCCGCTTATTGTTTTGCCTTTTACATAATCGAAAGTAATGATATCTGTATAGTAATCGTGCTGAAGATAATCTTGGTTTACCTTCAATAAATATTCGTCGTCGCAAAAGATGTAATTGATTTCACCTAGCTTTTTTTCCTCTGAAAGAATAATATCTTCCAGCCACACTGTATATTTTGTATTAACAGTTTCTGGTAGGTTTTCGTAAAAGAATTGTATCATGATTTTAAAACCAGTGTCCTAAAATTACACTGAATATGCCTTTTTGATTATTTTTAAGTGAGTGACCGAAGTTAAATTTAATTTGTCCAAAAGGAGATTTGTAGCCCACGCTTGCACCAAATGAACTGTAATTTACTTTTACTGCATCTTCAAAACTAATATCATCTGAAAGGTTAGCAAAAGAAAAGTTTCCGCTTAAGAAAAAGTTTTTATTAAATTTAAATTGAATATCATTTGATATCAACGCAACATTATTACTGTTAAGCTGAGCAAAATAAAAACCGTTAAAAGTTTTAAAATTAACTACATTTTGCTCAAAAATACCTCCTAATCTATATTGATAGAATTTTGGCAGGTTTTCGCCTATGGTTATTCCACCGTAAAGATTAAGATGATAACTAAATTTTTTCGAAAGAGGTATATTTATCCTAATATCTGCTTTTACCTGAATCAGCCGTTTTTCAACATCTGATTTTAGTAAATCTACTACCTTACCTTCAGCATTCAGATAAAATCCTTTTGTTGGAAAATCACGGTCGTTTTGGGTGTCGCTTTTCAAAAATATATAAGGATTTAGAAATCTATTGTATCTTTTATTTGAACCATTTATTTCTGCTTCAAAGTAATCATGGCTAATACCAGCTCCCACGGCAAATTTATCTCTCCATATAGATTGTACGTAAGCTTCGTTTCGCAACCATTCCCAATTGTCTATATCGATATTGTTGTTTCCTTTAATATTAAAACTCATACCAGAAGAATAAATTCCAAACCCAGGTATGTATCCATTATCAATAAAATAGTTTAAATAATATCTTGGATTATCTCCAACAATGACGTCGAAAGAAAGATTTGAATTTTTAAATAACAGTCTTTTTGAAGAATAATTTAATAAAAGCCCAGTTTTGAAAATTTCATCGTAGTGAAGTCCTACTTTCAAAAAATGTCTGGCATCATCTTCTGTTACATATAATTTAAGATAATTAATATTATTTTCTGTCACGATGTCATAGTTGATAAGGCTATAATTATTCGTTGCAACCAATTTGTCTAAACCTTTGTTGATACTTCCATACGTTTGCATAGACGGTAGACGAAGTCCCATTTTCCCTAGAACATAGTTTTTACCATATATTTTACCTCCTTCTATTGAAATGCTATCAATCTTATAAACATTAGAATAAATTGGATTTATGGCCTGTCTGAGGCGTTCAAATTGCCGTTTTGGTAGTTGATCCAAAATAGCAGCGTATTTTTTACCTTCCACGTACCCGCTATCAAGAATTTTTTTCTTCTCATCGTAGCTTGTAGCTGTCATCCCGGTAAGGTTTGGCTTGATGTTGATATCGGTATATTTGTATTGTTTGCGAGTATCTTTTTGAATTCCAAAGTCGATTACTTGATTTAATATTGAGATTATATTATTGAGATCTTCTCTTTTCGATAAATCTTGATTTAAGTCTACTCCAATCACAATATCAATCCCTTTATCTTTTAGTGGTTTTGAAGGATAGTTTACGGTCATCGCACCGTCTATGTAAATACTGTCGCCTATTTTTACAGGATCCATTAGCGATGGAAAGGCAGAACTTGCCATAATCGACTGCACCAAATCTCCTTTCTCAAAAATTTCCATATTTCCGCTTTCTAGATTCGTGGCAACGCACATAAAAGGAATGGGAAGTTTAGAAAAATCATTAACGTTGGAAACATTCTTAAAAAGTTCTTTTAAGAGATAAACATTCTTTTGTCCTGAGCTGATAGACGAGGGTAGGGTAATTTTTCCATTTTTTAATGGGATAGAAAACAAATATTTATCAACAGATTTATTAAAAAATGTGCTTTCTTTTCTTGACTTCGGATCTCGGATTAGCGAGTAGAAATCTGTATCCATCACAATTTTTTCTATTTCTTTTCCAGAATATCCGGAAGCATATAAACCTCCAACAATGGCCCCCATACTTGTTCCAGAAATGTAATCAACTTTTACGCCCAAAGAATCCAGTACTTTTAGAATTCCTACATGAGAAAAACCTTTTGCACCTCCACCTGCAAGTGAAAGCCCAATCTTTGGATTTTTAGGAATCACTAAATCTTTTTTTACCTGAGACTTTATAAAAAGAATCTGTATTGCGAATAAAAGAAGGAGGAGTTTTCTCATAATTAATCTTTTACATAAATCCGTTTTACCCTTGGCGAAATGGATGTTAATACTTCATAAGTGATAGTTTTGCAATAATCTGCAAATTCTCTTAAGCTAGGTTTTGCATTAAAAATAGTAACGATGTCACCTTCTTTTACATTGGGTATGTGATTGATATTAATCATCATCATATCCATACAAATGCTGCCAACAATTGGCGCTAAATTTTTGTTGATTCCTACAGATCCCACTTCATTTCCTATCAATCTAGGAATTCCATCTGCATAGCCCACAGGGATGGTGGCTATTTTCGTAGGCTTATCTGCTTTAAATCTTCTACTGTAGCCTACAGATTCTCCATTTTCTACCAAAGAAATTTGCGAAATTACTGTTTTGAAGCTAACAACAGGCTGTAATTGTTTTTTTATTTCACTATATTGTGATTCTCCTAGCATCCCAATACCTATTCTTACCATGTCATATTGATGATTAGTATAGTTTGTGATTCCCGAAGAATTCAATACATGTCGAATAGGGAAATATCCTATTTTTTCTATCAAATAAGTAGAATTTTTTTCGAAAATGTTGAGTTGTTTAGAAGTAAATTCATTTTCACTTGGTATATCTGAAGAAGATAGATGGCTGAAAATACTTTTAACCTTTACATTTATTTTATTCAATTTTTTACTTAATTCGTCCAATTCATGATCTTTAAAACCAAGACGATGCATTCCTGTCTCTAATTTAATATGGATGGGATATTTCTTGTCATAACCAGATTTTTGTACAGCTTCGTAAAATAATTCCAAAACGCGAAAGCTATAAATCTCGGGTTCCAGATTGTATTGAATAACCGTTTCGTAGCTATGTTGCTCAGGATTCATGACAACGATTGGTACGGTAATTCCTTTTTTTCGCAGCTCAACACCTTCATCTACAAAAGCTACACCAAGATAATCAATATGATGGTGTTGCAGAAATTCAGAAATTTCAAAACTTCCTAATCCATAAGAGTTGGCTTTTACCATCGCCATCATTTTGGTAGTAGGTTTAAGCAAAGATTTATGATAATTGATATTATGAAGTAGTGCATTTAAATTGATTTCTAGAACGGTATCATGCTTTCTTAATTCAAGTATATCTTTAAGCCTTTCGATTTCAAATTTTCTTGCTCCTTTCAGTAAAATTATTTGATTTTCAATTTCTATAAGATGTTTACTATCAATTAATTCCTGAGTATTAATGAAAGTATACGTTTTAGACTTAAATAACTCACTGAATTTTGATATTTCATTTCCTATTAAGAAAACAGAATCAAATTTTTGTTCATTAACCAAGTCTGAAACTTCATCATATAATTCTTTTAAATTAGAATTAACTCCCAAAATGTCTGTCAGAACCAAAGATTTTTTTGACTTTTGATATTCATTCAGAAACTGTAAAGCGGTTTTCAGAGAGTCTAGATCCAAGTTGAAAGAATCATTAACCACGATATTGTTTTTGATGCCTTCTATACTTTCGAGACGCATTTCTACAGAACGAAGTTGGTCAATTTTATATTGAATTTTTTCATTCGAAAACTCAAAATTCTTCAAAATTCCTATTAATGCCAAAACATTAGTTAAAGTTACTTCATCTCTTTGATTAATTTTAAGTGAAAATTCTTCGTGAAAATATTTTATTTTTATATCTTGATTTCTATCCCTAATATCTGAAATAATGGAAATATTATTCACATTATCAAGTCCGTACGAGATTAAAGTTGTTTTTGAATATTTTGGGGAATAAGTTTTGTAAACGAGGTTGTAAACTTGTTCGGTTCCATTAAAAAATAGGGTATCAGAATCTTTAAATAATTTTAATTTTTCTAAAATCAATTCTTCTTCAGATTGAAAATTGGCAAGATGAGCTGTTCCAATATGAGTTAATAAACCGATTTTTGGATGAAAAATATTTTCAAGCTTTTCCATTTCGTTGGGCATTGAAATTCCTACTTCGAAAATCCCAAGTTTATGAGAATCGTTGATTTGAAGCAAAGAAAGAGGTAAACCTATCTGAGAATTAAAACTTTTGGGGCTTTTTACTGTTGGAAACTCATTCCAAAGACATTGATAAAGCCATTCTTTCAATATAGTTTTGCCATTACTTCCGGTAATTCCGATGGATTGTAAATGAGAACTTTCGAAATGATACTGAGCTAATTTTTGAAGAAATTCAACAGAGTTTTTAACGATTATCCAGTTTATATTTTCAAATTGAGGATAGTGATGTTCAGAAATAATTATATTAATCCCTCTGTCGATAACCGAGTCAATAAATTTTTCTCCAGAGTTTTTATTAGTATTAATAGCTATAAACGCAGTATTTCTAGTAGAATAAATGATTCTGCTATCAAAAGCTATATTTTTGATAATCAAATTTTTATCTCCAATAACTTTCGCGTTTGTTATTTCTGCTATTTGTTTAATAGTATAATTCATGTTATCTGTTCTTCATTAAATTTTGAAAAATGTTCTTTTAAATTACTATTTCAATATAATTTCAAAAATTTCAAACTTAAATTAATTTTTCTTATTTAAAACTTCATCCACAAAAACGCTTCTACTTACAGCGTCATAAGCTTCTGTTTCCCCCAATTCTACAAGATTTTTTCCGGCAGAAGTTCTCATAGAATAGTTGGCAAGATTTCCGGTTCTTCGGCAGATGGCATGTACTTTTGTGACATATTCTGCCGTTGCCATCAAATGAGGCATCGGCCCAAAAGGGCGTCCAAGAAAATCCATATCAAGACCTGCTATAACTACACGTATTCCGCTGTTTGCCAATTGATTGGCTACGGCAACAATGCTTTCGTCAAAAAACTGAGCTTCATCAATTCCCACGACATCACAATTTGACCCTAACAAAATAATTTCATCAGGATTTTCTACCGCAGTACTCCGGATTTTGTTTTTGTTGTGCGAAACCACATCTTCATCAGAATATCTGGTATCAGTTTTGGGCTTGAAAATTTCCACATTTTGCCCCGCCATTTCAGCTCTTCTCAGTCTTCGGATCAACTCTTCAGTTTTTCCAGAAAACATTGAGCCACAAATAACTTCCATCCAACCGCTCTGTTTGGAATGATTAATTGTATTTTCTAAAAACATTTGTTAAATTAGCCGTAATATTTTAACATCAAAAGTAAGCAATTTTAATAAGAATCTACAATGCAGAACATTCAAGATTTAAAGGAGAAGATTTTTTTTGAATCCCAAAATATCATCAGTATTTTGGGTAAAACAAACAGTGTTGACGAATTGATTTCAAAGCATGATCTATTACATGATCTCGCTGAAAAAATTGCTTTCTTGAAATTGTTGAATAAAAATCTCGAACAATACAGCCAAGAAAATTCTAATTTTTCTGAAGTTAAACAGAACGATTTACTAATGCCAGATCCGGTGACAGAAGAAGAGGCGATTTTCAATAATGAGCTCAACGAAATTGGAAACGAATCTTTCACCGAACCTGAAAGTAAATCTGAAATTGAAGAAGAAGCGTTTTTTAATAATCAATTAAATGAAATTAAAGAAAGTCATTTCCATGAAAATAGAGTCAATTTAGCCGAAGAAAATCAGCCGGAAGAGGATGTGAATTTTGTTTCAGACGAAATTTCTGATCATCTGCAATTGGAAGAAGAAGCTGTATTCAACAATCAACTCAATGAAATTGATGAAGATGAAGAATCTGAAAATACCAACCGTGTTCTCAGTTTTGTAGATGAAGAAAGAATTCTGGGAAATTCTGAACCAGATAATGATGACGATATCACAGAAGAAATCTTTGAAGATAAAGTGACTGGGGAAGAAACTGTTTTCAATGATCAGTTTAATGAAATTAACGATGAAGAAAAACCTGATTCTGAAATTCTACTAGAAGAAAAAAATCCTTTTAACGACGTTTTTGCAACAGAACAGAATGAAGATGATATTTTGATTGAAGAGACTGAAAATGAGTATGTTTCAAGCTTTATTCATGAACAAGACGAAATCATCACAGAGACTTCAAATGGTGAATCTATTTTAAGCGAAATTAAAACAGGTAATGAAGTTCCTGAGGAAATGATTGAAATAAAACCTGAAGATTCTGATCGCAGAAAAATCGTAGACATTGATAAACCTCAATCTGAAACGGGAAGTGATAATCTACGATCAGACGAAAGTTTTGAAAATATTGAAGCCTACCGCCAAGAAAAGAAAATAAAATTGGCGAACATCAGAGGTTTGAAAAATATCCAGACCTTATTTGATGATGATCCTTTGGAAAGAGAAATACCGAAAGAAAAAGCTGAAATACCTGCTGCAAAAGAAGATACAGGAAGTTTGATTAAAACAAATATGCCTATAGATTTTATGGAAGCTGAAAAGCAAAGACCTGAGTTCAGACTAGATCTGAATGACAGATTGGCTTTCACAAAAGTACTTTTCAGTGGAAGCCAGACGGATCTTAATAATGCTGTTTCTGTACTAAACAGATGTAGAACTATTGATGAAGCAAAAGAGTATCTCAGTGAGTTGTATTATGACAAAAAATGGGATAAAGTAGATGAATATGCTCAAAGACTTTGGGTATTGGTAGAAAATAAATTTATATAATTTTGAGCGGAATCCTGTATTTTGTTCCCACACCGGTCGGGAACCTTGAAGATATGACTTTCAGAGCGATAAAAGTGCTGAAAGAAGTAGATTATATTTTGTGTGAAGACACACGAACATCTGGAGTGCTCCTGAAGCATTACGAAATTTCAAAACCTTTAAAATCGTATCATTTACATAACGAGCATACCGCAACCGAAAAAGTGATTGCCGACCTTCAACACGGTCAGAATATTGCGATTATAACAGACGCGGGAACTCCGGGAATTTCAGATCCTGGTTATCTATTAGCAAGAGCAGGATCGGATCATAATATAGAAATGATCTGTCTTCCAGGTGCAACGGCATTAATTCCGGCTTTGGTGGTTTCTGGTTTACCAAATAATGAGTTTCTTTTTGCCGGTTTTCTACCCCCAAAAAAAGGAAGACAAACCAAGCTGAAACAATTGGCAGAAGAGAAAAAGACGATTGTTTTGTACGAAAGCCCACATAAAATAAATACGACTTTAGAACAAATCAAAGAATTTTTCGGGGAAGAAACAAGAGCAAGTTTGAGCAGAGAAATTTCGAAAAAATTTGAAGAAACTAAAAGAGGGACTATCAATGAGTTAATTGAATTTTCTAAAAGTAAAACTTTAAAAGGCGAGATTGTGCTTATTGTGAATAATGCTGTGAAATAGAAGAAAATTAATCCCTGACTTTAATACAGCCAACAAATAATAATATATTTGCAAACCAGATAATTTAAACCCAACAAATTATTTAGGTTCAAAAAAAAATTAATCATATATGAAACTATTAGAAGGAAAAGTAGCACTAATTACCGGAGCTACAAGAGGAATCGGGAAGGGAATTGCTGAAATTTTCGCTCAACAGGGAGCAAAAGTAGCATTTACCTATGCCGGATCTGTAGAAAAAGCGAAAGAATTGGAAACTGCTTTAAGTTCTGTAACTCACATTAAAGGATATCAGTCTGATGCATCAGATTACGATGCTGCTCAGAAATTAGTAGATGATGTGATGGCTGAGTTTGGTAAAATTGATATTTTGGTCAACAATGCAGGAATCACCAAAGACAATTTGTTGATGAGAATGTCTAAAGATGATTGGGATACAATTATCAAAGTAAATTTAGATTCTGTATTCAACCTTACAAAAGCAGTAATAAAGCCGATGATGAAGGCGAAATCAGGGTCTATCATCAATATGACTTCTGTAGTTGGAGTAAAAGGAAACGCAGGACAAGCCAATTATGCAGCTTCAAAAGCCGGAGTAATTGGTTTTACAAAATCTATTGCATTAGAATTAGGCTCAAGAAACATTCGTTGCAACGCAATTGCGCCAGGATTTATTGAAACGGAAATGACAGCAGCTTTAGACGAAAAAACAGTACAAGGATGGAGAGAGGGTATTCCTTTGAAGAGAGGAGGGCAGCCAGAAGATGTTGCCAATGCGTGCGTTTTCTTCGGTAGTGAAATGTCATCTTATATTTCTGGACAAGTTTTGAACGTGGACGGAGGAATGCTTACTTAAGATAAATATAAAAAATTTAAAATATAATCCCTCTCATCAATTGGATGAAAGGGATTTTTTTAGTCATTAAAAATCTGATTTTCCTGCTCCTGAACTCTTATAAAAGTAGTTCTTTTTGATAATTCTTTCAAAGTGGAAGCACCTACATAAGTGCAGGTTGAGCGTACACCACCCAAAATATCTTTTACTGTTTCTGAGACCGAGCCTTTGTAAGAAACCTTTACCGTTTTGCCTTCAGAAGCTCTGTATTCTGCCACGCCTCCAGAGTGTTTGTCCATTGCCGTTTTAGAACTCATACCGTAGAAAAATTTATATTTTTTACCGCTTTCTTCTACCATTTCTCCACCGCTTTCATCGTGTCCGGCAAACATTCCGCCGAGCATCACAAAATCTGCTCCGCCACCAAAAGCTTTGGCAACATCCCCAGGAACTTTACAGCCGCCATCAGCAATGATATGACCTTTTAATCCATGAGCAGCATCAGAGCATTCTATAATTGCGGAAAGCTGAGGATAGCCTACACCGGTTTTCACTCTCGTAGTACAAACCGAACCAGGACCAATGCCTACTTTAATGATATCTGCACCTACTAAAAGCAGTTCTTCTACCATTTCACCAGTTACCACATTTCCTGCAATAATGATTTTGTCTGGGAAATTTTCTCTTGCTTTTTTTACAAATTGAACAAAATGTTCTGAATATCCATTGGCAACGTCTATGCACAAAAAGTCAATCTGAGGATGTTTGTGTAGGATTTTTTTAATCTTTTCTTCGTCAGCTTTTCCTGTTCCGGTACTCAAAGCGATATATTGATGGATTTCTTGAGGTTGAGAGTCTAAAAAATTAGTCCACTCTTCAACAGAATAATGTTTGTGAATAGCGGTAATTATTTTATCTTTTGCCAACTCAATCGCCATTTCAAAAGTTCCTACCGTATCCATATTGGCGGCAATAATGGGGGTACCCTTCCATTTTTTTTGAGTGTGCCTAAAGGTAAACTCTCTTTCAAGATTTACCTCAGAACGAGATTTTAAAGTGGAACGTTTTGGTCTGAACATTACATCTTTGAATCCCAATTTTATATCATATTCTATTCGCATATTTCAAAAAATTAATTTAAATAAAATTACGGAAAAGATTCATAAAAAAGGATGTAGAAGTCATTTTTTACCAATAAATCTCCCGCAGATTTTCAAAGATTCTATGCTATCATCTCAGAAAATCTACGGGAGAAGATTATTATTTTTTTTGATACTTAATCAAACTTCATTACCGAATTTAGTGTGTTCATATATTCATAAGCTGTCATATCAAATTTCACAGGTACAATTGAGATGTATCCTTTTGCTAAAGCGGTTTCGTCAGCATCTTCAGATTCATCCATATTATTGAAATTACCTGTCAACCAATAGTATTTTTTGCCGTGCGGGTTGATTCTTTCATCAAAACTTTCTTCCCATTTTGCATTGGCCTGCTTACATATTTTAACGCCTTTAATTTCTTCTTTTTTTAATTTCGGGATATTCACATTCAAAACAACGCCTTTAGGCATAGGATTTTCTAAGGTTTTCCTTACAATTCCCTGAATATATTCTTTGGCTTGTGTAAAATCTGCTTCCCAACTGAAATCTAAAAGTGAAAACCCAATAGATGGTAAACCTTCCACACCGGCTTCTACTGCTGCAGACATCGTTCCGGAATAGATCACATTGATTGAAGAATTTGACCCGTGATTAATGCCAGAAACCACAATGTCTGGCCTTCTTGGCAAAATTTTATCTAAAGCCATTTTTACACAATCTACTGGTGTTCCGCTACACGAAAAATCTTTTTGAGGTCCATCAAGATGCAATTCTTCAAAGCTTAATGTAGAATTAATGGTTATTGCATGACCTTTTCCACTTTGTGGGGAATTGGGTGCTACCACGATAACATCACCAATTTCATTCATAAATTCTATTAGATTTCTTACACCGGGAGCGGTAATTCCGTCGTCATTGGTTACCAGAATCAAGGGTTTTTTCATATTTTATATTTAATTTAGACAAAGATAAGAATTAAGGATTGCTCTTTTGAAAGGCTCAATTTAATTAATAGTGTACAAAATTGATGCAGAAAATCAAAGTCTTAAATTTTACAGGATTTAATTATTAAAAAAACCTGAAAACAGAATGATATTTCTAAATAAGGTATTAAATTTGATAGTTTGTAACAGCTATTAAATTTTATAGACTAATCAGCAAACAATTTTAAAAAAAAATAATATTATACATTAAAAATTTATGTGGAAAAATTTTAAACTGAATAAATTTTTACTCCTCATTCCATTAACAAGCTTAATGTTTTGTTTCAATTCACCTAAAAATGATGATGAAAAAATGCAGACGATAATGGTGAGTGTAAAAAACACACTTTCATATCTTCATTATAGCCCTAAACCCATTAACGATGCCTATTCTAAAGATGTTTACAAACATTATTTTGAAATGGTAGATCCGGGGAAAAGATATTTTGTACAATCTGACATGGCAGAATTTGCAAAACACGAAACGAAACTAGATGATTATCTTAATCAGGGAGATTTAGTTTTTTATAAATTGACAATCGACAGACTTTATCAAAGAGTAGATGAAATTGATAAGATTACACAAGACATCTTTAGCAAACCAATCAACCTTGAAGAAGATGAAACCTTGGTTTTAGAATCAAAAAATAAAAAAATTCCTGCCAATAAGCAAGAACAATACAACGAATGGAGAAAGTACATCAAATACAACATTCTTCAAGAAGTTGAATCTATGAATAGCAAGTATGATGCGCAGAAAGAAAAGAAAGATTCTGTACAAAAATACAAGTTGAAAGATACTATTAAAATTGAAATTCTTACGCCTCAGCAAAAAATTAAAAAAGCTACAGACGAGGTAAAAGATTTGGTAAAAGAGACTTTTACAAGATTCAAAAAAAGAAAGAAAATGGATTGGTTTTCTGTCTATATGAATTCTTATACAGAAGTTTTTGATCCGCATACAAACTACTATTCTCCAAAAGATAAAGAAGATTTTGACACTCAATTCACAGGAAAAGTAATAGGAATAGGAGCTATCATTCAAGAGAAAAAAGGGAATCTTTATTTGGGAGCATTAACGATAGGCGCTCCAGCCTGGAAATCAAAACAACTTTCTGAAGGCGATAAAATTCTGAAGGTGAGATCTAAGCCGAAAGAAGATCACGTAAACGTTGTAGGAATGCTTTCTGACGAAGCTGTACGTTTAATTAGAGGAGAAAAAGGTACGCCTGTAACTTTAACTGTTCAGAAAAAAGACGGGACGGTAAAAGAAGTAACGATGATTCGTGAGGAAGTAGCTATTGAAGATACTTTTGCCAAAAGTATCATCGTAAACTCTCCAAACGGGAAAAAATACGGATTTATTAATCTGCCAAGTTTTAACGCAGATTTCGAAAATGAAAAAGGAAGAAATGCTTCTGATGATATTAAAAATGAAATCATCAAATTAAAAGCTCAAAACATCGAAGGAATCGTTTTAGACCTTAGAAACAATGGTGGAGGTTCATTAACGGAAGTGGGAGACATTATGGGGCTTTTTATGAACGCAGGGCCTTATGTACAAGTGAAAGACTCTAACGGGAAAATTCAGACGCTTAAAAACAAACAAGAAGCTCCAATCTGGACAGGTTCAGTTGTTATAATGCAAAACGAACTTTCGGCTTCTGCTTCTGAGATTTTAGCTGGAGCAATGCAGGATTACGGTAGAGCTATAGTTGTTGGTTCACCTCAGTCTTTCGGAAAAGGAACTGTGCAAACTTTTGTTGATTTAAATAGATTTTTAAATACAGAAGATGATTTTGGTTCTTTGAAACTAACCATACAGAAGTTCTATAGAATTACAGGAGAATCTAACCAGAGAAAAGGAATTGTTTCTGACGTCCAAATGAAAGATTTCTTCAGCTATTCTGAAATAGGAGAGCGATATGATGATTTTGCTTTAGCTTGGGATAAAATTCCGGCTACTAAATATGAAAAATTAAGCTATTTTGATGTGAAAGCTCTGGAAGCGGCAAGCAATGCAAGAATGGCGAAAAACTCAAACTATCAATTGCTCATGGAATCTGCACAATGGAGAGAGAAATTAGACAAAGAAGAGACGATTACTTTGAATATGAATAAATTCAACGATTTGATGAAGCAAAGAAAAGCACAAATTGAAAAGTTCAAAGTATTGACGAAGTTTGATAACGGTTTGAAATTTACAATGTATCCGGCCGAAATAGAAAGGGAGAAAAAAGATGAAGCCTTCAAAAAGAAGTCTGAAATCTGGGTTAAAAATCTCCGCAAAGATACTTACCTCCAAGAAGCAATGAATATTATTGCAGATATGAGTAAGAAATAAATTGAAAGCCAGCGAATTAGCTGGCTTTTTTCTTTGTTTCTTAGTTTGGAAAATTGTCTTTTCTAAACCTTAGTATCAGGTTTTTCAAAAACTCCTGATTCTGAAAAGTATCCCCGTGGTATTCTTAATATCCTCCGATTTGGATTACTAATTATATCTAAATTAGTTTCTTCATCATCTTTAGAATAACAAACTGGATAAATTTCAGCAATTCCTTTTTCCTCTTAAAGAAAAGTATGCACCGCAAATAAATGGAATGTTCGAGTTGCTAGTATTCAGCCATACATCAATGTTAATAAAAAGCCACTACAAAATGCAGTGGCTTTCACAATATTTAAAATTAAATTTTAATCATTCTGCTGATTGCTCAAAAAAGCATCCCAACCCTGCGCTGTTAAAGCTACCAATTGGTTTGATCCTCTTGCTACCATGAAGTTTCCTTCCTCTTTTTCTACGGCATGACCGATAATCGTAAAATCAGGATGGTTTTTCATTTTATCAAAATCATTAGGAGAAATAGTGAATAATAACTCATAATCCTCACCACCGCTTAATGCTGTCATCACGGGATTTAAATTAAATTCATCTGCTGTTGTGATTGTAAGATTATCCATCGGAACTTTCTCTTCGTACAATCTGAAACCAACTTTAGACTGGTCAGATAAATGTAAAATTTCAGAGGCTAAACCATCAGAAACATCAATCATAGAAGTTGGTTTAATGTCTAACTGCTCCAAAGTTGCTTTTACATCGGTTCTTGCCTCAGGCTTCAGTTGTCTTTCCAAGATATAATCAAAACCTTCCATTTCTGGCTGCATGTTTGGATCAGCAAGGAAAACCGAATGCTCTCTTTCCAAAATTTGAAGTCCCATGTAAGCACCTCCCAAATCTCCTGTTACCACCAAAAGATCATTAGGCTTTGCACCACTTCTTTTAACGATATTTTCTTCATTTTCAATTCCTACAGCAGTAATACTCATAATTAATCCTGCGTTGGAACTCGTTGTATCTCCGCCAATTAAGTCAACTTTGTATCTCGTACAAGCTGCCTGGATTCCAGAATATAATTCTTCTAATGCTTCTACAGGGAAACGGTTAGAAACCGCCAGTGAAACCAAAATCTGGGTTGGCGTTGCGTTCATTGCTGCAATATCGCTCAGATTCACAACAACAGCTTTATATCCCAAATGTTTCAAAGGAACATATCCAAGATTAAAATGCACACCTTCCGCCAGAACATCGGTCGTTAAAACAACTTTTTTATCCCCAGGATTTATTACGGCTGCATCATCACCAACACCAAGTATCGTGGAGTCATTTGCTACAGGAAAATGCTCTGTTAAATGTTTTATCAACCCAAATTCTCCTAGTTTGGAAATGGGCGTTAATTCTGGTTCTTTATCTTCAAACATATCTTTTTATATAATTGATTGTCGATTACGGATAAATGATTTTGAAAACGTTCTAGAGTATCAATCATCATTTACCAATCATCATTTATTTATTAAAAATTGCGGGGTCAATATTCTCCGGACGGAAAGGTAATTTTTTAAAATCATCTCTCGTCATCAATACCGTTTCTGGTGTTTTGTATTTGTTCATCGCTTCCATCACGTCATCTGGTGGCGTGGTCATTTTTCTCAGCATGGTATCAATCCAAACTCCAGTAGCTTCAGAAGTAGCACAGTGAGAGCCATCGGGAAGATAAAATTTGTGTATAAAACGATAAATTGCCGCATCTTCTGCGCAACCGTCGATTTCTAAGCTTACAATCACTTTTTGGTCGGCAAATATTTCCTTAAAAAAGGAAAATCTTTCGTGCATAATCACAGGGCCAATTCCCCAACGGCTCATTTGGGTAACACCCATTTTTTCCTTTTTCATAAAAGCCATTCTTGTTTGTGCGCAATATTGTACGTAAGAAGAATTGGCAAGATGTTTATTTGCGTCCAGATCGCTCCAGCGAACTTCAAAAGTATGATAGAAAGTCATTTAAATTTATTTTTAACCACAAAAGGCTCCCACATTAAATAATGTACAAAAAGTTCAAAATTTATTTTCTTAAAAGAGAAAAAGAGAAGTGCTTGTGCGGTTGATTGATTGGCGCAAAATTACTTAAATAAGATGGTTTATAAAAATTGTAGTTTTGTAAAATAATATGTTGCATAAAAATTTTAAAGACGAAAATTTTTGTGTTTTTATGCTTAATCAAAAATTATGAAGCAAATAATCATTATTGGAGGAGGTGCAGCAGGGTTTTTCTGTGCAGCAAATCTTGACGAGAACAAATATAAAATTACAATTCTTGAGCAGAATTCGGACGTACTTCAGAAAGTGAAAATTTCTGGAGGCGGAAGGTGTAATGTAAGCCATGCGTGTTTTGATCCAAAAGAATTGGTTCAGTTTTATCCCCGCGGAAACAAAGAACTATTGAGTGTTTTTACAAAATTTCAGCCTGGCGATACGATGGATTGGTTTGAGAAAAGAAATGTTCTTTTAAAAATTGAAAATGACAACAGAGTTTTCCCCGAAAGCAATTCTTCTCAGACGGTTATCAAAACATTTTTAAATGAAATTCAAAAGAAAAATGTAGAAGTAAAAACAAAATGTTCGGTTAAAGAAATCCAGAAGATCAACGAAAAATATATTGTAAATACCAGTTTAGGAGCTTTTGAAGCTGATTTTCTCATTTATTCTACAGGCAGTTCGCCAAAATCGCTGAAAATAATTGAAAATTTAGGGCATAAAATTATTGATCTTGTTCCGTCATTGTTTACATTTAATATCAAAGACGATTTGTTAAAAGATTTGGCAGGAACAAGTTTTGAAATGGCAGAAACATCGATACCAAAGCTGAAAACCGAAGAAAGCGGTCCGCTTCTGATTACACATTGGGGATTATCGGGACCGGCAATTTTGAAGATTTCTGCCTGGGAAGCGATTAATTTGGCGAATGTGAAATATAATTTCGAAATTGAAGTCAATTTTATTTCAAAAGATATGGATGATGCGGAAGAATTATTTCAAAACTTCAAACAATCCAATCCTAAAAAAACGGTTGGATCTTCGAAAATTTTTGATGTCACGAATCGTTTCTGGCAAAGAATCTTGGAGGTTTCAAAAGTGGATTTAAATAAACAAATTGCCAATATTTCCGGAAAAGAAATGCAAACCATTATTGAAAATTTATGCAAAAAGAAATTTCAGGTAACCGGAAAATCAACTTTTAAAGATGAGTTTGTAACCGCTGGAGGCGTTGATTTAAAGGAGATTAACTTCAAAAATATGTCTTCAAAAATTTTGCCGAATTTCTATATCGCCGGAGAAGTTTTAAATATTGATGCCGTGACCGGAGGATTTAATTTTCAGGCATGCTGGAGTGAGGCGTGGCTGATTTCGCAGGATTTAAATAATTTATAATTTAATTGTAATGAAAAAAATATTTATCTTTTCTATACTTCTTTTTTCAATAAAATCGTTTTCACAGCAAGTTATTCCCATGATGTCTAATGAAGTGAAAAGAGGTGATACTATTTATGAATCTGTAGATAAGCAACCAGAGTATCCCGGAGGAATTAATGTATTCAGGAAAAAGTTTTCTGAAGGTATTAAATCAAATAAAATCATTGGAAAAGGTTTTCTGAGTGCTGAAGCGCAATTTGTTATTGGTAAAGACGGTTTTATTACAGATATCAGAGTGAAAGGAGAGAACTATTCTTTGAATGAGGAAATAAGAAGTGCGCTAAATAGAGTAGCAAAAACAAAATGGAGCCCGGGGGAGATTAACGGGAGCCCAGTAAGATATAAATTCAGACTTCCGGTAAAAATGAATATTCAGTAGTGGTGAATGAAAATGATTGAATAAAACATATATCCCACAATTACTTTAAATCATCGAACAGACTATTATTAAATAGTTGTAGTACAATTTGTACTATTTGTTTTTTTAATATGTTTTCGCTCAAAAAAATAATCCCAATCTTAACAAAAATCCTTTTAATTATAGGATTTGAGTATTTCTTTTGCCTGATGTTGAAAATCACTTTAGAATATGTTCCACTTAAAACAGATGTCAGTTTTTTAATGATCAAACAGACGGAAGTGGTTGAAAGACCAGAATATCTTTGGTTTTTCTACACCCATGTTTACACCAGTATTTTTGTTTTACTGACAGGATTTTTAGCAATTCTCAGGAAGAATTTCGGGTGGGAAAATTTTCACAGAAATACTGGGAAAATTTATATTTTTCTGATTCTCTTCTTTGCCGCACCCTCCGGAATTTACATGGGGATTTTTGCCAATGGCGGGTTTTTATCCAAACTTTCTTTCGTTATTTTAGGATGTATTTGGTGGTTTTCTACTTTCAAAGCGTATCAGCTAGCCCAACAGAAAAAATTCAAAGAACACAAGCAATGGATGTGGCGGAGTTTTGCCCTCACAATTTCTGCGCTTACCTTGAGAATCTGGAAAGTAATTATTGTATATTTATTTCACCCAAACCCTATGGATGTTTATCAAATTATTGCATGGCTCGGTTGGGTTCCAAATCTTATTTTTATTGAATATTTAATCAGAAAAAAACATTTATGAAAACTTTAAAATTATTCGTTATTGCTATCTCAGTAGGCGCTTTAGTGGGTTGTAAAAAAGGAAAGGATACTACAGTAAAGTCTGATACAAAAAGTGTAACAAAAAAAGATTCTGTTGTGGCTCCAGAGATTCATAAAGAGTTTTATGGAATTTACAATGGTGACTTTTATAGTGAAAACCCGAAAGATTGGGACAATCCCAATTACAGCGGACAAAAAATTTCTTTGAAAATAAACCGTATTACAAAAGATTCTGTCTACGGACAAAGCATTGTGAGTGGAAATCAAAGACCTTTTCGAGGCGTTTTTAATGAGGCAACGAATACATTTGTGCTAGACGAACCAGGGAACAACAAGTCAGATGGCAGATTTGAAATAATCCTAAATAAAGATTCTATTTCTGGAAACTGGGCCGCCTACAAAAAAACTGCAGTGAATGCTCCCGTGAAAAAACTTAAACTGATTAAAAAGAATTTCGTCTATAACCCGAATTTTATGCTCAACGAGAATTCTGAGCTCATAGACTGGGAAAATCCGAAAGATTTTGTGGAAAAATATACCGACGAAGAAACGGGGAAAACAGAATCCTACACTACTTCTAAAAATAGGATTGCTTCTGATGAAGTATTCAAAATCAATGCTTCGAAGCAGAAATTAACAGAAAAAGATCTTAAAAATTTAAGAAAACTGGATATGGAAATTATTAAAAATTCAGTTTTTGCAAGACATGGTTATTCATTTAAAAAACCAACTTACAGATACTTTTTTGAGCAGACAGATTGGTATATTCCCGTGTCTAATAATGTTGATAATGAGCTTACTAAGATAGAAAAAGAAAATATTGTTCTTCTCAATCGCTTCATTCAATATGCAGAAGACAAATACGATCAGTTTGGGAGATGATTTTATGAATTGTAAGAAAGTGAAATGAAATTATTCTGGCTGATTCATTTTTACCCAAATAAAAAGCAATACACATCCAAAGGCATAACACAAAATGTCAATCCATGAGAATGAATTTCCTATAACGATATACATAAAGCTTCCTTTTTGAAAGCCTAATCTTTCTGCAATATTGAAATATTGAGCCAATTCAATTAAACAAGAAAAAATGAAAATTCCTAAAATTAGTTTTTGGTTATTCATTTTAACAAAACTTTTTACGAAAGAATAGAGGAGCATAACAACAATAACATCGCCTAGATAGGCTCTTACAAAAAAATTATGTTGCAATACTGTTGCAATAACTACTTCTGTTAGAAATAGCAAAACAGTAATTATGAGATAGATTAAGCTAAATTTTATTTTCATTTTATGTTTATTTTACTACAAACATAAATTATTTATTAAAAAAAAAGAATTTTTATTGATAATGATTTGGTTAAAATTATAATTAGGCACTTTTTTTGTAAGAAAGCCATATTCTTAATTATTTTAATTTTACACAAAAGTTTTTGAATGAAAAAATTATTGATGATGGTAATGTTGGCTTCTGTTCCCGCGTTTATAGCTGCACAGACCAAGCCAAAAACCGATGCAGAAGCAAAGCCACAAGGTCCAAAATCTGTTGAAGAACTTCCAGATTATGCAGAGCTCAAAAAAAAGCTGGATTTGAAGGATGTAGTTACCGTAGCTGAAGAAGAGCCAGAATATCCAGGCGGAAAGAAAGCTTATTTATACAAAGTCTCAGAAAACATGCCGATTATTGATATAAAAAATAAGGATCAGTTTAGCACCACGATTTACGTGATTGTAGAAAAAGATGGCTACGTAAGGAAATATGCCGCAATCAGCAAAAATAAAAAACACGCCGCGGCTGGTGAAGAAGCAGTAAAAAAAGTTTTTGAAAGATGGAAGCCTGCCAAAATTGGAGGCAAACCTGTGAGATATATCTTCTATATTCCCATCGGTTTAAAAAAATGGTAATTTGGTAAAAAATAAAGGCGGCATCATATTTTTGATGCCGTTTTAAATTTATACTTTTGGAAAAAATCAAAAAATGAAGAATATTTTTGCTATTTTATTTTCAATCTGCAGTCAGGCTTTTTTTGCTCAGCATGAAGTTTCGCCACCACCGCCGCCAAATGTTGCAACTAAAGACGATATGCTTCCTGCAAGTATCACCAAAGTCTATGATTCCCCGCATGAAGTGGCTCAATATCCTTTCGGACTCAATACTTTCAGGAAAAAGTTTGCCAATGCGATAGTTGTAGATTCTTTTAAAAAAGAAAGAGAAAATACCCTGAAAACAATAATTAGCTTTATAGTTGAAAGAGATGGTACAGTTACAGACGTGCAGGCAAAAGGAACAAATGCGAATTTCGACGCTGAGGTTAAAAGGGCAGTAAGAAGCGTAAAAGACAAGTGGAAACCCGCCAAATACAAAGGTGAAACGGTAAGAAGCAGATATAGAATTCCTTTGACAATGAATCTTGAATAGTCTTTTATTTCTTCAATTCAAAAACCCTCAAACCATTCAACTCCAACTATTTCCCAATCATCTTTTTAATAGAATTCAGCTTCATCAAAGCTTCAATCGGTGTCAACGTATTGATGTCTATTTTCGTCAATTCTTCTCTGATATTTTCCAAAACTGGGTCATCTAATTGGAAGAAAGAAAGCTGCATATTTTCATCAGTTACTCTTTTAATGCTTTCAGATGAGCCGCTTTGAGAACGACTGGCTTCCAAGGTTTTCAGAATTTCATTCGCTCTGTTAACTACTTTTGCGGGCATTCCCGCCAATTTCGCCACATGAATACCAAAACTATGTTCGCTTCCGCCCGGAATTAATTTTCTTAAAAAGATAATATTTCCTTTATTTTCTTGGATAGAAACATGGAAATTTCTTACCCGATCAAAATTCACGGTCATTTCATTCAACTCGTGATAATGCGTTGCAAATAACGTCTTTGCCTGCGTAGGATGCTGATGAAGATATTCTGCAATAGCCCAAGCAATAGAAACCCCGTCATAAGTGGATGTTCCACGACCGATTTCGTCTAAAAGAATCAAACTTCGGTCTGAAATATTATTTAAAATGTAAGCCGCCTCATTCATTTCCACCATAAAAGTAGATTCTCCGGCAGAAATATTATCACTTGCTCCAACTCTTGTAAAAATTTTATCTAAAACTCCGATTTCAGCGTGCTTTGCAGGAACAAAACTCCCGATTTGAGCCATGAGACAAACAATTGCCGTCTGACGAAGGATTGCAGATTTACCCGCCATGTTGGGGCCGGTAACCATAATGATCTGCTGAGAATCTTTATCTAAAAAGATGTCATTCGGGATGTATTTTTCACCTAAAGGAAGAGCGTTTTCAATAATTGGATGTCTGGCTTCCTTTAAATCAATTTTAAAACCGTCATTCAAAACAGGTTTGGTGTAACTTTCAGAAACTGCCAGCTCAGAAAGACCCACCGCCACATCAAGCTGCGCAATAATATTTGAATTTCCCTGAATCCTGTCCATATAAATCATCGTATCCGAACAAACTTTTCGGTACAATTGATTTTCCAAAACACTGATTTTTTCTTCAGCGCCCAGAATCTGGCTTTCGTATTCTTTCAGTTCTTCTGTGATGTATCTTTCTGCGTTGACGAGCGTTTGCTTTCTTATCCAATCGCTAGGAACTTTATCTTTATGCGTATTTCTTACTTCGATAAAATATCCGAAAACGTTATTAAAATCAATTTTCAGACTGGTAATTCCGGTGCGTTCTACTTCACGCTGACACATCTCATCCAGAAAACCACGACCTTTGTTTTGTAACCCTCTCAAATGATCGAGTTCTTCAGAAATATTTTGTTTGATGACATTTCCTTTTGCCAAATTAACCGGAAGCTCTTCATTCAAATGATTTTCAAGTAACATAATCAATTCATCTAAAGAATTTAACGGTTCCAGCCAAGCTAAAACATCTGCATGAGGATGAAGCAATCCTTTAATTTTATGAATATTAATCAAACTTTGGCGTAGATAACCCAATTCTTTAGGCGAAATTTTTTCTGCCGCCAGTTTCCCCATCAATCGGTCTAAATCTGAAATCGCTCTTAGTAATTGCGAAATTTCATATTTAAGCTGATCATTTTCGTTTAAAAAGTCAATTAATGAAAGTCTTCTTCCTATTTCCTCAGCAGATTTTAAAGGCAGAATAATTCTTCTTCTCAATAATCTTCCGCCCATTGGAGTAGACGTTTTATCAATAATATCCAGCAAAGATTTTCCTTTCGGATGACTTGGATAAACAATTTCGAGATTTCTCAGCGTAAAATGATCCATCATCAGATAATCTTCTTGTGGAATAATCTGAATTTTGGTAATATGCGCCAATAATTTGTGATGCGTATCTTCAACCAAATAAGCGAAAATAGCTCCCGCAGCAGTGATTGCTAAAGGAAGGTTTTCAACCCCAAAACCTTTTAATGAATTGGTTCTGAATTGATTCGTTAGTTTTTCATAGGCAAAATTATATTGATACGCCCAGTCTTCTAGTTTAAAAACATTCCTGTTTTTCAGTTGATCCGGAATTTGTACGCTTCGCTGGTAAATAATTTCGCTGGGATCAAACGTGTTGATGATGTGTAGAATTTTATCTAAATTCCCTTCACTTACCAAAAATTCTCCCGTAGATACATCCACCATCGCAATTCCGTATTTTTCTTTTTCTTTATGAAGAGAAAGCAGGAAATTGTTCTTTTTGGAAGTCAAAACCTGATCGTTGAACGTTACTCCAGGAGTCACCAATTCTGTTACCCCGCGTTTTACAATTCCTTTAACGGTTTTCGGATCTTCCAGCTGATCGCAAATCGCCACACGAATTCCTGCTCTGACCAATTTCGGCAAATAAGAATCTACCGAATGATGCGGAAATCCTGCCAGTTCGATATGACCATCTCCGTTGGCTCTTTTCGTTAAAACAATGCCCAAAATCTGAGAAGTTCTCACGGCATCCTGACCAAAAGTTTCGTAGAAATCTCCCACTCTGAAAAGCAAAAGCGCATCAGGATATTTAGCCTTGATGGTATTGTACTGTGTCATTAAAGGGGTTTCTTTCTTCGTCGCCTTTGCCATTGAAATAGGTATTAAAATTGGGTTGGTAAAAATAGGGAATAAATAAGGAATTAAGAACTTTTCAAAGAATTCTGTTTTGTCAGTTTTTAAAGGGGTTTGAATTTGATTTTTCAAAAAAAAGCGAAGGTATAGAGTGATGTTTTAGCAAAATCACAATCAAATAAATTTGTAAAAATTAAAAATGAGTAGTCTTTTTGAAATTTATAAAAATTTATCTTTGCAAAACAGACATTCAGCATGAGAGTTTATAACACCAAAAATTTCCTGAAAATATTGGTCAGCTTACATAAAAGCGACACCATGAAAATCCTGTTTCCTACGATGATTTTGATGGCGATTTATTCTTACGGAATTCAGTATCTCGAAGTTGAGTATCTGCATTTGACGGAAAAATCAAAAGTCAGCAATGTAGGATTGATTCATTCATTATTAGGATTTGTTTTGTCATTGTTGTTGGTTTTCAGAACCAATACGGCATACGACAGATGGTGGGAAGGCAGAAAACTTTGGGGGAAACTAGTGAATGACACGAGAAATTTTGCAGTAAAAATCAATATCATTCTTGAAGACGACCGAAAATCTGCCGATCAGATTTCCAGATACCTTAAATATTTCCCGCATTTTTTAGCCAAACACCTTTCACAGGAATCTACAAGATTGGCTTTAGACGAAGATTATTCTGAAATTGAAAAATCACTTAAAAATCATGGCCCTACAGATTTGGTTGTTCTTTTGACCCACAAATTGTTTCAATTGAAAAAAGCAGGGAAAATTTCTGATCTCGAAATGCTATTTCTTGATACTCAGCTGACGGGTTTTCTGGATGTTTGTGGAGGTTGTGAAAGAATTAAAAACACACCAATTCCTTATTCTTACTCTTCATTTATCAAAAAATTCATCATCTTATATGTATTGGCTCTGCCGATCGCTTATGTTATCAATTTAGGATTATTTATGATTCCGCTCACAGTTTTTGTATATTACGTGTTGATGAGTTTGGAATTGATTGCTGAGGAAATAGAAGACCCTTTTAATAACGATGAAAACGATATTCCGATGGAAACGATTGCTCAAAATATAGAGAAAAATGTGCATCAGATTATGGGATTGAAAAAATAAAGAACAGATTTAAATCTGTTCGTGAAGAAGAATTCGTAAATTGTAATAAGAAATAAATAAATTATTTTGGTAAATAAATTAAAACTTGAAGAACTCAACAGAATAGATGTAGAAACTTTTAAAAAGGTTGAGAAGATTCCGTTGGTGGTTGTTTTAGACAATATCAGAAGCATGCACAATGTGGGTGCTACTTTTAGAACAGCAGATGCTTTTTTGGTTCAGAAAATTATTTTGTGTGGAATTACTCCGCAACCGCCACACCGTGAAATTCATAAAGCTGCATTAGGAGCAACAGAAAGTGTGGATTGGTCGTATGAAGAAGATATCAATGTCACCATTATTGATTTAAAAAGTAAGGGTTTTGAACTTGTAGGCATAGAGCAGACAACCAATAGTCAAATGATTACTGATTTCAAAATCGATAGTACTAAAAAGTATGCGGTGATTTTAGGCAATGAAGTAGAAGGAATCAGTGATGAAGCTTTGCAGAATATAGATTCTTTTATTGAAATTCCGCAACTCGGCACGAAGCATTCTCTAAACGTAAGTGTATGCGGGGGAATTGTGATGTGGGAGTTTGCAAAAGCTTTAGGATTTAAATAACCTTTAATTCTAAAATTAATTCTTGAAGTCTTTGCGGAATTTGCGCCAAAAAGAATGAAATTTTGTTTCGCAAATGCCCTAAAATAAAAAAAACTGCGTCTGTCAAAAGACAGTGCAGTTTGAAATAAATCTAATAAAAAGTAAAAATGAAAGGCGACAAAGATACTTCAAATTTCATTACGAACAAATTTTTATTTCATTTTTTTTGTTTTTGTGAAAAAAAACTGCAATAAAAAAGGAGGGTTTCGTTTTTAATTTTATAAATTAGCACAATGTTTATCAAGGACTATATCTCAAAGGATTTTCCGTGTTTTCATCTGACTGACTCTATCGAATCAGCTAGAGAAACCCTAGAAGCATTTGGATATACGCATATTTTCATCAAAAAATCACACCACTTTTACGGAGCCATCGCCAAAGACTTTCTTTATGAAGAAGAAGGAACTTTGAAAAATCTCGAACATCAGATCGAGCGATTCGCCATTTTAGAGGATAATAATATCATGGATAGCATTCGGTTGTTTTATACTTTCAACGCCAACGTGATTCCTGTAATTAATAAAAACGAAAAATATCTGGGATATATTTGTTGTGATGATGTTTTTCAAACCTTTTCAAAATACCCTCTTTTTTCGGAAACCGGTGCTACTCTCACGATAGAAACTCCGGCAAGAAAATATTCTATGACCGAGATTGCAAATATCGTTGAGAGCAATAATTCTAAATTCTATGGCGGATTTATAAGCTTCATGTCAGACGAATTTATTCACATCACCATTAAAATCAGCAACGAAAATTTAGCCTCAATTGATGCTACTTTCGACCGTTATGATTACAGAATAGTAGAAAAATATTATTCTGATGAAAAAACAGATCTTTTCAAAGACCGTTTAGGTTTTTTACAAAAATTTATCGAAATATAATATGAAGGCAGCCATATATTCTCAGAAAAAAGATCTTGATACTTTTTTATATTTAAGCAAATTTATTTCTGAATTAGAAAGCAGAGGTGTAAAATCTGTTTTGTTTGACGAAATGGCTGAAGCTCTTCAGTTTTCTAAAATTTTTGAGACTTTTAGCAACAAACAAGATCTTATAGACAGAGAAATTGATCTCTTCTTCACATTTGGCGGAGACGGAACGATTGTAAATTCATTAACTTTCATAGAAGATCTAGAAATTCCAGTTGTGGGTGTGAACACCGGAAGATTGGGATTTTTGGCGAGTTTTACCAAAGAAGAAGCCTTCAAAGAACTTGATTCTATTTTGAAAGGAGACGTAAAGACCAGTCGGAGATCTGTAATTGAAGTTATTTCACCAAAATCTGACGAATTTTTTCCGTATGCTTTAAATGATGTAACCATTTCAAGAAAAGAAACTACCTCAATGGTAACGGTAGATTCTTACATCAATAATGAGTTTCTAAACGTTTTCTGGGGCGATGGTGTGATTGTTTCTACACCTACAGGTTCTACAGCATACTCGTTAAGTTGTGGTGGACCAATCATTTCTCCAAATAACGAAAACTTTGTAATAACTCCAATTGCTCCACATAATTTGAATGTGCGTCCTCTGGTTGTGAATGATAAAGTAGAAATTAAATTTAAAGTAGAAAGCAGGGTTCCGCAATATTCTCTTTCTTTGGATTCAAGATTAATTCATATTGAGACCGATAAAGAAATTGTGATTAAAAAGGCAAGTTTTCAGCTATTATTAGTACAGCCGAATGATTTGAGTTTTTACGAAACCATCCGCCAGAAGCTACTTTGGGGGAGAGATAAAAGAAATTAGTAATTTCTTAAAATTGATTATCTTTACCAGAATTTTCAAAAAAACATCCTAATATAATAATAAGTAAACATGAGCAGAATTTTCCCGGCAGGAGTTGCCACAGGTCAGTTAGTTACAGATATTTTTCAGTATGCTAAAGAAAATAAATTTGCATTACCTGCAGTAAACGTAGTTGGATCTAGCAATGTAAACGCAGTAATGGAAACTGCAGCAAAACTAAATTCGCCTGTTATCATTCAGTTTTCTAATGGTGGAGCATCTTTCAACGCTGGAAAAGGATTGAGCAATGACGCACAGAAATCAGCTATTTTTGGTGGCATCGCTGGAGCAAAACACATTCATACCCTTGCAGAAGCATACGGAGCAACAGTAATTTTACATACCGATCATGCAGCAAAAAAATTACTACCTTGGATCGATGGTTTGATGGAGGCTAACGAAGAATTCTTCAAGCAAACCGGAAAATCGCTTTACTCTTCTCACATGCTAGATCTTTCTGAGGAGTCTTTGGAAGAAAATCTTGAAATCTCAGCAGAATATTTCGAAAGAATGGCAAAAATGCAGATGACTTTAGAAGTAGAAATCGGGGTAACTGGAGGAGAAGAAGATGGTGTAGACAATTCTGATGTAGACAATTCTAAATTATATACTCAGCCTGAAGATATCGCTTACACTTACGAAAAACTGAAAGCAGTTTCTGATAATTTTACCATTGCAGCAGCTTTCGGAAATGTACATGGTGTTTATAAGCCAGGAAACGTAGTTTTAACTCCAAAAATCCTTGATAATTCTCAGAAATTTGTTCAAGAGAAATTCGGAACTGCAGAGAAGCCAATTAATTTTGTATTCCACGGAGGTTCAGGTTCTTCTTTAGAAGAGATTAGAGAAGCGATTGATTATGGAGTAATTAAGATGAATATAGATACTGATCTTCAGTTTGCTTATACAGAAGGAATCAGAGATTATATGGTAAACAATGTAGAATATTTGAAAACTCAAATCGGAAATCCTGAAGGAGAAGAAAAACCAAACAAAAAATATTATGACCCAAGAGTTTGGATCAGAAAAGGGGAAGAAACTTTCGCTAAAAGATTGGTTCAGGCATTTGAAGATTTAAATAACGTAAATACGCTTAAATAAATTATAAATTTTGAATTATAGATTTTAAATTGTTTTTAATCTATAATTCAAAATCTAAAATCTAAAATTTCATAAATGGCATTCGACTGGTTTAAAAGAAAAGCACAAAATATTACCACTTCAACCGAGGAAAAAAAAGATGTTCCGAAAGGGCTTTGGCATCAAACTCCGTCTGGAAAAGTAGTAGAACACGAAGAATTAAAGAAAAATAATTATGTTTCTCCTGAAGACGGATTTCACGTAAGAATCGGTAGTGCCGAGTTTTTCAGCATTCTTTTTGACGAAGGAAAATTCACCGAGCTCAATGCAAATGTTGAAAGTATTGATATGCTCAACTTTAAAGATACAAAGTCTTACACAGACCGTCTGAAAGAAGTAAAAGCAAAAACAAAACTTACAGATTCTATCAGAAATGGAGTAGGTACCGTCAACGGAACTGAAATGGTGGTTTCTTGTATGGATTTTGCGTTTATCGGTGGTTCTTTGGGCTCTGTAATGGGCGAAAAAATAAGAAGAGCGATTGATTACTGTATAGAAAAAAGACTTCCGTACATGATTATTTGTCAGTCTGGTGGTGCAAGAATGCAGGAAGCAACATACTCTTTGATGCAATTGGCAAAAGTACAGTCAAAACTGGCTCAGCTTTCAGAAGCAGGACTTTTATACATCGCTTATCTTTGCGACCCTACTTTCGGTGGAATTACCGCATCTTTTGCAATGACTGCAGATATCATCATGGCTGAGCCAAAAGCATTGATCGGTTTTGCAGGACCAAGAGTGATTCGTGAAACCATCGGTAGAGATTTACCGGAAGGTTTCCAGACTTCAGAATTTCTTCAGGAAAAAGGCTTTGTAGATTTCATTGTGAAAAGAACTGAAATAAAAGAAACTGTTTCTAAAACGGTTAACTTGCTAGCAGCAAAAGCTTAAAATTTAAACTAAAATCATATAATCTCTCTCTATTTTCGGGAGAGATTTTTATTTGAATATTGGCAATAATTTATCTCTGTATTTTTAAAATTTATGGCTTCATTGCAAAACCAAAACCAATAAGCCAATTGCCAAAAGCTAAATTATGAGGACATTTAAAGTCGTTTTAAATACCATCACATCAATGAGTTTAAAGAAAATCTTTAGACTCTTATCTGCTGTTTTACCACACCCTTTTTTTTCTATTTTAAGTTTTTATGCAACAGTAAAAGCCTTTTCTATTGCGCAGAAACTTTATCCCAAAACGGCATCCAACAACGGCGAGGGAAATGCTTTCAGACATTCGCTTTGGTGTTGCCTGATTATGATGTATTGCAGCAAAATCTCTTCAACAGAAAAATCTCTAGATTTCTGCAAAAAAATAACAGATTTACACGAAGAATTATTCCCCAACGAGCCTTTGGAAACCAAAATGGATCTCCACAACAATAAAATAGGGATGGATTATTTCATGGAACTTCTTCCTGGAATTCACCGCCAGTTTTTTGAGAAAAATTTTTTTATTGAAGAATTAAAAAAGAAAACCGCCAACGCAAAAGTTTTGAAAAGTCTGGATGATGATTTTGCGGGGGAATTGGTTTATTTGGATGAGAAGTAATTGACAACATGACATCACCGACACTTAAACTAAAAACAGATAATAGATTAATTTTGTTATTTTTGATGAGATAACTATTTAATGTACATTCTATTTATCTATGCCTAAAAATAATTTACTTAAAGTTCAGGATATTGAAATATCTATTACTTGTATAAATGACACAGACTATATCTGCCTCACAGATATGGCGAAAGCTAAAGAAGATGATAGCAGGGCTGCTGATATAATAAAAAACTGGATTAGAAACAGAGGCACTATTGAATTTTTAGGAACTTGGGAATCAATTTATAACCCAGATTTTAAAGTGGTCGAATTTGACCACTTTAGAAAAGAGGCCGGTTTACCTACTTTCACAATGAGTGTAAATAATTGGGTTGAAAAGACAAATGCAATTGGTGTCTTTTCAAAGCAAGGCAAATATGGGGGAACTTATGCACATAAAGATATTGCATTTGAATTTGGCTCTGCCATAAGTCCTGTTTTTAAGCTTTACATCATTAGGGAATACCAGAGGCTAAAAGAAATTGAAAGTAATAAGTATGGATTAGAATGGGATATAAAAAGAGTATTAAGTAAGGCTAACTATCAAATCCATACAGATGCCATTAAAAATTACATCATTCCAACCTTAACGTATTCACAAAAGAAAGATTGGATCTATGCAGAGGAAGCTGATCTTTTAAATATTGTTCTTTTTGGATGTACAGCAAAGCAGTGGAAACAAGCTAATCCGCAAAAAGTTCTAAATGGTGAAAATATTCGAGATATGGCAAGTATTAATGATTTGACCATACTCTCAAACATCGAAAGCCTAAATTCAAGTTTAATTAAAAATAAGATTGACAAAAAGAATAGATTCAAAATTCTTCTTGAAACAGTAAAAGATCAAAGAAAATCTCTAGAATCAATTGATATTATAAAATCATTAAAAAAGATTTCGGACACTACATTCTTTGATGCTCAAAATAAATCAGTCACGGATAAAGATCAAAAAAGTAATTAAGCACTTTCAATTTTATTAATTTTAATATTCAAATAAATGGTTCTCAGCAGAATTTGGTCGGCTTTCATTATCATCGCCATTGCCATTGCCAGTATAAAATACATTTCGTCTAGCCACTACAAAACCATTTTCAACGATATGGTTGTTGGAAAAGGCGGCGATACTGTACAAGTGGCAACTCAAAACATCAGTGTCCTTTCTCCAATCGTGAGAGACAGTTTGATGAAGAAAAATGATTTTGCAGACAGCAGAATTCATTACAAAACAGATTCTCTAAAGCAGAACGTTCAGGTATACCGCATACAGGAAGCAGATGGCGTCATCGGAACTTCAGAAACGGCAGTTAAAATCTGTATCGGATTGATTGGAATCATGACGCTTTTCATGGGATTCATGAGCATTGCTGAAAAAGCGGGCGGAATTAATTTATTGAGTAGATTTATTCAGCCATTTTTCTCAAGACTCTTCCCCGAAATCCCTAAAAATCATCCCGCATTCGGACACATGCTGATGAATTTCAGTGCTAATCTCTTAGGTTTAGACAATGCAGCAACACCATTTGGTTTAAAAGCAATGGAAAGTTTGCAGACTTTAAACCCTAATAAAGATACGGCAAGTAATTCTCAGATTATGTTTCTCTGCCTACACGCTGGAGGAATGACATTGATCCCGGTTTCTATCATTGCGATAAGAGCGTCGATGGGTTCAAAAACACCGACAGACATTTTCCTTCCTTGTATGATTGCAACTTTTGCAGCGACATTGGCAGCAATGATCATCGTTTCATTATACCAGAAAATAAATCTTTTAAAACCTGTTGTTCTTGCTTATGTTGGTGGAATTTCAGCCCTGATTGCCCTTTTGGTAGTGTATTTAGTTCAGTTAAGTAAAAATGAACTTGACGATTTCAGTAAAGTTTTAAGTAATGGTTTAATACTTTTTATTTTCTTAGCCATCGTTCTTGGAGCTGTTTACAAAAAAATAAATGTTTTTGATGCCTTTATCGAAGGCGCAAAAGAAGGTTTTTATACTTGCGTAAAAATCATCCCATATTTAGTCGGAATGTTGATTGCCATTTCTCTTCTGAGAACTTCTGGCGTTTTTGATGTTATTATCGACGGAATGAAATGGGTTGCCTATTCTACCAATCTCGATGCAAGATTTGTTGACGGACTTCCGACGGCTTTAATCAAACCACTGTCGGGTTCCGGAGCAAGAGGAATGATGGTGGATACGATGGCAACTTTCGGAGCAGACAGTTTCCAAGGGAAATTAGCAGCGGTTCTTCAGGGCAGTTCAGACACGACGTTTTACGTGATTGCAGTTTATTTTGGAGCTGTAGCCGTGAAGAATACGAGATACACCGTAATTGCGATGCTTTTGGCTGATTTAGTGGGTGTGATTACTGCGATTGGATTGGCGTACTTGTTTTTTGCTTAGAAAAGGGAAACATTTTTTTGAATTTTAAATAAAATGAAAATCAAATTAAGTTTAATAGCACTTTTAATTCTTTCTCTTAATTCTCTGTTGTTTGCACAAGGTGGATGGAATATTGGCTATTTGAATATTGGAGATGTTACGAAAGACCATGTTGGAAAAATATTTAGAATAGATTTTAAATCCAATAAATTAAGAGAAAAAGAACCTTCCATAAGATCGTATTTTCACACAAAAGATTCCAATTTTCTTTCAATTGACAGCAATACAATAGAATTTATAGAAGTAAGAAAAATCTATTCTGATGCAGGATATTATAAAGACCAATTTTTAGTCTGTAAAAAATGTAAGGCACCTCTAAGAATTTTAGATATGCTATTATTAGAAATAACAGAAGAAACATTAATTTTTGTTGCTGATTTTGAAACACAAATTAATGATCAGAATGAAAAAATAAGCTTCAAGAAAGAAATTGAAATTCACAAAAATGAGTTGGAAGGATTGATCTTTTTAAATTCAAAATTTTAAATTCAAAACCTATGATTACAGATAAAGAATTCACCCTAAGACTCATCCGTCAGTTATCTCAAGCGTTGGAGAAACTGATTTTAGACAAACCCGAAGAAAGTTTAATGCAGAAAGAGCTAGACTTTGATTCTTTAATGAAAGATATTTTTAAATTTGATTTTAAAGAACTTTCGGCAAAACCAAAGCAAGAAGTGATTGAAATTGTAAAAGAAAGACAAGAAAGAGATCACAAAGATTATTACGAAATGCTGGGGAATCTTTTCTATTACAATGGGAAAGTATTAAACAACAAAGACTTTTTAGACAAAGCAAAAACCTTCTACGAGCTTTATTTACAAACCAGCGGGATATTTGCACTTCCCATTATCAACAGAATCAACGAAATAAAAAAAGCACTTGAATAAAGTGCTTTTGTATTTTTAGAAAGTTATGCTGTATGTTCCAGATGAAGATACGCTTGCTTTTTCAGCTTTCACGTATTTTTTGACCCAAGCTACCGAAGTAGAAACCACACAAGGATCTGAAATTCCTTTTACGCGTCTTGCAGAAGAAATATTTCCTGCTTTATCAACAATATAAGCAATTGTAATAGAGCCACTGGCTGTACAATTATGACTGGGTTGGGTTCCCCCTCTGTTGTAAGTTCCGGGAATATAGTGAGTTAAACTTCTGTCGATTCCTATTTTACTATCCCCATTTCCATCACCACCTAAAGGATCGCCTACATTTCCAGGACCTTTGCCATTACCTTGATTTCCAGGGTTTTTTCCTCTTCCGTTTAGTAGGTTTCCAATGGCTGCATTTCCTTTTCCGTCGCCTCTTCCTATTGTGCTGTTGGCTGCAGTTGAACCTCCTTTAGTTTTGCTTTTTGTAGGAATTGATGTTGATTTAGTATTTGTTTTTGCTTCATCTTTCTTAGCAACCTTACGATTGTCATTACCAGAAATTGCTTTTTCCTTTACATCAGACTTCTTACTTTCTGCTTTTGGTTCAGTTTTAATGACCGTATTCGGTTCGGTTTCGGTTTCTATCGGTTCGGCAGTAGTCTCATCAACCTTGGCAGCCTGGCTTCCTTCCTGTGGAGCAGGTTCTTCAATGCCATCTCCGTTTCTATTGTCGCCGAAATTCACCAGCATTGTGGTAATTATTTCCGGCTTCTTTTCTTCTTCGGAAGGTTCAAGTTTATAAATAAATACGAACAACAAAATTGCAGACCATATCAAAACAGAAAGAATTCCGCTCTTAATCCGGTCTTTATTGTGTTCGTTTTTATCAAGTGTATAACTTCTCATTATCAGTTGTTTAACTTAATTTGAGATTAATCATTTTTTACTGTGGCAATTGCGATATTAAACTTATGCTTTTCTGCTATTGTCATTGCAAAAACCACGTCTTTGTGCATCGTATTTTCATCTGCACGTATGGTAAAAGATTTACCAGCTCTAGAGTTCAAAAGGCTTACAATGGTTTGTTCCACTTGTTCTTTTGCTACTGGTTTATCATCCACAAAGTAATTTCCTGTAGCATCAATGCTTAATGTCAGCGGATTTTGTGTATTGTCAGCTACCGTGTCAGCTGTCGGAAGTTTCACATCTATAGCGCTTTGGTTAGCTGCCGACGAGGTTACCATAAAGAAAATCAACATCAGCAGTATAACATCTGTCATTGCTGCTAAACTGAATTCTGGGTTAGCTTTATTTCTTCTCTGAATTTTCATCTTTAAAGATTATAAAGGTTTATTAATTACATCTAAAAATTCTCCAGACATATTTTGAGCATTCAGAACGAATTTGTCAATTCTTGTTAAGAGAAGATTGTATGCAAAATTTGCCGGAATAGCAACCGCCAAACCTACTGCAGTTTGCCCCAAAGCAGTATAAATTCCTTCAGATAAAGTTTTCGGAGAAAAAGAGCCTTCCGCTTCAGATAGTTTGTAGAAAGCAAGAATCATCCCGATTACGGTACCCAGAAGTCCCAACATTGGCGCAATGCTTGGTACAACCGCCAAAAGATTCAGATTTTTTTCCATATTTGCAACTTCTATCTGCGTTTGGGATTCCATTGCGCTTACTATATCAGAAACAGGTCTTCCCAATCTTGAAATTCCTTTTTCTAAAATTCTTGCCTCAGGAGAGTTTTGTGTTTTACAATAATCTAATGCAGAATCTATCTTTCCGTTTCTCACAAAGTCCTCAATATTATTCATAAAATTAGAATCTGTTTTTGAGGTCATTCTTTTAATGAAGAAGAATCTTTCAAAAAAAAGATACACAGAAAATACACCAAGCAAAATTACTGTAGCCATTACTATTTTGGCAAAAATACCTCCATGGAACATGATTTTCCAAAATGAAAACTCTGCATTTTCCGGAGCAACAACAGGAGCTACGACCTGTGCAAATAAAACATGAGTAAGTTCTGTTACAAGCATTAATCTGTATTTTTAGTAGTTTAAACGACAAAAATAAAGGAATATTATTAATTTTAATCTTAAAATATGCTTAAAATAAACCTTAGATTAGGAAATAGCAAATTTCTCTCCAAAAAAATTGAAGAGAAAACTGTCTGTATCGATTTATTTATTTTGAATTAATCTTCGTCTACCTCAATTTCATCTTGCTTAAATTCACATTTAAGTCTGAATGGAATCGTGTTTTCTGAACCTGTGTAGAAATCATCTATCTCGCCTTTCCAAATCAGCTGTAGTTCGCCATCTTCATCTTTTTCAAAACAAAGTTCGCTTTCATATAGGTAGGCTTCTTCGTCATCAAAAAGATCAACTTCAGTGTAAGAATCATCATCAGAATCGTTGATGAGGAATGTTTTGCCATCAATCTCGCCCGAATCTATTAGAAAATCATAAACTTTCATAGAGAGCTGAGGAAAATTGTATTGTAGTGAATCATCTTCCACATGGTCTAGACCATCATCTGTTGTGATTTCTACTTCCAAAAAATGTTGTTGATTGCTATAGACCGCTTTGCAATAAGTATGTTTGATATTGTATTTAAGCGTTTCGTCTGGATGGTAAATTTTTAAAATCCCTTTCATTATTTCGCGAAAAAAGAGCCGTAATGGTATGAATGTTAATTGTTTTAACAAAGATAGAAAATTGATGGAATGTGAAAAATTTTTTTAATTTTTTTTTAAAATTTAATATAGAAAAATTTTTGATGCAGAATTCTGTACATTTGTTTTCTTCAAAAAAATGATAATCATGCGAAAAATTGTATTGGGAAGCCTTTTGTGTATTGGCCTTGCAACTGCTGTTACCTCATGCCGGAAAACAGATTCCCCGCTTACCAAAGTTACTCCCAGTGATATAGATAGTATTGCTGCCAATTATTACGAGCAATATCTTAAGCTATATCCTATGGAAGCCACGCAACAAGGCGATTTACGGTATAATGATCAACTTCCAATTAATATAGATAAAGATTTTATTTCAGGGGAAATTGCTTTCTACACTTCGGTGCAAAAACAACTTGAAAATGTAGACTACGAAAGCCTTACAGATGATAAAAAAGTAGTTTTTGATGTACTTAATTTTACATTGAAAGATAAAATAGGAGCTTACGATTATCATCCGGAGTACATACCATTTACTCAGTTTGGAGGTTTACCGCTCACTTTTCCTTTGCTCGGAAGTGGGGAAGGAAGTCAGCCATTCAAAACTGAAAAAGATTATGAAGACTGGCTCAAAAGAATGGATAAATTTCCAGAATGGAGCGATGCAGCCATCAATAATTTTAAAGATGGAGTGAACGCAAAAATAGTTTTGCCAAAGAAATTGGTAATTAAAATGATTCCACAAATGAGAGCTGAGGAAATTATATCTTCTGATTCTGAAAAAAATATTTTCTTTGGTCCTGTAAGAAATTTCCCAAAAGAGTTTTCTGAAGAGACAAAAACAAAATTCACAAGCTTATTTGAAGAGTCAATCAAAAAAAATATTATACCTTCCTACACCAAGCTAGGAGATTTTCTTGAAAAAGAATATTATCCGAAAGCCCGTGATACAGACGGGTACAATAGTTTGCCGAATGGTGATAAAATCTATTCCTTCTACGCAAAAAGCTGGACGACCACCAATCTAACTCCCGAAGAAATCAACAAAATTGGTCTTCAGCAAGTTGCAATGCTGCGTGCCGAAATGGAGAAAGTAAAACTGCAGGTTGGCTTTGCAGGAACACTTGAAGAATTTATTACGCATGTGAAAAATGATCCGAAAGCCATGCCTTACAAAAACGCAGGTGAGGTTCTTAAGGCATTCAATGGGATTTTGGCGAAAATTACACCCAAACTGAAAACAATGTTCAGTGTAAATCCAAAAACGAAATTTGAAATCAGGCAAACCGAAAAATTCAGGGAAGCCAGTGCGAGTGCAGAATACATTCAGGGAACACCAGATGGTAAAAGACCAGGGATTTTCTATGTTCCGCTTCCGGATCCTACAAAATTTAATGTGACTTCAGGAATGGAATCTCTGTTTCTTCATGAGGCGATTCCTGGGCATCATTATCAGGTTTCGCTGCAACAGGAAAATTTGAATTTGCCTAAATTTATGAGATTCGGTTGGCTTGGTGCTTATGGCGAGGGCTGGGCTCACTATTGTGAAACGTTAGGTCCTGAGTTCGGGCTGTATACAGATCCTTACCAAAAAATGGGTTATCTAAGTGATCAAATGTTGCGGGCAGTAAGACTCGTTGTAGACACCGGGCTTCACACAGGAAAAATGAAAAGAGAGGAGGCAATTGCGTATTTTCTAAGCAATATTGCCTACGATGAACCGAGCGCAATCGCAGAAGTTGAAAGATACATGGCAATGCCCGGACAAGCGTTAGGCTATAAAATTGGTTCATTGAGAATTCGCGAACTGAGAGAGAGATATCAAAAAGAATTGGGAGCGAAATTTAGTCTTGCAAAATTCCATGATGAGATTCTTAGTCAGGGATGTCTCCCATTGGATGTTTTAAACAGAAAAATAGCACTTTGGGCGAAAAAGCAGAAATAAATAGTATTGAAATACAGAAATAAATAGGTAAAGTACAGCAGATTTAAAATCCTCACAGTAGAATAATAGCAGAAAAGCAATTTAACAAAAAAACCGCGGCAAAAATCTTTGCCGCGGTTCATATTTTATAATAAACTTACGCTTTCACAATATTAATAATCACTTCAGTTGCCTTCATCATACTTTCCAAAGCCACATACTCATAAGGTCCGTGGAAATTGATTCCTCCGGCAAAAATATTCGGACAAGGCAATCCCATGTAAGACAATTGCGCTCCATCTGTTCCGCCTCTGATGGCTTTTATTTTTGGTTCAATTCCTGCTTCTTTCATTGCTTTTGCTGCCAGATCTACGATGTGCATTTTGCCTTCAAACTGCTGCTTCATGTTTCTGTACTGCTCTTTAATTTCTATCTCTGCGGTTCCTTCGCCATGTTTTTGGTTAAATTCTGCAATTTTTTCCTCCATGAATTTTTTTCTTGCCTCATATTTTTCTTCGTTATGATCACGGATGATGTATTGAAGCTTAGCCTCAGAGATATCAGCAGTTACATCCATTAAATGATAAAACCCGTCAAAACCTTTCGTTGTAGCTGGAGTTTCATTTTCCGGCAACGTTTGAATAAACTCAGCGGCAAGCAAAGCAGCATTCACCATTTTTCCGTAGGCGTAACCGGGGTGTACGCTCAACCCGTGGATTTTTACAACGGCACCTGCAGCATTGAAGTTTTCATATTCCAGTTCGCCCACTTCTCCGCCGTCCATCGTGTAAGCGAATTCTGCTCCAAATTTAGCAACATCAAATTTGTGTGCTCCTCTTCCAATTTCTTCGTCTGGTGTAAAACCAACGGCAATTCTTCCGTGCTTAATTTCAGGATGGGCAATAAGGTATTCTGCAGCAGTTACAATTTCTGCACAACCCGCCTTGTCATCTGCTCCTAAAAGCGTGTTTCCATCAGTTGTAATCAACGTTTGACCGATATACTTTTTTAAACTTTCAAATTTTGAAGGCGACAAAGCAAATCCTGAAGTTTGATTTAAAACCAAATCGCTTCCGTCATAATTTTCCCAAACCTGAGGCTTCACATTCTCTCCACTGAAATCCGGCGAAGTGTCGTAATGAGATATAAATCCGATAGTTGGATGGTTGTCTTTTTCCAAATTAGAAGGAACATACCCCATAATGTATCCGTAATCGTCTATTGAAACGTCTTCTAGACCAATGTTTTTCAGTTCCTGCACGATATATTTTGCGATGTCCCACTGTCTTTCAGTAGATGGTGTAGTTTCGCTTTCTGCATCGCTGGTAGAATATATTTTTACGTAATTAAGAAAACGGTTTAGTAATTTTTCTTTCCAAAGTTGGTTAAATTCTATGGTACTCATTATTGATTTTAAATTTTCACAAAGGTAAACAATTTGTTAATTGAGAGAAATTCGAGATTAAATTTTAAACATTGCTTATAGTTCTTATTTGTATGTATTTATTTGATTTTTAATTATTTAAATTTAAAACAAGGGTTTAGAATAACAATTCATCAGAATGATTATATTTGGTACAAACAAAATAGAAATGTTTCTTACAGAATGTCCGCGCGATGCCATGCAAGGCTGGGGAGAGTTTATACCGACTTCCAAAAAGATAGATTACATTAACGCTTTAATGGATGTAGGTTTTGATGTGCTCGATTGCCTAAGCTTCGTATCTCCGAAAGCGATCCCTCAAATGGCTGATTCTGCAGAGGTTGCAGAGAATATTGATAAATCCGGTTCAGGAACTAAGGTTTCCGCCATCATAGGGAACTTCAGAGGAGCTGAAAAAGCTTTAAAATACAATTCAATTGATGTTTTAGGCTTTCCATTTTCCATTTCTGAAACTTTTCAGCACCGAAATACCAACAAAAGCCAGGAAGAGGCTTTCACAGATATTGTGAAAATTCTTGAACTTACAAAATCAGAGCACAGAAGTCTCAATATCTATTTCTCAATGGCTTTTGGAAATCCTTACGGCGAAATGTGGAAATTACAAGATGTAGAATTCTGGGCTAAAAGATTTTCTGAAGTAGGGATTGATAATATCTTACTTTCAGACACAACAGGCGTTGCTACAACTGAAACAATTGGGTTGGTTTTTGGCGAAATTCCTCAGAAATATCCCGAGATACACTTCGGAGCTCATTTTCATAACCGGTATGAAGATTCTTATAAAAAATTAAAAGCTGCTTACGACCAAGGCTGCCGCAGGTTTGATTCTGCTATCAAAGGAATCGGAGGCTGCCCAATGGCAAAAGATGATTTGGTAGGAAATATGCCGACTGAGCAAGTAATTAATTTTATGAGCGTAGAAAAAGCACCTCATGAACTGAATTTACTCAATTTTGAAAGTGCTTACAATAAAGCAAAAGATATTTTTCATTTTTAAAATAGAGAGAAATCAGCAAGATTTGGCTTTATCCAAAATTATTAAACTAAATTATTATGACTTCAAAAATAACTTACATCGGAGATTTAAGATGTTCCGCAGAACATTTGCAGTCCGGAACAATCATAGAAAGTGATGCGCCGACAGACAATCACGGGAAAGGCGAAAAGTTTTCTCCAACCGATATGTGTGCAACTTCTTTGGCAGAATGTGCTCTTACAACTATTGCCATTTTAGGTAAAGACAAAGATATTAATATCGATGGTGCTTACTGTAATCTGGAAAAAGTAATGGCTGCAAATCCACGCAGAATCAGCGAAATAAAATGTGAGTTTATTTTTAAAAATCAGTATTCTGATGAACAGAAAAAGACCATTGAAGAAATTGCATACAACTGTCCGGTTTCCAAAAGCCTGCATCCGGATTTGAAGCAGACGTTGAGTTTTGTTTATCAATAAAAATCTTATTTTTTAGAATATTATCAATAGAAGCGGGCTTTAGCCCGTTTTGTTTAGCGTTGAATTAAACAGATTTAGCCAAAATCTATTCACCAAAAACTCAATATGTCATCAATAATTTCCGCTTCAGATATAAAAAACATTTCAACAGAAAATCTTATTATTCTTGATGCCAGAGCAGGAAAAGAAGCGTACCAAAACTACCTTAAAAAGCATTTGAAAGGTGCCAGATTTATAAGTTTAGATAAAGAATTGGCTGAAATTGTAGAAGATGCCAGCTTTGGAGGAAGGCATCCACTTCCGGATTTGAAAAAATTTACTGAAACACTTTCCAATTTAGGAATTTCTAATGATTCCGACATTGTAATTTATGATGATAAATACGGAGCCAATGCCGCGGCCAGAGCGTGGTGGATGCTCAAAGCCTTTGGATTGAATAATGTAAAAGTTTTGGATGGAGGAATTCAGGCTGCTGAAAAAGAAAAACTGGAATTTTCTTCCGGAATAGAAACTTTTAGTAAGTCAGATTTCATTAAAATTAAAAACTGGCTTCTTCCATTGTCTTCATTGGAAGATGTTGAAAATGAATTAACAAACTATTCTGCAACGGTTATTGATGTAAGAGATTCTTATCGTTACAAAGGCGAATCTGAACCGATTGATTTAGTGGCTGGGCATATTTCTGGAGCTATAAATATTCCGTTTTCTGAAAATTTGGATCACAACGGAAGTTTTTTGAAACCTGATATTTTGAAAGAGAAATATTCAGCATTTTTAAAAGGTCTTCCTCACAAGTTGATTATTCATTGTGGTTCGGGCGTAACTGCCTGTCACACAATTTTAGCTTTGCATGAAGCTGGTTTTGAAATTCCCAATCTGTACGTTGGCTCATGGAGCGAATGGAGTAGAAGAGAAGGGAAGAAAGTTGCAACAGAAATCTAGTTTTCCTCCAAAATCTGCTGTGCTGCAGTCTTCGAAGTCACTTTTTCAATCACTCTCGTGCAGACTCCTTTTTCGTTGAAGATAAAAGTGGTTCTTACGATTCCCATGTAAGTTTTTCCGAAAGTTTTCTTTTCCTGCCAAACGCCGAATTTCTCAATGATGTCATGGTTTTCATCAGCAATCAAATCGTAAGGAAATGAAAATTTAGAATGAAAATTTTTCTGTTTTTTCACAGAATCCCCACTGATTCCCAATAATTGAAAACCCGCTTTTTTCAAGTCTGAATAATTATCGCTTAAATTACAAGCTTCAACCGTACAAGTGGGCGTACTCGCCTGAGGATAAAAGAAAACTACGAGTTTTTGGTTTTTAAAATTTTCAGAATTAATTGTTTCGCCATCCTGATTTACGCTTTCAAATTTTGGTAACGCGTCTCCAACTTTCAACATATTTTTTAATTTTGCTCAAATTTAAAGTTTAAATGACAAAAAAACAAAGAGCTGAACTCATTCAACAGGAATTGGAAAAACTTTATCCCGAAGTTCCTATTCCGCTGGATCATACTGATGCCTATACTCTGATGGTTGCAGTGGCACTTTCGGCTCAGACTACCGATAAAAAAGTGAATCAGGTGACGCCGGAACTTTTCGCAGTGGCCGGTACACCACAGAGAATGGCGAAATTGGAAGAGTTTCAAATCAAAGAACTGATAAAAGAAATCGGTCTTTCCAATACGAAAGCAAAAAACCTGAAAAGAATGGCCGAACTTCTTTTGGAAAATCACAACGGAATCGTTCCCCAAACGTATGAAGAGCTCGAAGCGCTTCCCGGCGTAGGGCATAAAACTGCCTCGGTGGTGATGAGCCAAGGGTTTGGTTATCCTGCATTTCCTGTTGATACGCATATTCATCGTTTAATGACGCAGTGGAAACTTACCTCTGGTAAAAATGTTGTGGAAACCGAGCGGGATGCAAAAACGCTTTGGAAAGAAGAGGTGTGGAACAAACTTCACCTTCAGATTATTTTTTATGGAAGAGAATATTCTCCGGCGAGAGGGAAGGGAGAAAAAGATTTTTTAACAAAAATGCTTTTCGAAAAGTAGAATATAGTTTTTATCAATCCTCTAAATTATCATTTTTTTTGCCAAAAGTAATATCGTAATTTTGTGGCTCAACTAAGAACTCCCGTTAAGAGTTTCGTAAAATTGAATAAAATGAAAGTAGTAGTAGGCCTCTCCGGAGGTGTAGATTCGAGTGTTACAGCGTATTTGCTGCAGCAGCAAGGCCATGAAGTCGTGGCTTTATTTATGAGAAACTGGAACGATGCTTCCGTTACTTTAGAAGACGAATGCCCGTGGATTGAAGACAGTAATGATGCCTTAATGGTGGCTCAGAAATTAGGTATTCCGTTTCAGGTGATTGACATGAGCGATTTGTATAAAGAAAGAATCGTTGATTATATGTTTGATGAATATCAGAAAGGTAGAACGCCTAATCCTGATGTTTTGTGCAACAGAGAAGTGAAATTTGATGTTTTTATGAAAACTGCAATGTCTTTGGGTGCCGATAAAGTGGCCACTGGGCATTACGCAAGAGTAGATTCTACTTTTGATGAAAATGGCAAAGAAATCTTCCATCTTCTGGCTGGAAAAGACAATAATAAAGACCAATCATACTTCTTGTGTCAGCTTAATCAGGATCAATTGTCTAATGCTTTATTTCCTATTGGAGAACTTACGAAACCCAGAGTGCGCGAAATTGCCAAGGAAATCGGTTTAGTGACGGCTGATAAAAAAGATTCTCAGGGGTTGTGTTTTATTGGTAAAGTAAGCTTGCCACAGTTTTTGCAACAGCAATTGGTACCGAAAGAAGGAGAAATTGTTGAAATTTTCAAAGATTCGCCATTGTTTTCTCAAGAAATTCCCGATTTTTCTTCAAAAGAAGAAGAGCTTGAATTTTTAAGCAGAAAAATAAAATATAAAAAAGCGGATGGAAAAGTAATCGGAAAGCATCAGGGTGCTCAGTTTTTTACCATCGGACAAAGCAAAGGACTTGGCATTGGCGGTCATAAAGAATCGTGCTTTATCGTTTCCAGAGATATGGAAAATAATATCATCTTCGTTGGAGAAAGTCACAGTTTTCCAGGTTTACACAAGAAAGCTCTGAAAATTGCTCAATCAGAACTGCATTGGGTTCGGGAAGATTTAAAATTGAAAAATGGTGAATCTATGGATGTTATGGCAAGATTTCGATACAGACAAGAGCTTCAACAGGCAAAGATTTACCAATTTGAAGACGTTTTTTATATGGAATTTGAAAATCCTCAATCGGCTATTGCAGAAGGGCAATTTGCATCGTGGTATATTGCTGATGAATTGATTGGAAGTGGTGTAATTTCGTAAACAGCAAATAATGTTATTACAAAAACAAATCCCATAGCCCCGATCACAGCATTTGTTTGAGCTCATTTTCTTTTGAAAAAAAGAAAATAGCGAGTGCGGAGAGCGGGATCAGCTCTTGAAAATGATTATTCGACGAAATTTTACCATTCATCTACACAAAAGGCTTATACTTCTATAAGCCTTTATTTATGGGTTTAGGTTCTTGTTTCATTAATGAAACACCTTAAGAATAAGAAATAATTAGTTTTAGAAGCAAGTTTATAAGTTGGCGCAGTCATCACAGCAGAACAGAGTAGAAGTGAAGAATGAGTATATGAGACCACGACCAAAAAGAGTTTTACTAAGAAACGGGATTGATAGATGCTCAAAATAAAGGGAGAGAAAGTAAAGAGCGAAAATCAACCTACAATTGTTCATTTGGATGAGTTCAGAAGATTTTTGGTCTTTTTTATCTACGAAATGAGCCAATCTTTGAAGTCTTTCACCCGTTCTCGGCTCACTGAAATTTCTTCATCAGGCTGAAAATTTAATTCGACTTTGTAATTTGGTGACGTATGAATGTTTTTTATGTAATCTGAATTGATAATGAATTGTCTATTTGTGCGAAAAAACTTTTGATTATCAAGAATATCTGATAATTCATCTAAAGTAAAATCTGTAGGGTAAGTTCTTTCTTGAGTTTGCAGATAAACTATTTTATTTTCGCTGAAAAAACAGCTTATTTCTGATGTTTGAACAATTTTTAGATTGTACCCTATTTTAACTAAGATCCGGGAAAGCGTAGATTTATCTTTTTTAATTAAATCTTTAATTTCCTGAGAATTTACGGGATTGCCTGAAGGAAGAAATGATTTGAATTTTTCTAAAGCAGCAGATAAATCTTCATCCATAATAGGTTTCAAAAGATAATCTATGCTGTTGAGTTTAAAGGCTTTCAAAGTGTATTGATCAAATGCCGTTGTGTAGATTATAAAAGCTTTAGTTGGAATTTTTTCGAAAATATCAAAAGAAACACCGTCGCCTAAGACGATATCTGAAAAAATAAGCTGCGGATGTTCATTTTCCGAAAACCATTGTACACCTTCTTCCACAGATTCTATTTTGGCAACAATTTCTATCTCCGGAAACCCATTAAGCATTCTTTCAATTTTTCTGGCTGCCGGTTTTTCATCTTCTATAATGAGTGTTCTGATCATTTTGTAATTTGGTTTTAATCTCCGCTCTAAAATTAATTAAATCTTTCTGTTTTTAGAAATTTATAGGCTTTTGCTTTTTTTAATTTCGTTTTGCCTTATTTTTTCTTCCCACTCAGAGTTTAGGATAAATATTTTTACTGCTTTTACGGCAATTACAATTCCCCAAATAGTTAAAATAATTGAGCCAGAAATAATAGCTTCTTCAAAATCTCCAAATCTAGTGATTCTTCTTGTGAAAATGAATAATGCTACTATTGCGAACCACATACAGTTTTTGTAAAATGATTTTAATTCTTTTACTTTTTCTTGTGCGTTTTTATATTCCATGATGCTGATTTTTATTTGATTAATTACAGTTGTTTAAAGTTGTTTTGAGCTTTTTTTTCTTGTGACATCAATTCCATTATCTTTTTTTCTTCCCAGTTTTTCCCTATCCCGAAAGTATTTACGGCATGTGCTACAATGCCAAATCCCCAACCCAACATTGGCCAATAAAACCACAAATGCTTGGGTGTATTGATTAAATTAATAATAAGTAAAAACGGAATTACTAAGCAATATGATGTAAGATTTCCGTAGAATCCTTTAAGGTCTTTTACTCTTTTTGCCGCTTTTTCGTAAGCTAAATTTTCTTTGTTGTAAGTAATGTTTTCCATAATGTTTTGTTTTAAAAAAGAATATTTGTTTTTGTTAAGACAAATGTAGAATAAGAAATAGCCTCAACTCAATTTAATATAACCCAACGGTCATTTTTGGCGACTGAACTGCAAAAATCCCGACTCTGCAGAGTCGGGATTTTGTTTTTTGTAAAATAAACCTAGAAAAAGATTACTTTTTTTTCTCCATTATTTCTCTTATTTTTTTGTCTTCCCAAGACTTTCCAATAGCAAAAACACTCATGCCATGACCTATAACGCCGATCCCCCAACCCATTAATGGCCAGTAAAACCATAGTTGTTTCGGTGAAGTAATGAGATTTAAAATAATTAGAAAAATAGTAACAATTACATAACTGATGAGGTTTGAGTAAAAACTTTTCAGTTCCTTTACTCTTTTATGAGCTCTTTCGTAAGCAAGATTATCGTTTTCTGGTTTTGGCTTTTCTGCCAAAGGTTTCTCTTCCAAAACCGGAAGCTTTACTTTAAAATAGTCTTCAGATTTTTCTATAAAAACATTCCTTTTAGTTAAAAGGGCGTAGCGTTGAACAATATTGGCCAAGCCAATTCCTGCGCTTTCTCTAAGCTGTTCTCTAGCCTGAAGATTATTTTCTATGCAAAGACAATCATTTTGGGTAAAAATAGTGATGATTAATGGTTTGGATGAGGTTGCAAAATTATGTTTGATGCAATTTTCTAAAAGCAACTGCAATGAAAGCGGAACAACAAATTTTCGAAGGTCATTTTCGCTCACATTAAATTCAAAATCTACGCTGTCTTCAAATCTTGTTTTCAATAATTCGCAGTAGGTTTTGGCAAAATCAATCTCATCCTGGATGGTTACCAATTCTTTGTCTTTTTGTTCCAGAACATATCTGTAAATCTTAGACATAGAAGAGGTAAACTTCTGTGCCTGTTTAGGATTTTCATCAATTAATGAACTTAGAACGTTGAGAGAATTAAAAAGAAAATGAGGATCGAGCTGGTTTTTTAAGCTTTCAAATTGTGCATTGGCAGATTTTGCGATGAGTTTTTGCTCTACGACTTCTTTTTTAGACGTTTTTTTCAGCTCATCCATAAAACCTTTCGCATGGAGAAAAGCAGAAATCAATAGGGCAACATTGATGGTAAACCAATTGATGAAATTATACCTTCCCGTAAAATATTCTTGCGTGGTTGCCGCTTTTTGAAAGACCACAAAATTCATATAATTACAAAAATAAACCAAGACAGTATTGGTAATCAAAATAACAATAATGCTTATTATACCTCTCTTTGTAGTAGCTTCAGACCAAGGGAATTTTTTATTGAGATAATCGTTAATCAAGCCATTTCCTGCTCCCAAAAAAAAGGAATACATAAATGAAATGAGTACAGTAAGCATGAAGTTTTCTATTGTTTTCTCATTTGTAAATGCCAAAAAGAAAAACATTGATGTTCCCAGAGAAATCCATGCTAAAGTGATAAAATTCTTGCGTTTCATAATCTAATTTGAAGCTTAATAAAAGCGGCGTTCATAAAAGTAACTATTGTTTTGCTGAGGTCTGAGCGATAAAATATTCTGCTTCTGCCTTTCCCCAATTAGGATCCAATGCAGTTTTTGGTTTGAATGAATTGAATTTTTCTAAAGCCAATTTAAAAAGCTCCATTCCTTTGGTTTTACTTCCGCCATATTGCTCAGGTGTAAAATAGATGTCTTCGGCTTTAATTAAGATCACTCTTGGGTTGTTAGGATTTAATTCTTCAGCTTTAGTCAGCATTTCGCCGGCTTTCATTCCGTACTTCATATATCTTTCCATTGGGTTGACCATCATTTTCAGAGAGTAAACCATTTTCTGAAGTAAATAAATTTCAGAATTGTTCGCATCTACCGCCATAGCCAGATCTACAAACTTCTGTGCGTTGTCTGCGGTCTCATCAAGCTGATCAAGTTTTCCCTCTCGCATCATCACTCTTCCTTTCTGAATGTGAGATAGTGCGGTGTAGTAATTGGGAAGCCATTTATCTGTCTCTTTCACCGAAATTCTCTGAAAATCATTCGCAAGAGCGTTGAACTCTTCAGCGGTTTTGCAGGTTTCAATTTTGGTGATTTTTTCTGTCATCACTTTTTCATAAGTGGTTTGTGCAGCAACATTTAAACTTAACAGACCTAAAGCGATGCTTAAAAGTAATTTTTTCATGATATTTTTATTTAAAAGTTAAATATAATTGATTTTCTAAAGATTGTTATTGATGGCATTTTCGGATTTGTCTACCCCAAAGCTGATGAACATTCCCACGAAAACAAATGTGTTGATAGGTGGAACCACCGCTGATTTGAAATTTCCGTTGGATGAAAAATTGTATCCGTAAATATTATTTCTGCCTAAAACATTAGACAGGCTCACCACAAAAATAGTGAAAGCTTTAGCATCTTTTTTACCAATATTTGGCAGATAGTTAAAGCTTAAATTTAATGAACTAAAATCTTTCAAACTGCCTTCATTTCGAATGATATTCTCTCCGTTATTGCTTGCAATATCATAATAAGGTCGTCCTTTAGCATAATTAAATGAAAGATTGGTTCCGAATTTCAATTTAGGAAAAAACCTTTTTGCAACTACAGAAACGGTGTGCTCAGAAGCAAAACCGGGCTTTAGACTCATGGGATAATTTAAAAAATCTCGTTTTGAATCTAAATAAGAATAGCTAATCCAATAGTCGATGTTTTCAAAAGTTTTTTTATCTCTGAAAAAGAATTCAGCTCCTTTAGCAAAGCCATTTCCATTATTGTTGATTGCGGTTTGTAGAGGTTGACTTTGCCCCGGAATATTGGTGATATTCTGAACTTTTATCAAATCATCATATTTTTTGTAGAAAACTTCTAATCTCAAACTTCGTCTGTCTGTATTTCTTTGAAGCTGAAAAATATAATGTTGAGACTGCTGAAAATCTAGTTTTGAAGGCGAGTTGATGTATTTGCTTTCAGGGTTTTGATGAAATATTCCGTAAGCGAGGGAGGTAGTCCAATCTTTTGCCAAACGATATGCAATAGCAAATCTTGGTGCAAAATTACCAGCTTTTAAAAATGAAGAATACTCGGCTCTTGCGCCAACTTTAGCTGAAAATCTGTTGCTGAAACCCAAATCTGTTTCTACAAATGCAGAAGAAATTAAATCAGAGTAATTTTTGTTGATTTCTGCAACAGAAAGTTCTTCTTTTGCATAATTGAGTTCAAAACCACCACGTATAGCACTAATTCTGTTTATTTTTCTTTCTAAGACAGCTTTGAAGTTTAAGTAATTTCCGTCATTCAGTAACCGTGTTTTGCTGGATTGTAAAGAGTTGCTTTCTGTGGCAAAGTGTAAATCTGAACGGTTAAACGAATAAGATGTTCCTAAGTTTAGCATATATCTTCCGAATTTCTGACGATAAGAAAGTGTTTGAAAAGTATTTTTTCCTTTTAAATTCACCAAAGAATTTTCGTATTCTGGTTCTACACTAGGCATTTTTACGCCCATTGCATCGGTATTATACATGCCGTAGTATTTTATAAAGCCGCCAGATTTTGTTTTAATTCTAAAGTTGGCATCGCCATTAAACCCATTGGGTGGCTCGTTGAAATTGGTGTTGAAACGAAAAACATCCTGCATTGGTTTTAAATTAGAATATCCTGCACTTGCACCATAAGAATACGTTTTTTCATCATTTACCTTTTGAAAAGAAGCGTTTAAAAATAGGGGTGCAACACCAAAATCATAAGAAGACCGATCGGGAAGATCTACACTTTCCAGCATTAATGCTCCTGAAAGCGCTTGTCCGTACAACGCAGAATATCCACCACTAGAGAATATATTTCCTTTGAAAAGCGAAGTATTAAATCTATCTCTTCCAGCAATACCCGGAACAGAATTGGAAAAATAATTGTTGATTAAACTTCCATCCATAAAAATTTTAGCCTCAGAACCTGTTCCTCCACGGATGAAAAGTCCTTCTGTTTCACCTACTTTCTGTACTCCCGGTAGAAAATTTAGAGCCGATGAAACCTGGCCGTCGGCTCCGGCAGTAGTATAAATATCTAAAGGAGAAAGCAGAGCTGTCGCTCTATTTTTGTCGCTGGCTTCAATAGAACCTGCGGTAATTACCACAGCATCAATCTCACTGATTTGTTCTTTTAAATCAATTGTTAATGTAATCTCTTTATTTTCAATCTGAATATTTTTTTCGTTATCCACATATTTTTCATGAGTAAACTGTAGAATATGATTGCCTTTCTCTGTGGTTTCGAAAGAAAAATTCCCTTCGCTGTCGGAAGTTGTTCCGTCGTAAGTATCTTTTAGAGTAATATTTACCTGAGGTATACCTTTGTTTTTATAGTTTACTTTTCCTGAAATCGTTATTTGAGAGGATGCAGAAATGAATAGAAATGTAAAACTAAAAAGAAGTAATCTGAGAGAGAAGGTTTTCATTAGCTGGTAATTTTTGATGTAAAAATACACAGTTCGTGTAATGATTTCAATTAAATTACACCGAATGGTCAATTTTAGTCTCTGAACGGCATTTTTAATTTTATCTTCAATTCAATTAAGATTTTTGTAAAGAAGCTTAGGATGGTTAACTATTCACAAGTTTATTTTAATTGTTTATTTAAGATCTTGAATGATTTTGATATAAATAATAAATGCCGACATTTTCTGTCGGCATTTATTTTAGTTTTCAGTTATTAACCCCAATTCTCCAAAGTGTTTTTTAAACTTCTGAATCTTTGGTCCTACTACTGCGCTGCAATACGGCTGAGTAGGATTTACATTGTAATACCCTTGGTGGTATTGTTCTGCGGGATAAAATTTTTCGGCAGGCGAAAGTTCTGTCACATAAGTTCCGTTCCATCTTCCAGAATCTTGTGAGTGTTTAATTGCTTTTTCGGCTTTTGCTTTTTCAGCTTCATCTTTGTAATAAACTACAGATCTGTATTGCGTTCCGATGTCATTTCCTTGTCTGTTCAGTTGTGTGGGATCATGCAAAAAGAAAAACACATCCATCAACTGCTCATAAGAAATTACATGTGGGTCATAGGTAAGCTGTACTACCTCGGCATGTCCGGTTTCTCCGGTACAAACTTCTTCATAAGTTGGGTTTTCTTTATGTCCTCCAGAATATCCTGAAACAGCAGATTCTACACCTTTCAGCATATTGAAACAGCTTTCTACACACCAGAAGCATCCTCCTCCAAAAGTTATTTGTTCAAATTGATTTGTATCCATTTTTATTGAATCTTATTTAAATTTAAAAAGCTTTTAAAAGCGTATCAAAATTAGGGAAAATCTTAGCAAACGGAGCTTTTTTAAGTAGTGATTTGATAAATAACTGCGATATAAAATAAACATCAAAATAAATGATGCAAGTAAAATCTAGAATTGTGCCTACTTACTTGAAATATCTTAGTGTAATAAATTATAATCTGTGATGACGTGATTTCTAAACTCACTTCTAAGGTTAAAAATTCTGGCAAATAGACGGCAGGGTTGATGCCTAAGAACTTATTAAAGGTCATTTAAACAAATAAAGCATCCCTAGAAAGGATGCTTTACAATGTATCATTTAAATTTTTTAAAAAAACTATTTTTCCCAAACCAAGGCGCTGGCACCTAAAATGGCAGCATCAGCTTCATCCAGCTCGCTAAAAACTAATCTTACTTTGTTTCTAAAAATAGGAAGAAGGTTTCTTTCCATGTGAAGTTTTGCGGGTTTTAAGATGAAATCTCCGGCTTTTATTACTCCGCCAAATAGTAAAATAGCTTCAGGTGAAGAAAACATTACAAAATTGGCCAAAGCTTCACCCAATTTCTGACCGGTATATCTGAATACTTCTATAGCAACTGGGTCTTGTTTTAAAGCACATTCGTGCACTGTTTTAGAGTTAATGATTTCTTCGGGGTATTGATTCAGCATAGAATCCGGGAACTCTGCACGCATTTTTTTTGCAGTAATGGCAATTCCTGTGGCAGATGCGTAAGATTCTAAACTTCCTTCAGAGCCTGTGCTCCAGTGTTTTCTGCCTCCAGGTTTTACGATGGTATGACCCAATTCTCCGGCAAAACCGTCGCTACCGTAGATTAAGTGTCCACCAGAAACAATTCCACTTCCTACCCCGGTTCCTAAAGTAATCATAATGAAATCTTTCATGCCTCTTGCTGCGCCGTACATCATTTCGCCAAGAGCTGCTGCGTTGGCATCATTAGTCATTTTGCAAGGCTGACCAAATTTCGCAGTTATTAAATTTGCAAATTGAATTACGCCTTTCCAAGGAAGGTTGGGGGCAAGCTCAATAGTTCCTCTGTAATAGTTTGCATTGGGTGCTCCTACACCAATTCCTTCAATTCCGCTTTCACAATACTCTTCAATCATGGGCTGAATTTGCTCATGGAGAGCATCAACAAAAGCTTCAGGCGTGCTGTATTGGTCGGTTGGTATAGAACCTTTAGTTAAAATCTGACCTCTGTGATTCACAAGACCAAATTTAGTATTGGTTCCACCGATATCGATACCTAGTGCAACCTGTTTTGACAAATCTACTACTGACATTTTCTTATTGTATAATTTCGAGGGACTAAATTTATAAAAAAGATTGTATTAATAGTTATCAAACCTATTTTATTTATGAGGTCATATTGTTTTTTCGTTTTTTTCTTCGTCCCCACCAAATTAAAAACCCAGTAAGTGGAAGTGAAGCACAAATTAAACTTACAATAAAGGCAATTATTTTTGTTGGTAACCCTAAAATAGAACCTACGTGAATATCGTAATTGGCTGCAACTGTTTTTTCGCCAAAATTTTTGTCTTCGTGGTTGTAAGTATGCAAAAGCTCGCCCGAGTTCTCATCAAAAATCAAACTGCTGTTTTTGTGATAAGAGTAGGAGAGGTGTTTTACGAATACCGAGAAATTTGGATGTTCGTGATCATCCATGTGCGGGTGTCCCAAATCGATAGAGAAACCGTATGAGCTTGGATATTTTGTATGTACTGTTGAAATTACTCTGTCTAAAGTAGTTTCGGTTCGGGCTTCAATGGGAGCTTTGTTTTTAATATTAGAAAAATCTGGATATTCTGTTTTCCCCCCAGAGAAAATAAAGTACATCATGGTTTGAACTACAAAAAAGGCATAAAATAAGCCTGTAATTGAAAATATCAATGCAAAAATAGAGACATAGAAACCGAGGATGTTGTGAAGATCATAATTTTTTCTCTTCCAGCTTTTGATATTTTTCCATTTGAATGAAAAACGTTGTTTTGCTGCTGCTTTGTTCTTTGGCCACCAGAGAATAATTCCTGAAATAAGCATAATAACGAAGATAATAACGGGAATTCCCACTACATATTTCCCCCAATCCTGCTTGAGTAGAAAGCTCCAGTGGATGCATTTTACTATTTGAAAAAAGCCGTTTTTCTCATCAAATACTTTTAAAACCTTTCCTGTATACGGATTTACGTAGGCTGATTTGTAGATAGGAAATTCTTCAAAATAATTCCACGCATTAGTATTGTGCTCGTACCAGTAGAACTGATAAGTCATTTTTTTATCTATAGGAATGTTGACCCAATGAATTATGTATTTTTCTTTTACTTGTTCATCTACCATTTTTTCTAAAGAACGAATAGGCAACACTTGCTTTTGAGCAATATTTACTTCTTTATGATAGATTACTTCTTTTCGCGTGAAATTTTCTACTTCATCCTTAAAAACGAATAAAGTTCCGGTTATTGATACTATAAAGATTATAAGGCCAACAGACAACCCGAGCCAGAGATGTAGCTTACCTGTCCATTTTTTGAATAAGCGTGGTTTATTTTTGTTTGGATGTTTTTTCGTCATGAAGCTGTAAGTTGAAGAAAAATAATATTTTGTTTTTTTTTAGATAAAATACAATTAGCAAATAGTTTTCTCTAAAGTAAATCTGCCAAGCTACATGCGCAGTTTGGCAGATATTATTCTTGAATGTTTTATTAAAATTTATAATTCAAACTTATAGATAGTGTTCTTAATCTCTGAGGTGTTATAGTAGACCATCCTGAGAAATATTTTTTATTAGCAATATTGTCTAATTTTAAAATGATACTGTATCTGTCTTCTGTATAAGAAAGTGAAGAATTCATAATGATATAGCTTGGAAGTGGAAATGCACCAATTTCTCCTCTGTTTAGTGTATAAAAACGGCTTGCTGAATTGCCTCCGAATCCAAGACCAAAGTTTTTGAGTGAACCTTTTTGAATTTTGTAAGTTCCCCAAAAGTTGACAAGGTTTTTTGGGCCAGAATCTTCTGTTCTATGGCCAGGATATCCTTCGTCTCCTTTCACAACATTACTGTCGTTGTAGCTGTAGCCAGCAATGATATTCATTCCCGGAATTGGGCTTCCTAAGATACTGACTTCAAAACCTTTGCTATCTACCTCACCTCCTTGGTTTATATTGACACCGTTACCCATTACTTTATTTTTCACATTGATGTTGTAATAGCTTGCTGTAATAGAAAATTTGTCCCCAGCTAGGTTAGCTTTTGTCCCTATTTCCCATTGGTTGGCATGTTCAGGGTCAAAATAACGCAGTTCGCTGCTCAAAACATTTCCAAGATTGTCACTTATTTGTACTGTGGAAGGATCTACATTTCGGAAACCGTTCATGTAATTTCCAAAAACAGAAACTTTATCCGGGATAGGTTGATACACTAAGCCCAATTTTGGAGAAAAAGTAGTCTGCTCTTTGGCATCATCTGTAGCGTAAGCACTTGCTCTACCTGTAAAATGATCCATCCTTAAACTTAGCATAGCTGATAAATTGGGTAAGATATTTACAACATCAGAAATATAGGCACTGTATATTTTTGCTTCTGCATGGCCAATCGCTTGTCCTGCATTTCTTAATTCATAGTCTACAGCTTGTTTTGTTAATAAATTAGACTTTGTATCTGTTTGGTTTTTAATGTCTACAATTCCGTAGCCAATCCAGCCAGTTCCTCCTTGGATAAAATCTCTTTGGAAATAATCTAAACCTACGAGTAATTTGTTTTTTACATTTCCAAAGCTGAAAGAGCCAACAAAATTTTGCTGAATACCCGTAGTGTTTGTTTCACCGCCTACATCTGCAATAAATCTTGTGAAATCTTTTCCGTTCGATTGATCATACAAATACTGATAATAGCCGTCAGTTTTAGAGTTGCTTCTTGAGAAAATTGTTTTTGAAGTCCAATTTTCAGAAATTTTATAATTAGCAGATGCTTGAATGTTGAATGTTTGATTTAGAATTGTTAAATCATCACTAGTATATGATTTTTTGTAATTTTCTTTGAAAAGATCTATGGATTGGTAGGACAAGGGAAGATTTCTATTTAAAAAAATCATTGGTGCATTAGCAGATTCACTAGATTTTATTTCTGTATTCACAAAGAAAGTAAGCCTATCATTTACAAAAAATTTAATTGAAGGTGCTACGTAAAAAGATTCGCTAAATCCGGCATCCTGGAAGGTGTTTTGTTTTAGATAAGCAGTATTTACTCTCGCAAACAAATTTTTGCTAAGTGGTGTGCTTACATCTGCCGTCACTCTATTTAGACCGTAGCTTCCGTTGATGTAGTTTATTTCTCCACCGAAACTCTGTTGCGGTTTTTTGGTAATTACGTTAATGAGTCCACCGTAAGAGATTACGCTTCCACCGTAAAGTGTTCCGGCGGGTCCTTTGATGGCTTCAATAGTTTCTATTCCTGCAGGGTCTAATGTTCCGTTTGTAAGGGCCGGCATTCCGTTGATTAAACTTGGCTGTAATGAAAAACCTCTCATGGTATAATATTCACCGCCGTCATTTCCTCTACCTGTGGATTCCCATAGTCTAGCAATACCTGTTACGTTTTTTAAAGCATCGTTGAAATTGGTGACAACTTGCTCTTTGATAACGTTTTTGTTGACTATATTATAAACTTGTGGGTTTTCAATTTCTTTTAAAGGCATTTTGTTAACAGACTCTCTATCTCTAGTAATGTAGCCTTGCACAACGACTTCATTTATTTCTTTAGATTTAATTGAGTCTTGTTCTTGTGCAAAAGCGAAAACTGTTGTTAATAACGAAGCAGATATCGATAGTTTATTCATGAATACTTGATTTCTTGCAAAGTTATTGTTTTTATTTATTCTAAATAAGATTTAATATTGATTTTCGTCATATTTCTTTTTAAAATCAGCAAATAAAAAAACCGTTTCTATTGAAACGGTTTTTATAATCAGTATTACATCTACTATGCGGGGATTTCACCTTTATATAAGAATGAAATAATTTCTCTGTTTAATTTATCAATCATTTCTGTAAATAAATGAAAAGATTCTTGTTTATAGATAACCAAAGGGTCTTTTTGTTCGTAAACGGCTCCTTGAGAAGATTTCCTTAAATCATCCATTTCACGAAGGTGTAGTTTCCAGTTTTCATCAATAATAGAAAGAGTAATGTTTTTCTCAAAATCATTGATCATCGTTTCACATTTCGTATCAAAAGCTTCTTTTAGATCGGTTACAATCGTCATAGTTTTGATTCCGTCAGTAAAAGGAACCTGAATCATTTTAAATAGAGAACCTTGACTTTGGTATACGTTTTCAATTATCGGGAACGATTTTTCTTTCAAAAGATTGAGCTTCATGTTGTAATCTTCCTGAGCTGCTTTGAATAAAACGGTAGTAAGATCTGCAATAGTTTTCGATTTGAAATCTTCCTCAGAAACTGGAGATTCCATTGTGAAAGTCTTGATGATTTCGTACTCAAATTCTTTATAATTTCCGGTAGCTTTTCCTTTCGCAACGATAGAATTGGCAACATCAAAAATCATGTTGGTGATATCATATTTCAAATGATCTCCGAATAATGCGTTCTTTCTTCTTTTGTAGATTACGTCACGCTGCTTATTCATTACATCGTCGTATTCAAGAAGTTTCTTTCTTGTTCCGAAGTTGTTTTCTTCTACTTTTTTCTGGGCTCTCTCGATAGATTTAGAAATCATAGAATGCTGAATTACTTCACCGTCTTTATGACCCATTCTGTCCATCATTTTTGCAATTCTCTCAGAACCGAATAAACGCATCAAGTTGTCTTCTAAAGAAACATAGAATTGTGAGCTTCCAGGATCTCCCTGACGCCCGGCTCTACCTCTCAACTGTCTGTCAACACGTCTAGAATCATGCCTCTCTGTTCCGATGATTGCTAAACCACCAGATTCTTTCACCTCTTTGGTCAATTTAATATCGGTACCACGACCTGCCATGTTGGTTGCAATAGTTACAACCCCTGGTTGACCTGCTCCCGCTACAATTTCTGCTTCTTTTTTGTGAAGTTTTGCATTAAGTACCTGGTGTGGAATTTTTCTTAGTTGAAGTGCTTTAGATAGCAATTGAGAAATTTCTACAGATGTGGTACCCACCAAGACAGGTCTTCCAGCAGCAGTTAATTGCTCAACTTCCTCAATTACGGCATTGTATTTTTCTCTATTGGTCTTGAAAACCAAATCCTGTTTGTCGTTTCTAAGAATTTGGCGGTTGGTAGGAATTACCACAACATCTAATTTGTAGATTTCCCAAAGCTCGCCTGCTTCAGTTTCTGCTGTACCCGTCATTCCCGCAAGTTTGTTGTACATTCGGAAATAGTTCTGAAGTGTAACGGTTGCAAAAGTTTGCGTTGCCGCTTCTATTTTCACATTCTCTTTAGCTTCAATAGCCTGATGAAGTCCGTCAGAATAACGTCTTCCTTCCATGATACGACCAGTTTGCTCATCCACAATTTTCACCTCGCCATCAATTACAACATATTCATCATCTTTTTCAAATAAGGTGTAAGCTTTCAGCAATTGACTCATGGTGTGAACTCTTTCAGATTTTTCTGCAAATTCTGAGAAAAGTTTTTCTTTAGCTTCAAATTCTTCTTCTTTAGATAAATTTTTGGCCTCAACTTCAGCAATTTCAGTCCCAATGTCCGGAAGAACGAAGAAGTTATTATCTTCATTTCCCTGAGACATGTATTCCACTCCTTTATCTGTAAGGTCTACCTGATTGTTTTTCTCCTCAATTACGAAGTAGAGGTCTTTATCTACAATAGGCATATCGCGGTTGTTGTCTTGCATATATTGCGCTTCAACTTTCTGAAGCAATGCGCGATTTCCGCTTTCTGATAAGAACTTAATTAACTGTCTGTTTTTTGGAAGACCTCTGTAAGCTTGAAGTAATTTAAAGCCTCCTTCTTTCGTGTTTCCTGCTGCGATTAATTTTTTAGCTTCATTAAATATTACAGAAACTGTTTTTTTCTGAACTTCAACAATTCTGTCGATGGAAGGTTTTAAAACATCAAACTCTTGTCTGTCGCCTTGAGGAACCGGTCCTGAAATAATCAATGGTGTTCTTGCATCATCTACTAAAACAGAATCTACCTCATCAACGATAGCAAAATTCAATTCTCTCTGAACCAGCTCTGAAGGAGTATTTACCATGTTGTCTCTCAAATAATCGAAACCAAATTCGTTATTCGTTCCGTAGGTAATATCTGAGTTGTATGCTTTTCTTCTCCCGTCTGAGTTGGGCTGGTGGTTATCTATACAGTCGATAGACATCCCGTGGAATTGGTACAAAGGTCCCATCCAAGCGGAGTCTCTTTTCGCAAGATAATCATTTACTGTTACTACGTGTACTCCTCTTTCTGGAAGCGCATTTAAAAAGATTGGCAGCGTACCTACTAAAGTTTTACCTTCACCTGTTGCCATTTCTGCAATTTTACCACTATGAAGAATTACCCCACCAATAAACTGCACATCGTAATGTACCATGTCCCAATTTACAGGTGTTCCTGCAGCATCCCAATGGTTTTTCCAAACCGCTTGATCGCCTTGTATTTCTACGAAGTCTTTTCCTGCAGCAGCCAGTTGTTTGTCCCACTCTTTAGCTGTTACACGAATTTCTCCGTTTTGAGCCCATCTTCTAGCAGTTTCTTTTACCAAAGCAAAAACCTCGGGAAGAATTTGAAGAAGTACTTTTTCTTCTATCTCGTAAGATTCTTTCTTCAGAGTATCGATTTTCGAGAATAAAGCTTCCTTTTCATCAACATTTGTTGAGTTTTTTATTAATTCTCTTGTTTCTTCTACCTGAGCAGTAATTTTGCTGGTTGCAGATTTGATATTTTCTTTAAACTCGGCCGTTTTTTCTCTTAAACCATCATCAGACAATTGCTGAATAGAGGGTTCAACAGCTTTGATTTTTGTTACAACTTTTTTTACTTCCTTTAGGTCCTGCGCTTTCTTGTCTCCCAAAAACCCTTTTAGAACTTTGTTTAAAAAACTCATAGTTTGCTATTTGCGATTGGCAATCTGCTATCAGCCGACTGCATTATCTATTTAAAAAAAATTGGCAAAAGGCAATATGCCAGAAGCCAAATGGTAATTAATATTCGTCTTCGTTCCAAAGATAATCTTCGTCCGTAGGATAGTCACTCCAGATTTCATCGATAGCATCGTAAACTTCACCTTCATCTTCTATAGCTTGAAGGTTTTCTACTACTTCCATAGGTGCACCAGTTCTGATTGCGTAGTCGATAAGTTCTGCCTTTGTCATCGGCCAAGGTGCGTCACTAAGATATGAGGCTAATTCTAATGTCCAGTACATAAATTTTAATTTTTGCAAAAGTATAAAATTAGGTTATATTAAAGCCTTTTTTATACTTGATTTTCAATTCTTTTTGTTAAATATTTGTAAACTGCGCATGATTGTGGTAAAACAACGTCTGTCAGCAATTATGCTCACGATTTCTCAAAAACCATTCCACAAATATTTTTATGCCATTTTGGAAGTTTACAGAAGGTTGGTAATACAATAATGTGGTTGCTTTGGCAATATCGGCATTGGTTTTTGTGACATCTCCTGGTTGCATTGGCAGATTTTTTCTGTTCGCAATTTTTTCTAATATTTTTTCTAATGTAGAGACCATTTCATTAAGAGTAATCACTTCATTTTCTCCTAAATTAATGATTTCATAAATTTTGTTGTTGTTTTCTAAATAATTTGTAGAGGCTATAATTCCGGTGATAATATCATCAATAAAGGTATAGTCTCTGGCTGTAGTTCCATCGCCGTAGAAAGGGATTTCTTTATTTTCGTAAATGAGATTTGTGAATTTATGAATGGCAAGATCCGGACGTTGTCTTGGCCCATAAACTGTAAAAAATCTCAAATGAATCATGTCGATGTCGTATAAACCGTGATAAACATTTCCTAGTATTTCCACAGCTCTTTTTGTTGCTGCATAAGGAGAAATTGGTTGGTCTACATTGTCTGTTTCGGAAAAAGGAGTTTTCTCATTGTTTCCGTAAACGCTGGAAGAGGAGGCGCAGACCATTTTTTTTATTTTAAAATCTTTTGCCAGCTCCCAAAGATTCATGGTTCCTCTGATATTTACTTCTTCGTAATCTAAAGGTCTTTCTATTGAAGGTCTCACTCCGGCAAGAGCAGCGAGATGAATAATCATATCAATCTGATGGCTTTTGAAAATGTTTTCTAGACCTTCCATATCCCGAATATCTTGATAATATAATGTGTAACGCTCTGATTTGGATATAGAAACTAAACTTGGGATATCGCTTACTTTATCAGAAAATTGGAAATTGATATTTTTTCCGATAGAATCTAAAGTATTTTTAATTTTTATCTGATAATCATAAAAATCATCAAAATTGTCAATATTAATGACAGAATGTCCGTGTTTCAATAATTCTTCTACCAAGTGAGAACCAATAAATCCGCTTCCTCCCGTAACGAGATACGTCATGTGTATTTTTTTTTAGATGACAAATTTATTAATAATAGTTGAAAGGTGTTTTCTTACTTTTGCTTTTTAAATTAAATTAATGATTAATTTTCAGAAACTTTTTGCTTTACCAAAAGAAGAAGAAGAGGATTTTACTTTTAACGAAATTGAGGAAGGAATTTACTTTCGGGGTCACAATCTTTGGCTTTTGGTTATTTCGATGGGTATTGCATGTATTGGATTGAATGTCAATAGTCCGGCAGCTGTTATTGGAGCCATGCTTATATCGCCATTAATGGGGCCTATTGTGGGTGTTGCTTTTGGCTTTTCTATTGGTAACAGACAACTTATAAAGTTAGGCGTTGTTAATTGGGCACTCATGATTTTGGTGGCTCTTTGCTCATCTACACTTTATTTTTTTATTACCCCTTTTCATTCTGAAACTGCGCAGCTCGAAAGTTTTAAAACAGCTACTATTTTTGATTGTTTTTTAGCTCTATTGGGCGGTTTTGCATGGTTTTTAGGAATTGTGAGAAAAGAAGCCATTAAGGTAATAGCAGGAGTTGCTGTTTCTACTGCATGTATTCCGCCTCTTTGCACCGCGGGATTTGGGATAGCAAATGGGAATTGGGAATATTTTTGGGGTGGATTTTATTTTTATCTCATCAATTGCTTTTTTATAGGAGTAGGAACATGGATTTTGAGCATCATACTTGGTTATCAAAAATATTATCTCAAAAAAAATAAAACCAGAAATCACAAAATGTCACTATTTATAAGCTTAATCTCTGCTATAATCCTTATACCGAGTATCTGGCTTACCAAAAAGAAATGGGATAAAGAAAAACTCAAAGAGAGATCTGAGAGTTATATTAAAACAATAAAAGATAATCACCCAGAACTGGCAATTATTAACCACGAAATTTATGAAGAAAAAGGAGAAAAGTTTTTAAAAATAACATTGTTGAATGATAGCGCAGCCATTAGCAAAGGTAGATTAGACGAACACAATAATCTTGTAAAAGACATTCATTTGATCTGGCAATATTCACCAAGACAAAAGACAACAGAATTTTTGGAAATTGAAAACATGCAGTCTCAAATTTCTGAATTAAAACGGGAAATAGAACGATTAAAAGTGAAAAAGAATAATAACTGATTCTAAAATTTTATATTTACTAAAAAGTTACCAAAACATGCAGTTTCAAGGACAAATTTTAAAAATGACAAGTGTCAACAATCAACCGATTCAATATTATTTAAATCTTTCAGGGGATTTAATCCACATGAACGAATTGTTGGGCAAAGAAATAAGCATAAAGCATACAGGTTTTCAATGTGTAAATTGTGGTTTAGATAAGACCATTTACAGGATGGGTTTCTGTAAGAGCTGCTTTTTTGAAAGTCCTTATGCAAGTGATACGATTATCCGCCCCGAACTCTCTACTGCTCATTTGGGAATTGCCGAGCGTGACCTTGATGTAGAGAAACAAATCCAATTACAGCCCCATACCGTATATTTAGCATATACTGGAGATGTAAAAGTGGGTGTAACAAGGAATTCGCAAATTCCTACCCGATGGATTGATCAGGGGGCTACATTTGCCCTTCCGATTGCCAGAACAGAAAACCGTTACGAAGCCGGAATGATAGAAGTTGCCTTAAAAGAACATCTTGCCGACAAAACCAATTGGCGAAAAATGCTGCAGGATGATTTTGAAGATGAGATTGACTTGGCAGATTTCCAGAAAAAAATAAAAGAATATTTTCCCGAAGATTTCCAAAAGTTTTATTCTGAAGGTGAAGATATGTGGAAATTTGATTACCCATTCGAAAAGCCCGAAAAAGTAAGTTCTTTTACCCTAGACAAAAAACCTGAGTTTACGGGAAAACTTATGGGAATTAAAGGACAATATTTAGCTTTTGAAGGAGGAAATTTTATGAATGTGAGAGGGCATGAAGGATATGTGATTGACCTAAAGATAAGCTAAATTCTAATGACTGTGGTCTGATTTTAGCAACGCCTTTTACAATTTTATAATAATTTTCTAAAATAAACCACACACCATGAAAAAACCTTGGGTTAAAAAGCTTTTCCTTGTATTTGGAATTTTCTTCGGACTGATTTTGATTGCTAATTTTGCACTCAATATCTGGCTTAAAACCCAGCTTCCTGATTATATAAAGAAGAACACCGCCTACAAGGTTTCCTACAAAAAACTCGAAGTAGATTTAGCAACGGGCAATATTTTTGCCACAGCAATTAAGGTGGAATCAAAAACCACAAAAAACACTCAGGTTTTAGGATTGCAAGGAACTGTTGATACCTTGGAAATTAGTCGTTTCGGAATTTTTGATGCCGTTTTTAATGAGAAAATCAGTACTACAGATTTATTTTTGGCAAGCCCCAATTTAAATATTACTCTGGCTGATGCAAAGGATAAAAAAACAGGAAAGAAAAAAAATCCGGTTTCTTTTGAAAATATTAGAATTTCAAATGGTAAAATCACTGTTTTTAAACCTACGAAAGAAAAGTTTATAAGTGTTCAAAATCTTAATCTGATTGTAGAAAACCTACATACAACCGATGAAATTGTAGACAACCAATTGCCCGTAGTTTTTGATAGTTACAACCTTCGTGGGGAGAATTTCTTTTTTCAGCCCAATAAATTATATCAGCTTACCATAGCAAAAGTTACAACGAAAGATGGGCAAATGTCTGTCAATAATTTTATTTTGAAACCTTTGCTCAGTTTTGATGATTTTAAAAAGAATTTTCCTGAAGAGAAGCAGCTTTTTCAGTTCATCATTCCGCAAATGAGTTTTTCGGATATCGTTTTAAAGAAAAACAAAGTTTCGCTCAGCAAAGCAGTTTTTATAGATCCTCAGTTTTTGGTTTATACCAACAAAGTTGCTGCTCAGAAGAAAGAAAAAAAGCCTTTTAATTTTGAATTAGATGTTAAAATCATCAATTTCGTAAATGCTTCTGCACAAATATTAAAACCAGATAGAAGCCATCTTTTACAGGCAAAAAAAATTAATTTCAATGTAGATAATTTTGTTTTTAATAAGGAAACCTCGCAAGAGACAATTCCTGTGCATTACAAAGACTTCAAGTTTTCTGGAGAAGACATTCTTTTGGCTGCAAACGATTATATTCACGTTAAAAATATTTTTATCAACCCCAAAAAAGGTGTTTTTAATAACATTTCGCTTTCAAATGTACAAACTCAATCAGATGTAAAGGTTAATCAAATTGAATTCAATATTAATGAGTGGAAAATACAAGGCAAAAAGTTGAATTTTGATGTGAAAGATATTTTAATAAACAAAATTTCAGGTGTTTATAAGCTTTCAGGCGTTGGGGGAGTGAAGAAGAAAACGACTTATTCAGGAATTCATTTTCCAATAATTATCAGAAATATTAATGTCAAAAATTCAGATTTTACTTTAGACAAAGGCAATCAACCAATAGCGTTTAAGCAACTAAATGCTCAGGTTAATAATGTTGAAGTTTCTCCTAAAAAAAACAACTCAGGATTAGCTGTTAAGATAAATGATTACCATCTTTCAGCCACAGATTTTTCTTATAAAACTAAATTTTATCTGATGACTGCAGGAGATTTAAATTTATCTAAAAATAAAGCCTTGATTACTAATTTTGCAATGAAGCCCCTGGTTTCTAGGGCTCAATTTATCAAAATGATTCCCGTAGAAAATGATTTGTATGATTTGAAATTTGCACAGATTGCAGCCACAGGAAATTGGGATTTCTTTTCAGAAAATAAATCGATTGTTGCTAATTCTGTAATCATTTCAAATGCCAATGCCAATATTTTCCGGAGTAAAATTCCGGCAGATGATCCGAAAATAAAACCATTGTATTCTAAAATGTTGAGATCAATAGATATCCCCATGTTTATTGATGATTTTTATCTTAAAAATTCTTATTTGGAATACGAAGAAGACACCCAAAAAAGTGATGGACCAGGAAAACTTACCTTTAGCAATTTTAATATGCACGTTCATAATCTGAACTCTGGTAAAATAAAAGGGAAGCCAACCGAAGTGAAAATAAAAATCGACTGTTCGTTTCTCAACGCATCGCCACTTTCTGTCAACTGGAATTTTAATACTGCAGATCAAAGTGATCGCTTTAGAATTGCAGGTCGTTCAACGGGAATTCCTGCAAGATCTGTAAATGCATTTATTGTTCCTTACATGAATGTTTCCGCAACAGGTACGATTCAAGAGATGCTTTTTGATTTTACTGGAAATCCTAAAGGCTTAGGAGGTACTTTTAAATTAAAACATAAGGATTTGAAAATTGCGGTCTTAGATAAACAAACGAAGGAAAAGAAAAATCTTTTAAGTGCCGTTGCCAATGTTTTTATTAAAAGCACATCAGATAAATTCCCAGAATCTGTAGTGGTAGAAGGGGTGGAGCGAGATCCTACAAAATCATTCTTTAATATGTTTTGGAAAGGTGTGGAAGATGGCTTGAAGAAAACATTAATTGGAGCCAATATTGCCAAAACCGAGAAAACGGTTAAAAATACTATTCAAACAGTAAAAGAGGTGAAAAAATCTGTAAAAGATGTAAAACAAGAATTAAAGCCAAGTACAAAATCTGATTCAAAATCCGAAAATCAGCAAAAGGAAAAAGGTTTCATGAAAGGTGTTTTCAAGAAAAAAGAAAAATCCGATAACCCATAAAGTTTCCGGATTTGTCGTCTGTTGTTTTATGAATAGGAGTTACATTACTCAATATTGTATTCATCACTTTCTTCTACGGGGATGTCTCTCAAGAATTGATCAAATTGGTCGCCGGAATAATTGCTTTCGGCTCCGTAAGAATCCAAGATAAAGCCAATGTTGGCGTGATGATCTTTTACAACATACAAAACTGCATTGTCTGCAGGGTTGCTGTCTCCTTCAAATCTGTACGTACGTAATATTGTTAAGTCTTCTGGTTGGTAAATGGTTTGGTCATTGTCTAGTCTCATATTTCCCTCATCACTCATTCGGTATTCTCTGTGAATTCCTCTTTGGGAGAGCGTTGTCATTACTTGGCTAAGCGTTGTCATTTTGTCTTCTCTGTCTTGATTTTCCATAATACTATTTTTAAGCTTTAAAATACAATTATCAAACCACAAAGCAGTAGCGGTAGAATCATCAGTTTAACAAAAAATTAATACTGATTAAATTCCAAAAGGTATATTATTTGCTTTTGTCTAAAACAAAAGTTTCATAATATGAAAAAAGAAGCAGGAATTTTACTTGCAGGAGGGATTGGTCTTCTGGCTGCACTAAGTTTTATTGGAATCAAGAAAATCTTGGAAAAAAAGCAAAAGAAATACAACGATTACTATGGCGACTATCATAGACATCATGACAAAGATGAGGCAGATGATGAACATGGTGTGGAGTATTATGCAATGAAGTAATATAAAATTGAAGTAGTAAACAATTATATTTGTCTTACAATTTCCGGTATTTCCATTTTTTGGATGCCGGATTTTTTTGTGGAAAACTTTATTCTTAAAACTTATTATTTTAAAATAATTCGGTTTTAATTTTACAAAACTAAATGAAAGATGATAACATCATAAAAGGTCAAGGCGCACAGCGAAATGTAAATAACCGTTTCGATAGATACATTTATGAGCAAGATGATGAGGATTTTGGCAATGTAAAAACCACATTCACTGAAGTTTTCCCCAAAACTATCGTCAATATCGTAAAAAGTGCAGATCTTCCGATGGATTATTCTATGAATCCTTACCAAGGTTGTGAGCACGGATGCTCCTATTGTTTTGCCAGACCAACTCACGAGTATTGGGGATACAGCGCAGGAGTTGATTTTGAAAGAAAAATAATGGTTAAAAAAAACGCCCCAGAGCTATTAGAAATTTTTTTTAAGAAAAAGGGGTATCAACCCGAACCCATTTTACTCTCTGGAAATACAGATTGTTATCAGCCTGCAGAAAGGCAATTTGAGATTACAAGGCAATTGTTGCAAGTTTGTTTAAATTATAGACATCCTGTAAATATTTTAACTAAAAATGCTTTAGTATTGCGAGATTTGGACATATTGAAACCTTTGGCACAGCAAAAACTGGTTTCTGTATCTCTCAGTATTCCTACTATCAACGAAGAATTACGTCGAAAGATGGAACCACGCACAAGTTCTTCTAAAAACAAGTTGAAAGCGTTGGAAATTCTCTCTAAAAACGAAATTCCAACTCATGTGATGATTGCGCCCATCATTCCGGGATTAAACAGCGATGAGCCATTGTCTATTCTAAAATCAATTTCTGATGCTGGAGCTCAAAATTTTGGCTATACTTTGGTACGATTAAATGATTCTGTAGAGCCTGTTTTTATTAATTGGATTGAGACCGCATTTCCAGACAGAGCGCAAAAAGTTTTAAATTTAATTAAATCAATGCGAGGAGGAAAATTGGGAGACAAAAAAATGTACGACAGGCACAGAGGAGAAGGTAATATCGCCGAAATGATTCACAACACTTTTAAAATAGGCAGAAAAAAGTTTTTCGAAGGAAAAGAATTTCCGAAACTTTCTAAAGATGGATTTACGGGAACGAGGGAGCAGCAACTGAGTTTTTTTTAGAGAAAATTACTGACAAGATAATCTTCTAGAAACATGGCCCAATGTTTACTTCTGCACTTTTATCGAATTTAAGAGTTGCAACGAGTAACGTGGTTCCTTACAATCTTCAAAAAACAAAAAACCGAACAAAAAAGTTCGGTTTCAAAATTATTTCTTAATTAATCCCAGTTCAATTAATCGTTCGTGTAAAAACGCTCCTGCCGTTGTATCTTCGTACAGTTTCGGGTTGTTTTCATCTACACAGTTTTCAAGGGCATTCAGCGACATTTCGCTCACCGGATGCATAAAGAAAGGAATAGAGTATCTTGAAGTTCCCCACAATTCTCTTGGTGGATTTACCACTCTGTGAATGGTAGATTTCAACTTGTTGTTGGTGTGTCTAGAAAGCATATCTCCAACGTTAATCATCAGTTCGTCTGGTTCTGCAATCGCATCAATCCATTCTCCTTTGTGGTTTTGAACCTGAAGACCTTTTCCCTGAGAACCCATCAAAAGAGTAATCAAATTAATATCTCCGTGGGCTGCTGCTCTTACCGCATCGTCTGGTTCCTGAGTGATTGGCGGGTAGTGAATTGGTCTCAAAATAGAGTTCCCCTCTGCGATTTTATCATCAAAATAAAACTCATCCAAACCAAGATACAATGCTAACGCTCTCAAAACATATTTACCTGTTTTTTCAAGCATTTGGTAGGTTTCTTTTCCTACTTCATTAAATTTTGGGAGCTCATCTACGATGACGTTGTCGGGATATTCGCTTTTGTATTTTGAATCATCCGAAACGTACTGTCCGAAATGCCAAAACTCTTTCAAATCGCCTTTTTTAAAACCTTTCGCAGTCTCTTTTCCGAAACCGACATAGCCACGTTGCCCACCGATTCCGGGGATTTCGTACTGTTGTTTGGTTTCTGTGGGGAGTTCAAAGAAGTTTTTCACTTCTCCATAAAGATTGCCTACAAGTTTGTCATCCAGGAAATGTCCTTTTAAGGCAACAAAACCAATTTCTTCGTAAGCTTTTCCGATTTCATTTACAAATTTCTGTTTGCGTTCCGGGTTGTCCGAAAGGAAATCACGCAGGTCTACACTAGGTATTTTATCCATTTTATAGAAATTTTACGTGCGGCTAATTTACTGTTTTTAGATCTATCTTAAGTTAAAAATTATGTTTTTTGAAACTTTAATAATGAAGATAAAAAATCAATATAATTACAGCAGAAACAGAGAATAAACCGACAATATTTTTCAATTTGAAATTAAATACTTTACCCATTCTTGATTCTACAAGTGAAATAATAAAATTTCCTACACTGAATCCCGGTAATGGTAATAAATTTAAAAGACCAACAATTATACAGCAAAACGGCAACAATGATATTTGAGAGGAAAAATTTTTGGAAACAGCGCCAATTCCGCCGACTTTTTTATGATCATTTTTTGGAATCATAAGGTCATAAGCTTCTTTGATCATTTTTTGGTAATTTTTAAAAACTTTTCCGAAGCTGAATTTTTCCTGTGTTTGTTTTATTTCTTGAGCATTCTTTTCTTCGGTAGTCGGTTTGATTAAAGCTTTTATTGGTGTTCCTTCTGATTGAAGGATCTTTGCGACACCATCGTCGTTGATTTTTATTTCTTTAAAATGATTACCCCTCTTAATTTTTATCTCAGAATTAGAATTCATTAAGATATCAACATTGATTTTTCGAATGTCCTTAACTGGCCGATCGTTCACAGATATAATTTTATCTCCATTTTTAAATCCTAATTGTTGCATGGTTCCATTAAATTCCAAACCATATATTGCGTCTCTATTATCAATGTAAAAAACTTTTGGAGACAGTGAATGAATTAAAAAAAGTACTAAAAATGCTATGAAAAAATCAAAAAGCAATCCCGATAATTTCAGAATAGGATTATTGTGTTTTGCTTTGGATACAAACCACTTCGGAAGATAATTTCCTAAAAGATGAATTAAGATTGAAATTATTATCATTGTATATTACAGTTTTTTTGAAATTTGGTATTCACTAATTTACAAAAGTTTCTAAAAACTAAAACGAACCATTCATTAATGAATGGTTCGTTTTAGTTTTTAAGAGTTTTTATATTTTTCTTTCGCTAATTCCTTTTGACGGTAATATTCTAATTTTTCTTCGGGAGTCATTAATTCTAACTTTAATGCTCTAATATTATCAGCGTTAGAATAATATTCTTTGTATTCAATTTCGTTATCTTTTTTAAATTTATCGATATTTTTTGGCACGTCAAAGAATAGTTTTTTTCTTAAAACTTCATTTCTCGACAATAGAAATTCTAATCTTTGTTTCTTCTCTTTCTTTTCCATTTTTATTTTTCAATTAAATTAATAAACATTATATTTTCATTTGGGTTAACTGGACTTGGAATTGGCTTAATTTCTCCAACTAAAAATTTTGTATTACTCTTAAAAAGCACCTCTTTTTCTGCGGGTAGTAATGATGCTTCTTCTATATTTTTGCCGTTTTTTCCTATGATTTTTATTAACACATTATAACTTGCATCATCAAACATCATTTCTTCTGCCGCCATATAATCATAAGTAGAAGATGTAAATGCTTTCTTCTCAACAGTTTTACCGGTTATATACTCTTTCTTCAGTGATTCAGGTGACCATTTTTCTAACCTGTAAAAAGTCGAAGAGCTAGTTTTTGGTAATTTATTTAAAGCATTATTCAGCAACTCTTTATATACTTTGTACTCTTCTGTTATTGCAATTTCTCCTCTTAAAGCTCTGTTTAAACCAGAATAATATCCTGACGTATATAGTCTTACAGCAACTTCCTCTTCCAAAGATAAATATTTTGCCATATATCTTGTGCTAGAAAGCTCAACTAAAATTTTCTGAAAAGCAGGATTTTCTCCTAAAACTTTTAAATATTTGGTATTTCTAAGTTTTGCAGCTAAAGAAGAAAAACTTCTGAAAGCATTGGCTTGAAACTCTGGTATAAGCCCTGCTGTAATGTTTTCCAAAACTGTCCAGCGGTCTTTATCCATTTGTTCTTCAGTGAAATAATTAGCAACAACGGTAGGTATAAAATAATCTCCTTTATCATCTAATATTTTTAAAGGAGTTAAGGCATTATTAATACCTAACGTTTGAGAACCACTATCTAAAGGTGCCCAATTTCCATTTTCATAAGAGTGAATGGTAAAACCAACTTCAAATTTCTTTTCCTCTTCCATAAACCCACTCCAATAAACAAATCTGTTTTCAACAACACCATTTTTCATTGTATCTTTCATATCAAGAGAGTAAATAATGGCATTTTGATAATCAGAATCTTTCCAAGCTTTACTTCCCACTTTTGTCAATTCAATAATGAAATCTTCAAGATATTTAGCTTTAAGTTTATTCAAAATTTTCCTTACTATTTCAGGGTTGTTATTTATTTGATTCCCCCACCAAATTCCATTTTTCGCACCTTTAAGTAAATTAATAACCGAAAGATTTTCATTAGTTCCAGAGGTGTTAATGGCTTTTTCAGAAAGTGAAATAAAGTCTTTCCAAAGCATTTCATCTGTAAGAGCTTGTAAGACAAAGTCAGGAATCTTTTCGTACAATCCATCAATAATATTAGGATTGCCTTCGGCAGTTGCAAAAAAATCTAAATAATAACGAACAATCGATTTTTTCATTGATTCTGCATGAGAATCACCCTTAACAATTCGTAAAAATTCTATAAAAGTTTCGACATTTGATGTGTATAATTTGATAGCAAAATACTCGTCATTTAATTTAAAGTCAGTAGGGCTGGAAGATTCTTTAGTTTCTGCATCTTGAAATTTTTTATCTTCACCGTCTTTATAGATGAAGTTAAGATTATACGTTACCTTATTATTATCAAAATAAATCCCAAATGTGTAAGAATTGCTTAGTAAATTCTTTCTGGTATTCAATTTGGCTAAGTCAAAAGTTGCCCGAACTTCTTGCTCTCCTTTTTTGTATACAAAAGGGTTGTTGTTTTTAATAGTACTGGGTACAGGAATATTCATTGAAGATGAACCTGTATAAATAGTTTTGTCTCTTAAAAAGTAAATTTCCGGATCAAATAAAAAAGCTTCTATCAACCCTAATTTTTCTTTCAAATGTTTTGCAAGAAGATCATAATTAATTCCACCGGTGTGAAAATCTTCAGATAATGCATCGTAGTCATCTACTGTTGGTTTGTAAAAAGCACTTTTCTTTCCAAAGGGTGTATTCAATGCGTATTCGTTTGAAATTTCATCAAATGTTTTGCTTGTTCTTATTGCTTTGAATGGGTCTTGGCCAGACATTCCTTTGTTTAAATCTTCAAAGGAAAGAATTTTGAACTCTGAGAGGTCGTCACTCCACTCATCATTAAATTGTTTCATAAATGTAATTTTTTAGTGAATAATTTAGATTTTGCAAAATCAATCATGACTACAAAGAAAATTCAGATAAGCGACAAAACTTGACGTGTTATATTTTAGTTTATAAACTCACTAAAAAAAATTAATTTTGCTTTATGAAAAAATATTCTTCTAAACGCAGTGTGCAGATTCTTGCACATCTTCTTCAGCAGTACGGAATTTCAGATATTATTATTTCGCCGGGATCGAGAAATGCTCCTTTGGCAATTCATTTTTCTGAAATCGACAGCTTCAACTGTTTCTCTATTGTTGACGAAAGAAGTGCCGCGTTTGTAGGAATGGGAATGGCGATGAGTGAGAAAAAACCTGTGGTAATCACCTGTACAAGCGGTTCGGCAGCAGCAAATTATTATCCTGCGGTTACCGAAGCTTTCTATTCCAATACGCCTTTGTTGATTTTAACGGCAGACCGCCCTACAGACTACACCGATATTTTCGACGGACAAACCATAAGACAAAATAACTTGTTTCATCAGCATTCTTACGGAGATTTTCAGCTTTTAGAAGATTCTAAAGATGATGCCGAAAATGTAAATTCAGAAATTATTAAAAAAGCCATCGAACTTTGTTTCGAGAAAAGAGGTCCGGTGCACATCAACATTCCTCTGGAAGAACCTTTGTACAACCTTGTTTCAGAACTGCCGACTTTCCCAACTGTGGAACATACCATTCGGAATAAGGAATACGAAATACCTTCAACCCTTGTAGCAGACTGGAATACTTCACAGAGAATCATGATTTTGGTAGGAACTAGAGATCACAGTGCCGAGCTTGAAAACCAGCTTACCCAGCTTGTGAAAAATCATACAGTAGTGGTTTTAAGTGAAACAAATTCTAATTTATATCATGAGAAATTTTTTAAACATATCGACAGGTATATCACGGGTTTTACGGAGGAAGATTACCGACAATATGCTCCCGATCTTTTGATTACGGTGGGGCAGAATGTAGTGTCTAAGAGAGTAAAACAGTTTCTAAGAAATGCTCATCCGAAGCAACACTGGCATCTGGATGAGGTTTGGCAACCTGATACGTATTTTGCATTAACACAGAAAATAGAGATTAAACCAGAACTGTTCTTTTCAAAGTTACTTAATTTTGCCACTTTGGAGCCGAAACCTTTTTACAATCTTTGGGATGTTTTGAGAGGTAAAAAAGATCTGAAACACGAGCAATATCTTAATCTTATAGAGTTTTCAGACTTTTATCTTTTTAATAAAGTTTCGCAAAGTATTCCGGAAAATTATAATGTGCATTTCAGTAATTCATCGGCAATCCGCTATGCACAATTGTTTGATTTCGGGAAAAGAAGAATCTACTGCAATAGAGGTACCAGCGGCATCGATGGAAGTACTTCTACTGCGATGGGATTTGCTATTAAAAACGAAAAACCAACACTTTTGCTTACCGGAGATTTGAGTTTTATGTACGATATCAATGGGATCTGGAATCAGTATATCCCACCTTTTACAAGAATTATTATTTTTAATAATGGGGAAGGGAATATCTTTAAAATCATCCCAGGGCCTGGAAATGCCAACTCGAATTCTGTAGACGAATTTATTGCAACAAAGCATAATAAAAATATGGAGTTTTTGGCAAAACACTTCGGATTCTCGTATACTAAAGTAGAAGACGAAATGACGCTTGATCGGGTGATGGATAATTTTTTCAAGGCAGATATTCATCCAAAAATTCTGGAAGTGATGACTGCAGGGAAAAGTAACGCAGAAATTTTGAAAACTTATTTTAAATCGCTCTAGAAGCTTTAGGTTTTAAGCATTACATGACCCTAGCTTCTAAGAAAGATTTAGATAAACTTTAGCATCATGCTTAGAAAATATCTTCAAAAAGGTTTTGAATAAAGCTTAATAACAAAATGCAATGGTAATGATTCAAAAAATTCTTAAGATTCATTTTTTTTCATAATGCGAAGCTCAAAGAATGATTTCTTGTTTAAAGCTCAAAATAATCTTCATTCCACGGAAGATTCAAGATTCTGTCTATCGGATAAACAAACATATCATCAAAGTCATTCATTGCATTAATGAGCTGAAAGTGAGAGAAATCTTTGAGATTTTGTAAAGTGATTTCTGTTTCCTTTATTTTTTTTGTTTTCAGAAGTTGTTGTCTTTGTACTCCGTTCAAAAGATAGGTGGTTGGCGTGAACCACTCTTTCCCTTTTTTGAACAACAAATTCGAAAAAGAAGTATCGGTAATATGATTGTTTTTTACAATGATGATTTCTTCACATTTAGATTTCATTTTCATTTTTTCAAGTTCCTTACGGTCTTCAAACTTGAAGGAATAATCATAAATGTTGTTTTCTACCAGCTGAAAAGTATGAATTTCTGGTATTGCATAAGGTATCATCTGGGTGCGGATTTTCTTTTCGAGATCATAAATCAAGCGAAGTTTATACAATCCGTCTTCGTTATGATCCAAATGTTTAAAAATTTTTTGCAGGTCAACAGAATCACTCTTTCCAAAATGAGAAAAAGTGTCATTTATTCTTTTTTGATGAAGATCCGCAAGAAAAATTTTCTGGTCTTCTACTTTAATGCTTTCAATGAATAGGGACATAAATTTTGTTTTTCATTTCTTCGTACTCGTCTTCTAATTTGCTCATGTGGGTAATCCCACCGCCACTCTTGAAAAAGAGTTTTTCTTTTTCTTTTTCAATAAACCGAATCATCACGCAACTGTCTAGATTTTCGCCATCAAACCATCCGCAAACTCCTGTGTAGAAGCCTCTGTTGTAATCCTCAACTTCCAAAATAATATCTAAAGTTTTTTGTTTTGGCGCTCCCAAAATAGATCCTGCCGGAAGCAATTTTTGTAGCATGCTTCCTATTTTTCCTTTAAATTCTGATTTTACTATCCCAGAAATTTCCGAGCTCATGGCAAAAAGATTTTTCTGTTTTGTTTTAATAAAGTCAATATACTGAAATTTATCTACTTTCACGTCATCTGCCACCATACTCATGTCGTTTCTCAGAAGATCAACCACTGTGTAGTGCTCTGCTTTTTCTTTCGGATTATTTTTCAAAACTTCAGATGCATTTTCTATTGATGCATCAATAGTCCCCTTCATCGGATACGTATAGATTTTACCATCAATAATTTTCACAAACGTTTCTGGAGAAAAAAATACGAAAAAATCTTGGAATAATACTTTGTATTTTGCCCGAGAATGGTAAAAAATTTCTTCTAAAGTTAAATTGGTTTCAATTTCGGTTTTTCGGGTATAGTTGATGAGGTAAGAATTTCCAAATCGAATATTTTTTTGAACACAATCAAAACCTTTTTTAAAACTTTCAATCGTTTCGGGATAAGATTTTAGCTCTGTTTTTTTAGTAAAATCATCTCTTTTTTTTAGATTCGAAAATGATTGAAAATCAATTAGTAAGCCTGAATTTGCTAACTCCTCTTCGTTGTACACCAAAACGTTTTTAGAAAGAAAGTCCGTGATGAAAAAAAAGGGAACTTTCTTCTCTGAAAGTTCATCCATTCTTTTAAAATTATGATGATTTGCCAAAAACATTCTACAAAAGTAGTTATTGATGATTACTTTTGCATAAAATTTTTTTGATGCAGCAGCAATTTCCTCAGAAACCGGGACTCGATATTATCCTAAAACAGGCTTTTTCGTATTGGAGCAAAACGATAGGCCTACAGCTTATGTTTTCTATTATTTATTTTGGGATTTTTATTTCCGCAATACATTTTTTTATGGGATATTACGGAATCTATAATCACGAGCCGGAGCTTCAGGCTGCTTTGTCGAAGGGATTTCAAGAGTATGCGGAAAAATCGGCAGCTCTTTCTTCAACGGTAGAATTTAGCTATTTCCGTTATGCATTTATAGGGGTTTTGGTTTTTTTAGGACCTCTTAATATTGGTTTTTTTCAAATCTATAAAAAAATTGATTTAAAAGAAAATGTAGGCCTTTCAGATTTATTTGCAGGCTATAGAGGGTTGAACTTTTTTAAATTTATTAGTTTTTATTTGTTTTGGTTTCTTTTACTTTTTATGCTGGCGCCGCTTATTATTTTTCCGTTTTTTTGGATTTTAATCACTATTTTTTCTACACCTCTGATATTTTTTGAAAACAAAAGAACCTTTGAAACACTGTCTATTGGATGGGCCGCTTTAAGAAGAAATTTTATAGAAATATTTGTTTGTGTTTTAATTGCAGCGGTGTTTAGCCACATCGGGTTTTTATTTTTTTTGATCGGAGGATTGTTTACTTTTCCTTTCTGGAATGCAATTGCTTACTCTCTTTACTCTAATATTTTAGAAAATAAAAAAGGAAAATTGCCATAGTTTATTATTTTTATCCACTAAACAGATATTGTTTTACTAATGGCAATTAACATGCATATACAAGATGCTTGCAACGATGTCATTTTCTTTTACTGAGATATTTTTTTGTTTCGGGATTCTTAAGCGTTTATTGGTATAGTTTTTAGTATAAAGTTTTATTAGCTGAATGCTTCAACGCAAACTGATAACTACAGATTATTCAACAAACTGTATAAAATTTGAAAACATGGATAAAGATCAACAAATTAGTGGAATTAAAATAAAACAAGTGTTTCTTTTGGCAATCATTATTACGATGGTTGGGCTTATATGTTTTCATCTTGCTCTTTTTATTCCTTCTGTTTTAGGTGCAATTACAATTTATGTAGTTTGCAGGAAATACAATTTTTATTTACAAGAAGAAAGAAAATGGAAACCTTGGGCTTCTGCCTTGGTTCTTATGTTGGTAAGCCTCATTGTAATTGTATTACCAATTTACTTTATTGCAGACTTGCTGATTGAGAAGGTTGGGAATGCGCAAGCTTACATGGCTAAATTCAATGTTTTTATTGATAAAATACATGATTTTGTTTACAGCAAGACAAAATTTGATATTCTGAGCAAAGATAATATGAACAAACTGAAAACTACGGCGGGTAGATTTTCTACATCGGCTCTAAGCGGAACGGTAAATACGCTTACGGTTATTATGTCGATGTATTTCATTCTTTATTTTATGTTTGAAAAACCACGTTTATTCGAAAGAATTTTAGGTTCTGCGGCACCACTAAAAAGATCAAATATATCCTTAATTGGCGAAAAAATGCGAAAACTGATTATGGCGAATGCAATCGGTATTCCGGTTGTTGCTTTAGGGCAGGGTATTATTGCTCTCATTGGTTACTTTATTTTTGGAGCACCAAGTCCTGTGCTTTTGTTTGCACTTACAGCTGCAGCTTCCATGATTCCAGTGGTTGGCGCAGCGATTATCTATGTTCCGATTTGTATTTTTATGATTGCTGAAGGGAATACCGGAGCAGGCTTGGGTCTTGCTGCATACTGTGTAATTGTGGTGGGCATTACAGATAATTTATTAAGATTTACCTTACTTAAAAAACTGGAAGATATTCACCCTTTAAATACTGTGTTTGGGATTATTATGGGTATGAACCTTTTCGGCTTCATGGGATTGGTTTTTGGCCCAATCATGGTTTCTTTAACATTGCTTTTAATTCAAGTTTACAGAAATGAATTTTCTGAGGATGACACAAAAGAAATTATGCTTTCAGATAAAGATAAATGTGAAGAATTAGAAAAGAAAATAGATTTGATTGTATAATAAATAGAAGGATTAAGACCAGAAATACTGCAGGAGATATGCATAGTAAAAATGCCTTTCGGTAAATATAAAGGAACTATAATTGCCGACATTCCGGTACATTATCTCGAATGGATGTATAAAAAAGGAATGCCGCCAGGAAAACTTGGAATGCAGCTTTCAACGATTTATGAAATAAAAATCAACGGGCTTACTGATTTGCTGAGGCCGCTTCGTAATTAATTAGATTGAGTCAAAATAAATTCCGACCTTTGTAAAATGTTCTTATTTTTATAATGAAAGTATCTAAAAAAGTAAATGCAGCAAGACGTTCTTTGATGAGGGGGCTTACCAAAAATGTTGGTAAATCTCATTCCGAAGGTTTTGTGCAAAAAAATATTCCGATAAAAAAAATACTTATTTCAAGACCTAATCATAGGTTAGGAAATCTACTTTTACTGTCTCCTCTGGTACAAGAAGTAATTGAAACTTTTCCTGATGCCAAGGTTGATCTTTTTGTAAAAGGAGGAATTACTCCTATTATTTATAAAAACTACAAGAATATAGATCGTATTATTCAACTTCCTAAAAAACCATTTAGTAGCCTGTTTCAATACATAAAAGGTTGGGCAACACTTAAAAGCAGAAAGTATGATTTGGTGATTAACGCCAGTTATGGTTCATCATCAGGGAAATTATCTACTTCTATGGCTAGATCAGAATATAAAATCTTTGGAGATACAGACGAAAAACTACAATCAAAATTTACAGATTATCGTCACGCCGCAAAAAATTCTATCTACAGCTTTAGAGATTTTGTCAGTCATTTGGATATTGACAGAAGCAGTTCCAAAATCCCAGATTTAGATATAAAATTGAGCAGTGACGAAAAAGAAGAAGGAAGAAAAAAGCTGCATGATATTATAAAAAATGACAAAAAATCTATTTGTCTTTTTACCAATGCTACAGGAGCAAAATGTTACTCCGAAGAATGGTGGAATGCTTTCTATGAAAAGCTGCAAACCGCTTTCCCCAATTACAATATTGTAGAACTTTTACCGGTAGAAAATATTTCTAAAATCAATTTTCGGGCACCCTCTTTTTACAGTAAAGATATAAGAGAAATGGGTGGTTTCATTGCCAACTGCTCGGTTTTTATAGCAGCAGACAACGGAGTAATGCATTTGGCTAGTGCAGTAAATACACCAACAGTAGGATTGTTTATGATGACTGAAGAGACTGTTTATAAACCCTACAACGAAGGCAGTTTTTCGGTAGATACAAATGAGAAATCTACCGAAGAAATAATTAATTTATTGCAAAAGTTTTTGTAATAAATTGCAGTATCAAATACAGTTATTATATTATGAAAAGTTTTTATGCAGAAGGTTTTCGTCCTTTAGAAACTAAGATTTTAGACGTTTTGAATAATTTTAAAACGGGTGGAATTCTTATTGGTCCCGGAAGCCGAAATGTGGTTAAAATTTTTGATATCAACGGTGAAAGATTTAATTTTAAATCATTTAAACAGCACAACGTTGTCAACAGACATGTTTACAAATATTATAGAAAATCTAAGGCAAAACGCTCTTTTGAGTATGCGCAACTTCTTTTAAGCAAAGGTTTTCAGACGCCTGAACCTGTTGCCTATATCGAAAATTTTGATTTTTGGGGCGTAACTTCCAGTTATTACATCAGCAGACAACTTGAAGATTCTCCTACTTTGATGGAGGTTATTGTTAATCATTCGTTTCCAGAAAGAGAGAAAATCATACGCCAATATGCTCAATTAATGTTTCGTCTGCATGAGCAAGGATTTGAATTTTTAGACAATGCCCCAGGGAATTTTATTATCAAAAATGAAGATAATGTCTATGAATTTTATATGGTTGATCTTAACCGAATGAGCTTTCACGGTGAGTTGAATTTAGACAAAAGGTTAAATAATTTTGCACGTTTAACTTCAGATTCTGGGGTGATTGGGATAATAAGTGATGAGTATGCAAAACAAGCTGGCTCATCTGCAGACTATTGTTTCAATAAGATTACTCACGCTATCAATGGCATGGTTCGAAAGAGAAAAATGAAAAAAATTCTAAAGTTTTACAAATTTTTGCTCCCTAGACGTTAGTTTTTCAAAGCTTCAATCTCATCACGCAGTTTTGCGGCTTTTATGAAGTCTAAATTTTTCGCGGCAGCTTCCATTTCCTTTTGCTTTTGCTGAACAATTTTTGCAACATCTTCTGAAGAATAATTGGCTTTTGTTTCGGCTACTTTCTGTGTAATCTCTTTTTGAGTATATTTTTCGTCTGGGAAATCTTTACTTCTTCCAACCAGGTTTTCAGAAATCTTTTTATTTAAAGCTGTCGGAACTAGTCCGTGTTTTTGATTGTATTCAATCTGTTTATTTCTTCTGTATTCTGTTTCATCCAATGCTGCCTGCATAGATTTTGTAATTTTATCAGCATACATAATGGCTCTTCCGTTGATGTTTCTTGCGGCACGGCCAACAGTTTGTATCATTGATCTTCGGCTTCTTAGCATACCTTCTTTGTCGGCGTCCAAAATAGCAACTAATGATACTTCAGGTAAATCTAAACCTTCTCTTAGTAAATTCACACCAATCAACACATCAAAAAGACCTATACGAAGATCATGCATGATTTGAATACGTTCCAAAGTCTCCACATCAGAGTGTATATATCTTGTTCTGATGCCAAATTTTGTGAAATATTTGGTCAGCTCTTCTGCCATTTTTTTGGTCAAAGTTGTCACCAAAGTTCTCTCATCAATTTCAGCTCTTTTATTGATTTCTTCCATTAAATCATCAATTTGATTTAAAGAAGGTCTGATTTCAATAATAGGATCCAAAAGTCCCGTCGGACGGATGATCTGCTCTATATATTCTCCACCGGTTTTCTCCAGTTCATAATCCGCCGGAGTTGCAGAAACATAAATTACCTGATTTTGAATAGCTTCAAATTCTTCAAACTTCAAAGGTCGGTTATCCATCGCAGCGGGAAGCCTGAAACCATATTCTACCAAGGCTTCTTTACGGCTTCTGTCGCCTCCGTACATGGCATGAACCTGCGGAACAGTAACGTGGCTTTCATCAATCACCATCAAATAATCTTTTGGGAAATAATCTAAAAGACAAAATGGCCGTGAACCCGGAAGTCTTCCGTCTAAATATCTTGAATAGTTTTCAATTCCAGAACAGTAACCGAGTTCTTTGATCATTTCAAGATCAAGCTCTGTTCTTTCTTGCAATCTTTTGGCTTCCAGAGGTTTTTCAATTGAACCAAAAAAATCAACCTGTTTCACCATGTCATCCTGAATATTTCTAATGGCTCCGTTCAGCGTTTCCTTGGAAGTCACAAAAAGATTGGCAGGATAAATTTGAATAGATTCAAAATTGGAAGTTACATTCCCTGAAACCGGATCAAAGCTTTGAATTTTTTCAATCTCGTCTCCAAAAAACTGAACTCTTATTCCGTTGTCGGCATACGCAGGAAAGATGTCAATCACATCACCTTTCACCCGAAACGTACCTCTTTGAAACTCGCTGAGCGTTCTGGAATACAATGCATTAACTAAAGAATGAAGCAATGCTGTTCTCGTAGTTTTCTCACCAATTTCCAGTGAAATCAATGATTTGTGGAATTCTGCCGGGTTTCCTACACCATAAATGCACGATACTGAGGCGACAATCAAAATGTCTCTTCTTCCTGAAAGCAAACTTGCAATTGCCGAAAGTCGCAGCTTTTCAACTTCTTCGTTGATGCTTAAATCTTTTTCAATATAAGTTCCTGAGCTTGCAATGTAAGCTTCAGGCTGATAATAGTCGTAGTAACTTACAAAATATTCAACAGCGTTTTCGGGGTAGAATTCTTTAAATTCCATGAAAAGCTGGGCTGCCAAAGTTTTGTTGTGTGCGAGAACCAAAGTTGGTTTTTGAACATTGCGCACTACATTGGCAATGGTGAAAGTTTTCCCCGATCCCGTAACGCCGAGAAGGGTTTGGTATTTTTCACCGATCTCAATACCTTCTGTCAGTTTTTTAATGGCAGTGGGCTGGTCTCCTGTAGGTTTATATTCTGATTGAAGTTTGAATTGCATTGAGCAAATTTAGGAAATAAAAATGGGTAAGAAGAAGCGCTGAATCATAATTTACAGACATATAAACATCAAAAAAGCGTCCCGAAAAAATCAGAACGCCTTCAAAATTTAAAAAATTCTCAAACCTTTCTAGTGAAACCGCTTATTCTTTTCCCCACAGTAACTGTTCTCGGCAATCGTAAGATGGGTTTTTTCAATAATGCTGTCTTTTTAAATATAAACTTTTATTCTGTTTTAATTAAAACGCATGGTGAGAGGTAGCTTAAAAACACTTTTCACAGGTATGCCATTTTCTATTGCGGGTTTCCAGGTTTTATTGTCGGTAGCGAGTTTTACAACTCTTTCTGCTTCTTTGTTAAACACCATATTGCCTCCTTCGGTTTTTATCTTTGTTGTTTTGCCATTTTCGTCGATAGAAATAAAAATGGATGTTTTCATGGTTCCAGTCGTGTTTTTATCGAAGACTCCGGAATCAAAATTATTTCCCACAAACATTCTCATCACATGTATTCCTCCGGGGTATTCTGCAGGAATCTGCTCGCCGGTCTGCACAATTTTCGGAGCGGCAACTGGTGGAGCATCGTTAGCATTTATTTCGTCTGGTGTTATTTTCTTTATCTCAGCTTTGGTTTCTCTTGCTTTTTTTGGCGAAATAGTGTCGGTTTTTACTTTCTTAAAAAATTCCTGAGAGAAAAGGACTTTTTCGTTTTGAAACTTTTTCTCAAGCTTAATTTCTGGGGCAGATATTTTATCGTTTGCATAGACTTTCTCTGCGAAAACCACTGTTGTGATAGCGAATAGAGGTAATGCAATCATTTTTTTTGCCTTAGCAAATTTTGAATTTTGTTTTGTCATCATAATAAATCGTTTTTTAGTATTGTTAAAATTAAACTGATGGGTCAGAGTTAGATTTTGTTGTTTCATAACTTCCTGTAAAATCAGTTCCTGATAGTTTTTAATGTCTGTGTTTTGGTTTATAACTTCTTCGTCAGCCAGAAATTCGTGGTTGTTGATCATTGCATTTTTGTAGAAATAAAAAAATGGGTTGAGCCACAGAATAGATTTTATAAGTTCAATAAAAATAAGATCTAGCGAATGTTTTTGTTGAATATGAATTTCTTCGTGCAGGAAAACACGTTCGTCAATTTCGAAATCAGTAAAAGACTTTTCAGAAATATAAATGGTATTCCAAAAGCTGAATGGTGCAAGATCCTGCTTTATAAGGATGACGTTTCTGCTTTTATAGATTATTTTTCTTCCCTTTAAATTTTTTATTTTTAATATTGAGAAAATAAATTTTGCCAATAAAAAGACAGCGATTAAAAAATAAACAGTCATAATAATTTGAGTAAAATCAAAACTTTTTTCCTCAATAATCTGTCCCGTTAAAATTGGTTGAGGTATTTCCTGTTCGATTAATAACATTGGCTTTTCTTTAGTAAATTCAGACAATTCAATCGTTAAAAATGGAATGATAAGTGAAAAAATAAGTGAAAAAATCAGATAAAAACGATTAAATACAAGCGTTTTTTCCTTTGCTAAAAACCAATGGTAAAGACTAAGTAAAATCCCTGAACATAAGAAGATTTTTAAAGCGAAAGTTTCCATACTTATTATTTTATCTGTTGGTCTATAATATCCCGAAGTTCCTTAAGATCTTTCTGCGTCAGTTTGGAATTCGACGTAAAGAACGAAGCGAACTGCGTGACCGAAGAATTGAAAAAACGGTCAATCATGGTTGTCATTTCGTCTTTAAAATAATCACTTTTTGCCACTTTCGGAAAGTACTCTCTTGAGTTGCCATAAAGTTTGAAGCCCACCAAGTCTTTGTTCTGCATTCTTTTTAGCAGTGTTGCAATCGTTGTGCTGGCAGGTTTCGGAGCGGCATAGGCTTCAAGAATTTCTTTCATGAAAGCTTTCTCTTTTTCCCAAAGAATTTCCATTAAAGTTTTCTCGGAGTCGGTCAGTTTTATTTCATTCATATTCTACATGTTTGTATTGTGTTCTACAAATGTAGAGTAAAATTTTAATTGAACAAATTTTTATGGCATTATTTTTCGTCTGAATAGCATAACCCATTAAAAATTAATTATGAATAAGATTCTATTACCTATTTTGTTAGCTTCTGCCACAACAATTGTTTCGTGTCAGGGAAAAGGCAAACCCAGCGAGCCATCGGCTAAAGAAGAAAAAGCAAACACAAACTATAAGCCTGCTTTCGCTGGCCAGACAAGGATAGCACCCGTAAAAACCACAACCCCATACAACGTTGAGATTCTCAATACATCACTCGGAAAACCGTGGGGAATTATTAATCTTCCTGACGGACGGTTTTTAATTACTGAAAAATCAGGATTCATCAATGTAGTTTCTGCAGACGGAAAAACGGTTTCTAAAATCGAAGGTTTCTCAAAAGTGGATGACAAAGGGCAGGGCGGAATGCTTGATGTAGCTTTAGACCCAGATTTTAAAACAAATCAAATGATTTTCTTCTGCTATTCTGAACCTTATGGAGATGGAAATCATACTGCAGTTGCCAAAGGAAAATTATCTGCAGACCTCAAAAATATTTCTGAAGTAAAAGTCATTTTCAGGGCTACACCAACTTACGATGGCGATAAACATTACGGAAGCCGTCTTCAGTTTGACAAAGACGGAAATTTATTTGTGAGCACCGGAGAAAGGTCTGATAAAGAAACGAGAGTTTATGCTCAGAAAACCGATAATTATTTAGGTAAAATTCTAAAAATTACCACAGACGGAAAACCTGCCGAGGGAAATCCATTCATTGGAAAAGCCGGTTACAAACCAGAAATTTATGCATTTGGAATCCGCAGTCCTCAAGGTTTGGCTTTGGATGAAAAAGGACAGCTTTGGGATATTGAAATGGGACCGAGAGGCGGAGACGAAATCAATCTCATCCAGCCCGGAAAAAATTACGGATGGGGCGATGTAACTTACGGAATTGAGTATAACGGCGACAAAATCAACAACGGTACAACTCAAAAAGCAGGAACCGAACAGCCTGTTTATTACTGGGATCCGGTTGTTTCTCCAAGTGGAGTCACTTTCTACACCGGAAATATTGAAGAATGGAAAAACAATCTTTTCATCGCCTGCCTCAGCGGCCAACATATCAACAGGATTGTTTTAAAAGACAATAAAGTGGTAGGAGAAGAGCGTTTGCTTTTGGATCAAAAAGAAAGATTCAGAGATGTTTTGAACGGAATGGATGGGAATCTTTACGGAATTACGGATAGTGGTAAATTATATAGGATTTCAAAGAAATAAATTCTTTATTTTTAAATTTATTAAGTATAAAATTCTCTAAAAGTAATTTTTATATCTTTGTTGCTTTAAAAAAAAATCAACAAATGAGAAAAATATTTTTAACAGCAGCTATTGCTGTTTTTGGATTTGCGAATGCTCAAAACGATGCTTTTTCCGGAAAAGGAGATTTGAAGCTTAACATCGGAGCCAATATTCAAAGTGGTGGTGCGGGAATTATGACTTCTTTAGATTATGGTTTGGGAGAAAGTTTCTCCATCGGTGCACAAGCAGGCTATCTCTTAGGAATTGACGAAGTGTACGGAGATAAATCAAGAATAGAACACCGTTTTGACGTAAAAGCCAGAGCCAGCGCACATTTAGGAGATGTAATTGGTTTGCCTGCCAATTTTGATGTTTATCCAGGACTTAATTTAGGTTTGAAGAACTTTGGAGCTCACGCAGGAGCAAGATATTTCTTTAAAAAAGGATTTGGTGTTTTCACAGAAATTCAGGTGCCGATTGCAAAATACAATAAAGAGTCTGCTAATTACAGGCTTTTGAATAATCAGTTTGCATTTATGGCAGGGGTTTCTTTTGATTTGTAATTGAACAAAACATTAATAAAAAAAGCGATTTCAGATCTTGAAATCGCTTTTTTGGTTATAATGTGAATTAAACTAAAAACTTTTAATAACCCTGTTCAGACCTTCTTCTAAAATCTCTTTTGAAGTAGAAAAACAAATTCTTACATGGCCTTCTGCTCCTTTTCCAAACCATCTTTCGGAACCTGGAACGATGGCTACTTTGCCTTGCTTCAGAACGTGTTGAGCAAAAGCATCGCTCGACATTCCGTTTTCTATTTTTGGGAAAATAACGAAAGTAGCTTCAGGTAAATTTGGGGTTAAAATTCCTGAGTTTTTCAGTTTGTTGTAAGCGAAATCTCTGTTGCTTTGAAGGTGAGAAAGGAAGTCATTAAACCATGGTTTAGCTTTGTCAATAGCAACACTTGCGGCAATCTGAGATAATGTAGAAACCCCTTCAATGGTAGAGTTAAACTGAGATTTTTCTGTAAAATCATCCAGCAGTTCCTGGTCATTGCATAACACTGCACCAATTCTTAAACCGGCAATTCCAAAAGATTTTGAAAAACCAAATACCGTGAAACTTTTCTTTTTTGCTGCTTCAGAAACAGAAGAGTAGGTGTTGAATTCCTTTTTATCGTACACAATGTCGCTCCAGATTTCGTCACTCATTACCCAAAGATCGTGAGCGGCTGCGATTTCGGAAATTTTAATCAAAATTTCTTTAGAATAAACTCTTCCTACCGGATTGTGAGGATTGCAGATGCTGATCATTTTGGTTTTCGGACCGATCAAAGAGACCAACATTTCAAGATCGATGTCGCCGGTTTTAGAATCTACTGCGCATAATTTTATATTTCCACCAACGGCATCCACGGTTTTTTTAAACAGAAAATCTACCGGATCAAAAATAATCGCTTCATCGCCAGGATTCAAAATGTAATTGGCTACCATGTACATTCCCATCGCTGCGCTGTTGACTGCCAAAACATTTTCTGGAGAGAAATTTCCGTTTTTTCCGCTGTTAAAATGTTCTGCAACACTTTTTTTAAACTCAGGTAAGCCGGAAAACGGACCGTAACTTAAATATCCGTCTTTTATATATTCAATAATTCCCTGCTCGATCACAGGCGACATTCTGAAGTCTGGATCGGCTGCCGTTAAAGGAATAATTCCGTCTTCCAGAGTTGCCCATCTGCCGTTGTAGGCCTTTCGTTTCAGAGCTTCGAAGTTAATATCGTTGTTTGTAAACATTTTTTATTTGTATGAAATGGGTAAAGTGTTTTTTGGTTGTTCGCAAAGCGGTAAAAGAAACTGCTCCAGCAATATTCTGCCGTTTTTGATGTGGATATCTATTTCCGGTCTTCTTTCTTCTTCGTATTTTTTGAAAGTCTCGTCTAAAGTTTTCGCTTCTTTTAAAAGGTTGGTTAAAGTGAAAGAATCTTTCAAAGCAGAAGTTACACCTTGGCTTGTAAACGGAATTAAAGGATGTGCAGAATCACCTATGAATACTACGTTTTCGTGGTAAAAAGGATTGAGTTTTTCCAGTTCATAAACGCGCCAGATGTGTGCGTTTTCGTAGCTTGATCCTTCAATAATGGATGAAATTAAAGCGTTCCAATCCCCAAAATTATCAATCATAAATTGTCTGATGCAATCTGCAGTGTAATCTTCATTGATGAAATATTTTGTAATATCAAACTGGCAATACCAGAGGATTTTTGTAGATGAAAGTTTTAAAACACCGAAAGTCAAACCGCCTTTTTCATGATGGAATTTAAGAAAATTACTTTCAATTTGGCTTGCTAATTCTTCATTTTCAATAATGTTGACAACTTCGTTTTCCAAAACAGCTTTCATCGTCTCATCCGGAAATATTTTTCTTCTAATTCTGCTTCTTGAACCGTCGGAAGCAACTACAATGTCGGCCTTTATTGTATTTTCTTCGTCAATCTGAATGCTGGCTTTTCCGTTTTCAAAACCACTGAGTCCGATAGTCGTTTTATAAGAAATTTTTTCTGAAGGAATTTCGTTTGCCAAAATTTCAATCAAAGCACTTCTGGAAACCACAAAAACATCATCTAGATCTTTCTCAGAAATTATTTCTCCGGCTTGATTGTAGTGTATGTATTTTTTTAGGAAACTTCCCTTTTGGTAAAGATCTTCAATATTGATGATGTTTGAAAGAAACTCTATTCCTTCTTTTGGCAGGATAAAACCATGGCCTTTAAGGTCATTTTGAGTTCTTCTTTCGTAGAGGTGATAGTCAATATTATTTTTTTCAAGATAATTTGCCATGCTCAAACCAGAAACTCCGGCTCCAATGATTGCAACTTTGCTCATCTTTTTTGATTTAATTGTATTGTTAGTTTTATTTTGATTTAATCCTAAACTTCAATAATCATTTATTTAAAATAAACAATTACTTCCGGTAGACTTTTGTAAAGGTTTGTTTATTGAACTAAAATCATTCAATAAAATAAGAAGCAATAATATCAGAGCGATATTATTAAGAAAAATAGGAAAAAAACTATTCCGGAGCCTTAAAAATATTATCATCAGAATGAAAACCAGCTACACCGCCACTTACGGCAAATTTCATAGCAGTGGCAGCACTCATTCCGAGTACGGGTTTGATGTTTTTTTCTTCGGTAATGATGACCCAGCCCGAAATGGCATAAGAGTGCGGAAGATAAACGGCAACGTAGTTGTGTTTGCCCACATCTGCCATTTCTTTTTGGGTTAAAAAACCGATCCTCCAGATTTCCGGATTTTCGTTTGTTTTTACCCAAACAGGATCGTTAAATTTTTTTTTATCTCCTACGAATGAGGACATTACATCTTTGGTTGGCGAATAGATGTGTTTGATGCCGGGGATTTTTTCTAAAAGTCGATCAATAGAATCAACAAAAAACCGTCCCACAACAAATTTATTTCCTAAAAATCCCAACAAGGCAGTAACTAAAAGCACAGAGATAAAAACCAACCCCGGAATTTGTTTTGCAACCGATGGAATGATATTATCGATAGACGTAATCACCGACCAGATAACATAAATGGTAAGTCCGATAGGGCCAATGATAATTAATCCCTGAAAGAAGTTTTTCAGGAATATATTCGTTACGCTTTCAAATGTTGGTTTCTTCAATTCTTATAATTATCCGTGGATGCTTTCTTTGTTTCCGTAAGATTGAATGACTTTGGCTTCATATTCCAGCCATTCTTCCCAACGTGCATTTACCTGATCAGGATCTCCCAATTCTCTTGCAAAACCAATGAAAGTGGTGTAATGATTGGCCTCGGAAATCATCAGGTCTCTGTAAAATGTTTTTAATTCTTCGTCTTTGATGTTTTCTGTTAAAACTTTAAATCTTTCACAGCTCCTGGCTTCAATCATTGCTGCAAAAAGCATCTTGTCGACAATTAAAGTGTCTCTATGTCCGCCTTTTTGAATGAAATTCACCAATTCGTTGACGTAGTCATCTTTTCTGGTGCGTCCAAAAGTGTATCCTCGTTTTGTAATAATCTCGAGAACTTGTCCGAAATGTTGTAATTCTTCCTGAGCAATAAGCAAAAGTTCAGATATAATATCTGGTCGTTCAGGAAGCATGGTAATCAATCCGATGGCGTTTGTAGCTGCTTTTTGTTCGCACCAAGCGTGGTCGGTCAGGATTTCCTGAAGGTTTCCTTCTGCAATATTCGCCCACCTTGGGTCGGTAGGAAGTTTCAGCTTAAACATGACTTAAAAATTTTTGTAAATTTAAAATAATTTGAGTTAAGATATTGAATTTTATTTTGCCGTATAAATTGTGAATGAATATAACACAAAGGACCGCAAAGTTTTTTTTGAAAATTTTGCACCTGCTTTTAAGTTCGCAAAGGCGTTCTACTCAGCTAATACCACAAATTTTATTTGCTTTAACACTAAAAACAATTGCAAATATTTTTGAATAATCTAGTGTGGTTTCCCTTAAAATAAACCTTCAGATATTACCTTTAGAAAAATTTTAAACGTTAAAAAACTTAGAGTCCGTTTAAATTTCATCAAAATTAATTTCCCCAACCCTAAAGGGAGTTAATTTTGATGAAATTTTCAAGGCATTTTTCCACCCTTTAGGGTTGGGGAAAAGAAAAATGCCTTGAAAATTTGTTTTTTAATCATTTTTAAACAGACTCTTAATGGTTCAAAATTCACATTATTTTTCAGCGGTTTCCAGTCTTAAAAAGTCTAAAATTTTCCAGCCTAAAGCATCAATTTTTTTCAATCCTGCTGAAATGATGAATGCTAAAATGACATTGAAAACATAAATTAAAATCATCAAAAGCCACCATGGCATAGTTTCTTTCAAAGGAACAACAATGAAATAGATTAAAGAAGAGCTGATTCCCTGTCCGAAATAAAAGAATATGGCGTTTTTACCAATGTAAGTGACGAAGTTTTCTTTTATGATTTTTAAACGGTTATAAAAGACGAAAAGGGTCGTTAATGAAAATAATGACCAGATAATGTAAGGGATCTTTGGTGGGAATTTTTGTTTGTTGATTTTAAAAAATATATCATTTCCGAAATAAAGAAACATCCAAGCCAGCGCTGCGGCGACCAATCCGTAAAGAACAGGAATCATCTTCGCGGGGATTTTTTTGCCTTTCATTCTGTTGGCAACCAAGAAAACGGTCATGTAAAATGCAACATAACCCACTTGTCCGTTTGGATAAATTTCAGGGAAAATATTGAACAATACTGTAAGAGCAATACATATTCCGATAAACCAATTGACATGTTTCGGAAAAAATTTTAAAATTAAAACTCCGAAAACTGTTAAGATAAAATATACTTTCAGATACCAGAAGCTTCCCATTACTACAGGAAAAGTGTCGGCATTAGCGTATTCGTGCAAATACCAATTCCCAAGATTTTGCCATTGTGGAATGGTCGATATGCTTGTTGCAGCGTATTTCGACCCAAAAGTAGAGTAGAAGCTTTGCAGCCATTCTAGGGAGAAAAAGGTAAGTCCGAAAATTTTAAAGAAATAATCTAAAAAGAAAAGGAACGTCACAAAAATCATGTACGTAACCTGTAATTTCAGTAGTCGGTAGAACGTTTTTTCTATGTTTGATCCTGATGTAATTCCGCTTAAGGCGTAGAAAAGGGCAACATCAAAGACAAGAGAAAAAACTCTTACCTCCGGCTCTATATAAAATTGTCCTGACCAAAAAGCCGTGTGGATGAAAATAATGGAAAGTGTGGCTAAACCTTTCGCAAAATCAATATATAAATCTCTGCTCATCTCAATGTGGAATATTTTTCAAAAGTACAAATAAAATATTTCCGTTAAAATTTCGTTAAGATATAAATTAAATCAACAAATAATGAAATTAAAAGTCTTGTTTCTAATAGCAATTTTCTTTGTTATTCATCTTTCAGCGCAAGGAAACCGTTTTATTTACGAATATCACTCGAGAAAAGATTCTACGAGAACCGACAGTCTCAAAAAGGAGTTTGTGAATCTAGATATTTTGCCTGCAAAATCTTATTTCTACGGTCAGGCAAAGTTTGCGAGTGATTCTGCCGACAATGTTTCAATTGCAAAACAACGAAATGTCACTCTTGGTAATTATAGTATAACATCGAATATTGAGGATTGGAATATTGATTATGTAGTTGAAAAATCTTATCCCAATTTTAAAATCAATTGGTTTACAGCACTACAAGATTCAGATTTGAATGTAGAGGAAAAAACTGAAATTAAGTGGAATATCTTACCAGAAACCGCAAAGATTGAAAATTATAATTGCCAGAGAGCAACAACAAAATTTGGAGGAAGAACTTGGGAAGCATGGTTTTCCAAAGATTTACCATTTCCAGACGGGCCATATAAATTTCATGGTTTGCCAGGATTAATTGTAAAACTGGAAGATAAGACAAAGTCTCACCAATTTTTATTGAAAGGCAGTAAAAAATTAAAAAAGGAAGATCAATCTTGGGATTTAATTTTAGCATTGAGAAAAGAAGCAAAAAATGAAGTGAAAGGTGTGAAAATAAACCCTTCTCAATACCAAAAGTTGTATCTGTCTTACAAAAACGATCCTGCAAAAGACATCAAACAGAAACTTTCAAGCCCAAATACTAGGATGGAAGTAAGTTTTGGGGATGGCCGAACGATAAGAGATAATGCAGAAATCATCAAATACTACGAAGAATCTTTGGCCGAAGAATTTAAAAGAAACAACAATCATCTGGAACTTAATGTTCACAAAAAATAGAAAATTTCTAAAAATCATCTTGTTAATCAATAAATAATCAGTACATTTGCACCTCGAAATAACTAAAAATTTATAAACAATGTTTGCAATTGTAGAAATAGCAGGGCTTCAATATAAAGTTGAGCAAGACCAGAAGTTGTTTGTGAACCGTTTGGCAGGAGACATAGGAGGAAAAGTATCTTTTGATAAAATTCTTCTTACTGTAAACGGAGCAATCACTGTAGGCGCCCCAGCTGTAAGCGGAATCACTGTAGAAGCAGAGATTCTAAACCACGTAAAAGCTGATAAAGTAATCATTTTCAAAAAGAAAAGAAGAAAAGGTTATCAGGTAAAGAACGGTCACAGACAGTCATTAACTCAGATTCAAATCACTGGTATTACAGGTTTTGACGGAGCTAAAAAAGAAACTAAAGCGAAAAAAGCTCCTAAGACTGAGGAAGCTGCCGCAGAATAATTGTTTAACCAAAAAACCTTAAAATAAAATGGCACACAAGAAAGGAGTTGGTAGTTCCAAAAACGGTAGAGAATCTCATTCTAAAAGATTAGGTGTGAAGATTTTCGGTGGACAGGACGCTATTGCTGGTAACATTATTATCAGACAAAGAGGTACTCAACATCACCCAGGTGAAAACGTTGGTATGGGTAAAGATCACACTTTGCACGCTCTTGTAGACGGTAAAGTTGTCTTCAGAAAGAAAGCAAACAACAGATCTTACGTATCTATTGAGCCGAACGCATAATTCAAAAAGCGTTTTATAAAAATAAAATCCTCAGCATTTTTGTTGGGGATTTTTTGTGCTTTACATTGTGCCTTTACTTGAAATAGTAGTTTTTCACTTCATAATAAATTGTAAAAAATCCTTTTGAGGTTGATATCTCCGAATATTGTAATAATATGGTTTGCTTTTTCAGGAATTAATAATTGCTTGCATCAATTTGGAAATATTAGATAATAAAATCTTATACTATATAATAAAAAAATAGATAGAATAAGTTTTTTATATAGGTGTCGGCAATTTCAGAGGAATTTAAATAAAATGAGATTAAATCTGGGAATTGATCTTTGGTGAAAATGATGCTGCGCATAAGCTGATTGGATAGGTGTATCAGGAAACAACATATTCAATAACTTAGGGAAATGTTTTTGAATTTAAAATTAAGTATGAACAGCTATACATTTATTAAACAAAAAAATAAGTATTTTGTACAAGAAAATATTCCGGCAGAAACTCTCAATATTATGGAAATATCAGATACTTCAGAAGTTTAGATTTCAAATGTCTTCTGCGATTAAAAATTAAACTGAAAACCAGCCTTAATTCCGAATTTAGAGGCATCTGGTCTGTCTAGATAATTGCCTCTCCAATTGAAATCTACACGGATGATTCTAACGTTTCCGAAACCGATATTTTCAATTCCAAAACCATATTCGTAATAGATTTGCTGATCTGGAGCCGAGTATTTCAGATTGTCTAAATTGATGTTTTTAGAGGCGTCGCTAAGGCTTCCATAAGCACCTCTTATGAATGCAACTTCTCTCAATTTAAGTTTCTTAATTAAAGGAATAAAAGAGAGTATCTTGCCATTGAAATGATGCTCTATGTGCAAAGTGGAATACGTGTCTGCAACAAATTCATAATAATTCAGCTGTGCAAAAGTATTGGGTACCAAACCGTAGCTTTGATTGGCAGGAATAATATTCTGCAAAGCCAATGGAACAGTATCAAAGTTTTTCCCAGCTTCAAAATTTAGAAAAGTTTTTCCCCAGCTTCCGAGAATCATCGGCTTGTAAAACATAAACTGCAGTTTGTTGTAATTGAAATCTGCATTAAATAAGCCCTCAATTCCTCGGGTATATTTCAAAACAATAGTTGGCGCGAGCGTACTGTGTTCATACCTATCTACACCGGTTTGTGAGAATTTTGCTCCCGGTCTTGCTATTAAGCTGATGGTAACGTGAGAATCATTTGCGGTTCTTCTTAAATTTCCGTTCAGAGTGTACATTAGATTAAAATCTTCAGGGTTGGCAGATTTTATACTCTGCAAAGTACCATCTACTCTTACTTGAAAGTTTTTCCAGGGTTCTATTGATGTAAAAAAGCTTGTTTGGATTACTGAACTCAATGATGCGTTTTCTCCTCTTGCAAAAACCGTTGATGAGGCGAATGAACGGGAAAGAATTCCGTCTTCAGTGGTCAACTGTACCCCAAGTTGTGTGATGTCTCTTTTGGTGCCTCCACCAATCATAAAACGATTAACTCGGTTAAACATATAGCGTCCTTCAACACCGTATTTGTATTGTTGGTCTTTGAAACCGTAAGCATTATAAAATTCAAGTCTCCAGGGATCATTTTGAGTAAAATAAGTTCTTGCTCCAATTCTTATTCTATCTCCTTCAACTTCGTTTTTGCCGTAAATTGAAGTGATTGGTCCTAAATCAATGCCTTTTGTGATGTTGTAATATCTTGAAGCTACTGTTTCATATATTTTTACAATTCTATTAAATTTGGGGGTTTCCTGAAGTTTTTCGAGCATTTCATAAACGCCTTGCTCTTGTTTTGAAAGGGAATCTGGTCTAGCTGTAGCCCAAAATTCATCATTTTTTTTCACAAAATTATCGTCGTATTCTTCTTTTTTTCTTGTGAATACTTCATCAGCTAAAGATTGATTAAATTGATAATTTGAGTAATCAACAGATCGTTTGGCTATAAGGCTTTTGCTGTTTTTCTTTTTTGCAAAAGGTGTTAGCTCTATCTTGGTAATCACTTTTTTTGGTAAAAAAGTTTCGTCATCAGGATTGCTGTATTCAAGTTCGGTGGAAATTGAATTGATGAAATTAACGTTGATTTTACTGGTTGATTTCAATGTGGCAGATAATACTGCGTAGGTTTCTGTATCGATATACAAATATCCTTGAAATGCCAAGACATCTTTCCTGCGTGGTTCGTAACGTATTCTGTAGGCTCTGTTTCCGCTAATAGAAACTGTATCGTTAATATTGTAGTCATACGTACTGAAGCCGTCTGTGCCAACAGGACTAGGAAATCCTATGTCGAAATAATTTAAAGTATTATCATAAATATTAATATCACGATAAAGGTTTTTTGCAGTGATTGCAACAACTTGGTTGTCTTGAAAACCAGATGTCTTTTGTGCAATAAGAAGTTTTTTTGTTTTTTTGGTTGGTTGGTTTACACCATAATTTTCATAAATAGATTCATTAAGAAATACAGGTAAAGCCATTTTTCCGTTGGCGGTAGAGTCTGCGTATTCAAAGATAAAATCAAGTTTATTAAAAACCTTTCGATTCATAAAAGCGCTATCAATATTGTTGGCGTCAAACTGTATTTTTTCGTACTCTTTATAGCTGTAGCTGTTGAATTTTTCGAGTCCGTTATCTCTTTTGCGCTTCCAAACTTCTTGCATGATAGCATAGGCGGGATTCTCTTTTTTGCTTTTGTATTTCTGCTTGCTGTTTTTAATAACAACTTCTGCAATTGCGCTTTCTTTATCTTGAGAGAGTTTGATATCCAGAGTGCCTTCTATACTATTTGTTTCGTAGGCAGAATAATTTTTTCTTTCAAAACGAATTTTGTAAATGATGGTATCGGCAACAATATTAAATTGTGCTGTTTTTGTGTTTAAAATGGGTGTTTTTTTATCGTTGATAAAAATAGTGACTCCTATGAGATCTTTATTGGTTTTTGAATCTGTAATTTTTCCTGAAACGGAAGTTTGGGCAAAAAAAAAGCCTGTGGTAAAGAGGGAAATTGTAAGGAAAAAAAAATTATAAATCTTTGTAGACATCATTTGGTTCATCGAGCATTTAGCTTAAACAAAAAGCGTGCTATAAATTTTGTAAACTAAAATATATTCAACAGCTTTTGTTTCTGATTATTAAGGTGCAAATGTAACGAAAAAAATATTCTTCATATTGTATGAGTGTAAAAGTTTATTATGGTCAATCTTTTTTAATGAGATTGTTCGTTTTGCGAAGGCTATAGATTTTTAGATTGATACAATATCCATTGTTTGGAGACAAAGTAGAAATAGAATGTAAAACAAAAAACCACAATCATTGTAGATTGTGGTTTTGCTCCTCCTCTTGGGCTCGAACCAAGGACCCTCTGATTAACAGTCAGATGCTCTAACCAGCTGAGCTAAGGAGGAATGTCCCTCTTTTAAGGTGGTGCAAATATAATATGAAAATTAATATCAAGCAAATATTTTTTAATTAAAATTACCCGAAAAGTGCTATCAGATTATTTTTCAGGAATTTAAATTTTAAAATAAATGGAAATAGGAAAGTATTAAAATCAAAAAAGACCTACATTACTGTAAGTCTTTTTTGCTCCTCCTCTTGGGCTCGAACCAAGGACCCTCTGATTAACAGTCAGATGCTCTAACCAACTGAGCTAAGGAGGAATGTCCCTATTTTTAGGTGGTGCAAATATAGGACTGATATTTAAACCACGCAAGTTTTTTTATTATTTTTTTTAAAAAAAATTAAAGACTTCCCGTTACCATTTTGAATATGTCGCTTCCAAAAATCAGTATCATTAAGCCTAACAGGAAGATAACGCCTACCATCTGAGCATTTTCCAATACTTTTTGAGGAACTGGTTTTCCTACAATCATTTCATATAAAGTGAATATAACGTGACCTCCATCCAATCCTGGGATAGGAATTAAGTTTAAGAAGGCCAACCAAACCGAAAACATAGCAGTGAACGCCCAAAAATCTGTCCAGTTTATAGAAACGTTTCCAGACGCATCTTTGTCAACAGGCATTTTGTTGATAATTGCTAATGGACCCCCTACTTTTTTATAGCCTTGAACTTTTTTATTAAAAATCAGTTTAAACTGCTTAATCTGATATGTTAAACTTTCAATTGTAAGAGTAAAGCCTCTTTTTATAGAACCTGCGAAGCTGTATTCAACGTGGTTGTTGTATTTTTTTAGTTCTTTATAAGGAAGAATTCCAATAACACCTTCTTTAGATACAGGAACTTTCAAATCAACAATTTCATTATTTCTTGAAACTTTTAACGCAACCATTTTTCCTGCTTGAGGAATTACTAAAGGTTTCAACTCGTCAAAAAAGCTAATTTTTTTACCGTTTATTTCTAAGATTTTATCTCCAAGCTTTAATCCAGCGTTGCTTACTTCCTTTATGGCAATTGTATCTACAATAGGACTTAGCCTTGGGGTAAGGAATGCTTTCGGTTCAGGGTCGTTAAAAGCCATAGCTTTTCCGTCATCGTTTGTAGGGAAAGTAACTTCTTTTCCGCCTCTTTCAACAGTAATTTCATCACTTAATAAAACGTCTAATGCCAGTTTTTTAAAGTCTTTCTGAGTTTTGCCATCTACTTTTAAAATTTTATCACCATCTTGAAAACCCATTTTCTTTGCTGCCTCAGTATAGTGCAGTGGTGTGGTCATTCTTTCAGTTTCAAAAATATTTTCGCCATTATTTCCGAGTAGGCAAGAATAGATTAACCATGCTAAGAAAAAGTTTACCGTAACACCTCCAAGCATGATAATCAATCTCTGCCAAGCAGGTTTCGCTCTGAATTCCCAAGGTTGAGCAGGCTGTTTCAGTTGCTCAGTGTCCATACTTTCATCCACCATTCCTGCAATTTTTACGTAACCTCCGAAAGGAAGCCAGCCAATTCCGTATTCAGTTTCGCCAATTTTTTTCTTAACTAAAGAAAAGTAAGGATCGAAGAACAAGTAAAATTTTTCTACTTTGGTTTTAAAATATTTTGCGGGTAAGAAATGCCCAAGTTCGTGAAGGATCACTAAAATAGAAATGCTCAATATAAATTGAAACACTTTAATTGCTATTTCCATTAATTATTTTTAAATTATAAGTTGCAAAGGTAACAATTATCAAAAGGATGCCAAATAAAAAAGCCTCTCTAAATGAGAAGCTTTGTCATATCTTAATGCAAAATTTAAAAATTAAATGAGACACCTAGGCTGCCATTGTTGCCGACTTCTGCAAAAACTCCAATGTTCTGAGTGAAAAAATATCTCGCACCGATGTGAGCACCGATTCCGAACTCTCTATGCAAAACCCCAACGTCTACACCTGGATAAATGTCAAGCTTTTCCGGCAGTTGAAGCGTTTTATTCAAATGAAAATTCACTCTTCCGAAGGCAAAAAAGCGATTGTCGCTGTTATTATCTTTGAAGTTTTCAAAATAAACATTGAGTCCGGCTCCTACTGAGATCAGATCATTGATTCCGTAATCGTAAGTTCCCGCAATTCCGGTTCCGTAGCCCCAAGCACTCAGTCCCGCATTTACTTTTTGGTCGCCACTTCCCGTGTAGGCCTGAGCTTGAACTGCTAAGCCTGAAAAAAGGATAATCATCATTAAAAACAATTTCTTCATAGTCTATATTTTAAAGTTAAATATTTTTTTTGGAAGCAAAATTAAAACCGATTCTAATCTAAAAAACGTAATTTTAAAAACTTTATTGGAATACTTATGAAAATTACAGGGTTGAATTTCGACATCGTCTGGAAAAATAAACATGAAAACTTTACATTAATTGAAAATCAGCTTCAAAATCAGGAAGCCGATTTGTTTCTTTTGCCCGAAATGTTTTCCACAGGTTTTTGCATGGATGCCGCTGAGGTTTCAGATAAAAATGAAGAATCTCTAGAGTTTTTAAAGAAAATTTCAAAAGAAAAAAATACTGCGTTTTCAGGAAGTGCTTCTGTGGAGGTTGAGGGGCTGTTTTTTAACAGAATGTATTTTGTAAAACCTGATGGTGAAGTTAATTTCTATGATAAAAGACATTTGTTTTCCTTCTCTGGAGAAGATAAAATTTATACACCCGGAAAAGAAAGAGTGATTGTAGAATATCTTGGAATTCGTTTTCTGCTGCAGATTTGCTACGATCTTAGGTTTCCGGTATTTGCCAGAAATAATAATGATTATGATGCAATTTTATACGTTGCCAACTGGCCTGAGAAAAGAGTAGGAGCATGGGAACACTTACTTAAAGCTCGGGCTATAGAAAATCTCTCTTATGTTTTTGGTTTAAATAGAATTGGTACCGATGGGAATGGTCTTCTTTATCAGGAAAGTTCGCATTGTTTTTTTGCCGACGGAAAAGAAATGGCAGAGAAAAAGAGTAATTTAGTTACTGCAGAATTCAATTTAGAAGAATTGAAAGACTTTAGAAATCACTTTCAGTTTTTGAATGACCGGGATGATTTTGAAATTAAGTTTTAGATAAATTAACCGCGGATTTCACATATTTCCACAGATTTTTTGCAACTAATGCACAAATTTCTAGATCTAAATTGGTGTTAAAATTTCATTTAAGTAAAAAAGCAACAATTACATTCGTGCATTCGTGGCTGTATTTTCACATTCAGGATTTCGGCATTCATCTTTGCAAATAAATTTGCATTTTTCAACCTAAAGCTAAATATACTGCTCCAAAAGCTGTGTCAAACGGTTCACATCATGCACACCACTTTCTTTGTACAGCAATTCTCCTTTTTTGAAAACCGCCAATGTAGGAACGCCACGCACGCCATATTGAGAAGCAATTGCAGGATATTGATCAACATCTATTTTTACAATTCTTGCACCGTCGCCCACGTTTTCTTTCACAGTATTCAAAACTGAAGACTGTACTTTACAAGGTTGGCACCATGTGGCGAAAAAGTCGATCAAGACGGGTCTTTCTGATTCTATAAGTTCCTGAAATTTTTGTGACATAATGATTTAATTTAATCTTTTACTTTAAATTCTGAATGGCTTTAATATTATCTAAAGTTTTGCCGTCATACACTTCAATACCGTTCTTTTTTAAGATTTCTACGGCATCATCTGCCTGAAATCCTTTGTTGCAAAAAACCACAACCTTTTTCCCTTTCAGAGATTCTGCTTTGTTCTGAATTTCTGCTAAAGGAATGTTGATGGCGTTTTTTGCCGTTCCTTCTGCAAACTGCTCCGGAACTCTTACGTCAACCAAAATAGTTTCAGAATTTTTTACCAATTCTTTAATATAGGTTTTGGGTATGTTTTGTTGTATAGACGTGGTTTTGCAGGCATTCAGTGAGAAAAATGCAGCAAGAATAATTCCAAATAGAAATATTTTCATTTAAAGAGTTTTAGACTGACAAACAAAATCAGATGTAGGCAATTTTTCTGTTTTTTTTATTCCGTTGAATCCATCTTCTATTTCAGTAAAGTTTCTGATTCCGTGAGAGTTAAGGATGCTTGCGGCAATCATGCTTCTGTAACCTCCAGCACAATGCAAAAAGAAATGTTCAGAATCATCGATGGTAGAAACCCAGTCGCTTATAGTGTCTAGTGGTTTGCTGTAAGCATTCTCAATATGTTCTGCAGAGTATTCCCCGATTTTTCTTACATCAATTATTTTTGAATTTTCATTAAATTGTTCTGCAAATTCTGTCGGAGAGATCCTTTTCACTTCATCAATTTGTTTCGTAGAATTTTTCCATGAATTGAAACCTCCTTTTAAATATCCTAAAACATTATCAAAACCAACTCTGCTTAATCTCGTAATCACTTCCTCTTCGGTTCCTTCGTCTGCAACTAAAAGCAAAGGGTGTTTTACGTCAACAATAAGACTTCCAACCCAAGGTGCGAAATCTCCTTTCAAACCGATATTGATAGAGTTTGGGATAAATCCTTTATGGAATTCACCGGCACCTCTTGTGTCTAAAATTAAGGCTCCGGTTTCTTCGGCAAAACTTTCAAAATCTTCTACAGCAATTGGGCTTAAGCCTTTGTTCATCACATCATCAAGGCTATCGTAACCACCTTTGTTCATCGCAACATTCATCCCGAAATATTTCGGTGGAGCCGTCAGTCCGTCGAGAACTTCTTTAATGAATGATTCTTTATCTGGCTGATTCAGAGCGTAATTGGTTTTTCTTTGATTTCCAAGAATATCCACAGTTTCTTTCTGCATGTTTTTTCCGCAAGCCGAGCCTGCACCATGAGCGGGGTAAACGGTAATGCTGTCATCCAAAGGCAAAATTTTACTGTGAAGACTTTCGTATAAAATTCCGGCAAGATCTTCCTGTGTCATGCTTCCGGCTTTTTGGGCAAGATCGGGACGGCCAACATCACCTAAAAATAAAGTGTCTCCTGTGAAAATAGCAGTTTCTACACCGTTTTCGTCAATTAAAAGGTAAGTAGTACTTTCCATGGTGTGACCGGGAGTGTGAAGTGCTTTTATTTTGATATTTCCGATTTCAAAAATCTGATTGTCTTCAGCAATAATTGCTTCGAAATCTGGTTCTGCGGTAGGTCCGTAAACAATTGGTGCATCTGTTTTTTTGCTTAAATCTAAATGTCCTGAAACAAAATCTGCATGAAAATGAGTTTCAAATATATATTTTAAGGTAACGTTGTCTTTTTCAAGGCGGTCAAGATAAGGTTTTACTTCTCTCAGCGGATCTATAATTGCGGCTTCATTTTCTGATACGATATAATATGCACCTTGTGCTAAACAGCCTGTATATATTTGTTCAATTTTCATTGATTTTTATTTAAAATAATTATAAAGATACAAAGTAAGGAATTTATTATAAAGAAATGATAATCTCGAATGATAGTTTCTGTCGATATAGAAGATTTGTCAGTTGTTTTTTTGTTTTTAAAATTCTGATAGTCAAATATTTATTTTGATTAATGTCTTAAATTTAAAGAATTGCTGTTTTATATCATATTATCTAACTTCCCATTTTTTGAGTTAGGTTTTCATTTATCAAGATTTGTTTTTATAAAATAGCCGTTTTAAACACTGTATTTTTTTTTGTTCTTTACTTGTTTTTAGGATACTGTGATGTTTTTTTTAAATTACTTTAGGTAACCTATTGTCCATTTATAACATTGTTCTAGTTTAATAATTGTTATCACCTTTTTTTACTTTAGAATAATGGGTTCGGTATTGAAAAAGACTTTGTTTCCCGTTGCGTTTAGAAACGCAAGATTGATTGTGAAAGAATTTAGAATATTGATTTTCAATTAATTAAAATATTATTTTTAAATTCATAATTGGATTTATGTATTAAAATAGAATCAAATTCTCATTAATTTTAGTAAATTAATAATACTAAAATCCGATATTTTAAGAAAATATTTTACCTTTAGATGTTAAAAATATCAAATGGCAGACAAAACAAAATTTATTGACGAACTTTCAACAAGATATACTCCAAAAGGAGAACATATAATTCTGGGAAAAGGAATGCTAGACGGCGATGTTGTCACAGAGGTCAATGTCACGATTCCTTTAAAAACTATTAACCGTCACGGTCTCATTGCCGGAGCCACCGGAACCGGAAAAACAAAAACACTTCAGGTTTTCGCCGAGCAGTTTTCGCACGCAGGAATTCCTTCTTTGGTTTTAGATATTAAAGGAGATTTTTCAGGAATTGCTGAAGCCGGACAAATGAATCCTATCATTGAAGAACGCTATGCAAAAACACAGCTTCCTTACAATCCGCAGGCTTTTCCTGTGGAATTGATGAGCATTTCCGGAGGCAAAGGTGTGAAATTGCGAGCTACTGTAACAGAATTTGGACCTGTTTTGTTAAGTAAAATTTTAGAACTGAATGATACGCAGCAAAGCATCATGTCAATCGTTTTCAAATATTGCGATGATAAAGGTTTGCCTTTAATTGATTTAAATGATCTAAAAAAAGTTCTGCAATATGTTACGGATAACCCTCAAGGTAAAGCTGAATTATCAGCCAATTACGGATCGATTGCATCCGCTTCTTTGGGAACTATTTTAAGATCGATTGTTGCATTAGAACAGCAAGGAGCCGCAGATTTCTTTGGCGAACTGAGTTTTGATGTTCACGATTTGTTGGAAACAAGAGATGGAAAAGGGGTTGTTAATATTTTGAGAGTTGCAGATATTCAGAATAAACCGCAGCTATTCTCAACATTTATGCTTTCGCTTTTTGCTGAAATTTACATGACGTTTCCGGAAGAAGGCGACAGCGGAAAACCAAAATTAGTTCTGTTCATTGATGAAGCGCATTTGATTTTTGATGAATCTTCCAAGGCTTTGGTTTCACAAATTGAAACGATGGTAAAACTGATTCGTTCAAAAGGAGTTGGGATTTATTTTATCACTCAAATTCCGGGTGACGTTCCAGAAAATGTACTTTCTCAATTGGGTTTAAAAATTCAGCACGCTTTGAGAGGATTTACCGCAAAAGATAAAAAAGAAATTTCAAAAGCCGTAGAAAATTATCCAACTACTGAGTTTTACAATGCTTCTGAATTAATTCAGAATTTAGGAATCGGTGAAGCCTTTATCACTGCATTAGATGAAAAAGGAATTCCAACGCCTTTGGTTCACACCTATCTAATCTCTCCAGAATCAAGAATGGATGTTTTGAATGATGCTGAGGTTTCTGAACTAACTTCAAGATCTGCATTGGTTTCAAAATATGAAAAACCAATAGACAGTGAATCAGCCTACGAGATTTTGGTAAACAGAATGGAGCAGGCTGTTGAAAATTCAGCTCCCACAGAAAAAACTAAACCTATAAAAGAAGAACCGGGAATGTTTGAGCAGGTTTTAAAAAGCAGAGCCGGTAGAACTTTTGCCAATACTTTGATGCGAGAAGGTGCAAAAGCAATTTTGGGAATGTTCGGTTTGGGTGGAAGAAGAAGATAATCATTCATCTTTTTGCATTTTTAAACGTATTTTCATTATTTTAGCAGAATTGCCTTTTTATTAAATAGCATTATCAAAATTTAGAATTTTTGGTATAAAGCTTAAATAAGATTAAAATGTATTCAATTATAGATATAGAAAGTAATGGTGCAGGTTTCAGGAAAGAATGCATTATCGATATCGCCATTTTTAAATATGACGGTCACAAAATTGTAGACCAGTTTATTTCTCTTGTGAATCCGGAAAGTGATATTACACCATTTGTGCAAAAATTAACCAATATAAGCCCAAAAATGGTTAAAACTGCTCCTAAATTTCATGAATTGGCGAAAAGAGTCATAGAGATTACCGAAGGAACTACCTTAATTGGGCACAATATTGATTTTGATTTCAGGATGCTGCGCCAGTCGTTTCAAAGATTAGGGTATGATTATCAAATCAATACTTTAGATACAATTCCTTTGGCTAAGAAGCTGATTCCAGACGAAAAAAGCTATTCTCTGCAAAAATTAGTCAAATCTTTAGGAATTCCTTTGGTAAATGCCCATCGTGCAGAAGGTGACGCCAGAGCGACCTTAGAATTGTTTAAACTTTTGGTTTCAAAAGATACCGAAAACGAGATTATTCAGGAGCAGCACGAAGAGACCAACGCAAAGACTTACATCAACAAAATCAAACTTTTAACGCAGGATTTGCCAAGCGAAAAAGGATTTGTTTATTTCCAAAACGAATCTGGGAAAATTATTTTTTCAGATTATGTTCAGGATATCAATAAATTTTCAAAAAAACTCTTTAATTCTAAGTTGAAGAAATTTGAAGAAATTCAGCGCGATGTAGAACAGATTCATTTTGAACTCACTGGAAATGATATTATTGCTAAATTGATTTTAAACTCGAAAGGTATAAAAAAGAGAGATGTTTTACCCTTCGGGCTCTATTTTAGAAATAATAAATATGTAGCAGAAAAAAATACTTTAAATAAAAATGAAAAACCAATTTTGAAATTCAGAGCTTTCACGCAAGGTTCTAAAGCGGTGCAGTTTATCAATAATATCGATGAATACAAAGATGTGGAAGCATTTAAAAATAAAATTGATTTCAGAAAACGCAACGAACTTTGGCTGGGAAGTGGCAGGAGATTAGGAGAAAAGTTGTTTTTGATTATAGAAAACGGAAAAGCAGTTTCTTATGGTTTTTATGAATTGTTTACCCAAATTCAGACTTTGAATAAAATTTCAAAACTGAAAATAGATTTGATTTTACCCGGATCATATCTTACCAATGATTTGCAATTAGCTCTACTTAAAGGCGATTTTGAAACTTTGCCGCTGCCGAAATAATAAAATATTTTACAATTAGATAATTTTTGTTGTCACAAAATTACATTACCACAAAATTTTCCCAAAATAAATCTTATTTTTGCAAAAGAAAAAAATAAGCAATGCAAAATTTTAAACATAAACAAACCGGAAAAAAGGGAGCTGTAAAGTTTTCTAAGGTTTGGAATACGTAAAAGAGTTGCCTTGCATAAAATAATTATTGCGGCAGACTCTTCTCGAAGAATCTGCCTTTTTTTATGTAAAATTTAGAATATGAATCCAAAAGAATTATTAAAGATTGGCCAAGAATTTGGCACACCGGTGTATGTTTACGATGCCGAATCCATTAAAACTCAGTACGAGAAACTTACCTCTTCTTTTTTAAAACATACCAAGTTTTTTTATGCTGCAAAGGCATTAACAAACATCAATATTCTAAAATACATAAAGAACCTCGGTGCTTCTTTGGATTGCGTATCGATTAGCGAAGTAAAATTAGGTTTAAAAGCTGGTTTTACTAAAGAAAAAATATTATTTACACCCAATTGTGTAGACTTAGCTGAAATTGAAGAAGCTATGCAGCACGGAGTTCACATCAACATAGATAATATCTCTATTTTAGAGCAATTCGGGAATAAATACGGAAATACATATCCTATTTTTGTAAGAATCAACCCACATATTTACGCTGGTGGTAATCATAAAATTTCAACCGGACATATCGATTCAAAATTTGGTATTTCTATTCACCAGATGCGTCATATAGAACGTGTCATGAAAAGTACCAACCTGAACGTGGAAGGTCTTCACATGCATACCGGAAGCGAAATTAAAGATCCTGAAGTATTTTTGCAGGCTCTTGAAATTATGCTCGAATTATCTGAGCATTTCCCGAATCTGAAATATTTGGATATGGGAAGCGGATTCAAAATTCCTTACCAAGAAACTGATATGGAAACCGATGTGAAAGCTTTAGGGAAGAAGGTTGAAAAAGCTATTTCAGAATTTTCTAAAGAAACGGGTAAGAAATTTGAACTTTGGTTTGAACCAGGTAAGTTTTTGGTTGGAAAGAGCGGCTATTTATTGGTGAAAGCAAATGTGATCAAACAAACTACAGCAACAGTTTTTGTTGGAGTAAATTCAGGATTTAATCATTTGATTCGGCCGATGTTCTATGATTCTTACCATACGATTGAAAATTTATCAAACCCAAAAGGAGCAGAAAGAATTTATACAGTCGTTGGAAATATTTGTGAAACAGACACTTTCGCTTGGGACAGAAAACTGAATGAGGTAAGAGAAGGTGATGTATTAGCATTCCACACAGCCGGAGCTTACGGATTTGAAATGAGTACAAATTTCAACTCAAGATTAAAACCAGCTGAAGTTCTTTTCTTAGACGGAAAAGCACATTTAATAAGAAAAAGAGATGAATTTGAAGATCTTTTAAGAAATCAGATTGAAGTTTTATAATTATACAAAATCCGCATTTTATTTTGCGGATTTTTTTTAGTTAAACAATCATTGTTTCATTAAGAATCTTTAATAATTCATTATATTTGAAGATTAAATATCTGCTCTTGAAAATCAAGACAATATTATTTTTTTTAGTTCTATTTTTTCTTACTTGATGAGTGATTCTTTGAAGAAGTTTTATGTGATAGCCTGGGTATTCGGGCTTATTTTCTATTTTTTAGACTATGTTATCAGATCTGCACCCGCAGTGATGTTGCCACAATTGACCAGTCATTTCAATACCAATGATCTTGATTTGGTTTGGATGATTGGTACGTATTACTATACCTATTCCACCTGCAGCTTGCTTGCAGGGATTGCTCTAGATAAATTTGGAGGAAAAAAGTCTCTATTTGCAGGAACCTTTATTTTAGGACTAGGAGCTTTGTTTTTTTTAATGTCAACCCAATTTGCCGGAATTTCGGGAAGGCTTTTGCAGGGGGCCGGTTGTGCGTTTGCGTTTCCGGGTTGTGTTTATTTGGCGAGTAAAGGATTTTCTTCTAAATCTTTGGCGACGGCAATTGGGTTTACCCAGTGTTTCGGAATGTTAGGAGGTGCTTCAGGTCAATTTCTAGTCGGTCCTTGGATAGATTCGGGGATGGATAGTAATGCATTCTGGCTTTGGGCAGGTGTATTTACTATAATTACCGCTTTTGTACTGTATTTTGTGATACCGAAAGAAAATTCTGAACCCGAAATAGAAAAAAATTCTAAAAAATTAGGCTATTTTGAAACTTATAAAATTGTTTTTAAAAACCTACAATCTTGGCTTTGCGGTTTGGTTTCAGGATTATTATTTGCGCCCACCACAATATTTGCAATGACTTGGGCTGTTGCCTTTTTCGAAAAAGATAAACAATTTACCTTTCATGATGCTGCTATAACCAGCGGAATGGTGGCTTTTGGATGGGTTTTTGGATGCCCGTTGTTAGGGTTTATCACCGATAAATTGGGACGTAGAAAACCAGTTTTAGTTTGTGGTGCAATCTTGATGATTTTAAGTCTTTTACAACTTGCCTTCTTACCAGAGGTGTTTCCAGCAAAATTATCGATGTTTATTTTGGGAGTAGGTTCCGGAGCGGCGATGATTCCATATTCAATCATTAAAGAGGCCAATCCCGATTTTGTAAAAGGAAGTTCTACAGGAGCAATTAATTTTATCACTTTTGGCGTAACTACATTATTGAGTCCTGTCTTCAGTTATTATTTTGGTAGAAGTCTAGGATTATCAGACGCTAATAGCCATTTTCAAAACGCTTTGTTTTTTTGGATAAGTGGAATTGTATTGGCAATTTTTATTTCATTATTACTAAAAGAAACGGGTAAAAAATCGCACGAAATTTAATTTAAATTGATTAATTTGAAGCTATTTGGTGGGAAATTTGATGAGGTGTAAACAAATTCATTTACTATGAAATCTGCATTTATAATTTTGTGTTTAGCTTTATCGAATCTAGTTTTTGCCCAGCAAAATGATTTAGAGGATCAAGAATCTAATTTCGTTATTTCAGAGACCAATAAAAATATTCTTAAAATAGTGATTAACGATCCTTTGCAGGTTGCTGTAAAAGATTGTACAAGTTTCAAAGCAGCCAAAGTAGATGGAGGGGTTTCTAATTATACAGAAATTCTGAGGGAATATATGTTCAATTATCTCAATTCAGAATTTTATGTACTCAATGGTAATTTTACATTCACGCTTACCGTAAATGAAACGGGCAAAATTGTAAAAATCGATGCCGGGCCAAAAGTTGATAACAGCGAAATTTTTTTTGATGATATGAAATATATAATTAGAAGAATTAAAAACAGCTGGATACCAGCGAACTGCAATGGAAAACCTGTCGCGAGCGAAATTAAAATTAAAATGAATTTCAGCTCTGTAGCTACGGATATTTAATTTTTCTAAAAGAGAATTTAAAGCAAATCAGATTTTCATTGTAAAGAAAAAAGAATCTGAATTTTTCATTATGATTAAATTTACAATTTTGTAATTTTTATAACACGTCTTGTAGAATTATAAATTTTATTTTTGCATAAGCTCTCATTAATTTAGGGCTTTTGTTGTGATGAAAAATATTTTATTTTCAATTTTTGTCCTCTCATCGTTTATTGTAAAAGCACAAGATGAGTTTCAGGAATACTATCATTATGCTTCAGGGCAATATCCTTATCAGGGTGGAGAAGCTGCTTTCTATAAAGATTTTCATGAAATTGTTTCCAAAAACGGATTGCAACCTTGCGAAAATAAGGATGAGGTTTATAATCTGAAAGTGATAATTCCGGAGACAGGACCAATTAAATATCTTAAAGATGAAACCAATAAAGATGCAGCAGAAAAGTACAAATGCACTTATGATTTAGGTCTTAAAGTAGTTTCGTTAATGAATAAATGGAAACCTATAATTATTAACGGAGAGAAAAAACAGTCTGTTGCCCAATTTTATATCATCTCAGATCATCTTTTTGAAAAATATAAGGAAGGCTACATCCCCTCCGGAGAAATGGCGAATTATAAACATCAACCAGGCGGCGGTATCAATTCGTTTAGAAAACAAGTTGCAGAAAGAATTGATACGCGCGGATATAATTGGTCGAAATCTTTTACAATGATTGTAACTTTTGTAGTCAACACAGATGGCGAAACTGAAGATTATAAAGTCTTACAATCATCCGGATTACCAGAATTCGACGAAAGAGTTCTTCGAGGTATAAAAAGTGTTAAAGGAAAAAAACATCAGTGGACTCCCGGAAAAATTGATGGAGTTCCCGTGAAAACAAGATTTAGATTGCCTTTACGTTTTGGTGCACCAGAATAATTTCAGTAAGAAAAGTCAAATTTAGCTCCTGCCATTCTGTCACAATATTTTGTATCTTTGTAAATTAATTAAATTGAAAAAGTGCAAGAAAAATATATAGACGAAACAAAACAAGGTGAAGCGTTTGCCATTCTAGAAAAACCCGAAAATTCTAAAAAATTATTTCTGGAAAGCTACGGATGTCAAATGAATTTCTCAGATTCTGAAATCGTCGCATCCATACTTAATGAGCAGGGTTACAACACTACTTTGAAAGTAGAAGAAGCAGATTTGATTCTTCTAAATACTTGTTCTATCCGTGAAAAAGCTGAGCAAACCGTGAGAATGCGTTTGGCGCAATTTAAAAATCTTAAAAAAGAACGCCCCAATATGACGGTTGGTGTTTTGGGTTGCATGGCAGAAAGATTGAAAACTAAATTTTTAGAGGAAGAACAGCTTGTAGACTTGGTAGTGGGCCCAGATGCTTACAGGGATTTGCCTAATCTTTTGAAGGAAACCGAAGATGGGAGAGATGCTATCAACGTCATTCTCTCAAAAGAAGAGACATATGCAGACATCAATCCCGTTCGTTTGGGTGGAAATGGTGTGACTGCTTTCGTGACGATCACCCGTGGTTGCGATAATATGTGTACTTTCTGTGTAGTTCCTTTTACGAGAGGTCGTGAAAGAAGTCGTGATCCTCATTCAATCATCGAGGAATGTAAGAATTTGTGGGAAAATGGCTACAAAGAAATTACGTTATTAGGTCAAAATGTAGACTCGTATCTTTGGTACGGTGGCGGTCCTAAAAAAGATTTTGCAAAAGCTTCTGAAATGCAAAAATTAACAGCCACGAATTTTTCTCAGTTGCTTGATATGGTAGCGGTAGCGGTTCCGGAAATGAGAATCAGATTCTCAACTTCTAATCCCCATGAAATGACGGAAGAAGTTTTTAAAATGATTGCAAAACACGATAATATTTGCAATTACGTACATCTTCCCGTTCAAAGTGGAAGCGACAGAATTCTTCAATTGATGAACCGTCAACATACGCGTCAGGAATATTTAGATTTAATTAAAAAAGGAAAAGAAATAGTTCCAGATATTTCATTTTCACAAGATATGATTATCGGGTTTTGCACAGAAACCGAAGAAGATCATCAACTCACAATGAGCCTTATGCGAGAAGTGGAGTACGATTATGGCTATATGTTTTCCTACTCTGAAAGACCGGGAACGCCCGCTCACAAAAAGATGGAAGACGATATTCCTGCCGATGTAAAACAGCGTCGTCTTGCCGAAGTAATTGCTTTACAAGGCGAACTTTCCCGAAAAAGAATGCAAGGTTACGTTGGTAGAGTTCATGAAATTTTGATTGAAGGAATTTCAAAGAAAAACAAAAACCAATGGAAAGGAAGAAATTCCCAAAACGCAGTTTGCGTATTTGATATGAAGGAAGGCCAGAAATTGGGAGACATAGTGTCTGTTTTTGTGCACGGAAATACACAAGGTACGCTTTTAGGGGAAACGGTTAAGTAAATGATTTTTATGGCAGCTTTATCCGCCCTCCGTTCCCGCTTTTTTGCTCGTCGTTCCTCCTCGCAAAAAGAGCTCCACTCAGGTCGGGCTGCAAATTGTGTTTTCAATACAAGATTTGCAGCTAAAAGTAAAGATTTACAAAAAAAATGTTTATCATGATTGTCTCTAAAATTGATACAAATAAAGATATAAACAAGATTATAGTAAATTTTAGAAGAAAGCGTTATTAGAACATTACATTATTACAAGCATAAATGAAAAATATATTTCTCATCATATTGTTAATACCTCTGCTGATTAATTCTCAGACAGGAAAAGCAGTTTCAAAATACCCAAATCATGTAGGGAATATAGAATTTGATGAAAAGCTAGATGATCCTAATTTTAAAAGGTGTCTTGATGAGAAATATGTTTTTCAGTACTATAATGATTCAAAAGGGTTTCAATATAAAAGTGAAAAAAGAGAAATCGAAAAAGAAATTCAGACACTAAATCTTCCAGAAAATAAAGAAGCAAATGGCTATATTACGATTCGTTTTGTAGTCAATTGTGAAGGGAAATCTGGAATGTTCAGAATGCAGCAGATAGATAATGAATACAAAGAATATACTTTCAACAAAAAATTATCAGACCAGTTACTTAATTTCACAAAGAAATTAAATGGCTGGATCCCTAAAGAAATTGAGGAAAAAAAAGTAGACTATTACCAGTATCTAACCTATAAAATTGAGAATGGAAAAGTTTCAGAAATATTACCTTAGTCTTTTAATTCTCGTTGTTTATTCTAATTTACAATCACAGGTAAATTGTAATGTCATGCAAAGTGACGATTGCAAAAAGGCATGTGAGTTATTTAACTATTGGGGTGAATATCAGGGATTAAGAGAATCTCAGGAAGGTTTTGATAAAGCAATTGAATTATGCCCGAATTTCGCCAATTCTTACATGGAAAAATCAGTTCCATATTTGAAAAGGGGAGATTTTATTAATTGGAAAACCTTAATTGACAAGGCAGTACAACTTGATCCTGCAAAATATTTAGGCTATCGCGGATGGTGCAAATATCAGTTCCTTAGAGATTACAAAGGCGCAATTGCAGATATTGAGGCTTTAGAGAAAATTTATCCTACAGGATATTTAGGGTATTCAGCCAATGGCGATTACGAATTGCACATTGCAAAAGCAATTTGTTATTCAGCTTTAGGTCAAAAAAAGAAAGCGGTTTATATTATTGAAAATCAGTTGGCAAAAAAAGATCATAATATTGGTCTTTACGATTTTTATCAACTCGGTGTAACTTATTTTGAACTTGGGAAATATGACAAAGCTTTAATAAACTTCGAAAAACAAAGCAAGCAAAACGATTTTGCCGAAAATATTTATTTTAAAAGTAAAGTTGCAAAAATTCGGAACAAAGATTATTTAGATTTAAAAAAGATGGCTTTAAAAAGCTACGATGAAGGTAAAACCATGAAAGATGGGTACACACATCATTTCAACAAAGTTTACAGAGCAGAAATAGAAGAACTGTAAATTTTAAAAATCTTTAATTTTTTTAATCTTTAAATCAAGAAAATGGCAGACTTACAATCTATAAAAGCACGTTTTGGGATAATAGGAAATTTTCCAGCTTTAAACCGAGCTTTAGAAAAATCTATACAAGTAGCACCCACCGATATTTCCGTTTTGGTTATCGGGGAAAGTGGTGTAGGGAAAGAATTTATCCCAAAAATAATTCATTCCGAATCGAAAAGAAAACATCAGCCTTACATTGTGGTAAATTGCGGTGCAATCCCAGAAGGAACAATAGATTCTGAACTTTTCGGGCACGAAAAAGGCGCTTTTACGGGAGCTACAGCAACGAGAAAAGGGTATTTTGAAGTGGCTGACGGTGGGACGATTTTTTTGGATGAGGTAGGTGAATTGCCTTTGCAAACTCAGGTTCGTTTGCTTAGGGTTTTAGAAAGTGGAGAATTTATGAAAGTAGGGTCTTCGCAAATTCAGAAAACCAATGTAAGAATCGTTGCTGCAACAAATGTAAATATGATGAAAGCCATTCAGGACGGAAGATTTCGTGAAGATTTGTTTTATCGTTTGAATACAGTTCAGATTGATATGCCGGCTTTGAGGGAAAGAAAAGGGGATGTTCACCTGCTTTTTAGGAAATTTGCCATCGATTTTGCAGAAAAATACAGAATGCCGGAACTAGAACTAGAGGCAGGTGCAGTTCACTATATCGAAAACTATACTTTCCCAGGAAACGTACGTCAGCTGAGAAATTTAGTTGAGCAAATGACGGTGGTAGAACGAGAGCGAAAAGTTTCTGTAGCTAAACTTACAGAATATATACCAATGAATGCTCATTTGCCGATGGTAGTAAATCAGCCAAGCAGTCAAAAACAAACCGATTTTGGCAACGAAAGAGAAATTATGTACAAAATTCTCTTCGATATGCGGAACGATATAAATGATTTAAAATCCTTAACTTCCGAACTGATTAAAAATAGAGGAACGGCAGATCTCAGCAATCAAGAAAAAAATTTGATAAGCAGAATTTATACACCTGAAACACAGCCAGCTGCAAACTCTAATTCCTTATTGTATTTTGAAAATAATAATAACAATGATCAAAATGTACAAAATCCTACCATTATCTCAAATCCTGACGATAACTACGAAGATTTTGAAGATATTGAAATAGAAGAAAATAGACCAGAATCACTTTCTCTACAAAATAATGAAAAAGACTTAATTGTGAAGGCTCTTGAGAAGCACAACGGAAGAAGAAATAGAGCGGCAGACGAATTGGGAATTTCGCAAAGAACGCTATACAGAAAAATAAAACAATATAACCTAGAAGAATAAACTACAATATTATGAATGTGAATTTAACGCCTAAGCCAATCAATTTTAAATTTGGCGAATATATCAATAAAGGCTTCGAGCTTATGAAGAAAGACTTCGGCGGCGTTTTTGTGGGCTTTTTAGTGTGTTTACTGATGTCTATCATCCCTTTTTGTGGAATTTTAGCCATGGGTAATTTTTACAAATATCTAAGGAAAATAGACAAAAATCAACAAGCAAGTCCAGGCGATATTTTTGATTTTAAAGATTTTATGCCTTACCTTATTTTACAATTAATTATTGTGGGAGGTATTTTTGCACTTAGTATTCCTGTAGGTATTTTTGGGTTTTTGGGCGGCATTTCTTCTTACGGAAACGGAGAGCCAAGTGTAATGTGGCCTTTAATGATGATTCCTTTTATGATTTTAATGTTCATAGCGATATATTATTTTACTTTAAAAGGATTTTATATTTCTGCTCTTATCAGTTTCAAAGGAATTACAGACATCAAAACTGCTTGGAATATTTCTAAAGTGATGACGCAAGGGAATCTTCTCAATATTTTCCTTTTCTCTTTGGTTGTGAGTATTCTTGCACAAATAGGCGTGGTCGCCTGTGGTATTGGGGTTTTTCTAACACTCCCTTTTGCTTGTACCGCATATTATTATGCATTCGATGATGCAATTCAGCAGCTTGAGCGCGACGAAATTTCCGAAATAGGAATCAAAGACAAATATTAAATTTTAAAAGCGATGAATTTTCTCAGAAATCTTTTCATTCTATTCATATCCGCAGGAATTCTAAATTCTTGCTACAGCTTTACAGGTTCTTCTTTAACGGATGAAAAAACCGTGCAAATCAACGAGTTTCCAAACAATGCTCCGTTGGTAAATCCCACGCTTTCTCAACAGTTTTCAACAGATATTCAAAACAGATTTTTGCAGAGAACTACCCTGAAGGGTACAAAATCTAATCCCGATATTTTGATAGAAGGAGAGATTACAGATTATTCTATCACTCCTACCAACATCAGTTCAAATACCCAAGAAACTGCCGCAGGAACAATTCAAGAATCACAAAATAAATTAACGATTACCATAAAAGTACATTACGAAAACAAGCTGCATCCTGACGTGAGTTTTGATCGTACATATATGGACGAAGCTGCTTTTAACAGCAGTCTTTCGCAATCTGATATTGAAGTTTCTCAGGTGAAATTGGTGACAGACAGGATTATAAATAAAATTTTTAACGACATTGTAGCAAACTGGTAAGATGGAAACTAGAATTTTAGAGCTTTTGAAAGAGCCAAAAAATATTCAAAAAGAAGATCTTCAAATCTTGAGAGACGAGATAAAGGCATTTCCGTATCTACAAAGTGTACGTGCTTTGCATTTGTACGGAATCCATCTCTACGAATCTGAAAACTATCAAAAAGAACTTTCTAAAACGGCAGCTTATACTACCGATAAAAAAAATCTCTATCATCTCATTAACGGTAATATAGAGCGCCTTGCAATAGAGAAAACTACAGCTCCGGCTGTGAATGTTATAGAAACTAAAAAAGCAAACCCTATCTACGCTCAAAGAACCGGTGGCTTCCCAATAAAAAGAAATGTGGAGCAAACAAGTTCAGAAGAACAATCCGCTTATACTGCAATTCAACCCGAACCTGAGATTTCCAATAACCTGATTTTTGTGGAAGGCCAAAGAAATAGGATTCTTTTTGATGGTGAAGAAAATTTCTTGAACGAAGAAAATAGTGAGAAAATAGATATAGAATCTAGTTTGGAAGCAGGAAATTTGGTGACAGGGAAAACAAATGTTGTAGATAATCTTAATGATGAGAAACAAAACGAGATTGTCATTAATCAACCTGAAATTGAAGTTTTATCTCAAAACAATTTTACAGAAGAAGTTGAAGCAATTATTGAAGAAAAGGCCATTAGCTTTCAGGAAACTCCATCTCTTGAACTCAATACTCAGAATGAAATTAAGTTAGAGGAAAAAATTGTGGATGAAAAAGAGCTTTTTACCGCTGAAACAATTATTTCTGAAAATGGAATTCAATCACAAACCGAAAAAGAAAAAATTGAAGATAATTCTCAATTAAGTTTTCATGGCACAGAATCTTTTCTTCCTGAAGTAAAGATTGAATCTAAAACTGAGGCGCAAAAAGAAAGCACTACTACACCATTGTCTACTTCAAACAAATATGAAGATGAAATGCGTCGCCTGATAGAACAGGTAGAGCAGAAAATGAAAGAGGCTAAAAAAGAAGTTGCGACTAAAAATGTTCAAGATGTTCAAGAGGAACAAGAAGATCAAAATAGCATCCAAATCAGCTATGCCGAAACTCAGTCTTTTGAAATTGAAACCAAGCCTCAAAATGATGATAAAGAAGTACAAAAAGTAGCTGATGAATTTCAAAAAGCTCCTGCTATAGAATCTGTTATTCATGAAGAGAAAAAAGAAAGAGAAACTACTGAAGAAGTGAAATCTGATTGGAAACCAATGTCTTTTGAAAATAAAACGCTGGATTCTGTTATTATCAACGAGCATTTAAATTCAAAACAAGAAGAAGCAGTCATCAATCAACAAGAAATTGATACAAAAAAAACGCCCGAACTATCTGAACCTGCAAAAATTGAGCAAAACAAAGATGTAGTGTTAGAAAAAGATGGGGAAGAGATTGTAGTTGTTGATGATGTTGAGGATGATGTATTTGATAAGGGTAATCCAGGATTCAATCTTTCGTTTTTTGGAAATAATATCTCCACTTTTAGTAAAGCTTCTGATTCTAATACAGAGGAAGCTGAACCAAAAGCTGAAAAAGAAATTGAAGCAAAAACTTCTATTGACTCACTAGAAAAAGCGAGTGTATTAGACAGTAATGTTCCCAATTTTATCAACACATGGCAAAGTTGGCTAAAAATAGATCGAACTGATGAAATTGTAAAAGCCAAAACCGAAATTAAAGTTAAAGCAATTGAAAACTTCCTCGAGAACAATCCTAAAATCAGTCAATTAAAAGATGAGGTTACTTTTGTAGTAAAAGAGAAAACAGACGATATATCGCATTTGATGACAGAAACGTTTGCCAAGTTATATACTGAGCAAAAACTCTACACAAAAGCCATAAGTGCCTACCAAATTTTATGTGAAAAACATCCCCACAAAAAATCTTATTTTCAAGAAAAAATTCAGGAGATAAAAGACCTTAGAGGTAGATAAAGATATAAAGCAGATCAAACAAGATCTGCTTTTATTTTATTATGTTTATCTGTGAGAAGAGCTCTTTGTTAAAAATTTTTTCATCAATTTTTTTCCTCTAATGATGATGAAAATAACCAAAATAATACTCAAAACAGCAGCAATAAATGGCGCAACCATTGAGACGATGGTCATAAAACCTGCTCCTGCGGTTTCCGTAGTTCCCACAAGGAAGTTTCCTGTTCCTCCAGTAGTGGCGGTAGATGCAGCTCGTATGCCTGCAAATCCTGAGCTTATCGTGGCTGCTGTTCCTCCACCCGCAACAATCGCCAAAGCCCATTGCGGAAAGGTTCCCAAATCTGCAAACTGACTGGCAAATAGTATAGAGCCGGCAATGGTAGAAAGCGGTATAGCTACAGTGTCCAGAAGATGATCAACTAAAGGGATGTAGTAAGCCAAAATTTCAGCAATTGTGGCAATTCCTGTAGTAATCAACGTTGGCAGACCAGAAAGCCATTCAAAGCTATCACTTATAGGGATCCAGCCTAGATAAGAACTGAGGCTTACGGCAAATAAAGGAAGGAAAACTCGGAATCCTGTAGCAGCAGCAAGACCAATTCCAAAGAAAGCACTTGCAATAAAAGGGAAATAAGGTATATTGTCTAGCATTTTGTTTTCAAATTTGTGAAATTTAAAATTACTAAAAAAATTAAACTTTTAAGAGAATTGTTCTAGTAGTTTAATTTATACCTTAAACAAGATTAAAATTTTAAAATCCATAATGATTTAAAAGGTCTTAGAAACATTAAACTTAAATCTAAAAATCAATCTCCAATTTTCACTTCCTACGCTGAGCCAAACAAAGATTAGTAAACTGAAGTTCAACTTCCTGAAAAGTTTGAGGCTTTTCCGATGAAGCCCAGAAGAGCATTGCATGCGATTTTTCGCCGAAATTTTCTTTGTAAAGCTCCTTGTTTAAGCGGAAACATTCACGCAAAAGTCTTTTCAAGCGATTTCTGTCAACCGCTTTTTTAAAATATCTTTTAGAAACAGAAACCCCTAGTTTTAGTTCAGAAATGGGTGTGTTTTCTTTGTTTTTGAGAATAATAATTCGCAGATTTCCTTGGGTTCTCCATTTGCCTTTTTCAAAAAGAAAACCAATATCCGTCTTGCTTTTCAACTTTTCAGCTGAAGGATATTTAAAGTTCTGCATCGTCCAGATTTGTATTTTTTAATAGATGATTAATTACTTCAGAGGCAGCATAAAGCCCAAAAATAGCAGGCATGTAACTTATTGTGCCGTAGAACGATCTTTTGTAATTGCTTCCATCTGTCATTTTTAAGCTGTCTTCATCTTGAATTTCGTCTGAAAATACACAACGAACTCCTTTATCTATTTTTTCTTTTTTCAGCCTTTTTCTAATTTGTCTTGCGAGATGGCAATGTTGCGTTTTGTGGATGTCACGAACGAGTACTTTAGACGGATCTATTTTTCCACCAGCACCCATACAGCTTACAATTTTTATCTTTCTGCGTCTTGCAGCGATAATAAGTGAGGTTTTTGGGGTCACGCTGTCTATACAGTCTAAAATGTAATCGAATTTTTCAGAATCAAGAATTTCAGCCATCCTTTCCGGATTTAGAAACTCGTTGATCTTCTTCAGATTAAGCTTAGGGTTGATGTCTAAAAGCCGATCGCCAACCACATCTACTTTGTGCATTCCAACGGTAGAATGCAAAGCGGGTAACTGTCTGTTTACATTGGTAATATCTACGGTGTCACCATCTACAATTGTTATGCTGCCTACACCAGATCTGGCAAGAAACTCTGCGGCAAAAGAACCTACACCGCCCAATCCTACTACAAGAACAGTAGCGTTGTGAAGTTTTTCCAAACCCGTTTCTTTGATGAGAAGTTCTGTTCTTTCCAGCCAGTATTTATCCATTTCTTATAGTTTCTAGATTTATAAAGATTTGCTCCTGAAGATTTTTACTAGTTATTTTTTTGATTTCAGATACTTTTTGATACAGTTCTGCGATATCAAAATTTGAATCATCGGTCTCCAAAAACAATTTGTTTAAAGGAAAATCTTTCAAAGTATTTTGCAAAGATAAATTATACAAAACGGCTTTTCCAAAACTGAGATGAAAATTATTCGATTGAAGGTCTTCTGCAATTTTTTTCTTCTTATTAAAACCATGAATAATCATAGCTTGGTTTGATTTTTTTCTAAACGGAATCAATTCGTAAAACTTTCTTACACAATGTATTATTATGGGTTTTTTGAAATCGTTTGCAATTTTAATTTGCTCCAGAAAAACATGGTTTTGTACTTCAGAATCAGTTTCTACCAAAGAATCCAAACCGCACTCGCCAATTGCAAAGCATTCTTCAGAAATTGTGTGCTTTAACCACTGGAGTTGCTGATCAATATTTTTCGCCACAATGTTTTTCGGATGAATTCCGGCAGAGAAAGGGAAATCAGGAGCAGTATTAAAAAGTTCCAAATTATAAATTCCGTTGGAAAGATGAGGTTTGTGATGATGAAAGTCAAAATAAGACATCATCAAAAGTAATGAATTTAAGTTGTAATATTTTAAACAGTGGTTTGTAGATTTTGTTTAAAATTTTTATAACTTTAAGGCAAAGTCAGTTCGGATGAAGAAAAAGTTCACGGAAAAACAAATTCATATTTTAGATATTGCAGAAGAATTAATTGCCAAGAAAGGGTATGAAGGTACTTCGGTGAGGGATATCTGTTCAAAAGCCAATATTAATGTCGCAATGATTTCATATTATTTCGGATCTAAAGAAAAAATGATGTCTTACCTCTATCAATATAGGGTTTTGAAAACGAGAGAAAATTTTTCTGAATTTGCCGATACCATAAAATATGGCAAGCCAGAAATGCAAATGAAAGAAATGGTAAAATTTATCATCGCTCAGCTTTTCAAATACAATTATTTTCACGGCTTTGTTACACAAGAACTAAGACATTCTGATCAAGTGAAAAATGAATTGTTAGATTGTTATCAGCTTTTTGTGAAGAAAATTGATGAAGTAATAAAAAAAGGAGTGGCATCCGGAGTTTTTACTTTTGCTCCAAAACCAGAAGATTTGCTTACAGTTATTATTGGTGCAGCCTTGTTTGTCATTAGAAACAAAAATTTTTATGAAATTTATGTTCCTCACAAAGATTTTGATTCCTATGATAAAGAAGCGGAAAAAAAGGTAAGAGTGAACACATTGATGACTGTTTTTGCAATTTTGGGATACGCTGTAGACTAATTTTACGTTAAATAATCATAAAAAAAAATCATTTGGCAAAAAAGTTTTATTTTTGCAAATTAAAAGTTCGGAAAAATACCGAATCTGTTGAAATCTTTATGAAAAAGTATATTTTAGGTATTTTCGCTGTAGCGGTACTTGCTGCCTGCAAAAGCACTCAGCAAAAAGCATTAACAAGTGCGGATAAAACTTTTATCCTCAAAACTGCCAACGAAAATTTTGCTAAAAAGAAATGGAAAAATGCTTTGGCATTGTACGATAGACTTCCTAATCTTGTTGCAGGTACAGATGATGCACCGAATGTGGTTTTTAATTCGGCTTATGCCAATTATTACGACAAAAATTATAAACTGGCAGGGCATCAATTTAAGAATTTTGCGGTAAGTTTCCCGCAAGACAGCAGAAAAGAAGAAGCTGCTTATTTGTCTGCTTTGTGCTACTACAATGGTTCCATGGATTATAATCTGGATCAAACTAGTACAGAATTAGCAATTAATGAGCTTCAAGATTTCTTAACCAATTATCCAAACTCTGAAAGAGGTAAAAACATCAACACCATGATTGATGAGCTTACTTACAAATTGGAATTTAAATCTTACGAAAATGCAAAACATTATTATAAAATGGGAGATTACAAATCTACCGGTGTGGCATTTGAAAATGTTTTGGAAGATTTCCCAAGTACAAAGCTTCGTCCCAAGATTTATGATTATATGATGAATGCGCGCTACTCTCTAGCAATGGGTTCTAATTATGAACTTAAAGACGAGCGTATTGAAAGTGCTTTAGCATTCACGAAACAAGTTGAAAAAGAGCTTCCAAATTCAGAATACTCTAAAACAGCTGTAGATCTTAGAGAAAAACTTGAAAAAGAAAAGAAAGCTTTTGTCATCGTAAAGAAGCAAAACGAAGAAAGAATAGCTTTGTTTACAGAAAGACAAAAGAAATTGGCAGATCAACAGAAGCTAAAAACAAAAAACAACGAGCAAATCAAAGATCAGATGGATAACGAAAAGCAAGCAAAACAAATGCAGAGAGACAGTGCGGTACTTCAAACCCCACCTCCCGCAGCTACTTTCAAAATCCAAAGATAAGTTGTACATTTGCCATCTTAAATATAAATTAATTTTCTCAAAATGAGCGTAAAAGATACAAAAGCAGAAGTAAATACTATTACTTACGATAAAGACAAGATTGAAGCAAAAGTAGGATCAATCTATGAGGCGATTGTTATCATGGGCAAAAGAGCAGAGCAGATCAACGCAGAAATTCGTACAGAGCTTCACAATAAATTGGATGAATTTGCAGTGCACAATTCTACATTAGAAGAAGTTTTCGAAAATAGAGAGCAGATCGAAATCTCTAAACATTACGAAAAACTTCCGAAACCAACTTCTATAGCAATCGAAGAATGGTTAAACGGAGACGTTTACTTCAGAAAAACTGAAGAAAGAAAGTAACACAATAGGTGTTTTTATAAACAAAGGTCATAAAAGGAATTTTTCTTTTTATGACCTTTGTTGATTACAGCAATGTGGTTCGCTAAAAATTAAGTATTTTAGTGCTTTAAAATTATTTTTAATGAGTATTTCAGGAAAAAAAATTCTTATTGCAGTATCCGGTGGCATTGCTGCTTACAAAATACATTTCCTGATTCGGGATTTAATAAAGCAAGGTGCAGATGTTCAGGTAATTATGACTCCTGATACAGAGCGGTTTGTAACGAAACTTAGTCTTTCAACTTTATCTAAAAAGCCAGTCTATAGCGATTTTTTCGGAGATAACGGAACCTGGAATAACCATGTAGAATTGGCTCTCTGGGCAGATGTGATGATTGTAGCGCCTTGCACAGCAAACACCTTGGCCAAAATGGTTAATGGTATATGTGATAATTTGGTAATCGCTACTTATATGTCTGCAAAATGCCCAGTCATTATTGCACCAGCTATGGATTTAGACATGTACAAACATCCTTCTACACAAAAAAATATTGATCTTGCAGAAAGTTTTGGGCATATTGTTATCCCAGCAGAAAGTGGCGAATTAGCCAGCGGATTGGTAGGGCAGGGAAGAATGGCAGAGCCGGAAACTATTACAAAAACAATTGTGCAATTTTTTAATTTTAATCTGAAAAAAAATTTAGAAGGAAAAATAGTTTTGATTACTGCAGGACCTACTTATGAAGCAATTGATCCTGTGAGATTTATAGGAAATCATTCTTCTGGGAAAATGGGTTATTCGTTGGCGGATGAAGCTGCGAGAAGAGGCGCAAAAGTAATTTTGATTTCTGGACCAAGTTCTGAGAAAGTATCTGAAAAAAATATTGAAATCCACAAAGTGACCTCCGCAAAAGAAATGTTTGACAAGGTTTTTGAATTCTACGATACGGCAGACATCGGTATTGCAAGCGCCGCTGTAGCAGATTATACACCGAAAATGGTAGCTACGGAAAAAATCAAAAAAAATGACGAAAGTTTCACCATCGAATTAATTAAAAATCCGGATATTCTGAAAACAATGGGTGAGAAGAAAAAACATCAGTTTCTGGTTGGTTTTGCTCTCGAAACTCAAAATGAAGAAGAAAATGCCATAGGAAAACTTCACAAAAAAAATCTCGATATGATTGTTTTGAACTCGTTGCGTGATGCCGGAGCAGGATTTAAAAATGATACCAACAAGATTAAAATTTTTACGCCCTCAGAAAAGAAAGAATTTGATCTTAAATCTAAAGATTCTGTTGCTATAGATATTCTTGATTTCGTTGAAAATCAATATTTAAAATAAATTTAATAAATTTCCGTTCTCAATCTTACTATTCGAAATGAAAAAATACATCATCATACTTTTTCTGCTATTAATTTCTCATCTGTCGTTTGCGCAGGAAATTCTTGCAACAGTACAAGTTAATACTCAGCAGATACAGGGAAGTAATCAGCAGGCTTTTAAGGCTTTAGAGAAAAGTTTAAGAGACTTCATCAATAATACCAGCTGGACGGGTAAAAAACTCCAAAACTTTGAGAAAATAAAATCAAATTTCTCACTTGTATTAAGCGAACGAGATGGCAACAGATATCGTGGAAGTATTGTAGTGCAAGCGGTTCGCCCAGTTTACAACTCATCTTACGAATCGCCACTGCTCAATCTTCAGGATACAAAATTTGCATTTGAATATGTAGAAAATGAAAATCTTGTTTTCAATGAAAGGCAATTTTCTGGTAAAAATTTAATCGATGTTATTAGTTTTTATGTTTACGTTATCTTAGGTTACGATGCAGACAGTTTTCAGTCTTCCGGAGGTACACAATATTTCGCAAAAGCACAGCAGATTGCACAAAATTCACAAAACAGAGGCTATGAAGGCTGGAATCAAATCAATGAGCCAAGAAGTCGTACCATTTTAATCGGGGAGATTTTAAATCCAAACATGAGCCAACTTCGTGCAACGATGTACACGTATTACAGAGCAGGTTTGGATAATCTTTATAATCAAGATCAAAGCCAGGGCAAGAAGAATCTTTTTGATGCACTCATGCAGTTGAAAATGTATGAAAACAACTTTCAGCAGAATTATTTTTTCAATCTTTTTATAGATAATAAGAGCGATGAAATTTACAATGTTTTCAACTCAAACAACAATGGTGGAGTAAATATTGCAGATTTGAAGCAACTCATGATTACATTTGCACCAAAATTTGCAGAAACCAAGTGGAATAAGTGGAAATAGATTCTTCTAATTATTTAATTGATTTCTTTTAATCAGCAACCTAACGCCCAAATTGTTATCGTTCTATTTAATATTTGTACTAAAGCGAATCTCTAGAAACCAGAAACGCTTTTTTAGTTAGCAACTTAAATCACTTAATGGAAAAAAATCATAAACATTTTCTTAGATTGAAGCTTCATTGATAGTTACAATTTTAAAAACGCTATTTTCATAACTTGTATAATTGTTGAATTCTCATTACTTAAATTTATATTTGCAGTTCAAATGCAGATGTCACAAATATGCTTTCCAGAATCTATATCAAAAACTTTGCACTCATCGATGTGCTTGAAGTTAATCTAAATAAAGGATTACAAGTCATTACGGGAGAAACCGGTGCCGGAAAATCTATTATCCTCGGCGCTCTTCGCCTTATTTTAGGTGAAAGAGCTGATTTGAAATCTATTTCAAAAGCAGAGGAAAAAAGTGTTGTAGAAACAGAATTTGATCTGAACAATCAGTTTAAAAAATTCTTCATCGAAAATGATCTCGATTATGAGCATCAAACCATTATCCGAAGAGAAATATTACCTTCAGGAAAATCCAGAGCATTTATCAATGATGTTCCGGTGACTTTGGATGTGTTGAAAGAATTGACTTCACAATTGATTGATATTCATTCACAATTTGAAACCTCGAATCTTTTTACGGCTGATTATCAGTTTAAAATCATTGACGGACTTTCTGAGAATAAAAAGATTATTGAAGACTATCAACAGGATTTTTTAGAATTTCAAAGTTTAAAAACTCAGCTTAAAAAATTCCAGATACAACTTTCCGAAAACACCAAAGAAAGTGATTACAAACAGTTTCTTTTGAATGAATTGGAAGACTTGAAACTAGATGATGTAGATTATGACGAGTTGCAAAATCATCTTTCTGTGCAGGAAAATGCAGGAATGATTTCCGAAAATATTGCCCAGATTCTTTCAAGATTTCATCAGGAAGAAATTGGGATTCTTTCTTTCTTTAATGAAGCTAAAAATAAACTTTCAAAAATTGCCGAAGTTTCTCATTCTTTTTCTGAATTGGATGAAAGGCTTGAAGGTTCTTTTGTTGAGCTTAAAGATATTCTTCAGGAATTGGAAGATGAAGCTGAGAAAATCGAAATCAATCCTGAAAATTTAGCCATACTTTCTGAACTCAATAATAAAATTAATGCTTTGCTTCTGAAGCATAATGCTCAGGACGTTAATGAATTAAAAGAAATCCGAGATCAGTTGTCTGGTGAGCAAAAAGGAACTGAGGAAATTGAAGCCAATATTGTTGAGATTGAAATCAATATTGCTAAAAAAGAAAAATCACTTCAGTCTCTTGCTGAAAAACTTTCAAAAAACAGAAAGAAAAATGTTCCCGTTTTTATCAAAAAAGCGGAAGATTTATTAAAAAAATTAGGTCTCGAAAAAGCAAAAGTCGACATCGAATTAACCGACGTTCCGGAATTTAATCAATTCGGAAAAGAAAATATTCAACTTTTGTTTCAGGCGAATTCAGGTTTTCCTTTGAAGCCTATTCAGACTGCCATTTCTGGTGGTGAAAGATCTCGTGTGATGTTGGCAGTAAAGAAAATCATTGCCGAAAGCGATATGCTTCCAACGCTTATTTTAGACGAAATCGACACCGGAGTTTCCGGAAAAGTAGCCGAAGAAATAGGAAATCTGATGCGAGAAATGTCTCAGGATATGCAGTTGATTGTTATTTCTCACTTAGCGCAGGTTGCCGCAAAAGGAAATGATAATTACAAAGTGGTAAAAGAAGATGTCAACGGCAAAACTCAATCAACAATTATCACATTAAGTGAAGAAGATAAGCTGAATGAAATTGCACAGCTGCTTTCCGGAAGTAAGATTACGGAAGCGGCGATGGCACAAGCGAGGGAATTGATTGGGTAATTAGATATTATTGAAGTATGAAAATTTTATTTGTAATTTTTATGTCTTTGGTAGGCAATGTTATTTTTGCTCAAGGTGATTCCGAAAAAGATTTTCAAAAACTATTTGTTGGGTTGAATGTGGACCGTAGCCCCGAAGAAATAATTTTAGGATCTAACCTGAAATTTGAAAAAATTACTAGGACACAGGAGATTACAGGAGAAACTATTACAATTTACCATTCAAAATATGACAAAAATGTCATGATAAAATCAAAGATACTGGATGCTGAAGTTTGGATAGAGCAACAAGATTTTGAGAAAGACCTTGGGCGACATACCGTTTCTCAGAGAATAGCGTTTCCAAATTATGAAGCTTTGATTGTTGAGTACAATAATGTTTTCAATAAATTTGAACCCTATGCTTCTAATATTATGGGTGAATCGCCTGAGAATGAAAGCGAAGGAAAGGATATTCAGACAACATTAACCATAAAAGATGATGTTGCTGTAAGATATTTTAATTTGTCCTATCGCATACCCAAGAAGGAACATCAGGCTAAAACCCAGTATTTACTTATTAGCTATCGTTATAGAAGATGGTAATTAATTATTCTTTTGTTAATCCTACTAACCTGTAACAAAAACCACATTATATTTACTAATGTAAAAAAGTAAACGATGTTTGTACAGTTCCTGAGGTTAGAAATCAAAAGTTTTTTTCGTGGTACTTCTGTCGGAATCAATCTGGCAATGAAGATTTTCCGGTTCATCGGGATTCTTTCTTTTATAGTCTATTGCATCGGAGCCGCTTTTCTGGCATTTTTCTATGTGAGGGAAGAAATGGAGGAGGATCCGATGAAAATTGTGTCGAGATTTATGATCCTTTTATGGGTTGCAGATTTGATTCTGAAATATCTCATGCAGCAGATGTCTACGCAGAATATCAAACCTTTTCTTACGCTCAATATTCCTAAGAAAACGTTGGTTAATTACATGCTGATCAAAACTTTTCTCTCGCCGTTTAGCTGGATGAATTCTTTTTTCCTGATCACATTTGTAGTAATTTGCATGTTCAACGGTTTTGGGATTCTGGGAAGTTTAAGCTGGCTTATTGCACTTTCAATGTTGTTTTATCTAAATAATTTTATCAATATTCTCTTCAACAATAAAGAAAATATTGCCATCGCTGTAGGAATTGTGTTTGCGATAATTGGAGGCTTGACGTATTACAACATCATTCCGCTTTTTAATTATTCTGAAAAACTTTTTTACGCTTTTTATGATCAGCCTTATTTTACAGTATTTGCAATTGCCTTATTTGCGGGATTATGGTGGATCTGTTTTAACCACGTAAAAAAAGAATTCTATCTCGACCAAGGCTTAGAAGACAAAAAAACAATCGGGAAAACAGAAAACATTGCTTTTCTGAATAAATACGGTGCAATCGGAAGTTTCATCAACAACGATATCAAAATGCTTAGAAGAAATAAAGTGACGAAAGGCGTTCTGATTGGGAGTTTTATGTTTATTTTCTACGGTTTGCTGATGTTCACTTCCCCTCTTTATAAAACCCCTTACATGATGATGCTGATGGGATTATTTGTCACAGGCGGTTTTCAGTTTCTGTTTGGGCAGAGAGTGCCATCTTTTGACAGTTCATATTATCCGCTGATGATGACGCTGAATGTTCCGTATAAAGAATATCTAAAGGCAAAATGGTGGCTCATGAATATTGTAACCGCTGCTTCCATCGTTGTAGCACTTTTTTATGCAATAATCAGTTGGGAAGTCTATTTCAGCTTTTTTGCTGCCGGATTGTACAATATCGGTGTAAATTCCCAGTTTACATTGTGGTCAGGCGCTTTTACCAAAACCCAGATCGATCTGAACTCTAAAGAAAAAGTAATGGGTCAGAAAAACAGTTTTAATCTGAAAAGTCTTCTGTTGCTTATCCCTAAAATGTTACTACCCATAGCTGTTTTTGGTGCAACAAAATACTTCTACGGTATGACTGCAGCTGTAGGTACTATTGCCGTTCTGGGATTGATAGGATTTCTATTCAGAGAAAAAATATTCGACATTATTGTAAAACAGTACAAAAGTGAAAAATACAGCACAATAGAAGCGTTTAAAGCCAAAAATTAATACAATGATTACTATACATAATTTATCTAAAACTTACGGAAACGCAACCGTTCTCAATATCGAAAATCTAGAAATTCCAAAAGGCGAAACTTTTGGCTTGGTAGGAAATAACGGAGCCGGAAAAACAACACTCTTCAGTTTGATGCTTGATTTAATTCAGCCTACGACAGGTTTTGTAAGCATCGACGGAATCAAGGTCAACGAATCTGAAGCTTGGAAATCTAAAGTTGCCGCTTTCGTAGATGATACTTTTCTGATAGGATATCTCACGCCGGAAGAATATTTTTATTTCATCGGAGAATTGAGAGGACAAAATAAAGCTTCGGTAGATGAATTTCTGGTGCAGTTTCACGATCTTTTTAACGGAGAGATTGTGAACTCAGGGAAATATGTAAGAGATTTATCCAAAGGAAATCAGAAAAAAGTAGGAATTGTAGGGGCGATCATCGGAAATCCAGAAATCGTTATTTTGGATGAGCCTTTTGCCAATCTTGATCCTTCTACACAGATTAAATTGAAGAATTTAATTAAAGAACTATCAAAACAAAGCGGTGTGACTTTTCTTATTTCAAGCCACGATCTTGCGCATACAACTGAAGTGTGCAACCGAATTGTTGTTGTTAATAAAGGTGTTCAAGTAAAAGATATTCAGACCAATCCTGAGACATTGAGAGATCTGGAACAGTATTTTGCCGATCAGGTGAATGTTGTAAGCATGTAATTTTTAAATTTGCAACAGTCAATTCAAACCTAACAGGTTTTTAAAACCTGTTAGGTTTTTTTTATCCAATAATCGTATTCATTTTCAGTTGATTATCAATTTAATTTTAATGAATTATTTTTTCGTGTAACCTTTTCAACTTTTCCTTGTCTTTATAGTAGAAACAGAATAACAATCATGAAGCTTTTGTTTAATAATAGAAAAGAAGATCTGCTGAGCCGTTTGAAAAAACAGGATCCGGCTGCGCAGAAAATCTTTTACGATCAAAGTGTGAAAAAATTTCTGAGTGTGGCAAAAAGCTACGTCACCGATCTGTATCAGGCAGAAGATTGCGTGATAAAAGCGTTTTGTAAGATTTTTAAACATATAGAAAGCTTCCGTGGCGAAGGGAATTTTGAAGGGTGGGCAAGAAAAATTGTGGTCAACGAATGCCTCAATTTTATTAAAAGCCACAAAACAGTTTTTTATCTCGACGATGTTCACGCTTCTGTTCTCGAAGAAATTCATGATGAGCAAATTGTTTTTGATTTTAATGCGCAGGAACTTTTAGATCAGCTTCCGGATGCTTACAGAATGGTTTTTAACCTTTATGTGATTGAAGAATATTCGCATCAGGAAATTGCAGATACACTGAATATTTCTTTAGCGGTAAGCAAAACGCAACTCTTCAGAGCAAAAGAAAAATTAAGAAAGATTTACTTTCAACAACAAAAACAACTGAAAAATGAACTCGTTTAATAATAATTTTGAAAAACAGCTCAAAAAGCAAATCGATGAAAGAGAAATAGCTCCTTCTAGAGATTTGTGGGCTGAAATTCAGATTCAAACTGAAAATGCAAGCCCGACAAAATCTAAGTTAAACTGGCTTTTGCTTACGGCGTGTTTTGTTTTAATATTGGGCTTGGGAGCAGTTTTGCTTTTAAAAAATGACTCTGAAGCTACCGTACAGATGGCTGAAACTGAGAAAACTTCTGATATTAGTGAGCAGAATCTAGGTAAACAGCTACAAATGGCTAATAATAAGGGAAATATTGAAAAGGTAGAGGGTATAAAATTTACTCACATTGAAAATTCCCCTTCTGAATTAAAGATTGAAAAAGAAGTTTCTCTTAAAAACGAAATTCCGTTAATTAAAGAAAATCCTTCTGAAATCGCCTCTCAAATTATTACACAGAATGAGCCTGCGAAAATTATGGCAAAATCAGATTCTGTAAAGGTTCAGAAGAAAAAAAGATATGTAGATCCTTCAACACTGCTTTTCTCGGTAGAGCATAAAGACGTTATCGAAAAATCTAAAGAAGGAAGCAATGTGGCGACCATCGACCTGAATAACAAATAATTCAATTTTAAACTAAAAAATAATAATATTATGATTAAGAAATTTATCATCACAGGAATGTTGTGCCTTGTTGCTACTTCATTGCACGCACAGAAAAAGACTTTGGGAATCAATCTTCAATCTAAAGAAGACACTACGGTAAGCCCGATTGTAAAGGAGAAAGTGGAAGAATACGCTTCAAAAATCAACGCTATTATTCAGGAAGAAAAGAAACTGATGGAAGCTGAATTGGTGATTCTTCAGGCAAAAAATCTTGAAAAGACAGAATTCGACAAACAGAAAGCGCAAATTGCAGATACATATTCACAAAAAATTGATCAAAAAATTGAAGCTTTAGGATTTGATTTGGATCAGGTGATCCAAAAGCAGGTGAGATATTCTCTGTTAAATTCTGATGTAACCTCTAATGAAGAATTAAAGGCACAGTTGCTTAAGAAATACAGGCCGACAAAAAACCTTGAAGGATATTTCTCTTACGGAATAATGACCTTCACGAATGATAAGCCCGATAATGATTTAGACAAAAATGTAGGCTATGCCAATAATCTCGAGTTCGGTTTAAAATTCAATTATCAGTTCAGCAGAACCAGTCCGTGGGGATTGATTTCTGGTTTGGGCTTTTCATGGAGAACGGTTCGTCTCGATAACAACATGATTTTCACAAAACAAAACAATGAAGTGATGCCTTCAAAATACGAAGGAAGTCTAGATAAAAGTAAACTAAGAACGGGGTATCTAATGGTGCCATTCGGTTTTCAGTATAATTTTTCTAAACTTAAAACTGCAGGTATGGATGTTCAGTACAGGCCTTATTCAGAAGGTTTAAGGATAGGAGCGAATGTCTATGGCGGAATTAAAATGTCAACTAATAATATCGTTAAAGGAGATAGCCAAAGTTTCAGAGACCGTTCCAATTATCAGGTAAATCCATTTGTTTACGGAGCTCAGTTTACAGTTTCTTATGATAATGTAAGTGTTTTCGTTAAAAGAGATTTCAGCAATTTCTTCAAAGATTCATATTTTGAAAACGATAAAGCTTTGGTTTTCGGAGTTGCTTTAGGATGGTAATTTAGAGTAATGACTCAATTAAAAATAATGAATAAATTTTTAGGATTAATAGGTGTTTTTTGTCTCGCCATCAATATCAATGCACAAAAAATAAAAACGTCACAAGACAGTACAAAAGTATTTTACGATAAACTGTTTAAATCCTTAGAAGTAGCTTATTTGCATAAAAAAGATTTTGATTGGAAGAAATTAAAGGCTGAAACATTTAAAAACCTTGAAACGACAAAAGACTTTAAAAGTTCTTTGAAAGAAGTGAAGGTTTTATTTGAGAAAATTGGGGCAGATCATTCTAAAGTAATGTATCAAGGAAAAAATTACGGTCCGACAGTAGATGTTTCGTGGGAGAATTTCAGTGACTCGTGGATGAGAAAATTTAAAGCTAAACCAGAATTTGAAGCAAAAATTTTAGATGAAAAATATGGGTACATCTTAATGCCAAATATCTCATTTGATGATTTTAGTTCTGAAAATGTGCATAAAATCGCTCAGCCGTTATATGATAAAGTAGCTGAACTGAAAATGAGTAATAAATTGGAAGGATGGATTGTAGATCTTCGCTTTAATACGGGTGGAAATTCATCGCCAATGCTTTTAGCTTTATATGATTTGTTGGGAGATACTGTGGTTTGGGGAACTCTTGATGCTAATAAAAAGCTAACTAATTCTACTAAATTAAATAAGGGAGTTTACGATCAGGGAGAAAAGAAACCTTCTTATATAAAACCAAGTGGAGAATTAATGGATAAATCTAAAGTAGCGGTTCTTATAAGTGGATTAACGGCAAGCTCGGGTGAAGTAACAGCTTTAGCATTTAAAGGAAGGTTAAACACTATTTTTATAGGAGAAAAAACTTTAGGAAAAACAACTTCTAATATGGTTGTAACTCTACCTTTTGACGCAAGAATGCCTTTAAGTATTGGCTACGATTGTGATAGGAATGGTATTTATTATCAGCAGATTATACCTGATATTGTTGTTTCAAAGCAGGATAACTTTGATGATTTGTTACAGGATAAAAATATTCAGGAAGCAATACAGTTTTTTACTAAAAAATAATTTTATGATAAACTAAAAAACATACTTCAATTCGGCACAAGAATTGAGCAATAAAAATTAACATTCACAAACAAGACACTCCGCAGAATTTTCTACGGAGTGTCTTGTTTTTATGTATTTTGAAGATTATTTTAAACTTCCCACCATATCTTCAGGTTTCACCCATTCATCAAATTGTTCTGAAGTCACAAAGCCAAGATTAATGGCTTCTTCTTTTAACGTCGTTCCATTTTTATGTGCGGTTTTTGCAATTTTTGCAGCGTTTTCATAACCAATGTGTGTGTTCAAAGCAGTTACCAACATCAAAGATTTGTCTACCAGTTCTTTAATTCTCTCATTATTCGGTTCAATTCCAACTGCACAGTGATTATTGAATGAAATACATGCATCAGCAATCAACTGAGCAGATTGAAGGAAATTGTAGGCCATCACGGGTTTGAAAACATTCAGTTCGTAGTTCCCCTGCGTTCCCGCAAAAGAAATAGTAGTGTCATTTCCTAAAACCTGCGCACAAACCATCGTTAAAGCTTCATTCTGTGTAGGATTCACTTTCCCAGGCATGATAGATGAACCCGGCTCATTTTCAGGAATATGAATTTCACCAATCCCGGAACGAGGTCCGGAAGCCATCAATCTGATATCCTGAGCAATTTTATATAAAGAAACAGCCAATTGTTTTAAAGCTCCGTGAGATTCTACAATGGCATCATGAGCAGCCAAAGCTTCAAATTTATTTTCTGCTGTTACAAAAGGAAGGTTGGTGAATTTTGCAATATATTCTGCAACTTTTACATCATAACCTTGAGGAGTATTTAACCCTGTTCCCACTGCAGTTCCTCCCAAAGCTAATTCAGAAAGATGGGGTAAAGTATTTTTTAAAGCTTTAATTCCATAATTTAATTGAGCAACATAGCCTGAAAATTCCTGTCCTAAAGTTAATGGCGTAGCATCCATTAAATGCGTTCTTCCGATTTTTACAATATCTTTAAATTGAATTGCTTTTTCGTTCAACGTATTTTTTAGTTTTTCAACTGCCGGAATGGTTGTTTCCACAACTTTTTTGTAAGCTGCGATGTGCATTGCGGTTGGATACGTGTCGTTTGAAGACTGAGATTTATTCACGTCATCATTCGCATGAATTTCAGATTTATCACCAAGATTTCCACCATTGTTGACGTGTGCTTTGTTGGAAATAACCTCATTCACATTCATATTCGATTGTGTTCCCGAGCCGGTTTGCCAAATCACCAAAGGAAATTGATCGTTTAATTTTCCAGCTAAAATTTCATCGCAAACTTTAGCAATCAGATCTCTTTTTTCTGGAGTTAAAACTCCCAAATCTGCATTAGTGAATGCCGCCGCTTTTTTTAAGTATGCAAAAGCTTCGATAATTTCATTGGGCATTGAACCTTCCGGACCAATTTTGAAATTGTTTCTTGATCGTTCTGTCTGTGCGCCCCAAAACTTATCAGCAGGAACCCGCACTTCACCCATGGTGTCTTTTTCTATTCTGTAATTCATTATGAAATTGTTTGTTTAAGGTTTAAGATGAGCTAAAGATTAATTTAAACCTTAATCTTCACCTAAGCCTCAATTGATAAAGTTAAACAATGCATAAAAACCTCGCAATTTATAATCATTATAAATACGTATTTAAGTCATTGATTTTACTTATGCTTTTTTGGGTAAGCCGTATTTTTGCACTGAAAATAGAAAGTAAATGGATTTTAAATATCAGGATCCGTATCCAATTTTGAAAGATGATACGGTTTATAAAAAATTGACTTCAGAGTTTGTGAAAGTTGAGCAACATGGTGAAAGAGAAATTTTAACGATTGACCCAAAAGGTTTGGAGCTATTGGCTGAAGAAGCGATGGCAGACGTTTCTTTCATGCTTCGTTCTTCTCACCTGGAAAGTTTAAGAAAAATTATAGACGATCCTGAAGCTACCGATAACGACAGATTTGTTGCTTATAATCTATTGCAAAACGCTGCTGTTGCCGTGGAAGGTGCTTTGCCTTCTTGTCAAGATACAGGAACTGCAATTGTGATGGGTAAAAAAGGCGAAAATGTTTATACGGGCGTTGAAGATGGTGAATATTTAAGCAAAGGAATTTTCAATACTTATCAAAAAAGAAACTTAAGATATTCTCAGGTAGTGCCTTTAACGATGTTTGATGAGAAAAATTCTGGTTCAAATCTTCCTGCGCAAATTGATATTTATGCTAAAAAAGGAAATTACTACGAATTTTTATTCTTAACGAAAGGTGGAGGCTCTGCAAATAAGACTTTCCTGTATCAGAAAACGAAATCTTTACTGAATGAAAAATCTCTTGAAGCTTTTGTGAAAGAAAGAATTTCAGACTTGGGAACAGCGGCTTGTCCGCCTTATCATTTGGCTTTGGTAATTGGAGGAACTTCAGCGGAAGCGAATTTGGCTGCGGTAAAAAAAGCATCTGCAAAATATTACGATAATCTTCCGACAGAAGGAAACGAAGCAGGACAGGCTTTCAGAGATTTGGAATGGGAAGCAAAGGTTCAGAAAATCTGTCAGGAAAGTGCCATTGGTGCTCAGTTTGGTGGTAAATATTTAACACACGATGTTCGAGTGATTAGATTGCCTCGTCATGCAGCTTCTTGTCCGGTGGGAATGGGAGTTTCTTGTTCTGCAGACAGAAATATCAAAGGAAAAATTACAAAAGACGGTATTTTCTTAGAGCAGTTGGAACAAGACCCGAAAAGATTCTTACCAGCAACGCCACCACATTTGGAAGCTGCAGTTGATATTGATTTGAATAAGCCAATGCCTGAAATTTTGGCTGAACTTTCAAAATATCCAATCAAAACAAGATTAAAACTCAACGGAACTTTAATTGTTGCCAGAGATATTGCTCACGCAAAAATTAAAGAATTGCTAGACAGTGGACAATCCATGCCAGAATATTTTAAAAATCACCCAATTTATTACGCAGGGCCGGCAAAAACTCCGGAAGGAATGGCTTCAGGAAGTTTTGGACCAACTACTGCCGGAAGAATGGATGTTTATGTTGACGAATTCCAAAGTCATGGCGGAAGTATGGTGATGCTGGCAAAAGGAAACAGAACCGCAGATGTTACCAATGCTTGTCATAAATACGGAGGTTTCTACATTGGTTCAATTGGTGGACCTGCCGCTATTTTGGCAAAAGATAATATTTTGTCCGTTGAAGTGGTAGATTTCCCAGAATTAGGAATGGAAGCAGTAAGAAAAATTGAAGTAAAAGATTTCCCGGCATTCATCATTACCGATGATAAAGGAAATGATTTCTTTGCTAATCTTGCGCATTAAATTTTAGATTTTAAAGTTTTATATAAGAATTTTAGAGATGTATTTGTAGTCTAACATCTAACCTCTAATATCTAACCTCTATCATCTAATATCTACATTAATTAGTTTAAAATAAAAATAAATTGTAAAAATCAGCTTTTATCTTTTGTTTAAGCGGGAAAAAAGTTCTATTTTTGCGTAAATCTTTAAGAAAAGAAAAATGATGTTATCAGCATTTTGGCCGTTTTACCAATTCCTTTGGACAGTTTACTTTATTTGTATGTTACTTGTAGGGTTTTGGTGTATTATAATGTTTTTCGGATTTATTATTCCACTTTGGTTAACTGAAGGTTTAAAAGAATATTTCGGAAAAGTAAAACCTTTTGATCCTGAGCAAATTAGGAGTAAAATGCTTTATGAGCAAGAAGGTGTAGAAGTTGTTTACAATTCTCCAAAAGGTCATGGGCCTTTCATTCACGATAACCACGGAACTCACGGACATCATTAATTGATTGTCAGTTCTTTTTCACACGAATTCTGAAAAAGGACTATCAAAGCAAAACAACATATATTTAAACCACTGTTTTTACAGTGGTTTTTCTGTTTTCGAAAACGTTGAATTGGTAGGTGAATCATAAAATTATGAATTGTGAATTTGCTCCAACAGGCAATTTTTCAAAGTCAATTGCCAAGCAAAATTCACAATCCACTATTAGGTGTTTACACAAACGCGCTGAATCCCGTAATTGATCTTCCCACAATCAATGAATTAATCTCTTTTGTTCCTTCATAAGAATAAATAGCTTCTGCATCGGCAACGAATCTTGCCACATCATATTCAAGCAGAATTCCGTTTCCGCCCAGAACTTCGCGTGCTCTCGAAACAATGTCTCTTGTTCTCATCGTACAGAAAACTTTGGCCAAAGAAGCGTGTTCATCTTTTAAAATACCCTCATCCTGCATTTCAGAAAGTCTGAAAACCATCGTCTGCATAGCCGTTAAATTGGAAAGCATTTCTACCAAATGCCCCTGAATCATTTGAAATGAAGCAATAGGTTTTCCAAATTGCTCTCTTGTCCTGGTGTAGTCTAAAGCACTTTCATACGCTCCTCTTGCGCATCCCGTGGCCATCCAGGCAACTCCAGCTCTTGTCATTCTTAATACTTTAGCAGTGTCTTTAAATGAATTAGCGTTTTGTAAACGATTTTCTTCAGTAACCAAACAGTCTTTCAAAGTTATTAAACCATTTTGAACAATTCTAAGCGCCATTTTTCCTTTTATTTTCTCAACGGAATAGCCAAGATTGTCTTTTTCAACTATAAAACCTTTTACTTCACCATCATCTAAGTCTCTTGCCCAAATTATAATTATATCTGCAAAAGTTGCATTTCCAATCCATTTTTTTTGTCCATTTAAAATCCAGCCTTCAGGAGTTTTTTTGCAGGTTACCGTTAAGCCACCTGCTGCTCCGGATCCTACTTCAGGTTCTGTTAATCCAAACGCGCCGATTTTCTCAAATTTTTGCATCTGGGGAAGCCACTTTTGTTTTTGCTCTTCAGAACCGCAAATGTAAATGGATCCCATTGCCAAGCCAGATTGTACTCCGAAAAATGTGGCAATAGAAGCATCTATTCTTGCCATTTCCATTGCTATAACGCCTTCCATCAAAAATGGCATTCCTTTACAGCCGTAACCTTCATACGTTACGCCACAAATGTCTAGCTTCTGAAACTTAGGAATCAATTCATGGGGAAACTCATCTCTCAACCAATAGTGATTGACTAAGGGTTTCACTTCTTTTTCCATAAATGATCTTACTTTTAGCTGAACTTCTCTTTGTTCCGGCGTCAAAGTGTGGTAAATATCGTAGAAATCTCCGTCAATAGGTGGGAGTTCTTTCTTTTTCTTATTCGGGTCTAGCATTTTAGACAATCCCTGAAGTTGTTTATCATCCAGTGTAGAAAAGCTTTGCATCAGTTTTGGCAAATCTACTTTTTGAGAAATTAAACTTAGCTGCTCAAAGTCGATAGATCGGAATAATTCTATTGCGTTTCTGATTTTAGAAAAAGTGTTAGACATATTGATTTTTGTTTTGGTTTGTGAAATTTAAGCAAAAATCAATCCGAACGTAGTGTAATTTACAATGTGCTGTTTTACAATTCGCTGATTTTCAATTAAATAAATAAAATAATTATTTACAAAATCTTTACATATAATATTCAAACATTACAAACGATTTCAGCTGAACTTTGAGATAATCAAACTAACAAAAATCTCCTTATGAAAACTACATACATCAAACTAACATTCGGCGCAGCAATTCTTCTAGGAATTTACTCATGCAAAAAAAGCGAAGCAACAGCAAGTGATTCTGAAACCGCGCAATACAATAAAAACATTGTAGCAGACAGCGTTTCATCAGCCGCTACTACGTTGGTAAAAGACAAACAGTTCATCAAAACAGCCAACGTTAATATGGAAGTAAAAGACGTTTACGAAGCAACCATATCTATAGAAAAATCTGTTCTAGAATTGGGCGGATTTGTTACCCACAGCAACCTTCAAAGCAATGTTGTTTCAGAAGAAACTTTTAATATTTCTAATGAAGAAGCTACGTTGGTGAAGAGATATCAGACCGAAAATACGATGCAAGTTAGTGTGCCTACAGAAAAGTTGGGCGAATTTTTAACATTAATCAACAGTAAAAAACTTTTCCTGAACTCAAGAGTTATCAACGTAGAAGATGTTACTTCCCGCATTAAATATGCCGAACTAGAAGGGAAAAGAATCAAGAAAACCAGCGAAAATATTTCTCAGCTCAAAACAAACAAAGATAAAGTAGATATGAGCGACGAAAATAGGTCTGAAGAAAATCAGCAGCAGCTCGCCAATATGGATGTAGCAGATAATCTGAAGTACAGTACGGTAGATGTTTACATCAAAGAACCAAAGCTTCGCATTGCAGAAATTGCCGTTACCAACTCAAAAAATATTGACAACAAATATAAGTTCAATTTCTTCTACAGTGCAAAAAATGCCTTTGTTGAAGGATGCTATTTAATTCAGAGATTAGTGGTAGGATTAATTATGATTTGGCCACTTATATTAATAGCTGCAGTTGCATTTTACTTTTACCGAAAAAACAAATTCAATAAAAAACAAATTCAAACTACTGGAAAATAAAATGGCAATCTAACCGTTTGGTTATCTACATATACTTTTGAACCTCTGTTGTTGCAGAGGTTTTTAATGCTTATAAAATACAAATGAAAAAAATTATCTTGTTTACAGTTCTCTTGTTTTCCTCACTTACTTTTTCACAGAAAATTAGCATTTTAGACGAAGAAACCCGTAGTCCTATCCCGTATGCTAAATTGATATTGAAAGATAAAGATTACTACAAAAACACCGAAGAAAACGGACAAGCTCAATTAGAAAACACCGAAGAAATCTCAGAAATTCAATTTTTTGGGTATGAAAACCTGAAGGTTGAGAAATATCAGACCGTTTATTTGTTGAAGCCTAAATTTACTGAGATTGAAGAGGTGGAAATTTCTAAACCTACATTTTCAGAAAATTTTAAGATTGGGAAAATTGAAAAATCCAGCACTTTTTTCGGCGCACGCACCACCATGTGGAGTGTTGGTAAAGAGATTAAAATTTTGAATTTTCCTAAAAAACGATTATATGTAAAATCACTAAAATTTTCTTCTAGATTAAACGAAAAACACTCCGCGACCATAAAAGTTAATTTTTATTATAATGAAAATGGACTTCCAGGTCATATCTACAAATCTATGATTATAACTTGTTTCAAAAATAAAAAATATACCGAATATATTGTTCAAAAACCATTTGCATTTCCTAAAGAAGGTGTAATTATTGGTTTCGAATGGATTTTTAATAACGAGAATGCCTATCAAAAAAAAACGCTAATACAAGGGAAAACAGAATTAGTGATTGCACACGAACCTTTGATAGGAGCAATAAACGAAAATTCTAACAATTTTATTACTGGCAGCATTTCAAATGGAGATTGGGTATTTACAAATGTTTCATCTAGTAGTATTGGAAATATTGCAATTCAACTAGAACTCACCAACTGATTTTGGTCCTCAATTAACATCATTGAACGAAAATTCCGTAAATTTGCAAATCATTATTTATCAATCAGAATTTTAGGAAAATCTATTTGGATGTATTCCTCAAAATTCTAATTCAAACTTTAAATATGCTATCTAAAATAAATCCTACACAAACCAGCAGCTGGGTCTCTCTTGATGAACATTTTGGCAACAACGACTTTGATCTTAGAAGCCTTTTTCAATACAATCCCAATCGTTTTGAAGAGTTCTCTATCAAAAAAGAAAATTTTCTTTTTGATTATTCTAAAAACTTAATTGATGCAAGAACGAAAGAACTTTTGCTGAATCTTGCAGAAGAATGTCAGTTGAAAGATGCTATTTCTAAAATGTTTTCTGGAGATAAAATCAACGAAACTGAAGGAAGAGCCGTTTTGCATACAGCGTTGAGAGATTTTTCAGATAATGAAATTCTGGTTGATGGCGAAAATATCAAACCTCAGATTAAAAGAGTTCTAGACCACATGAAGTCTTTTTCTGAGAACGTAATTTCAGGAAATCACAAAGGTTTTAGCGGAAAAGAAATCACCGATGTTGTGAATATCGGAATTGGCGGTTCAGATTTGGGGCCCGTGATGGTGGTTTCGGCTTTGAAGCATTTTAAAACAAGATTAAATGTACATTTCGTTTCTAATGTAGACGGAAATCATATCGCTGAAGTGGTAAAAAACTTAAATCCGGAAACTACTTTATTCATCATTGCTTCAAAAACATTTACTACTCAGGAAACGATGACCAATGCCAATTCTGCAAAAGATTGGTTTTTGAAAGCCGGAAAACAAGAAGACGTAGCAAAACATTTTGTGGCTTTATCTACTAACGTTCAGTCGGTTAAAGATTTCGGAATTGCAGAAGAAAACATTTTTGAATTCTGGGATTGGGTTGGCGGAAGATATTCGCTTTGGAGTGCAATTGGTTTAAGCATCGTACTTTCTGTAGGATATGAAAATTTCGAGCAATTATTAAAAGGTGCAGAAAATACAGATCAACATTTCCAAACGGCAGATTTTGCAGAAAACGTTCCTGTTTTGATGGGGCTTTTAGGGATTTGGTACCGTAATTTTTATGCAGCTACAAGCCATGCAGTTTTGCCTTACTCTCAATATCTGGACCGTTTTGCAGCCTATTTGCAACAAGGCGACATGGAAAGCAACGGAAAATGTGTCGACAGAAACGGCGAATTTGTAGAATATGAAACAGGGCCAATTATTTGGGGTGAACCGGGGACCAACGGGCAGCACGCTTTCTATCAATTAATTCATCAAGGAACTGAATTAATTCCGGCAGATTTTATCGCTTATGCGAAAAGCCCGAACAAGGTTTCTGATCATCAAGATAAATTGCTGGCTAACTTTTTTGCTCAAACTGAAGCGTTAGCCTTCGGAAAAACAGAAGAAGAAGTGGAAGAAGAATTGAAAAACGCGGGAAAATCTGATGAGGAAATTGATTTCTTGTTAAATTATAAAGTCTTCCAAGGAAATACACCTACAAACTCACTGCTAATTAAAGAATTAACTCCGTTTTCATTAGGTCAGTTGATTGCAATGTATGAGCACAAAATTTTCGTGCAAGGTGTGATCTGGAATATTTTCAGTTTCGATCAGTTTGGTGTAGAATTAGGAAAAGTTTTAGCGAATAAAATTTTACCTGAATTGGAAAATAATGATGCAATAAGCTCTCATGACAGCTCTACAAATGGGTTGATTAATTATTATAAATCAAATAAATAAAAAGATAATAAATGAATGTTTGATGAAATATTGAAAGTGAAACTCATCTAAAATTCATTTATTGTACGTATCGAAAGTCTAATAAAGTAATAAAAGTAAAAATGGCAGAAATTCTTGACGGATTAAAAGTATCCAAAGAAATAAAGGCGGAAATCAAGGTTGAAGTTGATAAAATTGTAGAAAGCAAAAGAAGAGCACCACATTTGGTAGCAATTCTTGTAGGTAACAACGGAGCAAGCAAGGCTTATGTAAATGCAAAAGTGAAAGATTGTGAAGAAGTTGGTTTTCAATCAAGCTTAATTAAATTTTCCAGTACTGTTTCAGAATCTGAATTGCTGGAGAAAATTGATGAGTTAAATAAATCAAAATCTGTTGACGGATTTATCGTTCAATTGCCATTGCCAAATCAAATAGATCAGGAAAAAATCATCAATGCAATTGATCCTAGAAAAGATGTAGACGGGTTTCATCCTACAAATTTCGGAAAAATGGCTTTGGAAATGGATACATTTTTACCGGCAACACCCTTCGGGATTTTAACTTTATTGGAAAGATACAATATCGAAACGAAAGGTAAAGATTGCGTCATCATCGGAAGAAGTAAGATTGTAGGAAGACCAATGAGTATCTTGATGGGAAGAAAAGATTTCCCCGGAAATTCTACGGTAACACTTACACACTCTTACACAAAAGATATTGAAGAATATACAAAAAAAGCAGACATCGTTATTACCGCTTTAGGTGATCCTCACTTTTTGAAAGGCGAAATGATAAAAGAAGGAGCTGTAATCGTGGATGTTGGGATTACAAGAGTAGACGACGACTCTGCAAAAGGATATTATCTTGCTGGTGATGTAGATTTCGATAGCTGTGCAGAAAAGGCAAGCTGGATCACGCCCGTGCCAGGAGGTGTGGGTCCTATGACAAGAGCAATGTTGATGAAAAACACCATCATTGCCTACAAAACTTCAGTCTATAATGACTAATTTAAAATGGATTTAGTAGAAGATATATTATTAAAAGAAGGTAAAATGCTCCCGGTGATGGAGCATTTTTACACTATTCAGGGAGAAGGTGCACACACAGGAAAAGCCGCTTATTTCATAAGATTGGGTGGTTGTGATGTCGGTTGCCATTGGTGTGATGTGAAAGAAAGTTGGGATCCCAAGCTTCATCCTTTAATGAATGCTGAGGAAATTGCAGAAACCGCAGCAAAACACTGTAAAATTGTTGTTTTAACTGGTGGTGAACCATTGATGTGGAATTTGGAAGTTTTAACAGGAAAACTAAAGGAATTAGGATGTACTGTTCATATAGAAACTTCTGGAGCTTATCCTATGAGCGGGCAATTGGATTGGATTACACTTTCACCAAAAAAAACAGGATTACCGAAAGAAGAAATCTACCATAAAGCCCACGAATTGAAAGTGATTGTTTTCAATAATAACGATTTGAAATTTGCGGAAGAACAAGCTGCAAAAGTTTCAGAAAACTGCAAATTGTATCTGCAGAGTGAATGGAGTAAGCGCGAAGAAATTTATCCTAAAATTACAGATTTTATCCTAGGAAATCCTCGTTGGCAGGCTTCGGTTCAGACACATAAATACTTGAATATACCTTAAAAATTCTTTATCTTAGCAGATAAGTTTTCAATACACGATGCAGAGAATACGGTATTCCAGATATTTAAAAATGATCATTGTTTTGCTAGACCTTTTGGTGCTTGCATCTGTGTTCGTTTTTTTTTATCTGAGTCGAAATTCCGATCTTATATACAACGTTGGCCTTTGGTATGAAAATTCGTTTCCCTTGCTTCTTCTCATTTCGTTCTGGATACTTTTAAGCGGGCGAACCAAAATTTACAATATTCCCCGAAATCTTACCTATACATTATTTGCAGAACGCATTATTGCACAATTTATTCTGTTTGTAACTGGTTTGGTGCTTATTAGAAAAGTGAGCAACAATCAGTTTTTTAGCAGTGAGTTGGCTTGGCTTTCATTGTATTTATTTTTTTTTGTAATCATATCAAAATCAATTATTTATTTTGGAATTAAATATTTAAGATCACAAGGCGTAAACAACAGAAACGTCATGTTTTTAGAAGAAAATGCATCAACTGAGGTTCTGAAAAACATTTTAAAAGAAAGAAAAGATTATGGGTATAAGATTTTTGAATATAAGCAGTCTCTTTTACCTCAAGTGCTTACATTGTTTTGGAAGGAAAAAGGTATTCACACAATATTTATCCCTACGCAGAATTCTATTGATAAAAAGACTGAAGAACAGATTTTTAGACTTGCGGAAGAAAATAAGGTAAATGTTACCATGGTACCATCAATTTCGCAAAACGAGTTTTTTTTATATGATCTTGATTACATTAAAACGCAACCTGTATTAAAGCAATCAAAATATCCTTTAGACTATTTTTCAAGTTTTATTCTTAAACGAATTTTCGATATTTTTTTTTCGGTCTTTATTTTGCTATTCATCTGTTCGTGGATGTTTCCCATGATTGCAATTTTTATTAAGCTTTCCTCAAAAGGTCCGGTTTTTTTTATTCAGAAACGCTATGGTTTCCATGAGAGAGTTTTTTCTTGTTTAAAATTTAGAACAATGGTAGTTAACGATTATTCTACAACAAAAACTACAGAAAAGAATGATAAAAGAATTACCAAAATTGGCAAAATATTGAGGAAAACAAGCCTAGATGAGTTGCCACAATTCATCAACGTTTTGAAAGGGGAGATGTCTGTTGTAGGTCCCAGACCTCACATGATTTCGGTAGATGATCATTATAAGCAGAAAATTGGCAGATACAGCCTTCGAAGTTTAGTGAATCCTGGCATTACGGGTCTTGCTCAGGTAAATGGTCTTCGTGGTGACGATGGGAATGTGGAAGTTCAAATGAATAAAAGAGTTTTAGCAGACGCTTTTTATGTAAGAAATTGGACTTTTGTATTGGATCTTGTAATTATTTTGAAAACCGTTTTGTTACTAATTACAGGAGATAAAAAAGCAGGATAAAAAGTCTTGTAAAGCTTTGTTTTAATGTGTCAATCTTAATTTCAGTTATAATTTAGTTAATTTAAAATAGTATAATTTAGCAGAATGTTAAAAAAGTTTTTTACAGCAATAGGAGAATATATGATCCTTATAGGTAAATCTCTTCAAAAGCCACAGAAGATGAGGGTTTTTTGGAAGCTATTTATGCGGGAAATCAATGACTTGGGTGTTAACTCGTTTGGTTTGGTTATTTTCACGTCTATATTTGTAGGAGCAGTGGTTGCCATTCAAATGTTTAATAATTTTGATGCCTCTTCTTTTCCTATTCCGCCCGCATTTGTAGGATATGCTACCAAAGCTGTCTTGGTATTAGAATTTGCACCTACAATTATTAGTTTAATTTTAGCAGGGAAAGTAGGATCTTATATAGCATCAACCATTGGCACGATGCGTGTTTCTGAGCAAATCGATGCATTAGATATTATGGGAGTGAACTCACCAAACTTTTTAATTTTACCAAAAATCATCGCTTGTCTTATTTTTAATCCTATTTTGATTGCAATTAGTATAGTTTTTGGTATTACAGGAGGTTATATCGCAGGTATGCTTACCGGTAGCTGGACTACGGCAGATTATATTACCGGAATCCAAATGTATATGCCTAATCTCTTTATTTATTATGCTTTTGCTAAAACAATTGTTTTTGCATTTGTAATCGCTACTGTGCCTTCTTACTTTGGGTATTTTGTGAAAGGAGGATCATTAGAAGTAGGTAGAGCAAGTACGCAAGCAGTAGTTTGGACTATGGTTTTTATCATTATTTCCGAATTAATTTTAACACAATTAATATTAAGCTGATGATTGAGGTAAAAAATCTTAAAAAGAGTTTTGGTGATGTTGAAGTGCTTAAAGGAATTTCAACCACATTTGAAAAAGGTAAAACAAACCTGATTATCGGGCAAAGTGGATCCGGAAAAACCGTTTTTCTAAAAAGTTTATTGAACGTTTATCAGCCTTCTTCTGGAGAAATCTTGTTTGATGGTAGAAACATTAACGTAATGAACCGGGAAGAAAAGCAACAGCTTCGTTCCGAGATTGGAACTTTATTTCAAGGGAGTGCACTATTTGACTCATTAACTGTGGAAGAGAATATAATGTTTCCACTCGATATGTTTACAAATCTTACATTTAGAGAGAAAAAAAGAAGAGTTTTTGAAGTAATTGGAAGAGTACATTTGGATAAAGCCAACAGAAAATTCCCTTCTGAAATCTCTGGTGGAATGCAAAAACGTGTAGCGATTGCAAGAGCAATTGTAAACCATCCTAAATACCTCTTCTGTGATGAACCGAATTCTGGACTAGATCCCTATACTTCCAACGTTATCGATGATCTATTGCTAGAAATTACAAAAGAATACAATACCACAACCATTATCAACACCCATGATATGAACTCGGTGATGACGATTGGAGAGAAAATCGTTTATCTGAGATTGGGAATTAAAGAATGGGAAGGAGACAAAGACATACTCATTACGGCAGGCAATAAAAATCTTATTGACTTCGTTTATTCATCAGAATTATTCAAAGAATTGAGGGAGTATTTACTTGAAAATAATAAAACGATTGAAAATACAATCACAAATATTGACGACAATGAAAAAAGTTCTTAGTATCGCTTTCATAGGGATTTCGATAGCAGCATCAGCGCAGATTTCATTAGCTGGCAAGACCAATTTAATTTTCCCAACAGGCTCGCCTTCGTGGAAAAATATTTCAAATTCTGCAACTGCAGCTTTTGAAAATAAAGGGAGCAATAATATTGGTTTCAACTTAGGTTTTTCTGTGAAGATAGATTTGCCTTTGGCTTTTTTTGTAATGCCAGAAGTATATTATACTACTTTTAAAAATGAATTTACAGATCCTGTTTCCAACACTACATTTGATGTGAAAAACAATAGATTAGATGTGCCGCTTTTGGTAGGGCACAAAGTGATAGGTAATACTTTAGGCGTATTTCTAGGTCCTGTAATGAGCTACAACCTTGCTAAAGAAGATACCTATAACGATTTTGTGGAAAATTCTAAAAACCAATTTACTGTAGGTTATCAGTTTGGTGCACAAGTAGAGTTGAAGAGCCTTGTGCTTAATGCAAAATATGAAGGTGCGTTAACGAAGGATCAGAGAGACTTTGTAAGAAGAGTTGGTGGTGCTCAAAATACTGAAACCATCCGTTATGATAACCGAGCTAGCCTTTTTATGGTGGGTGTAGGGTATAAATTTTAAGTAATAATATAAGTTTAAACATAAAAAATCCTCAAATTAAATTTGAGGATTTCTGTTTTGTTCTCTGTCAAGCTCTGCTTCCCGCTGTGCGATTTGCTGGGCTTTCAGTTCCATTTCAGCTTTTTCCTGCTGAAGTTGTTTGTATTCTTTTCTGCGTTGTTCTTCTTTCATTGCTGTGCCTTTGCTTGAGTATCCTACAATTCCTCCAATGATAAGACCAATTCCTACGCCTCCCATGATTCCCATCACATGAGGAAGGCCAATCTGTTCTGTGGTAAATCCATCGGTGGTAAGATAAAAAAGCAAGATAGCCAAAGCCAAAAGTACAGTTCCTGTTATCGAAAGATTTTTCATATTTTTAAATTTAAATAAGATTAAATAGCCTGACTTTAAAATAAGTCAGGCAATATATTTGTATTTAAAGTTTTCCGCCAGCTGCTTTATAGTATTCCAAAGCTTGAGGAAGGTTTTTGTTTAAACCTGAAATTCTTGTTTCAGGATTCGGGTGTGTAGATAGAAATTCAGGTTGTCTTGCTCCTGAAGATGCAGATTCCATTCTTTGCCAGAAAGGAATAGATTGTCTAGGGTCATATCCTGCCATAGACATTAGATACAATCCCATTTGATCTGCTTCCGATTCTTGATTTCTTCCGTATTTCAACAAAGCCACCTGCGATCCAATTGGGTAAGCCGCTTGGAAAACCTTCGCCCATTGTGCATTAGAAATTGAGCCTCCCAAAATTTGCCCGCCATATTGAGCAACCATAGATTGAGAAATTCTCTCGTTTCCATGCCCTGCAAGAGCGTGAGAAACCTCATGGCCCATTACTACTGCCAAACCGGTTTCATCTTTTGTGATTGGTAAAATTCCTGTGTAAACAGCAACTTTTCCTCCAGGCATACACCATGCATTGATTTGTTTATCTTGCAAAAGGTTAAATTCCCACTGATAGTTTACCAAATCAGCTTGTCTGCCTATACTTGTGTAATACTTTTCTGCTGCAATTTTTATTCTGTTACCTACGTTTACAACTCTATTGGCGTCTGCAGTTCCTTTTATCACTTTAGAACTTGTAAGTGTAGTTTTGTATTCTTGTGAAGACATCGTAAGAATCTCAGAATTGTTTGCTATTTGCAGCGAAGATCTACCTGTTATAGGGTTTGTAGTACAAGCTGCAACTGCTAAAGCGGCAGCGCTTATTCCTAAAAAAAACTTAATTTTCATTGTTTCGAGTGTTAATAATTGCAGTCTTACAATATTTATTCCAAAAGGAAAACAAATACTATATTAGCATAAAATTTGTAATGTATAATGCTAATTCTATTTTATATAAAATTATGAAAAAATATATTGTACTAGTTCTAATATTCGGATTTATTTTAAATTTCCAAAATCTGAATGCCCAAAAGTTAAGTCAAACGGAAACAGATGCTTTAGTTTATTCTGATGAGTTCATCTTCCATGCAGAAAGAGCCAACCCCACCAATTACGATGTGATAAATATCGCTAGCTCAATGCCGAGTGCTTCTGCTACAAGAATGTTTCAGTTACAAGGCCAAGGCTATGGTTTCAGCATAAATAAAAATGAGTTGGAGGTTGTTCTTCCTTATTTCGGACGTGTCTTTAACCCAAGCTATGGGAATTCTGATGGCAATAGCTATAGATTTACCTCGAAAGATTTCACGATTGAAAAAACGCAGAAGAAAAAAGGAAAATGGATTTACAGAATTCAACCAAAAGATGTAAAAAATGTAAGTGATATTTACATAGAAATTTTCAAAAACGGAACAGCATTTACTTCTATTAAAAGTAATGACAGGCAGCCTATTTCCTATGATGGCTACATTTCAAAAAAAGAAACGAAGAAAGAAAAACTTTAATTTTCATTTTTAAGAAATTGATCAACAAATAATTTTGCTTCAGAACTAGGATTAGAAACTTGTTCTGAGGCATTTTTTTTATGTTCAAAATAAGCTTCTTCAAACATTGTATTCCTCTTTAGTGAAGCCAGAATATATTCCTGAACCCAATATTCAAAGCGTTTTTCGGATTGTTGCTTTCTTACAACCTCGAATCTTCCTGATTTCTTTTTTAATGTAATGAAGTCATCTATTTTTTCAAAAACATCTTCCAGACCTTCATTATTTAAAGCAGAACCCAGTAAAATCTGCACTTTCCAGTCCTTTTCTTTTGGTGGAATAAAGTCTAATGCACGCTTCAGTTCAAGCCTGGTATTTTTAGCTTTTTGAAGATTATCGGCATCTACTTTATTAATGAAAATCACATCCGTCATCTCCATAATTCCTCTTTTAATGCCTTGAAGCTCGTCGCCACCGCCAATAATTTTCAGGAATAAAAATACATCAGTAATGTCTGCGACAAGAATTTCAGATTGCCCTACACCAACGGTCTCAATTAAAATATAATCGTAACCTGCAGCCTCACAAATCAGCATCGTTTCAAAAGTAGCATTGGCAACACCTCCCAAAAATCCTGAACTTGGGGAAGGGCGGATGAAAGCATTTTCTTCTTTAGACAACTCTTCCATTCTGGTTTTGTCACCCAAAATACTTCCTTTGTTGATAGCAGAACTCGGGTCGATTGCTAACACAGCTACTTTTTTACCTTTGGAAATAGCCAAAATCCCAAAATTTTCTATAAAAGTTGATTTTCCTGCACCGGGAACACCGGTAATTCCTACACGCACAGATTTTCCTGTAAACGGCATAATTTTTTTAAGCAAATCCTCCGCTTCTTTGCGGTGTTCTGCTTTTTTACTTTCAACCAAAGTGATGGCTTTTCCAATCAGACGTTTATTGCCAGATCGTATTCCGTCGAAAAGTTCTTGTGTGGAGATTTTCATCGATTCAAAAATATAAAAATAAAAAACAAAAAAGCTTTTTGTAATGTCTTAATTTTAATGCTTCTAAATTAAGTTTTTGGAATACTCAATAAAATATGAAACACTAATTTTGTTTATTAAACTTTTGAAAAATGAAAAAACTTATAGGAACATCTCTTTTGGTAGCACTGTTTTTTACATCATGTACACCTAAAGCTGTTGTGGCAACTACGGCTCCTGTAGCAGCTAAGAGTACTGCTGCACAAGTGGCTCAAGGAAAAACAATCTTTGAAAATTCTTGTAAAAAATGTCACGACTTACCAAAACCGGATGACTTTACGTCGGTAGAATGGGTAGGAATCATGAATTCTATGGCGCCGAAAGCGAGATTGTCTGACGAGCAGCACCAATGGGTTTACGATTACATTGTTTCTGCAAAAACGAAGTAAGTTTTATAAATAATAAAATCCCTTTCAAAACTACTTTTGAAAGGGATTTTATTTACATCATCTTGTCATTATAAAAAAATGAAAGTAATTTATTCTGATCATTTTTAAAAAGAATTTAGATTACAATGGAATGACAAAATGCTGTGATATCTGTGACAATCTATGAAACTGTGGGGAATTAATTATTCGGTTTCCAATCTACCACCGCTCTGATAAAAGCTTCCGCATTTTCTACAGGAATGTTAGGTAAAATTCCGTGTCCTAGGTTTACAATATATTGATCTTTCCCGAAACGGTTGATCATCTCATGAACCATTTTTCTAATCGTTTCAGGAGTAGAATGCAATCTTGAAGGATCGAAATTCCCTTGTAAAGTGACAGAATTGTTGGTGAACTTTCTCGCCAGTTCCGGTGTGATCGTCCAATCTACTCCTAATGCAGATGCTTTTGATTTCGTCATATCTTCCAAAGCAAACCAGCAGCCTTTTCCAAAAACCACAACGTGCGTTAATGGCGCCAAAGCTTCAACGATCTGGTTGATGTACTGCCAAGAAAACTCCTGATAATCTGCTGGTGAAAGCATTCCGCCCCAAGAATCGAAAACCTGAACGGCAGAAACGCCTTTTTCAACTTTTCTTTTGAGGTAAGCAATCGTTGTATCTGTGATTTTTTGTAATAATCTGTGAGCCGCTTCGGTCTGTAGGAAACAGAAAGATTTAGCAATATTAAAATCTTTGGAACCTCTTCCTTCAATACAATAACATAAAATCGTCCAAGGAGAACCTGCGAAACCAATCAAAGGAATTTCGTTATCCAGTTTTTCCAAAGTCATTTCTATTGCATCGAAAACATATCCTAAAGTATCGTTTACGTCGGGAACTATAACATTATCAACTTGTTCTGCGGTTCTTATGGGTTCGTCCAGCCAAGGGCCAACAGATTCTTTCATTTTAAAATCAATTCCCATTGCTTGTGGAACTACTAATATGTCTGAAAACAAAATTGCAGCATCTAAAGGAAATCTTCTGATGGGCTGAACGGTGATTTCGGAAGCCAGTTCAGGAGTCTGACATCTTGTGAAGAAGTCGTATTTGTCGCGAAGTGCGATGAATTCCGGCAAATATCTTCCTGCCTGTCTCATCATCCAAACCGGTGGTCTTTCTACGGTTTCGCCACGAAGTGCTTTTAAATAGAGGTCGTTTTTAATCATAATTTTAGTTGATAGTTGTTGGTCTTTAGTTCATAACTTTAAGAATTGTTGTTCTTTAAGGTATTTCTGATAACCTCCAACAGGTTTGATAAAGTATTTTCTTCGCTGATGAAAATCTCTGCTTTTGTATATTTTTTTAATTCTTTAGAGGTGGTTTCTCCGATTGAAAATAAGAGTGTGTTTTCTAAAGAATTATTTTTCGCAAAACTACGAACTCCACTTGGGCTAAAAAAAACTATGGCGTGATATTTCTCAGTTATTGTAGGATTGAGCTCTTTTGTCTCATAAACAATCACTTTTTTATATTGAATATTCTGAAGCGGAAGTTCATTATCTAAAACGTTGAGTGCAAGATTACCACAAAAATGAATGAATTTCTCCTGAGCACAATTTTCAATAATAAAATGGGATAATGTTTCTGCGTTTTTTACTACTTTAAAAGTTCCGAAACCGTTTTTTCGAAGTTCTTTTTTTGTTTTTTCACCTACGCAGTAGATTTTATTGAAGGCTTTTGCGGTGAAATCTTCATTAGAAGTAAAACCATTTTCAAAAAAGGATTTTACACCGTTTGAGCTTGTGAAAATCAAAGAATTTCCCTTCAAATTAAAACTTTGAACACGCAAAGAATTAGTTTTTATTACCTCAATTGTTTCAACCAAAATATCCTCTCCCAATTTTTCGGAGATGTATTTGTGGTTTAAATTTTTGGCAAATAAAATTTTCATTTTTTTATGCTTTACCTATTTTTTTGTGTTGATAAGTACTTTCTGCTCGGCTAAGGTACAGTGTTTTTGAACTATGGTTAATATGGTTTGTCTTTTAATTTTAAATCGGTGACTTTCAATCTTACTTTAGTCATAAAATCTTTTCCAGGATCTTCTTTTCCTGTAAAATATTTTGGGTCAGATTCTTTCCATAGTGTAGATTTTCTGAAAACGCCGTATTCTGAATGACCAATGAGGTATTCAATTTTATATTTTTGAGTTAAATATCTTACTAATAGCGCATTGGCTTCAATCTGTTTTTCTGTGAGGGTTTGTGTTTTACTTCCGATATTTTCAATTCCGATTGCGCAATAATTCAATCCAATGGTGTGTCTTGCAAATTGGGTTGGTTCCATTAATTGATAAATAGTGCCATCTCGATCAATAATGTATTGTGAGGAAACATTGAGTGTACTTTGTTTTTTTAAAGTATTTCTGGCACTTTCGAGATGGGTATTATTAAAATATTTAAAATTACTTTCCACAGTTGCGCCTGCCGTGTAATGCAAAACAATCATTTTAGGAGTAATCGTTGGTGTTTTTTGGTTTAAACCGTGATGATCTTTAAGGTATTCTAAACTTAATGCAACCCGTTCCGAAGAATAATTAATTGGTTTTTTAACGATTTTTAAACCAGAGTTTTGAGCGAAACTGAAATTCAAAATCAGTAGAAAAATAGCGAAAATTACCTTTTTCATTATAAATTATTTTGAATATTGATAATGTCCTGTAATCTCAAATTTAAACAGACAATCTTCAATAACCTGTCCGCCACCAATATTGTGAACGATTAAATATCTTCTCCCGTCTGCCGATTTTTTGTTGACAACAATTCCTATGTGCGTTAAATTTCCGGGAAGAAGCCAGCTTACGATGTCTCCGGGAACGTAGGATGCGGGGTTTTGATCTGTAGGTTTTGATCTGCCGAATTTTGCAAAAAACACTTGTAAATTGGGAACTCTTCTGTGATCGATATTCGTGTCTGGTCTTTTCAAGCCATATTTTTTTGGATATTTAGAAAAATTCTTCTTCATATCTTCATGAACTTCTTTCTGAAGATCAATTCCTAATTTTCGGTATGCACGAATGATAACGTCTGTACAAACTCCTTTATCAGCAGGAACATCACCGTTCGGGTATTTAATAGAAATGTATGCAGGGTCGTAAGTTACTTTGTCTTTTGTTAAACTTAAAGCAGCATCAGATAGTTTTTGAGCAAACTGATTCTGAGCCTTGCCAAAAAACACAAATAGAGTGACAAAAAAGATTGAAAAGTATTTTTTCATAAGTTTCACTTTTTTTTAAGGGATGAATTTTGAAAAACAACACCTTTATTTTACATAGTAAGAAATCTGAAGACGTATTTTTCAAAGTTTTAGATAAAACAAGATTAAGCAACCCCGCTGAGTGAATTTCTTCAGAATGTCTTTATAAAATCTTTAAATTTTTAAAACTCTAATGATTTTCAAATAAAACATCTTCAACTTTAGAGTCTGTTTAAAAATAATTTTGATGAAATTTAAAAAAGCTCTAAACTTTAAAGTTGATTTTTAATTTCTGTCATCAATTCTTTTCCTCCGTTCTCCAAAACAATATTCGCAAACTTCGATCCGAAATTTTCTTCTTCATTAAATTCAAAACTCTCTTCAGTTGCAATGTAATTTTTACCGTCTAATGAGCAAAGAGCTGCTTTTAATTTGATTTTATTTTCAAATTTTTCTGCAAAAGCTCCAATAGGAGCGGTGCAGCCTCCTTCCAGAGTACTCAGGAAGTTTCTTTCAATTTCTACACAAATTTGGGTTTCTCTATGATTGATTTTAGCTAAAATTTCGTTGATTTCTTTCTTGTTTGAATGTCCTGCAACAGCCACAACGCCCTGTGATGCTGCGGGAATCATCATAGGAAGGAATTCGTAATCGATATCCATTTTCATTCTTTTGATTCCGGCTAACGATAAAATGGTAGCGTCAAAATCCTGCTCTTCAAGTTTTTGAAGTCGGGTTTGGATGTTTCCTCTGATGTCAAAAAACTCAGTGTCTGGATATTGTTTCAACCAGAAAGCACGTCTTCTTAAACTGCTTGTTGCCAATTTAAGTTCGTGAAATTGTTTATTGACTGCAGATTTTCTTTTAATTAAAACATCCTGCGGAAAATCTCTTTCCAGATAAGCTACAAGTTCTATATTTTCGGGAAGTTTTGTAGGAACATCCTTTAAGGAATGCACAGCAATGTCGATTTCGTCATTCAATAAAGCGATATCTAAATCTCGTGTAAAAACACCTGTAATTCCTAATGAATAAAGAGGTTGATTAAGGTTTTTATCACCCGAAGAAACAATCGGAACAATCTCTGTTGTATAATTAAGCTCTTGTAATTTTCCTGCCACTTCCTCTGCCTGCCAAAGGGCGAGTGCAGATTTTCTTGTTCCTATTCTAATGTTTTTCATTGAATTCGTTATTGGGTTGTTCCACTAAAATTTCGTGCATCAATTTACTGATTTCTTCCGCTTTCAAAGGGTTGTCTATGATATATTTCGCAAAACGGTTGGTGATTTTCTGAATCATTTTTTCAGAAAGTTCCATGTCGTTGATGTCTATGTATTTGTTTTTTCTGTAAAAGTTATGCATCTCATTGCGTTCCATGTTTTTCAAAACGGCTTTGAAATGATGAATATTGGGTGCTAGTTTTCTCTTTTTTTCCCATTCAAGAAAATCTTTGGTCATTTCTTTAATGATAACTTCCGCTTTTGGAATTTCTTTCTCACGTTGCTGAATGGTAGCTTGAATTTGCTTAGAAAGTTCATCTACATCGATTAATGTTGCGTTTGTAAGCTCTGAAACATTTTTGTCAACATTGTTCGGTATAGAAAGGTCTATGATGAGTATTTCTTTTCCGTTTTTTAAATGAGATTTGTTGATTATTGGTGTTTTTGCTCCTGTAGCAACAATTAAAATATCAGTGTGGTTTAGTTCCTTTTCAAAATCATTATAATCAATATTGGGAATATTGTATTTTTCTGAAATTTTCGCTGCTTTTTCCTGAGTTCGGTTAGCGATTTTTATTTTAGGCTGATAAACGTGTTTTACCAAATTTTCGACCGTATTTTGACCAATCTCACCAACACCCAGAAGAAGAATGTTTTTTTCGGTAATTCTTTTTTGATTGTTTAAAATGTAATGAACGGCAGCGTAAGAAACAGAAGCTGCTCCGTTGGAAATTCCTGTTTCATTTTTTATTCTTTTCGAAATTTGAATCGCAGAATTAATGGATCGTTCTAAAAATGGATTGGAATTTTTTCTTTCTTTTTTGAAACGGGCGTACGCTTTTTTGATTTGTCCGATGATTTCAAAATCTCCAATGATTTGACTCTCTAGACCGGCTGCCACCCTGAAAAGGTGTTTCAACGCTTCTTCTTTTGTTAGAATATTGGCAAAGTGTAAAAAATCTTTAAGCTGTACGTCAATGGTTTTGCAATATTCTTCTGCAATGAGAAGATAGTTATTCGTTGTAGTGTATATTTCTGTTCTGTTGCAAGTGGATACAACGAAAGCATCACCAAGATCCTGCTCGTGGACTTTGGCAACAAAACTTTTGATGTTTTCATCAAAAAATGCAAATTTTCCTCTTGTCTCGACATCTGCTTTCTCGTAACTTATTGAAAGAACTGCAAAATTGGATGTCTGATGTACTTTAGAATACTGTATCATAAACAAGTGCAAATTTAATTCTTTTTTATCAAAACATTTTGTGATTTGGTAAATGATAAATATCGTGAAAAGCTATTTATAATAATCATAAACAAAGAAATTTTTTTTAGAGATTGTTGTAACTAGACTGCTGAGACGTCTTTGAAAATTTAATAAAATTTTAACCAAAATATTTAGAATGAGACTCTATGGCTAATGTTAAATTTATATCTTTGTAAACTTAAATCTCCAGAAAATTATGGGCTTATTCGATATGTTTACGCAAGATATTGCGATAGACTTAGGGACTGCAAATACTCTTATCATACATAATAATAAAATTGTTATTGATCAACCTTCTATTGTTGCCATTGAGAGATCAACGGGAAAGCCAATCGCTGTAGGTGAGCAGGCTAAACACATGCAAGGGAAGACGCATGAGGATATCAAAACAATTAGACCTTTGAAAGACGGTGTGATTGCAGATTTTCATGCATCCGAACACATGATAAAAGAGTTTATCAAGAAAATTCCTGGTATTAAAGGTAAATTTATTCAACCAGCGCTGCGTATTGTAATTTGTATTCCTTCGGGCATTACCGAGGTAGAAAAAAGAGCAGTAAGAGATTCTGCCCAAAAAGTAAATGCAAAAGATGTAAGACTAATATACGAGCCAATGGCTGCTGCAATTGGTGTAGGTATAGACGTTCAGAAGCCAGAGGGGAATATGATTATTGATATAGGTGGTGGAACAACAGAAATCGCTGTGGTTGCATTAGGAGGTATTGTTTGTGATAAATCTGTAAAAATTGCAGGTGATGTTTTTACAAATGATATTGCCTATTTCTTGAGAACACATCACAATTTATATATCGGAGAAAGAACTGCTGAAAGAGTGAAAATTGAAGTTGGTTCTGCTGTTGAAGATCTTGATGTAGATATTGATGACATTCCGGTACAAGGAAGAGATCTTATTACGGGTAAACCAAAAGAAATCATGGTGGGTTACAGAGAAATAGCTCGTGCTCTGGATAAATCAATCATCAGAATAGAGGATGCTGTAATGGAAACGCTTTCACTTACACCGCCAGAACTTTCTGCGGATATTTACAAAACAGGAATCTACCTTGCAGGAGGTGGTGCTTTACTGAGAGGTTTAGCAGACAGACTTCACAAAAAGACAGGTTTGCCGGTTTTTGTAGCTGAAGATCCTTTGAGAGCTGTGGTACGAGGTACAGGGATTGCACTTAAGAATATGGATAAATTCAATTTCTTAATTAAATAATTTTAACCTTTTACGACTTTTTATCTGAATGGGATTTTTGCTGAGAATTTTTTCGAAGAACTCTTTGTTTATCTTCTTTATTTTTCTGCAGATTATTTCTCTTGTTCTAATGTTTTCTAAAAACGCAATGCAGAAATCGTGGCTCACGGGTCAAACCGCTGCTTTTAATGCGTGGGTTTCGGGTTATATTGATGAGGGGGTTTCTTATTTAAAGCTAAAACAAACCAACGAGGATCTTGTTGCTCAAAATAAATCTTTAATGATTGAGCTTTACGGAAAGCAGGGGACGAAAAATCCATTGTTCAAAAAAGTACATGATACCATAGGCGGTGGGCAGATATATACCTTCGTAGACGGCGAAATTGTATTCAACAGCATCAACAGAAGAAACAATTATTTTACAATCAACCGTGGGAAAAGAGATGGTGTACTTCCTCAAATGGGCGTAATGGCACCAAAGGGAATTGCTGGAATCGTAATTAATTCTACGGATTCTTATGCACTCGTACAATCGGTTTTAAGTGTTAATAAAATCAGAATTAATGCTGCCTTGAAAAAGTCTGGCTACTTTGGTACACTCACCTGGAAGGGCGATAATTCTAGAACAATGCATCTTTCTGATATTCCAAAATATGTTTCAATACGTATAGGAGATACGATTGTAACAGATGGTAAATCAGCAATTTTCCCTCAAGGCATAATGATTGGTAAAGTAGCAGGATATTCTGTAGATAACCAAACCGGGTTTTGGGATATTTCGGTTGAACTGAGTGAAAAAATGGGTGCTTTAAGTAAAATTTATGTAGTTAAAAACCTGAAAAAAGCAGAAGTGCAGAGAATTCAGGATACAATGCAGGCCGTAATGAAAAAAGAACATGATTAGCAGAACTATATTTACAGACTTTTTGATCATGGCTTTTCTTGTAGCACTGCAGATTTTTGTGCTTAATAGAATCACGCTTTTCGGAATTTATACACCTGTTATTTATCCCGTGTTTGTTATGTTTTATCCTTTTTTTAGGAATAAATTTCAGTTTTTAGGATTAAGTTTTTTAATTGGTCTTTCAATAGATATTTTTTTGCATACGGGAGGGAATAATGCTTTTGCAACAACGCTTATTGCTTATTATCGTACGTTAATTTTTCGTACTTCTACAGATACGTCTACAGATTTTTTCTCGTTTCAGTCTTTACAGTGGAGCCAGTTTTTATTGTTTCTGTTTTCAAGTATATTTATGCACCAACTTTTTGTGCAGTATATAGAATTTTTCAAGTTTACAAGAGTTTTCGAAATCTTGCTTAATGTATTGGTAACAAGTATAATTTCGTTTATATTTATAATCATTTATGCATTAATCTTTAAAATCAAACAAAAAGTTTGAATACACGCTATTTAAAAATTTTCTCCGTACTCGTTGTCATTGCTGTAATTTTTGTAGCAAGGCTTTCCTATTTGCAACTATTCACCGATAGATATGCACTTAATGCGGCCAATACTTCCATCAAAACCGAATACATCATTCCTCAAAGAGGTGTCATTTTCGACCGAAATGGTAAAATTTTGGTAGGAAATCAGCCGGCTTATGAAATTTCTTTCACTCAGGCTTTAATGAAGCCAGATTTTGATACCATTGCTTTCTGTAATTTAATGAAAATATCTAAGCAGGATTTCATTAAAAAAGTAGATCTTATTAAAAAAGAAAAATATTTTTCTAAGCTTACGCCAATGACTTTCTTCAAGGATCTAAGCAGAGAAGACATTGCAAGAGTTCAGGAAATTATATTTAAATATCCGGCATTCAATATCGTTTCAAGACCCCAGAGGCAATATGAGGTTTCTACTTCTGGAAATCTTTTGGGTTACACCAACGAAGTAAACGATGGCGAGATTAAAAAAGACTCTACTTATTACCTTCCCGGAGATTTTATTGGGAAAAGTGGGGTAGAAAAAGCTTATGAAAAAGAGCTTCGTGGAGTAAAAGGTATAAAATATATTCAAAAAGACATCAAACTTAGAAATGTAGGTCCTTATAAAAACGGAACCTTGGATAGAGAAGTTGTTACCGGAAAAGACATTACGCTAACGATAGATTACGATCTACAGAGGATGGCAGAAGAGATGCTGGTAGACAAGCATGGGGCAGTGGTTGCTATTGATCCAAATAACGGTGAAGTTCTGGTTGCAGCAACCGGTCCGGATATTGATCCCAATCTTTTTACAGGACCAAACAAATCCAAAAACCTTTACAGACTTTCAAAAGATACGATTTATGAAAATAAACCAACCTTTGACAGGTCTTTACAAGCAGGTTATCCTCCAGGGTCTACTTTTAAATTACTAACTGCCCTTGCAGCCATGCAGATGGGTGTGATGACTGATAAAACAATTTTCCCATGTGGTGGAGGATTTTATTATAAAGGTAAAAGAATTAAAGGTCATGGTGGAGCAGACCCGCTGATTCCTTCTATTCAGGTATCAAGTAACTGTTTTTTTACCTACGCTTTTATTGCTATTATCAAAAAATATCCGGGAAACCCGTCGAGAGGAGTAGATGAATGGAAGAAAATCATGAGCAGCTTCGGTGTAGGAGAGTTTTTAAATAACGATTTCGCCGTAGGTGCTAAAGGAAGAATTCCGTCAGGTGATTTTTATGAAAGAAGATTTAAAGCCATTATAAAAGCCAACGGCTCTACCCGTACCGATGTTAGAAACTGGGACGAAATGTCTACTGGTGCTATCTACAATGGGATGGGGCAGGGTGATGTGATGGTTACACCTTTACAATTGGCCAATTTCGTTTCTGCCATTGCCAACCGCGGCTGGTACTTCACTCCTCATATTGTGAAATCAATTGATGGGAAACCAAATCCAGATCCGAGGTTCAAAAAGAAACATCAAACTTTGGTAGATGCAAAACATTTCGGGCCGGTTCTTAAAGGCATGGAAGCTGTGGTGCTTGCCGGAACTGCAAGAGGTCTAAAATCTACGGAGTTTACTCAATTAGCTAAAACAGGAACAGCACAGGTTCCGCAAGGGAAAGACAATTCTATTTTTGTATTGATTGCGCCTGCGGATAAACCAAGAATTGTAGTAGTTGCTGTAATGGAGCATGCAGGATTTGGGGCAACTTGGGCAGGACCGGCGTGTACAGTAATTGCCGAAAAATATATTACAGGAGATCTGAAGCGCGAACATCTTTACAAAAAAATGATCACATCGAGCTTTATGCCAGAATATAAACGCCAATGGATTGCCGATCTAAAGCGTAAAGGTTTGTATAAAGATCCCAAACCAGATTCTATCAAACTTAAAAAAATACAGGACAGCCTAGAAATGGTGAAGAAACAGAAAGCCAAAATTCGGGAAAAGGAAAAAGCTAAAACTTCGAAAATTCCAAAATTATGAAGTGGACGGAAGGTATAGACAAACTCGGGCTCGGACTTTATTTTTTGCTTTGCATCTTTGCCATTGCCAATATTTACAGTGTAGACCAAAAATTGGGCGAAAAACAATTGATTTTCTTCGGAATTTCAATATTTGTAGGCTTAATTATTTTCTTCAGCAGAAGTAAATTTTTCGAGAACTTATCAGCAATATTTTATATTGGCGGTGTTTTACTTTTGATTGGTCTCTTCCCTTTTGGAACAGAAATTTTAGGACAAAGGAACTGGTATAAATTCGGCGGCATAACCATGCAACCTGTTGAGTTTTCAAAAATAGGAACGGCTTTGATGCTGGCAAGTTATGTATCTGGCGCAGAATTTAATTTAAAAATCAGAAAATCTTTATTAACCACTTTAGCAATTATCGGAATTCCTGCTGTAGTTGTTTTAATGATCCCGGATGTGGGCTCGTTATTGGTTTTTACGGCATTTTTCATTGCATTGTACCGTGAAGGTTTAAGTGGTTTGTTGTTTGGTATAGGAGGTTTGTTTGCCGGAGTATTTTTAATTTCTCTTGCGATAAATCCGCTCTACGTTGTCATTACAATTGTGCTGATTTATGCGGTTGCGATATTTTTAAATTACCATAGAATGTCATGGGATGTAATCTCTGTCTCTGGCGTTGCGGGGTCTCTTCTCTTGCTTTGTGGGTTGGCATTCGGAACACCTTACGTTTTAGAAAAACTTCCGAAACACCAAAGAGAAAGAATTGAAGTTTTGTATAAAGGTGAAAAAGCGTTTAGAGATACTTCGGGTTACAATTTGCTGTATTCAAAAACCGCCATCGGTTCTGGTGGAATGTTTGGAAAAGGTTATCGTGAGGGTTCCGTAACGCAAGGGAAATTCGTTCCTGAGCAGGAAACAGACTATATTTTTTGTACCGTAGGCGAAGAATGGGGATTTGTAGGAAGTGCTGTTTTGGTACTTTGCTACATGGTTTTCATCGGCAGAATTTATTATCTCGCAGAAAAGCAGAAATCTAGTTTTAACCGGGTTTTCGGGTATTGCTTTGCTTCGATTTTATTAATGCACTTTTCCATCAATTTGGGGATGGTAATGGGGCTTTTTCCAACCGTTGGGATTCCGTTGCCATACTTTAGCTATGGTGGGAGTTCTCTTCTTGCCTTTTCTATTATGACTTTTATTTTCTTTAAACTAAATTACGCCGATAAGAACAGTTTGGTGTAGGTTGTTGGAAGATGGAAGTTTCGAAATTAATTTTTAAAATTTTTAGTAAGTTTTTTTAATTCTGATAACCCAGTAATTTCCTGATCTGATAGAAAAACCTTTCAATCAACCTCAGATCCTGTGTTACAATCTCACCATTCCCGCGTAGTTCTTTATCGAATTTTAGGGTCTTGTTGTAGGAAGTTTTGAGGCCTTTTTGAAGAATGATATCTACATAATAATTTCCTTTATCATCCGGAATCATTGATATATTCTTTACTTTTCCTTCTATAATTCCGTATTCCTGAAACCGGTAGTTGTCTAATTTAATTAAAACTTTTTGACCGGGAATAATTTTTCCTGTATTTGCAGCAGGTACAGACATTCTGCCTACCAGTTGCTCTGTGTGATCCGGTAAAATTGAAACTATAGGATCTCCTGCTTTTACAAACTGATTTTCACCAAAAAACTGCTGGAAACTGGCTGTTCCGTTTGTAGAAGAAGTAATGAGATAGCTTTGTTCCCATTGCTTGAGAGATTTTCTTAACTGCTCAAACAACTGCAGTGTCTGGGAAGAATAATTGATTTTGTCTTTTTCTGAATTTATGGTAGTTCCGCTTTTTGTTTTATTCAAATTTGAGATGTTTTCCTGCATCTGAGAAATGGAAATATTGATGTTTTCTAAATTCTGCTGAGCCTGAAGATATTTTATTTTCTCATTCTCCATTTCCATCGCAGCAATTACGCCCTGATTATACAAATCCTGTGACCGCTGGTAATTCTTTTTGGTAAGCTCATATTTTGTAAGCTCCAGTTTTTTTTGAAGTTGCAGGTTGGCTATTCTACCTCTGGATTCAGAGAGACTTTGATTGGCAGCTAAGCTTTCAGGAGCATACGGCTGCAATCTTGAAAATAAACTTTCATCCTGAAAAGCTTTTGAAAAGTTATTATAGTCGCCCTGCAGTTCACCTAATTTAAAATGTGATGCTTTGCTGAGGGGAAAGGAAAGCAGTTCGTTTGGAGAAAGAGAATCAACTAATTTTTTAAGCTCCAGTACATCTGAATAATTTGCCGTGGATTGCAGAACAAACAGAATATCTCCTTTTTTTACTTTCTGATGGTCTTTTATAAATATTTTTTCAATCTTTGAGCTGCTTCTCGCTTCAATTTTCTCTGGTGGATTTTGCGAAGTTACCACAATGGAAGCCGGAACAAATTCGGGATATTTGATGATATAACTCATTATGAGGATTAAAATGAGAGTCAGAAATATTATTGTATTACCCCATCGGAACATCCAATGAGGTGGCTCTGTAAGGATATCCTGAACGCTTTCTGAGCGAAGTTCTATATGATCTAAAATGTCTTTAGTTTCCAAGTTCCAATTGATTTTTTACGAGTCTGTAATATTCTCCTTTTTGAGCTACAAGCTCAGAGTGATTGCCTTCTTCAACCACTTTTCCTTTGTCAAGTACAATAATTTTGTCAGCGTGTTTTACAGTGGAAAGTCTGTGTGCGATCACGATTGCAGTTTTACCTTTAAAGAATTGCTCCAGATTTTCCATGATTACTTTTTCATTATTAGCATCTAAAGCAGAGGTAGCTTCATCAAAGAAAATATATTCAGGAGATTTATATACTGCTCTTGCGATGAAGAGCCGCTGTTTTTGTCCGCCACTCACGCCAACTCCTTCATTTCCGATTTTGGTATTGTAGCTGAGAGGTAAATCTTCAATAAAGTCTTTGATATTGGCTATTTCTACGGCTCTCCTCAATTTTGTTTTGTCTACATAATCTTCACCAACTGCGATATTATTGGCAATTGTATCGTTAAAAACATACCCTTCCTGCATTACAACGCCGCACTGATCTCTCCAAAATCTGGGCGAGATATTTTTCATCAGTGTACTCCCTATTTTTATTTCTCCTTCATTGGGTTCGTAAAATTTCATTAATAGTTTTAAGAGTGTTGTTTTTCCGCTTCCGCTGGCTCCGACGATTGCAGTTGTTTTTTGGAAAGGAATATTTAAACTTAAATTTTCAAAAACAGGAATCTCTGAACCAATATACCTGAAAGACATATTATCAATCTCAATGTCTTTTTGTGGAATTTCTACAGCATATTGCTCGTTTTTATTCTCTTCGTCTTCTTTATCATGAATTTCGCCTAACCTTTCCAAAGAAATTTTTGCATCCTGAGTTTGTTTGATAAAATCTATTAACTGAAGTAACGGACTGTTTAGCTGACCAATTATATATTGCACAGAAAGCATCATCCCTAAAGTAAGATTTCCTTCCAGTACTAATTTTGCAGAAAGAAAACTCACCAAAATATCTTTCATCTGATTAATGAAATTACCTCCTACAGATTGCCACTGTTCTAATGACAGTGATTTTATTCTTAATTTAAATAATTTAACCTGCAGAAACTCCCAGTCCCAGCGTTTTTGTTTTTCGGCATTGTGCATTTTGATTTCCTGCATGCCGTTGATGAGTTCAATAACTTTGCTTTGTTCCTGAGAAACCTGTGAAAATCTTTTGTAATCGAGTTCTTTTCTTTTATTTAGAAAGAAGGTAATCCAACCTACGTATAAAATTGCTCCAACCAGATAAACAATGAATAATCTGTAATCATAAAACAGCAGAATGATGCTGTATATGAAAAGGTTGACTAATGAGAACAGTGTACTTAATGACGAGCTTGTTAAAAGCTGTTCGATCCGGTGATGATCGTTAATACGCTGCATAACATCTCCTGTCATTCTCGTATCAAAGAAACTTATGGGAAGTTTCATGAGTTTGATAAAGAAATCTGAAATAATAGAAATATTGATTCTTGTCGAAAGATGCAGTAATATCCAACTTCGGATAATTTCAATTCCCATTCTGCCCAGGAAGAGCATTACCTGAGCAATCAAGACAAGATATATAAAATTCAAATCCTGATTTTGGATTCCTACATCAACAATACTTTGGGTTAGAAACGGAAGAATCAGTGATAATAAGCTTCCGGCAAGCAGACCTACTGCCAGCTGAAGAATCATCGATTTATATTTCAGTAAATATTTTGACAGAAACGAAAAGCTGGCTTTGCTTTCTTCATCATCAAATTCAGTTTGAAAAAAAGCAGGTGTTGTTTCAAGTATTAAAGCAATACCTTCTTCTGTATTTTCATCTGCATTTTCGCCAATCCAAAATCGTATAAAATCAGTTTTTGAGTAAGTAATTAAACCATAACTTGGATCTGAAATATAAATCTTGTAACGGCTGTCACCCTGAGCCTGTCGAAGGGTCTCAATTTTATAAACAACAACAAAATGTTGCTTATTCCAGTGCACAATGCATGGCAAAGGAACTTCATCTGCAAGTGTATTAAAATCAATCTGAACTCCCAGAGACCGGAATCCCAAATCTTCTGCTGCATCGCTTAAACCGAGTAAGCTACTTCCTTCCCGAGTTGTTTCTGAGAGATTCCGGATCTGTTGTAGAGAAATGCTTTTCTTATAATGTTTGCTGATGATTCTTAGGCAGGTAGGGCCGCAATCTTTAGTGTCGGGTTGTTTATAGAATGGGAATGTTTTTTTCAATGATTGTGTTTTATTTTTTCTTTATCAAATCCTGCATTCCATAATAGTTGATGGCCTTTTCTTTAAGTGGATTAGTGCTCCATTCTTCCCATTCTCCTGTATAAGGATCATAGCCACATTTTAAGGGTTTTGAAGTATCTAAACCCTCGGCGTTGGCATGAGTGCGCTCTGTGTATGCTCTGCAATCTGTACATATATAACGAAACTCACAATCTTTGCAAACTTCTATATTGTCTTTTGTAAGATTCCAATATTTTTTAAAATCTTTGTGATTGAAAGCTTCTTGTAGGGTGGTGTCTTTTATGTTCCCAAAACTTTGGGGCATGGAAGGGCAATTCCTTATATTGCCTTCTGTGTCAATTGAGATTTTTTTGTGGAGACAGGAGTTATGGTGGTGCGATTCAAAAAATAAGTATTTATTTAATGTAAAGTCATTTGGATTTATGAGTCCGCAGTTTTTGTCAGAAAAAACTGGTAGAGAACTATATACAATATGCTTTTCTTCAGATAGTATAACAGTATCATCTGACTTGCAATTGTATAGATGTAAATATACAATTCTACTTATTTCTAATATTTGATTGTAGTTGACATTTTCTTCATAAGGTAAAACTATGCCTATGTTAGTTAAATATAATTCATTTTCACTGATAAAATTACTTATGTTTCTTATTTCAGTCTCAGTCGTTTTCTTAAAAAATCGCAATTCAATATTTTCACAATTAAAATCATCTACTTGTAAAAAAATTTCATTCAAATCATATGAATTATTATCCTTGATGTCAATAACGATATTACTTATCTTGGAAGGCAAAGCAAATTCATCGTTTATTTCTGGAAAGTACTGAGGAGTTTTAGTAAAAAAAACAAACTCTTCTTCGACTAAGAAATCTATATAATCTCTTAGCTCAAATTTTAATTTAGAGTTATATCTTTTATTATTATACTTTAATAAAGTAAGGTATAATTCTTCAGGAATGTTTGTCATGCTTCCTCTTTGGATATCATGAATGAGATAATTTTTAAAACCTTTAACTAGGCGACAATTTGAAAATATTTTAAGATACATTTACTAAAAATTTATAATTTTTGTAATAGGCTTGTGAAAAATTTGACGTGTAACATTTTTGTTAAGAAGTTTTTTTACAGATATTTTTTCAATCTTAATATTTTTTTTGTTCTGTAATTCTGTTACTGATTTTTTTATATAAATTGAATGATATTCGTTTTTATTCATTTTGAAAATTAATTAGTTGCTTTGCTATATATCTATCAATGTAATAATTACAATTTTCAGATACCCATTCATATTGCCCTTGTGGATTATTTTCTAAAAAATAAAAACCATTTTCATTTAAAATTAAATCAATCGAACCCATATTAATATTTTTTAGTTTGAAGAATTTCAGAATCTTACGTTCTATTACATTAGGTAATTTAAATGGAACACACCTATTAGGATTTTCATAATTATAATTCCTGTAATCTGTTCTTGTTTTTTTGTCTCTCTGAGAGAAAATTGCCATAGAAAATATTTTTTGGTCGTACACTAATGCTCTAATTTCACATTCTTTTTCTATATACTCTTGAAAAATACTCAGAGAAAAATCATCATTTAACTCGCCAATAGTATCTTCATCCAATTGGAGAGTTCCTTTATCACGCATAGAAACTTTTTCTAAATTTATTTGGATAGGCTTATTTATTGCTTTTGTGATTACGATATGTTTTTTAGCAAAATCAATTAGTTCTTTTTTAGAATTTGTTATTAAAGTTTCGGGAATTTTCAGACCGATAGATTCTGCTATAAAAAGATCGAATAATTTATCATGCTGATCTTCCTCATTAAAACCACCCATGTAATTTGACGTGCAATCCGATTTAACGATTTTTTCCCAAGATTTTATCAATGTATTTGTTTCCTCTTTTACATAAGTATCTAAAGCTGCAAAACCACTATTTAAATATGTTCGTAATTTTGCCCTTCTATGAATAATATTTGTCCGGTTGCGTTTAACCTTACCTCCCAAAAGGAACGAGAATTTTGTATACTGTTCGACATTAAATCGTTGATAAGGTTGGTCTAAACAGACCAACCACTTTACAATATTATCTGTGGACTTATCATTCTCTTCAGAAATAACATTAATTATCATTAGCTTTTATAATTTCATATTTTGAGATTCTTTTCTCTAGTAGATTCTGCAAATCAGACTCGGATAATTGATACTTATCATCAATTATCGGATAACCATTTACAATTTTGTCATACAACAAGGGTGGCAATCCAACTTCATTACGCAGCCAATCTACATTCTTAATGTCTTTAATTGGATTTATCATATAAGACTGTGGAAACATTCCATATTTTTGCGTTTGTTTCGATTCCATTTCACTAAAATCTTCAAACATAGCAAAAAAACTTTTGTGTAGTTTCCCTTGTTCTATTTCTTTATTAATATATGGTTTGAAAAACTGCCAAAAGAAATTGTTCTCATCATTAAATTGAAGCCTATGATGCCATAACAATAACCATGTGTTTTCCTGATAACCATGTTTTTTTGTTAAATCGATTAAATCTTGAGCATTTTTTTCGTCAATTTTGATTAACTGGTTATAAATAAACTTTTTATTTAAATTTGTCTCCTCAGTGTTTTTTTCAAGATCAGAAATAATATCTCTTATCATCTGATCTTTTTCCATCAGAAGGTTTGAATCTAAATAAACCTGTAGGTTTTGGTGTGTTGTGAAAAAGCTATTATAAAGAACATCATATTTAGCAGGTAATTCTGTAAAAAAAGAATCGTTTTTATATTTTTCGAATTTTTTATAGTTTATTATAAATTCTAAAGGTGCCTTATATTTAGTAATAGATTCAATAATGTATTTTTCGAATAATTCATTTTCTCCGCTATATAATGCTGCAGCCCCCGCATCAAGCAAATCATACGAATCCTTAGGAGAATGATAATAAAACGCTTTTTTAAATAAACCGTTAGCTTTTCTATAATTTTTTTTGTAAAATTCAAACTTTGCTAAATAAATATAATTTTGGCTTACGCTAAATTTTTCTTCAGGCAAAATATTTTGTGAAGAAAAAAGTTGACAGCTAAACAAGAATAGGAACAACATAATTTTCATAAATAAGAAATAATATTAAAGGAATAAGCAGCACAAGGAAATGTACTGCTTTAAAAATTAAGTATTTTATATCACTTAGATTTTATTGATTTTTATCTAATATTTGATAATAATCAAATGGTCTTTGATGAGTGAATTTAAAATGGTTTATCGAAATTCTGTTTCTTTAACTTCTATTTTAGAAGTATTTAAAGTTTATCGTTCTAATATCTTCATTTATGGACAATCTGTCGCAACGCAAGTTGTTAATGACCTCCATTCATCAGAATTCATCACACCATCATTATTAGCATCTTCATAAACGTCATTTGTGTACATTACACAACCATATTCATTTGTTTTGGTAGGACCTGTTGTAGCTCTTGATCTTCCTCCATAAATTTTGCTAAGTTTCGTGGTTAAGATTGTTTTTTTTGCTAATTTTTTGTTCATTTTTTTTGATTTTAATTGTTAATAATAGATTTTACTCAAAAGAGGTACATAAAACCCCGCTTTCGTTGCCTTGCCAAGTTCCATCCCCATTTTTATCATCAAAAGAATCAGTGATCTTCATTGTTTCTTCCTGACCGTTTACTAAAACGGTTCTTGAGCCACTTGTATGCTCAATTTTTCCCCCAAAAATTTTTGAAAGTACGGTTTTTCTAATCTTTTTCTCGCTTAATTTTTTCATAATCGAAAATGTTGTAAATTATTTTTTGCCATTATTGATATTCCAAATCTAAAAAACATCTACCACACAAAAAACCAAAAATTATAGCTTTTTATAGGCTATAATTTTGAAATACGAAAAATTGTATTAAATTCGTTCTACAAAACACATATTTCACAAAATGACGAACAAGAAATTAATTTCTGTAAGGAAGGCGAAAAAAATGACGCAGGCGGATATCGCAATCTATCTTAAGATCAGCCAACCTCAATACTTTAAGAGAGAAAAAGGGCAAGTGAAAATCACAGACACAGAATGGAGCAGTATTGCCAAATTGCTTCAAGTATCTGTAGAAGATATTTACGAACCTTTTGCCGGACAAATTTCTTTGCATAATCAACTGAGTTTAGAGATCGATTCTTTGAAAGAAAAATTAAAAATGTTCGCAGAAAAAGATTAATATATCTTACTTTTAGCAATTATTGTTTTTACTATCTCAATGAATTCACTTTACATTTCAGAACAGAATTTTAATCACATTGCTTTCTCAGAATCTCCTTTACAGTCAGGCGAATACGAAAACTGTACCTTTAAAAACTGCAATTTTGAGTACGCCGATCTTTCCGGTTTTAAGTTTAATGACTGCGGGTTTACAGACTGTAATCTGACCATGGTTAAATTGAATTCTACCGCGTTTCGGGATGTTAGTTTTAAAGACTCAAAAATGCTCGGTCTTGCTTTCGATTCCTGTAATGATTTCGGTCTTTCCTTTAAATTCGAAAACTGTATTCTCAACAATTCTATATTTTATAAATTATCGCTCAGAAAAACAGTTTTTAAAGACTGCATCCTTCACGAAGCAGATTTTTCTGAAACCGATCTGCGAAACGCTACATTTCTGAATTCTGATCTTTCAGGTGCCACTTTTGACCGTACCAACCTTGAGCAGACCGACTTCAGAACAGCTTACAATTTTGCTTTTAATCCCGAAAACAATAAAATGAAAGGAGCAAAGTTCTCAGCTTCAAATCTTTCAGGTTTACTGCTTCATCACAATATTATCATCGACAAAAACGCATAAAAAAACCACCTCAATTTTGAGGTGGTTTAAAATTTATTTTATATTAATTTTAACGAAAATACTTTGCGCTCTCTGCTACGTCTACGCCTTTGCGAACTTAAAAATATACATCGAGTTATAAAAAAGAAAATCTTTGCGCACTTTGCGTTTAAATAATATTTAAGCACTTAACTAATCAAATCAAACTTAGCATATTCAGCAACTTTTTTCGGAAGTTTAATTCCTTCCGAAGTCTGATTATTTTCAAGCAAAGCCGCCATAATTCTTGGCAAAGCCATTGCAGAACCGTTCAAAGTATGTACCAGTTGAGATTTTCCATCTGCTTTATACCGACACTTCAATCTGTTCGCCTGGAAAGTTTCAAAATTGGAAACCGAACTTACTTCAAGCCACATTTCCTGAGCAGCACTCCAGACTTCAAAATCATAAGTCATCGCAGAAGCAAATCCTGTATCGCCACCACAAAGTCTTAAAACTCTGTACGGAAGCTCAAGATCAGTCAGAATTTCCTTAATATGTTCTACCATTTCTTCCAAAACAGCATAAGAATTTTCAGGTTTTTCAATTCTTACGATTTCTACTTTTTCAAACTGATGGAGACGGTTCAGGCCTCTTACATGAGCGCCATAACTTCCTGCTTCTCTTCTATAACATTGAGAAAAAGCTGTATTTTTAATGGGAAGATCTTTTTCCTGGAACAAAACATCACGATAAAGATTGGTTACAGGAACTTCAGCCGTAGGAATCAAAAACAATTTATCTTCATTAATATAATACATTTGCCCTTCTTTGTCTGGTAATTGCCCAGTTCCGAAACCTGAAGCCTCGTTCACAACGTGAGGAGGATTTACTTCCATGTAGCCTTTATCCACATTTTTATCTAAAAAATATTGCACCAAAGCTCTCTGCAATCTTGCCCCTTTTCCTAGATACACAGGGAAACCAGCTCCGGCAATTTTTACCCCCAATTCAAAATCAATCAAATTGTATTTTTTTGCCAGTTCCCAATGCGGAATTGCCCCTTCTCCGAGACCTTCTACATCGTGAGATTGATAGATGATTTCATTGTCTTCCGCAGATGCTCCGGCTTTTACCAATGCATTAGGAATATTCGGAATCTGATACAGAATATTGGTTAAATCCGATTCTAAATTGCTCAGTTTTGTTTCTAGTTCTTTGCTCGACTCTTTGTATTGTGCCGTTTTAGATTTGGAAGATTCTGCCTCTTCTTTTTTGCCGTCCTTCATTAAAATCCCGATTTCTTTGGCGATTTTATTCATTTCGGCAAGTTGAGAATCCAATTCAAATTGAATTTTTTTTCTTTCGTCGTCGGTAGAAATTGCTTCGTCTACCAACTCAAGATTTTTGAATTGTCTTTTTTTAAGACCTTCTAAAACGCGTTCTTTATTGTCGCGCAAAAATTGAACCTGTAACATAAATGAGTTGTTGGGTGTTTGAAAATGAATGACTGATGCTTACTGTGATGCAGAAAATGTTTTAAATTCTATCATCAAACATCATTCATCCTGCAATTTATGAAAATTAAATTATTTTGTAATGGTAAATGTATTCCCAGAAGTTGGCGTTTTATTAAAAACTTCATTTTTATTGTACAAAACCTTCGAGACTTCAAACAGCGTGGGCGACCATCGGTATTGTATTTCCATGGTATCTAAAATTGTTTGGAATAAAGTGTCATTTATTTTTTGACGCATATTTAAAGCTATTTTAGATTGGTAAAGTCTGTTGTCATTGGCATCAGAAGAAAGAAGTCTTCTCTTTGCACCGGCAGTGTACTCAATTTTATAAGTAGAATCTATTTGAATTGTGGGACCAGAAAATGTAACAGGAGAATTATCTGCTTCGCCAAAAACATCATTCATTTTAATTTGCGAATATGAACCTACTGCTGTAGGATTGAAAAGGTCTTTTCCTGCAGTATTTTTCATATAAAAACTAAGGATTTGATCAATTTTTTGAATGTCTTCTTCATCACTTTTGCAACTTAAAAGTGCCATTAAAGACATTGTTATTCCCCAAATAGATTGCTTCATTTTACAAAGTTAAAATATTAATTTGTAGAGCCGTTACAGATTTTCAAAATATTTTTGGTACCAAAGCTCAAATGTTACTAGCTGCCAGATTTTCACGCAGTCGTAAGGATTATTTTGGTTTTTCCACCATGCATCAATGATTTCTGATTTAAAGAAATTTCTTTTCTTTAAACTCTCTAGATTTCCGATGATGAAATTCTGAACTTTCTCTTCATTCTTAATGAAATGATGTAGAGGAAAAGAAAATCCTCTTTTCGGCATTTTCAAAACTTCATTCGGGAGATAATTTTCAGCAACTTTTCTCAATAGAGGTTTGTTTTGTATGCCATTAAATCTAAATTTCTCTGGCAAAGTAGATACAAAATCAATCAATTCATTGCTTAAATAAGGATAACGAAATTCTACACCATATTTCATGGCACTTAGATCATCTCTGAATACATGATGAGACGATAGAGAATATTTCATGTCGTACTCAAAATATGCGGAGTAATTTTTGGTTTCTGATAATTGAAATTTTGTAAAATCAGTATTCACCGTTTTGAAAATGTCATATTTAAAAACATTTGCAGCTTCAGAAGGTTTCATCCCTACTTGGCTTTGACGAAAAAAGTCAAACATAGAATCTTGTGAGAAATAATTTTTAACCCTTTCAGAAAACGGATCTTTTGTAAAGATAAAATTCTTTATAAAATTAAAATTCTTCCACAAAAGCCATTTTTTCAGTTTTAAAGTATGGCTGTATCCAGCAAAAAGCTCGTCGGCACCGTTTCCACTTAAAACAACTTTGAAGCCTAAAGATTTTGCATATTCTGCGGCGTTCATCAAAACTTCAAGGCTTGAATAAGGCTCTTCAAAGTGCTGAATATTTTCTTTTAAATCTGCCAAAACTTCATCATCGCTTACTGTTTTTATGTGGTGTTTAATTTTAAGTTCAGAGGCAACCAAAGAAGCGTTTTTCACTTCATCTTCCGAAAATTTGTACTGTATTGTGAAAGCATTCACATCACTTTTAAAAGGTTTTGCCTTTGAAGTAATTAAAGTAGAATCAATTCCGCCGCTCATCATGCTTGTAACCGGAACGTCTGCGTAAAGCTGTTCTTTTACGCTTTTTGAGAGCAGTTCGTCAATTTTTTTTGCAGCATAATCCTCTGAAATTTCAGAATCGATTTTTGAATTTAAAATCCAATATTTTTCTTTTTCAAAGGAATTGTTTTCTATGTTTAAAACCATCAAACCGCCAGGTTCAAGGGAGAGAATATCTTTAAAACAGGTTTCTGGAGCAAGAGTGGTTTGAAAAAGAAAATTCGTGTAAACACCGTTCCAATTGATTTCGGGTTTTACAAATTCGTTTTTCAATATAGATTTTATTTCTGATGCCCAAAATAATCCATCCTTATTTTTTATGTAAAATAGGGGTTTCAGGCCCATCCTGTCTCTACCGAAAATTATATTTTTCTTATTCAAATCTACAATGCAGATGGCAAACATTCCGTCGAGTTTTTCAAACATAGATTTGCCCCAGTGTTGGTAAGCTTTTAGTATAACTTCTGTGTCTGAGTCACTTTTAAATTTAAAGTTAAATGCAGAAAGTTCTTCTCTTAGCTTTTTAAAATTATAAATTTCTCCGTTGAAAGTAATTGTAATTTTTTCATCCTCAGAACTCATCGGCTGATGTCCTTTTTCCGTGAGGTCTACAATTGAAAGTCTTCTAAACCCTAAAGCCAAATGAGATTTTTCATCTTTTAAAAGAGGAAAGTTTTCTTGTATTTTTTCCGTAGAATGTATTCCAGAAAAAGATTTTCCTTTGTTTTGATTTACTACCCAATATCCTTCATCATCCGGACCGCGATGTTGGATGGCTTTATTCATCTCCAAAATATTCTTCGTAGAAATTTCTTTGTAGAATGAATAATAACCGCAGATTCCGCACATGACTTTGATTTTGTGATGTAAAAATAAGAAAAGTGCCGGGTTTTATGAAAGGTTTTACTTTTTTAGAAATTTAAATTTAATTTCTTTTAAATCATTTTTGGAAATCAAAAAATCTTTTAATTTAAAGTCTGTAGAACGATAAAAATGGTAAAACAAAATAAATGCTGAAAGACAATATGAAGAAACAGTTGCAATCCCTGCACCATAAATACCATATTTTGGAATTAAAATTACGGAAAATGCAATCGTTACAAATAATCCTGCAATCGATTTGATGTTGAGGATTTTTAATTCTTTAATTCCTGAAAAATAATATCCAATCATATCACTCATGGCAATTGCAATAATTCCCGGTGCTAAAATCACCATTATTTCTTTAGTTGCTCGGAAAGCTCTACCGAAAATCAATTCATAAACCGAGCTTGGAATGATGATAATTCCTAATATAAAAATTACCATTAAGCTAAACGATATCTTTAGTGAATGCTTCGTTTTGAGAATAGATTCAGCTCTGTTTTTACTGTTGATAACTTCAGAATACAATACTACAGCGATGCTTCGGGTTATCGTCCAGATGGCTTCTGCAAAGGTAATTCCTACAGAAAAAATCCCGACAGCTGAAATTCCCTCGTAATGTTCTAGGAAATAAAAAGAAAGTCTGTAGTTTAAAAACTGAATGAGTGCACTAAGTTGGTTTTTCCAGCCATAATCGAACATGTTTTTTAAAACATCAGAAGAAAATATGAAATTTGATGATTTGCATTTTTTAATTATTTGAAAAAAACTGATTAAAAACAGCAATGCAAGACAAAAAATCTGCGCCACAAAATAGGCTGAAACCTCTTTTAAATTTAAGATAAATATAAACCCGAATAAAAAAATGACATGCAAAAGTTGCTGTAGAAACGTGTAGATATTGAACATTTTAATATTCCGCATTCCTATAAAAAGATTCACGTTTACGGATAGAAGCGCTGAAAATATCGAAATCCCAATCAAATGAAAAAGATAAGCCGACTGTATTTCTGAAAAAGAAAACAGCAATGGAATTGTAATCCCCGTTACGATAGACCACAAATAGGAATACAGCAAAATCTGCTCTGTCTGGAATTTTGAAGCGAAATATGAAGTACTGCTTCCTGTAAATATACCACTGAAAAAACTTATCATTGCTGCATTGGCAATCACGATAGAAATTGTTCCCTTGCCATCACTACCCCAATATTGGGTAGAAAAAATAACCAGTCCGAAACTCAATAAGAGAATAAGAAAGCGAGACAAAAATGTTTTGAGAATCGTAAGCATCTTACTAGTAGTTGGTTTTTATACATTGTAAGAAAAAATCTTTGATAGCAAGCCAATTGTACTTTTCTCTGAAGGCTTTATCTGCATTTAAAGCATGATTTTGGTATAATTCAGGGTTTTTAATATAATCTAATATAATATCTGATATTTTTTCTGCATCTTTAGGATCAACTAAAAAGCCAAATTCTGAAACATCCAAATGTTGACGAATCCCTTTTAAATTTGAATAGATTACAGGTTTTCCTGCTCCGATGTAATAGAAAAGTTTAATCGGAAGAGAATGGTGGTTTTCAAAATTCAATTCACGCAAATCAAAACATACATCAGCTTCTGCAATATTTTTTGTGAAGTTTTCAAATGAAGATGGTTTTCGAATTTCTATATTTTCAAATGAGTATTTTTTTAGAAGATTTTCAAAATAAAATTGGTCATTTTCATTTCTTGCAGAGCCAATAATGAGTATTTTTATATTTATTGTCGTGTTTTTTTGTCTAAGCAAATCAACTGCTTTAAAAAAGTTTCCTATTCCTTTATCCTTAGAGATTTGGCCGGTATAGCAAAGAGTAATTTCATTTGAATCTATTTTTTTTATATTAGAAAAAATAAATTTCGGATCGGGATAGTAGGGTAGAGTACTATTTCTTTTAAAAGGAAAAAAATAGGCCAGCGGAAATTTTTTGGTCTGCTCACCAAAAATAAAGGCACTGCTAAGAAAACCTGCATACAAATTAATGATGAAAAATTTTAAAGCCTGAAAAATTTTAGCAGGATAAGGAATATGTTTAAGCATTGACATGGCGGGATACCATTCTGTAATGTCGTAAATTACCGAAGTTTTTCTTGTTTTTTGGAATTTGTGAGCTGCAAAAATAGCGAGAGGTTCTGAGCAAATAATTATATTGGGCTGAAAAGATGTACAGACCTTAAGAAAAGTTGCTATCTTCTCTTGAAATGTATGATGTAAAATTGAAAAAGATTCAATTTTAATTTGGTCTGAAATTTCTTCTAAATTTTCGCAAAGGCTTGTAATTTTAACTTCAAAACCATTTTCAACAAGCGATTTTGCTTGATGATAATAGATGCGGTCATCTTTAGGATGATGCGCTGTGGTTAAAAAAAGTACTTTTTGCATTGATTAGCTCAAAATAAGAAAATTTCCTTTGAAGTTTCAAAAATAATGAGAAACTGCAAAGGAAATTTACAATATTTAAAGAAAAAATTATTTAATTACTGAAGCCCAGCTTCTTTCGAAAGGCAAAAGGAAGTTTCCTAAAAACTCAAGGTAGGTGTTTTTAGAAAAATCGAAAACTTCAATGTCTTTGGAAATCTCTCCGTTTCTTATTTTAGATTTGAAATCGATCAGTTTTAAAGTTTTCACTTCGCCATTTTCTACAAAACTGGCTTTCATCCTATCGAATAGTCCTAATTGATATTCTTCATCAATCTCTCGCATTATTTTCCCTAGTGCATCTATGCTGCAGCCGGAAGCCATTTCTTTTTCTTCATCTACACAAATAATAATGAACTGGTTTTTTTCGATTTTAAATGATGATGAAAGTGGTTTACCATGAGCAGCCCAGTTGGCTAAGAAATCGTACAGTTTTTCGGTGATTTTTTTTGCTTCAACTGTCACAAGTGGTCTTGATGCAGGGTATATAATGACCCTGTAGTCATTGGCTTCTATAATATCAGATTCTTCAATTTTCATAAGCTTATTTTTTTATTTGTGTAATAAAATCAGCAATTGTGATCCCATTTAAATAAATTTTTAAAGTGTAAAATTAAGCAATTTTCCCGATTTTCAAGTTCGGATATTTTCTATTCACGCTATAGAAAAACATGAGCAATAGCAGTGCAATAAACGGAAAGAAGAATCTCAAAGCTGCCGATTGTGGAAAAAGTGCAAATTTAATGTAAATATTAACCACAAAACAGATGGCAAAAAACCTTATAAATTTATCTTTAGAAAAACAAAAAATACCCGTAAGCATTAATATACAAGATAATGTTACCTTTTTGAAATACAATAACTTACCGAAAAAAATATTCAGGTATTTTGAAATTGTAAAGTCTGCTTTTTCTTTGCTGATAAAAGGTCTTCTGTAAATGAATGTATCGTAGAAAAGTGCCTTCCATCCAGGATAGTTGTAGTATTTCAAAATAGCGATATACATTGTAACCAATATAGCACATTGTATGATGACCAAATAATTTATTTTTTTCGTATTCAGATACTCAAGAATACTTTGAGTGATGTAGAAAGTGAGAGAAAATGTAATGTAATCTGGTCTCACAAATACAATCAAAAATTGAATAATAAACATTGCCCATTGATTCCATCTTCTTAATAAAGCGATCATAAATAGCATCATGAATTGAAAAATGAACATATCCGGAGTTGAAATTTGCGCCATGTGCGTCATGGGAGATAACAAACAAATACCTACAGTCAACAAAGAACTAAGCCATGGTTTGTTCGGAAAAATAGTTTTTAAAACGAAAAAAAGCAGAATTCCTGAAATAAAATAAGAAATGACACTGAGTATCGTAACAGACATTGGGCCTGTAAACCCGATTTTGTATAATGCTAAGAGCGTAATATTGTAACCAATTTTAATCTGAAAATAAGGAAGCTGCTCTGTAAATGATTGTTCACTTTTGGTAAACCACTGCCTTGTTCTGTCATAGAGATTAATTCCAATGATGTCTATGTATTCTTTTTCCGGAGCTTCTTTTTTGATCTCTTGGTAAATGCGCTGATGAATTTCTTTTGGGTTGTTTGGTTCAATCAAAGTGTAAAAACAGCCCATATAACCTGGCATATCCCAGTCGTACATTCTGTTTTTAAAATTCCAAATACTTAAAAGAACCATCAGGATAAGTGTGATGAGGAAAGAAAATTTCCACTGAGATTTCAGCTTGCTGAACGATTTTATTTCCTCCACACACTTAATCTTAAAGATCTTCAGCTTCTGCCAAAAGTTCTACAATATCTTTCACTTCTACTTCGGTGTTTTTGTTGAAATGCTTTACACCATCAGTCATCATGGTATTGCAAAAAGGGCAACCTGTAGCAATTATTTTAGGTTCTTTAGAAAGGGCTTCTTCTGTTCTTTCAACGTTAATGTCTTTTTTACCTTTTTCAGGTTCTTTAAACATTTGTGCACCACCTGCACCACAACAAAGCCCGTTGGTTTTGCAACGTTTCATTTCAACTAATTCGGCATCCAGTTTCTCTAGGAGCATTCTTGGTGCTTCATATTCGCCATTGGCCCTCCCAAGGTAGCAAGGATCGTGAAAAGTGATTTTTTTGCCTTTAAATTGTCCGCCCTCTATTTTCAGTCGGCCTTCTTCCATAAGGGTTTTCAGAAATTGGGTGTGGTGTACAACCTCGTATTTTCCGCCTAATGAAGGGTATTCATTTTTTAAAGTATTAAAACAGTGTGGGCAAGCCGTTACGATTTTTTTCACCTCGTAAGCGTTCAAAATTTCAATATTGGTAAGCGCCATCATTTGGAAAACGAATTCGTTTCCGGCACGTTTTGCGGGATCTCCCGTACAGCTTTCTTCTTGTCCGAGAACGGCAAATTCAACGCCAATTTTGTTTAAAATTTTACAAAAAGCTTTGGTTATTTTTTTGGCTCTGTCATCAAAACTTCCGGCACAACCTACCCAGAAGAGAACTTCCGGAGATTTGCCTTCCATTGCGTATTCGGCCATTGTTTTTATAGTGAAATCCATGATGTATTAATGATAAGTAATGATTGATAGGTTATAATTGATTTTAATTTTCAAATTATCTCATTTTCAAATTCTAGTCTTTTGCCCAATTCAGACGATCGGCTTGATTGTACTGCCAAGGTGCAGCATTGTTCTCCACATTAGCCATCATTAGATTCAGCTCTTGAGGCGCTGCAGATTGTTCCATTACTAAGAATCTTCGCATTTCGAGAATAATAGAAAGCGGATCTAAAAGTATAGGACAAGCCTGCGTACAAGCATTACACGTAGTACAAGCCCAGAGTTCTTCTTTTGTTATATAATCATTTAATAACTTTTTGCCGTCATCTTCAAACTTTTCGTTTTTATCAATGTTTTTGCCTACTTCTTCTAAACGGTCTCTGGTTTTCATTAAAATTAATCTTGGAGACAATTTTTTGCCAGTAATATTTGCGGGACAAACCGAAGTACATCTTCCGCATTCTGTGCAAGAATAAGCATTGAGAAGCTGAACTTGATTTAAATCAAAAACATCTTCTGCACCAAATTTGGAGGGTGCTTCTTCTGAACCTTCAGCAGGAGCTGCATAAGGATCAGCGTTTGGATCCATCATTAATTTGATTTCTTTAGTAACAGAATCTAAATTATTAAACTTTCCATACAAATCTAAATTGGCGTACCAAGTACTTGGAAAAGCTAAAATAATGTGTAAATGTTTAGAATAATAAAGATAATTCATAAAGAATAAAATCCCCACAAAGTGAAACCACCAAGCTCCTCTTTCAACTATTTCTAGAAAAGAACTATCAAAACTGAAAATTTCTAAAAACGGAACCAATGTCATCTCACTGATAGGAAATGCCCCAAGATGATGATAACCATCAAAGCCCCTCGTTTGCAATATGAAGTCTGAGGAATTCATAGTAAAGAATGCCATCATTAAGGCGAATTCGATAATTAAGATCCAATTGGCGTCATTTTTTGGCCACCCGAAAAGTTCTTTCATCGTTAATCTTTTTACGTCATAAAAATTTCTACGGATGAAGAAGAGTACAACTCCAATGATTACCAAAAGAGCTAAAATCTCTAAAGTTGCTGTAAAAATATTATAAAAAGTAGGACCAAAAATTGTTGAAAGAAAACGGTGTGTATCAAAAATTCCATCAATAATAATTTCGATCAGCTCAATATTAATAATTACGAAACCTACATACACAAAGAGATGTAAAACGCCAGCAACGGGTCTTGCGCTCATGCGGCTTTGGCCCATAGCAACACGAGCCATGGTTTCCCATCGCTCATTTTTTCTGTCGCTTCGGTTAATTTCTCGTCCGAGTCGAATGTTTCGATAAATTTTTTGCAGACTTTTAGTGAAGAGACCAAATCCTGCAATTAGTAAAATTACAAATAGGATATTGTCGATATAATGCATACCAAAATGGTTAAAAGTTATTCTTTATTTGCGTTTTTGCCAAACACTGAAAAATTCACGTATCTTTTTGGGTTGGCTTTAAAATCTTCTAGAAGAACGTTAAGATTAGTAGATGCAGAATTTAGATTGTTGTACAACTGATCGTCTTTCATTATTTTACCTAAACTTCCTTCGCCACGGTCTATTCCTCCAATTACTTTATTTAGTTGTCCTACTGTTGCATCAAGATTGGCAATTGTAGCATTCAATTTCTTAGTGTCTATACTTTCTGCAAGATTTCCGTATTTATCTATTGTTACTTTTCCACTTTGCATGGTAACACTAGCCTCATCTAAAACTTTTTGAAGTTTAGGGTCATTGTTTCCAACCAATTTATTAACGCTTCCAGCCGTGTTTTCCAAAGCTCCTACCGTTTTATTTAGATTTTGCAATAATACCTTAATTTCTTCTCTGTTTTGAGCATTCATCACCTGATTGGCGTTTGCCATTAAAGAATCTACTCTGTAAAGTACGGTCTGCAGTTGGTCTTTTACAGGTCCCACTTGAGAAGAAAGACTGTTTAGCATTCCCAATTTGTAAGCACCCTTCAATGTATCTCCGTCTTTTGCTGTGGCACCTCCGTACATTAGATTTAGTTTCATTTCTTTACCAGACATTAGGCCAGGTTCAAAAATCTCTACGTTTGAGTTTTTCGAAAATTCAAATTCGTCGTCTACCGTTATTTTTACTACAAAACTGATTTTGCCATCTTTTCCGGTAATGGGAATGATTTTATCAACCTGTCCCACTTTAAGACCATTGATAGAAACAGGTGCAGACTGCGTGAGGCCTTCTACATTTTCGTATTTAGCATAAAAAATATTATCAGTTGTAAAGAGGCTTTTGCCTTTCATAAACTGAAATAGGATCACGAAACCGACAATCGCCAATAGAGCTATGAGACCGGCTTTTAATTCTTTGCTGAATTTCACTTTTTAAATTTTTTCTAATGAGCAAATATAATACATTTTGAGTGTATTAAACTATTGCTCGGTGTTAAGTACCAACAAAGCGGCAAAAACTTTGCCGCTTTGTATATGAAAATGAAATTAAATTTTATTGTTGCTGATTTCCAAGCTTATTCCAGATTTCGATTCTGTAATCATCGATGTCTGCATTGTCTTGTAAGCTCTTCATCCAAGCTTGCCCAAACATTCCTGCATTTCTTTGATTGATTGATTCTGTGAACTGCTTCAAATCACCAGGTTGCTTATTTATTGTTTCAGATTTTTTCACCAAAACATACACTCCTGTTCCTCCTTCAATAGGATTTGAAATTTTGCCTTTTTGAATTCCGAAAGCAGCACCTGCTACTTTAGGTTCCATTGCACCAGCAACAGACGGCTGAAGCATGTTTACCTGTGCAGATTGTTTTGTAGTTGCAAAGGTTTTAGCAACTTGATCAAGGCTTGATGCTTTACCAATTTTCTCAGAAATTTGTTTAGCAGCCAATTTGTTTAGAACAATAGTTTCTATTTGTGATCTTACAGATTCGGGATCTGCAAGTCCTTTTTCTTGTTTTCCGTTAAGATAAACTACTATTTTATCTCCTGTTCCTTCTACAGTGAAGATTTCTGTATTTCCTTTTTCTCTTTTCTTATCAAAAGCCCAAGTAAGAATTTCTGAATCTTTATCTGTTCCGAGACCTTGTATCTGCCCATCAAATCTTTTTGCTTGGGAAGCATTGGTGTATTGGTAGTTTGATTTTTTAGCAATATTCACAAAGTCGTTAAAAGATTTACCTTCAACTTGCTGTATGAATCTTCTTGAGTTTTTGTCTACTAAGTTTTCAGTAGCTTCAGATGGTTTTACAGTTTTTACCAAGTGAGCAATTTTGTAGCCCATTGTTCCTGCTTTTTTATCTTCTACGTTGATGATGTGGTATCCAAATTCGGTTTCAGTAATACCAGTAGAGCCTTTTGCGTTTGTAGCAAGAAAGCTTAAGTAACCCGTTGCAAATTGACTTTGAGGAGTCGTCCACCCAACACTTCCGTTTCTCTCAACAGCATTCGGTTCGTCAGAAAGTTTTAAACCTTCAGCAAATTTTGCAGGATTCCCTTTAATTGTTGCTAGTATGCTATCGGCAATTTTCTTCGCAGCTTCTTTAGTTCTTGTAGCTGTAGATCTTTCTGCACCTTTGTAAGAAATCAGGATGTGTTTAGAAAGCGTAGAGTCTGAAGGTTTTTTATCCAAAAGTTTAGAAACTACAAAAAGCTCTTGTTCTTTATAAGGCCCGAAAGTTTGTCCGATAGAGGCTGTTTCAATTTTTCCCTGAAGACCTTGTGGCACTTGGTTGGCTTGTACGTATTGGTTGTTAAAAGGGACATCAGAATTTGCTAATACAAATAGAGAGTCATTTTTAGTATTTTGAAAGTTTTCTGTAGTAGCAGCGTCTGTTCCAGAGAACAACCTTGTTATCTCTTTTTGTGTTGCCGCTTCGTCTGCCGCACTTGGTTTAGCTGGGAAAAGTACTACGCCCAAATTTCTGCTTGGTTCAGTTTTAAACATTACAGGATGTTGGTTGATGTAGTTCTGAAGGTCTTCCGTTGTTGCTTTTATTTTATTTTTCGCAAGGTAAGAAGCGTAATCTATTTTTACGAAGTCTATATCCGCCATTTGATCTCTCTCTTTCATGAGTTCTTCGGCTTCTTTTTTACCTGTGGTGATACCTGTAGAAATATTGGCAAATACTTGTCTTGCCATAATTCTGTACTCAATAGATTTTCTAGTTTTCATCCATTGAAGATAATCTTGAGGTTTGGTATTTTTAAGCGTTTCAATCTCTTTTTTCAGCTCCTGAAGTTTAAAGTTTCCTTTTTCATCAAAAAGCTGTTTGTTTTGAGCAAACATTTGATCGTACTGAAGTTGGCTCCAGAAAAGATCGTCCGTCATTTCGAATCCCATTTTTTCAAACTCTTGCTTGATGAGTTTAGACTGTACCAGTAATTGCCAAGCTTGCTCTTCAAGACCGCTTTGTGGTTGGTTTTGCTGTTGAGCTTGCTGTTGCAATACAAATAGCTGGTCGTTAAACTCTTCACGGGTTATCTTTTCGCCATTTACTTTTCCTAAAACATCAGGATTTTTACCAAAAACCTTTTCAATACTTTCAGGGTTTACCAAAAACGCTAAAAGCGCTAATGCTATAATCCCCATTAATAACCAAGGTTTACTCCTAATCTGTCCTAAAATTGCCATTTTATAATATAGTTTTATATAGTCTGCGAAAATACACATTTTTAGGAAATTAGCATAATCTTAGTGGCTTTTTTAAATTTTTTAAATTTTAATGAATGTAAAAAGGAAATTTTGACCGTATTTTTTACTAAAATTCAAATGGCACATCTATTGAGTAATTCTACACCTTGGATTCTGACGGCGCTTAATAAAAGCTTTGCTCAGATTCTTTTGAATAACAAATAAATTATAATGACAATTTGTCATTTAAAATACTATGACAGAATTTGAAGATCTTGATTTTGAAGAAATCTTAGGAAATGGTTTTGAAATCGTAACAGACGGAATAAATATCTCAGACTTTACAGAAAACGAAAAAAATGCAGGTCAGAAGGTGTTTCCTATCTTGCCGGTAAGGAATATGGTTATGTTTCCGAACGTAGTTATACCCATCACTGCAGGCAGGAAAAGCTCTATTCAGTTATTAGAAGAAGCTCAGGCAAATGGTGAATTCATCGGTGTTGTAAGCCAAAAAAATTCTGAAATAGAAAACCCAGAAGAAAAAGACCTTTACACTACGGGAACTTTAGCCAAAATCATTAAGATTATTAAACTTCCGGAAGGAAATATTACCGCTATTACAAAGGGTTTCCATCGATTTAAAATAAAAAAAATTGTAGATAAACAACCTTATCTAAAAGGCGAAATTACAAAGCTGAAAGACACAAAACCAAAGACTAAGGAAGAGTATGAAGCGCTTCTTGAGAATATTAAAGATTTGGCTTTAAAAATAATTGACCTAGATCCCAATATTCCAAATGCTGCAAATTTTGCTATCAAAAACATCAGCAGTAATGATGATTTACTCAATTTTATATGTTCTAATGCAAGCTTTCGCTCGGGAGAAAAACAAAAACTTCTAGAAGAAAAGAGTCTTTTGGTGCGTGCCAACAAGTGCTATGAAATGATGCATGAAGATTTTCGTAAATTAGAACTTAGAAATCAAATTCATCAGAAAACATCCAAAGATTTAGATAAACAGCAAAGAGAATATTTTCTTAATCAGCAGATAAGAACCATTCAGGATGAGTTGGGTGGTGGCCCAGAAAGTGATGTAGAAGAGCTTTTGAAAAAGGCTAAAACTAAAAAATGGAATGAAGAAGTAGAGGAGCATTTCCAAAAAGAAATGTCTAGGCTTCAGAGGCAAAACCCAAACTCACCAGATTATAATGTTCAAAGAAATTATCTTGATTTTTTCACTGATCTTCCTTGGGACAGCTACACGAAAGATGTATTTGATATTGCAAAAGCCGAGAAAATTTTAGATAAAGCGCATTTTGGGCTAGACGATATTAAAAAAAGAATTTTAGAACACATCGCTGTTCTGAAACTTAAAAACAATATGAAATCGCCTATTCTTCTGTTGGTAGGTCCTCCCGGAGTTGGTAAAACTTCTTTAGGGAAATCTATTGCGGATGCTTTAGGCAGAAAGTATGTAAGGCTTTCGTTGGGTGGTTTGCATGATGAAAGTGAAATTCGGGGGCATAGAAAAACTTACATCGGAGCAATGGCGGGGAGGGTTATTCAGTCGATAAAAAAGGCAGGAACTTCAAATCCGGTAATTGTTTTAGATGAAATGGATAAAATTGCACAAGGTCTTCATGGAGACCCAAGCTCGGCTTTGCTGGAAGTTTTAGATCCAGAGCAAAATAATTCTTTCTATGATAATTTCCTTGAATTGGGCTATGATTTGTCTAAAGTGATGTTTATTGCCACAGCAAATTCTTTGTCAACTATTCAGTCTCCGCTTTTAGATAGAACTGAAATTATTCAAATTGCAGGCTATACTTTAGAGGAAAAAATTGAAATTGCAAAAAGGCATTTAATTAAAAAGCAACAAGAAGAGAATGGGCTAGATTCAAAATCATTCAAACTCGGAAATATTGAACTGAAACATATTATTGAAGCTCACACTTCAGAAAGTGGCGTTCGTACTTTAGAAAAAAGAATTGCAGGCATTGCTCGTTGGGTAGCTTTGCAAACTGCATTAGAAAAAGTATATGACACCAAAATTTCTTTAGATAAAGTAGATGAAATTTTGGGTATTCCTAGACCAAAAAGTATTTCAGAAATTACAGATGCTCCAGGTGTTGTTACCGGCTTGGCTTGGACGAGCGTAGGTGGGGATATTCTTTTTATAGAGAGTATACTAAGTAACGGAAAAGGTGCTCTTACCATGACGGGGAATCTTGGGACAGTAATGAAAGAATCTGCTACAATAGCTTTAGAATACATCAAAGCGAAGCACGAAGAACTTGGCATAGATGAAGATGCTTTGGAGAAGAAAAATATTCACGTACACGTTCCGGAAGGAGCAACACCAAAAGATGGTCCTTCTGCAGGTATCGCTATGCTTTCGTCGATGGTTTCTTCATTTAGAAATAAGAAACTGAGACCGCATCTTGCTATGACAGGAGAAATTACTCTTCGCGGTAAGGTGCTTCCTGTAGGTGGAATTAAAGAGAAATTACTTGCGGCAACAAGAGCGGGTATTAAAGAAGTTATCTTGTGTGAAGCCAATAGGAAAGATGTTGAAGAAATTAAGCAAGATTATCTGAAAAATTTGAAAGTACATTATGTGAACCGAATGGAAGAGGTAATTGATCTTGCTTTAGAAAAATAATCGCAATTAATACATGTTTGTATAAAACACGCCAAAAGGCGTGTTTTTTGTTTAATAGAAGAAACTTTCTGATTAATTTTATCCCATTAAATTATTACTATGAACCGTCTAAAATTACCTTTTTTGCAAAAACTAGCGCTGGCAGTAGTTTCTATTATTGGGATAGGTTATCTCATTAGCCTTGGGCAGAGTATTTTGGCTCCCTTTTTTCTTGCATTCCTTATGGCAATGCTTTTTTTGCCATTTGCTAATTTTTTAGAAAGAAAATTAAAATTTCCAAGGTCATTTTCTACTTTGGCTTCGCTCATGGTTTTGCTCGTTATACTTTCTGGATTAATTTATTTCTTTTCATCACAAGTTGCTGGTTTTGCCAACGATATTCCCAAATTGAGATCTCAGTTTATGGTAGTTTTTGAGGATTTACAACAATGGGTTTCTAAAACTTTTAATGTTAAAATTAAAGAACAGTTTACTTATCTCGATCAAGGTTTAAATAAAATTTTATCTTCATCAGGCTTAATTTTAGGTTTTACTTTTGGTATTTTCTCCAGTGGACTGGGTTTTTTAGCATTTTTTATTCTGTTTTTTATCTTTGTTTTAAATTACAGAAGATTGCTGAATCGTTTTATCATCAATGTTTTTAACGAAAAGCACCAATCTAGCGTTGTAGAAGCAGTTTCTGAAGTAAGAGTGATGACGAAGCGTTATATAATGGGGCTTTTTATTCAAATCATTATTGTTTCTGTTCTTACCACTATTTTGCTCAGTATTTTAGGGGTAAAATATGCTATGCTTTTGGGTGTACTTACCGGGCTTTTGAATGTAATTCCCTACATCGGAATATGCATTTCTTTATTGATTTCCTGCTTTATTGCATTTGCTACCGGAACGGTTTCAGACTGTATTTATACAGCAATAGGTTATATCGTTGTGCATGCTATTGATGGAAATATTGTGCTTCCTTTTGTGGTGGGTTCTAAGGTGAAAATTAATGCTTTATTTTCTTTTATCGGAATTATTATAGGTGAGCATCTGTGGGGTATTTCTGGGATGTTACTTTGTATACCTGCCATTGCCATTATTAAAATTATTTTTGAAAGAGTAGAAGACCTACAGGCATGGGGTAATCTTCTCGGAGAAGACACGAAACCAGACAAAAAAAGGAGAAAATATAAAATTTCAAAGAATATTACTCTAGAAGAAAGAGAGTAGAGGTTTAGATATTTAATAATTAAAGTTAAACTGATTTTTTTTCTAATTTATACAATAAAGTAAACCCCGCTGCATTGGTTACGTCTCTACAGCATTATAATGTATTATCAAGTTAAAAAAAATAATAGACTCTATAAAAAGCATTAAAAACTTAGCTAAAAACACTCTTCAAAAATGGGCTTTTTTTCTTCCCTTTCAATTCCTTATCTTTGCATACTAAATTTTTAATATGTCTAAGTCATTAATTCCAAAGTTAGAAGCGATAAAACAAAGATATAATGAGGTAGCAGACCTTATTATACAGCCAGACGTAATTTCGGATCAGAAAAAATATTCTTCATTAAACAAAGAATACAGCGATTTAGGAAAAATAGTACACGTTTACAATCAATATAAAGGGGCTTTAGATAATATCGCAGAATCTGAAGAAATCATTGCAGATGGTTCAGACAGAGACTTGGTAGATATGGCTAAAGAAGAAAAAGTAGAAGCTCAGGGTAAACTTCCTGGTTTGGAAGAAGAATTAAAAGTTCTTTTAATTCCTAAAGATCCTACCGACGATAAAAACGTTATCGTTGAACTTCGTGCGGGAACTGGAGGAGATGAAGCTGCAATTTTTGTGGAAGATGTATACAGAGCGTATGCCATGTATTTTAAGACCAAAGGCTGGAAGCACGAAATCACAGATTCTAGTGAATCAACCAAAGGATATAAAGAATTAATTATTAAAATTGAAGGAGACGGCGTTTACGGGATTATGAAATTTGAATCCGGAGTTCACCGTGTACAGCGTGTTCCTGAAACCGAATCTCAAGGCAGAGTTCATACTTCGGCAATTACTGTTGCCGTTTTACCAGAAGCAGAAGAAATTGATTTTGAATTAAACCCTGCAGATATCGAAATGCAGACTTCCCGTTCTGGTGGTGCAGGTGGGCAAAATGTAAACAAGGTTGAAACTAAAGTACAGTTAACACACAAACCGTCAGGAATGGTGGTTGTTTGTCAGCAGGCTCGTTCTCAGTTGGCAAACAGAGAATTGGCGATGGAAATGCTTCGTACCAAATTATATGATATTGAAGTTCAAAAATCTGTAGGAGATATCGCTGCACAACGTAAATCTATGGTTTCTACCGGTGACCGTTCTGCAAAAATAAAAACATATAACTATCCTCAGGGAAGAGTTACAGATCATAGGATAAACAAATCGATGTACAACCTCGATGCCTACATGAATGGTGATATTGGCGATATGATTGATGCCGTAATCATGGCAGAAAATGCCGAAAAAATGAAAGGAGAAGAAGATAATTATTAATATTTTCTTTAAAATATATAAGCAAAGCTTCCGAAAATTTTGGAAGCTTTTTGTTTTAAAAATGAAATACAATATCTAAAAACGTGTTTTTCTCAACCTCAAATATTATCCGAATAATTTCACCGATTCATTTACCAAAAACTTCACCTGATCTGGTCTTCCACGATCTGTTTTAGGTAAATTATTATAGCTTCCAGTTCTCACAATAGTCATTTTATATTCTGGTATCATGATGATGTATTGGCCTTGAAGTCCTAGGAAATAATAATGTTTCACAGGATTATCGTTATTGATCCAAAACCCCATGCCGTATATTTCGTTTGATTTTTTTGTAGGATTTCGCATTTCATTAATGAAATCTACGGAAAGTAATTGCTGACCATCATATTTTCCATCATTTAAAAATAATTGCCCAAGTTTTGCAAAATCTCTGGAACTAGCGTGAATACAACAATAAGTCTTCTCCATGCTGCTTTGGTCCGTACTCCAGATGGCATTCTGCTCCATGCCAAGTGGTATCCAGAATTTTTCAGATAAATAGCTCGATAATGTTTGATTAATAGCTTTTTTCACAGCAAAACCCAAAAGTTGCGTAGATCCACTTTGGTACTCAAATTTTTCGCCAGGTTTTTCTTTAAATCTTCTTTTAAAAGTAGCATCAATAAGACTTTTACCATAATATGCTTTTGCATTAGGACGGAAAGGGTTTTTGTAATCTTCGTCCCAGTCTAGGCCAGATTCCATTTGGGCAAGATTTTTTATAGTTAAATTTTCAGCAAAAGGTTTTGCTTTAAATTCAGCAAAATAATCAGAAAACTTATCGTTGATATTTTTTATTTTTCCTTCTTCAAGAGCTTTCCCTAAAAGCATCACTGTTACCGCTTTTGCCATAGAAAAAGAATTGGTGAGTGAATTTTTGTGGTAGCCTTTCCAATATTGTTCGTGTAATAATTTCCCGTCTTTGATGACTAAAAAAGAAGCGGTGTCAGAATGAATTAAATCATCAACTATGTTTTTAGGCAAGTCTGTTTTGTTGTAGTTGTTGGCTTTTCCCCAAGGCTTTGGAGATTTTGTGGTAATTACATTTCGGGTAAAAAATTTGCCATCATCAATATGGGCGCTGGTTTTGCCTTTAAAGTAGGTTTTAGAAATCCCATTGAATAAATAGGCGTATCCAAGAAGATACATCAATGTAGCAACAGCAATTATAAAAGCGGCAAAATAAAAAAGAAGAATCATAAATGTTTGGTCTTCAACAAATTTAAAATAATTTTGAAACCAAACATCAAAAAAAGCCTTGATTTCTCAAGGCTTTCAATTTATATTTTAGAAAGTAAATTTCTGAAGTTCGTTTTCTCATCAATGATTCTTCTCAGTTCAGAAACAGGAACTCTTTCCTGCTGCATCGTGTCTCTGTCTCTTATCGTCACGGTGTGATCTGTTAAAGAATCATGATCAATCGTAATACAGTAAGGTGTTCCAATCGCGTCTTGTCTTCTGTAACGTTTTCCGATGGCATCTTTTTCTTCATAGAATAAGTTGAAATCGTATTTCAAATCGTTGAATATATTCTCTGCGTATTCTGCTAATCCATCTTTTTTCATTAACGGAAGAATCGCAGCTTTTACCGGAGCCAAAGCTGGAGGTAAAGATAAAACCGTTCTTTCTGAGCCGTCTTCCAACACTTCGTCTTTCAGACAGTGAGAGAATATTGAAAGGAATAATCGGTCTAGTCCAACCGAAGTTTCTACTACATAAGGAACATAGTTTTCATTTCTTTCAGGATCAAAAAACTGTAATTTTCTTCCTGAGAATTTCTCATGCGCTTTCAAGTCGAAATCTGTTCTAGAGTGAATACCTTCCAGCTCTTTAAATCCAAATGGGAAGTTAAACTCAATATCAGCTGCAGCATTTGCGTAATGCGCCAACTTCTCATGATCATGGAATCTGTAATTGTCGTTTCCTAAACCAAGAGCCAAGTGCCAGTTCAGACGTTTTGTTTTCCACTGTTCGTAGAATTCAAGTTCAGTTCCAGGAGCAACGAAAAACTGCATTTCCATCTGTTCAAATTCACGCATTCTGAAAATAAACTGCCTCGCAACGATTTCATTTCTAAATGCTTTACCAATCTGAGCAATGCCAAACGGAAGCCTGTGACGAGAAGTTTTCTGCACATTCAAGAAATTCACGAAAATACCTTGAGCAGTTTCCGGTCTTAAGTAAAGATCCATCGCAGAATCTGCAGAAGCTCCCAATTTAGTTCCGAACATCAGGTTGAATTGTCTTACTTCCGTCCAGTTTCTAGAACCAGTATCGGGATCAGCAATTTCCAATTCTTCAATTAATGCTTTTACATCAGCAAGGTCTTCATTTTCAAGAGATTTAGCCAATCTTGAAAGAATAGATTCTCTTTTGGCTCTGTATTCTAAAATTTTAGGATTGGTAGCAACAAATTGATCTTTATCAAAAGATTCACCGAATCTTTTGGCGGCTTTATCGATTTCTTTATTTTCTTTATCTTCAATTTTAGCGCAATAATCCTCCACCAAAACATCTGCTCTGAAACGTTTTTTAGAATCTTTATTGTCAATCAAAGGATCATTAAATGCATCAACGTGACCAGAAGCTTTCCAAGTTGTAGGGTGCATCAGAATTGCTGAATCGATACCCACAATATTTTCGTTCAGCTGTACCATCGCTTTCCACCAGTATTGTTTGATATTATTTTTCAATTCTGCGCCATTCTGTCCATAATCATAAACAGCGGATAAACCATCGTAGATCTCACTAGAAGGGAAAATAAAACCGTATTCTTTAGCGTGAGAAATCACTTTCTTGAAAACATCTTCTTGCTTTGCCATAAATTTTTCGTCTTACCTGCAAAAATAGTGAAAAAGTAGGAAGATGGAAGCTAGAAGATGGAAGTTTTTATAATGCAGATTTTTAGGAGCCGGGAACCTGCTTTCCGCTGTATCTTTTGCTCTTCGTACCTCATCACAAAAGGATGTCGCTGCAATCAGGGCTAGGAAGAAAAGTATGTTTACAAAGAAATTTTGAGCAACAAACCTCATAGGTTTCTAAAACCTATGAGGTTTAGCAATAATCACAAGGCATCAATCTCAAAACTTTCTTCATTAAAATAGTCAACAAACCTGAAAAAATGTTAAGATAAAAAAGAACTAAGAAATTCTCTACTTTTGCCAAATGTTAGAAATTTTGTACCGCGACGAACACCTTATTGCAATCAATAAACCCAGCGGATTATTGGTTCACAAATCTTTTTATGCCGGAGAAGCCAATACTTATGCTATTCAGGAGCTTAGAGATCAAATCGGGCAATATGTTTATCCTGCACATCGTTTAGACAGAAAAACTTCGGGTGTCTTGTTGTTTACTTTGGATAAAGATACGCTTAGAATCATGAACGATCAATTTGCGACACGACAAGTCGAGAAAAAATATTTAGCCATTCTTCGTGGCTGGGCAAAAGAAGAAGAGACGATTGATTATGATTTGATTAATGAAGACGAAATCCAGCAAAATGCCATCACCTACTATCATCGTTTACAGACTTCTGAAATAGATTTAGCTTTTGGAAAACATCAAACCTCCCGCTATTGTCTGGTAGAGGCCATTCCGGAAACAGGCAGGATGCATCAGCTGAGAAAGCATTTTAAACATATTTTGCATCCTATATTGGGTTGTCGCCCTTATGGTTGCAACAAACAAAATAAATTGTGGCTAGAAACTTTTGACATGAATAAACTGATGCTTCATGCTCATCAGTTGGTTATTAATCACCCCATTACCAAAGAGAAAATAATTTTGAACGCCACCGTGAATGATGAGTTCAAAAGAGTAGGAAGGATTTTGAACTTTGATTTGAGTGCATATAGTTAAATTTTTAAACGCAAAGATTTATTTAACATACCTCTTCATTTTAAGAAGTAAAGGCAAATAAAATTTGCTTTGCAAAGTTTTAACATCAGCTTTATTAATCGACTTGTAGATTACTCTTTGCTCCTTAAAATTCTATATCAAGAATATCAATGTTTGTGTAATAAAAGCTCTCGCAATTTTCAAGAAAGAGCATTCATTTGTACTGATTGGTGAAAACATTTGTGTACAAGAATAAAAAACGATAATCCTCAATTAAATAAAATATCGCACATCAAGAATTCATTCAATTTAAAATGATTATTTTTGTAAAACTTTTTTTCAATGTACAAATCGCTCATTCGCCCGATTCTTTTTAAATTTGATCCAGAAGAAGTACACCACTTTACTTTTTCTATGCTCAAAAATTTTGGATTCTTAACCAAATTATTCCTCCCAAAACCTATTGTAGATAAACGTCTTGAAAGAGAAGTTTTCGGATTAAAATTCAAAAATCCTGTCGGTTTAGCTGCCGGTTTTGATAAAAATGCTGTTTTGTTCAACGAATTGGGAGATTTAGGTTTCGGATTTGTAGAAATAGGAACCGTAACGCCAAAAGCACAAGCAGGAAATCCTAAAAAAAGACTTTTCCGTTTAATTGAAGATGGCGGAATTATCAACAGAATGGGTTTCAATAATGACGGACTGGAGGCTGCTATCGAAAAGCTGAAAGGTAACAAAGGAAAAATCATCATCGGTGGAAACATCGGAAAAAACACCAATACAACACCGGAAAATTACACACAAGATTATCTCGACTGTTTCGAAGGTCTGCATCCTTATGTGGATTATTTTGTTCTGAATGTGAGTTGTCCCAACGTTGGAAGCCATGCAAAACTGGAAGATGTAGAATATCTGAGAGAGTTGATTACTGAAGTAAAGAAAATCAATCAGACAAAGTCAACTCAAAAACCAATTCTTTTAAAAATTGCTCCGGATTTAAATAACCAGCAATTGGATGAGATTATCGAATTGATTGCTGATACAAAAATCGACGGAATTGTGGTTTCCAATACCTCAGTCAACAGAGAAGGTTTGAAAACATCAAAAGAAACCTTAGAACAAATCGGAAACGGTGGTTTGAGTGGAAAACCGATTCGTGAGAGAAGTACAAAAATGATTAAATATCTTTCAGACAAAAGCAACCGTGCATTTCCAATTATTGGAGTTGGCGGAATTCATTCTGCAAAAGATGCTATTGAAAAGCTGAATGCAGGTGCGAGTTTAGTTCAGTTATACACCGGATTTATCTATGAAGGTCCACAATTGATCAACGATATTAATCAGGAACTTTTGACGAGAGCGGGTAGAATTTCAAGGTAAAATTTAATTTAAAATATATTGAAAAGCAAAGTCATTGAGGCTTTGCTTTTTTTATTTTTAATTTCGTATCAAATAAAAAAATGCGAAATCGTATAAATAATCAAACCAACCAATCCACCAACTAAAGTTCCGTTTACACGGATGAATTGCAGGTCTTTTCCAACTTCCAGTTCCAGCTTTTCGCTGAGCTCTTTCCCTTGCCAATTTCCGACGGTGGAGCTGATGAGGTTTCCGGCTTGATGGGTGTTTTTAAGGATATATTTATAAGCAGTTACTCTTACCCAATTGTCGATTTTATTCTGAAGTTTTTCGTCTGTTTTTAAATTTTCAGAAAACTCGTTTAGGTTTTTTGTGATGTATTTTTTTAATGAAGATTCTTCTTCCTGCAATTCTGTACTCAATGTTTTTTTAATAGAAAGCCAAATGTCATTAGAGTATTCCTCCAGTTTGTCATTTTTAAGAAAGTCATTTTTAATGCTTTTAAATTCGTCATTCCATTTTGGATCTTCTTTTAAATCATTAGAAAATTCGTAGATTTTTTTTGTAATTAAACCTCTGATTTCGTGATTGGGATCTATCTCTACTTCACGGAAGAAATCTGAAAGTCCGCTAGCAATTTTCTCGGCAATTTTATTGTCAACAAAAGAAGGTATAAAAGAATAACTGCCTTTTTTCACCCTTTCTTGGATCATTCCGTCATTTTCAATCAGATATTCTTTGATTTGTTTTGAAAGATTGGTCACGATTTTCTGATGATCATTTTTATCTAAAAGATAGATGATTCCGTTGCCTAAAATTTTATTTAACTGAATATCATCCGTCATTTCGCTCACTTTTTTGCTGATAAAATGGCTCACTTCAGAATCATCCAATCTATGGAGAATATCCAAAATAATATCTGAAATATTTTTAATTAAAGCTTCCTGATTTCTTTCTTTTGTCAACCATTCCCCAACGAAATTTGAAATCTTAATTTTTTGAATATAAGGACGAATGGTTTTCGGAGACAAAAAATTGGAAACCACAAAACTTCCCAGATTATCACCGAGTTTTTCTTTGCTGTTTTCAATAAGATTGGTATGCGGAATTGGAAGTCCTAATGGATGACGGAAAAGAGCGGTCACCGCAAACCAGTCTGCTAAAGCGCCTACCATTGCCGCTTCAGAAAATGCACGAACATAACCAATCCAGTGAGAGGCATAGCTTTTTTGTAAAATTGTAGTAATTACAAAAATAATAACCATCAAAACAAAAAGTCCTGTGGCAAAAGCCTTGTATTTTCTGAGCTGTTTTCTCTTCAGTTCATCATTCATATCCTCAAATTTAGTAAATTTGATTTAAATTTTTTCACCCTAAAAATCACAAAAAGATTTTTGGTTTTTTTAAGGTTGAATTTGTGCCTTAAAAAGACCAAATCGGAATTAAAAATCTTGTGAGCTTATTATTTTTAAATAATTAAAATTTTAATTATTTTTTTAAAACTTAAGTGTCTTTGTGGTTGAATTTTTGCGTTACCTAAATAATTTTTAAAATATATCCTATGCAAGACCAAGCAAAAAACAATCCATATTATTCAAGAACAGATGCTACAAAATTGAATATTTCCAACGAAGAATGGCGGAAAATTCTTGCACCAGATCTTTATGCAATTTCTCGTGAAGCAGCTACAGAAAGGCCTTTTACGGGAAAATACAATGAGTTTGATGAGTTGGGTGAATATTTTTGTGCCGTTTGTGGAAATCATCTTTTCCGTTCCAACCAGAAATTTATGAGCAGTTGTGGATGGCCAAGTTTTTTTGAAGCTGACAAAAATGGAGTAGCTTACCATCGCGATTCTACACACGGAATGGAAAGAATTGAGGTTGTTTGCAAACGTTGTGATTCTCATTTGGGTCATGTTTTTAATGACGGTCCCGCTCCTACAGGTACGCGATACTGCATGAATTCTGTGAGTCTGGAGTTTGTAGGCGATTCAGAATCAGAGTAGTAATTCACTTTTTTTGTTGTTAATCTTTCTTAAATTGAGTTAAACTTTTCCAATCATAAGTGGTTGATAATTATGTTTTTATACTTTTGTGTAACCAATTGTAATTTAACATAATATTTAATGAAATTATTGTACAGCGTTTTAAGTGTAGTGTATTTGTTAACCACTTCATTTTATCTTTCTCCAGACACTAATAATGAGAAATTGAAAATGAGTGACGGAAAAAATAAAAAAAATATTAATTTAAAATCAACTGAAAAAAGTACAGCTTCTACTTCCGAAGAACTTTACAAATCTATTGCTTTTGCTCCGGAGCACGAACTTAATTTTGAAGTGTTCTCTAAAGCATTAACCGGTTTTGAAAATATGAAAAAAGCGGGTCTACTTGATGAAGATTCACATTTGCTTACTGTTTGCGATTTCTCTATGTCATCCAATACCAAAAGACTTTGGGTGATTGATCTGAACGATAAGAAAGTGCTATTTAATTCTCTTGTAGCCCACGGAAAAAACACCGGCGAAGAATTTGCCACCAATTTTTCAAATACCGACAGTTCTTTGCAAAGTAGCATGGGATTTTTTATCACGGATGCCACCTACAACGGTGGAAACGGATATTCTTTGAAACTTCTCGGGATGGATAAAGGCTTTAATGATGCAGCTTACCGAAGAGCTATCGTGATGCACGGAGCAGATTATGTAAGTGAAGATTTTGCTGCAACGCACAAAAGAATTGGAAGAAGCTGGGGTTGCCCGGCAGTTCCAAGAGATTTGACTCAGCCGATCATCAATACGATAAAAGGCAGAAATGTTCTTTTTATTTATTATCCTGATCAGAATTATCTTTCAAAATCAGAATGGCTGAAGATGTCTTAATTTTTAAGGTTAAAACTAAATAAAAAAGGTTCAGAATAAAATTTTCTGAACCTTTTTTTATGCTTGTGAAAATTGCTTTGTTTTATTTGACAAACCCCTTTAAAGTTAATGGTAAGATTGTGTCATTTGTTGACAAAGTTTTATTTGTTACCAAATACATTTTCTTTTTGATATTTCCATTATCATTGTACTTATGTGGATTATAAATTGTTTTGATGTTGATGGTATCGTTTTTTAGATAATTTCCAGCTTTTACTATGCTAGATGTGCAATCACAACCATCAATAACTTTATATATTTTTAGTGTATCATACAAAGTGTTTACATATTTAAATTCGTGCTCAAATTCTTTAATACTTTTTTTATTTAATGTTCCAAAATCATGAGCAATTGAATTTTTTTCTTTGAAAAGATAGGTGTTGCTACGTTCGTATGTCAGTAATGATATGATAGTTAGGATTAATATTCCTATAATTACGTATAGGTATATTTTTTTCATTGTTTTTTCTTTTTGAAATAGACACTCATCCCTATCATAATGTTGGCAGCAGGTGGTGATGCATTTGGATTACCGTGATAATACCAGTGACCATCTCTTCTGCTTCGGTCATAAGTCAAATTTTCATAAGTATAAGTAGTAAGTCTTATAGAAGGGCCTGTTTTCTTATCATTGAACTCATTCGGAACCCATTTGATAGCGATAAAAAAGCCTTCTGGAGGGAAAGGTATTTTTTTATCTTTAATATCTATTTTATATCTCCCTCTGCTTTTATTTTTCGAAGAATAGATAATATGTTCTTTGTTAATTTTATGGGATGGCTTGCCTGTAATAGAATCTATTTCGTAAAAATTGATTTCCAGATCCGTTAGATTGACATCTTTATCAGTTTTATGAAGGTATAAAGTAATGTCTTTTAGTATTCCTCTCTGTGAGAAATTATTTTTAAATTTAAGTGCCATTTCGCTTCCAACCCAAGGTATAAAACGTGCATTAAATTCTTGTTTTGTACCATAGTCAATCTCTACTTTGTCGTAATCTTTTTCATTGATCATTACTTCTTCTATGCGGGTTTCTTTTAGAGAATCTCTATCATGTGATTCTTTTATGACCTGCGAAATTAAATTAGCAGAAAATAACAAAATTGCAAGACTTAAAATTTTATACTTCATAATTTTTATATATCAAATTGAAGGCTTTACGCCTTCATTTTTTGTTAATTTAACACCAAACTACTTCTTCGGTTTCCCATTTAATTAAACCCCAGAAAAGTGTGTGACTTGTAACTTGCCTAATGCAGCCTTCAGAATCTTCATAAATACAGCTTGTACCATCTGGACCTACATAACCACCGACCTTGCATTCAGCAGATAATTCATTTACAAATAATGGACTTGATGACAATAAGAATAGTAAAACTATTTTTCATTTTAAATTTTTTTGGCTTTTAATTTTATAATTTATCCAAAGATACTTACGTCTAAAATTTTTATGCTCAATCTAAGTTTCATAACTTATTTTTCTGACAGTAATTTTAGTATAAAATTTTATCTCAACAAAAATATTAGAAAGATATTTTTTTAATAATTCAAATTTGAATAAATTGTAATCAGAATTGAACAATTTTAAAAACACAAATTAATATGTCAAATTTTAAATTAGGAGATAAGCTTTTAAAAGTGAGAGTGGAAAAAAAATTATCTAAACAAGAAGTAGCCAATAGATTGAATATGGATATTACAACTTATGGAAGGGTTGAAAAAGGAGAAAGGGATTTAGAATTAGACAAGCTAAAACTTTTACCTGATGCTTTGGGAATTAAACCAGAAGAAATTCTGGAGCTTTTGGAACTTGATAAATCATCGGTTTTCAATATTAGTGGAGATTATGCTTCTAATGGAAGTGGTAATGGATATGTACAGAATCTGCATACTGAAAGCAAAGAAAACTTGAATGAAATTAAAGATTTATATAACAATTTGATTTCTCAAAAAGATCAACTGATTTTTCAGTTGCAGGAAGAGATAAAAAGATTTAAAATACAAGTAGAAATGTAGAAAATACTAAGATGTATTTAAAAAAGGTTCAGAAAATTAATTCTGAACCTTTTTTTATGAGTAGTTGAAGATTATTTATTGAATAATTCTTCTACTTTATCCCAGTTTACTACAGAAAAGAACGCTGCAACGTAATCAGGTCTTCTGTTTTGGTAGTTTAAGTAATATGCGTGCTCCCAAACATCCAATCCTAAAACAGGAGTTCCTTTCACATCTGCAACAGGCATCAACGGGTTGTCTTGGTTTGGAGTAGAAGTTACAGATACAGATCCGTCTTCATTTTTTACCAACCATGCCCATCCAGAACCGAATCTTGTTTTAGCAGCTTCAGAAAAATCAGTCTTGAATTTTTCTAATCCACCATAGTTTTCGATTGCATTTCTTACGTTTCCTACAGGATCTTTACTTCCACCTGGAGTTAAAATTTCCCAGAATAAACTGTGGTTAAAATGTCCACCTCCGTTATTTCTTACAGCAGGTTTGTCAGTTCCGGTTTTGCAAACTTCCTCAATAGATTTTCCCTCTAATTCGGTTCCTTCTATAGCTTTATTTAGATTGTCGATATACGCTTGGTGGTGCTTAGAATGGTGGATTTCCATTGTTTTTGCATCAATAGTAGGCTCAAGTGCGTCGTAAGCATATCCTAATTGTGGTAATTCAAATGACATAATTATATTTTTAAATGTTATTACCCAAAAATAGCCAATATTTGAGCCATTATCAAAAAATACGGATTGTTTTAATAAATCTTTAACATTGATGGTTTTACTGGCTACAATAAAAAAGCACAAACCTTTCGAGTATGTGCTTTATATATTTTTTTTAATTTGAATTTATCTGTTCATAGACATCAAAAACTCTTCATTGCTGAGGGTGCCTTTAATATTTTTATTAACAAAATCCATTGCTTCTACAGGATTCATTTCAGCAAGGTATTTTCTGAAAATCCACATTCTTTGCGAAGTGTTTTCATCTAAAAGAAGATCATCACGACGGGTGCTTGAGGCCACCAAATCGATTGCCGGATAAATCCTTCTGTTGGCAATCTTTCTATCCAGCTGAAGTTCCATGTTTCCGGTACCCTTAAATTCTTCAAAGATCACTTCATCCATTTTAGAGCCAGTATCAATCAATGCTGTAGCAATTATGGTAAGAGATCCGCCACCTTCAATTTTTCTTGCTGCTCCGAAGAATCTTTTTGGTTTGTGAAGTGCATTGGCATCTACACCTCCAGAAAGTACTTTTCCAGAAGCTGGTGTTACGGTATTGTAAGCTCTTGCCAATCTTGTAATAGAATCTAAAAGGATAACTACATCATGACCGCATTCTACCATTCTCTGGGCTTTGGCTAAAACCAAATTAGCTACTTTCACGTGTTTGTCTGCAGCTTCGTCAAATGTAGAAGCGATTACTTCTGCATTCACACTTCTTTCCATATCGGTAACTTCCTCCGGACGCTCGTCAATCAAAAGCACCATCATGTATACTTCAGGGTGATTGCTTGCGATAGAGTTCGCAATGTCTTTCAGAAGCATGGTTTTACCTGTTTTTGGCTGAGCCACAATCATCGCCCTCTGTCCTTTCCCGATTGGGGCAAATAGATCAACAATTCTTGTGGAGATCGTTGCGCCTTTTCCTGCAAGATTAAACTTCTCTTCTGGGAAAAGTGGGGTAAGATATTCGAAAGCAACACGATCTTTAATGAATGCTAAGTCTCTTCCGTTAACTTCTGTAGGTTTTAGTAGAGAAAAATATTTTTCTCCTTCTTTTGGCAATCTTACTATTCCTTTTACATTATCTCCGGTTTTAAGACCGAAATTTCTTATTTGCGCTGTAGAAACATACACATCATCTGGTGAAGAAATGTAAGAGAAGTCTGCAGAACGCAAAAATCCGTAATTGTCTGGTAAAATCTCGAGTACACCTTCAATGCTTACCAAACCATCAAAACTAAAATCTTTTTTCTGCTCTACTTCCTCAGGTTTTTCTTGATTTCTGTCTAGATTTCTATCCTGATTTCTGTTTTGATGCTGATTTTGGTTCGGATTATTATTTTGGTTTTGATTTTGATTGGGATTTTGATTCCTCTGTTGGTTTTGGCCTCTCTGGTGTTGCTGATGTTGCGGGGTTTTATGAGGTCTTTCTTCGGGTAAAGAGTTTTGCTGAGGTGCTTTTATCTCAATGTTTTCAGGGGTTTCTTCAGGTGTGTCGCCTCCGTTTTGTGGTTGAGGATTTTCTGGAGGAGTTACTCTTTTTCTCTTCTTCTTTGCCTGAGCGTTGGTATTATTTTCTGAAACATTCTCTGGAGTAGTTTCTGGTTCTGAAACTTCAGCTTTTGGAGTAACATCGGCCGTTTGCTCTTCAGTTTTTATTTCTTCAGTTTCCTTTTTTTCTGGAGCTGGAGCTTTTGGTTTTGCAGGTGCTTTTCTGGATGCAACTTTTTTTACAGGAGCTTTTGCAGGTTCTTCTGCTGTTGGTTCTTCTGTATTATTAGAGTTTTCAGTGGTGTTAAAATAATCTTTAGCCACTTTAGGATTTGAAGCTTGAAAGTCAAGTACTGCAAAGATTTTATCATTATCGGTGCTGTTTCTTGCAACTTTAACGCCCAAATCTCTTAGGATTTTAGCCAACTCCGTTACGGATTTTGACCTTAACGTTTCTATGTTAAACATATTTAATGTAAAAAATGTAATTTATTGTAAGTAAGAAAAGTAAGTCCGGTGACTTTTATTTTCAAGGGTAATTGTATGATGCAAATCTACACTATTTTTTGAATTGTGCAAAATTTATGTTATTTTTGCAATGATTTTAAAGTTTATGCTACAAAGAATTCAGACTATTTGGATGTTACTGGCCGTTTTAGCTGCCGTATTTCTATTTATTACAGGGCAGGATGCAGAAGTTTTTGGGAATTTTCCATTAATTAATATTGCGTCTTGTGTGTTGGTTGTAATTGGAGTTTTAAGTGTTTTCAGCTTTAAAAACAGAAAAAAACAAATATTGCTGAATAATATCAGCATCATTATAAACGCTTTGTTGATTGGTATATTGCTCTACTGGCTTCTAAACTTATCCGGAGGAATAGATTTTCCTGAGAAGGGTATTGAGCCGGTTTTCCCGTTGATTGCTGTGATTTCTTTGGTGTTTGCCAATATTTACATCAAAAGAGACGAGAGGCTCGTAAAATCTGTAGACAGACTGCGATAACCATACAATGATTTTTTGAGTAAGAACAGCTTTCTTTATTGGAAGCTGTTTTTTTGTGATAAAATTTAGGTTTTATTTAAAAAATGTAATTATTATTGAAACAAAAGATTTTATCTTGCGACTATATATCTAAAATAGTATTATGAAAAAAATTTCATTCTTAGCATTGTCGCTATTTTCAATTTTTACTTTTTCACAAGAAATAACACAAGAAAGTGTAAAAAAAGTTATTTCAATACTGGCATCAGACGAAATGAAAGGTCGCCTAATTGGAACGCCCGAAAATGAAAGTGCTGCACACTATATATCTAAACTTTTCAAAGACAATAAATTAGAGTATTGCGCGGGAACTTCTTACCTCATCCCTTTTCAATATAAAGGATCAACTGTATATAATGTTTGTGGAATAAAAAAAGGACAATCTGATAAGCTATTAGCATTCTCTGGGCATTTTGATCATATAGGTACAAATAAAGAAAAAGGAGACAATATCTATAACGGAGCAGACGATGATGCAAGCGGGATAACTGCATTAAATGGAATTGCAGAATACTTTAAAAATAAAAAACCAGAATTTTCTATGGTTTTTATGGCTTTCAATGGGGAAGAGGCCGGATTGCTTGGTTCTAAAGCAATTTCTGAGGATAAAAACATGGATAAAATTTATAAAAATATTGTAGCGTTATTCAATTTTGAAATGATAGCAACTGAGTCTGAGTTCGGTAAAAACGGAATGTTTATGACTGGGGATAACTTTTCTGATTTGGATGAACAATTTAATGATCACACCGATGGAATAGTAAAAATTCATCCCGATCCTTATGCTACACAACAACTATTTTATAGAAGCGATAACGTGAGTTTTGCTAAAAAGAAAATTGTTGCACATTCTTTTTCCACTGCAGATATGGCTAAAATTAAACATTATCATCAAGTAAATGATGATTTAACTATTGTAAATATAGAAAATATGACCAATATTATCAATGGTTTTGCCCAAACTGTTGAGAAACTAAATCCCAAAAACTTCAACCCTAAATACAATAATAAGGTAAAACTAGACTAAATACGTCTTTCTTTTTAAATTCCTTATTTTTGCAAGATTAATTTACATTTAATGAATTATTATAAACGTGCAATTGAAAATATAGTACCCTATAAAAAAACTATTGCAGCAGGTATTTTTTTTAATATTCTATATGCGCTCTTCAATATCGTTGCCATGCTTTTTTTCATGCCGGTACTGAACATTCTTTTTGATAAAAAAACAGAAAAAATTGAAGCAAAACCTGTTTACGAAGGTATCTCTGCCGCAGGTACTTACTTGAAAGACAGTTTCAATTATTTCATACAGCAGTTGCAGATAGAGAAAGGATCAGAATATATATTGCTTATCACTTGTGTTCTTTTTATCACTATGTTTTTTCTGAGAAATATATTCAGCTATTTATCAGAATTTTATCTTACATTTTCAAGAACGGGTGTTTCTAGAGATTTCAGAATTAAACTTCATGATAAAATCTTAGATCTACCGGTTTCATTCTTTACTAATTCCAGAAAAGGAGATGTTTTTGCAAGAATCACTTCAGATGTAGGTGAGGTAGAAGCTAATATCCTCAATAGCTTAATTGATTTGATTCGTTCTCCTATTGTAATTATTATTACGATGGGATATTTACTTTATTCCAATTTTCAACTTACGATTTTTACGTTAATTGTTTTTCCAATTATGGGAACATTAATCTCAATTATTGGTAAGAGTTTGAAAAAAGATACAGGAGAGGCTCAAAACGAATTAGGAAAAATGTATTCTTTTGTTGATGAAACTTTGGTGGGTTTAAAGATTATCAAAATATTTGACGCTTCACCACAAATTAAAGGGAGGTTTGATGAGGTACTCAACAGAATTCGTTTTTTATCTTTAAGATTATTTAAAAAGAAAGCGTTAGCATCACCGGTAAGTGAGCTTTTGGGAGCCATTACGATCGGTATGATTGTTTATTTCGGAGGGCGTCTTGCTATAAAAGGAGAAGGGCTTTCTGGAAGCGAATTTATTACTTATATCGCCTTATTTTACACAATTTTGCAACCGTTAAAGTCACTTTCTTCTGCTATTTCAAACATGCAGAAAGGTGAAGTTTCTGCCAAAAGAATCTATGATATTTTAGATGCTGATTATCATATTAAAGAGATGCCAAATGCTAAAGAAATCAAAGGCTTTCAAGGTAATGTAGAATTCAAAAATATTACTTTTGGATATGAAGACAGAGATGTACTGAAAAATTTCTCACTGTCTATTCCTAAAGGGAAAACAGTTGCTTTGGTGGGCCAAAGTGGTAGCGGAAAAAGTACAATTGCCAACTTAATTACAAGATTCTACGATGTAAATGATGGAGAGGTTCTTCTGGATGGAGAAAATATTAAAAATATTAAACTTTCCAATTACAGAAAACTTTTTGGCTTGGTAACTCAAGATAATATCCTCTTTAATGATTCAATAAGAAATAATATTTCCCTTGGAATGCCCGATGCAAGCTTAGAAGAAATTCAGGAAGCAGCAAAAATTGCCAACGCACACGACTTCATCATGGATCTCCCTAAGCAGTATGATACGAGCATTGGGGAAGCTGGAGGAAAGCTTTCTGGCGGCCAAAAACAAAGAATATCCATTGCAAGAGCGGTTCTCAAAAACCCGCCAATCATGATTCTGGATGAAGCAACATCTGCTCTGGATACAGAGTCTGAAAGATTTGTACAAGATGCATTAGAAAAGATGATGCAAAACCGTACTTCACTCGTTATTGCCCACCGTCTATCTACAATTCAGAAAGCCGATTGGATTGTTGTGATGGAAAAAGGTAAAATTGTAGAACAAGGTAATCATCACGATTTGATTGCTAAAAAAGGAATGTACAATAAACTTGTAGAGCTACAGAATTTTGATTGATTTGATTTAAATAAATTATAAATGAATCCATTAGAAGAGTACTTTTTCAGAATCCCAGAGCCTGAACGAAGTGCTCTTCTTTTTTTACGCAAAAAGATTCTTGAATCTGATCCCGAAAACATTACGCTGACCCTCAGCTTCGGGTTGCCTTTCTTTAAGTTTAAAAAGAAAATGCTCTGCTATTTTTATTTCAGCAAAAAGCATCAGCAATATTATGTAAGCTTCTATCACGGCGACCGATTAAATCATGTTCTACTTTTGAGCGAGGGCAGAAAGAAGTTTAAAATTCTTTTGATTGATATGGAGGAAGATCTTCCTGTGGAATTGATTATGGAGCTGATTGATGAGGTGAAGAAGTTTGTGAACTAAGTTTTCTACGGAAATGTAAAAGCAAAAATTTCTGTTCTTTTTGTATTTGCTGTTGCGAGCGTCACGCTCCTACCCATCACTAATTCGTTGAGCGGACACAAGCGAGACACTTGCGCCAGCGTGGGGAACTATTTTTCACTTACTTTTATTTCTTTTTCTTTTTAGTTTTCAGTTTTTAATGAGCAACTTCAAAATTTTTCTTTAACCTATTGAAATATTTTTTACATTTGAATCATTGGTTTTAGCAAAAACCTTTACACACAAAAACACAAACCGTATGAAAAACCACAAAATTCTCCAAACAGGGCAGTAATTCCTGAATGGCCTTTCCAGAAAGGCCCCTGCACCCCAGCAACAGATTTGCGGAGCTTCACGAAACCTTGTCGCACCCTAGTAAGAAGCTTGCGGATAATCACAAAAGGTAAAAAGACCCTAGCAATACACATGCGGAAAATTTCATAAAAATAATACTGCGCGAGGCAGTTTTTTAATATTTAAATAATAATCAAATGAACACAATTGATTTAACAAAACTTCGCAATGCAGAATACCTGCAGTACACAAAAGATTTTGCAGCTATCATTAATCTCAACAATCCTGCCACGCTGGATATTGATGCGAAATTTACAGCTTTCAATACTAAAATCGCTGAGCTTGAGTCGCTTTACAAAAAGGCTTTGGCAAGTGAGAAAACCAAAGACATTATGGCGCTGGATCAAATGAGAGACGATGCCATCAATGGGGTGTATTACTTTTTGCTGGGTTACAGCTACCATTATGATGAACAGCAAAGACAGAATGCACAGTTGCTGCTGACTAACCTGAGTCTCTATGGCAGTGGCATTGCCAGAATGAATTATCAGGCAGAGACTGCTACCATCAACAATATTCTTCGGGATTGGGAAAATAAAACAGAACTTGCAGCAGCGGTTGGGGGTTTTAATTTAACCGCTTGGGTGAGAGAGTTGAAAACTGCCAATGATGCTTTCAACGAGCAATATCTTTTGCGCACACAAGAGTATGGTGATGCCAACCCTGAAACAATCAGAACCAAAAGGGAAGAGACTAGTTCCGCTTTTTATGCGTTACGAGACAGAATAGACGCGCTTCATCTGCTTTCAGAAATCTCTCCTTCACCGCATTCTGCAGTCATCAATCAGCTTAATGCACTTACAGATCAGTATAATCAGCTTTTGGTCAACAGGAAACCAGAAACAGAAGAGCTTCCAGACAATGAGAAGCAAAACGGTATTTAACGAAATATCAGAGCATTTCGCTCTGATATTTTACTTTAATCTATGTCTAATAACTACTGTATCAACATCAAAAATCAATTATTCATCATCTACTTTCTGATCACTTTATGCTTAAACTGAGTTCCGTCTTCCAAAGAAATATCCAGCAAATATGCTCCTGAAGAATAGGATGTAAGATCTACCTTAGAATCTCTTGTTTCATCTAGTTTTCTTCCGTCTAAAGAGTAAACGGAAATATTTTTCACTTTCTTTTCAGATTTAATATTCACATAATCTACCGTTGGGTTAGGATAAATAGAAACATCCACTGTAGAAACTTCTTTTACGGATAACGCCTGATTGGTGCTTTGCATATAGATTGAAAGCACAATTCTACCGTCTTGCCCAAAGAAAACAGCAGTAGGGACTTCATATTTCAGAATATGGCTTCCTGCAGAGAGCGCAGAAGTAGTAAAGCTTCTGATGGGTACAGAGTCACCTGGGCACCAATTGTTCCAAGAAGTCCACCAAGACATACTCTGAGCGCTAGATCCGTAGATGCCATTTCCTTGGGTGTTGTATTGTCTGTAAGGTTCACAAGATTTTCCTCCAGGCGTGAAGGTGAGTACTTGCGCATTATCTAACGAGACCAAATTTTGCCTTCTCACATACTCTTCACCATTACTATTAGCGCCATGTGGTGTAGATATGATGAAAAACTTTGCATTGTCTGTATTTTGATTTATATTAAAATTAACGAGCCTTACTGTTTGCCCTGCTTGATCTGTATTGTTGTAGTTATTTAATTCGTTTGAATCTAAGAGGGGTAAAAGATTGTCGTAAGTATTGATTACTGCGGAATTGTTATAAGTAACAAAATCTAATGTTCCAGCGAAAACATCGTTTCTATTTGCACATCCTGCTACTTGTGTATTGGCGGCATAAGGAACACCAAAAACATCAAGTTCAACATAGATGTCGTATGCGGCTCTTAGTGTAAGGTTTTTGAACACAGCGTAGAGATTATCTACCTCATAAGTGTAGGGAACAGAAGTAGGAGCAATGTTTTTGTTCATGAAGGGCGTTATATATCTTCCAATCTCAAAGCGTTTTACTCCGGTATCACTCAAAGAATACGTTGTTTGATTTTTTGGGACCAATGCAATATGTACACCTCCAATTCTGTCATAGTTGTCGCATAGTGCAGAAATACTTACATTCATCTGAATTTTATTTTGGAAAGTATTCAGTTCTGTATCTGAAAGTTTTCTGGCATATCTGTAATTGGCAAGACGAATAGTATTGGCTGGTACCGGAGTAGAAACATTAGCTGCATAACCATCATAGAAAACTATTTGCGAAAAAATATTAACTGTTGTTTGTGCCTCGATTGTGGATAATGCAGTTATAGCAAAAAAAGAGAATAGAAGTTTTTTCATGGAAGATTATGTTTTTGATTTCGCATCAAAAATACATTTTATAATATGGTATTAGCATTGTAAAGTATTAGATGAGTATTAAAATGATATTTTATTTTGAATATACTGTTGTTTTTGTTAAAAAAGAAAACTGTTTTCTTGGTTATTACGGTAGAGTAGATAGATAGGGTATGATGTTAAAATCAAAAAAAATCAGAATCCGGAGAGACTGATTTTTGTTTTATCTAAATTTTAATGTGTTGTATCTATTACCTATAATTATGTAATGTGCTAATCTTTCATTTTGGCAATCACATCAATTCCGCCTTTTGTTTTGTCTCCAATTTTGCATATAATTTCAGTATCAAGTGGAAGGAAAATATCCATTCTGGAACCAAACTTGATGAAGCCAAACTCGTGCCCTGCTTTTGCATTATCGCCTTCATTACAGTAGAAAACAATTCTTCTCGCTACATAACCTGCAATTTGCCTGAAAACCACTTTGTGCTTCGTTAAGCTTTCTACAGCTACAGTAGTTCTTTCGTTTTCTGTAGAAGATTTTTCGTGCCAAGCCACAAGGTATTTACCGGGATGGTATTTTTTGTAAATTACATTTCCAGAAACTGGATAGCGACAAATATGAACATTAAGAGGAGACATAAATATAGAAACCTGAATCGCTTTTTCTTTCAGGAATTCTGTTTCGTCTACTTCTTTGATCATTACTACTTTCCCGTCTACAGGTGCAATTACATTTTCCACATGATCCTTAATATCACGATTTGGAACTCTGAAGAACCAAAATACAAGGCCATAAATTACCAGTAGCGGAATGATGATCAGCAAAGACAACATTTCAAGAGAATAAATAGAAACAGCGGCAACGAGTATAAAGAAAATGCTCGCGACTGTGATGGTGCCTTTTGATTCCTTGTGTAATTTCATATAGAGATATTTCTTTTTTAAAGTTTAAATAAATCGCTGCTGTTAAATAAGATTTTGATGAGCGATGATCTGAGGCTAAATAAATTTTTCGATAATAAAGTACAAATATACAACAGGTGCGCAGATTAAAAAACTGTCTAGCCTATCTAGAACACCACCGTGTCCGGGGATAATGTTTCCGCTATCTTTCACACCGAAGGTTCTTTTGAGTTGGCTTTCAACCAAATCGCCAATAGGAGCAAAACAAGCAACTAAAAACCCTACAACCATCCAGTTACCTCGAAGCTGAGGTTGGTATTGTTCAATAAAATAGGAGAAAATTAATGTTAATACAACACCTCCAAAATATCCTTCCCATGTTTTTTTAGGAGAAATCTTCGGTGCCATTTTGTGTTTTCCAAAGAGTTTACCTGTAATATAAGCAAAGGTATCACTACTCCAGATAAGGATGAAAAGGAAGATTACCTCTAGTGAGAATGTTTGATCGTACGATGAGTATTTTGGAAGTCCCAATGCAAAACAAAAGGGCAAGGCAACGTAGATAACAGTAAATATTAGTTTTCCGCTATCAAAATATAATTCACTAGTAAATTTGAATAAAGTAATTGCCGCAATTAGGATTAGCGATAATGAAAGAATCTCTGCAAATCTGAAATTAAAATAAAAATCGTGATTGAAAAATCTTTTAGAGAACATATAAAAGAGAAGGGCAACAATAGGGAAGACAACCCATTTTTCATACCCGTTTCCGAATTTCATTATCTTAATACATTCCCAAGTACCAACAGTTAAAAGAAACGTAATTAAGCCGTAAAAAAGATATTGCTGTTTTACAGAATCTGGAAAAATATTGTTGATGAGTTGTGAACCGAAAGGCGTGGTACACAAAATAATGATTGCGATATAAATTATTCCCGAAAGGGTTCTCTGAATAAGATTTTTGTCCAAGATTTTCAAAGTTTACGATGTGCGTTTAATCTTCTAAGAGAAGTAAAAAAAGCTTGTTGTTGGGTGCCGTAGCATCTAGTTTGTTTTGTCCACCACTGATGGAGGTAAGATTTTTAATGTTTCCATTTCTTTTTATTTTCCCCATAGCATCGTTCAGATTATTTACAATTTGAGATACATTGGCCATGATGATAATCTTTTGGGGAAGTTTTGATGAATGATAATGAAGAATGTTATTATGAGACAACATAATTCTACCATCATACGCAATAAGATATTCGCAAGAAATAAAAGCAGCGTCGTTTTGATGCTGTAATTCTGGAGTATAATCTGTTTTCAGTACAGAGAGGAAATTCTGAAGTTCTTTATCACAACAGAATATATTTTTGGCACCTTCAATCTTTAAGATTTGATTTAAGGTTTGCAATGCTTCAGCTTCATCTGCACAATAATTGAAAAAACCTCCGGAGTGGGTGAAAAGTTGGGCAAATTTATAGTCGAGATCAGCATTTTTCAGCGAATCTCCTAATTTTTCCAAACTTTGCTTTTCATCATTGTCGGGCTTATTGGTAAGTTTACTTACAATTTTCTTGAATAAACTCAACTTAATTTATTTTTAGTCAACTTTTTACAAAAGTAAAAAATTAATGGATAAGATATATTAAATATACGTATAAATGTTAAAAAAACCCGACATTATATAACTGCCGGGTTTGTTTTATCAAAATAAAAGACTTTTACAGTTGAGTTTGGCTTTCAGGTGCCTGTATTTCACTGTCTTGCAGTTTTTCTTTAATAAAAATCTCTTCTGTAGGTTCTTTAGCATCTGCGATTGTATTGGCAACTGGTCTCTCTGTTAATTCAGGATCCCATGCTCTTCCACCGAAAACTTCTTCTAAATCTTCTCTGAAAATGACTTCTTTCTCCAGAAGTTTAGTTGCCAAAGCATCCAATTTATCTTTATTATCAGTAAGAATCTGAACTGCTCTGTCATATTGATTTTCGATAATTGATTTAATCTCAACATCAATTTTATTTGCTGTTTCTTCAGAATATGGTTTACCGAAATTATATTCAGACTGGCCAGAACTGTCATAATAAGAAATGTTTCCTATATTGGGACTCAATCCGTATATGGTAACCATTGCTTGAGCTCTTTTGGTAACGGTTTCCAGATCCGAAAGTGCTCCTGTAGAAATGTTATTAAAGATTACTTGTTCTGCAGCTCTACCTCCAAGGGTGGCGCACATTTCATCAAGCATCTGTTCTGTGGTTGTTAATTGTCTTTCTTCAGGTAAATACCATGCTGCTCCCAACGATTTTCCTCTTGGTACAATCGTTACTTTCAATAGTGGTGAGGCGTGCTCTACCAACCAAGAGATTGTAGCGTGACCAGCTTCATGATAAGCAACTCTTTTTTTCTCAGATGGCTTTATGGCCATGTTTTTCTTTTCAAGTCCACCGATGATTCTATCAACGGCATCTAAGAAATCTTGTTTGTTTACAGATTCGTGGCTATTTCTCGCTGCAATTAAAGCTGCTTCGTTACAAACGTTAGCAATATCTGCTCCACTGAAACCAGGCGTTTGTTTTGCAAGAAAATCCCTGTCAACAGTATCGTCTAATTTAATTTTCTTTAAATGAACATCAAAAATTTCTCTTCTCTCGTGCAATTCTGGTAAGTCTACATATACTGAACGGTCAAAACGTCCAGCTCTCATTAAAGCTTTATCAAGAATGTCAGCTCTATTGGTTGCTGCCATTACGATTACGTTAACATCAGTTCCGAAACCGTCCATCTCTGTTAATAATTGGTTTAATGTGTTTTCTCTTTCATCATTACCACCAGAGAAATTGTTTTTTCCTCTTGCACGTCCAATCGCATCAATCTCATCAATAAAGATAATTGCTGGAGATTTAGCTTTAGCCTGAGCGAAAAGGTCTCTCACTCTAGATGCACCTACTCCTACAAACATTTCCACGAAATCTGAACCAGAAAGCGAGAAAAAAGGAACTTTAGCTTCTCCTGCAACCGCTTTTGCCAATAAAGTTTTTCCAGTTCCTGGAGGGCCTACCAAAAGCACACCTTTAGGGATTTTACCACCTAATTTCGTGTATTTTTCAGAATTTTTCAGAAAATCTACAACTTCTTGTACTTCTTCTTTTGCTCCTTCAAGACCGGCAACATCTTTAAATGTTGTCTGGATTTTTTCTTTTTCGTCAAAAAGCTTTGCTCTAGACTTTCCGATAGAGAATATTTGTCCTCCAGGACCGCCACCGCTTCCCATTTTTCTGAAAAGTATGAAGTAAAACAATCCCAAAATGGTAATCCATATCAAAGCTTGGATCAAAATACTCATTAATGGGCTTTCTCCTTCAGCGTAGTCTTTTGTGGTTGTAAGTGCAGGGTTTTGCTGTTTTGCTGTTTCAAATTTCCCAAGAAATATTTGCAAATCTCCATATTTTAAGATGTAATCTGGTTTTGCAGACATTCCTATTGAGCTAGAAAAAGGATTGTTGTCCTTTTTCTCTACAGTTTTAGTTTTTGCTTCTTTTGTTAAAAATACATCAGCTTTCTCAGTTTGCTTATCTATTAACACTTTCTGAATCTTTCCTGCCTGCATGTCTCTAAAGAACGCATCTTCATCAATAGTTTTACTGCTGCCTTCCGATAAAAAATTGGAGACAAAAAACAATAATAAAACGATGATGGCAATAGGAAAAAACCAGTTAAATCCTTTATTGTTCATTTAATACTTTTAAAAAAATTAGAATTAATTTTCTACTTTGGTGATGATGGCATCGCCCCAAAGTTCTTCGATATCGTAATACTCACGAGTCTCTTTTTGGAAAATGTGTACTACTACTGTTACGTAGTCTACTAAAACCCACATGGCGTTATCTGTACCTTCTACATGCCAAGGTCTGTCTTGAAGGTCGTTACGTACTTTCTTCTCAATAGATCCTGCTAATGCTGATACTTGAGTGTTGGAATTTCCGCTGCATATAATAAAAGTTTCTGCTACCGAGTTTTCGATTTTTGTGAGATCGAAAATCATTACATCTTCTCCTTTCACATCTTGAATAGCTTCTACTATTTTATCTATTAATTGTTGTTTTTCTGTCGTGTTGCTCATTAAAAAATACTATAATCTGCAAATTTATTGTTTTTCTTTTACTTTAGACTTACTTTAGCCGACCAATTAGTCATAAATTTTTCTTAAATGGAAGACCTATTTTATCTTGATCACTGCTCTTCTACTAATGACGAAGTAGTTTCATTTTTACTTTATCCGAATTCAAATTTTATTGCAGCGCATACTTTTAATCAAACTAAAGGGCGAGGTCAATACGGAAATCTTTGGAAATCGGTTGCTGGTAAAAATTTAGCATACAGTTTAGCAATCAAATGTGAGTCTGTAAAAGTCTCTCATTTTTTATTCAATTATTATACCGCAGTGTTGGTAAAGAAGTTTATTGCCAATGTGACTGATAAATCTGTAAAAATAAAATGGCCGAATGATATCATTGTTCAGAACAAGAAAGTATGCGGTATTCTTTTGGAAAAAAAGAAAATTAAAGGAAATCAATATTTTATAATCGGTATCGGAATTAATATTTTGCAAGAAGAATTTGATGATATTTCTAATGCTGGATCACTTTATACACAGACTAAGGGTTGTTTTGATCTTAAAGAGTTTACTGAAGATTTCCATATTTTCATGACGCAAAATTTAAAGTTGATCCCTTCTGAGTCTGAAATTTTAAATTTATTTAATAAGAATTTATACAAAAAAGATGAAATATCTGTTTTTGAAAAAGAAGAAGTAAGACAAAATGGCATTATTCGTTTTGCCGATGAAAACGGTGAAATTCATATTGAATTTGAAAATGGAGTTCAAAGTTTTTATCACAAAGAAATAAAACTTCTTTACTGATTGGCTCTTTTTAAGTATAAATAAAGTGTTAAAGGGAAGAAAGTGATATTGGGTAACCACATCGCTAATGCCGGGGAAATTGCCTTGTTTTCTGAAACTACTTTTAAAGCTTCGAAAGAAAAAACAAAGACAAAAGCCAATGAAATACCGATGGCAAGATTTACACCCAATCCTCCTCTTTTTTTCTGGGAAGCTAGCGAAAGCGCTAAAAATGTAAGCAAAACAATAGCAACAGGCATTGAAGTTCTCTGGTGCAATTCGTTGAGATGAGAATTGAGGTTGCTGTTTCCTTTTTGTCTCTCTCTATGGATGAAATCGAGTAATTCTGGTGTAGGTTTGTTTTGGCCTAAAAGTTCATTGGGGAATAGCTCTTCTGGAGCTTGACCGTAGTTTTTTCTTATTTCAGATCCGCTTCCAAGTTTTTCTGTATCGTTTTTATTGATGGTTTTCTCCATGTAATTGCTCAGTACGAACTGTTTTTTCTTGGTGTCCCAAACTGCATCGTTGGCTTTTAATTCATAAGTTAGTTTTCTGTTTTTATCAAATTTTTGATAGACAAAACCATAACCTCGATCATCTTTTTTGTTCCAAGAATTAACGAAAATATATTCGTTTTTGCTCAATTGTGCTGAAACTGGTGCTGTGCCGAGGATTTTATCTTTTTTTGTGGCGTTGTAAGTATAGGCTTCAAGCTCATTTTTCTTCATATTGGCCCACGGTAAAACAAGGTGGTTTACGGTAAGTGAAATAAGAGCGATAAATAATGAGGTAATAAGATAAGGCCTTGCAAATCTATGAAAACTCGCGCCACTGCTTATGATAGCAACAATTTCGGTATTGTTTGCCATTCTGGATGTAAAATAAATTACCGAAATGAAAACTAATATCGACAAAAAAGTCACCACTAAATTGATGATCCAAAATGGATAAAAATGAATGAGAAAATAGGAGAGGTTTAGTTTGGGGTCTAGGGCAGTTGCATTTTCAATTCTTGGGATTTTTTGCTGAACATCAATAACCAAAACAACTATAGAAAGCAAAATAAGCATGAAACTAAATGTTCCAAGGTATTTTCTAACGATATATCTGTCTATAATTTTCAGCATGGGTGATTTTTTTTAAAGTCTTTGTCTTAAAATAGGCACTACAGAATTTTTCCATTCGTAGAAATCTCCTGCCAAAATATGTTCTCTTGCTACTTTTACCAAGTCTAAGTAAAATGCAAGGTTATGAATAGAAGCGATTTGCTTTCCTAAATATTCTTTAGATACAAATAAATGTCTCACATAAGCTTTAGAATATTCACGATCAACAAAACTTGTCCCAAACTCATCTAGCTGAGAAAAATCATTCTTCCATCTTTCGTTTTTCATGTTCATAACGCCGTTCCATGTGAAGAGCATTCCGTTTCTGGCATTTCTGGTGGGCATTACACAATCCATCATGTCAATTCCCAAGCCTATTGACTCCAAAATGTTCCATGGTGTACCAACTCCCATCAAATATCTTGGTTTTTCTTTTGGTAAAATATCCGTCACTTCATCGGTGATTCTGTACAGTTCATCTTCGGGCTCGCCTACAGATAGTCCGCCAATTGCATTTCCTTCTGCACCTGCCTCTGCTATAACTTCTGCCGAAATTTTTCTTAAATCAGAAAACGTAGAACCTTGAACGATAGGGAAAAATGTTTGTTTGTAACCGTATAATTCAGGATTTTTTTCGTTCCAATCCATGCATCTTTTTAGCCAGCGGTGAGTCATGTCCATAGATTTTTTCACTTGATTGTAATGTGCGGGATAAGCAACGCATTCATCAAAAGCCATGAAGATGTCTGCGCCAATTTGTCTCTGGATTTCCATTGATTTTTCTGGAGTGAACAAGTGAACGCTTCCATCAATATGAGATTTGAATTTCACTCCTTCCTCAGACATTTTTCTGGTTCCTGAAAGCGAAAAAACCTGAAAGCCTCCAGAGTCTGTAAGGATGGGTAAATCCCAATTCATAAATTGATGAAGACCACCTGCAGCCTGCATCACATCCATTCCTGGGCGTAGGTAGAGGTGATAGGTGTTTCCGAGAATAATTTGCGCTTTTATATCGTCTTTTAGCTCTCTTTGATGTACTGTTTTTACACTGGCAACAGTTCCTACAGGCATGAAAATAGGAGTTTGAACTTTTCCGTGAGCGGTATTCAGTTCTCCGGCTCTTGCTTTTCCTTGAGAGGTTTTTTCTATAGTAAAGAAATTCATTTATATTTTTTAAATCTAAATAATTGTGAGAGATGAAGTTTATAATTCGTAAAATTATCTTGCGAAAGAAGGAATGTTTTGATTGGCTTTCAATTTTTCTTTTACGTGCTTTTCAGCTTTTGGATCTTTTTCAAGAAGAATTTTTTGTGCCTGTTCTACGATTGATTTCATTTTTTGGTTCACCACGTAATACCTGTAGCTTTCAACAAAATCATTGGCTTTTACCTTGTGGTTTTTAAGGATAAATCTTGTTCCGCTTTCGAGGTTTTTCCCTTGATATAAAAAGCTTACCTGGTCGTTGATTGCCATTTCTGCCATCAATTCTGCCATTGTGTCTTGGGTAAGAAGATTTTTTGGTTTGTCAATATATTCTTTACAAGAAAATAGCAACAAAAAAATAAAAAAACAAAATATCTTTTTCATAACCTGCCGATTATAGATTTCCATTTTAAATTTAAAACTCCAAAAACAGCTTCGTGAATTATTCCACCGTTCATTTTGCTTTCTCCTAAAATTCTATTGGTAAATATAATAGGAACTTCAACGATTTTAAAACCTTTTTTCAAAGTTCTGAATTTCATTTCAATTTGAAAGCCGTATCCTTTTAATTTTATATTGTCTAAACCAATTTCTTCTAAAACTTTGCGTGAGAAGCAAACAAAACCTGCTGTAGTGTCATGGATGGGAAGACCGAGAACAAAGCGCACATATTTTGAAGCAAAATAGGAAAGAAGTACTCTTCCCATTGGCCAATTCACCACATTTACTCCTTTAGAATAACGAGATCCAATCGCCATATCTGCATTCTTGCAGGCCTCAAAAAGTTTGGGTAAATCTGCAGGGTTGTGAGAAAAATCTGCATCCATCTCAAAAATGTAGTCATATTGATTCTGAATTGCCCATTTAAAACCATGGATGTAGGCTTTTCCTAATCCGTCTTTCACTTTTCTCACAGAAATGTGGAGCGTGTGTGGGTATTTTTTCTGTACATCTTTCACGATATTTGCTGTTCCATCGGGAGAAGAGTCGTCTACCACCAAAACGTGAAACTCATCTTCCAATGCAAAAACAGCGGAAATTATCTTTTCAATATTTTCCTTTTCGTTGTATGTAGGGATGATAACGAGTTTTTTCATTTCAATTTGCAAAGATAGTTTTTTTAGACTTTCTATTTTATACAAAATAATCTATAATTTTGCAAAAAAATTCCTTTGCTACTATCAAAGACTTTTATTGACCCTGTAAGATTCCCCGAAAATAATGATTGGGTGGTTTTTATATTAATAGGAAGCATTTTTCTATACATTTTCATGATGAATGTTATTGAGAGAGAGGCTAATCTAAAAGATTTTCTTTTCCAAAAATATTTTGACTCTAGCAATAATCTTCCCAATTGGATTATTACTTCTGTTGTTTTTGTTTTTGTGATGTCGGCTTTAATCTCTCAATATGTACCTATTATTCCGCAGTTTATTGTAGAAAATCAGATTTTCGGATATCATTTAAATAAATTGGGATATACTTTGGCAGTAGTTTCACTTTTTTATTTTGCGAGAACGAGTTTGAGTTTTCTTTTTTACCATAGTATAGGCGATGGCAAAAAGTGGAATGTTTTTTATTTTACATCCACAAAAATGCAGTTTGTGCTTAGTATACTCTTGATGTTGCTTTGCGTAGGGCATTACTATTTCCCTGTGGAGAAGAATAAGGTGTTTGAAGTGTATGTGGTATCTTTTTGTTTTGTATTCATTTTCAAGGTGTTGTTTTATATGTTTCATAAAAATAATATACTGCCTCAAGAATGGTATTATAAATTTTTGTATATTTGCACCCTTCAAATAGCACCTCTTTTGATGCTATGGAAACTTTTATTTTTCTAATAAAACTACAAGATGAGAATAAAGTCTATTTTGGTTTCTCAACCAGCGCCCAGCGAGTCTTCTCCGTATTTGGAAATTGCGAAAAAGGAAAAGATTAAGATTGATTTTCGTCCCTTTATCCACGTCGCAGGAGTAGATAACAAAGAATTAAGAACTCAGAAAATTGATCTTACTCAATATACAGGGATCATTTTCACGAGTAAAAATGCAGTAGATCATTATTTTAGATTGGCCGAAGAGCTAAGGTTCAGCGTACCAGATACCATGCGCTATATCTGTCAATCTGAAGCTATCGCAAACTATTTGCAAAAGCACATTGTGTATAGAAAAAGAAAAATCAGCTTTGGGGAAAAGAACTTTGCTGATCTTGCACCGCTTTTCAAAAAATTTCCTTCAGAGAAATATCTCTTGCCTTCATCCGATGTTTTGGGGCCAGAAATTCCTAAAACTTTAGATGCTGCCAATATAGAATGGACGAGAGCGATAATGTACCGAACTGTGTGCAGTGATCTTACTGATATTAATATTGCGAATTATGATATGTTGATTTTCTTTAGTCCACAAGGTATAAAGTCTTTACAGCAGAATTTTCCGGATTTCAAACAAGAAAACACGAAAATTGGTGTTTTCGGTCCTACTACTTCAGCGGCTGCAGAAGAAGCAGGTTTGAAAGTTGACCTCATGGCGCCTACCAAAGAAAATCCATCAATGACGATGGCTTTAGAAAAGTACATAAAAGCACTTCATAAATAAAAAAAGAAGTCTTACAAAATAGTAAAGCCGTCTTTCAAGAAATAGAAAGATGGCTTTTTTAATTAAATTTGAACAGAATTTAATATTGAAAATGATTTTGAGATTAAACGAACTTTAAAAGATCAAAATGAAAGCACCACAGGCAAAAAAAATAGAAAAAATTCTAGAAATACATGGCGATAAAAGAATCGACAATTATTTTTGGATGAACGAAAGAGAAAATCCTGAAGTTGTAAAATATCTTGAAGAAGAAAATGCCTTTGCGGATTTTGTTATGAAAGATACAGAGTCTTTTCAGAATGAGCTTTTTGAAGAAATGAAGGCCCGTTATAAAAAAGATGACGAATCTTTGCCGTATCTTTTCAATGAATATTGGTACATCGTACGTTATGAAGAAGGAAAAGAATATCCCATTTTTTGCAGAAAATACCAAAGTCTAGACAATACGGAAGAAATTCTTCTTGATGTAAATGTTTTAGCAGAAGGACAAGATTATTTTGAAGTGGGAAGTGTGGCGGTTTCTCCCAACAACGAGTTGGCCTCTTTTTCTAGTGATAACGTAAGCCGAAGAATTTATACCATTAATTTCAAAAATTTGAAAACAGGAGAGATTCTTCCTGATAAAATTGAAAATACAACTGGAAAGGCGGTTTGGGCAAATGATAATCAACATGTATTTTACATAAGAAAAGATGATAGTTTAAGGGCTTTTCAGGTGTACAGACATCAGCTGGGAACAGATTCTTCACAGGATATTCTTATTTTTCATGAAAAAGACGAAACTTTTGATGTAAATGTTTTTAAAACTAAATCTTTAGAATATATTTTCATTGCAAGTTCAAGTACCATTTCAGATGAGCATAGGTTTATACCATCAAGTGACGTTTTTGCAGATTGGATCATTATTCAACCTAGGATTGATGATTTGGAGTATTCTGTAGAGCATTATGAAGACGAATTTTACATCATTACCAACGCAGACGATGCTACTAATTTCAAAATCGTAAAAACGAAAATAGATAATTGCGGTATGGAAAACTGGGTAGATGTGATTCCGCATCGTCCGGAAGTTTTACTGGAAGGTTTTGAAATATTTAAAAACTATCTTGTCATTGAAGAAAGAGAAGAAGGACTTCTACAAATAAAAATTATAGCTGAAAAAACGCAAGATTCATATTATTTGCCTTTTTCAGATCCTACTTATACAGCTTATATTGGTACAAATCTTGAATTTGACACCGAGGTTTTACGTTATGGTTACACTTCTCTTACACAGCCAAGCTCTACGTATGAATTTAATATGAAAGATCAAACTACAGTTCTTCTAAAGCAACAAGATGTTTTAGGCGGAAAATTTGATCCCGAAAACTATATTTCTGAGAGAATTTGGGCAGACTCTAGAGATGGAGAAGCGAAGGTTCCTATTTCTTTGGTTTATCATAAAGAGACAAAAAAGTGTGCAGAAACACCTGTTCTTTTGTATGGCTACGGAAGCTACGGTCACACAGTAGATGCTAGTTTTTCTAATGTAAGATTATCAATTTTGGATCGTGGGTTTATTTATGCAATTGCTCACATTCGTGGAGGAGAATATCTAGGAAGAGAATGGTATGAAGAGGGTAAAATGCTGGAGAAGAAAAATACTTTTTTTGATTTTATAGATGCAGGAAAACATTTAGTAAAAGAAAATTATACTTCATCAAAACATTTATATGCCATGGGCGGAAGCGCCGGAGGTTTATTGATGGGAGCAGTAATCAATTACGAGCCATCTTTGTTTAACGGAATTGTGGCGCAGGTGCCTTTCGTAGACGTTATTACAACAATGCTTGATGAGACGATTCCTTTAACAACAGGTGAGTATGACGAATGGGGGAATCCCAACGATGAAGAATACTATCATTATATGAAAGACTATTCACCTTATGATAATGTGGAAGCTAAATCTTATCCGAATATGTTGATTACTACTGGTTTTCACGATTCTCAAGTGCAATATTGGGAACCTGCGAAATGGACAGCCAAATTGAGAGAATTTAAAACAGACGAAAATATTCTCATTTTCAAAACCGATATGAGTGCAGGACACGGCGGTGCAAGTGGTAGATTTGAATCGTTAAAAGAAGACGCTATGGAATATGCGTTTCTTCTAAAATTAGAAAATAAATAAGATGATCAACGAAAAAGAATCTTGGGAGAAAATTCAACAGTTTTTTACAGAAAATTTTGATACGGAAAAAAATGCGCCCGTGGAAACTTATCTTTTTCTCATTGGTCTTCAAGAGTTGGGAAGCGGACAGCAAAAATACACCAAAGATGATAAGGTAAACCTTATTCATATTGCAGTTTGTAGACTTTTAGAACCATTTGGGTACTACAAATTTTCTCATTATGATGATGATGGGTATCCGCATTGGGAAGAATTAGAACCACTCCCGGAACTGAGGGCAAATGAGCAGCAACTTTTGATGAAAAAAGCCATTATTCAGTATTTTCAGGATGAAGAATTGGTTTGAGAATTTGATAATGTACCAATTTGAAAATTAAAATTGCTCTAAAAAAAATGGAAAGTAACACGACTCTCCATTTTTTTTATTTTCAAATTATCTCATTTTCAAATTTTTAAATTGAAAGAATTTCTTCGAGCTGATTTAATCCTGTTTTAAAGCCTTCCTCAAAACCCATTTCAATCTGTTTTTTCATATCGTCTTCTGAGTGAAAATGAATATTTATGGTCATTTTCGTGCCTTCTTTTACGCCAGTAAAACCAAATAGCCATTTAGACTCGTTGAAATCTGAATTTAAATTTCCTTTTTCATCACAAAAACAAGCGAGGCCGTCAAAACTTCTATTTTCTGTAATTTCACCATATTTCATTTGAGAATAATGCCTTTGGCCGTCTGTATCAACCATGGAATAATACCAAATTCCTCCTTTACTAAAGTTTTGATTTTTTGTGTCGCATTTCCAAGGTTTTGGTGCCCACCAAAGATCTAAAAATTCAGCTTTCGTGAAATAATCCCACACTTTTTTAACTTCAGCATCATAAATCTTAGATACATAGACTGTTTTCTCATCAAAATCTTTATTGAAAATAATATCTGTACTCATTGTTTCTTCTTTTATTGAGGTTTAATTACCAATTTTCTTACCATTTTTTAATTAAATTTTAATCCTATATTTATAATTAAATGTTAAAACCTATAATTTTAAGATAAATTATATAATTAATTGGCGTGTATTTTGTTTATAAAATCTTAAAATGTTTACTTTTAACATTCTTAACGCTGCTATGTAATGAATAATAAGTTTATTCCTATAATTTCGGTCTTTATGACCATTTCTCTTATCGTTTTTGTAACCCTTCAGTTTTATTGGTTGAAGCGTTATTATACTGCGTTGGAACAAGATTTTTCAAATAAAGTATATTCGGTTTTAGAAAATTCTGCCAAGACAGTTTCAGATCTTGAAGTTAAAAAATATCTTAATGAAGATTATAAAAATTTCAGAGATAATATTTTAGCCAATAAAAATCAACCTACTTTAACGACGATTCAACAAGTAGAAGATTCTGGCAGTCAAAGACAAATTATTTATTCTAAAAATTTGATTGAAAGAGTGCAATTGCCACTTTCCCAAAGGGGAGATACCTTAAACCTTACCAAATTATACAGTGACGATGCCGCTTACAAAGTAAAAAAAGATACTACAAAACGGGAAGCCCTCACTTCGGAAATTAATCAAGATATTCAAAATGGTGATTATACCATGAAAGAGTTTGTAAAAGTGAATGGTAACAATCTCCCTATAAATAAAAGAGTAGATAAAAAAACGCTGGATTCTGTCATCTCAAAAGAGTTGAGAATGAAAGGGATTACTGCAGAATATGGTTTTGGAGTGATGGATAAAAACAGCAAACCTACCATACTTGAATCTAAAATATTTAAAGATAAAAAAGAGAGCAACAGTTATTCATATCCTTTGTTTACAGATACAGACGACCGTACACTTTACACATTGGCACTTGTTTTTCCTAAAAAAGAATATTCTTTGGCAATGAACAACTGGCCTATGCTTTTAGGTACGTTTTTATCACTTCTTACGATTTTGGGAATCTATATTATATCAATTAATTATATGATGAGGCAGAAAAAATTGGCAGAAGTGAAAACAGATTTCATCAACAATATGTCGCATGAATTTAAAACACCTTTGGCTACCATTTCCGTTGCTACAGATTCTTTAGCGAATGATAAAATTGCAACCAATCCGGAAAAAGTAAGGTATTATTCCGCTTTAATTAAGCAGGAAAATATTCGTATGAAAAAGCAAGTGGAAAATGTTCTCAATATGTCTAAACTTGAACGTAATGAAGTGAAGCTCTTCTTGAAGGAAACCAATGTAAGAGAGCTTATAAAGGCCACTACAGAATCTTTTAATCTTATCGTAGGACAACGAAACGGTAGTTTGAAGCAAGAATTTAATGCCACCAAATATATTTTTAAAATTGATGAGTTTCATATTTCAAATATGCTGGTGAATCTCTTAGATAATGCCAATAAATATTCTCCCGAAACTCCGGAAATATTAGTTACCACAAAAAACGAAGGTAATTGGTATGTGATTGAAATTTCAGACAAAGGAATGGGCATGGAAACTCAAAATAAAACTAAGATTTTTGAGAAGTTCTTCCGTGAAGAAACTGGAAACATTCATAATGTGAAAGGGCAGGGTCTTGGTCTTTCTTATGTGAAAAAAATTGTAGAATTGCACAAAGGACAAGTGATTGTAGATTCTAACAAAGGTGAAGGAAGTTCTTTTATCATCAAACTGCCAATGGCATAATTATAAATGATGAGTGATCAATATTAAATAATTTGTAAACCAACTTTAAATTAAATAAATAAAAATATGAGCAACAGAATATTATTAGTAGAAGACGACCAAAGTTTCGGGGCAGTACTAAAAGATTATCTTACCATCAACAATTTTGAGGTAACATTAGCCGTTGATGGAGAACAAGGTTTGAAAGAATTTACAGAAAACGAATTCGATATCTGTATATTCGATGTCATGATGCCAAAAAAAGACGGTTTTTCTCTAGCAGAAGATGTAAAGAAAATCGATAAAAATACACCAATCATTTTCCTTACTGCAAGAAATATGCGTGAAGATATTTTGAGAGGATACCAATTGGGTGCTGATGATTATATTACCAAACCATTTGATACAGAATTACTTCTATACAAAATAAAAGCAATTTTACAAAGAAGTTCTACTCTAGAGAACGAAGAGCAAGAGCAATTTAAAATAAGTAATATTTTCTTCGATTCTATGTTGAGACAGCTAAGAGTTGGCGACAACGAATATAAACTTTCTCCAAAAGAAAATGAACTTTTGAAATTGCTGTGTCTCCACAGAAACGATTTTATGCCAAGAGATTTGGCATTAAGAAAAATCTGGAAAAAAGAAAATTATTTTACCGCAAGAAGCATGGATGTTTATATTGCTAAATTGCGAAAATTGCTTAAAGATGATGACGGTTTAGAAATCATCAACGTTCACGGCGAAGGATTTAGGCTTTTAGTTAAAAATTAAAATAGTTTTTTAAACAATTTAAAATCCAAATTAGCAAAGCATTTAAAAATGTTTTGCTAATTTTGTTTCCAAAGGATTTGATTCATTATGAAAAATATATTTTTAGCTCTGTTTTCAGCAACATTTTTGGCGGTATCTTGTAAAAAAGATGAAAAGCCAACCTACATAAAAGATGAAAATGGAGTTCAACAACCAACTGCACTACTTAACAACAGCCCAAAAGCGTCGTTGATAAATCAGGCAGGCGTAGCTAATAATCCCACGGTTCCCCAAGGTATGCAGCAAATTTCTGCGCCTCCAGGAATGCTGAATCCCGCTCACGGCCAACCAGGGCATCGCTGTGATATAGCAGTAGGACAGCCTTTAAATGGGCAGCCATCACAACCATCACAACCGCAAACTACCACCGCCACAGCTCAAAATGTAAGTGCAGGGCAAACCATTACTATAGATCCCAATTCTGTAACTCCAGGGAAAATAATCGTCGATAGTAAAGGAAAAGCTGCGAAAACTGCTTCAGGCATGAATCCTCCACACGGAGAACCAGGTCATAGATGCGATATTCCTGTAGGGAAGCCATTGAATAGCAAACCAGCGCCTCAAGCTGTTGCGCAAAACAACGTTCAGGTACAAGCACCACAGCCAGTAACAACAGCTCAACCTGCAGTGGCAAACACAGGTCCAAAGCCGGCAACCAATCCCGCTCACGGACAGCCTTGGCATGATTGTGCAAAGCAAGTGGGTGCGCCCTTATAATAATTTTTGTAACTTTGCCCTGTGAAACCAATACAGATTTTATTAATTATCTTTTGCTTAGGAATTTTTTTGATTCCTAAAGATAATTTTTATGCTCAGGCTTCACACGAAAATTGTTGCAAAAAAGAATCTAAAACAATGGCTTGTTGTGAAAAAAAACACAATGAGCACAGTTCTAATGACAGTAAGAAAGACCATCAATCATGTAAAGATGATTGTTGCTCGTTTTGCGGTACATCTACTACCTTTGCGCAAACTATTTTTACAAAAAGCAATTCTTGGGACATTCCCGTTTTTTCAACCATTCAAAAAAGTCAGTTTCAGTACGCTGATCCTTTTATTTCAAACAGTTTAGAAGAAATTTGGCAGCCGCCTAAATTAGGTTAATTAGAAAAAATGCAGCTATGTATCAGTTTAACACTCTATAAATGATTGTTTTGCTTTTATATTGCTTGATTATTACTTTAATTCAATTAATCTAAATTTTAAACAAATGAAATTATATATCACCAAGATCATTCTTGGGACATTCTTTTTACTTACCACACTTATTCCTGCTCAAAATATTTCAGAAAACAAGTATCTTGTAAAAGGTAACTGCGAGATGTGTAAAGAAAGAATAGAATCTACCGCTCTGAAAGCAGGAGCGAAAAAAGCAATATATTCTATTGATAAACAAACACTTACTCTAGAGACTTCTGCAAATATTTTAGCAGAAGATATTTTAAAGAAAATAGCAGAAGCCGGGCATGATAATGAAAAGTTTAAAACGTCAAATGAAACTTACCAAAAACTTCCAAGTTGTTGCCATTACGAAAGAGAAACTCTGGCTGAAAAACCTTCAGCCACAGACAATCACAATCATTTAAAAAATGAAAATGAGTTTTTTGTAAAAGGAAATTGTGAATCTTGTAAAGCAAGAATAGAGAAGGCCGCAAAATCTGCCGGAGCAAAATCTGCAGTATGGAGCGCAGAGAAACAAACTGTACTTTTAGATTTCGATTCTTCAACTACTTCTGCAAATCAAATTCTTAAGAAAATTGCTGAAGTAGGCCATGATAATGAAAAATATAAAAGTACAGATGAGGTCTACAAAAAACTACCCGCATGCTGTCTCTACAACAGAGAAACTGAATTGGGTGAGAAAAACGAAAACATACATTCTGACCATATAGAAAACGTTCCTGCAATTAAAAATAGTGATACTGAGCTCAATCAAGAGAGCAGTACAGCAAAAGAAAATTCAATTGCTGGTGTTACACTTACTGCAACAAAAGCCGCGACTTCGTTGAACAAAAAAGAAACAGGTCTTGTCTTTAATATTGATAAAAAAGAACTTTTAAAAGCAGCATGTTGTAATTTATCCGAAAGCTTTGAAACTAATGCTACAGTTGATGTTTCGTTCAGTAATGCTGTAACAGGAACAAAACAGCTTAAGATGTTGGGTTTGGATCAAAAATATACGAGTTTAACGAAAGAACTATTACCCGAAATTCGCGGTATTGCTTCCGCTTACGGTCTTAGTCTTATTCCTGGAAGATGGATTGAAAGTATTCAGTTAACAAAAGGCGGAAGCACGGTTACCAACGGTTACGAGAGTATCACAGGACAAATTAATACAGAATTAATCAAAAGTGCGGAAAAATCTGAAACTTCCTTAAATCTATTTGCCGATTTCAATGGAAGAGCAGAAGCGAATATTACTCATGTAGAGCCCATTAATGATCACTGGACGCAAACTTTGCTTCTTCACGGAAACGGAACTTTTGGAGATACAGATATGAATGAAGATATGTTTTTGGACCGTCCTAAAGGTACACAGATAAACACAGCCTATTTGTTGAATTACAATGATTTAGAACGTTCCGGATTTGGTTCGCATTTCGGGATAAATTTTGTAAAAGATGAAAGAACTGCGGGACAAACAGGATTCGATAAAAAATTGCCACAAAGCCAGCAATCACTTTACGGAGTGGGTATTGATATATCAAGATTTCAGGTTTGGAACAAAACAGGATACGTTTTTAAAGGAAAGCCTTATCAAAGTTTAGGATGGATGAATCAGTATGTTTATCACCAGCAAGACAGTTTTTTTGGTCTTAGAAATTATTCTGGCCAGCAACAAACGTACTATTCAAATTTAATTTTTGAAAGCATCATCGGAAACACCAATCACAAATACAAAACAGGAGCAAGTTTTCTGTATGATAGCTACAAAGAAAATTATCTAATTAACGATTTTAAAAGAAATGAAGTTGTTCCTGGAGTTTTTGCTGAATATACTTTAACAGGTTTAAAATATACATTGGTTGCTGGAGCAAGAGTAGATTTTCACAATCTGGCAGGTACACAGTTCACACCAAGAATTAATTTTAAATATGATTTTACCCCAAAAACTATTGTAAGATTGTCGGCAGGAAAAGGTTTCAGAACGGCGAATGTTTTTGCAGAAAACCAACAGTTTTTCGCTTCTAATAGAAATGTTCAAATTGTAGAAAATGGAGGAAATATATATGGTTTAAAACCTGAAATAGCATGGAATTATGGTGCTAGTTTACAACAGGAATTCAAAATTTTCGGAAGGAAATCTACTTTAATGGTTGATTTTTTCAGAACAGATTTTCAAGATCAAGTCTTGGTTGATCTAGACCGGTCGCCACAGCAGTTAACGTTTTATAATCTGAATGGAAAATCATTTGCCAATTCATTTCAGACGCAGTTTGATTTCTCTCCTTTCAAAAATTTTGATGTGAGATTGGCTTACAAATATTATGATGTACAGGCAGACTACATTAATGGGAGACGTGAGGTTCCTTTTATGGCAAAGCACAGAGGTTTTGTGAATCTGGCGTACGCAACCAACAAAAATAAAAATGAAGGTTTCTGGAGTTTTGATACTACATTAAATATAGTTGGAAAACAGAGGCTTCCAGGCACATCAACAAATCCTATAGAATTTCAAATTCCTGTTTATTCCGAATCGTATGCAATTGTTAATGCACAAATTTCTAGAAATTTCAACAAAAAACTAAGAGCTTATGCTGGTGGAGAAAACTTAACATCTTATCATCAGAAAAATGCGATTGTAGATTTCAGAAATCCTTTCGGAAATTACTTTGATGGCGGAATGGTGTATGCTCCAATCATGAAAGCCAATTTCTATGTGGGTTTTGATGTTACTTTTTAATATTTTCATCAAAATGTTTTTTATCTTTTTATAGCATAAAAGACGGTTGTTTTCTATAAGGCAGCTCTTCTTTTAGTACAAAGTTATTTTTGTTTAAATCTAAAATTTCCAAATAAAACAAATCTTGAAAATATTTTCTCGGTTTGTTTTATTTAAAATTAGAATAATTGTTAGTAAAATATAAATGATTTATTTTAAAAAATGAGGTTCAAAATCAATTGATGGTTTCAATTTTGTATCTTTAAAAATCAAATTTAAACATCAAATATTTTTATGAAACGTAACGCAACAGCCGTTTGGAACGGTACAGTAAAAGAAGGGAAGGGCCATATCACAACGCAAAGTACCACTTTAAATCAAACTCAATATTCTTTTGGAAGCCGTTTTGAGGAAGGTGTAGGCACCAACCCAGAAGAACTTTTAGCAGCCGCTCACGCAGGATGTTTTACAATGAAACTGAGTGCTGAATTAACTCAGGCAGGTTTCACTCCGGAAGAATTGACCACAAAATCAGTCATTACTTTAGATCCTGCTGCTGGAAAAATTACAAAATCTGAATTAACTTTAACCGCCAAAATACCGGGTATTTCAGAAGAAGATTTCCAAAAGTATGCAAAAATTGCTGAAGAAGGTTGTCCTGTAAGTCAGGCTTTTAGCTTTGAAATTAGTTTGACTGCGACTTTGGCAAATTAATATTTTACCAAACATTTGCTGCCCAGGAGCACTATGTATGTACAAAAAATATAATGATAATTGATGGCACTCCTTAGGAGTGCTATCTTTGTTATAGCCAAAACTGAATAAACCAATAATTTACATTTTGGAAATATTGTATCACTAACTCTGATACATTACCACACAAAACCCATCGCAATTTCTATGGGTTTTGTTATTCAAAGGAACGAGCGAGACGCTCGCACCAGCCGGGGAGTTTTTATTTTTTGGGTAATCTCGTTATGTCTATTGCATTAACTTTTAATAATTCCCCAACGTCTTTGTTGTGTTCTTTTTTTGGTGGTATTATAAAAGTCAAATATTCAAAAGAGTAATCTGTTTTTTCTGTTGTTACCCAAGAACCTTTACTATACAATTTCACTTGGTCAGTTATATCATTATTTTCTTTAATTATTTTTGGATAAAATCCTTTATCAAAAGTTTCTTTATCAATATAACCAACGCCAAAATTATTTATTTTAAAATCATTTCCTTTTTCATTAGAAACAAATAATTTCACTTCCCCTGAAAAATTCTTTGGGATAACTACTTTATTAGTTGGTCTATATTGACTAGCATAGAATATTGAACAAATAATAATAACAAATACAGAAGTAAAAGTTAATGTATTCCATTCTGATTTTAATATAATTTTCAGAAAGTATCCTAATAAAAACGATATAAAAAGTAAAATAGGCAAAAAAAGTAAAACCAAAAACCAAGGGGATAATATCATTGTCTCAGTTTTTAGCATTTTCCAAATACCAAAACACGAAGACAAAATGCCCAAAAATATAATGACAAATTGTAATTTAGATTTCATTATTTTATCTTTTATAGAATTTTGAGGGATAATATGGAGATTTTCCTCCAAAGTCTGTTAAGGTTGGACGAATATTAGCTTTAAATCCACTATGTGTCTTGACAAATGAAGGCTGATTATACTGCATTCCTACAACTCCGTGAATATATAATGTTGCTGAAGGGAAAACGTTTGTATAAGCATTAACAGATAGATTACCTGAACTTTTATCAAAATTAATATTTAGTTTTTGTGCTACGTCCACAATTTTATATCCCATAAAATTTAACCCAATTTCTTCAATAGGAGAAACACTTGCGTGTTGTTCAAAATTTACATTAATTCCTTTAGAATTACTTGTTATGCCTAACACATTGTTACTTCCACCTTCTCCAGGATAAAAATCTCTTCCTTTTCCTACGGGCGTAGGTCCAATTTCTATAGATTTAGACGCAGATAATCCTGTCAATTCTCCCTGCGAATTTTCAGAAGCGTTTAAAGTTATTGTGCTATTTAATTTATTGCCTGTTGGATCTGTAAAAGGTGGAACGGGACCGTCCCAACTTTTTGAATCTATGTAACTGTTGAAAGTAAAGTATAATTCTTTGCCAAGGTAACCTTCGCCTTGTTTAGTAGTATACTGATCATTGGCTTTATTATCCCAATAAATAGAACCGTCTTTTCTACGGACAAAATCATCGGGAGCCCTTCCATCAGGATCAATAAACCTAATTGGATTGTTAAACGCATAAATATAAGTACTATGACGGGTCATCTTCTCCGCCAACGGATCTACCACGCCCCATCTTCCGATATCCGGCATGTAAAATCTTGCTCCATAGTCATACATTCCGGTCTCTTGGAGTTCCTTACCGTTGTACTTATACCGATAACTCACATTCCCCGCCGTAGGATTATATCCCTCATGCTTCAAGCCAAATGGGTAGTAATTGTTTTCTTCAAGAACTTCTGCGCCGTTACCATTATTAAAGTAACTCAATCTTACATTTCCCAAATGGTCTGTGTAATTGTAAATATACTTATTATTTTCAAAATTGTAATAGCCTTCTGCGGTTGGTACAAAATTTAATGTTGGCGGAAAATTACCGCTTCCTCCAATGGCAGACTCATATTGAAAACCATCCAGATATTCAGTTATTTTAGTCGTAAAGGCATTGGCAATTATTAAATCTTTGTACTGGTATAATTTTGAAACTTTAGTGCCGTCAGACCGGTATTTGTAGGTTATGTTTACATACTGTTTTCCTTTTCTCTCAATATAATCGTTGAATTGTACATATCTGGGTTTTTTTGCTAAAAATGCAGCAGCTTTATAATAAAAAACCCATCGCATTACGATGGGTTTTGTGTTTATTTAGCTTGCTCAAAGTCGGGAGACTTTGCGCAGCGGGGTCAAAGTCGGGAGACTTTGCGCAGCGGGAAAACGATTAATATCTTTTGCCAAGGACTCAATACTATTGTAAGTTTCCATCAACCCATTATCTATTGTTTTCCATATATTAAATTGTCCATATCTTGCATCTACTGCATCCGTCCAAAATTTTATCCAACCAGTCTCAAAAGAAATATTGTCCATTTTTCCCCCATGTGCAAAATAATTGAATACTGATGCTGCTGCATTTCCTGTAAAATTATATGCGCCGCCGCCGCCAGCTCCACTGTTATAACTCATCCCGTCAGACATGCTGAAAGATAAGTACGATTGGTATTTTGGCCCCAATAATGATGTGGGGGAAGGACCCTGCCCAATACTTCCGTCCTCATAGATCCATCTTCCGTCAGGATCAGTTAAAGAAATCGGGTTATTGGCAACGTATGCATAGGTACTGGTAGAAAGATAATTCTCAGCCAGCTGATCAATACCGTTCCATCTACCCAAATCCGGCATGTATTCTCTCCAGCCATAGCTGTACATTCCTGTTTCCTGAAGCTCTTTGTTACTGTACTTGTAATTTTTATAGCTTCCCTGTCCAAAAAATGCGGTTCCTGTTTTAAAGTGATTCATCCCCAAAGGGTAGTAATCATTGTTATCAGTGATCTCAAGAGCGCCTGTGCTGTTTCTTCCGTAAGAAAGCCTTACATTTCCCAAATGGTCTTTGTGCTGGTAAATATATTAATTTTTAAAATTTTATTATCACTAACTCTGATGCTCAAGGATTAATTATCAGTCATTTATGTATATTTTTTCTACTAAAATAAACAAGAGTAGGGAAATGTCTACTCTTGTTTTGATTATTAAATTTAAAATTTGTTTTGAAAATTAATGATTTGCATTTAAAAATGTTGCATCATTAACTTTGATACATTACCCCTTATTTCTACGGAATTTTATTAAGTATTCATTCATTAATTTAGCTATATCTTCAACATTATCTTGTAGAGCAGATGTATTAATTACAAAGGGAGTACCATATCTTTGTACTCTATTTTTTAAAAAAAAATTCTGAATTCCTTTTTCGTAATTTTCATACTTTTCAACGTGATTAATATAAATTATTATATGTTTAATATTATTAATACTTATAGTTTCAATACTCTTGATATCCTCCCACATAATATTTTTGTTTGAATATTGAATTATGCCTATAAATAATCCATCTTTGTTTATTATTATAGAAAACTCTTTATTAAAAACGCTTTTAGTAGTGATATATACAAGTATTAAACAACCTAAAAGCCCTAATATTCCTATTAAGAGTACTATTGTCTTATTTGGCATAAGAGCATATACATATTTTGATGGATTCAACAAAAATAAAATACTAAAATAAAGTGTAAAGAATATTAATATCACTAAAAGTATGATAATGAAAAAATATTTACGTTTATTTTTTTTAAAGATAATATCTGACATAATTTTTTATTTATTTATAAGAATTTTCAACAAGCTCCCCGACATAATCGCTAGCAAAGTAGCCAGCTACTCCGCCAACTATAAATCCGATAATTGTACCAACACCAGGATAAACCTTAAAAAGTTAGCGTTTCTCTTTATTTATAAGTCACGGATTGCAAATCCGCGCTATCGGGCACAGTTCGTTTTATTTCATTCTGAGCCAGAATTTCAAGATTTAGATATTTACAGAAAAATGTTGCTGCGTTTTAGTTTTGTTTTCTAATACAAAATAGAACGCTTTTATAACACAAAACCCATCGCATTACGATTGGTTTTGTGTTTATTTAGCTTGATCAAAGTCGGGAGACTTTGCGCAGCGGGGGTAAGCTAACACTTCTGAAACACTACCGAATAATTTCTATTTAGGTTTCATGAAAGTATATTTTAAAATTACCCCATTTTCTTTTACAAGTGTGAGAGTATCTTGATAAGGCCTTTTTAAAACTTTATCCCCTTTTTTTGCTGTATATAGAAAAATATTATTTTCATTAAGCTGACTTGTTAAAGGGTAAAAAATAACTTCTCCTTCTTTAAAACGTAATTTAGCACCTCTGGCATATTCTTTTAAATCTAAAATGTTGCCATTTATCTCTTTTTTATTAAATTGAATATAATTTTTTTCTTCCTTATTGTCCATGTATTTTCCACCGTAATAAAAATATAGCATTATAACAAAAATAAACCCTATTAAAAGTAAAATTCCTTTTTTCATCTTTTTCTATAAAAATCATTTATTAAATATGTATTTGAAACACCTCCTGATCCATTGAAAGGAACAGGGCCTGCTGGAAGACCTAAACCCACATTTACCTGTCCGCCTACTAAAAATTCACCTCCATTCAATCTTGTAACAGTTCCTGTTAGACCTAAATTTCCTCCAGCTGATATTGAACCTGCTCCCCAAACTGTGGGAATATCACCATTTCTTGTATTGGTAATAAGCATACTTCTAGTAATTTGGGATGCCATTCCTGTATAATTTACATTTCCGACATTAAATGTTAAGTCAACATTATAACCACCACCTATTGAAGGTGTTGTTGTAAATGCTGGTAAAATACTTGCTTCAGGACCATGAATAACCCAATTTAATTCAAAACTAGTTCCTCCCCCTGTACCTGCAATACCAGAAAAGCCAACCCCTACATTAACAAAATCTCCTGTGAATCCCCTAACAAAATCACTATTCCAAATTTTTTCCCATGTACTTTCTTCTTCCCCTTTATCTAATTTCAGTTTATGAAGGACATTCCAATTATAATCTAAGTCTCCGCTGGAACTGTACAAACTACCACTGGTTGTCCACCAACTTGCATATCCATTATCAAAAGAAATATTATTCATATTTCCGCCAGTAGCAAAGTGTTTAAAAATAGAAAATGCGGCATTTCCTGTAAAATTATATGCATTGCCACCGCCTCCACCGCCGGCTCCACTATTATAACTCATCCCGTCCGACATACTGAAAGACATATAAGCATGATGGGTTGGTCCCAATAATGAGGTGGTAGAAGGGCCCTGCCCAATGCTACCGTCCTGATGAATCCACCTTCCGTCAGGATCGGTTAAAGAAATCGGGTTATTGGCAACGTATGCATAGGTACTGGTAGAAAGATAATTCTCAGCAAGCTGATCAATACCGTTCCATCTACCCAAATCCGGCATGTATTCTCTCCACCCGTAGCTGACATTCCCGTATCCTGAAGTGATTTTTTATTACCGATTTTGATACATCAAAAGATTTAGTTTTTATGAATGAATTTTATAAAATAAACAAAACCAATACATCTGAAACATTGCCCGCAAAAATTAACAAATAACCATTGTTTTAGAATTGATCTAATCATTTGAAGAGCTTTATACTAATTATTATCATAAAAAAAAGTATAACACTGCAAAATAATTATTATAAGAGCTAATATAAAAAACATAATTCTTTTCCATCGAGGTGTTTTTTTGTATATATCATTCAATTCTTCAATAGAAATTATTGTCATAATATATTTCTTTAAAAGTTTTCTAGTAAAAAAAACTCAATTGGAACGGCTATTATTAAAAATAGTAATAAACTTCTAAAACCTAATTGAAGGTATATGTTAAAGATAATTCCATAAACTATGTATGAAATATTTGAAGTAGTAACATTGAGTAGAGTTTCTTTTAAATCAGCTCCTTTAAATTGTCCAATTTTTTGTCCACAGTAATTAATAAATAACCATTGCTTTATAATTGATTTAATCATTTAAAAAACTCCTTGAATTAAAAATGAGAATACAAATAATAAAAAACATATTATCACAAGAATTATTGAATAAGTAAAATTTAAGACTCTTTTCCATTTATGAGTTTTATTATATTCTTGCTCTAATTGATTTATTATAACATTTGGCATTATAAGTTTTTTAATAATTTTTCTTATTAGAATGTTATCTACTATTAGTAAAATTATAAATCCTATAATACTTCTAAAACCTAAAAATAAATAGAAATTTAGAATAATTATGTTTAAAAAATGTCCTATTTGAGCATTAAATATATTTAGCATATAACTTTTCATTCTGGTGTGTTCAAATTGCCCAATTTTTTGCCCGCAATAATTAATAAATATCCATTGTTTAATTATTGATCTAATCATAAATATGAGTATTTACTTCACCAATTTGTTCATCTATTTTATCTCCAATATCAAATGTATAATCTAAAACTCCATAAGCTAAAATAAATGGGGCAGCATCTGTAAAGTCATAACCTATTTCTACATAAGCATAATCCGAAACCGGATTCGGGTAAATCTTGATATTCTGCTTTTCAATTAATTGATCAATCTGCTGATCGCCAAGTTTTACAATCTTCCAGTTTTCCTTTCCTAATTCCTCTGCACTTGTGCCAGCAAGTATGATAGAGCCATCTCTGTTGAGTTTTAGGTCAGATAATCTTTCTTCCTTTTTTCGGGATTCTCCCTTAATATGTTTTCTCCACTGTTCATTTCCGTTCATATCAAGGTAAAGCATCCAAAAGGTCTCATCATCTTTCTCTATTCTGCCTTCAGCCTGAGTATATCCACCTAGTAAGATACCTTTCGATGATTTGTCGTCCCCGGAGTTTATTGCCTGCATCGACATCAGTACATCCCTATTTTTAAAATTATAAGATTTTTGCCAGATATCTTCTCCTCTTTCATTTAGGGAAAGTATCCAGACATCTGTACCTTCTTCAACACCTGACTTCTTGTTACCCGATCTCTCGGATCTTGAACTTCCTCCGATGATATATCCTGCAGAAGTCAAAGCTATGGTTTTCACATGGTCATCAGCTTTTCCACCATAATTCTTCTCCCATTCTACTTTTCCTTCTTTACTGAGTTTAATAATCCAGTAATCTCCCTCGCCATAATTTTCAGTAAGTTTCGGGAGCCGGGATGTAGCATCGGTAGGAGTGTTTTGGGTGTTTTGTTTCGAAGAACCTGATGTCCTGAACTCTGAGCTCCTAGAGTAAACAGCCATAATTGCTCCGCCGTCTTTTGTAGGCATAATTTTTTCAACTTCATCTAGACCTTTTCCACCAAAAATGATTTCTGATAAAACTTTTCCCTCCTTATCCATTCTGCTCACCAAAACATCTTTAGATCCGAAGCCACTGCTGTTGTTTTGGACGTTGCCCGCAACGAAAAACCCAAAGTCTGTAGTTTGGATCACAGATCTTGCTTCATCATCACTTGCAGTACCAATGGTTTTCTGCCACAGTTCCTCGCCAGACTCGTTCAGTCTTATAAGCCAGATATCAGAACCGCCTTTTGAAGCATCTTTTTTATCATGGCTTTTGCCCGAATACGAAGTTCCGGCAAGAAGAAATCCTCCTTCCTGTGTATTTACTGCCGCAGATAAATAATCGTGATTCTGTCCTGAGAAATACTTTTCCCACACCTCATTTCCCTGCTGGTCAAGCTTAACAACATGGAAGTCGTATCCGTTATTCTGTTTGTTTTCAGTAGAAGGTTTGGGAGCTTGAATGGAACTTCCTGTAATGAGATATTGTTGGTCGATTGTCATGGTTACCTGAGATAGAAAATCCTGTGTGGAGGACTTAATGTCTTTCTGCCATAGAACTTCCTGTGCAGAAATGCCCAAAACAGCACAGAGGAAGAGTGCTGCAACATAATTTTTTTTCATATTTATTTTTCTGAATAATGTTGCGAACTTAAAGAAAAATCAACTGCAAAACAACCGTAAAAATACGGTAGTTTTTTTGAGAATTTTAGTATGAAAATCCGAAGTGTAAAATTAAAAAGCCTGCATACTCAATTGTTGCAGGCTGTAAGCTAAATATTTTTAAGTTTTGTTATTGAGTATTGGTTTTAGGCAAAGAACCTCCTTTGTTTCCTCGGGACGAGTGTACAAAAGCTAAAAGATGATCTAATGTATATTCTGTCGCTTTCTGCTCTCCTTGGAAAATAATTTTGCCCAGTTTAGCAACCTCACTTATATAGACATACAATTCTTTATAAAGGTTTTTGTTTGTAGCGGTAAATGCTTTTCTCTGTTGCTGTAAGCTGGTTTGCTCGTTGCTTTTAAGTGTCATTGTATTAAAAATATTTTCCAGAGTATCCGGAAAATCTTCTTTCATGCCATTGGCGACAAGCAAAGCACTGTTTGCAGAAACAATTTGCTGAAGGGAGCTGAGACAAAGCAAGGCACCCTCAAAATTTCTGTTTCTTATTTTCTTTAAGACATCACTTGCCAGCGAAGTTTCTACCTTTGCCTTACTAAAAACAAGATTCACAAGTTTAAGTGGTTTGTTTAGATTGTTCCCAATTTCATAAAGTTCTTGTGTGCTTTGTTTTTGCCGTATTAAAGCAATATCTCCAGTTTCTTTCATTCTTACCTCGTCCGTTTTACTTTGCATTGCAGCGAGATAATCAGAATTAAATAAATGATTTTCAGCTTCGAAAATCGTAAGGTCTCTCGTAAGACTTCTTAGTAATGTGTCGGCTATCGGCACATATTCTTCATTTTGAATTGCCATCATGTTTTATTTTTTTCGATTAGTATAGTGAAGTTAAAATTATAAATAGTACCTAACCAGCGCTTTATTGTAGATATTTATCGCAGTCACTGTAGATATTTGTCTACAGTATTGATGATTCATCAGACGCGTTTTATCTCACACTTATCTGCATTGTAATAGTAAGACATATACATTGTAAGGTTTCAAAGAATAAAGTCTCCTTTGGGCAGTCAGTTTTTACTGCTACTCAATATATTTTTCTTTTAATTCTATTAAGTTTTGCTATTGCACACTACATTTTTACTATTGCACACTAGATTTTTTTTGCAAATCATAAGCTTTTTATTACTGCTTATTATTTCTATTTTATTTTTCGCTGTTGTTGTAGTGTTTTGCTCGGCGTTTTTTATTCTTTTATGATACATTTTGTTATAGTGCATCCTTTTTTCACAGAATAAAATAAGAATTCCTGTAAACTAAATCTAAACTCAAACTTTAGTTCCAGCAAAAATATACCAATCGGTATTTTTTTATTACTTTTGTTTGATAATTTGATTACAACATGTCAAAAGCAGACAAAACCCGACAGTTTATCATCGAGAAAACAGCAACTTTATTTAATACAAAAGGTTATCTTTCTACGTCTTTATCTGATATTACTGAAGCAACGGGTCTTACTAAAGGAAGTGTTTATGGTAATTTTGCTAATAGAGATGAAGTAGCGATTGAAGTCTATAAATACAATTCAGGAATTCAGAAAAATCATTTATTGAAATCTTTTGGTAACGAATATCCTACTATTTCTGACAAATTGTGTGCATTTGTATCTTTCTACAGGAAAAATTGGCGTTTTGTTTTTGAAAGTGGTGGATGCCCTTTGATGAATGCTGCAACAGAATCTGATGATACTTTTCCCGAACTAAAAGAAAGAGTACAACTGTCTTTCATGGATTGGTCGAAAACCATCTCTGAAATCATTAAATGCGGACAAGATAACAAAGAATTTAACCAAGAAATTATTCCAGATGATTACGCATCGCTCTTCATTATTCTTATTGAAGGCGGAATTTTGTTATCTAAAACAACCGGAGAAGAAAAACATTTAAATCTAGCTCTTGATAGAATTTTTATACTCATTAATAAAGAAATTAAACAAAATCCTTTATAAATTACAAATATTATGGATAAACTAGGCGTACTACAATCATTTATCGGAAAAGAATTTACAGCATCCCCTTCACCCTTCATGCGGTGGCTAAACCCTAAAGTGGTAGCTGCCAAAGAAGGTCTGCTAGAATTTCAATATACAGTGAGAGAAGAATGGCTGAATCCCATGGGAAATATGCATGGCGGAATTACAGCAGCAATTATTGATGATATAATAGGAGCAACCATGTTTTCCCTTAATGAAAAAACGTTTATTGTAACTATAAATAATAGTATCGATTATTTTTCAACAGCAAAAGAAAATGATATTATTGTAGCCGAAACAAAAATTATTAAAAGAGGAAAACAATTTGTAAATGCCCAATGCGAAGTTTGGAATGTAGACAAAACAAAATTAATTGCAAGAGGAACCTCCAATTTATTTAAAATTAATAACTAAAATAGGTTATTATAATATCAGCATTAAAATAATATCTAAAAACGATAAAAATTACCATTCATATATGAAACGAGTTGTTATTACAGGATTGGGCGCGGTGACGCCCTTGGGAAATAATGTGGAAGAATTCTGGCAAAACAGCATCAATGGAGTGAGCGGTGCTAATAAAATCACTCATTTTGATACCACAAAATTTAAACTAGATTTTGCTTGCGAAGTAAAGAATTTTGATCCAAAAGTTTATTTGAATCACAACGAAATAAAGAGAAGTGATCTGTTTTCGCAATACGCAATGTACTCTTCAGCAGAAGCCATCAAAGATTCTGGTTTATTATTGGAAACAATGGATCCTTTCGATACCGGTGTTATTTGGGGAACCGGACAAGGAGGAATGTGGACCTTCGAAAGCGAAGTGATGGAATTCACAAAAGGTGACGGAACACCCCGCTTCAACCCTTTTTTCGTGCCTAAATTTATTGCAAACATGGCTTCAGGAATGATTTCTATGAAATTTGGCCTCCAAGGAATTAATTACACAACTATCTCCGCTTGTGCTACCGGAAATACAGCCATAATGGATGCTTTTAATTACATCCGTTTAGGAAAAGCAAAAGTGATCATCAGCGGTGGTTCCGAAGCAGCAATTACTCCGGCATCCGTGGGTGGCTTTTCTATTATGAAAGCAATGTCTACTAGAAACGAAGATTTTGCAACCGCTAGCCGACCTTATGATGCAGATAGAGATGGTTTTGTGATGGGAGAAGGTGCCGGTACTTTGGTGTTGGAAGAATACGAACACGCAAAAGCCAGAGGCGCTAAAATCTATGCAGAACTAGTAGGAGCTGCAATGACGGCTGATGCTTATCACATGACTGCGCCGCATCCCGAGGGTGTTGGAGCAATAAAAGCCATGCAATTGGCATTGAAAGAAGCCGGAGCAAATGCTGAAGATATTGATTATTTAAATCCTCACGCTACATCAACTCCGTTGGGAGATTTATTGGAACTAAAAGCAATAAGCAAATTGTTTAAAGGAAGTAAAAATCTTGATGTAAGTGCTACAAAATCTATGACGGGTCATTTGCTGGGTGCAGCAGGGGCAGCAGAAGCTATTCTTTCTATTAAAGCAATCGAGAACGGAATTATTCCACCGACTATTAATCTTCACAAGATAGATGAAAACATTCCTACAGATGTGAATATTGTCTTTGGAGAAGCAAAGGAGAAGGATATTAATTTTGCACTGAGCAATGCCTTTGGTTTTGGAGGGCACAATGCGACATTGGTTTTTAAGAAATTCAAGTAATTTTATATTATTAAAAAACGTCCTCAGATTCAATCTCTGAGGACGTTTTTGTTTAATGACAAGTTGCAGGATTATGTTTGTGATTAGGGTCTGTATCGTGGCAGTTAATGTCATGATCCGGAGAAACTTTCATTGCCTCAGAAGGAGGAGATATGTAGGGAATACCCAACTCTAACCCTCTTAGAATAAATAATCCGCCCAAAACAATCATGATGACAGGTATAAATTTTAAAATTTTTATTCTAAAGCCTTGATTCATTAGGTTTCCTACCAATACTACTGTAAACATAAAAGGAAGCGTGCCAAGACCGAAAAGAGCCATAAATGTGGCGCTTTGCCAAATTCCTCCGCTAGCGAGACTTGCTGTAAGTGCCATGTAGACCATCCCGCAAGGTAAAAACCCATTCAGTAAACCTGTTGAAAATCTTGATTTGTAATCTGCTTTTTGTAGAAGTTTTCCTAAATTGTATTTAACTTTAAATAAAAATTTAGATATAAAAGGAATTTTTGAGGCAAAATCTTTTCCACCAAAGGAAAATAATGCCATGATGATAAGTAAAATACCTACTGCAATGGTAAGATATTGCTGAAAACCTGCCAATTCAAAACCCTGTCCTACAACACCCAAAATTGCACCCAATAATGAGTAAGTAAATATTCTACCGAACTGATAGGTGAGGTTTTGAAGATAATAATTAGTCGCCTGTTTTTTGGTTAATCCCATAGATAGCGCAATGGGGCCACACATACCAATGCAGTGAAAACCCGACGCAAAGCCGAGTCCCAAAGCCGATATGATTAATGCTATTTCCATACTACATCATAATCAATTCTATAATTGGTATTGTTTTTTAACCAACTTAGTCTCAAAGTATAATTTCCTTTTACAAGAACATTTGCTGGGATTGTAAATGATTTTTCAGCATCCAAGCCAACATCTTTTTTGATGTCAAGTTTTTCATCATCTGTACGATTAAGAACAAATTTTACTTTAGCATTTCCGTTATTGTAATCAGCAGGAAATTGAATGGTGATTCCCTTTGTACTTTGGCTGTAAACCGGTTTGTTTACAAGTTCATCAGCTCTTTTTTTAGAATCAATTACGTCTTGGTATTGCAGTTCTTCTTCATAATAATTTTCGGTTACCATTTCAGAGTTTTTTTGCCCGTTTGGAAATAGAAATAACATCGAAAGTATAAAAACAATAAATGTAAAAAGTGCGATTATGACGCCATGTCCCCAACTTATATTTTTCATTTTAATTTTTTAAAACTGTAATTTAAAAGGTCCTTCGAAATAGGTTTGGTAAGAATCAATCAATTTACCTTTCATATCGTAGACACCGATGGTAATGTTTTGTTTAGAAAGTTTAATTTCATTTTCTGGGAAACTGATATTAATGGTTCCCTTAGAAATTTTGTCTCTATCAACTGTAATTTTGTGCGAGATGCTGTACGTAATCTCAGAATGAGCTGGCTCAATTACCTTTACGGTTACTATTTTTTTATCGTTGGTTTTATTAAGGAATGTATAGTTGTAAGTATTGCTGATTTTACCATCTCTTACGAAGAATGTACTTCCAGCGGGTTTAATGAATTTTGCCTCCATTTCGCCACGGTTGTATAATAAGAAACCTAAAAATCCTACCAAAAGTATCAAAACAAAGGCAAAACCTTTCATTCTTCCAGTAAACTTGTATGGTATTTGGTTTTCAATTTCGTTTTCAGAAGCATATCTTACCAATCCTTTCGGAAGTCCTACTTTTTCCATTACTTCATCACATGCATCGATGCATGCTGTACAGTTTACGCATTCAAGTTGTTGGCCATCACGAATGTCTATTCCTGTAGGGCAAACAACTACGCACTGATGACAATCTATACAGTCGCCTTTCCCAGCGGCTTTTCTATCTTCGCCTTTTCTCCATTTTGAACGGTTTTCGCCTCTTTTGAAGTCGTAAAAAACATTAATGGTATCTTTATCAATCAAAACCCCCTGAAGTCTGCCGTAAGGGCAAACCAATGTGCAAACCTGCTCTCTAAACCAAGCAAAGACAAAATAGAAAGCTCCTGTGAATAAAATCATGACCACGAAATTGGTTAGATTTTCGAAAGGCCCTTGCGAAATGATGTTAAGAACTTCTTCGTAACCCACGATGTACATAAACATAATGTGAGTAATAATCAAAGAAATAATGACATAAACAGACCATTTTAAAGCTCTTTTTGTTATTTTTTCGCTGTTCCATTCTTGTCTGTCAAGCTTCATTTGTTTATTTCGGTCTCCCTCAATCCAATATTCTATTTTACGAAAAACAGATTCCATAAAAATTGTCTGAGGGCAAATCCACCCGCAGAAAATTCTTCCGAACGCTATTGTAAAAATGATAATGAAAATAAGTGAAGCAATTGCTCCAAGAGTGAGAATAAAGAAATCTTGCGGAAAAAATGGTTGACCGGCAATATAGAATTCTCTGTCTATTACATTAAAAAGAAAAAAAGGATTCCCATTGATTTTTAGAAACGGAACTGCAAAGTAGATAAGTAATAAAGTATAGCTTACAAGATTTCTATAATTGGTGTATTTGCCTTTTGGTTTTCGTGGAAATACCCATTTTCTCTTTCCAGATTGTTCCATTGTACCAATAGAATCTCTATAGCTTTCAGGATCGAGTACTTGCCCTTGTCCGCCTCGCAGTTCATTATCTTCTATATCTGACATTTTATTGTTGTTTTAAAAAGAAAAAACATAATTTGTTATTTGATTTAAGCTTTTTAAATTAATAACAAATTATGTTTCATTTTATATTTTTCAGTTGATTAATACTATTTCTTTTCCCATTTAGCTTCATCTCCATAAGGTGGTGCGCCGCCTTCAGCCGGAGTGATTGGCTTTTTCATTTGGTTAATAGAATAAACGTAAGCTGCAACATTTTGGATGTCGTTACCTGTAAGAACTCCGTTTTTACCCCAAGCCTGCATTGCAGAACCTGTAACACCATTTTCTACAACGTGGAATACGTTTTTGAATAATGTTTTCTCTGGCTGATTGTTCCAGAAATTATCGGTAAGGTTAGGACCAATTCCACCACGACCTCCGTCTGAGTGACAAGATACACAATTGGTTTTGAAAACCTCTTCACCTGTAGCAATATTGTCTTCAGAAAATTCTGCAGTTTCAATAGTTACAGGAGGCTGCTCTTTCATATAGATTGCGATACTGGCTTCTTGTTCTTTATATTCTTTCTCATACTCTTTAATTGGGCTTGCAAAATCTGTGAAAGCATAAGCTGAGATATACAATACACAAAATGCTGTGCCAAACCAGAATAAACCTACCCACCATTTCGGAAGTTGGTTATCCAGCTCCATGATTCCATCAAAACCGTGATCAATTAAGATGTCTTTTTCGTGAGTATCAGATTGCTTTTTGAAAGCTGCCGCATATAATCTTTGAAAATAAGGAACTTTTTTTTCTGTAAGATATAATGCTTTCTCTTCGTCTGAAAGTTTTTTAAACTTATTATTTTCTATTAAATCACCAAGCGCACTATGAATATACGCCATGATCGCTCCAATTATCACTGTACCCCAAAAGTAAGGTGAGGTAAGGAAAGAATAACTTTGAACGAACAGATAATAAAAAATAGTAAGCAGTCCGATTATTATAAAAATATTTACAAAAACTGGCGTTCTTTGTTTCATAATAAATTATTTAGTTTTTTAAGTTAAAATCATCCTCATCATCCTGAAGTGGCGCGTTCTCTTCTTCTCTGTAAAATTTTTTCGGTTTGCTGAAAACATAGATTACGAGAACAATGAAAAACAGAATAAAGATAATCAAGGCAAGGGTCTGATAGAAACCTGCGTTTTCCGAATTGGATAAGATGTCTTTAAAATTCTGAGGAATCATTTAATATTTAATTTTTAGTTTGTACTTGCTGTTTTTACTTCCGTCGTTTTGATGTCTGTACCCAATCTTTGCAGATAAGAAATCAAAGCTACGATTTCTTTCTTTTCAAGCTTCACGTCTGGTCTCTTAGCATATTCTGTTTTCAAGTCTGGTGCTTCAGAGAAGATGTCTTTTACAATTTTTGCAGCTTGGTTGTCTGCCCATTTATCAGCAGAATCAATTTGCGCTTTTGTATAAGGAACATCATAAGTATTCTTCATAAACTTGATTTTATCAATCATCTGAGATCTATCAAGATTATTAGCAATCAACCAAGGGTAACGTGGCATGATAGAACCTGCAGAAGTAGATCTTGGGTTATACATGTGTTTGTAATGCCAAGAGCTTGGGTTTTTACCTCCTTCTCTATGTAAATCTGGTCCTGTTCTTTTAGATCCCCAAAGGAAAGGTCTGTCGTAAACAAATTCTCCCGCTTTAGAGTACTGTCCGTTTTTACCATTAAATCTAGTAATCTCATCTCTAAAAGGTCTTACCATCTGAGAGTGACAAGCGTTACATCCTTCACGAATGTATAAATCTCTACCTTCTAATTCTAATGGTGAATAAGGTTTTACTGCCGAAATCGTAGGTACACTTTTCTTTAGAGATAGGGTAGGAATAATTTCTACCATACTTCCTATAGAGATTGTACACAATGATAATATTGTTAAAAGCAAAGGCATTCTTTCCAACCATAGGTGGAAACCTTCTCCTTCTTTACGTTTGTTGCTGATGTTTGCCAATGGTGGTGCTTCTGCAGGAACTTCTTTCTGGAAAGAACCTTTTCTTACAGTCATGTAAACATTCACTACCATTAGAAGTCCTCCTGATAAATAGAATAATCCTCCTAAGAATCTCAATTTAAAGTAAGGAATAATTGCAGTTACAGTATCCAACCAGTTTTTCCAAACTAAAGTTCCGTCCGGATTGAATTGTTTCCACATTAGACCTTGTGTAAATCCTGCGATATACATTGGTACTGCATAGAAAATGATTCCTAAAGTACCTAACCAGAAATGCCAGTTAGCTAATTTTACAGACCACATTTTGGTTCTCCACATAATCGGTACCAAATAATAGATAACACCGAATGCCATGAAACCATTCCATCCTAATGCTCCTAAATGAACGTGACCAATTACCCAGTCTGTAAAGTGACCAATTTTATTGATGTTTTTTGTAGCCAAAAGAGGTCCTTCAAAAGTAGCCATACCATAACAAGTAACAGCAACGACGAAGAATTTCAAAATAGGATTTTCTCTTACTTTATCCCATGCTCCTCTTAGTGTAAGAAGACCATTCAGCATTCCTCCCCATGATGGTGCAATAAGCATTATAGAGAAACCAGTTCCCACTGCTTGTGCCCAAGCTGGTAATGCTGTATATTGAAGGTGGTGTGGGCCGGCCCATATATAAACAAAAATCAATGACCAGAAATGAATAATTGACAGTTTGTATGAGAATACAGGTCTGTCTGCTGCTTTAGGTAAGAAATAATACATTAAACCTAAAACAGGAGTCGTCAATACAAATGCTACTGCATTGTGACCATACCACCATTGTACTATAGCGTCTTTTGCTCCTGCGTAAGCAGAGTAAGATTTCCAACCAGAGAAAGTTAAAGGCACTTCAAGGTTGTTGAAAATGTGAAGCATTGCTACCGCAACCCAAGTTCCAAGATAGAACCAGATTGCTACATAAAGGTGTCTTACTCTTCTTTTTCTGATCGTTAAAATCATATTAACCCCGAAAATAATCCACGAAATTGCAATCAAGATGTCAATTGGCCACTCGTGCTCTGCATATTCTTTTGAGGTATTGATCCCCATAAAGAAGGTAATAAATGTAGCAACAATCATAAACTGCCATGTCCAGAAATGAATCCATGATAGTGTATCACTGTACATTCTTGTTTTTAGTAGTCTTTGTGTAGAGTAATAAACCCCTACGTAAACGATGTTACAAACAAATGCAAAGATTACCGTTGTGGTGTGTAGCATTCGTATTCTTCCAAATCCTAGTGCACCGTGGCTATTAATCAAACCTTGTAAATTTCCTGATGCCAGACTGTTGATGGTTTTATCATCAGTTCCGAACAAAAACTCAGGAAGCTCAGGATAGAAAAGCATCAATGCTGCCGTCAATCCAAATACGAAACCAATAATTCCGAAAACTATGGTCGCATACAGGAATGCCCGGACAATACCGTTGTCATAACTAAACTTTTGTGTCTCCATATCTTAACTATTCACTTTTTTCTTTAATATTATCTTTCTCTATTTCATTTTGGTGATCTCCCTGCTCATCCTTCTTTTCCTTGATTTCATCTGAGTCAAAAAGTATTCGTACAGCCGGAGATTCATCATCTTCAAATTGTCCTTTTCTGGCAAAAATTATAAAAACTACCAGGAAAACAGCAGCCAAAGAAACACTGCATAGGATCATTAAATATAGAATATCCATTATGCGACAAATTTAACCCTTTTTCGGCGTGTAAAATTAATGAAAAATAATGAGATTAATCACGAAATACAGGGTTTGGCTAATTTAAAACAAATCTAAATAAGCGTATTTAAGGCTGGTTTTTGAAATGTTTCCTGCCTAAAATCCAAGTAGAAATTGTAGTAAATGAAATAACTGTGATTGAACTGGCTGGCATTATCAAAGCTGCAAAAAGCGGACTCATATTTCCGGTAACAGCAAAAGATAAACCAACTACATTGTAAAGAAAACTGATTATGAAAGTTATTTTCACAATTGTAATCGAGCCTTTGCAAACATTCAAATAATGATCAAGTTGAGATACTTTTTCTCCGTTCATAATGACATCGGAAGATGGTGTAAAGCTGTTGCTATCGTCTGAAATAGCAATTCCCACATTGCTTTGTTTTAATGCTCCCGCGTCGTTTAGTCCGTCTCCCAGCATGATTACTTTTAAGCCTTGGTCCTGAAGATTTTTAATATAATTTAGTTTGTCTTCAGGGTTTTGGTTAAACGCCATTGAGCTGTAATTTGGAATGATCTCTTTGAGCTGGTTTTCTTCTGAAGAGTTGTCGCCACTCAGAATGAAAATCTTATAGTTGATTAGCTTTTTGAAGAGAGTGCGAAGGTTTTCACGGTATTCATTTTTGAAAATAAATTTCCCAATAAACTCGTTGTTTTTACTTATATAAACTGCTGTTTCAAGATTTTTAGATTCTTTATTGTTGTATTTTGCAGAACCAATTTTGTAATTATTTCCACGTACAGATGCTTCGTATCCTTTCCCTGAAATTTCTTCAAATTCTTCAACCGGAAAATAGTTATCCTGAACTTCTAAGTATTCATATAAAGATTTTGAAAGTGGATGGTTTGAGTTTTTAACTAAACTTTTAATATTTGATAAATCAAAATCCAAAATTTCAGAGCCTTCGTATTTGATGTTTGTTTTTTTTCTATGTGTAATTGTTCCAGTTTTATCAAAAACCAATGCGTTTACTTTTGCGATTTTTTCAATTGTCAATGTGTCTTTTACGTAGAATTTATTTCTACCTAAAATCCTCATTATATGACCAAAAGTAAATGGGGACGATAAAGCCAAAGCACAAGGGCAAGCAATAATCAAGACTGCGGAAATTACCTGAAACATGGTTTCTAAATCGATAAAATACCAATACACGCCCGCAATTAACGCAATTCCTAAAATGATGAATGTGAAATATTTGCTGATATTATTAATTAAAGTATCTAGTCCGGTTTCATGTTTTTTGAACGCTTCTTTGTTCCAAAGTTGGGTAAGGTAACTTTGATCTACGTTTTTAATTACTTCAAGCTCCAAGGATGAGCCTATTTGTTTTCCGCCAGCGAAAATTTTATCTCCTGGTATTTTAGAAATACTTTCACTTTCTCCTGTGATAAAACTGTTGTCAATATTTCCGTTTCCGCTAATTAAAATGGCATCAACAGGGATTATTTCTTGATTTCGTACTAGAATTCTATCACCAATTTTGATTTCTGAAAGTAAAATATTCTCTTGTTTACCATTGAAATCAACCTTAGTTACAGCAATCGGGTAAAAGGATTTGTAATCTCTGTCATAAGAAAGCGAGCTGTATGTTCTTTTCTGAAAGATTTTACCCAAAAGCATGAAAAACAACAATCCGCAAAGTGTGTCAAAATAACCCGGTCCGTAATCTGTTGTGATTTCGTAAATACTTCGTCCAAACAAAACGAAAATCCCTAAAACAATAGGAACGTCAATGTTAACTATTTTGTTTTTCAAACCATACCAAGCCGATTTGTAGTAATCTGATGCTGAATAAAAAACTACAGGAATTGACAGTAAAAACATTAAGACCCTGAATAATCCTTTGTAATGCTTCATCCAATAATCTTCACCACCATAATATTCAGGAAAGGCCAGGAACATTCCGTTTCCGAAGGCGAATCCTGCTATCGCAAGCTTTACTAATAAAGATTTGTCTAAATGATCTTCGTTTTTATCAGCAGTTTCGAGATTGATCGCTGGTTTGTAGCCTAAATTTGTTAGGAATTTGGCTAGATCACTTAGTTTTAGATTGTTGTGATTGAATGAAACTTGTAAGGTTTTTCTTGTGAAGTTGACCTGAGAATAATGGATGTCTTTGTGGAGCGTGTGTAAGCTTTCTAGTAGCCAAATACAAGAAGAACAGTGGATTACCGGAATCCTGAATGTAACTAAACTGGTGTTTCCTTCTGAGAAATCTGTAATCTTGTTGAAGATTTCTGGCGTGTCTAGATAATCAAACTGTGACGAGTTTTCATCTGGTCGTATTCCCGCTCTTTTGTTGAGTTCGTAAAAATTACCGAGATTATTGGTATTCAAGATTTCGAAAACAGACCTGCATCCTGCACAGCAAAAGAGTTTTTCGTCAAATAAAATACGCTCCTTTTCTATAACCTGACCACAATGAAAACAGTTCTCGCTCACTTCGTAAAATATTGGCTTACAAAATTATAACATTTTTTTTTGTTTATCGATTTAAAATGTTCTATTTTTGTGATAAATGTCATATTATAATGTCGCAGGAACAACAAGTTGCCATTGAAGAAAAGTTTGCAAAAGTTTTTAACGATCAGTCTTTCAAAGAAAGGCTCTCTGAGGGGGATTATGAAAAATATTTCAACGCAAAAAAGAAGTTTTCTTTTCAAAAGCATGAAATTATTTTCGAAGATGGAGAAATTCCGAAAGGTGTTTTTGTTTTAGAGAAAGGGGCCGCAAAACTTTCAAAATCTGGAGCTTTCGGTAAAGATCAAATTTTAAGATTTATAAAAGAAGGCGATATCATTGGGTATCGGGCTTTGCTTTGTGGAGAAAATTTTCAGGCAAAAGCTGAAGCGATGACTGATATAGAATGTACATTTCTTCCGTCTGAAGTTTTCATGCATCTATTAGAGGTAGATTCACAATTGTCATTCGTAATGTTGCAAAAAATCTCTTACGAATTGGGAGAATCATCCAATACCATCACGTTTCTTGCTCAAAAAACGGTAAGAGAAAGATTGGCGGAAATTTTAATTCTTCTGGAGCAGAAATTGGGTACCGATCCTGAAGGTTTTATTAAAATCTCCTTAACGAGAGAAGAAATCGCGAATATCATCGGTACGGCAACAGAAAGTGCCATTAGATTAATTTCAGAATTTAAAGGAGATCAGCTAATAGAAGTAGACGGCAGAAACATTAAGATTCTCAACCACGATAAACTCATGAAACTCGGTCACGTAGTTTTATAATATACCATATACAAGTCGGCTTAAGCCGACTTTTTAACTTTAAACAACCACATCAATTATGTCTGTTCATTCTGAAATTAAAAGAGTTACGACGGAAACCTTGCGAAAAATGAAATTCGATAAGGAGAAAATTACAATGCTTACCGCTTATGATTTTACCACCGCAAAAATGGTAGACGCAGGCGGAGTAGATACAATTCTTATCGGAGATTCCGCGGCGAACGTCATGGCGGGTTTTGAAACTACACTGCCTATTACTTTAGACCATATGATTTATCATACTCAAAGTGTTGTAAGAGGAGTAGCAAGAGCTTTGGTTATTGCAGATTTACCATTCGGAACTTATCAAAGCAATCCTGATTTGGCTTTGGAATCTGCTGTAAGAATGATGAAAGAGGGTGGTGCACACGCTATTAAGATAGAAGGTGGAAAAGAGATTTCAAAATCGATTAAAAAAATCATCAATGCAGGAATTCCTATTATGGGACATTTGGGATTGACGCCACAGTCAATTTATCAATTCGGAACCTATAAAGTGAGAGCTAAAGAAGAGGCTGAAGCTGAGAAGTTAATAAGTGATGCGAAATTACTTGAAGAATTAGGTTGTTTTGGGGTTGTGCTTGAAAAAATCCCGGCAGATTTGGCTAAAAGAGTTTCAGAAAGTATTACAATCCCAACCATCGGAATTGGAGCTGGGCCTCATTGTGATGGCCAAGTTTTGGTTTATCATGATATGGTGGGTATGAACAAAGATTTTTCACCGAAATTCTTAAGAAGATATTTAGATCTGTATACAGAAATTACGGGTGCTGTTTCGCAGTATGTGAAAGACGTGAAATCTGCAGAGTTTCCTAACCAAAATGAAAGTTATTAATGAAAAATAATCTTCAAGCAGCACAGGGGGTTTTATCTATTGTGGCATTGCTATGTATTGTTGCGGGCTGGTTTCATATTTTCCCCGAAAATATAAATCAATTTCTTTCCAAAAGAATTTTTTACGTTTTGGTGGGGATTAGTTTTATTCTTCAGGCACCTTTTGTAGGCAACAAAAACTTTATTTATCCTATGTATGCAGCAGCGGCATTGTGTATAATAGGTGCATTTTTGCCTTATGATTCCCTCTATAATTATATTAAAACAATTGGTTTGCTGGCAGGCATTATCATTAGTTTTTCAAACAGGTCTTATCAGGGAAGATAATTTATGGAAGAGCAGATTGTTTACGAAGATAACCATCTTTTAGTCATCAATAAGAAAGTAGGTCAACTCGTTCAAGGCGACAAAACAGGCGACGAACCATTGCTGGATTCTATTAAAAACTTTATCAAAAAAAGAGATAATAAACCAGGGAATGTTTTTCTGGGTTTGGTTCATCGTATAGACCGTCCTACTTCGGGTTTGGTTATTTATGCTAAAACCTCAAAAGCTTTGTCTAGATTAACTCAAATGGTTAAAAACCGTGAGATTAAGAAAACATATTGGGCGGTTGTTGCTAAAGAGGTGATTCCTCAAAGCCAAAGACTGGTTCATTATTTGCAAAAAAATGAGAAAAGTAATAAGGCAATTGTATTTCCAAAGGCTACAGAGGGTGCAAAAGAAGCAATTCTTACTTATAACATCATCAAAACTTTAGATAATTATCTTCTTTTAGAAATAGATCTTGAAACAGGTAGGCATCATCAGATTAGAGCTCAGTTATCAAAAACTGGCGTTCCTATTAAAGGTGATTTGAAATATGGGGCGCCGCGTTCTAATCCAGATGGTGGTATTAATCTTCATGCAAGGAAACTAGAATTTATACATCCGGTAACGAAGGATTCTGTAGAAATTACCGCTCCCGTACCACAAAATGATTCGATTTGGAGGGCTTGTGAATAAATTTTAAGAAATTTGAACAGTCTCTTATAAAAAAAACGGTTTTGATCTTCAAAACCGTTTTTTTAATGATTACCAAGAGCAAAAGTGTCTATTGCTTAGGTTTAAATTATTGTCCTTGATTCATAACTCCACCATTGCTTTCGGTAGGTGTAGCGTTTTTAATCATATTCGGGTCTTCTTTTGCCAGTTTATTTTTGGTAGGGATTTTATAATTAATTGTAATGCCGAAACTTCTGCTGTCAAATTTGTTTGAAGTAAGAACAGTTCCTCCTACCGATCGGGCAAGAATGACGCTTTTATTCTGATTGAAAATATCCCGAGCATACAACGAAAGGTTGAAGCGGTCGCTCATAAATTTCTTAGAAACCGTAATGTCTAAGGCATTATTCAATGGTTTTTCAATTTCAAAATAATAATAGTTACCATTTGGAGTTAGAATGTTGTAGTTTGCTTGGAGTCTGATGTCTTTCGGAAGGATAAATTGTCCCATAATGCTGTAAACCCAGAAACCTTTAGACTTAATGTCGGGCATTTCTTGAAGTTGATATCCTGCATAAAGATAAAGTAAATTCATTTTATCAGGATTTATATTAAATTTCATCAACTCGCTGAATGGAGTATTGAAAAGCATAAACGGAATAGGTAACCCGAAATTGAAATTGTGCGTTCTCAAATTATTGACCTGTACTTGTTCGTTGCTTATTAGATTGTTGTTTCTGGTAATTCTTTGTACGATTTGATTTTTCACCCAACTTGTGTTGTAGCTTACGAATGCATAGTCGAATGCGCTGATTTTGAATTCTGCATTATCGTAAATTGTGGGTCTCAAATCTGGGTTACCGTTTGATGTTACAACACTTGTTCCCAGAGTTGTATTGTTTGGATTTAAGACAGAAATACTGGGTAGTGTTATTTTTTTGTTGTAATTCAAATTTACGAAGAGTTGCTTCATCAGGTTGTACTGAATGCTTGCATTAGGAAAGATCTTAAATTTTTTGAAAGGAATCAAATCTTTTTGAACCAAAGTTCCTTGGCTGTCTGAAGCTTTTGTAAGTCCCGTAATGTCGTAGTTTTCTGCTCTTGTGCCGGCGATGAAGTCAAATTTTTTCAACGTTGCCTGGAATTCTAAATATCCCGCAAGTGTTTGTCTTGTATAATCGAGGTTGACAATGTTTCTGTTTTGGGTTTCAAAATTTTGCTGGTCGTAAAGCCCTCCAAAGCTCACTTTTCCGTCATCTAAAATTTTGAGAGGTTGCGAATAATCTACTTTAAAATTATAAAGATTAAACTGAGATGAGTTTTCAATATCAAAAAACGATAAATTACTTGCGTTTTTCTGGCTGAATTTAGAATTGCTGTCGTTGAACGTAAGTTTAAAATCGAGTTTTTTGTTTTTATCATCAAATTTTTTCTGATATGTAGCAGATACTTCTTGTCTTACACCTTCAGAGTTGCTTAAGTAATCTGTAGTATTTTTCCCATTTAAGAAAACATCAGTAGTAACGTCTGAATTGTTATTGTTGTGACTCACGTCGTAATTTACTAATAATCTGTCTTTTCCAAGTTCAAAAGTGAAGGCAGAATTTATGTAATAAGTGCGTCCCACGGAACTAGAGTGATTTTTTGTAAGCACATCAAACTCAGAATCTGAAAGACTTTCACGGTAATATTGCCCTAAGTTGATCTGCCACCCAAACCATTTATTTCTTGAGTTTAGTGCGATAGAATTATTAAATCTGCTTCTGAATTTGTCGTAATTGGAAAAACGGTAACCACCATTGTAAACTGCTGTTAAGTAATTTTTTGCAGATTTGCTGGTAATAATATTCATAATTGCACCACCAGATGTTGCCGGAAATTCTGCTCCGGGCTGTGTAATTACCTCAATTCTGTCTACAGAATTAGCGGGCATTCCTTCAAGAAATGCGGTAAGTTCGTTGCTTGAGATATTCAGAGGTCTACCATCCATATAAACGTCCAAAGGTTTTCCTTGGTACATCATTCCTACCATTTCTGAGGCTACAAGACCGGGGAGTTTTTTCACGCCCTCCATTACAGAGCCGTTATTGAGGTGTGCTTGTTCGGAGAAATCAAAAATCGTACGATCGGCTTTCTGCTCAATTGCCTTTTTTGTTTTTGTAATTGTTACCCCTTCTATTTGCTTTTCTTTGGGAGTTTCTTTGGGGTTTTCTTGTGCAAAAGCAGTTGTAGAGGCTAAAATTGATAGACTGAGTACGATTCTCTTCATTTGAAAGTTTTATTTACTGAGTTAGACGCAGGAATTTGGGATTTGTTACAACTATTTAGACGAACAATTGTTATGAAAATCCTAAGCAATACTTTTGATGCAACTGAGAAAAAAAACTATTCCGATTTTGAATTTGATTGGGTATAATTGATTTTTTTTACTCAATATTCTGTGTTTGGCTTTTAGGCCGATATATAGAATTTTTTAAACAGTCGTCTTTTTAATCTTTTTTCAAAATTTGATTTTTAATGCTTTCCTGATTTTGTGTTGTGCTAAGATGAAGGTTACAAAAAGTTATATTGTTTTCAAATTTTCTTTTATACAGAATGTCATAGCCCTGATAGTAGCGGTTACCCCGGAGTATGCGTAGGAGGGTTGGGGGAATTGGGGTGGGAAATGTGGGGCGAGGAGTATGAGCGGATAGCAGGAAATAGCTCCTAAGAAAAAATATGTTTATAGATGAAGATTGTACTTGTTGGCTTTTTTCTGAAAGAATGTAATGAGGTTCAATATTCTCATTTTTGAAACGAAAAAAGCACTCTTCTCGGAGTGCTTTCTATATTTTAATTTGCTGTTTATGGCTCTTTTTGTAGTACTACAAAGGCAGGGAAGTGATCACTGTAGCCGCCAGTAAATTGGTCGCCGTTCCAAGAGCGGAATGGGTAACCGCGATAGTTTCCTTCTTTATTTACTAAGTAGGGAGGAGCGAAAACTTCTGTTTTGTAAATAGAATATTCTTTGGTAACCTCTTTTGATGTAAGGTTTTGAGATACGATAATTTGATCAAATAAGTTGGGTGCATCTTGATATGCCAATGAAGCAACACCTTTTTTGTACAGTGGATACATGAGATTGAGATAAGGATTGGTATCGCTTAAATCTTTAGGATTAGCTTGTGCTTTTAGATGGTTTTTTAAACTTGAGCTCACTGGGTCATCATTAAAGTCGCCCATTGCAAAAAGTTTAACGGTGGGATCTGCTGTCCTTACACTGTCCATCTGTTTTTTTAGTAATTGTGCTGCTGCATTTCTTTTTGGTAGTGATGCCGCTTCCCCTCCTCGTCTTGATGGCCAGTGATTCATGAAAATAGTTACTTTTTCGTTGTCTAGTAAACCGCTTACTACTAGAATATCTCTGGTGTATTCTCTTCTTCCTTCTTCGTTGTAAACTTTAAGTTCCTTTTTTTCTGAATTGGTTACTGTAAATCTTTTTTTCTGATAGATTAGCGCTACATCAATTCCTCTGTAGTCATAAGAATTATAGTGCACAATACCGTAGTTGTATTTTGCTAAAGCGGGTTGTTGTATAAGGTCTTCTATTACCTGGCGGTTTTCTACTTCAATCAACCCTACAATTGCTGGTGCCGTTTTGGTGTATTGAGCTCCCATTTCAGAGATTACTTTTGCCTCGTTTGCTAGTTTTTGTTTATAAATTTTTGTGTTGTAATTTTTTCCGCTTGAAGGGGTGAATTCATCAGATCCGCTTTGGTATCTTACTGCTTTTTTTCCTTTCAGAGATTCGTCATTCCAAACACCTTCATATTTTTCTGCCTCAAGAAATTTAACACTGTCTAACGGGATGCTTCTATGGAAGGCAGGGTTTTTTATATCCATTGTTCCATCAATATAATCTGCAGACTTTATGGTGTCCCAAAGGTTTTCTACATTAAGAAAGCCTACAGTAGCAACTTTTCTAAGCTTGCCTTGCTGTGCAAAACTGATTGTGGTAATTATAAGCAAGAGTATGCTCAATGATTTTTTCATTTCAGAGTATTACGTTTAATTAATGTGCAAATTTAAATTATTTTAAATTACTCTGTTTTAAATATTTGTAAATTTATCACCAGTATTTATAAAAAGGTATCTAAAATTAATAAAATTTAACAATATTAAGAAAAAGTAACGTTAAAATATTTTTTAAATAAATAATTTAATTAAATTTGCGTCCCAAAAGTTTTTAACTTGTTGAGGGTAAAGCTATAAAGTATTAAAAAAGTATATATGTTTAAAAAGCTATCATTAGTCTCTTTATTTACATTACTTCCTGCATCTTTCTATTTTGCGCAGACCACGGTCTATGCATACTTGAAAGATAATGATGGTAAGCCATTGGAAAAAGCAGAGGTAGATCTTAAAGGGAGCGAAAATGATGTAACGGCAGATAAAATTGGATATTTTCAATTTGTAGATTTGAAGCCAGGGCATTATCAGATGGTAATCACAAAACCCAACTATGAAACTAAAGTTGTGGATTTTGATGTTACCAGCGACGAAAAAAGGAAAGACCTAGGTGTCATGGTTTTAGGCTCTGCACTTACAGGTGCGGACCAAGGACTGGCAATCATCGATAGTGATGATGATGAAGATTCGAGCAATCAAGCATCTACCGTAGGGCTCTTGCAGTCTTCACAAGATGTTTTCAGCAGAATTGCTTCTTTCGATCTAGGTTTTTATTGGTTTAGACCAAGAGGAATTGATGGTAGGATGGGAGAAAATATGCTGAATGGTGTTTCTATGGTAAAGTCTGATAACGGAAATGTAGATTTCGGAAACTGGGGTGGTCTTAATGAGATTACCAGATATCCTGAAATTTCTCAAAATCACGCACCTTCAGAATATGCTTTTGGTGGAAATTCTTCGGTAATTTATAAAAATACTAAAGCCAGCGAATATAGAAAAGGCTTCCAAGGAACGTACTCTATTACCAACAGAAATTACAGAAACCGTTTCTCATTAAGATATACATCTGGAATGAGCAAAAAAGGTTGGGCATTTACTGTCATGGGAGCAAGAAGATGGGCAGAAGAAGGAATTCAGGAAGGCACTTTCTATGATGCTTACGGAGCTTATCTAGGAATTGAGAAGAAGTTTAATGATAAGCATACAATGACTTTCAACTTCATCGCTGCACCTTACAGAAGATCTACAGCTAGCCCAAGCACTCAGGAAGTTTATGACTACAGAGGAGTTCATTACAATTCTTACTGGGGATATCAGAACGGTGAGCAGAGAAGTGAAAGAGTGAGAAGAGGTTTTCAGCCTATTTTTCAGATGCAGGATTTCTGGAAAATTAATCCTAAAACCAACTTGTGGACTTCAGTATCTTATCAGTTCGGAAAAGACAAAGGTTCACGTTTAGACTGGCAAAATGTTCAGAATCCATCACCAACGTACTATAGAAATCTTCCAAGTTATTATGATTCTTTGAATCCTGATGCTTCAGTGGTAAACCCCGATGGTAGCCAGACTACGGCGCAACAGGCATTTCAAACAGCTCTTGCAGCTTGGCAAAATGGAGACGCTAATATCACGCAAATTAACTGGGATAGACTTTACAGAAGAAATATGGCTCAGGCTCCAGGAAACTATTACGGACAAGTTGGTAAGAGAGCTTTATACTATATGGTAAATGATGTGAGTGATGATAAAATCTTTAACGCTTCTACTCACTTAACGCATAATTTTAATGATACATCTAAACTCATTTTAAATGTGTCTTATCAAAATTACCGTACTCAGCAATACAGAGAGGTAAATGATTTATTGGGTGCAGATTTTGTTTTAAACAGAGATCCGTTTGCGGCAACTAATCAACCAGGAAAATCAGGTTTATTCAATGAGCTGGATGATAATATTGCGAAAAAAGTAGGTGATAAAATGACCTATGATTATATTTTCAGAAGACAAGAATTTAAAGTTAATCCAGGATTTAAATTTTCAACAGGTAAGTTTGATGTATTTGTATCAGCTTTGGCGGGATATTCTTCTTCAAACAGAGAAGGTCTTTTCAAGCATTATTTATACAACGATTCATACGGAAAAGGAAAAAACTACAACTTCTTGAATTTCGGTTTAAAGGCTCAGGCAGTCTACAGAATGAACGGAAGAAACTTCTTTGTATACAACGGTGCAATGTACAATCAAGCTCCTTTCTTAGAAGATTTATTCTTCAACCCAAGAGTAAATGGTTCTGTGGCTCCGAATATCAAGAGTACTGTAGTAAATGCTAATGATTTAAGCTACGTAGTTGCAACGCCTTTCGTTAAAATGAGACTTACAGGGTTCTTGGTGAATACTGAAAACGAAACTACGGTACAAAGATTTTTTGCAGATGGCATTCCATTGTCAAGCGTAGATGCAGATGGTTTAGCAACCAATGTGCAAAGTGCATTTGTAACGCAAGTAATGACCGATGTAAAAAGAAGAAATATGGGTGCGGAACTTGGTTTGGATGTTAAGATTTTACCTACTCTATCATTACAAGGGGTAGCGAGCTACGGAGATTATACCTATCAAAATAATCCTACAGTTTACTTCTCTTCAGACGCAGTAGGCGCATTCGGAAACGGATTGTCTTATACCAATCTTGGAAAGGCATATATCAAAAATTATAAACAAGGAGGAACTCCTCAGCAGGCATATTCATTAGGGTTTAGGTATAATTCTCCAAAATATTGGTGGGTAGGTGCCAACTGGAATTATCTTGATGATAATTATCTTGACCCTGCGGCTTTGGTGCGTACAGAGGCGTTCGTACAAAATAGTACTAGTGGAACTCCTTTTTATGGTTTAACAAATGAGCAAGTAAGAAACGTACTACAACCCAATAAATTACCTTCTGCACATTTCTTTAATTTAAATGCAGGAAAATCTTGGTTGATAGGTAAATATTATGTTCTTATATCTGCCTCTATGAATAACGTATTTGATAATACAAAATACATTACTGGAGGTTTTGAACAAGTAAGAAATGCACGCTACAACACTTTTGTGGAAGATTATAGCAGAGAATATACTTTGTTTGCCCCAAAATATTGGTACACACAGGGAAGATCATATTTTGTAAATTTACAGTTTAGATTCTAACATAAATTATCTTAAAAATTACGACAATGAATATAAAAAAATACTTAAGTCTGGTAACAGGAGTTGCATTATCTGCAATCGCTATTACTTCTTGTACACAGAAAGACGAGTGGGAAACGCCACCAATTAATTGTGAAAATAAATTCCCAACCACCAATACTACTTTAGCAAGCTTTAAAGCTTTAACTCCTTCTTCAGGATTTTTGCTTATCACAGACGATAAAATCTTTGACGGATACGTAGTTTCTTCCGACGAAAATGGAAATTTCTACAAAACTATTTCTATTCAAGATAAACCCGAGAATCCTACTGCTGCCATTCAGATGGAGGTAGACAGATCTAGCAACTACGCAGATTTTCCTGTTGGTGCTCATGTAAGAATTAATGCCAAAGGCCTTAGACTTGCTCTGGACAGAGGAACCGTGAAGATAGGTTCTGTAGATCCAAGTTTCACAGTAGGAAGAATCCCGGCATCACTTTTAAGCAGATATATTGCAGGAGTATGTGGCGGAAACGGTCTTGAAGTGGCAACACTTAAACCTCTTGAATTGCCAAATCTTGCGGCTGCGAAAAATGATCAGTACATCAATATGTTGGTAAAAGTTCCGGGATCACAGTTTGCTGACGGTGAACTAGAACCTACCGTAAAAACTTTCATCGATTATGTAGCCGGTGCTGGTGTAGATACAGACAGAACGATTGAGGATGCTTTCGGGAATACAGTAGCCATCAGAAATTCTGGTTTCTTTTCTGAAGGTTCTAAAAAGTTGCCTACAGGAAGTGGTTCTGCTACTTTCGTGGTAAGCAAGTACAATTCTACATGGCAAATGCTGATCAGAAACACTGCTGATCTTAATTTTGTAGGGACAAGAGTAGATCCTGCGCCACCAAAAGGAGGTACAACAATTACGTATTCTGGTGCTTTCCTTGAAAATTTTGAAAGCTACTCGCTTACTCCTTCCAACTTAGAAGTGTACCCTAAATATGTAAACGATGCTACGAAAGGAAATAGATACTGGCAGTTAAAAACTTTCAGCAATAACAAGTATATTCAATTGGGAGCAAACGGAGGATCTGGTAATTATATCACGTATTTTGCTGTTCCTATCGATTTTACTGCGGCAAACCAGTTTAAATTTAACGTAAATGTAGGTTTCTGGAATGCGAATGTTTTGAAAGTCTACACGAGCACAAATTACACTCCGCTGGGTGATATTACTGCGGCTACAAAAACAGATATTACATCAAGTTTCACAATTCCACAGGCTCCTTCTGGCTCTTATGGTACTTTGGCACCTGCCGGAACGTATGATATTCCTGCAGCGCTTACAGGAAACGGATTCATCATCTTCGAATATACAGGTAATGCAACATCTGCTTCTACTACTATTCAGTTAGATAATATTCAGGCTTTATAATTAAAGGCTTAATATAAACACACTAAGGAGTTATTCGTAAGAGTAGCTCCTTTTTTTTACAGTTGAACTGCTGGGTCTTTTTTTAATCTCATTAGAGTATTGTTGCTAAGGAAATCATAATATGCATTTTAACAGAGAATCTATAATTATAAAATTTCTATATTATTAAAATCTTGTGAAAAATTGAAATCTATTAAAGAATAAAAGGGTATATACAAATTATTACAATCACTTCAATAAGAAGTTTCGCATCAATCCACAAAAAAACCACTGATAAATCAATGGTTTTTATACTATTAAAAAGAATCTGAATCTCTAAAATTCAACTTCGTTTACTTCTTTACCACGCTGGAAATTCATTGTTTTCTGACTTCCCTTATAGGCAATGTTTACCAGATTGATTTGTTTAGGAAATGCCCCAAGCAAAATCGTGTTTTTTATTTTTAACGAGTTAATATCTGAAACACCATTGGCTTCAAAATATACCCAAACCGTTTCTCCGCTTACCTGGCTTCCAGTGAAAGTAAGTGTTTTTGGTACATCGTTTACATAAACATCAAAATTATTATTTATATATTTTTTTACTTCGGCTTCAAATCCTGCGGTATTTCTGTTGATCTTGATGGCATCAGAAATGTGTGCCGTATTAATTTTAGAAGTAAATTTCAATGTTTTACTAGCTTCTGCGTAGTCTACTTTGGTCATAGAAGAATAGAAGTCGAAGGCTTCAAAACTCATCATAGAGAGCAAGGCAAATATTCCTGTTATGTATAAAAATTTTTTCATTTTAAATTGTTGATTTTTCAATCATTTTTTTTGTCTATTTAAAATCTCAAATAATATGCCAATTAAAAATTCACATTTACTGCATATTTTTCATAAAATGCCTTAATATGCTCAACGGCTTCGTCGGCAGTATCCACAATGCGATAAAGATCCAGATCATCGGTAGAAATCATACCTTCTTTAAGTAAAGTTTCTTTAAACCAGCCTAATAATCCGCCCCAAAATTCAGATCCTACCAAAACTATTGGGAATCTTCCTATTTTATTGGTTTGAATTAATGTAATTGCTTCTGTGAGCTCATCCAAAGTACCGAAACCTCCTGGCATTACGATGAAGCCCTGAGAGTATTTTACAAACATCACTTTTCTCACGAAGAAATAATCGAAATTCAACGAATATAATTTGTTGATGTAAGGATTGAAGTGTTGCTCAAAAGGCAAATCAATATTTAAACCAATAGATTTTCCGTTAGTATTAAAAGCGCCTTTGTTGCCTGCTTCCATTATTCCGGGGCCACCACCAGTAATGATTCCGAAGCCAATTTTAGTGATTTTCTCGGCGATTTCCACTGCCATTTCGTAATATTTACTTTCAGGCTTTAATCTTGCAGATCCGAAAATAGAAACACAGGGCCCTATTTTAGCCATCTTTTCGTATCCATCCACAAATTCTGCCATGATTTTGAAAACCATCCAGCTGTCTTTGGTTACTATTTCGTCCCAGGTTTTTTGCCTGAAACTGTTGTGTAATATAGATTCGGTGATATTTAATTCCGGATTTTTTAAACTTTCATCCCTAGTTCCTTCAGTTCCCATTCTTTTTTTATTGGTCTCAAATTATAGTTAAGATAATTTAGCTTTATTGGCTAATAAATTTATTTTCAAAGAATCCACAAATGTTTTTTATTTAAAAAAGACTATACTTTGTATTCGTTGAAAAAAGAGGTTTATTTAAAATGTTTTTCTGCCTCTAGTATAGATTCTGGTCTGCCCACATCAATTAAAATGCTTTGGTGCAGAAATCCGCGAATGTGCTCTGTCTGCATCAAATCTAGATATTCTTCCATTACAGAAAATTTTCCTGTTCTTTTTATTTTATTAAAAATTAGAGGATTAATGCAGTGTACACCACTAAATGCAAATGCTTTAAAACCTTTATTAAATTCTGCGAGTCTTTGCTCTCCGCTTTGTATATTAAGCCAACCGCGGAGTATCAAATCATCATTAAAGAGCAGTTTTCGGGAGCTTTCTCTGTCTGATACCGCTAAAGTAGCAAAATCTTTCATCTTTTTGTGATATTCTACCAGATCATTAATATTAATCTCCGTAAGAATATCTGCATTCATAATGATAAAATCTTCGCCATGATCTAAAAATCTTTTCGCAAAAACCAAACCACCTCCTGTTTCCAGAAGTTCTTCAGATTCGTCTGAAATTTCAATTTTAGCATTGAAATTATTATTTGCTTTTAAAAATTCTGTAATCTGACTTCCAAAATGATGTACATTAATCACAAAATCATTGATGCCAAAGCTTTGAAGGTATTTGATGTTTCTCTCCAAAAGCGGCACATCATTTACCTTTGCCAATGCTTTTGGATGGTGATCTGTAAAAGGTTTCAAACGGGTTCCTTTCCCTGCCGCAAAAATAAGTGCCTTCATTTTTATTGTTGATAATAGATGAATAATAATTGATAGAAATAAACTGTTTTTAAATAATCATTTATAAATAATCAATCATCATTTATTATTAAGATGGTGCTGCTCATCGTGATGCAGGCTGATTTCCACTTGTGGGCCATACTTTTCTTCGATGAAATGTGCTATTTTTATCGCAGAATATACAGATCTGTGCTGTCCGCCAGTACATCCGAAATTGATTTGAAGATTTTCAAAGCCTCTTCCCAAATAATTATCTATGTTGATGGAAACCATGCTTTTTATTAATTCTAAAAATTGTGGCATTTCGGTTTTTGATTCGAGATATTCTTGTACGCCGATGTCGTTTCCTGTCTGGATTTTATATTCTTCTACTCTTCCGGGGTTTAGAATTCCTCTACAATCAAAGGTAAAGCCACCGCCGTTACCGCTTTCGTCTTTGGGAATTCCTCCTTTCTTGTAAGAAAAACTGTGAATGTCTATGTGTAGCATATATTTTATAATTTATGTTTGATGAATGATTATTGATTTAAAAAAAATCAGCATTCGTTACTTTGATATTTGTTCTCCGTTCATCATTTAATAAGAATCTCAATTTAATAATTTCCTTTTTTTGGATTAGATTCTTCCGAAATGACAGAAACGGTCTTTGTTGCATTCTTAAAATAAAACTTAGTGGTTCAAAATTTCTTCAATTTTTATCTTTGTCTTATCAGAATTTAATTGTCTGATAACATTCAGCAGTTCAGGATAATTTTTCATCTCATCCCATTTTTCTGTGAATGCTGTAATGTTTTCAATGCCTTTTCCTATGCTTGCAATAAAATGTTTTTTCCTCTGAACCAAGCCCCGTAAGCCATAAGCGCCTAAAACCTGTAAAAATCTCATCAGCTGAATGGGTTGTACCGAGTTTTTTAGTTGAACTTTAGTTTCCTCATCTTCAAATAAATTAATATAGAATTCGAGCATTTCGGTTTTGAATTGTTCGGTGAAATTGGCTTTTGCCTGAAACAAAAAAGAAATAACATCATACATCAAAGGACCCTTCATTGCAGATTGGTAATCTATAAATGAAACTTTATCTACATCATTAACCATAATGTTTCTTGCCTGAAAATCGCGCAGCATTAGTCCTTTTGGCACTAAGCTTTCGATGAGTTTTGTAATTTCTTTAAATTCTTTCAGCAAAGTTGATTTGTGATATTCTAAGTCGAGAACATCTGCGATGAAGCTTTTGAAATAATACAAATCGTGCATTACGGGAAGCTCATCATAACTTTCGTATTCAAAAGTTTTATGGTAATCTATACGGTCTGCGGTTTTGGTTTGAAGGGCGAAAAGCTTTTCAAGAGTCTGCATTACCAAAGTTTTTACCCTTTTAGAAACACCTTCTTCGGAAATAACGTCTGATAACGTTTTTGTTCCTAAAAACTCCTGAATGTATAGTTTTCTGTCCTCAGAAACCACATAAATATTTGGTGTATTGAGTTTTAAACTCCCAAATACTTCAGAAAAATAAAGAAACGATTCGTTTTCTCTAAGATTTTCGTTGAAAGTAATGATGTAATCACACGTAGCGTTTGAAGCCTTAAAGTTGACTCTAGATGAGCCACTTTGAGCTAAAATGATGCATTCGTCAGCAGGCTGACCGAAATGTTTTTCGAAAAAAAATATTGCTTGTTCCTGAGTCATAATACGGTAACAAATATAATGATTTACCACCGAATATTTTATCTTTGTGCTATGCTAAAGGACTTTAAACCTATACTTGCGATTTTGCTGCGTTTCATCATCATTTATGTGGTGTTTATTTTGGCGTACCAATTTTTCCTGAACAGTTTTGAGACATCGGGCTTAGATCCTTATTCTAGGCTGATTGCCAATCAGGCAACTTGGGCGCAAAACAAATTAGGTTATCCTACTTTACTTTACAACGATGTGCCCAATCAGCAAGTTTGGTTTTATGTAAAACAAAAGTACATTACCCGAATGGTTGAAGGTTGTAACGCAATTTCTATTATCATCCTTTTTATAGCATTCGTGTTTGCTTTTTACAAAGGTGCAAAAACTTTTGTATTTGCATTCATTGGTTTTTTTATTCTTTACTTAATAAATGTTCTCAGAATAATAGGTCTCAATATCGTTGTGAGAGACCATCCGCAATACAGTAAGATAGGGCATGATTACGTTTTTCCGGCAATTATATACGGCACTGTTGTGGTGCTTTGGCTAGTTTGGATCAAGTTTTTTGCTTTGAAGAAATGAGGTTTTTAATTCATTTTTATATAGTGATAGGAATTGCAGGAATTGTTTCTGTAAGGATTTTTGAGGATCAACTCTTCTACGATCCATTTCTGAATTTCTTTCATGAAGCAACCAAAAATGCAAGTTTTCCTGAGTTTGATTGGGTAAAATTAATCATCAGCCATTTTTTAAGATTTGTTTTAAACCTTATTTTTTCCTGCATCATCATTCATTTTATATTTAAAAATAAAGAATGGACAGCCCAGGGCGCTCTGCTGATGATTATAATTTTCGCTATTACATTGCCCATTTATCTCTATTGCATTTCAGACAGGTTTGAAATAGGTTACCTTTTTTCTTTCTACATGAGAAGGTTTGTGATACAGCCTTTGATTTTACTTTTGATAATTCCTCTGTTTTATTACAGAAAACAAATGCTTGACAGAACAGTTTAGGCCATAAAGATTTGTAATAACAGTGTTTTTCTGCGTTTAATACTTGTTCTAGTGTTTTATAAAACGTCTAATAATAGATTTTATTGTATCTCCGCTGTTCATCATAATGCTTTATTTAATGCAACAGTAAAAAAAGGATTTTAAATACTGATTGTTTTTAAGTTATACAAAGGCGTAAATTTAGCTACGAAATACATAGTATTTTCAATGATAGCAGATTGCGGACAATCATATAGTTTTAAACCTATTGAATTTTTTATAAAAATAACAAGATATTTGTAAAGCTTTTATTAGAAATGATGAAAAATTTCAGTTCAAAAATTAAATTATTCTTCGGTCTGTGGACGCTGTTTCTCTTATTCGGATGCAGTATTGAAACGAATATATATATGCAGAATCTTACTAATGAAACGAAGATGGTAACCATAAAATATATTCGGCAAATTAGTAGAATCAAAAGTTCTCATTACCAATTAAAATATATAGACAGCCTAGAGCCTGTTAAATTTTTCAATTATAAAAATGAAAAAAAACTTAAAGTGCTTGAGCAAAAAGTTTATGATTCTATGATTGTTATCACTTTACCAGCCCGATCCACCAGTAGAATAGAACAAGGTTCTAATTATAATTGGCATTCTACTATTGATTATATTGAGATTGATAATTATAGATACAGTGTAGAAGAATTGCAAGCAAAATTGGGTAGTGTGAAGAAGTATTTTTTTTTAAAAATTGAATAAAGTGTCTTTCTATATTGTATGTTTCTCTACACTCGTTACGTTTTCGGGTGTCCATATTACTTTTTTTACAAAATCTCTTTCTCTCACAGGGCAATGCATGATCTGGCAAATGGGGCAGGAAATTGTTTTGCAATCATCCATGTGAAAATTGAATTCCACCGTTCTATCGGTATTGTTGGCTAATAAAATAACCACATTTTCCATTTTCTGATGTGCCTCACGAAGACTGTAATAATAGGGTAGTGTAATGTGTGCATCGATGTGAAGTGAGGAGCCAAACTGCTGAATTTTCATGTTGTGAATATCAATCCACTCGGTATGTCTGTTTTCTTCTAGAAGGTCTATGATGTTTTTCAAAAGCTCAGGATTTTGCTCATCCATAATTCCGCTTAAAGATTTTCGGACAATCTTGTAGCCCACAAAAATAATGTAGAAGCCAAAAATAAGTGCAAACACAGAGTCTATCCAATAAATTTTGGTGAAGTATACAATGATTAAACTGATTACAACGCCCAACGTAGTGATGGTATCAGACTGTAAATGTTTTCCAGATGAAATGAGAACCAATGAATTTTCTTTTTTCCCTTTTTTGATGGAGATGTAGCCTAAAAAATAATTTATAATTGCTGTAAGGGTGATGATGGCAATTCCCCAATCGAGCCCTTTCAGTACTCTTCCAACCACTAAACTGTTGATGCCTTCGTAGATGATCATAATCCCGGCAATAGCAATGAGTGCGCCTTCAATTCCTGATGTTACAAATTCTACTTTCCCATGGCCATAAGGATGGTCTTCGTCTTTTGGTTTTGAAGCTAAATACAAAGAATAAAGACCCATGAAAGCACTAATGACATTAACGATGCTCTCCATGGCGTCCGAAAATACGGAATCTGAGTCTGTAAGCTTCCAAGCTATTATTTTACCTACAAAAAGAACAATTCCGAAAATAGCTATAAGTTTTTGGAAGCCTATTTTGTCTTTGATATTGTTTATTGTTGTCATTTTTTTTGTCTTATAATATTATTGTAACCTCTTCAAAATTAATTGCCCCTACCGTAAGGAGTGTAATTTTTGATAGTTTTTTCAAAGAAATTGTGCTTTCTTTCGGACTGAGGTAAACAAGATTTAGGCATACTATAATTATAAGCCTATTGCTAAAAGTTTTTTTCGATAAAAAAAAGAATCTCTTTTGGAGACTCTTTTTTATTTTGTTAGCTTATACTAAGTTGTTTTCAACCAGATATTCAGCAATTTGTACTGCGTTGGTTGCAGCGCCTTTCCTCAGATTGTCTGCTACAATCCAGAGGTTCAGTGTTTTCGGTTGCGAGAGATCTCTTCGGATTCTTCCAACAAAAACTTCATCTTTTCCTTCGGAATAAAGAGGCATTGGATATTCGTTGTTTTTTACGTTATCCATTACGATAACACCTGGTGTTTCAGATAAAATCTTTCTTACCTCATCTAGTTCAAATTCGTTTTCAAATTCGATGTTGACGCTTTCAGAATGACCTCCTTGTACCGGAACTCTTACCGCAGTGGCTGTTAAATTGAATGTGTCGTCGCCTAAAATTTTCTTAGGTTCCTTCATCAGTTTAATCTCCTCTTTCGTGTAATCATCATCCGAAAATACATCACAATGAGGCAATGCATTTTTGAAGATTTGATAAGGATACACTTTGGCAACAGAATCATCTCCTGCAATCTCTGCATTCAATTGATCTACGGCAGCTTTCCCTGTTCCTGTTACAGACTGATAGGTAGAAACGATTACTCTTTTTAAATCATATTTTTTATTCAATGGCCCTAAAACCATTACCAACTGAATGGTAGAGCAGTTTGGGTTGGCAATAATCTTATCTTCTTTTGTCAATACATCAGCATTGATTTCTGGAACGACTAATTTCTTAGTGGGATCCATTCTCCAGGCTGAAGAATTGTCGATTACGGTAATTCCGGCTTCGGCAAATTTTGGAGCGTACTCCAAAGAAGTAGAACCTCCCGCGGAGAAGATGGCGATATCAGGTTTGGCAGCTATAGCGTCGTCGATGCTTACGATAGTGTAATCTACCTGTTTATATTTCACCTGTTTACCAATAGATCTTTCCGAAGCGACCGGAATTAATTCAGTTACAGGGAAATTTCTCTCTTCGAGAACTTTAAGCATCACTTGTCCAACCATTCCTGTTGAACCTACTACAGCTACTTTCATAATATGATATTCAAAAATTTAAAATTTAATATTCAAGATTTAATATTCAAGATTCGATTTAATATTTATATTTACTCCCTTTGATATCACTGTTTTGAAGATAAGTGATAAATCCGCTGATTTGTCTGCTTAAAATTTCGGTTTGGTCTTTCAGTTTTTCAAACGTAATATCATCGATGAATTTTCTGTCTAAAACTCTGTAAAGCTGAGATCTCGTTTCACCGCATGAAGCTTTAGCTATAGAGAGAAATTGCACAAATTCTTTATTGCCATTTCTTTCAAATCCTTCTGCGATATTATCCATAATAGATCCTGAAGATCCGTCTATTTGATTGTTAAGGCGATAATTTTTCCCCAAGAGAGTTTCCTGCGAAATTTGATAAATGTCATTGCATAAAATTCGTGCAAGTTGCCAGATTTCTAAATCTTCAAATTTTTTAATTACCATGCTGAAGTAATTTTAAATTTTAAACCTTAAATTTTGAATTCTACGCTCCGAAGACTCTTGCCCAAGGAAACGCGTATCCGAATAGTGCTACAGCTATTAATCCCATTACCACAACCGGTACAGTGATTCTGTCGCTAGATTTTACTTTTTTATTGACGATAGTCATCAAAACTGCTGCTACCAACATAGAGAATGGGTGTTCTACATATTGGAATCTCAAGTCGGCATTTTTCATAACACCTCCCATGTCTAAGCCTTTAGAGAAATTGATAACGAGCATAATGATTCCGATCAAAAACTGAACGTGGAAGAATATCATTGTGAACAAAGTCGTTTTCTTTAAAAACTTGTTTACTTTTCCGCTGAAGCCAAACATAGTCGCTAAAAGTGCGATAATGAAAAGAGCCACCAAAAGCAGTTCCAGATAGGCAAAACCTTTGTGTGCGCTGAGTAAAATTTTGTAAAAGTCCATAGTATATTTATTTTTAATTTTTCAAGCACAAAGATAACAAAAAAACCCAGCTGTGAGGCTGGGTTTTGTATGTAATAAAAGTGAATTTATTAGAATCTGAAAGTTAAACTTGTAGACCATGTTCTACCAAAACCAAAATATACTTGGTTAGATTGATGAATACCTTGGTAAGTTCCTACTGCATTGTAATTAGCTAACGCTGTTGCCTGCTGCGCAGGTGTTCCAGTGAAGTTGTTTGCAGAAAGACCTGTGTGGTTATTTGTAGTAGATTCAGTAATGTAGGTAGTATCAAACAAATTGTACACATTTGCACTAATTGTTAAACTTTGTCCTCCTTTTAGATTGAATCTATAGTTGGCTCCTAAATCAAATAAATGATAATCAGGCAAACGAAGTGCTCCAAACTGAGTAGCTGGTGCGGTATAAGTTGCTGTATTTCTTGAGTTATCAAAATCATTTACGTTGAAACCAGCATAGTTTCTATCTGCATATCTCCAGTTAGCATAAAATCTTAATCCTTTTACAGGTTTTAAAATTACCGTTAATGAAGTTGTAGTTTGTGCAGCATCACCTACTTTTACACCGTCTAAAGCTAACGTAGCAATGTTACTACCTGCAGCCAAATTGATTGGGTTGTTGTTCTGGTCATAAGAAGTACTGCTTGCATTACCTTCATATTCCCAATTTCCAATTGATGCCATACCTTCTAGCTCTACGAATTGACCTAATTTGTATGATGCTTCAAATTCAACTCCTGAATGAACTTCAGTTATACCGTTAACTTCAGCATATGAAAAAGGATTTGAAACTCCATTTGCATCTATAATCGTTAAACCAGTTCTTCTTTGAAATCTGTCTGCCCAAGAAGTTCTATATAAGTTTACATTAACTCTAAGGTTTTTAGCTCTGAAACCATATCCCAATTCTGCTGAGAAGATTTTCTCGTTAGTCAAGTTCGGGTTTACAACTTGTTGGTTATTTGGATAAACTGAAGTGAAGAAAGGTTGTCTTGAATAATAACCGATATTACCAAATACATTATGGTGATCATTAATATTATAGTTAATACCTCCTTTTGCATTATAACCTATTAAATCTTTAAAGCCTGTTTTTGTATTAACAATTTGTCCTGTTGTTGCGCTTGGTTGTTTTGTAACACCATCTACAACCCAGTTTTCAATTCTTTGGAAAGATTGATTAGATATAGAACCTTGTGCAAATGCGGATATCTTGTCATTCGAATATTCTACTTGTCCGAAACCTCCGTACCATAAAACTTCACCATTGTAATTTCTACTTGCAATCTGAGAATTATCTTTAATTGCCTTTACAAAAGGATTTGCAGATGGAACTGTGCTGTATGATTGATTAACAGTGTAGAACGGTTGTTGGTTTAGGTTTTGATTTTCACGATATTCTTTATTGCCTAAGAAATTTGTAATTACGCCCGGGTGGTAACCGAAGTAATATCTACCGTCAATTCCTACAGAGAAATTCAAGTTATCGTTGATTTTATGTTGGAAATTAGATAAAATCCCATACCAGTCATGAGAGTTTACGTGTGCTCTTTGTACAAGACCATTAGATCTTGTAGCAATACCAGGTGTGGCATTTACTGGAGCATTTGTAGTATTCCCCACGGTAAAGTCTGAAACTACTTGGCCTTGATTCCATCTTACGATATCGTCCCATCTCATTTGACCGTCAGCTGTTTTTGCTACGTTGAAAACAGTTTTCCCGTTAATGCTTCCTAAGAAACCTGTTCCACCTCCTCTACCAAAAGAACCATAACCTACGGTAGATAATTTCGATTTTTCAGAAATTTTCCAATCCCAGTTGATTGACGCAATTGGTTTTGAATAGTAATTGGTGTTGGTTGAAAACTGCTGGCCATTCAAAGTTCCCCAGTTAGAGTTGTATTTTCTGTTTGGGTCGTTTGCTTTTACACCATTTAGTAAACCATCACCCATATCTAAATAGGTTGCAATAGTGTTTGTAAAGTTTTGGTTATGCCATTGAGGAGCTCCTGTAAATGTAAACTGTAAATCGTGTTTTTCATTGGGCTGATATCCTAATGCAAAATAATAGTTGTAAGATTCGAAATCTGAACCATCAATATACATTGCTCCGGCAGTTCTTCCTAATAAGAAAGATGAAGACCATCCTTTTTTTGATTTTCCTGTATTATATGCAAAAGATGTTTTTAAGTATCCGTCGTTTGCAATTCCTAAAGTCACGATTCCTTCTCTTTTTTTATCAGCAGCTTTAGTAATGAAGTTTTGAGTACCTCCTACTGACGCAATAGCTAATTTAGAAGATCCAAGACCTCTCTGAATCTGGATGTCTGAAGTAACATCTGCAAGACCAGCCCAGTTTGACCAATAAACGGCACCATTTTCCATGTCGTTTACAGGCATACCATTGATCATTACAGCGGTATTAGAATTACCAAAACCTCTAACTCTAATGTTAGCATCTCCGAAACCACCACCACCTTTGGTTACATATACTGAAGGCGTCGTGTTTAATATTTCCGGTAACTCTTGATTTCCTAATCTTTCGATTATTTGCGCTGCTTTTATGTTTGAAACAGCAACCGGAGTTTTTCTGTCTTTAGCAAGATCGGCAACACCAGTAATAACAACAGCGTCGATATCTCTCGAGCTTTCGTTTTTTACGGTATCCTGTACCTGTTGTGCATAATAAACACTAGCCGTAGATAACGTGATCAGGACGGTTAATGCTGATTTGTTGATTAATTTCATAATCGTAGTAATAGTTAGAATTAATTTGATGCAAAATTCATAAAATAATTCCTAACCATTGTTAACGCAATGTTAATTTTTAATCAGTCCAAATACTATGTAAAACATTGTTTTTCAATGTTGTGTACTCTTTTTGGATTTTAACGTGAAAAAAATCATATTATTTAGTATTTAACAAAATAGGATTGTTTTTGATAAAAATGTAATATTTTATTTAATTGCTTTTAAACTTAAATCTATATTGGCAGCCGAGTGTGTGAGGGCACCCGCAGAGATGTAAGTCACTCCGGTTGATGCAATTTCTTTTAATTGTTCTCTTGTAATTCCACCAGAAGCCTCACTTTCGCAAACTCCGTTGATCAGTTTCACGGCTTTTTTCATTGTGATAACATCCATATTATCAAGCATTATTCTATCCACTTTTGCGTTAATGGCTTCCTGTACTTCGTCTAAATTTCTGGTTTCTACTTCAATCTTTAGTTTTTTCTTGGATTTTTTCACATAGTCTTTTGCCATTTTCACGGCGTTGGTGATGCTTCCGTTGTAATCGATATGGTTATCTTTCAGCATAATCATGTCGTATAAACCATATCTGTGGTTGGTTCCTCCACCGATAGCAACGGCCCATTTTTCACATACTCTGAAATTGGGAGTTGTTTTTCTTGTGTCTAAAAGCTTTGTTTTTGACCCTACAAGCCTTGAATCCCAATCTTGAGCTAATGTTGCAATGCCACTCATTCTTTGCATGCAATTGAGAACCAGTCTTTCTGTTGAAAGAATTGATCTTGCACTTCCTGTGACAATAAATGCAATGTCACCCACTTTTGCCAACTCGCCGTCTTTGATGTAGTTTTCTATTTTAAGATTCTTATCAAAAGTTTTAAAAATAATTTCGGCCAGCTCAACACCTGCCAAAATACAGTTTTCTTTCACCAAAAGTTTGGCACTTTGATGAAGGTCTTTAGGAATTGTAGCCAAAGTAGAGTGGTCTCCATCCTGAATGTCTTCTTCTAAAGCATTTTTGATGAATTGTTTTAAAACTTTGTCGGTCGCGTAGTTTGGTCTTTTCATTATTGTAATTTTTTTAGTTCATTTTCTATCTCTTCCAATTGATGGAAGATGAGAATTGAAATTTTCTGGGAATTGTGTGTAAATCTAAAATCCAGCAGATATTTTTCATTGCTTTTCTGCAGCATAATTAAAATTTGATGAAAATTATAAATTTCAATTTGAGAATTTTAAATAATAATCAATTATGCCTGCACTAAATCTTTATTGTAAAATGCGCCTTTGTTTTGCGTCATTTCCATCGACTGAGTGATAATTAAATGGGCAACTGTCGTTAAATTTCTTAATTCAGAAAGCTGAGGCGACAAAATAGAGTAGTGGTAAATTTCGTCAACGGCAGCGGCAATTTCCTGATGTTTTTGGAGAGCCATTTTTAATCTGCTGTTGCTTCTTACAATTCCTACAAGGTTACTCATCATTTCCTGAAGCTGTTTTCTGAGATACGATACGATTACCATTTCGTCGATAATCTTCATGCCTTCCTCGTTCCATTCGGGAATGGCTTTTAAATCATCAAATTCAAAATTATTTTCTTTCAATAGTTCTATCGTTTTGATAGCTGCGTTGTGACCGAAAACCAATCCTTCCAACAAAGAATTAGAAGCCAATCTGTTTGCGCCATGAAGTCCAGAATTAGTACATTCTCCAACTGCAAATAGATTGTTTAAGGAAGATTGTCCGTCTTTATCAATATCAATTCCGCCCATTAGATAATGGCAAGCTGGAACTACGGGTATTAATTGAGTAAAAGGATCAATGCCTTCGTCTTTGCACTTTTTGTAGATATTAGGGAAATGTTCTAAGAATTTTTTCTGGTTCATTTGTCTGCAATCAAGACCTACGAATTCGTCTCCGGTAACTTTCATTTCAGCATCAATTGCTCTTGCAACGATGTCTCTGGAGGCTAATTCTTCACGCTCATCATATTTGTGCATGAATTTTTCACCTTTTTTTGTTCTCAGTTTTGCACCATCTCCACGTACAGCTTCGGAAATTAAAAACAACATTCCGTCTAGTTTGCTGAATAGCGCAGTTGGATGAAACTGATAGTACTGCATATTGCTCACTTTTCCTTTTGCACGGGCAACGAAAGCGATTCCGTCTCCAGTTGCAATAACGGGGTTTGTGGTGTTTTTGTAAACATGACCCGCTCCGCCGGTGGCAACTAAAGTGATTTTTGAGGTGATTTTTTTAATAGATTTCGATTTTTCATCTAATATATATGCGCCATAACAATTGATTTCACCCTCGTTTAATTCTTTCCCGGGAACATGGTGTTGGGTAATGATGTCTATAACATAGTGATGGTCAAGTATTTCTATGTTAGAGCTGCTTTTAGCTGTTTGCAGCAAGGCTCTTTCAATTTCAAAACCTGTAATGTCTTTGTGATGTACAATTCTGTTTTCGGTATGACCGCCTTCTCTGCCTAAGGTAAATTCACCATTTTTCATATCAAAATTGGCTCCCCATTCCACGATTTCATTAAATCTTGCAGGTGCTTCTCTTACCACCATCTCTACCACATCACGTTTGTTTTCGCCATCTCCGGCACGCATGGTGTCTTCTATATGTTTTTCGAAATTATCGTTTTTAGAATCAGTAACAACAGCCAAGCCACCCTGAGCGTATTTTGTGTTGCTTTCGTCTTCATCAGATTTAGTTACGATGATTATTTTGGCATCGGGAAATTGTTCTGAAACTTTTATAGCATAAGAAAGTCCGGAAATTCCCGAGCCAATTACTAGTACATCCGCTTTTATCATATTTTTGCTTTAAGACAATCGTCTAAAATAATTAAATAAATTTAAACAATTTTTCATTTGGTTTTCTTACCTTTTTCATGTTTTGAAATTGGTCATCATTTGATCTGTAGCCTAATGCTAAGGTTACTGTTGCTTTTTCTTTTTCAGAATCGATATTTAGAATGTTTTCAATAAGTTCTTGTTTGAAGCCTTCCATTGGGCAGGTGTCGATATTTTCAATAGCAGCGGCGTACATCAAATTGGCTAAAACGATGTAAGCTTGTTTTTCTGCCCAATTCAAAATATCATCATGCTCTAGTCTACCGAAATGTGCAGTTATGCTTTTTTTAAATAAGCTTAAATCTTCTACAGGTTGTTCTCTTACCCGAGAGATATGGTTGAAATATCCATCGAGGTAAGTTTCTTCCATTGCTTTTTTTGAAACTAAGACGATTAAGTGTGAGCAAGTGGAAATTTGGGAAGGGTTGTAGAAAGCCGGAATAAGTTTTTCTTTCATTTCTGCGCTTTCAACTACCCAAATTTTGTAGGGCTGAAGTCCCAGAGAACTTGCTGCAAGTTTTCCTGCTTCAAGTATATTTAAAAGCACATCCTGAGGAATGCGCAATTCTGGATTGAATTTTTTCACAGAATATCTTCTGCTTAAAGCTTCCAAATAATTCATAAAACAAATTTAAGAATAGAATGCGAATAAACTGTCTTTTAAACGAATTATCTATTTAGAAATTATCTAAACAAAAAAGCCGCTCCTTTTCAAGGGAACGACTTCACTAATTAAGTATGAAAAAAAATTATTCTCTGTTTTTCACCACAATCCATCCTGAGAATTTCACGGGTGTTTTGTTTTTGTTATTTTCTGTCCAGGTTACAGAATACCAATAGTTTCCGGTAGGAACTTTTCTTCCGTTCGCAGTTCCGTCCCATTTGTACTGGTTGGTTTTATCGCCTTGATGAATTTTTGCACCATATCTGTCATATACATTAAAGATAAGGTTTAGCTTGTTTCCTAAAGCCGAATAATCTATATAGTCATTCATTCCATCTGCGTTTGGAGTAATCACGTTTATGAGATTCGGAACGGTAACGACGATTTGAATTGGCTCGCACTGATAAGCATCTTTCACATAAATTGTGTATTCTCCTCGTGTAATATTTTTAAATTCGTTAGAATTTTGCCAGTTTACATTGTCTAAAGAATATTGATATGGAGGAGTGCCGCCAACAATATTTACGATGATGGAAGAATTTGAAATTTCAACATAATTTACCACTGGCTGCTCTGATGGGAAAATTTTCACGGTTTGAGTTGCCCAGCAATCTCCTGTTTTTAATTTTACCCAATAATTTCCTACTCCTATGCCGCTTATAGATTGGGTGGTTTGGCCATTGCTCCATTCGTATCCGTTAAAGCCAGGTCCGGCATTTAGAGTTGTGGTGTCTCCGAAACATATTATTTTATCTTGTAAAACGCTTGAATAGACTGGTTGAATAACTTCTAGAGTTACTTTGGCAATACTGTAGCATCCATTAGAATTTGTTACTTTAATAAAAATTACTCCCGTTGGTGCTGTATAGGCTGTGGGATTAGTGATTTCGTTGGTTCCGTTAATGGCATCGGTTAACGATGGATAATATTTTTTGGTGCTATTTGTTTGTTGGGTAACATTTGCGTTTGTCAAATTAAATAAACCAGTAGAAATATTGGTTTGAATAAAGCATGACCTCAATAATGCATCAGTTACTGTTACTGTAGGATGATGATTTAGTGTTATTTTGGCGTCGTCTACACATCCTTGTGGTGTTGTTACTTTTACGTAAACGGAAGCACCGTTGGCTGCAGGGTAAGCGGGCCAATTCATGATTTCATTGGTTCCGGCATTTAAAGCAGCTAATGTGGGATAGTAATTTTTTGTTACACCCACTATGTTTGTTACCGCAGCATTTCCTAGATTAAAAATTCCTACCCCAGCATTATTGTTATTGCACTCTGTGAGGGTAACATCTGTAGCATCAAAAGGTTGCGGATTTAAAATAATTCTAGCATCACCATTATCACATAATGTAGACGACGGATCGCTTACAACTACTGAAATATTTGTAGGTCCTGTATATTGGAAGCTGGTAGGATTGGCAATCGGAGTACCACTTCCTGTGATGTAATAGGTAATTGTATAATTTGCTGGGTTGTTTACGAATTGGTTGGCGTAAGCAGTTAAATTTACAGATCCATTTCCTGTACTTGGATTTAAGCAAACAAAGGGAGTGATGGTATTTGTGAAAATGGGAACTTTATCCACAAAAATTTTTACGTCTTTGATAGATTGTCTTGCGCTTGCGGCGCCAGTGGCAGATGAAAAGCCAAAATAACCTGTTGTCATTCCTATTGCACCTCCAGAAGGAGTGAAAGATTGATTGGTGATTAAAACGCCATCAATTCTTATCTGAATTATCCAATTGTTTACATTGCTTGGATCTGTCTCGCCATTGACCACTACATGTTTGTAATTTGTGCCTACAAATGGCAGTGTGGGGTTGAGGTCATTAGAATGAAATGTGCTGTTGGCGGTGGTGTTGTATTCTATATTTGGATTTCCTGCAGGAAGATTGTTTGTTCCGTACAATACATGTACTTTACTCATTTGTCCTTCTGTAGAGTTATTAAAAATATCAAAAGCTACCATAAGTCCGTTTGCGTTAGCGGGAATACCAAGACCTCCACCAGCGGTAAATCCGGCTGGAGGGTTTGAAAGGTACCAAAAGGTTAAACCATCCCCACGTCCGTATGCGGTAGTTCCGTTTCCGTCTATTCTAAAATCAAATTCAACTTTCCATTTGTCACAATATTTTAGATTGATAGCATTTGAAAGTTTTATAGCTCCAAATTGGCTCGTTTGGTCGGGTGTAAGTCTTATGAAATCTCCACTAACAGTTGCAGCAGATACAAGATCCCAGCCAGTAGTAACTACAGGGTTTCCTGTAAGTTGATAGGTTTGAGCTTTTGAATGATTAAACAAGAGACTTAAAGCGATACTAAAAAATAATAATAGATTTTTTTTCATGTAATTATTAATTTTTTGATTAGGTAAATGTATTAGTTTTAAGGTGTGTTGCAGTGTGTAAAATAGCTTTAAAGTATCAAATGTGTATCTTAATTGTTTAATTTATGTTTTTCCTACCAATAAAAATCACTCCTTACTGTAAGGAGTGATTTGCATGAAGAGGTTATTCTCTATTCTTTAATAATACCCAGCCGTTGTAAACTGTTTTTGTATTGTTTTTATCGTTTTCGTTCCAAGAGATAGTGTACCAATAGGTTCCTGTAGGGAGTTTTTTATTGCCTGAGGTTCCGTCCCATTTGTAGTTTCTGATTTTGTCTGCCTCAAATTTTTTGTTTCCGTATCTGTCATAAACAATGAAAATCAAGTTTTTCTTGTAAGCAAGAGCTGTATAGTCAATCACATCATTTACATTGTCTCCGTTTGGCGTGATTGCGTTAAGGATATTTGGTACTGTAACCTGCACTTCTATTGGCAGGCAGTTATAAGAATCTTTTACATAAATTTTGTTTTCGCCCCTTGGTAAGCCTGTGAAAACATTAGAGTTTTGCCAAGTCGTCCCATTTAAGGAATATTGATAAGCGGGAGTTCCGCCAGATACATTTACGGTAATTGTATTGTTTTTAATATCTAAGCTTGAGATAACCGGGTTTCCGGCTGCCCTTACCCTTACGGTTTGTAAAGTAAAGCAATTTCCTGTTTTTAATCTTACCCAATAGGTGCCTACGGATACACCTGTGATAGATTGCGTTGTTGCGCCTGTGCTCCATTCGTAGCTTGCAAATCCAGGTCCTGCATCTAATGTCGTTCTATCTTCAATACAAATAATTTTGTCTTTTAAAACAGAAGATCTTGTTGGTGGTATTACAGAAAGGGTAATTTTTCTAATAACATAACAAGCGTTTGTACCTGTAATTTTCACATAAACAATGGCACTTGGAGACACATAAACTGCAGGGTTTGCAATGGGGTTTGTGTTATTAAGAGCATTGTCTAATGTAGAATAATAAATCTTTGTAATTCCTAAATCGTTTGAAACATTTGCTGAGGTGAGGTTAAATGATCCTGTCATTCCTATTTCTTCTATAAAACAAGATTGCAAAGATGCATCTGTAGCTGTAGGAAGAGGTGAAAAGCTTAATGTGATTTCTGCATTACCGGTACAGCCTTGTGGTGTAGTCACCTTTACATAAACCTTTCCTGGGGCTGAAACATAAGCTGTAGGATTAGTAATTTCGTTTGTACCTGCGGTAAGATCTGCTAAGGTTTTGTAATATTTCTTAGTTGCTCCAGGAGTTGAAGACACCGCTGCTAGAGTAAGGTTAAATGTAGCTGTGGTGGCATAATTGTCATTACATGTAGAAAGCGTGACATTGGTGGCTGTAAAAGCACCAAGTGTAAGTTGAATTTTTCCGTCCGGATTATCACAAAGAAGTCCAGAATTATCTTTAACAAATACATTAATAGTTGTATTTGCGTTATATTGAAAATTGGTAGGATTTGCTATTGGGGTAGGGTTACCTTGTACGTAATATGTAAATGTATAATTTGCAGGATTTGCTACAAATTGGTTATTGAAAGAGGTAAGGTTTACTGTGCCTAATCCTGTAGATGGATTTGGGCAGGTTGATTGATTAATTGTGCTCTGTAAAATAGGAATTTTTTCAGTATAGATTTTCACATTTTTTATAGAATGTCTTGCGCTTGCAGCTCCTGTAGAAGCTGAAAACCCGAAATATCCGGTTGTCATACCCATTGCTCCACCAGAAGGTGCGAAAGTTTGGTTAACAACTGTTACATTATCTAGTTTGATCTGAATGACCCAGTTGTTGGGGTTGGTTGCACTTACTTCGCCCAGCACCTCTACATGCTTGTAAGTAGCACCTACAAAAGGTTGTGTAGCAATAAGATCAGGGGTGTGATATGTGCTTCCAGGCGTGTTATTGAACTCAATATTGCTTCCCGCGGTATTGTTTGTTCCGTATAAAACGTGAATTTTACTCATTTGACCTTCTGTACTATTGTTGAAGATATCAAAACCAACCATCAAACCATTCGAGTTGGCTGGGATTCCCAATCCACCACCACTTGTGTAAGAAGCTGGAGGATTATTTAAATACCAAAAAGCAAAGCCGTCTCCATTGCCATAAGCAGGAGTACCTGTGCCGTCAATACGAAAATCGAATTCAACTCTCCATTTATCGCAATATTTTAAATTAATGGGAGCGTTTAGTTTAATTCCTCCTACTTGACCTGTTTGATTGGCTGTTAGCTGTATGAAATCTCCACTTACAGATGCAGAAGGCACAATATCCCAGCCTGTAGTTACTACGGGGTTTCCAACTAGCTGATATGTCTGGGATTTTAATAAAGCACTAAAACAAAAAAGAAAAAGCGCAATACAAGATAATAGATTTTTATTCATTTACCAGAGAACTTTAGATTTAAGTGGCAAAGGTATAAATAAAAACGATATGTAATGGAAATATTATATTAATATTGTAAAAATAACTGATTATATTTCAATAAAAAGTGTGAATGATAGCGAATTGAATAAAGATTTTAAGATTGTTTTGAAATAATTAGAAATAAGAATATTTAGATTTTTACCTGCATATTTTATGATAAGAATGTGTTTAAATTTAAAACAAAGAATTATTCTGAATGCTCTCAAAATAGCCATCCGCTTCAAGATTTTCACTAGCTGCAGCTGCTACAGCGAGTTTGTCGCAAAGTTCATTTTCGAAATGCCCTGCATGTCCTTTTATCCAATGGAATTTAGGATTATGAAGTTGAAAAAGAGGAATGAATCTTTTCCATAAATCGGGATTTTTCACGTTTTTCCAGCTTCTTTTTACCCAGCCTGCAATCCAATTTTGGTTTACAGCATCAGATACATATTTGCTGTCTGTAAAAACATGAATATCATTTTGGTCAGATTTTAGTTTTTCTAAAGCAACGATTACTGCCAAAAGTTCCATTCTGTTGTTGGTGGTTTTTTTGAATCCTTTAGAAAAAGTTTTCTGAAAATTCTTCTCAGGTACACGCATTAGAATTCCATAGCCTCCTTTGCCCGGGTTTCCGCTGCATGCACCGTCAGTATATATTTCAATTCTCATTTTTAGTTAAGGTTAATGATAAGGTGTAGTTAAAAGAAACCCTGAAGATTTATCAAAATACATAAATTAATTTTCAAGACTATATTTTTACGAATTTTAAAAAACTTAGTTTTTATTTCTGTCGTAGATATTAAAAAGGAAAATCTTCCTCGTCATCCAAATCATTCATAGACGATCCAGAAAGTTTAGAACTGTTTGGTAAATCAAATGCGGCTCCTGGTTGAATGGTTGTTTTAATTTTTTCAAAACCACTTGGTTCACTCTTGAATCCTCCACCAAAATTGTTGTCGAATGCAGCTTCCACATTGTCAAACTTCGCAAAATGCTTTAAGAATGACAATCTTACATCGGCAGTTGCACCATTTCTGTGTTTTGCAATGATAAGCTCTGCCTGATTTTCGGTTGATGTTTCTGCGCCTTCTTCGTCATTATCCCAAGTTGTAATTTTATAATATTCTGGTCTGAAAATAAAGGAAACGATATCTGCATCTTGCTCAATCGCTCCAGATTCCCTAAGATCCGAGAGTTGGGGCCTTTTACCGGGGCGGGTTTCCACACTTCTTGAAAGCTGGGAAAGAGCTATTACCGGAACGTTTAATTCTTTAGCAATTGCTTTTAGAGATCTAGAAATCATGGAGATTTCCTGTTCGCGATTTCCAGAACCTTTTCCGCTTCCACCGCCAGCAGTCATCAACTGAAGGTAATCCACCATGATTAATCTTACACCATGCTGCATTACCAGTCTTCTGCATTTTGCACGAAAATCGAATATTGAAAGTGAAGGTGTTTCATCAATAAAAAGTGGTGCATTTTCAAGCTCAGAAACATTAGAAAACAGTCTTTGCCATTCGTCGTCTTCTAAAGTTCCTTTTCGTAATTTTTCAGATGAAATTTTGGTTTCCGAGGCAATCATTCTTGTGATGAGCTGTACGGATGCCATTTCCAGAGAGAATAGAACCATTGGGATTTTGTGACCTACTGCAATATTTCTTGCCATTGATAAAAGGAATGCTGTTTTACCCATTGCTGGACGAGCAGCAATTATAATGAGGTCAGAATTTTGCCAGCCTCCAGTTTCTTTATCAATATCTCTGAAGCCCGACGGCACACCAGAAAGCCCCTCTTTATCTTTTAAAGATTTTATGGTTTCAATGGCTTGTTTTACCAAAGAGTTTGCAGTGTCGAAACCTTTTTTTATGGTTCCGTTGGTAATCTCAAAGAATGACTGTTCTGCTTTATCTAAAAGTTCAAAAACGTCTGTTGATTCTTTGTACGAAGAGTCGATTACATTGGCAGATACGTTGATGAGGCTTCTCAAAATATATTTTTCGAGAATTACCCTTACGTGATATTCAATATGTGCACTAGAGCTTACACCCATCGTAAGTTCAATAATATAATGATCACCACCTGCAAGATTCAGTTTTTCTTCTTTTTTAAGTTCCTGAATAATGGTCATAATATCAACCGGATGGTTAGCTTCATACAGTTTAAGTATTATTCTAAAAATGACTTGATGTCTCGGGTCGTAAAAAACTTCGGGCGTTAAAAGGTCAATAGAATGATCTAAACCTTTTTTATCGATTAGAAAAGTACCGATTACCAATCGCTCAAATTCTACTGCATTGGGAGGCATTTTTCCATCTGAAATGGAAAGCTCTCTGGCAAAGTTGCCTTGGGTAAGTGATGATAATGTTTCTTTCTGCGCCATAGTGCAAAGATAAATTTTTTAAAAAAGAAATAATAAATACTAACTAACAATTTGTTGGGATAATTTTGAAAACGCCGATAGTTGCTGTGTTTTTGTTGTTAATAAAAAAACACCTTCAATTTTTTGAAGGTGTTTTGTGAATTTATTTGATAGAGCTTATTCTCTGTTTTTTACAAGAATCCAACCGCTGTATTTCATCTCGGTTTTATTTTTGTCGTCTTCGGTCCATGTGATAGTGTACCAATATGTACCAGTCTGAATTTTTTTACCTCCTGAAGTTCCGTCCCATGAATAGTTTCGGATTTTGTCTCCTACATAAATTTTATTTCCATATCTATTGTAAACTGTAAAGACTAAATTCTTTTTGTATGATAGTGCAGAATAGTCTACGGCATCATTCATATTATCACCATTTGGAGTGATGGCATTTACTAGATTAGGTACCGTTACAGTAACTTGTACAGGATCACAATCATAAGAGTCATTTACGTAAACTGTATTTTCGCCCCTAGGTAATCCTGAGAAAACATTAGAAGCCTGCCAATTGATCCCATTAATGGAGTATTGGTATCCTGGTGTTCCACCGTTAGCAGTTATGGTAACAGAATTATTAGTAATATCAACGGTTGAAATTATAGGCTGATTGCTAGGATAAACATTTACATTCTGAATAGTAAAACATTTACCTGTCTGAAGTTTTACCCAATAAGTACCAACTGCTACTCCTGTGATGATTTGTGTTTTTGCACCGGTACTCCATTCATAGCTTAGGAAGCCTGCTCCGGCATCTAAAGTAGTTCTGTCTTCCATGCAAATTGTTTTGTCTTTAAGGACAGTAGATTTTACTGGAGGAAGAACAATTAAAGTGATTTTTGCAATTGCCCAACATTCATTTGTGTTGGTTACTCTTACATATACCTCTCTGCTTGTCGTGATATAGTTTGTAGGGTTTGGAATCGGACTTGTTTGTGCTGTAGCATTAGCTAGAGTGGTGTAGAAAAGTTTTGTGATTCCTGTTTGTGATGTTACTGTAGCTGTTGTTAAATCAAAAGCAGCAGTGGTAGGTGCAAGTTCTATGTAGCAAGATTCTAATGTAGCTGGGTTTACTATAACAACAGGATAGAAACTCAATGCAATGGTAGCATCATCTGTACAGCCTTCAAAAGAAGTTACTTTTACATAAACTGTTTTTGGTGCAGACACGTAAGCTGTAGGATTCATTATTTGGTTTGTATTGGCATTCATATCTGCCAAAGATGGGTAGTATTTTTTTATAGATCCAGGATCATTAAATACTGTTGCAAGTGTAAGATTGAATGTTGCTGTACCTGCGCCATTATTATTACATGCCGTTAAAGTAGCATCTGAAGCTACAATATTTCCCTGCTTAAATTTAAATCTACCCGTAACAAAGCAACTGTTGATAGGGTTATTCGGGTTTGCGGGATCTTGGTATTTTAGTCTATAATAATAGATTGTTGTACCATTTACTAAAGTTGTAGTAAGTGGGTTGTCTCCAGTAATTGCATCATTTACGGTGTTGTGATAGGTTACATTAAAATTTTGATTTCCATTTAGAATACCTGCGCTCAAAGTAGTGAAATCAAACTGCATAGGCAATGCACATTTCAAGATTTCGTTTGGTAATGTAGGGTCTGTTGCATTTGGCACTCCAGGAGTAATAAATGGAAAAGGAGTTAATGCAGGATTGTTAAATGGAGATGAAAGCTGTGCTGTGCCTTCCCAGATTAAAGAGAATCCGCTATTTGCAGTACTGCTAAAATTATCTACAATTAAATAATATGTTTCACCGGCAATTACATCGAGATTAGCTTCAAAATAATTTGATCCCGAATCTGATAATTCCAATCCGGTATTTCCTGTTGGACTTGCACCCGCATAGTTACATCTGATAGGAGCTCCCAAATTGGCACATGTCGCATTGGCAGCGTAAACAGCAAAATCGTAATCTGTACTGTTATTCACAGCATCAATAGTAAAAGCTAAAGTTCCACTTGTAGAAGCGGTAAAGCTATACCAAGTAGAAAAATGTTCGTCATTAATTAAGCATCCTCCAAGATCTTCTAGGGTTGAGCCTGGTCCACTTGGTGTATAAGATAGAGTTGAATTTCCACAAACGGGTATTGCAGAACTACAATCAGACTGGGAGTAAAGTAATTGTGAAGATATTAAAATAAAAAGGAGTAGTATTTTTTTCATTTTAAATTAATTTAAACAAAGTTAAATAAAATAATTGTCAATTTATATCATTGATTGTATAAAACAAAAGCTGCACAAAATATGCAGCTTTTATTAGTAGAATATATAATTATTCTCTGTTTTTTACCATTACCCACCCGGAGAATTTAATTGGGGTACTGTTTTTATTGTTTTCGTTCCATGTTACGGAATACCAATAGGTGCCTGTAGAAACTTTTTTGCCAGCAATGGTTCCGTCCCATTTATACTGGTTGTTTTTATCAGCCTGATGTATTTTCGTTCCGTATCTATCAAATATATTCAAAACTAAATTCTTTTTATTAGAAAGAGCAGAATAATCTATTACATCATTTACACCGTCTCCGTTTGGAGTAATCACGTTGATAATGTTTGGAACTACGATATCCACAACAATAGGATCACAGTCATAAGCATCTTTTACATAAACGGTATGGTCACCTCTATTTAAGTTTAAGAATATATTTGAATCTTGCCAGTTGATATTATCTAGAGAATAGCTATATGCAGGCGTTCCTCCGATTGCGAAAACTGTTACAGTATTGTTTGATATTTCAATATTAGAAACAACAGGCTGTTCTGAAGGGAAAACTTTTACGGTTTGTTTTGCCCAACAATCTCCAGTTTTTAATTTTACCCAATACGTTCCTACAGAAATATTAGATACAGTTTGTGTAGTTGCTCCAGTACTCCATTCATAACCACTAAATCCTGGTCCTGCATCTAGAGTAGTACGGTCTTCCATACAGATTACTTTATCAACCAATACTGTAGAATATACGGGAGGAATTACCTCGAGAGTTACTTTTGCTACCGCATAGCAATTGTTTCCGTTCATTACTCTCACATACACTACTCCTGTTGGTGCGATATAAGGGTTTGTATTTAAAATTTCATTAGTCTGGTTAATAGCATCAGTTTCAGAAGGGTAGTATTTTTTAGTAACACCTGTTTGGGAAGTAACTAAGGCTGCAGTAAGATTAAAACTTGCCATAGATGAGTTTCCTTCGATAAAGCAAGACCTTAGAGAAGCTTGGTTTACAACCACAACAGGAAAGAAGGTGAGTTTGATTTCTGCTATATCAGTACATCCAAAAGGCGAAGTTCCAAGTACAAAAACAGAACCTCCACCAGATAGGTATTGATATATATTTGTAATCTGGTTTGTATTATTGTTAAGGTCAAACATTGAAGGATAATATTTCAATGTAATAGTTGTGTCTGTGGTTACAACAGCATCTGTAAGATTAAATATGGCTGTGCCAGTATTGTTATTATTACATTGTGTGAGTGTTTGATCTGTAAGAGTAAAAGCACCGTTTTTAAACTTAAAATTGCCAGTTATCGCACATTTGTTGACTGGGTCATTCGGATTAGTCGGATTGGTGTATTGTATACTGTAATAATAGGTGTCTGTAGTATTTACAGGAATAGGAGCTGTGATAGCATTTTGATTGCTAAGCATATCATTCGTATTCTTATAATATTTTACTGCAAAATTGGGGTTGCCATTAATGATTCCTGTAGATAATGTACTGAAATTAAAAACTGCAGGGTTTGTACAAACAACTACTTCGTTTGGTCCACCATTCGGGCTTGTAAGTCCAGGTGCAATGAAAGGATTGGGTACTAGAGTAGAGTTAAAAGGCGATGCAAGCGTTGCTGTTCCACTCCATGTTAAACTAAAACCGTTAGCAGATTTACTAAAGTTATCTACTACTAAATAATAAGTTTCACCTGGTAATACATCTAGATATTGACTCCAATAACCAGTGTAGGGAGGCGTGAGCGCCAGACCGGTAACTCCCGCAGGGTTTGATCCTGCGTAATTACATCTAATAGGCGCACCAAAGTTAGCACATGTTTTATTAGGCCCGTAAACTCCAAAATCATAGTCATCTGGTAAGTTATTCGATGTTATAGTAAATCCTAAAGTTCCTGCTGTGCCAATGGTAAAACTGTACCAAACAGAATAGTGCTCGTCAGTAGAAAGACAGCCACCAAGATCTTCTAGTATATCACCAGGACCAGATGGCGTGTACGAAATATTTGAATTTCCGCATAAAGCAATTGCTGTAGGGCAGTCTGATTGCGCAAAAAACAGATGCGACAGAAATATGAAGAGAATGAGTAGAGTTTTTTTCATACTAAAAAATTTATAACAAATATAATAAATTATTAAATAGAAACTGATTATTTGATGATAATTAATTAAAAACGAGAAAAAACAATTAATATTGCATTTTTCTCAACTTAAAATTGGTACTTCCTACCATTAAGGCAATTAATACAGTAAGACTTCCGCCAATTACTACAGACCGTACTGCACCGAGAAATTTTGCAGCAACTCCGCTCTCAAACTGCCCCATTTCGTTGCTAGACATGATGAATATAGAGTTTACACTTAAAACTCGTCCTCTGATGTGATCTGGAGTTTTCAATTGTACAATAGTTCCTCGAATAACTACTGAAATGCCATCCAACATTCCACTCATGACTAAAAACAAGAATGAAAGCCAATAATAATTTGAAAGACCGAAGCCAATTATACAAATTCCGAATCCTGCTACTGCAACCAATAATATTTTGCCTTGATTTTTTCTTAAAGGAAACAATGCCAATGTTGTTATAATAATCATTGAGCCAATATCCGATGCAGCATTAAGTAGTCCTAAACCGTCAGCACCAGATTTCAAAATATCTGTAGCGAATACAGGGATCATAGCTACCGCTCCTCCAAAAAGTACCGCAAACATATCTAGATATAAAGCACCCAGTATTTCTTTGGTTTTATAAATGAAAGAAACTCCCTCCTTTATACTTTCTATTACCTTTATATCTCCTTTTTTAGGCTCAGGAAACTGTTTGTTGAGTTGCCAAAAAAATAGAGAAGAGATGATAATAAGTATAACCACTACCATCACAGTCCATTTTATTCCGTAAAATTCTATTAAAAATCCACCTGCAGCATGTCCGCAAACAGACGATATCAAGAATGTAGCTTGGTTAAGCGTAATTGCACTTGGGAGGTTAATTTGATTTACAATTTTTGGGATCATTGATGGAACAATCGGCCCAATAAAGGCTCTAGCAATACCCGTAAAAAAAATAACAGCATATATAAAATAGGTAATCTGATTACCGCTAAAATCTAGTTCAATATTGTAAAATGCAGGAATCAGCAAAAGCCCAATCAAAAAAACATAGGCGTAAGTACAGATAAGTAGTAGTTTTTTCTTCTCTCTGGTGTCAATTACATGTCCTGCGTACAATGCACAGCTTACAGCAGGAATCACTTCAGAAAGTCCGATAAGCCCGATTGAGAAAGGGTCTTTTGTGAGCTGATAAACCCACCATCCTAGTAATGTTGCAAGCATTCTGAATGCTAAAATGATAAAAAATCTTCCTGTAAGAAGATTTCTAAATTCGCCATTTTTCAAGGTTTGTAGCGGAGAAAGTGAAATCATGTACAAAAATAGCTCTAAAAATTTATTTAGAGCTATTTATATTTTATTTTAAGCTAAAATTAAGCTTGAATTTAGTTTTTGTCTGCTCTCATTGAGCTGAGTACAATTGCGGCAGTAGCAGCAGCGCCTATTACGATTGCGCCCGTACTTACTCTGGCTTTAGAGCGGTCTTTTACAGATTCTATATTGCTTTTTGGGATTTTAATTTCTGTACTGTCTTTTTTACCTTTCATTCCGATGATATTTTCGCCAACGATATTCTTGAATAGGATGGTTTCTTTTGCAGAACCATCTTTTTTATTTACGGTATAAATTTTCCCGGCTTGAAGATTTGAGTAATTGTTTTGAGAAATATCTTCCGAATAATTTGTTGTAGCGCAAGACGAAATCACGAATAACGAAGTCAGTAAGGAAGATTTTAATAGTACAGATGCTCTCATTATAATTTTTTAGTTTTTCAAATTTATAATTTTTTTTGAATATATCTTTTGGGAATTTAAAAAAATGTGTCTATACTTTGTAAATTTCAATTAAATCTGCCAATTTTCTGTCATTAGCAAGTCTTGGTGTTTTGTTTTGGCCTCCCAATTTCCCTTGAGATTTTGCATATTCATTGAAGGCATTTTTTTTCAATCTCGAAATTTTTAATTTTTGAAGAATGTTTCCAGAAATTAAATCATCATAATAGGTGTTTCTATTTCTCAGTTGAATATCGAGTTCTTCTTTAAATTGATTTAAATCTTGTGGTTCTTGTTCAAATTCTATAAACCATTCATGATAAGGTAGTTCTTCTTCCGCATTCACCTGAGGCGCAAGATGAAATTCGGTGATTTTTGCAGGAAATTTCTCAACCGTAGCTTTCATTGCTTCTTCTACTTCAAAAGCAATAACGTGCTCACCAAAAGCTGATGTGAAATGCTTTGTTCTTCCGCTTACCAAAACTCGATAAGGATTTTTATCTATAAACCTCACTACATCACCAATAGAGTAAGCCCAAAGGCCAGAGTTGGTGGTTAAAATTAAAGCATAATCTTTATTTAATTCCACATCTTTTAAAGTAAGTCTTTCGGCGTCTGGCTTTCCAAATTGTTCTAATGGAATAAATTCATAGAAAATACCATGGTTGGTTAAAAGCAGAAGACCTTCTTTTGTATAGTCGTCTTGAAAAGCAAAAAAACCTTCAGAAGCGGGAAAAGTCTGCACGATATCTACTTTTTCACCAAGAAGATATTCCATTTTATCTTTATAAGGTTCGTAGTTTACTCCACCTGTCACAATGAGTTGAAGATTAGGAAACAGTTGTTTGATTTTTTTGCCGTGTTTTTCAGTCAGTTTTTCGAAATACATAATTAGCCACGGTGGAATTCCGGAAATCAAAGTCATATTTTCATGCTCTGTTTCTTTTACTATTTTATCTACTTTGGTTTCCCAGTCGTCAATCAAATTCGTTTCCCAGCTAGGTAATCTGTTTTTTTGAAGATATTTGGGGATGTGATGAGCAACAATTCCTGAAAGTCGCCCTGTTTTAATACCATAAACTTCTTCTAATTCTGGGCTTCCCTGTAGGAAAATCATTTTACCAGTGACGAAATCGGCATTATATTTTTTAGCAATATAATGGAATAAAGCACTCTGCGCACCTTTTACCTGAAAAGGCATTGCTTCTTTTGAAATAGGAATGTATTTTGAGCCGGAAGTAGTACCAGATGTTTTAGCAAAATACTCCGGTGTGCCTATCCAAAGAATGTCTCGTTGCCCTTTTTTTACTTTTTCAATATAAAATTTTAGATCTTCATAATCATTAATCTTTACTTTTTCCTGAAAATCTTTAACGGTTTTTATGTTTTCAAAGTCGTGGCTGCGCCCGAAAAGCGTCTTTTCGGCAGTTTTTACAAGGGTTAATAATAATTCTTCCTGCAATCTTTCGGCCTTGTTTTTAAAATTTTTAGTTTGTAAAACGTGACGTTTTGCCCAAGCCAAAGCAATATTTTTCTTCAAGAAATTTAGCATGCCTCAAATTTATAAATAATGCAATAATTTTTGAATATTTTATTTCAACAAAAAGCCGAAGATTTTTCTCCGGCTCTATAGAATTTGATTATCAAATTACAACCTATGGTTGATATTATTTGTTTTGCTTGAATCTTTTGTCGGGCGTACCGTCTTTTTTTAATTTTTGGTTTTCCTTGTACCTTTTATCCGGAGTACCGTCTTTTTTCATTTTTGCAGCTGGTTTTGCAGCCGGTTTAGCTTCCATAGTCTTTACCACTTTTGTGGTTTTTTGGGATGCTTTCGTAGCTGGTGCTACTTGCTGTGCTTGTGCAAATCCTAATCCAATGATTATAGATAGTGCGGTGATGAATTTTCTCATTGTTGATATGTTTTAATGATAATCAAATGTAATCAAAAACCAGATATATTTTATTCCAAATTAAAATTTAACTAAAACTTATTAAATCTTAAAATAAACTTACCTTTCTATGGAGACAGTTTAATTTTTAAATAAATCTGTGGATTTATCTTGTGCAATTAGCTTTATAAGATTTTCTAGATTTAATGTATTGTTGTCTATTCTTAGATAAATCACCCTATTAAATCATCTTTTTATTAGAGTGTTGTCTCTTCATGCTTTTTTGGTCTGTAATTTGGTTTTCATGAAAAACATTGATGTCAAATAAATCTTATCTTTGCAAATGACCCTGCGGTTTCGGAAAACTCCCGAAATCGCTTTTGTCGTTGATACTAAAATTACTTATGCAGCTAAAAAATATAGATCAAGTACTCCTCCCGGCTCTATTAAAAAGTGAATTCGGGAAAGACGTTTTTACGATTTTAGAAAAAGAAAATCACATTTCTGTAAAAGGCTTTGCGGGCTCTGCAACGTCTATATTTACAGCAGAGCTTTTCTTGGTTCAGAAAAAAACTATTCTTTATATTATTGATGAAAAAGAAGATGCGCTCTATGTAAATACTGAGATGGAAGACCTTTTGGGTAAAGAAAAAGTGCTTTATTTTCCGGCAACACATCTTGAGCCGTATCAGGTTGAGAAAACCCAAAACGCCAACCTCGTTCTCCGTACAGAGGTATTAAATAAAATTAATGCAGGAAAATATCCCAAAGTAATTGTTGCTTACGCCGGAGCTTTGTCTGAAAAAGTTTTGAGAAAAGAAGATTTCAAAGCTATTTCTCACCACATTAAAGTGGGAGATCAGCTAGATTTTGATTTTGTAGATGAATTGTTGAATCATTATCAGTTTAATCAGACTGATTTTGTCTCAGAACCAGGCGAATTTTCCGTTCGTGGAGGAATTGTTGACGTTTTCTCCTATTCTAATGAAAGACCTTATAGAATTACTTTTTTTGGAAATGAAGTAGAAAACATTAAAACTTTCGATATAGAAACTCAGCTTTCTATCTCTAAAGTAGAAAGTTTTCAGTTGGTTTCTAATATGAATTTTTCTGCCTCGGGAACTAAAGTGTCTTTACTGGAAATTTTACCGCAGGAAACTTTAATTATTTCTAAAAATCTAGAGACTTCAAAGCTAAAACTGAAAACTTTTTACGAAAAAGCATTAGAGAAATATGAAACTTTAAGCAAAGATATTTCTCATCGCACCCCACAAGATTTATTTATTTCAAATGAAGATTTCTTTTTTGAATATAAAAAGTTCCGCACGATAGATTTTTCTTCTGTTATCTTGAGCGGAATGAAAACCTCACTTTTAGAATTTAACCAAACCTCGCAACCTTCTTTCCACAAAAATTTTGAACTTCTTGTTGAAGATTTAGAAGAAAAAGAAGCGGCTGGCTACGAAATGTGGATTTCTTTTTCCGGAGATAAGCAAAAAGAAAGATTAGAATCTATTTTTGAAGACATCGGACGAAACGAATCTGAAAAACGTGAAATTAAATTCAAAAGTTTTAAATCTGAACTTCACGAAGGTTTCGTAGATCCCGACAACAAAATTTTGATCTATACAGATCATCAGATTTTTGATCGATATCAGCGCTACAAAACAAAAAATTCTTTTGCCAAATCTGAGCAGTTGACTCTAAAGGATTTAATGTCTTTAAAAGTAGGGGATTATATTGCCCACATAGACCATGGCATCGGGAAATTTATGGGGCTTGTAAAAGTAAATAACGACGGAAAAGTACAAGAATGCTTTAAACTGACCTACAAAAACGGAGATCTTCTTTATGTAAGTATTCATTCACTACACAAAATTTCAAAATACAACGGTCCCGACGGTAAAGAAGTGGTCTTGAGTAAACTCGGTTCACCAGCTTGGAAATCATTAAAACAAAAAACAAAAGCGAAGGTAAAGCAAATTGCTTTTGATTTAATAAAATTATACGCTCAAAGGAAAACGGCCAAAGGTTTCTCTTACTCACCAGATTCTTACCTTCAAAATGAGCTGGAAGCTAGTTTCGTTTATGAAGATACACCAGATCAGGAAAAAGCCACTATCGATGTGAAAAAAGACATGGAAGCTGAAACTGTGATGGATCGTTTGATTTGTGGTGATGTAGGTTTCGGTAAAACAGAGGTTGCCATTCGGGCTGCCTTCAAAGCTGCCACTGATGGGAAACAAGTTGCTATTTTAGTTCCTACTACTATTTTGGCATTTCAGCATTACAGAAGTTTCAAAGAAAGATTGAAAGATTTCCCAGTTAATGTTTCTTATTTGAATCGTTTCAGAACGGCAAAACAAAAATCTGAAACTTTAGCTGGCCTTAAAGAAGGAAAACTAGATATCGTTATCGGAACGCATCAATTGGTTTCAGATAAAGTGAAATTTAAGGATTTGGGCCTTTTAATTATTGATGAAGAACATAAATTTGGGGTTGCTGTAAAAGATAAACTTAAAACTTTTAAATCCAATGTAGATACTTTAACCCTTACGGCAACGCCTATCCCGAGAACACTGCAGTTTTCGCTGATGGCAGCGAGAGATCTTTCTGTGATAAAAACACCACCGCCCAACAGGCAACCTGTAGAAACACACATGGTTGGTTTTGATGAGGAACTCTTGCGAGATGCTATTTCTTATGAGCTGCAACGTGATGGGCAGGTTTATTTTATCAACAATAGGATAGAAAATTTGAAAGATATCGCCGGTTTAATTCAAAGGCTTGTTCCGGATGCAAAAGTAATTACGGGACATGGGCAAATGGAAGGTAAACAGCTCGAGCAGAATATTCTCGATTTTATGGATGGAAAATATGATGTTTTGGTTTCTACCACCATCATAGAAAGTGGAGTGGATGTACCGAATGCCAATACTATCTTCATTAATGACGCGCAGAGATTTGGGATGGCAGATGTGCATCAAATGAGAGGAAGAGTAGGACGTAGTAATAGAAAAGCATTTTGTTATTTAATAACGCCTCCTTTAGACATGATTACTTCTGATGCCAAGAAAAGATTAGAAGCCATTGAGCAATTTTCTGATTTGGGAAGTGGTTTTCAGATTGCGATGAAAGATTTGGAAATTCGTGGTGCAGGAGATCTTTTAGGAGGCGAGCAGAGTGGTTTTATTAACGAAATGGGCTTCGAAACCTATCAGAAAATGATGCAGGAAGCTTTGGAGGAACTGAAAGATGATGATGAATTTGCAACTTTGTTTCACAATGAAGAAGACCGCCAGAAATTGTTTAAATCTGTAAAAGAAGTAAATATAGAAACGGATCTAGAATTGATGTTGCCAGATTTTTATGTGTCTAGTACCGAAGAACGGCTTTTGCTCTATCAAAAATTAGCAGAAATAGATAACGAAAATGATTTGCAAAAATTTGAAGCAGAGTTGGTAGATAGATTTGGTACGTTACCTCATGAAGTTGTTAATTTATTAAAAAGTGTTGCTTTGAAATGGCTCGCAGCAGAAATTGGCTTCGAAAAAATAGTCATGAAAAATGGGGTTTTCTTAGGCTACTTTCCATCTAATCCGCAAGATAAATTTTATCAAACCGAGAAATTCAGGAATATTATATCTTATTTAACCCAAAATCCCTCACAGGCGCAATTGAAGGAGAAGGCTAGTAAAGAGGGAAGTAATCTTATGATGCGAAAGGATAAAGTGAAAAATGTAGATGAGGTAAATATTTTATTGAAATCTATTTTAGCTTAAATGTAAAATAACTTCTTTGTAATTGAAAAAAACCGCATTATATTGTGCGGTTTTTTGCTGGGTTATTTTGCGGTTTTTTCTCTAGTAATTCTTAATTACTTTTTAAAAAATGGAGCAAAAATTTTAAAAGATATTTTTAAGAATTGTTGTGGAAATGCAACAGTGACTATTAATTTCGGGGAATTTTCAACCATAATTTTATTTAAAAACTGACAAAAGTCATGTTTTAGAAGAGTTTTTGTTATAAAATAAATACTTGAAATTCAATAAATTATAAAATAATTCAGCTCTAACGTTAAAAAATATTAAGTTTATATTAAAAAAAGGTTAATATAGAAAACCGAAAAATCTAGCCAAACGTGCAATCGATTACGCAATGATTTTAAAGTACTTTTTTAGATAAGAAATTTGTGAAGTAGCTAATCTCAAATTACTTGTCGGAATAGCAAATTTTAACTCACAAAAAACTCTAATCAATTATGTCATTTGAAAAACTTACAGAATCCGGCTTTCTTGTTCGCAAAAAGCTTGCTGTTTTGTTTCTTTTTTCTTCTGCGGTAGTATTTGCGCAGCAAGGCAAAGAGATAAGCGGAAAAATAACGAACGACAAACAAGCGGCCATGCCCAATGTGACAGTAAAGGAAGAAGGAACTGAAAACACTGTAACTACAGACGCAGAAGGTAATTTCATCATTACCCTCCTCAAAGATCAATCATCACTTTCTGTAATCAACGATGGATTTCAATCTCAAACTATTCCAGTTGATAACCGTAGTTTTATTGCAATTCCGCTAAGGGAAGACAAAACAAAAACAATAGAGCAAGTAGTGATTGTAGGATATGGTAGTGTAAAAAAGACCGATCTTACCGGCTCGGTAAACACCCTGAGTGCAGATAAAATAGTAGAAAGAAATACAACAAGTCCGTTAGAAGCCATCCAAGGAAGTATGCCGGGTGTACAGATTACTTCAAACTCAGGAAGAGTAGGAGATGGATTTAAAATGACAATTAGAGGCAGCAATTCTTTGATTTCATCAGGCAACCCTCTTTACGTGGTAGATGGAGTTCCTACAGATAATATAGACTTTTTGAATCCACAGGATATCTCTAGAATGGATGTATTGAAAGATGCTTCATCTGCAGCAATTTACGGTTCCAGAGGGGCGAGTGGTGTGGTGTTGGTAACTACCAAAAACGGAGCAACCGCAAAAGGAGGAATCAATGTATCACTAGAAACTTCTTACGGTGTGAGAGCGGCAGCCCGTTTACCAAAAATGATGAGTGGAGCCGAATGGTGGAATTTTCATCAGGCAGCTTACCTGAGTGCCAATCCCAATACTCAGACTCCCGCAGCATTGGCTACTTTAGCAGGAAATCAAAGTCCGCTTTTGGTGCAGAGAGCCAATAACGGCTATAATTTTGATTGGTACGATGCCGTTTTACAACCTGGTGCAATGCAGAATCATTACATTAATATCTCTGGAAGATCAGAAGGAGGATTAGGGTACAATCTCTCTTTCGGTGCACAAGGAAACGATGGAATTATCGATAATGATTCAAACGATAAATACACATTCAAGTTAGGTTTAAATCACAAAATCAACAGCCAATTTTCTACCGGAGCAAATATTACGCTTGCAAGAACGATAACAGAATACGGAAGTGATCTGGCGATGAGGTCTGCATTCAGTTTCAGTCCGCTGATCTCTCCTTATGCAGTTGATGCACAGGGAAATGATATTGAAGGGCAATTGTTTCTACTTCCAGGTAAACTGACCTATCCAGACGGAAGCTGGGCGATCAATAAAACAAGTACGATAAACCCACTTTTTGAAATTGCTAATTCAAGACAAACAGAAAGAATATGGCAGGCTTTAGGAAATGTATTTTTCCAATATCAGCCAAAAAAATGGTTGTCATTTAAGACCACATTCTCCGGAGGTTTTGCAAATAACACCTTTGGAATATCCAATTCAGCACAAACAAATGCCGGAATAGCTCTCAATTACAAGAATTCTGCATCTGTAGCGAAAAGCGAGAATTTTAATTATACTTGGGACAATCAAATCGATGTAAAACATACATTTAATGAAACTCATGACCTAAGTGTATTACTATTGCAGAGTTTATACTCTAATACCGATGAGTATTTCTATTCTTCATCAAACGGAATGCCTTTCGATATGGGTATTTATGGTGGTGTATTTGGCACACCAACGAGTTTCCAGCTAAGAGATCCTGCACTTACTCCTCCGTACATGAAAAGAACCTTGAATTCTTATGCGGTAAGAGTAAATTATGGGTTCAGAGATAAATATTTGCTAACGGCTTCTTCAAGATGGGATGGATCGTCAGTATTATCTACGGGTAATAAATGGACCGTTTTCCCTTCATTAGCATTAGGCTGGAAAATTAAAAAAGAATCTTTCCTGGAAAATATTGGTGCCATTTCAGATTTAAAATTAAGAGCAAGTATCGGTTATACAGGGAATGATAATGTTGCTCCTTACCAATCATTAGCTCTTCTGGATCAGCAGACATTTTATGCAAACAACAATACATTGGTTCCCGGGTTACAAACTTCAAGTCTTTCTAATCCTAATTTAACTTGGGAAAAAACCAGAGAATTAAATTTTGGGATTGATTTCGGATTTCTAAAAAACAGAATTACAGGTACTGTAGATGTGTATGACAGGCTTTCAGAAAATCTGATTTACAGACAGCAACCTCCCGCAGAAATGGGATATAAGATTACCTATGCCAATGTGGGATCTGTAAGCAATAAGGGAGTTGAAGTATTGGTAGTTACAAAAAACATCAAAAGTAGCCTTGTAAATTGGGAAACAACATTTACCTACACTAAAAACGTCAACAGATTAGAATCAATTTATAATCAGGATAGAGTAAGTGATATTGGTAATAATTTGATTTTAGGATCAAGTTTAAACCCAAATTACAACTATGTTTATGATGGAGTTTGGCAGGAAAGTGAAGCGACTCAAGCAGCTGCTTACGGAATGGCACCAGGACAAGCAAGACCAAAAGACCTCAATGGTGACGGGAAATTTAATGCTAACGACAGAACGGTAATTGGCAGCTCGGTTCCGAAATGGCAGGGAAGTTTTTATTCGAGACTTACCGTTGGTAAATTTGATTTTAATTTTTCCATCATTACAAGCCAAGGACAAACAGTGCTGAGTACATTTCACCAAAACTTTGCTGACGTATCAGACAGAGGTCGCCAAAAAATGGCAATGGAATATTTTGTACCAACCAACAGTGCAGGTGTTGCATCAAATGCCAACAACAGCAACCCAAGACCAGGACCCGTGGCAACAGGCGCTGGTGCATTTTGGACAACCAATTTCGGGTATTACAGAGAGGTGTCTTTTACAAAAGTGAAAAATATCTCACTAGGATATACTTTTGATACAGAATTTCTTAAAAGAATAAAAATGAGCAGCTTGAGAGTTTATGTTAACGTATTAGATCCGTTTGTATTTACAAAATTCGATGGGTATGATCCGGAATGGGCAGCTGCCAATATGGGGATCAACAGACCTGCTGCTATAACAACTCAATTGGGATTAAGTGCTAAATTTTAATTAAAAAATCATGAAAAAAATAATATTAACTTTAGTTTTTGCTACTTCACTTTTCAATTCTTGCAGTGATTTTATTGAAGAAGAAAGTTTGGCATTTTCACCAGCAGACGAAGCTTTCAAAACAGCGGCTGGATATCAGTTGCTTGTAAATTCCAATTACGCATGGCTGAAAGGAATTTATGGAGGTGACCCGTGGCTTTTTGTATCTGGTACAGATATGTACGCAGAGGGCAGAACTCCGGAACCAGCAGGTTTGAGCCAATACACACAACTTATTCCCGCTTCTGAAGGTGTAGATCAGTTGTATATGTCTTGTTATCAATTAATTCAATCTGTTAATAAAACCGTTTATTATTCTACACTTACTGAGCAGACTCCTTCTGTACCTGTAATGGTGGGTGAGGCGAGATTTTTGAGAGCCAATGCTTATTTTCTAATGGTGCAGACCTACGGTGGAGTTCCTATTGTAGAAGAAAATTTTACAATACCAGTTTTACAGTTTAACAGAAACACAGCGCAGGAAGTTTATGCCTATATTATAAAGGAATTAGAAGCTTCTTTAGCCGCAGTAAACACAAGCGCTTATGCTTCCAGTGGAAGAGTAAATAAAAAAGCGGTAAATGATCTTTTAGCCAAAGTATATCTTACAAGAGGATATGAAACTTTCGGGTTATCAACAGATTTTGCAACCGCTGCTACGTATGCAGACGCAGCAATTGCAGGTCAGCCACTTACCATGACTCCGGCACAGCTATCCTCACCGGGAACAGCAAATGAACTAGGTCCGGAAACAATTTTCTCAGTGCAGTATGATTTACAGTCCACAAGTACATCTCCTACGACTTTAGGAAACAAACAATTTTACTTTTTTAGTTCTTACCTTGGAGGAGCAGAAACTCAAGGAAACGCCCCTTTGAGAAGTTATAATCTTTGTCCTACAAAATATGCAATTGAATTATTTAAACAAGGGGACTTGAGGTGGGAAGCTACTTTTATGAATGTTGTTTATGAGAGATATTACGATTTTTTCAGAGTAGCAGATAAATCTACACTCAAAATTAAACATTATTACGAGCCAACGTGGTACACGGCTGCGGACAAAACTGCTTGGATGACTGCTAACGCTTCAAAATTAGCAACAGGTTTTATTTATCATGATAAAGGAACTTATGATGCAGCTTATACCTTGGTGAAAAATTTAGATTATCAAACGATTCCGGTGAAAAAATTTGATGATCCTGCGTTAACTACACCATCAAGCACAGGCCCCGTAAGCACTAGAGACATCATAGTTTCTAGATTGGCAGATACTTACCTTATTGCAGCTGAGGCTTATCTGAAAGCAGGAAATCCGGGAGTGGGTCTTGCAAGATTAAACACCGTGAGAACAAGAGCCGGAGTTCCTAGTGCTACCTCAGCAGAATTTAATATTAATTATATTCTTGATGAAAGAGGAAGAGAAATGCTTGGCGAATACAACAGATGGTTTGATTTGAAACGTACAGGAACTTTGGTTACAAGAGCGGTACAATACAATTATAAAATCACCAATGCGTCCCAGTTTAACGGAAACGGGGGGAATCAGAAAATTCTAAGACCAATTCCGCAAACGGTATTAGATTTAAATCAAAATAAAAACTTTCCGCAGAATCCTGCTTACTAAAAACCTTTTATATAAATTGATTATTGGAGAGACTGTGTAAAAACCAGTCTCTTTTTTGGTAAGATGAATTTTTACGGATGGTTTGAAGCACTTATTACACATATATCCAAAATTCTTTAAATTTTTGATATTATTTTGTTACAATCTGAATAAGAAAGTGTTTCTTATGTAAAAAAAAATTATATTTGTGAAAAAATAAGTAATCTCTTTAAATATGAAAAAACTTTTCTATTTTATTTTACTGGTTGCAGGTTTGTCTTCTATACATTCTTGTAAAGATTTGGTAGACGAAGAAGGAAATCCGCTTCTTGATCTCAATGATAACACAGGTCTTATAGGACCAAGATCTTTATTTAGAGAAATTACAAACTCTGACACCATTGCTGAATACCGTTACAATGGTCTTTTACTCTCAAAAGCACTTACAAAAGGAAAAAGAACAAAATCTGTTACAGACTTGATGTGGAGTGGTGATAAAATAAGTAAAATTACTTTCTACGGATTTTTGGATGAAGATAAAAATGGTACTCTAGATAACGATAGTGTTGCATATACCCAATTATTGACTTACGGCGCTGGCGGTAGATTAACCATTATCGCAGAAAACAGAATCAGCTATGTGAAAACTGTTCCTCCAGGAAGTACTATTCCTGTTTTACCATGGGTTGTAAGCAAAAAGTATAAGAAATTATACAATCTTGAATACGCAACAGGAACGGATAAATTGAGCAAAATTACCATGAAAAATGGTGAAGAAATAACAGGAGTAAATTTTGATTACACAACTTATTCGGTATCTAATTATACGTATACAGGTGACAATATCTCTAAAGTAGAAAGAAATTACGGACCAATGACTGGAGGTACTATGGGTACAGCTACGGAAAAGTATAAGTATGAATACTTTACGTTTGATTCTCAAATTAATCCTCATACATTATTGCCTTTTGCTTACAAAGTTTCTTCTTTGCTGGCAACAAGAGTAAACGATGAGAAGAGCCAAAGTCTCTCTATCAATAATCCGAGAAGATTGACAGTTACAGACATGATGGTTCCTATTCCTACACCAATTGTATTTACTACCAATTATGCATACGATCTCCAGACTTACATGACGAGAGGATTTGGTATCAATTACATTTACAAGCCACAATAAGAATATTGTTTCAAACAGATACAGCTCAATCTTTAGAAAGATTGGGCTTTTTTATTTTTAAAAATTTAATTTTGCAAAAAAGTTTAAAATGAAATACCTCATCGTAGGATTAGGAAATAAAGGTGCAGAATACGAAAATACACGTCATAATGTAGGTTTTAAAGTTGCAGATAAAATTGCAGAAACGTTAGGATCAACTTTCAATACCACTAATTTTGGCTGGATGGCTGAAGGGAAGCATAAAGGCAGAAAGGTTTTTGTCTTAAAACCAGACACTTATATGAATCTTTCTGGGAATGCTGTAAAATATTGGATGCAAAAAGAAAATATTCCTTTAGAAAATTTATTGGTTGTAACAGACGACCTTGCTCTTCCTTTTGGAACTTTGAGATTAAAAGGAAAAGGCTCAGATGCTGGTCATAATGGTTTAAAAAACATTATTGAAGTTCTTCAAACGCAGAACTATGCGAGATTAAGATTCGGGATCTCTGCAGAATTTTCTGAAGGTAGACAGGTAGATTACGTGTTGGGGATATGGAATACTGAAGAATCTGAAAAAATTAGCGAAAGAATTGATAAGTTTACGAAAGCATCACTATCCTTTGTTTTTGCTGGATTAGGAAATACAATGTCTGCATTCAATGGTAAATAAAAAAAAGACCATTTTCATTAACGAAAACGGTCTTTTTTTTTAAATTTTAATTAAGTAAGGCTATTCTCAATTATTTAACTTCCCTACATCGCTCTCATGTGCGTAATGACGATATGCGAATTTTCATCAGTTTCATAATCTTTGTAAGAGGTTTTAAAGCCTAACAATTCTACTTCAATATCTTCTTCAATGGCTCTCACATTAGCAAATTCTTGTATCATTTCCAGAACATCTGTTGCAATGTAAGCTGTTTTCCTTGCGTCAAATATGATTTTAGAATTGGGTTTAATATTCTTTAAAGTCTTTTTAATCGCTGCTTTATTCAAAAAAGATACTTCTTCTGCCAATTTCATCGTAATTTCGTCAGCATTATGCAGTTTTTCTTTGCTTAAATAATAAGCACGTTTCATATTTCCCTGTAGAATATAGAAAATTGATATGGCTAAGCCTATTCCAACTCCTTTCAATAAATCGGTGAAAACAATAGCTACAACGGTTGCAAGAAAAGGGACGAACTGGAATTTACCCAATGCCCAGAAATGCTTGAAGGTTGCTGGCTTTGCCAAACGATATCCAACGATAATAAGCACTGCCGCAAGTGTCGCTAACGGAATTTTGTTTAAAATCATAGGTATAGACAAAACGCAAATCAAAAGAAGAACACCATGAATGATGGTAGAAATTTTAGAAGTAGCTCCAGAATTGGCATTAGCAGAACTTCTTACTACTACCGAGGTCATCGGAAGCCCTCCAATGAATGAGCTTACAAGATTTCCTATTCCTTGTGCTTTTAGCTCCAGATTAGTATCGGTAATTCTTTTCTGCTTATCCAAACGATCAGACGCTTCTATGCATAATAGTGTTTCTATTGATGCTACAATGGCAATCGTTGCTCCTGCAAGCCAAACATTATAATTGGTGAATCCAGAAAAATTTGGAAACGTAATCAGGTTTTTAAAATCGTCAATATTTTTCGGAACTGGCAAAGAAACCAGATGGTGCTTTTGAATTGCAAGATTACTTCCGGTCATTTTAAATATTTCGTTCAAAACAATTCCTACGGTAACAGCTACTAATGCACCGGGAAGTATTTTTAATCTTTTCAACATTGGGATTTTATCCCATAAAATTAAAAGTCCTACTGAAACAAGTGTAATGATAACCGCACCAAGATGTATTGCTGAAAAAGCTTCTACAAAATAGTTAAAATTAATTCCATTATCAAAAAGGGTTTCATTTCCTTCAAAATCTTTATCAAAACCTACGGCGTGAGGAATTTGTTTTAGTATAATGATAATTCCTATGGCAGCTAGCATTCCTTCAATGACGTTATTGGGGAAATAATTGGAGATACTTCCAGCTTTTATAAATCCTAAAACAAGCTGAATTAAACCTGCAATAATACCTGCGCAGAGAAAAAGGTCAAAAGCGCCAAGATCGGTTATTGCATTAAGGACAATGGTGGTGAGCCCGGCTGCGGGTCCGGAAACGGATATGTTTGAATTACTCATTAAACCGATTACAATACCGCCTACGATACCTGCAATCACTCCGGAAAGGGCTGGAGCTCCAGATGCTGATGCAATGCCCAAACATAAAGGCAAAGCAACGAGGAATACTACTAAACCTGAAGGCAGGTTTTCTTTGATCCCTCCCATTAAAGTTTTACTTTTTTTCATGACCGAAAAAATTATTTTTTTTGAAAATGCTGATAAATGTTGAATGCCGATTTAGTATAAAACGGCAGTATAAAAGGAAAAGCAGTGTGTTAATTTAATAATACACTGCAAATTTATCTAGGCTTCCGGAGGGGGAGAAAATAGGTTCAGGTAAGGCGACAGATGACAACGGTCATCAGTCTGTACAAAAGAGCTTGCTTCCACGTCAGGCTCAAAAAACTTTAAATAGTCATACACATTCAAAGTTTTTGGAAGTGTCTTTTCTACAACAGATAAGAAAGAGGAATAAGGAGAATGATTTTCTTCTTCGTTCAGCACTATATTGGTCTTTACCAATTCCCATCCCAACACTGTAGCAATACTAGGTAATGCTGTAAAGTTGAGGACGAATAATAAAGTAATAATGCTCCAGATTTTCATTTTTCCAAATCTCTTTTAGACTATCTTCTAGTCATGGTCCATTTGTCTTCGCTAAGATTATAAATCTTTTGGATGTCTTTCAATTCTTTTTCGAAATCGATTTCAAGATCAATAATTTTTCCGCTTCTCATGTCGAAAACCCATCCATGTACAATAGGATACTCTTCTGCGATGTATCTTTCTTGTACGCATGCCATTTTGATAACATTAATGCACTGCTCAAGTACATTCAATTCTACCAATCTGTCATAACGCTTGTCTGCATCCTCGATACCGTCAAGCTCTGCTTGATGTATTCTGTATACATCACGAATGTTTCTTAACCATGGATTAAGGATTCCTAAATCCTGAGGAGTCATAGCTGCTTTCACACCGCCACAATTGTAATGCCCGCATACAACAATGTGCTTTACTTTCAAATGAGATACAGCGTATTCTACTACAGAAGCTGCACTCATATCTAGCGCGTTCACTACATTGGCAATGTTTCTGTGTACAAAAACTTCCCCTGGTTTAGCACCCATCAATTCTTCAGCTGTTGCTCTACTGTCTGAACATCCGATGTAAAGATACTCCGGTGTCTGACTTTTTGCTAATTCACTGAAAAAATCTGGGTTGTCTCCTAATTTAGACTCTACCCACTTTCTGTTGTTTTCGAAAATAACTTCGTACGAATTTGACATAAAAATAATATTTAAAGGTTATAATTATTGTTTCTCGTTTAAATTATTTTCTATTTCAATAGTCTATATCAATAATTATGCAAAAATATAATTTTTGATGAATTCTAAATTTTTTTTAACATTGTTTAATATTTATCTTCCTGGTAGCAATGAGTAATCCGGTGCAGAAATTTTGAATTTCTTGGTGAAGTTTACGCCATTGTATATCTTAAAAACGGTTAATTATTATAAACGTTTCGTTAAATTATACAAGATTATTAATGTACCCAAAGGTTGCCTCTTCATTAGGGTAAATTTTTGCAGGATTGCCAACTACCAAAGAGTTTTCTGGGATATCAAAATTTACATAAGCATTGGGTGCTACCAAAACATTGTTTCCAATTTTAATATTCCCTACCAAAACAGCGTTGGGACCAATCCAAACTTGATCTCCAATTTCCGGATAGCCTTCGTTCTTGCCTCTGTTTTGCTGACCAATGGTTACACCTTGTGCAATATTGCAGTTTTTACCAATTTTTGCTTTTGGGTTGATGACCAAGCTTCCCCAGTGTCCCAAGTATAAACCTTCGCCAATTTCTGTTTCAGGATAAATTTGAAAGCCATATTTAATTTGAAAATGCCTCAAAACAATACGCCACCAAAGTCCTAAAATTGGGGTTTTTCTATATTGTTGTGTTTTCCTCAAAATATAAATAAAATGAAGATTAGGATTTACACATTTCATCCAAATATTGATTACCGAAAGCCACTTTCCGCTCTCACGGTAAAAGTCTTTCTGTATTGTAGAATAACGTTCTGCCATACACAAAAATAAAAGTTCTGTTATATTCTAAATTTAAGAATTTTTTAAAGATCATCAAGCACTGCCATTATTTTTTCTACTGATTTTTCTAAACTGAAAGGCATTTCAGCGTTTTCAAGTTGTGAACTATAAGGCTGGAAAAAAGTTTGATCTGTAATTGCTTTTTTTATTCCGTTGTAAATTCCTTCTTCTGAATTTTCTACAATTAAGCCAAAATCACCGTCTTTTAACATTTCCCGAACGCCAGAAACATCAGTAGCGATGATTTTTTTCTTTAAAGTAATTGCTTCAAACAAAACCGTGGGGAAACCTTCATATCTAGAACTTAAAATATAAAAATCTGCATTTTTAAAATAAGGATAAGGATTGTCTGTGAAACCCAGCATTGTCGCTGTTTCATCGACTCCCAATTCGGTTTTCAAGTTTTTAATGTTTTCAAAATCATATCCATCGCCAACGATTAAAATTTTATGCTGAAAACCTTCATCCAGCAGTTTTTTGTGAACTTTCAAAAGTCTATCAAATCCTTTTTGCGGAAAAACGGTTCCTACAGAAACAAAAGTGGGGATTTTTGCCTCAAAAACATATCTTTCAACTGGCTTTTCTGCTTTGGTTAAAATTTCTTCCGTGTCTAAAGGATTATAAATTCGGATTATTTTATTTTTTTGACTATCGTTTTTAGCTAAACTCTTAAAAAGTTTCTCAATTTTTTCTGAAATAACCAAAATCTTATCGAAACCAAAAAACTTTTTAATTTCCTCATCAGAATAACCTTTTACTTGGGAAAGGTCATTGTGGATCCAGACTATTTTTTTAGATGATTGTAAGGGAGAATTTAATATTTCGTCTCGCATTCCGTGAATTGCGGCAAACTCAATATCATATTTTTTATTTTGAAGTTTTCCTTTATAAAGTAATTTTGGGAATTTATATAAAAGGTTTTGATAAACGACTCTATAAGCCTTTTTGGGAATATCCTGAATTCTGTTGGTAGTAATCATTTCTCCCTTGTTTAGATAAATGATGTTGATCCATTGAGGTACTTCAGCCAAATATTTACCGGAATATAAATTTAAAAGCAAGTCAATCTCATATCTATCGGGTGGAATATTTTTGAGAAACGTTACCAATACTTTTTCCGCACCGCCATGTCGCAATGAGCCAATTCTGATGAGTATTTTTTTCTTTTTTGCCATTTATTTTTTAACAGGTTTGTAAATGTGAGGCAAGTTTTTTTTGATGTAATCGTCTAGTTTATGTCTTGTTGGTTCTAGTTCTCTAGGATACATTATGTTGTTTTCCAGGGCTTTGTCTCCGTATTCTTCAATGGTGCAAATGAATTTTGCGGGAACGCCTGCATACACGGAATTGTCTGGCATAGATGAATTTAAAACGGATCCTGCGCCCAGAATACAATTGTTTCCCATACTAGAACCCGGTAAAAACGTACAATTATTTCCTACAAAACAGTTTTCGCCCAATTTAATTCTGCCAAAATTTCGTGCGTCTTCATATTTTTCTAAGTTTCTGATGACGTACATTGCCCCGTCATGGTTGATGAATGTGCAGCCAGCAGTAATTTTCGTACGATCCCCGATTTCTATTAAATAAGGTTCAGATCCGAAAGCGGGAGCTTCAATAAATATAACGTTTTTACCCACCTTCATGCCTCTGGCTTTACAAATTTCAATGTAGGATTTGCTGTAAAGGTGTTGCCAAAATGTATGGATTTTGAGGATAATTCGGTAAAATAAATTCATCAAAGGTTATTTTTGTGCTAATTTAAGAATGATATTTTCAACGGCATCAAAAATTTTCTGATTGTCGAATTGTTTTTCAATATCAGTTAAATTTTCTTTTATTTTCTCTACATATTTGGGTTCCGTCATGAATTTTTTCATCGCATCATACATTTCTTCAACCTCATAATTCACGAGGAAGCCTGTTTTGTCATGGGTAATCATTTCGGGAATTCCTCCAACGTTGGTTGAGATAATAGGTTTTTGTAAAATCAAAGAATCGGCGATGATTAAAGGCCAGCTTTCAGATTCGGATGGTAGGATAAAAAAATCTGCATTCTTCACATAAGGATAGGGGTTTAGTAAGGATCCTAAAAGCTGAAAACTATCTGTTACGCCCAATTCTTGAGCTTGTTTTTTAAGGTTTGTTTTTTCTTCGCCATCTCCAATGATGATAATTTGATGATCAAAACCAGCTTTTAAAAGTTGGGCATGGGCTTCCATTAATTTATGAAAGCCTTTTCTGCTGTGAAGCCTTCCTACGGAAACAAAAATCGGTTTTTCTGGAAATTGCGGGACGAATTCTTTGGATTTTTTCTTTAATTCTTCAATGGGAATAGCATTTCTGATAACTTGATTTTCAGGAATTTTAATAGTGGGATATGTTTCAATGAGAATATCTTTCGTTTGCTGAGATCCGAAAATGAAATAATCAAACTGCGGAATTTGCTTCAATATCTCTGGAACGAGTGGCTGAAGTTTTGGCAAAGTAATATCTGAATGAAACCAGCCTATTTTCTTAGAATTTTTGTTAGATGAATTTAAAACTGAAGAAAATGTGGCGTAAGTGGGAGCAATCTCTACATCAAATTGGTCTTTTAAGACAGCATCTGCAATTTTTGGGTTTTTTTGTGCTTTATCTAGTTTAAGTTTTCTTTTCGCAAGTTGCAATTTTTGAATAAGGGAATTTTTTGAAAAATCTTCTTTCCCACTTGCAATACTTACTTTTTTTACATGAGGCGGAATCTCATTTCGCAAATCCCCTTGATTGATATTAAGGCAAATCGTCATATCAAATTTTTCTCTGTCGAGGCCATTCAGCATACTGAGTATCACTTTTTCTACACCACCCATTTCCATGGAACGCTGTCTGAAAAGTACTTTTAATTTTTTATTTTCTTTCATCATGTTAAAAATTATTGCATCAAGATTTTCAGTTTCTTCAAAATTCGGTATGATATTGAGTTTTGATATTCCAAAAGAGAATAGATTTCTTTCGGGTTATTGTATTCTGAAGGAATTTTTTTACCGTTAATGGTTTTTAAGCCCCGTCTTTTCATCGTGTTAAAAATCACTCTTGCGAAATATTCTCTTGATTTTGGAAGGTTTTCATTCTGTGAAATCCCTCCGGAATGTGCTCTATAAAGATAGTTTGGCTCATTAATATATTTTACTTTCCCTTTTTCATACATTTTGAGGTAAAGGTCTTGGTCTTCGGCGATTCTCATTTCAGAATTCATCTTTTCGGTTTGCTCGTAAATGTTTTTTCTGAAACATACAAAGTGAACGATATGCACAGGGCAATTGAAGAAAAAGGGGTCGTTATTGATGACCTGCATTCCCGATTTGAATTGCTCAACGGGCTTTAAATATTCATCACATTTCATAAAGCTTGAATAGGTAAGAACGGTCTGTTGATCTTTAATAAAAACATCCATAGCAGATTGCAACGCATTCGGTGTAATGGCGTCATCGGGATCTACAAAACCGCAGATATTACCATTGGCTAGCTCAATAAGTTTGCTTTTTGTAATGCCTACACCCGAGTTTTTATCATTTTTGTAAATTTTAAAACGGATATCATCCTTTATTAAGGCCGAAATTACCTCTAAAGAATTGTCTGTTGAAGCATCGTCTAAAATTACGGCTTCCCATTCTGTAAAAGACTGAGCTATAATAGAATGGTAACAATCTTTAAAGAATTTTCCGTTGTTATAATTGGCAATCAGGATCGAAAACTTCATGATGAGGGAGGCGTCTTTGTATTAATAAATTTTCACAAAGATAAATATTCTGCTCAATCTGATAAAAATCTTTATTTTTGCAGGATTAATAATAACACTGTGAGCGAAATAACCCGAATTCTCAAAACTTTTATAGGCTATCTAAAACGTCCGGATCTATATCCTGAATTAGGTAGAAAAATCATCAAAAATATTTTCAACAGAAATAGCGCCTTTAAGGGAAAAGAGAAAACCAATCTTTGGGCTTCGGAAATTGCGATTAGCCAGAAAAATGCTTTGAAAAAATTGTTTCATATTGATTTTAAGGAATTTTCTGAACTATATCCTAAAGAATTTAAAAAGGCACTGGATACCCAAAATGCTTGCCCTATAAAAATGGGTGGAGCAGGAGCTTTGGAGCTTTTATATAACGCTTGCGAATTTACCCAAGCAAAGGTCGTTATAGAAACCGGTGTTGCTTACGGTTGGAGTTCCTTGGCAACGCTTACTTCTTTACAAAAAAGAAATGGCACTTTATACAGTTCAGATATGCCTTATTTAGGCCAAAATGGTGATCAGTATGTGGGATGTGTAGTTCCGGAAGATTTAAGGTCTTATTGGAAACTTTTCCGTCATGCAGATCGTGAATCTTTGCCAAAAATTCTAAAAGAAAGTGGTGATATAGATGTAGTACATTATGATTCAGACAAATCTTATGAAGGAATGAAGTGGGCTTATGAAACGCTTTATCCCAGATTAAGAAAAGGCGGCGTTTTTATTTCTGACGACATTAATGACAATTCTGCTTTTCAGGATTTTTGTGAACAAGAGAAAATAGTTCCCACGGTGGTGGAATTTGAAGGAAAATTTGTGGGGGTTTTTGTAAAGTAAAACTTTGCTTGTTTATTTAAAACCAATATTTTAAAGTATTTTAGAAAAAGAAATTGTTTAGTATGAAGAAAGTTTATCTGATTATATCTGCTTATAATGAAGAAGAAAATCTAGCTGTGCTGCACGCTGGTCTTCATGAAGAATTGAATAAAATTTCTTTTGAAGACTACGAATTGGTTTTTGTGAATGACGGTTCTAGAGACCAGACCCTTCAGGTTTTAAAAAATTTACAGAAAAGTGATTCGCATATTACCATCATCAACCAATCTAAAAATTTCGGTCACGAAATGGCAATGACGGCAGGATTGAACTATGTAGCCCAGCATAATAAAGAAAAAGAATTTGCAATACTTTTTATGGATGCCGATTTGCAGCACCCACCAGCAATGGCCGCAGAAATGATTCAAAAATGGCTCGAAGGCTACAAGTTGGTGCTTACACAGCGAACAGATAATGAAGATAAAGGTTTGAAATACAGAATTTTGGGAAATTCATATTATAAAATTCTCAACTTTCTTTCGGATGTTAAAATCCCCCGCAACATGCCGGATTTCAGGCTTTTAGATAAAAAATATGTAATCTGGATCAACCAGCTGAATGAGACAGACAGAATGTTCCGAGGAATGCTTTCTTTGGTGGGTCTTCAGGATGCTTTGATTTTAGAGTTTACAGCTCCCAAAAGATTTGCCGGGACTTCAAAATATAATTTCTTAAAACTATATAAGTTGGCAATAGACAGCGTGATTCAATTTTCTGTAAAACCTTTGAGGCTAGCAACTCTTTTGGGATTTTTCGGGTGTTTTGGATCTGTTTTGTTTTTGGCATTTTCTATTTATACAAGCCATGTAAATAATGAACCCAAGACTGGTTTTCTTACTTTGCTTTCGGTAATGATATTTTTCTGTTCTTTGATTATGCTTTTTTTAGGAATTTTAGGAGAGTATATTGGAAGAATTCATATAGAAGTAAAAAACAGACCGCTGTATTTTAATGAAATTATTAAAAATGAAGACTAAATTTTTACCTTTATTTTTAATTGTTCTTATCAATATAGGATTTCTACTAAGTCTGTATTGGTTTCCGGTTACCCGAGATGAATTTTATTATCTTGATAAATCTCAATTGCCTTATGTCTTTTCTGAATATTGGACGAGCTACAATTACGTAAACCCAAGAATCGGACAGTTTTTTCTAAATATTGTCGCTCGGAGCAAAATATTGAAAGTTATATTTGGATTGCTACTTTTCAACGGATTTTTGTGGGCTTTATTTGCCAATGTTTTCAGACGATTTCCAAAAATTTCTCATAAAGAAGATGCATGGAAATTTTTGATTCTAACTGCAGCTTTTATTTTTTTAATAAATTATTTTGGGGAATTGTTTTATTACAGCCCGTTTGCGACCAACTATACTTTTACACATGTGCTGTATTTGCTGTATTTGTTTGTGATGACAGAATACTTTATTTTTCAACGGAATGTATTGCCGAAATCTGCTTTGAAGATTGTTTTACTCTGTTTTGTAGCATTTGTAACAGGAATGGGCAATGAGCATGTACCACCTATTCTTTTGCTTTTTTCAGGGGTTTGCGGTGTTGTATTTATCTTTAAAAACAAGAAGCTTCCTGATTTCAACATTATAGCAATTAATATCTCAGTAGCAACGGGTTATTTGGCATTGTTTTTTGCTCCGGCGAATGCGGTGAAATATAAAACTGCTGGTAAGACTCAGTATGGTTTTAGTTGGGAAGATTATTCTTCTACCTTTGTAATGATATTTAAGTATTTTTATCATTACAATTTGATATTGATTATCGTTGTTATTGTTTCTTTTTTGATCGCTTTGTACCTGCTGAGTAGAAGGGTTTTGGATAGAGAAAATAAAATTTTAATCGCTAGTTATATTTCGTTGGCAGGATTGGCAATATTGGTGATATCATATTCACCACTTATTGGCACAAGACTTATGTTTTTCTCAACGACAATGTTGATTATTCTGGTGTGTTTCTTATTCAAAAATTTGATCAAATGTATCGATTTCAATAAAAATGTTTTAAAAATCTCGTCCTCTGTTTGGTTGCTGGTCTATTTCGTTTTTAGTACTATAGTATGCTACAATGCAAATGAGATTTATAATAATTTTTATAATGAGATTTCACAAAAAGCTAAAATCTCAAAAGATGTTATTTTGGATGAAGAATTAAACTATTTCGACCAAAACTTCCCTACATTCAATAGAAAAGTTTTGCTAGAAAGTGGAAATGAATATGTTGATAAGGAAGTGAAAAATAAAACAGCTGAAGAAAAAAATATTATCTTGCATTTTAATTTAAAAACCCTTTCTCATAAGTAAATTGAATAACATGCTCATTACAAATGCAGATAATTTATGATGGTCTAGAGGTATCAACAAAGAAATTCTCCTCGCAAGCAAGTACTGATATTTTAAGTACAATCTTATAACAGCACGTTTTTCTAATATTATCAAACTATTCCTCCTAAAATATTTTAATTCTAATAAAAATGAAATTGATTTTCACACAATTTTAAATATTGGTGAAATTAAATCTCAAAACCTCTTCACCTATTGGCAAGCACAACAAGGGAAAAAAATTGTAGTGATGCTACACCTATCTTTGATTCAGTTAAATGATAATCTTGATAGTCTCGATCCGATAATTTTTATATTTTTTACTTCAGATTTCTAAAAAAAAGAATTTAAACTTTGTTTTGATTAAAAAATTAAAATAACTCATTCCTGAAATTTATATTGTAAAGGCCTGATCTTATACTTTTAAAATCTGTAAGTAAATACTTGGCAATCATTCCCCATTTTTTCAAAAGAGGAGCTTGGGCAATTTCCCAGCTTCTGTGGGTTCTTTTGATGTGAAGTTGTATGTCTTCAGACATCGTTTTCTCGCTTTGAGCCCACTCATTTACTGCCCTCCACAATAGTACTCTGGTGTTGGAAGGCTTTACTTTATTAGAATCTACTTGGGTAATTCTGTTGCTCTCGTGTACGCCTCTCATTGCAACGGCTTGGTCTAAGATTCCTGGATAAAAATTGAGGTAATATGAACTTCTGAACAAAAGCTCAGTATCCTGATGCAGTCTTAAATGAGTTTTAAATAACGGCTTTACCTTTTCAATCAGTGGATTTTTTCTTATAGTTAAGGCATCAATGCTGAAAAGACCAAAACTTCCGAGCATATTGAGCTGTCCTGCGAATACATCTTTAGGAGCATGTTTTTTATACACGGTCGTTAGTCTGTCGCCAAACAAAGAATAATATTGTTCTTTGGCTTTTTCGGAATAATAATGCACACCCAATGCACCGTAAACAGCATCAACTTCATCATCCTTAAACAATTCTCTTTCAGCATCAAAACGGTTGGGAAGATAGTAGTCATCGGCATCCAGAAAAGCAATGAAGTCTCCCGTAGATTTTTCGATACCCAAGTTTCTGCTTGCTCCGGCACCGTGGTTTTTTTTATCGGGATGTTGATACAATTTTACTTTTTCATATTGCTCTGCCAATTTTTTGCAGACTTCGAGAGCGTTGTCTGGTGATTGATCTTCAACTAAGATTATTTCATACACTTCTTCAAACTGAAGAGCAGATTCTACGGATTGCGTGATGTACTTTTCGGCGTTGTAAACTGGGGTAATGACAGAGATTTTCATGATGTGATTTTAAGCTTTGATTTTTAATTTTAAATACTCTGTTAGCTTCTTTTCTATAAAAAGGTAAAGAACTGATGATAAAACAATAACAAGTATAATCTTTAAAATAAAATAAGGGACGATAAAGGCTTCATTTGGGATAATTCTTTTTGAAAAAACTTCAACAAATGAGTGGGATAGATATAATGAGTAGGAAATGTCTCCCAAAAAAATAAGAATTTTATTTCCTTTACTTTTAAATGTATAATCGAAGAGTAAAAAAGCTAAAACAAATAGAGAAACAATCACAAGCAAAATCATCTCATTTTTTATTTGAATAATATTAAAAAACATTAAAATAAATAAAAAGATGCCAAAAACAGAAATAGGGAGAGCAACTTGTTTAGACACTGAGAATTGATTAAAATAAAGTCCTAAAAGAATTCCTGAGATGAAATACAGGTTGAGTTCGCTCGTAATCATCCTAAGATAGGCGGTTTCAAATTTAAAAATCACTCCTAAGATGTAAGAGATTACAAAAAAACCAATGATGAAAAAATATCTTTTAGTTTTAAATAAGAATGAAAGCCCGAAAATCAGATAGAAAAAAATTTCGTAGTTGAGAGACCATCCCAAATACAGTACTGGGAATTGATCCTCAAGCGGCAAAAAAAGTAAAGAATAAATCAGTCTTTTTAATCCAAGTCCTTCAGAATAGTATAAAATACTTCCTCCCAAGATAATCCAGGCAAATGTGAGCAGGTAATATAATGGAACAATTCTGATGATTCTTTTTTTGAAAAATGAAATTACTTCTTTGGATATATTTTCATCAAATTTGATTTTTTTAGTCGTAAAAACCATGATGAATCCACTTATGACAAAGAATATAGGAACTCCGATACTTCCTCTTCCGAAAAGAATTTCCCCATATTTAACATCACCCAAAATAAGTCCTTCACGTAAATGAAAGCAGCAAACTAATAGTGCGGAAATTCCACGTAAAATCTGGAGCTTATGAAGCTTCATACTTATTCAAATAGGTGAAACGATATTTTGTTTTTAAAATTGAGGGGTTTTTTAAAATCTCAATCAACAGAGCGATAATTTTGTAAAATTTACTTTTTAAGGAAAGGTCAAAAGCTTTATACTGAAGATAGATTCTTTCCTTCACATCAGAATCCAGTTTTTGATTTTTAGACCATTCAAACAGTGATTTCCAAAGGAGAAACTGTCTTTCATTGTATTTTTTAGAATACAGCTTAATTTTTGTAATGCGGTTGTCATCATGTACGCCACGTATAGCAATTGCTTTATCAATAATTCCGGTTTTCAGATGACAATGGTAAGCCAATTTTATAATAAAATCAGAATCCTGATGTACCCGAAGATCTTTATTGAAAAATAAATTGTATTTGATGAGCGAAGACCGCCTTACTGTAAGTGTATTCAAATGAAAAAATGAGCCGAAAGTTTTAGTTGAAACACCTAGAAGTCCTTCGAAAACTTCTTTGCCTTCAGCCTCATACCGCACAGTAGTTAATTCGTTATTCTTAAATTTTTCCTGAAACTCGGTTTTTCCTTTTTCCGTAATAAATTCTGTTCCTAAGGCACCGAAAATACCTTCAATCTTTTCATTATGGAATGAAGTCTTTTCAGCATCAAAACGGTTGGGAAGGTAATAATCATCAGCATCCAGAAAGGCAATAAAATCTGAGGTAGCTTTTTGAATTCCCAGATTTCGGGTTTCTGAAGCGCCATGATTTCCTTTGTCTTGATGTTGAAATAATACGACACGCTCGTTTTCCTGTACAAGTTGTTTGCAGAGCACTAAAGAAGCATCAGTAGAAGCGTCTTCAGCCAATATTACCTCTGAAACTTCTGTAAACTGTAACGCAGACTCCACCGCTTTTCTGAGGAAGGCGGCCGCATTGTACACAGGAATGATAACGGAAATATTCAGCATTAATTTATATTTTTTCAGCCCACAACGCAAGTTGCAGAAGATTCCAATGTTTCCGATCCTTATTTAAAAATTTTTGGGTTTCGTGAAAATCAATATATTTAAAAATCTTTTGGTCTTTATTTTTAAGATGATCGTCAGAGAATTTCATTAGGTTTTTTTCTTCAAACCAATTTTCAATTCCTAATCCGAAACCCTGTTTACAGCGGTTGCGGATGGTTTCCGTCCAGTAAGAATTCATAGATTCTCTGAGGATGATTTTGTCCTGTTCAGAATTGATCTTAAGCTGATCCGGAAGCTGAATACAAAATTCTGCAAAATCTATATCTAAAAAAGGTGTTCGCACTTCCAAAGAATTCGCCATCGCCATTCTATCAGATTTTACGAGCATATTTCCCGGAACATATTTCTCAAGATCTGTACGCATAATATCGTTCAATGAATTTTCATCTGCAGTAAAACTATAAGGTTGAGAATAGTTTTCATTAATACCTAATTGCCTTCTTTCATTTTCATTAAAGAAATTTCGTACGTCATTTTGATGAAAATCTAAAATCGAACTATACTGAATATTTTTCTGTGAGATGTAAGAAGTCTGCTTTAGATTCTGATAAAGTTTTAACCCAAACTGGGCGATTATATTCTGATAGCTGAAATGTTTTTTAAGCTCATTTTCAACTTTATAAAAATTGTAACCCCCAAAAAGCTCGTCGCCTACATCACCCGATAGCACAACGGTTAGGTTTTTTCTTGCTGCTTTACAGATTTCAAACTGAGGAAGAGTAGAAGTGTCGGCAAAAGGCTCATCCAAAAAAGGAGTAATTTTCAGAATTCCTGAAACAAGATCTTCCTTCTTTTCATGAATTTCTACATGTTTTGTGCGGTATTTTTCGGCTATTTCTCTGGCATATTTCAGTTCGCTGTCTTCGTGGTCATAGCCAAAACTTATTGTAGTTTGGTTGGGCAAAAATTCATTCACCATTGCAACAATAGAAGAAGAATCTAAACCACCACTTAAAAAGCTTCCTACTTCCACATCGGCGATCAGTTGTTTTTCAACAGCATTTTTCAAGAGATAAACAAATTCTTCTTTTGCGTCTGAGAGGCTTATTTGTCTGTCTTTTTTTGGGAGACTGTAATATCTTGAAACTTCAATTGTACCATCTTTCCAGATCAGCTGATGCGCAGGAGGAAGAGAATGAATGTTCTTATAAATACTTTGATAAGTGCTCACATAGCCATATTGCAGGTAATGGGAAAGCGCATCATGATTGATTTCTGTATTGGCGAGCCCACTTGCCAGAATTGCTTTTATTTCGCTTGCAAAAATAAATTCACCATTTTTTCCGGTGGTATAGTACAATGGTTTTTCGCCAAAACGGTCTCTGGCACAAAAAAGCTGTTGCTTATTTTCGTCCCAGAGGGCAAAGGCAAACATACCGGGAAGATCGTGAATCAGGTTTTCCTTTTTGCGTTGGTACATTGCCAGAATCACTTCCGTATCAGAACCTCCACGGTAAGGATATTCGGCATGTTGTTTTTTGATGGATTGGTAGCCGTAGATTTCCCCATTCAAAACAATACACTCTTTTTGGGTATTCGAGAACATTGGCTGTTTTCCATTTTCCGACAGGTCGATGATGGATAGGCGGCGATGGCCCAAAGCTGCATTTTCGTAAAACTCATGATGAGCAGAATCTGGACCACGGTGCGCTATAGCATCGGTCATGTTCTGAATTTCATGGTTGTAGTTTCGGGCGTTTTTAGTAATAATTCCTGCTATTCCGCACATAGACTTTAGTTAAAATAATTCTTAATCAAACTTACAATCCTGTCGATTTCTGATTCTGACAGATCATAATACATAGGAAGTCTTAACAAAGTATTTTCAAAATTGTCTGAATTTTGTAAATTTCTTCCGTCATGTTTGTCACTATAGTAATCGCTTTTGTGGAGAGAAAGATAATGAAATACAGACAACACACCGTTATCTTTTAAATATTTTATCATGTTGGATCTATCATCAATGTTTTCAAAAATCAGATAGAACATGTGCGCATTATTGGTTGCGTAGTCTGAAATTTGAGGTGTTTTAACAGATGGAATATTTTTCAGATTCTCAGAATACTGATTCCAGATTTGCAGTCTTCTTTTTTGAATTTTCTCTAAATTTTCCAGCTGCGCCCAAAGAAATGCAGAAATTATTTCGCTTGGTAAAAATGACGATCCGGTATCTACCCATCCGTACTTGTTGATTTCTCCTCTGAAGAACTGACTTCTATTGGTTCCTTTTTCCCAAATTACTTCTGCGCGGTCAATATACTGTTCATCATTGATGGTCAACATACCACCTTCACCTGAAATAATGTTTTTGGTTTCGTGAAAGGAAAATGCTCCAAAATGCCCGATGCTTCCCAATGCTTTTTTTCTACCATCTGAAAATGTGTAAAAGCTGTCAATTGCCTGTGCAGCATCTTCAATTACAATAAGCTGGTGACGCTCTGCAATGTCCATTATTTTTTCCATATCACAGGCTATTCCTGCATAATGAACAACTACAATGGCTTTTGTTTTCGGTGTAATTAAACCTTCAATTTTAGCAGCGTCAATATTGGGATTATCTTTGTAAGAATCGGCAAATATTATTTTAGCTCCCTGCCTTACAAATGCCAAAGCAGTAGATACGAAAGTGTAACTTGGAATAATCACCTCATCGGCAGTCCCAATATTGGCAAGCATAGCCGCCATCTCAAGTGCATCAGTACAAGAGGTTGTCAAAAGTGCTTTTTTGAATTTATATTTTTCTTCAAAGAAAGACTGGCATTTCTGCGTAAAAATTCCATTGCCTGAAATCTTTCCGGATTTTACGGCTTCTTCAATATATTGGGTTTCTTTTCCGGTAAGGTGAGGTTTATTAAAAGGTATCATTGTATTTTGTATAAATTATTTTTTACTGTTATTAGTTTTCTGTTGCTCTTTTTGAGATGTGTATCAATAAGTTTGTGAGTATTTTTGTCAAATATGAAATACATAAAATTCTCATTCAAATATTTATCATCTATTAATGACAAATGTGATCCGAGATAATTATTTTTTGTTTTTTCTTTTACTAAAGGAAAATTGGTAAACCATCCTCCAGGAATTATATTTGTAGTTTCATTCATTTTAATGAATGATGTTTGCGCAAAATAATTGCTGCCATCTAACATGATGGTTTTAGAACTCAAATCCAGTTTCTCAAATTGTTTCTTCTTTTCCGGATAAAACCAATAAGCTTCCACCATTATTGCTAAAAGCACAAAGATAATGGATGATTGTATTTTATTCTTTTTAGAAATTTTAAATTTTACAGTATCAAGAATAAAATAAATCGTCAAAAAAATCATCGGGAAGATAATTCGATCTTTCAAAGTATGATGTAATGTAAGATAGAACATCATCAGCATTAAAACGACTACAACGGCTATTGTTTTTTGTTTTTTGTAGATAATGAATAAGATGACTGAAAAAAAACAAATTAATATTAATAAGAAAAATGAAGTAAATCTAATGTTTTTTAAAATATTATAGTATGAAATTGATTTGTCTGACGTCAGGTTGTGATTAATCTCCTTTAATTTTTCTAAAGACATTTGGTCTGTAAAAATGAAATTTCTAGCGGCTAGTTTTAAGTCATTTTCTAGAGGATCATTTTCCTCTTTCAGCTCACCTAATAAATAACCAACACCAAAATTGTCATTAATAGAACCTCTTTCTTTATTATAATCAAAATAAAATTGCCAATCTTTACTTTCAGCGTAAGTCTTTTTATTATAAGTATTTAAACTTATTGTAGTAGCACAAAAAAATAAAAAATAGACCAGCAGAATTTTATAGCTTTTGCGATGTTCTTTTAATAAAAGATAAATAAAAAATAGAGCAGCGCAAAGGAGAACCATTTCTAAACGATAGAGTAAACCAATAAATAAAGAGAGAGCTGACCCAATAAGAAATATATTTTTTTTATTGTTTATGTAAGAATCTAATAGTAAGAAACCTGAAAATGTTAATAAAAAAGTTAAAGTTGTAAAATTCAGAAAACACAAGTAGTAAAATAAGGGCAATAAAAAAATGAATAATTTAAAAAACTCCATTCTTTTTGAAAGCTCACAAATTATAATAAAACTGCTAATAAATTGAAGAAAGATGAATATTACAAAATACCACTCGTAGTAAGGTAGGTGAGAATAAAGAAAAACAAAAAACTTACCTAAAATAGAATTGATAAATACAAGATGATAATCATTTACACCAAAAAAACTTCCGTTTGCAATTCTCATCATATATCCATCATCACCAGCAAGAAATATAACATTAAAATATTGTAATGCTAAAAAATAAAACAGTAGCAATAACAGGAAAATTATTATATTTTTTTTCATTTGGTATTTATTTTGTAGACATAAATATTTACCCAATACTTTGAGCTTATGCTATTTTCCAGAACTAAATAATCATTAGTTAAAGGTATGCTTGAAATAATATAATCTACACTGAGTTCTTCTGCAGCATTTTTATCAATCATTAATTCCTTTGGTTGCTTTGAATATTTTTGAAGAATCTGTTGACCAATAACAAAATTGTCGACAAAAACAAAGTTTTGGCTCATATAACCATCGTATTTACCCATTAAATCAGGGTTTTTTGATAGGATAGGTGAGATTAAACTTCTGAATTTTTTCTTGTAGGATTTTTCATAGTACGGAAAGTAACCATCAGCCGTATAAAACCCATGGTATTGGGCAGCAGCAGGATCGAAACCGTAGCTGATTATTCTGTATTTAGACTTGTCCTTTGGCAACAATTTAGAAATTTTCTCAAATTCTTCATTCATGTAATAGTCCTTAAATGAAAAATAATGTTCTCTAAAAGAATGTCTTATATTCTGATAAGGTATGTTGATTCTTAACACAGTATAAAGATTGGCAAAAATAATAAGTGCCGCTACAATAGTAATCGGTTTTTTATCCATTTTGCTAAAATCTTCCAGAATAAAAATCATGATGATATACCAAAGCAAACCGTTGAAAAAGTAAAATCTGTAAAGCGTTAGACCGTATAAAAAATCAAGTTTCAGAGCCTTTATGATTTCCGGAATCATATTGATATTAAAATACGAAAAAATGCATGTGAACAATATCAAACAAAAAAGAAGAATAACTTTTCGAATATTTTTTAAAGGTAAAAAAAATGAGACTAGACAATAAATGAAAAATGAAATAATCATAAACTGATGTCTCGACGGAGCATGAGATCCATTCTCTGTCCAGAATCTTTCAAAAACTGTTTTCACCCCGGTATCCCAAATCATTTCTCCTGCAATGCCAATATTTCTGTTGGACACGAAACTTGGATGCAGGGTTTCAAGGATAAACCGGTAGTTTGTCATCAGGTAACCTGCTCCCAAAAGAAAAACAAAAACAAAAGCGGAAACTTCTATCTTCTTTTTAATAATGCTGCTGTATAAAGCGCAGATTACTAAAAGGAAAATGAGAAACATCCCGTAAACTATAAAACTGGAGTACAAAATATAAAATGTAGCGAATGCATAATATAAAAAATGAACCCGCTGTCTGCATAATAGTTTTAAAAATATTAGTACAATTAAAGGTGCTCCTGCTGTACTGATACCTCCAAATTGCCAGAAATTAAGAACCGAAAAGGTAATAGATATTAATACCAAAAATAAGGTGTCGATTTTTGGAGCAATATATTTCCCTAATGTAAAAAGAGAAAAATATCCAGTGATACAGATTATCAAACTGTTAATAACCAGAGCATAAAAAGGAGTGAGAATTTTAAACAGTAGATAAATAAAATCAAGCTCATTTCCGTAGCTGACTCTGTATTGATTTTCTATATTGGGCAGGGGTGTTCCGTTGGATGAAAATGACATTCCGCTTTCTGAAAGAATTTTTAGCCAAACCGTATTAGAATCCAGATAGTCTGCCGGAGAACCTAAATAGGAGTTTTCACCGAAAATAAAAAAAGGAATATACAGAATAAGAATGAGTACCATTCCACCTCCGAAAATCAGCTTGTTTCTCATGTTATTTTTTCCAGAAATGTTTTAAAATGACACGCTCCTTCACAGCATAACCCATTTTTTGATAAAAATTACAAGCACCTACATTTTGTTCCTGTGTTGGAATATCCATTGTGATTATTTCATTTTCCAGACAGTAATTTTCAGCTTTCTGTAGCAAACATCTGCCGATGCCTTTGCCTTGCAATAAAGGGTGGGTTGCAATAAGCCCTATTTTTGCCGTATTTCCGCTTTGCTGTACTGTTACAAAACCAGTTGCTCCCAAATTCTCGTCTTTTGTATAAAAAATTTTGACAGCAAAAGTTTTGTTGAGGCTGTTAATTACCCAAAGTTTATACAGTTCTTTGAATTTCTTTTCTCCAAAACGTGGATCAAGCAAAAATCTGCTGTGTTTTCCACTTTCATAGGCAAGCTGAAAAAAATATTCATCTTCTTTGGGAAGATAATCAGTGTCAAAAATTTCCTGAGCATTTTCACAAATGTTTTCACTTAAATGTTTCGAAAAAACCACTTTTGTCTCTCTGAATGTTTCTTCAAGGCCTTCTATTTCGACGTGTGAATCTTGATTCTGTTTAGAAACAATCAAATCATATTGATTGTTATTAAGTTCCGGATTTTTCAAATCATCATCATTCATGATGTGTAATTCTGCAATATTTTTAGAGAAAAAATTGCTGTCCCATTCAAGTTTAGTTAAATTATTCTTCATCGATAATGTAAACAGGTCTGTTTTTCGTCTGGTTAAAAGTTTTTCCGAGATATATTCCTAATACGCCAAGGCACATAAAAGTAACTCCAAATAGGAACCATATCGATAAAATGAGTGAGCTGTATCCTGGTTCACTTATTCTACCCATTAAAGTTTTTATAAATACCCAGGCTCCTCCTAAAAATGACGTTGCAGATATTATGGCGCCTAAACTTACAAACAACTTCAAAGGTTTATCTGAAAAGGATACAATCACATTAAAAGCAAGTGATATAAGTTTTCCTAAACTATAGGAAGATTCGCCTTCACTTCTTTCCTGATGCTCCACAGCAACAGTTGTGGCTCTGTAACCTACCCAATTGATAAAAAGCGGGAAAAATTTTATGTAATCATTCACGTTCAAAACCTGATTGATAACCTTTTTGTGATAAATCCCGAAATTAGCCACTTCATTATTAATCTTAATACCTGCAAGATAATTAAAGATTTTATAAAACATTCTCGAACTCAGTTTTTTTAACCTACCATCCTTTCTTTGTACTCTGCTTGCCTGAACGACTTCGTATCCTTCAAGAGCTTTTTTGTATAACTTTTCTATTTCTTTGGGTTGATCCTGAAGATCGCAATCCATCACAACGACCCATTCACCAATTGATTTTGAAAGCCCTGCCATTATGGTAGGATGCTGTCCGAAATTTCTGCTCAGACGGTATATTTTTAAATTGGAATTATCTTCAGCTAAGTTCTTCATTACCTGCCACGAATTATCCGGGCTTCTGTCATCAACAAGAATAATTTCATAATCTGTGTTTAGCTTTCGCATCACAGTGCTTATTTCTTCCACTAATTTTGGCAGAATTTTTTCAGCTCTGTATATAGGACTTACAATACTAATCATTGGAGTTTAATTTTTAATAATTGAAAAATAGTAAAGAGATGACTTTTTACAAAAGAAATTGTCTTTTTTTGGACTTTCTGAATATCATCTTCCAGAAGTATAAGGATGCTGAGTTCCAGCCTGAGATTGTCGCATTGTGCTATTTCGATTTTTCATTATTGACATATTGAGTTTTATTTTTTTTAGGGACTTTTTACAGATCCAAATTTACACATTCAAAAAGGTTAATCCAACTTCTTTTACTTGGTTTCGCAATTCGGTGAGTGTTTTTTCTTCTTTCACAATTTTGCGGTACTTTTCTTGAAGTGTTTTGTAGCGGCTGCGGTTCCCGGTGAACATGTTTTTTACCATACTTTGTCTCAGCGATTTTTTCTCTAGAAGCAGGGCATTGGGAAGGTTAGGATTCATTATTTTGGTTTCAATACCCAAATCTGCATATTTTGTGTAGTCTACTTTACCCAAAATCTGTTTGCCGTCATGCACTACTTTACTTGATGGAACCAGTACTACTTTTTTCTGATGAAATTGTACCCTATTTACATACTCTACATCTTCTCCATAATGAAAAAAATAAGGGTTAAAGCCACCTATGGTTTCTATGGTATTTCTCGGTAAAAGCCAGTGTGCTGCATTGATGAAGCTAAGTTCGTAATAGGGTTTCAAATTTTGAAAATACAAATCAGAAATCAATCTTGTTTTTTCAAAATTGGTGGCGATATATTTATCAAGGAAAATATCCAGCAGTTTCTCGCTTCCATCAATGTGCATTGGGCTTAGAATACCCATCTCGTCTTTTTTAGCATGGCTCTCAAATACATCTAAAAGTTTCTCAATACTGTCTTCATACAACCATGCATCCTGGTTCATTAGATAAAAGAAATCGGCGCCGTTTTTATATGCTTTTTCAATCCCGATATTGTTGGCTTTCCCGAAACCTAAGTTTTTCGTCGACTGGATGTAATCTACTTCGGGAAACTTGTTTTTAATAAAATCTCGGGTGCCGTCTGTAGAGCCATTGTCAATTACTATACAATCTAGCGGAACAGAAGACCCTCTCAAGCTGTTGAAACATCTTTCTGCCCATTTCATGGCATTGTAAGTAACGATGATGACGGTGGTTTTCGGCATATTTTATTTTTGGTAATATTTTGATATTAAGTTTCTTAGGTATTGTTCTTTATCGTTGAGGTTGTTTCTCTTAAAATAATTTTCAATCTTCGAAACTTCTATTTCATATCCTGAGCCTTCATTCTGCAGATGCAAAATAGGTTCATTCTGTAAAACGTCAGAAATGGTCTCTGTTATCTCTATTATAGAGAAATTCTGAAGATAGGCCAGATTAATAATTTGATTGGGACGGAAATTTTCTATAATATCTTTTGTTATCGCACTCACATCACTCACATCAATGAGGTTTCTGGTGGCTTTGGTATGAACCGTGATTTTTGTATCACTTTCTATAGCCCGTACAAGATAGTTCACCAAAAGATTAGGGTTTCCCCCTTTTCCTACGGCATTACTAACCCTTAAAATATAATATTGATCACAGGAATCTGCGATGATCTGTTCCATTTTAAGCTTGTGGAGAACATAGTGACTGTTGTTCTTAGAAGAATCGTAAATACTGCAGGTGGAGAAATAGATAAATGTTTTGCGGGGATTATTTTCAATAGTTTCTTTTAACAGAAAATATTCCCTCTCGAATTCAGAATCTCTTGTCTCCAGTGAATTGGAGACGCCCGATGCAAAAAACAATACATTTTCAGAATCTATTTCCTGCAGGGATTTTGCGATAAGTCCGTTGCCTATGATCATTTGTGTTTTTTATTAATGTCTTTTGAATACCTTATCAATTGATAATATTTTTTCATCAAAAATAGGTGTTGCGCAAATTTAAGATGTTTAAAAGGATAAAATTGAAGTGAAAATAAAATATTCTCTAAATTAATCGGATGAAATTTGAAATATTGATATAAAAAGCCGTCAAACACACTGGTTTCTGTTTCAGAATCGATGGTCTGATTAAATTTGATCTTCAGGTTTTCTCTTACTTTAATGGTAGCATCCAGCCAATTTTGATCTTGATTTCCTTTTGAGAAGTGTTGAATAAGAATATCGTCAACAACAAAATTTTGAAATTTCTCTGAGACTCTCAAGCTGAAATCTAAATCATAGCCATGAAAACCTGTGAGATTTTGATTAAATTTAAATGGAGTGTAATTTTCTTTTTTAATGGCCAGAAAAACTCCATCTAATGCAAAGACAGTATTTCTTTTTTGTAGCGTTTTAAACTCACTTACATATTCATTATTGTTTTTGTTGCCCTGCAAAAGATGAATAAAATTATATTTTTCAGATACGGTCCAGCTGCTCGGTGCGTGAGGTACATACGATGATCCTGCCACACCGATGATTCCTGTTTTATCGTCAGAAAGATGTTGTGCTAAAACATTCCCCCAATTTTGGGTATGAAAAAGCACATCTTCGTGCAAAAACAAAAGGTAATCAAACTGTGCTTTTTCTGCTCCGTCGTTATATGCTTTGGTGATGCTCATGAGATTGGGATTCCATATCTGGATAATCTCATAAGAAAAGCCGTCACCAATAGTCTCGGCGATATTTTTCACCAACTGATTGTAATAGTGAGGTTGATAGGATGAGATAATGATTGAGAGCATACTGTTATTTTAGCAAGTGATCATATTCGTCAGATGTGTGGTTGCCTTTTTCATCAATTTTCCATGAAGAAGATTGATTGGCCGTTTTTATATAAAAAAGATTTTCTTCTGTAAGCGCGTTGGGATTGAGATACCAGCCTCCATGTTTACATGTGAAATTTCCCGCCATTCTGATTGCCGTCATAAATTTAAATAAATTAAAAATGGTTTTAGGATATTTGGGTTTATACAGTGCGAAAGTAGTGTCTATGAATGCGAAATAAACGTTTTTTTCAAGTTCGTCCTGCCAAAAACGTTTTTCCCAAGCCTGCACTTTTTCTTTTAACGGATAATAATCAGGAATATCCTGAGTATCGATCGCAAATCCTATCTTATTAATTTTCTTATAATATTTAAACAGATAATTGAGCATAATAGTCTCGAAATCTTTCGGCAAATTATCATTGGGAACAATATCTGAGTCGGTAAGAAAATAAAATCCTTTTCCGTATTTCCGCTGGAGGTCTTTGTTTTTAAAAAATACATCATGCCCAGAATTTGTGTTCATTTTTTCAACGGTTACCACGTCTTGTATTTCTGTATAATAATCTAACAGCGGTTGATAGGTAGATGCGTTATCAATAATCACGATATTTTTAAATTCTCTTTTAATCAGAAAATCAATAAGTTGTTTCAGGTAAAAAAGCTGATTAAAATTGATGATGATAACCGGAATACTTTTGTGATCCTGCATCTGGTGACGTACTGTACCATCAAACTTCATCAGAAATTTGAGATAGAGCGTATCTAAATGCAGCATGAGTCTACGTTTTGTAATCATCCTTTAGAATGTTTTATTTTTTTGTTGATTGACCAAACAGCTTTGGTCATGTCTAAAAATCTTTTCGGATAGCCTCTTTTCATAAGAATGCTAAAAAGTCTGAGATGGGGTTTTAGCATGTTTTTCTCGCAGAATCTAAGGTGGTCATTCAGCATTCTGATCACGAAGCTTTTGTCAAAATATTGTGAATGCTTATTCAGCACATTTTCACGCATGATATGGTAACCTAAATCTTTTTTACTTTGCAGGGATAAATCACCTGATATACTTGATGTTGACATTCTTACCGTAACTTTTGCATCTGATAGGTAAAAGACGCTGTCTAATCCTGAAAAAGTAAGAATAGCATAATCATCGGCTCCCCATGCAAAAGGGATTTTTAGAAAATGATGTTTTTTATAAGCCGAAAGCGCAAATATGTTTTCAGACAAACTGCTTGGCATTAAACCTTTGTATTTTCTTTTAAATAATTCTGGTGCAGGAATTATAGTTTCATCGGTTGTTATGGTATGTAAAATGGTTTTGTTTTCGTCTACAATATTGTGCGAAAACTTAATGGCAGAGATGTTTTCAGATTGTATTTTGGGTAGATTCTTATAAAATTCTGCTACGAAGTTTTCAGAAATAACATCATCATCACCTAATATTTGAAACCATTCCTCTTTTACGTTTTCAAGAATTCTTTCCCATTGCAAAGCCAGGTTTTTACCACCCAGGTTGTCTTTGTATTCAAAATATTGATATTCATCTGAATTAAGATATTTCTGAATAAGAGGTAACGGATTGTCGGGGCTTGCATCATTGCCAATATACAGCACAAAATCTCTATTGCTTTGTGCAGCAACAGATTGCAGTGTTTCTTCAAAGAAATCTATTTTGTAGTAGGGGATGACAATGGCGAGTTTATTCATGGGAAAATTTTATATCTCAGGGCAATTAGTTTTTTCAGAAGAGGATATTTTTGTTTTATATAATATTTTGCTTTTTCCCGGTCTATATAAAAGAGAAACTTTTTAAAAAGGAGTTCTCTGATGAGGGGTGCTTCATTTACATTATCATTATAATTAGAGGTTGATGTCTGATTTTCATGATATCTGAAGCTCACCAGTTTTTCAGAGATGATGCCAATGTCATAATTTTTCAGAACTCTAAGCCAATATTCATAATCTAAAATCTGTTTCAGTTTAGGATTGAATACCCCTGTTTTATAGTAAAGCTTTTTCGTGAAAAGACTTACGCATGGTTCTCCGATGATGTTTTCTGAGGAATAAATGGAGTAATCTAATTGTCTCAGCATCTTCTTTTTCAGAATAAAAAAATCTTTCATTTCTATTTTAGCGAGATTCTGAAGATCACCATATTTTTCATACCAACCTCCGTTAGAAATTATTTGTGAGGCATCATCAATTATTTTTCGTTTTGAGATAACAATATCCAATTGATTTTTTTGAAGATACATCATCATCTTCTCAATACAGGCTGGGTCTAATATATCATCCTGAAATAAAATTTTAATATAATCTCCGTTTGCTTTTTCGATAGAGTGATTCCAATTCGCACCGATTCCCTTTGGGATGTGCGAATATATAAATACCGGAAAATCAACGTCGCCTTTAAAAGCTTCACAAATTTTCAGAGTTTCATCCGTTGATTGGTCATCAGATATAATGACCTCAATATTTTTGTAGGTCTGTGATTTTACAGATTCTAAAGTTTCCTGTAAATATTTTGCTCCGTTGTAAGTGGGGATGCAGATAGAAACTGAAAAATTCATAGCAATAATTTTATTAGCGTTTGAATTTGTTTAGGAACATCATGATCTTATTAATCATTATATATTTTTTGCTTGAAACGATCCTTTTATAGTGAGCATTTTCTTTTTTTAAAGTAGATAGCTTTGTAAGTAATTCTAAAAGATCACCGAAAGTTTTAAAGTATACAGCATAATGTTTATTCAAAACGTACATTTTGGTTTTATTCATCTTTTTTTCATCATTATTAATTATATAATTCCTTGATGAAGATTTTATTCTGTAGTGAAAGAGAATTTCATTTAGCTTAATTACATTTATGTTATCGTTTGATAGATAAGAAATCCAAAAATCCCAATCTTCAAGACCATCTTTCATCTCCTCATCGTATCGTACCACTCCCAGTTTTTTTTTATTAAAAATTGCCGAACAAAAAATGATGTTAGATTTTAAAAGTTTTTCAAACGAATAATCAGGCAAAATAAATTCTTCAGTTTCTGCTTCAAAATATTTTGCTCTACAATAAACGAGGTCATAGCCTTCATCTATTTTTTCTGCAGCAAGCTGAAGATATGTATTTTCAATTTTATCATCTCCATCCAAAGGGAGAATCCAATCTCCTTTAGATATTTTAAGACCAAGGTTTCTTGCAGTTGCTACACCACCGTTTTCTTTTTTATAATAGGAGAATCTTAAATCTTCTGCTATCCATTTATGGACTAACGCCTGTGTGTTGTCTGAAGAGCCATCATCTACAATAATGCATTCCCAGTTTTCATAGGTTTGATCTAGTACAGACTGCAGACATTCGTCGAGATACTGTGCCTGATTGTAGCAGGGAACGATGATGGAGATAAGAGGTTGGGACATGTCGTGTTTTTCAAAGGCAAATATATTAAAAATAGGGGTATTATGAGAGACTATTACGAGGTTTTAATATAGTGTAGGCTGTAAAAGTTGCTCTGGTTTGAGGTAAGATGGTTCGGAACTGCCTTCAGCGGGTTCGTAAGGGGTAACACCCCATTGGATAAGGGGTTGAGGGCAGTTCTGAACCAGGGATACCCCCCTTCGGAAGGGGGGGTAGGCAGTTCTTCAAGGGGGTGTGGGCTCTTAAGTAATGGGGTGGGTACCGTTGTAAACTGGGTAAAGGGACTTGTGTAAGTGTAAAATGATGTTTTTAACAAAAAAAACTGCCTCAGTGTATTGAGGCAGTAGGAAAATAAATTTTGGTTTTACAACAGATTAATTTTGGTTTTCATCTTTATTCTCATCTGTCTTGTTGGTGGGTTCTGTAATAGTTCCTGTTGTAGGATTAATAAAAAATTGCTGCATGTCTTGATGTAGAAAAGTAGTTCCGGGAACATTTTCTCCCGAAAGATATTTGATGTTTCGGTAGAAGGTAATTGAGTTGTGGTAGTTATCATGGTCTAGCAATATTTTGGTATCAGAAAGCTGTTCGTTTACCGAAGATAATCTTTGGAAACGGGTTTCCAGCTGTCCGCGCGTGGTGTAATCTCTGTCAAACTCTGCTTTGTCTATGAAGTTGGGGACGTATTGTGGGTACTGCTCCATATAGCCTTTGGCTTTGTTTACGAAGAGTTTGTTTTGCTCGGCAATTCTTCCATAGGTTTGTCTCTGCTCGGGAGTAAGATGAATGGTTTTGCCTTGTAAAACGTTTTCAATTGCAGTTAATGCATCGTCGATTTGCGTAAGCTCTGCTTGTGTAAAAGTTACGCTTAATAAATTGTTGAGTGCCATACACTAATTTTTTTGTTGTTAATTGTACCTCGAAGCTAATAAAAAAAACATGATTTGCATCATGTTTTAGGTAGTATTATTTTATGTTAAGTATCACTGCTGTTGGTGTTTACGGATGCATAAAGTGTATATGTTGATTCGTTTTTTACGTAATTAAATTATGATTTAAAGATTGAAAAAAATATGCAGATTATTTTTCATTTTTCGCAAGCGAATTTTTTTTTGAAAAGATTTTGCGAACCCACAATCTAGAGTCTTTTGTCTGTACTCAATTGATTGAGATAGTATATTTTCCGAAGTGTTTTAAGATAATTGCTAAAACCCTGATTTTTCAATACTGTTTTAGCGACACCGTAATTTGCTGATTGTTTATTGAGATGGCAAAACATCAGATACTTCTCAATAATACTATTGATAAAGGATTTCGGAAAATGACTTGAATGATTGATAATTAATTTCTCAAGATATTTGTTGTAGGCCAGTTCTTTTTCAGACTTCATGTTTTCGGATCCGGATATGCTACCAGAAAACACTCTGACTAAAACTTTGGCATTTTTATTATAATGAATGGTGCCATAGTCTGAAAATCTAAGTAGTGCCAAATCATCACTTCCCCAAGCTAACGGAATTTTTTCAAATTTATATTTTTCAAATTGCTTGGTTTTAAAAATGTTTTCTGAAAGGCTACTGTATACAAGACCCTGATGTTTATTGAGAATCAAATCAACAGAGGAAATATTCTCGGCATTATAATTATGAGATTGTATCAGATTGTCGTTTTCATCAATCCAATCATGTATAAATTTAATGACTTTAATGTTTTTTTCTTCACAGTAGGCAATCGCCTGGTAGCATTGTTCAACAAAGTTTTCTGAGATCACATCATCATCGCCTAAAATCTGAAACCAGTCTTCTTTTACATTTTCCAAAATTCTTTCCCATTGTAAAGCGAGATTTTTTCCACCAACATTATCTTGATAATTAAAATATTGAAAATCTGAGTCTGAAAAATATTTTTTAATAGTGGGAAGCGGATCTGCAGGACTCTTATCGTTACCAATATAAAGCACAAAATTTTTGTTGGTCTGCATTGCCACAGACCGAATGGTCTTCTCGAAAAAATCTTTTTTGTAATACGGGATAATGATGGCGAGTTTACTCATCTTTAGTGTATTATATTTTTGTATTTAGTAAGCAGCATTTTTGAAGAATTCATTTTCGCAATATATTGTTATTCGAAAGGAACGAGTAATAGATTTTATATAGTAATACCAAAATAGGATAATGTTGTTTTTAAAAACCTATATCTTTTGGAAGAAAGGATTTCATTAAATTTTGAGTTTTCAAATTGTAATTTTCCAAATTCATTATCAATCTGTGCTATACATGATTGAATATGCTCAAAGAATATTTCTTTAATTTCTGCATCTTTTTCAAAAGAGTAAAGATTCGTAAATAACAATAAATTTGCCTTAGTACTTTTTAAAGCACTGAGAGAGCTAAAAACACCAACTCCATATCGATAGACAGCCATTGTCTCAGGGATATGACCCATTTTCCCATATTTCGTAAGTGTCATGTAAAGAAAGTAATCACCTATCGGGCTTTTGTAAAATTCAATTGTATTGAGCTCGTCCTTAAGAATGTTTCTAAATACTACCGAAGGAGTATGGATATAATTCAGCTTTTTTGCAAGTGTTAATCTTTCCTCGTACTGTTCCGGTAATGTTGTGATAAAATCATCAGCCATTTCTCCGTCACTCTTAAGAATCTTTATATCATGAAAACATAAAACATAGTCAGGATTGTTTTCTAAAAAATCTACTTGTTTTTGGAGTTTGTGGGGATCTGTCCAGTAGTCGTCGCCTTCGCATAATGCAACGTATTTCCCTCTAGCTTGTTGTATTCCCCAAAAAAAATTAGGAATAGCACCCTTATTTTTTTCATGCCGAATGTACCTAACGTTTATATTTAATGGAATAGCTGTTCTTGATAAATAATTTTTTATAATTTCATCAGTATTGTCGAGAGAATTATCATTGACAATTATGTACTCAATTGAACCTTCGAATCTTTGACCAAGCACTCCTTTTATTGTTTCTATGATGAAATCTTCCTGTCCGTAGGTAACAGTGACTACACTTACTTTGGGGATTACATTCATTTACTGATATTTAGAGATATGTAAATTTTTTCATTAGTTAATGGATCTATATAATGTGCATTCTTAAAATCGTGATGAGTTAGTGCACGCATCTTTTTAATAAAATTCTCAAAAGAATTCACTTCTTTCAGATCAATTTTGCAAATTACATTGAAATCCTTTTTTAAGTGTAGTTTTCCTTCAGTTTCTGGTGCTTGTGTGTTATAGGTATTCTGTAAAATTGACGAAATGTTCTTGGTGAAAAGTGATATTTCTGCTTCCAATATTTTATCATAAAGGGTTCCGGATGTATCTATATTATCTTTTTCTACAATTGTTCTATCGATGATTGCTCCATGATCAATTTCTTCATCAATTTCGTGAATAGTTGCTCCAATAATTTCATCGTTCAATATTGAAAAAACCTGCGGATACCATCCTCTATTATATGGGTTGTATCCAGGGTGTATATTTATACATTTTACTTTATTAACCATTGAAGCAGGAAATAATTGTTTGCAGTGTATTGATAATACTAAATCGTATTGACTAGTTATTTTTGCAACATCTGTTTCATCCTTTAGATTAACTACGAAAATTGAATTTGAAATCTTTTCTTCAAATTCAGTTAGATTCGAAAATGGGCTTATTGCAAACGAGAATTCTGACTCTGTAATTAATTTTAGTTTTAAAACTTCTTCAATCCTTTTGCATAGATATAAATTGTCAGAGATGACCAATACATTTTTATACATATTCTAATTATTTTGGATTCTCAACATTGTTCTTGCAATCAATTCCACTTCTTCAAATGTTAAATCGTAAAAAAATGGGAGACATAATACTCTTCTCGCTATGTCCTCTGTAATTGGTAATTCGAGCTTTGGAAGATATGGAAGGGCAGATGCTAAACTGGGGTAAAAGTATCTCCTAGTAAATATTTCATTTTTATCAAGTTCACTTTTAAGTTTAAGTAACAAATCTTCACTTTCAAGAACAACAGGATAGTATGAATAATTTTCATGTGATGAGTTGTGCCAAATCGGTTTTATTGCTTTAAGATTTTTTAATTTCTCATCATAAAGTTTAGCAAGTGCTTTTCTTTTTTCATGTATTTGGGTTAGGTATTTTAAATTTGCCAGTCCCATAGCAGCATGAAACTCGGAATTTTTACCATTAATTCCTAAGTCTGAGAATGTATCAAAGCCGGATATGCCAAAGTTTCTAATTGACGCTAATTTTTTTAATACTTCAGAATTTGTTGTGGTAAGAAGTCCTCCTTCTACTGAATGATATAGTTTAGTGGCATGAAGAGAGCATGTAGAAATGTCACCATATTCTAAAATAGATTTTCCGTATACTTCCACACCAAATGCGTGAGCGGCATCGTAAATGACTTTAAGATTATGCTTTTTTGCGATTTTTTCTATGGCGTCTACATCACACGGGTTTCCATAAACATGTGTTGCCAATATTGCTGAGGTTTTTTCGGTGATCGCAGCTTCTATTTTTGTAGCATCAATATTTAAAGAATGTTCATCAATATCTACAAATACGGGGTTGCAACCTTCCCAAACTACACTACTGGTGGTAGCTACGAAAGAAAATGGAGTAGTAATGATTTCTCCTTTTAAATCAAGCGCTTTAATTGCCATTTGTAAAGCAACCGTACCATTCGTAACAAATAAGAGGTGATTAACCTTCAAATGTTCTTTAAGTTCCATTTCCAGCTGGCTCGCTAATGGTCCCATGTTGGTCAGCCAGTTTCTTTTCCAGATACCGGTTAAATATTTTTCGTATTCTTCTTTTGGAGGAAGAAAGGGTTGGGTTACGGGTATCATACTGTCAAATTAGAATTTCTCAGTAATTGTCCATTTTTTTGCACAAAAACTATTTCTATTAACCATAGAATTTGATTGTCCGGAAATGGTCTATTTAAGTCAGTAATTTCAAACATTTGATAACCACATTTGTCCATTAGTTTAACTACTTCAAATACAGTGTTGTTGTAAGTTTTATTACACACTGTAGCTTCAACCAAAAAGACTTCTGTTTTGCCATAAAAATCAGATGCTCCTTCTATCACTTCTAAATCAAGACCTTCTGCATCAATTTTAATAAGATCCGGTGTAGGGCAATTATTTTCTTTAATGATGGTATTCAAAGTCTTTATAGGAATGCTTACTTGTTCATAACCCAATTCTTTGGCTTCTTCTTCCGAGTATATAAATGAGCAACTGTCGTCTCTGTCATGAATAGTAAATTTAAGAATGTCGTTTTTATTACCCACTCCTACTGGCAGATAAGAAACGTTTTCATTCAAGAGATCTTGAAAATGACTTTGTAATCGTTGCTGAGGTTCAATCATTAACACTTTGGAGTCGGGGAAATTTTTTAATAATTCTCTCGTCCATGTACCCGTGTTGGCTCCTATATCAACAACAAAAGAGGGAAAAAAGCCAGCTGTCTTTAAATTGCTGTAGAAAGTAGTTAGTAGATCTGCTTTATTTTCAACAACAGTAACATTTTGAGTTGATTGTTGAATGAGAGTTGAATTTTTTATAATTCTGTAACCCATCATTTTTGCTAAGTTACTTAGTAGTGTTTTCATAGTTTGATAATAGTTTTGAATTTAATAGGATAGGTGTCCAGATTTGTTCAGTATTGGTTACTCTAATATTTATAACTCGATGCTCTTTGTAGTATATATCAGTGTGTCGAGTCTCTGAAAAGCTTGCAGTAATGGAGTAAAGTCCTTTTGAAAAATTAAAATTTTTAATCTCGAAACAGAGCTTTTTTATTTCTCCAATACCAAAATCCTCATCAAGATTTTGGTTTTCAGGAAATAACTCAGCTATACCTCGTTGCTCTTTATCATACACTGCAAATGATGTGTAGGGTATCTTTTTCAGTTTTACGTTTTCTATCTCAAGTTCAATTACAAAATCTGAATTCCAATCAAGTGTATAAAAGTTATCCTCTGTGTTCTTGCTTACAATTCTTGAGCTGAGGAGTTTAACTTCACCAGTATCAAAAACAATTTCGCTTTTCTCATCAGTTTTAAACATGTTATAATACATGTCGATGCCTTTCCCTATATCTTGTCCTTGATAGGTAACAGCGCCATGATCCATCAATATAATCTCATTACAAATTCTTGAAACCATAGGCATACTGTGAGAAACAAATATTAAGGCTGTGTTCGGCAGTAATTCATCAATTTTTTTGAAGCATTTCAAAACAAACCCCAAATCACCCACTGCCAAAACTTCATCAATAATTAAGACATCCGGTTCAAGATGTGCGGCAATGGCAAAGCCAAGCCTTACTTTCATCCCGGAAGAGTAATTTTGTATGGGCATATCTATGAACTCCCCAATCTCTGAAAACTCCACAATAGAATCTAGTTTGTCCTCAATTTCTTTCCTAGTAAAACCCAGAATCGAGGCATTGTTGTAAATGTTTTCCCTGCCTGTAAGAATAGGGTTGAAACCAGCCCCCAACTCAATAAGAGCGCCAATCTTTCCTTTCATAACGATCTGACCCTTATCAGGAGCATAAAGACCGTTTAATACTTTTAGCAACGTACTTTTTCCTGCACCATTGTGACCAATCAGTCCGATACATTCGCCTCTTCGAAGCTTAAAACTGATGTCTTTTACTGCCCAAAATTCTTTAGGACGCAGGTCTTTATTGATCTTTATCCCCAGTGTACTTTTGATGATATCTAATGCTCCGTATTTTAAAGACGATCTCAAATCCATAGAAAACTTCTTGGATACATTCTGTACAGAAACTAAAACTTCTTTTTCTTCGTTCTTCATCTTATCCTCCGATTTTTTCAATTATAATAGGCATTGATTTTCTGAAAATAACCATTCCTACGAGCATCACGATAAAACTGATGCCTGCCAAAACCAATGAAAAGGTAATGTTTTCAAGCTGCATATTGGTAAGGCTGCTTCTGGCGTCGTTAAAAAGAAAAGTCAACGGGTTGAGTTCAAAAAGATTTTTAAAAAGCCCTTGCTTCGGTACTGCATAAACTACAGGCGTAATGTACATCATAAATGAAACACCAGTAGAAACAATCTTGTTGATGTCTGTATAAATAAGTCCGATGGGTGTAAACAGTAAGCCTAAGCTTAATGAGAACATCATAATTACTGCTAAAATTATGGGAAAGTAGAGAATTCCTGTTCCGGGATTAATGCCATAAATCACAAGGATTCCGGCAATCAAAATAAGCTTCAGGATAAGATTGAAGGTCATTTTGTAAATGCCAGACATGATAAGAGCTTCTTTAGGGAAATTGATTTTAGAAAGCAAACCTCTCGCACCGTTTACAGAAGTAATGGGTATGAAAAGCGTTTCATTAAAAATACTCCAAAGTGTTGTTCCTATCACTACAAAGGCAATGTACGGAATGCTTTGGTCAGCATTCACATTTACCGTTCCTGAGCTGCTTAGAAATATCCACACCAAAGAATTGGTGATGATTGGCATAAATGCCCAAAAAAATCCTAAAAACGATTGTCGGTATTGAGACTGTAAATCTCGTTTAGCCATTTGATACGCCAAAAAATTGGAAGATTTGGTGTCTTGGTAAATAGCTTTCAGCTCTTGGAAAAAATGGGTTTTTTTATCAGATGTATATACTACGGTTTTCAAGAGGGAATTTTTGTTATAAATTTAAAATAAATAATTGATAATCATGTGCTAATGCCCTATTGTAGCAATACGGCATTAGCATTGTGTTTTTTATCGAATCAGCTTTTTCAGATACTCACCATATCCGCTTTTTCCATATTTCAGAGCAGTTTCGAGGAGTTTTTCTTCGTTGATGAATCCGTTTCTGAAAGCGATTTCTTCAATACATCCTATTTTGAAATCTTGTCTTTTCTCAATCACTCTTACAAACTCGGAAGCGTCATTGAGAGAATCAAAAGTTCCGGTATCCAGCCATGCAGTGCCTCTATCTAGTACACCTACTTCTAATTTTCCTTTGCTGAGGTACACATTGTTGATGTCGGTAATCTCCAGTTCTCCTCTAGGGGAAGGCTGAATGTTTTTGGCAATTTCTACCACTTCATTGTCGTAAAAATACAATCCGGGAACTGCGTAATTAGATTTAGGATGGGTGGGCTTTTCTTCAATAGAAACGGCTTTCAGATGGTCATCAAACTCTACCACACCATATCTTTCCGGATCGGCAACATGATAGGCGAAAACAACCCCTCCATCAGGATTGGTTTTATTTTTTAGCAGAGTTCCCATTTCGGAACCGTAAAAAATGTTGTCTCCCAAAACCAGTGCCGCAGCATCGTTTCCGATAAATTGTTTGCCAAGAATAAATGCCTGCGCCAATCCGTCTGGGCTGGGCTGAACCACATATTCTATATTGCAACCTATCTGTGAACCGTCGCCTAAAAGCTTAATAAATCCTGCTTGATCGTGGGGTGTAGTGATGATTAAAATATCTTTTATACCCGCCAACAATAAAGTAGACAATGGGTAATAAATCATCGGTTTGTCGTAAACCGGCATTAGTTGCTTGCTTACAGCAATCGTAAGAGGGAAAAGTCTTGTTCCGGATCCTCCAGCTAGTATTATGCCCTTCATTTTGTTATCAATTAGACGAATTTTATGTAATTACATGAATTTTCGTCTTGGTTATAAATTAATTATTCTTTTGTGTTTTAAAGCTTTTTCAACAAAATTGATGAGTAAGCCTTATTTTTCATGAGTTGCCTCCATGAAATTTGTTTTTGTGTGCAATTTGTTTTTAATTCAAATCATTGGTGTACTGGGAAGCATAGTATTTTTGGTAATCACCAGAAGTTACGTTCTCCAGCCAGTCTTTATTCTCCAAAAACCAGTCAATAGTTTTTCCTAAACCTTGTTCGAAAGTTACTGATGGTTTCCAGCCCAGATCTTTGTTGAGTTTGGAAGCATCAATGGCGTAGCGTTTGTCGTGGCCCGGTCTGTCTTTCACATAAGTGATGAGTTTTTCTGAATGACCTGCAGGATTTCCAAGTTTTTCATCCATTTGTTTGATGAGTTCTTTCACCAAATCAATGTTTTGCCATTCGTTGAAACCACCAATATTATAAGTTTCACCAGTTTTTGATTCATTAAAAATTTGGTGAATTGCTTTAGCATGATCAATTACGAATAACCAGTCTCTGGTATATTTTCCGTCGCCATATATTGGTAAGGGCTTTTCATTAATAATGTTTGAAATACAAAGCGGAATTAATTTTTCTGGAAAATGATTAGGTCCGTAATTGTTTGAACAGTTGGAAAGAATGAACGGCATTCCGTAGGTATTACCGTAAGCTCTTACCAAGTGGTCTGAAGCCGCTTTTGAAGCCGAATAAGGCGATTGCGGATCGTATGGCGTTGTTTCTAAGAAGAATCCTGTTTCGCCTAAGCTTCCGTAAACTTCGTCTGTAGAAACGTGATAAAATAAATTTTGTCTCGGCTCATTGGGAAATCTTCCGTGAGTGTGATCGGGGTTTAAAGTCCAAAATTCAATACAAAGATTCAAAAGATTGGCAGTACCGTTCACATTGGTGTTAATGAAAGCATTGGGGTCTGTAATGCTTCTGTCTACATGGCTTTCTGCGGCTAAATGTACCACAGCATCCGGATTGTATTTTTCAAAAACTTTTCTTAATTCTTCGGGTTTTGTAATGTCTGCTTTTTCGAAAACATAATTGGGTTCGTTTTCGATATCTTTTAGGTTTTCTAAATTTCCGGCATAGGTTAAAGCATCAAGATTGATGATCTTCGAACCTGGATTGTTTTTTACAAATTCACGAACTACGTGTGAACCAATGAAACCGGCACCTCCGGTAATGATAATATTTTTCATATTGCTATGCTTTTTCACAAATCTTCTTTGTGTTGAACCACATTGTGGATTGTTTAATCGTTTTTTTTACCAAAGTTTTGCATGAGACTGTCTACATTGAAGAATAAACAGGTTTCTGCATTTCAGTTTTTACTCCGGCTCTTTGTGTTGGGCTATTGTAGAACCGTTTTTCTTCCTATCGACTTATAGAAAAACCCGTTCTGCTCAGGAGTTTCCAGAGGGAACATATTTCTGCCGTCAAAAATCGCTTTGTTTTTGAGTTTTTCACCTAAAATTTTAAAGTTAGGATTTTTAAATTCTGGCCATTCAGTAGCAATGAAAAGGGCGTCTGCATTTTCTGCTGCATCATACATCGTTTTGGCGTAAGTGATTTTGTCGCCCAGAATTTTTCTTACATTAGCTTCAGCAATAAGATCGTATGCTACTACTTTAGCTCCTTTTTGAAGAAGTAATTCTATATTATCTAAAGAAGAAGCTTCTCTGATGTCGTCTGTATTAGCTTTGAAGGCAAGGCCCCAAAAGGCAATTGTTTTTCCCTCTAAGCTTCCGCCAAAGTATTTTTCAATTTCTGAAACTAAAATTACTTTTTGAGAACTGTTGACATTTTCGGTAGCTTCAAGAATTTGAAAATTAAAATTTTCATCTTTCCCAGATTTAATTAGAGCTTTCACGTCTTTCGGGAAACAGCTTCCGCCATATCCTATTCCAGGAAACAAGAAACGGTGTCCTATTCTGTCGTCACTTCCCATTCCAAGGCGTACTTTATCTACATCTGCACCTACTTTTTCACAATAGTTGGCGATTTCATTCATGAAGGTAATTTTTACCGCTAAGAATGAGTTGGAGGCATATTTCGTTAATTCAGATGATTTCTCATCCATAAATATAATAGGAATTCCTGTATTAGTGAAAGGCTGGTAGATTTGCGCCATGATGTCTTTTGCTCTATCAGAACTTGATCCTACAACCACTCTGGCAGGATTCATAGAATCTTCCACGGCAAAACCTTCTCTTAAAAATTCAGGATTAGAAACAACATCGAAGGGAATTTGAGTTTTGGAAGCAATTACTTCCGAAACTTTGTCTGCCGTTCCCACAGGTACGGTGCTTTTATTAACGACAACTTTGTAATCTGTCATCATTTCGCCAATGTCATTGGCTACTTTTAATACATAGGAAAGGTCTGCAGAGCCGTCTTCACCCGGAGGCGTGGGCAGTGCAAGATAGATAACTTCACTTTTGTCTAAAGCTTCCTTAAGATTGGTAGTGAAAAAAAGTCTTTCAGACTGTATATTTCTAAGGAACATTTCTTCAAGATTGGGTTCGTAGATAGGAACAATTCCTTGTTTCATGCCTTCTACCTTTTTTTGGTCGATATCCACACAATAGACCGAATTTCCCAGCTCAGCAAGTGTGGTTCCTGTAACCAAGCCTACGTATCCTGTTCCTACAATAGTAATATTCAAAATTATATGTTTTTAATAAATTTTCGACAAAAATACTAAAAATACTCACACTGTCTTTTAAATTAATGATAAGTTGATGAAATGAAAAATAGAATGATGGTATTTTAACAATTATATTTCGTTGCACAATTTATCTTGAAGTTGGATTTAGCTGCATTTAATTTCACACCTTTTTGCTCAGAAAGTAAAAAAAAAAGCATTAGCACAAAAAAAATCACTTTTAGCTTCAATAGTTTAGGCGAGAGATGTAAATAAAACAGGTGTCTTATACTACCAATTATCAGTTGTCGTAATTCCGCCATCCGTCCACAACCATTCAATTTTTTGATAGTTGAACGCTATTTCTTCGTATTCTGCAAGGTTCACAAGATCAGGGTTTTTATTATTTGGCATCCTGAATTTAATGTCTACTACACAGGCATTGGTTAATTTTATCGTATAATGTTGTCTTTCTTTATCAATTCCGGTATTGGCAGATTTTTGGGGAGTCCAAAATTGAAGTTCAAACTCGGTAATCAGTTCGTTGTTGACTAGGGAATTGTACAAAAGAGGGGTTGCTTTGTCTAGTTCTTTCGTTATTATTAAAGATTTGTGTATTCGCTTTCCAGTAGCCAATCCGGTTGTGGTGTCTCGCGGAGAAGTAATGTCGTGGTTTGCGGCAATCACTAGAATTTTGTTTTCTCTACCTTTATGTGTTACAGAGCCTTTAATTTCGCCCTGTTTTTGACCTTTGAGTTTTAAATACGCATTAAGTGCCATTTTGTGAGGTATTAGTTTTAGTAAAAATAAGTATAAATTACTGATAATGCAATTGTTATTTTAGTAGTATTATCAGTAATTTGTAATCTTTAAAACAATTTAAACTGAAGGTTTGTGAGCTTAAAACAGGAGTTGGTAAAAAATCAACATCATATCAATCTGATTATGAGTCTTATTTGCATTTTCTCAAAAATTGTCTTATATTTGCCAAAGATTTACGGGAAAAATGAGAAGGCTTCGAGAAGAAAGCCTTTTTTCGTACTGTAAACCATTAGTATAACGTATGGAGTTTAGAAAAAAAATTGAAGACTTATTAAACGAGTTTCTCTCAACCAGAGAAGACCTTTTTTTAATTGATTTAAAATTTTCAGCCGGAGACGATATCACGGTAATTCTTGATGGCGATAATGGAGTGTCTGTGCAGGATTGCCTTGATGCAAGCCGTGCAATAGAATTCAACATGGATCGTGAAGAGCATGATTTTAGCCTTCAGGTAATGTCTGCAGGATTGAGTGAGCCTTTGTCTACACCGCGACAGTTTCAAAAAAACATTGGGAGAGAAATTGAAGTGATGTTTGAGAATTCAGATAAAATTGAGGGCGAGCTGGCTAAAGTAGATGAAGAAAAAATAACATTGGTTCTTCGCTACAGGAAACCCAAAGAGGTTGGTAAAGGCAAAGTAGATGCTATAGAAGAAAAAGATATTTCGTACAGCGAGATCAAAAAAGCATTGGTGGTAATTAAATTTTAACTAAAGTAAGAGTGAAATCAAAACGAAAAAGGTTTGTATAAAACTTAAAAGATTTGCTTTACATTTTTACATTTTATAAAAATAATATAGATGGATAATATAGCGTTGATTGAATCATTTGGTGATTTTAAAGACGAAAAAGGGATCAGTAAAATTGATCTGATGGCAATTATTGAAGATGCTCTGAAAACTCTTTTGAGAAAAAGATTTGATTCTGATGACCATTTTGATGTGATTGTAAATCCTGATAAAGGAGATTTTCAGATTTTTTTGAATAAAACAATCGTGGAAGACGAAATGTCTGAAGATGATGATCTTGAAATTGAAATTTCTGAAGCAAAAAAGATTGATCCTACATTTGAAGTAGGTGAAGATTTTACAATGGAAATTCCTGTTGCGCAATTGGGAAGAAGAAATATTCTTACCCTAAAGCAAATTTTGGCGACAAAATTACAAGAACACAACAACGCAATGCTTTATGACCAGTTTAGAGATCGTATTGGCGAAATAGTAATCGGAGAAATTCATCACATTCGTCACAAACACGTTATTCTTTTGGATGATGAAGGAAATGAATTCATACTTCCAAAAGAAAATCAAATCCCTGCCGACTTCTTTAAAAAAGGAGAAAACATCAGAGCAATTGTAGAAAGTGTAGATTTTAAAGGTTCTAAACCGCAAATTATTATTTCAAGAACAGCGCCTAAATTTTTAGAAAAATTGCTTGAGCTTGAAATTCCTGAAATCCAAGATGGAACAATCATTCTTAAAAAAGTAGTGAGAATTCCTGGAGAAAAAGCAAAAATCGCCGTAGATGCCTACGACGACAGAATAGATCCAGTGGGAGCTTGTGTAGGTGTGAAAGGTTCTAGAATTCACGGAGTTGTAAGAGAATTGAGAAACGAAAATATCGACGTAATCCAATGGGCGAAGAATCCTGAACTTTTGGTAAAAAGAGCTTTAGGTAACGTAATCATTAATAAAATAGACATCAACGAAGAAACCAATTATGCATTGGTTTATACTCCAGTTGAAGAAATTTCTAAAGTGATTGGTAAGCAAGGACAAAACATCAGGCTGGCTTCTTGGCTGAGTGGCTTCGAAATTGATGTTTACAGAGAGGCTAGTGAAGATGATGACGTAGAATTGAGAGAATTTGACGACGATATCGAAGCATGGGTATTGGAAGAATTCAGAAAGGTGGGTCTTACCACAGCGAAATCTGTATTAGATAAAGATACACAGACTTTACTGAATATGGTGGATCTTGAAGAAGAAACAATTGAAGAAGTGAAGAAAGTTCTTAAGGAAGAATTTGAAGACTAAACAATAGTTTATAAATCTTTATAAAAAGTAGAAATTACTTTAATTTTAAAAATTAGAAAACAGTAAAAATATTAGATGCCAAAAATTAGATTAAATAAAGCGGTAAAGGAATTCAATATTTCAACATCCAGATTAGTAGAGTTTTTACAGTCGAAGGGTATTGAAGTTGAAGCCAATCCTAACGCTCAATTAGAAGAAGCGGCATATTCTGCATTGGAAGCTGAGTTTGCCAAAGATGGCGAGCAGAGAAAAGCTTCCCATGAGGTGGTGATTACCAAAGTACCAGAAGAAAAACTGGAAATAGAGGAAAAGAAAACCCCTGAAGTAATAAGAGCTAAATCAAACAGACCTGAAACTAAAATTTTAGGTAAAATAGATCTGGAAGGTAAAAAACCTGAGCCAGAGACTGTAGTTCCTGAGGCACCAAAACCAGTTGAGGTAGAGCAGCCTAAAGAAATTCCGGTGCAAAAAACAACCCCGGAAAAACAGGAATTTAAAGTTCTTGATAAAATTGATCTTTCACTAATCGAGTCTAAAAGCAGACCCGTAAAAAAAGAACAACCTAAACAAGAAGAAAAGAAAGTAGCTGAGAAACCGGCAGAGCCTGTAAAAGAAACTCCAAAACCAATTGAAGTAAAAGCAGAAGTGAAAGCAGAAGTGAAACCAGTTGAAACAAAACCGGTTGAAGTGAAGGTAGAAGAGCCAAAACCCGAAACTCCTGCTGAACCTGAATCTCAAAAAATTGAGACGGTTTATCAAAAATTAGACGGGCCGAAAATTGTAGGTGAGAAAATTGACTTAACTCAGTTTGCTCCGAAGCAAAGTGCTGCGGCTAAGAAAAAGAGAAAAAGAATTGAAAAACCTGGTGGCCCTAATCAAAATACAGGAAACAACCAACAAGGTGGAAATAATCAGGGTGGACAAAACCGTCCTCAGGGTCAGAATGGCCCAGGAGGAAACCGTCCTCCAGGACAAGGTGGTCCTCAAGGAAATAGACCTCCGGGACAAGGCGGCCAAAACCGTCCAGGTGGTCCAGGTGGAAACAGACCTCCAGGACAAGGCGGACAAAACCGTCCGGGTGGACAAGGCGGCGGAAACCGTTTCGGAAACAACAACAGACCTGGGCAAAGAACTATGCCTGTAGAGCTCACAGATGAGCAAGTTAAAAATCAGATCAAGGAAACCCTTGAGAAATTAACCAATAAAGGAGGTAAATCTAAATCTGCTAAACATAGAAAAGATAAGAGAAGTTACCGTAGAGAGCAAGACGAACGTCAGCAAGAAATTGACGCAGCAGACAGAACATTAAAAGTAACCGAGTTCATCACAGTTGGTGAATTGGCAAGTTTAATGAACGTTTCTCCTACAGAAGTTATTTCAGCTTGTTTTTCTCTAGGAGTAATGGTTACCATGAACCAAAGACTAGAAGCTGATACCTTATTATTAGTAACAGACGAGTTTGGTTATAAAATAGAATTCTCAGATGCTGATCTTGAAGATACAGAAGCTGATGATGAAATAGATACAGAAGATACTCTTGTTTCAAGAGCACCAATAGTAACGGTAATGGGGCACGTAGACCACGGTAAAACTTCATTGTTGGATTACGTAAGAAAAACCAACGTTATCGCTGGTGAATCTGGAGGAATTACCCAGCACATCGGGGCATACAATGTGAAACTAGAAAATGGTCAAAGAATTACATTCTTAGATACACCTGGTCACGAAGCATTTACAGCAATGAGAGCGAGAGGTGCACAGGTTACAGATATTGCAATTATCGTAATCGCTGCCGATGATGACGTGATGCCTCAAACAAAAGAAGCAATCTCTCATGCACAGGCTGCGGGTGTACCAATGATTATTGCAATCAATAAGGTTGATAAGCCGAATGCAAACCCAGATAACATCCGTCAACAACTTTCGGGAATGAATATTCTTGTTGAAGAATGGGGTGGAAATGTTCAAGCTCAGGAAATTTCAGCTAAAATGGGTAACAATATGGATCTTCTTTTAGAAAAAGTATTGTTACAGGCAGAAATGCTAGAATTGAAAGCTAATCCTGAACGTGCTGCCAATGGAGTTGTAATTGAAGCATCTTTAGATAAAGGTAGAGGTTATGTGGCAACAATGTTGGTACAGTCTGGAACTTTAAAAGTTGGAGATTATGTAGTAGCAGGAAAAAACCATGGTAAAGTAAAAGCTTTGCTAGACGAAAGAGGTAAAAATCTTGAAGAAGCAGGTCCTTCTATTCCGGCAACAATCTTAGGATTAGACGGAGCACCTACAGCAGGGGATAAATTCAGAGTTTACGCAGATGAAAGTGAAGGTAAAGCAATCGCTAACAAGAGAGAGCAGTTACAAAGAGAACTTTCTATCAGAACCAAGAAACATACGACACTTGAAGAACTGGGTAGACGTATTGCTTTAGGAGAATTCAAAGAATTGAACATCATCTTGAAAGGTGACGTGGATGGTTCAGTAGAAGCACTTTCTGATCAATTACAAAGGTTATCAACAGAAGAAATCAGTGTCAACATTCTTCACTCAGGTGTAGGACAGATTACTGAATCTGATATCAACTTAGCTGCAGCTTCAGATGCAATTATTATCGGCTTTAATGTAAGAGCTGGTGCTAATGCAAAAGAATTGGCAGACCGTGAAGAAATCGAGATCAGAACTTACTCTATTATCTACAAAGCAATTGATGAAGTAAAAGAAGCGATGGAGGGAATGCTTTCTCCGGAAATTCAGGAGCAGGTAATTGGTAACGTAGAAATCCGTGAGGTATTCAAAATTTCAAAAGTAGGTACCATTGCAGGTTGTATGGTTCTTACCGGAAAAGTAACCAGACAATCTAAGATCCGTTTATTGAGAGATGGTATTGTGAAGTTTGAAGGCGAACTTGAAAGTTTGAAACGTTTCAAAGATGACGTAAGAGAAGTTACAAAAGGATACGAATGTGGTTTAAACCTTAAAGGTTATAACGATATTGAAGAGAATGATATTCTAGAAGTATACGAAGAAGTAGCAGTGAAGAAAAAGCTTAAATAAGCTATTTAATGCATAAATAATTGAACCCCACTTTCTCAACGGAAGTGGGTTTTTTAGTAAATATTTCTAATTTAGAACAAGTCTAAACAAAAATTTTAATATTAGTTAATTTATGTTAATGTTAATGATATTGAATGTATTATTAAAAGAGTCACTCAAATACTTAATCTATATTAAATTATAAACAATATATTAACTAAATGTTTGTTTAAATAATGATTTTATTCACATATTGTTGATAACTAAAGTTTGGTAAGTTGGCAATTTTTAACATATTTGCAAAAGTTAAATATTAAAATTTGTTAATATGAATGTGAAATTAAAAGTGTTAAGTGTTGGTGTAATTTTTTTTATAGCCAACTCTTTACAAGCTCAAAGAAAAAGAGATACTCTGTCTAGCGAGCAAAAGATTGAGGAAGTGGTTATTTTGGGTTACAGTAAAACTACAACGAAAGCGAAAGCTACTGTAGCTTCTACAACGGTAAGTGCTGAGAATTTTGAGAATCGTCCCAATATTTCATTTTTAAGCTCATTACAAGGAGCAGCACCAGGTGTACAAATTAACCAATCTTCAGGTTCGCCAGGTTCTGGTAGAACAACTGTGCTAATCCGAGGTTTATCGTCGTTATCAGCTTCTAGTGATCCATTATACATTATTGATGGTCTAGCAACATCAGGGTCGGAATTTAGAAACTTGAATGCAAATGATATTGAATCTGCGAGTGTTCTAAGAGATGCGGCAGCTACCTCTGTTTATGGTAGTAGAGCTGCGGGTGGAGTTATTATTATTACTACTAAGTCTGGTAGGTATAAAAGCCCACTAAAATTTTCTTATGATGCTCAAACTTCATTTTCGAGCTATCCAGATAGTAAGTATAATCCGGCAAATGCAAAACAATTTTTACAGGTACAGAAAAATTTTGGAGCGGGAGGTCTAGGTACTACGCTTACGCAGGATCAGATTAATAATTATGCAATTGATACTGATTGGAATAGAGAGTTTTTCAGAGTGGGTGTTACTCAACAGCATAATGTAGGTATTACTGTAGGAGGTGAAAATTCCAGATTCTTTTCTTCATTAGGATATCTCAATAGCGAGGGGGCTATAAAATCTACAGATTTTCAAAGATTTACATTTAGAAATAATCTTAATGGAAAATCCAAAGATGGAAAATTCGAATATGGTGTTAATTTAGGTTTAGGGTATTCTAAAAGAAATCAGCTAGATGAAGAAGAAAACTCAGCAAATATAAGTAGTAATTCATTACAAAATGTATTATTTGGAGGTATTTTGAGTGACCCTTCTATGAAGCCATATTATTTCAGTAATGGGCAAGATATGTATAATCAATTAGGTGGGAACAGTGCTGCATTTAGACCTTATGTACTTTATGATAACGTAAAAGGAGGTGTTCGAAATAGATATACACAAACAAGTGTTACTTCTAACATTAATGGAAAGTATAAATTAACACCATGGTTGTCTGTAGGTAACAGAACGGGTCTTGAATTCAAAGAAAATGACAGGATTTTTGCGAGAGATCCTCGCGGGTATCTTTCAGTAGTAGTTGCCGCTAATGCAGGAATACAATTCGGTGGTTCAGAAACACAAAGTAATATAAAAGATTTTACTTTTAACTCAGTTACAGATTTAACATTTAACAAAGCCTTTGGTAAGCATTCAGTTACTGCTTCTGTATTCTTTGATTATTTAAAGGCTCATTACATGTCTAAATCATTTACACAAAATGGTTTAAATCCACTCAACTGGTCATTCGGAGCAGGCACAGGTTATATACCTTTCAACCAAGCCACTCCTACAATTTATAATCCATCAGTTGGTGCTTTAAAAATTAATGCAGGTACTCTTGCTTATGTTGCTACTTTAGATTATGATTATGATGGTAAATATGGGGTAACTGGTACTTTGAGGAGAGATGGCTCTTATCGTTTCTCTCCGGAAAATAGATGGGATAATTTCTACGCAGTTGCTGCCAGATGGAATATTGACCAAGAAGATTTTATGACAGATTCTAACTTTAAATTATTAAAATTAAGAGTTTCTCGAGGTACGCAAGGAAATCAGAATGTAGGACAAGCAGCCAATAATACCAATTTACTATTTTTAAATCCTACGTTGGCTTTAACGATTGATGCTTCTAACACTGGTTATCAAAATTTACCGGGTTATACGCTTTCAGCACTTGGAAATGCAGGTCTTAGATGGGAGCAGATCACTCAGACAAACGTCGGTTTAGATTATAATTATAAAAATATTATTGAAGGTACTGTAGATTTGTATGAAAAGAGTACATCTGATATGTATACTAATATAAATCTATCTGGAACCACTGGTCAGCAAACACTGCTAGGTAACTTTGGTAAAATGAAAAATAGAGGTGTTGAAGCTTTAATTAAAGCTAATATATTTAACAAACCCGACTATAAGCTTTCTGTATATGTAAATGGATCATATAATAGAAATAAGATTATAGACATGTCTAACCAAGATCTAAGTGGAGATAACGTAAATGCGATAGGACAAGTTGCAGCACAATGGAATTTATATCATTATGTGGGAGTAAACTCAGCAACGGGTGAGCAACAATTCCTAGATGTAAACGGAAACATTACTGAGGCGCCTACTTCAAACGATAGAAAGCTTACCGGTAAATCTATTTACGCTCCATATACAGGTGGATTTGGTTTAAATGCTAATTATAGTGGTTTCTTTGCTGATGTAATGTTTACATTTCAGGCTGGAGCTTGGTCTTATGACAACTTGTATTCTTGGATGATGAATCCTAACTATGCAGCTAATGGTTTGAATGTTTCAAGTGATTTATTAAACTCTTGGACTCCAACTAATACAAATACAGATATACCAAATTTGAAAGCGGTTAACATTGGAAGCTCAGGTTCTTCTGATAGATTCTTGTATAAAACAGATTTTATAAGATTAAAGAATGTATCAGTGGGTTATGCTTTCACAAAACAGCAATTACAAAACTTACCAATAAAAGGATTGAAAATTTTTGCACAAGCAGAAAATCTCTACACTTGGACGAATTGGAAAGGGTTTGATCCAGAACCTGTAAGAACATACTCATTGGGTATCTATCCAAATTCAAAAACAATTTCCGTAGGTGCTAATGTTGAATTTTAAAAATTAAAAAAAAATGAAAAGAATAATATTAAGTTCAATACTTGGATTAAGTTTATTATCTACGTCTTCTTTGCTTAACAGTTGTCAGGATGCTATAGACGTTGAACAGCCAGGTATTATAACAGATGAGGTTGTATTTACAAGTGCTTCCAATCTAAACTCTTATTTGATAGGGGCTGTATATGCTAGTATGGAACCAAGTTATGAGATGTATGTTTCAGCAGTTATTAGTGACGAGGTTAAACCAGGAAGAGGAAGTGGCGGACAAGAGTTTCAGCTTCACAGATTTTTTTTAGATAACACAGATTCTTACACAAGATCAATCTGGTATCAAAATTATAGAGTAATTAACAGAGTAAACAGACTTTTAGAAGGAGCTGAAAATTTTACTCCTCCTGCGGCTGATGCAGCTTTATATAATAGGGTTATAGCACAAGCAAGAGCTATAAGAGCATATAGCTACTTGCAATTAGAAACGTATTTTTCTACAGATATGACTAATCCTTCTGCTTTAGGAGTGATTTTATCAACATCTGTAGCAGAGTCAACTGATAAAAAGCCAAGATCTACCAATCAGCAGATTTATGATCTTATAAATAGTGACTTGGATTACGCAAGAAGTATTCTTACTTACACTACAGACAGATATTATGTAGATAAAGGATTTGTTAATGCTGTATCAGCGAGATTTAATTTGTATAGAGGAAATACAGTTTTAGCTAAACAATATGCCCAAGATGTAATTACCAATTGTGGATATGGTCTTTCATTAGCAACGCCAATTACTACAGGTTCTAGCGGTGCAATTGGTACGGCAACATGGAACTCTGCTTTTTATGCTACTGCATCTTCATTTAATCCTTACAGAAATATGTGGACAGATAATGCTAGAGGTGAGTCAATTTTTTCTTTAAATAGACTTGCTAATGGTGTGGGTGTCTCTGTAGGAACATATTATAATACAAATGCATCTAATTTTAGCGGTGTAAATATGTGGAACTGGGGTAGAAATCTTTTTAACTTATTTAACGTTGATGGAGATGTAAGAAAATTTGCTTATGTAGATCCAACTTCTGTTGTAGATCCAAACTATATGACTAGTGCTGATCCTAGAAATACTGACGTTTTAGTTGTAGATAAGTATCCAGGTAAAACAAGTACAACAACAAGAAATGATCTTAAGTTATTTAGACTTTCTGAAATGTACTTTATCTTGGCAGAAAGCTCAGTGCCTTCAGATCTTACAGCTGCAGCAGGATATGTTCAATCAGTAAGAGCCGCTAGAAATTATTCTGGAACAGCTACAACTCCAGTGTACACAAGCCCACAAGTTGCTTATGCGGATATTTTGAAAGAAAGAAGAATAGAATTGGCATTAGAAGGTCATAGATATATAGATTTAAAACGTCTTGCTAGCAAAGCAGGGGTGACGATGGATAGAAATCAGACAGATGATATCGTTACGGTTTCAAATTTAGCAAATGGAAGCCATAAGTATACGTTGCCAATTCCTCTTGCTGAAATAACAGCAAATCCTAATGCGCAACAAAACCCTGGTTACTAAACGAATCATATTTTTGAATTATTTTTTATACCGCCCTGCAATATTTTTGCAGGGTTTTTTATTGCGCTTTATTTCTTATTTTTGTCTCGTCAATCTTATCAGAAAAGATTTGATTTTAAATTCAATGAAATACATATTTCTCTTAATTATATTATTTTGCTCAAATCTACACGCACAAATTGTGAAAGATACATTAACGAGCGCGAAAGATGCAGATACCATTATCGTAGACTCTGGTAAGAAAGATTCTATGCAGATCTTTAAACCTACCATCAACGATTACCTCATACAAAAACAGTGGGCTGAGAAAAAAATCTTTGATACGGTGATGACTGCTGATAAAACCTACATCTTTTCACAATACAACAACAAAGATAATTTTGGAAAAGTACAATTTTCAAATATAGGTGCAGGCTTTAATCCGTTATCTTATGAAGTGATGGCTGAACAAAATTTAGCATTGCTTCCATCGAATAAAGGTTACAATCTTTTAGCAGCAGAAGATGTACTTTATTATGACGTCAAAACCCCAACCGCATCTTTCATTTATCACAATGCAATGCGAAACGGAGCCGCTCTACGTTCTACCTACACTCAGAACATCGGGAAAAGATTTAATTTTGCTCTAGAATACGCCGGTCTTCGCTCTCAGGGGATTTACAGAAACTATTTGGCATCCAATAATAACACTATTTTCTCGGGTCACTATGTTTCCAAAAGCGGTAATTACGAATTATTTGCACACTACCTACATCAAAATGTCAACAATCAGGAAAACGGGGGCATCGTAGATGACGATCTTTTCCAGGCAGGAGATTCAGATTATAGCAATAAATGGAATGCACAGGTTAATCTTGAAAATTCAAGTTCACAGTTTTCTTACCGAAGATATTATCTCAGTCATCAGTTTTCACCTTTTAATTCAGAAAAGTTTCCATTTAGAATAAGACATACGCTGTCTCACCAAGGGAACAAATATTATTACACACAAGGGGGCGCCGATGCTTATTGGTACGACCTTCCTGCACAAATAGTCAATGATTTTCCTGCTTCTACCAAAAAATATTCCGATAACTTCAGTAATACTGTAAGTTTGGTTTTTGATAATGCTAAATTTAAATTAGATGCAGGTGTAAAATACCAAACGTTGAAATTTGGTTTAAACGAAATTGCGCTGTCCACTTTATCTGTTCCAGCAGAAATGAAGGAAAGCAGAATCGGAGCAGTGGGGAATTTGCAGGTCAATCTTTTTGATAAAATTGCTTTAAAATCATTCTTAGAATTCTCCAACGGAAGTCAGTTTGGGAGTTACCTCAGAACAGCAAACGCATTGAAATTCGAGCCTGTGCAAGATTATTTCGTGGATGCTCATGTTAATTTTCAGACTTCCACACCTTCTTTCAATTATTTGGCAAATACTTCAATCTACAGAAAATACAATTATTATCTTCAGGATGCCAAAAGTCAGGCAGTGATGGATATTGGAGGAAGTGTAAATCTGAAATGGTTCAAAACACAGATCTTCGCCAATTATTACAGAATAGACAACTACACTTACTTTAATTCAGACGGACAGCCCATGCAGAGTGAAGGTTCGGTGAATATTTCGCAGATTGGTGGTGATGCAACATTCAGTTATGGTAAATTTCATTTCAATACAAGATTACAATTTCAAGATGTTTTGTCAAACGGAAATCTTTTGCCATTACCAAGTTTTATAGGTCGTGGAAACCTTTACTTTCAGTCGAGAGCATTTAAAAATGCGGCAGAAATTCAGGCAGGCATTAAAGTGTATTATTTCACCAAATTTGCATCTAGAGAATATTTCCCAATAGTAAATGAATATATTCTTCCAGGGAATAACTCTTTTTCAATCGGAGGAAAACCAATTGCCGATGTGTATTTTAATATGAAAGTTAAAAAAATGTTTTTCTTCATAGAGGGTCAGCAAATTGGCAATCTCGTTGCACCCAACACAGCTTACGCGTTTCCACATTATCCAGTGTATGATTTCAGGTTAAATCTTGGGGTCGTATGGTATTTGTTCAACTAAAAACTTAAAAGTTGAGAACTTTAAAAACAATAGATTTCAAAAACATAGAAAATATTCCTCAACTCATCAAAGATTTTGTTGGTAAAAAAAATGAGGGTTTTGAAGAGTTTACCTTTTCGAAAGAAAATTTTCAAAAACAGATTCAAAAGAAAAAATGTTTCTCGGATGAGCAAAGAAAAATTTTATTTGATGAAATAAATACACAACTTTCAGAATTAAAACTTTCAGATCTTCAGCGGGAAAATCTTGAAAATCTTAAAAATTCTCAAACATTTACGATAACAACTGGGCATCAGTTGAACCTTTTTACGGGGCCGGCGTTTTTTATCTATAAAATTTTACAAACAGTAAAAACATGCCTCTATTTGAAACAGCAATTTCCCAATCAGAACTTTGTACCCATCTATTGGATGGCTTCAGAAGATCATGATTTTGCAGAAATCAATCATTTTAAAACGAAAAATGGTTATTACGAAATCAACGAGAAAAATGGAGGAGCAGTTGGTAAAATTAAATTAACAGACACTCATTTTATTTCAGAATTTGAAAAAGAATTTAAAGACAATATTTTTGGTACCGAACTGATATTAATGCTTAAAGAATCTTATCAGTTTGGGAAATCTCTTACAGAATCTATCAGGATTTTGGTCAATAGGCTTTTTTCAGAATATGGCTTGCTTATCATAGATGGTGATGCTGCGTCATTAAAAGCTCAAATGACTGAAATTTTCAAAGACGAAATTTTAAACTCTTCATTATTCAATGCATCTAAAAACAGAGTAGAATTTTTGACAAGCAAGTACGGCAAAGTACAAGTCAATCCAAGAGAAGTTAATCTTTTTTATCTTTCAGAGAAAAGAAACAGAATTGATGCTTTTCAAGAAAGATTTTTACTAAACGATACCGAAATTTCTTTCTCCAAAGATGAAATCGTCGCTGAACTCAGAAATTTTCCAGAAAAATTTAGCCCAAATGCATTAATGAGACCTGTCTATCAGGAAAAAATACTTCCCAATCTAGCTTACATCGGCGGAAATGCTGAAATTATGTATTGGCTGGAGCTTAAAGATTATTTTGAATCATTGCAAATACCGTTTCCCATTCTTATTCCGAGAAATTCTATGCTTTTCGTTGAAGAAAAAGTGTTGAAGAAAATGCATAATTTAAATTTAAATATTGAAGATTTTTTTGGAAATTTCACGAAGGTTACCAACAATAAAATTTTAGATAATAATGAGATTTTAAAAAATTTAGAAGAAAAAGAAAATCTTTTAAAATCTCATTTCGAGAACCTTAAACTGCTTGCCGAAAAAACCGAAAAGTCTTTCGGAAATATGGTAAAAGGGGAAGAAGTAAGACAGATGAAATCTTTTAATAGGCTCAAAAAGAGATTATTAAAAGCGGAAAAGACCAAACAAGGTGAGCTCTTAGAAAGACTTGAAACAATTTTCACGGAAATTAATCCTGCAAAAACATGGCAGGAAAGGGTTTATAATTTCAGCGTTTTTTTTGCTGATTATGGCAATGAATGGCTTGAGACTTGTTTCATTGAGATGGATGTGGAGCAATCACAATTAATTATTGTTGCCATTTAATTTTAAAGAAGTATTTTTGTAAACTATTTAAGATCACAAAATGATTAAAAAGCTTTTCGTTTTATCCAGTTTAATTACATTTTTTGGGCTTTCTGCACAGAAGACTCACAAAGTTGTAAAAGGCGATAATCCATACAATATTTCAAAAAAATACGATATTAGCGTAGATGAGTTTTTTAGGCTAAACCCTAAAACTAAAAACGGTTCTCTTGCAATTGGGCAGATTTTAACGGTGAAATCTTCATCTGCTGCAACCCTGCCGAAAGCTAAAGCTGGTGAGGCAAAAACAAAAGAATTAGGGAAAATAGTTTTACAACCGAAACAAACCATTTATGGTATTACAAAACAGTACAAAATTTCTGAAACAGACCTCAGAAAACTAAATCCTGATCTTGATACGCACACAAAAATTGGTGATGAGATAACTCTTCCTTTAGAAAATATCAAAAAATATGGAGGTTCACAAGCTGTAATTGCTGAGCAACCTACCTCTACACCCACCTCAAATAATAAGACAAAGATTGATTCTGGGAACGATAGAAGCTCAGCTTTTTCATCCCAAAATGATGAGTATGTTACTTATACTGTAGAGTCTGGGGACACTGTTTTCTCAATCGTTAATAAATACGGAATCACCATTGATGAGCTTATTGCCATCAACCCAGATCTGGCTAAAGGTCTCAAGACCGGAATGGTTTTGAAAATCAAAAAACTAGATCCCGCTTATATTAAGAAAACTGGGGATGCTTTAAATGTAGTTTTAATGCTGCCTTTCGGGTACAGCTCAAACGATTCTCAGTACAGAGCCATGGCTCTTGATTTTCTTACAGGTGCTAAATTAGCCATAGAAAGAAATGCGGGTAACGGTCAAAAATTAGATGTGAAAATTGTAGATTCTGGCAACGAAGCTTCATTTAGAAATTCTCTCACACAAATTAACCCAAACAATACAGATTTGGTTATTGGGCCTTTCTTCAAATCAAACGTCATCGATCTTTTAGATTTTACAAAAACACAGAAAATCCCTGTAGTTTCTCCTTTTGCCAACTCTCCAGAATTACACGATTATAGCAATTTGATTATTTTAGAAACAAGCGATTATATTTACGCCGATAAAATTGTAGATGAAGTAAAAGCAGTTTATTCTAATCAGAAAATTTATATAGTTGCTGATGCCAAAAAAGAAAATGCCAATTACCTGAAAGCAGGTTTTGAAAAAGTTTTAAAAAACCCCAACATCATCATCGTAAATTCTGCAGCAGAAGTACAATTAGATCAAAACATGATGACGGGGCAATATGCACCAGTAATCGCTGTTTTAGCCAATGATAACGATGCTGCAGGAGAAGTTTTCTCAAATAAAATCATTACGCTCTCTAAAGAAGTGCAGGGCTTGAAAGCCTTTAGTATGTATTCTGTTTCAAGTTTCGAAAAGAAAGTTGATGATTTGAGCCAGGCAAGTTTGGTTTATTTGATGGATAGAAAAATAGACGCAGACGGAAATTTTGAAAAGGAAATTCTTGCCGCTTACAAAGCTAAATACTGCAAATCTCCCGGTAAATATGCCGTGATAGGATTTGATGTTGTAAATGATATGCTTACAAGAGAAAATAAAAAAGGAGAAATCTTTAAACAGATGAATAAGGTGCAGACACAGCTTGCGACAAAATTTGAGTTTGAAAGAGCGAAAGCAAATGGAGCCTACATCAACAAAGGTTACAGAGTCATTAGACTTATGCCATAATTACTAGAAACTAAACTATTTATAATATTTAATTAAATACATGAAAGCACTTGTATTTCCTGGGCAGGGTTCACAGTTTGTCGGGATGGGAAAAGAATTATACGATTCCCGAAAAGACATTAAAGACCTGATGGAGTATGCCAACGAAATCTTAGGATTCGATATTGTTTCCATTATGTTTAATGGTAAAGATGAAGATCTAAAAAAAACTGAGGTTACACAACCTTCAATTTTCATCCATTCAGTTGCAGCATTGAAAGCGGTAAATGGTCTTGGCGCTGAAATGGTTGCCGGTCACTCTTTGGGAGAGTTTTCAGCATTGGTAGCCAATGGGGTTTTATCTTTTGATGACGGCTTAAAATTGGTTTCTGAAAGAGCAAAAGCAATGCAGGCGGCTTGTGATGCCAATCCAAGTTCCATGGCTGCCATTTTAGGATTAGATGATACTAAAGTGGAAGAAATCTGCGCTACCATCAATGGTATAGTGGTTCCAGCAAACTACAATTGCCCTGGGCAGCTTGTTATTTCTGGAGAAACTTCAGCTGTAGAAGAAGCTTGTGCTAGATTAAAAGAAGCGGGAGCAAAAAGAGCTTTACTTTTACCTGTGAACGGAGCTTTCCATTCCCCTTTAATGCAACCGGCTCAGGAGAGATTGGCTGCAGCAATAGAGAAAACAAAATTCAGAAAAGCCACCATTCCTGTTTATCAAAATATTACGACCACTGCCATCACCGATCCCGAACAGATTAAACAAAATCTTATTGCTCAGCTAACGGGTCCTGTAAAATGGACGCAGTCTGTACAAAATATGATCAAAGACGGTGCTACAAACTTTATAGAAGTAGGTCCTGGGAAAACTTTACAAGGATTAATTAAAAAAATTGATAGCGAAGTTACATCGGCTTCCGCAATTTAATTTGAATAAAAATGGGCGAAATTTATTCACCAGGAAAGCTAATGCTGACTTCAGAATATTTCGCTGTAGACGGAGCTCTTGTCTTAGCGGTACCCACCAAGCTAGGACAAGAGTTTTTTTTTGAAGAAATACAAGACGAAAAATCTCTTATTTTCTGGGAAGCATACCATCAAAACAGATTATGGCTAAAGGCGGTAATCGATTACAAAAATTGGCAAATTTTACAAACCAATATTACTTCTAGTACAGAGTTTATTCTTAAAACTCTTAAAAATGTTCAGAGTCTATCTGAAATTAAATTTAAAAATACTGACTCTTACAAATTAAAAACTAATCTTCAGTTCCCTGCAGATTATGGTTTAGGAAGTAGTTCTACTTTAATGAACAATCTTGCGGAGTGGTCTGAAATTGATCCTTTCTATTTGAATTCTATTAGCTTGGGAGGCAGCGGTTACGACATTGCCGTGGCAAAAGCCAAGTCTGCAGTTTTATTTCAAAATAAACCTGAAATACAATTTGAAAAAGTGAATTTTAATCCAAAATTTAAGAATGAACTGATTTTCATTCATTTAAATCAAAAACAAGATAGCAGAGAAGGAATTAATCTTTATAAATCCAAAATAAAGTCTCAAAACCTTGTTGATGAATTTTCTAATCTCACAAGAAATATTTTATTGTGTGATGAATTAGATAAATTTTCGGAGTTAATGATGTTGCATGAGCAATGTATTTCTGATTTCATTGAAATTCCGACAGTTAAATCGATTTTTTTTGCAGATTGTGCAAAATTTGTTAAAAGTTTAGGTGCTTGGGGTGGCGATTTTGTGATGAGCACGAAATTTGAAGGCTTTGAGGACTATTTTTGGGGCAAAGGTTTTACAACAATTTATGAATGGGGTAGTTTAGTAGATTGTTAATCAAATATTTACAAGTCTTTTTTTTTATTTGTCATTTTCACTTATATGTTTATATTTATCGAAGTTTAACATTTAGTTAATATCAATTGTTAAACAAACAAAAAGCAAAAAGAAAATATAAGTAAAATGAAAAACGCTAAAATCATCCAAGATTTACAAAAATTAGGGATTAAAGGAGAGTATGAATTAACTTATAATCCTTCGTACGAAGAGTTATATCAAGCGGAAATGTCACCTGAAAATCAGGGATTTGAAAAAGCTGAACTTACAGGATCTGGTGCAGTATCTGTACAGACAGGGATTTTCACTGGTCGCTCGCCTAAAGACAGGTATATTGTTCAGGATGATGTTACGAAAGATACTATTTTCTGGGATGGTAAAGTAAATTTGCCAACAACGCCCGAAATTTTCGAATCTTGTAAAGATTTAGTTTTAACTCAACTTTCTAATGCCAAAAAAATCTATGTTGTCGATACATTTTGCGGTACCAATGATGATACAAGACTTAAAGTAAGATTTATCGTTGAAGTGGCTTGGCAGGCGCATTTCGTTACAAACATGTTCATTCGTCCTTCTCATTATGATCTAGAAAATTACGGAGAGCCGGATTTTACGGTTATCAACGGTTCTAAAACAACTAATCCAAATTGGGAAGAGCAAGAATTAAACTCTGAGAACTTTGTGATGTTCAACCTTACAGAGAAGCTTCAGATCATTGGAGGAACTTGGTATGGCGGAGAAATGAAAAAAGGAATGTTTGCGATGATGAATTATTATCTTCCATTGAAAGGTATGGCATCAATGCACTGTTCTGCAAACGTTGGTGAAAAAGGGGATGTAGCTTTATTCTTCGGTCTTTCTGGAACAGGTAAAACTACTTTATCTGCAGATCCTAAAAGATATTTAATTGGTGACGATGAGCACGGTTGGGATAACAACGGAGTTTTCAATTATGAAGGCGGATGTTATGCTAAAGTAATCGATTTGTCTGAAGAGAAAGAACCGGATATTTTCAGAGCAATCAAAAGAGATGCTCTTTTAGAAAACGTTGTAGTCAACAACGGAGTCGCTGATTACAAAGACGGTTCAATCACTGAAAATACGAGAGTTTCTTATCCAATATATCATATCAATAAAATCGTTTTACCATCTAAAGCAGGTCACGCAAGCAAGATTGTTTATCTTTCTGCTGATGCTTTTGGTGTTTTGCCCCCAGTTTCAATCTTAGATGAAGATCAGGCTCAATACCATTTCCTATGCGGTTATACTTCAAAATTAGCAGGAACAGAAAGAGGAATTACAGAACCAGAACCATCATTTTCTCCTGCATTTGGTGAGGCATTCTTAACATTACACCCAACAATGTACTCTAAAACACTGATTGGAAAGATGAAAGAACATGGTGCAAAAGCATATTTAGTTAACACAGGTTGGAACGGAACAGGAAAAAGAATTTCTTTAAAAGATACAAGAGCTATCATTGATTCAATAATTGATGGGTCAATTGAAAATGCGGATAAAATTACTATTCCTGTGATGAATCTTAAAATACCAACTTCATTGCCAAATGTTTCTGAAGGGATTTTAGATCCAAGAGATACATACAATGATGTGGCAGAATGGGAAGAAAAAGCAAAAGATCTTGCTGCAAAATATATCAAAAACTTCGAGCAGTACTGCGGTAATGACGAAGCCAAAAAGCTGATTGCCTCTGGTCCTCAATTACAGGAACAGACCATTTAGAAATAGTGATTAGCCTCATCAATTGATGAGGCTTTTTTATTTTAAAGAAAAATAAGTATAATCAGTTTGATCTGCGAGAGCAAAATTCACACATTCATCTGTGAAAATCTGTGCAATCGGTGAGGGATTATTTCAAACTCAATATCGCCAATCGATAGCCTTCTATCCCAAAACCAGACAAAACTGCATCAGTACAAGCTGCCGTTACAGATTTCTGCCTAAATTCTTCTCTTTTGTAAATATTACTGATATGAACTTCCACTTTCGGTTTCTGAATATTTTTTAAACAGTCTGCAATCGCATAAGAATAATGCGTGAAAGCTCCGGGATTAATAATAACCGCATCAAAATCATCTTCCTGAAGCCTGTTTATCAATTCTCCTTCAATATTGGATTGGTAATAACTCAATTCATGTGAAAGAAATTCAGATTTTAATTTTTCTAAATAATCAACCATAGAAATTCTTCCGTAGATTTCGGGCTCTCTTTTGCCTAAAAGATTTAAATTCGGGCCATTTACAATTAAAATTTTCATAGGTTAAATTTAAAAAGTTTTTTCAATAAGTCGGATCTTTCTATCTAAATCATTTTCAGTAATGGTAAGGGATGCAATATTAAAATTTAAGACAATAAGTAAAGAATTATTTAAACCCACTTAGTATAATCAAAAAAATCTCTACCTTTGTTATAATGAACCTATTCAGATTGATTTTAGCAATGTATTTTGTGGTATTATCCGTAATGCCGTGCGAAGATGTGCATCAAGAATCAGGTTCAAAAAAAACAGAACTATCCTTTAATGTCGACGAATCTCACTCAAAAGACAAAGGCGACATCTGTTCACCATTATGTGTTTGCAATTGCTGTCAGATTACGGTTACAGCTTTTAAAATGGATGTTTCAATGAATATTCCTAAGCAGATACAAACCTTTTTTTCCAAGAAAATTCTATTTCAGAAAAACAATTTTGCCTATCAGGTTTACGACTATATTTGGCAACCTCCTAAGATTTAATTTATTGATTTTAAGTATCTCATGAAGCTTTGCAATATTGTTGCAGAGGCATTCATGATAGTTTCGCATCCTGTCGTTTTTTAAATGATGGAGTGTTCATTTCAATTAAAATTAACAGATTGTATGTCTTTGCATCTTTGCTAAGTAGAACGCGCTTGCGATCTTGAAAACACTTAGTAATCAAAAAAAAACTAAGCATTTTTGCGTTAAAAAATACAGACAATCACAAATTAAATCTCAATTTGTGTTAGATAAAATCATAAAATTTAGTATCCAAAACAAGATTGTTATTAGCATAATGACTTTGCTTTTGATCATCTGGGGAAGTTGGAGCGCCACCAGATTACCAATTGATGCTGTACCTGATATTACCAATAATCAGGTGCAGATTATTACTGTTTGTCCTACGTTAGCAGGGCAGGAGGTAGAGCAATTGGTCACTTTTCCAATTGAACAAAGTATTGCAACGGTTCCCGATATAGAAGAAACCAGAAGTATTTCAAGATTCGGATTGTCGGTAATTACTGTTGTTTTTAAAGATAAAGTAGATATCTATTTTGCTAGACAATTAATCAACGAAAGATTAAAGCAAGCCGAAGAAAATATCCCCAAAGGAATTGGAACTCCGGAACTAGCGCCTGTAAGTACAGGTTTGGGCGAAGTGTACCAATATATTTTGCATCCCAAAAAAGGAAGCGAAAAAAAATACAATGCAAAAGATCTTCGTGCGATGCAAGATTGGATTGTTTCTAGGCAATTGTATGGTACAGAAGGTGTTGCAGAAATTAATGGTTTCGGAGGAGAGTTAAAACAATATGAAGTAGCGGTGAATCCTAATCGTCTGAAAGCGATGGGCATAAGTGTTTCCGATATTTTTATAGCGCTCGAAAAAAACAATCAAAATACAGGTGGGGCTTATATTGATAAAAAGCCGAACGCTTATTTTATTCGCGGAATTGGTTTGGCAACTTCTCTAGAAGATATAAAAAATATCTCCGTTAAAAATTCTGGAAATATTCCTGTTTTTGTAAAAGATGTGGCAGATGTACGTTTTGGTCATGCAACACGCTATGGAGCGATGACGTACAACGGCCAAACAGATGCCGTGGGCGGAGTAGTTATGATGTTGAAAGATGCGAATAGCAATGATGTTGTGAATAAAATTAAAGAAAAAATTCCCACTATTCAAAAATCGTTACCCGCAGATATTATCATTGAACCATTTTTAGACCGAACCGATTTGGTAGATCGAGCCATAAGTACAGTTGAAAAGAATTTAATTGAAGGGGCGCTGATCGTTATTTTTGTTTTAGTTGTATTTCTGGGTAATTTCAGAGCAGGACTCATTGTAGCATCTGCAATTCCTCTATCCTTATTATTTGCTTTGGGAATGATGAATGTGTTTGGGGTAAGTGCCAATTTAATGAGCCTTGGAGCAATAGATTTTGGATTAATTGTAGACGGAGCGGTAATCATTGTTGAAGCTACTTTACACCATTTAGGATTAAGGAAATCGGTTCAAAGATTAACTCAAAGCGAAATGGATGAAGAAGTCTTTCTTTCAGCCTCAAAAATCCGTGGAAGTGCAGCTTTCGGAGAAATTATCATCCTTATTGTTTACATCCCGATTCTTACATTGGTAGGAATTGAAGGTAAAATGTTCTCACCAATGGCCAAAACAGTAGGTTTTGCAATTTTGGGAGCATTGATTCTTTCACTCACTTATATTCCGATGATGTGCGCGCTTTTCCTTTCGAAGAAAACGATTCACAAAATAAATTTTTCGGATAAAATGATGATTTGTCTGCAAAAGATTTATCAACCCTTATTACAGAAAGCGATTAAAATTAAATACATAATTGTTGGGCTTACTGTTGTGTTGTTCTCCATTTCAGCATTTATTTTTAGCAGAATGGGTGGAGAGTTTATTCCACAGTTGCAGGAGGGAGATTTTGCTTTCCATTGTATTCTGCCACAGGGAAGTTCATTAAGCCAGAGTATAGAAACCTCGATGCAGGCTTCAAGAGTTATTAAACAATTGGATGAGGTGAAAATGGTAGTCGGTAAAACGGGTTCTGCCGAAGTTCCTACAGATCCTATGCCTCCTGAAGCTACAGATTTAATCATTGTTTTAAAACCTCAAAAAGAATGGAAATCAAAAAAATCATATACAGAATTATCAGACGAAATTATAGAAAAGCTGAAGGTAATTCCCGGGGTTTTCTTTGAAGCGAATCAGCCAATTCAAATGCGTTTTAATGAATTAATGACAGGGATCCGAGAAGATGTTGCGGTAAAGATCTTCGGTGAAAATATGGATACACTTTCCATTTATGCCGATAAAGTGAGCAAAGTTATTCAAAATGTTGAGGGAGCAACTTCTCCGCAGGTTGAAAGAGTGGGCGGACTTCCGCAGATCAATGTGACGTATGACAGAACGAGAATTGCCAATTACGGATTAAATGTAGAAGATGTCAACAATGTTTTAAGTACGGCGTTTGCAGGAAAAATTGCCGGTCAGATCTTTGAAAATGAAAGACGCTTTGATTTGGTGGTAAGATTAGACAGCCTGTATCGAACAGATATTGATGATGTGAGTAATTTAATGGTTCCAACCAATACCGGAACTCAGGTCCCATTATCTCAGGTAGCGAATATTGAATATAAATTGGGACCTTCCCAAATCAGTCGTGAAGTGGGAAAACGAAGAATTGTGGTTGGTTTTAATGTGAAAGGAAGAGATATAGAAAGTGTTGTGAAAGATATTCAGCAAAAATTAGGAAAAGAGATAAAACTTCCATCTGGATATTATTTTACCTACGGAGGCCAGTTTGAAAATTTAAAAGAAGCCAGTCAACGACTGATGATTGCCGTTCCGGTATCGCTTCTCCTGATATTTATGTTGCTGTATTTTACATTTCATTCTTTCAAACAAGCAACTTTGATATTTACAGCGATTCCGATGAGTGCAATCGGAGGTGTTTTTGCGCTTTTGTTGAGAGGAATGCCTTTCAGTATCAGTGCAGGAATTGGTTTTATCGCATTGTTCGGAGTGGCAGTTCTTAACGGAATTGTATTAATCGGAACATTCAATCAATTAGAAAAAGATGGCGTTACCGATGTATTTAAGAGAGTGATTGAAGGAACAAAAACCAGATTAAGACCAGTTTTAATGACAGCAACCGTTGCTTCTTTCGGATTTTTACCGATGGCAATCAGTACAAGCGCGGGGGCAGAAGTTCAGAAACCTTTAGCAACCGTTGTTATTGGAGGATTACTCACTGCGACTTTCCTTACTTTGTTCGTATTGCCGATGTTGTATATCATTTTTAATTCTAAAATAAATCTTACAGATAAATTGTTGAAAAAGCCTTTAACAGTAATCATTCTAATAGGAACATTATTTTTAAGTCAAAATTTGAAAGCCCAAAGTTCAAGAGAAATTTCTTTGGATCAGGCGATAGAATTGTTACAGGAAAATAACCCTTCCATGAAAGCAAAGGATCTCAATATTCAGTCTTCTGAAGCTTTAATACCAACTGCAAAAGAAATTCCTAAATTGGATTTCAGTGCACAACTCGGACAATACAACAGCCCGAAATTTGACCAGTCTTTTGCTATTTCTCAAACCATTCCGTTTCCCACTTTGTTTAAAGCGAGAAAAGAATTAATTCAGGAAGAAATTAAAACCAAAAAGATAGAAAAACAAGTTACCGAAAATGAATTGATAAAACAAGTAAGGTCTTATTTTTATCAAATTGAATATTTGCAGTACAATCAATCAAAATTGCAATATCTCGATAGTTTGTATGGTGATTTCATCAGAATTGCAACAGTGAGATTTAGGGCAGGTGATATAAAAAAAATAGAAATCAACACCGCGGAAACTCAGAAAGGAGAGATCAGTCTTTTGTTTCAGCAAAATAAGGTACATCTGAATAATGCCTATAAAAATTTAAAGACATTATTAAATACAGATGAAGATATTTCTATTCCGGATTCTCAAAAATATGAGCCTTTGAAAGTTGAATATCTTTTAGACAGTGCAACAGTTGAAAATCATCCTTCGATCCAGATTTTTAAGCAGAATATGGAAGTGCTGGAAAAGAATAAAAATGTTGAAAAAGCACAAGGTTTACCAGATTTCAGTATTGGATATACCAATCAGTCTTTGATAGGTTTCCACACCTTAAATGGACAGGAAAAATATTATGGGTCTGAGAATAGATTCAATGCGGTGACCGTTGGAGTGGCTATTCCATTAACTTTCGGTGCTGCAAAAGCAAGAATGAAATCGCTGGAATACCAAAAGCAGATGGAGGAAAAGAATGCGAAGTTTCAGATGCAACAATTGGATGCTCAACTAGAAAATTCGTTTAATCAATATCAGCAGGATGTTCAGCAATATCAATATTATTTAAATCAAGCGATTCCTAATGCAAAAAGTATTGTAAAAGCCGCTCAGTTGGGTTATAAAACAGGAGAAATCTCTTATGTAGAATATTTGTTTGCGCTTCAAACAGCAACCAATATAGAGCTGAAATATTTGCAATCCATTCAGCAGGTAAACCAAACTGTTATCAATATTAATTCTTTAATCAACAAATAAAATGAAATTTAATATCATCATACTTATTCTTCTGACATTATTTCTTGCCAGTTGTGAAAAATCTGAAAAATCTGAAAGATCAATGGAAAAAACTGAAGAACAATCAGAACATGAAAGTTCTGAGTTGGCAGAACTCACGCAAGAGCAAATGGATGCAGTGGGAATTTCTTTGGGACAAATTGAAATGAAAGAGCTCACATCGATCGTTAAAGCCAATGGAGCACTGAGTGTTCCCAATAATAACAAAGCCAGTGCTACTTCTCTATACGGCGGAGTAATTAAAACATTAAATGTTCAGGTAGGTGATTATGTAAAAAAAGGACAAGTGATTGCTACAATTGCCAATCCAGAGTTTATTCAATTGCAAGAAGATTATTTAACAATAGGAAGTAGAATTATTTTTGCAGAACAGGAATACAAAAGGCAGAGAGAACTTTTCGATAACGATGCCGGAGCGAAAAAAAATCTACAAAATGCCGATGCGGAGTTGAAAACTTTAAGAACAAAAAGAGCTTCTTTACAAAGACAGATTCAGATGATGGGAATTAGTCCCGGAAGTGTTTCCAATAAAAATTTAAGGTCAGGACTTGCCGTTACTGCACCAATTAGTGGTACAATAAGTACTATTTTACTGCAGATCGGAAGTTATATTGATGTTTCATCACCTGTAGCAGAAATTGTTGACAACAGTTCTTTGCATCTCGATTTACAGGTTTTTGAAAAAGATTTGCCATTGATAAAAGTGGGACAGAAAATTCATTTTACATTAACCAATAATCCAGTAGTAGAATATGATGCTGAGGTCTACAGCATAGGAACAGCTTTTGAAAATCAAAGTAAAACTATTCCGATTCATTGCAAAGTAAAAGGAAATAAAAATGGTCTGATTGATGGAATGAATGCCACTGCAGTGGTAAGCCTAGATAATAAATTAATGTCTGCAGTTCCCAACACGGCTATCACAAGTGCTGACGGAAAAGATTATATTTTTCTCGTGAGTGATAAAAAGGCAGAAAATCATAAAGATGTAAAGTCTGAGGAGAAACACAATGAAAAAACGATTAATTTTGAGAGGATAGAAGTAGTGAAAGGGACTTCAGAAATGGGTTACACAGCAATTACACCTGTAAAATCTATCCCGGAAAGTGCGAAAATTGCTACAAAAGGAGCGTTTTTTATTAATGCTAAACTGACAAATTCCGGAGAACACGAACATTAATTTTTTAAATAGTAGGAAAAATAATTGCTCACACATAAAAGAAATTTAAGGATTAACGAGATCAGGCTTTTTGCCAAAGGAATTTGAGAAAACTGTTTAGAAAGCTTGCAATAATATGGCGTTGAGTTTACATCTAATCATGCAAAAATGACATTCATCATGATATGCAATCAAACCAAATATTCTACACTATATTTGTAGTAAAGATTTGATACTTGAAATTTCTCTTATCCTTTTTTATCATTTTTACCATTGCAATCCGTCCGGTTTTGCCATTAATTAACTATGCAGTTAATTATGATTACATTGTAAAAAATCTTTGTGAGAATAGAAAATTGATGGAGTCTGACTGTAAAGGAAAATGTTTCGTCAAAAAAGAATTAGCAAAAACAGAAAAGCAATCTAATAACAGTCAGAATATAAAAATTCCAGGATTAGATATTTTTTTATCTCTTGACGTTTTTGCTTTTTCAGATCATTCACAATCATATATTAAATTAGAAAAGTACAATCCGTATAATACAGATTTCTATACTTCAGACTATTTTTCTAAAATATTTCATCCCCCTTTAGTATAAATTCTATTTAAACTAAATTGTTCGTTCATTTAAATTTATTTACTTATTTAAGGTTTAGAAATGCGTCTTATATGCTGAAAAATATTTTAGATTTACTAAGAAAAACCGTAATCATTCAAATCTTTTACTAGCTTAAATTTCAGATAAACAAAATTAAATTTAGTTTAATAACAAACTGATTGTTCACATTCCGTCATCATTGAAAACCCTTTGCACAGTTTACGCCCTTACCGATATTTTTTTTTAAATTGTAATGGAATCGGTGAATTTTCATCTGCGAGCCTTAAAAACGGATAGTAGCTAAAAAAAACTTTGTGAACTTGGCTTCATCATTAATAACGGACAATAAAAAACAATCTTTATTTTCATTAAAAATCATCATTCATTTTAAATTTAAATTCAATGAAATTCAAAATAATTTTCACGGTATTAATGTCTTTCTCTTTATTTTCTTGTGCTCAAGAAAGTCCGAAAATAAAACATAAAACAAAAACTACAGCTTCAAATTCAAAAACAAAAACTGTAAAATTCGCCAATTCTATTGACCCAATTTGCGATATGAAAACGGAACCTGATATGAAGCATACGGCAATCTACAAAAATAAAACGTACGGTTTTTGCAGTAGCTATTGCAAGGATGAGTTTAATAAAGATCCTGAAAAATATGTCCAAAAATAAAATGGCAGAAAACAGTGCAAAAAAGAAGATAGTTGTTCCTATTGCGATAATTGCTCTACTGTTTTTAGGAATAGGATTTGGAATGAGCTACTTTAAAAGCAGTCTTTATAGCGTGATGAAAGTTCCGGATTTTGAACTAACCAATCAGGATAATAAAAAAATGACCAACAAAGACATGCTTGGAAAAGTGTATTTAGTAGAATTTTTCTTCAGTAAATGCCCAACGATTTGCCCGGTGATGAACTCCAATATGAGAGCCATTGAAGATGAAATCAATAATCCGGATTTTGGAATTATCTCCATCAGCATAGATCCTGAAAATGACACACCAGAGCTTTTGAAAAGTCATGCTCAAAGAATAGGTGTACAATCTCCAAACTGGCATTTTCTTACTGGTGACAGAGCCTACATTGGTCATCTGGCGGATCAGTTTGATATTTACGTAGGAGATAAAGAAGATGAAAGCGAAAACCTCAATCACAGCGGAATGATTGCTTTAGTAGATAAAGAAGGAACTATTCGTTGCAGATACAACAAAGAAAATATGCCGATTCTTTATTATTCAGGATTAAATTATGAAGATGCCGAAGGAAAAATCCCTAAATTGAACGGTAAGTTTCACCCAGACCGAGAAATTCTAATACAAGATATAAAAAAATTATTGAAATAAGATAAAATACTGGAAGCTAAATGATTGATTAACAATCATTAAAAACACTGTTTCCAACTAAATATTCAACCATATAAACAAAACGTTATGAAGATTTTTAAAGTAGCTGCATTTACTGCAGTATTTGCCGCGCAGTTTGCGCTTGCACAGTTTAAGCAGACGGCTTTACCTTATGCATACAATGCCTTGGAAGGAAATATTGATGCCCAAACAATGGAAATTCACTATTCAAAACATGCAGCTGCTTACGTTGCTAATTTGAATAAAGCAATTGCGGGAACGCCACAGGAAAAGCAAACTTTGTTTCAGATTCTTTCAAAAGCAGGAACTTTGCCAATGGCGGTAAGAAATAATGCTGGTGGACATTACAACCATGAGTTATTCTGGACGGTTCTTACACCACAAAAAGACACAAAGCCATCAGCAAAATTAATAAAAGCAATCACCGATGCTTTCGGAAGTATGGATGCTTTCAAAGAAAAAATGGCTAAAGCTGGAGCAGACCGTTTCGGTTCTGGTTGGGCTTGGCTTTCTGTAGATAAAAGTGGGAAATTATTTGTTTCTTCAACACCAAATCAAGATAATCCGTTAATGGATGTTGTAGAAGAAAAAGGAACGCCAATCTTCGGAATCGACGTTTGGGAGCACGCTTACTACCTGAAATATCAAAACAAAAGAGCTGATTATTTAACTGCCATCTGGAACGTAACCAACTGGAAAGAAATCAGCAGAAGATACGACGAAGCTTTAAGCAAAAAATAATATTTTGAATTTAATTTGCAGCATATTCCTCACCTTTTTTACGGTATTCAGGCCTCTGATTCCGTTGGTGGAGTATGCTGTGAATTATCAATACATCAGCGAAGAACTCTGCGTTAACAAGAAAAATATTGACCTCCATTGTAACGGGAAATGTTATTTGGCTAAAAAGTTATCTAAAACTACCGATACCGATTCTTCACCACTTTCAAAAGGGAAAAATTCCGTTCAAAAAGTACTGGATTTTTACATTCCTACAGAGGTTTTCAAAACGTCAATCGAGAACAATTTCTCATTCCCAAACCTGAATTTTACTTACAAAACAGGTTACACATTCCTCTTTCTGAAAAACATTTTCAGACCACCCATTTTTTAGTTGATCATATCAATTTTTTGGGCGATTCCCTCTCCAAAGCTAAAGCCTTAGCTCGGGTCGGGCTGTCCGCTCATATCTTTTTGTCTTGCCAAGTGAGTCTATAAAAACAACGATTCGGAAAAGACAAAAAGGATAACCGCTACCATCCCTATCGCGTATGGAGCATAAAACAACATTTCAACTAAAAAATCAAAATCAGAATGAAATCGCCTTTACTAAAGTTCGAAAGCAATAACTATTTGTGTAGGTGATTACATATGACCATTAAAAAAAATAAGAAAATTACATATGAAAATTTATAAATTTTTATCATTATTCTTTATTGCCATTAGTTTTTTAACCTTTACATCGTGTCGTAACAACGATGAAGAAGATTCTTCACCAGAAGCAAAAGGAAAACTCCAGCTCAAATTTGAAAACGGATTCAATAATCTCGGAAATATTGTGCTCAATCAAACTACTCAAACGTCTTCCAGCGGACAAAAACATCAGTTTTCAACCTTAAAATATGTCATCAGCAACATCAGTCTAATCGACGAAAACGGAAATGAGTTCAAATACCACGAAAATAACCCCGACAAAGGTGCTTTTATCATCAATCAGGAGAAAGCCGTTGCCGGAATTGTTTATGTAGACTTAGATGAAATTCCGAAAAACAAGTATAAAAAAATAAAATTCGGATTAGGGATCAGTCAGAATGCTTATTTACTCGGACAAAACGGACAGGCCGAGTTTTGGGAAAAAGCCAAGAAAGAAAGTCTCACCTGGTCTTGGGCTGCCGGATATATTTTCGTAAAACTCGAAGGGAAATACGGAGCGAGTTCTACCAACACAGAATTTATGAACCACACCGGAAACATGGGAAATGTAGCCGCCAATAATACTCCAGATTTGTATCGTGAAGTCACTTTGGATCTTCCAACAACCGCAAGAGTCTCGGCAACAGTAAAACCTTCGATTCATATTTTGGCAGATTTCAACCAATATTTAAGTGGAGAAACTGCTTTAAGCTTTTCAACGGCTAATAATATGGCGATGGGCTCCAATCAGCATTTAGTGAATGTGACGAATAATTTAACGAAAATGTTTAAAGTAGATCACGTTCACAATGACTAAGCTTATTTTAAAAACAGGATTATTAATCTTTGCTTTTATGAATTTTGTTTCTTGTTCCGATGAGGTAACTCAGCCTTTAGAAAAAGATGAAGCAGTAAATCTTCAGTTTCCCTCTTATTTTCCGGAAATGACTTTTGATCAAGATGAAAATCCAATCACAAAAAATGGAGTAGAATTGGGCAGGAAATTATTTTATGAAGGCAAACTTTCAAGAAATAATACCATTTCCTGCGGTTTCTGTCATATTCAGGAACATGCTTTTACCCATCACGGTCACACGGTGAGTCATGGAATTGACAACCAATTAGGAATCAGAAATGCTCCGCCAATCCAAAACATGATTTTTCTTAAACGATATATGTGGGACGGCGTAATTCATAATTTAAATCAACAGCCCATTATTCCTATTACAGATGCAAAGGAAATGGATAGTTCGATGCCTGATGTAGTTGCCAAACTCAGTAAAGAGGATTTTTATAAAAAATTATTTAAGCAGACTTACGGAGACGAAAGTATTACAGGAGAACGAGTCTTGAAAGCATTGTCACAGTTTATGGCAACTTTGATTTCAGCAGATTCTAAGTATGATCAGTTTAAACAAGGAAACGTAAATTTATCCTCTCAAGAATCTCAAGGAAGGGTTTTGTTTCAACAAAAATGTGCTTCCTGTCATAAAGGAGAATTGTTTACCGACGAAAGTTTCAAAAACACCGGAATGTATTACAATACCCAATTTAAAGATGCAGGACGATATCGTGTGACGCTGGATCAAAACGACTGGATGAAATTCCGTGTTCCCAGCTTAAGGAATGTAGAGTATACGGCGCCTTACATGCATGACGGAAGGTATTACACTTTAGAAGCAGTACTCAATTTTTATTCTGATAATGTTGAGGATAATCCTAATCTCGATCCGCAGTTAAAACAGAATAACCATGTCGGAATTGCGATGAATGCTCAGGAAAAACAATTCATCATTGCTTTTCTGAAAACATTATCAGACAAAAATTTTATCTCTAATCCGAAATTCGCTGAATAATTTAACAGAAATGAAGAAAATAGTTTTTATCATAAGTCTGATTTCACTTAACAGTTTTCAGGCAAAAACAGGGAATGACAGTTTACACATTTCAAATAATTTTCAAGATGAGATGTTATTCAATGAATGCGATGCCTGTGGTTGCGCAGCAGGAAACGGATCTTCTGGTTTTGAGTCTCTCTTAAACCCACAGTTTATCGGAATTAAATATTTTGCTCAGCATTATAAAGCGAAAGAGAATTTATTTGTTAAAGATTTAACGCAAGATGAGTATTTCAATACCATTCAGCTTTGGGCAAAAATTCCTTTGACTCAAAAATTGAGTGTTTATACAAGTTTACCGTTTCATTTTCATGAAAAGAAAACTTTGCAGGGCAACATCAAAATCAATGGAATCGGAGATTTTAATGTAATGGGAATTTATCAGTTGATCAATTCAAAAGACAATAGTCATCAGCTGAATGGTGGAGTAGGAGTAAAAGTTCCGCTCGGAAAGTTTGATGAAAAAGGAATTTCCGGAGTTAATCCGAGTTTTCAGTTGGGAACCGGAAGTTGGGATTATCAGGCAGTTCTGAATTACAGATTTCAAAAAAATAAACTGGCAGTGCTTCTCAATACCGATTACACAATTAAAACTGAAAACAAAAAACACTATCAGTTTGGTAATCAGTGGAATTATTCAGCCACAGGTTTTTATGAAATCTTTGGAAGTGAAAAAAGCATTCTTTCTTCAAAATTTGGTTTTCAGGGAGAAGTCTATGACCGAAACCGCCAATATAAAGAAGTGCTTCCGAAAACTTCCGGAAGTGCTTTGTACGGTAAGTTTGGTTTTGAAGCTTCTTACAAAAAATTCAGTCTGGGAACAGAACTAATGCTTCCGACTTACACCAATCTGGCAGGCGGAGATATTGAAGCGAAATCAAGATTTTATGTATTCCTTAATTTTGGAATTTAAAACAAGAAACCGCATGTTATTACGCATGCGGTTTTTAAGTTTATTGTAATTTGTCAAAATCATTAATATACAGTGAAGTTATACTTCCTTCGATTAAATTTTTATTATTATGTCCAATATCTTTTCTAATTTGATTCATGAATTGTTCCTGATGAAGAATTACTTCTCTCAAGCTAATTCCTTGGTTTGCTGAAAACTTCGTTAAATTATTTTTCCAATCAATATAAGATTTCAATATATGATCAGGAAACCATATTATAGCTTTTTGATTAAATTCGCGAAAAAACTTTACCATTTCGTCATTTGTTATTTCTTCATCAGTGTTATTTTTTAGCATTACACTAAAATAAAAATTGAAAAATTCCTCATAAATTGGTATTTTTTTATTTCTAATCTCTAGTTCGATAGCCTTTTTCCTTTCCAAATATCTCGTTATGTAAAAGCTACTTATTGTAATTGTTCCACCAATGATTGTTATAAAAATATTGATATCAATTTTACTGAAATTTTCGAACGCAAATATGGTTAATTTATATATTAACCAACAAATTCCAAGAATAAATAACATTCCAATTATTCCATTGACTAAATTTGATTTATTTTTCATGATTTTATACTGTTTTTAAAATAGTTGTAAATTTATCAAAAATAAAAAAAGAGATTTCAAAACTGAAATCTCTTTTTGTAGCCCGTAGGGGAGTCGAACCCCTCTTACCAGGATGAAAACCTGAGGTCCTAACCGATAGACGAACGGGCCATCTACCATCACACTATAAATAGCGGGTTAGTAATTTTGAATTTTTAAAAGTTTCAATTCTTTTTAGTAGCCCGTAGGGGAGTCGAACCCCTCTTACCAGGATGAAAACCTGAGGTCCTAACCGATAGACGAACGGGCCTACTATAATTAATTACGCTAACTTGTTAACGTGCTTAGTCAATTTACTTTTCAAGTTAGCCGCTTTGTTCTTGTGGATAATATTTTTCTTAGCTAATTTATCCAATAAAGCGATAACTTTTGGCAATTGTTCTGTTGCTGCAGTTTTATCCTCTTCATTTCTTAACCCTTTGATTGCTGTTCTAGCAGTCTTGTGGTAGTATCTGTTACGAACTTTTCTAACTTCGTTTTGTCTTATTCTTTTAAGTGCTGATTTATGATTTGCCATATCGTTCAAATGTGAGTGCAAATTTATAAACTTTTTTTTTACCAGCCAAATTTATTTTAAAAAAAAATAAACTTTATTCTGAGAGGTATTTTTTTAGTTTATCTAATGCTTGTTCTAATTTTATATTCTGTTGTTCTTTTTCTATTTTTCTGATTATGCTCGTTAGCATGCTCAGTGCATTATTCCATTCCCCAGTGTTGTTGGTGAACGTTATTCCGTCAATCAGTACCTCAAAGGCACTTCTCTCACCGTTCCTGTAGAGTCTGAAACTTATTTTATCATCTCTGCCTGTAATCCCTTCTTCATTGATTTTTAAATCGTAACTTTTTGGGTTCGAGTGGATTTTATTAAAAAGCAATTTTGCTTCCTGTATTTTTAAATCCGGCATGATATCAAATTTGGTAATCTAAGAGTTATATACATTCTAGATTTACGATATTTAGAGACTTAAAGATTTGTAAAAACAAAATTATTTAAAAAACCAATATCCTCATCCGTCAAAGTAAAAAAACGCCTAATCTCCCTTTTAGATTGGTGCAAAGGTAATATTTTTTTCTTTTTTTCAAAATAGAGATATTAAATTAATCTAAATTTTTGTTAAAATGCTAATTATCAGCTCGAAATAAATAGCTTATCAATTATTATTTTTAATTTTTTTCCTAATTAATGGTGTTTTAGTTGTACAGCAGTTGTGTTTTTTGCAATTTCAATAATTTTAACTGCTGTAGTTTCCTTTGTGAAAAGTATATTTTGTAAAAAAGTATTGATTTGTCTTTTGGTTTGAAGAAAAGAAAAATGTCTTGAAATTTTATTTTTTTAATAGGCTCTAAGTTGGTGCAAATAATAATTTCTGCCAAATTGAGTACCAATGGAATTTTAATTCTAATTTTGAACATTATATTTCTACAGAATTGAACACCATATTAATCATCGATGATGAGGCTAAGATAAGATCGCTGCTCTCAAGAATTATCAGCTTGGAAGGGTTTCAGGTTTTCGAAGCAAGTAATCTAAAAGCAGGTCTCAAAAGACTTGAACTATCGGATATTGAAATCGTTATTTGCGATGTTAAACTTCCTGATGGCAACGGAGTGGAGTTTTCGAAAATTGTTAAAGAAAAATTTCCTTTCGTGGAAATCATTCTGTTAACAGCCTTCGGGAATATTCCGGATGGTGTGATGGCTATAAAAAATGGAGCTTTCGATTATATTACCAAAGGTGATGACAACACCAAAATTCTTCCACTTATTTATAAAGCTTCTGATAAGGTAGCTTTGAATAAGAGGGTTATTCATCTTGAAAAACAGTTGAATAACAAACAGTCTTTCGATAGCATTATAGGAAAATCAGACGTTTTAATTTCTGCCATTGATTCTGCTAAAAAAGTATCTGGAACCGATGCTACCGTTCTTCTTACCGGAGAAACGGGTACTGGAAAAGAGGTTTTTGCTCAAGCCATCCATCATTCTAGTAAAAGATGTAAAAGGAATTTTATTGCCATAAACTGTTCAGCTTTTGGAAAAGATTTGTTGGAAAATGAACTGTTTGGTCATAAAGCAGGCGCTTTTACCGGTGCTCTAAAAGATAGTAAGGGTATTTTTGAAGAAGCCAATCAGGGAACGGTTTTCCTTGATGAAATTGGTGAAATGCCTTTAGATTTACAGGCAAAGTTATTGCGAGTGTTAGAATCTGGAGAGTTTTTGAAAGTAGGTGATAGCAAACCAACTAAAACCGATGTCCGAATTATTGCAGCAACCAACAGAAATTTAAAAACAGAAATAGAGAATGGAAATTTTCGTGAAGATTTGTATTACAGAATCAATATTTTCCAGATTAAACTTCCTTCATTAAGAGAAAGAGTAGCTGATATTGAATTGTTAGTTAAATTTTTCTTGAAACGTTTTTCGCTTAAAAGTGGTAAAAATATCACTTCTGTATCTTCAGATTATTTAAAAGCATTAAAAAATCATCCTTGGAAGGGTAATATTCGCGAATTTAGAAATGTAATTGAACGAAGCGTGATTCTTACAGATTCATCTGAATTAGAAATAGATAGTCTTCCTTTGGATATTTCGGTTTACAATAACGAGATAGATTCTTCTCAAACAAAAATGATGTCTGCATTTTCAATGGCAACTGCAGAAAAAATGCAAATCCAGAAAGTTCTTATTCATACCAAAGGCAATAAAGCAGAAGCTGCTCGTTTGCTCGAAATAGGTATTGCAACCTTGTACCGAAAGGTTGAAGAATACAAAATTTCGTAAAAATATTTCCGTTTTGATAACGACCCTATCATTTTGATAGGGTTTTTTATGTTCTATAAATACGTTGATTTTCAATAAAAACTTGGTTTTCAGTGTTTTGCGATGTTTTTGTGTGTGAAGGTATAAATATTGGCATTATACATTCAAAACAAATCTACATGAACCATACAGAAGCAATCAAGGAAATTATAGAAGTAATTCCTGAGATGCAACAAGAATTTAATGAATCTTACAAAACAACCAGTCCTTACATGGTAATCAATGCTTTCACTAAACAAATTAAAAAGCTGATTAAAAATCATGATCAGAAGATGCTGAAAAAATGCATTCAGAAAATGAATAAATTATACAACAGAGGCGATCACAAACTGAAAGGAGCAATTGAAAATATTTTCGTGTATTCCATAGACAGTTTCACGTTTTGTAGTGAACCTGCTTATAAAAAAATGATTTTCGATAAAATGTCAGTGAGTCTGCAGAATAATTACTTGCACCAAGTTTATAAATCTGGAATTTAAAATTAAAAAAATAATGAAATCTAAAATAAGAAAAATAGGAGATTGGAAACTTCTGAAGTCTACCCGTGAAAAGCATAATCTAGATGTGATTACCATCAATATTGCTGTAATCCTTGGTGTTTTTGTAGCTGCTGCAATTCTGCAGATTAATTAAAATTAAATAAAATGATAACAATTATTCTATTAATAACAGCAGTTGTGTTATTTGTTTTGTTTTATAGTCTCGTTGAATATTTCGACACAATTTAAATTAAAAAAGATGACCATACTATTCTTATTGTCAATAGCCATATTCATTTATATCTGCTATGTGCTTGTAAAACCAGAAAAATTTTAAAAATAATTTAATAAGCAAATGAACCGCAAGATAATACATCAAATGAAAGAGTGGGGAATTCTGGTTTTTTGGATCAGCTTCGTTATTGCTTTTTTGTACTTGGTGATTTCCGTAAAAGAATTTGCATTAATTCATTAAACAAACTATGAACACTGAAATCTTAGGCGTTGTAGCGATGTTTTTAATAACATTGCTATTGGCGATACCTTTTGGAAAGTATATTTCAAAAGTTTACACAGGAGAAAAAACCTTTCTTGATCCTGTTTTCAAACCCGTAGAAAAATTTTTCTACAAAATATCAGGTATTAATCCTGATTATGAAATGAATTGGAAACAGCATTTAACAGCACTTTTAACTATCAATTTCTTATGGTTTTTCATCAGTATGCTGATTTTGATGAATATCAGCTGGCTGCCACTCAACCCAGACGGAAATCCGGATATGTCGCCGGATTTAGCTTTCAATACAACCATTTCTTTTTTAGTCAACTGTAATTTACAGCATTACTCAGGCGAAACCGGAATAAGTTACTTAGGACAAATTTGGTTAATGTTTCTGCAATTTGTTTCTGCAGCAACAGGAATTGCCGCTTCAATTGTTGTTTTTAAAGCTTTCAGAGAAAAATCAACAGAAAAACTGGGGAATTTTTATGACTATTTCCTTAAATCAACGACTAGAATTTTATTACCGCTATCATTCCTGATGGGTGCCGTAATGGTGTTTCAGGGAATGCCGATGACTTTCAACGGCAAAGATAAAATGATTACGCTTGAAGGTGAAAATGTAGAGGTTTCTACAGGCCCCGTTGCAGCATTTGTTCCCATAAAACACGTGGGAACCAATGGTGGAGGTTTTTTTGGCGCCAATGGATCACATCCGCTTGAAAATCCGAATTATTTTACCAATATGGTGGAGATGTTTGCGCAACTTATTATTCCTATGGCGATGGTTTTTGCATTTGGATACTTTATACGCAGAAAGAAATTTGGATACATGATTTTTGGAGTCATGACGGTAGGATTTCTTTTGCTGGCTGTACCAACAGTTATCATGGAAATGAATGGTAACCCCGCAATCAGTCAAATGGGCATTGATCAGTCACTCGGCGCAATGGAAGGAAAAGAAGTTCGATTCGGTTCTGCTGCTTCAGGTTTTTGGAGTATTGTGACCACTGTAATTTCTACAGGTTCTGTTAATTCTATGCACGACAGCGCAATGCCACTTTCAGGAATGACCCAAATGCTTGCAATGATGGTAAACGCTTTCTATGGAGGTGATGGAGCAGGTATCCTGAATATATTTATCTACATTATTCTTGCAGTATTCATCAGTGGATTGATGGTTGGTCGTACTCCCGAATTTATGGGTAAAAAAATTGAAGCCCGTGAAATGAAAATTGCCATGATTGTAGCACTCTTTCATCCTTTTCTTATTCTTGCTGGAACTGCAATAGCTACTTATTTTCCTGATCTAGGTACTTCCACGCTCAATAATCCGGGATTTCATGGTTTCAGCGAAGTATTGTACGAGTATACATCTTCAGCAGCCAATAACGGAAGCGGTTTCGAAGGGTTAGGCGATAATAATCTTTTTTGGAACATTTCTACAGGAATTGTCTTGTTGCTCGGTCGTTTCTTACCAATTATAGGCCCTGTTGCAATTGCAGGATTATTGGCTAAGAAAAAATACATTCCCGAAGGGGAAGGAACGCTGAAAACCGATACTTCAACATTCGGACTGATGACTTTTGCAGTGATTGCAATTATTGCAGCATTATCATTCTTTCCGGCATTGGCTTTGGGCCCGATTGCAGAATATTTTTCAATGAAATCGCTATGATTTGGATACCCAAACACAAATAAAGATGACGCGATTCAATATGACAAATGAAAAACAATATGTATCTACATATTAAATAAATTTTAAATAAAAGAAATTAAAATGACTCAAAATAAATCTTTGTTTCAAAAAGAATTGGTTCAGGAAGCATTGAAACAGTCTTTTGTGAAACTGAATCCGAAACTAATGTTTAAAAACCCCGTCATGTTTCTTGTATGGCTCGGTACATTGGTGATGTTTTTTGTAAGCGTCTGGACTTTGACAGGAGAAAAATCTCAGGGAAGTTTTGCTTACAACTTTACGGTATTCATTATTCTTTTGCTCACCGTTCTTTTTGGAAACTTTGCTGAAGCAATTGCCGAAGCCAGAGGAAAGGCTCAGGCAGACAGTCTTCGGAAAACAAGAGAAGAAACGCCTGCAAAACTTCAAAATGGTGAAACTATCTCTTCATCTAAATTACAGAAAGGGGACGTTTTTGTTTGTGAAGCCGGAGATATTATTCCTTCAGACGGAGAAATAATTGAAGGACTCGCTACCATAGATGAAAGTGCGATTACCGGAGAATCTGCTCCCGTAATTCGTGAATCGGGTGGTGATAAAAGTTCTGTAACAGGAGGAACAAAAGTTTTGTCGGATAAAATTGTTGTACAAGTGACAACGCAACCCGGCGAAAGCTTTTTAGATAAAATGATAGCTTTAGTGGAAGGTGCTTCAAGGCAAAAAACGCCAAACGAGATTGCATTAACTATTTTACTGGCAGGTTTTACATTGGTTTTTATCATCGTGTGTGTAACTTTAAAACCATTCGCAGATTATTCTAATGTCACCATTACCATTGCATCATTTATCTCACTTTTTGTATGTCTGATACCCACAACCATTGGGGGATTATTATCTGCGATTGGTATTGCCGGGATGGATAGAGCATTGCGCGCCAACGTCATCACAAAAAGCGGTAGAGCAGTGGAGACAGCCGGAGATATCGATGTTTTACTTTTAGATAAAACAGGAACAATCACCATCGGAAACCGTAAGGCTACAAGTTTTTATCCTGCTAGCCAAGTTGATGAAAAACAACTGATTAAAGCAGCTGTTTTGAGCTCAATGGCAGATGAAACTCCCGAAGGGAAATCAATCATAGAGCTGGCGGGTATCAATCCTTTAAGCTATGAAATCAGTAATCCTCAGTTTATCAAATTCACCGCAGAAACCAGAAGTTCAGGGATTGATTATGACGGAAACCGCATCCGAAAAGGAGCAACCGACGCCATCAGAAAAATATCGGAAGCGGCTGGAAATATTTTTCCACAAGAAATTGATTTAAAAGTTAAAGAAATTTCTCAGAATGGAGGAACGCCACTCGTAGTTTCAGAAAATGAAAAAGTTCTGGGAGTGATTGAACTTCAGGATATCATTAAACCCGGAATCAGCGAACGTTTCGAACGTCTCCGAAAAATGGGGATAAAAACGGTAATGGTGACCGGAGATAATCCACTTACAGCAAAATTTATTGCTGAAAAAGCAGGTGTTGACGATTTTATTGCCGAAGCAAAACCGGAAGATAAAATGAACTATATCAAAAAAGAACAACAGGAAGGTCGTCTGGTTGCCATGATGGGTGACGGTACCAATGATGCTCCGGCATTGGCTCAGGCAGATGTAGGCGTTGCCATGAACAGTGGAACTCAGGCTGCAAAAGAAGCCGGAAATATGGTTGATTTGGATAACGATCCCACAAAACTGATTGAAGTTGTAGAAATTGGTAAACAATTGCTGATGACAAGAGGAACGCTGACAACATTCAGTATCGCCAATGATGTTGCGAAGTATTTTGCCATTATTCCGGCATTGTTTATCACCGCAATTCCAGCACTGCAGGGTTTAAACATCATGAATCTTCACAGTCCGGAAAGTGCAATTTTATCGGCAGTTATTTTCAACGCGATTATCATCCCGATATTAATTCCACTGGCATTGAAAGGAGTGGCTTATAAACCAATCGGCGCATCAGCCTTGCTAAGACGTAATCTATTCATCTTCGGATTGGGTGGAGTTATTATTCCTTTTATCGGAATTAAAATCATTGACATCATTGTATCCTTATTTTTCTAAATATATCAAAGGCAAGGCAGGAAGAGACTTTTATCATGTAACTTTTCGTCCATTAACTATCTCAATTCTTCCTGCTAACTGCCTTTTTAAAATTATCATCAAATGAAAAATCATATTTTACCAGCAATCAAACTGACTGCATTGTGCATCGTTCTTCTTGCTATTGTTTATCCGATATCCATCTGGGCGATTGCTCAGCTTTCACCTAATAAGGGAAAAGGAGATTTAATTGAACATCATAATAAAACCTACTATTCTAATATAGGACAGTCTTTCACTACAGATCAATATTTCAATTCTCGTCCTTCAGCGGTTGATTACAATGCGGCTGGTTCTGGAGGAACTAACAAAGCTCCATCAAATGAAGAGTATTTGAAACAAATTCAGGCTCGTGTCGATACGATTTTGTTGAAAAATCCTGGAATCAAAAAGTCAGATATTCCGGCAGATTTAGTGACGGCCAGCGGAAGCGGATTAGATCCGAATTTTTCTGTACAGGCCGCGAAAATTCAGGTAAAAAGAATTGCCAAAATCAGAAATATGGATGAGGTAAAAATCAATGATCTAATTGCTCAGCAGACAGAAAAACCTCTGATTGGATTGTTTGGTCCTGAAAAAATCAATGTGCTAAAATTGAATATCGCACTCGACCAGTTAAGTGGAAAGTAAATTTTAAATCAATATTTATCATCGTGAGTTTTATTTTTTTAAATAAAATCCCATCTTTTTCTTAAATTTAAATTAAATGAAAAAAATACTATTTGTTTTGTTGGCAGTATGCGGTATCAGTGCATCTGCTCAAAACGATTCAATCGTTAAACCACTTACAATAAGCGGATACGCTGAGGTGTATTACACTGCAGATTTTAATAATCCTAAAAACAACAGCCGTCCTCCGTTTGTTTACAGTCACAATCGAAATAATGAGATCAATGTTAATTTGGCCTTCATTAAAGCGGCTTACAACACAGCAAATGTACGGGCCAATCTTGCTTTGGCAGTAGGAACGTACATGAATGCCAATTACGCAGCAGAACAAGGCGTAATGAAAAATGTTTATGAAGCCAACGCTGGTTTGAAAATCTCCAAAAAACATAATCTATGGATTGATGCCGGAGTTTTTCCATCCCATTTAGGATTTGAAAGTGCCATAGGAAAAGACAATTGGACACTTACGCGAAGTCTTTTTGCTGACAATTCGCCTTATTTTGAAACCGGTGCAAAAATTTCTTATACTTCAGAAAGTGGTAAATGGTTCGTAAGCGGTTTGGTACTCAACGGTTGGCAGCGTATCCAGAGAGTTGATGGCAATTCTACACCTGCATTCGGACATCAGTTGACATTTAAACCGAATGAAAAATTCACCATAAACAGCAGTTCGTTCATTGGTAATGATAAACCAGACAGTATTCGCCAGATGCGATATTTTCATAATCTGTATGCGGTGTATCAAATCAATAAAAAGCTGGGCGTTACTGCAGGTTTTGATATAGGAGCCGAACAGAAAGCAAAAGGAAGCGACCAGTATAATATTTGGTATACACCTGTTTTAATTGCAAAATATAACGCCACAGATAAATTGAGTTTTACAGCAAGAGGAGAATATTATCAGGATGAAAAAGGTGTTATTATTTCTACAGGTACAGAAAATGGCTTTAAAACGTTAGGGTATTCTTTCAATGCAGATTATCAGATTTTACCCAACCTTGTTTGGCGAACTGAAATCAGAAATTTAAACAATAAAGATGCTGTTTTTATGAACAGAGAGGAGGATTTTAATAAACAAAGTTTTACGGCGACTACAGCATTGGCTATTTCATTTTAGTAATAATGAATAGGATCTTTGTTTAAATTTATTACCTATATAAAATTGACCAAAATTATTTCCCAGGCCCTGAAGGGAGTGATTTTGGTCAATTTCAAGAGAGTTTTCCTCCCTTTAGGGCTGAGGTAAAGAAAAATTCTCTTGAAATTTATGTCTGAATGAAATTAAAAATCTCTCGTTGGTTTAAAAGATTTTACAAATGTCTTAGAAAAGAATTAAATCATTTTATTTAAAATGAACGAATCAAGAAAATCCGCAGAAGAGTTTCTGCATCTCATCAACAGTTCAAAACGAGGTAAACTGAAAATTTACATCGGGATGAGCGCTGGAGTGGGGAAAACTTACAGAATGCTGCAGGAAGCTCATGTGCTTCTTCAAAACGGGATTGATGTGAAAATAGGATATATAGAAACACACAATCGTAAAGAAACCCACGAACTCCTTGAAGGTCTTCCTATTATCCCGAGAAGAAAATTATTCTACAAAGGAAAAGAGCTGGATGAGCTGGATGTTCCGGCAACTATTGTTCTGCGCCCAGAGATTGTGATTATTGATGAGCTTGCCCATACCAATATAGAAGGAAGCAAAAATAAAAAAAGATGGCAGGATGTTTTTGAAATTTTGGATGCCGGAATTAATGTAATCACGGCGGTAAATATTCAGCATTTAGAAAGCTTAAACGATGAGGTGAAAGCTGTGACAGGAATTGAAGTCAATGAAAGAATTCCTGATACCGTTTTGGCTTCGGCGGATGAGGTGGTGAATATTGATCTTACTGCAGACGAGTTGATTACAAGATTAAAAGAAGGGAAAATTTACGAACAAAGTAAAATACCTTCTGCGTTGAGCAATTTTTTTAAGAATGAAAATATTCTTCAGCTTCGTGAGCTGGCGTTGAAAGAGGTAGCATCACAGGTTACCAGAAAAGTAGAAACCGAAATTATAACCGGAAAAACGTTAAGGAAAGAAAAATTTCTTGCTTGTATCAGTTCAAATGAAACGACGGCTAAAAATGTAATCAGAAAAACGGCGAGACTGGCAAGTTATTACAATAGCCAGTGGTTTTTACTCTACGTTCAGGTTCCTCGTGAATCGGCTGATAGAATTGCGCTTAACAAGCAAAGACACTTGATTAATAATTTTAAACTGGCTACCGAATTGGGCGCAGAAATCATAAAAATTCAAAGTAAAAATATTGCAATGACCATTATGGAGCAGTGCGAAGAACGTAAAATTACAACGGTATGCATCGGCAAACCCCATTTGGATATTTGGAGGATTATTTTGGCAACAGACACTTTTAATTCCTTACTGAAAAGACTTTCAAAACAAAACGTAGATTTAGTAATTTTGTCGCAATGAAAATTAAAGCAAAGCTTAATGCAGGAGTAGGTCTGCTGTTTTTTATGATAATTGTACTGTCAACTTTAGGAGGATGGTTTATTTATCAGCTGAAAAAAGATACCCAAAATATCCTTACAGACAACTACAATACATTGCAATACTCTCGAAATATGCTGTTGTCGCTCGAAGAAATAGGGAAAGAACCGATTGCGTTATCAGAATTTCAAAAAAACCTTAACCTTCAACGTAAGAATATTACAGAAAGTGGAGAAAAAGAAGCCACTCAAAATATTAATGATCATTTTTCTGATTTAAAAATTGACACAGGAAATCTAAACCTACATTCAGCCATCCGGAAAGATATTGCTGAGCTAATGCAGCTGAATATGAACGCCATCCAGATCAAAAGCGGAATTGCCAATACCACTGCAGAAAATGCAATTGCAGTGATTTCCATCGCAGGCACTTTTTGCTTTCTTATTGCGTTTATTTTAATGGTTAATTTGCCGGCCAATATTTCAAATCCGATTCGTGAATTGACTTCTAGCATTCATCAGATTGCCAACCAAAATTACAGACAACGGGTACAGTTTGAAAGTAATAGTGAGTTTGGCGAATTGGCAAGGTCATTTAATACCATGGCGGAAAAACTTCAGGAATATTCTGAAAGCAGAATTGATAAAATTTTAAAAGGAAAAAAAAGAATTGAAACCTTGATCGACAATATGCACGATGCCGTAATTGGGATTGACGAAAACAGAAAAGTTCTTTTCGTAAATGATGAAGCATTAAAAATTTCTGGTCTTAAAAGAACCAATTTTGTGGGGCAACAGATTCAGGATGTTGCCGTTACAAACGATCTTGTAAGAGCTTTAATTAAAGAAATCATCAATCCGGAATCAAAAAACGAGGCTTCAGATTTTTTTAAAATATTTGTAGAAGGCAAAGAAAATTATTTTGATAAAGATATTGTTGATATCAATGTAGTTCCTACAGGAGAAACCGAAAGTCGCTTTATAGGCCAGGTAATTATGTTAAGAAATATTACTCCTTTTAAAGAATTGGATTTAGCTAAAACACGTTTCATAGGCACGGTTTCACATGAATTTAAAACGCCAATTTCTTCCATTCAAATGGGGTTACAACTCTTAAACAATGAAAAGATAGGCAGCCTGAATGAAGAGCAGCAAAATCTTTTGAGTGGCATTAATGATGATGCATTAAGATTACTAAAGATTACAGGAGAATTATTGAATATTGCCCAACTAGAGACAGGTGTGTCGCAATTTCATATTCGTCCGGTTGATATAAATTCCCTCGTTCAAGAGGTAATTAGCGCCAATAAATCTGCAACAGATAAAAAGCAAATAACCATCATAACTGAAGTAGATTCTCTGCAAAAAACACTCTCAGCTGATGAAGAGAAAACGCTTTGGGTTCTTAATAATCTTGTATCCAATGCAATTCGGTACAGCAATGAGAAATCTGATATTAAAATTCAAGTAAAAACACTTGATTCTGATAAGGTTAAGTTTTCGGTTGTAGACAAAGGATTGGGAATTGAAAAACAGTATTTAAAGGAGATTTTCACGAGATATTTTCGTGTTCCCGGAACCAATACAGAAGGTAACGGCTTAGGATTGAGCATTAGTAAAGAATTTATTGAAGCACAAGGAGGAACAATTGGGGTTGAAAGTGAGATTGGTGTAGGAAGTACTTTTTATTTTATTCTTAAATCAAAACATATTTAAAAAAAACAAAATAGAACAAAAGCCCTCCAAACGGAGGGCTTTTGTTGCTTTTAATGGTGTAGTCTATAGGAGAATCGAACTCCTGTTGCAAGGATGAAAACCTTGAGTCCTTACCACTAGACGAATAGACCAAATTTTGAGGATGCAAAAGTATTGATTAACATTTACACTTCAAAATTATATTTCTTATTTATACATTTTCTGAATAATTGTATTCTTAATACCCTTTGCTTCAAGATCAGCCTGAAGTTTTACAGCGTCTTCCAAAGAATACACTTTTCCGTAAGTATAGTAGAACACTCCGTTCATTTTATTTCTCTCAACATCTTTTAAAGTCTGTAGAATGTGAGAGTTGGCACTTAACTTATCTTTTCCTACATAAACTTCTATGTTATAATAGCCAGTATTTAATTTTTGATTTGGCATGAAACCTACTGCATACGCATTTTTGAAGCCTGCATCTTTAGCTGTTTTGATGTTTTGATCTTTTATAGATGCCATATTGGTGACGCTATAGTAGTATTTGTAAACGCCGCCTTCTTTCATAGATAATATATAATTTAAACCATGAAATGCAGGATCACCTTCGTTATATTTAATAGAGGTAGTCATCAATAATATTCTGAAATCATTTTTTAGAGGAACTTCAACTGGCTTTTCTGGCTCTGGTTTTTTATTAGAAGATACATTTCCTGTTTTTCTGTCGTAAGCTTTTTTATAATCGACAATTGCCAAATAAATACTTTCGGCAATTTCTTCTTGGCCTTTCTCGGATGCCAAATAATGGCTTTCTTCTGGGTGATTGATGAATCCTGTTTCTATAAGTACCGATGGCATTGCATTCATCCTCAAAACGTGAAGGTTCTTTTGAAAAACGCCACGCGAAAATCTTTTATCTCTATTCACAAAATTTCCTTCTACCAAACCTCCCAAAAGTGAGCTTGCCTCTAGATATTTACTTTGTTGAAGTTTTAGTGCAATAAGAGATTCTGGAGAACTTTGGTTATAAGATCCGAAGATTTGTTTGTCTTTTTCATCCAAATAGATCACATCATTTTCACGCTTAGCTACCTCAAGATTTTCTCCGTTTTGGTTGGGACCTTGCACGAAAGTTTCTGTACCATACGCCGTATTCCTTGCTGCAGAATTACAATGAATAGACACGAAAAGATCGGCTTTGCTTCTGTTGGCAAGATTAGTACGATCAGAAAGCGAAGGGAATTCATCTATTTTTCTAGTATAAATGATTTTGAAATCTTTATTTTTTTCGAGCTTAGCGCCAATTTTCAAAGTAATTGCGAGTGTGACATCTTTTTCTGCTATACGGCCAATATCTTCGTAAGAACGATACGCACCGTGGTCGCTTCCGCCATGTCCTGCATCCAAAACTATGGTGAATTTCTTCTGAGAAAATGCAAAACTAGAGAAAACGACAAGCAGAAATGCTAAAATTATTTTAAATTTTGATTGGTACATCTTTAAGTTTTAAAAATTATACTAATTTTGAGCCAAATTATATCAAAACAAAAATTGGACAAAACCGTCTTCAAAAATATATTACAAATTCTAATTATCCTAATTTTTAACAATTTTTTAGCACAACAAGTGCCAGAGAAATTGCAAAAAAGTATGATGGTAAAAGATACGATAGCAAAAGCTGCCAATGATACCATCAAAAAAAAGGATACTATAGTTCTTCCAAAAGAGTCTTTGGAAGATGTTTTGCGTACAAAAGCTGATTCTAAAAGAAGAGATGTACCGAAAAAAATGATTTATCTGGTTCAAAATGCACAGGTAAAATATCAGGATATGCAAATTGATGCAGATTATATCTCTATTGATGAGGAGAAAAACATCATTTTTGCAAGAGGAAAACTAGATTCTCTAGGAAAAGTAACAGAATTAGCAAAAGTAGATCAAGCCGGAAAAAAATATGAGGTAGAAAGTTTCAGTTACAATACAAAAACGAGAGAAGCAATTGCCTATAACGCAAGAACAGAGGAAAGCGAAGGTTTAATTGTTGCCATCAAAACTAAAAAGTATAATGATTCTGTCTTTGTAATGAGAAATGCAGAGTTTACTACAGATAAATATTACATTGATAAAAAAGATTCTAGACCAGATTATCATCTTCTCGCCTCTCACATCAAGATGCAAAAAGGAAAAAACAGCTCAACGCTGATTGTTGGCCCTGCCCAAATGTATATTGAAGATGTTCCCACGCCTTTGGTAATGCCATTTGCAATATTGCCATTTTCTGATAAACGTTCTGCGGGAATTTTGATTCCGAGTTTTGGGGAAAGGGAAGATGTGGGGTTTTTCTTGAATGGTTTGGGGTATTATCAACCGATTGGGGAGCATTTTGACCTGAAAGTTTTAGCTGATATTTATACCAAAGGAAGCTGGACACTCCGCCCGGAGATGAATTATGTAAAAAAATACCGCTATACTGGTAATTTCTCTGCAGACATAGGTACTACTGTTCGTGGTATCAAAGGTCTTGATAATTACGGCAAAACAGGTACCTACAGAATAGCATGGAGACATAGTCAGGATACCAAGGCTAATCCGTTTTTAACGTTTTCGGCTTCTGTAGATGTAACAAGCCAGACTTTTTATAACAATACGGTTAATAATAACTATATTATGGATCAAAGTGTGCTTAGAACACAGCAGAATTCTACACTTACACTTACAAAAAGATTCCTAACGCTACCGGTTTCCATTACTGCTACAGGATCCTACAACCAAAATTTTGCCACAGGTTTGGCAGATCTTCGCCTTCCTCAGATGAATATAGCCATCAACCAATTTTATTTATTCAAATCTAAAACAGGTGTAAGACAAGGTCTTTTAGAAAATATTACAGTAAATACAGGTATTAACCTTACCAACGCTGTTAGTACAGGGGAAGGAGAATTATTCACTAAAGCAATGTGGGATAAACTGCAGACCGGTGTGAAAAATAATGTTGCGTTGGGAACTAATACCACAATAGCAAAATATTTTACATTTACTTTAGGAGCCAATTTTGATAATGCCCTAACTACTAAAACGCTTACCAGATTTTATGATCCTGTAGAAAATGTAGTGGTAGACAAGGTTAATAAAAAAGTGGCAGCTTATTCTACATTTAATACGAGTGCTTCTTTGCAAACTACTTTGTACGGAATGCTGAATTTTAAAAAAGGGGGTGCTGTAGAGGCTATTCGTCACATGGTAATGCCAAGTTTAAGTTTTTCTTATGCCCCAGATTTTGGCTCGCCAGGTTTTGGATATTTTAGAAATTATTATGATGCTGCAGGAGCTCTCATGCCTTACTCTATTTTTGATAACGGAATTGTAGGAAGTCCAAGTGCAGGAGAAGTTGGTGCTTTAGGTTATAGTATTGCGAATAATATCGAAATGAAAATTAAATCTAAAAGCGATTCTACCGGAGTGAAAAAAATTAAAATTTTTGAATCTCTCAATATTAACGGTAACTACAATTTTTTAGCAAAATCTCATCCTTTTTCAATAATTACAGTAAATGGGCAGACTTCACTTTTTGATAGTAAATTGAGTATAAACACAAGTTTAGCTATTGAACCGTATAAGATTTTATTTATACCTGGCCAAAACGATGGTATCAGAACTGAAGATTTTGGATCTTTTAGCGTGCAGGGTTTTAATGTGCAGATGTCTTATCCATTGAGCAGCGAAATTTTTGCAAAAAAAGGAGAAAAGAAAGATTATAAAAAACTCTACGATAAAAAAGGAGAAATTCGAAATGAAAATTATTATTTTGATAATGATAATTATGCTCATTTCGACCAAAGTTGGAGTTTAAATGTAAATGCCAGTTACCAATATACAAAAGGTTTGTTGAGGGAAGGTACCAGAATTGCATCCGTAGGTTTAGACGGAAACATGAAGCTCACACCTTATTGGAACGTTACTGGTAGTACGCACTACGATATGATTACGGGTAAATTAGCATACACAAGAATTGGTTTTGCAAGAGATCAGCGTAGTTTTACCATCAATTTTAATTGGGTTCCCTTCGGGCAATACAAAGTGTATGATTTCTTCATCGGTATTAAAGCGAATATCTTAAGCGATGCTCTGAAATATAAAGATAGAAGTTTCACACAGCCAAATGCTCCGTTCTAAGATCATATTTTATTTGAATTAGAAATTTTATATTTGCATCTGGAGAAATGAGGGTAATTAAACATTAATTATTTTTACATATCAAAAATTAATAATAATCTATAAATGAAAAAAATTATCAATACAGAAAATGCTCCCGCAGCAATTGGACCTTATTCTCAGGCTAATTTGGCTAATGGTGTTTTGTATATCTCTGGTCAGATTCCGGTAGATCCTTCTACAGGAAAGCTTGTGGAAGGAATTGAAAAAGAAACGCATCAGGTTATGAAAAATCTTGAAGCTATTTTAATTGAGGCAGGTATGACTTTTAAAAATGTAGTGAAAGCATCCATTTTCTTGAAAAGTATGGATGATTTTGCAGTGATGAATGATATTTATGCATCTTATCTAGATGCAGAAAGCTATCCAGCGAGAGAGACTGTACAGGTTTCTTGTTTGCCAAAAAATGTGGATATCGAAATTTCTATGATTGCACATCAATATTAATGAGTTTTATAAGAAATACATTTGCTGTTTTAGTAGGTCTGGTGATTGCAGGTCTTATCATCACTCTTGGTATAAGAGTTTTTCCTCAGTGGGTTACCTTTGAAGCTTTTGCTCCGTTTGAGCATTGGCATAGATTTTTGGAGAGCATGAAAAACAATGATGCATTTTTTGGTTTTTTACTCTTTATTTCAGGATTAGGAACTACCGTGGGAGGAGTTGTAACTGCCATGATTGTAAAATACGCAAAAGTAGCTTATGCAATTCTTATTGGTTTCATCATGCTTTTTATAGCGATGTTGGATGTCATTATTCTTCCTTACCACCCTACATTTTATAAGATTTCTATATTTCTTATCTTCTTCCCTTTTGCATGGATGGGCGGAAAAATAGTAGAAGTAATCTACGAAAGGAAAAAGAAGAAACTTAAATCATAAAAAAACCGCCGCAAATTATTGCGGCGGTTTTCTGTTTAAATTCTAATGATTAAGGCATTTTAAATCCTTTTGTATAAATCCTACCATAGTCGTCTACAAATTTCACTTGTACGTTTCCAGAGTATTTGTTGAGAATTTTTTCAACGTCAGCCTGAGAGTTTACAGGTTTTCCGTTAATTTCTATGATGATGTAGTTATCAACGACGCCTATTTTCGCCATTTCTCCACCTTCTTGAACTCCTCTTGCAACAACACCGCTCGTTAAACCATAATCTGTTTTAAAACGGTCATCCAATTCAGCAAAATCTGAACCTATTTTTTCAGTCACGCTGAGGTCTGCTTTTGTTCTAGCAGAAGTTCCTCCTTTTTGATCTTTTAGAGTAACCGTAGTGGTTCCTTCTATGCCATTTCTTCTATAAGTTACCAGCACTTTGTCTCCTGGTCTTTTGCTTCCTACTGCTGCAGAAAGATCTGCAAAATCAGTAATTGCATAACTATCTATCTTTGTGATAATATCGCCAATTTTAATACCGCTATCTTCAGCGCCACTTTTTTCGGAGAATCCTGTAACGTACATTCCGTTTCCGGATTTGATGTTGGTTTTTTTATCTTTGTTGTAAGCTGCTACCAATTGATCATTAGAAAGGTCTACGGTCATTACACCCAAGAAGCCTCTTTGTACAATCCCAAATTTCTTAATGTCTTCTACTATTTTTCTAGCAAGATTAGAAGGAACAGCAAAGCCATAACCTTGGTAATATCCTGTAGTCGACTGAATAGCAGAGTTAATTCCTATTAATTCTCCCACTGCATTTACCAAAGCACCTCCCGAGTTTCCTGGATTAATTGCTGCATCAGTTTGAATAAAGCTTTCAATCGGGTTGCTCGCTTTTCCTTGTGATCCCAAAATTCCTATTCCTCTTCCTTTCGCAGATACAATACCAGCAGTAACTGTAGAATTTAAACCCAAAGGATTTCCAACAGCCAATACCCATTGTCCAACTTCAATATTATCCGAGTTCGCGAAATTTAAAAATGGCAATCCTTTTTCTTCAATTTTCAATAAAGAAATATCTGTGTTGGGATCGGTTCCCACTAATGTTGCGATGTAAGATTTTTTGTTGCTAAGAACAACCTCAATTTTATTGGCTCCTGCTACCACGTGGTTATTAGAAATGATATAACCGTCTGGCGAGATAATTACACCAGATCCCATTCCTGATGGCATGTTTTCGGGCGCTTGTTGTTTTTGTCCGCGTTGGTTTCTTCCACCCATTGGGTCTCCAAAAAAGAAATCCCACATGTCTTGTTCGGAGGCTCTGCTAGTAGTTTTATTTTGATAGTTTTTTATTGTAACTACAGCAGGAACAGTTGTTTTAGCGGCTTTCGTAAAATCATCTCCCACTGCAGCAGTATTCATTCCTACAAATGAGGTGTTACCAGATTTTGTAAAGTAAGATTGATCATTTGCCGCATTGCCATCATTAAAGTAATGCTGCACGCCTACTGTTGTAGCTCCAGAGATAACGCCAACCATTGCAAACGGTAATAGTTTTTTTAAAGTATTCTTCATCGTATATATTCTTTGATTTATTAGTAACAATTTATTTTTAGATAAACAAATTTAATGCTAAATAGGTATGTAAATTATCTTAAGTGTTTCATCTTTAACTAAAATTTAACGAGAATTATACCATTTTATAGTTTAAGTGGTAATTATTCTGCATGATTAACAAAACTTAAAATTTTATTAAAGACAATTTGTCATATTTAGATGGTGGAAAAAGACAAAAAGTTAAAGGACAGGGTTGATATTTTGACAGATTTTCTACACTTGTCAACAGTTTTTAAAAATGTTTATCTTTGCAAAAAATTTCTCACTTAAAACGTTTATAGCATGCAACTGTACAACACATTAAGCGCAGAAGAAAGAGCTCAGCTTATTGATGAAGCTGGTAAGGAACGTCTTACATTGTCTTTCTATGCGTATGCAAAAATTAAAGATCCCAAAAAATTTCGCGATGATTTATTTATAGCTTGGAATGCACTCGATGCGCTTGGCCGTATTTATGTTGCCCAAGAAGGAATAAATGCTCAAATGAGTGTTCCTGCAGATCAATTTGAAGAATTTCGGGAAACGCTTGAGGTGTACGACTTTATGAAAGGAATTCGGTTAAATGTTGCTGTAGAACAAGATAATCACTCTTTTTTAAAACTCACAATTAAAGTTAGAAATAAAATCGTTGCTGATGGGTTAAATGACGATACTTTTGATGTTACGAATAAAGGAGTTCATTTAAAAGCTCAGGAATTCAACGATATGTTGGAGGATCCAAATACAATTGTTGTAGATTTTAGAAATCATTATGAAAGTGAAGTTGGGCATTTTGAAGGTGCAATTACACCAGACGTTGAAAACTTCAGAGAAAGTCTACCTATTATTAATGATCAACTTCAAGATTTCAAAGAAGATAAAAACCTATTGATGTATTGTACTGGCGGAATTCGTTGTGAAAAGGCGAGTGCCTACTTCAAGCATCAAGGTTTTAAAAATGTTTTCCAGTTGGAAGGCGGAATTATAGAATATACAAGACAAATAAAGGAAGAGAATGTAAAAAGTAAATTTATAGGTAAAAATTTTGTGTTTGACCATCGCTTAGGCGAAAGAATTACAGACGATATCATTTCGCAATGCCACCAATGCGGAAAGCCTTGTGATAACCACACCAACTGTGCAAATGATGCATGCCATTTATTATTTATTCAATGTGATGAATGTAAGTCTGCGATGCAAAACTGCTGTTCTTCCGAATGTTTGGAAATTACACATTTGCCTGCAGCAGAACAATTGAGATTAAGAAAAGGTGCGAAAGTAGGAAATAAAGTATTCAGAAAAGGAAAATCTGACGCTTTGACGTTTAAAAACTCAGGTCAATTACCAGAAAAACCTTTGGCAAAAGTAGAACCTAAAGGTATTCGTCAAAAAATTGCGGTTAAAAAAACTTTAATTGGTAAAGCTGAGCATTACTACACGAAATCAAAAATTGCTCAATTTTTATTAGAAAAAGAGCTATCAGTAGGTGATAAGGTTTTAATTTTAGGACCTACAACAGGTGAGCAAGAATTTACAATAAAAGAAATTTTTGTTGATGGGAAGTCTGTAGATATTGCAAAATCTAAAGATCAAATTACTTTTGTATTGCCTTTCCGAATTCGTCTTTCGGATAAATTATATAAAATTTTGTAGTTTAAAAAAAAGCAATTCATGTTAAAAGCAGAATTTAGAAAATTATATTTACAAAAAAGAAAAGCCTTGTCAAATGATGAGGTTTTCTTATTGTCTGAGAAAATATTTGAAAAATTTATAGATTATTTTGAGCCAACTGTGGGGCATAAGGTTCACATATTTATTGCACTTGAAAAGTTTAATGAAATAAGAACCCAAATTTTTATAAATTATTTCTTAAGTCGAAACATCCGTGTTTTTGTTCCTAAAATTATTGATGCAAAGATGATTTCAGTAGAAATTTTTTCTGAAACTAAATTTTCAATTAACAAATGGGGGCTGTCTGAACCAATTTCAAATAAAAATTCAGAGGTGTTAGATTTCGATTTTGTCATAACACCGCTTTTATATTGCGATAAAAACGGAAATAGAGTAGGTTATGGTAAAGGATTTTATGATACTTTTTTTGAAAATATTTCAAAAGAGTCAAAAAAAATCGGAGTTAATTATTTTAACCCCAATCTTATGATTGATGATGTTTGGGTAAAGGATATTCCTTTAGATTATCTTGTAACGCCCACAGATGTACTGTCTTTTTCCAAAGGGCTGTAGAATTGCACAAAATAAAATTTAAACTCTTTATTCTTCTGGTCAGGTTTAGAAACCAATGTATACTGGGCATTTCTTTCAAATTTTCCTATAGATTTGTTTTTAGAATCCAAGTATTCAACATTAAATGTGGCAAAATCTAAAGTATCCTGCTTTTTTATTTTTTTGAAAATATTAATATTGCTCACTTTTATTTTTTTCACTTGTAAGCTTTCCAGTTCTTTAAATAAGCTATTGAAAGTTGTAGAGTCAGATTTTTGGAAGTATTTTTCTATTTTAGTATAGATGGCTTGATCAATTTCGGTTTTTTTGTTTCCAGAGAGATAAAGTGTTGATAAATCTAGTACATCCTGAACTTTTTGCATCGTTATAGCATTGATTGCCTGTGTGCTATCCATTTTCACACTGATGTTTTCGGTATTTCTTAGCAGATCTAAATCGCTTATCGTGTTTGTTTCTTCTTTTTTGTTGCAGGCAATCATAGTAATGCTCAGAACTATCGTCAAAAACAAAAAGTTACTTATTATTTTCATTGTTTGAGATTTTAAATTTGATAGATATTATTTTTCCGCTATTATCTTTTTTCATTTCGATAACATTGAGGTTTTTTAGGGAAGTGGTGGGCGTGGTTACCAAAGTGATGTAATCATCTTTATCTAAATATTCTAAGCCATAAATATCACTATCATAAACTTGAGTGATTACGGCAGAATTACTAATATAGTTTTCAAGCTGTTTTCTTTTTTGCTTCATTAAATTAAGTTGCTGCTCGGGAGTACCACCGTTGGTGTCTTTAGTGGAGAAATAATACACTGCCATTTTGTAATCATCTGGCTTCAGCGCTATTATTTCTTCTTCCGATGCATTTTCTAAATTTCTGTTGATTTCGAGATTCTCGTACATCGTCGATGTAATTTGCATTTTAAGATTTTTATCTTTAGTCTCATATCTAAAGCATTCTCCTGGTTTGATACGGAAGAAAAGAGGAGATTCATTTTCTTTGATAACTTTTATCTCAATTATACTCTGTACATCCAAATTTCGATCAGCATCTTTAAAACAGTATTGATAAGTGGGTTTAAAAATTTCATCCTTAAATCCGAAAAGACCAAGTAAAACCACGAAAACTGAGCAAACAGCAATCCAAACGGCTCTTTGTTGCCCTTTTTTAGGCTGAGAAATAATTGCTTTTTTATCTGCGCTTGTTTTTTGTGTATTACCTTCAACTATTTGATTTTCAGTATCGGATTTTTGTAAAACACTCGAAATAGTCTCGCTTATCTCTTCAATATGTCTTTTTTCTTCGTTTTCGGGAAGATTAATTGATGCAGAAACGGTTTTTTCTAGTTCCTTTAAGTTGTCATCGTTAATTTCTTCATCATCTTTTAATAATTCTCCAGCAAAAAGATGTTGTTTTTTAAAGTCGTACCAAGAGTTGAAACCTGCATAAATACTCAGTAAATTAAGCATATCAATTCTAGGTAATTTATTTACCGGTGAAGTTTTGAAATAAGTATAAAAAGATTTTTCGCTAATGTTTCCTTTTGCTTTTTTTCGCAAATCTTCTTGGAAATAGATGATATCTATACCTTTCCATTTTGATATATCATCAAATGAAGGGGTGTGTTCTGTAATATATTGAGCTTGTACTGCCTTTTTGAGTTGCTCAAAATGTAATAGATCTATATCTGTCAATTTTTAAATTATATTTAAAGTATTGATTTTCAATTATATTTAATTGTAAAACTGTTTTACAAAGTTATTACAATTATTTTTCTCATGCAAAAATTATATCTGCTCTACCTTTGTCTTGTTCAAATAACGGAACAGAAAAGAGATTTTAAAAAACAATATTAACAAATTAAATTTAATTTATTATGAAAAAGTCATTATTCGTAGCTGCTATCGCTGCTATCTCATTAGTTGCATGTAAGAAAGGTGAAGCTACTAACGGTACTTCTGATTCTTTAGACAAAAAAGCTGATTCAGCTATGGAAAAAATTGATTCTACTGCAGGTGCTGCTAAAGATTCAATCACTAAAGTTGCTGATTCTGCTACTAAAGCAATCGATTCTACTGCTAAAGTTGCTGCTCCAGCTGCTCACTAATCAGTTACGATTGAAAGATAAAAGAACCGTTTCGCTAAGCGAAACGGTTTTTTTATATGTTTATATATTTTAATTATGATTTTTTTTGTCTCAATGCCTCATAACAAGTGATGGCAACAGCATTACTCAAATTTAGAGAGTCAATAGTACCACTCATAGGAATTAATGTATTTAAGCCTCTGCCAGACCAAAAATCACTCAGTCCGGAGTGTTCTGTTCCAAATAAAACTGCAGAACGATGGGTGAAATCTCTCTTAAAAAGATCTTCAGATGTCTCATCCATTATCGTTGTATAAATGTTGAAATTATATTTTTCTAAAAATGAAAAAACTTCATCATTCTCAGCCTGGAAAATGTCCATTCCGAAAAGGCAGCCAACACTCGATCGGATAACATTGGGATTGTAAAAATCTGTTTTACCATCAGCTACAATTAATGCATCAATTCCGAAAGCTTCACAACTTCTTAGAATTGCTCCCAAATTTCCGGGTTTTTCAACACCTTCAACAATGATTACCGTTGAGTTGTCTTTTGGTTTAAAATCATGTAATGAAAGCTCCCTGCTTTTAAAAATGCCAATAATTCCTTCTGAACTTCCTCTGTATGCGATTTTTTCATAAATTTTTTCAGAGACAAAATTTATTTTCTGTTGGGGAAGTTGTCCTTTGAAAATGTTTTCACAAATGTAAAATTCCACCGCTTCAAAATCATATTGAAGCGATCTTTCATTTTCTTGTTGTCCTTCCACTACAAAAACATTAGATTTCTTGCGAAAACGATTGTCTGTAAGAAGTTTAGTGACGTATTTTATCTTTTCGTTTTGGAAACTCTCAATGATCATAATGGATAGTTGATAAATGGTAATTATTGCAAAAATAATTTTTATAAACCATTTATCACTCATAAATCATCATTTATACCATTTCTTAAGCTCTGTGGAAGCTCTTTTTTGTTTTTGATTCCTAAAGATTTTAATTTTAGTGTTTGCGATATCAAATTGTCGTTTCCTGTAGATAATTGTTTGTAAGCATCGTTGTAAACAGTTTTTGCTTGATCCAGATTTTTCCCTACTTTTTCTAGATTTTCTACAAAACCTGCAAATTTATCATATAATTTTGCACCACGCTCTGCAATTTCCATAGAGTTTCTATTCTGGTATTCACGTTTCCAAAGGTCAGCAATCAGTTTTAAGGACGTGATTAAATTGCTGGGATTCAATAACAAAATTCGTCTTTCGTACGCATAGTTCCAGAGATTCTGGTCTGTCTGCATTGCGGCGATATAGGCTGGTTCGCTTGGGATAAACATCATCACAAAATCCAAAGATTTTTCGTAATCATCATACGCTTTCTGGCTCAATTGATTGATGTGATTTTTAATGGAAGATAAATGTTGGTTTACTTTAATTTTATAGATCTCAGAATCTGTTTCGTCAACTAATTCGGTAAATGCAGTGAGCGAAACTTTAGAATCAATAATTACGTTTCTTTCATCTGGATATTTTATAACTGCATCCGGACGCATTTTTTTACCTGAGAATTCTGAAAACAGGGCTTTGTTGTCTTCATCTCGAAGCTCATGTTCCAAAAAATATTCTCTACCTTTTACTAAACCAGATTTTTCCAAAATACTTTCCAGTATCATTTCTCCCCAATTTCCTTGGGTTTTACTTTCACCTTTGAGGGCTTGGGTTAGTTTTTTTGCATCTTCAGATATTTGCTGATTAAGTAAAGCGAGTTCTTTTACTCTTTCGCCAAGAGAAAAACGTTCTTTATTTTCTTTTTCATAAGCTTCATTGACTTTATTTTTTAAGTCATTGATTTTTTCCTGAAACGGTTCAAGTATATTTTTAAGATTGTTTTGATTAATTGCAGTGAATTTTTCTGTTTTTTCCTCTAAAATTTTGTTAGCTAAGTTTTCAAAATGCAGCTTTCCTTCGTCTTGAATTTTTTCAATTTCAGATTTTTGCGTTTCTAAAGATTGTTGTAATGCTTCATTTTGTGCCAATAGTTCAGAGTTTTTGGCAAATAAATGTTGTTTTTCAGTTAAAATAGATTCAATTTGAGTGTTTTGCTTTTGGTTTAAAAACTTTTGATCATCAAACTGGGTTCGCAAATAGGTGTTTTCTGCAGAAATTTTAGAAAATTCATTTTTTAAATCATTTAATAAATCAGATTGTTGAAGATTTAATTCTTTTTCTTTTTTTAAACTATTCTCTAATTCCTGAATTTTTAGATTTGAATTTTCTGCGTCTGCTTTGGATTTTATATTCAAATAATTCAGTTCATCATAAGAACTTCTTGATACCATAGAAGATTTCAAATAAAAATAAATGATAAGTGAACCTAAAATTCCTCCAATTAAACAGCCAATGATCAAATAAGTGATTTCCATTCTTCAAAATTACGAAACGGAAAATAATGTATTTGATTTTGTTTTCCACAAACCTCACATGTTCTCAAAACCTCTGAGGTTTAAGTAGAATATTTTAAAAGATGATTTTTTGTTAAGTGGTTTTTGTTTTCTCTAAAATCTCAATATTTTTCACCACATCACTGCTTTCGCATTTCTTTAATTCTTTAGCTAATGTAGAAGAAAGTAATTTAGGATTCAAAATTTGTGATGCAACTTTCGCTGCGGCATAATCTACGATATTGGTTACAGATTCTTTCATGAAATTTGGTGTGTTTGAAGCAATGACTGCAGTTGCCCAAGAAGTTTCTCGCGCTTTAGAGATAGCAAAATCTAAAATTACATTGTCTTTTCCATTAGAAAGTTTGTCGATAAGATTTACTGGATAGCAGATTTTATTTAAAGAATCCTGAACTTTTTGATTGATGGATGAAATGACGGTATTAATATTTTCAAAGTCTTTTTTCAAAGGATTGATTTTCCTGTAAGGCATAATGGATGCCGCAGAAATTCCCAAATCTAGATTGATGTGAGCGTTCATTCCTAGGAAAATATGCTGAAGAATCAGAAGATCTTTATTTTTGGTGGCTTCAAAAGCTAGAAACCATGCATTGGTGCATTTTTTTCCTTTCGAATAATTTTCCCAGGCATCTAAATATCTTGTTGCAAAAGCGATGTCGAGCAGAATCATTCTGGGGTTGTCTTCAAATTTTTTCTGCTGAATTCCCTTCAAAACCTGAGCGGTCATAATTCTGTAGGTACACGCAAAATAACCGATTGTGCTTTTGTTTTCTTTGCTCCAGATGATGATGTCGTCTAATTTTTTCAGAACTTCTTCGATGGTTTTCATGGTAGTTTAGTTTTAAATAAAGATAAGAAAAAACCTCGCAGTGTTGCGAGGTGAAATTTATGGGGTAGTTATTTTTTCTTTTAATTTATCGTTTTCAACCTTCAGTAGATTGACATAATCCATTATATGCTTCAGCATCTCTTGATGAATACTATAATTGTAATAATTTCCTATATTATCGCCCGTTTGGTTTTCAGTATTTATGTTTACTTTAGCATCATCTTCTTCATAAATGTCTTCAAAAAAAACTTCTAAAAAATCAGCTAATTTTTTCCATTCATCTCGACTTATTTTTACTTCTCCTTTTTCTTTTCTGCAATAATTTGGAGTAGTTGTGTGTATTACTTCTGCTAACTGTGCTTGTGTAAATCCTTTTCTTGTTCTTGTACTCTGAAGTTTTTCTTTAATCATAGTGTTGTTGTCTTTAAGATTGTTAAGTAAGTAATTTACAAATATGCAAAAAAAAGTATAAAATTGTATTGAAAATGTACAATAAATATGCAATAAAATTGCAAGTTGTTTTTCATCTTAATACAATGCTCATTAGTAGTTTTGTCATTGTAAACAAATAAATTATATTTACATGAAAAAATTATTTTTAGTTGCAACAATTGCTGTTGCGGGATTGGTATTTGGTAAAAACACTACACCAAAAGAGTTAGACGTATTAAAAGAAAATGTAACAGTCAAAAGTTACGTGGAAAATCAAAATGAGATCAATTACGTTGATTTCAAGTTAAGCAAAGATTTTGAAATGTTGAAAACAAAAACTTTCTTGATGACTTTCTGTGATGACTTGGGATGTGAATCTTACGAAGTTGATACAAGTATTTATACTATGGATGATATTTTTAAAATGATTGATTATTGGTTCAATGGCTGGAATTAATGTTGCGAAGAATTTATTGACACTTATAATGAGCTTATGTATTTATGTAAGCTCGTTGTGTCAAGATGTAAAAACATTTGAGGTAGATTACCTTTTAAGTAGGAAGAGTACTAAAATTGATTCTTCAAAAGTTCACGAAATTTTTAAGCTTTTTGTTAATGAAGATCACTCAATTTTTATTTCAAAAAGGAAGATTGAGAACGATTCAATTCGAGAGAATTTGAAAATGACAAAAGGTTTTGGAACTTCTAATAATATTTCACTTTATTCTTTTGAAGAAACTGTACTTTATAAATATCCAGATAATCAAGTGTCATTATATATGCATATTCCACATAGTCCTATAGGATATAACGAAAAAGCTCCTCTTGATTGGAAATTGTTAAATGACACTAAACTTGTTAATAATATTGTTTTAAATTCTGCTGAAATAGTATTTGGAGGGAGGAAATGGCATGCGTGGTATAGCAAAGAGTATTCTATTAATGAGGGGCCGTATAAATTTAAAAACTTGCCTGGACTTATTTTTGAGATATATGATGCTGAGAAGATATTTAGTTTTAAACTTATAAAAATTAAAAATAGTAATTCAGTTTTTAATTATAATTATAAAATGTTTTTGATTACTAGCAAAGATAAATGTCTTGATGTGGTTGATACTTATATTAACAATCCTGCGCCTCAACTTACGAAGATTTTTACTCAAGAGTCAAGAGATAGAATCAAAAAAAATAGTATTGAAAGAAATAAAAACAAATATCATATAGAAAAGGATTTTGAATATTGATATTTATCAATGTTATTGTTATATACGTTCAAAATACAGACCTTGCAAAATTTGTGAGGTCTTTTTATTTAAGGATTCTCTTTTGCAATCTCATCATGATGCTTTAAGTAAAGAGGTAGTGCAGCAGAGCCATACCAAGGGAGAATTTCATAATTGAAAACTCCAGCCGAAACTGCGGGGTCTGTTTTTACCCAAGACTCTGCTTCTTCTTTAGATTTTGTATTGAAAATAAACATTCCACGGTAGTCTCGTTGGTTTTTTCCTGAAAAAGGTCCTGCAACTACTATTTTTCCTTCTTTGGCTAATCTTCCGATATTGCTCATGTGCCCTTTCATCAGGTCTCCTATTTTTGTTTTATCATCAATTTTTGCGGAACCTGTTGTGAGCATTACAATGACATAAGGTTTCATTCCGTACTTGTCTGCTCCTAATGAATCTGCTAGTTTTTGATTAAAACTAGAGGTTTTTTCTGCAACCGAACCGTTTTGTCCGGGTTTTCCATCTTCACCAGGTTTTCCGTCTTCTCCTTTCATGTAAATAACACAAGACATTAAAGTTGATGAGATTAAAATTAAGGCAATTAGTTTTTTCATCATTGTATATTTTGGTTAATCTTTAATTCTTAAAAACTCTTTCGCCAGTTCAATCATTTTCGGATCGCCGGTGTATTTTCCGTGTTCGTCGGAGAGTTTCACAGTGGGAATCCATTCTTTGTTTAAAGCTTGTACGCCAATTAATTTCATTACGATATTCATTGGTTTTAAACCTACATCGTTGGTCAGATTGGTTCCGATTCCGAAAGAAACGCCTATTTTTCCTTTGCAGTAATTGGTAATTTCTTCTACTTTTTCAAGATTCAAGGCATCAGAAAAGATGATGTATTTAAATAAGGGATTAATTCCATGAGAGGTGTAATGTGCGATGGTTTTATCTGCGAAATCCAGAGGGTCGCCGCTGTCGTGACGTACTCCGTCAAAAAGTTTAGCAAATTTTTTATCAAACTGCTGGAAGAAAACATCTGTTGTGTAAGTGTCTGAAAGCGCTACTCCCAAATCTCCTCTGTACACGTCTACCCAATGTTCTAAAGCCAATTCGTTTGCTACTTTAAATCCAAACTCTGCGCCGTGAAACATAAACCATTCGTGAGCATGCGTGCCGATTGGTTTTACACCGTATTTCATTGCAAAATGCACGTTTGAGCTTCCGATGAATGTAGATTTTTTTTTCTGAGTCAAAGCTTCCATCACGAGATTCTGAACTTTATAAGAATGTCTTCTTCTGGTGCCGAATTCTGCGAAATTGACGCCTAATTTGTTTAAATAATCAGCTTTCTCAATGGTTTTATTCATCACAACTTCGTTAGAGTCTCTTTCCAAATGATTCATTTCGTAATGCAACTCGCTTATTAAAGCCAATAATGGGACTTCCCAAAGTATCGTTCGGTACCAAAGTCCTTCAACGGTAACTGATAAATCGTTTCCTGTCTGTACAATTTTCACTTCAGAAGGATCATAATGGTAGCCTTCTAGAAAATCCAGATAGGGTAAATTTAAATAGGGGCAGGTTTTGGCTAGAAACTTTTTTTCATCTTTGGTTAATTTGAGTTCTGCCATTTTATTGACAGTTTCTCTTAAAGCATCATCAAAGCCTTCTGGGAAATGGTGTTTACCGCGATTGATAAATTCGTATTTTACAGTTTGACATGGGAAGAGTTTTACCACCGCATTTTGCATGGTAATTTTATAAAAATCGTTGTCTAGAATAGAGTTGAAAGTCATATTTTTCCTTTTGTGTATTTTTAACACAAATTTAATTAATTCAAAATAAAAATCGTCTAAATTTAAGACGATTTTTTAAATATTGTAATGATTTTCTTATTCTGTTCTTACTTTCCTAAATAAGAATTATACATCCAAACTTCTTTTTCCTGCTCAGTAATATAGTCGCTCATTTGCGAGTTGGTGCCTTCGTCGCCGGCCTTCTCTGTAATGTCTAGAAGCTCTCTTTGTAAATCAATCACCACTTTGAAAGAATTTAAAATGATTTCAACGCTTTTATTACCATCGTTTACTTCTTTACTTTCTTTAATTGTAGAAACCTTAAGGTAATCTGAGTAATTATGAGCCGGAGTTGCTCCAAGAGTTAAGATCCTCTCTGCAATTTCGTCGATTTTTAAAACTAAGCTGTTATAGAGTTCTTCAAATTTAGGATGCAGTGTGAAGAACTGTTCGCCTTTGATGTTCCAGTGAGAGCCTCTTGTGTTTTGATAGAACACGGAATAGTTGGCTAAAAGAAGATTTAATTTTTCTGATATGTTTTGGCAATCGGATTCCTGTAGGCCGATTATGTTTGCGTTTTTCATAATTTTATTATTTATACTGAATCATTGTAAAAATTATGCCATAAGTATTTTTGGTTAATATTAATATTGTTGATTTACATGAATAGACATTTTTTGGGATGGTTTGCGAAATTATCTAAGTCCAATATACCTTTTAGTTATAAATCGGATAAGCCATTTTTTAATGCAAAAATTAAAGTTTTGAGATAACAACAGTTTCAATTCGTTTTATTAATAAGGGTTGTCTTATTTTTCTGAAGAAATATATCCATGATATTTGAAGGATTAAAAAAGTAGCAGTAGTCATGGGGTTTATTTTGTAAGTTTCTGTTAATTAAATTTTAAGTAAAGAAATTTTTAATTTCAACCGTTTGTAGATTAAAAAATTATCACTACTTTTGCAAACTAAAATAAAAGCAATTAAATGCCTACTATTCAACAATTAGTTAGAAAAGGAAGAGTCGCACTTACCAAGAAGAGTAAATCGGCTGCACTTGATTCTTGTCCACAAAGACGAGGTGTATGTACGAGAGTATATACTACCACACCTAAGAAACCAAACTCTGCACTTAGAAAAGTTGCAAGGGTAAGACTTTCAAACGGTAAAGAAGTTAACGCCTATATCCCAGGTGAAGGACATAATCTTCAAGAGCACTCGATAGTATTGGTACGCGGGGGGAGAGTAAAAGATTTACCAGGAGTAAGATACCACATCGTAAGAGGTGCGTTGGATACTGCTGGAGTAAGTGGTAGAACTCAAAGAAGATCTAAGTATGGAGCTAAGAGACCTAAGCCAGGTCAAGCTGCAGCTGCACCGGCTAAAGGAAAGAAAAAATAATCATTAAATAAGGTACAGAAACAATGAGAAAGACAAAAGCGAAAAAAAGACCGTTGTTACCAGATCCAAAGTTTAATGATCAATTGGTAACTAGATTTGTAAACAACTTGATGCTAGATGGTAAAAAATCTATCGCATTCAAAATATTCTATGACGCATTAGACCTTGTAGAAGCAAAAAAAGGAGAAACTGAAAAGACAGCCCTTGAAATCTGGAAAGATGCATTAACTAACGTTATGCCTCACGTAGAAGTACGTTCTAGAAGAGTAGGTGGAGCAAACTTTCAGATTCCTATGCCAATCAGAGCAGATAGAAAAATTTCTATGGCAATGAAATGGTTAATCCTTTACTCTAAAAAGAGAAATGATAAGTCAATGGCTTTGAAATTGGCTAACGAAGTTGTAGCGGCTTCTAGAGAAGAAGGTGCTGCATACAAGAAAAAATCTGATACTCACAAGATGGCAGAAGCTAATAAAGCTTTCTCTCACTTTAAATTCTAATTAGAAATGAGTAGAGATCTTAAATTTACAAGAAATATTGGTATTGCTGCGCACATTGATGCTGGTAAAACTACCACTACAGAAAGAATCTTATTTTATACTGGTGTAAACCACAAAATTGGTGAGGTTCACGATGGTGCTTCTACAATGGACTGGATGGAGCAGGAAGCAGAAAGAGGTATCACTATTACTTCTGCTGCAACTACTTGTTCTTGGAATTTCCCAACAGACCAAGGTAAAAAATTACCAGAAACTCAACCTTACCACTTCAACATCATCGATACACCGGGACACGTTGACTTCACAGTAGAAGTAAACAGATCTTTGAGAGTATTAGATGGTTTGGTATTCCTTTTCTCTGCAGTAGATGGAGTAGAGCCTCAGTCTGAAACAAACTGGAGACTTGCTGACAACTATAAAGTAGCGAGAATGGGATTCGTAAACAAAATGGACCGTCAAGGTGCTGACTTCCTTAACGTGGTAAACCAGGTTAAGACAATGTTAGGATCTAATGCTGTTCCAATCGTTTTACCAATTGGTGCTGAAGAAGATTTCAAAGGTGTAGTTGATTTAATTAAAAACAGAGCTATCGTTTGGGACGAAGCAGGACAAGGAGCTACTTTCGAAGTAGTGCCAATTCCTGAAGACATGAAAGCGGAAGTTTTGGAATACAGAGAGAAATTAGTTGAAGCAGTTGCTGATTATGATGATACTTTGATGGAGAAATTCTTCGAAGATCCAGATTCAATTTCAGAAGACGAAATCAACGAAGCTCTTAGAAAAGCTACTATCGATTTATCTATTATCCCAATGACTTGTGGTTCTTCATTCAAAAATAAAGGAGTACAGTTCATGTTGGATGCAGTATGTAAATACTTGCCTTCTCCATTGGATAAAGATGATATCAAAGGTACAGACCCAAGAACAGATCTTGATATTACAAGAAAACCATCTGTAGATGAGCCTTTCGCAGCTTTGGCATTTAAGATTGCTACCGATCCTTTCGTAGGAAGATTAGCATTCTTCAGAGCTTACTCTGGAAGACTAGATGCAGGTTCTTATATCTTGAACACTCGTTCAGGAGATAAAGAAAGAATCTCTAGAATCTATCAGATGCACGCTAACAAGCAAAATCCTGTAGAATATATTGAAGCAGGAGATATTGGTGCAGCGGTAGGTTTCAAATCTATCAAAACTGGTGATACCATGTGTGACGAGAAAAACCCAATCGTTCTAGAATCGATGGTTTTCCCAGATCCGGTAATTGGTATCGCTGTAGAACCTAAAACTAAAGCAGATCAGGATAAAATGGGTAACGCTCTAGCTAAACTAGCTGAAGAAGATCCTACTTTCCAGGTTAAAACTGATGAAGCTTCTGGTCAAACGATTATCTCAGGAATGGGTGAACTTCACCTTGATATTCTTGTAGATCGTATGAGAAGAGAATTCAAAGTTGAAGTAAACCAAGGTCAGCCTCAGGTAGAATACAAAGAAAATCTTACAAGAGTTGCTCAGCACAGAGAAGTTTACAAAAAACAATCTGGTGGTAAAGGTAAATTTGCGGATATCGTATTTGAATTAGGACCTGCTGACGAAGGTAAAATTGGTTTAGAATTCGTTAATGAAATCAAAGGTGGTAACGTTCCTAGAGAATTTGTTCCTGCTATTGAAAAAGGCTTTAAAGCTGCAATGAAAAACGGTCCTTTGGCTGGTTTCGAAGTTGAAGGTATTAAAGTAACTCTTAAAGACGGATCTTTCCACGCGGTGGATTCTGATGCACTTTCTTTTGAATTAGCTGCAAAATTAGGATTTAAAGAAGCGGGACGTGCTGCTAAGCCAGTAATTATGGAGCCTATTATGAAATTGGAGGTTGTAACTCCGGAAGAATATATGGGTAACATCATTGGTGACCTTAACAAGAGAAGAGGTACTATCAGTGGACAAGAAGAAAAGAACGGTGCCGTTGTTATCAAAGGTTCAGTTCCATTATCTGAAATGTTCGGATATGTTACGACTCTAAGAACACTTTCATCAGGAAGAGCTACCTCTTCTATGGAATTAGAGAAGTACCAGGCTACTCCTCAAAACGTTGCTGAAGATATCATTGCTAAAGCAAAAGGTTAATTTTTTAAATCAAAGAAATGTCACAAAGAATCAGAATAAAACTAAAATCTTACGATTACAACTTGGTAGACAAGTCTGCTGAGAAAATCGTAAAAACGGTAAAGGCTACTGGTGCTGTTGTAAACGGACCAATTCCATTGCCAACAAATAAGAGAATCTTTACAGTACTAAGATCTCCGCACGTAAACAAGAAAGCAAGAGAGCAGTTCCAATTATCAGCTCACAAGAGATTGATGGATATCTACTCTTCTTCTTCTAAAACTGTTGATGCTCTAATGAAATTAGAACTTCCTTCAGGTGTAGACGTAGAAATTAAAGTGTGATAATTGAGCCTTTTGGCTTATCATCTTAAATATAAATCCCTTTTCGAAAGAAGAGGGATTTTTTTTATTTAATTTTTAAGAAATTTTAACAATTGTATTTTGAAAATGTTTAGTCATAATCCATTGTTATTTCTCTATTTTAGTTAAAAGAACATGAATTTGTTTAAATCTCATAATTTTGATTTAACATAATATAATAATTCACTTTTTTATCTAAAAAATTTGCATACTTTTAGTTTTAATATTAGTTTTAATTTTGAAGTGTTAGACAAAAAAAATTAACATTTATGAAAAATTATTATTTGTAGCAGCTTTGGGAGTTGCGGGATTGATGAGCGCTTAGGATGCTAAAGTACAAACATCAAAGAGTGAAAGATTTAGCAAATGGGATACGGGAGTTAAGACAAAAGCTGTTTTTTATAATTGGGTTCAAATAGTTTCTCCTTGTGGAGCAGTATATTATTTGGCATACGAAAGTTATGTTGGATGTACAATAGATGAGTTATATTCAGATATAGCAATATTTAATTATGCAAAATGTGGAGTAACTGGTTTTGAATACCAAGGTGGATATTCTTAAAGTTGTAATAAAATAGTGAGAGTTGTATAAAATAACTCTTTTTTTTTGAACGGAAATCTTTTATAATAATTATTTAATTAAAATATAGGCTAAATATAAAAGTAAAATTATATTCTATCATCTTTCTTTTTGTATTATTCTTTTTTCGCGCGCAAACAGTATTGTTGCCTCATGATTCTAAATTGAAAATTGACTCTTTTGTGATTGAGCGATATGGAAAAGCTCAATACAATGTCATATATGACGTTGAATTTACTCCAAACACTGCCGATTTGAGTAAAAAAAATAATGTTTCACTTCTTTTACAGTCAAATGGAAAGATTTCAAAGTTTTTTGATCCAAATACATTAAACCGAGATTCACTATTGCAAGACTATCAAAAAAAAGATAATGTGGGAAGTGATGAGTTGAATCAGCTTTTGAAAATTAAGGTAAAATCTGACCGGATTATTTTAAAAAATTTCACAAAAAATTTGATTATAGTTGAAAATAAATATAGAAAGAGATATCAATATGATGAGTTACTTCCTACCTTGGTTTGGAAAATTGAAAAAGAAACAAAATTGATTCTAGAACAGCAATGCCAAAAAGCGACAACCTATTTCCGAGGTAGATTATATACAGCTTGGTTTGCGCAAAATATTACATTAAACGATGGTCCTGATTTGTTTCATGGTCTACCTGGTTTAATTTTAGAAATTTCTGATAGTCAGGAACATTTTCATTTTAAAGCTATTGCTATAGTTAAAAATGAAAATGAAATTAATATGTTGAATTATAAAAATAAAATAAAATTATCGAGGGAAAAATTCAGGATATTACAAAAAAATTATTTTGATAATCCTGGGTTCGATATGAGAACTGCATTTAATCCTGATGGTACTCAAATAAAGATTCCGTCTATTCCTTATAATTCTCTTGAGTTAGAATAACTCTGATCCCTTTTCGCAAGAAGAGGGATTTTTCATTTAAATTGAATTAATTAAAATACAATCCCAGTTAATTCAAATAGTATTGATAAATTTTATTAAAATTTAGAAATGAAAAAACTGATTCTGCTACTATTCCCTTTACTCTTTTCGGCACAGACGCATCGTTTTATTTATCAGTTTCACTATAAATTAGATTCAACAGCAACAGAATTAGCTGCTGAAAATATGATTTTGGACATCAATCCTGATGATGTTAAATTTTATCCATATTCTTACGCCGAAACCGATTCTTTAAATATTATTCGTGGTCAGAGAAGGTCCAGATGGGATGATCATCTTCCTGCGGTTATTAGAAAAAAAGATTCTTTTGAAAATACTTCTTTGATTTTGCTGAATGATTTATTCTCTTTAAAATCAACAGATAAAATGAATTGGAAACTTCTAAATGATACAAAAGTTGACGGACAATACAAATTACAAAAAGCAACCACAACCTTCGGCGGAAGAAATTGGATTGCTTGGTTTTCTAAAGATGTAAATCTGAGTGAAGGTCCATATAAATTTAGAGGACTTCCCGGATTAATTTTCGAGATTGAAGATGATAAGAAAAACTTTATTTTTAAGCTCTCAAAAAGCATGAAACTCCCTAAAACCTATGAAGCTAAATTCCTTGATAGTTTCATCGGGAAAAAACCGATTCCTGTTTCTGAAAAAATCATTGCTAAAAAACAATTAGAACTATATAACAATCCTTTACAGGATATTGCAGAATCATTTAAGTCTAATACTAATTCTGAAAATACATTTTATGTAATGGGAGTACAGATAAAAAGTGTAGACCAAATAAAAGGAATGTCTGATGAAAGTAGAAAAACGATGCTCAAAGAAAACAATCCGATTGAGATTGATAAAGCTATAAAATATACCGTTAAATAATATTATAAAATCTGCTCAAAAAGACGTTCATAATCATTTTCGTACTTTTTTCTCAATCGGTGTTTCGCTTTTTTTACGGCATCAATAGTGACACCCAAAAGCCTTGAAATTTCAGTATTATTCATGTTGAGTTTGGTAAGAATGATGATCCTCAGATTAGAATCTGTAAGATCCGGAAATTGATTTGTGAGTTCTTTATAATGGGAAGGGTATTTTTGGATAAATGCATTTCTAAAGTTTTTCCAGTTTTCATCGGTCATCAGGTGAGATTCTAGCAAATTTTGAAGTTCTCCTGATTTTTCTTCTAGTATAGAGAAAGATGAGTTTTTTACTTGCTGCATTTCTTTTTCTAGCACCTCAATCTGTTTATTTTTCTCAGAAAGATAAATTTGGTAAGATTGCAATGTTTTGTGGGTATTGTTGAGCTTACTTTCAGATTTTATTTTGTCAATCATCAGCGTAAGGACTTTTTTATCATACTCAACTTTTTTACTTTTCATTTTGAGACGGTAAGATCGTATAATGATGAGCATGATGATGAGCAACAAACAGGCAACAATAATGGCAGAAAGTTTTAGATAAGATTCTTTTTCAATCTTGTTTTTATCCATTTCCACTTTCATTTGAAGTTGTTTTTTCTGAAACTCCCAACCGACACGTAAAACGGTTTCTTTGGCATCAAAATCCATCAGAGAATCTTTCAGTTTTTCTAATCTTCGTCTTGCTAATAGCTCATGCTTATCATCACCTTTTATTTTGGCAATCTTCAGAAGCATTTCATTAATTTGATATTCTGAACTTCTAAAATGTGATTTCGCAGTAGCGTAATCTTTAGCAATATAAAGGTTTTTTTCTGCGTTAAATATATCGCCGTTTTCTAAATATGCTTTGCTAAGAAGCGTAAGTGCATACATCGTATTTTGATCACCTTTATTTTTTTTGGAAATAGCAATGTCTCTTTGCAATAGTGTGATGGCTTTATCAAAATTTTTTCTCTTCAATTCTAATTCGGCTATACTTCCCAAGGCTTTTGCGTAGCGCAAGTTATCACCACTTTTCTGCGCCATCTCTAAAGTTTTCTTAAAGTAAGTTTCTGCACCCGTAAAATTGTTTTTTGCAAGACTGCAAAATCCGAGAGAATTCAGGATGCTTGCCATATCACTGCTTTCCGGTTTTGCATATTGATATGCTTTTTTTAGGTATTCTTCTGCGTTATCATAATCGTTGGTTGTAGAAAGAAAGTAGCCAATCTTTTTGTAGGTGTCACAAATTTGGATGATGCTAAAGCCATCGGCTTCTTCTAAAGCTTTAATGCAGTACATAAAAAGAGGAAAACACTTTTCGTATTTGCGATAAGTATAGAAATAAAAAGCATAATTAAGAGAAACCCAAATTTCAAGGTCGGCTCTTTTTTCTTTTTTTGAAATCTCAAGAGCGGTTTGAAAGAGTAATGTACTTCCCTCATTGAGCTGATCTTTTTCTTGAGCGTTTTTCAGTGCAGAAAATACATTGTTAACAACGATTTCTGTTTTTTTATTCGAAAGGTGGGTTTTCGAAATTACAGAATTTAGATATATTTTAAAATCCTTATAATTTTTTGTTTGAAAGGCTGATTTATTTTCGGCAATCTGCTCAATGATTTTTTTATCTGATATAGAATAATCTTCTGAGTATTTTATTTTGGCATCCGAAAATACACCCATGAAACAGAAGAAAAGAAGACTTATAATTTTTATCATAACTTCAAATGAGGATTTGTAGACATAGAATTTATTTAAAGAGGTATCTTGTATTTAATTTCTCTCATGCTATTATGTTTAGTAAGTTATTAAAAATGAATATGATGTAAAATGTCCACCCATTTGTCCACCCGTTAATCTTGCGAAGATAGTGAGGATAACATAATTTTGAATCAGCTTAATGAAGCAGAGTTACATTCTTTAAAAGTTTAAATTTAATAAATGAATTTTAAAGAAAAGGCCTTACTGTAAAAATAAATTAGACTAATAACCAGTTTTATTTTAAACATGTAGATTCTAGCAACTCAAATGATGAAAAACCCAAACACTTACTCGTTCTTGATTAAGTGTTTTTTTGTGCACTAAAATTTCCCTCGCAGGTACAAGAGTCTCGGTCGAGATAATTAAAAGTACATACGAGCTGGAGATTTGCATAAACAGGGACAGATTTTTGCCTGTTAACATTCATGTCTTTGTTTAAAAAAAGATGCAATTTATTATTCTGCACTAAACTAAACTACAGAGATTACTACGGAATGACCGTAGTATGTTTTAATCTGTATAAAGTCATCAAAACCAAAAGCCGCCTCAACAACTGAAGCGGCTTTTGTATTGAAGTGAAAACTAAAATTACTTATTCGTATAATATCCAAAATACAGACAGCTGCTTTGGAGATTCTTATAGGTATCGGTTTGTCCGTAGTTGGCTTTCAGCTCAGCAAAAGAGCTTCGGAATTTTTCATTCTTGGTCTTGTTGGCAAAAAACTCGTTTTGTTTGGATTTTGCTTCATAGTTAGAATCGTCATATTTTACGTTCAGCGGATTGTTGGCTTCCCACTGGTAATATTTACCTTGTTCGGCACTCGCCATCTGGAAGAGGATTCTGGCTTGGTTTTCTTTGTCTTTTGATAAGGACAGCGCTTTTTTGTAATACTTGATTGCCAAATCAAAGTTGTCTGGTTCTACATAACTTCTGCTCGAGAAGTTTTTGTAATACAAATAAAATGGCGACTGCAGCTCGTTCCCAAACTGGAATTTCGGACCATTGCTGTTATCAACATCCATTACAAAGATCTCACGGTAATAGCCTAAGACCGAAGTATTGTACAAGAGATTCCCAAGAAGCTGATTGGCCAGTCTGGCTTTGTCATCATTGCCTTTGCCGGTATTCTCCAGCTGGATCATAGCTTCTGCCAGTTCTACCTTATTCATTTTGTTTTTGATGAATGGGAAGTTAAAAAGTCCTTCTGCTTTCATAGATTCCTGAGGCTTGCTTTGGAAACTTTCCCAGACATTGTAACCGAAAACTAATGACGAAATATTATTAAAACCATTATAGACACCATTTTCAAAAGTCATAGGTTTTTCAACATAAGTCTTGCCATCATCTTTCCAGTCGCCCAACATTCTGGGGATGCCTTTGTAGTTTTTGGCTTTCTGATAGTACTCTTTCGCTTTTTTGAAATCTGCCAATCGCATAGCCCGGTCACCATAGATGACGTTGAAGAAAGATTCTGGGTCGGTAATGTCTTCCATTTTCTTCACGAGGTAATTTTCAAAAGCTGTTTTGTTGGCTTTTTTATAGAATTCTTCTACTTTTCTTACGAGATCAGAATTCGGGTTGTACTGCAGGGCAGATAGGCTGTTGTTAACGAGGAATGATTTGGCATCCTGCTTTTCCAGGAAGTATCGGTTGGCCAGAATGTCCATCACAAAATCTTTCGTCGAAGGCTGATAAGTCCAGTTTCTATTATCTCCTTTTTGCTCAAAAACCGAGGCGTACTTTTTCATTAATACATTTTCAAACTCGGGAGTGATCGTAGGTTGGGAAACAATCTCATTCAGCATTTTAAATTTCTCGATTTCTGCGAGATATTCTCTATCCGTTGTTTTTATTTGAGATAAAATCTTTTGGCTTTCTTTATAATCCGTGTTTAGGAATTTGATGTAGGCTTCGCAAAGCTGCCAGAATTCGTCTGCACCTTTTTTGTTTTTGGCAAGAATGATAGTGGTTTCCAGGTCTTTCGCAAAATCTTTGGTTTGCTCTTGGTAATTGTCTGGTGCATAGAGAGGCAGTCTCTTGTTTCGGAAATGGTCGCATTTTTCGTCATTGCAATAAGGGTTTACCACCAGATAGTTTCTTTCCAACTGATTGATGGCCCGCACGGTGAGGACTTTCAGGATGTCTGATTCTGTGTTGTTCTCGATCATTTTATTCATTATCGGAACCGGATTGTTGAAGGAGTTGTAGGCTAAGAGAAAGTACGCCATATTCTTATCTTCCGGTGTTTTGGCCTGTGTGAGGATTTTACTAAAGTCCTTATCTGTTGCCAGAAACATAGAGTTGTAGGCACTTTCTTTTTTGTTTTTGGTGTTTTTAAAAACCTGGAAAAAGTTCCAATTTGCTTTATCAAAAAGTTTTAGTCCGCGTTCTGCACCAGCTTTTTGGTCTAGCGCATAATAGTACATATGGTTTTTCAGCTTTAGAGGTTCCACATAAGTTTGGAAAGCATCTATGGCCGGCTGGTATTTTCTGGAATAATGGTTGAAGCGAACCAGCTGATAGGCGTATCTCAGTTTAATATCAGGGTTGGTAGCTGCTTTGTAAAGTGAAATTAGGGCTGCATTTGTTTTGGTGTAATTCAGCTGGGTCGCATTTTTATCAGCCGTTTTTTCGTCTCTGTAATAGTAGGGGTCTGTATTTTCAATATAATTAATCCTCATATAAGGTTCCATATATTTGGCTTGGATTAGATAATCCACTGCTTCCTGGTATTTCGCATAAAATCCTTTCCCAAGTTTTTGAAAGAGCGGATGTGTGAGTTGTCCTTTCTTTAGGCTGTTCAGATGCTTGATGTCTACTTTTGTCACCAATGCATTGGTTTCTTCGTAAGTGAGTTTATTGTCGAAGTATTTCACCCAAGATTCGATGTTTTCATCGGGAATGTTTTTTTCTATCCTGCCATCGTAATCATAACCGTAGAAATGACTGCTGTAGGTCAGTAGAAAAGATTCATACGTTTTGTTGTGAATCATTTCTTGAGCAAACAAGTTGAAATAGTCATAATCCGGATCATACCAGCTACAGGCTTTGGAGCTTTGCTGGAAACCTAAAAATAATGCGGCGGTCAAAAAAAGTTTTTTCATTGTAAAAGTGTTTTGTAGTTATTTGTAAATCTATCGTCCAAATGATAATATATAAGGATCGGCTTGTAATCTAATTTTTCGTTGATGAATTTAATACTTTCCACGAGATCTTCTTCAGGGATTTCCTCGATTTTTATTTTAAAACCTTTGTTAAGGTACTGCGAGTGATAGAAATCGTCCTTCAGAACTTCAAACGTATTATAGTTGATTGTCTTAAAGTTTTTATTCTGCCTCAATTCTTCTGCCGTTAATGCATTGATCAGTTTTCTCTTCCCCACGTGATTGGTCACGATTCCCCAAGAATAGATTGGCAACGCCACGTCTAGTTTTACAGGATAAGTATCTAATTGTTTCAAATAGGATTTCATAGTCTTCACATCCAGGATTGAATTCTTATTCTGATGTTCCAATGGGGAAAAAGTGGCATAACACATCAGGTACATCTTCTCAACGGGTGGAACTCCCGTCTGTGATCTATCTTTTACTTGATGAAGCCGTAACGTGCAGGTGATATTTTTCTTCGAAATCTTTTTGAGTAGGATCAAAAATCTGAAATAATCGTCTTTTGTAGAAGCTGTCCAGTCACTGTCAATTTGGATTTCATTTTCAAGATTAAGTTTGTGATTTGATTGGATTCTATTGATATGATTATTGATCTGAGTTGCCAAAAATTTGATCTCATTAGGTTTAATACCAATCCAGGTTTCATTGGTGATGAAAATGACTGGGACGATCTGTTTGTCAACAGAAAAATTGTAATCAATAGAAATTACACCGACTTCCAGAAATTGATTGTTCTGTTTTACAATATCAAAAAATCGGGTGTAAAGATTGGGAACTTTGCTTTTAACTAGAGTCTGCTGTTCGTTTTTATTTAAATCTAATTTTGACCGCCAAAAGTAAAAACCAAAGTCATTGTCAATGTCGTTTTTAGAGCAGCTGTTGCATATTAAAATACAAACCAGGAGCTTCAAAAGTCGTTTCATAGAAATGTGTTATTAAGGATTCATAATATTAAGGATTTAAATAACAACGGAAAAATAATTTTCAAAAAATAAAATCCGATCTTCGATCAGCTGAAAATGTAAATTTGAATAAAAAATTGAGTCATAAAAAGTGGTTTGGAAGATTCGGAAATACTGCTACTTTACCAAGTGAGCTTCCTCATCTCAGGATTTTTATTAATTGTTATGCTGTGGGCGTTCACTGTTTTGGTTTTTTCTACTATTCGGAAACCTTACGGGTTGTGATTAATGCCTGTTGTTATCATTACTATTTTGATTGTTTCTGCATCCAAAAGTCTCAGAACATAGATGGGAATGCGGTTGAGCTGAAGTTTAATGAGTTGATCAAAGTGAGGAAACAGACTTGCTAGCAGACAGTGGATATAGATGCTTTTATGGAGAAGGAGATGGGCCAACTTTATCAATATATTGTTTAGGGCGCAGAATTGTTCAAGAGGGTGAAGATAGGCACAAGTGTTATTTTCTGCAGTCTGCAGTACACAACGCCGGAATAAGGATTAGGAAAAAAATCAACAATTATAAATCTGCAAATTATATTTTATTTTTAAAAGGAATAATTTCCCAAAATCACGTAACTCACAAATTATCAAATAATTTCCGAATATTTATTTGTCAATATAAAAAATATTCTTACATTTGCACACTCATTTTAGGGAAACAGTATGTCTATGTCAAAAGTAGAAATCACGCGAAACTCTTTAAAGTGTTGGAAAATTAGAAGATAAATTTTATTATACATAAACAATGTCAGGTATTATTGGTAAAAAAATCGGTATGACGTCTTTGTTTGACGAAGCAGGGAAGAATATTCCTTGTACAGTTATTCAAGCAGGTCCGTGCTCGGTTTTACAGGTCAGAACCATTGAAAAGGACGGATATAAATCTGTTCAGTTAGGTTTCGATGACAAGAGTGAAAAGAACGTTGGTAAAGCGTTAGCTGGCCATTTTAAAAAGGCTGGTTCTGCTCCTAAAGCTAAGTTGGTAGAATTCTATAGAGAGTTCGTAGACGAAGTAAAAGTAGGAGAAGAAGTGAAAGTTGATTTATTCGCTGAAGGTGAATATGTTGATGTAACAGGAACTTCAAAAGGTAAAGGTTTCCAAGGTGTTGTTAAAAGACATGGTTTTGGAGGTGTAATGCAAGCTACTCACGGTCAGCACAATAGATTAAGAGCTCCAGGTTCAATTGGTGCGGGATCGGATCCTTCGAGAGTATTCAAAGGAATGAGAATGGCAGGTAGAATGGGAGGTAAGCAGGTAACTGTACAAAACCTTCAAGTATTAAAAGTGGATCAAGAACAAAATCTTTTAGTAGTAAAAGGTGCTGTTCCGGGAGCTAAAAATTCTTATGTAATTATCAGAAAATGGAATTAGTAGTATTAAATACATCAGGAAAAGAAACCGGAAAAAAAGTAACTCTAGACGAAACAGTATTCGGAATTGAGCCAAATAAGCACGCGGTTTACTTAGAAGTGAAACAATATCTTGCTGCTCAGCGTCAAGGTACTCATAAATCAAAAGAAAGAAGCGAAATTACAGCTTCTACTAAAAAACTTAAGAAGCAAAAAGGATCTGGTTCTGCTAGATACGGTGATATTAAATCTCCTACTTTTAGAGGTGGAGGTAGAGTATTCGGTCCTAAGCCAAGAGACTACAGATTCAAATTAAATAAAGCTCTTAAGAGATTAGCTAAAAAATCTGTTCTTTCTCAAAAAATGAGAGACAACAGTATTAAAATTGTTGAAGGATTGAGCATTTCAGCTCCTAAAACTAAAGATTTTATCACTATCTTGAATGCGTTAGCATTAAACGATAAAAAGTCTTTATTCATTCTTCCTGATACAAACAAGAATGTGTATTTGTCTTCAAGAAACTTACCTAAGACTAAAGTTATGAAATTCAACGAAATTTCTTCTTATGACTTAATCAATGCAGGTGAGATTGTTTTCTTAGAAGGTGCAGTTGAAAAATTCCAGGAAAATTTAAAGAAATAAATCATGTCACTAATTATTAAACCAGTTATCTCAGAAAAGGCTAATTACCTTACGGATTTAAGAGGTACTTATTCTTTCTTGGTTAATCCTAAGGCGAATAAGATCCAGATAAAAAAAGCTGTTGAAGCAGCTTACGGTGTAAAAGTAGCAGACGTTAATACAATGATTTATGCTCCGAAGGTTTCTTCGAAATACACAAAAAAAGGTCTTCAAGTAGGAAAGACTAATAAATTGAAAAAAGCGGTAATAAAACTTGTAGAAGGTGACGTTATCGATATTTTCGCTGTAAATTAATTATTAATTATAAATAATAGTAATGTCTGTTAGAAAATTAAAACCTATCACCCCAGGACAGAGATTCAGAGTTGTTAACAATTTTGAGGAAATTACTACCAACAAACCAGAGAAGTCTCTAACTGTTGGTATTAGTAAGTCAGGTGGACGTAACCAAACTGGTAAAATGACCATGCGTTACACCGGAGGTGGACACAAAAAGAAATACAGAATTATCGACTTCAAAAGAAACAAGCATGATGTTGAAGCAACGGTAAAAACTGTAGAGTACGATCCAAACAGAACTGCTTTCATCGCTTTGGTGGAGTATGCAGACGGAGAGAAGAGATATATCATCGCTCCTAACGGGATCAAAGTTGATCAAAAAATCATGTCAGGAGAAAGTGTAGAGCCAAATGTTGGTAATGCAATGAAACTGAAAAACATTCCTTTGGGTACTGTAATTTCTTGTATCGAGATGAAGCCTGGCCAAGGTGCAATCTTAGCAAGAAGTGCTGGTTCTTCAGCTCAATTAACGTCTAGAGACGGAAAGTATGCAATCGTAAAATTGCCTTCAGGAGAATCTAGAATGATCCTTACTGAGTGCTATGCAATGGTTGGATCTGTTTCTAACGGAGATCATCAATTAACTGTATCAGGTAAGGCTGGTAGAAGCAGATGGTTAGGTAGAAGACCAAGAACTAGACCAGTAGTAATGAACCCTGTAGATCACCCAATGGGAGGTGGTGAAGGACGTTCTTCTGGAGGTCACCCAAGATCTAGAAATGGTATGCCGGCTAAAGGTTACAAAACTAGAAAGAAAAACAAAGTGTCTAACCGTTACATCGTATCTAAAAGAAAATAATTATGGCAAGATCACTTAAAAAAGGACCATTCATTCATCATACTTTAGATAAGAAGGTTCAGACAAATATCGAAGCTGGTAAGAAAACAGTTATCAAAACTTGGTCTAGAGCATCGATGATCTCTCCGGACTTCGTAGGACAAACTATTGCTGTGCACAACGGGAAAGCATTTATTCCTGTTTACGTTACAGAAAATATGGTAGGTCACAAGTTGGGCGAATTTTCTCCAACAAGATCTTTCAGAGGTCATGGTGGTAACAAAAACAAAGGTAGCAGATAATCATGGGATCAAGAAAAAGAGAAAGTGCATTAGCACGTAAATTAACAAATCAAGATGTAGCGAAAGCGTTACACAATGATTGCCCATCTTCTCCAAGAAAAATGAGATTAGTAGCTGATATCATCAGAGGAGTAGAAGTAGACAAAGCTTTATATATTCTAAAATATTCTAAAAAAGACGCTTCAAACAAATTGGAGAAAGTTTTACTTTCTGCAATGGCAAACTGGCAGTCTAAAAACGAAGGTGCCGACATCGAGGAGGCTAACCTTATCGTTAAAGAAATTTTTGTAGACAGTGCAAGACAATTGAAGAGACTAAGACCAGCTCCACAAGGTAGAGGTTACAGAATCAGAAAAAGATCAAACCACATTACACTAATCTTAGGCACAAAAGAAAATTAATCAAGGTATGGGACAGAAGACAAATCCAATTGGTAACAGATTAGGTATCATCAGAGGATGGGATTCTAACTGGTTTGGCGGAAAGAATTATGGAGACAGAATCGCTGAAGACTACAAAATCAGAAGATACCTTGAAGCTAGATTATCTAAAGGTGGTATTTCAAGAATTTATATTGAAAGAACATTAAAATTAGTAACAGTTACAATCACTACTGCTAGACCGGGATTAATCATCGGTAAAGGAGGACAAGAGGTTGATAAATTGAAAGAAGAGTTGAAAAAATTGACTAAAAAGGATATTCAAATCAACATCTTCGAAATCAAAAGACCAGAGCTAGATGCAGTATTAGTTGCAGACAGCATTGCAAAGCAAATCGAAAACAGAATCTCTTACAGAAGAGCTGTAAAGATGGCTATCGCAGGTACAATGAGAATGGGTGCAGAAGGTATCAAAGTTCAAATCTCTGGTAGATTGAACGGTGCTGAAATGGCAAGATCAGAATCTTTCAAAGACGGAAGAATTCCTTTGTCTACTTTCAGAGCAGATATCGATTACCACATCGGTGAAGCATTGACTCAGTACGGGAAACTAGGAGTGAAAGTTTGGATCATGAAAGGAGAAGTTTACGGTAAAAGAGAACTTACACCTCTAGTAGGACAACAGAAAAAAGGAGGTCAGCCATCAGGAGACAGAAACAACAACCGCGGAGGTGGTGGTAACGGAGACAGAGATAACAGAAGACCAAGAAGAAACAATAACAATAACAATAATAATTAAAATTTTAGATTAGAAATTTTGCATTTTAAATTACCGTTACTTATTTAAAATAAAAAACTACTAAAATCTAAAATCTAAAATCTAAAATTTAGAAATTATGTTACAACCAAAAAGAACCAAGTTCCGTAGAGTACATAAGATGAAAATGAAGGGGATTGCTCAAAGAGGTAGTCTACTTGCTTATGGAACTTTCGGGATTAAAGCTACAGAAGGCGCTTGGATCACGGCAAGACAAATTGAAGCTGCGCGTATTGCTGCTACAAGATATATGAAGAGAGAAGGTCAACTATGGATCAAAATATTTCCAGATAAACCTATTACTAAGAAACCAGCCGAAGTAAGGATGGGTAAAGGTAAAGGTGCTGTAGAATATTGGGTAGCTGTAGTAAAACCAGGTAAAATTATGTTCGAAGTTGGTGGTGTATCTTACGATATCGCTAAAGAAGCACTAAGACTTGCAGCACAAAAATTACCTATTGTTACTAAATTTATCGTTGCTAACGATTTTGTTAAACCTCTTTAATCTTTGTATACAATGAAAAAAGCTGATATTAAAAATTTAAGCGCGGGTGATATTCAAACTCAATTGGCAGAAGCAAAAGTTCAATATTCTAAATTGAAATTGGCTCATGCAATCAGCCCTATTGAAAACCCGATTCAAATCAAAGATTTGAGAAAGACAATCGCTAGACTAAACACGGAGTTAACTAACAAACAATAATCCTTTTTATAATGGATAGAAATTTAAGAAAAGAAAGAATCGGAGTGGTTTCCAGCAATAAAATGGAAAAAACTATTGTTGTTAGCGAAACTACAAGAGTAAAGCACCCGATGTACGGTAAATTCGTTCTAAAAACGAAAAAATATACTGCACACGACGAAAACAACGAATGCAACGAAGGAGATACAGTTCTTATTTCTGAAACAAGACCTTTGAGCAAGAGCAAGAGATGGAGATTAGTAAGAATCATTGAAAAAGCTAAGTAATAATGTTACAAACAGAATCAAGATTAAAAGTTGCTGATAATACAGGTGCTAAAGAAGTACTAGTTATCAGAGTTCTGGGAGGAACCAGAAGAAGATATGCTTCAGTTGGTGATAAAATCGTTGTTACAATCAAAGATTCTACACCATCAGGAAACGCAAAAAAAGGTCAGGTATCTAAAGCTGTAGTAGTAAGAACAAAAAAAGCAGTGAGAAGAAAAGATGGTTCATACATCAAATTCGAAGACAACGCTTGTGTATTGCTAAACGCAGCAGGAGAAATGAGAGGAACACGTGTTTTCGGACCCGTTGCTCGTGAGTTGAGAGACAAAGAATATATGAAAATCATTTCATTAGCTCCTGAAGTACTTTAATATTTAAAATTTTAAAAAAAATGTCAAAGTTAAAAATAAAAAGAGGAGATAACGTAATCGTAACTACCGGTAAGAAAGAGCTTAAAGGTAAAACAGGTGAAGTTATTGAAGTGATCAAAAAAGAAGGAAGAGACCCTAGAGTTATCGTTGCAGGTCTTAACATTGTTAAAAAACACGTTAAGCCTTCAGCTTCTAATCCGCAAGGAGGAATTACTGAAAAAGAAGCTTCTATTCATATCTCAAACATAGCTTTAGTTGATAAAGACGGAAAAGCTATCAAAATCGGTTTCAAAATCGAAGGAGATAAGAAAGTAAGAATCAACAAAAAAACGGGTGAAACTTTATAATTTTAAATAACACATGGAATATATAGCAAGACCCAAAGTAGATTATACAGAGAAAATTGTTCCTGCAATGATGGAAGAATTTGGCTACAAATCAGTAATGCAAGTACCTAGATTAGAGAAAATTGTTATCTCTCAAGGTTTAGGTGATGCTACAGCAGATAAAAAAATTATCGATTATGCTGTAGAAGAACTTACAAACATCACAGGTCAAAAAGCAGTAGGAACTATCTCTAAGAAAGATGAAGCTGCTTTTAAACTAAGAAAAGGTATGCCTGTAGGTGCTAAAGTTACACTTAGAGCACACAGAATGTATGAGTTTTTAGATAGATTGACTTCTTCTGCTTTACCACGTATCAGAGATTTCTCTGGTATCAAAGCAGATGGTTTCGATGGTAGAGGAAACTATAACTTAGGAATCACTGAGCAAATTATCTTCCCTGAAATCGTAATTGACAAAGTGAAAAAAATCCAAGGGATGGACATTACTTTCGTTACTACAGCGAAAACAGATAAAGAAGCTAAATCATTATTAACTCACTTCGGTTTACCGTTCAAAAAGAACTAAGAAATGGCTAAAGAATCAATGAAAGCGCGTGAGCGCAAAAGAGAAGCTACTGTAGCTAAATACGCTGAAAAGAGAAAAGCTCTTAAAGAAGCTGGTGATTACGAAGGACTTCAGAAATTGCCTAAAAATGCTTCTCCTGTAAGATTACACAACAGATGTAAACTGACAGGCAGACCAAGAGGATACATGAGAACGTTTGGTATTTCTAGAGTAACTTTCAGAGAAATGGCAAACAACGGTCTTATCCCAGGCGTTAAAAAAGCTAGTTGGTAAGCAATAAATTTTTTTTTACAGCTGACTTCTATATTTTTATAAGTCAGCTGTATTTTAATAAATAGAGCACAAAGTTAGGTCAGCTCAGAGATAGAGAAAAAAATAATATTATTAATTTTTTTTTTGTACTTTTGCATCCGCTCAGGAAAATTATTATTTCCCTGGGAGACTAATCTTCGTTTTGTCTATGTTTATTAGAATAAAATGAAATTAAAAAAATCAAAGTGACAATTAAGTTGTTGAGATACTGAAGGTAAAGAGATCAGGCAAAGAAATTTCGGAGCCATAAAGTCTTTAATCTTCAAGTCTTTTCAATACTGATTGTCATTAACCAATAATTTAAAACAAAGAAATGGTAACAGATCCAATTTCAGATTTCCTAACTAGAGTAAGGAACGCACAAAGCGCAGGCCACAAAGTGGTGGAAATTCCTGCATCGAAAATCAAAAAGGAGATTACAAAAATCTTATTTGAGCAAGGCTATATCTTAAACTTTAAGTTTGAAGAAAGCGCTGTTCAAGGAACGATCAAAATCGCTTTGAAGTACGACAAACAAACTAGCAAACCAGCAATCAAGAGCATACAAAGAGCTTCTAGACCAGGTTTGAGACAGTACAAAGGCTCTGGTGAGCTTCCTAGAGTACTAAATGGTTTGGGTATTTCTATCATCTCTACTTCTAAAGGAGTAATGACTGATAAGAAAGCTAGAGAAGAGAAAGTAGGCGGTGAGGTAATCTGCTATGTTTATTAATTTTTAATCAAAGGAAAATGTCAAGAATTGGTAAAGCAATTATAACAATTCCAGCAGGAGTTACAGTCACTGAAAAAGAAGGTGTAGTAACAGTAAAAGGTCCTAAAGGAGAACTTTCTCAGGAGCTTACAGCAGGAATTAGTTTAGAGCAAAACGATGGTGAGCTTACAGTAAGCAGACCTTCAGATACTAAACAACACAGAGCGCTACACGGTTTATACCGAGCGTTAATCAATAACATGATTTTGGGAACCACAGAAGGTTTCACAAAAAAATTAGAACTAGTAGGGGTAGGATACAGAGCTTCACACTCAGGTCAAAAACTTGAGTTAGCTTTAGGATTCTCTCACGGTATCGTATTAGAAATTCCTAGTGAAGTGATAATCGACACATTGACTGAAAAAGGTAAAAACCCAATCATTACTTTAACGTCTCACGACAAACAACTTCTGGGAATGGTTTCTGCAAAGATTCGTTCATTCAGAAAGCCTGAGCCATACAAAGGAAAAGGTGTAAGATTCGTAGGAGAAATTGTAAGACGTAAAGCTGGTAAATCTGCTTAATAAAATTTAAGAAAATGGCACTAAGTAAATTAGAAAAAAGAATCAGAATAAAAAGAAGAATAAGAGGGAAAATCTCTGGAACTTCTGTATTGCCAAGATTATCTGTATACAAGAGTAATAAGGAAATTTACGCTCAGTTAATCGATGATAAAGACGGTAAAACTTTAGCTTCGGCTTCTTCTAGAGAGAAGAGTGTTGACGCTAACGGAACAAAAAGTGAAATTTCTGCTGCCGTAGGTAAAGCAATCGCTGCTAAAGCAATCGCTGCAGGAATTGAAAATATTGTATTTGATAGAAACGGATTCGTATATCATGGTAGAGTAAAAGCTCTAGCAGAAGGTGCGAGAGAAGCAGGACTTAAATTCTAATCATTAAATTTCGGAAATATGTTAGGACTAGATAATATAGAAAGAGTAAAACCGGGAGGATTAGAATTAAAAGATCGTCTCGTATCCGTAAACAGGGTAACAAAAGTAACTAAAGGAGGTAGAGCATTCGGATTTTCTGCAATTGTTGTTGTAGGAGACGAAGCTGGAACTATCGGTTTTGGTTTAGGAAAATCTAAGGAAGTTGCTTCTGCTATTGCTAAGGCTGTAGAAGATGCTAAAAAGAACTTAGTAAAAGTTCCTGTAATGAATCATACCATTCCTCACCAGTCTGCTGCCAGATATGGTGGTGCAGATATCTTCTTGAGACCTGCTTCTCATGGTACAGGTCTTATCGCCGGGGGTGCAGTAAGAGCGGTACTTGAGTCTGCTGGTATTCACGATATCCTTTCAAAATCTAAAGGATCTTCAAACCCTCACAATGTGGTAAAGGCAACTTTCAAAGCATTGTTAGACATCAGAAGACCAGAAGAAATCGCAAGAATGAGAGGAGTTTCTCTAACTAAAGTGTTTAACGGTTAATAAATAAGCAATGGCAACAATTAAAGTAAAGCAAGTAAGAAGCGCTATTGGTAGAACAAAAACCCAAAAGAGAACGCTTGAAGCATTAGGATTTAAGAAACTTCACCAAGTTGTAGAACACGAAGCTACGCCTTCTATTTTAGGAATGATAGCTGCAGTTAGTCACTTACTTGAAGTTCAAAAATAATTTTTAAAATAATTTTAAAATGAATTTAAACAACATAAAACCAGCTGCAGGATCTACTTTCAATTCAAAAAGAATTGGTAGAGGTCAAGGTACTGGAAAAGGAGGTACTTCTACAAAAGGTCACAAAGGTCAGAAAGCAAGAGCTGGTTATTCTCAGAAAATTGGTTTTGAGGGTGGACAAATGCCTTTACAAAGAAGATTACCGAAATTCGGTTTCAAAAATGTAAACAGAAAAGAGTTTAGAGGAATTAACCTTGATACAATTCAAATCTTAATCGAGAACAAATCTATCACTGGAGAAATCACGAGAGAAGTAATGATTGAGAACGGATTAATTACTAAAAACGAATTAGTGAAAATCATGGGTAGAGGAGAATTGAAATCAGCGGTTTCAATCTCTGCTGACAAATTCACTAAATCTGCTGAGGAGTTGATCTCTAAAGCAGGAGGAAAAGCAATTACCTTATAACAAATAGTAATGAAAGAATTTATACAGACCCTCAAAAATATTTGGAGCTTAAAAGAGCTAAGAGAAAAAATTCTCTTTACTTTATTTATCATCCTTGTGTATAGATTCGCATCTTTCATCTCTTTACCTGCGATTAACCTTGCAGAAGTAGGAGATCTCTTAGAGCATTATAAAAGTCAAGGCGGAAACAAGCAGGGAGCAGGTCTCCTTGGCTTGCTTTCGTCATTTACAGGAGGGGCGTTCAGTCATGCTTCTGTAATGGCTTTAGGTATCATGCCTTATATTTCTGCATCAATCATAGTTCAGCTGATGGGAATGGCAATTCCTTATCTTCAAAAACTACAGAAAGATGGAGAGTCTGGTAGAAATACACTGAATCAGATCACCAGATGGTTAACGATCGGAGTTTGTCTTGTACAAGCACCTTCTTATTTAACATCGATCACTCAGTTGTTCTTACCTTATGCTCAGTTTCAATCTGCATATTTTGTAGATCCTAATTCAATTATGTTCTGGTTACCAAGTATTGTAATTTTGGTTGGTGGTTCTGTTTTTGCAATGTGGTTGGGTGAGAAAATCACCGATAAAGGTATCGGAAACGGTATTTCTATCCTTATTATGGTAGGAATTCTTTCTAGATTACCAGAAGCATTCGTACAAGAAATAGCAGTTCAGAACTCAAAAGGAGGTTTAGGTTCTATCATGATTATGATTGAAGTTCTATTCTGGATGGTAGTGGTTCTTTTAGCTGTTGTATTATCGGTGGCTGTAAGAAAAATTCCTATTCAGTATGTAAGCAGAGCTCAAGCAAGAGGAGGTGTAAATAGAAATCTTATGCAAGGGGCAAGACAGTGGATTCCACTAAAAGTAAATGCAGCCGGTGTAATGCCAATCATTTTTGCTCAGGCATTAATGTTCGTACCTGGTTTGCTTACCAAAGTAGATGAATCTAATACTTTCCTTGCCGGGTTTAAAAATGTATTCAGCTGGCAATACAATGTATTGTTTGCACTATTGATTATTATCTTTTCATTCTTCTATACAGCAATCACAATTCCTGTAAACCAGATGGCCGATGACCTAAAAAGACAAGGGGGATTGGTACCAAAAGTAAGACCAGGTAAAGAAACTGCTGATTATTTGGATGATATATTATCAAAAATTACTTTGCCAGGTTCAATATTTTTATCTATCTTTGCAGTCCTTCCGGCAATTGTGCATGGGAGCTTTGTTCAGACAGATGCTTTTGCCCTGTTTTTCGGGGGTACATCATTATTAATTATGGTGGGCGTAATTTTAGATACTGTTCAACAGATTAATACTTATCTGCTAAATCATCATTATGATGGTTTGATGCAGTCTAAATTGTCAAGAACAACCGGATATTAATTTATGGCAAAACAAAAACATATTGAACAAGATGGCGTGATTACAGAAGCGCTTTCTAATGCACAGTTTCGTGTAGAGCTGGAAAATGGGCATATTCTTATTGCTCATATTTCAGGGAAGATGAGAATGCACTATATTAAACTATTACCTGGTGATAAGGTAAAATTAGAAATGTCTCCTTACGATCTTTCGAAGGGGAGAATTACATTTAGATATTAAACAAACGCCAGATGGATGTAATACTCCATTTGGCTATTGTTAAAAAATAAATAGTTCAAATGAAATCACTGATTTCATTCGGCTTTATTAAAAAACAAATATTTTCAAATGAAAGTTAGAGCATCAATTAAAAAAAGAAGTGCTGATTGCAAAATAGTACGTAGAAAAGGTGTACTGTTTGTAATCAACAAGAAAAACCCAAAATTTAAACAAAGACAAGGTTAACATTAAATTATGGCGAGAATCTCAGGTATTGATTTACCAAAAAACAAAAGAGGAGTTATCGGTTTAACTTACATCTATGGAGTAGGAAGAAGTACATCTTCTGAAATCCTTAAGAACGCCGGTATCAGCGAAGACAAAAAAGTCAACGAATGGAATGACGATGAATTGGCTGCAATCAGAAATTATATCTCAGAAAACATCAAAGTAGAAGGAGAGCTTAGATCTGAAGTGCAATTGAACATTAAGCGATTAATGGACATAGGATGCCAACGAGGAATACGTCACAGACTTGGATTACCTTTAAGAGGCCAGAGAACGAAAAACAACTCTAGAACACGAAAAGGAAAGAGAAAAACTGTTGCTAACAAGAAAAAAGCTAGTAAATAATCGTTAGGAATTATGGCAAAACAAACTAAAGTAGTTAAAAAAAGAAAAGTAAAAGTTGAGGCTATTGGTGAAGCGCATATTCAGGCTTCTTTCAATAACATCATCATTTCTTTAACAAATAAAAACGGAGAGGTAATCTCTTGGGCTTCTGCCGGTAAAATGGGTTTCAGAGGTTCTAAAAAGAATACTCCTTTTGCTGCTCAAATGGCAGCTGAAAATTGCTCTGCTGTAGCTCACGAGGCTGGTCTTAGAAGAGTAAAGGTGTTTGTGAAAGGTCCAGGTGCAGGTAGAGAATCTGCTATCAGATCAATTCACAATTCAGGAATTGAAGTTAGCGAAATCGTTGATGTGACTCCTATGCCGCACAACGGATGTAGACCACCAAAAAGAAGAAGAGTTTAATTTTTAGAATTTACCCATTATGGCAAGATATATTGGACCTAAAACTAAGATTGCTAGAAAGTTTGGTGCTGCAATCTACGGAGATGATAAAAACTTCGAGAAAAGAAAAAACCAACCGCCAGGACAACATGGTCCTAACAAAAGAAGAGGAGCAAAAAAATCTGAATACGCTGTCCAGTTGATGGAAAAGCAGAAAGCTAAATATACTTACGGTATTTTAGAAAGACAATTTGCAAACCTATTCGAAAAAGCACACAGAAGTAAAGGTGTTACAGGTGAAGTTCTATTGCAACTTTGCGAATCAAGATTGGATAACGTTGTTTACAGATTAGGTTTTGCTAAAACAAGATCTGGAGCTAGACAGTTGACTTCACACAGACACGTAACAGTGAATGGTGAAATCCTGAATATTCCATCTTATTTGGTAAAAGCTGGTGATGTAATCGCTATTAGAGAAAAATCTAAATCTCTTGAAGTTGTTGCTGATGCTTTGGCATCAAAAGCAAACTATGAGTGGTTACAATTCAACGATGAGAAGAAAGAAGGTACCTTCATTACTGCTCCTGAGAGAATCCAAATTCCGGAAGACATCAAGGAACAGCTTATCGTCGAACTTTACTCTAAATAATTTTTAATCAAATTTTTGCTCAACCCAATAATATGGCAATTTTACAATTCATAAAACCCGATAAAGTAATCCTACTTAACTCTGATGAATTTAAAGGTCAATTCGAATTCAGACCTCTAGAACCAGGTTTCGGGCTTACAATCGGTAATGCTTTGAGAAGAGTGTTGCTTTCTTCTCTGGAAGGATACGCTATTTCATCTATCAAAATAGAAGGTGTAGAGCACGAATTTTCAACTATTCCGGGAGTAATCGAAGATGTTACCGAAATCATTCTTAACCTTAAACAGGTAAGATTAAAAGCTACGACAGAAAACCAAGCTAATGAGCAGGTAGTTGCTAAAGTGTCGGGGCAAACGGTTATTACTGCAGGAGACTTAGGTAAATCGATGAGCGGTTTCGAGGTTTTAAACCCGGAATTGGTAATCTGTAACCTAAACTCTGATGTTTCTTTTGAAATTACTATTAATGTAGATAAAGGAAGAGGTTATGTTCCTTCAGAACAAAACAAATCAAACAATGCTCCTGTAGGAACTATTGCTATTGATTCTATCTTTACACCTATCAAAAAAGTACAGTATAGTATTGAAAATTACCGTGTAGAGCAAAAAACAGACTACGAAAAATTAGTATTAGATATAGAAACAGATGGCTCTATAAGCCCTCAAAATGCATTAACTGAAGCTTCGAAGATATTAATTTATCACTTCATGTTGTTCTCTGATGAGAGAATCACATTGGAAACGGAAGCTGTGAAAGCATCTATCCAATACGATGAGGAAACTCTTCACACAAGACAATTACTTAAGTCTAAATTAGCAGATATGGATCTTTCTGTAAGAGCCCTAAACTGTCTGAAAGCAGCTGAAGTAGAAACTCTTGGAGAATTGGTTTCTTACAGTAAGTCTGATTTGATGAAATTCAGAAATTTTGGTAAAAAATCTTTGACAGAACTAGAAGAATTGGTGCATTCAAAAGGTCTTAACTTCGGTTTCGACGTTGCAAAATATAAATTAGACGCTGATAATTAAATAATAATGAGACACGGTAAAAAATTCAATCACTTAGGAAGAACTTCTTCTCACAGAAGCGCGTTACTTTCTAATATGGCTTGTTCTCTAATTGAGCATAAGAGAATCAACACTACTGTAGCTAAAGCTAAAGCTTTAAGAGTATATGTTGAACCTCTATTAACAAAGGCAAAAGAAGATACTACACACAATAGAAGAATTGTTTTTTCATATCTTCAAAGTAAAGAGGCTGTTACTGAACTTTTCAGATCAGTAGCTCCTAAAATCGCTGAAAGAAACGGTGGATATACAAGAATCATCAAAACTGGTTTCAGAAAAGGTGATGCTGCTGACATGGCTCTTATCGAGCTTGTTGATTTCAACGAACTTTACAATCCTAATGCTGAGGAGAAAAAGACGACAAGAAGAAGTAGAAGATCTACTACTGCAAAAGTAGCTGTAGAAGCTGCTCCTGTAGCAGAAGAAAAAGTTGAAGAGCCTAAGGCTGAATCAACTGATTCTACTGAAGAAAAAGCTGGAGAATAATATTCTTACAGATAAATATAAAAAACCGTTCAGATTTCTGAACGGTTTTTTTGTGCTTTATAGTTTACCTTTTACCAATTCGATTATGTTGTTCCCTTGATGTAAGATCAGACTGTCTCCTTTTACCTTGGCTTTCATATCGCCTTTTTCGTAAGTAGTAATTTTACCATCAGAATTTACTTTATCTAGTTTGAAAGTCTTACCGTTGCTGCTTATTTCTACATCACTTGTTCCTGGCTCATAATCAAAAATAACTGTTACTGTACTTCCATCGGTTGCTTTATACTGGTAATTATTTCTTACAATTTTATTGCCGTCTGCATCCTTGTTATAAGAAACATTTTCATCAATCTCTCCGTTATCTGCTAGGAGAGTTCCGCTATTGTCGGTCTTTAAAATATTTTTGTTTCCTTCTTTACTGCAACTCTCAAATATTGCTGAGAAAATGATGATGGCTAAGGCTAGATTTTTCATAGTATATTATTTAATTAAAAAATTCTGGTAATTCTCATTTTCGTGTTTAAATTTTAACTAATTTTAAGAAATAAAAACATTGTTGTCCGATAAAAATCGCAAACTAATTGATGAATCCTTTATTTTTTAGGATAAATTGACAGGTCGCTCCTCTGGAGCTTTGTTTTTCTCAGCTTTACTTTTTTTTATTAACAGTAAATCCCTATGGGATTAAATACAGCTCCATTAGGAGCAAACTGTTAATAGAAAGTGATCGTTATTAGAAGTTAAGCTCCTTAGGAGCGACATGTTAATTGTATTTTGGTTTTTATCGGACAACAATGAAACAAAAACTAAACCATTCCATAGAAACTCAAAAATTTTAAAATTACCCGAAAGTGTAATTGATTCTCTTCGGAATTCTGTCGAATTTTGTCTTTAAATAGCAACAGCATGAGTATTTCCATAGCCATAGTAGAAGACGAAAAAAACTACAACAATGCGTTGAAAAAGGTCATCGATTATCAGGTTGATATGAAGGTGATTGCCCAGTTCTTCGACGGAAAAAAGGCCCTAGAAAATCTTCCTGCCTACCATCCAGACGTTGTGATGATGGATATCCAACTTCAGGATATGCTTGGAATTGATATTATAGCGAAAATCAAAAAAGATCTGCCCAAAACGCAGTTTATTATGTGCACCAGCTTTGAAGACGACGAAAAGGTTTTCAATTCACTCAAAGCTGGCGCCACAGGCTATCTCATAAAAGGAGAAAGTATGGATAAAATCTTATCTGCCATTCGGGATGTCTACAATGGCGGTGCCCCTATGAGTTTTTTAATTGCCCGAAAAGTTTTACATCATTTTGAAAGAAAAGTAGCCTCACAAAACGATTGCGAAGAACTTACCATACGTGAAACCGAAATTGTTGAATTGCTTTCAGAAGGTCTTTTGTACAAAGAAATTGCAGACAAGATTTTCATCAGCATTGACACTGTGAAAAAGCACGTCGGAAATATTTACAGAAAACTCCATGTTAATAACAAAGTGGAAGCTATTAATAAATTTAACCATTTTAAAAACTAAGAATTATGAAAGCAAAAATTTTTTATTATTTTGTCGTTACGTTATTGTTTGTTCAGTGCAAGAAAGGAGAATCAACTTTCAGTAAAGTAAATGATACGTTAGGTGAAAATTTATCGGATAGCAATCAGGTGAATTCTAACAGTACCAAAGATGGCATATTAACTTTTGAGAAGTTGCCAAAGGAGGAATATGAAACTTATATTGTAAAGTACGATAAAATTTTTAAGAATACAGATTTGAAAAGAAAAGGATTCTTAATTAATAAAGCATCGTTTGACAGCGTAGTTAAAAACGTTATTGGTAAAAAGGACTTTTTAGATATTTATTTTATAATTGATGATTTGGGAGAAAGAAATATTGTCTTCAATTTCACTAATCAAGTAGATATTGTACCCAAATATAAATTCGATACTAGTGATGAACAGTATACTTTAGACAAAGGCATTTTAAAAAGAAACGACTCTTTTGAATTAGAACAACATGTAAAAAAATATATTGATGGATACCAAAGTTTAGATGCTGTTAAACAAAACCTACAAGGCGGTAAACTTACCATTCTAAGCAGAGATAAAGTTAGAAATATTTCAAATTACGCTACGGATTTCACCTTAGAGGAGATAGTGAATAATCAGAGTAAAATAGCATTAGCATTTAAAGTTATTAATGAAAATGGCGAAACTGAATTTTACAACCGTGGACAGCAATGGCCTTAGATTTATTAATACATTTATACTATACAATTCTAATCATTCTTGTGGCTCTGTCTGTGGTAAAATACACTGCAGGCATAGAAAATAATTATTTATATCTTAATTTTGTCATTATTTTTTTGATAGAATGTATTGTATATTTCTCAGTACCCGTATTTAAAAAAAACTTTACAGGTTTATATTTTTTACTTGATTTGCTTAATGTGATCTATGTATATTACTTTTTTCAAGTTCATTTTAAACAAAGTAAAGTGTTATTATTTTATGGTATTGCTTCTATTGGTATGATTTTACTCTTTAACAAATACAGTTTTTCTCAATACAGCGATTTTTGTGGTATTGTGAGCTGTTTTTATGTTATTACAGTTTGCTTAACGGGTTTTTATTTAATTGTTCAGAATGCTTCGCATTCAACAAAGAATATACAAGATATCCCTTTTTTTTGGTTCGGTCTTGCTATGCTAGTTTGGAGTATCATGTATCTTTTTAGGACGATACCTCGCTTCTACTTTCAGGATCAGGACAAAGAATTTATGCAAAGTCTACGGATTTTTTTTGCATGCATAAACCTACTGACTTACGTAGTTTTTTTAAAATTATTATCTCTCTATAAAAAGGAATGATTACATTTTTATACCTTGATAAATCAGTAATAACGTTATACATATCGGCAGTTATGCTTGTAATGATATTACTCTTATTTGTTTTATTTACAGTAGTAACTTATAAAAGAAAACAGCTGATTTCTTTAAAAGAAAGCCAACTCAGAGAATCCGAACACCAAAACCAACTCCTCCAAAAAGAATTAGAAAAACAAAAACTCATTGAGATGGAACGCGAGCGTATCTCCCACGATATGCACGACGACCTTGGTGCAGGAATTTCAGCATTAAAACTTCAGGCAGAATTTCTAAAGCAAAAGGCTAAAGATGAGGATTTAATTACCGATATTAATGAGCTTTTAAAAACCTCAGAAGAAATGAACATTTCTATGCGAGAAATGCTCTGGAGCCTCAATTCAGGAAATGATACCATAGGAAGTTTTGTAGAGTATGCTAAAATGTATGCATTCAATTTTCTGAAAAAGACAAATATTGAACTCATCACAGAAGTTAATGGTATTGTTTCAGAAACAATGCTTACCACAGATCAGAGAAGGAATCTTTTTCTATGCCTGAAAGAAGCGCTGAACAATGCTTACAAACACAGCCAATCCAATAAACTAAAATTATCGTTTATTCAAAAAAATAAAGAATTTATGATGAAAATTTCCGATAATGGTATCGGAATAAATGAAACAAATTCAGATGGCAACGGGCTTCGAAATATGAAACGAAGAATGCAGGAACAAAACGGTCATTGCGAGGTGACGACTGAAAACGGAACGCATTTATTTTTTAAAGTAGAATTATAAAAAAAAAAACGAAATTTTTATGACAGCATCATTTTTAGGGTGCTGTTTTTTTTGTGCTTAAAAGTACCCGTTTGGGTAATAGACTGGTGTTGTTTTTAAATGGAAATTTGAAGTATAAAAACTTTAAAAACTGTAACCATGAAAACTAAAATTATTTTCTGTTTAATAGTGCTTACTTGCATTAAAATGTTTTCTCAGGAGAACGATTCTATTGTTTATGATTTTTCAAAGGGTGTTTTTGAAAAAAATAATATAAGCCCTCAGTTTGGGAAATCTGTGGTATTTAAAATTAAGAATATAAATAGGATTTTTTATAGTCCAAACGTAAAGGGTTTAATAGGAGAAGTAGTGGATGAAACTATTGGTTTGAATGCTCCCAAAACAACAAAAAACTCAGAAAATCCGGTACCAAATTCTGAGAATATAGAGTCTGAAATTATAGATAAAGAAAGCAAATATAATTTTAAGCTTAACGCAATATCGCCTCAAGATGAAATTAAATTTGGTGAAAATATAATGTTAAATAAAAAATTTGAATACATTCCAGAAAGTACAAAATCCGAAAAGAATTTGTACAAGGAGTACAAAAAGAAATTATCAGCATTGTCTATTAGACTGCAGACTTATGTTTATATCATCAATAAATTGAATGGTAGTTATACCAATTATTTGGAGAAAATTAATACACCAGATTTAACATATTCAGTTTATAAAAAGATATATGATGATTCAAATATCCCAAATAATATTCCAAATAATTCGTTTGAAACATCGGTAATTTTGAATGCAGCTGGGCATACTGATAAATATGTTATTTTAAACAAATATTTTTTGTGTAAAACTGAATTTAAAGACTTCCTCAGCTCTACAGAACTCCAAGATATTATTTCGGAATTTGACAATGTCCAGAATAAATTTGCTTCTGATAATATTAGAAAGGAAATTGATGATTGGAAAAACTACATTTCCAAGACCGATGAAGATATATCTAAAATGAATTTACACCAAAAACTAAATTATGTAGAAATCGTCAACAGAATTTTATTAAATAAAAATTCATACGAATACATTTCAGAGCCAATACAAGCATATGGCGATTATTTAAGTTTCGACATTGATATTAAGGAAAAGAAAAAAGTAGAAAATGATTATATTATTTTTAATTCTAGTAGGAAGTTTTCTTATAAGGAGTTTGTAACAGGAGGTATGAGGTTAGATTTTGGTGTTGGAGTAAGTTTGGATTTCGGACATAGAGACCAGAAATACAGTATAAATGACGATACTTTCGGCAATAAATATCTTTTAGAAAGTACAAAAAATGACTATACTCCAAAGCTTGTAGGTCTTTTGCATGCTAGTAGAAGAAGTAGCAACAGTGTCGCATTTGGTTTTTCTCTCGGGACAGCATTAGATGTAGCAAATTTTGATATTAGCTCAATCTATCTTGGGCCAAGTTTGCTTTGGGGTAGAGCAGATAAGATAATTTTTACAGCTGGTCCTTCTTTTAGAAAGATAAATCAACTAAACCCTCAATTTGAAAAATATATTAAACAGGAAGCATTACCTTCAAATTTTGACCTTGATGAATCTAAGTATGTAGATAATTATAAAATAGGGTTTTTCTTCTCCATCACCTACAATTTAACAAATACACAAAGAGGTAAATTTTTACAAGTACAAAAAGGTCAATAATATATTGAAGAATGCCTAGATTAATACTCTTTAACCAGGCCTGAAAAAATTAAGGTTTTTGTAATCTTCCATCATAAACATTAACTAAAATTTAACTCAAAAAACCATAACAAAATAACGCTCCCGTAACTCAAAGATTTAAAATTTCAGTAAATTTGTATAAACTATAAAAATAATAAACAACATGAGTTACATTTCTTACATAGAAGCAAGACAAATTTTGGATTCAAGAGGGAATCCTACAGTTGAAGTTGATGTATTTACAGAAAGTGGGGCGATGGGTCGTGCTGCAGTACCTTCTGGAGCATCTACAGGAGAACATGAAGCAGTAGAATTGCGTGACGGCGGTTCTGAATGGATGGGGAAAGGCGTCTCTAAGGCTGTAGAAAATGTAAGAGAAGTAATTTCACCCGAATTGGTGGGGCTTCCTGTTTTTGATCAAAATCTTATCGATCAGATCATGATTGAATTAGACGGCACAAGCAATAAAGGAAGCTTAGGAGCAAATGCTATTCTTGGTGTTTCTTTAGCCGCTGCAAAAGCTGCTGCTGCAGAACTAAAAATGCCGTTATACAAATACGTAGGTGGTGTAAACGCCAATACGCTTCCTGTTCCTATGATGAATGTAATCAATGGTGGCTCTCACTCAGATGCACCAATTGCTTTCCAAGAATTTATGGTAATGCCGGTAAAGGCAGATTCTTTCTCTCACGCACTGAGAAAAGGAACTGAGATATTTCATAATCTTAAAGCTATTCTTCACTCAAGAGGTTTATCTACTGCAGTAGGGGACGAAGGTGGTTTTGCACCAACTTTTGCCGGAACTGAAGACGCATTAGATACTTTGCTTCAGGCTATCGAAAAAGCAGGCTATAAGCCAGGTGATGATGTGATGATTGCATTGGATTGCGCAGCTTCAGAATTCTACAAAGATGGAGTCTATGATTACAGAAAATTCCAAACTCCTGATGCAGCTCAGTTTACAAGCAGTGAGCAGGTTTCTTACCTTGCTGAATTGGCAAATAAATACCCTATCATCTCTATAGAAGACGGAATGCAGGAAAATGACTGGGAAGGTTGGAAAATGTTGACTGATAAAATAGGTGACAGAGTACAATTGGTAGGTGATGACTTATTCGTAACCAATGTTGAGAGATTGGCAAGAGGTGTAAAAGAAGGAATTGCAAATTCAATTTTAGTAAAAGTAAACCAAATTGGCTCTCTTTCTGAAACAATGGCTGCCGTACAAATGGCTCAACACAACAAATTTACATCAGTAATGTCTCACAGATCTGGTGAAACTGAAGATTCTATCATCGCTGATTTGGCAGTAGCAATGAATTGCGGTCAGATAAAAACAGGTTCTGCATCTAGATCAGACAGAATGGCGAAGTACAACCAGCTTTTAAGAATTGAAGAAGCTTTGGGTGATACGGCTTATTTCCCTGGATTAGACGCATTTAAAATTAACAGATAATAAATATAAAAAAAAACAGCATACTATTTTTTGGTTGCTGTTTTTTTGTGTATTTTTAAGAAATTTAAATAAAATATTATAATAATGTCAGACAACAAAGTTATATTGAATTACGACGGTAATTCGTATGAATACCCTATCGTAGATAGTACAATCGGAGACAGAGGAATAGATATTTCAAAATTGAGAGACCAAACAGGTCTTATTACCTTAGATTTAGGATACAAAAATACAGGTGCTACACTAAGTGATATTACGTATCTTGATGGTGATCAGGGAGAATTATTCTACAGAGGTTATCCTATCGAGCAAATCGCAGAAAAATCAAACTTTACAGAAGTAATGTATCTTTTGTTACACGGTGAATTGCCTACAACAGAACAGTTTGATACCTTTAATGGTAATATCAAAAAATATAACTTCGTAGCAGAAGAGATGAAAAAAATCATCGATGCTTTCCCTCGTTCTGCACACCCAATGGGAGTTTTATCTACGCTTACTTCTGCATTAACAGCTTTTAATCCTAAAGCAGTTAATGTACAATCTAAAGAAGAGATGGATCTTGCAGCAGAATTGTTGATTGCTAAATTTGCTCATCTAGCAGCTTGGACTTACAGAAAAACGCTTGGGTTACCATTAAACCATGGAGATAACAGCTTAAACTATGTAGAAAACTTCTACAAAATGGCTTTCAGATTGCCTAATGAAGAGTTTGAAATCAACCCTGTTGTAACTGAAGCTTTAGATAAATTATTAATCCTTCACGCAGACCACGAGCAAAACTGTTCTACATCTACTGTAAGAATGGTGGGCTCTGCTCACACCGGTCTTTTTGCATCAGTTTCTGCTGGTATTTCTGCACTTTGGGGCCCACTTCACGGTGGTGCAAACCAAGCAGTTATTGAAATGCTTGAGTTAATTGAAAAAGATGGTGGAGACGTAAACAAATGGGTTGCTAAAGCCAAAGATAAAAATGACAGCTTCCGTTTGATGGGCTTCGGTCACAGAGTTTACAAAAACTTCGATCCAAGAGCAAAAATCATCAAAAAAGCAGCAGACGATTTACTAAGCGCATTAGGTATAGAAGACAAAGCCCTTGATATTGCAATGCAGTTGGAAAAAGTAGCTCTTGAAGACGAATACTTCATCGAAAGAAAATTATATCCAAACGTAGATTTCTATTCAGGAATTATCTACAGAGCGCTAGGTGTTCCTACAGAAATGTTTACAGTAATGTTTGCATTGGGAAGACTTCCAGGTTGGATTGCTCAATGGAAAGAAATGAGATTAAAAGGAGACCCTATCGGAAGACCAAGACAGGTTTACCAAGGTGCTCAAAAAAGAGACTATATCGATATTTCAAACAGATAATATTGGTTTCTCAGATAAATATAAAATCCCAAAGTTTTTCTTTGGGATTTTTTGTTCTCTATGTAAAAACTTTTTCACAGTAATTATTTTTAGCCATAAATAGCGAAAGCAAAATTATATTTTTTTTAAAGAATTGTAAATAGAAAGCTACTAGAAAGGAGCAGAATATGGCTAGAAGACAAAAGATTATTTTGTGAATAAAGAGTGTAGAATCAGAATCCCTTTTATAATATATATATCCGAAAATTCAAAAATTCATAATCTTAATACGATGTTTGAGTCATTCAAGAATGATGATTTCCATAAATTCATATTGAAAAATGATTTAAAAAATATCAAAATTGCAAACTATAATTTTCTACCTAAAGATAATATCATTTAATTTTATGATACAACCCTTATTTTTATCTGAAAAAGCAAAATTAAACAGATAGAATTTGATTATTTCTACAATATTCCAAACCAATATTCTAGGAGAAAATTCCATGCATTTTATTCCGTATTAAATTTTAGACTTCAACGCCGTTTCATTATATTTGTGGCTAATGCTATACGCAGAACGCTTTGTTTAAAGCCAATACATCAGAAGAATTTTTATGAAACTAAATATCAAAAACGAAACAGGCAAACTGAAATCTGTTGTTTTAGGGCAACCCAATTCAATGGGGCCAGATCCTACTCTAGAAGAAAGTTATGATGCAAAATCATATCATTCCATTCAGCATAATATCTATCCGAAAGAGAAAGATATCATTGATGAAATGGAAGCTTTCGAAAAAGTGCTGAAAAAATATGATGTAGAAGTCCTTAGACCAAGCATCATCAAAGATTACAATCAGGTTTTTGCAAGAGACGTTTCATTTGTCATTGAAGATAAAATGATTATTTCAAACGTTATTGCAGATCGTGCTGATGAACAAGATGCTTATCGTACAATTTTTGAAAAAGTGAAATGGCGAGATATCATCAATCTACCCGATACTGCTCACATTGAAGGTGGAGACGTTATCGTTTGGAATGATTTTATTTTTATAGGAACTTGTTTTTCAGAAGACTATAGAAATTATAAAACAGCAAGAACAAACGAATACGCCATAGAAATCTTAAAAGAATATTTTCCAAAAAAAAGGATTCTAGATTTTGAACTGAAGAAAAATGACAGAGAACCTTATCAAGGAATTCTACATTTAGACTGTACCTTTAATCCTGTTGGTACAGATAAATGTATTGTGTACAAGAATGGTTTTGTAGACGAAAGCGATTACAATTTAATCCTCGATATTTTCGGAGAAGAAAATTGCTTCCATGTAAACGATGAAGAAATGTTTGAAATGTACCCGAATATTTTCTCAATCTCTCCAGAAGTTGTGGTTTCCGACAAAGCTTTTACAAGAATGAATAACCATCTCAGAAATGAATGGGGGATGACTGTGGAAGAAATCCCATACAGAGAAATTTCTAAAATGGGTGGCTTGTTGAGATGTTCTACGATGCCCTTGGTGAGAGAGTAGATTTTTTGATTTGATAATTTTAAATTTTGAATCTTGTAATTTTAAATTAAAACAAAATGCAGACAACAGATACAGTATTAATGATAGAGCCGATTGCATTCGGTTACAACGCAGAAACGGCAGAAAACAATTATTTTCAGGTAGAGCAAAAAGGTGCAGATATTCAGTCAAAAGCTTTGGCAGAATTCAAAATATTTGTTGAAAAACTGAGAAATAAAGGGGTGAACGTAATTACCGTTAAAGACACTATAGATCCTCATACACCAGATTCTATTTTCCCCAATAATTGGGTGAGTTTCCACAGGGATGGAAAAGTGGTTTTATATCCTATGTTTGCTTCAAACAGAAGAGTGGAGCGAAGAGAAGATATTATTGAGAATATAAAAAATCATGGCTTTGAAGTATCCGAAATCGATGATTGGTCTTTACCTGAAATTCAGGGTCACTTTTTGGAAGGAACCGGAAGTATGATTTTCGATCATGATAATAGATTGGCTTACGGATCGATTTCTTTGAGACTTGATGAAAGTTTATTCAGAGAATTTTGCACTAAATATAGATTCACACCTGTTATCTTCCATTCGTTTCAAACAGTTGGAGAAGAAAGACTTCCCATCTACCATACCAATGTAATGATGTGTGTTGCCGATAAATTCGTTGTTATTTGCCTAGATTGTATTGATAGCGAATTGGAGAGAAGCAAGGTTATTGAAACTATTAAGAATTCGGGAAAAGAAATTATTGAAATATCTGAAGAACAAATGCAGCAATTTGCAGGAAATATGCTTCAGGTTCAGAATACAAACGGCGAAAAGTTTTTAGTGATGAGCCAAACCGCTTACAGATCTTTAAATCAGGAGCAGGTTTCCAATATTGAAAAATACTGTGAAATTATCTATTCAGATTTAAATACTATTGAGGTAAACGGCGGGGGAAGCGCACGTTGTATGTTGGCTGAAGTTTTCCTTCCTAAAAAATAGATGCTTTTTAATTAAAATGAAATATTGCTTCTGACTTTTAATTTAGGTCAGAAGTTTTTTTTTTTCCTTAAAGCTAAAATTGCTCTAAGTAATTTTGCAAAATGCCCTTTCAGATGTCTGCAGGGCTTATATAACGGTCTATATCCCTTCTACAAAGGGGGTGATGCCCCTTCATAAGAGGGATAATGGGGGTGTGCAAAGGGGGGGGTACCCCCCTTCGGAAGGGGGGTAAGGTTGTTCATTAAGGGGGTATCCACCGTTGGTTAAGGGCTTTATACCCCTCTTACAGAGGTCTTGAAGCGGTTCGGGAATAGGGTAGAGATGTTCAGTAAGTCTTTAAGAGCCTGTTTAGATTTCATCAAAATTATTTCCCCGATTCTAATAGGAGTAATTTTATTTTTCAATTATTTTTAAAGATACTCTAAGATTCACTATGAAATTAAGTTTAAAGTTTTACAGCTGCGCAAAATATCATGACTTTGAGCCACTTAGTGTTAAAAAAGTGACTTTAATACACAAATGTTTCTTTCAGCAACCTTTAATTTCTCAAAATGAGACTTACCAAATAAACTTTAATTAAATTTGTCTCTAAGAACTATTTCAGATGCAAAAACATATTTTTTTATTGGCTGTTTTGTTTGCATTTTCTATGAATGCACAGCAAAAAACATATTGTAACCCAATCAATATTGATTACGGTTACACGCCTTTTGAAGTATTTTCAAAACAAGGGAAGCACCGTGCAACAGCAGATCCGGTAATTGTTAATTTTCAAAAAAAACTTTTTCTTTTCTCCACAAACCAAGAGGGGTATTGGCATAGCGACAATATGCTCGATTGGAAATTCGTCAAAAGAAAATTCCTTAGAGATAACAAATACACGCATGACCTTAACGCTCCCGCAGTTTGGGCAATGAAAGATACCTTATACGTGTACGGCTCCACCTGGGAACAAGATTTTCCGATCTGGAAAAGCACAAATCCTACGGTAGACGACTGGGAAATTGCAGTTGATACCTTGAAAGTAGGAGCGTGGGATCCGGCTTTTCATTATGATGAAGATAAAAACAAACTGTATCTGTATTGGGGATCAAGTAACGAGTGGCCACTTTTGGGAACAGAAGTGAAAGTGAAAAACCTACAGTCTGAAGGTTTTGTAAAACCCATTTTAAGACTGAAACCTGAAGATCACGGTTGGGAAAGATTCGGGGAGTATAATGACAATGTTTTCTTGCAGCCCTTTGTAGAAGGAGCCTGGGTAACGAAGTACAAAGACAAATATTATATGCAATATGGCGCTCCGGCAACAGAATTTAGTGGATATTCTGACGGAGTTTATGTTTCAAAAAACCCCTTGGAAGGCTATGAATACCAACAGCACAATCCTTTTTCCTACAAGCCTGGAGGTTTTGCAAGAGGAGCTGGGCATGGAGCTACATTTGAGGATAATTTTAAAAACTGGTGGCACATTTCAACGATTTTTATTTCCACTAAAAACAATTTTGAAAGACGTTTGGGGATTTGGCCTGCAGGTTTTGACAAAGATGATGTGATGTACACGAATACTGCCTACGGCGATTATCCCACCTTGCTTCCGCAGTTTGCACAAGGTAAAGATTTCTCAAAAGGACTTTTTACCAATTGGATGCTGCTGAATTATAATAAACCCGTTCAGGTTTCTTCAACTTTAGGTGGTTATCATTCTAATAATGCGGTAGATGAAGATATTAAAACCTACTGGAGTGCAAAAACAGGCAATTCTGGTGAATGGTTTCAGACAGATTTGGGCGATGTTTCTACCATCAATGCCATTCAGGTCAATTATGCCGATCAAGACGTTGAGTTTATGGGAAAAACCGAAGGCAAAATGCATCAATTCAAAATTTTTGGTTCTAATGACGGAAAAAAATGGAAGGTCATAGTTGATAAAAGCAAAAACACCAAAGACGTTCCTCACGATTATGTAGAATTAGAAAAACCTGCCACAGCAAGATATTTAAAAATGGAAAACCTGAAAATGCCGACAGGGAAGTTTGCATTAAGCGGTTTCAGAGTATTCGGAAAAGGAGCGGGTGCAAAACCAGCAAATGTTCAGAATTTTGTTCCGTTAAGAGCCGATCCGAAAAAATACGGCGAAAGAAGAAGTATTTGGATGAAATGGCAGCAAAATTCAGAAGCAGATGGTTACGTGATTTATTGGGGGAAATCACCAGACAAATTATACGGAAGCATCATGGTTTATGGTAAAAACGAATACTTCTTCACAGGAGCCGATAGAGTAGACTCATATTATTTCCAGATTGAAGCGTTCAATGCGAATGGTATTTCTGAGAGAACCGAAGTGGTGAAATCTGAATGATGAAATTGAACCATTAAGTTCTGGAAGTTTTTTAGATTGGTTAAGGAAAATATAAATAAGTCTTAAGCAATCCAAATTCTAATTAAGAGGGATGGATGATAGCCCATAATAATCTTATAGAAATGGGATTGATTCAGATTAAATAGTATGAAATCAATTATTTATCTCCACCAAATATGTAAGATTTTGCATGTTTTAACACAGGAAAACCCACCAATTTCTTGGCAGGTTTTCCTTACAAAATAATCTATATGAAGTAATGAATGTTAACGTGTTCTGCTTTTGATGGCATCTGATGCGGCTTCTATATTTCTTACTTTTTTCACTTTTTGGTTTCCGAAGTTATAGGTGATGCTGAAGGTTCCGCCACGGTTGAATTGGTCGTTTTTTACGTAATTGTAATTTCCGTTCGTTTGGTAATCTTCTATTTCTACGATATTGGTTCGTAATACATCCTCGAGATTCAAGGCAAACGTCCAGTCATTCCAGTTTTTCTTGATGCTTATATCTAAACTCATTAGGTTTTTCAGCATTCCCAGCTCTATTTGTTGTTGGTCTACATAGAAATAATTTACACCTAGAAACCACGTTTTCTTTTTGTCTAAACTCAACGTGTTATTGGTCTGGATCGTAAGACTTGTCGACTTATTTTTATTGATATAGGTATCGAAAATAATTCCTGTTGTAGGATCGGTATTTAAAGTTCCGTTATTAATATTGTGCTGAAAACCGATGTTGAAATTGGTGGTGAGTGTTTTTTTAAAAAACGTTTTTTGCATTCCTAGCATGGCAGACATTTCTTGTTTGTCCCCAAAATTTGTTCGGATGTAAGCAAGCTGGCGATACGTTTTCCCGTCACGCTCAATATTTCTCTGCAAGGGAACTTGGGTAATTACATCTTTATATAATGAGTGATTTAAAATCAAAAAATAAGAATTTTTAAACATATAAGTCATTTCCTGATTGTAGGTGCTGGAAGCTTTTACAAAAGGATTGTTCTGCGTATAATTGTTTTCTGTGAGTATATTTTTTACAGGATTCAGCTCCCAGAAACTTGGTCTTCTCATTCGGCTGGAAAAAGAGTAAGAGATGTTGTTTTTCTCATTAATGGCATAATTTAAACTCAAATAAGGAAGAATATTGTTGTAGTTTCTTTCAAAAACCTGCATCGGCTGGTTTGGGATTTCAGACGTGCCAGTGCTTTTTGTGATTTCATATCTAGCACCAAGCTTTCCTGAGAATTTATCCGAAAACTTTTTCTCTGCAGTAAGGTAAAATCCGTAAATGTTTTCGTCGTAGATGAAGTGATTCAAATCTGATCTTAGATTATCAAAATTACCCGCTGTATCATAAAAATAAAAGAAGTTTTTGGTGTCGTTGTTGGTTTTTGTTTGATTGAAATTTCCGCCTACAGAAAGTGTGAAATCTTTTTCAAACTTCTGAATATAATCAGCCATTGTAGAAAAATTATTAATCACTTGCGGTATATCCTGCAATACCTGCTGTCTTAACTGAGAGAAATTACCATCAGCAGCCTGTACTAATGTTTTATTATCAGAATTTTGAAATCTTCTGAAATGGAGATAAGCAGCGTTAAGATTTAGTTTGCTTCCCAAAGAATCTGTTTTCAGCTCATAGTTTACGTTTACCGAATTGTTGTAACTTCTTGCATTTTCCAAATTATTAGATTTGTTATTTTTAGTTTCAAGTAAGTTTCCTTTGTTGTCGAAAGTCATTAAGGTATTGAGTAGATTTACTGCAGATCCGTAGCTTTTGTTGGCAGACGAATTCCAAGACAAAGCAAGATTGCTTTTGTCATTGAGTTGGTAATCAAAATTAAGATAGCCACCGATGTACTTGTTAGGATCATCTACTGTTCCTACGGATTCGTTTTGCAACAGTGAAGTTCCGTTTCGTAATACATATTCCTGGCCTTCAATGTTTTCACCACCGTATAAGTTGGCGCTAATTCCTAATTTATCTTTTCTATAATTTGTTGAAAATGTGGCATTGCTTGCATTGAATTTATTTTGAGAATTAGACATTCTCATGTTTCCGTTCAGTCCGTTGCTCATCTTTTTCTTTAGAACTATGTTTATGATTCCATCTGAAGACTCTACCTGAAATTCGCTTCCAGGCACAGTAATGACTTCAATTTTCTGAATATTTTCTGCAGGAGTATTTTTTAGGAATTGGGTTACCGATTCTGCATCCATATTGGTTTTTCTCCCGTTGACGTAGATCAGTGCATTGTTTTTCCCAGCAATTTTCATTGTTTTATCATCGGTAGTTGATAGAAGTGGCGTTTGTTTCAAAAGATCAAAAGTGGTATTTCCTTTAGCGACAGGTGATGCAGCAACGTCGTAAACGAAACGGTCAGATTGTTTTTTGAAGACTTGTTTGGTTATAACAACTTCTTCAATTTTTTGAGTTTTTACAGAGTCAGATTTTTTTTCTTGAGCGAAAGTAAATCCTGTAAAAAATAAAGCAGCTATGAGTAGTGGTGTTTTCATGAGTATATATTTTATTAGTTTAGAAGCTTGTATTTGTTATTATTTTACATTGCAAAGATATATAATAAAAATAGTATCATGCAATACAAAGTAGTAATAATGTTTTTGATTAAATTGTAAAAAGCTGATTTACAGATTGTAAAATTTAGTTAATACAATTGGTGTACATCAGTTTCTATATACAAAGACAACTGTAACAAAACTTTTGTTACAGTTAAATAGGATTTTATCTAAAAAAATAAATTATTCTCTATCGAAACGTGCCAGCTTTTTGTCGATCCAAATAGTGGCAAAAGGGAAAAAAGCAGAGATGAGTGAAAAAACAAAATCTTCATCATCCCAATCAAAGATTTTTCTGATGGACGGCAAAAATAAAAGATATAAAGTAAAAAATAGCCCGTGAATGCTGCCGATAGTGCTGATGTAGATGATAGCCAAAATGTTTTCTGGCTCCAAACGAATGTAGACCATCGCAGTAAAAAGAAAAAACCATGAAATCGCTTCTGCTAGACAAATTTGTCTGAACCATTTAATGACTTTTTCTTGGGAATATTTTGAAAAGAAATTTTCTAGAAACTCCATGATATAATATTTTATTTTCGCTAAAAACTAAAAACTAAAAACTAAAAACTAAAAACTAAAAACTAAAAACTAAAAACTAAAAACTACTTATAAAAGCTACTCCCATCCAGATACTCAAAAACTTCAGGGGGAAGCATGGGTTTTACATTTTTTCCTTCTTTAATCATATTTCTGATTTCTGTGGCAGATAGTTCAATGATGGGCGCTTTGATCATAGAAATGTTTTCGTGCTGAAGATATTCTGAATCTTTTTTTTCTTCACTGAAAACTCTGGGATAGACGATAATGTGATGATTTTCAATCAATTTTTCCGAGTTTTTCCATTTTCCTAAACTTTCCAAATTGTCTTCGCCCATAATTAATGAGAAAGAAATTTCAGGATATTTTTCATGCAGATAGATTAAAGTATCAATGGTATAACTTGGTTTTGGAAGCGAAAATTCAACATTTGAAACCCGCATTTTGGGGTAGTTTTTTATTGCCAATTGTACCATATCTAGACGATTGTGGTCTTTTAGCAAAGATTTTTTATCTTTAAAAGGATTCTGCGGACTTACCACAAACCAAAGCTCATCCATATCCGAATTTTCAAGAATATAATTAGCCAATATTAAATGACCAATATGGATGGGATTAAAAGAACCGAAAAAGAGGCCTGTTTTTTTCAAGGATATTTTGATGTTTTTTGATGTCAGTTTTCTATATTGTTAATTCGCTTTACTTGGCAATTTTAAGTTAAATATTTGTTTAAATTTTTACATTTACAATTTATTTTCGCAAGAAATATAACTTATTCACCTTCATGAAACTTCACATCTCTAATATTCAGATAATGAGTCACATTTCCTTTCCAATGGTTTTCTTCAAGAGTAAATGCGATATCAAATGTTTTATTTCTAAAATCATCAGCAAACTGGCCAAGTTTAAAGCCTACACATTCCACATTTCTTCCGGTAGATTCTTGTCTTATGTAAAACTTTAGGTGGCTGTTGTCTTTCCCCATCGTCTTCACATAACCGGCAATTTTTTGGTTTTGTAAAACCAAATTAGGCTTCATATTGTGAGGTCCGAATGGTGCTAATTTTCTATGGAAGTTGATGAATTCACGGTTGATTTCATCAATGTTCATCACAGAATCTATAGTAATTGAAGGTTCTTTCTGATTATCTTGGATTCTTTCAGCAACTGTTTGTTCAAATTTTAATTTAAACTCTTCAAACTTATCTTTTTCCATAGAAAGGCCTGCAGCTGCATGATGACCTCCGAATTTCAAGAAATATTCCGAGCAAATATCCAGAGCTTCGTGTACATCAAAATCAGATACAGATCTTGCGGAAGCTACCATTTCACCGTTGTTTCCATCGGTAAAAACCAAAGTGGGTTTATAGTAAGTTTCAATTAATCTTGATGCTACAATACCAATTACACCCTTGTTCCATTCCGGATGGTAAACGATAGTGGTGTATTTTGTTTCCTGCTGAGATTCTACAATTTGTTTCAAGGCAGATTCTGTAGAATGCATATCAAGTTCTCGTCTCTCATCATTTAAATTCATGATGTCGGAAACAATCTGATGAGCGTGTTTCAAATTGTCTGAAACCATGAGTTCTACAGCTGCTTTTCCTTGCGAAATTCTTCCAGCAGCGTTTATTTTGGGCGCAATTTCAAAAACAATATTGGAAATTTCAAAATGAGATAGTTTTTCTTCTGGTATTAAAAGTCTTAAGCCCATATTTCGGGTTTTTCTGAGGACTTTTAAGCCTTGTTTTGCCAAAACTCTGTTTTCACCATTCATGGCAACAATGTCTGCAGCAATTGATATGGCAAGCAGATCCGTTAATTCAAATAATTCTGCTTCGGGAATTTTATAAATTGTATTTAAGCCTTGGCACAATTTAAAACCAACACCACATCCGGAAAGTTCCTTGTATGGGTATCTGCAATCTATTCTTTTAGGATCCAAGACCGCTACAGCTTTTGGTATTTCGTCACCAGGTAAATGGTGGTCACAAATAATAAAATCAATTCCTTTTTCGGAAGCATAAGAAATCATGTCTAAAGCTTTTATTCCACAGTCTAAAGCGATGATTACTGAAAAACCGTTTTCTTTTGCGAAATCAATTCCTTCTGTTGAGATTCCGTAGCCTTCAGAATTTCGGTCGGGGATGTAATAGTCGAGATAACTTTTGTGTACAATTTTTCTCAGGTAAAGATACATGAGAGCTACTGCTGTAGTTCCGTCTACATCATAATCTCCGTACACCATTATTTTTTCTCCATTTTCTATTGCAGTTGCAATGCGTTCTACTGCTTTTTGCATATCTGCCATCAGAAAAGGATTGTGAATGTCGTTGAGGTTGGGTTTGAAAAACTCTCTCGCCTTTTGGTAATTGTCAATCCCTCTCATAACGAGGATTTTAGATTCAAAAGTTCCGAAACCAAGCGATGAGCTCAATCCGTCTACAATTTCTTCATCAGGTTCAGGTTTAAAAATCCATTTATGACTCATTTCACAAAAATAAGGAAAAATATTAGCTTTAGGTAGTGAAAACAAATATTGTTCAGGTTTTTTGAATTGCCTATCTTGGTGCTACAAATAATATTCAAATGAAAAAAATCGCATTATGTGTTGCTCTTTTGGGAGCTTTATTTACTATAAATGCTCAGAAAATTAATCTTGGTAAAGCGGTGGGGATTGTTTCTAAAGGAGCTTCTGCCTTGGTTTTTTCCAACGAAGACGCCGTGAAATTATCCAAAGAATCTGTAGAATATATGGATAAAAATAATCCTATTGCAGGGCCTAAAGATCCTTACACCGTGAGGTTAAATAGGCTTTTTGGAAAGCATAAATCTCAAGATGGTTTGAATCTAAATTATAAAGTTTATAAAGTAACCGAGGTGAACGCCTTTGCTTGTGCTGACGGAAGCGTAAGAGTGTTTTCTTCTTTGATGGATGTAATGACAGATGATGAATTGTTGGCTGTGATTGGGCATGAAATTGGGCACGTCAAAAATCAAGACACCAAAGATGCTATGAAGTCTGCATACTTGAAAGCAGCGGCACTAGAGGCTGTTTCTTCTGCTTCAAATGATATAGCTGCACTAAGTGAAACCCAGATAGGGAAAATGGCCAATGCTTTTTTGGATGCCTCACACAACAAAAAACAAGAAAATGAAGCAGATGAATACTCGTATGATTTTATGAAATCAAACCGCTATAATGTTGTGGGAGCTTATACTGCATTTAAAAAACTGGCATTGCTTTCTGAAGGAGGAGCTGCCCAATCTAAAATTCAGAAAATGTTTAATTCTCATCCCGACAGTAATAAAAGAGCGGAAGCAATAAAGAAAAAAGCCGAAAAAGATGGTTTATGGAAAGATCCCGGAACCGTTTCTTTGCCTAAGGCTAAACTTACAAAATAAATAAAATTTAATAAAATTAAAAACTCCTCAAAATCTAAATTTTGAGGAGTTTGTTTTGATGAAATTGAATGTTACTCTGGTATTTAAGAATACATTTTTTCTCTTAATTCTTTGATCTTTTTGTCTGCAAGATATTCATCGTATGTAGTTTCTCTGTCGATAATTCCTTTCGGAGTTAGTTCAACAATTCTGTTACAAACAGTTTGTAGCATTTCGTGGTCATGTGATGATAGCAGTAGATTTCCTTTGAAGTTAGATAGTGAGTTGTTCAAAGTAGTAATACTTTCTAGGTCTAAGTGGTTTGTAGGCTCATCAAGAAGCAATACATTGGCTTTTTGAAGCATCATTCTGCTGAACATACATCTCATTTTTTCGCCTCCGGAAAGTACTTTACAAGACTTTAAAGCTTCGTCACCTGAGAATAGCATTCTACCTAAAAATCCTCTCATGAATTCTTCGTGACGCTCTTCATCATTTTTAGTAAATTGTCTCAACCAGTCTACTAAGTTGATATCTTCCTGAAAGAAAGTAGTATTATCCAAAGGCATGTGAGATTGGTTTGTAGTAACGCCCCAAGCTATATTTCCTTTATCAGCTTGATTGTTTCCCGCTAAAATTTCAAAAAATTCTGTAATTGCTAAAGAGTTTTTTGAAATAATGGCAACTTTATCTCCTTTTTTAAGATTTAAATCGATGTTTGAGAATAATAATTCTCCATCTTTTGTTTTTTCTAAACCTTTTACATCTAAAATCTGATCTCCAACTTCTCTTTCCATCTCGAAAATAATTGCAGGATATCTTCTAGAAGAAGGTTTAATATCATCAATGTTTAATTTGTCAATCATTTTCTTTCTAGCCGTTGCTTGCTTAGCTTTTGCAACGTTGGAGCTGAATCTAGCGATGAAATCCTGAAGTTCTTTCTTCTTTTCCTCTGCTTTTTTATTCGCTTGAGCTCTTTGTCTAGTTGCCAGCTGAGAAGCTTGGTACCAGAAAGAGTAGTTACCTGTATAAAGGTTTAATTTAGCATAGTCTAAATCTCCGATGTGTGTACAAACGGTATCTAGGAAGTGACGGTCGTGAGATACTACGATTACTGTATTTTCGTAATCTGCTAAGAAATCTTCTAACCAAGCGATGGTGTCAATATCCAAGTCGTTTGTAGGTTCATCAAGAATCAATACATCAGGATTGCCAAAAAGAGCTTGAGCTAAAAGAACTTTTACTTTGTCTTTATTCTCTAGTTCGCTCATCATTTGCCAATGCATATCGTCTTTAATTCCTACATTAGAAAGCATTGTTTGTGCATCAGATTCAGAATTCCAACCTCCCATTTCTTCATACACCACACCAAGCTCACCGGCTTTAATTCCATCAGCATCAGAGAAATCTTCTTTTGCGTATAAAGCATCCATCTCCTCTTTTATCTCGAATAATTTCTTATTTCCTCTTAAAACAGCTTCAAGAACTGTATAATGATCGTATGCAAAGTGATCTTGCTCCAAAACCGACATTCTTTTTCCCGGTTCTAAAGATATATGCCCTGTTGTTGGGTCTTGTTTTCCTGTTAGTATTTTTAGGAATGTAGATTTTCCTGCGCCATTAGCACCAATAATCCCGTAGCAGTTACCCTTCGTAAACATGATGTTTACTTCGTCGAAAAGCACCCTCTTTCCGAATTGTAAAGATAAGTTAGATACTGTTAACATATAAGTTTGTAAATTTGGCGCAAAATTACGAAAAGAATTTGGGTAATTATAATATTGTAATACTCAAGTTTTTATACGAAAGTAAATTTTGTATATTTAATAACAAAATTTAAGAATATGAAGATTGAAAAAACAGTTAGAATACTTAATAAAAGAGCAAGATTTGAATATGAGATTTTTGATGAAATAGAGGCAGGGATGGTGCTTACGGGAACCGAAATAAAGTCTTTGAGATCATCTAAAGCATCTATTACGGAATCTTTTTGCCAATTTATAGATGGCGAGTTGTATATCATCAACATGATGATAGATGAATATAAATTGGGAACATTTTATAATCATAAAACAAAAAGGGAACGGAAATTGCTGTTGCACAAAAAAGAATTAACAAAGCTTGAAAAAAAGCTCAAAGATGCGGGTAACACAATTGTGCCGTTGAAGCTGTATATCAATGATAGAGGCAAGGCAAAAGTGCAAATAGCATTAGGAAGAGGTAAAAAACTGTATGATAAAAGAGAGACTATTAAGGATAGAGAAAATAAACGAACCCTCGATAGAGTATTAAAGAAAAGTTAAAAATCATATAGAAAACTTTGTTTATAAAGAAAAATTATATTTATTTTGCAATATCAATTATTTAATCATTTAATTCTATGAAAAATCTAAAATTAGGAATTTCAGCATTGGCACTTACGATTGCCTCTACTGTTTTCGCCCAGACTACCAACAATCCGTGGTTAATCGGAGTTGGTGCTCATGCGGAAAATCATACCGCACAGCGTGGTACTTTCGGGAATACGCTTTCTGCTAATAATGTAACGAAGAACATGTTCAATATGAACAATTTTTCTGTAACACCACCTTTATCTAAACTTACTGTTGCAAGAAACATCGGAAAAGGTTTGGTTATTGACTGGCAAACGTCAGTAGGTAATGTTGAAAACAAAAGATTCAACATGGGGAAAGAATTTATGTTATTAACAGGTCTTGGGTTCCAAGCAAAAGCTGCTGGTCTTCTTTGGAGCGAAGAATCTTGGTTTGACCCTTACTTGAGAGTAGGTGCTAACTACCTAAGACATGATTACACTTCTCTTACTTTCCCAAGACAATCATTTATCAACGGTAACCCAGCTGAAATGATTAGCAACGGAGAGAACGGAAATGAGAACGGAAAAGCAAATCATTTTATGGTTTCTGGAGGTGCAGGTGTTAACTTCTGGTTAACTAAGAACTTCGGTTTCGGTGTTCAAGGTGATTACGTATCTTCTCCTGGAGACAAATCTACAGTTGCTAACTTCTGGCAAGCTTCTGCTTCATTGAACTTCAGATTCGGAAACAGAGACAGAGATAAGGATGGTATCTTAGACAAAGACGATTTATGTCCTGATACACCAGGTTTACCAGAATTCCAAGGTTGTCCAGATACTGACGGAGATGGTGTTGCAGATAAAGACGATCAATGTCCTGAAGTTGCAGGTCCAGTAGAAAACGGTGGTTGTCCTTGGCCAGATACAGATGGAGATACTATCATCGATAAAGATGATGCTTGTCCTTCAGTTGCAGGTCCAGTAGAAAACAACGGTTGTCCTTGGCCAGATACAGATAATGACGATATCTTAGATAAAGATGACGCTTGTCCTAACGTTCCTGGTTTAGCAGAATTTAACGGATGTCCTCCTCCAGTAAAACCAGTTGAAGTAAGAGTTACTGAAGAGTTTAAAGATCTATTATTTGATTTCAACAAAGCTACAATTAGATCTCAATCTAACAGTAAATTGGATCAAGCTGCAAGAATTATCAAAGAAGAAGGTACAAACCAAAACTTTGTAATTGTAGGTATGACTGACAGAAAAGGAAGTGATGTTTATAACTTGAATTTATCTAGACAAAGAGCTGCTTCTGTAGTTTCTGCTTTAGAATCTAGAGGAGTTAATCCTTCTGTATTGAAATCAATCGGTATTGGTGAGCAAGAAGCTCAAGTTGCTGAAACTGCTACTGATGCTGAAAGACAAGCTGATAGAAAAGTTGTTGTAAGAGCAATCTCTGGAGGTTCAGAGTGGGAAACTTACAAAAAATCTGACTTACCAGTGAAAAAAGCTCCAGCTAAGAAAAAAGCTGCTGCTAAAAAGAAAAAATAATCTATTTTTCTAAATAATAAATACCTCCAGACTTCTGGGGGTATTTTTTTTGTTGTTGATTTTAGTTAATTTTGTAAAAATATAATACAAAAAATGGGAAGAGCGTTTGAATATAGAAAAGCGTCGAAAATGGCTCGTTGGGATAAAATGGCCAAAACTTTTTCTAAAATCGGTAAAGACATTGCCTTAGCTGTAAAAGCGGGTGGTAGTGATCCAGAAGCAAATCCGGCATTACGAAGATGTATCTTGAATGCAAAAGGTGCCAATATGCCGAAAGATAATGTAGAAAGAGCAATAAAAAAAGCAAGCGGTGCTGATGCAGAAAACTATGAAGAAATCAACTATGAAGGTTATGGGCAAGGTGGTGTTGCATTCTTCGTAGAATGTACTACAAACAATACAACCAGAACAGTAGCCAACGTAAGAGCAATTTTTAATAAGTTTGATGGTAACTTGGGTAAGAATGGCGAATTAGCATTTATCTTTGATAGAAAAGGCATTTTCACAATAGATTTAGCCCAAATAAAAATGGACTGGGATGATTTTGAAATGGAAATGATTGATGGGGGAGCAGAAGATGTAGAAAAAGACGAAGATGAAGTATTGATTACTACCGCTTTTGAAGATTTTGGCTCATTATCTCATAAATTAGATGAACTTAAAATTGAAGCTAAAAGTGCAGAATTACAAAGAATTCCAAACAACTCAAAGGAAGTTAGTCTAGAGCAATTTAAGATCAATATGAAAATGTTGGAGCGTTTTGAAGATGATGACGATGTACAAAACGTCTATCACAACATGGAAATGACAGATGAACTTTTAGAAACTTTATAAAAAACAACTGGGCTTTATTAGAAAGCTGTAAAATTTCGCCACGAATACATCAATTTGTAGCAATCTAAAACTCTAAAAAGAGTTTGATAAGGCTATTTTAATTTATGTATTCGTGGCTTTTTTTTTATCCTACAATTTAAACTGCAGGAAAAATAATATTGTATTCATATACAGTTCACTTTCAAGTAGTTTCTTTGCATAAGAATCAAACGTGAAATCGCCATCAGTGGTTAATCAAAATACTTACGGTTATGGCGATCACTTTTGATCAAAGAGAAAAAATCTCTGCTAATGAAAAGAAACGTAGAAGTGGTTGTCATTTCAGATGTGCATTTGGGGACTTATGGATGTAAGGCTAAAGAATTGCTCAGATATCTAAATTCTATTCAACCGAAAACATTAGTTTTAAACGGTGATATTATAGATATCTGGCAGTTTAAAAAATCTTACTTTCCTAAACCTCACCTTAAGGTCATCAAGAAATTTCTTTCTTTGGCCACCAAAAATACCGATGTGTTCTACATCACAGGAAATCACGACGAGATGTTCCGCAAGTTTACAGATTTTGAGCTCGGAAAGCTGAAAGTCTGCAATAAACTTAATCTTAATCTCGACGGAAAAAAAACATGGATCTTTCACGGAGACGTTTTTGATGCTTCTGTACAACATTCAAAATGGATTGCTAAGCTCGGTGGAAAAGGGTATGATCTTTTGATTGTTATCAATAATATTGTCAACTGGTTTTTAGAAAAAATGGGCAGAGAGAAATATTCATTTTCCAAAAAAATCAAAAATAATGTAAAGAAAGCCGTAAAGTACATTGGAGATTTCGAGCTTACAGCTTCAGAGTTGGCAATAGATAATGGCTATGATTACGTTCTTTGTGGCCATATTCATCAGCCTCAAATGAGGGAAGTGAAAAATAAAAAAGGCTCTTGTCTGTATCTGAATTCAGGCGATTGGATTGAAAACCTTTCAGCCTTGGAGTATCATTCAGGAAATTGGTCCATATTTCATTATGATGAGCATAAACATAACCTGAAAGACGATGAGAACGACGAAATGCAGGAAATTAATAATGAAGATTTATTAAAAATTGTAACTCAATTTGCTTAATATGAAAATATTATATGCTTTTCAGGGAACAGGAAACGGTCACATGGCAAGAGCCCAAGAAATCATTCCTCTGCTTAAAAAATATGCAGAAGTAGATACATTAATCAGTGGTCACCAATCACAACTGAAGGCTGATTTTAATTTGGATTTTCAGCACAAAGGAATTTCTCTTCTTTACAACAAATCCGGTGGAATTTCTTACTCTAAAATACTCTTTAAAAATAATTATTTTAAAGCAGTAAAAGCTATTCAAAATCTTGCATTATCCCACTATGATCTTATTCTCAATGACTATGAACCTTTAACGGGGTGGGCTTGCAAAACAAAAGGGATTCGTTTTCTGGAATTGAGTCATCAAGCTTCAATGAGCTTTAAAGAAACACCAAAACCTGCGAAAAAAGATTTTTTCGGGGATAAAATTCTAAAATATTATGTTCCGAGTGAGCATAGAATAGGATTTCATTTTGAATCTTATCATCCTCAAATTAAAACCCCCGTTATTAGGCAAAAAATCCGTCAATTGGATGCTTCCAAAAACGGATTTTATTTGGTTTATCTTCCCAGTTTTTCGGATGAAAATATTATTAAAATTTTAAGTCAAATAGTCGTAGAATGGAAAGTTTTTTCTAAATATTCTAAACTTTACTATCAAGTAAATAATGTAGAAGTTTTTCCGATAGACCAAACAGAATACCTGAATGCTTTCGAAAAATGTGAAGGAATTCTTTGTAACGCTGGTTTTGAGATGCCTGCCGAAGCATTGTTTTTAGATAAAAAGCTATTTGTGATTCCTATTCATAATCAGTATGAACAAGAATGCAATGCAGAAGCAATTTATCGTTTAGGAATTCCAAAATCTAAAACTTTAAAAAAAGAAGATATTGAAAATTGGGTAAATTCTAAACAGCATTTAAAAGTAAATTATCCTAACAATATTGAAGAAATCTTAATTGATGAAGTTTTACCTTTCAAGTAAAATATCTTCTACATCACTCATTCTTTTCATTACGGCTCTTGCGTAGGAACAGTGAGGATAAATGTTCCAATTGTTTTCCCTTGCAAATTTTATGGCTTCTTCAACCAGAAATTTTCCCAACCCACGACCTTCAAACTCGCTGTGAACTAAAACAAACGAAATTATTAGTTTTTTGTCTTCAGGAAAAATGGTGTAAGTAAGTCTGCCCACTTCGCTCAATTCATTATTAAGAGTAATTACCCCTCCGTTTCCGCTTTTGTTGTTGGTGAATGTCATAAGGCTATGTTTAGAATTTAAAAATGCAAAAATTGAACCGATGATGTTTTAAATTTAAATAGACATTAGCCAGTAACACAAATTAAAACTTAATTAATTATCTTTCCCCGTGTAATAATTATAATCTTTAATCACAATCCCGATGAACTGTCTTTCGGTCATTTGCTGAGGATTAACTTCCAGCTTGAGAATACTCTTTATTTTATCTGAAAGTTTGGAAATGATCTGTCTGTCATCTACTTTTAAGGCTTTTACATAATTGTCTTTAATGATTCTCATGTCATTGTCACTTAGGCCGATTACTTGTGGGAATGTAGGGATGTAGTTGTCTTGAAGCTTTTCTAAAATCGTATGAGAAATGTTGATGTTGTTTTTTAAAGAAATAATGGCAGTTCCCGCTGTGATGTCGCCTAGTCTTTGGCTGTTTTTGGATGTAATTGCCGACACCAAACCTACAATTCCTAAAAAAGTAACATCGATGACTCTAAAAACCCACCGAATCAAGTAATCTGCAAAACTTGCCTGGTAGCCATCTATTTTTACGACGCGGATTTTCATTATTTTTTTGCCCGGAGTTTGCCCTTCCATTAAACTTTCCATTACCAAAGGATAAACTGAGGCAGGAAAGAAGATGGCAATCTTTATGGCACGTTCAGACCAAGAATCTAGTTCTGTCATATAGTGTTCTAGATTCAAAAAATCGAGAAAAAAATACATGGCAAAAAACAAATAAGCGATCCTTATAATTCCGTCAATCAGAAAAGCGAGTATTCTTTCTCCAAGACTTGATATATTGAAGCTAATATTAACATTTTGTGAAGTGTTTATCGCAATTTGAGACATATTTTTTATTATTTTAGCCTTACAATTATGAGAGAAGTTTATTTTATTAAACAAAATAAAGAAAAATGGTTGGGAATAGAAGAGGTTGTTCAAGGGAAATTAAAAAAAAATCCCGATGAGCTGTCATCTTTGTACATCAATCTGATCAATGATCTTTCTTTTGCGCAGACTTATTATCCGAAAAGCAATACCGTGGTGTATCTCAATCATCTTTCGTCTCAGATTTTTCAGAAAATCTACAGAACGAAAAGGGTAGAGCAAAATCGCGTGATTTATTATTTTAAAACTGAAGTTCCCTTGCTGGTGCATCAATACAGAAGGTATTTGGTTTACGCTTTTGCATTTTTTATTTTGTTTACCTGCATCGGCTGGATTTCGGCAGCTTACAATAAAGATTTTTTGGCTGTAGTCATTCCAAATGGTCAGGCTTACGTTAACGAAACTGTAGAAAACATCAAAAACGGAAATGCAGTTGGGGTTTATCAAGATGGTTCTACTTGGGGCAGTACAATTGGTATTGTTTTTAATAATCTGGAAGTAGGAGCAAAACTTTATCTTTTTGGTATATCCGGCGGTTTCGGAACCTTCTATGCCCTTCTATCGAATTGTGTGATGCTGGGATCTTTTCAGTATTTTTTTTATGATTATGGTGCGTTGGGAGATAGTGCAAAAGGAATTTGGCTTCATGGTACATTTGAAATATTTTCGATGGTTGTAGAAGCGATGTGCGGCCTTATTTTGGGGGCTTCAATTTTATTTCCGAAAACGTTATCTAGATTTAATTCCTTGAAAAAAGGTTTTAAAGATTCATTCAAGATATTTTTAAGTACTGTTCCTTTTACGATTTCTGCAGGGATTATAGAGGGTTATGTTACAAGACACGCTTTAGAAATGCCGCTGGCGCTTAATGTCTTCATAATTTTTGGATCGCTGATTCTTATTGGAGGTTATTATCTCGTTTATCCCAACTACGTAGCAAAGCAACAAAAAAATACAAACAATGATTAAATTTTATAATAACAGAGACTTTGGAAGCTTCATTACAGATAGTTTTGGATTTTTCAAAACCAAAGCAGGCAACTATTTTAAGAATTTTTTATTGATCAACGGGATGGTTTTAATTCTTTTGATAGTAGTTATCTTCTTTGGCTTTAAAGATTTTTTAGGAGAGATTTTCAATAAAAATTTTACCGGAGGAACAGATTATTTCGAAAAATATTTACATGAAAATCTTGGCTTAATGATTATTAATATAGTTTTGGTATTGGCTGTTTATTCTTTATTGATGATTCTCAACTTGTTATATCCTGTTTTCTATCTTAAAAGGATTGCACAAGGGCAGGATGAAGTAGAGGCTCATGAGATTATTTCAGATTTGAAAACTAATTTTACTAAAATTATTAAACTTTATTTGGGTTTAATTTTGTTGGTTATTCCTGCTGCTGCGTTGCTATTGGCTATTTCTTATGTGATGGTATTCTTCATTATTGGTATTCCGGTGTTGCTTTTTGTGGTTCCTACACTTTTCAATGCAGTTCTATTTTTAGTTTATGATTATATTTATACTGAGCGAGGTTTTTTTGGGAGTTTAAGCTATGCCCTGAGATCCCAATTTTCTTATCAAAACGGAAGAGAAAAGTCGCCTTACTGGAAATATTGGGGTTCTACCACAATCCTTTTTCTTATGTACAATGTGGTTACCACTATTTTTATGGCTATTCCTGCTCTTATCCTTATTTTTAGGCTCACTGTTACTACTTCCAGTTCAAATATTAATAATAATCCTTTGGCCGATGAATTTGGTGTTTTAATAACATTCGTCTATGGTATCTCAATAGTAATTTCAGCATTTTTAATGAATGTTTTGTACGTGAATGCAGGTTTTCAATACTTCGATAGCAGAAGAGATTTGCATCAGAAAAATGAATTTCAAGAAATAGATACAATTGGTCTCAATGCGTAAGTTTTTAGTTTTATTGAATGTTTTTTTCTTCAGTGCTCTCGCTTTCGGACAGGAGTATGATTCTGTATTTAGCGAAGTTGATTCTGTAGAGCAAGTGCAACAGGCAGGAAATCCCTTCGACGGGATGCTTGCTTCCGAATCGTTACTTATAGAAAAACCTCAGACCGAAAATATAATTTACACCAAAAAGTTTAAAGAAAATCTTTCGTCAAGATACAAAGGCCAAGATTTCAATTACACTACAGAAACTCCAGAAGAATCTTTCCTCGATCGGCTTATGCGGAAAATCAATGCTTTTTTAAATAGCATATTCGGTTACAGCAATGTGAATACTTCATTTAATTTAGGGAAAATAATTCTGATCATTTTCGTGGTCATTTTAGTTGGATTTTTGATCTATTTTTTAATCAAATATTGGGTATCAAACAATATGAGTTTCTTTGTAAAGAAAAATTCTCAAATTGATATCAGAGAAGAAAATCTTCACGAAAACATCCATGAAATCAATTTTTCAGATACAATTGTAAAATTTGAAAATTCTGCAGAATACAAATTGGCGGTAAGGTATCAGTTTCTTTTAGTTTTAAAAAAATTAAGCGACCAAAAATTGATTTCATGGAATCCCGAGAAAACAAATGCAGACTACACCAATGAAATAAAAGACAAAAATCTTAAGGATAGATTTTCAGATTTAGCTTTAATCTTCGATTATATTTGGTATGGCGATTTTGGTGTAGATCACAATTCTTATCTTAAATTTAAAGAACAGTTTCAGGCATTCAAACCGATAATCACAACTTAGAAAATGAATAAAACATTCAAAATATATGCTATAATCTTCGTTTTTGTATTGGTCATCATTGCTTTGCTAGAGATGAATAAAACCGAAGTAACCGATTGGCGAAAGAATTTTGAAATCGACGAAAAATCCCCTTTTGGGCTTTATGTTTTTGATCACGAAGCAGAATTTCTCTTTAAAAATAAACTTCAGAAAGTTTCGGTAAACCCCTACGATTTTTACGAAAACAATGAAAAAAAACAACATAATATTCTCGTTTTAGAAAAAGACATAGATCTTTTATCTTGGGAAAAAATAATGGATGAGGTCGCCAATGGCTCAGATGCTATGATTATAAAACAGCAGTTTCCGAGAAAAATTGCAGACAGTATAGGTTTTTACACATCAAACTTTAATGAGGCCGAGAGTGAAGTTCTAAAACTTACAGATAAGAAATTTCTCAATAGTTTTGCGAAAATTGAGAAATTCCCTGGCGGACGAGGTTTTACCTACATAAAACCTGAAATTGAAATTTTGGGAAAAATTGTTTCTCCAAATGCTGAGGATCAAGCTGGTTTTATAAAAGCCAAATTTGGGAAAGGACATTTTTTTATACATTCTGAACCTCTTTTTCTTACCAATTATTATCTTCTACAAAAAGAAAACCTTCAATATGCTCAGGATGTATTTTCATATCTTCAAGATAGGGAAACACTTTGGTTTACTGACGAAAAAAGCAGCAGCGAGTCTCAGTCTTTTATGAGATTTATTCTCGCTAATCCTGCATTGAGATATGCATGGTGGATTTTGCTAGGAGGATTGCTTTTGTTTGTATGCTTTAATGTGAAGCGAAAACAACGTATCATTCCGATTATTGAACCGTTAAAGAATTCTTCTGTAGATTTTGTGAAAAGCATCGGGAATCTTTATCTTCAAGAGGGAGATTTCCATGAAATGATAGCGAAAAAAGCACAGTATTTTCTGCATAAAGTAAGGATAGATTTGTTGATTAGTACACAAAATCTTGATTACGATTTTGCTAAAAAACTACAGCTGAAAACCGGCAAACCGGAAGATAAAATAGCCGAAGCTATCATCTTGCTACAGAAAGCACAAGATCCATACGCCCATGTAACGAAAGATGATTTAACGAAAATGAATAGCTTGCTGGATGAGATTTTGAAATAGAATTAGTTTTATTCTACGAGGGCAAACCAAATTTTAAAATAATAAAAGACAACAATAATCTAAATGGAAAACACAGAATATCAAAATACAGAAAACCAAGAAATCAATTTGGCAAAAATTGAAAACGATTTTGAACAGAGAATAGATATGGTAGATCTAAAAAATAGTCTGCAAAAAGTAAAAGAAGAAATTTCAAAAGTTATTGTTGGGCAGGAAGATATGATTAATCATCTTTTGGTGGCACTTTTGGCAAATGGGCATGTTTTGATAGAAGGTGTACCAGGAGTTGCAAAAACCATTACCGCAAAAATATTGGCAAAAACCATTGATGTAGACTTTAGCAGAATACAGTTTACACCAGATTTGATGCCCTCGGATATTTTGGGAACTTCTATTTTTAATGTCAGAAACTCTGAATTTGAATTTAAAAAAGGACCCATTTTTTCAAGTTTTGTTTTGATTGATGAAATCAATAGGTCACCAGCAAAAACACAGTCTGCATTGTTTGAAGTAATGGAAGAACGCCAGATTACTATGGATGGAATTCGTTATCCGATGAATGAACCCTTTATAGTTATTGCAACGCAGAATCCTATTGAACATGAGGGAACTTACAGACTTCCGGAGGCGCAGCTTGACCGTTTCTTGTTTAAAATTAATGTAGGTTATCCCACTCTTGAGCAGGAAATTGCAATTATTAAAAACCAGCACCAAAGCCGTGTTGAGGATAAAACAGAGCACATAAACAAAATCATTACTTCTGAGGAATTGAAGAAATACCAAAGTTTGGTAAAAGAAATTGTGGTAGAACCTCAACTGATAGAATATATTGCAAAAATCACCATAAATACAAGAGAAAACCAATTTTTATATTTGGGTGCATCACCTAGGGCAAGTTTGGCACTCTTATCTGCGTCAAAGGCTTTTGCTGCATTAAGGGGAAGAGATTTTGTATCTCCGGAAGATATTAAAGAAGCAAGCTTTGCGGTTTTAAGGCATAGAGTAATCGTTTCTCCGGAAAGAGAAATGGAAGGACTTACCGCGGATGAAATTATCAGACAAATTTTAGAAGGAATAGAAATTCCGAGATAATTTAATGAAGAATCTGTACATTCATACCCGTTTTTTTTTGATGCTCATTTCAGTGGGAATCATCTATGTTTTTGCCTTTTTTTTTCCTTGGTTAGTGTTGGTTGCACATATTTTTCTATTGCTGGTTTTTTTGCTGGCAATCGTAGAATATCTGTTTTTATTTAATGAAAAAGAAGGTGTTTCTGCCCAGAGAATTTTACCGGAAAAACTTTCTAACGGAGACGAAAATCCTGTAAAAATTGACATTAAAAATAACTACAACTTTAAAATTAATGTGAATGTAATTGATGAAATACCATTTCAGTTTCAGAAGAGGGATTTTTTAATTAAAAAGAAAATTGAGAGCAGAAAAAACTTATTTTTTCAATATATTTTAGAACCTAAAGAAAGAGGCGAGTACAGTTTTGGTGCACTGAATGTTTACGCTTCTTCACCTTTGGGTCTTATTGCCAAAAGATTTAGATTTCAGAAAGATGTGATGTTGCCGGCTTATCCTTCGTTCATTCATTTAAGGAAGTATGAATTAATGGCTCTGCAAAACGAATTTTTACTTGGCGGAACAAAAAAAATCCGGAAACTAGGTCATACAATGGAGTTTGAGCAAATTAAAGAATATGTTCCAGGAGATGACATAAGAACCGTCAACTGGAAGGCGACTTCAAAGTCAAATAGATTAATGGTCAATCAGTTTCAGGATGAAAAAGCGCAACGTGTTTTTATTATTATCGACAAGGGAAGAACGATGAAAATGCCTTTTAAGGGTTTGAGTCTTTTAGATTATTCTATTAACGCATCGATGGCTTTGGCTCATATTATACTTAAAAAAGGGGATCGTGCAGGGATGATGACCTTTTCTAAAAAAGCGGAGAATATGGTCGCGGCAGATCATAAATCTGGGCAGCTCAAGAAAATTTCTGAAGCTTTGTATAATGTGAAAACAGATTTTTTTGAAAGTGACTTCAATAGATTGTATCAGGATGTGAATTTTTCATTAAACCAAAGAAGTCTCATCTTACTTTTTACCAATTTTGAGACATTAGACGGGCTCAATCGTCAAATAAAATACCTCCGCGGAATTTCTAAAAACCATTTGCTTGTGGTTGTTTTCTTCAAAAATGCAGAGCTTCACCAGTTGATACATAAGAAACCGAACAGTACCCAGGAAATTTATGACCAGATCATTGCAGAAAAGTTTGAATTTGAAAAAAAACTTATTATTCAAGAATTAAGGAAATATGGTATCTTTTCTGTGTACACGCTTCCAGAAAATCTTAATGTAGATGTAATTAATAAATATTTGGAAATAAAAGCGAGAGGGATTTTGTAAATTTTAATGATGAAGAAAACGCTCACTGTTTTAAAGAGTTTCTCTAAAATTAGATTTTTATGTCTTCTAAGTCATTTTAAAATAACAGTTTTTCATTTTTTCTTAAAGTATTTTATTTTGCTTTTTTTAATGAAATACTTCATTGAAAGAGAAAATGAAATTGATTTTGTAATTTTGCACCTATATTACTCATACCTATGAAAATAACACTCAACCGAATCAATAATGAATTTTTATTTGAATGTACCAATTCACAAGGAAATTCAATACTTCTAGATAATACTTCGCAACCTGGCGCAAAAGGCGTTTCGCCGATGGAAAGCGTAATGATGGCAGTTGCAGGTTGCAGCGGAATTGATGTAGTTTCAATTTTAAAAAAACAAAGGCAAGAGATTACAAATTTCAAAGCCGAAGTTGAAGGTAAAAGAGTTGAGGTAGAAGATGCAAAACCGTTCAAATCAATTACCCTTAAATTCTTTTTAGAAGGAAATATTGACCCCAAAAAAGCCTTAAAAGCATCAGAATTATCATTCGAAAAATACTGCTCGGTTTCAAAAACTTTAGAGCCAAATGTAAAAATCGGTTACGAAGTTTTTGTCAACGGAGAGAAAGTAGTTTTGTAAACTTTCTTCTCAGTGTAATTGAAATAAAAAATAAGTCCTGCAAAATGCAGGACTTATTTTGGTTATAATCTTGGCTTTAGTAGTTTTGCTACCGTGGCAGTCCAGCCAGTTTGGTGTGACGCTCCTACACCGCGGCCGTTATCTCCATGAAAATATTCAAAGAAAGTAATATAATCTTTGAAATTTTCATCAAAATTAAACTTATCATATTCTCCGTTAAAAGCCCTTCTTCCGTTTTCATCTTTTAAGAAAATAGAGCAAAGTCTCGTGCTTATATTTTGAGCGATTTCGTCTAGGTTTTTCTTTTCTCCACTTCCTGTAGGGAATTCTACTCTCAAGCTATTACCATAATAAAAATGGAAACGCTGAAGACTCTCAACAATCAGGAAGTTGATAGGGAACCAAATAGGACCTCTCCAGTTGCTGTTGCCTCCAAACATTCGGCTGTCGCTTTCTGCAGGTGTATAATACACTATGTTTTCTGTACCATGTACAGAAAATACAAACGGTTTTTCTTCATAAACTTTAGACATAGCACGAATTCCGTAGGTGCTCAAAAATTCTTTTTCATCAAGCATTCTTGATAAGACTTTTGTTAACCGTGTTCTTCTCACGATGCTCATCAGGTGTTTACGTCCATGGCCTTCTTCATCCCAATGAGAAACCAATTTGGCAAGTTCTGGTTTGTTTTTCAGAATCCATTCCATCCTTCCTTGGAAATTTGGCATTTTTTCTAAAAGATGATGATCAATAATTTCTACTGCAAATAAGGGAATCAAACCTACAATGCTTCGAAGTCGCAAAGAAACGGCATTGCCATTTTGCAGTTGAAGTACATCATAGAAAAAGCCATCTTCCTCATTCCAAAGACCTTTAGTGCCTTCGCCAAGGTTTTCCATAGCCTCGGCGATGTAGAGATAGTGTTCAAAAAATTTAATTGCCATATCTTCATACACTTGATAGTATTGGGCTAATTCCATCGCTATTCTCATCATATTCAGAGCGTACATTGCCATCCAGCTTGTGCCATCTGCCTGCTCGAGATGTTCACCGTCTCTCAGCTCCATATTTCGGTCAAAAGCACCGATATTGTCTAGACCCAAAAAGCCTCCACCAAAGATGTTTTTGCCATTTTTATCTTTTCGGTTAACCCACCAAGTGAAATTCAGAAGTAGTTTTTGGAATACTTTTTCTAGAAAAAGAAGATCTGGCTTTCCATTGTGTTTTTCATCGATTTTAAATACCCTAAAGCAAGACCATGCGTGGACAGGAGGATTTACATCGCTAAGATTCCATTCATAGGCAGGCATTTGGCCGTTGGGATGCATGTACCATTCTTTGGTAAGAAGTAGAAGTTGGTTCTTTGCAAAATTAGCATCAATCAACGCATACGGTACACAATGAAATGCAAGATCCCATGTTGCATACCATGGATACTCCCATTTATCAGGCATTGAGATGATGTCTTTATTATGAAGATGATCCCATTCAACATTTCTCACATAATGTTTAAAGTTTCGCGGGGCATTAAAATTGGGATCTCCTTTCAGCCATTTTCCTACATTGTAATGATAGAATTGCTTATTCCAAAGTAGGCCTGCAAAAGCTTGTCGCTGTACATTTTTTTCGTCTTCACTGAGGATTTCTTCTTGAATGTTTTTGTAGAATTCATTTGCATCATTTTTTCTTTCAGCAAAAATATTATCGAAATTATCAAAAGGGTCATGAGCTTCTTCTGAAGCTAATTTAAATTCAAAGACTTCAAATTTGCCCGCAGGAATTATTTTTGTGATGGCAATTGCTGCTTTAGATCCTCTTTTTTCAGGATTTACAGTTGGCGTTTTTTTAATGATAAAATCATTGATCCCGTCTTTGTAAAAAGCATTTTCTTTTTTAGAGTGACCATAGATTTTTGGGGTGTTGGTTTCGTTTTCACAAAAAAGAGTTTCGCCAGAAGATTTAGAGTAAAGTTTTTTTATTTCTATACTATCGTGATGAATGTTGACTTGGTCATTTGAGTAAGAGTTGAGTTGCCCTTTGTATTTATTGTAGCCCCATGTCCAATTGTTTCTGAACCATAAAGTAGGCAACACAGTTAATGGCGCATCAATTTCGCTTCTGTTGTGTGCGGTTACTTTAACCAGGATGTCGTTTCGGTCAGCTTTGCAATATTCTATAAAAATATCAAAATACTCATCATTATCAAAAATTCCGGTATCTACAATTTCATATTCTGTATCATTTTTATTGCGTTTTGCGTTTTCTTGAAGAATATCATCATACGGAAATGCGTTGATAGGATATTTATACAGCATTTTCATGTAGCTGTGCGTCGGTGTATTATCAAGATAGTAGAATAGCTCTTTTACATCTTCACCATGATTTCCTTGAGGGTTGCTAAGTCCAAAAAAACGTTCTTTTATCATTTTATCTTTCCCATTCCAAAAAGATAAGGCAAAACAAAGTAATTGCTTATGGTCTGAAATTCCCGCAATTCCTTCCTCTCCCCATCGGTAAGAGTAGCTTTCTGCATTATTATGATTGGTAAAGTTCCAAGCATTACCGTCTGAACTATAGTCCTCACGCACGTTTCCCCACTGCCTGTTGCTTACATAAGGTCCCCAATCTTGCCAGTTATTACTATCTAATCTTTCTTTTTCTACACTCATAAACTCCTTTTACTCTACGAATTTAATTTTTTTGTGAAAGAAAAGCAATTTTTAATGTTTGAATATTTATTAATAAAGCTAGTAAACGCTTTAGTAAAGGTGATTTTTAATGTTAAATTAAATTATTTTAATATTTAAAGGAAAAGATATATCTTTGCAGTATTCGATCATTCACATATTGAAAATGTTATCAAGAAAGGTTGAGGGATAGACCCTGTGAAACCTTAGCAACCCTTTGTGCAAGCGAAGAAGGTGCTACGTTCTACCAAAAGTTTTATTTTTTTGGACAGATAACTTACTGAAGTTCTTTTCAGCCATTACTTTGTGGCATTTTCAAATTGTATTATCAAAAAGTATAATAGAATTGAAAACAGAACTAAACTATATTAATTTTTCGTATCAAACCAATTCCCTACAGGAATACAATATCTCGTTGAGCTATCAGCTTTTCGGGAAAGATTTATTTTCGGCTCCCATCATTTTAGTTAACCATGCTTTGACGGGAAATTCAGATGTTTCTGGAAAAAATGGCTGGTGGAAAAATTTAATTGGTGAAAATCAAGCAATTGACACCAATAAATATACTGTGATCTGTTTCAATATCCCAGGAAATGGGTATGATGGCTTTTTTATTGAAAGGTATGAAGATTTCACACCTTCAGATATTGCAAGTATCTTTTTAAAGGGTCTAGAAATTTTAAAAATAAATAGTTTACATACTATCATCGGAGGATCTTTAGGTGGGGGAATAGGATGGGAAATGCTGGTGAAAAATCCTCAGCTTGCAAAAGTTTTCATTCCTATCGCTTGTGATTTTAAAACACATGATTGGCTTCATGCACAATGTTTGGTTCAAAAATTTTTACTAAATCAAAATGATGAACCTCTACAGAAAGCCAGAATCCATGCTATGTTGTGCTATAGAACGCCAGAGTCATTAAATAAAAGGTTTCAAAATAAATTTAATAAAGATAAACATAAACTAGAATCTGAAGATTGGCTTATTTATCATGGAAATGCTTTAAACGATAGATTTAGTTTAACATCATATAAAATGATGAATCATTTGTTGATGAATATAAATTCAGATGAAGCTAAGCTTAAAAAAATAAAAGCTGAAATACATGTAATTTCTGTAGACACAGATTTGTTTTTTTCTAGTTCACAAATCCGAATGTGCTTTGAAAATTTAAAAAACGAAAAAGACAATGTCTTCTATTACGAAATTAAATCTATTCATGGGCACGACGCTTTTTTAATGGAATATCAACAATTAAACAATATCATCAAATCTATTCTGAAAATATGACAACAGAGACAATAAACATCTACCAAAGCAAAGCTTTAGTAAATTTTGAAGGAAAAAATTTTCTTGGGCAAATAGGTATCGATTCTAGAATTTTTAAAAGATTAAATGACGAGGGAATTAGTGTAGGAGTAATTTCTCAGCAAGCAATAGAAAACGGAATTTCCGTTTTGGTAGACGAAAAAGATGCAATCAATGCAGTGCGTGTTCTCAACGAAGAATTTAGAGAAGAAAAAGCATCTGCTATTGTAGATAATATTTACTGTGTGAATAATGTAGCTGTAATAGGTTTTGTTTCTGAGAATTATAGTAAAATATTATCTGAACTGCAGAGAAATAAAATTTTCCCTCTGTTGCTCAATCAAATTGCAACGACAGGACGAGTAAACATTGTGGTAACGGATGACCAAACTGATATTGCGAAAAGTATCGTGGAAACTGAAATCTATGGTAAACCAAAGGTAGTTCACCTGGCTTTAATTGGTCACGGAAATGTAGGTGGTACTTTAATGGAGCAGATTTTAGACTCCGCACACGATATTTTAAAAAGAAAAAGATTAGAATTAAAAGTAGTTGCCATCGCCAATTCAAAAAAAATGGCTCTTAACAAAGGTGGTTTCGGAAGTGACTGGAGGCAGAAAATGAAATATTCTCAGACACCATCAAACGTAGAAAACCTTATTAGATATGCTAAAGAACATCATTTAGAAAATCTTGTGATGGTAGATAATACCGCAAGCAAAGATTTTGTAAAGCACTATGATTTTTTTGTTGAAAATGGTTTTGATGTGGTTTCATCCAACAAAATTTACAACACACTTCCTATATCACAATACAGGAATCTAAGGAAATCTTTAGAGAAAAATAATAAACAATATCTCTACGAAACCAATGTTGGGGCAGGTTTGCCTTTGATTGATACTATTAAATTACTACATCTTTCAGGAGAAAATATCACAAGAATAAAGGGCGTTTTCTCAGGAACATTGAGCTATGTATTTAATAATTTTTCTTTAAGAGAAGAGCAATTCTCAACTATCATCACTGAAGCTTTAGAAAAAGGCTTTACAGAACCCGATCCAAGAGAAGATTTATCCGGAAATGATGTGGCGAGAAAATTGTTGATCTTGGCGAGAGAATTAGATTTGATCAATGAATTTGATGATATTAGTATTCAAAATTTAGTTCCAAAAGCATTGAGCTCAATTTCAAAATCAGAATTCATCGAAAGATTGGAAGAATTGGATGATGATTACCAAAAAATTAAAGAAGATCAAAAACCAAATCATGTTTTAAGATATGTAGGAGATTTGCACGGAGATCTGCAGAAAGATAAAGGTGAGTTGGATGTAAAACTGATTTCTGTTCCTGCAACATCTGCTTTAGGGCAGTTGAAAGGTTCAGATTCAATTTTCGAAATTTATACCGAGAGTTATGGAGAAAACCCTATTGTTATCATGGGCGCCGGCGCCGGCGCGCAAGTTACCGCAAGAGGCGTTTTTGGAGATATTTTAAGAATTAGTGCTACTAAATAAATGGAACGATATAACAATGTATCAGTGTAACAATCTATAAACAATGTCAAATATTGGTAAACTGCCAGATTAATACATTTTACATTAAAATAAATTATATGGAAAACGAACATTTCGAAACCCTCGCCATAAGAACACAAACTGAAAGAACTCAGTTTGATGAGCATTCTACGCCTTTATATCTTACTTCAAGCTTTGTTTTTGAAGATTCAGAAGACATGAGAGCGAGTTTTGCGGAAGAAAAATCTAAAAATCTTTACAGCCGGTTTTCAAATCCGAACGTTACAGAATTTACAGATAAAATAGTAAAAATGGAAGGTGCAGAAGCGGGTTATGCATTTGCTACAGGAATGGCTGCTATTTATTCCACTTTTGCAACATTATTGAACGCTGGTGATCACATCCTGAGTTGCCAGTCGGTTTTTGGTTCTACACACACCTTGTTCACAAAATATTTTAAAAAATGGAATATTGAAACCACCTATTTCAAAGCTGAAGATTCTGATAACGTAGAAAAATACATCAAGCCTAATACAAAAATTCTGTATCTGGAAACACCAACCAATCCTGCGATAGAAATTTTAGATTTAGAATTTTTCGGTCAGATTGCCAAAAAAAACAATCTTATTTTCATTGTAGACAATTGTTTTGCCACACCTTACCTTCAGCAGCCTATTAAATACGGAGCTGATATCGTAGTGCACTCCGCAACTAAACTGATGGACGGTCAGGGTCGTGTTTTGGGTGGTGTAGCGGTAGGTAGAGAAGATCTTATTAGAGAAATTTACCTTTTTGCAAGAAATACAGGTCCTGCAATGTCACCTTTTAATGCTTGGGTCTTATCAAAAAGCTTAGAAACTCTGGCAATTCGTGTAGAAAGACATTGTGAAAATGCTTTGAAAGTTGCAATGTTTTTAGAAAATCACCCCAATGTTGAATTGGTAAAATACCCCTTCTTAAAGTCTCATCCAAATTATGAGATTGCCAAAAAGCAAATGAAGTTAGGCGGTAATGTCGTTGCTTTTGAAATCAAAGGAGGAATAGAAGGCGGAAAAAGTTTTTTAGATAAAATAAAAATGTGCTCACTGTCTGCCAATTTGGGTGATACAAGAACAATTGTTACACATCCGGCATCAACAACACATTCAAAATTAAAGGACCAAGAACGCAATGAAGTAGGAATTACAGCAGGTTTGGTTCGTTGTTCGGTAGGTTTGGAAAATGTGGACGATATTATCGCAGATTTGAAACAGGCATTGGATTAATTTAAAAGAAACTATTAAAATAAGTTTATTTTGTTTAGCCCTGAAAGGGATACCTCAACAGTATTGGGTGAAGACCAATGCATCATGAAGGTTAATTTGAAAGCCCTGAGAGGGCGAAATCATTAGCCAGTGTTGAAGCCAGAGGAATATTGAATAAAATAGGCAACATTTTTTTAAAGCCCCGAAAGAGCGTAATCAATTTTTAAAATCGAATAATGATTAATAAATAATCTTCGTTATGTCACAATCTTTAAACAGAATTTATATTCACATTGTTTTCAGTACCAAAAACAGAGAACCAAATATATCTGAAGATATTAAAGATGAATTGTTTAATTATTTAGGAGGTGTTTGCAAAAGCCTGGATTGTAATCCACTGCAAGTTGGTGGTTATAAAGATCATATTCATATTTTATGTGCACTTTCAAAAAAGATAGCTTTGACACAATTAATGGAAAAAGTAAAATCCTCATCTTCAAGATGGATTAAGACAAAGAATGAAGAGTTTTCCAATTTTTATTGGCAAAGTGGATACGGAGCGTTTTCTGTAAATCCAACTGAAATTGATGTTGTGAAGAAATATATTCAAAATCAAGAGGAGCATCATAAAATAAAAAGTTTTCAGGATGAGTATAGGGCATTTTTAAAAAAATATAATGTTCAGTATAATGAAGAATATGTTTGGGATTAGTGATGTCGCCCTTTCAGGGCTTCGCGGAACTACAACTCTTCTATTCAATAGGCTTCACTCAATGCTAATGATAAAGCCCTTTCAGGGTAGTGCAGTATCGCAAAAAAAATAACCATTGGTCAAGACTCAATGCTGTGATGACAAAGCCTTAAAGGGTTTTACAAAATAAAAGAAATTTAAAATGAAAAATTCAGAACAACTATATAAAGCATTGCAAAATCGCATTCTCATTCTCGACGGAGCCATGGGAACAATGCTTCAGCGGTATAAATTTCAAGAAGAAGACTACCGTGGCGAGCGTTTCAAAGATTGGGAACATCCCGTGCAGGGAAATAACGATCTTCTTTCGCTTACACAACCGGAAGCAATCGAGGAAGTGCATAGAAAATATCTTGAAGCTGGCGCAGACATTCTGGAAACGAATACGTTTTCAGGAACAACCATTGCAATGGCAGACTATCACATGGAAGGTTTGGTGTACGAACTCAACTATGAATCTGCAAAAATCGCCAGAAAAGTTTGTGATGAATATACAGTAAAGAATCCCGAAAAGCCAAGGTTTGTTGCAGGTTCAATTGGTCCAACAAACAGAACGGCGAGCTTAAGTCCAGATGTCAACGATCCGGGTTACCGCGCAATTACATTTGAAGAATTGAGACTGGCTTACAAACAGCAGTCGGAAGCTTTATTAGATGGGGGTTCAGACATTCTTTTGGTTGAAACAATTTTTGATACACTCAATGCAAAGGCAGCATTATTTGCAATCGATGAAATTCAGGAAGAAAGAGGAATTGAAATTCCAATCATGGTTTCAGGAACGATTACTGATGCATCAGGAAGAACCTTGAGCGGACAAACAGCTGAAGCATTTTTAATCTCAGTTTCACATTTAAATTTACTAAGTGTTGGTTTCAACTGCGCTTTGGGAGCCAGTCAGTTAACGCCTTATTTAGAAACACTTGCTCATAACTCTGAATTCTGTGTTTCAGCATATCCAAACGCCGGTTTGCCTAATGCATTCGGACAATACGACGAATCGCCTGAGCAAATGGCAACTCAGATCAAAGAATATGTGGAAAAAGGATTAATCAACATCATCGGTGGATGCTGCGGAACAACGCCAGAACATATCAAAGCAATTGCAGAGCTGGTTGAGAAATATGAGCCTAGAAAAGTGGTACTTAGTTTTTAGTGTTTTGTATTTAGATTTATATGAGTTTTCAGGATTTTAAAAAATTAGATGTTTGGCTATTTGCAAGAAAATTGGCCAACTCAATTTATACAGTAACAAAAGAATTTCCAAATAGTGAGCAATTTGGTTTGAAGAATCAAATGAGGAGATATGCAGTTTCTGTTACGTCAAACATTGCAGAAGGATGCGGTAGAAATACACCAAAAGGAACTCTGGTTTTTTTATACATACCTAGAGGTTCTCTTTTTGAATTAGAAACTCAACTATATATTGCGTTTGATCAAAATTATATTGATGAAACATTTTTCAGTACAATTGATGAAGAAATCCAGACATCAAAAAAGTTGTTAAATGGATTTATAAATTATTTCAAAAAACAAGAAGATGGAAAATAAAGAAGGGATGCTAAAAACTAAAAACCAAACGCTATATCCCAAATACCTTCGCTTATCAGGCCTCGAGCCTTTGATTATAACCCCGGAATCCAATTTTATCAACGTTGGCGAAAGAACCAATGTTGCCGGATCCAAAAAGTTTTTAAGATTAATAAAAGAAGAGAAATTTTCTGAAGCTCTTGATATCGCAAGAGATCAGGTTGATGGTGGTGCACAAATTCTCGACGTTAATTTTGATGACGGATTGATCGATGGGAAAGCTTCAATGATTAAATTCCTCAACCTTATTGGCTCCGAACCAGACATTTCCAAAATCCCAATCATGATAGATTCTTCCAAATGGGAAATTTTGGAGGCGGGTTTACAAGTTGTTCAGGGGAAATGTGTGGTGAATTCTATCAGTTTAAAAGAAGGAAAAGAGGAATTCGTAAAACACGCCAAAGCCATCAAAAGATACGGTGCGGCGGTTATCGTTATGGCTTTTGATGAGGTAGGGCAAGCCGATAACTACAACAGAAGACTCGAAATCACCAAACGTTCTTACGATATTTTAGTAGATGAGGTTAAATTTCCAGCAGAAGATATTATTTTCGATTTAAATATATTTCCCGTTGCAACAGGAATGGACGAACACCGTCGCAATGCAATTGATTTCATTGAAGCTACACGGTGGGTAAGACAAAATCTTCCGTACGCTTCGGTAAGTGGGGGAGTATCCAATGTTTCATTCTCTTTCCGTGGAAACGATACAGTGCGTGAAGCGATGCATTCGGTTTTCCTTTATCACGCAATTCAAGCCGGGATGAATATCGGAATTGTAAATCCTGCATTGCTCGAAGTTTATGATCAAATTAATAAAGAGCTTCTCGAATTGGTAGAAGATGTAATTCTAGACAAAAGAGAAGATGCTACAGAACGACTTTTAGATTATTCTGAACGAAATAAATCAATTAAAAAAGAAAAAGTTGAAGAACTAGAATGGCGAACTTTTCCTTTACAAGACAGAATCACCCATTCTTTGGTGAAAGGGATCGACCGTTTTATAGAAGAAGATGTAGAAGAAGCAAGATTACTGTCGGAAAGACCTCTTCATGTGATTGAAGTCAATCTGATGACGGGAATGGGCGTTGTTGGTGATTTATTCGGAAGCGGAAAAATGTTTCTTCCACAGGTAGTAAAGTCTGCTAGAGTAATGAAAAGAGCAGTCGCTTATCTCCAACCGTTTATTGAAGCTGAAAAAGATGTGGCGCAGAAACCCAACGGAAAAATTTTAATGGCAACTGTAAAAGGTGACGTTCACGATATCGGAAAAAATATTGTGAGTGTAGTTTTGGGTTGTAATAATTACGAAATTGTAGATTTGGGTGTGATGGTTCCTGCCGAGAAAATTATTCAGGCAGCAATAGATCATAAGGTGGATGTTATTGGTTTGAGCGGATTAATTACGCCCAGCTTAGATGAAATGGTGTACATCGCTTCAGAACTGGAAAGACAAAATTTAAATTTTCCTTTATTAATAGGCGGCGCAACAACTTCAAAGGCACATACTGCAGTAAAGATTGATTTAAAATATAAAAATGCTGTAGTTCACGTGAATGATGCTTCCAGAGCAGTCAACGTGGTGAGTTCATTATTGGGAGATCGAAATAAAGAATATGTTGATGATCTGAAAAGTGACTATTCGGATTTCAGAGAGAAATTCCTAAACAGGCAGGTTGATAAAAATTACGTTTCAATTGAAGATGCCCGAAAAGATAAATTTAAAATCGATTGGGAAAATGAAGAAATTTTCACTCCAAAAAATCTAGGAATTCAGGTTTTTGAAAATCAGAATTTGGAAGAATTGATTCCGTTTATAGACTGGTCGCCATTTTTCAGAAGTTGGGATCTTCACGGTAAATATCCTAATATTTTTGATGATGGAGTTGTAGGCGAACAGGCAAAAGAATTATTTGCAGACGGTCAGAAAATTTTAAAGAAAATTGTTGATGAAAAATTACTGACTGCCAAAGCAATCTTCGGAATTTTTAAAGCCAATTCAAATGAAACCGATGATATTTTAATATACGATGAAAATGATCAGGAGAAGGCTAAATTTTTAACGCTGAGACAACAGGTTCAGAAATCAAAAGGAAAAGACTATATCGCATTAAGCGACTTTATTGCACCAAAAAGTTCAGGGAAGACTGATTATATGGGGGCTTTCTGTGTTTGCACAGGCTTTGGAACAGATGAATTATCGGATCAGTACGAAAAAAACAATGACGATTACAACGCCATCATGGTAAAAGCAATCGCCGACCGTTTTGCAGAAGCTTATGCAGAATTTTTACATAAAAAAGTTCGTACAGAATATTGGGGTTATGCCAATCAGGAAAATTTAAGCAACGAAGACTTAATTGCTGAAAAGTATAAAGGAATTCGTCCGGCTCCGGGGTATCCAGCTTGTCCAGACCATCTGGAAAAACATGCCATTTGGGATTTATTGAAAGTGGAAGAAAACATCGGTGTTTATCTTACTGAAAGTTTGGCAATGTTCCCAACGGCAGCCGTTTCCGGATATTATTTTGGAAGCCCACACGCCAAATATTTTGGTGTAGGAAAAATTTCAGAAGACCAGTTGAAAGAATATGCTGTAAGGAAAGGAATTTCTTTACAGGAAGCGAGAAAATGGCTGAATCCGAATTTGGCAGATGGATTTTAAATAATAAATTAAAGATAAAATATTATTAAAGATGATTTTTGAACATATTCAGACTACGTTCGAAGTGGATGAAAAAAACTATCTAGGGTTTTATGAAGCAAGTATTTTTAAATATTCATCGGAAAATGTTTCCCTTGAAAATATTTTAAAAACTGATATGTTATCCGAGCAAAGAAGACCTGGCCAATTTGGACCTTTTACAATTCGATTATTATCTGCAAATGATTTTATTAAATTAAATTTTGTAGAACTAAAGGAAACTTTAAAAAAACTATTTAAAAAAGAAGATTGGGGAGAAGATTTAGAAGTAGTTAAAAATTATGTAACAAAAGTTTTTAAGAAAATTGATATCGAAAATGATGAAATTTATTATATCAGTTGGGACAGTGCTCAATCAAAAATAGAAGGGGATTTCAAATTTTTTACATATTTCATAGGTCTTATCTGTGTTAATCCAAATCAAAAATCAATAAAGAAAATTTATTTTGGTGGTGATTAAACAATCATATCAAAACAAATTCAATGTCAAAACTTACTATTAATAAATAAATGAAAATCACAGACCACATAAAAAACGCCAACGGCAAAACTCTATTTTCCTTAGAGGTTGTTCCGCCTCAAAAGGGAATCGGGATTGAAGATTTATATACCAACATCGAACCCTTAATGGAATTTAAACCTCCATTTATCGACGTGACAACATCAAGAGAAGAATATGTGTACATCGACAAAGGAAACGGTTTGATGGAGCGCAGAATCACAAGAATGCGTCCCGGAACTTTGGGCATTTGTGCTGCAATTCAGCATAAATATAATGTAGATACGGTTCCGCATTTACTTTGTGGAGGCTTTACAAAAGAAGAAACAGAATATCTTTTGGTAGACTGTATGTATTTGGGAATTGATAATATTATGGCACTGCGGGGTGACGCGATGAAAGGCCACCAATATTTTGAAGCGACTCCCGGTGGTCACGCAAGCGCAATGGATTTGGTAAACCAGATCAATAATTTAGGCAGAGGAAAATATCTTCATGACGATCAGGCTTGTGATGATCACAACAAATTCTGCATCGGAGTTGCCGGTTATCCCGAAAAGCACATGGAAGCGCCATCAATGAATTATGATCTGAAATGGCTGAAGCAAAAAGTAGACGCAGGTGCAGATTACATCGTAACGCAAATGTTTTTTGATAATAAAAAGTATATCGAGTTTGTTACTAAAGCCCGTGAAATGGGAATTACTGTTCCAATTATTCCGGGAATTAAACCAATTGCTACGAAAAAACACTTGAAGCTCTTACCGCAGGTTTTCAAAATAGATTTGCCCGAAGATTTAATCAATGCCGTAGAAAACGCAAAAAATAACGAAGCAGTAAAACAAATCGGTGTAGAATGGGCAATCAGCCAATGCAAAGAATTGCTGGATTTTGGAGTTCCCGTACTGCATTTTTACTCGATGGGGAAAAGTGACAATATTAAAAAAGTAGCCGGAGAGTTATTCTAATAAAGTAATATTTGAAAGTAAAGCCTTGTTTTAACAAGGCTTTTTTATATCATAAATTTTTAGAGTCCGTTTAAATTTCATCAAAATTAATTTCCCCAACCCTAAAGGGAGTTAATTTTGATGAAATTTTCAAGGCATTTTTCCACCCTTTAGGGTTGAGGAAAAGAAAAATGCCTTGAAAATTTGTTTTTTAATCATTTTTAAACACGCTCTTAAACCATTGGGTGTCTCTCAAACTCCTTATTTCGGTCAAATAAATATCGGTACGTCGCTAGTTTTCTTGTTACTTCAGTCTCCAAATGTTTTGCAAGACCCAGCATTTTAGGATTAAAATCGCCAATCCACTGCATTTCAAAATCAATAAAATCTGTATCTACCTGAAAATGCTTCGCTGCTTCTACGATAAGATAACCTTCCACGCCTTTGTTTTGCCACTCTGGTACAACACCGAAAATTAATCCTACAAATTTGGTATTGGTTTTTGTCGCCTTATAATAAAGAAATTTAAGCTTGTCTAAAAAACCGAATTTCCCATTTAGATATTTAAACCATTGATTAAGATCAGGAATGTTAATCCACATCGCAATGGGTTTGTTATTGTCATAGGCAAACCACGCAATATGTTCATTCATTACAGGTTTCATACTGTTAAACATATTTTTAACCTCTTTCAAATTCATCTGTTTTCCACCACCATGACTTTCCCAAGTTTTATTGTAAAGTTCAAAAAAATCTTCTGCAAAATTGTTGATTTGTTTTTTAGTAACCGGTTTTGCAGAGATATTTTCATTTTTACTATGCTTTGCATGCATAATGTTGAAAATTCTAGAAGTGGGAGCATGGGCTTTACGGCTAAAACAAAGCATGTCATAATAAACCTGAAAACCGTAGTTTTCTAATAAATCTTTGTAATATGGAAAATTATAATTCATTCCGTATAAAGGCGGAGTGAAACCATCAATTAAAACGCCCCAAAATTTATCTCTTTCTCCAAAATTAATAGGCCCATCCATTGCTTCCATTCCAATCGATTGAAGGAAGTTTTTACAGAAATCGAAGATGAAATTGGCGGTTTCCTGATCGTTGATGCAATCGAAAAAACCAATTCCACCGGTGGGTTGATTCTGAAGGTATTTTTGATGATGAAACGCGGCAACCTTTCCTACAGTTTCGCCATTTTCATTTAAAAATAAAAACCGTTTGCATTTTCCGTTTTCAAAAAACTTATTTTTCTGAGGATCAAAAACGAATTCAATATCTTTATCTAAAGGCCGAATGTATGCTTTGTCATTCTTATAAAGTCTCGCGGGAAACTCCAAAAATTCTTTTTTTTGCTTGATATTCAAAACTTCTTCTGCAATGACCATATTTTTTTAGACTATTAGATGGGAAAGGTAATTCAATTTAGGTTTAAATTAAAATGTAGAATAAATTTTATCCGTATTTTTGTTGCAAAATAAATAAAAATGGTTGATTTTACCGATAACGATGATGATATTTTCACAGGAAAAGACCATACGCCGATTCGTGAAGATGCTTTTGAGAAATCGCCACAGGAAAAAATAGAAAAAATTACCCAACTTTTCGGAGAAATCATGGAAACTTTAGGCCTTGATATGACCGATGATTCATTAAAGGATTCTCCTAAAAGAGTTGCGAAAATGTATGTAAACGAAATTTTCGGAGGGTTACTTCCAGAAAATAAACCCGGAATTTCTACATTTTCAAATAAATACAAATACCGACAAATGTTGGTGGAAAAGGATATTACTGTGTACTCATTCTGTGAACATCACTTTCTACCGATTATAGGAAGAGCGCATGTTGCTTATATATCGAATGGTGATGTGATTGGTCTTTCAAAAATTAACAGAATTGTAGATTATTACGCAAAAAGACCACAGGTTCAGGAAAGATTAACCATGCAGATTGTGGATGCCTTGAAAGAAGCGTTGGGAACTCAAAATGTAGCATGCATCATTGATGCAAAACATCTTTGTGTGAATTGCAGAGGAATAAAAGATACCGCAAGTTCTACAATCACCGCAGAATTAAGCGGGATTTTCAGAACCAATCCTATTACAAGACAAGAATTTCTACATTATGTAGGAAGCCATGCGAAATTGGATTATTAATATTTAGAATAATGATAAAATTTAAAAAAGTTTCAAATAAGATTTTTGTAATGACAATTATTTGTTGTTGCTGATTTTTCTTGAATTAATTTAAAAATCAATCATCAATTATCAATCATCATTTATAAATAATGCAACTAAAAATATACAATTCGCTTACAGCGGAGAAAGAAATATTCAATCCAATTCACGAAAATAATGTCGGGATGTACGTTTGTGGACCTACGGTTTACAGCAATGTGCATTTGGGAAATGTGAGAACTTTCCTTTCTTTCGATTTTATTTACAGAAGTTTAATACATTTGGGCTACAAAGTAAGATATGTAAGAAATATTACTGATGCGGGTCACCTCACTGACGATGGAGACGTGAATAACGACAGATTCGTTAAGCAAACTCGTCTTGAAAAATTAGAACCAATGGAAATCGTGCAAAAATATACTGTCGATTTTCATAAAGTTCTGGAAATGTTTAATCTTCTTCCTCCCAATATTGAACCTACAGCAACCGGTCATATCGTGGAACAAATTGAATTGACTCAAAAGTTAATCGAAAAAGGTTTTGCTTACGAAAGCAACGGCTCGGTTTATTTTGATGTTTTAGAATACAATAAAAAAGGTTTGAACTACGGTGAACTGTCAAAACGTAATATCGAAGAACTTTTTGCCAATACCAGAGATCTAGACGGACAGGGAGAAAAGAAAAATCCACAGGATTTTGCTTTATGGAAAAAAGCTTCTCCGGCTCACATCATGCGTTGGAATTCGCCTTGGGGAGAAGGTTTTCCCGGATGGCATCTTGAATGTACGGCAATGAGTACGAAATATTTGGGAGATAAATTCGACATTCACGGAGGTGGAATGGATTTGAAATTCCCACATCATGAATGTGAGATTGCACAAGGAAAAGCTTGCAATGATGTAGAACCCGTAAATTACTGGATGCACGCCAATATGTTGACGATGAATTCCCAGCGTATGAGCAAATCGACCGGAAATTATATTTTACCTAAACAATTGGTTTCGGGAGAAAACGATTTTTTCGAAAAACCTTTTCATCCTACCATTGTTCGTTTCTGCTTTTTGCAAGCACATTACAGAAGTGTTTTAGATATTTCTAATGATGCAATGATGGCAAGCGAAAAAGGTTTCACAAGATTAATGGAAGCGATGAAAGCTTTAAATTCAATCATCCCAGATGATAAAAAAGAATCTGGTTATAACCTAAAAGAATGGAAAACTAAAGCTTATGATGCGTTGACAGATGATTTCAACTCTCCGGTTTTGATTGCCCATTTGTTTGAAGCCGTGAAATTTATTTTTGCTTTAAAAGATGAAAAAGAAACAGTTTCTACAGAAGATTTGGCAGATTTAAAATCAACGTTGAACGCTTTGATATTCGATGTTTTGGGACTTCAGGCAATTGAAGAAAACAACAATGAGAAGCTAGACCAAACTCTACAGGTTTTAATTGAATTGAGAAATCAGGCAAGAAAATCTAAGAATTTTGAACTTTCAGACCAAATCAGAGACAAACTTTTGGCTGAAGGTATTGAGCTGAAAGATGGAAGAGATGGAACTTCTTATGTTTTAAATTAAATTTTAAATCAAATAAAATTATACTGAAAACTCTCACTTAGTGGGAGTTTTTTGTGTTTATAATTTAACACAGTAAATAGTTTGATAACTACATTATTTACATCATACAATAAATTGATTGGTATTAATCTTAATATTCAGACGTCTAACTTTGCTAAATCACACATCAAATTTATTGGGTTAATACGTCTGGATTTTTTTGAGCATTACGTATGAGTAATTTAAATCACATTTTTTTATTTTGAAATTAAAAAATGTTTAACTTAGTAAGACTAAAACAATTACCAACCTAAATCTCTCTATATGAAACGACATTTATTCCCTATTATCTTATTATTTCTAGGAAATACAATCCATGCACAGCAAGACTTATTTGCATTGGCAGGGAAAGATTCTCCAAGAATTGAGTTCAATGATATCCGCATGATGAATGCAGATGGAAGTTCAACAACACAGATTTTCACATCAGTGACGCCATCTGAAGTATTTTCGCAAAATTCAAGAATGAAAATTACTGAAGACAGAAATTCTTACGGAAATGCACAAGCAATGAATCTCGCTGCGCTGGCAACGGATTCTTCACAAGAAAATCTTGTTTATATGCCTATGTTTTCATCAAATATCTATGTTTTAAATCAGAATACAAAACAAATTACTCTTGTTGAAAATAATGTAGCAAAAGTGACATCTTGTGACGTTAATTCTCATTTTACAAGAATGACATTAGGCTACGACGGAGCCATTTATGCATTGAATAATGCAGGAACACAGTTGCTACAGATTTCGAAAAAAGACGGTCAGTATGCTGTTGCAGATTTAGGCATTGTGAAAGATGCTGCTTCCAATGGCAAAAACTCATTTACATCTATGGAAACAGGTTTCGGAGGTGATATGATTTCAGATGCAGAAGGTAATTTCTACGTTTTTTCGGCCTCAGGAAATGCATTTAAAATTTCCTCTAAAAGTCTTCAAGCTTACTTTTTAGGTAAAATATCAGGGCTTCCAGAAAATTATTCTGTAAACGGAGTGGCTGTAAATTCTAAAGGTAAAATACTTGTAGCAAGTGCCAAAGGAAATGCTTTGTATGAAGTGAATTTCGAAAGCCTGGAAGCAAAACAACTTGCCGGAGAAACCAATCTTCATATTTATGATCTGGCGAGTAAATATTTTTTGAACGATAGAAAAGCTATTGGAGCTCCTTCAATCAATGCGGAAATTTATCCTACAAGGATTGATGAGGATTTTATTTATGTTAATTTGAATCAAACAAAGATAAAAGGCAATATAAAAGTTGAGATTTTTGATCTTTCCGGTAAAAATGTTTTGAGTAAAAAATTATCAATAAAAGATGGAAATCTTAATGAAAGAATAGAATTGTCTACTCTTTTTCAAGGGGCTTATTTGGTAAGTGTTTTTGATAATACAGGAAAAATTATAGCTACTAAAAAAGTGTTGAAAACAAAGTAAAAAAAATTTTGTCATTTGGATATATTTGCCTTTCAGATTTTATTTGAAAGGCTTTTTTAATGAATAATTGATGCAAAAAACCCTTATTTTTAACTTATAAAACACTATTTTTAGCAAAAAATATAGAGATGAAATTATATTTCAGCGTAAGATATATCACAAAAAAGGGTGAAAGTTTGTTTGTTTCAGTAATTACCAATGGACAAGAAGCGCAGGATCATCAAATGCAGCCTTCGGATTTTGGAGTTTGGAAGGCAGAGGTAGATCACTTTTCTAAAGATATAAGCTATAAATATTTGGTGAAAAATGAAGAAAATACTACGGTTGCTGTAGAAGATGTAGGTCATCAATTATCTTTTCCACATACATACAAAGAATTTGTAATCATTGATGTTTGGAACAAGAAAAATTTTCCGGAAAATTATCTTACCAATAAGATCTTAAAGAATAAGCTTACGGGTTTTAAGCCTGAAAAAAACAGTATTCTAAAAAAACATACCCACCTTTTCAAAATTTTTGCTCCAATTTATCATTCCAACTGGAAAATTGTGCTTTTTGGAAGTTCAGAATCTCTTGGCAGTTGGAGCTATGATAAGGTAATTATTTTTTCTCAAACCGATTTCGGTGTTTGGGAAGCTTCGGTAGAAATTCCTGAAAATTATCCTGTAGAATACAAGTATTGTATTTACGATACAGTTGAAAAGAAAGTGATTGATGTAGAATCTGGAGCAAACAGATTGGTTTATCCAAATTCTAATAAAGAGGTACTTCATATTGTTTCAGACCATTATTTTAAGTTTAAATCTTATCAAATGTACCACGATGCAGGAGTTGCGGTTCCTGTATTTTCTCTGCGAACAGAAGATGGTTTCGGAGTTGGTGAATTTCCTGATCTTAAAATACTGGCAGACTGGAATAAGGCAACAGGTTTGGGAATTATTCAAATATTGCCAATTAATGATACAACCGCAAACTACACATGGACAGATTCTTATCCGTATGCAGCAGTTTCTGTTTATGCATTGCACCCACAATACCTATCTTTAGAAAAACTAGATTATGTATTGCCGAAGAATTTAGTTGAAGAATACAACGCTCAAAAAGATGAGCTTAATACTCTTAACCTCATCGATTACGAAAAAATGATTTCTGGAAAATGGAAATTTATAAAACAGGTTTTTGAGGAGCAAAAAGAAAACATTTTTAAAGATAGAAATTTCAAGAAATTTATTAAAGATAACGAAACTTGGCTAGTTCCTTATTCTGCATTTTGTGTTTTGAGAGATAAGTACAAAACGCCTAATTTCGGAGAATGGAAAACCCATAAAAAATACATTGCAGGGAAAATTTCTCAGCTTTTTACCATCAAAAATAAAGACTATGAGGCGGTAATGCTTCATTCTTGGGTTCAATTTCAGCTTCATAAACAGTTGAAAGATGCTGTTGATTATATGCATGGTTTAGGAATCTCAATCAAAGGAGATTTGCCTATCGGAATTTATCGTTATTCAGTCGAGGCTTGGACTGAGCCTGAACTTTTTGGTATGGATTTCCAAGCGGGTGCACCGCCAGATCAATTTACAGATTTGGGGCAAAACTGGGAGTTCCCGACTTATAATTGGGAAGCGATGAAAAATGACGGATACCAATGGTGGAAAAACAGATTCAAAGCATTAGAGCAATATTTTGATGCAATGAGGATAGATCATATTCTTGGTTTTTTCAGAATATGGAGAATGCCGATTTCGGCAACACAAGGAATTTTGGGGTATTTTTATCCTGCTATGCCCATTACCGAGGATGAGTTTAAAAAGCTTCATCTTCCATTTGATTTTAATCGTTACTGTAAACCATTTATCAATGATGAGATTTTAAACAAATATTTTGGAGAAAACGAAGATAGTGCTTTGGAATATTTAGATATAAATTCTGATCAAACTTATTATTTTAAACCTCAATTTGATACGCAAAGAAAAATTTCAAATCATTTTAAGAATGATGAAAATACAGAATTTACAGAGCAACTAATTTCTTTGGCAGCAAATGTTTTGTTTTTAACAGAAGAAAAAGATAGAGAAACAGTATATCATCCAAGGTTTAATATTTATAAAACAGAATCTTATCAGTTTCTTTCAGATGGTGAAAAACGTATTATTTATAATCTTTATCATGATTATTTCTTCAAAAGACAAGATGGCTTATGGTACGCACAGGCAATGGAAAAACTTCCTGTTATTCTAAATGCTACAGAAATGTTGATTTGCGGAGAAGATCTTGGTCTCGTACCAGATTGTGTTCCTGTAGTAATGGATGAACTTGCAATCATAGCTCTCAAGGTACAGAGAATGCCTTCTGAAAATATACCTTTTTATAACCCTAAAATAGCAGATTATATGAATGTGGTAACCGCTTCTTCTCACGATAGTTCTACCTTAAGACAATGGTGGAAAGAGGATTCTGCTCTCACGCAAAAGTATTATAATCAGCAACTTAATCAATATGGGGAAGCTCCGGAAAATCTGATGCCAGATTTAGCTGAAATTATTATAAAACAGCATTTGTACAACGATGCAATGTTGGCGATATTCCCGATTCAAGAGTTTTTAGCGACCGAAGAAACGCTTTCTAATCCAAATCTAGATATTGAAAGAATTAATAATCCTGCCGTTTTTCCTCACTATTGGAGGTATAGAATGCATTTAAATATTGAAGAACTCCATAAAGCAGAAAATTTCAATGAAAAGATAAAAAAATGGATTGAAGATAGCGGAAGGTTGTAAATTTAACAATTGATTATCAAATACTTAATTTAAATTTAAAAGAAGTTTTATCGAAAGGTTTAACTTCTTTTTTTTTCCTATATCCAAAAGATAGAATTGAGAGATTCAAAATATTATAAACCAATTAATGATTATAGAAATGAAAAAAATACTTTTGGGATTTGCTTTGGGATTTGCTTCTTTTTTGATGGCCCAGCAATATCCGAACAATGGATACGGAGATAATGGCTACTCTGACGGATATTACAGTGATGATGACGATCAAAATTATTTCCCAGATGATTATTACTACAACTATCCGCAAGATTATTATCCGCAAGATTATTACCAAAGTTATTATAACGATTACAGAAACTCGGTAAGTAATATCAACTGGAATGTGTTTTTTGCACAAAATAGATTGTCTAGATGGCAAATCGATCAGATTCTTTATTTGAATAGTCTGTACAGTAATTTTTCTACATGGAATAATTTCTACAGCTATAATCCGGATAGATGGTATTATGATAGATTCTACGCTTTAGAAAGAATCATGGGCCCAAGAGTCTTTGTGGTTTTTCAGAATAATTATTACAGAGGAAACAGACCCGTTTTATATTTTCAGAATTACAGAAGATCTTATTATAGCCCGAGATTTACTGTAATGCCAAGATATAGAAATGTAAATATCAATATTTATAAAGTAAATAGATCAGAGTTCAGAAGAACAGTAAATCCAACTTTAAATGTAGTAAGAGGCTCAGGTTTTAGAAACAATTCAGAAGTAGGGTTTAGAGACAACAGTAATTCAGGAACAAGACCTAGAAACGGAGGTTTCAGAGATAACAGCAGTTCACAACCTCGCAGTAATGGTGGTTTCAGAAATGAGAACACTCAGCCAAGAGTAGAAAGTACGCAGCCTAGAAGCGGTGGATTCAGAAGTGAAAGCGGTCAACCAAGAAACGAAAATAGTAGCCCAAGATCAGGTGGAGGCTTTAGAAGTGGTGGCGAATCTAGACCTCAGCGCAGCGAAGGTACACCAGGAACAAGAAGTTCTGGAGGCGGAGAAAGGAGCGGAGGGTTTAGAACTCGTTTAGCAGGAAATTAGTTTTTCATATATTATATTTGAGTGGTGTAGAGAGTAGATTTTTTATCTACTCTTTTTTTATTTTATATTATGGGTGAGGTATTGTTAATTAAGTTTAACATTTTTTGTAAAATTAATTTTTAACTTTTAAATTAATTTCACATCAAACCAATAGAAAATAATTAATTAAACCTTTAATAAAATGAAAAAATTAATCTTATCAGTAGCGTTAGTAGGATTTGGAAGTTTGGCAATGGCTCAACAAAATCATACACAAGAACAGAAAGAAGCTAAAAGAGCTGAAATGCAGCAGAGAGAAAAGAATCATTTGGATAAAATGCAAAAAGATTTGAATTTATCGAAAGATCAGGTAGCAAAAGTGCAAGCACTTCATGAAAAGAAAAGAGCAGAAAGAAAAGCTGATTTCGATAAAAATAAAGACAGGAGAATGGCTAAAATGAAGGAAATGAAAGATAAAAGAGAACAAACGAATCAAGAAATGAAAAGCATCTTAAATCCTGAACAATACAAAAAATGGGAAGCCGAAAGAAATGCAAAGATGGAGCAGAGAAGAACGGCAATGAAAAGTAGAAAAAATGGCGAAAGAACTCACCACAAGCCAATGAAACAGCAACTGGAGCCTATAAGATAATTGAGTTCATAGTTTAGATTTTTTAATGTGAGGTAAGAGCGGAAATTTATTTCCGCTTTTCTTATGTATTATTTTTTGATTGAAAGGAGCATGTGAGTTGTAATTTTTATCTAATCTAAACTTAAATTTCTTTCATCATTTTACAGACCGCCTTATATTGCGTAAATTTGAAGTTAAATTAAAAATTATGGTAAGCGAAAAAATTGCACAACTTATAAATGAACAAATAGCTCACGAGCAATATGCTGCTCAATATTATCTCTCAATGTCTGCATGGTTTTCTGCTATAGATCTTGATGGGATTGCAAATTACTTCAGAGTTCAAAGCAAAGAAGAATTGATGCATGCAGATAAAATGTTTGATTATCTAAACGATGTTGGTGGACAAATCATCATCGGTGAAATTGCAAAACCACCACACGAATTTTCTAATGCTACAGACATCTTTGAGAAAGCTTTGGAGCATGAAAAGAAAGTAACGAGAAGTATTTTCAATATAGTAAAAAATGCCAACGATGAAGGTGATTTTGCTACAACTTCTTTCCTCCAGTGGTTTATCAATGAGCAGGTTGAAGAGGAAGCAAGTGCTTCACAGTATGTTACTAAAATTAAAATGGTTTGTGATAATCCTTCAGCGCTATATTTGTTTGATCAAGAATTGGCAACAAGAAAATTTACGCCAGACGCAACTGCTTAAAAGTAGATTTATTTACTATACATACCCCAAAAACATTGTGTTTTTGGGGTATGTTTTTATTATTTACAATATCACCGTAAAAATACGGTAAGGATTTAGGGAAAATACGTTTAGGTATTGATATTTTTTTTTCAATTTTGTAAAAACTAACTAATATCATGGGACAAGAATTTGATTCAATAGAAAGAAACGGAGCAAACAGCCTGAGTGTAGATTTCATAAGAGCTGCTGTGGCACAATATAGAAGTAATCAACTCCAGTGCACTGCCGATAATTTGGGTTTGGAAGATGCACATTCTATATGGTTTGATCTCCCAACTCTTAAAAAATTTATTGCAGATGTGGAAAATCTGGCTCGTAATGCAGATGCTTCAGTAATTGATGCAGATTTGGGAGTGAGAATGTACTATGCAGCTTATCCAGAAAATCTAGAAGACATAAGTGTTAAAAATGAATATCTTAAACTGCATACACTTATAATGATTCCAACAAAAAAGCAGGAGAATTCTGTTGGTGAAATCGTACATTATGATTACAATCCACTCATTAATTCTTCAGATAAAAGATTGGCGTTAGTAACAACGAAAGCAATGGCTCAAAATCATGGCAGTCTTGCACCTCCAGATTCTTGCGAAGGAGAATTATATTAAAACAAATAAAGTAGATGGATTTTTTTCGGGATATTTTAAGTCATATTTATTACGGTAGCGAGGCTTTAGCAGCCTTGATAGGATTATTGTATCTGCCACGATTGAAAAACACCTATTGGAAATATTTTGCAATATATCTTATTCTTATTTTTATAAGTGAAACTTTAGGAGAACAAGGAGTGTTTTCTAGAGATAATAAAGTTCGGTTTTATAATTATCTTGTGATTCCAGGAGAGTTCATCTTTTTTTATTGGCTATATGCAGCAAAATCTTTTAGAAAGCCAAAACTTTTTTACATATTATCTGCTTTGTATCTATTGTCGTTTATTCCACACGAATTATTTTTCAGCTCAAAGAAAATTGTTTTTTCACTTAATTATACCTTGGGTTCTCTTTTTCTATTGTATCTTGTTGTTTTAGAGTATTACAGGCAGGTGAATTCTTCGGATATTCTTAATTTTAGCGACAATAGAATGTTTTACATCAATTGGGGGGTTACCGTATTCTACATCGGTACATTGCCTTTGTTATCATTTTGGAGTCTCTTTGCAGAGCTCAAAGATTTGTTTAGTATTTACTATATTTACTTTCAGATTTCAGGTATTGTAATGTATGTTTTATTTGCAGTTTCATTTATTCTAGGAAAAGAAAATGCTGATGTATGGAAAAAACAGAACTCTTAATAACCGTTATACTCTTCAATATTTTCTTCTTAGGTTTTATTGTAGCCATTATGGTATACATCAGAAAGTATAAGCAAAGGAAAAAGGAATATCTTGTTGAAATTCAAATGAAAAACGAAATTCATCAGAAAGAACTTCTCGCTACTCAGCTCGAAATACAAGAATCTACGATGAAGCAAATTGGGAGAGAACTTCATGATAATATAGGTCAAAAACTCACGCTGGTAAGTCTTTATACGCAACAGCTTCTTCATGAGAATAAGGTGCCCGACGTCAACGAAAGAATAGAACAGGTTTCACAAATCATTAATCATTCTATTGATGATCTACGGAGTTTGTCTAAATCGCTAACTGATAATAAAATAAGTCACAACAAAATTGTAGAGCTGATCGAGGATGAGGTCAATGCTGCCAATGCAATAAAAAAATGTAAAGTAAATTTTGAATATAATTTTTATGATTTAGATTTAAATTTCAAACATAAAACAGTTGTGCTTAGAATTATACAAGAGTTCATTCAAAATAGCATGAAGCATTCCGGATGTACAAATGTTTTTATAAATCTGAATACAAACGAAAATAATCTGTGGGAACTTAATATCAAAGATGACGGTAAAGGTTTTGATACTGAAGTAGTAAATTCATCCGGAATTGGGCTTGGCAATATGAAAAATAGGGCAGAAATGATTGGGGCAGATTTTACTTTCAAAAGTGAAAAAAATATTGGAACTTCGCTTAACATTGTTTTAAAAAAATAACCATGAAAAAAACAATTGTTCTTGTAGACGATCATATTCTTATAGCAAAAGCACTCGAGGGTATTATTGATCATTTTACTGATTTTGAAGTGATTTACTGTGCAGAAAACGGGCAGGATCTCATTGATAAATTTGCGGCAAACCGCAGAATTCCTGAGATTATACTTTTGGACATCAGTATGCCTGTGATGAACGGCTTTGAAACTGTTCTTTGGCTTAAAGAGAATTATCCCGACATCAAAGTAATGGCTCTCAGTATGCAGGATGATGATAAAAGTGTTATTAAAATGATAAAAAACGGAGCAAAAGGCTATCTTCTAAAAAACACCCACCCAAAAGACCTTGAATTTGCCCTTAAAAAACTTTCAAGCGAAGGATTTTTCTATCCGGATTGGGCTTCTAAGGTTATTTTCTCTAGTATGAATGCCGATTCTAAAAATGATAAAGAATTAAAAATTTCCGAACGGGAAAGAGAGTTTCTTCGTTACACCGTAACAGAACTTAGTTACAAAGCCATTGCGCTAGAGATGAGCTGTAGCCCCAGAACTGTTGAAAGTTACAGAGATCAACTTTGCGAAAGGTTTGATCTGAAAACACGTGTTGGTCTGGCTATTTTTGCCATAAAAAATGGTTTTGCCGAAACATAAAAACGCTGTCCTTCAACAGTAGTATTTTTTTAAAAACTTAATGTTGAAAAAACAGGAAAATGATCTGAAGGGTAAAGAAGATTTTCTCTTCTATCATTGATATGGCGGTGAGATTTAATTTTGAAACCTTTCACAAAAATATAATCAATTCTATCTTTTGGAAGTTCATTAATATTAAAACCCGTAAACGTAGCTATGGGACCATAATGTTTCTTTTCTGAATGATAAAAAGTGTCTTTAAGATTTTGAGATAATATTTTTATCGGTTCGGTATCTTCTGTTAAGTTAAAATCCCCGGTCAATACTATTGGGAGGTTATTAGGGTTTAATTCCTGCGCTTTTTTCAAAATGAGATCGGAAGATTTTACTCTTGCAGTTTTTCCTACATGATCAAAATGAATATTCATTGCCAAAAATTCTTTCTTAGATTTTAAATCTTTAAATATTGCATAAGTGCAAATTCTGTTAAGAGCAGCATCCCATCCTTTGGAAGGTTTTTCGGGTGTTTCAGAAAGCCAGAATGTTCCGGATTTTACAATTTTCAGTTTCAAAGTATCATAAAATATCGCCGAAAATTCGCCTTTTTCTTTGCCGTCATCTCTTCCAACGCCTACGAAATTATAGTTTTGTAAAACCGTTTTTATATCTTTTATTTGTTCGGGTAAAGCTTCCTGAATCCCGAAGAAATCCGGATGATAATATTCTAGAAGTCCCAATGCCTCTGCTTTTCTTTTTGGCCAAGCATTTTCTAAGTCAGATTCTAAATTAAGTCTTATATTGAATGATATTACTTTTAAATCCTGACAAAATGCAAACGAAAAGCTTAAAACAGAAAAAAAAGTGAGAATATTTTTCATATTTTTAAATTTAAAACAAAAATATAATTTCATTACGAATATTGGGTTTCAGAATAAATTATTTTACTATTAAATATAAAGCAAAAAAAACTCCGGAAGATACCGGAGTTTTGATTATTGAATAAAAAATTACTCTTTCGTAAATTTCACATCTTTCCCGCCTTGTCCGATGGTGAAAGATTTTTTGTCTTTACTGAAAGTGATTTCTATTTGAGCTTGCTCAAAAGTAAACTTGTTATCTCCAGAATATTCTAGTGGAAATGCTTGTTGCCCAGTTGCTTGAGCGTAAAGTTGTCCGCTTTTTTCTGTTAAAACTATTTTTAAAGGCATTTCTTTGCTGCCAAAAGTTCCAATGAAATCTTTAGGGTTAATTTTCTCAGCAGTACTTGCTTGAGAAGAACTCCAGCTGTTGTTTTTTAAGTTGATATCCGGAATTTCACTGTTTGGATCAATCTTTACTTCGCTTATCTCTTTAGAAGAATCTACTTTAAAAGTCCATTCTGTATTTCTCTTCCAAACCTCTACCGGAAGTTTTGCAATCTGGTTGCTGCCATCTTTAAATTTAAGCTGAACCGTGGTAGGCATAGGTAATTGGCCCAGATTTTCAATAGTAATCTGAGCACCATTTTTATAGTCTCCGTTTACATATTTTACTGATTTTATACCCTGATCTATCTTCCATTTATTGATAAACCAGCCTCTCCAGAACCAGTTGAGTTCCTCACCGGAAACATTTTCCATTGTATGAAAGAAATCCCAAGGAGTTGGATGTTTGAAAGCCCATCTATCTATGTAAGTTTTGAAAGCTTTATCAAATTTTTCAGGACCGAGGATAGACTCACGTAAAACACCTAGGCCTAGACCTGGTTTATAGTAAGCTAAAATTCCAATATTTCTTTCTTTCATATTATCTGGTCCCACCATAATTGGCTCGAAACTGTCATTCATCAAAAAGGCGCCAGATTGAGCGATATTTTTCTTCTGATAATACTCTCCGTTGTTGAATGCTTCAGTTGAAAGTTCATTGATGAATGTGTTGAAACCTTCGTCCATCCAAGCAAATAGTCTTTCGTTTGATCCTACAATCATCGGGAACCAGTTGTGCCCAAATTCGTGATCTGTTACACCCCAAAGGCTTTCACCTTTAGAATCCATGTGGCAAAAAACAATTCCAGGATACTCCATGCCGCCTTCATTTCCGGCAACATTGGTTGCTGCAGGATAAGTGTATTCATACCATTTTTTAGAATAATGTTCGATAGATGCTTTGGTGTATTCTGTAGATCTTCCCCAGGCTTTATCGCCCGCACTTTCCACAGGATAGGCAGAGATAGCGATAGATTTTTTTCCACTTGGAAGATTGATTTTAGCTGCGTCTAGAACAAATGCTGAAGAAGATGCCCATGCGAAATCTCTCGTTTGATTGATTTTAAATTTCCAAGTTTTTGTACCCGAATCCTGGCCTTTTTTTATTTCAGATTCTTTTCTGATCATTACCGTTTTATCAGAGTTTCTCGCTTGTTCCCAACGGTCATTTTCCTCTTTAGAATATACTTCTTTTGAGTTTAAAAGTTCTCCTGACGCTACCACATAATGATTCGCAGGAACGGTAATATTCGCAGTAATATCTCCGTATTCCAAATAAAATTCAGATGCACCAAGGTACGGAAGGGTGTTCCAGCCCATTACGTCATCATAAACACACATTCTAGGGTACCATTGAGCGATAGTGTAGATCTTTCCGTTTTTGCTTTCCTCAATTCCCATACGGTCTGAGCCGTACTTTGGAGAAACAAATGAATATTCAATTTTAATTTTTGCTTTTCCCCCTTTTGCTGCAAGATGTAGTGGAAGGTCAATCTGCATTCTGGTATCGTTAATTGTGTATTTTACGGTTTTACCATCGTAAGAAACAGATTTAATTTTGTATCCTCCTTCAAAAGTTTCTCCGTGAGATCCATTTCTACTTCCAGATAAAGGAACTACAGAATTTCCTCTAGAGTCTTTTGAAAATAAATTCTGATCCAACTGCAACCACAAGAATCCTAATTGATCTGGGCTGTTGTTGGTGTATAAAATTTCTGCGGTTCCTGTAAGCTCATTCTTTTTTTCGTCTAGTTTGATGTCTAGTTTGTAATCTGCAGAGTTCTGCCAATAGGCATGACCGGGTTGTCCGCTTGCCGATCTTGTTTCTGTACCCGTTTGAGGATAAAAAAATGGTTTAAAAGCCTCCACGAAATCGTATTTTGGAGATTCTTTTATTGCTTCCTGAGCAGAAAAATGAGAAGAAACTGCAAAAACAGTAGCAACAAAAATTTTTGTAGGGAATTTAAGATTCATCTGGAAAAGGTTTAATTTAAAATGATGAGTAAAAAAAATCGTGTAATCGTTACAAATTCTGACGTAAATGTGTCGAAATAATATTAGTTTGATTTTTTTGCTTTAATCATTGCTTCCAAAGCATCCCACATTTCTTGCGGAATATCTTCTAGCATATTAAATTCTCCAGCGCCTTGAAGCCATTCGCCGCCGTCAATGGTAACAACTTCCCCGTTCATGTAAGCTGAGTAATCTGAGACCATATAGGCTGCAAGATTAGCCAACTCCTGATGTTCTCCAACTCTTCTCAATGGTACTTTTTTTCTCATATCAAATTTTTCCTGCAAATCTCCTGGAAGCAATCTGTCCCAAGCTCCTTTGGTAGGGAAGGGGCCTGGTGCAATGGCATTGAAACGGATTCCGTATTTAGCCCATTCTACTGCAAGACTTCTTGTCATGGCCAAAACTCCTGCTTTTGCACAAGCGGATGGAACAACATAGGCAGAGCCGGTCCATGCATAAGTGGTCACTATATTTAGAACTGTTCCCGATGTTTTAGAATCAATCCAATGTTTACCGATTGAAAGTGTGCAGTTTTTTGTTCCTTTTAAAACAATATCTAAAATAGAATCAAATGCAGAGTGAGTCAATCTTTCGGTAGGCGAGATAAAATTTCCGGCCGCGTTGTTGAGAAGGATGTCGATTTTGCCAAATTCTTTTAATGTGGCTTCTTTCATGGCTTCTACTTCGTCCCAATTTCTTACGTCACAAGCGATGCAAAGAACTTTTCCGTTGGTTTCCGTTTCTAATTCTTTGGCTGTAAGTAGTAATTTTTCTAAATTTCTAGAGGTGATCACTACTTTTGCTCCCAATTCAAGGAAATATTTTGTCATAGCTTTTCCAAGTCCGCTTCCGCCACCAGTAACGATGGCAACTTTATCTTTCAAAGCCCCTTCACGTAACATGGGTTGTGTATAAAGATTCATATTTTATTTTTTTTAAAAATAATGAATATTGAACGGAAAAGGTTCAAAATTCTAAAATAAATGATGTTGTAAATAATTATTCTTGATAGAAGCTTAAATTTTAAATGAAGTAAAGCATAAAAAAAACCTTGCAAAACAATTACAAGGTTGATATTTAAAAATTAATAGACAATTAAGCTCCTACAACAGTTCCTTTAAATGAAAGTGTTTTTGGAGTTTTGCTATCGCTTGTTGTTACAGTTACGGTTTTAATAAAAGAACCTGTAGTTGCTGCGTTATAGCTAGCTTCTACAAATCCTTTTTTACCTGGTAGGATAGGAGTTTTTGTATAATCAGCAGTTGTACATCCACATGCAGGCGCTACATTTTCTATGATTACAGGCTTAGTAGATGTGTTAGTCAATTCAAATCTAATTAATTTTGGTTTTCCTTGCGGAATGTTTCCAACATCAATAGATTCTGATTTCCATTTGATTGCATCTGCGATTACAGTTACGATTGCATTGTTTGCTACGGGCAAAACTTCAGCATAGATTGATGAGAATGCCAAAACAGCCAAAACAGCAGAGATTTTTAGTTTTTTCATAAATATAAATTTTATTGTTGATAGTAAAAAATCAATTAATACGATTGTTTTTCTTGATGTAACAAATTTACTACACAAATTCTTATTTATTGTTAATCGTTTTCAAAAATTTGTTAACGAGTTGTTAATGATAAAATATTATTGATTTTTTTAGATAATATTGTTTCACAAAATGGAAATAAAGAAACTTAATATTATCATCACTTTGGGGCTTGTCGCCATTGTAGGAATTTTGATTGCTCAGCTTTTGTGGACCAGACAGGCATATAATCTGGAGGATAAAAAATTTAATCAAACAGTAAATATTGCTTTGAGTGAAGTGGTAGAAAAACTTTCTGGAGGAGAAACGTCATTCGCAAAAAACCCCGTACAGAATATTGCCAATGATTATTATGTGGTTAATATCAACAATGAATTTCATCCTGATGTTTTAGAATATTATCTAAAAACAGAATTTACGCGCCTTCAGATAAATACCAATTATGTTTACGCCGTCTACAATTGCCATAGTGACAAAATGATTTACGGAAAATACATAACTCCAGAAACCAAGCAGTCTGAGCTTAAAAAAATCAATTTTCCTAAACATGAAAATCTCACCTATTATTTTTCTATTCGTTTTCCAGACAAAGCGACCTATTTAATCAGTTCTCTTAGGTTTTGGTATTTACTTACTTTTGCTTTAATTATCATACTTTTGGTATATGTTTATTCAATTTATACAATTATTCAGCAGAAAAAATTCTCAGAATTACAGAGAGATTTTATCAATAATATGACCCATGAGTTCAAAACTCCGCTTTCATCAATACTTTTAGCGACAGAAGCTTTAAATAAACAAGAATCGGTGAAAGAAAATCCGAAATTACAGACCTATACTTCAATTATTGTTAATCAAAGTATTAAACTGAATAATCACATAGAAAAGATCCTCAATGTAGCTAAAAACGATGAGTCTGGATTGTTATTAAAGCCCAAAAAGATACGATTGCTTCCCTTTATTGAAGAGATTGCAGAAACCCTCAGGCAAAAAAGTGAAAATCTGGTGATAAATTTAGAAATTGAAAAAAATATCACGATAACGGCGGATGAATTTCACTTTACGAATATCGTTTATAATATCTTAGACAACTCAATTAAGTACTGCGAATCTTCACCAGAAATCAGAATTTTTTCTGTAAAAGATACAAAAGGCTTATATTTAAAATTTAAAGACAATGGAATAGGAATTCCTGAGAAAAATATTCCTCAGATTTTTGATAAATTTTACAGAGTGATTTCTAAGAAACATAATGAGATTAATGGTTTCGGATTAGGACTTTTTTATGTGAAAAAGGTGGTGCGCCAACACCATTGGAAGATTTTAGTAGAAAATAATAAAGATCAGGGGATTACTACAACGTTGTTTATTCCAATGTGATTTTTTAAGTGTTAATAATGAATAAATCTAAAATTTTATATGCAGAAGATGATGAAACAATTGCATTTCTGATTCAGGATAGTCTTGAAAATTATTATCAAATAAGCCATTTTTCTAACGGAAGAGCGGCTTTGGATGCCTTTAAAAAAGAAAGTTTTGATATTTGCCTGTTGGATATTATGATGCCCGAAATCAATGGTTTTGAGTTGGCGGAGAAAATTCGCGGAGAAAATTCTGAAATACCTATTATTTTTATCTCAGCAAAAGCATTAAAAGAAGATAGAATTAAAGGTTTAAGAATTGGTGCAGATGATTACCTCGTAAAACCTTTCAGTATAGAGGAATTGATTTTGAAGATTGAAATTTTCCTCAAACGTTCAAAGAAAGTAGAAGCAAATCCGTCAAAATATAAAGCTGGAAAATATGATTTTGATCCGAAAAATTACACTTTAAAAAACTCTGAAATTACAATTACACTCACTCAGCGAGAGTCTGAATTGCTTTTTTATTTTATCACTCACAAAAATACCGTTTTGAAGAGGCAAGATATTTTGAAGGCAATTTGGGGAGATGATGATTATTTTATGGGAAGAAGTTTGGATGTTTTTATTTCGAGACTACGCAAAGTTTTTGCTGATGAAGAGCAAATCTGGATTGAAAATGTCCACGGAATAGGATTTCGGTTCGCTGTAAAAGAGTGAAAGCGTAGAGATAAATGACGATGCAGGTCAAATGAGAGCGTGGTATATTTTAAATTCTGGGGGCTTTTATCTGGTTGCGCTGGGATCCAAAAATTAAGCAATTGGAAGTCCGTCTGTTGATAGCACAATTTTAAATTTAGAAAGCGGAAAACGGTTTGAAATTGATGCTGTTTACCAAGGGTAAAAATGTGTTTATGTGCAGAAAGTTGCTCTCAACGGAAAATAAATTGAAAATTTTACTTTAAAACATTCTGATATTATGAATGCTGGAAAACTAACTTTTTATAAGACTCTAAAAGCAAATAAATAATCTACTTATTTCTACCAAGTAAGCCGTACAGCAGTTTTTCTTTGATTTCTTTATTGATTTCATCTGTAGTTTCTGTATTTCTTTTAAACCAAAAATAAGAATTGTTTAAAGTATGCAGAATAAATCTCGTGGTAAAAGTAGTAGATTTCAGCTCCCAGTTTTCTGCGATGTAAATTTCAGAAATCAATTGCTCTACTTCTTGCTGATAGTTTTTTCTTAATTCCACAAATTCTGTTAATCTTTCATCAAGATGCTTCCATTCGTTTGAATAAATGTGAGTTACATCGCGGTTTTTTAAAACAATCGAAAGGTGTTTGTCAATAAAAAGATTGAGTTTTTCTTTTGGTGGAAGATTGGTGGTTTTAATGACCTGAAGCTCATCAAAAAACTCCTGAGCCACACCAAAACAAATCCATTCTAAAATTTCTTCTTTCGAGCGGATGTGTGCATACAAAGATGCTGCCTTGATGTTCAGTTTAGTAGCTAAATCCCTTACAGAACTTGCCGGATAACCTTTTTCTTTAAAAAGCTCAATGGCTACTTCTAATATTCTCTGTTGTTTTTCTTTCAGTTCCATGCGTGTCTACAAAAGTAAATATTCTCAAATTAAATCTATTCTTTTTGATGAGTGATTTTTTAATACTCCATTTTCAGAAGTAAGTTAAATTTTGAACAACCGAACTTAGGTGATTTATTTTTTTTAATTTTCATTAAAAACGGAAATTTTGTCTTTATTTGATGAATTGTAAATATTAAATTCGGAAATTTTGACCGATTTTATTATAAAATAAACAATTGATCGCTTTTTGCTGTATTGGTTTCAGAATTAAATGATTGATAAACGTTAAGAATTTAAACCTGATAAACTTAAGTTCTTAATGTTTTTTAAAAACAATTAAAATCATTCTTCAACACTAAAAAATTAAACAAAATTTGATGCAATTTTAAAATCAATTATTATTTATTAACCATCAATTATAAAAAAATATGAACTTAAACCAATATACCGTAAAATCACAGGAAGCCATTCAAGCTGCACAACAAGTGGCTATGGAATTTGGGAACCAGCAAATAGAACCTCAACACCTTTTGGAAGGGATTTTCCGGACGGATGAAAATATATCGCCTTTCTTACTGAAAAAATCTGAAGCAGATGCCGCTCTTGTGAGAGAACGAAACAGAGGTAATTTAGATAAACTTCCGAAAGTACAAGGCGGAAACATCTACCTTTCTCAATCTGCAAACAAAGTTTTGCTGGATGCGCCAAACATCGCTAAAAGAATGGGTGACGAGTTTGTAACCATCGAACATCTGTGGCTTTCTCTACTGGATGTGAATTCTGAGGTTTCAAAAATGCTGAAAGATATGGGTGTTACTAAAAGTCTTTTGGAAGGCGGAATTAAAGAACTTAGAAAAGGCTCGAAAGCCAATTCTGCAAGTTCGGAAGAAACGTATCAGTCTTTGAATAAATATGCCAAAAATTTTAACGAACTCGCTGCAGAAGGCAAATTGGATCCTGTAATTGGTCGTGATGAAGAAATAAGAAGGGTTTTGCAAATTCTTTCCAGAAGAACCAAAAACAATCCGATTTTGATTGGTGAACCTGGCGTTGGTAAAACGGCAATAGCAGAGGGAATTGCCCACAGAATTATCAGCGGAGATATCCCCGAAAATTTGCAGGATAAAACCTTGTATTCCTTAGATATGGGAGCGTTGATTGCAGGCGCAAAATACAAAGGTGAGTTTGAAGAACGTTTGAAATCCGTAATTAACGAGGTTACAAAATCAAACGGACAAATTATTCTTTTCATTGATGAAATACATACTTTGGTGGGAGCCGGAGGTGGTGAAGGTGCTATGGATGCAGCCAATATTCTGAAACCCGCTTTGGCGAGAGGAGAATTAAGAGCGATTGGAGCAACCACTTTAAATGAATATCAAAAATATTTTGAAAAAGATAAAGCGTTAGAAAGACGTTTCCAGAAAGTGATGGTAGAAGAACCCGATACAGAATCGGCGATTTCTATCCTGCGAGGAATTAAAGATAAATATGAAGCCCACCACAAAGTAAGAATCAAAGATGAGGCGATTATTGCAGCCGTGGAAATGTCTCAGCGGTATATTTCAGACCGTTTTTTACCAGATAAAGCGATAGACTTAATTGATGAGGCTTCTGCTAAACTGAGAATGGAAATCAATTCAAAACCCGAAGAGCTGGATGTTCTAGACAGAAAACTGATGCAGATGGAGATTGAATTAGCGGCAATCTCACGGGAAGGAAATGATATTAAAGTAACTCATCTGAAAGAAGATATTTCAAGAATTTCAGAAGAACGCAACGAAATCAACGCCAAATGGCTGAAAGAAAAACAAAAATCTGAAGATCTTACCTCCATTAAAAAAGATATTGAATCCCTGAAAATTGAGGCAGAACGCGCATCCAGAGCGGGAGACTACGCAAAAGTTGCAGAAATCCAGTACGGGAAAATAAAGGAGAAAGAAGATGCTTTGCAGAAACTCGAACTGGAGATGCAAAATCATCAAAATGAATTAATTAAAGAAGAAGTAACTGCAGACAATATTTCAGAAGTTATAGGAAAATGGACGGGAATTCCTGTTACCAAACTTCTGCAATCTGAAAGGGAAAAATTATTGCATCTTGAAACCGAACTTCATCACAGAGTTGTAGGTCAGGAAGAAGCTATTGAAGCTGTTTCAAATGCGATCAGAAGAAATAGGGCTGGTTTGAGCGATGAGAAAAAACCAATTGGTTCATTCTTGTTCTTGGGAACAACCGGGGTCGGGAAAACCGAGTTGGCAAAAGCTTTAGCAGAGTTTTTATTTGATGACGAAAATAATATGACGAGAATTGATATGAGCGAATATCAGGAACGTCATTCGGTGTCGAGATTGGTCGGTGCGCCTCCGGGTTACGTGGGTTATGATGAAGGTGGGCAATTAACTGAGGCGGTTCGCAGAAGACCTTATTCTGTCGTGCTTTTAGATGAAATTGAAAAGGCTCATCCCGATGTTTTCAACACTTTATTACAAGTTTTGGATGATGGAAGATTGACGGATAATAAAGGCCGTGTGGTGAATTTCAAAAACTCGATCATCATTATGACTTCTAATTTGGGTTCGCATATCATTCAGGAAAATTTTGAAAATATTACTGAAGAAAATCAGGATGAAATTGTCGCGGACACAAAAATTCAGGTTTTCGATTTATTGAAACAAACACTTCGTCCGGAATTCCTGAATAGGATTGATGAGACGGTATTATTCCAGCCCTTGAGAAAAAAAGAAATTGGAAAAATCGTTCAGTATCAGTTGAGAGGTTTCAACGATTTGTTGCTGAAAAGAAATATTATGATGACCGCAACGCAGGATGCTTTGGATTATCTGACCAACAAAGGTTACGACCCAAGTTTCGGAGCAAGGCCATTGAAAAGAGTCATCCAGCAGGAAGTTTTAAATAAATTATCAAGAGAAATCCTCGCTGGAACTGTGAATGACGGCGACAGAATCACGCTGGATTATTTTGAAGAGACAGGGTTGGTTTTTAGACCTGCAGAAAAATAATAGTTTTTTTTCATATTTAGTTTTTAGAATTCCAGACATAGACATTGTTCTTGCCTGGAATTTTTTTATTTCCCATTAAAATAATACGTTACTCCAACTCTGTAAACATCTCTTTTTGCCTCGTAATATGTTCTTCATTGAAACCGGTTAGATCAGCATAATCATCTGCTTCTGCGTCTGTCAACCCATTGTTTGTAAATCAAATGAATCATTATATTCATCAATTTTTAGGTCTTATTTTTTCTATAGCAATTTCATAATAATCTAAAGAAGGAAAAATTAAAATATTATTATTACATGTAAATGGTATTCCATTGTCAATATTTACAGCTTTTATTCCTGGTAATATTAAACTTTCCACAGCATTTTCAAAAAGGGCACATATTTTTGAGCCGCGTGATGCAAATTTAATATTAGAAATTTCAGTGTTTTCTGTTTCTAAATCTCCTTCGGTTGAACAAGAGATTATTAGTTAAATTGCAAGAAAACTCATTATTGCAAATGAATTATTTTTTTTTTCATTGTCGTTGTTTATTTTCGAATGTAAATATAAAAAATAAATTAAATAACAAATTATAATTTAAAAAGTCCACTATTTTATAATTTAAATTGTATTTATTTCTATAATTCAGTGTTATTTATAGAAAAATATACTTTTTATATGTAAATCAATCGTGTTTTCACAACTTTTCTTCCTAAACTTTCCAAAACAGTTTTGTAATTTTCAATCTGAGCATCGTTTTTTTCGCTTTCCTCTCCTGTTTTGAAATCAACGATTATGTATTCATCTTTTAATTTCAGAATACGGTCGGGTCTGTAGATTTTTGTAACGCCATTTTCAGAAATCATAATGTCTTTCTCGTTGATGACTTCCCATTTTTCATCAAAAAATTCGTTGTGCTGATCAATAATTCTGAGCAGATTTTTTTCGATATCAATTTTCTCTTCCAGCGTGATTTGTCCGTCTAAAATATACCTTTCTAGTACTTTTGCAATATCTTTTTTCGTGTTAATTTTCGATAAAAGTTCGTGTACAAAAAGACCGACTCTCACTTTTTCAATTCTTGTCTGATAATTTTTCGAAGGCGTTGCTACTTTTATCGATGTTTTTTTCTCATTGAGGTTTTTAAGCTCCGTAATATTCTTGGTTCTGAATGTTGATTTTTTATGAAAAACCTTTTTCTTCAACATCTCAGGTTCGGTTGGGTAGAGGTCAAATTCGTCAGTGTTTTCAATGTTTTTAGATTGTACAAAATCCAGAATTTCAAGATTGTTGGAGGTTTTATTGGCTTTTTGAATGTAGAAAAACAATTGCTCTACAGGTCGTGTTGTGGCAACATATTGCAGACAAAGCCGGTCAACAAAATTTTTGTAAGAATTTTCCTGATTAAAAATTTCGATTTCTTCATCGTAGACTTCAAGATTTTTGCTGAACTGGCTGATGTTCACAGACTGTAAAACATCAAGGTCTTCGGTTCCAAACCAATTGGTGAATTCCGCATCACGGTTTTTGTTAATCATGGGGATAAAAACAATCGGAAATTCCAATCCTTTGGCTTTGTGAATAGTCATAATCTGGATGGCATCAATATTTTCCGACGCCTGAATCGTATGTTTCGAAGCTTCTTCATCCCAATATTTTAAGAATTCTTTGGTGCTTGCTCCTGCATTTTGAGTGAAATTAAACAACATTTCCAAGAAGTTTAAGAGGAAATCTGTTTCTTTATTTTCCACGGAAAATTCATTGATGTAAAATTCAACAAAATTGTAAAGATTAAATTTCGGGAAATCATCTTGATGAAGTTTTACGCCATATTTTTTCAGAATCTCTTCAGCAATAAGATCGTGATCTGAAATATTGAGTATTTCCTGCATGCCCACGGTAAAATCATCCATCACAATTCTCCCCGATTTTTTCAGAAAATACATCAGCATAATAAGGCTGGTTTTATTTTTTCTGTTGCTTTGCCATCTCAGAAATTCTATTACGGCTTTCAATGTATTAGAAAGATCCAACGTTAATCCCTTGTCTGAAATGGTCTTGATGTTGGTAATTTCACCTTTATAATTTACTGTAAGATTTCCCAGTTTTTGAGCGTAGCTGAAAATGTCAAAATTCCCACGGCAGAGAATCGTAATATCGGAAAATGAAAACCCATTGTTCAAACTTTCCTGAATGTCTTTCAGCATTTTTTCGGACGTGTCAGTATAAAAATCTTCATTTGTGAGATTCTCGATGAGGTTTATTTTAACCCGACCTTCCAGCGATGATTTTGGGTTTTGCTCACCATCGCTTCCAAAGATATTCTTGTGTTCTTCGTTTAAATTTTCAGAATGAAAACGATACAAATCATTATTAAAATTCACAATATTTTTAGCACTTCGCCAATTGTCTTTTAAAACTAAGAGCGATGCTTCCTTCGGCGTTGTTTCTTTCTTGTTGATAATGTCGAGCATTAGTTGACTTTCCCCACCACGAAAACGATAAATACTTTGCTTAGGATCACCAACTAAGGTGAATGAAGTATTGTCACTGGAAACCGCATGATCTCTCAACGGAAGAAAATTCTGCCATTGAAGTTCTGATGTATCCTGAAATTCATCAAAGAAATAATGATGAAACTGCGAACCTACTTTTTCATAAATAAACGCAGAAGGCTCACTTTTAAGATTTTCATTGATTAAAATATTAAATTTCGAAAGCAAAACAAGATCGTTTTCTTCCTCAATTTTTTTTAGTTCATCCTGAATGTCTTTATTAACCTTTAAAGGCAAAAGAGCAGCTAGAATTTTCTCTTTTTTTTGAGTTTCAATATAAATTTTAATGAGTGTAAGTCGGTTTTGAATGAGCTGATCCAGGATCTCACTGATGTCTATCTCTTTATGTTTAGATTTTGCCGAACAGATTTTTTGAAAATTATTTCTGGCAGATTCTTCATTGGTAGGGAAAGGGAAATCTTTTCTGTCTTTCTGATAATAATCTGCAACTTTTACAAAAAAACCACCTAAACCATTTTTGCCCTGAGCAAAATCTTCAACCTCAATTGCTCTGTCTTTGAAAAGCTGTATTGAATTTAGAGTCAGCTCTAGCGACTTTTTTTTGTTGGCAGAAATTTCTTTTCGAAGCGTATTTTTAATGTCTTCATATTTTTCATTATCAAAATCTTTATTTTTCTGAAGGTTTTCATAATGAATATCTTTCACAAATTCTTTTGCCGAATCGTAGAGATTTTTATTGAGATTAATCCGCTCATTGTTTTCAAGACTGTAATCTACATAATCCATAAAGGAATTAGAAATCACATCATTTTCGCCAATCTGATCGAGCATTTTGTCTACGGCTTCAATTAGAAATGGTTCAGGATCGATTTCAAGATTAAAGTTTTTTGCTAAACCCAATTCATAAGAAAAACTACGAACAAGACGCGAATTAAAACGGTCAATTGTTCCGATGTTTAATGTAGAATAATTATGAAGAACGTAATCTAAAAGTTTTTTTGAACGGTAATGAAGTTCGAGAATGTCTATTTTCACACCTTCGGCTTCAAAAGCAATTTGAATATTTTTTAAATCTGAATTTTCAGCATAACTGTCTTCGGTAAACCTTCCTAGCCAAGAGAGAATTCTTTCTTTCATCTCGTTGGCAGCCTTGTTAGTAAAGGTAAGAGCCAGAATATTCCTGATTGATTGTTGTTGATTGGGATAGCGAAGACAAATCATCAGAAGCCTCTGTACAAGGGCATAAGTTTTCCCCGAACCTGCGGAGGCATTGATTACCGTGTATGAATTTTGCATTTTTTGAAACAAATTGAAACTGCAAGATAACCAATTTTCTGCTTGGTTTTTAACAGTAAGAAGAGGTATTTTAACAATTTTCAAGCAAAAATTGATAAGATTTTATAAAACGTGTTAATGCTGGTTAAAATTTATTTTTTAAACCTAAATATATTTTAGATTTGCTCAATAAAACAATAGCTCGTGAAATGTAAATTACTTTTTATTTTTTCTTTCCTGCTCTCGCTCAATTTCTATGCTCAGGAATATATTTTTGGGAAAACTGTTTCTGAAGAAAATGCAGAAATGCCCAATGTTACTGTAATCAATCTGCGTACTGATGAAAGAGTGATTACCAATTCAGATGGCCACTTTATGATTTTGGCAAGGCAAGGTGATGAGTTGCGGTTTATTACATTAGGCTACGAACGTTTTCAGACCAAAATAACAGCTGAAACTTTAAAATCTCCTGTAAATGTTACGCTTAAAAGGAATGTATTGGCAATTGAAGAAGTGGTGCTAAAGAAAAGGCTTACTGGTGATTTGAAAATAGATACCAAAATCTACAATCCTACTACTAAAGTACAGAAACTCCGGGCGGATATGTCAAAATATTTATCCCAGAAATCTGATCCTAAAATAATGGCACCAAAACCAGGCGAGTTTGTACAGCCTGTAACAAAAGGAACTTTCAGCTTTGGAAAAATTAAAAATAAATGGGATGATGTAGATTTGATGAATTATCTCATAAAGTCTTTAGGTACAGAATATTTTATAGAACTGAAAATTGAACCATCCCAAGTACAACATTTTATTTATTATGTTTTTGCAAGTGGTTTTGAACGCAAGACGATACTAAAATATGGCTATGTAAGTGAGGCAGACCTTAACAGATTCAATAATGCCGTATTGCAGAGAATTTCTTCCTACAAAGCACCCCAATGATAGTGAAATTAAATTTTTTTTTTTTCTTTCTTATTTTTTCCGTCTCTTCATTTGGCCAAAATACATTTTCCGGAAATGTTTCAGATGAAAACGGAAGTAAACAGGGACAGGTTTTGGTGCTCAATAGTACGAAAAATCAATCTGTGTTTTCAGATGTGAAAGGTAACTTTGCGGTTACAGCTGACATAGGCGACGAGATTCGTTTTGTAAAAGATGGTTTCTACAGATCTCAAATACAGGTAACTGAAAAAGCTTTATCAGGAATTAATACGGTAAATATCAAACAGATTGAAATTCTGATTCCTGAGGTGGAACTCCAATTCCAGCCGACCGGAAATCTTGAAAAAGATGCTAAAAATGTGGGTGTTTCTAAACGGGTTTCGGCTCTTAATTCTTCAATGGATGAGTATATGAAATCTCCCCTCACCGAAGCTATGCCCGAAAATTCTACGCCAAAATCTTTTAAAACTCACGATTTTACTGAAGGGCAAGTGAATCTTATTGCAGTGGCAGGGTTAATTGGTAAGCTTATCAATAAAGCGTCGAAACCCAAAATCACAAAAGCTAATTATTATGAAACACGTGATTTTATTTCCAGATTAAAAGCAGAAATAGATCTCAATCATTTCAAAAAATTCGGGATGAGTGAGGAAGGAATAGACCGATTTTTGTTGTATGCTGAAGATATTTTTATGCTCTCTACAAAATATAGAAAAGATTTTGATAAAGTTAAGATTTCAAATGATTTGATGTCTGCTTTCGGCGAATATAAAAAGACGAATAATCTAGAATTGTGATTTAGTGGTAAACAATATCGTATATTTCATCTTTAGCTTCATTTATATTTAAAGGCTGAAAATTAGCTAAAAGCCAGAGTTCAAGTTTATTTTTTCCTTCACCGTAACTAGGCTGTATGTACATATCATCAATTAAACAGAATCCGTTTTTCTGATAAAATGAAAATCTTCGTTTAGCATCTTCATTGAGGTGCTCGGGTTCAATTTCCAAAATGATTTTAGTGTAATTTTCCTTTAAATGATTGATGATTTTTGATCCAAGTTGTTGATTTCTGAATTCAATAAAAACTTCAAAATGTTCTACAAAAGTGAACGTTGATAGTTCCCAGAGGGTAATGTAGCCAACGTTTTCACGCTCATTAGAAACAGAGAAAAATTTCACATTAGAATGCGCAAAAAGTTGTACAAACTTCGCCCAATCCCTCCTTTCGTCTTCTGGGAAAGAGGTTATGTAAGAATTGTAAATCTGTTCAATTCTGTAGTCATCTTGTGAAGTAATCTGATTAAATTCCATTTTTATAGATCAAAAACACTCGGTCTGCGAGTGATAAAAATATCTTTTACCCAAAGTGTAAAAGCCAACCCTAGATAAATTAAAAAAAAGAAACCTGCTGTAGCAAAAGTAGAGTAGATGAAGAAAACCCTCAGTTTAGAGACAGGAATTCCCAGCTTGGCGCCCATTCTTGTGAGTACTCCAAACCATTCTCTTTCCATTTTGTGACGAAGGTTGTCAAACATGATTGCTTTCTTTTAAAATTTTAAATCCGATGCTGCAATTTAAGCAATTTTTCTGAGTACAATAGTTTTTGTAGTGATAAATAAGGCTCTGAGACTGCATTGCATTTTTTGTTTTTAAGGATAAATTTTTCCAACCTTCTAGAATTGCATTCTTTTCTGAATGGAGTTCTTTATAAAAGTCGAGTATTTCATCAGCAATTTCTTCGTTTTGGTATTTGTGGTATGTGTATTTTATGGGTAAAATGGTATTTAAGATAATCAGTTCAATGAAATCTTTAGTTAGAACTTTAGTCTGGTCAACAGTAGATATTTTACCAAAATTAAAATGATTGTCCCAATATTCTGAAGCTTTAACATCTTTAAAAATAAAAAAGAAATCATCTGTATTTTTGGCTTCCATTATTTTTGAAAAAAGATTTTGCTGTTGATGGTAAAGGTCTGCGAGCTGAGACAAACGCAAAGTGGGGAAATTCGGTGGGCGTAATCTTAGAAATTTCGGACGAATAATGACGGTAGGTAATTCAAATTTAGCTTTCAGAAAATCAAATTCTCTTTTCCATATTTGCATTTGTGGGTCTTCTGGTTTTTCTAGCCAGCCAGATATTCCGAAAAGCAAGGCTTCAAGTTGGGTTTTGTTTTGTCTGATTTTATTGAAAACCGTAAAATCAATGCTTTCTGCAATCTGTTTGAAGATCTGTGCATTCACTTTTAATCCGAAAGAGTAGGAGAGACTGTGAAAAAGAATGGCTTCGTAATTATTTTTAAACCGCAACAAATCCTTTTCAATTTCAAGAGATTTTTCTTCCAGCTTTTTCAATAAACTTTCTTCGAAGAAATGAACGGGAATTTTTTTAGCATCAAACAAATCTTCACAAGCAATAAACTGGCTTTCTTGTAACAGTTTTTCATATTTTCCGAAGACATTTTGATCGATATGATGAATCAGTTCCAGTGTGGGAATATTTTTCAGTTTAAATTCATCAATATCGGTATCATTTTGAAATACAACGTGTAAAATGATATTGTCGTAGTTGGGATTTTTGGTGTGTTGATGAAAAATCCAGTCGGATGATCTTACGTGCAGCTCAATGTTTCCGGCTAGGGTGACGTTATTGATTTTAATCTGAGCCATGAGAAAATCGGGCCCGGAATCTGTATTCCATCGTCCGAAATCGATTATTTCTACAGAATTTCCTTCGGTGTCTTTAAAATTAAAATTGGTAAAAACCCTGAAGTTCCAAAGATATTGAAGCAGTTTTTCGTTCATCGTCTGTGTATTTGTGTGGAATAAATGTACAGAATTTCGATGAAATGAAAATGTTTTTTCTAGTAATGAAAATAATTTTTTGCTGAATACACTGTAATGGTAGAAAATTTGTTGAAGTAAAAATAAAATTCCAAAGTTGGGAGAATTGGAAGAGCTGGCAACTCAAAAAAAGAAAATTTAAACACATAAAAAAATCAGAGTCGAAAACTCTGATTTTATTTTTTTTCACCAAAAAAGTATTTTACACTTTTGTCAGTTTACCTTTAAAATTCTCAATCGTCGTTTTATACATTTCCTCGTAAACAGGGAGAACGTTTTTTAGATCAAATTTTATTGCCTGTTGCTTGGCATTGATTTTCATTTGTGCTAAAAGTTCCTCGTTGCTCAGCAGTTTTATGCAATAGTTGCTCATTGCTTCTACGTTACCTATTTCTGCAAGGAAACCTGTTTCGCCCTGAATATTCACCTCGGGAATTCCTCCGGCGTTGGAACTGATAACGGGAGTGTTGGCAGCCATTGCTTCTAGAGCGGCAAGACCAAAACTTTCCTGTTCAGAAGGAAGAAGAAACACATCGGAAAGCTGAAGGATTTTATACAAATCATTCACTTTACCCAAAAGACGGATCTTAGAAATAAGTTCAGGATTATTTTCCAAAAACTGGTTTACCTTTTCCATTTCTGGACCTTCGCCGATGATGATGAGTTTTGATTTCACTTTTTTCTCAACATTTTTGAAGATTTGCAAAACTTCCTCAACACGTTTTACTGGTCTTAAATTGGAAACATGAATTAAAATTTTCTCATCAGGATTGGCAAATTGCGTACGCTGGCACTCATTGCATTCATCAAATTCAGAATTATCAATGAAATTGGTAATCACCTGAATTTCTTTTTTAATTCTAAAAAACTGCAAAGTATCTTTCTTTAAACTCTCAGACACTGAAGTAATGGCATCTGATTGATTTATAGAAAACTCAACAGCATGTTTGTAACTCGGGTGCTGACCTACCAAAGTAATATCGGTGCCGTGTAGTGTGGTTACCAAAGGAATATCGTTGTTGTCTTCCTTCAGCATTTGCTTTGCCGTAAACGCTGCGTAAGCATAAGGAATTGCATAATGGGCGTGAAGCAGATCTAGTTTGTACAGATTCACAACTCGGTAAATCATTGAGCTCAACGCAATGTCATAAGGCTGATACTGAAAGAGCGGATAAGTTTGCACATTAACTTTGTGAAAGAATATATTGGGATTGGTAATATCTAATCTTGCTGGCAGTGCAGAACTGATGAAATGTACCTCATAGCCTTTATTGGCGAGAGACATCCCAAGCTCTGTTGCTACAATTCCGCTTCCTCCGTAGGTAGGATAGCAAAGTATGCCTATTTTCATATTTACTTATTGATTTATAGTGTAGATAACTTAATTTTATTTTGTTTTCATGTCAATTCCCATTCCAGGCTTCAGATTTTCATTAACTAAAACCGGTAGCTTGCCATGAATTTTAGTATTTCCTTTTAAAGCATTTGCTGTTGCGGTCATAGAATCTTCATTGTTTTCGTAGGAAACCAAAACTGTGGAGATTTTAGATAAGTCGATGTCTTTCAATGCATAAGGACTTCCGAAAACGTTTAGTATTATATTATGTTTTTTGGCAAGCTCAGCTAGAATTTTTTTAGATTCAGCCGAAATTTTGAAAGGTTTATACGCTGTAGAATTGTCTTTATGAAAACCTACTAAAACCGTTGATCCGGCAGGAATAGTTTTAATCTCATTCAATTTTTTTACAGTGACCAAACTTCCCATTTGGTAAGCAAAAGTTTGATAAGAAGCTTCTTCTAGTGGAATGTAATATGTGTTTTCCTTTAAAGGTAAAAGTTTCTTTTCATCTTTAATTAAGGTTAAAGCATTGGCATACATTTCCTGAACTATTGCAGTATGTGAGGCGTTGTTCAGATCTGAATTGATGTTTTGCGGATTTTTAGGAGTGTATTGGTTTAAACCTAAAAAATATTTGGTCAACAGAATTTTCTTTACACTTTCTTCCACTCTCGCCTGCGGAATTTCGCCGTTGTCAATTGCTTTCTGAATTAATCTTTTACCTTCTGCAACTCCTTGTGAAAAGAGCATAATGTCGTTTCCGGCTTTAAAAGCTAAAGCGTCTAGCTCGCCCGGTTTGTATTTATTTGCAACAGCACCCATGTTTAATGCATCAGTGATGATTAAACCTTTATAGCCCAATTTCTCTTTAAGCAGCCCAGTTACAATATTTTTAGAAACGGAAGCGGGAATTCCTTTCGCAGGCTCTAAAGCAGGAACATACAAGTGAGCTACCATTACGCCACCGATGTTTTTGTTCATTAATGCTTTAAAAGGAGCAATTTCAACTTCATTCAATCTGTCGATTTTATGAGAAACTACAGGCAAATCCAAATGGGAATCTGTACTGGTATCGCCATGACCTGGGAAATGTTTGATGGCGGCTAAAATATTGTTATTCTGTAAGCCGTTGGAGTAGGCGAGGGCAGATTTTGTGACATTCTTTACTTCAGACCCAAAACTTCTGTTCCCGATTATAGGATTATTTGGGTTGGTATTAACGTCTACTACCGGTGCAAAGTCCCAGTTGATCCCCATTCTGTGGCAATCTTCTGCTATTTTGGCAGACATTTTTTCGATAAGGTCTTTATCCTGTATCGCACCGAGCGTCATTGCCCAAGGATATTTGTGAGCCGTGGCGATTCTTTGGTACAATCCCCATTCTGCATCCATACCAATCATCATTGGGGTTTTAGACTTCTGCTGAAATTCGTTTACAAGATTAATTTCTCTAGCTGCATCATCCTGCATCAGAATAAGTCCGCCAATCTGTTCTTTGTTAACGATATTTCTGATTTCATCTATATGATGATCACCTTTGTTGGTATACAAAGCAATAATAAACAATTGCCCAAGTCTTTCGCTTTGGGAGAGAGAATTATATTTGTCGTCTACCCATTTTTCAGCTTTTTTAATATCGGTTTTCGACCAGTTTCTAGGCTGGTATTGTGCGTTGACTTTTAAATTTAAAATTAAGAAAACGATAAGAAAAACGTTTGATAATTTTTTCATATATAAAATTGAATATAGACAAAAATACAACTAAAATATAAGCTTAACTAAGTTTTTGATATTTTTGGTATATGATTTGATTTGGCAATAACGATTTAATATATAAAATTTTTACAATGAGAAAATTATTCCCAATTTTTATATTCGCGATGTTAAGCATTTTCGTAGTAAGCTGCGATAGCAACAACGATGAAGTAGTAGTTCAAGAGAATGTTGCTTCTGCAAAAATGCGTGATGTATCTGGTACATTAACTGCAGCAAACTCTTATTCTATCAATACAGGCATTAATATTTTAAGTACTGATGTTGTTTTAGTATACAGAAATTTTAATTCTAATTCTACTGGATCTCCAGTTTGGCAACTTTTACCAAAAACATATTATCTAAGTGGAGGTAGAGAATTAGACTTTAACTTCTTGTTTGATCCTAAAAATGTAGAGATTTATTCTGAAGCCAACTTTGATCAGGCAACTATGACAGCTGCTGAAGCTGCAGAGTTTAAAACAAATCAAAGTTTTAGAATTGTTATAATTCCGGCTGATCCTGCAAAGAATTCTGCTCCAAAGGTTGATTTTAATGATTACAATGCAGTGGTAAAATACTACAAATTAGACGAGTCTAAGATTCAGAAATAAGAAATATCTTTTCAATTTTTTATAATTAAAAAAGCTTCGGGAAATTTCCTGAAGCTTTTCTTTTATTCATTATTATCATCTAAGAGATGACCAAAGAAGTCTTTTTTTGTCTGCAAATATCCTCTACTGTTTTCATTAGCAGGAATCTGGAGCGGGATTCTAGAATTCAGTTCAATATTGCTTTCTTCTACAAATCTCACTTTTTCCGGATTGTTGGTTAATAAATTAATCTTTTCAACTCCAAGATTATTGAGAATATCAATAGCAATACCAAAGTTTCTGTCGTCCGCAGGAAGTCCTAATTCTAAGTTTGCCTGTACCGTATCTAAACCTTTTTCTTGTAGTGAATAAGCACGAAGCTTGTTGATGATTCCTATATTTCTTCCTTCCTGGCGAAGGTAAATCACCATTCCGCCATTTTCGTGCATGTATTTCATAGCTGCATCCAATTGCTGTCCGCATTCGCATTTCTGAGAATGAAAAACTTCTCCTGTAATACATTCTGAATGAAATCTCACGTTTACGGGTTGGGTAAAATCTGTGTTTTCAGCAACAATCGCCATGTGAGGCATCCAGTCTTGAGCATTTTCTGCAAATGCAATCATCCGGAAATTTCCGTGCTCCGTAGGAACATTAGCTTCCGCCTGAATTTTTATCATTTATAAAAATATTTTAATTTTTGTTGCCATTTAAAGAGTTTTCTATGACGGCAATATTGGTCTTGATGCGTACTAAATATCTGTTAAGAATATCGTTTTCGTCTATACTAAGGTGTTTTCTGATTTTTTGAATCTTTCTATAAGATCTTTGCATACCCTTCAATTGGCTGTCTTTCGCTTTCATATCGCCGGCATTAATTGCATAGAGATAATTTTGAAGGCTAAATTTCAAGATAGAAATTTCGGTATTAATCTCTTTTTTAGAAAACACAGGAAATGTTGACAATAGATTGCTAATTTCTGCTGCATTTGCGTTTTCGAGAATTTTTATTGAAATATTTTCCGACTCATCAGGTTTTTTTTCAATACTGCTATTTCCAATAGTGACCGGGGAAGTATTGCCTTTTTCTGTAGCACAAGACCAAAAAACACAAATTATTAATACAGATAGAAAAGTTTTTTTCATTTTTGCTCCTTTTGATAAAGGATTGGGTTAAGGCTTTCATCGTTGTACATTTTCATTTGTTTGTACACTTTGATCTTAACATCGCCGTTCTCAATATCTAAAAGAAGCTGATCTATTGAAACTGAAAGATCTATCTTTTGGGTAAGAAGTACATCTAGCTTTATCTGGCAGTTTGCTCTGTGCTCTTCAGAAGCAGAATTTCTGTTTGCTTCCAAAGCCATGTGATAAACTTTTAATGATAAAATAGATAATCTGTCTACAGCCCAAGCCAAAGTTTCAGTATTAATCTTTGCATCCGTTTTTGGAGTGATTTCTTTGTATTTATCTAAAAACCAACTGTCTATAAACTCTACAAGATCAGTACGTTGCTGGTTTGAAGCATCGATTCGTCTTTTGAGTTTTAAAGCTTCAGCAGGATCAATATTTTCATCTCTGATAATGTCTTCCAAATGCCATTGAACGGTGTCAATCCAATTCTTTGCATACAAAATTCGTTCCAAACTGTTGAGTTCGTAAGGATTAATGATTGCTGCATCTACACTATCTAATACATGATAGTCTTCAATACTTTTATTGAAGACTACCCAAGCCGTCTCGGTAAAATTCATGTGGAAAACGCTATTTAGTTAACAGTAGTATTACTGCTGTTAGTAGTAGGATTTTCTTTTTTGACCTCAGTTGTTTTATCCTCTTCCTTTACTGCATCTTTGAATTCTTTGATTCCGGATCCGAAACCTCTCATCAATTCAGGAATTTTCTTACCTCCGAACAAAAGGAGTAGAATGACAGCAACTATAAGGATATGCGGCCATGAAAGCTGTAATATTGTTAAAGTATTCATTACTATATTTTTTACAAAGTTAAATTATTTTTTAATACGAAATCCAACCTAATGGATCTACCGGTGTCGTACCGTTCCAAACCTGAAAGTCAAGTGTATAAGCACCATCAAAATCCTGACCAACTGCTCCTACCGAAGATCCCGCAGATACCTGCTGACCTTTTGAAACACTCACACTTGAAAGATTTGAATAAATTGTAAAGTAAGCACCGTGCTTTACAATCACTGTTTTAGTACCGTCGTTATTGGCAATTACAGAATTTACACTTCCAGGGAAGACAGCTTTAGCTCTTGAACCTGCAGGTACAGAAATTTTTATTCCGCTATTTTCTTCTTTTATATTTTTGAAAACAGGATGTGGCCATGTTCCGAATTTGTGAGTCACTTGTCCTTTATCAACCGGAAATCCCATTTTACCTCTGTTTTCAGCAAAATTATTTCCTGCAAGGCCTGATGAAACACCAAAGTTGGTATATGCTTTTGTTTCAGCCGCCTTTTTTTCATTGTCTGTTTTCTTTGCTAAAGCACTTTCGGCATCACGAGCAGCTTTCAGTTTGTTAGCAGCTTCTCTTGCATTTTCGTTTGCTTCGTCTAAGGCTTTTTTAGCAGCTAATCTTCTTTCTTCATCTCTTGCGCTCGCTTCTGCTTTTGCTGCATCAGCAGTACGTTTTCTGTCTTCCTCTGCACGTTTTGCAGAAAGTTCAGCGGCTTTTTTAACTTCGGCTTCGGCAATTTTTCTTTCCTTTTCCAAAGCGTCCGCTCGCGCTTTGTTTTCAGCGTCAATTCTTAGTTTTTCTCTTTCTGCTGCTAATTTTGCTAAACGTATCTTCTCTGCTTCTGCTTTTTTACGAGATTCTTCCTCAGCTTTGGCAATTCGTATTTCTTCAGCAATAATAGCTCTTATTTGTCCTTCGAGTGCTTTTGAGCGAACTTGTTTTTGTTTTAAATCTGCGCTCAGTTTTCCTTCATTTTTCTTAAATTCGGCAACCAATTGCTCTTTTTGTTTTCTTTCAACGTCTATTGTAAGAAGGTCTTTTTTCTGATTAACCAAAAGATTTTCTTTTGCAGTAGCAGATCTTTTTTTGTACTCTACAGATTTTTTTAATTCTACTGCGGCATTGGTAATTTCTGCTGCCTTTTTATCTTGATAGTCGCCATACTGCTTTATATATTGAATTCTTCGTAAAGCTTGTCCAAGATTTTTTGATGAAAGAATAAAAGTAACTTTATTTTGAACACCTTTGTTCTTGTATGCATTCACTAAAACTTCAGAATAATTTTTTCTTAAAACTGAAAGTTCCTTGTTTTGTCTGTTGATTTCTAGCTGACGTAGATAAATTTCGTTGTCTATAAATCTTTTTTCTTTTTGAGTATTATTAAAAACTTTCTCTCTGAGAGCTAATTTTTGGTTTACATTGGTAAGATAAGATACTGATAATTTAGACTCATTTCTGGTTTTTGCCAAATCTGAATTAATTTGAGCAATCTGTTTTTTTAATTCTGCATTTTCTTTCTGCAATTGCTCTTTGTTTTTCTGGGCATTTCCTAATCCGAAGAGTAAGATGCTCAGTATAAGGCTGATTCTTTTAATCATTTGATTTCAATTTTCTTATAACTAGATGGTACTGAATATGGAGTATCCATCCTAGAAAAAACAAAATTCGTATTTTCTATCAAAATCTGGCTGTTTTTGCTTCCTTTTATAATTATTTTAACATTCTTTGGAAGTTTTACATTGTTGGGTTGTGTTTCCCAATTAGAATATACGATTTCTATCGCATCATCGGATTTCACATCTTTTAATTTTAAATCTTCTAAATTATAATCTTCAGAATACTGAAGGTTTAGTTTGTATTCTCGTTCTCCATTTTCTGTTGTAAATTTCAGGTTTGAAATAGATTCCATTTGGTAACCTTCCATGTTTTTGGTGATTTTTGCATTTTTGTTGCTGAGTGTAAAAAACGTACGGCCAACCAAAAGTTTTTCGAGATTTTTGTAATCAAAAAAATGAACATTGAGAAGATTATTTAGATATTCAAAATCAGAATCGATATAGTTTTTATTGTATTTATCCATTGCTTTGATTCCGTCTGGCGAGATTAAAGCTCGAGCAGCGTTAAAAACTATAAAATCAATTTTAGACCATATTTTTTTATCAGTTTCAATATAAATAATGGCATCTAATGGGCTCACGCGTATATTATCGGCAGTAATTTTGCTGTAAATTTTTAGAAACTCAAAATTTTCATGTAAATAGATTTTTTCATAAAAATTGAGTCTGTCTGCTACATTTTTACCTGTATCAATTGGCTCGTTTGAGTCGCTGTTTCTCACAACAAGGCTATCTGCGCTCTGCTCATCATTTCCAGATGCTTTTCTGGATTTACAGCTGAGAACTAAGAGGGTAAGAATGATTAAAGGAATCCACTTTTTCATATTGAAATTTGCTAAAACTTTGCAATATTAACGCCAAACCACACAAGATCTTTTGTGTGGTTCGTTGATTATTTATTTAAAGATAATAATTTAAAATGACTTACTAGGAGAAAAATCTAAAACTGAAAAATCTCCCAAAGATATTTCTCTTGCTACCCCAAAATATTGTGCAGAATTGCCAATCATAGAATTAGAAAGATTACCATGGTTTATTTTGGTATTTTCTTGAATTAAAGAATTTTCAATATTTGAATTCACAACTTCGGTATTATTTCCCAATGAAACACCAGGCCCGATTTTTGAGTTTGAAATTTTTACATTTTCACCAATAAAGCATGGTTGAATAATCAAAGAATTTTCAATTTTAGCAGAAGCGGGAAAGTGAGACATGGCTTCTCTTTCGTATTCAAGAATTTTCGAATTTGTTTCTACTGTTGCGTTTTTGTTTCCGCAATCCATCCAATCGTTTACTTTTCCTAAACTGAATTTTCCGCCTTTTGCTCTAAGGTTTTCCAAAGCTGTGGTTAGTTGATATTCTCCACCATTTTTAATATTATTATCCATGATGTAATTGATCTCTTCCATCAATTTTTCTGCAGAATTGAAATAGTAGATACCAATAATTGCAAGATCAGACACAAATTCTGTTGGTTTTTCTACAAAATCTGTAATAAAACCGTAGTTATCTAATTTTACCACACCAAAGGCAGAAGGATCTTCTACACTTTTTACCCAAATCACACCGTCGGCATTTTTATCTAAAATAAAATCTGCACGGAATAATGTATCTGCATAAGCAATCACAACATTTCCTTCCATTGATGCTTCTGCACATTTTAGTGAATGAGCAGTCCCGAGCGGTTCCAATTGATGGTATATACTTCCTTTTGCACCCAATTTCTCTGCAATTTCTAAAAGAGATTTTTCAATTTCAGCACCAAAGTCTCCTATAATGAAGGCTACTTCTTCTATTTTCTCACCGGCAACTTTAGCGATGTCTTCTACTAATCTTTGTACTATAGGTTTTCCTGCAATAGGAATTAAAGGTTTAGGAACAGTTAAGGTATGTGGGCGAAGTCTTGATCCACGACCAGCCATAGGAACTATTATTTTCATGTTTCTGTTTGTATTATATTTTAATTTTTTCTGATAATTTTCTTTAAGGTAAATCGTTCTGTATATCCTATGATTGCAATTAGGGATAAAAGAAATGCGTTTCCGATAATATAGTTTTCTCTAAATTGATAAAACGAAAGCATTGAAATGATTATAGAAAACGTAATGTAAAGCACGATTTTTTTAATATTATAATGTATAGGATATTGAATTCTGCCCCAAATGTAAGAAATTACCATCATACTTCCATATGTAGTGAGAGCTGCAATGGCACTTGCCCAATAACCAAATTTTGGAATGAATAAAAAGTTGATGAGAATAGTAATTGCGGCCCCTATTAAAGAGATATACAGCCCCACTCTCGTTTGATCAGATAATTTGTACCAAATTGAAAGATTAAGATAAATCCCTAAAAACAAAGCTCCTAGCATTACGAATGGAATAATTTCAATCCCTTCAAAATACAGCGGATTCTTAAGGTATTTTTCTGAAATCCACTGCAGGTTGACCATTAATCCTGTAAAAATAAGGCAATTGCATATTACAAAAACATCCATCAACAAAGCATAGGTTTTGTGATTGTTTTTATCTTTAAAACTAGAGAAAAAGTAAGGTTCTATTCCTAATTGATAGGCTTGCCTGAAGACTGTAATAAAAGTTGCGATTTTATAAGCACCTCCATACACACCAATTTGATGCTTTGCTTGATCGTTGGGAAGAAGAAATTTCAGAAACTGTCGGTCTAAAGTTTGGTTTACAACTCCAGCTAATCCTGCAATCATTACAGGCCATGAGTAATTCATAATTCTTTTCCAAAGAGTAAAATTGAATTTTCTGAAACTGAAATTCACAAATTCCTTAGAAACAATGGTTAAAGTGATGATGCTTTGAACAAGATTAGCAATGAATACATAGCCCACGCCAATTTCGGGATCATACTTTAAACCTAAAATACCACCAGGATACTCAGGAAGAATTTCTATAAAGAAAAACACCAAGAGGTAATAAACTACAGCTCCAACAACTTTTGAAAGTGTATACAGCACCGGTTTTCCTTCTAGTCTCAAAACGGCCGAAGGAATTGTAGAAAACGCATCAAAAGACAAGATGAAAAGAAACATCACAAGATAATTAACCTGATCCGGAGTTTCAAAAGCATTAGCTAAATCTTGTCTGAAAACATATCCAAGTATTAAATAAATAAACCCTGTCGTCAAAATGCTAAGTGAGCAGGTGGAAACCAGCGTTTTCTTATCAATTTCTTTTTCCTGGGCAAACCTGAAAAATGACGTTTCCATCCCGTGTGTAAGGAAAACTGTAATCACACCGGCAATCGAATACCAATCTACGAAAGGTGATGATGCTGACGGCCCAAATGCATTGGTTACGATGGGCGCAATCAGGAAAGGGAAAATCCTTACTAAAACTGAACTCAGACCGTATACAGCGGTTTGTCCAAATAATTTTTTATACAAATTCTGGTTTTTAAAATGCAAATGTAAATATTAGAAATCATAATTTTCTTATTGATATCTAAAAATCACTTTTGAAAATATTAAATTTGCGCAATCTCAATCTCATATATAAAAAGTAAAAATGAAAATTCTAATAAAAAACGCCCAAATAGTTAATGAAAATTTGGTTTTCCAAAGTGATATTCTGATTGAAAATGATTTGATTTCAATCATTTCAAAAAATATTTCTGAAGAGAATGTTGACCAAATCATCGATGCCGCCGGAAAGTATCTTTTGCCTGGAGTGATTGATGATCAAGTCCATTTCCGCGAACCGGGATTAACTCATAAAGGCAATATTGAATCCGAATCAAAAGCTGCTATTGCGGGAGGAATTACAAGTTTTATAGACCAACCCAACACCGTTCCTAATGCTGTAACTCAGGAATTATTGGCTCAAAAATATGAAATTGGTTCTCAGAAAGCATACGCCAATTACGGATTTATGATGGGCGGAACCAATGATAATTTAGAAGAGATTTTAAAAACAAACCCTAGAAATGTTCCCGGAATCAAGTTGTTTTTAGGCTCATCTACAGGAAATATGTTGGTTGATAATCCTGGAACGCTGGAAAATATTTTCAGTAATACAAAAATGCTCATTGCTGTACACTGCGAAGATGAAGCTACAATTAGAGAAAATACGCAAAAATATCTGGATGAATATGGTGAAGATATTCCGGTGAAATTTCATCATTTAATAAGAAGTGAGGAAGCTTGTTTTACATCTTCTTCAAAAGCAGTTGAGTTAGCAAAAAAAACAGGAGCCAGACTACACGTTTTCCATCTTTCTACAGCGAAGGAGATGGAACTCTTCCGAAATGATATTCCTTTAAAAGATAAAAAAATAACGGCAGAAGTTTGTGTTCATCATTTAACTTTCACCAATGAAGATTACGATACAAAAGGAGGATTAATCAAGTGGAATCCTGCGGTAAAGACGCAAAAAGATAAAGACGGACTTTGGGAAGCTTTGCTGGATGACAGAATTGATGTGATTGCCACAGACCACGCGCCTCACACTTGGGAAGAAAAACAAAATGTTTACACAAAATGCCCTTCTGGTGCGCCTTTGGTACAACATTCTTTGGTGGTGATGCTGGAGAATTTTAGAAAAGGAAAAATTAGCTTAGAAAAAATCGTGGAAAAAATGTGCCACAATCCTGCTGTTCTTTTCAGAGTAGAAAAAAGAGGTTTTGTGAGAGAAGGATACAAAGCCGATTTGGTTTTGGTAGATTTAAATGAAAAATGGACGGTTGCAAAAGAAAATATATTGTATAAATGTGGATGGAGTCCACTAGAAGGAACCGTATTTCATTCTAAAGTAACCCACACTTTCGTCAACGGAAATCTAGTTTATGATAACGGAAATTTGAATGAAAAAAAATTCGGAGAGCGTTTGCTTTTTGAAGTTCAAGAATAAATTATAAACAAATAATTATAGCAATAGGAGCGGGCTTTAGTCCGCTTCTTTTAGATGAGCAAACTTGGCTTTAGACAAAACATAATTTTCGTTTATAGATTTTTAAGCGCAATCATCTGTGAAAATCTGTAGCAGAAAGCTTCTCTTTTGCTTTTATGATAAGCTTCTCGTGGATATGCTGTTGCGTATTCTGTCCCGTGTGAATTCTCAAAAGATCACTTAAATAATTGGGCGAAAAACTCATCGCTTCAGCAATTTGATGAACAGTTGAAAGTCTTTTTTCAGACGAATTTTTATCAAAATATTCATTCACAAACTTCTCAAATTTCACCAATAACTGATATTGATTTTCCAGGTAACCTGCTCGTTGTCATCAGTTTTACAACCGAATTTCGTAGCTAAGATGTAGTGGTTACGTTTGCCTTCAATAGCTTTGGTTGTTAATCGTTCATTAGTGAAAGGTTCGTATACATCTGCCGTGTCGAGAAAATTACCACCCAATTCCAAAGAACGCTAAATAGTGGCAATAGCTTCCTGTTCGTCTATTTTGCCATACACATCTGCATTGCCAAAACCAGTCATTCCCATACATCACAAACCGATATTCGGAATGATGAGACCTTGATTTCCTAATTTCACATGATTGAGTTTCATATTGTAGATTTTAATGAAGCAAAATTCGGCAGAAATAAACAAGCGGATGTTTGCAAAATCACGATTGTCGTATGCAAATCACGTTTATAGTTTTTTAAAATGAATAATAATTGAAAGCTATTTAGAACCATTCAAAATATGATAAAAATCATTAATTTTTTTGTCAGCTGAAAATTTCTTTTTAATTTTACCTAACAAATGTTAGTTAGTAATGGAGTTTGGTGTTGAATACTTGAAATTGAGTGAATTACGAGATTTGCAATCTAGGAGATTGAACGATTTAATGATTTATCTAGAAGATAAGTCAGAATTTTATAAGAGTAAATTTCGAGAATATGGTGTTTCTTCCAAAAGTATTTCTTCCATTGAAGATATTTCAAAACTTCCTATTACCTACAAACAAGACTTAAGAGATAATTATCCTTTTGGATTATTTACGGTTCCGAAGAATGAATTGCAGAGAATTCACTGTTCAAGCGGTACAACAGGGAAACCAACAGTAGTAGGATATACAAAAGAAGATGTTGATTTATTCAGTGAAGTAGTAGCAAGATCTTTGAATGCAGCGGGAGCAAAACCAGGTATGCAGCTGCATAATGCTTATGGTTACGGAATTTTCACGGGCGGACTTGGTCTTCATTACGGAGCAGAAAAACTAGGAATGAGTGTTCTCCCTATTTCTGGAGGGATGACTGCAAGACAAGTAGATTTAATCATGGATTTTAAACCGGAAGTTATCTGTTGCTCACCGTCTTATGCTTTAACAATCGCTGATGAATTTGCTAAAAGAGGAATCTCGGCAGACGAAATCAGTTTAAAATATGCCGTTTTAGGCTCAGAACCTTGGACGGAATTGATCAGACTTCATGTAGAAGAAAGATTGGGCGTTCACGCAACCAATATTTATGGCTTAAGTGAAATTATCGGTCCTGGAGTTTCGATGGAAGATTTTGAGGAAAAAGGTGGCGCTTACATTTGGGAAGATCATTTCTATCCTGAAATTTTAGACCCAATTACCAAAGAACCGCTTCCTTACGGTGAAGAAGGTGTTTTGGTGATTACCACTTTAACAAAAAAAGCAATGCCTCTCCTTCGTTATTGGACCAATGATATTACAAGTTTATATTACGACGAAAATGCCAAAAGAACGATGGTTAAAATGAAACCGATTTTGGGCAGAGCAGATGATATGCTTATTGTGAGAGGTGTCAATGTATATCCGAGTCAGATTGAGGAAGCTTTTTCTCATATAAAAGGTGTCGTTCCGAATTATTATCTTACCCCAATCCAGAAGGAACAGATGTGTGTGGCGCTTGATATTGACGTAGAAATTGATGATGAATTGGTGGCTTCAGAAAATTTAAATAAAAATTCGGATGAATATCTTAATTTCGTAGGAAATTTTGGTAAAAACATCGAAAACGAAATAAAAAAACGAGTGGGAATTACTACGAAAGTGAAAATTCATACTCAAAACAGTTTGCCGAAGTGCGAAGGCGGAAAAATTAATAGAATATTAAAGACAAAATGAATTCATTTTATAAATTAAAAACTGTAAAAGTTCAGAAAGATACCAATGATGCAGTGAATGTAGCATTAGAAATTCCTGAGGAGCTGAAAGATAAATTCAGATTCAAGCAAGGGCAGTATCTGAATTTTAGATTAATGGTAAACGGAAACGAAGAGCGCCGTTCATACTCGATTTGCAATGCACCAAGCGAAAAAAGCAATACGCTGGAAGTTTTGGTAAAGCTTTTAGAAAACGGAAAAGTTTCCGGCTACTTCAATGAGCATCTACACATGGATGAGTTGTTGGAAGTTATGCCTCCGATGGGTGGTTTTAATACTTCTTATCATCCAAGCAATACAAAAACGTATGTGGGATTAGCAGCAGGAAGCGGAATCAGCCCGATTCTTTCTAATCTGAAGGAAAGTCTTTATCAGGAACCGAATTCAAACGCCTATCTTTTTTACAGCAACAGAAGCATGAATCATGTGATGAAAAAAGCTGAAATCGATCAATTGGTAGAGCAGTTCAACGGAAGACTGAAAGTGGTTTATCTGGTAAGCCGTGAAAAACACGAAGACCCGATTTTTGAAGGAAGAATTTCCCCTGAAAAATTAGATCATTTATTTGAAAGATATACAGACATAGACGTTAAGGAAGCCACTTATTTTATTTGCGGACCTTCTGATATGATCAAAGGGATTTCTGATTATTTGAAAAAAGAGAAGAAAGTTCCTGCGATTCAGGTTTTGTTTGAATATTTTTCAGCGCCCGACGAAGAAGATTCTGCAGAAATGAGCGATGAATTCAAAGCAATTGCCAATATCGAGAGTATGGTTACGGTCATTATTGATGATGATGAATATTCGTTCCACCTTAATTCAAAAAAAGAGAGTATCTTAGATAAAGCATTGAAAGACAATCTCCCTGTACCTTTCGCTTGCAAAGGAGGAGTTTGTTGTACGTGTAAAGCGGAAGTTCTCGAAGGAGAAGTTTTCATGGAGAAAAATTTCGCACTTACCGAAGACGAAGTAGCCAGAGGTTTTGTTCTGACTTGCCAGTGTCACCCGACAACGAATGTGGTGATGTTAAATTATGATGTTTAAGACAATTTGAAAATGAGAAAATGTGCTAATTTGAAAATGCCATTATCGTGTTTTAATTTTCAAATTGCCAAATTCTCAAATTCTCAAATTATTTAATTTTCAAATTCAAAAAAGATGGACTTAGAAAAATTCGTACAATACGTACACGACGAAAATAAAGTTGAACCAAAAGATGTGATGCCCGATGATTACAGAAAATTATTGGTTCGTCAGATTTCACAGCACGCACATTCTGAAATTGTCGGGATGTTGCCAGAAGCTAACTGGGTTTCCAGAGCGCCTTCATTAAGAAGAAAAATGGCGCTTTTAGCTAAAGTTCAGGATGAAGCAGGCCACGGTTTATACCTGTATTCTGCTACCGAAACTTTAGGAAACGGAACTATCAGAGCCGACAGAGATGCTACCTACGAAGATATGTTGGAAGGAAAAGCGAAATATTCAAGTATTTTCAATTATCCTACCTTGAGCTGGGCAGATATTGGTGCCATCGGTTGGTTGGTTGATGGAGCTGCAATTATGAATCAGGTAATGTTGATGGGAAATTCTTATGGTCCTTATTCGAGAGCGATGGTGAAAATCTGTAAAGAAGAATCTTTCCACCAAAGACAGGGTTATGAGATTTTAATGGCACTTTGCCGTGGTACAAAACAACAGAAAGAAATGGCTCAAGCTTCACTAAACCGTTTTTGGTGGCCGGCTTTGATGATGTTTGGTCCAAATGACGACAGTTCACCCAACTCTAAAATCTCTATGAATTACAGAGTAAAAAGAGAAAGTAACGACAGTCTTCGTCAGCGGTTTATCGACGTTACGGTTTCTCAGGCTGAATTCTTAGGATTAACGGTTCCTGATAAAGATCTTAAATGGAATGAGGAAAGACAACACTACGATTTCGGAGAGCTTCCTTGGGATGAATTCATGGAAATCTTAAAAGGAAACGGTCCTTGTAACAAAAAAAGATTACAGACAAAAGTAAAAGCGCAACAGGAAAACCTTTGGGTAAAAGAAGCGGCGATTGCTTTTGCAGAAAAACAACAAAAAGAAGTAATATAAATAATGTGCTAATTTGAAAATGTGCTAATTTGAAAATACCATCATTGTGTTTTAATTTTCAAATTGCCTAATTCTCAAATTTTCAAATTAACTAATTTTCAAATTTTCAAATTGAATTATGGCAAATTTAGATGTGTGGGAAGTGTTTATTCAGACTAAACCGGGATTATCTCACAAACACGTTGGAATTGTACAGGCGCCAACAGCAGAAATGGCTTTGCAGAACGCAAGAGACGTTTATACAAGAAGAAAAGAGGGAACTTCTGTTTGGGTAGTTCCAAGTAAATATATTGTGACTTCAGAAGGAATTGATAAAGAAGCATTCTTTGATCCAGCTGATGACAAATTGTACCGTCACCCAACGTTCTACGATATTCCTAACGATGTGAAAAATATGTAGATTAATAATTTGAAAATGTGCTAATTTGAAAATTTGGAAATGACCTTAACGACGTTAATTAATCTAAAATTTCAACTAAAGCAGTCACTCAATTTTCAAATTAACTAATTTTCAAATTCTCAAATTTAAAAATAATGAACCCATTATATAATTATTTATTAAAACTAGCAGACGACAGTTTCATTATGGGACAGCGATTGTCTGCGTGGTGCGGTGAAGGTCCTTATCTGGAAGAAGATATTGCTTTAACCAATATTGCATTAGATCAATTAGGTCAGGCGAATAACTTCTATGTTTACGCTTCAAGAGTTGCAGATAACGGCAAAAGTGAAGATGATTTGGCGTTTTTAAGATACGAACATGAATATGTAAATGCACACTTGCCGGAACTGCCGAATGAAGATTATGCACAAACGATTCTTAAAGTCTATGTTTTCGCTGTATATCAGAAATTGATGTACGAAGCTCTGTCAAATTCAACAGACGAAGAACTTTCTGCCATCGCTCAAAAATCTTTAAAAGAAGTAAGATACCATTACACTCACGCCGCCTCGTGGATGAAAATTTTCGGACAGGGAACAGAAGAAAGCAAAATGCGTCTTGAAAGATCAATCGAAAATATCTGGGAATACACGAAAGGTTTATTCGCAAAAACGGAAGGTGAAGATGATTTAATTGCTTTAAACGTTGCTCCGAATAGTGATGCTTTGTACGAGGATTTCGTATCGATTACAACCAAAGATTTTGCAGATTTCGGTCTAGAATATCCAACAAATCCTTTCATGCAGCCAAAATCAAGAACAGGTTATCATACAGAATATTTCGGATTTATCCTTTGTGAGTTACAGTATATGCAGAGAGCGTATCCTGGTTGTACTTGGTAAAAATTTCAATGCGTTAGTTTGAAAATGTGTTAATTTGAAAATGGTGGACTGCATTAAATTTTCAAATTACCCAAATTTTCAAATTTTCAAATTAATTATGAAAAATCCTTTAGAAATATTAGAATTAGTTCCCGATCCGGAAATTCCGGTAATCAATATTGTGGAATTGGGTATTGTAAGAGAAGCGAAAGTTACGAGTGAGAATTCTTGTGAAATAACGATTACGCCGACTTATTCTGCCTGTCCCGCCATGTTTACCATTGAGGAAGATATCATCAAGATCATGAAAGAAAACGGTTGGGATGCAAAAGTAGTAACCAAAATGTTTCCGATATGGACAACAGATTGGATAACTGATGATGCGAGAGAAAAACTACGTGTCTACGGAATTTCACCTCCCGAAAAAGGAGCCGACGAACATCACATCGGGAAACCGAAAAAATGTCCACGTTGCGGATCGATGCACTCCAAACAAATCAGCAGATTCGGATCTACATTGTGTAAGGCCTCTTATCAATGCTTAGATTGTTTAGAGCCGTTTGATTATTTTAAATGTCATTAAACAATTTGAAAATGTGCTAATTTGAAAATGAGTAAACTAGTAGTGAAATCAAAATTTTTAAACTACTGAATTTTCCTTTTTTATTATTTTAAATGTCATTAAACAATTTGAAAATGTGCTAATTTGAAAATGAGTAAATTAGTAGTGAAATCAAAATTTTTAAACTACTGAATTTTCCTTTTTTATTATTTTAAATATCATTAAACAATTTGAAAATGTGCTAATTTGAAAATGAGTAAATTAGTAGTGAAATCAAAATTTTTAAACTACTGAATTTTCCTTTTTTATTATTTTAAATATCATTAAACAATTTGAAAATGTGCTAATTTGAAAATGAGTAAATTAGTAGTGAAATCAAAATTTTTAAACTACTGAATTTTCCTTTTTTATTATTTTAAATATCATTAAACAATTTGAAAATGTGCTAATTTGAAAATGAGTAAATTAGTAGTGAATTAAAAATTTTCAAATTACCGAATTTTCAAATTAAAAAATTAAAACTATGTACACACAACTCAATATTGAATCGCATTTTGACGGTAAACTAAAAATCGCTTACCTCAATCAGCCTGATACTATGAATGCGCTTACAAAGCCGTCTTTGGGAGATTTAAAAGATTTTATTAAAGAATGCAGCGATGATCCTACAGTAAGATGTGTGGCGATCTCAGGAAGAGGAAGAGCTTTCTGTTCTGGTCAAAACCTAGATGATGCTTTCGTTCAGGGTAACGAACATCATGATAATGACATTATCAGAAAAATTGTAACCGATTATTACAATCCTTTGGTGTTGGAAATTACCCGTTGCAAAAAGCCTGTTGTTGCTTTGGTAAACGGTCCTGCAGTTGGTGCTGGTGCAATGTTGGCTTTGATTTGTGATTTCGTTTTAGCGAATGAAAAAGCATATTTTGCTCAGGTATTCTCCAATATAGGGTTGATTCCTGATACGGGTGGAACTTATTTCTTGCCCAAACTATTAGGAAGACAATTGGCGAATTATTTAGCATTTACAGGCAAAAAATTATCGGCTGAAGAATCTAAATCTTATGGTTTGGTGGCTGAGGTTTTCACTGAAGAAGAATTCAATTCAAAATCATTGGAAATTTTAGAAAAAGTTTCAAATATGCCTACTGTTGGTTTAAAATTAACTAAAAAAGCCTTCGCAAACTCTTATAACAATACTTTGAAACAACAATTGGAATTAGAAGGTGATTTGCAACAGGAAGCAGCAGAAACAGAAGATTTTAAAGAAGGTGTAAGTGCATTTTTAGAAAAAAGAAAACCTGAATATAAGGGAAAATAATCAATTTGAAAATGAATTAATTTGAGAATTTGAAAATTGTTTTTGACTTTAAAGTATAATTTGAAAATGAGAAATGACAAGGAAAATATTATTGTAACCAAGACTTTCGATTTTGCTTTGGATATTATAGAATTTTCGCAAGATTTGTATGAAGCTAAAAGATTTCCTTTGGCAAATCAAATTTTCAAATCAGGAACTTCAATTGGAGCAAATGTTAGAGAGGCTCAAAACGCAGAAGGCAAAGCAGATTTTATTCATAAATTAAAGATTGCTGCCAAAGAAGCTGATGAAACAGAATATTGGCTTCTGCTGTGTTTGAAATCTCCATTTTTCAAATCTCCAAACGAAAAATTAATCTCAGATTTAAAAGAAATTATATTGATTCTTTCAAAAATCATTTCAAGTTCGAAGCTAAAATAATTTTCAAATTAGCCCATTTTCAAATTTTCAAATTAAATATATGAATATAGGAATTATCGGTGCCGGAACTATGGGGATTGGCATCGCACAAGTAGCCGCAACCAACGGATGCAAAGTTTGGGTATATGATGCCAACGCAAAACAAGTAGAAACGGCAACTGTAGGTTTAGAAAAAACATTGACCAAATTGGTTGATAAACAAAAAATTTCTTCTGAAAAAATGGTGGAGATTTTATCTAATATTTCTATTGCTACCGAGCTGAAAGATTTCAAAGATTGTGAATTGATCATAGAAGCTATCATCGAAAATAAAGAAATCAAAACCAAAGTTTTTACAGAACTAGAAAATCATGTTTCTGAAAACTGTGTTATTGCTTCCAATACATCATCTATTTCTATCACCTCTCTTGGTGCAGAACTACAAAAACCAGAACGTTTTATCGGAATTCACTTTTTCAATCCAGCTCCTTTGATGCCTTTGGTCGAAATTATTCCGTCTTTACTCACAGAAAAATCTTTAGCCGAAAAAATGTACAGCCTCATGAAAGATTGGGGTAAAGTTCCTGTGATTGCTAAAGATATTCCTGGATTTATTGTCAACAGAATCGCCCGTCCTTATTATGGAGAAGGCTTGAGACTCGTTGAAGAAAACATCGCGACAGTAGAACAGGTTGATGATGCTATGAAAACCATCGGAAACTTCAAAATGGGCCCTTTTGAATTAATGGATCTCATTGGTGTTGATGTGAATTTCTCTGTAACAACAACGGTTTACAAAGAATATTTCTACGATTCGAAATATAAACCATCTCTTCTTCAGCAAAGAATGTCTGAAGCCAAACTTCACGGCAGAAAAACAGGAAAAGGTTTTTATGATTATGCTGATGATGCAAAAAAACCAGAACCAGTAAAAGATGATGCCCTTTATCAGCAGATCTTTTTAAGAATTATTTCAATGCTCATCAATGAAGCAGTTGAAGCAAAAAGATTAGGCATTGCTAATGACGAAGATTTAGAATTAGCCATGCAGAAAGGTGTGAATTATCCAAAAGGATTATTGGCTTGGGGAAAAGAAATAGGTTATACAAAAATCTCTGAAACCCTTCAAAGTCTTTACGAAGAATATCAGGAAGATAGATACAGACAAAGCCCTTTGCTGCGCAAATTAAATTAGTTAATTTGAAAATGTGCTAATTTGAAAATTAATTTTCTCATTTTCAAATTGAATTAATTTTCAAATTAAAATTATGACACAGAAAAATATAATTTCGTCTTTAGTAATGGCATTATTTTCAGCGATTTTTGTTGGAGGTATTTTTTATTTAACAGATAATCGTTTTAGTGCCTCCGATGAAGATAAAATGTTCAGTTGGGGATTTGTATTGATTTATTTTGTAGGGATGTTTATAGCTCATCTTTTTATGAATCAAATGATGCAGTTTTTTAAAAACCTTTTTGTAAAGAAAAAATAACTTTAATTTAATCTAAATGCTTAGAAGAATTTTCACTTTAAAAAATTTTTTGAGTTCATTAGCAAGAGCTACAATTTTTTTAGTTTTTTTCTACTTATTGAAACTTGTTTTCTATTATTTCGGTTGGGAAGAGAAAGATAATTTTGATGTTTCTGGTTTTATCATTTATTTTATCTTAATATTTTTAATGTACTTTATTTTAGATGGCAGAGATTACACCTGGAAAGATGTTTTAACATTTAAAAAAATAAAAAAATAAAAATGAACCCAAGACAAGTTGCAGAATATATGTTTGATCAGGATTATTTTTCCCAATGGATGAATATCAAAATGATTGAAGTAAAGGAAAATTATTGTTTAATAGAAATGCCTATTAAAAAAGAAATGATTAATGGGCTTAAAACGGTTCACGGAGGCGTTACGTTTGCTTTTGCAGATTCTGCGTTGGCATTTTCGTCCAACAATTCCGGAGATGCAGCGGTTGCTCTCAACTGTATCATCAATTTCACGAAAGCCGGTAAAGAAGGCGATGTTTTCAGAGCAGAAAGCATTTTAGTAAACGACACCAGAAAAACAGCTGTTTACGACATTAAAATTACCAATCAAAACAATGAACTGATTGCCAAATTCGTCGGGACAGTATATAAAATAGGAAAAAAAGTAACAGAACTATAAATTTGAAAATTTGGAAATGAGGCAATTCGAAAATTATTTTAAATGTCTTTATTTCATTTTCAAATTTTCAAATTAACACATTTTCAAATTAAAATTATGAACAACGTATACATCATAGATTACATAAGAACTCCCATTTCAAAACTAAGTGGAGGTTTATCAGAAGTGAGAGCCGATGATTTGGCGGCAATTGTTTTAAAAGAAATTGTTGCAAGAAACCCTGAAGTTCCTGTTGAGGAAATTGAGGACGTTATTTTCGGATGCGCAAATCAAGCAGGTGAAGATAACAGAAACGTTGCAAGAATGGGACTTTTATTGGCTGGACTTCCGTACAAAATAGGAGGCGAAACAGTAAACAGGCTTTGTGCTTCAGGAATGTCGGCGGTTGCCAATGCTTTCCGTTCAATTGCTTCAGGCGAAGGTGAAATTTACATCGCTGGTGGAGTAGAGCAAATGACGCGTTCGCCTTATGTTATGTCAAAACCAAGCACAGCTTTCGGTAGAGACAGCCAGATGTTTGATACCACTTTCGGATGGAGATTTGTAAATCCTAAAATGAAAGAAATGTACGGTGTTGATGCGATGGGCGACACCGCTGAAAACTTAGCAGAAATGCACAATATCAGCCGTGAAGATCAGGATAAATTCGCTTTGTGGTCTCAACAAAAAGCCACAAAAGCTCAGGAAAGCGGAAGATTGGCGGAAGAAATTGTACAAGTTGAAATTCCACAAAGAAAAGGCGAACCGAAAATTTTCGATAAAGACGAATTTATCAAGCCAACATCTTCAATGGAAGGTTTAGGAAAACTTCGCCCTGCTTTCAAAAAGGAAGGTGGAACAGTTACGGCTGGAAATGCTTCAGGAATGAACGACGGTGCTGCTGCTCTTATTTTAGCAAGTGAAGAAGCTGTGAAAAAATATGGTTTAAAACCAAAAGCTAAAATCTTGGGTTCATCTGTTGCAGGTGTTGAACCAAGAATTATGGGAATAGGACCAGTTGAAGCGACTCAGAAATTATTAAAAAGACTGAATCTTTCATTAGAAGATATGGATATTATCGAACTGAACGAAGCGTTTGCAGCTCAATCTTTAGCCGTAACGAGAAGCTTAGGTTTGCAAGATAATGACTCAAGAATTAATCCAAACGGTGGAGCTATTGCAATCGGTCATCCACTTGGAGTTTCGGGAGCGAGAATTATTGGTTCTGCTGCTTTAGAACTTCAAAAACAAAATAAAAAATATGCGTTGTGTACGCTTTGTATCGGTGTTGGTCAAGGCTATGCAATGGTTATTGAAAGAGTTTAATTTGAAAATGTGCTAATTTTAGAATTTGAAAATGCTATCAAGACGCATAATCAATTTTCAAATTATCTCATTAAATTTAATGTTTTAGTGTTTGCTGAGTTAATAGATAGGAAAATTAAAAAAAAGCTTTGCGAACCTTGCGTTAAAAATAATTTTCAAACTAACTCATTCTCAAATTTTCAAATTAAAACTATGAATATTTACTCATATCACGGCATTCGTCCCATCATTAAACCTTCTGCTTACGTTCATCCTCAAGCGGTAATAATCGGAAATGTAGAAATAGGTGAGGAAGTTTATATCGGACCAAACGCTGTTATTCGTGGAGATTGGGGTAAAATTATCATCAAAGACGGCGCAAATGTTCAGGAAAACTGCACGCTTCACGTTTTTCCGGGTATTGAAACCATTTTGGAAGAATCTGCCCACATTGGTCACGGAGCAATTATCCATTCCGGACACATTGGTAAAAATTGTTTGGTTGGAATGAATGCGGTTGTCATGGACAAAGCCGTTATCGGTGACGAGTGTATCATCGGAGCATTGGCTTTTGTTCCTGCAAATTTCAAATGTGATGCGAGAAAATTGATTGTCGGAAGTCCTGCAAAAATCATTCGTGATGTTTCTGATGAAATGATTAAATGGAAAACTGAAGGAACGAAACTCTATCAGGAACTGGCGAGAGAAGGGAAAGATGCGATCCAATTGTGTGAACCGTTTACAGAATTTGTTCAGCAGATTCCTACAAAGGTTGTTGATTACAGTATTTGGGATGATGTGAAATAATTAAATTTCAAGATTTAATATGATTAAAAAACTTTTCCTTTTCTGTATTCTCTTTGCATTTCAATTCATGGTTTTTGCCCAGAATGGAAATGTAAAACCATTGACGATTGGGGAAATCAGAACGCTAAAATCAGAAATTTTAAAAGAGGAAAGAAACTTAAACATCTATCTTCCACAGAATTTTGATAAAACAAAATCATATCCGATTATCTATTTGTTGGATGGAAGCATGAATGAAGACTTTATCCATGTTTCTGGATTGGTGCAGTTTTTCAACTTAATGTATGCAATGCCGGAAACAATTGTTGTCGGAATTGCCAATGTTGACAGAAAAAGAGACTTCACTTTTCATACAGATGTAAAAGATTTACAAAAAGATTATCCAACGACAGGACACTCGGAAAAATTCATCAGTTTTCTTGAAAAGGAATTAAAACCCTACATCCAAAGTCAGTTTAAAACGACTGATACTTATTTGTTCGGTCAATCTCTGGGCGGACTTTTAGCGACAGAAATATTGTTGAAAAAACCTGAACTGTTTAATAACTATTTTATTATCAGTCCGAGTTTGTGGTGGGATGATGAAAGTCTGTTGAAAAATGCCAATCAGCTGTTATCTAAATCTTCCGATACCAAGAAATTTGTTTACGTTTCTGTCGGGAAAGGTGAACATAAAGTGATGATTAAAGATGCAGAAGATTTCTATAATATTCTTCAGAAATCAAAGAAGAAAAACTGGACGGTAGAATATAAAATGATGGATTTAGACAATCATGCTACGATTCTTCACAGAAGTTTATATGAAGGTTTAGTGAAATTGTTTCCTTATCAAGAACCTAAATAATATTTTCAACCTAAATAATATTTATAAAATGAAATTTAGTTTCAGTATTTTTTTGATCATTGGAATTGTTTTAATTGGCTGTAAACCAACAGCTGTTTATAAAGATGTTTCCTTCACAAAAAACAATGCAGGAAAAGAAATTAAACTAAATATTTTCACGCCTAAAAAGACTGATAGAAAATATCCTGTTTTGATTTTTGTACACGGCGGAAACTGGAATACAGGAAATAAAAAAACCTATAATCTGATGGGTAAAAACTTTGCCCGCAAAAATATCGTTGCGGTTATTCCGGATTATACATTGAGCCCGAATGCTGATGTTGATCAGATGACAAAGGAAATTGCAGCAGCAATTAAATTTACAAAAGAAAATGCTGAGAAATACAGTGGAGATTCTCAAAAAATATTCGTTTCAGGACATTCGGCTGGTGGACAGTTGGCAGCTTCTGCGACAATGAATCCAAAATATCAGATTCCGGAAAATACAGTTTCAGGGATTATTTTAATTGATGCTGCAGGAATTGATATGAAAAATTATCTGGAGAAAAATCCACCAACTTCAGAAAGTAATTATGATGTTACATGGAGTAAAGATCCACAGAAATGGAAAGAGGCGTCACCAATCTATTTTATCAACGAAAAGACACCGCCTTTTTTAATTTATGTTGGTGAAAAAACCTATCCATCGATCAAAGTTGCCAATGAAAATTTTTTGGAAGCTCTTCGTCCTTTTCAACCCAACGTAAAACCTGTTTTCATTAATAAAAAACATATTCCGATGGTTGTACAATATTTTTTCCCTTGGAGTAAAAGATTTGATGAAACCTTAGAATTTATAAAAACTTCAGAAAATTAATATTTAAAAATAAAAAATCTAAAAATGCATCAATTATCGGTAAACTGTTAAATTGGTACATTGCTAAATTAAATACGATATGCAAAAATTAAAAAACTATATTCACGGCGAATGGGTAGAAGGTACCGGAAACGGAATTCCTTTGTACAATGCCGTGACAGGAGAGCAAGTTGCTATTTCTGATACAGAAGGATTGAATTTCGAACAAGCCCTCGATTTCGGAAGAACGGTAGGCTACAAAAATCTGTCGTCAATGACTTTCTATGATCGTGGAGAAATGTTAAAAAAAGTAGCGCTTTATCTTCTGGAAAGAAAGAAAAAATATTATGATTTATCTTATAAAACAGGTGCAACACACGCAGATTCTTGGGTAGATATTGAAGGAGGTTTCGGTACATTCTTCACGTATTCAGGGTTGGCAAAAAGAATGCTTCCGAACACTCCTTTTTGGGTAGATGGCGAAACTCAGAAAATTTCTGCCAACGGAACTTTCTTAGGAACTCATATTTTAACACCAAGTGAAGGTGTTTCTGTACAAATTAATGCATACAACTTTCCGGTTTGGGGAATGTTGGAAAAACTCTCAACTTCATTATTGGCAGGTGTTCCTTCAATTGTGAAACCTTCGCCTTATGGTTCTTATTTGACGAACGCAGTTTTTCAGGACATGATTGAAAGCGGTGTTCTTCCCGAAGGTGCGCTTCAATTGGTTTGTGGTGAACCGGGAAATATTTTAGATTACGTTCAGGATGGAGATTCTGTTCTCTTCACAGGTTCTGCAACGACAGGTAGAAAATTAAAATCTTTGCCATCAGTTTCAGGAAATTCGGTGCGTTTTAATATGGAAGCCGATTCTCTGAACTGTTCAATCCTTGGTTTGGATGCAAAACCTGGAACTCCGGAATTTGATCTATTCATCAAAGAAGTTCGTACCGAAATGACTACGAAAGCCGGACAAAAATGTACAGCAATCAGAAGAATTATCGTTCCTGAAAACTTAATTGGTGATGTTCAAAATGCCTTGTCTAAGGCTTTAGATCAAACTAAAATAGGAAATCCGTTAAGCAAAGAAACAAGAATGGGTTCTTTGGTTGGAAAACAGCAGTACGACGAAGTTTTAAGAAAAGTAGACATTCTGAAAACTGAAAACGAATTGATTTACGACGGAAAGCACGAGCTTGTAGATGCAGATTACGAAAATGGTGCATTTATGTCACCAAAATTGTTCTTAAATGATTCTCCATTTACTAAAAATATCTCTCACGATGTCGAAGCTTTCGGTCCGGTTTCTACCTTGATGCCTTACAAAGATGCGGAAGAAGCTGCAGCCTTGGCGAAAAGAGGAAAAGGAAGTTTGGTGGGCTCAATTGTTTCTCACGATGAGAAATTTGTAGCAGAGACTTCTTGGAAAATGGCTTCTCAGCACGGTAGAATTTTCGTTTTAAACAGAGATAATGCGAAAGAAAGTACAGGTCACGGTTCGCCACTTCCGACATTGATGCATGGAGGTCCTGGTAGAGCAGGAGGCGGTGAGGAAATGGGTGGATTGAATGGTCTTCATTTCTTCCTTCAGAAAACAGCAATTCAAGGTTCGCCTGATATTTTGACCGCTATTACCAAAGTTTACCAGCAAGGTGCAGAGAAAAAATATTCAGATAAACATCCTTTCCAAAAATATTTTGAGGAAGTTGAGGTGGGAGATTCTCTGGAAACAGCCGGTAGAACGGTTACTGATGCAGACATTGTGAACTTCTCCAATGTTTCTTGGGATCATTTTTACGCTCATACGGACGCAACGAGTTTGTCGGGAACTATCTTCGATAAAACCGTTGCTCACGGATATTTTATTCTTTCTGCAGCGGCAGGTTTGTTTGTTTCAGGTAAAAAAGGTCCTGTTATTGCAAATTACGGACTGGAAAACTGTTCGTTCTTCAAACCCGTTTATGCAGGAGATACGATTACGGTTTATTTAACAGCAAAAGAAAAAATCAACAGAGGAGTAAAAGGAAGAAACATTCCTTCGGGGGTAGTGAAATGGCTGGTTGAGGTAGTGAACCAAAGAGAAGAGGTAGTCTGTGTAGCGACGATTTTAACTTTAGTGGCAAAACATTCTCCATTTATTGATTTTAAAGTTCAGAATATTCAGAAAAAATTGAATGGTTTGACTGAAAATTCAGAGAAATTATTTGGAAATATGACTCCGCAATTAATGGTTGAGCATTTGGAAGAAGTTCTCAGAAACGGCTTCGGTGATTTGAAACCTGAAGATTTCCCGGAAATTCCTGCTGAGAAATTAGAAAAACTTCAGGACTGGTTGTATACAGATCAGAAAATCCGTCCGGGAGCGCAATATCCTTTATGGAAAGAAGGCGAAGTTCCTCAGAATAAAAATAAAAATCTGGATGAAGCTAAATCGAAATTAATTGAAACCTTGAAAGAATTTACGGTTTATTTCAAAGAAAATCCTTTTGCAGAACATTACAATCCAAGATTCGGGAATTTGAATAAAGAAATGATGGAGCTTTTCCAAAGAAAACATTTCACACATCATTTTGAACAGTTTGGATTATAGTAACAATACGATAATGAGATAGTTTTCACAGCATTCACAATTAATCTAATTTGATTGTATTGTTTTAAGGAAAATTATTTTAAATGAAATGAAATCGTTCCTTAGTAATGTAATCTGTGTAGAAATAAATATTAATGCCCCATTTCGCACACATTATTTTCTACACAGATAAAACACGGAAATTGCCCATAATTCATCCATGTGAATTTGCATGAAAATTTTAAAATTAAAAGAAAATAAAAAATAATTAATGGAACCATTTGTAGCATCAGAAATTAAAAATAATATTGCAGAAATTACATTCGGAACGGAAAAAAGCAACGCTCTACCGGGTGCAATTCTAGAAAAATTAGCAGAAACCATTCTTTCAGAAGGAGCAAAAAAAGAAGTAAAAGCAATTCTGGTTAAAAGCGTAGGTGAAAAAGCTTTTTGTGCAGGAGCCAGCTTCGACGAACTATTGGCCATCGACGAATTAGAGGCATCTACAAAATTCTTTGGAGGTTTTGCAAAAGTTTTGAATGCCATGAAAAATTGTGGTAAAATTGTTGTAGCAAGAGTTCAAGGGAAAACAACCGGTGGTGGAGTAGGATTAGCTTGTGGTGCAGATTATTGTTTTGCAACCAAAGACTCTGCTTTAGCTTTAACGGAGATCAACTTAGGAATTGGACCTTTCGTAATTGGCCCTTATGTAGAAAGAAAAATAGGAAAATCTCAGTTTTCTGCCATGGCAATTGATGCAGATTTTAGGTCGGCAGAATGGGCGGTGCAGCACAATATTTACCATTCAGTATCAGAAAACATTGCTGAGATGGATTCCAAACTTGATAAGTTTTTAAATACTTTGGCTTCAAGAAGTGAAGACGCTTTAGCTTTAATCAAAAAAGTATCTTGGGAAGGCACAGAGCATTTTAATGAATTGATGCCTGCAAGAATTCACATGAGTGCAAGTTTGATTCTTGAGGATTCTGCAAAGAAAAATATTGAAGCAATAAAAGAAAGATTGAGAACGAAATAATTAAACGTGTTGTTAGGACTTGAAATCCTAACAACACCTATTTTATTAACTCTTCAACAAATTAATAGAAACCGTTGCCAACTCAGAATTTGGAAATTTTCTGAATAATTCTCTATCAATCTGCAATCCCGTTTCTAAACATATTTTCTTAAAAACATCTACTTCCAAAATATATTGGTCTGAAAAACCATGAGTTGCTTCGTAAGCTGTTGCCGGAGTTTTCCCTAAATTCTCTGCCGTCAGTTTCGAATCTAAAGCATGAAGTTCGATGATAAGAAGTCCGTTTTTGCGGATATAAGGAAGCCAAAGTTCAAGATGTTCTTTTAAACTTTCTTCAACTAAATTGTTAGGTAATCTTTTGCCACGATGTGCAAATGCTCCGCTGGAAGTACTTATTCTCTCAGGCTTTTTGTTTTCTGGAGCTTTCCAAACTCTATTGTGATCTAGAAACGTTCTAATATTTAGTAAATCTGAAAGCTCAATCTCGTAATTTTCTTTTAAATCCTCAGCCAACTGTTTCGGATTTCCGATGTCGCCCCAGATTACTTTTGCCCAAATATCATTGTTGATGAGGTTTGCCCTAGTTACCTTCAATGCAGCCTGATTATAATCTGCCCCTACCAAAAACAAAGGGTGTTCTTCCAGCATTTTCCCACGAAGCGTGTATCTTTCAATCGTTTCAAAAATGTGCTGAATAAATGCGCCGTTTCCGCAACCCATATCCAATACACCTTTCGGCTGCAGATGAATAGGTTGATTGAAAATCTGAATAATAAAATCATTCGCCACTTTAAAATAATTGGAATGCGAACCGCCGCTTCCCCAAACATTCATCGCTCGGTCTACATGAATTTCATCTTCGCCTTCGGAGATTTCTCTTATTTTGGATGCGTCTCCAAACAGAAGATCATCCATTTTATTGAGCAAAGGAAGATAAGAAACTGTAACGCCATACGATGCAGCTCTTTTGGCAAAGTAAATTCCGGTTTCGGTAAATTTATAATTGTCGACAGTTTTTTTAAACCATCCTAAATAGGTCAGAAAATCTAAAATCACCTCAAAATTATCAGCGTTTTTATGAAATTCTGCCGCTTGAAATGAGGTTTCCATAAAATATTTATGGAACATCCCTGTCATTCCGAGATAAACGATCACCGGACCGATGATGCATCCTTCGATGTGTTTTAAAATTTGCTCCTGAATATTTTTTTCTTCTGCATCATCAGAAAGCTGAATCCCGAAATTATTTTTAACAGCATCACTCAATTGTGTAAACTCTTCAATAAATGAATTTTCGTTGATTTGGTCTTTAATATTGGTAGAAAGCTTCAAAAAAGGAATCACTTTTAGATAAAGTAAGCTATATTTTTGAAGAAATTGAGTTGTAGGATTTACGGAAATCGAAATATTGTCATTTTCATTGTCAACATCATAATCCAAAAAACCTTGAGATGCCATTGCCCGAATTGCTACATTCAGATATCCTTCGTTGGCTTTGAACTCTTGAACAAGATCATTCAAAGACAATTTTTGTCGGTCAATAATGAAAGCAATGATTTCTTTTTTCATGAGTGAAGCAACTACAGGCGCACTTACAACTCCATCCAAATGTCTGAAAATTTCTGATCGCAAAGTTTCTTTGTCCATACAAAACATTTTTTTAAAGTTAAGAATTTGTATAAAATATTTGAATAAAAGTTTTGCTGTTTAAAAATAAAATATAACTTTGCAATTCAAAGTTCTTTTATATGGAGTCAAAAAACTATCACGAAGACTTATCACACATCCGTTCTATGATGGAGCGGTCGTCACGTTTTATTTCGTTAAGCGGTTTATCTGGAGTAGTTGCCGGTTTGGCAGCGATCATTGGGGCGGCTTATGTATATTTTGTTTTCCAAAGAGAAGGAATTGATTACTTTGACGGCGATAGGAATATTTTTGGAAAAGAATTGGTAAAGGAGCTTGTTGTCATTGGTGCAGTCATTCTGGTTGTTGCCGTTTCGTGCGGATATATCTTCACAGCTAATAAAAGCAAAAAGAAAGGATTAAAAATCTGGGATGCAACCACAAGAAGGCTTTTGGTGACATTTGCTGTTCCTTTAGTTACGGGTGGGTTATTTTGTCTGGTGCTTCTGTATCATCATTTATTTGTCTTGGTAGCTCCGGCAACATTGATTTTCTACGGATTGGCTTTGGTAAGCGCAGAAAGATATACTTTGACAGATATTAAGTATTTAGGATATTGCCAGATTGTTTTAGGATTGCTTTCCTTCCTGTTTTTAGGTTGGGGATTGGTTGCATGGACAATTGGTTTTGGGGTGCTGCATATAGTTTATGGGCTGATTATGCATCGAAAGTATAAGTAATTGTTATGGAGGTTTTTATCATTATTGTAATTTTATCCATAATTATCTATGCAATATTTTACAATTATTTAAAGAAACGAATAAAAAATAAAAATTATAGAATAATAGTAGGAATTAGCTTGTCATGTTTTATTGGTATCATTTTATATATGGTATTTGTAGGTGCTTTTATTTACGCTTTAACGACAGAAAAGCATCGAGAATTTGAAAGAGAAAGATGGATTCTTGTGGGTGAAGATATTAATAAAAGATTAAGCAGATTTGAAATGATTGATGATTTAATTGATAGCAAATTTTTGATCAAAAAAGATAGTTTACAGGTAAGGCAAATCTTAGGAGAACCTGATTGGAGAGATAAAGAAAATAATAAATGGACTTATGAAGCAGGAACAGGTGGAGGTTTCGGTTTTGTAGATCATTACTTAGATATTTATTATGATGCAGACAATAAAGCCACGAAATTAGAACACCGACAAATTAAAGATTAAAGCATAAAAAAAAATAATGATCAACATTTCAAAACTCAACAAAGAATTCGAAAGCCGTGTAAGATTGGGCATCATGTCCGTTCTGATGGTTAACGACTGGGTTGATTTTTCTGAGATGAAAAGTTTATTGGAAATTACAGACGGAAATATGGCAAGTCACAGCAATGCGTTGGAAAAAGCCAATTACATTGAAGTAAAGAAAGAATTTGTCGGTAAAAAACCAAAAACTTCATACCGTGTAACTCAAAACGGAAGAATTGCTTTTACTGAACATTTAGATGCCTTAGAAAAATTAATAAAGAGATAAACACTATATTTTTTTGAAAATTAACTTTGAAATACAAAGTACTTTTAATAAATAAAATTAATGATGATACAAAAACAAAAAACAATAATAATTTATTCTGTTGTCGCCCTATTAATGGGAGTTGCGGTGCTCGGAAATCTATTTTCTAAAGAGTTCAACTGGTCTTCCTCTGATTTTCTTATTGCAGGAACTATTTTATTAGGTACAGCTCTTATTATCGACACTATTCACCGAATTGTTAAGAACAGAACCTACAAATTCCTCTTATTCATTGCAGTTTTATTTGTGATGATTCTCATTTGGGTAGAGCTAGCGGTTGGTTTTTTCGGGACACCTTTTGCCGGAACTTAATTTTCATTTTTAAAAGTAATGACAAGAAAACATTTTCTAAAAAAACTTTTGCAGCTTTCTGCAGTCGGAGCTTTGCCTTTTCTTTATTCATGGCAGATAGAACCTTTTTGGGTAGAATTTGTAGAAAGAAAACTTCCAGTTAAGAATCTTCCTGAACATCTTGAAGGAAAAATTCTAATGCAGATTTCAGATTTGCACGTAGGAAACCGTTTTGATTGGAATTTTTTGATTGAATCTTTCCAAAAAACCAAACATTTCAATCCCGATTTTGTGGTCTACACAGGAGATTACGTGAATCACGGAACTTCAGAAGATCATAAAAATTTAAGAAAAGTAATGGAAAATGCAGTCTATGGTGGTTTAGGAACATTTGGAATCTTGGGAAATCATGATTATGGTGATCAATGGAAAGACTTGGGTTCTTCGGAAACTATTTGTAAAATTCTTCAAGATTCTGGTGTAACAATGCTTCGTAACCAACAAAAAGAATGCAACGGGCTGAATATTATTGGTTTAGATGATTTGTGGTCACCCAATTTCGATCCGATGAAAGTGATGAAAGATTATGATGCCTCAAAAGCCAATTTGGTTCTTTGTCATAATCCTGATGTTTGCGACAAAGATGTCTGGAATGGTTACCAAGGCTGGGTTTTGAGCGGTCATACGCATGGTGGACAATGTAGAATACCAGGAGTGATTACGCCGATTCTTCCCGTGGAAAACAAAAAATACATCTCTGGTGAAATTGATTTGGAAGATGGTAGAATGTTGTACATCAATCGAGCCATTGGGCATTCTTTTCAAGTAAGGTTTATGGTAAGGCCGGAAATTACAGTTTTTACTTTAACTCTAGATTAAAAATTTAAAGATGAAAAATAAAGATATTATGAACATTGGAAAATTTACTTTTCTCACTTTTTTAATTCTCGGAAATATTTGCCTTATCGGATATATGATTGCTAAAATTGAGGCTCTTGCTTACTATGGATTTGTTCTGTTGCTGTTTGCTACTCCTGTTAATTTGGTAGTGATTATTATATTAATTATTTACGGAATAATTCATCAGTCATATTTAAAAGATTGTATCAAAGCATCATTAATTATCTGCTTTAATATTCCGATTGCAATTCTATATTTTTATTTAGGAATGTTTCTAATGGATTTTTAATTCCGGATAATTATTTAATATCAAAATACATAAATTATGAAAAAACTACGCACAAAATTTATCATTTTCATGTACGAAAACTCGCAAAAACAGTACAGAAAATATTTTAAAAAGAAAAAAAGACAGTGGCAGTTTAATGAAAAACAATTGCTGAGCTTTCATGAAGATTCTTTGGGAAGAACGCTGGGCGAATTCTATCATAATCACGGTTTCAGAATGATCCCCAAGATGGAAAATCACGATGTTTATCACTTGATTACAGATTGCAGTACCAATGTTCAGGACGAAATTGCTATGCAATATCTGCTTTTCGGTAACGGTAAACGCAGCGCTTATCTCCTAGGTGTTCTTGCGTTGGGAACAATCGTTTTCCCCGAATATTTTAAAACGTATATAAAGGCTTTCAAAAAAGGTCAACAAATGAAAATCTTCCATCATTGGAATTTCGAAGAACTTTTATGGCAAAATTTCGACAGTCTAAAAGATTTTATCAAACAAAAAGAAACTCCGGTTTTATTTTAATCATATTTTATTTTCAGTCTAAGCCTTAAACTCACTCTAATGAAAACACATCACTGTATATTCATCTCAGCTTTATTTTTTGTTATTCTTTTTTATAATGAAGAAATCGGTCTCAATTTGGGAGTTCTTGGCATCTCTTATGCGGTTTTATCCTTGTTTAAAACTCCGATTATCCTCAAAAACCGAATTTTTTATCTCTCTTTTGCAACGAGTGTTTTATCTTCAATAGCTTTTGCCTATTATGGAGACGCAATTTCTTTTGTAGCAGAAGTTTCTTCACTTTTACTTTTGTCATTCAAATCTAAACCTACCAGATTGAAAACTTTTATGATTTTGCCGGTTTTCATGACCAGTATTTTCACTTCTATTTACAAGTTCTTTATGTTCAAAGACTGGTTGCCGAAACGGAATGTTTCAGGTTTATGGCAGAAAACTTTGGCGTTTGTGCTCATTCCTTTGCTTTTTGCAATTGTATTTTTCATCATTTACTCGGCGGGAAGTGATTCTTTTGCTGCAGTTTTTGATGATTTTAATATAGACATCAATCTCTGGAAGATTTTCTGTTTGTCGGTTTTAGGACTTTTCATCGCTTTCAACTTCTGGAATTTTGCAGTAGAGAGAATCATTTTTAAAAACAACCATTCATTGGATAACGAATTTTCTAAGAAGAGAATTGCACTTCAGCCAACTTTTTCATTTCTAGATTTTAATTCTGAAAGAACAAGCGGAGTCGTTTCATTAGCGGTTCTTAATATAATGTTGCTGTTTTTCATTGGAACTTACACTCATGAGCAGTTTTATCAAATAGAAAAATCTCCGGATTATATGTCGGAAGAAACTCACAACAGAGTAGAAGCTGTAATTGGATCAATCATCATGGCGATTTTGGTGATTATGTTTTATTTCAAATCCTATTTCAATTTTGATCCAAAAGCTTATTGGCTCAAAGTTTTGGCTAAATTGTGGATTTTTCTAAATCTTGTTTTACTTATTGTAACGGCAGCCAAAAATACAGAATATCTCATTCTACATGCGTTTACGTATAAAAAATTGGGAGTGTATGCTTTCTTATTGCTTTCTGCTATAGGTTTGATTGTTACTTTTATTAAAATTCAGAAAAAGAAAACCAATGCCTATCTTTTCAACTCTATGGTTTGGGCTTTTTATGGAACGGTTTTAGCTTGCTCTTTCATCAATTGGGGCGGATTTATTACCATGCAAAACAGTAAAAGAAGTGATTTTGCTACTAATTTTCATCTGCAATCTATAAGTTTTAGTGAAAAACAATTGCTGAAACATGCCAAAGAAAAAAACAATGAACAGCTTTTAAAAGAAGTTATTTCTAAAATTGAAGAGAAGCAAAAGACAAGGTTTCTTTCTAGAAATTTGTTTTATGAAACGATTAACATTAAGTAATATGAAATACGCCACAATAGTCATCGCCATCTTATTTTTACATTCATGCCAAAAAGAAAAAACAGAAGTAAAAAATCAAAATAATGATTCAGTACTCGTTAATGAGCAAAAAGAAAACCAAGCTTTGGGCGAAACAGTAGCAGTTAGTATGAAAGATTCTGTCATCAACAATGCCCCTAAAACCAAAGAGGTTTTAGAAAAAGGGGTAATGAGAGAAGAGAATGATAGAGTTATTATAAGAATTGCAGACGGGGAACGTCTTCCGTTTACAATAGGAGAAAAATTTACAGAAGCTCATGATAAATTGATTCTTAAAATTACAAATTTTAATAAACCTACTATTTCTGCAACCATAAAAGTGAAAGATAAAAATCAAAACATAAGATTTAACCAAATAAAAATGCCAAGCGGAGCTATGTATGGTCCTTTTAGTAAAGAATTGAAATATGATGTAGAAGGGAAGGGCGAAGTATGGCTTATTATTGGCAAAAACAATATGGCAGATGGAAATACTAGTGGAGATTTTTCTGTAACAGTAGAGTAATTGGTATAATTTCTGTTCCCCAAATAAAAAAAGATTTAAAATGAAAAAAATAGTAGCAACATCCATATTCGCATCTCTCGTTTTAATGAGCTGTGGTGCCGTGCAGTCTATTGTACAAAATACATTTCCTTATACTACAAGTGTTCTAGTCTCTACAGGAGTGCCTGCAGACAAAGAAGTTTCATCAACGTCAACAGCCACCAATGTACAAACATGGTTTGGAGGAAACAACAATGCGCAGATAAAAGATGTAAGAATCTCTGATGCCAAGATTTCGGTAACTTCACCCAGCGGAGGAAGTTTGAGTGCTCTAAAATCTATAAAAATTTATATTTCATCAGACGGAACCAGCGAAAAACTAGTCGCTTCAAGATCAAATATATCTACAACATCATCAGGCCTTAATCTGGATTTGAATAACGAAACAGGATTTTTAGATTCTGTGGTGAAAAGTTCGGGAGTTACTGTAAGAACGGTTTATGAACTAAAAAATCAAACTTCTTCTGATATGAACCTGAAAGTTGCTTTAAATTTCAGCAGCGTACCTGTAAGATAACAACAGCGAAATAAAAAAATGTCTTTCAAATTGTTTTGAAAGACATTTTTTGTAAATAGGAATAAAGTTTATTTAACGTCTACCAGCTCAACATCAAAAATGATTGTAGCTCCCGGTGGAATAGCACCTCCTGCACCCTGATCTCCGTAAGCCAAATCTGCAGGAATATAGAATCTGTATTTCGCGCCTTTGCTCATCAGTTGTATTCCTTCAGTCCATCCTCTGATTACGCTGCCAAGATTTAAATCAATAGGAGCGCCTCCATTTTTATCTGTAGAGTCAAAAACAGTTCCGTCAAGCAATTTTCCTGTATATTTTACCTGAACCATCCCTGTAGCTGTAGGTTTTGTCTTACCGTCACCTTCCTGCAAAACTTCGTACTGTAGACCAGATGCAGTAGTTTTCACTTTTGGATTTTGTTTGTTTTTAGCAAGAAATTCAAGGCCTTTTTTCTTATTTTCGCCTGCTTTGGCAGTAGATTCTGCATGCTTTTTTTCTTCCTGCTTCTGCATGAAACCTTGCATAAAAGTATTCATGTCAGCTTCCGGGAATAACTTTGTTTTTCCTTCCAAGTCTTCTTTGATGGCTTGGGCCAAAAGGTCTGCATCTACTTTAAAACCTTCTTTCTTCATGTTTTGGGCAATGTTTAGCCCAATATAATAAGATGCTTTTTGGTCATCAGTGTATTTGTCTGTAGATTTTTGTTCAGTTGCTTGCTTGTCGTTTTTCTGAGCACAAGAAATGCTGAATATTGCTAAGGAAAGCAATGCAATAGTATGTTTTTTCATTTTTTATATCTATTCTAAAATTTAAGATTACAAAACTAATGAATATTGTGGGAAATAAATTAATTCATACTTAGAGTCTGTTTAAAAATAATTAAAAAAGAAAATTTTCAAGACTATTTTCTTTTCTCCTAACCTAAACAGGTTCTTAAATAAAAATGCTTTCCCTATTTCGAGAAAGCATTAAAAAACAAGGAACACATTTTATTTGATTCTAAAAATCGATATTTCTGCAGATCGATTATCGAGTAGGCTTAAGTTAACACCACCTTTTACAATTCCAAATCTGAGAGATTCGCCAGCCTGAAATTGATAAATATGACTGATTTGACCTTGTGTTAAAGAGACGCTTACCACTATAGGGATGAGTGCAACAGTAATATTAAGAAGATTTACTCCGCCAAACTGTCTGTAGTCTAACCGAGTGCGTGTGCCAGTAGTAGATGTTTTTAAAATGGCTACACCTGGAGTACCGCCAGATAGAAGCTCTGCAGTTAATCCGCTTCCTGTTCTATAGCTGTAATTAATTTGATAAAGACCTGTTGATGGAACAATGTATTCATCATTTGTAATCAGAGAAGAACCCATTTGATTTTCAATTACCGATGTTGTAGTGCTTAATGGCAGGTAATAAAAGTCGCTTGCAAATAATCCTGCACTCAAACTTAAAAGATTAATGTTTCCGTTAAGTTTTGCTGCGTATGCACCATCACCGGTTCCATTTGAAGATGGTGTTGCGAGACCGTCTGGTAAAATTTGCCATAAACCTGTTCCTGTGCCATTAGACTCATCTGCATCATAGATGAATAATCCGCGACTAGTAATGCCTGAAGTTTTGGGTTCTGTGGTTATAGTACCAGGTGCGGTTACATAAACTATTGTGCCATTTTGAGCAGATCCGTAAAGCGCAGCATTAGCTCTCAGCTCGTCACCAGTCACTCGGGGTGGAATAATTCCTTGTGGTTTGCTTGCATCTGTACCTTTGGAAACATCTAGTGTTGCTTTGGGATCATCTGTATTAATGCCTACTTGGGCATTGATGCTGTAGCTGCATAGAAGAGCAGTGAACAAAATGTAACATTTTTTCATAATATTAAGTTTTTAGGTGATGTTAATTTAAGAAAATTTAATAGAATAATTATAATAATTATACGGTTGTATTGTAAATTAATATAAAATAATCTATTACGTATGTGTATTTTGCAATCGTTTGTATTTGTAACTAATAAAGGTTACTTTTATTAAATGTGGATTTAATAAGATTTCGGAGTGATTTTACAACAATAAAATCACTAAAATAGGAAGTAGGAGTTAAGTTTTTGTTTTTGAATCCATTAAAATAGTAACAGGACCATCGTTTAATAGTGATACTTTCATGTCTGCTCCGAAGATGCCGCATTCGGTTTTTAATCCAGATTTTGAGATTTCTTCTTTGAAATAATCGAATAGAGGAATGGCTTTATCAGGCTTAGCAGCTTTGATAAAAGAAGGTCTGTTGCCTTTTTTGTAATCGGCAACGAGGGTAAATTGGCTGATGCATAGAATTTCACCGAAAATATCTTTTACAGATAAATTCATTTTGCCATCAGAATCAGAAAATATTCTGAGATTTATGATTTTTTGAATCAACCAGTCAGCATCGGTTTTTTCGTCTTGTTCATCAATGCCAATGAGGAGCATCAATCCTTTTTTTATTTCTCCTGCGATTTTTCCATCCACTTTTACGCTGGCCTCAGAAACTCTTTGAATAACTACTCTCATTTAGAAATAAACATTTAAGGTATTGGTGGAAGCATCATAATTATAAAGATAGGTTTTTGGAGGGAGCGAGGTTCCTGAGGTGGGGTTTCCTGTAAGTAAAATCCAAGTGGCATTATCTTTAGGGCAAACAATGCTGATGTTGTCTTTTACTTCTAGTGTGGTGTTGGTGTCGGGGCAGAGATGAGGTGCATTTCTGTCGTATACTTTAAAGGTGTTTCCGGAACCTCTTACAATGATTAAACCGCGTGTGCCAGATTGTTGTTCGTTGATGTACTTCCAGCCTTGTGGCTGTGTGAGTTCAAAGTAATTAGGAAGATTTAGGTTTAAAGAAACATTGATGGGAGCATTGGGGAAACAATTTACTGTATCGTTAGTGTTTCTGCAAGAATTCAGTGTTAAATTGCTGAAAATCAGAATTATTGAAAATATGATGAGAGAAAAAGTTTTTTTCATTTGAATTGAAATTTTTATATATTTGTAAAACAATAACGATTAACAAGCAAAAACATTGTCCGACAAATGTCGGATTATTTTTTTATACTAAAACAAAATTTTAAAATTATGGCAAGCTATGTAACAAAGGAAGGATTGGATAAAATGAAAGCCGAGCTTGAGCAATTGGAAAAAATTGAAAGACCTAAAATTACCCAACAGATTGCAGAAGCAAGAGATAAAGGAGATTTGTCTGAAAACGCAGAGTACGACGCAGCAAAAGAAGCTCAGGGAATGCTCGAGATGAGGATTTCTAAACTGAAAGACGTGGTTACAACTTCTAAAGTGATCGACGAGACTCAGCTAGATACATCAAAAGTTTCAATCTTAACCACGGTAAGATTGATGAATAATGATACAAAGAAAGAACAAGTTTTCAAATTGGTTCCGGATAACGAAAGTGATTTGAAATCGGGTAAAATATCTGTGAATACACCCATTGCTAAAGGTTTATTGGGGAAAGTTATTGGCGAAACAGCAGAGATTGTATTGCCAAACGGAAATAAACTTTCTTTTGAGGTTTTAGAAATTACTTTGTAAAAAAAAAATAGATTTCGTTACAATGAGCACAATATTTACAACAATCGTCAACGGAGAAATTCCTGCTTACAAAATCGCTGAAGATGAAAATTTCTTGGCTTTTTTGGATGCAATGCCTTTGGTAAAAGGTCATACATTGGTTATTCCGAAAAAAGAGGTCGATTTGATATTTGATCTTGATAGTGAAGAATACAAAAATCTATGGTCATTTGCTCAAAAGGTAGCAAAAAAAGTAAAAAGTGCAGTTCCGTGTGTGAGGGTTGGTGTAGCAGTTGTGGGGCTTGAAGTACCACACGCGCACATTCATCTCATTCCGCTCAATCAGGTTGAGGATATGAATTTCAAAAACGAAAGACTCAAACTCACTCCCGGAGAATACATCGAAATTCAAAATTCAATTATTAATTCTTAACAAACATGGAAGGTCGTAAAAAAGAAATTTTTTACGATTTTCTTTCCTTATATATCTAAATAAAATGAATCCAAACCAATGTTCTTTCTGTGGAAGAAAGAGAAGTGAAGTACAGATGCTGGTTTCAGGGCAAAATGGTTTTATCTGCGAAAGCTGTATAGAGCAGGCACACTCTATAGTGAAAGATACTGCGTCAACAGATTCTGCTTTGTCACCGGCAGCCAATATGGAAGATTTGAAAAAACCCAAACAGATTAAAGAATTTCTTAATCAATATGTTATAGGGCAAGATCAAGCAAAAAAACAACTTGCGATAGCGGTTTATAATCATTATAAAAGACTGCTGCATGCTCAAGTGGAAAACCGAGAGGTAGAGTTGGAAAAATCAAACATCATTATGATTGGTGAAACCGGTACGGGGAAGACACTCTTGGCTAAAACTATTGCTAAAGAGCTGAATGTGCCATTTTGCATTGTTGATGCTACAATTTTAACTGAGGCTGGGTATGTGGGTGAAGATGTTGAAAGTATTCTTTCTAGACTTTTGATGGTAGCAGATTACGATGTTGAAAAAGCGGAAAAAGGAATCGTGTTCATCGACGAAATCGACAAAATTGCAAGAAAATCAGACAATCCAAGTATTACAAGAGATGTTTCTGGTGAAGGAGTGCAACAAGGTTTGCTGAAACTTTTGGAAGGAAGTATTGTAAACGTTCCGCCTCAGGGAGGAAGAAAGCATCCGGATCAAAAATATATTCAGGTAAATACTCAAAATATCTTATTTATTGCCGGTGGAGCATTTGACGGCATCAAAGAGATCATTGAAAGAAGAATGAATAAGCAGGCGATTGGTTTCAGTGCAGAAAAAATTAATAAAGTAGATGAAGAAGAATATATTTTGAGAAGCATAAATGCTATTGATCTTCGTACTTTTGGGCTTATTCCAGAGCTTTTGGGGAGATTTCCTATCATCACTTATCTAGAAAAATTAACCAAAGAAACCATGATTCAGATTATGAGGGAACCAAAAAATTCTATTGTCAATCAATTTGTTGAGCTTTTCAAGATGGATGGTACCAAACTCGAATTTACTGATGCAGCAATCGAAAAAATTGTAGACGATACAATGGAGAAAGGTCTGGGTGCTAGAGGTCTTCGTGGTACCACAGAAAAAGTGCTTGAAGATTATATGTTTAGTGTAGGAGAGCAAGAAGAAATAATATTAACTTAAGATAAAATTTTTCTTAAATACCTGATATTATTTTTTTTAAACTAAAATTATTATATCTTTGCATTTGAATATTGTATTAACACATAATATATTATACAATGAAAAAAAATTTATTAACTATAGGACTTTTAGCTTTAGCTTATTCTGTTCAGGCGCAGAGTACAGTCCTAAATGTAGGAAACACAGCTAAATTCTACATTAGCAAAAACACTTTAGTATACAATGGCGGAAGTGTAAGGTTCGTAGGTAGTGGTCAGGTAGAAAATCACGGTAATGTGATGGTTGTAGGTACTAGTTCAGATACTTTTACAACGGTTACGAGTACTGGTGTTGCAAAAACACCTGACGCAGATCTTACTACTGGTATTTATGCACCAGGAGCAACTCCCAATTTTATTAACAAATTAAATGAGCCCACGAACTTTGGTTTACCCAATGTTCCTGATTTTCCTGTAACTGCCGAAGACGAGTCCCAAAGGTACACTTACGGGCAGTTGTTTGTTAGTGGTATAACTCAAAATGGACTTCAGGGTTATGTAGATCAGGAATATAGGCAGCTTAATCATGGCGCTTATCAACAAATTGGTATGCCATTCTTTAATAAAGCATATTCTACTTTAAGTACAGAATTAGGAAAAACTTTCACTACAGCAAGGGGAAGTCAGAATGATGTTCTTACTTGGAACAATCCAAACGTGGTTTTTGATCATGTCACGAATTTATCAAACACAATGATCAATCCTAAAACCTATGTTATTTTAGGAACTGGAGGTGGTCTTAATTTCCAAACCGGAACAAAAACATTTAAAGGAAGACCGGTTGCTGAAGAATCTGCAGCTAGCCAATTGATGCAAAATGCTGGTGCCAATGTGACGTTTGGAACAGGAGGTGGAGGTTATAATCAGTATAACGAAAAATATTACACATACCTGCAAGATGGATTTCATCTAGCAACAACAGGTAATACAGCTTGGACTGGGAATTACGGTAAAAACATCTATCAGTATTCAAACCCATTTATGACCAATCTTGATTTGTCAGGTTTGGGATTTGAAAATGTTGGTGGACCAGATTCAGATGGAGATGGAAACCAGCTGAATAATTTTTACGGTGTAAGACTTGAGGTTTCAGGTGTTACTTACTCAACTGCAGTAGGAGGTAATACAGCTAGTTACAAGTATGTTACAAGAGACTCAGGGTCTGGCAAGCTTACTATAGGAGATGTATATTTTCTTAATGTAAGACCAATGGGTACCTTCGTTTTGAAATTTCAAAATAATGGTACAGTAAATCCTGCTCAGCATACCCTAAATTTTCAAAATCTAAGAAGATTTAATTATCTGCCTAGAGCAACTGCTACTCCATACACTGTAACTGCCGCAAAAAATGGTGCTGCTTCTACAACAAAACAGCTTACAGTTATTGGTCTTAATGCAGCAGGAGAAGAGCTTGGTAGAACCTATTATGTAGTTTCTCCAGAAGCTGCAACAGGTAATTCTTCTAACTCAAGAATGCAGGTAACTGCATTTTCAACCAACGTAGTAGGAACATATGAAGAAGATCCAGCAGGAGGTTATGATACAAATGTTTGGAATAACTATTGGTTGTACATCAACGAAGCAAATGAATCTAACTTTACAGGTAAAAATGTGAAATTAGCGAAATACAGTGCTGATGTTGTTTCATATAAATTTGAAGTAAAAGAAAACGGAGTTTTAATTGCAGATAACACACATACGCTTTCATCAGGGATAGGATTCTATTTTAGACCAGATAACGGAGCTTTGCAAGAAGCTAAACAAGGTAATACGGTTGCTGCAAGTCAACAATTCTCAGATTTGTACTACGGCGCTCCTAGTAGTGTTGTTTTAGGTACAAATGATACTAAAAAACCATCTAGAACAATGGTTATTTTCGTACCAGATATTAATGATTACATAGTAAGATTTGATCCAAACTGGAAGAAAGCTGATATTACAGTTTACGACATGAGTGGTAAATTGGTATTAACTAAAAAAGATGTAAAAACAGATAAAGATTTTGTTATCGATTTAGATGACAACATTAAAAATGGATACATCGTAAATATTCTTTCAGATAATGGTGAAAAGGTAGCAACTAAGATATTAAAATAAACACTATGAAAATCACTAATAAACTATTCTTATTCGTATTAACAATAACATCTTTTGTAAGTATACTTGCTCAAGGACCTATAAGTCCTCCAGGTACACCAGGAGGTGGAGCACCAGGAGGTACAACCCCAGGAGCACAATCTATACCAGTTGATATGTATACTTACGTACTTGCTATTGTAGCAATTACAATGATTGTATTTTTTACTAAAAAATATAAATCTCAAAAAATATAAAATTATATTAAAATATACTTAACTCTCTGATTTTTTCAGAGAGTTTTTTTATTTTTACATTATGAAAAAGATTTTCGCATCAGCAACTTTGTTTGTCGCTTTGGGTATTAATGCTCAATTTTCAGTAACCATTAAAGCACCTGATAATTTTAAAGAGCAAGAAGCAATTTTATATAGTTTGAATGGTTCTAAAGATATCATATTCACAAAAGAAACTATAAAAAAGAATACTTGGATTTTCAAGTTTCCGAAAAACTATGTCGGTATGATGAAAGTTGTCTTACCAAATACCAATAACAGTTTCAATTTTATTTCTGAAAATAAAAATGTAGAAATAAACCTCGAAACCAACGGAGACAAAGTCAAAAATATTATTTATTTGGATGAGGCCAATTCTGTGATGAATTCTATTCAGGAAGGCTCTCAAAAAAAAGAAATAATTCTTCCGGCATTGATTCAGATTAAAGAATATTATAAAGGCATAAGTGATTTCGGAAAGGCTCTAGATGCTGAAATTTCTAAGCTTACTAATAAATATGATGCTGATTTTTCAAATCATCCCTTTATTAACTATTACAACACCAACTACAACAAATTTTTGGTTGCGGATAATTCTAAAAACGTTAAGCAAGATGATATCATCAACTTTATCGATAAGTCAAATGATATGTTAGAAACGTCTTCACTGCTAAGACCTATTTTAGTTTCCTATCTAAATGTTGGAGGTAATAATAATGTCACAGTATCTGTAGATAAACTATTAGAAACACTAAAAGTAGAAACACCACGAGGACAAACAGTTTTATCTGAAATTATAGATATTTTTGATGCCTATGATATGAAGGAGTTTAAAAATAAATACCTTACTCAGGCTAAAAATTTGAAATGTACAATTACAGACAGATTGGCTAAAACAATAAAAACCAATGCCGATGTAGAGATTGGTGCCACATTTCCAAACTACAACTTTCATTCTGCGGTGAATACACAATCTAAATCTTTAGCAGATGTAAAAGCGAATAATAAAGTAATCGTTTTTTGGTCTTCTACATGTTCGCATTGCGAGAATGAACTTCCGCAGCTGCTAGCAAAATACAAGGATATGAAAACGAAAAATATAGAAGTCGTTGCTTTTTCTTTGGACACAGACAAAGAAGCTTACTCTAAAAAAATTGCAGCATTTCCTTGGATCAACGATTCAGAATTAAAAGGATGGAATAGCAGTTTTACAGAAAAATACAACATCCATGCAACTCCTACCTATTTTATTTTGGATGCTAATAACAAGATTATCAATAAGCCAGACCATGTAGGTGATGTTTTAGAATATTTTAAGTTAAAATAATTTTGGAGATATGTAAATATTTTCTATATTTGCACCACCAAAACGGCGAGGTAGCTCAGTTGGTTAGAGCGCAGGATTCATAACCCTGAGGTCACGGGTTCAATTCCCGTCTTCGCTACAAAAACCCCTTTTATTAAGGGGTTTTTTTGTTTTTATACTTATTTTTTTTAATTTTTCACTTTACGTTTGTTATTGACATGAAAGAGCAGGATACTGCATCATTCCAAAATGTATATTTTTATTTACTAGCTTTAATACTCAGAAAATAAAAAAAATACAGCAAATTGATCATGATTTTAAAAAATAAAAGTATCCATCTTTTTTTTCTATTAACTACACTTCTGTTGTCTCCTGCTATGAAAAGCCAAGACAAATTTCCAGACGGAACACCAATCCCAAAATGGTTTAAAGAAAACAAACCAACAGAAATCAACAAATTAGGCAAGAAATACAGCGTTACAGCCAACGGCGTGAAGAATGACAGTACAATTCTTCAAACCAAAGAAATTCAGGCAATCATTGATTTGGCTGCGAAAAACGGTGGTGGAGTAATTGTTGTTCCAAAAGGAACTTTTCTTATCAGTTCGCTTTTCTTCAAGCAGGGAACACATTTGCATTTAGAAAATGGCGCAAAATTAAAAGGAAGCGATGATATTAATGATTTTCCGGTAGTAAACACTAGAATAGAAGGCCAGACCGTAAAATATTTTCCGGCTTTAATTAATGCTGATGGATTAAACGGGTTTACGATTTCCGGTAAAGGAACTTTGGACGGAAACGGACTTCGTTTCTGGAAATCTTTCTGGAAAAGACGCGAATGGAATCCTAAATGTACCAATATGGACGAAATGCGACCTAGAATTATTTATGTTTCAAACTCAAAAAATATCCAAATTGAAGGCATTACAATTAAAAATTCACCATTCTGGAGCACGCATTACTATAAAAGCGATTTTGTAAAACTATTAAACCTTACCATTATCGCTCCCAAAGAACCCGTAAAAGCGCCAAGTACAGATGCGGTTGATATCGATGCCTGCACCAATTTCTTGATTAAAAATTGCTACATGTCAGTTAACGATGACGCAATTGCTCTGAAAGGCGGAAAAGGTCCGAAAGCCGATAAAGACTCAAATAATGGAGAAAATAGAAACATCATCATCGAAGACAATAGTTTCGGATTTTGCCACAGCGTTTTAACTTGCGGAAGCGAATCTATACACAATTATAACGTGATTCTTCGTAATTCTAAAGTGAAAGATGCATCAAGATTATTACACTTGAAAATGCGTCCAGATACGCCTCAGCATTACGAATATCTTACCGTGGAAAACATTACCGGAAATGTAAAAACTTTCCTCTATGCAAAAGGCTGGAATCAGTTTTTTGATTTAAAAGGTGAAGAAAAACCAAAAAAAGGATTGGTAAACAACATCACGTTGAAAAATATCGACATCAGTTGCGAAACAGCATTTTCTATTGAAAAATCAGATTTGTTTGACCTTAAAGATTTTACTTTTGAAAATTTAAAAATCAAAGCTTTAAAACCTGAAATGGAAAACCTGATCAACATTCAAAATTTAAAGCAAAAAAACAGTAATATAACCCAAGTCGCTTCTCTTACGCAATCTTACGATAAAAAAGACGATTCAGATATTGCCACAAAATGAGTTGCTTTTCCAAAATATTCGTCTTCTTATGCTTTTGCTCTCAGTTTCTGCATTCTCAATCTAAGGAAATTCAATTCCTGAGCGGTACAGATTCTGAGCATACCAAAGAATGGGATTTTTGGATCACTGGCGGAAGAAAATCTGGAAGTTGGGATAAAATTAGGGTGCCTTCACAATGGGAACAGCAGGGATTTGGCTCGTATAATTACGGACGAGATTATGTAACCTACGGAAAGAATTTTAAATTCAATGATGAAGTAGGCCTCTACAAACACCAATTTTCGGTTCCTAAATCTTGGAAAGGAAAATCGGTGAATATCGTTTTTGAAGGTTCAATGACGGACACCGAAGTGAAAATCAACGGTAAATTGGCAGGAGCAATTCATCAAGGCGCTTTTTATGAATTTAAATATGATATTTCTGATAAAATCCTATTCGGAAAAGACAATATTCTCGAAATTAAAGTTTCAAAAATGTCTGCTGATAAATCAGTCAACAATGCAGAACGTTTGGCTGATTATTGGATTTTAGGTGGAATTTTCAGACCGGTTTATCTAGAAGCAAATCCAAATGAGAACATTTCATCAACATCAATTGATGCCAAAGCAGACGGCAGTTTCCGTTCGAATATTCATTTAAAAGCAATCCAATCGGTCAATAATTTAAAGGTTGAAATTTTTGATTCTAAAAATAATTTAGTAGGAGAATCTCAGATTCAAATTCATAAAGGAGATACTTTAAAACAGATTCAGTTTTCGGTTAACAATCCAAAACTGTGGACAGCTGAAACACCCAATTTGTACAAAGCTAAATTCAGTTTAAATAAAAACAAAAAAAACATCTTCTATAGCGAAGAAAAATTCGGTTTCCGCACGATTGAAATCCGAAAAGGTGACGGAATTTACGTCAACGGAACCAAAATCAAAATAAAAGGCATCAACCGACACGCTTGGTGGCCAGAAACTGGAAGAACGGTCAATAAAAACATCGATTTGATGGACGTTCAGCTCATCAAGGAAATGAATATGAATGCCGTTCGCTGTTCGCATTATCCACCCAATAAATCCTTCCTTCAGATTTGTGATTCTTTAGGTTTGTATGTTTTGGATGAATTGGCAGGTTGGCAAAAAAAATACAGCACCGAAGTTGGCAAAAAACTCGTGAAAGAAATGGTTACGAGAGATGCCAATCATCCTTCCATCATTTTCTGGAGCAACGGAAACGAAGGCGGGCATAATTTTGATTTAGATAAAGAATATGCAAAATACGACTTGTCAAACCGTCCTGTCATTCACGCACATCACAAACCTGGAAATGCTTTCAACGGTATCGACTGCAACCACTACGAAGACTATTACAGTACAAAAAAAATCTTTGAAGGTGAAAATATTTATATGCCGACCGAATTTCTCCACGCCCAGGATGATGGCGGTGGCGGAACATCTTTGGCAGATTATTGGGAACTTCACTGGAAATCCAAAAATGGCGCAGGTGGCTTTCTTTGGGCGTTTGCAGATGAAGGTTTGGCACGAACCGATTTTAATAATCAAATCGATGTAAACGCGATTAACGCTCCGGACGGAGTTGTGGGACCTCATCGTGAGAAAGAAGGAAGTTTCTATGCCATCCGAGAAATTTACAGTCCGGTAAAAGTTGATTTAAAAATAGTACCGAATGATTTTAACGAAATCATTCCTGTTGAAAACCGCTATCATTTTACCAATTTAAATGAATGTAAGTTTGAATGGAAATTGGTAAAGTTTAAAACGCCTTTTTCATCAGAATCTGGTTTTGATTTGATTCAAAAAGGAAAAGCAGAATCTCCGAATATTAAACCAACAGAAAAAGGAAATATCAACCTCAATCTTCCTGCGAACTGGAAAGAAAATGAAGGTTTATTATTAACTGCAACTGACAAATTCGGTAAAGAAATTTATACCTGGACTTGGAAGATTCAGTCTAATGATGATATTTCAAAACAGTTTAGAAAAGGGTTAATCAAAGAATTTTCTGTCTCAGTTATAGAAAAAGATTCATTATTCATCTTAAAATCAGACGAGAAAGAATTTTCTTTCGGGAAAAAAGACGGATTATTAAAGACAGTCATTTTAGACAAAAAAAGCAAAAAAATGACGTTCAGAAATGGACCAGTTTTCGTGAACGGAAAAATGGAGTTGTCATCCATCAAATCTTTTACAGAAGCACAAAATCAATTGATTGAGGTAAAATATAAAGACGGAAATAAAATTATTTGGAAACTCAATCCAAATGGAATTTTAGAACTAAATTATGAATATTCGTTATCTGGAAATTATCAGTTCGCAGGCGTTAGTTTTGATTATCCCGAAAATTATGTTATCAGCGCAAAATGGTTGGGCAAAGGTCCATATCACGTTTGGAAAAACAGAACTCAAGGACAAACTTATAATGTATGGCAAAATTTGAGAAACTCAACCCGAACTGGCGTTTCGCCTTTGATTTATCCTGAATTTAAAGGTTATTTTGATAATGTTTCTTGGTTGCAACTGAATACCGCAGAAGGAAAAATCACCGTTGGTACAAAAGAAGAAAAAATGTTCGTGAGACTTTTTGATTTTTATGGAATCTACGGTGCTGAAGGTTTTCCGAAATTGCCAGCGGGAAATATTTCGTTTTTAGATGCGATTCCGCCATTGGGAACTGTTTTAGCTTTTAATATTAATAATGAAACCTCAACTTTAGGTCCTGAAAGTGAGCCCAATCATTTGAACGGAACTTTTAAAAGAACTTTATACTTTTACTTTGGTTTGCCAGATTTTGAGAATGAAAATAAGCAGTTTACAATGCCCAAAGAAAATATTTTAACTGATTAAAATGCAGAATTGGATTATATTTTTAACGATTTTTTTAGGTTCGTTTCTATTTGCACAACAGACGACTTTCAAGTTTGATTTTGGTGGCGATAGAAATGAAAGCGGTTTTATTACCATCACATCAATCTCAAAATTTGATAAAAAAGTAGGTTACGGGTTTATGGATATTTCCGATTTGAAATCTGTTGAAAACGGTGGGAATGCTTTGACGGGAGATTTTATTACCAGCAACAAACCATTTTATTTTTCAGTGGCAATTCCCGAAGGTAATTATGATATTCAATTAAATCTTGGCGATACAAAGGGAACTTCGGAAACAACAGTGCGTGTAGAAAACCGGCGTATGATGCTCAATAACGTCAAAACTAAAAAAGGAGAAATCTTTGAAAAACAGATTAGCGTTCACCTGAAAGACAGCATTATTCGAAATCAGGAAGGTACTCAAATTGGAATTGTAAAATTGAAACCTAGAGAAAGGAAATATTTGCACTGGGACAACCTGCTGACGATTGAATTTAATGGCAAAGCTCCAAAAGTTTGCTCGGTTATCATTCAGCCTAATAAAAAGGCTAAAACTATCTATATCACAGGAGATTCCACAGTTGTAGATGCACAGTATGAACCTTGGGCATCTTGGGGACAAATGTTGCCCTATTTTTTTGTTCCAAATGAAGTGGTGATTGCCAATTATGCCGAAAGTGGAGAAACGCTGAAAGCCTTTGAAGATCGCCACAGGATTGATAAAATTTGGAACAAGATAAAACCTGGAGATTATCTGTTCGTGCAGTTTGGGCACAACGACCAAAAAGCAGGCAACAGTACGAAGTCCGGTTACAGAAAAAGATTAAAAGATTGGATTTTGAAGGCCAAAGAATTGGGAGCAACTCTAATTTTAATTACATCAATGAACCGAAGAGTTTTTGATGGGAATAGTAAAATCCTGAATACATTAGATGATTTTCCAGATGCAATGCGTGAAATTGCGAAAGAAGAAAACGTTGATTTAATCGATTTGAATGCTTTGAGCAAAACCTTGTTTGAAGCGATGGGACCGGAGGCAGCGAAGAAAGCATTTGTGCATTATCCTGCAAACTCATATCCCAATCAACCTAATTCTTTGGCTGATGACACACACTTCAACACGTATGGAGCCTACGAATTGGCACAATGTGTCGTAAAATCTATTGTTGACCAAAATTTACCGTTAAAGAAATATATTTCAAAAAGTTATAAAAGTTTTAATCCCAATAAACCCGATGACGTAGAAAAATTTCACTGGCCAGAATCTATCTTTATGGAATCTTTAAAACCTGATGGGAATTAAATTTATAAACGAAAAATGAAGTCCTGAAAAGACGTTATCAAAAGCATTGGGTGAAGCGTAATGATAAAAATGAAAGTAATTGTAAACGAGCCCTGAAGGGCGAGATCAGAAAAGGTTTTCGAAAAAAAATCTTTGATTTTTAAAACTAATGTGTTCATCTCAAAAGCCGAATCACTCACTTAAAAATAACTAATGTGTCCCAAAATTTTTGTGACTTTTGTGGTTAATTTAAAAGTCATTGTGGTTAAATTAAAAAGTAAAAATGAATTTCAAGAATATCATAAAACTCAGTGTCATCTGTTTTGCCTTCGGAAATCTATCCGCACAAAATCTCTCCGCACAAAATCCTTGGCCAAAAACCAACGAGACTGCAAAACCCTGGACCCGCTGGTGGTGGATGGGAAGCGCTGTTGATGAAAAAGGATTGGACAAACAATTGACAGCTTTGAATAATGCAGGTTTTGGAGGCGTAGAAATCGTTCCGATCTACGGCGCAAAAGGTTTTGAAAATCGATACCTCAATTATCTTTCCCCAGAATGGATGAAAATGCTTCAGTTCACTACCAATAAAGCTAAAAGCCTCAATATGGGCGTTGATATGGCAGTCGGAACTGGCTGGCCAATTGGTGGTCCACAAGTTGATGACCAAAATGCTGCAACGAAAATGATTGTTCAGACCTACAAGATTTCATCAGGTGAAATATTTTCAGATAAAATTGTTCTGAAAGATGAAAAACAGAAGAATTTGAAAACCATAAAACTAGATGTTGTAACCGCCTACAATGAAAAAAATGAAGCAGTAGTTTTAACCGATAAAGTAAATGCTGATGGCTCTTTAACCTGGAAACCAACTTCAGGAAAGTGGATGATCTACGCAGTTTTCGCTGGCAAAACTTTGCAAAAAGTAAAACGTGCAGCTCCGGGTGGCGAAGGCTATACTTTAGACCATTTTTCGCCTTACGCAACGAAAGATTATCTGAAAACTTTTGATAATGCTTTTGGAAATTCAAACTACGGAATCCGTTCTTTTTTTAATGACAGTTATGAGGTTTATAATGCCGATTGGACGCCGGATTTTTTAAATGAATTCAAAAAAAGACGAAATTACGATTTAGGTCTTTACATTAAATATTTAGTTGGAAATGAGGAAAATGAAATCGCAGGAAGAGTAAAATCCGATTACAGAGAAACTTTAAATGAGTTGATTTTAAACAATTTCACAAAAGACTTCACCAACTGGGCGCATTCCAAAAACTCAAAAAATACCAACCAAGCTCATGGTTCACCAGGGAATTTGCTGGATTTATATGCTGCAGTAGATATTCCTGAATCTGAAACTTTCGGAAGCTCTGTTTTTGATATTCCAGGCTTAAAAAGAGATACTGCGGATATTCAAAAATCAGATAGGCCGGATTTTATTATGTTGAAATTTGCCTCTTCGGCAGCGAACGTAACTGGCAAGAAATTAACTTCCAACGAAACTTTTACCTGGCTTACAGAGCATTTCAAAACCGCTTGGTCACAGGCAAAACCAGAATTGGAACAGGTTTTTTTATCAGGAATCAACCACATTTTTTACCACGGAACTACCTATACACCGGCTGATGTTAAGTTTCCAGGATGGTTGTTTTATGCCTCCACGAATTTTGTACCAGAGAACAGTTTGTGGCCTCATTTGAAAGGATTAAATTCTTATATCGAACGGACGCAATCTGTTTTGCAAAACGGAAAATCGGATAATGAACTGCTGATGTACTGGCCAATTTACGACCAATGGGCGAGTCCGAAAGGAAAGGATGTGACGTTCAAAGTTCATAATGTTGAAAAATGGTTAGTGCCCACGCCGATGTATGAAAATCTGAATAAACTCAGTAAAATGGGCTATTCTCTTGATATGATTTCTGATAAAATGATTGGCGAATCCAAGCTGGAAAATCAAAAAATTCAGGTTTCGAAAGATGGTTCAGCTTATCAGGTTTTAATAGTCCCTGAACTGACGTATTTGCCGGAATCTACCTTGAAAAACCTAATAGATTTGGCTCAAAACGGGGCATCCATTATTTTTCAAAATGAACCGAAAGAGGTCAATGGAAATTTTGAACTTGATAGAAGAAGAACTGAATTAAAGTCTCTTTGGAATCAGATTCAGTTTCAAAATCAGACTGGAAATTTGAAAATGGCAAGCTTCGGAAAAGGTAAAATTGTTGTAAGCTCGGATGTGGCGAAAGCTTTAGAATATTTAAAAATTGAAAGAGAAAAACTAACAGACACGGGATTGAAATTTGTGAGAAGACAATTTGACGGAGGAAAATATTACTACATCGTCAATCACACGTCCAAGCAAATCAATCAAAATATTCCGTTAAATTTTACAGGAAAGCAAGTCACTTTGATGAATCCAGAAAATGGAGATTACGGACTAGCCGAGACTCAGAATAATTCAGTGAGAGTTCAGTTAAAATCAGGAGAATCCTTAATCATAAAAAATACCGAAGATATTTACACCTCGATTCCCAATTGGTATTACGCTGAAAAAACCGATATGCCGATCACTTTAGACCAACCTTGGCAACTCTCTTTCAAAGAAGGTGGTCCCGAACTTCCGAAAACAAAAACTTTGAAGAAACTGGAACCTTGGACCAACTTCACACAAGATGCTTCAACGCAGAGTTTTTCTGGAACCGGAGTTTACACAACCACTTTAAAATTGAAAAAGAAAAATGCAGACGATTATCTCTTGAAATTCGATAAACTCTATGAAAGTGCAAAAGTAATTGTAAATGGTCAGAATGCCGGAATTGTTTGGAGTATTCCGTACGAAATCAACATCGGGAAATATCTTAAGAAAGGTAAAAATACCATTCAAATAGAAGTTTGTAACCTAATGGCGAACAGAATCCGAGAGATGGATCAAAAAAAAATCCAGTGGCGAAATTACCAAGAAATCAATTTTGTGAATATAAACTACAAGCCTTTTGACGCATCCCACTGGAAAATACAACCTTCTGGTTTGGATGGCGAGATTCAATTAATTCCAATACATTTTGCAAAATAAAAATTTAATATGACAAAAAATAGCATAAAAATATTCGCATTAGGAACTTTGCTCATATTCAGTTTTTCCAATGCTCAGCAGAAACCTAAAGTCGTGTTAGACAATTTTTTCAACAACGAAAAAAAGGAAAACAAAGAGACAAAAGTTCTTGAACCTTGGCATTATACGTGGAACGACACCAGCAATGGCGGCTTTTCTTTATTGGGCGAAATCTTCACAAAACAAGGCGCACAAATCACAACACTTACTACCGCTCCTACCAAAAAAAAATTAAGTAACACCAATATTTACATCATCGTAGATCCAGATATTGACAAAGAAGCGTACGGCGGAAAGGCTAATCTGATTGACCCGACAAGCATCAAAAACCTTACAGAATGGGTGAAAAAAGGCGGTGTTTTGGTTTTGATGAGCAACGATAAAGGCAATTCTGAGTTTGAAAATTTCAATAAACTGGCACAAGAGTTTGGAATTCATTTCAATGAAGACAGTTACAACCGCGTACAAAAAAGAGAATTTGAGCAAGGTAGAGTGATGATTCCTGCAGGAAATGAAGTGTTTTCTGAACAAAAATTATATATGAAAGAAGTAAGTTCCATCAACGTGATATCTCCTGCCAAACCCATTTTGATGGCAGAAGGGAAAAACATCGGAGCGATTGCAAAATTCGGCAAAGGGACGGTTTTCGCATTGGGCGACCCGTGGTGCTACAACGAGTATATCGACGGGAAAAAGTTACCCGCAGATTTTACCAATTTTCAGGCAACCGAAGAATGGGTGAAGTGGCTATTGAACCAAACTTCTAAAAAAACAATAACAAAAGTGCAATCGGTTGAAATTTTTTAAAAGATTTATTTGGGCAGCTTAATCCGCCTTCCGCTCCCAATCTTTTTTGCAAACAATTTCAGTTTAAATAAAGCTTGAAGTCTTAGCAAAAAAGGATTTCCGCTCAAGTCGGGCTGCGAAAAGTAGAGGAACAAGATTCATCGATTCAAACTGAAAATAGAAAGTAAGAGATTCAACGGTAAAATCCTTTTTAAGAATACATAGATTCAACGCTTTAGAATGTGTTTAAAATTTCAAAAAACCCTGAAAGCGCTATGGCAATAGCATCGGGTGCAGCCCAATGACAAAAACGATAAATGTGAACCAGCCCTGAAAGGGCGACATCAATTAATAAACATCTTAAAATAGGTTAGGAAATAGGCTTTAGTTAAAACTTACAAAATCAGAAGTATGAATGTGAAATTCAAATTTATTTTAGTCGCATTGCTTTTTTCAGAACTCGTGCCTGCGCAAAGGCAAATGGAATATCTGAAACGAGGAATCGTTGCCATATCTTCAGACTCTGGCGTTTTTGTGAGTTGGCGTTTGCTCGGTACAGAACCTCAGGATACGCATTTTGATTTGTACAGAACCGGAAATAATGTAACCAAAAAACTGAATGAACAACCACTTTCAAAAGAAACGAATTTTTTAGATAAAACGGCAGACAAAGCAAAGAATTACACGTATTACGTCAAATCAAATACGCATGATCAATCGGTTGACATTGATTCTGCAAAATATGTCGCCAATCAAAAACCTTATTTTTTAATTCCCTTAAAAACACCCGCAGAATACACTCCCAATGATGCTTCTGTAGCAGATTTGGATGGAGATGGTGAGTATGAAATCATTCTCCATCAAACGGGAAGATCAAAAGACAACAGCCAAAAAGGAGAGACAGATCCGCCAATTATTCAGGCTTATCAATTGGATGGCAAACTTTTATGGGAAATCAATTTAGGCAAAAATATCAGAGAAGGAGCACATTACACACAGTTTTTAGTTTACGATTTAGACCAAGACGGAAAAGCTGAAATTGTAATGAAAACTGCCGACGGAAGCAAAGACGGGAAGGGGAAATTCATTGGTGACTCAACAAAAAATTACATCAACGAAAACGGAATGATTCTTTCCGGACCGGAATATCTGACCGTTTTTGACGGACAAACCGGCGCTGAAATTCATACTGTGAATTACCAAGTTCCAAGATTTGCAGACAGTTTAAATCCAACCAATGAAGAAATGACCGAAACTTGGGGCGACGCCAAAGGAAACCGACTGGATAGGTTTTTAGGAGCAGTCGCCTATCTGGATGGCAAAACACCGAGCGTCATTATGTCCAGAGGATATTACACCAGAACGGCGATTGCAGCATGGGATTTTAAAAATAAAAAACTCAGTTTACGATGGCTGTTTGATACAGAAAGTTCGGAAGAAAATAAGCAATACCGCGGACAGGGAAATCATAATGTAAGTATTGCAGATGTAGATAACGACGGAAAAGATGAAATCGTTTTCGGAGCTATGACGGTTGATGACAACGGAGTAGTGTTGAACAGTACAGGCTATGGTCACGGAGATGCTTTGCACGTTGGAGATTTAGACCCTTCCAATCCGGGATTGGAAATTTTTGATATTCAGGAAAGATTTGATGATGCAGGAGCGCATTTCAGAGACGGAAAAACAGGAAAGGTTGTATGGAAATTACCGTCTTTGGTTTATAGTGAAGCAAACAAATTTCAGGGTCCGGGGAGAGGATTGTCTTTAAATATTGATCCTCGCTATGAAGGTTCAGAGTCTTGGGCAGCTGGTGCAGGCTTGAAAGGAACTTACAATACAAAAGGAAAGAAAATCAGTGAGAAAAATCCATCTGCCAATATGGGAATTTATTGGGACGGCGATTTTCTGAGTGAAATTTTGGATGGTACCAACGTTTCAAAATGGGATTGGATGAAGGAAAAATCAAATTTAATTTTTGATGCTAAAAATTTTCAGTGTGAATCGAATAACGGCACCAAGAAAAATCCGGCTTTAGTGGTTGATTTGTTCGGAGACTGGCGTGAAGAAGTAATCTACAGAACGGCTGATAACAAGGAATTGAGGGTTTTCTCATCAACAATTCCTACAAACAATAGATTGTACACTTTTATGCACAACCCGCAATATAGATTAAGCATCGTTTGGCAAAATGTAGGTTACAATCAGCCGCCCCATACAGATTATTATCTGGACGAATCGTTGAAAGAAATGCCAAAACCGAATATTATTACCAAAAATCTAAAAAAATAAAACAGTAATGAAAATCAAATTCATCATTCCAATTGTTGCTTTGGTCATCCTTGTTGGTGTATCATTTCAAAAACTTCAAGATAGGCCTGTACTTTATATTATAGGAGATTCTACCGTGCAAAATGGTTCTGGAAATGGTTCAGACTCTCTTTGGGGTTGGGGAAGTTTTATCAATGTTTTTTTTAATAAAACAGAAATTGATATTCAAAATCACGCAAAAGGTGGCAGAAGCAGCAGAACTTTTCTTACGGATGGCCGTTGGGATTCTATTATGAAAACCATTAAAAAAGGCGATTATATTTTGATACAATTCGGTCATAATGATGGCGGTGAACTTGCTGATACTTTAAGAGCAAGGGGCACAATTAAAGGAATAGGAGAAGAATCAAAAGATATCTACAACCCAATCCGTAAAGTAAATGAAACAGTTTATACTTACGGTTATTATATGAGAAAATATGCGAATGATGCTAAATCTAAAGGCGCAATTCCCATTATTGTTTCGCCAGTTCCCAGAAATAAATTTGATGATAAAGGAAAAATAGAAAAAGACCAATACGGCATTTGGTCAGAAGAAGTGGCCCAACAAACCAGCGCCTACTTTATTAATTTAAACCAATTAGTCATCAAAGAATATCAAAATATGGGTTCTGAAAAGGTGAAAGCTTTTTTTCCGAAAGACCATACCCATACCAATGAAGCAGGTGCAAATCTTAATGCAGAATTGGTGATAAAAGGAATTAAAAATTTAAAGGATTGTCAACTTAGAAATTATATAAAATAAATATTATGAAAAAACTACTAACAGCAAGTTTTTTTGCACTGATCATAGGAGGAACGATATCTTGCTCGGTACAGAGTCCTGGTTCTGCAAAGACAGTAGCACTTCCAAACAAGAAAGAAGTGCTGGAAGTTTCCAGAAGAGCCAATCAATACTTTATGAACAAGTGGCCGGATACCAAAAAGGATATTGTGGGCAAAAAAGTTTGGCCAAGTAATCTCTGGACCAGAGCTGTTTACTATGAAGGATTGATGGCGCTTTACAAAGTTGACCCAAAGAAAGAATATTACGATTATGCAATGTCGTGGGCAAACAATCACAACTGGGATTTACAGCGTGGAACATACACCCGAAATGCAGATCACCAAGCTTGCGGACAAACTTACCTAGACCTCTACGAAATCGACGGAAGAAAACACCCTGAGAGAATCAAAAACGTGAAAGCAGCAATGGACAGTATGATTGTAACCAATAAAGTAGATGACTGGTGGTGGATTGATGCGCTTCAAATGAGTATGCCAATTTTTACAAAGCTCGGAAGAATCACAGGTGAGCAAAAGTACTTTGATAAAAATTACGAAATGTATGCCTACACAAAATACAAACACGGCGGAAATGGCTTGTACAATCAGACAGACAAAATCTGGTGGAGAGATAAAAGTTTTGTGCCACCATACAAAGAACCGAATGGTGAAGATTGCTACTGGAGCAGAGGAAACGGTTGGGTAGTGGCTGCTTTGGCGAAAACCTTGGAAGATACACCAAAATCAGATCCTCATTATCAAGAATATCTTCAAGATTACCAAGATTTGTTGGCGGCATTACTTCCTGTTCAAAGAGAAGATGGGTTTTGGAATGTTAGTTTACATGACCCCACGAATTTTGGAGGGAAAGAAATGACAGGAACCGCTCTTTTCGTTTACGGAATGGCGTATGGTATTAATAATGAATTAATTGATAAGAAAACTTATTTACCTGTTTTAGTTAAAGCTTGGAACGCGATTGTAAAAGATTCTGTTCAGCCAAACGGATTTTTAGGCTGGGTACAAGGAACAGGAAAAGAGCCTAAAGACGGTCAACCACTTTCTGCAAGCAAAGAACCAGACTTTGAAGACTATGGTCTAGGTTGTCTGTTGCTGGCGGGAAGTGAGGTTTATAAATTGAAATAAATTTTCAGTTTTTTAATAACAAAGTAAAGACTTGATCATGAATATTGTCAAGTCTTTTTTGTTGTATCCAATATTGTATCTAGTCTTTTTTTATAGAAAATTGAAGCGAATAGATATTCAGCTTTGTTTTATCGGGATATTATGTAAAACCGCTGTTGATATAGGATGTATATAACTGTAAGATTATTAATAAGTTAAAAAATAGAGGTAAAACAATAAAAAAAATCTTATTTTTCACAACTTAAAGCATGACACTACAAGATGCGCAATCGATTACATCTTGTTAATTTTCAAATTCAAGCAATACAATCATTATGAATGCATTATTAGGAGTTTTATTTCATTTCTTAGGCGGTTTTTCTTCGGGAAGTTTTTATTTACCTTATAAAAAAGTGAAAGGCTGGTCTTGGGAAACGTTTTGGTTAATAGGAGGCGTTTTCTCTTGGATCATTGTTCCACCATTGGCTGCATTTCTTACGATCCCAAATTTCTGGGAAATCATTCAGAATGAAAGCTCTTCTATACTAAGTTTGACATTTTTTTTCGGGGCTTTATGGGGAATCGGTGGTTTTACGTATGGTTTAGGTGTTCGTTATTTGGGTGTTGCCTTGGGAAGCAGTATTATTTTAGGACTTTGTATGGTTTTTGGGTCATTAGTACCCTCTATTTATTATGAATTTTCTCCTCAATTAGGAAAAGACAATATCGGGCTTATGATGTCTAGTTCTTGGGGAAAGGCTGTTCTACTGGGACTTTTTGTTTGCATTATCGGGATCATTATCAGCGGAAAAGCAGGAGTGATGAAGGAAAGAGAATTGCAAAGCGAATCCACAGATCCACACGGAGTAAGTGTGAAAACTGAGTATAAATTCGGATTAGGCTTAACGGTAGCAATTGTATCAGGAGTTTTGAGCGCCTGTTTCAATTTTGGCTTAGAAGCAGGGAAACCAATGGCAAACATAGCAAACGAAGCTTGGAAGCTAGCAAATCCTAATCAAGGAGAATTTCTATTTCAAAATAACGTGACGTATATTGTGGTTCTTTGGGGCGGGATGGCAGCCAACCTGATCGGCTGTCTGTATTTAGCTTTTAAAAATAAATCATATACCGATTATAGCAAAAGAAACGTACCTGTTATCAAAAACATTATCTTTTGTGCAATGGCAGGAACAATGTGGTATCTGCAGTTTTTCTTCTACGGAATGGGCGAAAGCAAAATGGGTAACGGTGCCAGCTCGTGGATTTTGCATATGGCTTTTATTATTTTAATAGCCAACCTTTGGGGTGTAATTATCAAAGAATGGAAAGGTGTTTCCAAAAAAACAATCGCCACTATTTCAGCAGGAATGTTTGTTTTATTAATCTCAATTTTAATTGTTGGGTACGGAAATTCATTAAGATAATCATGGAAAGAATAGCTTTTAAAATGTTTCTCCACAAAGGGTATGAAGCAGAATATAAAAAACGTCATGAGAAAGCTTGGCCTGAAATTAAAGACCTTTTGAAGAATTCGGGGGTTGCCAATTATTCTATATTTTTAGATGAAGAAACAAGTGTTTTATTCGGTGTTTTAGATTGTTATGATGAAGTTAAATATCAAAATATTCCGCTTCAACCCATCATGCAAAAATGGTGGGATTATATGAAAGATCTTATGCAGACCAATGAAGATAATTCACCAATAAGCATTTCTTTACATGAAGTTTTTCATTTAAAATAATTTCAAATTAAGATAAAGAAATTTCATATTCAGTTAACATATTATTAGAGTTCAATTTAGCTACTGAGGGCGACTGATTTATTTTCAGTCGTCTTTTTTTTGAGGTTTCGAGCCAAAATAGGAAAATCTCCTACACCAAAATAGGAAAAATGTAACTTCATTCTATCACTTAAATAATTCATTTAATTTGTCTTATTTTATAGTATAAATGATAATATATTCAATTTTTACTATTAAAAAATATAAATTATTAAGATAAATTATGAATTTCACAATGCAGGATATGGCAGGATGCTAAAACATTTGTAACAATGTACTTTTCACAAAATAATTTAAGATAAATAAAAATTAATATATGTCTATCAAAGTTAAACACAAGAATTTTAAACCACTCATGGCGCCGCTATTTTTGCTGGCATCTGGTTTAATGTTCGGTCAGCAGGCAGTAAATGATACTCTGCAAAAAGACAATACTAAAGACATCGAAGAAGTTGTGGTTATTGGATATGGCAAGGTGAAAAAATCTGATCTTACAGGGTCGGTGTCTTCGGTTTCTGCCAAAGACCTTGCAGCAACCCCATCTATGAATGCACTGCAAGCTTTGCAGGGTAGAGCAGCGGGGTTAAATATCGTTACGGCGGGAGGTGCTCCGGGGGCGGGTGCCAATGTTACGATTCGTGGTGGTGCATCAATTACACAAGGTACAGAGCCTCTTTATATTGTTGATGGTTTTCAGTTTGATAATGCGTTAAATATTATTAATCCTAATGATATCGAAAGTATTGATGTATTGAAAGGTGCGTCGGCAATTGCCATCTATGGTGCGCGTGGTTCCAACGGTATTATTGTAATTAAAACGAAAACCGGCAAAAAAGGACGTACTACCATTCAGTATAATTCATTTATGGCGTTTGACGTGTTATCCAAAAAGATAGATATGATTTCAAACTCCGAGCAGTTTGTGAAATATCAGTACGAGATGGCACAATTGCAGGGTAAAACTACGCAGTGGAGTAATGTTTTTGATAATAGCTTAGGTATAGACTCTCCCGGATTTTACACTGGGGTTTTCAATAGGATCAGCAATCGTTATGCATCAGCTCCCGCATTAGACTGGCAAGAAAAAATGCTTGGCGGTACGGGCCTCACTCAAAACCACAACGTTAATGTATCTGCGGGTACAGAGAAAACTCAGGTTTTTGTGAGCTACAATTATAACAAACAACAGGGGCTTCTTCAAAACGCCAGCGATACAAGAAATTCATTACGTGCCAATGTAAATTCTGAACTTTTTAAAGGCGTAAGATTAGATTTCAGCTCAATGTTTACTTCAAACTCTGTAAATGGGGGAGGAGCATATTCAGGTATGAAAAAAATTCTACTCCAGCCAATTACAGGGGGTACATTATTTACACAAGACCAACTGTTTAATACCCAAACATTTCCAGATTATTCTGCTTTAGATTCAGGTTTTGATACGGAAAATCCATACATAGAAACCGCTGCATCAACTTCTAACAGACGCGCGAGAACATTCTTGGCCAATGTTGGTTTAGAATTTGACTTATTGAAAAATATAACTTTCAGAACTGCAGGATCTTATAACTGGACTAACAGTAAGTCGACCTCTTTTTCTGATAGAAATTCCCGTGCTTTTCTTACAGATCCTGTAAATACCGGGATTAACGGAAGTATTGGCAATTCAGAATCTTACAGATATCAAATTACAAATACTTTAACCTACAATAAAACATTTGGTGAAAATCACAGACTGACTGCTCTGTTAGGTAACGAAATTATCTATCAGGAAAGTGAGAGTAACAGCATGCGACTGATCAGATTCCCTACGATCTTAAATTACGGTCTGGATGATATTACAAATGCTACAGTGGCTGATAAAGATGCAGACAAATCTTCGTTTAGTTTACTTTCGTATTTTGGGCGGGTGAATTACAGCTATGACAACCGTTATTTATTCACAGGTACGCTGCGGTATGACGGATCTTCAAAATTTGGTCCTGAAAATCAATATGGGCTATTTCCGTCTGCTGCTTTAGCATGGAGAACTTCCCAAGAAAACTTTTGGAAAGATTCTAAAATTGAAGATTACGTTAATGATTTAAAATTTAGATTAGAATATGGAATTGTAGGGAATAACAGCATACCAAACAACGTATTCAGAACCAATGTTGTAGGAACAGATTATCCCTTGAATAATACAATTGGGAACCTTGCACTGGTAACAAGCAGTGTTTTGGGTAACCGAATGGTGCAGTGGGAAGAAATGAGATCAACGAACATCGGAGTAGATTTGGCATTATTCAACAATAGAGTAAAATTAACTTCCGAATGGTATAATAACAATGTTTACAGTATGTTGCTGCAAACAGTACTTCCAGCATCCACGGGATATTCTACAACATTTAAAAACATTGGTTCAATGAAGAATACGGGTATGGAATTTACTATGAACTCAATTAACTTAAAATCTGAAAATTTCAGATGGTCTACTGATGCCAATATTGGTTTTAATAAATCTAAAGTTTTATCTCTTGATGAAGGACGTAGTTTCAGAAACTTCAGTGTAGGAAGTAATAGAGCAGGTATGGTAACATATTATGCAACAGTAGGTGAAGAATTGGGAGACATGTATGGCTATGTTTATCAGGGAATTTACACCACTGATGATTTTACCCAGGCACCTAATGGAGTGCTCACTTTGAACCCAGGAGTTGTGAAACCCGCTTCAGGAACGCCAAAGCCTGGTGATATAAAATTTGCAGCAGATAATGAGAAAGGAGATCAGTTTACCAGAAAATTAGTAAAAATAGGAAATGGGACACCAGATTTTATAGGAGGCCTCAGTAATAACTTTTCTTATAAAGGTTTTGATCTTGCAGTCTTTATGAAATTCAGTGTAGGAGGTGATATTTACAATGCCACAAAACACAGTTTAAGTCCTTACGCTTTGTATCAGAATGTGCCTTCAGAATTCGGAGATAATTATTACAGAGTAGTAGATCCCAATACAGGGCAGGCAGCAACCACTTTAGCAAGATTAAAAGAATTAAACCCTAATGAAGCAGACAGACTGTGGAGTTTGGGAACAACTAATTCCAGCTACATTACCTATCCTTCATCATATTATGTAGAGGATGGTTCTTATTTGAGGATTTCTATGGTAACTTTAGGATATTCTTTTCCTAAAGAATTTCTAAGTACAGTTAAACTGACTAATGCGCGTATTTACGCAACAATTAATAACCTGGCGACCATTACCGGATATTCAGGTTTTGACCCTGAGGTTTCAGCTGCTAGTGGTGTTACAGTTACACCAGGATATGATAATTCTTCTTTCCCAAGATCAAGAAGCTACGTTTTGGGAATTAATCTTACTTTTTAATATTCAAATGTCTACATCATGAAAAATATTTTTACTAAACATAATTTATTAAAAAAACTCATCATCGTTCCTACAATTTTAGTTGCAGGGTTGGGTATCAACTCGTGTAGTGATGATTTTTTAGATCAGCCTGCCTATAATTCTTCAGATACAGAATCGGTTTTCAAAAATATAGAAACTGCTGATGCATTTGTTCAGGGTCTGTATAGAGGTCTTGTTCCAACAGAAATGTATTACCAGCTGGGTGCAGGTGATACAGTAACCCATTCAGCAGAAGACGGGTCTACCAATAATTCAAAATACAATATCTGTAATTATCAGTATGATTCAAAAACGCCCAATACTATTACAGGAATCTACGCTGCAATGTATGCGGTGATTGAAAGAACCAATATTGCAATAGACAGACTGCCAGATATGCCTGCTACAGCAAAGCGTGATGCACTTTTGGCGGAAGCAAAAGCAATCCGTGCTTTCTGTTATTATAATCTGATAAGGGTGTATGGTGATGTACCAGCAATTTGGATACCGCTTGAAGAAGCAGATCCTAATGACCCAGCTACATTGTATCCAAAAAGAACTTCACGTGATGTAATCTACGATAAGGTGATTGCTGATATTCAAGAGTCTATCAGCAATATGCCTCTGTCTAATACTTCTCCGGAAAGATTAAACAGACAATCAGCCAATGCTCTTTTGGCAAGGATAGCATTATATGCTGCAGGATATTCTTTACGTTGGGATCTAAACACAGGGGCGGCGGGTACCATGTCCCGTCGTCCGGATAATGCCAGAATTCAGCAATTGTATCAGATTGCAGATGCTGCAGCAGCTTCGGTAGTTAATGGGGGAACTAATAGTTTGGTTCAGTCTAGTGGAGGAAAAAGCGGCTTTGAAAATTTATGGTTCAATTTCTGTAGAAGAAATTTCTCAGCCGTTAATCAAGAAATGCTTTGGCACATCGCAGAATACGGTCCGAATACCAATTCCGCCTTTGGTGTATACGCACACCCAGGTTCAAGAGGGGGCACTTATGGTTCCCGTAAAGCGTTACAATTTATACTTCCAAGTTATTACCTTTCTTTCAATGCGGCAGATAAACGCAGAGATGTTGCAACTACTTCATATAGTATCTATTTCTTAAATGGAGGCGCTGCAACAGATACTTGGGTAGATGTAGGTACTACTTATTCTTGTATTATGCCCGGGAAATTCAGAATTTCATGGTGTGTAGAGCCACAGGCGGCAGACGCAAGAAATTTAAATATCCCTATCATCAGATATGCGGATGTATTGTTGATGTATGCTGAAACTCAAAATTACTTAAACAATGGACCAACTCCAGCAGCTATCGCAGCTTTACAGCAGGTAAGAAACCGCGCTGGTATTGGTTCAATGTCAATTCCAACAGCTCAGCAGGCATTTGAATCTGCTCTTGTGCAAGAACGAAAGTGGGAATTTTCAGACGAATTTATGCTTCGTACAGATTTGATCAGGATGAATAAACTTGAGGCAGAAATTAATGCCACAAAACAGGCAATGAAAAATCTTTCAAACAAAACAGGTGCCTACGCCAATACTCCTACCTTACGTTTGTATAAATTTCATAAAAACACTCAGGTATATGGAGATCCATTTTTGGCAGTTACCTATATAGAATTAACTGATCCTGCGCAGATTGCAGCTGCTTCTGCACTACCTACAGCTTCTTCTGGATATGCGGCTTTTCAAAATACATTGAAAGCGATTGCATCGGCAAACGGACAGACATCAACTACGGATGATAAATGGTATCCTACAAGAATGTTTGAGGCTTACACCAGTACATTTAATGGAAATGCCAGAAAAGCAGTTGGTTTTACAGCAGGATTTAATACGCTTCAGGTAGGTGCTATCATCTACACTAAACCTACGGGTTCAGCAGAAAATGGCGGAACCTATCCGAACTGGATTGAAGGTGGTGGTGATGGTCTTTTCTACGGTTTTGTACCGAATAAAACTGAATTATTACCATTTGCAGCAGCTTCTGCAGGTCACCCTTTAATTGATAATCCGAACTTAACGCAGTTGCCAGGTTATTAATCAAAATAAAACTTAAACTTTATTTAAACATTAGAAAAGTAAAAACAAATTGGTTTTCTTCTATTTGGCTACGCTTTTTTAATGTTTAAATCTTTATACGCAATCAATCACAAAATACTAATAATCACTAGCTCGATGAGATTGTAATCAATATTTAATCTGATTTTAAATTAAATGTTAATTATTTTAAAAAGAAGCATTCAGCAGTATAGTACGGGATGCTGTAAATAGGATTACAATCTAAATTTGAGTAAAATTCAGAAACAAAAAGAAAACAAATGGAAAACGTAAAAACATTCAAATACGTAGATTATTTATGGGATGAAAACAAAGCAGAATCTTTTGGCGACGACCAGGTGGCTTTATTTTTATACCGTTCAAACATATTAGGAGCTGATCTTAGAATTACAAATTATGGTGGAGGTAACACAAGTTGCAAAACCATCGAAAAAGACCCATTAACTAATGAGGAAGTTGAGGTAATGTGGGTAAAAGGTTCAGGTGGTGACATCGGAACTTTAACAAGAAAAGGTATCGCAGGATTATATACTGAAAGACTCAGAAACCTTAAAAATGTTTACCAAGGTCTTTCAGACGAAGACAGAATGGTAGGTTTATTCAATCACTGTATTTTCGATTTGGAAAGCAAAGCACCTTCTATTGATACGCCACTTCATGGTTTACTTCCATTTAAACATATAGATCACCTTCACCCAGATGCATTAATTGCAGTTGCCGCAGCGAAAGACAGCGAAGCAATTACCAAAGAAATCTGGGGTGATACAATGGGATGGGTGCCATGGCAGCGTCCAGGTTTTGATTTAGGTTTACAATTAGAAAAATGTTTAGCGGATAACCCAGGAATCAGAGGAATCGTTTTAGGTAGCCACGGATTGTTTACCTGGGGAGATACTTCTTACGAATCGTATATGAACAGCTTAGAAGTTATCGAAATGGCTTCTGAATACATCGCTAAAAAAATTGCAGAAAACGGACAGGTTTTTGGCGGACAAAAAGTAGAATCTCTTCCTGCTGATGAACGTAAAAACAAAGCAGCACAAATCATGCCTGTACTAAGAGGTCTCGCTTCTTCAGAAAACAGAATGATAGGTCATTTTACAGACAACGATGTGGTGTTACAATATATCAACAGTAATGATTTGGAGCGTTTGGCTCCTCTTGGAACTTCTTGCCCAGATCACTTCCTGAGAACAAAAATTCAACCTTTGGTGTTGACTTTAGATAAAAATGAAGATGTAAGCAATTCCAAAGCGGTTTTAGACAAACTAAATCCTCTTTTCGAACAATACAGACAAGAATACAAAGATTATTACGAAACCTGTAAACATCCGAACAGCCCTGCAATGCGTGATCCCAATCCGGTAATCATCATTTATCCGGGAGTGGGAATGTTCAGTTTTTCAAAAGATAAGCAAACAACTCGTGTAGCCAGCGAATTTTATGTGAATGCAATCAATGTAATGCGTGGTGCAGAAGCTATTTCCGAATACACTTCTTTACCAAGACAAGAAGCTTTCGACATAGAATACTGGTTGTTGGAAGAGGCTAAATTACAAAGAATGCCCAAAGAAAAACCATTGTCTAGAAAAATTGCGATAGTAACCGGAGCAGGTGGAGGAATAGGACAGGCTATCGCGGATAAAATGCTTCAGGAAGGAGCTGTAGTCGTTTTTACTGACCTTAATCAAGAAGCTGTAAAATCTGTAACTGCAAAATACAGCAAAGATCAAGCGATTGCTGTTGATTGTGATGTGACAAGCGAAGAGGCAATCGCCAACGCTTTTAAAGAAGCTGTTTTAGCGTTCGGTGGAGTAGATATCATCGTGCATTCTGCAGGTTTGGCGATTTCTAAATCTTTGGAAGATACCACCACAAAAGACTGGGATTTACTGGAAAATGTTCTGGTAAAAGGCCAATTCTTAATGGCGAAAAGCGGTGCTGAGGTTTTGAAAAAGCAAAATTTAGGTGGAGACATCGTTAATATTGCAAGTAAAAATGGTTTGGTTGCCGGACCGAATAACGTAGCTTACGGAACTGCAAAAGCAGCACAGCAGCACATGACAAGATTATTGGCAGCAGAATTGGCAGCTGATAAAATCCGTGTGAATGTGGTAAATCCGGACGGCGTGATCGTTGGAAGCAAAATCTGGGAAGGTTCTTGGGCAGAAGGTCGCGCAAAAGCAAACGGAATTTCTGTAGAAGAATTGCCAGCATTTTACGCAAAAAGAAACTTATTAAACGAAATTATCCTTCCCGAAGACATCGCCAATGGAGTATTCGCATGTGTAGCTATTTTAGATAAAACAACCGGAAACATCATCAATGTAGATGGCGGAATGGCCAATGCATTCCCAAGATAGTATTTTTGATTCTCGGATTTTAGCTGTCAGTTTTTAAAATTCAATTTTATGGGCAGCTAATCCGCCCTCCGTTCCCGCTTTTTTGTTCGTCGTACCTCCTCACAAAAAGAGCTCCACTCAGGTCGGGCTGCGAGGGATTCGAAAAAACAGATTTATCGATTGGAAAGCCACGAAGTAGACACATCATTATCATAGGGTAAAGCCCTATGTAAAGGGCAACGAAGAATTCAAAAAGCCACGAAGTGGCGACATCATCAGCATAGGGTAAAGCCCTATGGAAAGTGCATCGAAGGATACAAAAATCCACGAAGTGACGACATCATTAGCATAGGGTAAAGCCCTATGGAAAGTGCAGCGAAGGATTCAAAAATCCACAAAGTGGCGACATCATTAGCACAGGGTGAAGCCCTATGGAAAGAGCAGCGAAGGATTCAAAAATCCACGAAGTGGCGACATCATTAGCACAGAGTGAAGCCCTATGGTAAGTGCAGCGAAGGATTCAAAAAGCCACGAAGTGGCGACATCATTAGCATAGTGTGAAGCCCTATGGAAAGGACAACGAAGGATTCAAAAATCCACAAAGTGGCGACATCATTAGCATAGGGTGAAGCCCTATGGAAAGTGCAGCGAAGAATTCAAAAATCCACGAAGTGGCGACATCATTAGCATAGCGTAAAGCCCTATGGAAAGTGCAACGAAGGATTCAAAAATCCACGAAGTGGCGACATCATTAGCATAGGGTAAAGCCCTATGGAAAGTGCAACGAAGGATTCAAAAAGCCACGAAGTGGCGACATCATTAGCGTAGGGTGAAGCCCTATTACGATTAAAGTAGTCATTTAAAGAGCCCCAAAGGGGTGAAATCAATATTTAACGTTATTTTTAGTCCATCAATATAACCTTGACAAAGTTAAAGTTAACTACTCAAAAAGCCTTTGAATACTATATTCTTTGGCTTTTTTTCTTTCATTGGTACAACATAAGTGCAACAAATTAAAAAAGCGTTGAAAAGTGAAGATTCCCTTTTCTTTGCACTTTAGCAAAGATACAAAATGTTTTTCGTTGAGAATTTAACTGTTGAAACCCTTTTGTTTTTATTAAAACTACTTTTCTTTATAAAAGAAACCAATTGTTCTTCTGTATTATTTTCATTCTGATTTGTATGTTTTTAATTGCTCATTTCTACACCTATTCCAGTTGAAATATATTTGAATTTTAGGTTTGAATAAGTGTGTTATATTACTGTTCCCTTTTATATTTCCTTACTGTTGTATTTATTATTATTATTATTATTATTATTATTATTATTATTATTATTATTATTATTATTATTATTATTATTATTATTATTATTATACGGCTTTTAAAACCTTCAATATTAGGTACGGATTAAAGTTTTACATAAGTTAAATAAAAAGTTAATTGTTGTATGATGATTAACTTACGGTTGATCATGAGTCATATTTTTTACATTTTTTCCCAATTATTAGGAATGAGTTTCAATCCGTCTCTCCAAATTTCAGTTACTGCATCCTTAAATCTATCATTATTTAAATATGCGTGGTCTGTAATAATCACTTGAAGATTAGGTGTCAGTGATTCCACTATATCAAAAATGAAATCAAACATTTTATTTACAGCTAATTCATCGGCACTAACTTCAACCAAATCATCGGTTTTTTCTGGTGGATAATAAACTTGAGTCGGTTGGTCAAAAATTATAAAACGAGGTATTGGTCTATTATTTTGGATGAAATGTTGATGAAGTGCTAATGTTATCAGAAGGTGGTAGGCAACCCAGTTTGCTCCACTACCAATTTGCGGAAGTGCAATTGGTTTTGTCTCAGTATCAATAAACATCGTTAATTTACCCAAATCAAACCTTATTGGAGAATCTTGATATTCAACATCAAGATTTTCAACCCATTTGCTCATTTGGAGATTTATCTTGTTTAAAATTGATAATAGTTTCTCTTTTTCATTATCACTATCAACTTTATTCTCTAGTTCTTTTATTCTAAATTTTAAGTTGTCTATTTTTGAAACGATATTTTCAGTTTCGATATCTGTATCTATGCTCTCAAGAAATAAGCTAACCCGCCCAATTACTTTTCCTCTTCTGATATTTAAATCTCTTAACGTTCTTGCTTTCTCATCTTCAATGTATAATGCAGTAATGCTTTTTTCGATTTTCTTTAATTCACTTTCAATTTCGTGATAACTTCCTTCTACAGATTCAATATATGCTTGAATTCTAGGGCTTTCAGCCTTTGTAAATTTCAAGTCATTTTTTATATTATCTAATGATTGGTTTATATTTACAATTGTAGGAATTGCAACATCTAAAATACTATCACATAGTGGGCAAGCGTTTGGATTAAATTCTGAATTTTCTGAATATAACTTTATAGACTCTAGTCTAATTTCTTGTTGTTTAGCTTCTGTAGAATACCCAAATGAATTTTTCAAATAATCAGTGGCTGCTTTTCTATTATCGGATATTTTTCCTAATTCAATTTTTAGTTCACTTCGTCTATCTACTAGTTCTTTTAATGCTGAATTTTCACCTTTAACTTGCAAAGGTTGATATTCCCATTTTGAAACCTGTTCTAAATATTGATATGCTTCCGGTTGACTTTTTGGCGAAACAGTTTTTTCTAAAATCCCTATTTCTTTTGCCTCTTCAATTAGAGAATATGCTTGGCTTATCCCTTCTGATTTAATTTTTTCGGCTTCTCTTTGCTCCCTGTTTAATCTATTTAATTGTTTTTTTAATTGTGTAATCTCACTTTCAATTAAAAGAGAATCTTCATTCACCGCACCTAGGAAATAAGGTAGTGTATCCTTGATAGATTGAGGGACAAATTCTTTATTTTGATTATAAAATAGCTGATGTGGATCAGCTACTAAATATTGAGGTTGATAACTGTAAAAACGAGAATGTTTGAAATTTGCTTTCAATGGTTCTCTTGTTAAAGAATCTGGAATATGAAGATTTTCTGAAATGCCAATTTTTCTAGTTAGAAATTCTTTGAGAGTATCAATATTTAGATTTGAGTTTATATCATCAAACTCTGGAATTGCGTCACCAATATTACGAGTTAGTTGAACTGTAGTAGATGCAATTATTCCTTTAATATTTGGATTTTCTCTTGCGATGAAAACAGATTCATTATCTTCAAAAGTTACAATTACAGAAAAATAAGAAACTGTATCTCTAATAATACCTTCCGGAATATCACATCCTGATGAAGCTAAACAGTAATTAACGATTTCAATTAATGCTGATTTTCCTGATTTAGATTCACCTGTTATAATATTTACTTTACCCAAGTTGAAAGGCAATATTCTTTTTTCACCTTTTAGACTATATAGGATTACTTTATTTATTTGCATAATTAAGGAGTTATTCTAAGAAAGGAATAGATAGATTTTACGTCACTAGTAAAAGAAAGCCATTTCCCTAATGATTGGGCTTTCTTCAAAATGTCGTTATATTCATCATATTCATCTCCATTAAATTTTTTTACTTTAGTCTTATCAGTTTCAATTTCGCCTTTTTCGTTTATTTGTATTTTATTGTAGGCTATAGAAAAGCTAAGTGCTTCTTTAGTATATTTAACCAAATTCTTAGCTCTTTTAGAAAAATCAAAAAATAGATTGTCATTATTTTCCACCCAAACAAAAAAATAAGTTCTTGTACTTCGAGGTAATCTTTCTCTAGTTTCCTTATGTAGTAAAATGGGTAATACAATAAAAGAAAAAGCAAATGGAAATTTAGTATTAGCATGTTTGTTATATTCCATTGCCGCAACCCTAATTATCTCACCACAAAATGCAGGATTAAATAAGTTTGCTACAATCGTATTTCTATCTGTCCAATTTGTTCTCATATTTCCTTGTCAAAGTTTGGATGCCAGCCAATTTTTTTTTCGTCTGATAAAATTTGATAGCTTCCTCTAGTTAAATAATCTTCATTAAATTTTTCTCTTATTTTTATTTGTGGACAACTAGTGGCAAATTGATTTATGTAGAAATCTTTTCCGAGTTTTTTTAAGTCATCATCCGTTTTTCCATCTGCTTCATCACTCATTATCTCAAAAATATTTTGCCAGTAATCTCTGAGCTTTTTATCATACTCTTCTTCCTCTTCAGGATTTAAAAGATGTAATCTCAGCCATTTAGATCTTTGCTCGAACGCTCTTCTAAAATCACTAATTGCACGTTTAACAGTTCTTGAATTAATCCCAATTGAAATAAGCTCTAACTGTTTTAAAAAGTTTTTTTCTTTTAAATTCTCTACCTCTTCATCGGATATTTCCATTTGCTCTGGAAAGTGATTTGGTAAATTGTCAGCTTGAAAGGAGTCTCTTATGTTGGATATTTTAAGTTGTAGTTCCTCAAACTTAATTGAATCCGATTTTCCAGTTAAATTATCAATTGTTTTTCCCAACCACCAACCATCAAGAAGTTCAAGAAATGCATCTAAATGATTGGGATAAGAGGAAAGGATAAGCTGTTTTTTTATTTTTGCATCAACTTCTGATATATCAACAGAATTATCTAAAATTCTAATACTCTGAATTAATTTTTTCTTATTTACAATACTTAATTTTTGATATTCTTCCCTTCCTTTTTTTGTTGTATCATTTGTTGAAGAAATAGCAATAGAGTCCAATTTATCTATTATATCCTGTAATTCAGCATCACTAAATATATTATCTCTTAACTTGTATAGTATACTTGTTGTTGGAATATTTTCGGTTGTTATTAAATTTAAAACCGTTTGATCAATGTCTATGGTTCCATTCAATATGTACTCCGACCAAATTCTAATAGTTTTCCAAAAGTCAACACTAGAATCAGTTAAATTTGCTTTGCTTTTAATGTGAAGTTTTGTTTGATAAAGATTGGTTGAATTAACATCAGTTATATCAATATCATCGAGACATTCAATTCTTAAAACAGGATTATCAAGATTTCGACTATTTGTCAAAAGCAATAGCAAAGCATATTTAATCTGATATATGTAACCTAATGATGGTTCTTTTGCAGAAAAGTTAGTAGAAGTATCAGCCATATTTTATTTGTAACAACAGTGAGTCTAACAAATTTAAGTTTATTTCTAATATTCACAACTAAAAAAGTCCTCAAACTGAGAGCTTTAAAAATTTTCAATATATGTTACAACTACCTTAATGTATTAAGATCATTTCATAGATGTGTTTTTTCCAGCTAATACATCTCAAACAAAAACTTAGTCGCAAAAGAATTACAGACATGGTTAATAGGATTTGAAAAATTGTAATTAATTATTAGAATCTAATAAATTTTTATAATGCACCATTTTATTATCTTTTCCTTCCCACAGATTCTCTTTCTTCCAAATTTAGATTAAAAATATTTTTCTCAAAATGAGCAATTTCTAAATTTTGTTTAGGATCAATAATTGAAGATGCTTTAAAAAGAAAAACATTTTCTTCGACTCTTTCCTTCAACACATCTTTGTCCTTATTCATTTTTAGTTGCTCCTTTTTTTCAATTTTGTATTGATTAACCAAATTTTCTCTAACGACCTGCAGACCTTCCAGTTGTCCATCTAGTTCCGCAATTTTATCTTCGGTCATTTTACTTTGTTTTTCAATTTCCGCTACATTTACTCCTTTTGCAGAAAGTTCTTTAATCTTTTCTTCAACCATTTCTTTGGCTAAATCAATGGATTTTTGATGGAAAGGAAGTTGGTTTCTCCAATATTCTCCGTTTTCGCTTTCTTCTTTTGAGTACCCTAAAATTCTGTTATAAGAATGTTCAGCTTTGGTAGCTTCTTCTTTAACTTTCAGAAAATCTTCATGTTTTCTCAACACAAAAGCACTATCAGCGAGATGCTTATTTTTCTCACTTTCCAATCTTTTTTTCAATAATTCAATTTCAATATTGGCTCTTGTTTCGGGATTGGTGATGATGGCGGTTTTCAGTTCTTGCGTTGAAATATCCGAAATATCCAAAACATCGGCTCCTTTTTTCATTGCTTCCAAATATCTCGCTTGTTTGGATTGCAGTTTTTGAAGCATAAAAACATCAATACTATCTTTGGTGAGCATAAAATTGATCCGTACATTTTCGTTTTTATTTCCTTGTCGCCACGCTCGTCCTTCGACCTGTCTTAGCGAAGTAAAATTATAAGGAAGAGAAAGCATGTAAATATCCGTCGTATTTTCCTGAAGGTTCATTCCTTCCTGAATCGCCTCACTTCCAATCACCACTTTAATTTTCCCGGAATTAAAATCATCTTGAATTTTCAAACGGTTTGGCTTGCTCGTCGCTCCAGTAATAATTCCGACTTCTTCGGGTTTATAGCCAACTTCATGAATCAAACATTCTTTCAGTTTCGGAAATTCTGCAACCGCTAATTCAGAATAAATAATTTGTCCCGATTCTGGAATATCTTTTTTGTTCTGACGAATTAAATCCATCATCTGCTTTAATTTCGGTGAATTTTCCACAAACTCTTTTGTTGTCGGATTTTCACCATCATAATACGGAGATAAATAGGGAGAAATGGCGATCTTTCGCCCATTAAGAATATGTGTTAAAATCGCTCCTTTTTCAGTTTCGCTGAAATTTTCATTCAACAAATCATATTGTTCTTTTGTCAGGTCGTTTTGCTCAATTTTATATTCTTTGTTGACTTTATTGGGGCGAATCAGTTCCAAATTATCTTCTTCGCCTTTAATATCAATAAACTCCGATAAAAGCTGCTGAAACAAAGAATTATTCTTAAATCTTCTGACATTTGCTTTGAATTTCACATCACCTTTCGCATCAATTTCCATATCATTATCCGCCTCCATAAAGGTTTCAAAGAAAGTATTGACATTGAAATATCCCGATTCTTCCAAACGTTTATTGGCAATCAGCGATAAAATCGAATAATATTCCAAAGGTTTGTTGGTGAAAGGCGTCGCTGAAAGAAGCGTAACATTTCTGCCATCATTTTTATCCTGGATATATTGCGCTGCCATCCAAGTATTAATCCCCAATTTTGAGGTTTGCTGGTTTTGACTTCTAAAATCAGAAGCAAATCTTCGGTCTTCAACACGAACTTTTCCTACAATATGATTGGCGTTGTGGACTTCATCAAAAGTCAGATGATCGAACCCAAAATCTTCCCAATTATAGATTTTTCCACGTTTCATTTTGCCCTCGATTTCCTTTTCTTTTTCTAATTCTTTCTGAAAATCTCTTTCGCTGATGGCATTTACACTTCTCAATTCACTTTCTGAAATATAAGAAAATTTAGAAGCCAAGTCTTGGGTAATCTTTTCCGAAAAACCTATATTATTAAAACCCTCATACGTTACCAGCGTAATTTCACCGTCTTTATTATCGAATTTTGAAAGGTCATAATCTTTACCCAAATTCCCTAAAACATTGACTTTCGCATTCGGAATGGTTTCAAAAACCGTATCAACCCATTGTTTGAGGATACTTTCATTCGGAACTGCAATCAACGGTCTTTTCGCATTTCCACGTTCCATTGCTTCGTGCATTGAAAGGATTCCTGACAATGTTTTCCCAAAACCTACTTCATGAGCCAATAATCCAACTCCTTTTGTAATCTGTCTTCCGATTCCTGCTTTTTGGACTTCGGTTAAATTCAATGGGATTCCTTTTAAATTCAGATGAATTTTTGAAAATAGTGGAAATTTTGAATAATCAGGAACGTGGATATTGTTGTAATTTCTGTTGAATACTTTTACAAATCGATTCCGTAAATCATCAGGTAATTCTTCTCTCAAAAATTTGTAAAACAAATCATTGGCCGCCGCTTTTCTCCTTTCCCGAACTAATGCATTTCGCTCTTTATCACTTCCTGTTACCGTTTCGTTATCTACAAAACTTCTCACTTCCCAAGCTGAAGATCCCGCAAAAGCTTCACTTGATAATGTTCCTGCGAAATCTTTGAACTTTTCCGCAAGATTATATTGAAATTCTTTTTCTTCAGTTGCTCTTGTTTCTGAATTCCAATACGGTTTCACAACGGTTTCTAAATCAAATTGATGTACAAATTCATGATTTGGACTAATGAAAATTTCATCTAATATTTTTGGTTTTGGCAAAACATTTTCCAATAATGCTTTTTGTTTTTCATACTGATTTCCCGTTCCTCCAACCGCATTTTTATCCACGAAATCTTTTTCAAGTTGTTCAAGCTTTGCATAAATATTTCCTTCTGCATAATAAAAATCGTGAATCCATTTTCCGTCAATAAAATTGGCAAATTCGTAATGTTTTCCATAGTTGTTGAGCATTCCATCATAAGCGGTATCTCGGAATGCTTCTAATTTTTCCAGAGAAATATCAGAACTATTTTGAAGTGAAGAATTGACAATTTCATCCGTTTTGGAAAATTGATATTTTAAAATTCCTTTTTTGATTTCGGGTTTTGTCTGAATCCTATATTCTACATATTTTTCACTTTGAGATTGAATGATTTTATCTGCTTTTTGATGAATTTCATCAATTTGGTTTTGAGAAAAATGTTGGAATTCATTCAATATTTGAGATTGAAGTTTGGTGTATTTATCAATCTCTTTAATAACAGCAGGTGATTTGAATTTTACAGCATCAAGTGCCGAAAGAACTTTTCCAATTTTCTCTTGCGTTTCAGTAAGATTTATCTCAATTTTTTCTTGATTAATAGAATTTTCTGATTCATTATCCGATTCATTTTCACGTACATTTTCTAATGAATTATTTCCTAGTTTAGGTGAAGTTTTTTCGGTTTTTGATTCTTCATTTTCTAAAAACAAATCCTCAAAAAGATTTCCAATCCTTTCGGTTTCCTTTTTATTTTTAAGCTGTTCTATTTTGAATAAAGCTTCTTCTAGATTTCCGTGAACATAATTTTCCAAACGCCCGAAACGATTTGTTTTTTCTCTGATTTCACCCAGAATTTTGTTTGGATCAGTTTCAAAATATTTGGAAATGTCCTTGGAAATGTTTTGCTGATTTTTTCTTAAAATGATAATATCTGTTCCGATTTGCGTTCCTGAAAAAGCGCCGTTTGGCAGGCGAAAAGCTTCTGAAATTTCGGCATTTTTCAAGTTGTTCTGTCGATTCAGCCAACCCGAAGGAAGCACCATTGCCAAAGTTCCACCCTCTTTTAGAACATCTAAACTTCGTTTTACGAAATAATCTTCATATTTGGAAATTTTTGGTTCCTCTCCCAAACCTTTATAAAAACCACGATGATCACCATAAGGTGGATTTCCGATAACCAAATCGTATTGGTTTTTATAATCTTCGGGATTGGTTTTTATCCCGTTTTCACTAATAAATTCAGTTTCAAAAGAACGAAGATTAATTTCGGTTTCGGGATGAAGAATTTTTGCAATTTTTGCTGTGGTTTCGTTGATTTCAAAAGCGGTGATTTTTGTTTTTATTCCCGAGTCTTTCGCTGCATCAAGAAAATTTCCCGTTCCAACGCTGGGTTCTAAAACCGAAATTTCTTTTTTACCTTTAAATTGGTCTTTGATAAGATTGCGAACGGCGTTTACAATTGTTGAATCGGTGTAGTATTCATCGAGGATTCCACGACCTTCTTTTGCAGTTCCGCCGCTTTTGAATTGGTTGCAAATATCTTTTAAGTCATTGGTAATGATAAGATTTTCTTTGAGAATAATTTGCTTGTCATCGGAAACAAAACAAGTTGCAGAAACCACTTCTGCAACTTGTTCGTTGGTCATTTTCTGACCTTTATATTTTAAAATAAGAGCTTCTACATCCTCATTGTTTTGAGCAGATAAATCTAATTTTCGTTCTGTTCTATCGGATAGAGTTCTCCCGGATAAGATTCCGCCCACGGAATGTTCTTTTCCCGCATTTTTCTCATCGTTTTGCGGTTGTGATCCGTCAATAGGTCTTCCTGGTTTTCTGTCTCCGACCAAATGCTTCCAGATTGTGTCTGCAAGTCCATTTCCAGCATCGTTGCTGCCCAAAGCTTGTCCGCTTTGGTGATTTCCGTTTTGCTCGGATTGGCTTCTTTGGAAAGTGTTTCCAGAATTTCGTTCAGAAAATTCGGATCCCACGTGCTGAGTGTTGGGAACTCTGTTTGATTTAATAAAATTCTTTCCATTTTCTGAATTTTTTGCTTCAACGAAATTAGTATTTTTCTCTTGAAGATTGAGTTTATTTTTTAAATATTCACTTAAATTTTGGGTGCCATTTTCGGAAATACCATACAACAAACGGATGTCTTTGATGTTTTTATTTTGAAATTCCGACAGTATCTTTTGGGTTGCTAAATTTCCGGTTTGATTTCCACTTAGGCATAGGAAAATTTTACCATCAACATTCTGAAATTGGGTCAGAAATTTATTAATGTTTTCGGTAGAATTCAAACTAATAAGCGTTCTGTTGTTGGTTTGATCGTTCAATTTCAGAAGTTCCAAAAATGACAATTTGTCCTCATTATTCATAAAAACTAGGAGTTCATCTTTATTCCCTTCTATAATTGAGATATCATCAGAAAAATAATCTAAAACGGCTTGATTACTCACTTTTTCTGTTTTTTACAAAATGGTTGAAATCAAAGATTTCTTTTGCCGAATCGTCCCAATTTTTTCTCGGTAATAATTGAAGTGTTACAAAAACATCATTCTTTTTATTGTAAGAATCAATACGTTCTAATCTTCCGTGATAGTCTTTTTCAGCGTGTTTGTAGAGTGAATACGGCAAAATGGTATCGGTCGGATAAAGGTAAAATCTCGTATAATTCCAAGGTGAATTAATTTCAAATCGTTTTAATTTTTTCTTAAACAAAACGGTGTCAGAAAGGTTTCTTCGGTTTCTGTAATTCGGGATTTCATCTTTTGAAAAAATAGCTCCGTCTTTTTTGTTCCAAATTAAATTTGGTTTTTGCTTTTTGGAAATTTCCGAAAAAATAAGTGTATTATTTTCTGTTTCGAGTGGAAAACACAACGAATCTTTGATGAAATACACCTGTTTATTGATTTCGGGGAAAGTAAAATCAGGAACTAGTTCTATAATGGTATCTCTCGAATAATTAATTTTAGACAGATGAAAACTTTGGAGCTGGTTCAAATCTTTGGATGCATTGATATAAACATTGGAAATAATGTCAATTCCACCTTTCTCAGACTTGATTTCTTTATGACAGGAGTTGCTCACGAGAAGCAAAAGCAAAAAAGGCAATAGTAAGATTTTCTTCATTGTGTTAGATTTTAAAAAAGCGGCAAATCATCATCTGACTTACTGCTTTCGGATTATGGGTCAAGTGAAATTTTATCGTTTAATGCTTTGTTCTTTCACATTAGATTTCTCGTGTTTATTGTCTTGCTCAAGACCTTCTAAAGGCTTATTGGTATTGATTCGGTTCATATCGTTATCGTACAAACTAAGATTTCTGTATTGAGGATTCAAAACGGCTTTTCCTTCCGTTATTTTATCGTTCAAATCAAATTTTACTTTTACGATATTTCCTTTTTCAAGAGATTTAATCGTGTTTTCACGATATTCGGGTTTATCGAAAATAAGGTTGGATTTTTCCACAATTTTGTCGGTATCCACACCATAATTTTCATAGAAATTTTGGAACATAAAGTTACCTTTTTCTGTTTTGGGCTCTTCAAAGTTGAATTGAACAAAAGCGGTTTCCTGCTGGTCGCTTTTCGGGTTGTGAAATTCAATTTTCACGCTACGTCCCTCCATCAGGTTTACGGCTTCTTTTGCGGTAAATGTGTTTTCGCGATTGACCGAGAAATTGTGAGAAATTTCTTCGGCTTTTTCATTCGTGAGTTTTGCATTGTACGAATTGAGAAAAACTCCACCGTTTTCCGTTTTGTTGAATTTCAAAGTGAAATCTGCTTTGTTTCCCGGCAAAGTTTTGTCGGAAGTGGTTTTAATTTCAAATTGCTGGTTTTTGGACTTGATGCCTATTTCCAAATCTTTGTGAAGTTTTTCATTTTCTCCGAAACCAAGGTATTTTAATTGGTCTTTCAGATACTTTATTTGGTCGAATTCTTTTTGTGATTCCATCATTTTTTTGGATTTTGATTGTTAATAATATTTTTGGTTGATTGTTGTCGGATTATCTTTTGAAACCTCTTGATTTTTGAATTTCTACGTCTTGTTCTTTCTGTTCATCACGCATTCTGTTTGCATCTTCATACAAATCTTTCTCGTTCACATTCAAATAAACTTCAGAATTTTTTCCTTTGGAAATTTGCCTTTCATCAGAAGAAATACTGTTTACGGTATTGATTTCTTTTGAAACAATATTCAAATCTTTGGTAATTTCTTTGGCGATTTCGGGATATTGGTCGATTTTATCTTGCAGGAAATTTTTTAGCTTATACAATTCATTTTTGTAGCGATTCATTTCAACGGTATCTCTTTTATCTGCGATAATTGCCGTGAGTTCCGTTCGATCTTTGATGAAATCAAATTCGATCACTTTTCCTCTTTCTTTATCGTCGATAAAAGCGGTTTTTGACCAGTTGAGTTGTGCCGATTTTTTTTCATCGTTCACATCATATTTTGAAAAAGCTTCAGAATACTGAATTTCCTTTTTGCTGTTTTCAAGGATTTCGGAAAGATTTTTATCCCTTTCCAAAAAGATGACTTTCAATTTGGTATTATTTTCCACAAGTTGGAAAGTCGCTCTGTTTTTGTCGTTGTCGGCAACGATGGTGTACCCTTTCAGAAATTTCTGAATATCATCTTCATTGAGTTTTTTTGAAAATGATAAGTCTTCATTAATAATTCCGAATTTTTTCAAATCTTCGGTGGGTAAATTTTCATTTTGCATAATATGTTGCGATTAAATTGTTTGTTTTTATTAAGTCGTTTAAAAAATGAACTGGATTAATATTTTGTCCAAATTCTTTGACTGAAAAATGTAAATGCGGACCGGTTGAGTTTCCTGTATTTCCACTTTTAGCAATGATAAATCCTGCATTTACTTGTTCTCCAACCCGATAATAGATTTCGGAAAGATGGAGATAAGAAGTTTCAAAACGGTTAAAATGATTGACTTTGATGTAATTTCCACCGCCTTTTGGATCCCATCCCGAGGCAGTAACAATTCCGTCTAAAACCGCATAGACATTCTCATAATTGGCTTTTAAATCAATTCCGTTGTGGACTTTTTGAGTTCCAAAAATGGGATGAGTTCTGATTCCAAATCCCGATGTAATCTGAATTTCATTATGTAATGGCATGACGATTTTTGAAAAATTATCGTCAAGTTCTGATACAAAATCATATTTTAAAAAAGCATTAATTTTATTTTCGAATGCTTTTGCTTGAGTTTTTAAAAACAAAGAATCTTTTGAGTGTTGCACCTCCCATTTTTGGTTATTGGAAGAAGCATATTCTTTCATCAATATTTTTAAAGAATCAATTTGACTCTTTAACCGCTTCGTCGAACCTTCGGTTTCATTTTTCAAATCCGATTTGGTTGTGATCTTGAAAATTACTTTCCAAGATTTTTTCTCCTTTTTTGGTTTTTCTTCTTTAAAAATTTCTTGAATTGTCTGATTTATCGCTTTCTTTGGTACTGTTGGCATTAGTGTGTTAAACTGTCCAAACGCAAAAATTGCAGAAAGAAAAAATCCTAAAATCATGAGTTTTTTATAGTGCTTTTTCATAGGTTTATGATTTTACGAGTTCACCAATAATCAATTCAACTTCTTTGTTTATTTTTCTGAAATTGGTCATCAAAACTTCTCCTTTTCGGTCATTTCCGGCTTTGTCTATAAATGAATAATAGGAAGGCATTTTTGGGTAATTATTTTCTTCTTTTTTTATAGATTTCATATCCAAATTGATTTTTCCATTGACCGCAGAAGTTTTGTATTCTTCAGTAACTTCTTCACCTTGAGCAATCATTCCCACCATTTCTCCTGTTTTAAGAGCTGCAATTTTTCCGGCAGGAATCATATTGTCCATTTTTTCGTTGATACTGGTCGTTGTTCCTTGCTGCGAAATAGATTGCGAATAGGTTTTTTGCTTGATTTTTCCAAAAAGTTTCTCCAACCAATCCAAGGTGTTTTTATCTCTTGCTGAACCTGAAAGAATATTTCCAACAATAGCAGAAATAGTGTCTGCCACTTCTTTTTTGTAAAACTGCCGAAGTTGAGGAAGTTCCTGAAGCCCCAGTAAAACGGCAACCCGATTGCTTCTTGCAGTAGCAACGATGTTATCAATTTTGTGAATGTAAATCGTAGGAAACTCATCGGCGATAATTCCTCCGGGTAAATTGTGTTTGGAATTAATTAGTCTTAAAGTCCTATTCAAAACTGATGAATAAAGAGCCGAATTTATATCCTGTGTTCCGGGATCTGATGCCAGAATTAAGATGGTCGGATTTTTTCTATCGGTGATTTTCAATTCCACTTCATCACCCGAAAACACCCAGAAACTTTCTTTCGTTGCCAATCGGGAAAGGAAGATTTTCAAAGTTCCAACTTGTCCTTCCAACTGATCAAACGCTTTATTCTCATAAGCAGATTTGAAAGGAGAAAGCAAAGAAAAAATTTCTTCATTGGTAAAAAGCGTATCGAAAATTTCTTTATAACTTCTGTTCATAAATGAAAGAATATGGGGCAAATCTGAATATTTCCCATTTTCGTAGGTTGCAAAAAAATAAATGCAGGATGAAAGAAAATTAATCGCCGATTGGGTGAAAAAAGCATCAGAACCACCACCTCCAGAAGAACCGCCTTTTTGTAAAGATGAAACCATCGATTCTGCCATTTCCTGTGCTTCGGCTAAGGTTTTTACATATTCTTTTTTGAAGGGATTTACTCTTTTTGATTTTTCAACTTCATTCAAATTGATGACGTGAAAATTATAGTTATAATCGGAATCCTTGCTTTTTTTCACCAAATAATGGTAGTAGGCAATTTGTGCCAAATCGGGAAATTTAAAATCATAAATGCACAAACAGAAACCTTTTGCAATCATTTGACGAATTGCAGGGTTAATCACCCCAAATGATTTACCCGATCCTGGAGTTCCGATGACCATTGTTCCACGAAATGGATTAATGTTCATCCATCCTTTATTGTTTTTTCCATTATATCGGAACAAATAAGGTATATTGATCGATGTATCAGTATTAACCAATTCTTTGTTTTGATCAAAACTTTCTTCTTCAATATTCCATCGGTCTTTGCCCATTTTTTGTTGCATCAGTTTTGAAATGGAATCGGCTCCCATTTGAAGTATAACCGCTCCCAAAAAGGAAAAGACTGCATAAATAATTTGATATAAATTAAGACTAGGAACTATTTTTGGTAGCGTTAGATTACTTGCTTCTTTCTGCCAAACCAACGAAGAAAAAATCATTAGTAATCCAAAAGCCATTGGGAGCACAATTTCGGTAGCGATATTGAGTTCTCTTTTTTTCTTCGCTTTTGTTCCTATAGCAACTAGTCCAATCAGAATAATTGTTGCAAATTTGGCATTGATGGGTGGATAAATGAAACTCAACTTTGTGAAATTTTTCAGCAAATTGGAAAGCACTGGAATATCCGCATTTAGATAAAAAAGTGAAGCACAATCCAATGCTACGACTGCATAAACCGCTTTTTGCAGAAATCCGTAAATTTTTATTTGATGTTGCTGTTCTTGCATATTAGTTGATGGTTGTTTGTTGACAGTTGATCGTAGTCAATATTATGTCTCGGTTATAAAATCTTGGTTCTTGGCTCTTATTAAAATGTATCAGCTTTTAAAATCTCCGAATAGTTGACTTTCATTTCTATAGTTCTTCCTGAGAGTTGTTCTTCAATTAATCGAATCATCATCACTTTGGAATTTGGATACGTGAATTTTTTGAAGACATAAATATTTCTGAAATTTTTTCTAAAGTGTTTTTGAGGATTCAACTGGAAAATCGGAGTCATTTCGATGCTTTGATTGTTCGTTGCTTTGTAGATTTTTTTGTCTTCAATGGAAAATTTTAAATCTTCAATATCATAGCTCAAATTGGAATTATTTTTAAAAGTCATATCCAAAAAAATGTAGTCGCTCATCACGTAAACATTATTGAGTTGAACATTAAGTTTAAAATCTTTTTCCTCCCTAATTGGGTTTTTATCCGTCTTTTTTTGGATAATATCCATTGCAAATTTTCTAAGTTCAAGGTTGGAAAAAATCATTTTATTAAACTCAATCGGTTGCATATCTTCGGCTTGAATATTAATATTGGTAATCGTATTCAAGTTTTCAGAATTTCTGTAAACAGCTTTGTATTGGGCGATAAACGATTGCCCGACAACGGTAATAATTCCGATATTTTCTCCAGGAAAATAATGTGCTGGGATTTTTGTTTTTCCATTTTGGTCAGCTTCAGCATCGGTAATTTTTATTCTTGCAATGTTGGTTGTCGGCAAATCTCCAGTCAGTTTTTGAGTGGACAAATCCACATACTGAATCGTTTCGGGAGAAATAATATGCAGGTTAATTCCTTCCGTAATTTCCAATTCAGGTAAATCGGAAACGATTTGTTCTTTTGTTGCCGTTTGAGCCGTTAAAAATTGGGCGGTCAATACTAAAAATGTATAAAATATTGTCTTCATTTTTTTGAAATTTTTTATTTGTTTTTTGCTTCTTTCAATTGTTTTTCGTCGATTAAAAAGACGTAGGAATTGTATTTCAGTTTTGCTTTGTTGGCTTTAATCAGATTGGCGATGGATTTTGAAGTAGATGTAAATAGTTTAGAACCCAAACTGGTAAAAAACCCTTCTCCCCCCATATCCATTTGCGTTCCCTGAACCGAATTACTTCCCATTTCTCGCATCATTTCACGGAAAACACTTTGTGGAATATATAATCCTTTCATTCCATCAATGTCATAAATGGATAGATTGACAGGAAAAATTTCACCTTTTGTAAATACTGATACAATCTTCAAATCCACTCTTTGCATCGAAAAACCTGAGATTTGCCCGTAAAGAATTGAACCTTTGTCAATTTTTTTATTACCCACGAAAATATCTTCCAACAATCGAAAACGGATTCTGCTTCCCAGAAAACCTTTGTTATTTTCATCAATCACAGCTTTTATAAAACTGTTTTCTTTTTCTTTATAAAATGCATTGAAAGCACTATTGATCCCTGATTTGCTAACATTGAAAGTTGAATTGAGAAAGGCATCCATTTTTTCTTTGTTGGTTTTGAGTTTCTTTTCTGTCGCGAGTTTGCTTTGATATTCTGGGTCTTTTGCTTTTTCTAAGGAATCCATAACCAACATTTGTTCTTTCAGAAATTTCATCGGATCAGATTGTTGATTTTGAGATGTTGATTTTTGATTTACTGAAGCATCATTGTTTTCAGTTTTTCCATAAGATTTGTCGTTCAACATTCGGATAATATCTTCTGATCGTTTGTAGTCTTTGTCGCTATTTTGATTATTGGATTTATTATAATATGAAGATGGATTTCCTTTTGCTTGATAATTATTTTGTCTTCCTTGTGCATCTTTCAAAGAATCAATTTTTCTTTTTTGAGCCAATGACAATTGGTCTTCGTAGTTCAATAAACTATCGTGCTCTTTGTCTAATCCACCAAGCATTGTTCGATTGTCATCTTTTTGAAACAAGGCATCGTAGGCATCATTTTTAGTCAAAATAGAATCCTGTGTTTCTCCTAAGGAAAGCGAAAGTTCTTTCGGAGTTTCTTTCGGAGTTTCCTCTTTCGAGAACTGCGCTCCTACATACACGAAAAGAAACAAAAAAGGCAAAGCCAAAAGTGGAAGCACATATTTTTTCTCTTTAAAATTGATTTTTTTAATGTCCATTTTTTAGTTTTTGGTATTGGTTATATAGGTATTCTATTCTCAAACTGTCTTCTTTCTGAAGGGCATTTCGGTCTCTTTTTACTTTTAAGGTTTTGAGTTCATTTACAATGTTTGCCATTTCCTTTTCATTGTTTTTAAAATTATTCTCAGTCGTTAAACTTTTGGAATAAAGAGTTGGTGGCTTTACTTTAAATGTGGCATCGGAAGGAAAGAAAATTCCTTGTATCAGAGAGCCTACAAAAGATATTGACAGAAATACCATCGAATAGATGTAGAACTTTTTCGGGTTTTTCACTACCCAACTCATCCATTTTTGTTCTATTAGTTTGTTTAAAAATATGTTCATTTAATAAGAATTTTTAGTTTGATTGGAGAGTTCTTCATTATCAAGAATCCGCCAATTTTTAAGAAGGACACCGTGCGGATTATTGGGACTTCGGATGATGTCTTCAAAGAAGCCTTCGGTAATGAGTTTTCGAGTAATAACCGATGATTTTCTTGTAATCATTTGTTTTCCGAAAAACTGAAATTTTTTTTGATCCATATTGAGTTTAATCGAATCTGAATGAATGCTGACCATTGAACTGGAAGCGACAATTTGGTTGTAAAATCCTTTTTCTTTAAGGTTGGTGTATTCTTTTTTTCCGCTTTCATCAATGATGTACAATGATTTTTGAATATTTTCTTTGATGTATTTATCATCTGGTGCGAGGGTGAAAAACAATCGGTGAAAAAGTTCAATCTGGGCTTTGTATTCTACAGGTCTGTTCAAGAGTTCATCGGTTTGTTTCGCTAAAACTGGAACGCCATTATCCAAAATGTAAATGGATTTTCGGGAATCCTGAATCATTTTATAAGCGAAAAAGAATCCAGCGACGACAATAACTACGGCAAAAGCAATTGCTCCTAATGAAACCACTTTGTTGATCTTCATTTTCTGTTCTATATTTTTAATAAGCATATTTTTAGTTGTTGGTTGTTGGTTTTTTGAGTTTGGTGTTTGGCTCTTTATTCTTGGTTCTTAATTCTGATTAGTTCGTAATACATTTATTTTCCGTTTTTCATTGCACTACTTACTCTACCTGATGCAGAACCTGCTGCTGCAGTTTTTGCTGCACTGGCAACTGCGGAAGTTCCTCCTGTTTTAGCCGCCAAGATTGTTGTTTTTGCACTTCCAGACATTTTTGCTGCGGCACTTTTCATTTTAGTCATTGCTCCGGCTCCGCCTGCGGTAACAATCGTGTCAGCAATAGTAGGAGTCATTAATACTCCGATTCCGGTGACGATATAGGCAACACAAGTGAAAAGTTGGTTATAAATCATTCCCGAATTGCTCACATAAACCATCAAAGCATCTAAGTTGGTAATGGTTCCGTTGTTTAAAAGCGTATCGTATCTTTCAATCTCCATCGTATATCCCGAAGCAATCAGTTGCTGACCGATATTGATAATGGTGTAAGCGACAAAAGTGTACAAATTGATATTGACAAATTTGGAAACCCAACTGTACAACGAATTTTCAAACCCAGGAATGAGAGCCATTCCAACGGCAATCGGCCCCAAAATAATGAGAATATATGCCCAAATTTTTTGGATAAAGAAAATGAGATACACACAAATTCTAAGTATGGAAAGGCAAACAAATTCAATAACTTCGGCGACTAATTTTTGCAGCTGAAATTCCATTCTGATTTGCCATTCTTTGATGGGTTGAATCAATTTGTCTAATCCTTCGCTGATGTCAAACCAAGAATCATCGGCATCTTTGGAGGTGTTATCAATCACTTCTTGCTTGGCTTTTTCATCAGCATTAAGTTTAATGACTGCATCCAATAATTGTTGCTGCTTTTTAAACCTTTGAACCCGTAAATCATTAACCTCGGATTCTACCTCGCTAAAAATCGACATTCCCGGTTCGGCAATGGCTTCAAAAGGCGCTTGAATGAGATTGACAAATCCTGTCCAATAAACAAGGGTAAATCCTATGATAATCGGTTTGAGCATGGGTGTGATTTCCCATTCACGGTCTCCAGCAATCATTTGCCAACCCATATATCCGAGATACATCAACGCTCCCAAACCGCCAATGGCTCTTCCAACCAACGCAGAACCGGCTGCACTGTCCTGAACGCTGGTGTCCAATTTGGTAAAGACTTCCATAAACCATTTTTCAAAAGCACCGTCGCCTTTTAAAAATTGGAGTAAATTGCTGTAATCTCCATCGGTTTGGGCAAAACTCAAAGTCGGTAATAGTATTGCCAACAGGCAACAAAATAGGGTAAGATTTTTATTCATTTTTTAATATTTGTGATGATATTGTTGCATAATATTCTGTACTATTTGCTTATCTGTTTCCGGTATAAATCCTTGTGGAAGTGCCGTAGATAAATGGTTTTTCAGAATATTTTTGTAATCCAAAAGAAGAGTTGTTTTATCATTGTATTTCCTCAATTCCTGAGCAAATTTTCGCCATTTTATAAGGGTTTCGTGGTACATTAAAAATCGTTTTCCTCTCGGCATATCCATACTTCGGGACATCGAATATTTTTCTTTGATGAGATTTAATTCTTCTTGCCATCTTTTTAATGTTCCAATCGTGTTGAGGGTTTCGTAAGTTTGTTGATCTTTTAATTTCCATTCGATAAAATTTTGAGGCGTGTCAGGAAATTCGGTAATGGGTTTGAGCATTCTTTTGTAATAGAGCATCCATAGAGGATCCGCATCGATAGTTGCGGAAGTCCAATACGCAAAATCCTGAACGCTTCTTTTGTAAATGGTATCGGAAGTGGCTTTGATTTTTTTGGCTTCTTCTTCCTGAAATTTCACTTCAGCAAGTCTTAAATTTTGTTCTCCTGTTGGTTTTAATGGTCTGATGTCGTTGCCGTTTTTATAATCCCGATTAATTTGCGGAGCCCACATTCCCCAAACCGTAGCATAAGCAAAATTGGTCTGAATACCTAAAAAATATTTGGGATAAGGTCGCCAATCGCCCCAACTTTCAAAGGTCATTCGTTTATGTTGGGCAACGATGGAAGGGTCATTTAATCTCTTTACGCTGACTTGTCCAAATAGGGTGACTGCAATCAACAAAAACTGCAATAGGCTTATTTTTTTTAGATTTTTCATTTGTAGGTAATTTTCTTTTTCAATTAAAAATGTATTTGTATTTTATAATAATATCGCCAACAATGGCTCTGTCGATATTGAGGTAATTTCTTAGCACCGGAACTTGATACAGGTAAGGAATATTCTTAGCGTTTTCTAATCGCAAATTGATGTAAAGAATATTTCCGTTGATATTTCTTACTCGTGTAAAAACCTTTTCTATAAGCATTTCCCTGTCCGATGCATCCATTAGAAAGTCTTTGTTTTCATTCAAAATATCCTGCGTGACTTCTTGTTTTAGCTTCATTGTTTGTTTTCCGATTTCTGCGTAATATTTTGAAACCAATACAGCGTATTCTGGGTGTTGCGCCGATAAATCCAGCATTTTATTAGAATTGGTTACGATTTTTCCTAAATATTGATAGAGATAAATCAGTTTTTTACTTTGAGTTAAAGCAGAATTCACATTTTTCAACTGCTGATAGATGTATTCCTTAATGGCAATCACTTGAGCGGTTTTTTGCTTAATATCATCGTACAATTCTTTCTGTTTTTCGTAAGAATTGAGAAAAGCCTGCTCACTAGCCAATCGAACGGCGTGGTCTTTTGTAAGCTGAACCAATAGTTTGTCATTGATTACAACCTGCTGACTTTTCACCGTAATCCCAAAAATTGTAAGTGCTACGAAGCTCAAAATTTTCTTCATATTTAAAAGGATTTAATATTATTCATTATGTCTGCAACTACCTGTCGGTCTCTGTTTACATAATATTGAAATGCTCTTTTATTTCGTAAAACCTTTGCCTTTATATCTCTAATTTTCAAAAGCATATGCGTGGAATTCCTGCTTAATATTTTGACTTCACCTAAAGCATAATCGAGCAAAACTTTTCTTTCCGCTTTTTCCATTTGATTAATAGCACCGTAAGAGAGAATAATTCCGGCAATTAAGCGTGTTACCATCTGCAAATCATCTACAAACTGAACTTGAGAAGGCAAAACTGTAATAATAGAATAAGGAGCAGAACTAATTTCTTCGATAATAGCGGTCTGATTGGTCGTGATTTTATTAATCTCCCTGCTCATTGCAATTCCCGTCGGTACTGCTTGAATGGCAAACGAAACGATTCTCAATCTGTCCTGAATTTTTGTCACCTTCTCATTAAAGTTTTTCCATTGAGTTTGGTTAGCTGTTTCTACGGTGGCATTGAGGGTTTGTTTTTGTCTCATTTCTTTTTGCCGATCGTGTTCTTTCATCGCTGCATTAATTTCTATATCCATCATCGGAAAAGAAACATTTTCCTGTTGCCAAGCTGGTGTAGAACCACCGCCGGAAGAAGTCATCACAAGATATAGCGCAGAAAAAATCAAAGTCAATACAACTTTTTTGCCTCCATGAAATTGTTGAGTCTTCATTTTGTATGAATTAAAAAGTTCGTTTATATCGGTTCATTATGGTTTCCACAATGGCTTTATCTGTATTAATATATCCTGCAAATGGATTGATAGAATTCCAGAATCCTAAACGGTTGGCTTTTTCCAGCCGAAGTTTAATGGCCAAAAGCCACAACTTCAGGTTTTTTACATTCCCTGAAATGTTATGTAAAATCTTATATCGGTCTCCTGCAGTGGCAAGATTCAGTTCGCCAGAAGCGAGAATATCAGAAATATCGGTTACGATTTTTAAACTTTGTTCGTAGGTTTTTTGTGATGCTTTTACTCCGAAAATGGCATATTGTGGATGTTGAGATGCCAATTGAACGACATCAGAGGAATAATTGTAACATTTATTGAGTTCAGAATAAATTTCTTTTACCTGAATTCCATTTTGTAGTGTACCCGAAACCTCTTTCAACCCTTTTAAAATTTTATTTTGAATATCATTGGCAGCGACCATCTGTGTTCCAACCCAGGTTTGAGCATCTTTCAATTTGGAAGTTTCATCAATGACATCATTTTGCTTGGCTTTCAGATTTTCCGAATAGAGAATCATTGCAGCCGTTACAACGGGGTCGATGTAAGTATTTTGGGCAAAGCCAACTATTCCCCAAAGGGAAAAAAGAAGGATAAAAAGAGTCTTATACGTTTTCATATTCCTGTTGATTGATTAATTCTGAAAAACTAATGTTGCGGTCTTCTAATTCCTGAGAAATGATCTTGAAAACATTTTGTCCTTTGTACTTTCTTTTCATCATCTTGTAATAGGAATTTATTTTTTTATCTAATGGATTTTGATATAGATTGACGAGTGTCACTAAATTTTCCAGACTGTCTCCGAAAATTTTTAAATCGAATACAATTTTTATCAGTGCTTCGTCGTAATTGCCGTATTTCTGAACATAGTATTCAACAGCAGATTTTTCTGGTTTTTCTGTTGTATAGGTCAAGTATTGCTCAAGAGAAACTTCATTTCCATAAACTTCGCCTTTGGAACCTCGTTTTAGATAAAATTCTTTGAAACGACTTCTCCCAAATTTATTGTTGAGATTGTTAATCGTGAAAATCTTGTTCTGCTCAACTTTATTGAGTGAAAGTAATGCCGCAATTCGGTCGAAATTATCTTTGAATTTGGTTTGGTCAAGCAAAATGAACGTATCGGAATTATTGATGATGGAATCTTTTACCACCGCATTTCCGATAATATCGTCGAGTTCTTGCGTTACCACTACCGCTTCTCCCCAAAATTTTCTTACGGTTTTGTAGAGATATAAAATGTATCCTCCCATCAGTTTACTCGCAATGGCTTTCCACGCTTCCTCGATGATGAGTGCTTTTCTGCGGTCTTTTCTCAATCTCATTTTTTGGATAAAAGTGTCCATAATAATGAGCGTTACAATGGGGAATAATTTCGGATTATCTTTCACATTGTCAATTTCAAATACGATAAAAGGTTCGTCAAACAGCGTATTATCGGCTGATTCGTTCAATGTTGTTCCATATCTTCCGCCTTTGTAAAAATCTTTCAGAACAAACAAAAAGGTTCGGAAATTAAACTCTCTTTCATTAATTGCATGCTTTTTATTATTCAAATAAAGCGGCAAAAAACTTTCGCAATACTCATAAAATCCATTAAACGAAAGTTCTTTGGCTTCTAACTTTTCTTCGAGTTGCTTAATTTTTTTGATAATGGCTTTTCTGAACGATTCGTTCCAATCTTTGACTGATTCTGGTTTTTTGATGATTTCATTGGATTTAATGAGAATCAATTGGGTTTCGTTGTAGATTTTTCTCCGTTCTTCATCATTCAACGTGTCATACGCTTCATAAACCTTATAAAATTTTTCGCTGTAATAATCGGGGTTATTCAAATTTTTATCGGGATGATAAAATTTCAAAAGCTTTCTTCCTGCTTCTTTGATTTCTTCAGATTTGGCATCGAAAGCGATTCCCAAAATATCGTAATAGGTATTTTGTTCCTTCATTTCATTTTCATATTCTGAAAATATATCTTCTTCGTGAATGTTATATTTACCCAAATAAAGAATCAAATCTTCCGAACTTTTGTGTTCATACCATTCTGTTCCTTTATTAAAATATTGATGATAATACGACATCAACACATTATCCAAAATGGATTTTTGAGTTGCCGACATTACACCATCTGCTCCTTGCCAAATCAAAAAAATCAGATTGGTTAAAAATTCAATTTTCTCGATATTAAATTCCTTTTTATTCATTAAAAAAGGATTCATCGTAATGGGTTTTTCTTCGGTGTATTGAATGTATCTTCCGCCTTTGTATTTGCAGGTTCCGGAATAGGAATCTCCTGTATCAACGATAACTACATCATAATTGTAAGTCAGATATTGCTCAATAATATTATTCATCAGGAAAGATTTTCCACTACCCGAAGGGCCAAGAACAAACTTATTTCTGTTATTGATTCTTCCTGTTTTCATGGGTAAATCTGCTGGATCAACTCTCAGTGGAACACCCTGTCTATCCGTAAATCTTAGATAAAAGTTGGATTCTTCGTTTACGGGGTAACTTTCTTTAAAAAAAAAACACAAGGCCGCTTCGCTTGTCGTCATAAATAAATCGTATTCTCTAAGTTCTGTGGCATTGCCCGGAAGTGCTGCCCGAAAGAGTTCCAACTGGTTGTAGGCATTTTTGGAAACGATGATTCCTTTTGTGAACAATTTATTTTCTATCATCGACTGAATATTTTCCATTTTTTCCAGGGTTTCTGCGGAAAATAGAATTGAAAAATGAGCATTGACAACCAATTGTCCATCAATCGCAATATTGTGAAGAAGCGTTTGAATTTCCTCTGCAATAATGGCATTGGATGGCGAATTGTTTGCCGCTCCTTCATGCTTTTTCTTTTTCTTATCGAGTTCTCTTTGTTGCTGTGCTTGCAGCGGAATGGTAATCACCTGATTGTAAATAATGGTTTCGTAATCTTCTAGCTCATTGATGAAGGTGAAATTATCAACGGCTGTTTCTGAAGCTGCTCCGTTTCCGCCTAAGACAGAAAAAGGTTCTATTTCAGAGGGTAAATCAATGTTTTCGACATCGACATAAGAGATGTTTTTAACGAATCGGTTTCCTATTTGTAAATACTCGTTGGTGCTTTTGATATTATCAAAAGTGGGTACATTTGAAAACTGCATCGACAAAACTCCGGAAATGTAATATTCAAAATCTTTTTCAAATAAAAATTCAGGTTCACAATCGTTTTGTTTTAATAGCATAAAGACTTTTTGACATTTGTCCCGAAGTTCTTTGTAGCTTTTTTCAGAGAAATTGTACGGTTTATTTTTCTTTTTCAGTTTATCATCAATAATATCTGTAAAAAGCAAAATGGTTTCAATGGTTTTAAACAATCTTCCATCAAAATGTTCGGAATATTTCTGCTGAAGGAATTGATTAGATGGTTCTGCGGAATATTTCTTTTTTGAAAATAGATCAAGTTTTTGAACAATTCTTCCTTCTCCTATAATGGAAACGACTTGATTTAAAACCGTATGAAAATTGAGATATTGATCAGGATCTGCCGAATATTGCTCGACATTGTTTTTTATTCTAATTCCGAGAATTGTATTTCCGTACTGCCCAAAAAGAACATCAAAATCCCAATTGAAATCTTTTCCAAAATCGTAACCGATGTAGGGAATATCAAATGCTTGTTTTTTTATGGTTGCCATTTTTTAGTAGTTTTTTATGGTTTAATCTTTTTGGGAAAATTAAAATCTGATTGAAGTTTTTGGTTTTGTCATACAATCCATATTTATCCTGCCTTTTGAAAAGGAGATAAACGCATCCTGCTGTTACGGCAAGTCCTAATAAAGAACCTAATAATCCGAATTTGGATAAAATTAAGGCTGCAATGACTCCACCTGCGATAACGATGACGGCGTAAATGATGTATTTGCCTTTCAATCCGAAGAAAACAAGGGGTTTTTTAAGCCCCTTGTAAAGATAAAATCCCATTTTAGGCAAAAAATGCTGTTACAAATTCCGGAACTACGATGAGGAAAATCATTGCTCCGCCGTAACCGAGGATTTCTTTGTTGACATCTTGGTCACCGTTTGTCCATTTGTTGTAAACTCTCAGACCTCCGATGAAACCGACCAATCCGCCGACTGCTTTAAGAATGAGTTTGATTGGATCCCAATAATCTTTAATGTCTTGGGCTGCATTTGAGATTGCGGTTGCTCCGCCTTGTGCAAATGCGGGAGTTGCAGCAAGTAGCAAAATTGCCATTGTTAAGAGATTTCTCTTTGTCATCATTTGTGTTTTTAGATTCATTGTAAAAAATAATTGAGGTTAAATAAATAGTGATAAATTGTTTAGATTGTTGAATGATAAACTTTTTGACCTTCATAATTGGCGACCATTTTCACAGTGGTTTCCGATAAATTCAAAAGTTCTTTCCAATAGTTTTTTTTGTTGTCGGATTCTTTTGTTTTAGAATTTTCATCAGGTTCGTTTATATTTTGATTTGGAATATTTTCTTTTTCAGACGGATTTTCAACTTCTTTTTTGGTTTCTTTTTCGTTTTCGTTTTCAGATTTATTTTGCTCCGCAACTGGAATCATTTCGTCGATATCATGCTCAGCTTCAAATCTTTTCCTTAACTCTTCCAAACTGGGATTTTCTTCAAGGGATTTTTGTGTTTGAGAGGGATGAAGTTCTTTCATCAGAAATGATTGTGGCATTTTAATATTTTCCACATCTTCAATTCTAACTTGATGGGTTGGCTGATTGTCCGTTTGGGCAAATTCTCCGAGTGAAAATTCTTCTGTCATATCAATCTCTATAAGTTTCCCTTTTTTCAGAAAAAGGTCGTAAACGATATTTCCAGCGTAATACAGAAAATAAGCGACTAAAAGGATTAATGTGTATTTTATCATTTGTTAGGTTTTTAGGTCTTAGGCTTTAGGGATTAGGGATTAGGGATTTGAATCTTGACTCTTGACTCTTGAATCTTGAATCTTGGCTCTTGGCTCTTGGTTCTTGAATCTTGGCTCTTTATTCTTTTCTCTTCAAATCACAATTTTTAATTCTTTGTTGATGTATTCTATAATTTCATTGAAAGCTTTTTTCACGGCATTTTTTTGTTCGTAAGTCAACTTTCTGGTGTCAATGGACTGTAAGCAGTTTCTTTTGAATACGGGACTTTCAATCAATACACCATATTTTGCGAGTTCTTTATCCATTTCCTGCTGATTGAGATATTTATATCCTTTGTCATATTTCGAGCGGATAAAAATTCTTTCTGCTTCACTTTCGAGCAAACCAAGCAGATTCTTGAACACCAAAGTAGATTTCACCGAAACATCTGAATATTCAAAAGGAATGATGATAAAATCACTGTAAATCAACAGATCACTATATTTTTGGTCGAGCGTTCCTGCTAAATCGAACAGACAAATTTCTTCGTTTTCTTTCAATTCTATCAATTTTTCCAAATCGGCAAAAGGTTGTTCTTCTTCGTCGCCAACGACTTCTACATCGTATAACTTGGATAATTCCGACTCTTCGTCTTCTTGCCATTTATTGAAGAATGACTTCTGATAATCAAAATCATATCCCTTGATTTTCCTTGAGGAAATTCCAGACAAATAATTGGCAAATGCGATGGCAAGAGTGGTTTTTCCTGTTCCGCCTTTTTGGGTGGCAAATGTGATAATCATGGGTTTGGTTGTTGGTTGATGGTCTTTAGTTGATGGTTTTTTGTTAGTTTTATATTATTAATAATTGCGTGTCGGTGCTACCGGCTTTTCTTTTTTCTTTTCTTTCTGAGTTCATCTTCAGTAGGGTCTTTTCCCGAACCTGAAGATTTACTGAACTCGAAAATCAAATCGTTAATGCTTCTATTGAGCTCTTTTGAAAGGTTTTTATTTTCTTGTGATGTTTCCGTTGGTGTTGGATTCAAAAACTTTTGATATTCTTTTTCTCCTATTAATTTCTCCAATTCTCCTACATAATGCAGTTTTGAATGGATTGCATAATATTTTCCGTCTTCAGATTTTATAAGCTTTACATCATTTTTATTTTGTGTTTTGAGATATTCTTTCACCTCAATTTTTACGGAAATGAAAGTTTGTTTATCCTTTCTTTTTGTGGTTTCAAAAAGCATAAAATCTTTCGGGACATTTTCATGGTTTTTCCGCTTTAAATGCAGTATTAATACTTGTTTTGAGGCTTCATCTGAAATATTAAAATCTTTCAATTGTTCAAAAAGTCTTTTGTTCATTGTTTCGGAAGTGAACTCGAACAAATCATTCATTTTCATGATTTCGCTGCCTTTGAAAACAGTTCTTGTGTTGTGGTCAATCATCGTATAACCGAAAGGTTTTCGCCCATCTTTATGGTGAAAAACCACATCAATTCCGAAAATATCTCTCAGCTTTTTCTGAAGTTCACTTTCAAATTCAATCTTCGGTTTCCAGTCTTCTTTTTGTTTTTCTTCGGGAAGCATTTTTTCTAAATGTCTTCGGTCTTCAACTTTGAAAACCTTGTTAGAACACAGATTTTTGTATTTGCTCAAAATCGCTTTGAGCTGTTTTGACCTGCTGTCATTTTTTCGATTTTCAAAGACAATTTGGTTTCCGTTGATCGTTTTTTCCCGAACTCCGTTTTTAAGGATGTCCAAAGAATTTTCATCATTTGTGTTTTTTACGATTCGGAAACCTTGTCTTTGCATCAGAAGTTCTAGTTGATTTATCGAACCAATTTTATAATCCAAAAGTTCGTCAATGCGTTTTCCGACATTTTCACCGAGTTTTTTTTCTAAAACATGGCTTAATGCTTTTTGGGCTTTTAGCTTTTCATGGCTGTCATTAATTTTTTTCCCGGTCGTTTTATCTACTCTTGTCGAAACAATGTGAACGTGATTATTTTCGGTATCATTATGAAAAACCACGATGAATGGCTGGTTTCCGTAATTCATTTCCTGCATAAAATCTTCCGCAATTTTTGCCAACTCTTCTTTGGAATGTTCCCGAAATTTGGTCGAAATCACAGCGTGAAATTGTGGTTTCTTTACTTTTTCATTTTTTGAAACAGATTTAAAATAATCTCTTACCTGTTCTTGACTGCTGTTTTCATTAATGAAAGAAGGAAAATTTTTCATCAGCATCAATTCTCCAGTTCCTTTCTCCACTTTCTTGTCGTTATATTGTACTCCGTGAAAATTGGAACTTGCCGAACCTAAAATCTTAACAATCATTGGCGATTAAAGAATAGATTTTTACAAACATTTCGTTTTGCTTTTCTTTCAATTTGATGATCGTTTTCAGTTGGTCTTGGAACTCGTCAGCTTCATTTTTGGTAATGAATTTCTGACTGTTTACGATTTTCGCCAACTGATTGATGTTGGTCTCGATTTTTATAAAAATGTTGTCTTGTTTTTCAATAAACGCTAATACTTTTCTCCTCTCGTCATCCAAAATTCTGTTTTCAACAGAATCGATGATTAAACTTGTTAAAGAGATTTTTTTTTGGGAACATATTTTTTTCCAGTTTTCTTTTTTATTCTTCTCAATCCTAAATTTTATCATATCTGATTTTTCAGTCATTCTTTTCAGCACGATATGATTCTTTTCCTTTACAAATACCTTTTTTTATTTGGTAATCCATTGTATCGTACCGTTTATCGACTTTAAAATATAATTTCCATTTGTGGGAGGTATTGGGATTGATGGTGTCGTGGTCTTATCTTCCCACCCGAAAGTGCCATCAGTTTTCGCAACTATTATTTTTGTGAACTCGTTCCCATTTCCTAAATAGGAAGGATTAACAATCAATTTTCCATTTAATTTGAACCATCTTTCAACAAAGTCGCCCGTTACCAATGCGTTTGCCAGTGAACTCCTATTTGGGTCACTAAAAACACCTTCATTTGTCATCGAATTATAATCAACCATAGAAAGTGTATTGTTTGAATGAATGATGAGTTTGTTGCTGATATTGCTATCAGAAAACCCGGCTCCGCTACCAATCAAAACATTATTGCTTCCAAGAGTTGTTACGGGAGCGTTGCCATTGGAAGATCCTGCATTGTTTCCAATAAGAATATTGTAGTTACCTAAACTTCTAAATTGCCCTGCTTTATATCCGAATATTGAATTAAAACTGCCGGTGCTGTTGTGATATGCTGCAGCCATTCCGAATATCGAGTTTTTGTGACCCGTGATATTATTGGCTCCGGCTTCATCACCGAAGAAACTGTTTGCGTTTCCAGTGGTTGTTTTCCGACCGGCGAAAGAGCCAACTGCTGTGGAATAAGTGGAAGTGGTGATTTTCTCAAGTGCATTATATCCGAAACCAATATTATAATTTCCAGTCTGGTCGGGATTCATATTTCCAAAGTACATCGAATAGGTTTGTTCATTCATTCCTAAAGCGCCATCACGTAATGGAATTGCAGTACTTCCAATAAAAGAAATATATTTTGGGGAATAATTTCCTCTTTTCACGACATTTTCAAGAGTGTCATCTTCAAAAGATTTCCAGATTAAGCCATCAAAATAATAATATCCACTTTCAGTAATATTGGTTGTTTTAAATGACGTTTCGGAGATAAACAAAGGTTCTGTTACAAAAACAATTGTTCCTTTTTGCTCGGCATTATATAACGCATCTTTAAGTTTTAAATCTGAGCCTTTTACTCTGGGAGCAATGATTCCATCTGCCTTTGAAGTGTCATTAGTATTAACCATTACATCCAATGTTGCTTTTGGAAATGTGGTGTTGATTCCGACCTGAGCTTGAAGCTGGATATTAACAACCAGCGGTAAAAGGTAAATTATTCTTTTCATCGAGTAATTATTATTGTTTTTAATTAAAATTTCTGTTGCAAAATTGAAACAGAAAAACCATTAAAACAATAGTGTTTATCGATGTTGGGCTAAATAAGATGAGTTTGGATGATTCTGGATTTTGAAAAGATTAAAAAAGAATAAAATGGGCGAGTTTGGAATACTAAACTCAATTTCATCGAAAATAAAAAAACAAGTTCCGTAGTTTTTTCCCCTTTTTGCAAAAAAGGCAAGAGCGTCTTTGTAGCCAAAATTTTGCAGAAAATTTGTGGGTACAAAGACACATCTTGCTAAATGAAAGTTTTGATTTTTCAGAGATCTGGAAAATTTCGGATATCATTGATAATCAGTGTTTTTTTAGAGCCATTGCTTTTGAAGAAAAAAAGCAACAAAATTGAATTTTTGCAGGTGGGTCTTTTTTACGCAGGCTCTGTGAGCAGGGTGGAGTTATTTTACGCTGTGTTTGAAATAAGGTGGGATTATTTTACGGAGGTTTCGGATTTGGGTAAGGATTGATTTATATAGGTTTGAGAAGTAAGATGGGTTCTTTTTAGCATAACAAATAATTGAAATTTGAGGATATGTTTTTTTGTAATTTTTGATTGGTGCATTTTTACAGAAGCTATAAGGGAGAAGTAATAGAATAGGTATAACCACTTTGGTTACCTAATTAATGTTGTAATGAGAAGTGATGTGGATAGTAAGTATAGAAAAAATAAAGAAATTTTACATTTATAATCTATACTGTAAATTTATAAATGAAAATCCTTATAAAAAATTGAAAATCAATTATATATATAGCGTAATCAATTAAAAAATTGTTAGGATGGTTTGTCAATCTCTTTCAGATAGGTAGTAAGAGTTGTTCCAGTTCTTTTTTTGAAAGCTTTTGCAAATGCTTGTTCATTATTATAACCTAATTCACTGGCAATAACTGAAAAATTATAAGATCGAAACTTTTTATCATTTAATAATCTGATTAAAGCATAATCAATGCGCAAATCATTTAAATAGCTGGGGAAACTTTTTTCTTTGTATATGTTTACTACCTTGGATAGGTAGGTAGAATTGGTGTTAAATTTTTTTGCCAGATTCTCGACTGTGATACCCTTTTTTAAGTATTGTTCTTTTTCTTCAAAAATTTTTAATTCCTTTAAAATATGTTCTACTATTTCATCGGGTAATTTATTTTTCTCAGAATCAAAAACTTCTTGATTCGCAATGACTTCATTTTCAATTTTATTTTCAGGAGAATGACTTTTCTCGCTAACAGATTTTATGAGATCTTGCGCAATTTTTTTATATTCATTTTCTTTTCTTTTTGCCTTGACGAACAAAATCATAATGAATATCAGTAGAAAGCATAATATTCCTATTGTTGTATTAGATAGATATTTTTTGTTTTTTAATTCTTTTATAATCTCTTCCTTTTCAGATAAAAGTTTTGGTGTATCATATTTTTTCGGAAGTTCACGAGAAATATATCTGAACTGAGTGTCTAAAATAGAATTGATTTTGAGAAATCTATCAATATAATAAAGTTGTTTTTCTTTGTCCTTTTTCTCTTTATAATAATCAATTAAATAACTATAAACATCCCGAAGTTCCGGAAAAGTATTATTTGTTTTTTGAACAATAGAGTCAATTTTGATATAATTTTCTACAGCTTTGTCTTTGTTTTTTGATTCAGCATAAGATTGTCCTAAATACAACATTGCATAATTAGCATCCAACTCAATATTATTTTTTAAAAAATAAGCTTTGCTCTTTTCTAATATTTCAATTGATTTAGGATACTGTTTGGTTAATAAATAATATTCTCCCAATAAAGATAAATATCTGTTATGTCTTGCATATTCGCGATTTTTCAGAGTATAACTAAGACCATCATTTATTAATTCTTTTGCTTTTTCTAATTCGCCAACATCCAGATAAGAATCAGCTAAATTAACTTGAATATACTCTATATCATTTTGGGTTAAAAATTCTGTATGGTGGTTGTAATATTCCAAAACACTTACAGCTTCTTTATGCTTTCCTATATAACCATTCAAAAATGCAATCTGTAGTTCTGCAATTGCAATTTGCCTTTTGTTATCTTTTTTTGTAGCATATTTTAGGGCAATAATATAATTGTCTAATGCAAGTTTTAAATTATCTATAGCATAATATAACGCTCCTTTTAGTAAATAAATGCGACCAGGATACCTATCGTCCTGCAAATCTTTACTAACAATCTCTAAACTATCTATATATTTTAATGCGACCGGTAAGTCTTTATTGTAATGATTCAGTACGTATCCTTCGGCTATATACTTTTTATCTTTATTTTCTTTTTTTGCTTTTTTAATATAAAACTCTGCAACTATTCGAGATTCTTCGTTTTCATTATTATCCTTATAACTATAAAATTTATCTTCTAATTCTTCGTAGGAATATTTATTCAAGTTTTCAAATAAACTATTTTGTGAATATAGTAGATTGCAATATCCAATGAATAAAAGGAAAAAATATCTCATATTTTTCATAATGTAATAATTTGTAAAAATACCATTTTATTATAGGAAAATTACACAGAATGTATAAGCTATATTCAGAAGAATCAACAATCTTAGCTATTCGGCGTAATATCCTGTAAACAAGCTTAATAAAGACTTTTTTATTGTTATATATTTATAAATCTATAAATACAACTCATTGAAGTTTTGAAAAATATGGTTTTATTTGCACAACTAATTTATAAAATAATATAGTATATGAAAAAGCAAGCGACTGCAAAAAAACTTTCATTAAACAAATTGAAAATTTCGAAAATCACTAATTTACAGATTATAAAAGGTGGTGATGATGATTTGGAAAAAACAGGTTGTATGTTTCCTGAAAATGCAAGTAAAAAAACAGACGATACAATTAGATTGTAGTTTCTTATGAAACAAATAATATTTATCATTGCTTTTCTTTTTGCTAAATTTATGGTTGCTCAAAAAGGCAATCCCGCTCCATCTTTACCAGTTATAGACGAATATTTTGGTAATAAAATTGTTGATGAATACAGAAATTTAGAAAACTTGAAAGATTTATCCACCATTAAATGGATGAAATCTCAGACAGATTATGCTATTTCAGTTATCAATAAAATCCCAAATAAAAAATTTTATCTGAACAAAAGATTGGAATTTGATAAAAGGCAAGGTTTTGCCGTTTCGGATTTAAACATTACAAGCAATGATAAATATTTTTATCTTAAAAGAAATGCCGGTGAGAAGTCGGCAAAAGTATATTACAGAAATGGATTTAATGGAAAAGAAGAAATACTTTATGATCCAGCAGATTTTAGTTCTTCAATTAAAAGTACAACGGAAAAATTAAAACATCAGTTTACAATCAACCTATTGAGTCCGAGTTGGGATGGAAGCAAATTAGCAATTTCTTTAACAGAAAATGGTAAAGAATTTTCCGAAGTCATTGTAATGGACGTAGGAAAAAAATATATTCATCCTGAAATTATCACAAATACAGATCCTTCGAATATTGGAGGAATCAGATGGCTGGAAGACAATTCTGGCTTTTTCTATATTTCATATCCCACCATTGACAGCAGTTCTAAAGAATATGGAAAAAATACACAGTCCGTTTTATACAAAATAGGGCAAAATCCTCAAAAATTAAATGTAGTATTCTCTAATCCGCACAATCCCAATCTTGGAATAGAAAAAACGGCGTTTCCTGCTGTTTTGGCATTTAATTTTGATGACAAATACTATATCGGGATTTTAGTGGATTCTGAAGATTTTAGAAACACATTTATAATTAGCAAGAAAAATCTTTTAGAAGGCAAAAAAAACTGGAAACCATTATATACAAAAGAAGATAAGGTACAAAACATAAGCTTAGCAAATGATGAAATTTATTTTTTATCCGGATATAATTCTTTGAATTATAAATTGTGTAAAACCAATACGAACAATCCTAATTTCACAAATCCAGAAGTATTGGTTCCCGAAAAGCAAGATGAAGTTATAACAAGCTATAAAATAACCAAAGATGGGGTTTACTTTACAAGAACAAAAAATGGTGTAGAAGCCAAACTGTATTTATACAAAGATGGAAAAGAAACTAATATAGAAACCCCTTTTGTAGCAGGAAATATTTATTTGGAAGCAAAAGGGAAAAATTTTTCAGACATTTGGATTAGCTGTTCAGGTTGGGCAAATGAAGAACAACGATTCAAATATGACTTACAAACCAATTCGTTTATTTCTGAAAATCTTACTCCAATTATTGAATACCCAGAATTTAAAGATGTTGTTGTTGAGGAAATTACTATAAAATCTTATGATGGCGTAGAAGTCCCATTATCTTTAATTCATAATAAAAACATTAAAAAAGATGGTAATACTCCTGTACTTATTAATGGTTATGGTGCTTTTGCAGAATCCTATTATCCCTATTTTTCTTTGAGTTATTTATTATGGGTTAACCAAGGAGGTATGGTTGTAGTTCCGCACGTAAGAGGTGGCGGAGAAAAAGGAGAACAATGGCATATTGACGGACAAAAATTGAAAAAATCCAATTCTTGGAAAGATTTAATTGCTTGTACGGAATTTTTAATTGCTCAGCATTATACTTCACCAAAAAAAATAGCACTTTTAGGAGGAAGTGCCGGAGGAATTTTAATGGGCAGAGCAATGACAGAAAGACCTGATTTATTTGCTGCAATAATGATAGAATCTGGAAGTCTAAATACATTAAGAAAAGAATTTTCAGGAGGAACTGGAAATACCACAGTTCAAGAATATGGTTCGGTAAATGATTTGGAAGGATTTATGGCTTTAAAAGAAATGGATGCCTATCATCATATAGAAAAAGGTGGAAAATATCCAGCGACTTTAATTACTGTAGGTATTAACGACCCTATCGTTACTCCTTGGATTTCTACAAAATTTGCTGCAAAGTTATTAGCAAATAATACCTCAGTTAATCCTGTGTTATTAAAAATTGATTATGAGGGTGGCCATGCTACTAGTAATTCCGCAGTACAGAGATATGCCAATATCGGAGATCTTTTTGCATTCGCTTTTTGGCAACTTGGACATCCTGATTACCAACCAAAAGATTAGCCAATGCAACGTTTCCCTTATACTTTTTTTGACAATTTTGTTGCCAGAGGATTAATAATGTCTCATAAAAAGATATTTTTTTCACATATTAAAATTGAGAATTTTAATATTATTTATTCATCTATAAATTACAAATTCTGATGGGCTTAATTAGTGTCTTTTCCTTGAATGAACACCTAGAAAAATCAACCTTTCAACCCTAATGTTATATTAATTCATAACAGATCAATCCATAATATAATCTCATCTATAAGACAATTGATATTTTCAACTATTCAAATAACACTCTGGTTATGTGTTAGTTGATAATTATATTGAATTATGAATTTATAAATCTATAAAGTAAATATTTTGATTAAATACAACAACTCGATAAGTTTGTAAAAGATATTTAAAAATGATACAGTTAAGAATTTTTGTAATACTTTTTATTTCAATTATTGGTATTTTCAAATCACAAAATTTGAAACTAAGAATTATTGATTCAGAAAACGGTGATCCAATTCCAAATGCGCGAATAATTGATGCAACTATGATAATGTATAGCAATGATGATGGTTTTATTTTGTTGCCCAAAACTACTAAAAACATAGAAGTTTCTGCCTTGGGTTTCCAGACAGAAAAATTTTCACATTTCAACAAAATCGTAAAACTAAAACCCTTGTATAAGGAAATTGATGAAGTAAAAATTATCAATATTGATATAAAAAAGCTTTTTTCAGATGTTTTGAAAAATTACGAAAAGAGATATTACAGCAAACCGTCTATTTATAACATTCTTTACAAACAAAAAAACAGTGATGATGATATCTTAAGTTTTCTTTTGATAGCTGATGGTAAACTTTGGACAGAATCCAATACCTACAATTATAAAGATGCTTTTAATAAAAGATTCGATAATTTTATTCAAATGGAGGTTGATTCTGTAAAATATTTCAAATCTACTATTTCTGAAAATGATTTTTGTAAGGGCCAATCTTTGAATCGATCAAAGGATTTTATAGGAAACCTATTTTTCAACTATGAATTAGCACGAGTTAATTATTATTTCAAAACAAAAGATGCAAAATATTCAGGCAAGATTGTTAATGATTCAAATAATGAGCAAACAATTGTCTTTAAAATAAATACTTCTGAAATAGATGTTTCTGGCACAATTACTTATCAGAAAATTGACAAAACAATTATCCATTATGAACTGAACTATGATCAAAGCAAATATCCTTCCTATAAAGTAAAAAACAAAAACGGATTGGAATATGAGTTTAAAGTGGGAAATGGAGTCACTTACTATGATTTCTATAAAAAAGGTGATAAATATCTTCCTTCTCTTTCTGGAACGAAAGGATATAGTTATTGTACTTATGACGAATTAAAACAAAAAAATAGTTTTAGCAGGGAAATTATTTTTCAGAAATTCAGCGAAACTAATATTTCTGAACTTCCCAATAAAATTGATCTTACAAAAAGAATTTGGGAAAACATTTCTAAAGAGAAAACCCAAAACAACAGCGTTTTACTATCCGAAGAAGAACAAAAATTTATAGATGAAAAATCGTATGAAAAAGATTAGTTTTTTATTTGTGTTCTTATTTAGTTTTCTTGCTAAGTCTCAAATACACCGATTTATTTATGACGTAGAATATAAAAAAGATTCAACTTCAAATCTTACCACAAAAGAAAATTATTTGCTCGACATACGGAAAAGTGAAGTTCTATATTATACCAGAGATTTTTTTGTTGCTGATTCTTTAATTAATAACAATATTCCTTTTCCAAAAAATATGAAACTGAACACATCTACAATTGTATCTCATAAAGCAAGTAGTGATAATTATGATGAATATGATTTATTGGAAAATACGATTCTAAAACTACAAACAAAAGATTTCCAAAACTGGAAATTAACAAATGAAAAAAAACAAATAAAAAATTTAACCCTACAAAAGGCTGTAGCAACTTGGGGCGGAAGAAACTGGATAGCTTGGTTTACATCTGAAATTCCCTTTCAGGAAGGACCATATAAATTTCACGGATTACCTGGGTTAATTGTAGAAATCTATGATGAAAATAATAATTACAGGTTTGAATTAGTAAAATCTGAAAATATAACAAAAATGTCCGAAAATCAATTCATTGAAATGTCCAGACAAATGTCTGTTCCAGTAACGTGGGAAAAGTATAAAAATACCAAAATTAAATTTTATGAATCTCCTATAAATTTCATCAAAAACGGACTTGGAGATTCAAAAAATGAAGATTTTTTTTTAAATGATGGAACTATCGTGAATTCAAAAAATAGGAGAGAAATAAACGAGAGTTTACGCAAGTCTATTAAAAGGTATAATAACCCAATTGAAAAAGACAGAATAATTAATTATTCAAATTAAAAACCAATTTTAAAATTTATATTATGAAACGAAAACTAAGTCTAAACAAAGAAAAAATTAGCAAATTGACTGATTTGCAATCTTCACAAATTAAAGGCGGATTGGCAGTGAGCACTCGTCATAATTTCACCTGCGGTTTGTGTACTGGTGGTGATGGCACGAAAGATTCTTGGAATACGTGTGCCAAATCTGAATGTTTCAGATGTGACCAAGTAGAAAATTAAAACCAATTAAATATTTATCATTATGAAACCAAAAAAATTATCATTGAACAAAGAAAAAATCGTAAAACTAACAAGAGATCAATCTGCGTCTATTAATGGTGGGAAAGCTTCTGCAAGCAGTTCTTGGAATGATTTCACTTGCTGTTGGTGTTCAAATGGAGGAGATGGTCCATCAAAAACAAATAATTGTGTAACCAAAGATATGGGTTAATTTAAAAGTTTATCTCAATAATTTTAATAACAAGCCCTAATTAATTAGGGCTTGTATCACATATCAATATGAATACCCTAAAAAAAATACATGAAATTGAGAGCTATATAAAAGAAACTTGGAATAAAGAACCATATGTGTCAGACCTTTCATTGTTTACAGGAGTCAGCGGAGTGCCAATTTTTTATTATATGCTTTATCAATATACTAACGAATCAAAATATCTTGATAAAATTGAGATAATTCTTAATTTTATTTTTGAAAGATTAAATGAAAGTGATGAAAACATCCCAAAAACTTATTGCCTTGGACTTGCTGGGATCGGTTATATGCTAAATTTTTTAGAAGAATCTGACGAACTGAAAAACATTGATTTTAAAGAAGCACTTGAAGTCATTGATGAGATACTTTTAGATACTATAGATTATTTTCTTTCCTATATCGACCACATAGACAGTAAAGACAAAATGGAGCATATAGATTTCCTGCACGGAGTTTCGGGGATAGCTCATTATTTTCTCGAACGAAATAAAAAAGAAATTTTTTCTGGAAAAATTATTATATTATTTGAGAAGCTTTCTGAAATTGTAAAATGGGATTATGAAAAAGCATTAGAATCTATAAATAATACAGAAATTAACCAAAATTCACATAAAACAAATATTGGATTGGCGCACGGGCATATCTCATTCATTTTATTATTTTCAAAGTTTTTATTGCTAGTTCCTGACAATCAGGTTGTCAGAGAAGGAATCAAAACAAGTGTAAAAACAGTTTTGTTGTTTAGAAATGATGATGAAAATAGTTTTTGCCAATTTCCAAGTATCGCTGTAAATAAACATACTGCGAATTATAATATTCATTTGGGATGGTGTTATGGAGACCAATCAGTTTCTTACGGTTTGTATAAGGCAGGAAAAATTCTAAATGATATTAACTTAATTGCTTTATCTGAAGAAATCGCTTTATCTACACTAAAAAGAGAATCTCTACAGTTAGCATTATTGAATGAAGAAAACTGCGATGCAGGATTTTGTCACGGAACGATAAGCGTAGCTTATTATCATAAAAAGTGGTATTCAATAACGAGCAATGTTGAGTTTTTAAAATTATACAAAAAATTTACTAAGGATACATTGTTAATTGCAAATAAAAGATATGGATTGGCTGGTTATATGAAAAAAACAGCAACAGGAGAATATCAAAATACTTTGGGACTTTTAGATGGTATCGCAGGAATAGGTGTTTTTTTGATTGATAGTTTATTAAATGAAAACGTATCAATAAAATGGGAATCTATCTTTTTGATAGATTAAATGAAAGTTATGAAGAAAACATATTATAGTCCTTTTGAAAAATTCGTGTTAAGAACTCCGATTTTATCCTTAGAATCATATAAAGATTTAACATCAACTGAATTTATATCTGATCAGAAATTAATAGATTATTGCAAAAATGAAATTATTCGTGAAGCGATATTTTTAGCTTCTCCATCTTTTTCTTCTCAAATAGACAAATGGATGAATAATGAAATTACAAATGATGAGAAAAAACTAAAATTAAAACATAGTGTTTTAAAATATCTTTCCAGAATGTCTTCTAGATGCACTCCTTACGGATTATTTGCCGGTTGCTCTGTCGGGCATTTTTCAGATCAAACTCAAATCATCATAGATAAGCCAATAAATCATAAGCGCCATACAAGATTGGATATGAATTATGTGGTTGCATTATCGGATAAATTGATGAAAATTGATAGCATACGAAATAATCTGAAATTTTATCCAAATACCAGTCTTTATAAAATTGGTGATAAATATAGGTATATAGAATGTTCTTATAAAAACAATATAAGGCATTACGATATTGTTGCTGTTGATTATTCGGAATATTTAGAAAAAATTATAACTGACACAAAAAAAGGATTACAGATAAATGAAATTATAAATATTCTAACGAAAGTAGAAATTGATTATGATGAAGCAAAAGAATTTGTGGATGAATTAATTGAAAGCCAGTTGATTGTCAGTGAATTAGAGCCATCCGTTTCTGGTTTAGAATTTATCAATCAGTTAGCCATTATACTAAAAGATAATTTTGGTCAGGATGACGAAAATCTACAATTCATAGAATCTATAGAAAAAAATCTTAAAAATTTGGATAATTCCATTGGGAATCCTATAAGTGAATATATTTCTATTAGCGAATCTATTAAAAAAAAAGAAATTCCTTTTGATTTAAAATACCTTTTTCAATGTGATTTAGTTGTATCAGCTAAATCTAATTTCATTGATAAAAAGATCTTAAAAAATATTGAAAATGTAATAAAACTTATCAATAAAATTAAAAAAGTCAAATCCAAAAATTATTTAGATCATTTTAAAGAAGCATTTTATGAAAGATATGAGGAGCACGAAATGCCAATATCAACAGTATTAGATCCTGAGGTCGGAATTGGATATGGTTTAAATACAAAATCTAACGACGACAATCCGCTAATTGATGATATTTTGCTTTTACAGCCCGAGAAAGATCCTAAAGAAGCTCGAGAAATAAAATGGACAATTATAGATGATATTATTCAGAAAAAGATAATAAAAGCCATTCAGAAAAAGCATTCTGTAATACAATTGGAGGATAATGATTTTGCCTTTCTACCAGATGCTTCTTTTGAAGATTTACCGGAAACAATCTCATTTTTTACAGAAGTAATAGAAGAAAATAATGTTCTTAAAATAAAATTTTCCGGAGGAGGTGGAGGAAGCGGAGCTAACTTATTAGCAAGATTTTGCCATAGCGACGAAAATATAAATGAATTTGTAAAAGAAATAATCAATTTTGAAACAGAATACAATTCTGGTAAAATCGTTGCAGAGATAGTGCGTCTTCCCGAAGCAAGAGTCGGAAATATTTTGTCACGACCAGATTTTAGGAATTATGAAATTCCCTATTTAGCTCGTTCAGTAAAACCTTTAGAAAAACAGATAAGTATCGACGACATAATGGTGTCTGTAAGGAATAATAAAATAGTGCTCAGATCTAAATTCTATAACAAAGAAATATTACCAAGATTAACCAATGCACATAATTATGCCAATAACAATACACTTCCTATTTATCACTTTCTAAGCGATATGCAGCTGAACGATCGTTCTGGATTATATTTAGACATCAGCAACTTCGATTATTTATACAAATTTATCCCACGAATAGAATATAAAAATTTAATACTTTCTTATGCTTCGTGGAATTTTCAATTAGAAGACATCAAACCGCTAATTGAAGGGAAGAAACACAACAATCTAAAAGAACAATTGAAAATATTCAAACAAGAATTTTCACTTCCGGATTTAGTGCTTCTAAGTGACGGAGACAACGAATTACTAATAAATTTACAAAATATCACTTCTGTTGAAATGTTCATCGAAACAGTTAAAAATAGACAAAAATTGAAACTGACAGAGTTTATATTTAGCCAAAACCAGCAAATAGTTAAGGATTCTTTTGGAAGAAATTTTTCTAATGAGATTATAATGTCATTCCACAAAAATTAATAATATGCATAACAATACCAGAACATATAATATACTTGGTAGTGACTGGATTTATTACAAATTATATATGGGTACAAAATCCAGTGATGATATTCTTGTAGAAAAAATAAAGCCGTTAGCAGAGCAGCTACTTGAAAAAAATATTATAAATCAGTGGTTTTTTATAAGATATAATGATCCTAAATGTCATTTAAGAATAAGGTTTAAATGTGTTCAGACTTCTCTGATTAATAAAATTATTGCAGAAATGCATAATATTTTATTGCCTTTAACAGAAGAATCTATTATTTGGAAAATTCAGATAGATACCTACAATAGAGAAATAGAAAGATATGGTTCGAAAACAATTGAAATTGCCGAAAAACTATTCTTCTATGATAGCATAATGGTTGTTGATTATTTAAAAAACTTTAATGATGAGAATTTAAGATGGCTTTTTGGCTTAAAAGCAATTGATGATTTATTGGATTTATTTCAGTATAAATTATCAGATAAAAAGAATTTTTTAGAAACTTTGAGCAATGCCTTCAAAGCGGAATTTGGAAAGTCAAAAATTACGAATAATGGCTTAAGTGATAAGTTCCGATTATATAAACAAACTATATCAGATACAATTGACAACAAAAATCCTAATAATATTTATGATATAATTGAAGAAAGAAATAATAGTATAAAAAATTTAAAGGATGAAATTTTGGCGTTGTTGAGAACGGAATCCTTGGAGGTTAATCTTAATAGTTTTTTAGCCAGCCATATACATATGATGATAAACCGACTTTTTAAATCTAAAAATAGAGCACACGAAATGGTTTGTTATGATTTTTTATTTAGATTCTATAAGTCCAAAATCGCATTAGAATTAAAAATTACAAATAATTAAATCACTGTATTTTAGTTAGTTAAATATTTTTCATATTATGAATTTATAAATGTATAAACATTACCTTTTGATTTTTAGGATATCTCGCTTTATGTTTGCTAAAGAATTTTTTTGTTAATAATTTACATTTAAAATTATTCGAGATGCAAATTTTTTATGCTACATACCCACCCATGATTAAATTACTCTTATGTATATTTGCTTTATGCTGTGTATCTCTAAAATCGCAAACATATCGTTTTGAATATGAATTAAGATACAAATATGATTCATTATCCCCGAATTATGAGGTCGAAAATATGATTTTGGATATTTCCAAAAAAGAAACAAAATTTTATGACTATCCATACTTAAAATATGATTCCATAAATAAAAACACAGGTTCAAATATACAGACGTCTTCACAGACTAACCAACGAATTGCGAGAGATGTGAATTCACATGAGAACAGACAATATATTAGTGTGGACTTTGACTATTTCGTTATTTCGTCAGAAGATAGAATTGACTGGAAAATCGAAAATGAAACATCCTACCTATCACCATATCACGTTCAAAAAGCGTCTGCAGTCTTTGCTGGCAGAAAATGGATAGCTTGGTTTACCAGTGAAATACCATTTAGTGAAGGTCCATATAAATTTAATGGATTACCCGGACTAATAGTAAGTATTTATGATGCAAAGAAGAATTTTATTTATACGCTACTTCAGAGTAAAACTCTTTTACACGACTTCAATACTTCCTCATTTATTGAAACTAATTATGGAATAAAGCCTATTTCAATAAGTATCAAGCAATACAATAAGCTTTTGGTAGATAAATATGACAATCCATACGATAGTGCAAAAAAAGCTATTGAGTCTGGTGGTACTGTCACAATAAATAATCAAGTAATTAAAGATAAAAGCGAGTTGGATAAACTAAAGAAAAGTAGACAGGAAATAATAAGAAAATATTATAATCCTATTGAATTGAAGAATGCGGTAAACTATAATTAAATTCTAGTAAAATAAAAAAAAGTATTATCCAAATTTCAAGTAAATGAACTTAGCATAAAGTATGCTGAATTAGTAAAAGGTGGAAAACTTGCTGATTGAGGAACTATGTGTGGAGTATTAATAACAAATTCTGCAGGGGCGATAGTGATGCCGATGGACTATCAGACAAAGGAAATCCATAAAATTGACATTTTTAAACAGCTTAATATATGAAAAAAACATTGCAAAAATTTGAAGTAAAGAAACTTAATCTAAAGTATCTTGAACTAGTGAAAGGTGGGAAACTTGCTGATGGTTCCAATTGTGGTGGAACCGCTGAAACTAACTCAGCAGGTGCTGATAGTGATGCAGATGGTCCAGGTGGATCAACTGATACCGATACAGGAACTGTGGTACCTCAAACATAAATTTATTAACTACTTAAATCAAAAAAAATGAAAAAGTCATTGCAAAAATTTGAAGTAAAGAAACTTAATTTAAAGTATCTTGAACTAGTGAAAGGCGGGAAACTTGCTGATGGTTCCAATTGTGGGACTGCTGAAACCAATACATCCGGTGCAGATCAGGATGCTGATGGCCCAGGAGGATCATCCGATGCTGATAACGGAGGAGTTTTACAACAAGGTTAACTTTTAAAATTCTATTATGAAAAAGTCATTGCAAAAATTCAAGGTTAAGAAATTAGACATCAAACATCTCGAATTATTTAAAGGTGGGAAGCTTGCGGACGGCTCTAGCTGCGGAGGAACTGCAGAAACAAATACAGTTGGGGCAGACTCGGATTCAGACGGCTCGGGTGGATCTGCAGATCAAGATACTGGAACGGTATACTTGTAAGTGACTACTTAGTAAATTTAAATAATCTTAAAAATAAAGGAGGAAATTAATATCCTCCTTTATTATATTTTTTTTATGATATTAATATTTAGTATTAGCAACGATTACACTACTACGCAGGTGTGCAGGTGGATTGAGAAACTTGGTCACGATTTTATCCGAATAAATAAAGATGATTCGTGTGAGATTGAAAAATTTGATTTAATTAACGATGATATTATTATTAAAATTAATAAAGACACGTTACTATCCTATAAAGATATATCTGCGGTTTGGTATCGTAGGGGCGGTTTTATACATAATTTCAGAACAGAAAAAAATATTGATGATAAGGAAATATTATTTCAGGAGGGCAACAGAATAAACAGATTGATAAATGATGAATTTCGTGATCTTGCTCTTTTTCTTCAAAAGAAATTTGAAAAAAATAATTCTATCGGAAGTTATTTTAATTCAAAATTAAACAAGCTAATGGTTTTGGATTTTGCAAAATCCATAGGGCTTTATATTCCTCACACCTTCATACTAGCAAAAAAACTACAACTAAAAGAATTGGTAGATAATCATAAAATAATTACCAAGGCAATTAGTGATGGACTATACTATTTTGCTGAAGATTATGCGTATTATACATATACAGAAAAGATTTCAGCCAAAGAATTACCTCGATTCCCTGATATGTTTATGCCTTCTTTGTTTCAAATTCAGATTGAAAAGAAATTTGAAATAAGATCTTTTTTTCTGAAAGGCAAATTTTATTCTATGGCTATAATGTCGCAATTTAATGACAAGACGATGGTAGATTATAGAAAATATGATCAAAAGAATCCAAATAAAAATATTCCTTTCAAACTCCCCACAGATATTCAGAATAAACTTATTCAAATTTTTAATCACTTCAAATTGAACACAGGTTCTGTCGACTTAATTGTAGATATACACGACAATTATTATTTTCTAGAAATAAATCCTGTAGGTCAATTTGGAATGACTTCCCGACCTTGTAATTATGGATTGGAAAAAATAATGGCAGAAGAACTAATTAAAATTGATATCCAAAATGAAAGTAATATTAAAGCAAATTAAACCCAAACGCAATAAAAATCTACCAATATTCTTGAACTTTATTTTATACAATCCGCTTATTAAGGAAAAGGAAACCAATTATTGCTATTACAGCGGTAAATATCGAGCGATTGAATTTTATATGACTAATTCTAAATTAATCTCAACGGATATAGATTTTAAAACCATCACAGTGAACAATGAGAAACAGCATCGAAAATAACAATGACAAATTGCATCTACTGATTTACCCTGACGTAATTGTCACTAAAGGAATAAAAAAAATCATTTTAATAGATTCATCTCGTAATAAAGTTTTCGAGTTACCGGTTTCCTATTTTGAACTAATCGAAGACTTTAAGAAATATACCATACATGATATTAAGGGCATTTACGATTATGAAAACTTGGAGATGTTCATCAATTTCATTATCACCAATGATCTGGGTTTTTTCACTGATAACAAAGACTCTTTTCCTGCAATAAGCACACAATATCTTAGTCCGGAACAAATCAATAATTCTATTATAGAGATTGATAGAAGGGAACAACTGCTAAATATAGAGCGTTGGTTAGTGGATTTGGATAATTTGGGATGTAAATTTTATGAGTTACGCTTTTATTTAAACATTGATCCTTCTACAATTTCTGGTATTTTCAGAGAGTTCAAATTTAATTCCTTGAACGGTATAAACTTATATCTACAATTTTCAGCAGATTATAGAGTTGCGAGTTATGCTAAACTCCTAAACTCTTTTCCATTTATTAAGAATATTTTTATTTTACAGAGTTCTCGTTCTAAGATTGTAAATGCTACAGAAAATAAAAAATTAAATAATGAACAAAAAATTATTTTTTCAACGGATGTTCTTTCCAGAAAAAATTGTGGGAAAGTGAGTTCTGATATGTTCTTCCCGAGAGAAATTAATCAAATTTCTGAAAACTTATGTTTTAATTCATGTTTATTTAAAAAATTATCCATTGACATTGATGGAAATATCAAAAATTGCCCGTCAATGGCTAAATCATATGGCAATATAAAAAATGAGTCTATTGATTCAGTAATAAAAAGAATTGACTTCAAAGAATACTGGTCAGTCACAAAAGACGATATAAAAATATGCCAAGATTGCGAATACCGATATATATGCACTGATTGTCGTGCATATACAGAACGCAATCATTTTAATGAAGATAATTTAGATATTTCCAAACCACTAAAATGTGGGTACAACCCATACACATCAAAGTGGGAACAATGGAGTACAAATCCACTCAAAGAACAAGCAATAAAATATTATGGAATGCAGGAACTTGTGAAAAACAAATAAAAAAGACTTTTCTTCCTTAATAGCCACAAAAGAATTAGAAGTAATATTAAGTTATTTCAAAATCTATTCTAAATGATGTATAATATCATTTACAAACGAGGCATATTTTCAATATGCGTTTAATTAATGGCAAGTATGTTATAATAAATTAAACAATCATCTATTTATAAATGTATAAAGCAATTATTATGAATTTTGAAAGTTGTGGTATAAGTTTGTCATTCATAAATATTATAGCGGAATCCGAAAAGCTAATGAGTAGGAAAATAAAAAAAAATATTTATTATGAAAAATTTAAAGAAACTTTCTAGAGTGGAGTTGAAAACTGTAAATGGAGGATTTTCATGCTATTGTGGTGTTAAATATTTAGGAGAATATGTAACTTTTGAGGGTTGTACAGCAGCATGTTACATAATGTCAGCTGGAACATAATAATTTTCCTAAATAATCACAACTTTCCTTCATATTGTGATGGGCGGATAGTTGTGATCTTAAAATTATTTATTTATGAAAAACATATTTTCAGCTTTACTGCTTTTCTCGTTTTTATTTTCATTTTCTCAATACCGGTTTCATTACAAATATAGTTTTATACCAGACAGTAATAAAAGAGATTCTATTGTTCAAGATATAATGACCCTTGATGTTGATCTCAGTAAAAAAGAATCTAATTTTTATAATGATGCAAAAAGATATAATGACTCAATTTTAAGTAAAAATGGAGCAACAGCTGTACAAAGGCTGTTTTTTCTACAGCACAATTCTAACCTAACGTATAATATATCCAAAGATTTATTGAAAGATAAAATTATATACCACACAGTTTATTCTGCGATTCGAATGAAAATCACAGAAAAAAAAAGACCGAAATGGGTTCTCGTGGCTGAAGAAAAAAGAATAGGAGATTATCTATGTCAAAAGGCAGAAACAAATTATAAAGGGCGAAATTGGATTGCTTGGTTTACAAAAGAAGTTCCTGTTTCTGAAGGACCATATAAATTTTCGGGATTACCAGGGTTGATTGTTGAAATCTATGATGAACAAAAGAACCACGAATTTAGTTTGATAGAAGTTAAAAAAAATAAAATTGCAGAATTACATGATTTTTCAAAAAAAGAAAAAGAAATAACCCAAATGCAGTTGAATAAACTTATCGATGAAGGGTACAAAGATCCCAATGCAAACATAAAAGAAATGCACATTTCAAATAGTAATTATACATTTCTATTAAATGATGGCAATATCGTGAAAATCCAAAAGGACATAAAAAATTTAGGCAATGAACTTTCTAAACAAATGCGACGTATGACGAATTCTATTGAAATTAATAATTAACCTCGTTTCGGGTTAATTTCATTAAAATTCTGCTTGTTTTAATATTTAAAACAAATACATTTATTAACTATAAACTTTTGAGTTGTAATAATATAAAAAGAAATACTGAAGTATGATTTACCAAAATTTATATATTTCGAGAAGATATTTTATTAATGAATTTCTTCTCAATCCTATTTTTTTTATTGAACAAAAGCGGAATCCGAAAAGCTAACGAGTAGGAAAATTTTAAAAATTATTTATTATGAAAAATCTAAAAAAACTTTCAAGAGAAGAGTTGAAAAATGTTAGCGGCGGAAAAATAGCGCCAGATTCAGGCGGATGCGAATCTGGTCACGGATGTGCATGTGGGGCAATTTATAACAATTTTGGAGGGCCAGCACATTGGGATTGTTGTAGATGCTAATGTCAAAGGTTTTTAATTTCCTTTGAAGGCAAGTTAAAAGGAGTCTTAACTTTTAAAAAGTTAAGACTTTTCTAGTAATTTTTATGTGTTTAATTAAATTTTTTCTAAAATGCAAAAACTATTTTTTATCTTTATTTTTTTACCATTGTGTATAATGGCTCAGACTCAAAGATTTATTTACACATATAAGTTTGTTCCAGATTCTACAAAAATAGATAGTATTATTACCGAGGATACAAGATTAGAAATATACAAAGACCATTCGGAATTTTTAAGTGATATTGTTGCAAAGAAGGATTCTGCTACCGCTTCGGCAATTGAAAAAAATCAAAGCCAATCATCTGTTACTCTTCCAGATGGAGAATTTAAAAATAAAGTTTATAAAAGTAAAAAATATAAATATACAATTGAATATATAGGGATTCAACCCTTCAAAGTAATAAGAAAAATAGACTTAGCTTGGAAGCTATCAAATGAAACAAAAAAAATTCAAGGATATAATTGTCAACATGCTACTGTAGATTTTGGAGATCGTAAGTGGGAAGCTTGGTTCACTTCGGAAATCCCTATCGCAGAGGGACCTTATGTTTTTGGCAACCTTCCGGGATTAATAATACAGATGAATGATTTGGATAATCAACATTCATTTTTGTTGGTGGAGAATTATAAAACTTTTAATTCTAAAACAAATCTTTTTAATAGACCATATTTTATACCCATTGAATTAAAAGAGATACAATTTAACCGTAAATGGAATGAATTTCGGAAAAGACCAATTGGAGGGACTGAACAATTTATGCTAATGAATCCTGGACTTCTAAGTGGAGAAAGGTTTGATGTGAATGGAAACAAAATAGACATGAAGCAGCAGATGAGAGAAGAAGCAAAATATACCGAGAAACAAATACAGCGAAATAATAATTTTATAGATTTAAAATTGTACAAATGATATTTCACCAGAAGAATTAAAGAAAATTTTTGAGTAAAGTTTGAAATAAATAATTCTCCTATACAAAATTGATTATCTGATTGTTACGTCTTATTTTTACAGTATATATTTATAAATATATAAAGTAAATGCTATGAATTTTGTATCTCGTTATATAGGTTTGTGAATGAGAAATCAAAATAAGCGGAATCCGAAAAGCTAACGAGTAGGAAAATTTTAATCAATTTTTAATATGAAAAATCTAAAAAAACTTTCTCGAGAGGAGTTACTTTCTATCAATGGTGGAATTGTAGGAGGAGGATGTAAGTCTTGTGTGTCATGTTCTTCAGGAACCTCTTGTTATACAGATCCTAGTGGTGATTGCGGTGCTGCTAACAAGATGGCTAAATCTCTTTGTGCAGTAGCCTAATCCCCCAAAAATTAAAGTTCATATCAATTTTTGATGTGAACTTTAAAAAAATCACGAATTATGAAATTTTTATTGTTATTATGTAACATTGTTTCTATTTTTAATTGTGCCCAAAATTATAAAGTAACTTATAAATTTGATTATAAAAAAGATTCATTAAGTTCGGATTATGAAAGTGTTTTTATGATTTTAGATATTAATAAAACTACTACAAAATTCTATTATAATAAACTTTTAAAGTATGATTCCTTGTACAGAAAAGGAATGCAGTTGTCTTATGCAAATTCTTTGCAACAATTATTAACTAGAAAAAAAGCATCAAATGAAAATAATAATTTCGTATTTATTCAAGATAAATATTTTATGTTTTCAACAATTGATGATATAAAATGGGAAATAAAAGATTCTACAAAAATTGCAAATTCCTATAAATTGCAAATGGCGGAAACTGCTTGGGGAGGTAGAAAATGGATTGCGTGGTTTTGTTCAGAAATTCCTATATCCGAAGGGCCATATAAATTTAGAGGATTACCAGGATTGGTAATGGAAGTATTAGATACTAAGAAGAATTATTTGTATAATTTGGTTTTTTTTGAAAAAAGGTTAACGGAATATGACACAAATAATATACTTGAAACTCATTTTGGTAATAAGCCACTAAAGATTAATACTAACATTTATAAAAAATTACTTGTAGATGAATATAATAATCCCTTTGCAGAATATCAGAATATGGAAGATAATAATAAATGGGAATTAGATTATTTTGGGAAAATAGTAAATACAAAGCAGGGCTTGAGAGATATTACAAGAGAATATCGTATTAATTTGAAGAAGAACTATAACCCAATTGAATTAGATAAGGCAGTTAAATACACTGATTAAATAAAATTATATTTGAAATCTGTATTACATGGCTTTTCTTTAAAATTCAAATAATCAATACTATTAAAATTAAGAATGTTTATTTTTTGTATGTGTACAGTGCAAAAAATTGAATATAAAGCTGATCAGCAATACCCCATGTCAGGTAATATATGACAAACAATTTTTTAAAACTTTAAATTTTATTACAATGAAAAAAATGGAAAACCTTAAGGGTAAAATGATTTCTCTTTCTAATTCAAAAATGAAACAAATTAATGGCGGTGATGAAGAATCAGATTTGAAAATTGGTATCTGCATTACTGGAGTACTTGATGGTATTCCAGGAAATACTCATGTCAGTTGGGGACCTTGTCCAAAGTCTGTTCAACCAATGGGACAATAGACCGATTTAACTTTTACAATATGCCCATAATGGGCATATTGTTTTGAAAATAAAAAAATAAAAAATGAAAAAATACTTTATTATTATTTGTTCTCTTATTTTTTGTACTGTTACTTCTCAAGTTATAATCAATAGTGGTACAAAACAAGCAATTTCAAATGTTACCATTATATCAAAAACTGGTCAGATTCTTTTGGTTTCAGATAAAGAAGGTAAAGTGTCAAATCCGCTTGTAGAAAATGAGTTTAAAATATCAGATTCTGATAGTATCGAATTTATCCATCCAAATTTTGAAATAAAAAAAATAACATGGAAAAATTTTAAAAATGAATCAATATTATTATTAGATCCTATTCAAGATATTGAAGAAGTAATTCTTACAGCAAAAAATGCTGATTATTTAGTGCTTCGATCATATTTTACCTCCTATCAAATTATAGATAATGAACCACAATCGTTCTCTGACGGAATTATAGAATATTATATTTCCTTATCCAAAAATAAACTAATTGATTTTAATATTATTGAAACAAGAGTTTTTAAAAACATTCCCTTTATTAATGAGTTTTACAAAAAATTAGGTAATACAACATTAAGTGTTGGATCACAAATTCAACCGTTTAATTTCTACGAGGAAATTCTGTTGAATCGCTGGAATGATTTTACTTTTACTCAAACTGATGAAATAAAATTAAAAAATAATATCATTGGAAATATCGAGGAAACTGATGAAAATTCAAATGTATTTGTTGAATATTATACCCCTTCAAGATTTAAAGAACAATCGCTATTAGGCATGTCATCTAAAATCGAAAACTATAATATTTCTGAAAGATTTGCCTCAAAAACTCCCTCGATTAAATATCTTAAAAATATTTCCAAGTATTATAAAAGTTTGATAACACAAAAAAAAGTAAACTTTAAATATGAACTAATTCAAAATGTGCAAGTTTTAGAGAGAGAATTTTTAACAAAGGATGATTTAGGAAAATTAAAAAATAGCTTTAATCATTCTGAGAAAACAAACTATATTAATAATTATTGGGAACAAAATGGATTAATTGAAATTCCTTTTTCTGTAAAGAATTTGTTGATTGATAAGTTTTCATTAATAAAATAATTTAGTAAAAAAACTTTAATGGACTTCGAAAAGTTAACCCAACACTTAAACATAGATTCAAAAGAATTTAATTTTCAGTTTCAAACGCATCCAGATTACCCTTCTGCACTAGCATTTAGTAGTGCACTTAATTTCTTAGGTATAAAAAATAATGCCTACGATTTAAAAAAAGAATATTGGCAAGAACTTCCAGAAGAATTTATCACGATTCACAAAAATAAATTCTCCTTGATTAAAAAAGACAAAAATAGGTATATTGTCCATTCTGATGAAATGCAGAGTATTTCAGAAAAAGAATTATTAGTAAATTCTCAAAATATGGTCATGCTTTTTGAGAAAAAAGAAATCTCTATTTTCCCCTCAAAAAAAACAATAAATTACACTGTCTTTTTTCTGATTCTACTGAGTTTGTATCTCTCTTATAGTTTTTTGCAAAAAGATTGGGCGAGTTTCATATTCAATATCGTTTCAGTTTTTGGTATTTATATTTCCTTTGAAATTTTTTCACAAAAATTCGGCAATGAATCTGTTGCTTTAAACAGGATTTGCGGTAATACTTCTAAAAATGTAAATTCATCATGTATAAAAGTGATGAATTCTGACCAAATTAATATTTTTGGTTTAAAACTTTCAGATTTTAGTTTGATCTATTTTGTAGGGCTTTCCATAGTAGGTTTACTTTTACCTTATGCAAGTACACTCCTGCAAATTGCCACTTTGTTTTCTGTTGTGGTTATTTTTTATTCACTCTATGTGCAAATTTTTGTAGAAAAGGCCATTTGTAAAATTTGTTTAATCATTATATTACTTCTAATTTTTCAACTTATTTTAAGCCGTTTTTTCATTGCAGTCCCTATTTCTTCATTTATAATTTTAGCGAGTATATTCATTGTTGCTAGTGTATTTATTGGAATAATCTACATTAATGATCTACTGACGAAAAATGATTCATTAGAAAAGTCTAACCTGAAAAATCTTAAATTCAAAAGGAATTATCATATTTTCATGAGAGAACTTATTTTGCAAAACAAGATCCTTTTTAAAAATAATAAAGACGGATTTTTCTTGGGCAACCCAAATGCTAAAGTACACATTTCTATTGTTTCCAATCCTTATTGTGGGTTTTGTAAAGAAGCACATGAAATGTTGCAAAAACTTTTGACCAATTATCCAAATGATATTTCAGTACAAATAAGATTTAATTATTCAAAAAATATCTCTGAAAATTCTCAAGATTTAACAAAAACGTTGTACTCGATTTATTCAAAAAAAGGAAAAGAAGACTTTTTAAAAACGCTGCATTTTTGGTTTGAAAATCGAGATGAAAAACAATTTTTCAAAAAATACAATAACGATGACTCAATGAATATGCAAGAAATTATCAGCTCGTCATTAGAAAATAAAGAAAATGGCTTAAACTTTACACCCAACATTATTTTGAATGGTTATCAATTCCCAGATAAATATGATCGAGAAGATATTTTCTACTTTATTGATGAATTATTAGAAGATGAAGATTTCTTAAATGAAAATTAAAAACTTTCCCTTCTACAAACAACCGGATGCCAAAGACTGTGGCCCCACTTGCCTTAGAATAATCTCCAAATTCTATGGTAAAACCATTCCATTACAGCAAATCCGAAATCTTTCAGAGACGACAAGAGAAGGAAGTTCATTGCTTGGCTTAAGCGAAGCAGCAGAAAATTTAGGATTCAGAAGTCTTGGTGTACAGGTTGATTTCAATACTTTACAAGAGGAAGTTCCATTGCCTTGTGTTGTTCATTGGAATAAGCAGCATTTTGTAGTGGTTTACAAAATTTATAAATCAGGAAAGGTTTACATTTCTGACCCAAGTTATGGTTTAATCACTTACGAAAAAGAAGAATTCATTAAATTTTGGATTGGAGAAAATGCAGATGAAAACACAGAAGAAGGAATTGCCCTTTTACTAGAAACTACCCCTGAATTTTTTAAAAATGAATTTGATGAACAAGAAAGCAAAGCGAGCTTTGCTTTTCTTTCAAGGTATCTTTTCAAATACAAATCCCTTGTTTTTCAGTTAGCAATTGGTTTATTGGCAGGAAGTTTAATGTCGCTGATACTTCCATTTCTTACCCAAAGTATTGTAGATGTCGGAATCCAAAACCAGGATCTTAATTTTATTTATCTTGTCTTAATCGCACAGGTAATGCTTTTTTTAGGAAGGATGGGCATCGAAGTGATCCGAAGTTGGATTTTGCTCCATCTTTCCACAAGAATCAATATTTCCATCATTTCCGATTTCTTTATCAAATTGATGAAACTTCCCATCAGTTTCTTCGATACCAGAATGACAGGAGATATTATGCAGCGGATCAACGATCATCATAGGATCGAACAACTCTTAACCAATTCTTCTCTTAATACTTTATTTTCATTAGTAAATCTGATTATCTTCAGTATTGTATTGCTTTTTTATGATTACAGATTATTTTTAGTTTACATAATTGGTGCGGTTTTATATGTTGTTTGGATTACTTTTTTTCTGAAAAAGAGAAAAGAACTCGATTATAAAAGATTCTCCCAAGTTTCCCAAGAGCAAAGCAAAGTCATTGAATTGATTAATGGTATGCAGGAAATAAAAATGCACAATGCCGAAAAACAGAAACGTTGGGGTTGGGAATTTCTGCAGGTCAAATTATTCAAAATTCAAATTAAATCTTTGTCACTGGAACAATGGCAATCTGTTGGGGGAAATTTCATCAACCAAATGAAAGATATTTTCGTAAGTTTTCTTTCCGCAAAATTGGTTTTGGAAGGAAATCTCACTTTGGGAATGATGCTTTCTGTTCAGTATATTATCGGACAATTGAATAGTCCTTTAATGCAGCTGATTGATTTTATAAAACAAACACAGGATGCTAAAATATCTTTGGAAAGATTAGGAGAAATCCACGACAAAGAAGATGAAGAAAATGCAGATGAACAATATACTTCTGAAATTCCACAACAAGATATCGAAGTACGAAATCTCTCGTTTCGATACATCGGTTCAGATGCTTTTGTTTTTGAAAATCTAAATTTGAGTATTCCTTATCAAAAAACTACAGCAATTGTCGGTGCAAGCGGAAGTGGAAAAACGACACTGTTGAAATTATTAATGAAATTTTACGAATCAAACGAAGGTGAAATAAAATTAGGAAATACAAACCTAAAAAATATTTCTCCAAGAACTTGGCGGGATCATTGCGGAGTGGTGATGCAGGAGGGTTATGTTTTTAATGATACCATTGCACAAAACATTGCCGTTGGCGAAGATTATATTGATAAAAATAAATTAAGAAAAGCCGTTGAAATTGCAAACATTAAAGATTTTGTAGAAGGTTTGCCGTTGAGTTACAACACAAAAATCGGTAATGAAGGAGTTGGGGTAAGCGGCGGACAAAGACAAAGATTATTTATTGCAAGAGCCATCTATAAATCTCCGGAATATATTTTCTTCGATGAAGCAACGAGTGCTTTAGATGCCAATAACGAAAAAGTAATCATGGAAAATCTTGAGAATTTCTTCAAAGGAAAAACAGCAATCGTTATTGCACACCGATTATCAACTGTAAAACATGCCGATAAAATCGTAGTGTTGGATAGAGGAAAAGTTGTGGAAGAAGGTAATCACTCAGAATTAGTGGCAAAAAAAGGAGAATATTACAGGCTCGTTAAAAATCAATTGGAACTTGGAAATTAAAAAAGACCTATTAGATAATTTAGAACTCCGTTCAGAAAATGTTCAGGATATTCTTACTACTCCACCTCATTGGATGATTCGGTGGGGAAATTCGATGATTTTCATTATTTTATTAATGGTTTTAATGATGAGTTATTTCATTAAATATCCGGAATTTATTCCTGCTCCTATTCTTGTAACTTCACAAAATCCACCCGAAAAATTAGAAGCCAGAACGAATTCTAAAATTGAAAAAATATTTATAAAAAATGGCGAAATCGTTAATAAAAATGAAGTTTTAATGGTTTTGCAATCCTCCGCAAATTATAAAGATGTTTTAAAACTGAAAAATATTGTTGATTCTTTAAACCAAAATCAAATTTTTTCTTTTCCTGTAAATGAAATTTCAAAATACAAATTAGGTGAATTACAAAGTGATTATAATGTTTTTTCCAAGGCACTTCAGGATGAAAGATTATTTTCAAAACTACAACCTTACGCCCCTGAAAATTTGGCTGCAAACCAAGGTTTAACCGAAAATAAAAGCAGAATAGCAATTCTTCAACAGCAAAGACAACTCGAAGTTTCAAAATTTGATTTGTCTAAAAAGAATTATGATCGTTCTCAATCCCTTTTCGATCAAGGTGTAATTTCTAAAATGGAATTAGAAAATGAAAAAATAAAATATCTGCAAGCCGAACAGAATTTAAGAAATATTAATATTTCACTGTCACAATCCGAAGAAAGCATTCATAATCTCAATAAAACTAAGAGTGGGGCTTCGATTAATTCTGAAAAAGATAAAATCAATTATTCTTCTGCTGCAGTTCAATCTTTCGAACAATTAAGAAAATCGTTAAAACAATGGGAACTTGCTTATTTAATTACCTCTTCAACAAACGGAAAAGTAAGTTTTCAGCAATTTTGGGGAGAGAACCAATTTTTAAAATCTGGTGATGTAATTCTATCAGTTTTACCAGATGAAAAAACCGCAATTGTCGGTAGAATGTTTGTTCCAACTACTAATTCTGGAAAGATAATTTCTGGACAAAAAGTTTTAATTAAATTAGATAATTATCGCTATCAAGAATTTGGAATTGTGGAAGGAAAAGTTCAAAACATCTCTTTAACACCTGATAAAGACGGCAACTATTATGTAGATGTCATTCTACCGAAAGGTTTAAAAACTTCTTACAATAAAACACTTCCTTTCGATAAAGAACTCAAAGGCAATGCTGAGATTGTCACTCAAGATTTAAGACTAATTGAACGGTTTTTCTATCAGATTAGGAAATTATTGGGGTATCAAGTTTAAATTAAATGTTAAATAGCTCAATATAACAAGATTTTTCAAAAAATTATATATAATTGTAAAACCATTTCGTTTTCAATTAAGAATAGTAAGCTCTTTTCTAAAACATCAAAAGCCAAAGCCCAGAAATGCTTTAGAAATGGGGTTGCATCCATATTCTCCGCAAAAATGCGTTTCCGACCAAAGGGAGGAATTGCTTTTTTGTCAATCAATTTTTTAATTAGACAACCATAAATTTCAAATATTTTTATGATTTGTTATTCCAATAAAAATCTTCTAATTTCCAAGTATGACTTCTAATTTGATCAACTAATTCCTTAAGTTCTTCTGAATAATCTGTATTTCCAGTTTTCATTTCTATTTCAGTTTGTATTGCCCAAAGTGATCTTCCCAAATAATTGATGTGTTTTTTAAGTTCTTCAATTCTATCATATGAAAACTGAGTGTCTTCTCCTAAACTTTTGTCTTCAATAGTATATTTTTCATTTGACAGCAAATATTCTCCATCTTTGTATGTTGTAAAACCTAAAATAAGTGCTACTTTTTCGGAAGCTTTGAAATTATCTTTACCAATTTCATTTTCTTTTATTGTTATTCTTTGTTCGTCTCTACTCAAAAATAAATGAGAAAGAATGCTATGTTTTAGTGCTTGTGTCAAATAGCCCATACCTCTATAATCTGGAAGAACAAACCAATGTAAATCTCTTTTCATATCAAATACGATTGCAACAAAAATGTTTTCATTATTTTTTACTAAATAAAAATTATCTGGTCCATCAGAATTAGTTATACTATCAGTCAGTTTGGGTTCATAAATCCATATTTTTGCAAAATCTACATTAGCATTAAGAGGTCTAAGATAAATTAAACCAGATTTTTTGTCATTATTATTTAATCTTGAAAGTACAGACTGAAGAGATTCATTTGTCATTTTAAGCATTTACTATTAAAGAACTACCATTCTATTTCATATATTTTATCATCATCACTCAATTCCAAATCTTCAATATTACAATTATGCTTTTTTGCTTCAGAATTTAGAAAATTTAAAAAATATTTAAATTCATCTGATAAAAACATAGCAACTTTCATCAAGTCAGCTAGTTTTCTAAATGCAACTTTCCCTCCTTTCATTTCAAAAAATGTAGCATTAATGTGCCTCATATATAAATACAAATATTCGTTTCCTGAATTTATAGCATTGTCTAAAAATGGTAAAAGTTTTTTTGCTCCAACGGGATCATAGCCTTCCATTGCTCGTTCTACCCAATATTCGAGATGTAAGAATATTGCTATTTCACCTTTATTACTCTCAACCATTTTCATATTATACCTTAATGCAACAATAGAGAATATAATATGTACCCAAGATATTTTAAAGCCTAAGTAAGGTATTTCTTCAAAGGAATAATGGCTATGGTTTCTTTTTAATCTACTTCCATAAGTCGATTTCCGGACTTCATAAGAAAAACTGCTAATCAATTTATTTTTATCTTCATATCCTTTAACATTGAAGAAAGACTCATTATTCCAATATTTTGATATAACTTCATATAAGTAATCCAAATCGTCTCGGGTTCCCCATATTTCAATTCCTAATCCTTTTTTTGTTGGTACTGCATAAATCATTTATAACGGATTTGTTTTCCTCCAAATTTAAGGAAAGAAAAATTTATAGTGTAGGTATGTCACTAAAAATTATTCTTAACCTCTTTCAATAACACAAGATAAAAGCTTCGGGCATGTTTTTCAATTTGGTGTAGCTTTATTCTTACAAAATGTGTTTTCAAGAAAGTGCGGAATTGCATTTTTTTCTACTATTCTCATTAATTATGAATTGTTTTTGGTTCTAATTTAAATTCAACTTTTATCTTTATCCGTTATTTTGCTTATACATTTTTCAGTAAATTTGTCTTTAAACACAACAAACATCACATGAATTTTTTAACCGGAAAAGAATTAAATGAAAAAATATATGATACAATTTATAACTCTGAAAAATATCTCTTAATTCTATCACCATTTATTCAATTAGATCCATATTTTAAAAATGAAGTTTTCAAAACACATTTAAATAATGCAAATGTTCATATCATTATAGGTTTTGGAAAAAATGAAAATAATGTAAACAAAAGTTTAAGAAAAGAAGATTTTGAATATTTCACACAATTTCCCAATATTACCATAGTCTATATTCCAAAACTTCACGCAAAATATTATGGCAATGAAAATAGATCCGTAATTACCTCTATGAATTTAATCGATTATTCATTTATAAATAATATCGAATTTGGAGTCTATTCTCAAAGAAAATTAATGTCTATAAACCAAAATTCATTTTTTGAGTCTGCTATCAATACTTGTTTTAATGTGGTAGAACAAGAAGGTTATACTATTTACGTTAAAAGACCAAAATATGAAAAAAAGCCTTTATTTGGTAAAAACTACGTGGGTTCAGAAGTAGAATTAAATAAAATAGATGAATTAATAAAATTTGGGAAAGTGACTAAAATATGTTTGTCTGATTTTACAAATGAAAAGTATGTAAATGTTGCGTTAAAAGATCAAAGAAAATCAAGAGAAGAATATCATGTTAAAAACGACAATAAAACTGACAAAAGCACACCTCATATCGGATATTGCATTAGATGCAGAACTACTATAAAAGTGGATTTGGGAAAACCCTTATGTTTGGATTGCTATAAAACGTGGTCATTGTACCAAGATCCTTTTTACAGAGAAAATTTCTGCATTTCGTGTGGAGAAAAAAATAATACAAGTTTTAATAGACCTGCTTGTAGCCAATGTTATAAAGAATTACAAAGTAAATAAGAAAAACTAAAACTCCGCAACCTTTTTTCCAAAACATCAAAAGCCAATGCCCGGAAATGTTTTAGAAATGGGGTTGCATCCATATTCTCCGCAAAAATGCGTTTCCGACCAAAGGGAGGAATTGCATTTTTGCCACCCGATTTTTTATCGGGCGACCTTTATAGTTTTATGGGTTGAGATTGAAAATTCTTTAAATTAAGAAAAAACCCTCTGTATTCGGTCATTCCATAGCGAAATAAGTTCCAAAGTAGAGAACAACCCATCTGTGCCAAAGACGAATTAATAAACAAATCCTGTTTTTCCAATGCTTCTGCAAGTGAACAACTTGGAGTGTCATCTTGCTCTTCCGATTGTTTTAAAAGTTCTCCAAATTCATCAGTAACAAATGGTAAACTTCCCTTCGTTTCGTATTTTTCAGAATTGGGTTGTTGGATAGTTCCAATTGTTGATAGTAAAACTTGCCCTGTATGTTTACTATTCCCAAAATCTAACCAATACCGTGGGCGATTGGAATAGGCTTTTCTGTGGTTTAGCATTTTTAAAATATCAGCAATTTCAAATCGTGATTTTACGCTGTCCACACAAGAAATATAAATACTTGCACCTGCATTTTCGGGCAATTTATCCAAACAGTCTTTTTCAAATTTTACCGTTTCGGCTTTCCAATTTGTCCCCGAAAATCGGTTGGCTCGGTTAATTAATGCTAAGGATTTGTACAATCCAATTTCACATTCCGCGAAACGCTGTCTTCCTAAATTGGCATTGGTAATTTCATCATCATCCCAAAGGCGGATTTGCAGTCCTGCGTGTCCCAACTCAATTAAACTATGGTTCATTTCCATTAAGGAAGTCAAAACCTTAGAACCTGTTCCACCTGCGCCAATTAAATTGACCAAAATGGGATTGGTTGGATTGATTAAATCGCTGTCTGTAAAATGTATCTTCGTTTTCATCGCAATAGATTTTTAAGGGTTTTATTATTTGGTTTCAAAACTTCTTTCGGGAAAGGTTTTTCCGTTCCAATTAGCTCTTTCCATAGGTTTACACAATTTCCTATTATCGGATTGTATTCACCTAATAAATGGCTGAAATAACTGTTGAAAAAATAGTTTTCCCAAGCCTGTATAAAATCCTCTATCGAAACCGAATTTTTAATATCAATATTGACCGTTCCCATACATACGTTGCTGTTTTCATACACATTAAAAAATGGTGCGTAATGCAAAATCGTTTTTTCTGTTGGTCTTCTGTCACTTTTCAAAGCAAAAATCGAAAGGCTGTTTTTATTGGCAAACCAGAGCATTGACGGTACTTGCGCTTTTCCGTTCGGAATGTCCAAACCATTTACAAAATACAGTTGTTTTTGCTGTGCTTTGGTGTACCAAAGTACCGTGCCTTTTTCGCTCGGATTGATGTGTAAGATATTAGTCGGTAAAATCCCTTTTGGTTTTAAAAAGGCTTTATTCCTTTCTTCATCGGTCTGTAATGATTTTGCTAATACATTAGCTTCTTTTACCGTCAAAGGGTGTGCATTTATTGGGTTGCCATTTCTATCCATATCAAAATGCTCCACATAGCTATCGGTATTTGTTCCTTTGGCTTCATAAAAAACCAAAGCAGATTTTGGGAAATATAATGTTCCAAAATTATCGGTGATGTCGGCTGTGTTTTTCATTTTGTTGTCGTTTTATATTCATCTAATAATCCGCATAAGTTGTTTAAAATTGGAAACAAGCGGTTTTCAAAATCAAGGTTGGTTGGGATTATTTCGCTTTCGTCAAAGTGTTTGCAAATGGTAGGTTCTGCCATTTCTCTATATTCGTTAAATTCATTGTTAATGCTATCCGAAAGACTTTCATACAACCAACCTTTGATGTCTGCTACAAATGAAATATACTTTTCCATTCCAATGGTTTCATTTTCATCATCTTCATTGTAAGGGTCTTGTTCGGAAATGGGTGCGTTTCTAAAAATGCTTGTTGTTGGATATTCTTTAAAAAGGTTAAAAACTTTACAAGCCAATTGCCAACATTCCTGGTCAAATTCATCAAGACTTTTGAAATTGTTTAAACGCTGTTCAAATAGTTGTAAATTCATACGATTAAATAGTTTCTGTTCTATTTTGTTGCCAATTTGTTCGGCTTGCCTTAACTCGCTTTTATATTTTTCGGTTTCGTCCGTTTCAGCATCCTGTTCCACCCAATCGGTTATCATTTCATACATCCAAAATAGGTAGCTGTTTTCCTGCCTGTAATAAGGAATATCGGCAATGTGATACAGATAACTGCATACTGAAACCAATAGTTGAGCGGTCTTTTTTCGCTTCGGGTTATGGAGCATTTTAAAAAGGGGAACAATGGGAATATAATACAAAGTCGTTCTTGTGTCGTATCGTTCCTCGCTTACAAAAAAGGTTTTCTTGCTGTCCTGTACCAAACGTAAACTATCCCAATTTGCATTAGTTCGTTTTAACTTGGTTTCTATATCCCATATTGCCAAAGCGATATTGTAAGGATAAACATAAACCTGTGCTATCATTGGTTCAATGCCATAATGCTCGGCAAGTTTAGAAAGGGATTGATAAAAATCCCTCTCCATTTTTGCTGTTTTCTTACAAGCCTGTATAGATTGTTCCATTTGCAGTTTAGGCAGAAATACCGACTTTAGAAAACCATTGGCAACATTGCTATTGGTACGGCTTTCCGCTTGTCTTTCTGCACTTCGTTTGCATCTTTTGGTCTTTGCATCCATTGTGCGAACTCGCCCAACTGTCGATGCAATTGCTGTTGTCGTTTCTGTTCGGGTTTGTTGATAATTCCCGATATAATTTTTCGTTGCATTCATTTTTTTTAGTTGTTGGTTGTCAGTTGTTGGTTTTTTTGTTAACATTTCTATCAACTATCAACCAACAACTGTCAACTAATTTTATCCTTTCGTTCCCATCACGCTTTCAAATTTGTACTCGACAGCATCGTCTTTTATTTGCGGTGCAGATACTTTTGCCGTGGTCAGTATCGGGTACATATTGGCGTAAAAATTCATTACGGCTTCCACGCTCCATTTTGGTTCGGGGTCAGTCAGTTTGATGTCCTGTCCTTTATCTTTTAGTATAAAAACTCGTTCTAATTGCGTTGCTAATAACATAATTTTGATTTTTTAGATTTGAGTTTCAGTTAAATTCTCGGTTGGATTTCCTGTAAAAAGACTGGGTGCAAAATGCCTTTCGTATTCGTCCTGCTTTTTGCGGATACTTTCAGCATAATCGGGATATTCTGAACCTTTTGGAAGTGCAGACCACGCTTCTTTGTATTTCTCTTCTTTTTCCAATTCTTCGGCTTTCTGCATAGCTTCTTTATACTTTTTGTCTTTCGATTCCTTGTCTTTTTTCTCCTTGTCGGATTTTTCCTTTTCCATTGCAGATTGTTTTTTGGCTTCTTCAAGTTGTTTCATAAAACTTTCCATATTCACCATTAAACCCGATGCAGTTTGTAAAGGTTCGGCTATATTCTCAAAAAAACCGTTGTCTAATTCTTCGGCTGTTCCTCTTAAATTTAAAGGCGGAATGGTATTTTTCGCTTCGTCTCCGCATTGCTCATTTTTGAGCAACACGGAAGCAACATAATTGTTTTCTGTGGTTTGAGTTAAGGTAATTTGTAAATCTCCTGTAAGATTCATCTTTGCTATTTGTCTGAAAAAATTGGTTTGCATTGTTGTTAAATTTTAGATTAAAAATTTAGATTCTAGATAGTTTTTCACTTCAATCAATGAAGATTAAAATGGGAGATCATCTTCGATTTCATCTTGTACAAATTCATTTTTATGAGTTTTTGAATTGGTATTATCAGTTGATTTGTCCTTTTGTTCAAAGGAAATTTCATTTGATTCTGATTTCTTTCCGCTACTATGCAATTTGATATTAGAAGTATGGAAATTCAGTCCCGAACGGATTTCTCCATCTTTCCCAATCCATGCATTAGAACTTGCTCTGCCTGTTAATTCCACCAAAGTTCCCTTAGTTAATATTTTTGCCACATTTGGACTTATCCAATACGAACAATTGAAATAAGTGGTTTGTTCTACACGTTCGCCTTGTTTGGATTTGTAATTGTCATTGATGGCGATTGAAAAATTAACAACCTGTTTTGAATTAGTTAAGGTGTTGATTTCTGCATTTTTCGTAATTCTTCCGATGATGTTCATAATAATTTGTTTTAAATGTTAATGATTGATTTTTTGTTAATAATTGATTTTTTATTACTGGTAAAATTTTCGATTAAATTGATTTGGTTTCGAGGACACTCGGTTTTTTTTTAACTTTTACCAAATTGTAAAAGCATAATTTTTTGTTGTTTCTTTTGATTTTTTCCGTTGATGTCAAAGAACGTCTGCATTTTGAATTGATTCGTACAACTGAGGTTCCGGCTTTTTCTTTGCCTATGACCATTGGACAACATTTTTCACACAAAACCCAGTTCGGTTCCGTTTAGAAAAAACAGAAATCCCGAATCGGGCTTGAAATTTTTTTGCTCGAAGAGTTTAGGAGTGTCTGGAAAAATTGTTGGAGCGAAGTGGAGAGAATTTTTTTAGAAACCCAAAAAGATTTTTTTGAGTGAAAAATGCTGTACTACATTTGCAAATGTAAAAGCCAAACCACAATTGGAATTAATGAAATAACGTTGTTTATCGAGGGAGAATAAAGGAAAGTCAGTAAGAAATAGGGTTTTATAGTTTAGATCTTTAAATTTTAAGCATAATTTTCAAGAAACACTATTATTACATATTCGCATAGAATTTGTATCTTTGCGTACAATTAGTTTAATAGAAGAATCAATTATGGCAACAACCTTAAATATTACTCCGGCTGTAAAGGGTAAAGAATCTAAGCGATTCAATGCTGTAATCTCTAAAAGCAGGGTAAATAAAGTATCCGATGTAAAAAAGAATAAAATATTTGCATTGGTAGGTAAAGTTATGGCTAAAAACGCCTAAAAACTATGGATTTATCCGATTTTACCTTTTCTTCTATGAATGAAGATGATGATTTATCCGATTTTGATTGTGACGACGAGGAAATGAACGAATTCTTCAAAGAGGATTCTAAAAAATTTCAATCCGAAAAAATTACAAATACTTATTTATTCAAAGAAGGCAACAGAATTGTAGCTTTCTTTTCTATTTCCAATGATTGCCTTAATGACTTAGGCTACGAAAACAATATTTGGAATAAACTCCACCGCAAAATTAAATTACCTAACGAAAAGAGGATTCGCCAATATCCTGCTGTAAAAATTACGCGGTTGGGTATTGATAAAGAATATCAGGGAAAAGGACTTTCGCACCAACTTCTTGACTTTATCAAAGGTTGGACTTTTATACAGCACAAACCTGCTTGCAGATTACTAATTCTGGATGCATACAATCACCCGAAACAAACAGAAATGTATCAGAAAAATGATTTTACATTTCTCCTCAATTCAGACGAAAATGACAAACACAGGTTTATGTATTTCGATTTAATGAGATTGGAATAATCTGAATGACTGTTACTTGAAATTATAAAACCATTCTTGTTAGACTTAAAAACTGATAAAAATAAAAACTATTTTGAAATTTTGGTATATTTATCTCCTCTTACAGAAACACTCAACCGTTATCTGTGATTAAAAACACGCCAAAACAAACAAAAAATATGGAGCAAATTCGACAATCTCACGACAGGACAGTTGATACAATTTTAGCAACCTCAAAAAAACATTGGGCAACTTATATTGTCCCACTTTTTGCATTAATTTTAGGATTATTATTTCTAATTTTTAAAAGTTATTTATTCGGTATTGTACTCGCAACTTTTGGAATTATAAAAATTTTATCAAATAAATCAACTTCTTGGACATTGACAAATGAAGATTTAGTAATTAAATCAGGATTTATGCCATGGCGAAAAACTTACTTTGAAATTCCAAAGGAAGATATTTACGAAGCATTTTATAGCAAATCAATGTTTGGAAGTATATTTGGATTTGGAAATTTAGCAATTAGACGAACTGAAGGAACGACTTCTTCATTTTCGTGTTCGGGAATGACAGAGGCAAAAGAAATTATGGGTTCAATAAATTCGCTGGTTAGGGAAATTAAAAAAAGTCCAAAAACGAATACAATGAATTTTACAAATAATATTTCTTTAGCAGACGAAATTCAAAAACTTGTGGAATTAAAAAATCAAGGAATATTAAACGAAGACGAATTTAATATGCAAAAACAAAGGTTGATTAACCACTGATAACTGTTGCGTAATCCTTTAATTTTAAAGTTATTTAATCTCTTTTAAATAATTTTAAAGAAGATTTTGTTTTTCCAAAAGTAAGTTTTGGAAATTTTTGGAATAGTTTAGAAAGAAGCTATTATAGAATGGTTGAAATGGTTCGTCAAAATGAAGGTTCAATTTTATACTAAATAAAGTTAATTTACTTTTCAGAAATTCTATCATCACTGCAAAACCACTCATTCAAATCCTTAAATTCCCTATAAATCAAAGAACAATCCTCTACGTTCTTGTATTTTTTCAAAATCTTTTCTTTTACAGCGAATCCATTTTTATCATTGTCTAAAAAAAGCAAAATTTTGTCATATTTCTTCAGCGTTTCATCAGCTTTGAAGAGCATTGCCGTGGAGTTTAAAATCAGAAAATCGCAAGTTGAATTATCCGATTTTTCTAAATTCCGATAAGTGAGATAATCAAAAAACCCTTCGAAAACAGCCATTTCATTTGCTATTTTACTTTCGCTTTGAATTAGCGTAATATCCTTTTTTCCTAAGCAAATTTTTGAATACGAATTACGAATTTCAAAACCGCCGAAATTATTCTGAAACCCAATACCGAAATATTTTTTCCCATTAAGTTCATATTGGATTTCCTTCACCAGATGCTTTTGTTCATGTACTTTTCGCAATTTTAAATACTGAATTAAAGCATGATGATTGATTTCGCATATTTTCAGAATTTTGTAATTGTTTTCAGGCATGATTTCTTTATTTTGAATTTGATTTTCATTCGAAAAATCCAAGCTGGAAAGATATTTCAACGCTTCCGAAACAGAACATTTCTTCATCTCTTGAGCGATGGAAATCACATCATAATTTTTGCCCGTACCAAAATCAAATGCATTATTTTTCACAAAATCAACCGACAAACTTGGAATTTTCTCCTCTCTGTCCAGCGCAAAATAAAAACCTGTTTTTCGGTTTTCTTTGACGGGAAACAGATTGAACGACTCTAAAACAATTCTGATTGAAACTTTATTTTTTATTTCTTCACAATTCATTTTTTTTTCTTTTTTAAAGCAAATTTTTTAACCCCATTTCCCTTTTCAATAAAAAAAAGACTTTTTAATTACTTTTAAATATACTTTTAGTAAACTGTCAAATCCTTTTCGTGCAAAGGCTTTAGGTTCATTTTTCGGTGAGTGCAATTCCGAATTGTGGGTGAGTGCAATTCCGAAAGTGAGGTGAGTGCAATTCCGAAAATAAACCCATTTTTTGGTGAGCGTAATTCCGAATTGAAGTTTTTGTTTTTATTCATTTTATTATTGATTTTCAGGGTTATCCACAATTTTTGAGATTTATCAGCAATTTTGAATGATTTTGTATTTTTTGGTGAGTGCAATTCCGAAAACTTGACTTTGAAAATTGGATTTTTAACGTTTCTTTGACTTTGGTGAGTGCAAATCCGAAATTAGGGTGAGTGCAATTCCGAATTCAGAGGATATTCGGATAAGCATTAGGCATTAGTTTCCCCATTTTCGTCTCTCGATAAATCAAAATGATGAACTGTTGAATTTCGTTTAAAAATGCTTTTCCTTGAAATTCGGTAGATTTTATTTTCTTCAATCTATAATTTCGGATAAACTTCCGAAACGCTTTTTCAATCAGCTCTCTGGTTTGATGAATATTTCGGTATTGATGAAAAAATGAAGACATTCCCGTTTCTATTAAACCATATCGTTTTTTGAAATAATTTAATCTTCGAGTTATTTTTTCCCTCTGGTCAAGATGTTCCGTTGTGTTAAAAGATAAATTACCCTCCAAAATAGTTTTGGTCTGGTAAGGAATGATGAAAACCGAATCTTTTTTATAATTGTAATTAAAGGAAAATGTATTGAATTTGTTCAAACTGATTCTCGCAGGTTTTAGAAATTTAAAACAAAAATCCTTGGCAGTTTTGTAATTCAACCCAAATTTTTTATTCAAAGTTGAAAGTTTTAAAACCGTTCCATTTTCTGGTAGTTTTGAAAGCCAAATTGCAAAAATAATATGTTTATTGTTTCTGATATTGTAAACCAAATTATACAAAACGTAGTTGTATTCGGGTATTATCAATAGTTTTTTCAGCCAATAACTACTGATTAAAAATGTAGTAAATCCTCTTTGGTCGTAACTTGGTGTGGAAATTAATCCACCGAACGTTTTGATTTCTTTTCCTTTTGAATTAACGGATTTGTACCAACCCATTTTGAATCGGGCAAGAAATTCATACGCATCAATCACCTGTTTTGTTGAACCGCTTGGCGAAATTTTACTATTTCGGATTTTTATGGCGGCGAAAATATTGTTTTCGGTTTCAAATTCGTCGTCAAATAAACTGAGCTGTTTTGGACGGTCCTCCGGACGAAATTGTTCACTACCGATAATCGAAATGATATTGAAAATCACCCGGAGAGCGTTGATAGGAATATCGGCCGCTTCATGATCTTCAAAAATAAAATCATCCACAAATTGATTTCCCAGCCGAATTCTGTCGGGAATTTTCTCGTTTTTGTCTTCAAATTTCTTGCGGATTAACCTTAAATCCTTTTCCGGAATTGCCATAATTGACTTGAAAATATTTTAATTTATTTTGAAATAGGACGTTTGATATTGGGAATTAAATCCAAAGATGAAATTTGATTATTGGTATCATTTTTCATGTATGGCAAAGCACTTTTCAATGAAGATTTCCAGTTGGTAATTGGTCTTCCCGAATTGTTTTCCCAATTATTTTTTGTCCACGAATCGTATTTTTCTTTAATGCTAGAATCCAAGATTGTTTCGTAATTATCCAATGTTTTTGCATAAGTCATGAATTCTTCTAATGCGGGAATTTCAGAGGTTTTAATCAAACGATTTAGAAAATGGCTATCTAATATTTGATCGTTCTGTTCTGGAATTTTGGGAAAAATTTTAGATTGTAAATCAAATAATTCTAAATTTTCAGTAATCTGAACTTGGATTTCATTTTCTTTTGAATTTGAAATCTGTGATGGATTTTGAATTTTTTTTGATTCTGGTATTTCCAAGGGATAATTCAACGATAATCTATATGAACAAGGAAATCCTATTTTATTTTCATACTGAATCAATCCAGATTTTCGCAACTTTTCCTTTGTTGGTTTTACGGTTTTTTTCGTGATGCTCAAAACATTACTAATAGTAACATCGGAAACGGAAATAGTATAACTTTCAGCATCATTTCCCAATTTCAGAAGATACAAGTACATTGCGATTGCCGTAGAACCGAGCTTTGTTTTTTTGTTAAAATCCCATAATTTTTGGATAAGTTCCTGATAATACATCTTTATTGCCGTGCAAAAAGTTCCATCGCCTTTTTCTTGTCGATGATGATAATATTTCCTTTCTGAATTATTGCAGCATCTAAAATTCCCGAAGATTTGATTTCTGATGCTTTTGAAATCGAGCAACCCAGAATTTTTGCCAAACCTTTCAAGCCGTATTCGTATTTACTTTCCGTGTTGAATTTTTTAGAAATTTCCAAAAATTCTTCAACGGTCAACTTCCAAATAGGTGTTTTTGGGTCTATATTTTTCATAAAAACGATGATTTATGTTTTGATTAAAAAGTTTGAAAACACTACAATGACTATCTTTTAGAAAAAGATTTATTGTAATATTCGTCCATCGTTTTTTCCACATCGGAAAGTTTGTAATAGATTTTGTTTCCGACTTGGGAAAAAGATATTTTGCCTTCATCACGCCAAGTTTGCGCGGTTCTGCGAGATATTTTCAGCATTTTGATAAACTCTTCATTATCCAAAAATACTTCCTGTTTTGGAAGGTTTTTATTGCTGATTTTGTGGTGAATTTGATCAATTTTCGATATTAAGGTTTCGAATTGCTCTTTTGAGAAGATAATTGCTTCCATTGTTTTTAAATATTTAAATTTTATGAAGCAAAATTGAGCAAAAGAAAAAAGTCCCGAAGTCCCGAAATGGTCACGGCGGGACTAGTTTTTATATGAGTTTGTTTATATCCACACGTTTATTGGATTTTGGTCTTTTATCGTATTTTGATGGTCGTAAAATCGTTTCAACGGTTGCAGAGCTGATTTCGTTCCCATCCTTATCTACAAAATTAGTACAGATTAACGCCACAAAATCATTCGTATTTCCATCTAAAAATGGTTTTCCTTCGATAAACAATTCTCTGTTGAGTTGAAAAAAAACATCCACAAACTGATTAAGATTGCTGTTAACCTTAATTTTATTTCCCGAAGTATGATTAGGAAATCGAATGGAAGTGTTTTTTACTAGTTGTTCTTCTAATTTTTTAATTTCAAAGAGACGTTCGATTTCCTTGGTGCATTGTTCGTCAAATTGTGGAAGGTTTCGGTTGATGAAATCAATGACAGATTGCTGATAATCGTATTTCTGATGGGTTAAGTAAACGAGTTTCTCTTCAAAAATCTTTATATCGTTTAGTATTTCTTTTACTTCTTTAAAACTAAAATGCCGTTCTTCACTGACGGCATTGATATCTTTTTTACAAGGTCTCGTAGGACTTATGATGGATTCTTGGGTGTTGAGTTCATACCTTTTCACTTCTATACAGGCTTGAAATTTAATAAACCTGCTTTCGTTCTTGTTTTTACAAAAGAGATTTGTATTCACTAATATGAGTTCTTCAAAACTATTAAGCCAAAGTATTGGCGTTTTGGTAATATCACAGTGATGATTTATAAAATCTGAAATTTGTGAGTGTTTTAATTGAAAAACCTTATGAATGAGGCTTTGGCAATAGAATGACAAATTTTCTTCGGTGATTTTTTCTACATCAAATAACGAATTGAAAGCTTCTGTAACTATTACAGAAGTAAGCTCTGTAAAGGGAGCGGTTTCCATAAGCGGGTAATCTTGAATCATAATATTTTATTGAAACCTCCAAAGTTGGGTTTATAGCATTTTTTAATTCAAAAAGTACTATATAGATTTATAAAAGTATAAATGCTTTTAGAAGAAAAACATTTATACTTTTTGAAAAATTTATCAATAAACAAATTTATCCATTGATACATCTAGCTCTGTATTAATGACTTTCGCATAAATCTCCGTCACCCGAATGCTGGAGTGATCCATAATCTTTGAAACGTGTTCGATACGCATTCCGTTGTTGAGGGCATTAGTGGCAAAAGTGTGTCTGCTCATATGGAAAGTCAGATTTTTATTCAGTTCAGTTTTTTGTGCGATAAATTCAAGATTTTTGCTAATAGTTACTGCAATTCTACCAATTTCTGAAATCGCATAATGTTCATTTTTCAAAAATTCCGTTTCATTTTTCACCAAAGAGAAAATGAAGTTTTCATCGGTATTATTTTCGGTTTTATATTTTTTTAGAATTTCTAATGCAGGTAGAACAAGTTTAAAACTGTGTAGATGTCCTGTTTTTCTAATGATTTTTGATAATTTTGATTCTTCAAAATTAATATGTTTCCATTGTAAAGAAATCACGTCGCTCATTCTAAGTCCGCCTGCATAAATACAGAAAACAAACATATCACGGAACTTTGCTTTTAAAGTTCCGTCCTGCAATTCCACATTCTTTAATGATTCTATCTCATCCTTCTGAAGAAATTTAATTTTCGCAGAATCTTTTTTAGTTTTTATTTTGTTGAAAGGATAAAGGTTTATAGAAACAACATCTTCTGCAATCGCATCATTGTAGAATTTCATAATACTTCTGACGTTGGTCTGAACTGTATTGTTTTTGTTTTTTAAAATCGAATAGCAATAAGTGATGTAATCGTTCAGTAAAACGGTTGTTAAATCCTCAAAATAGAATTCTTTTTCTCCCACATATTTTTTGAATTTTTCAAGATGAGTACGATATTTACGATGAGTCAGAATAGAAATGGATCCATTAATTTTTTCTAATCTTTTAAAAGCATAATCAAAAAACAAAGTAGATTCTTTTCCTTTGATTGCTTCTTTCAATTTCTTGGCAGAAACGGATTCGTTTTTTCTCGAAACATCGGCAACCTGACCTTCTGCATCAGCAATAAGTTGCGAAAGATAAGCGTTTAATCTTGCGCTATTGGAGTGGTTTTTCTTTACTTTCTGCTTTGCTTCGTCCCATTCCGAAGGTTTTAATTTCTGACCTGTTGTTAGAAATTTTGCTTTTCTGTCTTTGATAACTCTGATGTAAAGTGGACAATGCCCAGTTTGCGATTCCTGTGTTGTTCTCAATATTAATTTTACTGATGCCATAATTTTATATTTTGGTTTTATTAACTTTGCAAAACAGTGCAAAGCAAAGAATCCCTTTTAAAACAGGGGTTTACAAAGGGAAGCAACCTGATACAAAAGTACAACAAGCAGTTCAACAAACTCTTAATTTGTATGCGTTCGGATACGTTGGTTTTCTTATACGAAAAACAGTAAATCCTTTAAAATAGGCACTTTGAAGTAATTGAAAGAATTGTCAGAAATTAGCAATAACTTTGACAAGGTTCAAAACTTTGACAAGCTTAATAAAAAAAATCAAACAAAATTCTTTGTGACTTTTGTGGTAAAACAATAAACTATGATTATAGGAAAAGACATCATTGAACAACACAATATAAACGAAGTTGAAAACTTTAATTCAGACTTTGATTTTCTACAAAATAAACTAACGAAATCAGGATCAAACGTCGCTGAAATAGTTAATAAAATTGCCGATTTCCAGGTAGCCATTCCAAGCTGGGCTTTGGGTGCAGGTGGAACTCGTTTCGGAAGATTTTCTTACGGTGGCGAACCTGCAGTTTTGGAACAGAAATTAGATGATGTTGGTTTGCTTCACGCGCTGACTCAGTCTGCAGGAGCCGTTTCGCTACACATTCCATGGGATATTCCAAGTGATGTAAGTGCATTGAAGGAAAGTGCAGCTTCTCACGGATTGATCTTCGATGCGATGAACTCCAACACGTTTCAAGATCAGCCGAATGCAAAACATTCGTATAAATTCGGTTCTTTAAACTCTGTGAATGAAGACTCTCGTGTTTACGCTGTTGAACACAACAAAGAAGTGATTAGAATAGGAAAAGAATTAGGCTCAAAAAGCTTAACGGTTTGGCTGGCAGACGGAGCAAGTTTCCCCGGACAGCTAAATTTCCAGACGGCTTTATCAAACACAGAAAAAAGCTTAAAAGAAATCTACGCAGGAATGCCGGAAGATTGGAAATTATTCATCGAATATAAACCTTACGAACCCAATTTCTATTCAACAACCATTCAGGATTGGGGAACTTCATTCATGCTGGCAAATGCTTGTGGCGAAAGAGCTTTCACTTTAGTTGATCTTGGACATCATTTACCGAATACCAATATTGAGCAGATTGTTGCAACATTGATGTATAAAGGAAAGTTAGGTGGTTTCCATTTCAACGACAGCAAATATGGAGACGACGATTTAACGGTGGGATCCATCAAGCCTTACGCTTTGTTTTTGATTTTCAATGAATTGGTGTACGGGGTGGAAAACAACACCAACAATCCTTATCCGGCTTGGATGATTGATGCAAGTCATAATATTAAAGATCCTTTGGAAGACTTATTACAATCTTTGGAAGCAATCTTAATTGCTTATGCACAGGCACTGTTGGTCGATCAAAAAGCTTTAAAAACAGCTCAGTTAAACAATGATGTTGTGGCAGCTCAGGATATTTTGCAGAACGCCTACAGAACAGACGTTCGCCCATTGTTGAAAGCGGCAAGACTGCAGACTGGCGCAGCTTTAGACCCGATTGCTGCTTACAGAAGTTTGAAGGTAAGAGAAACCTTAATTTCCGAAAGAGGCTGGGCAAAAGCAACCGGATTATAAAATCCGTTTTAATTTGATAATTACTTTCAAGTGCAATCGAAAGTTTAATTATATATCCTTATATAGTACCGTTAAGACAAAGAGTGTTTAGTTGATTAAGTCTAGGCATCGTTATTTAAGAAATCAGTGGATTTTTTTCTTAATTATTTTTTAATAACTAAACACTCCTTGATGGTTTTGAATCTTTTAATAATTAAAGATAACACAAAAAGATTAAATCTTTGAGGACTTAGCTAAGTGAAACGCCTTTGCGAACTTAAAAATAATCAGCATTTTGTTTAAAAAAATCTTAGTGCACTTTGCGTTAAAAAAAACATAATTTACTAAATCCAATTTTGAAAAAAAACTAATATGTATATCCGTAATTTGTAATAATTCTTGATTTAACGTAAAGTTAAACAAAGAATTATAAATTTTGATCGTTTTTACGTTATACAAAGGCGTTAACTTAACAAAGAAATACAAAGTATTTTCAATGATGATAAATTACGGACAATCATTAAAACTAATAACCATTTATAATCAATCATTAAATTCATCTAAGGAATGGCCAAAAAAAAGGTAACCATCGTATTCGATATCGGAAAAACGAACAAAAAGTTTTTTTTATTTGATAAAAATTACAAAGAAATTGTGCGAGAATATACCGAACTTCCTCTTACCACTGATGAAGATGGCTATCCTACCGAAGATTTGGCTGCCTTACAAAGTTGGATCAAAGATAACTTCAATGCTATTCTCGATGATGAAAATTTTGAAGTAAAAGCCATCAATTTCTCTACTTACGGAGCAAGTTTTGTACACCTTGATCAAAAAGGAAATGTTCTCACGCCTTTGTACAATTACACCAAACCTATGGATCAGGATATTCTTGATCTGTTCTATGAAAAACATGGCAGCAAACTGAAAATTGCCCGTGAAACGGCATCTCCTCAAACTGGAATGCTGAACTCCGGACTGCAATTATTCTGGTTAAAATATAAACATCCGGAAGTTTTCAAAAAAATCCGTTACAGCCTTCATTTACCTCAGTATTTATCATACCTGTTTACCGGAATTTGTGTTTCGGAATTCACCTCAATCGGCTGTCATACCAATTTGTGGGACTACGATAAAGCAGATTATCACGACTGGGTTTACGATGAAGGAATCGATGCTTTATTGGGACCCATTGTTCCGACTTCTGCGAGCATCAACACTTCTTACAGAAACAAAAAAATTAAAATTGGCGTTGGAATCCACGACAGCTCTTCAGCGTTATTGCCTTATATTTTAAGTAAAAAAGAACCGTTTCTATTGCTTTCAACAGGAACTTGGAGTATTTCTTTAAATCCATTCAACGATGAAAGTTTAACGGATGAAGACATCGAAAACAATTGTCTGAACTACATGAGAATTGACGGCAAACGTGTGAAAGCATCCCGTTTTTTCATGGGGAATGAGTACAAAATTCAGGTTGAAAAATTATGTGCTTATTATGGAAAAGAATATGGTTTCCACAGAGAAGTTCAGTTTGATCAGGATTTGTATCTGCATCTAATGAAAAATAAAAACATCTATTTCCGTTTTGAAGGAATTATTTTAAAGCGAAAAATGATTACTGCAACAGATTTAAATTCATTTGCAACCTTTGAAGAAGCCTATCATCAGCTGATGATCGAGTTGATGGATTTACAGATTCATACGATTACCAATGCCATCGGAAATTCAGAAATAAAAAATATTTATATCGACGGAGGTTTTACAGATAATGATGTGTTTATGAAATTGATGTCTCATCATTTCCAGCATTACAATGTGATGTCTACCCATTCTCCGTTGGGATCGGCTTTGGGTGCATCTATGGTGATTTCCAACAAAAAAATAGACGAAACTTTTTTACAGCAACATTATCAGATGAAAGTGCTTCAGCCTTTAATTCTTAATCTGGAGTTACTTAGCTGATAGAGATAAGCTTTTGACAGATAGCTTTAAGCCTATTGCAATAAAAATTAATGATTAAAACATTAGAAGTAGTTATTCCGAAAGTTTAAAACTAGACACAAAACACAAATAACTAACGACCAACAACAATCAACCAATTATGTCTTTTCCATTTGATACCAATTATGCTTCGCTTGAACTTTTAATCGAAAAAGCAAAAAAGAAAATGCCCCGTTTCGCTTTCGAATATCTTGACGGTGGCTGCAACGAAAATATCAACCGTGACCGAAACACGAGTGAACTTCGTGAAGTTTTGCTTCGTCCGCGTTATCTGAATAATAATTATGCAGAAGCAAACATGGAAACGGAATTATTCGGAGTGAAATATTCTGCACCATTTGGAATTTCTCCTGTTGGTTTGCAGGGGTTAATGTGGCCAAATGCTCCCGAAATTTTAGCTAAAGCAGCTTTTAAACATAATATTCCATTTATTTTAAGTACGGTAACGACAAGCAGTATCGAAAGAATTGCTGAACTAACGGAAGGAAAAGCATGGTATCAATTGTATCATCCAAGAGAAGAATGGCTGCGTGACGATATTCTGAACCGTTGCGAAGCTTCAGGCTATGATGTTTTGGTTGTTTTGGCAGATGTTCCGACTTTCGGATACAGAGCAAAGGAAATCCGAAACGGTTTGGCAATGCCCCCGCAATTGAATTTTAGAAATGTTTCCCAAGCGTTGGCAAGACCAGAATGGTGTCTTGAAATTTTGAAACACGGTGTTCCAAGTTTTAAAACGATGGAAAAGTATATGGAAAAAAACATGAATGTGAAACAGTTGGGACAGTTTATGAACTCTACTTTTTCCGGAAGATTAAATTCAGACAGAATCAAAGCCATCCGTGATAAATGGAAAGGGAAATTGGTCATCAAAGGTGTTGCTTCGGATGAAGATGCTGCAGAAGCAGTTCGTTTAGGTTTCGATGGAATGATTATTTCCAATCATGGCGGAAGACAGTTGGATGCGGGAGAATCTACGATTGCGGTTGTAAAAGAAATCAGCGAAAAATACAAAGGTCAGATAAAAATCATGATGGACAGTGGCGTAAGAACCGGTCCGGATGTTGCCCGAGCTTTAAGTTGCGGCGCAGAATTTACCTTTATGGGACGAACGTTTATGTATGCGGTCGGAGCTCTCGGTGATAAAGGCGGCGATCATATTATTGAAATGCTGAAAATGCAGTTCAGACAGGTAATGGAGCAGGTTTGCTGTGATACACCGGAGGAATTGCAGAATTTTAGAGTGAGGTGACTGTAAATATAATTTACAGTAAGATATTTTAATATTTTGCATCTTGATTTAATGACACAAATCTGAATAAAAAATTCAACTTTTTAGAAAGCTGAATTTGATATTTAGAATTATTCGCCTTTTTATATCAGCTGCTATATAACGTTTATATTCTGAAAAGTTTGTCAACTTGAGATAATGATAGAATTTCAAATTCACTAATATCAATGTTTGAAGGTATTTTGTCCCTAAGAATTGGCACAATATATTGTCCATTGATACTATTAGCAACTTCAACAATTGTATTTAATTGGTTGTCGTGAATGGTTTCTAATTGATCGTGCATAATAAAATGTAAGCACTCAATATCAAGTTTGTCTGCAAATTGAATGTAAGCAAAATCGAAGGCAGCTATTTGTCCTTTTTTCTTTCCTGTACTTGGATTTCCTTCAAGGTTTGTTACGATTAGTTCGTATCCTTTTTCGTTTTTTTGAGAACTGAGCAAGTAAGTTTCGCCATAAAGTCTGTTCGACATTACAGAAAAATACTTATTAAATTCAGTTATTCTATTTTGGATTTGGCTATCTTTTGATGAAATTCCTTGATTTATTTTATTCAGATTATCATCAATATCAGCCAATTTTTCTTGCGAATAAAGCCAAAGCCTTTTTTGTTCTTCTAAGTTTCCTTTTCGCTCAAATTGCTTATTCAAATCTAAAATAGTTTGTTCAAAATCTTCTACTAAAGCAGATTTGTTTAAAGTTTCTGTTAATGCATCTTCTTCATTACGAAGAACAATTATTCCAGATTTTATTTTTCGTATTTGTTGCTCTATTTCAGGAAGTTCCTTCGTAATGTATTCTAATTTTTCAGAAATTAAATCATTATGAAACTTCACAGTATCTTCAAAGGAAACTTGAATATTTGAGATTAGAGATTTTGCTTTTTCATAAAGAGATTTGATTTGACTAGTATCAATTTGAGTGTACTCTTGCTCTAAATCTTCTTTACTTTCATTAATTAAATCTTTTCGGATTTCCAATCTACTTAATTCAGTGGCACTTCTATTTAATTTTGCTTTTATATCATTTAATTTGTCAACATCAGCAGCGTAGTTTTCATTGAGATTAAATTTATTTTTTCTTTTATTTAATTCGTCAATTTTATCATTCAAGAGAATTAATTGCTGTTCTATCAAAGATAGTTCACCCTCTTTCTTTAATCTTTTTTGAAAGCTTTCTTCTTTCTTTTTATCCAATGATAATCTTTCTTTTTCGCTATGACTATCAGTGCTTATTCCTAACCAAAATAAGTAAAGCGCTTCATAAACTTCGGAACTTGCAAATGAATTTAAAACTTTGACAATGTTTGTCATTTTGTTTTTTTCATCCCGAATGTTTTTAGATATAATTTGACGAAATGTTGGTTTGTCAACATCGGAATTGAAGATTTCTTTTTTCAATGCTTTGTCAAATTCCTTATCATTAGTTATATTCTCTCCGTTTATCTCTTGTAGTTTTTTAGTACGAGAAAGGAAATTTTTTCTAATGATAACTTCTTCTTTTGGTTCATCTAAATTATCAACCAAAACTACAGTAATAATAATTTCGTTATCCTTTAAAAAGTTTTCAATTGTAGTATTTGGTTGCTTGTTAAATTCAGTGTCTTGATAAATGTTTTTTCCATCGGCACCGAAACAATAATCAACTAATCTCAAAACGGTCGTCTTACCGACATTATTCCCTGTAGCTTGTTGAGAACTCCCCACAGGTGTTTCATCTACAATTAAATTTATTCCTTTATGAAAGTGAATATCTCTAATTATAGAATTTTTATTCTGTATGATGACTTGTTTTAAAAACATTTTATTATCAATCCTTTATTACCTTTTTTAATTACTCCTAAAATAAATAGCCAATCTAAAACTAACGAATATAAATTCAATGATATTTTGTTTGATTTATTTACCGAAATGAACAAATCAAAATAGTCGATTTCATTTTTAGTAAACGAATTAAGAACTTCAATTACTTTTCCTCCCAAGTAATATAAATCTCTTTCGGGGTTTATGTTTTTATTTACTATCATAATTTTGGCGGTTCTTCTAAAATATTACAACGCATAAAAGCGTCAACCATTATGATTAGTAATCCAATTTTAATAGCTTCAATTGGTAAATCTGAAATAGGATTACTTGAATTTTCTATAATTTTCCATAGTTCGTTTTCAATATTTTCTATTATAATATCTGCATTGGCTCTTATTTCTTCTAAATCTTTGTACTTGCCTTTTTCTTTAAGGTAAATAGATTTAATATTTTGAAGTACAAATTCTTTTTTAGTCGAGCCTTGTTTCTCAATTTCTTCGTAAAGCTTATTTAACTTACCCTGATAAACTCGATGTTGTACAATTGTAGGTTTGAAAAGAATAACATTATTGTATAGTATCTTATCTTCTGTGTCAGGTGCATTAGTTGGTTCTTCTGTAATGGTATCATCAAAAATTCGCTTTCCTACAAATCCAACAATAATATTTAAAGCAGATGGATATTTTACAAGAATATTGCTTTCAGATATTAATTTAAGAATTTTAGCTTCGTGATTTTTTTTCATTTCTTGAAGAATGGGCTCTGTATATTTTGCCACATCATTTGTTTCTAAATGATGATTTGCACACAAAAGCACTAAATTCTCATAACTTCTACGATAATCGTCATTCGAAGTTGCATTATACCTTTGACCACCAGGCTCTGCTGCTTCAATATGGCAAATGTTGGAGAAATTAATTTCACTTCCCGAACTTAAAAGACTTATATGACAATCTGGAAAAGCACATTGATTGCCTGATAAAGCATACAAGCGCTTAATCGTTTTTTCAGTTATATCTCTTGCTTTACTTTTTGCCATTTTAAAATCTACATTTTTGCAAATTTACGCTTTTTCACATTTGAATTTTATAGTAAAATTCTGTTTTAGTTTAATGATTAATTATGACTATTAGTATTTTAAAAAATACCTTTTCAATATAATAAAAATAATCGCAGAAAAAATTGATTTAGCCACTGTTTTATATTTGTTGTCCTAATATTTAAAAAATCAAAACTAAATATTAGAAAGGAAAAAGTATTTTACTTTTTCTTCTCCACCTTCACCGCCTGTCTCGCCAGCAACTTCCAATCATTTTTCACCTTCGTCCAAACCAGTAAAATATCCAAAGTTACATCGCCCGGAGCTTTTCCAAGATCAGCAGTCGTTGCATTAAAATGATGACGAACAATCGCTGTGTTTCCAACGATATTGATGTTTTGGTTACTTATATCAATCGTCAAAAAATCAGATTTTTTGCTGACCAATTTTTCAACAAATTCTTTAGAATCATCAATATGACCTCCAGAATGTCCATAGGTCAATTCTGGTACAATCAAAGATTCCAACGCAGACTTTTCACCACTAATCATGGCTAAACGTAGTTTTTCTGCTGCATCTGTCACAGCTTGTGTATCATTTTTTTTCTGTCCGAAAACAGTGATTGCCACTAAAAAGCTCATGACGAAAATTAATTTCTTAATCATAATTACTAATATAATTTATATGAGATTGTCGGAAATCTGTCATCATGGGAAATATTTTGTATTTCTTTGCTAAGTTTACGCCTTTGTATACCTTTAAACATTCAAGATTTACAAATCTTTGTTTGACTTTGCGTTAAATAAACATTATTGCAAAATAACTGATATTATTTTTGATTTAAAATAAAAGATAAACTGAAAATTGGTTCGTAATTTTTAATGCAAAGACATAATTAAAAATGTATAGAATCAATTTTATTGATTCCATTCTTTGCTCCTTTAAAAATTCAGAACAAAAAATAAAACTTTGCGTTAAAAAAAAACTAAAGTGACTCTCTTTGAATAAATTTAAAAACATTATTCACAGATTCCTTTTTATTTTTTAAAATCATGTAAGCTGCAGATTCTCCCATTGCCTTAAAATCAGTAGTAATCACCGTGATTCCGAGTAATTCTTTCAAAGGAGTTTCGTTGTAGGAAATAATTCCGATGTCTTCACCTAATTTCAGTTTTTTCTGGCGGATTTGCTTCACCAGATTCACCAAATCACGTTCACGAATCGTGATGAAAATATCTTTGTCCTGCAATTCCATGTCGGGATAGATTTCATCCAGAATTTCATAATCCAATTTAAAATCTCGGCAAAATTTCTCAAAACCGCGTACAATTCTGAAAGGGTAGGGGTGAATCGACTTGTTGGGATAAACCAAAATGATTTTTTCGTATTTTTTTATTTTTTCTAAACCTTCCTCCAAAGCATTGTAAATATCATGCTCAAAATCCTGAAAAATAGAGCCGTATTCACCGGAAATATTAGGCTTTGTATTGTCTAACAGCAACAATTTATTCTTCGGAATCTGTTCTATAATATCTAAAACTTCCTGAGTAGAACTGGTATGTTTCGATTGCTCATCACGGAAGTGGGGCATGATCACATAATAATCAAACCCTCCCAAATTTTTCTTTAAAGAATTGATGAAAAGTGTTTCGTCGCAATGGTAAATATACATCTCTACATTGCCTTTGGTACCGATTGCATTGACGAAATAATTATAAATCATCATTTTATAAGTACTAGGTTTGTTGATCAGAAAGAAAATATTGATGATGTCGTTCTTGTTGATACGCGAAATATAATAGCCTTTACCTTTTACAGACTCAATTATTTGCCTTTTGCGAAGCTCTTTATATGCTTTTTCTACCGTATCTCTTGAGAGAAAGCAGGATTCGCTAAGTTCATTAATAGAAGGGATTTTTTCTCCAATTTTAATTTGACCACCATCGATTCCGTTCAGAATAGAATCTACAATCTGTTTGTATTTCGGGACTCTTGAGTTTTCGTTAATATGGATTTCTAGTGTGTCTGACATGATTTTTCAGGTGAATATTATTTAGTTAAAAAATAATTACGGAAAATTAACTAAATTATTATACAAGTTACAAAAATTATGTTAACCTCAATTATTAATTTATAAATTCTCAAAATATTCAGGATAATTTAGAAAAAAGATGTTTTTCATATAAATTTATTTCACAAAAAAAGCCTGCCGTTTCCGGCAGACTCCAACTAATATGAATGTGAAATTTTTTATGGCATTTTCTTAAATCCTTCTGCTTTTATTTTCCAGCTTCCATCTTTCGGGAAACCGGGGAATTGTCCGGTTGAACTGTCCCAACCTTCCAACATCATTGCAACAGTTGTCAGAACGCCACCATTTCCGGGAAGGTAAATTCTAAGACGTTTATCCTGAAAATTATGTCCGTTTTTAAGATAAGTGTTGGTTTGAATGTTCATAAACAAAGCATCCAAAGCCTTGTTTGGAAGACCTAATCTTGCTGCGTTCATCGCCGTCATCGGGAAATCCCAACCCCAAGTATTTTCCCAGCTCCATCTCTCCCAAACAATATCAAGCGTGTTTTTCATTATTTTTTTGTCTAGTTTCGGAGATTCAGGAACTATTCCCAATGCTCCCAAAACTGCAGGATGATCGGTCATCCATTTTGGAAATGTGAAAGAATCCTTAGCAGATTCTGTTGATAAATAAACACCATCCTGTACCGGAAGAGGAGCTAATTTCGTAATTACATCATCCCATTTTTTATCTCTCGGTTCGCCCAGTCTTTCTTTCCATTCTTGAGCAATTTTCAATGCCCAATCCCAATACGCCACTTCATAAGTAGGGTTGAAAGTGTCTTTTGCAGGGAAAACTTCCTGTGCAGGAATTACGCCTTTTCCTAAATTGTAACGGTTTTTCTCTTTGTCGTAAGTGGCATAATCTGCCATAAAATCAGCCGTTGCAAAAATCAAATTTTTATATTTTTCCAAAACTTTTTTATCCTTGCTGTTGCGGTACAAAAGTTCGGTCATATAAATGATGTGGGGTTGTTCCCAAATTAAAAATGCAGCTACAGAAGACGGACTTTCGTTTCCATCGTTATCCGACATTTTAATCCAGCGAACGCCTTTGTAACCTTGTCTTTCTGCTAATTTTTTAGCTTTATCAAAGGTTCTGAAATAATAATCCAGTTGTTTTTCCAAAATCTCCGGTCTTCCCCATAAAGCGTAATGAACGCCATGCCACCAATGCATTTCTGTATGCGGTTTCCCATACCAGCTGTTGAAAGTTAAACCCGTTTCCTGAGGCGGATTGCTTCCTCCACACTGAACTTTGGTTAAATATTCAGATAAGACAACTCTTCTTTCAAGCTCGTTGGCTCTTGGGTCTGTACTTCCTTCAAAATCAACAGCAGCACCACTTTCCCAGAAGTTTTTCCAGCCTGAAGCACTCTCTTTTTCAGCATCAGCGAATAAAGTTCTTTTGGATTTCGGAGTTTTAGCTGAAAATTCAATACTTAATTCCACTGTTTTATTTTTCGATGAAGGCTCGTAAACGAAATAATGTTTTCCAGCCTCGCGAAGTTTTCCTTCTGTAAAATTAAAATGAATATAGTAATCTGTGCTTTGTAACTTATGCTGAATTAAACCTTGTGTAGACTGTGACGAAACGATTTTCGTTGTGTGGTCATTTTCATTTCCGTAAAAAGCGGCATCATCCAAAAACTGTCCGGTAGGAGAAGGGTAGCGTGCAAATACCTTCAGTTTCCCTTCACCAAGCAAATCAGACTCAATTTTAACCCCGATTTTATCTGAATTTTGGAAAGAAGCCGTCCAGACTTTCACCGGAGTTCCTTCCAAAGAAAATTCACTTGTAATAATTCCTGTCCACAAATCAATTTTCTGATTAATCTTTGTCAAATCTGAAATTTTCGCTTTCTGACCGTCTTTTTTTATCAGTTCAATACCGATATTTCCTAACTGCAAACGGTGTTGGTTTACACGGAAGTAATCTACCGCACCTTTATTTCTTTCCGGCTCTTTAATTTGAACACTGTATAAAGCTTTTCGCCCATCGTTATTGAAATCGTAAGGCTTTAATGTTTCCTCAAATTTATAATTCTCTTTATTCGGAAAACTGTTCCAGCCCCATTCAGACTGCGTTCCGAGAGAAACTCCGTTTTTATAATATTCAGGAAACGACTGCATTCCGGTGATATCAACCGTGTAAGCAAACTTTCCGTTTCCTACTGTTAAAGTAGAAAGTGTATCGGCTTTTGTATTGACTACATTATGCCGCTGAACGACCTTCTTTCGGTCGATTTTCTGGGCATTCAGGGATGAAAATCCCATCAGGAAAATCCCAAGATATATTGTGAGTTTTTTCATTTTATCTTAATTTATACTTTATAAACTTGCGTTGATATTTCTATTTTGTCTGCCACGAATGCACAAATATTTTTATGATTCATTTAAAGCCTATCCAAATTCATCAAAATTATTTCCCCCACCCTAAAGGGAGTAATTTTGATGAGATTTTCAAATCATTTTTCTACCCTTTAGGGTTTGGGGAAAAGAAAAATGTTTTGAAAATTTATTTTGAATAATTTTAAAATGTCCTTTAAATTCGTGCAATCGTGGCATTATCTTCTATTTCAAAACCGTCGCACTCATCATTCCAATCACCACATCATTGCTCACGGCTGTTAATTTTATCGATTTTAATTCTTTGTTCGCATCAATTGGCAAATCCAGAATTGTTGCAGAACCACCATCAACCAGACGGTCTGTAAATCCTTTGATGCTTGAATATCTACTTAAAGTTCCGCCTTTATACAATTCTCCGGTTTTCAATTTTACTCGGTACGGAATTTTATCATCCGGAATTTCAAAAGCGAAATTATCATCAAACAAATCCTGCTCAATCGGCCACCAGTTTGTTGGGTTTTTTAGCTCCAATTCTGAAGTTGAGCCATCAATATATTGAACTGTAATTTTTCCATTCACAATCTGCGACTGCATCGGATTGGTAGAACCCGCCATCAGGAAATAGATTTTCTTGCCTTTTCCGTTTAAAGGAATTTCAATAAAATCCGGATAATTATCCCACAGGCTTGCAAAAGCAATATTTTTATCTGTTTTATCAATTAAAAAAGGTATTCCAAGAAAATCAACTGTGTTGTTTTTTCTTTTGTTCATCAATCCTCTGTCATCGATTGGAGCGGTGATTAAGGGGTAACACCAATTTCCTATTCCCTGCCAAGGAAGCTGTAAAGTAGAAACTTCCAGTCTTGGCGAAAGGTATTTTTGATTGAAAATTTCCGTCACTTTTTCATTATATTTTGAAGCTAAAGAAATGTTGTTAAACTCACCCTGATTTTCAATTTCCCAATCCGTGATTTCAATATTTTGTTTGATTCCGTTGTATTCAAGTTCAATAGAATTGGTTCCTTTGCTCAAAACATTCGCCGGAATTTCAATAATTGTATTTTGATTTTCCTGAATCGAAAAACTTTTGATTAAACCATTCACAGTCATTTTTCCATTAATTGAATTTGCTGAATTAGACTGAATCTGCAGTTTTTTATTCACCCATTTTGTCTCTAAGGGAAAACGAATATCAACATTCACGGGTTGCCACCAAGTTGTACCGTATTGCTCAACTTGAATAAAAAAAGTTCCTTTTATTTCTTCCTGAATTAAACTAAATTGATTTCCGTTTCTGGTTTTAATCAATTCCTGCGGGTCAAGAACTTCTTTAATTTTCTTTTTTGAATCAAAATTCAATTGAAGATTTTCAGAAATATAATTAGTGAAATCAGTTTGTTCGTTTTTAATTTCTTCTCCCGAATAATTGATTTCAATTTTAAAATCTTTCCCTTTCGGTGTTTCAAACTGAACAATAGGTTGCAAAATAGAATTTTGTTTTACTTTCCAATCTACTTTTTTACCGTTCACTTTCACTGATTTGATATTGAAATAATTCACAGGAATCTGCATTTCCAACGCCACCGGATTTTGATATTTTGATTTGAATGAATATTCAGTCTTTTTTGAAGTTTTCGTAAATTGATATTCCCAATCTGGTAGTTTTAGCTCTGCAGAATTCCAGTCTTTCGGAAAACCCGGTTTAATGCTGATTTTATTGTATAATAAATTGGGGTAAACTCCGAAAAGTCCTTCAGTCAAAGTTCTTGAAGCTACACCAATCGGGTCAGCAAAATCTCTGTATAATTCGCCACGAAACGCATCGTAATGAGAAAGCTGTTCAAAATTCCCCGGACTGATGCCGTAGTACATTGATTCTACCAAATTTCCTTTCCAAAGATGATAAGCATCCTCACTTCTTCCAGCTTGCCAATACGCCAAAGCCGTCTGTAGATTTTCCGCCAATGCGACATTGTTGATTGACCAATCGTATGGTTGCCAATTGGTTGTGGAAAGTGTGTAATAGTTTTTATCTTTCCCCCCTTTTACCGTAATCGGAATTTTAGGCGTATAATTATTTATATATTGTAAGTTTTGGTAATCTTCAAATTCATTCAAGATAAACGCATCCGAAACGTGATAAATCGACCAGATTCCCGGTTTATCGTGAACGATTTGATTGCCCAAAGCATCTTTGTATTCAGCAAAATAACCTTTTTCTTTAATCCAAAGCTGGTTTTTCATTGCTTTAAAAATTGCATCAGCCTCCTGCTCGTAAGGCTGAGGATTCTCGCCAATTATCTTCGCCAGTTTTGCCATTTCACGGTTGGCTCTGTAATTATATGCCGAAGTGTGCGTTACTTTTCCACCTGAATATTGCAACGCATCGCTCGCCCAAATTGCGGCATAGGCATCATACAAATCGCCACGCTTGAAATTTCGTTTTTCCCAATCCATGTGACGAACCATTGTTGGCCACATTTTCTTTAAAAATTCTTTATCTCCGGTGTAGTTTAAATGAGAAAATAGCTGATCAAAGAAAACCAGATTCATATCATAATGATGCGGTTTTGTGTTGTCATTGGGATTTCTGGAAATATATCCGCTGGAAAAAACCGAAGTTCCCATTTTCTCTTCGTGACGGGCAAGATGACGCAGTGTGTCCATTTCTACAGGTGCAAACTCAGGTTTTAAAACCTGTGAATTGGCATAGCTTTGAAAATGTTTTTTTGCTCGGTCGTGCCAGCTTAAAGCATCGGCTGTATAAGCACCACGCCACGCATTCAACCGTATTCTCCACGCCACAGCGCCGTGAAGGAAGGTTGGGCTTTCCCAAATTCCGTCTGCGGCAACGGCTAAATTGGCGCCGAAATTATTCAAATCTGCATCCGGAGTTTTAAGTTGAATTCTGTTCGTTAATATTAAACGGGATTTTTCCGCTTCATTAAAGATATTTTTCAAATCTTCATCTGAAAAATTCTTATCTGATTTTCCTTTCGCAACCTGAATATAAACCGGTTGTTTTTGTGAAGAATACGAAGCGTAGACAATCGGAGATTTATCTGTTTTATTTTGAGTAAACTCACCCAGTTTTTCTAAAGTCGTCGCATCAGTTTGCTGTAATGAACTGACATTCGAAAAACTTCCGTAAACGGTTTGAGTTTCTTTTTTCTTGTTTAAATAATTGAGTTGAAACTGATTTTTATTCAACTGAAACTCATTGTTCAGACAATATTCAGGCAATAGATAAAATCCGGATTCCGGGTCTGCGCCGATGTCGCCGTTTCTGCTGAAAGTTGTTCCGCTCGCACCTCCGTAAACTGCATAGATTTTTGTAGAAGAATCGATAGTAGAAGTTTCCATTTTCAAAACCAAGCCTTCTTCATTAGCTTGTGCTAAAACTGTCAGTTTTAGACTTCCATTTCCAAGAATTGGATCTTTAATTTCATACAACATCGAACCAGGTCGGTAACGTGTTTCAATTTTTTCCGCCTGAATTAATTTTTTAATGGAATTTCCTTTTTGAATCACAAACTGGAGATTTCCTCCCATTCCGGGAAGATAGAGTGCAAATTCCGGCAAATCTCCCGCTTCCACCCGAGACGCACGGTTGTCTCCGTACAAAGCACGGTTGAATCTGTACTTTCCGTTGACTAATAGAAAATCGCCCTTGTCTTCTTTGTAATGCAGTTCACGTTCGTTATTCTGCCAATTTTTCGACTGGGAAAAGACGGGAGAAAATGCCGACAAAACAAGAAATCCGGCGAAAGTGACTTTCTTCAGCATTCTATGGTTTTAATTCGGTTAATGGTTGTCCGTTAACGGTTACATTTTTCAAAGTCACATTTTTAAGATAATCTACTTTGTAAGGAATCTGTACGCCGGTCATTTTAGCATTAATCATTGTAAAATCGGTAACAGGGGAAGTTGCATACGCATCAGAAAACACAGCATATTTTCCGCCTTTTTCAACAGTTAAATTCTCTACCCAGATATTTCTGATGGTAGGAATATGGTTTCCAGGTTTTTCATAATGCATATTAAACCGCACTGCCGCTTCTTTGTAAGCGCCGACTTTTGTGTTGTAGAAAAACACATTTTCGATTATTCCGCCACGGCTTGAACTGGTTTTAATTCTCAAAGCACGGTCAAGATTCTTACTGTCCATCACATTTCCGATAGCGTAAATATTTTTAGCTCCACCCGCAATTTCACTTCCAATCACCACACCGCCGTGACCGTCTTTCATTTCGCAGTTTTCGATGATGTGGTTTTCGGCAGGTCTTCCGATATCTCTTCCGTCTTCGTCTCTTCCAGATTTGATGGCGATACAATCATCTCCCGTGTCGAAATAAGAATCTTTAATCCATACATTTTTACAAGCTTCAGGGTCGAAACCATCGTTGTTTGGTCCGTGGCTGATAACTTTTACTCTTTCAATTAAAACGTTTTGACACAACACCGGATTTAAATTCCACATGGGAGAGTTTTTAACTAAAACATCTGCCATATAGAAGTTTTTAGATTTATAAGGTTGAACGAAATTGGGTCTTAAATACCATCCATCCCCGAAAATTCTTTCTCTTGCAGGTTTTCTCTGCGCCATATATTCGTGAAGCTTTGCTCGTGCGGGGTTTTGTCTTCCCGGTCTAGATTCGTTGTAACCATATTGTTTTGCGCCACACCAAAACCACCAGTTGTCATTATCTGAATTTCCGTCTAAAGTTCCTTTGCCTGTTATTGCAATATTTTCTTCTTCGTAAGCGTAAATTAATGATGAATAGTTCATACATTCCATTCCTTCCCAACGGGTAAAAACGATAGGGTAGTCGTTGCTGTCCTGGCTGAATAGAATTGTAGAACCGTCGTTTAAATGAAGATTGACATTAGATTTTAAATAAATGGCTCCTGTTAAAAAAATACCGATTGGAACAACAACCCTTCCACCACCTTCAGCATTACATTTTTCGATTGCTTTCTTAAAAGCTTCGGTATTTTTTGTTTTTCCGTCACCCACAGCTCCGAAATCCGTTACCAAGTAATCTACTTTTCTGAACTCAGGTTTTTTAATTTGCTTTTTTAAAGCTTTGATTTCTTTCAGAGGCTGTTTTGCCGAAGTCCATGGTTTGTACTGTGCCGAAGCTGTAATAGACAGTAGGAAAACGAAAAGTAATAAAACGTATTTTTTCATAATGTAAAGAAATGTATGTTTATAGCAGAAATTTACTATTCTGAAGTAATATTCTTTTATAAATGCAATCTAAAATAATTATGATTAATGATTGTCCTGCACTGTCTGTACCATTAATGTCATTTTTAAAAAAATTTGGAAACAGTTGTATTTTAGAAATAGAATTTTATACCAGTTTCATTTTGTATTTAGACTTTTACTTTTATTAAAACATAGAACAAATTTTTAAATCTTCTGATTTTTAATCAGCAAATGCGAAAAAATGAAATTGGGGAATATTTAAAATTTTGGCTTACAAGAGGGTAGTGCTTTTTTTGTATAAAAGTCCCTATTTATAGGATTTACGAACGTTTTTTAACATTTTTTTTAAATTCTCAGACTGTAATTAACGTTTTTTAACATTTTATTTATTTTGTATTGATGTTTTTTTAATACTTAAATAAGATTTTAATATTCTTTTTGAAGCATTGTATTGCATGTTTTAAGCATTTAAATTAATATTGAAGTGATTTTATTAACGTACCGTTAATTCTGTTGATTGTGATAATTGGCAACTTATCAATATGTAATTGTTAAAATTGTACTAAATTTTGTAAAAAGAAGATGGTTTCTACATTAGAATTTAAAATATTGTTGTAGTTTTATAGAACCTTGAATGAGGGAACAAGTCAAGGTAATAAATTTTTTTTCATCATTTGTGTTTTTAGAATCGTATCGCCTGATACGATTCTTTTTTATTTTTCATAATTTAGAAGAAGAATTATGAAGTAAGAATAGGTAATAGAGCCTTCTTGGCGGTTGCTTTTTAAGAATATATCATTGGTGAATCCAAAAAAATCTTCGAGCTTACTTGCATGTTTTCTCATGAAATTTCTTTCATAGGCACGGTCTCTTTTCATTTCTGGCGAATATTGGGCAATTATATTTTCAACAAAAGCAGGATCTTCAATGTTGATGTATCGCAACAAGCTTTTCAATGTAAAAAGCTCTGTACTGTAACGCAATTCCAAGTTTTTCGAATCAATTCCTTTTAAATAAGCTATAAAATTAGCTTCTTGCTCGCGAGCAAAACCCAATTGATGTGCCGTCTCGTGTGCAATTGTAAAGGGAAGGATAGAATGTGGTAGGTTTTTATTATACTGATTTTCAGCTGTAAAAGGATTGTAATAACCTGAAATGCCAGTATAGCTCATTATTTCACTATACAAGCTTGGTTTTACAGATAATGAAAATAATTCTTCTTTTGAACTAATAATTTTTGGAATCGATTTGTCTTGATTGATAATTTCCTGAATTAATAAATTTTCACTTGTAATAATAAACACTCCATTTTTGTCTTCTCGTGTTTGTTGCCTTGTAATTTTGCAATTTTCCAGATATTTTTTTGCTAAAATTTTTGCTTTAGAAAAACTGGGTTCTTCTTCCGAGGGTAATTTTTTGATGATGGGAGTTTGAAAGTACATCATTCCCCAAAAAATTTGATAACTAAAATAAAATATATTTAAAAATATCAAAATTCTTATTAAAGGCTTTCTTCTACAGGTTTTTTTAAATATTAGAAGAGTTTGAACAAACAAAAAAACGCCAACACAAATATACAATACATCACCTAAAGAGAAAGGAACCCATGAAAATAGGTTGATGTGAACATTTTTCTGTATATCATATAGTTGATCGAAAAAAGTGATGCAAGAATCTGTTTTTGAGAAAATGAAAAACAAAACAAATTGGGCAAGTAAAATACCTGCCCAAAATCTTTTTGTTTTTATTAGTGTAGCATTTTTAATGACCATGAGATTCGGATTCGCCCATTATGATGCCTTGTTTTTTTAAGATTTTTGGAGTAATAAATCCGTAGAATGCAAGATATACGAAACATAAAACAGGAATTACATAAGAGAAATGCGTCCAGGTAATTCCTAGAATTCCTTCTTTATTTACTTTATCAAAGTCGCAGATGTAACCTTGTAATAAAGGAATGATACCACCACCTAAAATCATCATAACTAAGAAAGACGATGCTTTACCTGTGTTTTTTCCTAATCCTGCAATCGCAAGATCAAAAATAGATGGCCACATAATTGAACAGAAAAGACCACCAGAAATAAAGAAGTATTTTGCAATTTCTTTATCAGGATAAACTAGGCCAATTAGCATCATTGACACACCCGCAATTCCGAAAATCATTAGTGTTTTTCCCGCATTTTTGCCCCCTAAGAAACTCATTATGATAAAAGCAATAATCCAAAATCCGTAGATATAGAACGATGAAACGTCTTTCCCACTTAGCGTATTGGCAATTATGATGATAGCGAAGGCAATAAAAGGAACTACAAATTTTAAAATATTAACGGTATTCTTTGACATATTGAAAACATTAATACTTCCGTTCCATCTACCAATCATTAAACTTCCCCAATAAAGAGAAACGAAAGGCGCAATGTTGTGTTCTAAAACACCACCAAATTCTTTCGTATGAAGCAGCGCAGGCAAATTACTAATAATAGAAACCTCTACACCTACATATATAAAGATGGCAAGCATTCCTAAGTAAAGCTGAGGGTAATTTAATATACTAAATTTTGTGTTTTCTTCTTCTGTATTTTCTTCTTGTTCTTTCGCAGGATCTTCAATTTTAGAGAAAAGCATAAAGATCGAAACCAAAATAAAAGCAATACCTAAAACAATAAATGGAACTTTAACCAATTTCAAATTTTCTTTCACAAATTCGATTGGGTAAGAAATGCTTGAACTTTTTTCTTTGATCTTGCTCAATTGGGTTGAGAATTCTTCTATCTGAAAATCAGTTGCTTTAGAAATGTCTTTGAGCTGACTAATTTCAGCATTTAATTCATTAACATTCTGTTGTACCGTATATATAGCAGCTGAAACTACAGCAGGATCATCTTTTGAATCTTGCTTCAACGCAAGAATGTTCTTAGATAGTTCGTCTCTGTGTGCAACATACTCATTTTTTATAATTTCTATTTTAGAAATATCTTTATCTGCTGATGCTGTTTCTTTATCATTACCCATTCCGAAAAGAGCAATACCTACAAGGATTGGTCCGATAGTAGTTCCTAAAGAGTTTATGCCTCCTGCCAGTGTAAGACGGTGAGCGCCTGTTTGAGGACTTCCCATCTTAATTGCTAATGGATTGGCAACAATTTGTTGTACAGAAAAACCAAGGCCTACGATAAATAATGCTGCCAGGAAAAACCAAAAGTTAGCCGCTGATGCTGCTGGAACAAAAAGAAAGGCGCCCACAGCAGAAAGTATAAGGCCCACAGCTAATGTCTTCTTATAGCCAAATTTTTGTAGAATGTCGCTTTTTATTGAAATCAAAAAGAAAATAACTGATCCTACAAAATAGGCTACATAAAATGCCCAAGCTACGAGTTGGCTCTGTACTTGTGAAAGCACAAACCATTTTTTGAAAACAGGAATAAGGATATCATTACTTGCGGCCACAAAGCCCCAAAAGAAAAAGACTACAATGAGTGAGAGAAACTGAGACCATTTGGTCTGTTGCGGGTTAGAATCCATTTTAAATTTTTAATTACACAAATATAATTTATTTATGTTATTAACTGAATTCTGTAAGTGTTTTTTTTATTGTCTCAAAAGCAGACAATTTTAAATCTTTAGTAGAAACTACTGGCTCAAGAATGTCATTAAAGTAAATTTTAACCTTTCCAGGATGTCCTTGTGAGTTATTGAAAGGGAAAATTTCTTTTAAACCAACAATAGTAAAAACAGCAATAGGAGAGTTGTGTTTTGAAGAAAGCGTGAATGCGCCATCTTTAAATTCATCCAAAACGATAGAAGTATCATCAGGAACTCCACCTTCTGGGAATAATACAATACTGTTCCCTTCTTCCATTTTTTCGGCGCATCTTCTATATACATCGGCACGGCTTTTTGGGCTACTGCGATCTACCATTACACAAATTCTTTTATAAATAGTTCCGAAGATAGGGATTTTTTCAAGCTCTTTTTTCCCGACATAACAAAGCGGATGATCTGGAAACAATATGCAAGGAAGCATAATATCCATTATAGAAGTGTGATTAGAAATCACGACATACTGTCTGTTTTTATCAATTTTTTTGTTTGTGAGATTAATGAGTTCATACCTCAAGCCCATTCCGTAAAAAACGCCATAGCACCATAAACGTATAAATTTATAAGCATACTTGTAATTTTTTTTATTGTAAGAGAGCAGGTACACCGGAAGTCCGAAACTTATTGTCAGTACAAATGCCAAAATAATCAGCCAGCCACGCCAAAGGTAGTTGAGGATTTTTTTTAGTTTACCCATTAAATATTATTTTTTTCTTAACAGAATAATTTAAAATTGAAACCAAAAGAATTGCCGATATTTTACTTAAAATTTCCGGGCTTAAAGTGTAAATCAGGAGGTCTATATTGTCTTTAAATATAAAACTATAGAAAATTTGAAAGAAAATAAGGCTGAATAATGTAGAAATTACAGAAACTGCCATAAAGTAAACAAATTCTCTTTTTTTAGAATGCTTTCCGCGCTCAAATACAAACCAAATGCTTAGAAAATAGTTGGTAATAATTCCGCAAGAAGTAGAGAAAATATTACTCAAAGGAAAATGTATCCCATGAAAATTTTTCTCTTCTAAAAAGAGTTGAGGTAAATAAGAGCTGAAAATCTTAAAACTTCCTATTTCTATTACCGCACTCAAACCACCAGCAATAATAAAAAAAAGTACCTGTTTCTGCCTTATAAGAATATCTTTCATCAAATCAATCAATTCTTGCAAAGTTATAACTATATGTTAAACACTAAAAAAAGTTGTTAATTTTTTTTTTCGATTGAAAAATATTTCTAAATTTAGTTTTCTGAATTAAAAATTACTATTGGATAAGAAATTCATTTCCAGTCGTTTTAGAATGACGTTTTTTCTGTCTTTTAGTATATGTTTTTCGCAAAATTCACTAAACTAAACAAACATCAATCAAAATTATTGATATGGAAAGGCAAAATAAATACAGAAAATTTCAGCTTCAACAAAAAAATATTGAAGATTTAGAAAGACAAAGCATTAGATTCAAAAGAGTGTATTCTGAATACGAAAATATGTCTGATGATCTTTGGAAACTAGAAAACTCCGAAGGAGAAGCAGTGCCAGATGATTTTTTAGAAGCCATGATCTTGCAAACCTCCTATCTTGAAGACGAAATCAAAGATTGGTTACTACAATATAATGCTTCTCAAAACGAGATGCAACCCTAGTTTTTGTGAATAAAGTCATCGCTCTTTACTCTGCTTTTTCAAGATAAATTCATACTTTAGCACCTTTAAATGAAATTGTAAATATATGGTTGCTATTGTTGATAGTGGTTCTACTAAATCGGATTGGGTTATCTTAGATGATTTCAAAAATGTTTTCTTAAAGACAGAAACTATTGGTTTCAACCCCAATTTTATCAGCAAAGAATTAATTGTTCCTGAAATTGAACAAAACAAAAGTTTATCGTCAGTTAAAAATTCAATTACCAAGATTTTTTTCTATGGATCTGGTTGTGGTGTGAGAGAAAATTGTGAAACAATAAAGCAAGAAGTTGGTAAAATCTTTATCAACGCAGAGATTATTGTAAAAGAAGATCTTTTTGCTGCTGCTTATGCTGCATACAATGGCAAACCAACCATCGTTTGCATTTTAGGAACAGGATCCAACTCATGTTATTTTGACGGTGAAAATTTACATATAAAACTTCCTTCATTAGGCTATCTTATGGGCGATGAAGGTAGCGGAAGTGCAATAGGTAAACAAGTGGTACGTAGGTTTTTTATGCAGAAACTTCCTCAAGACTTGCATTTAGAATTTAAAGAAACTTATGGTTTAACTATTGACGTGGCATTGAAAAATATGTATCACAAAACAAGACCAAACGCCTATTTGGCAGATTTCAATAAATTTGTTGTCGAAAGAAAACATCATCCTTATCTCCAGAATATGATTTTGGAAGAAATGAAAAACTTCTTCGATTATCAGGTTCTTCCTTATGAAGAATCAAATGAAGCTGAGATTAATTTCATCGGCTCTATTGCTTACTACTACGAAGATATTTTGCGTTCTGCAGCTTCAGAACTCGGGTTAAATGTGGGACATGTTGTACAAAAACCTATCGAAAGTTTAGTCAACTACCATATTAAATATATACTATAAAAAAAAGAAAATTCTATGTCTAATAAAACTCAACGCGACGAGAAAAATTTTAATCAAGCCGCGCTAGATTATCATAAAGCAGAACCGAAAGGTAAAATTGAAGTAATCCCCTCAAAACCGCATTCCTCACAAAGAGACTTGTCATTGGCATATTCTCCAGGAGTGGCAGTGCCTTGTATGGAGATTCATCACAACCCTGAAACCGTTTACGATTATACAGGAAAAGGAAATTTGGTTGCCGTAATTTCAAATGGAACAGCTGTTCTTGGTCTGGGAGACATCGGTGCAGAAGCTTCAAAACCTGTAATGGAAGGAAAGGGTCTTTTGTTTAAAATTTTTGCAGACATCAATGTTTTTGATATCGAAATTGATGAGAAAAATCCTGATAAATTTATTCAGATTGTAAAAGGTATCGCTCCAACTTTTGGTGGAATCAATCTTGAAGACATCAAAGCTCCTGAAGCTTTCTATATCGAACAAAAATTAAAAGAAGAATTGGATATTCCGTTGATGCATGATGATCAACACGGAACTGCTATTATTTCTGCGGCAGCATTAATTAATGCTCTTCAGATTGCCAACAAAAACATCGAGGAAGTAAAAATGGTTGTAAACGGAGCCGGAGCAGCAGCTGTGGCATGTACCAATCTTTATATTTCTTTGGGTCTAAAAAGAGAAAATGTATTGATGTGCGACAGCAAAGGGGTTATCAATCATAAAAGAGAAAACCTTACTCCAGAAAAAATAGATTTCGTTGCTCAAACTGATCTCGAAACTCTAGAAGATGCCTTAAAAGGTTCAGATGTTTTCATTGGTTTGTCTAAAGGAAACGTGATGACACCAGATATGTTGAGCAGCATGGCAGAAAATCCAATCGTCTTTGCATTGGCAAATCCTGATCCTGAGATTGCTTACGATTTGGCAATGGCAACAAGAAAAGATGTCATCATGGCAACAGGAAGAAGTGATTATCCTAATCAGGTGAACAATGTTCTTGGTTTCCCTTATATTTTCCGTGGCGCATTGGATGTTCAGGCAAAAGGAATTAACGAAGAAATGAAATTGGCGGCTGTACATGCAATCGCTAATTTGGCAAAAGAACCCGTTCCGGAAGCGGTAATTTTAGCTTACAATGTTCAGAATTTGCAGTTTGGTAGAGAATATTTTATTCCGAAACCATTCGATAACAGATTAATTACCAAAGTTTCAAGCGCCGTTGCTAAAGCAGCAATTGACAGCGGAATTGCCAGAAAAACCATTGCAGATTTCAACGAATACGAAACTCAGCTTCTCGACAGAATGGGAAGAGATGAGAAGTTGGTGAGAATGATGCAAAACCGTGCAAAAGCCAATCCTAAAAGAATTACTCTGGGCAATGCTGAAGAATATAATGTTTTGAAAGCTGCGCAAATTCTCTATGAAGAAGGAATTGCTTACCCAATTCTTTTAGGAGATAAAAAATACGTAAAAGAACAAATGGAGCGTTTCGGAATCAATATAGATGTTCCGATTATCGATCCTAGTGATGACGACCAGAAAGAAAACAGAAAAAAATACAGAGAAACACTTTGGAAACTTCGTCAGAGAAAAGGGGTGAATGAGTACAAAGCCAAAAAATTCGTTCGCCAAAGAGATTATTTTGGTCCTTTGATGTTGAAACACGGTGATACAGATGGCTTGATTGTTGGTTTTTCTAAAAATTATGTCTCTACTTTAAGACCTGTTTTAGAAGTGATAGAAAAAGAAAAAGGGGTTGAAAAAGTGGCGGCAATGATGATGATTTTATCTGAAAAGAAACCGATTTTCTTCGCAGATACTTCTATTAATCAAAATCCTACTGCTGAAGATTTGGTGAATATTGCTAAAATGGCAGAGCATACTGTGAAATCTTTCGCTATCGAACCGAGAATTGCAATGCTTGGTTTTGAAAACTTCGCTGCAATTTCTGATACTTCGAAAAAAGTAGCAAAAGCAGTGAGTATTCTTCACGAGAAATTCCCGAAAATGATTGTTGATGGAGAAATTCAACCAGATTTTGCAATGAATTCTGATCATTTGAGTGATTATCCGTTCTCAAAATTAGGAACTACTCCTGCCAATACATTTATATTCCCAAATCTTGAATCCGCAAACCTATCTTACAAAATCATCAGAGGAATGAAGGTTGCACAAGTGATCGGACCCATCCTAATGGGACTGAAACAGCCTGTTCATGTTTTACAAATGCGTTCAAGTGTTGATGAGATTGTGAATCTGGCAACTGTTGCAGTTTTGGATGCACAGAGAAGAGAAAGTAAAAAATAAACTCATCAATTTTATAAAACAGAAAACTCCAGATTATTTTGGAGTTTTTTGTTTTTAAGCTAAATTCTTGTCTTTGTTAATACAAAAAAAGTTAAATATCATTCTTATGTTAAATGAAATTATTACTTAGTTTAAATTACTATATTTGGGAGTTATAAAAATTGATAATGATATTTTCTTTACAGGGAACCGTTCAGGAGCTTAGTCCCACTTACGCTGTACTCAATGTACAAGGCGTGGGTTATTATGTAGGCATAAGTTTGATGACTTCCCAAAAACTGATTCACAACAAAGAATCTTTTCTATTTATTCAACAGATCATCCGTGAAGACGCTCATTTACTTTTTGGGTTTCATACCCGTGCAGAAAAGGAAATGTTTAATCTTCTCATCAGTGTAACAGGGGTAGGAGCGGTTTCTTCACTCATTCTTTTATCTACTTTGAATCTTGAAGAAATTGCAACAGCAATTCTTTCTGGAAACAGTGCTTTGATCCAGAAAGCCAAAGGTATCGGCGCAAAAACGGCCGAAAGAATCATTGTAGATCTTAAAGATAAAGTGCAGAAATTCAAAGCTGAAGGCGAAGAGATTTCGATGTCTGTAGATAATAAAACCAAGGAAGATGCGTTATCAGCATTAGAAGTTTTGGGAATTCCAAAAAGGATGAGCGAGAAAATCGCAGACCGCATGATCAAGCAGAATGCAGACATCACAACGGAAGAACTCGTAAAGCAAATTTTAAAAAACATTTAACGTTTGGTGAAAAAGATTAGTTATTTCAACATATTTTCGGTCTTATTTTTCCTGTTGGTTTCGGGAAGTGTATTTGCGCAACAAGAACCTACAGGTTTTACTATAAAAAAAGACTGGCAGGTGGAAGATCCTACCTATTACGAAGCGTATTACGACATCAAAACCGGGATGTATTTCGTCTACCCAAAAGTAGGTAATACAGTTACTGGTCCGCCTACGCCGATGTCTCCGCAAGACTACAAAGAGTTTATGGATGCGCAGCAGGCAAAGACCTACTACAAAGACAAGTCTAATAGGTATAGCCTCATGTTCCGTAAAGACAAAGCTGAGGCAGCAAGATTGGGTTTAATTCCTTCGCTTACAATCAATAACAGGCTTTTTGAAGCAATGTTCGGGAGTAATAAAATTGAAATTATTCCTTCAGGATATGCCTCATTCGATTTTGCAGGTCTTTATCAAAAGATTGATAATCCTTTAATTTTACCTCAAAACAGAACGAGTTTCACATTTGATATCGACCAGAGAATTCAGCTGGGTTTAATTGGAAAAGTAGGTGAAAACCTTCAGCTAAAAGCCAATTATGATACCCAAAGTGGTTTTGCGTTTGAAAACAGAATGAATCTCGTCTGGCAGGCAAAAGGAAGCTGGAAAGATCTGCAAACAAAAGGTTTGAATGATGTAGATAAGCCGAGCGCAGGGGGAGAAGATAAAATCATCAAAAGAATAGAATTTGGTAATGTCAATATGCCACTTTCTACGAGCCTTATACGAGGTTCGGAATCTCTTTTTGGGGTCAAATCTGAATTCCAGTTTGGTAAAACTTTTGGTACGGCAGTAATGTCACAGCAGCAAGGAGAAGCAAGAAATATCGTTGTGCAAGGCGGTGGGGTGATGAATACTTTTAAAGTAAACGCTATTGATTATGAAGATAACCAGCATTATTTCATAGGACAATACTTCCTGAATAATTATGACAATGCTTTACTCAATTATCCCCAAATCAACTCAAGAATTAATATCTCGAGAATTGAAGTCTGGGTGCTTGATCAAGGGAACTCAAACCTTTCTTATCAAAAAAGTATCGTCGGAATAAGAGATCTAGGAGAAGGGGCATCTGGATTGCCAGATAACACTCAGAACAATGTCTACGGAGCAGTAACAGCTTTAGGAGCAGGAATTAGAAATCCTGATCAGACTTACAATACCATCAACGGTCAGGTTTTACCCAATGCAACGGGTACTACCGAGCCTTATCAGGATGGAGAACAGTTTATTTACAACAGAAAAGCTCGTCGTTTGACGACAAGTGAATATACATTTCATCCACAATTAGGTTATGTTTCATTAAATCAAAGGCTTAATGATCAACAATTGCTTGCGGTTTCTTACTCCTATACGGTAAACGGAACAAGTCAGGTCTATAAAGTAGGGGAGTTTTCGGAGGAAAGTCCGGTTTTGGTTACTAAACTTTTGAAGCCGAATACCACAGTAAAAACAACTTCTCCAATGTGGCAGTTGATGATGAAAAACATTTATGCTCTAGATGCCGGACAAATCGAGCAAGACGGATTTATTTTAAATGTTTTATACCGTGACCCGCAAACGGGAGGTAAAGTAAATTATCTACCAAATACAAGTGTTCAAGATATCAATTTGTTGAAATTATTAAATTGGGACAGACTCAATCTGCATGGTGACCTTCAGTCTAATGGAGGTACCTTAGGTGATGGGATTTTCGATTTTGTAAACGGAATTACAGTGAAACCCGAATTTGGTAAGCTTATATTTACAAAAATTCAGCCATTCGGAAGTCACATGCAAACGGTTTTGGGAAGCAATAATCCTCAATATGTATTTTCTGATCTCTACAGCCAACAAAAACAGGTGGCAAGCGCTAGTAGTCTTGCCCAGCGATATACTTTAGAAGGCAGATACAAAGGAGCACAAGGACAGGGGATTTCTCTGGGTGCAGTTAATGTACCTCAAGGTTCCGTAAAAGTTTCTGCCAATGGTGTACAGTTAACCGAAGGGGTAGATTATACCGTAGATTACATGTTGGGTTCAGTAACAATAATTAATGAAAACGTAAAACAATCCGGGCAGGCAATCAATATTTCACTTGAAAACCAATTGACCTTTAATACACAGCGTAAAAGATTTTTAGGCTTAAATTTAGAAAGAAGAGTAAGCGAAAACTTTATTTTTGGCGGAACAGTAGTTAATTACTCAGAATCACCTTTAACGCAAAAGGTAAATTATGGTCAGGAAGCAGTAAATAATACCATGGCTGGTGTAAATATGTTGTACAACAACCAATTACCATTCCTTACCAGACTTACAGATAAAATACCAGGAATCAATACAGAAGCTCCATCCAACCTGAATTTCAGAATGGAAGGCGCCTACCTTATTCCGGGAATCAATAAAGGAACAAATGATCAGTCTTATATTGATGATTTTGAACAGACGACTTCAAAGATTTCTTTAAAAGAACCAACGGCTTGGAGCTTAGCTTCAAAACCAGAAAAAAATCAAAACTACCCCATCTTCAACGGAGCTGGAAGTAACAACGACCTTACCAATGGATATGGAAGAGGTTTGCTTTCTTGGTACAACATCGACCCTAGATTCTGGGGCGTGGGAGGAAGACCTCCTGAAGGTATTACAGCACAGTCGGTATCCAATCACGCATCAAGAAGGGTTCAGTTTTCAGAAATTTTCAACAATAGGGATTTCGTAGCCGGCGAGCAGACGTTTACCAACACTTTCGATATTTCTTACTATCCTGCAGAAAAAGGACCTTACAACATTAATCCAAATACAGAAACTACACAACAAAGATGGGCAGGTCTCATGCGTCCCATCAGTGTTTCTAATTTTATTAATTCAAATATAGAATATTTAGAATTTTGGATGATGGATCCTTATGCGGATAACAGACCATTGAGCCAGCCGGGAGGTTCTCCGAAACTATTATTGCATTTAGGAAATGTTTCAGAAGATATTTTAAAAGATGGTTTAATGCAGTATGAAAATGGTCTTCCCGTTCCATCTGCGCCTTCTACCACTACATCTTCCAATTGGGGAATTCAGCCGAAACAGCCCGCTATTCTCTATGCCTTCTCAACAGAAGGTACAGACAGAACTTCCCAAGATTTGGGATATGATGGTTTGGGTTCAGATCAGGAATCAGCAAGATTTGGAAATACTTTCATAAATCCGGTAACCAATTTATCAGATCCCGCAGTTGATGATTTCGTATTTTACCTTTCTGCAAAGTTTACAGGAAACTTAGCTTCATCACTTGTTCAACGATACAAATATTTCAGAGGTCCGGAAGGAAACTCACAAAGTAATTCGCTTGAGGTAGCTTCCCAAACTCCGGATGCGGAAGATATCAATAAAGATTACAATCTTGATCAAAGTGAAAATTATAATGAATATGTTGTAAATCTTGATCAGGCAAGTTTGGCTTTAGGACAGAATAACATTGTTGACGTAAAAACAGTTCAGGCAACTTTCCAAAACGGACAAACTGATGACGTGAAATGGTTTCTTTTCAGAATTCCAGTTAATAAATACAACGAACCGAATGTTGGTGGAGATAAAGATGCCTCAATTTTAAATAATGTACGTTTTGCAAGAATGTTGCTAACAGGTTTTGATAACATATCTACTTTAAGATTCGGAACCATGGATCTGGTAAGATCAGATTGGAGAAAATATCCTAATTTAATTGCAAGCCCAACGGTTACCACAACTGAAGGTAATACAGGAGCAACAACTTTGAATGATAATTTCGAAGTAGGAAGTGTGAATATTGAGGAAAACGCATTAAACCAACCACCTTACGTACTGCCTCCAGGAATCGACAGACAGGTCTTGAGCGGAAATGCAGGTGCTCAAAGACAAAATGAATCTTCGCTTTATCTGAAAGTAAGAAACATGAGCGAAGAGGCGAGAGGTGTTTTCAAAAATACTACACTGGATATGAGAAGGTACAAAAAGTTGAAGCTATTTGTACACGCACAAAACCTTGATAGCCCAAGAGATTCAAATTTAGATCAAAATGTAAAATTCTTCATCCGTTTTGGTAGTGATGCTTCAGATAACTATTATGAGTATGAATCTTCAGTGAAATATACTCCGAATACTGCTACAACACCAATGGAAATCTGGCCTTTCGAGAACGAAGTAGATTTTAATATTCAGGATTTTGTTGATGCTAAAATCAGAAGAGATAGAGAGTTCCCAACAGGGATTGTGGATAGAAGAAAAGATACTCAGTTCGGAGATAATAATAAAGGAATTTATATTAAAGGTCGCCCGAGTTTAGGAAACATTACCACCATCATGATTGGTGTAAGAAATAATCTTAGAGGAGGAGTGGGATCAAATGGTAGAGTTCTTTGGGTAAACGAAATGCGTCTTTCTGAAATTGAAAACGATGGAGGGTATGCCGGAAATGCAAGTTTAAATTTTAACCTTGGAGATTTTGCAACCGTGAATACAAGTGCATCTTACTCTTCAGTAGGCTTCGGTAATATTGATTCTAAACCGGCAGAAAGAAGTCAGGCGAGTCAGTCGGCATTCAGTATTAATACCGCGGTAAATGTAGATAAATTCTTACCCGAAAAAACGGGAGTGAAAATTCCTCTGAATTATTCTTATGCTCAAACCATCGAAGATCCAAAATACAATCCTTTGGATACCGATGTAGAATTCAGTAAAGCTGCCAATAAAGAACAGCTTAAAAAAGTAGCACGTACTTACACGCAGCAAAGAAGTATTGGTGTGGTAAATATGCATAAGGAAAGAGTAAATCCAGATAAAAAACCAAAATTCTATGATGTTGAAAATATTTCGGTAACCGCCGTTTACAACGATGATCATTACAGAGATATTTACACTAAGAAAAACTACAGACAATACCTGAGAGGATATATTGATTACAATTATCAGTTTAAACCTTGGGTAATTAAACCTTTCAACAAAATGATCAGCGATACTGCAAAATCAACAAAGTATCTGAAATGGGTGAAAGAATTTAACTTCAATCCGATTCCTACAAGATTGTCTTTCCGAACAGAAATCGATAGAAATTACAACGAACTTGAGTTCAGAAATATTGATGCTATCTTAGGCGGAAATCTTGCTGACGATTTCGCCGCCATCAAAAACAGAAACTTCTATTTCGGATGGCAGTATGGTTTAGGATTTAATTTTACCAAATCTTTAAAACTGGAAATCAACTCTGCTACAAGAACTTTAAATGATCAGGTAGACGTTAATACGATGGATAATTCATCTATTTTCGGAAATGTTTTCAGAGCCGGAAGACCTGTGTTGTACAATCATAGAGTTCAGTTGAATTACAAATTGCCGTTCCAGTATCTTCCCTATTTAGAATTCATTGATGCTGAGGTTGGTTATGGTTTTACTTACAATTGGAATGCAAGATCCACAGCCTTATTGTCTAGCCCTGAAGGAAGTTTAGGGTCGATTGGTCAAAATACAAATGTTATTCAGGCCAACGCAACGGCAGATATTCCTAGATTCTTTAGTCAGTTTAGCTATTTTAAAAACATTACAGAAAAATTAGGCAAACGAAAAAAAGAGATGGATTCTCTGAATACAAGCTACACACAAGCTTGGGAGAAAAAAAGATACGCTTATAAACAGTATAAGTTTAAAAATAAATTGACTGCAATGCAAAGTGCAGCATTCTTTTTAACCTCATTCAAACAGTTGGATGTAACCTATTCTGAAAACAACGGAACTGTATTACCTGGGCTTCTTTCTGCACCAAACTATTACGGAGTAGGGCAAACTTTAGGTGGTCCTACTATTGGTTTCCTTCTCGGTTCACAGGCAGATATTAGAAGAACAGCAATCGAAAATGGCTGGGTAAGTACATCAAATTTAATGAATGATCCTTATGTTCGGATGTCAACACGAGACCTACGAGCCAACCTTCAGATGATGCCCCTTAATGATTTAAGAATAGATTTCAATGTTATTCAAACCTACAATAGAAATTTCTCTCAAACAGGTTTCAATTATAGAGACGGCTTCGGAAACGCCAATCCTAATCTGACATTTGCAAGTGATATGATAACGTACTCCAATTCTGTCAATACAATCAAAACAGCTTTCCAAGACGGATCAGCAGTTTATGCAACTATCAGACAAAATGCTCGTGCGCTTTCTCAGCAATTAGGAGGTACACCGGGGGCAGACGGGTTTGCCGCAGGTTATAGTATTGCCAATGCCTATGTTTTGATTCCGGCATTCCGTGCAGCAGTAGAAGGAAAAGGGCCAAAAGAAATAGGTAATGCAAGAAAGGCAGGGCTACCGTTCCCGAATTGGAGAATCACATGGTCTGGCCTGAAAAACATTCCTGTCATCAGCGGTCAATTTACTAAGTTTGATATTCTTCACAGCTACAATGCTACTTACACAGCAACCGGAGTACAGTCTAGTATTGACTACTTCAACAATGTTGGTGGTCTAGATGTGAATGCCGATTACATCAATCCCTTTACTTTCTCACAAGTTGGTTATGTAGAAAGTTTTGCACCATTGGTAGGAATTGACGTTACAATGCGAAACAATATGCAGTTTGGGGTGCAATACAACAGAAACAGAATGTTATTGCTCGGATTGGTAAATCATACCTTGACCGAAGATTCCAATACAGAATATGTAGTTCGTCTAGGATATATCGTTAGAAACTTCAGATTAGGAAATGCCAATGGCGGAGGAAACAATAAAGGTGCAGATTTAAACATCAGAGGAGACATCTCTCTTAGAGACAGCCGTACCAGCATTATGAATATTTTGCTCGATGACTCTCAGGTGACAGGCGGACAGCGATTGATGAATATTAAACTATCTGCAGATTACAATGTTTCTCAAAATCTGAATCTAAGAGTTTTCTATGAGCAGATGACCTCAAAATACAAAATATCCACAGCCTTCCCACTGTCAACAGTAAGGGCGGGAATCTCAGCCACCTTCACATTCGGTGATGCCGGAGGTTTCTAAAAATAATATAAGAGTACAAATCCCTTTCAGAAAATTGAAAGGGATTTTTTTTGAAAATATTGTCATTTATTCACTTTGCATTTCCTCGCTAAGTTGACGGCTTTGTTTATCTTGAAGCCAATTAAAATGTAAAATCCTTCTCTGGCCTTACATTGAATAAAATTTTAATAAAAATCTTTATCTTACTTAATCTTAACCTTAACCCCAAACCCAAAACACGAACCCCCAAACCCGCAACCAAACAATTATTAAATTTTCTTTTGACCATTTGCCAATTTTAAATTAAATTTGTCACTATAAAAAATTAAAAATGAATACACCTGCAGAACTAAAGTACACCAAAGATCACGAATGGATCAAGATTGAAGGAAACGTAGCAACAATCGGTATCACAGATTTCGCACAAGGCGAATTGGGAGACATCGTTTACGTAGACGTAGACACTGTAGACGAAGATCTTGAAGGAGAAGCCGTTTTCGGAAGTGTAGAAGCAGTAAAAACAGTATCAGATCTTTTTCTTCCAATTGCAGGAAAAGTAATCGAGTTCAATGCTGAACTAGAAAACCAACCAGAACTTCTGAACACAGACCCGTACGGAAACGGATGGATCATCAAATTAGAAATTGCTGAAGGAGCAAATCACTCAGAATTACTAACAGCAGAAGAATATCAAGCTGTAATTGGATAATTTCAGAACAATATTTAATAAGATTATGCCCATTTATTGGGCATTTCTTACTTTTATGCTCCTAAAGCCAGGGCAAGAAAACCATGAATATTGGTTTATGTTCAGTGGTATAGACAAAATATTGCATGTAAGTATATTTGCAGCTTTGGGATTTCTGTTCATAGCATCCTTTCCAAAAATAAAATTTGCTTACTTCATTCAGATTATTCTCATTTATGCCTTCCTCACAGAAATATTTCAGGAAGAAATGAATCTAGGTCGTTCTATGGAAACCCTCGACATCGTCGCAGACACCATCGGTTGCCTCATAGGATATTATATCTACAAATTTCTCCAAAAAAAATTCTGATATCAATATTATCATCTGCTTTCCCACCTCCGACCTCAAAAAATGACAACTGATCACCGCAGGAATTTACATTTTTTTTATGAGCCGGGAACCCGCTGTCCGCTGTATCTTTTGCTCTTCGTTCCTCATCACAAAAGGATGCCGCTACCATCGGGGCTATAAAGAAGATTTATTCCTAAAACACGATCCAGTAAACAAACCTTTTTTGGTGCTTCCCACAAAACATTTTCTTTCTAATCTAGGCGCAGCAGTATATAGAAGAATCCATATTTTGTGATCTAGTATTATAAAACGCATTTTTTCAAAATCAAAATTTCATTAGAGACTTTTCATTTTATCATTTTGCATTATTTAAGACCCGAAAAGGTTCGAGTGTAAACTAAAAATTCGCATAGCTACTTAAAAAACGGATTTAGAAGAACACAATTTTCATCTCTATATATAGATCAGCATTTAATTTTAGTAAAGATTTTGTTTCGGATAATATAATATTGAATTTTCCCAGGCCCAAATGATGCAGTATATTCTATTATTATTTCATCACAAGACGCTAAACCCGCCCAGCTTCTCCTATAAAAAGCAAAAAAAACCTTTTTTTTAAAC
>NZ_FTOJ01000010.1 GCF_900156685.1 Chryseobacterium piscicola
GTATATTTAATGATGCTGCACATTCCCGGGATCGCCCGCAGTCAAATGTTTTTTAAGAGTTTAGAAGATTCTATTTCTGAAGATAATCCTGTTCGCTTTATTGATGCTTTCGTGAAAAAGGAGCACAAGTGTTTTTGGGCAAAACGGTCGAATAAACTACAAAAGATAAGGGATGCTACCAAACGCCACAAAAAAAGCAGTCCTTCTAAAAAACTGCTATTCTATCCTAAATTCTAAAAACGACAACTCCATAAGGTTACCAAGTGGGGAGGAAAAGCCACCGAAGGTTCCGTTCAACGGGCTTTCATTGTTGGCTTTTCAAGCCCAACGAAAGCTTAGTTATTGTACGCAGTCTCTATTTAATTATTTTATGTGATTTCATTATATCTTTTGTAGGAAAATAATAAATAATTTCATTGCTAGTATTTACATAAAAATTTATGGTGTCTATATTTATTGCTACTTTGGCAATGTATATTTTCGGTACGACTTCTTGTTTTTTTTCTGTCGACAAATATTTACCTCTGTAAAAATCGCTGGTTTTCAGATAAATTTCAGAAGAATCAGAATCATTTGTTATTATGGCTTTAGTTAAATATTCTCCTGAAGCTATACTATCTTCATCTCTGTTTGTAAAAGCTCTAATTTCAATAATTTTTAAATTTTCTCCATTCTTGGTGTAATTTTTTTTCAAGTAATTTAGTAAAGCTTCATCTTTTGATTCTTGACAATTACACAGAAATATTAAAAAACAAATTGTAACTACTATTTTTAAATTCATTTTTAAGTTTATGGTGATTTTTGAGATTGCGGACAACGTCAGTCTGTGAAAAAACCTCCGTTTATTGTAATCAAAAATAGGTAAATAATTTCAATAATTTAGGAAGAAATTTGTATATTTAATGATGGAACACATCACTGGGATTGCCCGCAATCAAATGGTTTTTACGAGTTTAGAAGATTCTATTTCTGGAGAAAATCCAGTTTGCTTTATTGATGCTTTTGTTGAAAAGTAGCACAAGTGTTTTTGGGCAAAACGGTCGAATAAACTACAAAAGATAAGGGATGCTACCAAACGCCACAAAAAAAGCAGTCCTTCTAAAAACTGCTTTGTATATCAAAATTCTAAAAACGACAACTCCATAAGATTACCAAGTGGGGAGTAAAAGCCACCGAAGGTTTCGTTCAACGGGCTTTCATTGTTGGCTTTTCAAGCCCAACGAAAGCTTAGTTATTATGAGAAGTATTATTTTGTTTCATCATCTTTTGCGTCATTGTCTTTTAGTAGATCTGCAATTATTATCGCTGGAGCTTCTTGCTCAATGACAAGTCTTTGAAATGCGGAGTAAATATCTTTTGAAGTATTATAGTGTCGGTTCAATTGACCGTGTATTTCACTATTATATAAAAGCGGTATTAACAAAACTCTCTTTTGATGATACTCTACATAATGACTATTTACATTCACTATAACAACTCCATTATTCAACAAATTATTGAAATGTGCTGCAAGAATGAATAAATCAGTTGTTAACTCTATAGGGTAATCCTCTAATATTTTCACTCTACAATGGAAGCTGCCATCATAAATCATATAATAGAAAGCACCTCCTTGTTCTTTGCCGATTTCAAATATTGTCTCAATATATTTCTCCTTCTCATAGACTCCGTGTTTCCAATCAGCATCGCTATGAAGTTTTTTTAACTCTTTCCACACCCGTTCTTCTTGTTTTTTGAAGCTAAGTGTTAAACGATATATTCTTTGTAGATAAAATTTAATCTTGTTCATATTTTTGTCTTTGCATTATTTCTCATAACGTCAGTCTGTGAAAAAATCTTCGTTTATTTTAATCAAAAATAGGTAAATAATTTCAATAATTTGGGAAGGAATTTGTATATTTAATGATGCAACACATCACTGGGATTGCCCGCAATCAAATGGTTTTTACGAGTTTAGAAGATTCGATTTCTGGAGAAAATCCGGTTCGCTTTATTGATGTTTTTTGTGGAAGATGATCATTGAAACTACAAAATGCAAGAGTTGCTACCAAACGCCACAAAAAAAAGCAGTTCTTTTAAAAAACTGCTTTGTAAATCTCTATTCTACAAACGATAACTCCATAAAATTACCCAATGGGGAGGAAAAGCCACCGGAGGTTCCGTTCAACGGGCTTTACCTCAAAGTTTTTATTTTTTTTTGGTTTTTTGTAAATTCATTTCTTGTCTTTCAGACAAAACGAAAGCTTAGTTATTAGCAGATGTGCTTATTCGTCATTTAGGTTCACTTCGTTTTCGTTAATTCCGTTTAAGTCCATAATTGTAAAAATTATTTCTTCCGTTTTTCTACAAAGTTTCACAATTTTTTGAACATTTACATCTTCCATTTCTTCAAAATGTTTTAAGGAAAATGAATAAATATCGCCTTGGTCAAATGCGTCTTTTAAATGACTGAACTCATTTGACATTGCAAGATTCACAATTTGTTCAAAGATTATTTCTCTTGCTTCAATTAAATTATTTATTGTCTGAATGATTTGTTCACGATAAGTTAATTCCATAATTATTCACCTTTAAAAAATGCAAGTTCTAAAGCTCTATATTCTGTAATTTCATAACCAACTTTTTGTTTCATCAGTTTATAGAATACTTCAAAAGTTGTTTCATTTTTTAAGTTTTCGATAAACTTAATGTATTCAATGTAAGTTTTAGGTTTTTCAAGTTTGTATTTATGAGGTTCTTCATTGTTTAAAAAACGAAAAACTCGGCTGTCCCAAATTGCATATTGTTTTGGGTTGATGAAATGTAATAATTTTGAAGTTCCAACAAGCGAATTGTTAAAGGCTCTTTTCAAAGTTGCTAGTTGTTCTTCATTTATTTTCTGTCCGTTTTTTACTGCGTTTAAAATTGAAAGAATTTCATCAGTTTTTTCGAGTTGTATTGACTTCAAAATTGTTGGCATCCAAGAATAAGTGAAACTTATCCCAATGATTATATTCTCCAGATTTATAGTTTGAAGATTTTTAAAATAATTCAAAAAATGTGGATAAGACAAGAGATAATTTTCTTTAGAAGAGTCGAAATTATTTGCGATTTTGGTCAGTTGTTCAATAATTTCTTTGTTAGATTTTTCGGATATTTTCATTGTGTCAGTTTTGTTCTGAAAGCATATCAGCTCACGTTTCGCGGCTTTGCGTAGTGGCGGATTTCGAAGACGAAACTTTCAATTTTGAACGAATGTTCAATTGAAAAACTGAACTTGAATTTAGCACTAAACCCGCCATTACGCAAAACCGTTGTTAGGCGATTGCCCTTTTTATTTCGTTCATTTTTTTAAATATATTTCGTCTTTCACATAGCTGTTATTTAGCCAAAAACAATGTTTTGTATATTCCATTTCCTTTGTCAATTTGTCTTTGTTCGGTAAAGGATAAGCGTCAGAAGCATCTTTTGCGTGAGGTCGAACGTGAGAAATGGAACTGAATTTTTTGCTAGGAAAGTTCGTGAAACGAACTTCCTTGCCATTTTTGTTAGTTTTTATTTCTTTTACGATTTCGCCTTTTGCAACAATTTCTTGAGTTTTATTCCAAACTTTTTCAACTTCAAGCAAGTCCAAATATGGCATATTCCAAAACTTTACTTTTCGTAAAACCAGTTTTTCGTTTTCAAATTGGAAGAATACAAACAGAAATTTATGTTCCAAAATATCTTTGAAATCAGAGTTTTCCCAATCTTCATTTACAAGTTCTTCGTATTTAAATGTTGGAAATGAAATATCTTCTTTAGGCAAATTGTTTTCTTTTAAGCGAACCGTTTTTACAATAATTTCGGCTTTTTCAAATTCTTCAATTTCTTTATCAAGTGAAATTCCAAGAATAGCCTTTGTCAAGTTTGCATAAAAACTTTTTGCTTTTGTGTTAATTTCAATTTTTAAACTTTTTACAATTTCTTCTTCTGTTTTTCCATAATATGGTTTGAATTTTGAAATTACAATTTCTTCAATTGTTTGTTTTTTAGCAACAGAAACTGATGGAATAATTTTTCCATAAATCTCTTTGGTTTCGCCAGCAATTGAAGCAATTATGTGATTTACATAACCTTGCTTAAAAGAATATGCTCTTTGTTTTGCAGGGATTTCTGAAAATGGTTGTTTTCTAACCGACAATGCATTTGCTCCTTTTGTACAAGCTCCAAGATAAAAAGTGTCGCCCTCCGAAAGTTCGTGAGCTTTTCCGTCAGCGATTTTCTTTGTAATAGTTTCCCAATCTTTTTTGATTATTTCTAAATCTGTTGACGGAAAACTCCATTCATCAACCAGTTTTATAATCAAATCTAAAATGTCGTAACCAGCTTGATGCAAATAGAAAATCAAAAGAATGCTTGCATTCTTTTTGATGAAATCACTATTTTCAAAATTTTGGTTTACAACATTCAAATAATTTATGATGTTCAAAACCAATCGCTCTTTTGAGCGATATTCATTGTTTTTAAGTTGTTTTAGTGGCGAAGATTTTAACTCCATTCCAATTTGAGCAAAATCTGCTTCTGCTGTCGAATTGGGTTCGTAACCAAAATAAAACTTCTCTAAAACTTGTCCAAAGTTTCCTTTTCCCGAATAAGAATGTTCCAAAATATTTGGATTACAAATTTGACGTAAAGATTTACCTTTTAGTTTTTTCGCATACTCAATAACAGAGTTTTTATCGCTTGGATTATACGGTAATTTCATTCTTTATTTTTTCTGTTAGAGCAATACCAATTTTTTCAATAACACCAACAACCAAAGCATTTCCCATAAAAAAAGCTCTTTTTGTATCTGTAATTCCGTCAATTTTTGTGTGGTCGTCAGGAAACATATTTAAACGTTCCAATTCAATTGGCGACAATCTTCTGTAACCTTTTGGCGTTTGAATAACGTGTTTAAATCGTGATGCCGATTTTCCACCTTCGCCTGTTATAATTGTTCTTGATGCTTTGTCTAATGGATCTGGAAAAATCATTCCGCCTTCACTATAATTGTACTCAAAACCGTCTGCATTTTTCCGCATTTCTTTTTTCGGACCTTTCAAATATTTCCATTTGTCCAAATCCTGGTCGTTGATGTAAAACTCTTCTGTTACTTCTCCGTTTTGAATTAAATCTTTTAGAATAGTAAATTTTCCCTCGTAATTCGGTTGCGTTTTAATGGTTGTAACGTTTCCGTCAATCATTAATCCCGAGTTTTCAAATAGTCCTGTTTTTCCTCCTTTGTTGAAGTTTTCAGAAATTGAAACGATGTCGCCTTTTAGTTTAAATTCTTTTGGAAACAAAGAATTTTCTGTTGAAACAGGAAACGAATTTGCTAAAGTTCCATCTTCCAAAATCCATTCAATCGGTTTGATGTTTTTTATATTTTCGTAAATTTCTGTATTGTTTAAATACGCCAAAATGAAAATTCTTCTTCGTCTTTGTGGCATTCCAAATTCGGCAGCATTCACAACTCGCCATTCAACTGCGTAACCTAAATCGTTTAAACTTTTTAGAATAATTGCAAAATCTCGTCCACGTTGTCCAGATGGCGAAATCAATAATCTGTCAACATTTTCAAGAAAAATATATTTTGGTTTATTCTCTTTTTCTGAAAGAATTTTGTGAATTGACCACCACAAAACACCTTTTTTTCCAATCAAACCTTTCGAGTTTTTTAGTGTTGTTGCAACCGAATAATCTTGACAAGGGAAACCGCCAACCAACAAATCGTGGTCGGGAATATCAGAAACTTCAACGCTTGCAATATCTTGATTTGAATGATTATCCATTCCAAAACGTCTTTCATAAACCGCAGAAGCGTGTTGTACTTTCGTTGATGGTTCCCATTGATTACTCCAAACTACTTCGTAGTTTGTTTCAAAAGATTTTTTATAGTTTGATGATGCAGATTTTCCGTTCCAGCCTTCAAGTCCAAGTCTGAAACCTCCAACACCTGCAAACAATTCAACAACTTTTATTTTATTTTCCATTGTTCACAGTTTTTAGATATTTTACTTTTTCTTCGGCAACTTTTAGGATTTCGATGTCAGCTTCTTCGTCCATAATTTTATAAGCAATTTGGTCGCTCAAAAATTCAGATTGTAATTCTTTTTTGTCAACGTGAAAATATTCAGAAACTTGGCTAATAATTAGTTTTGTCGGTTGTCTTTCGTTCCGTTCGATTTTCGCAAGTAGGGAAGTGTCCATTTGCAAATTTTCTGCAACGGTTTTTAATGTCTGTCCTGTTTCTTCTCGTAAACTTCTCAAAAGTTCTCCAAAAGATGTATGTTTTTTTAAAATAGTCATTTGGTCATATTTTGTCCAAATATACAACTAATTTAGAAATGGACAAATAAAGTCCAAAGTTTTTTAGAAAGTTCAGTTTTGGCGGTCTGTTTGGTTGGGTGTCGCCTAACTCTCAAATATACGCAATAATCTAATTAAACTAGAAAATAATTTTTATTTTAATTAGTTGATTATTAGATACAAATCCATTTTCAAACGACTACAAACGAATTTAAATATTTTTTTACCGAATAAATTTTAAAGTCTGATGAATCTTTGCAACAGAGATTTGAGACCAACAGTGAAGCTCTCTTATCTGAATATTTAAATTTAAAAAAAATACAAAATTATGTCACTAAGAAATCGAGTAACATTAATCGGTTACACAGGTAAAGAAGTTGAAATCGTAAACTTCGAAAATGGTAAAATTGCAAAAGTATCGCTGGCAACCAATGATTATTATACCAATGCAAAAGGCGAAAAAGTAGAAGAAACGCAATGGCACAATCTTGTAGCCAACGGCAAAATTGCTGATATTATGGAGAAATATGTACAAAAAGGAAAAGAAATTTGTGTAGAAGGAAAGATCATCTACAGATCGTACGACGATAAAGACGGAAATAAGAGATTCATTACAGAAATAAGAGTAGATGAAGTGGTTCTTTTGGGAACAAGACAAGGGTAATTTTCAAAAAACACGGTAATGCATATTAAAGTATTTAAAGTGAGAATTGCTGAAGAATTTCTAATGGACGATCAGCATAAAGTTGACCATTTTCTTGTAGAAAATGAAGTTGTGAAATTTGATACTGCGTTTGTGACAGAAGATCAATCGTGGTCTGTAATCCTTTATTACAGAAGGTTTCCCGATACGCCGAATTTTGTGAAAGAAACAAAATCTCAGAAGTATTCTGCTGAAGATGACGTGTTAACAGAAAGTGAAATCAGAATTCTGGAAGCTCTGAAACTTTGGCGATCAGAAAAAGCACGAGAGCAAAGCTTGCCAACTTACTTTATTGCGACAAATAAAGAGCTTACTTCCGTCGCCAAATATAAACCTTCGAAAAAGCAAGAACTTCTAGATATCAAAGGTTTCGGAAAGCATAAAATAGAAAATTATGGCGAAGAGATTCTGGAAATCTTAGAAAGTGTCTGAAATAAAAACACAAATGATTAAATGAGAGGCCGGAGGAAAATTTTCTCCGGTTTTTTTTATTGATTTAAAAGTCCTTTCAATTCCTTATTTTTGCAAGAATATCATTTATCAACCATCAATTATCATTTATAATAATGAAGCCAAGCTTAGCAAAAGGAACTAGAGATTTTATGTCACTGGAAGTTTCAAGAAGAAAATACATTATCAATATATTACAGAAGAATTTTGAGCTTTTTGGTTTCCAGGCTTTGGAAACCCCAAGTTTTGAAAATCTTTCCACTCTTACAGGGAAGTATGGAGAAGAAGGAGATCGTTTGATTTTTAAGATTTTGAATTCAAGCATCAACGAAGCGAAAGACGAGAAGAAAACTCAGATGATGAATGATTTTCAGAAAGCTTTAGATAAGCCTTTCAGTGCTGAAACCCTTACAGATAAAGCACTTCGCTATGACCTTACAGTTCCCTTCGCAAGATTTGTAGCCATGAATCACGGGAAATTGACTTTCCCTTACAAACGTTTCCAAATACAGCCGGTTTGGAGAGCAGATCGCCCACAAAAAGGAAGATTCCGAGAATTTTATCAGTGTGATGCCGATGTTGTAGGTAGCGAAAGTCTTTGGCAGGAAGTTGAATTGGTGCAATTGTATTTAAAATCTTTTAAAGAGTTAAAAGTCTCAGTTACCATTCATATCAACAATAGAAAAATTCTTTCAGGTTTGGCAGAATATGCTGGAATTACAGATAAACTGATTGATTTCACTGTCGCTTTAGACAAATTAGACAAAATTGGGAAGGATGGAATAGTAAAGGAACTTTTAGAAAGAAATATTTCTCAGGAATCTATTGATAAATTAGATTTCCTATTCACCCAGTCGAATGATGCCTTGGAAAATCTTCTTCAGTTAAAAGAAAAATTTGTAGGAAACGAAATCGGACTGAAAGGAGTTGAAGAATTGGAATTTGTCATCACTCAGTCTTTAAATTTAGGGGTTGATATCCAGAATTTAGTTTTTGATATCACTTTAGCTCGTGGACTAGATTATTATACAGGAGCAATTTTTGAAGTGAAAGCAGACGAAGCACAAATGGGTTCCATCGGCGGCGGCGGAAGATATGATAATCTTACAGAAGTTTTTGGTGTGAAAAATGTTCCGGGAATAGGGATTTCTTTCGGTCTTGATAGAATTTATCTTGTGGTGGAAGAGTTGAATCTTTTCCCTGAAGAAGCTGCTTCTAATGTAGAATATTTGTTTGCGAATTTTGGTGGTGAAGAAACTTTGGAGGCTTTAAAATTGATTATCCAATTAAGAGAAAAAGGGATTTCGGCAGAACTTTATCCTGAAAGTGCAAAAATAAATAAGCAATTCACTTACGCCGAAAAGAAAGGGATTAAAAATCTTGTTTTCTTAGGAGAGGAAGAGATTAAAAACCGAACAGTAACTTTTAAAAATCTGGAAGCTGGGGAGCAAAAGACTATTTCTTTGGAGGAGTTTTTAGGATAGATTTTAATCTTCCCAACCACAAAGTGTTTTTCCCAAGGTCTGCGCTTTTTTGAGACTGACCTTAATAATCTCATGTTTGCAACTAGATAACCCCCGGCAGTCTTTGGAATAATGATATTTTTTTCCGCCAGTGCTATCACAAAGATAAACATCAGATTTTTTGAGAGATGTTCCATTAAAGTATAAAATAAATATAAAGAAAATTAAAACGCTATTTTTCATAGTATAAAAGATGAAAATTCCGGCTCATAGAGTCGGAATTTTTTCATCATTTGTGTTTTTACACCTAAAAAATATATGTACTATTGTGTTTTCAGATTCTTTAGTAATCTTCGTTGCAAAGGTAAAAAGTGTTTTTGGAAGTTCCTTACGGGATACCTTATTTTGACGTTTTTTAAAAAAATTATAAGGCTTCGTCTAAGTTGCTTGGTTGCGTGCTGAAGTTGCCGTTATGCTGTAAGATCAGTTCATATTCCAGAATATTATTAAATAGCGCTTTTGGATCATCTTTACCGACTTCCTCATCGTGTAAAAATCCACCTTTAATTTCTCCACCCTTCATTATTTTTTCAGGATTCCAGCCTTTTCCGTAGTAGAAAAATATCTGATATGTTCCGTTCGGAAAAGAAAAAGAATACTGCTCACCAGCCCGAATGTAGGCGTGGCGAACAACATTATCGTTTTTTTTGAGAGTCACAAGAACATCAGAATTACTTGTTGTCACGTTGATTTGAGAACATCCATATTCATCACATGCAGAATTTTCACCGTAATATTTTGAGTATGGAGTGGATCCTGTTTCTAAAGAATTTGAACCGTATAATTCTTCGGTTTCTTTTTCTTTTTGAAGTTTCATCTCCTCTTCTTCACGGATTTTCTTTTCTTCATCCGATTCTTCATCCACTCCATTATTATAATCTACACTTGCGGTAATGCTGTCTGAGGTTGAATTTAAGCTATTGAAACTGTTTTCCTCTTTTTTCGTACAAGAAAGCAGAAAAAGACTTAGTATTAGAGCTAGATTACTTTTTTTCATGGTTGTTTATATTTTTTATAACTGAAATAATTAGAAACCCCGCAACTACAACATCAACAACATTCCAGATGAATCTTCCGAGAGCAATTTTTAAAAATGGCTGAAATAAAATGGCCAATGCAATAAAGATAAACATCATTTTTCCATCATTTTTTTTGTTTGCGTCAATTGCCAAATATCCAAATCCTGCGAATGCCAAGAATCTTACGAGTTGGTAGTAGCCGTAAGGCATTTTTAAAAGGCAGAGGAGAAGGAGTGTGGCGAGGAGGATTTTCGTGATTTTCTCCAATCCCAGGGCGCTATCGGGCTTTTGTCTTTCCATAGACCAAGTTTAAGTTTTCTTGCTTGTTTTTCTAAAGTATCATAGCTATTGTCTTTAGAATATTTTTTAAAATGCCACGCTAGTCCGTTCTTAACGAGTTCTTTGTTAATGTTTTTACCATTTTTTAAAATAATTTCGGCAATTAATCTTTTGTTTCTATCTTTTTTTCCGTCTGTTGACATTCTCACCATTTTTCCAAAACATAAATCTGAAACAAACTGTTTTGCATTATTACCAAAAGGCTGTTTTTTCTCTGGACAATCAATATTTGATAATCTCACGACCTGTGGTTTTCCGTTCATTAAGAGTTCTACCGTGTCACCGTCTTTTACACCGATGACTTTGTAGGTTTGGGAAAAGAGTAGGAACGGAAGGAAGATGAAAAGGAGGGTTTTATAAATCATTTGAAAATAATTACGTTATTATAGTTATCAATTTCAATAGTACCAAAATTTTCTAAGACAGATTGACCGAGAAGCAAAGGTGCATCTGCATTATCTATAACAGTTGCTTTTACATTATTTAAAATAATATCTCCAACTTTTACAGTTCTCAAATTGATTTTAGTTCCCTCGGAAATCGTTCCTGTTGCATCCTGAAAATATTCCGTTTCCAATATATCTTCTTTTTTAAGTGTTCCCTGTCGGTAAAGTACACTTGCTTCTGAAGATGAAATACAAATGCTACTTGCACCTGTATCAAAAATAAATTTCAATTTTAAACCATTGATTTCAATCCAGACATATTTTACGCCGTTCTCATTTTCCATAGGAAGAACATTTTGTGGATGCGATGCTTCTTCGATGATTTCATCAGCTACTTCGATACTATCAATAGGTATATATACATTTTCTTTAGAATAGTCCTCAATTTCAGCTGGCTTATGAGCTGCATTATCTCTATCAAAAATCTTACTCTCAGGATGTTTGCAACCTGAGAGTAAAATGATTATTGGGATTGAAAATTTTAGTTTCATTTCGTTGAAGTAGTATTATTTACCGATTTAGTTTTCAGATTTTCATCTTTATAAAACGGTATCTTTTTTAATGAATCCTTATTTATCAAAATTTTATTTGAATTGAATGCTGAAGGATTTTCTTTAATAAGATACTCTTCATAATCACCCTTTTGATATTTATACGCATCTCCAATGGGTTTATTTATTTCAAAAACAATTTTCACAACTTCGTCTATTTTTGTTGAATTGTCTATCAGTTTATTTTGTATTTCTTCAATTTTGTTCTTTGCAACATCGTTTGGAATAGGGTTGAGCTTGCTTTCAACCAAAACAGGATCACTTTCATTAGATTCAATAACTTCTTTTGAAGTTGCAATGTTTTCGGCATTTTCTAACTTCTTTTTATTGTCGCTATTTATAAAATAAAGATAAATTATGCCTCCAATTAGAAGAACATTCAGAACTAAGGAGATAATTGTTAAAATTTTTGAAAAATTATTTTTTCCATCATCATCATCATCATTTCCATAATTAGGTTTTTCATAAGGATTTGAAAAGGGAGAAACTTGAGAGGTACTTCGAGGATTAGATACTGAGGAAACGTGATTTGTAGAGCTTAATTTTCTTTTTTCATCGTTAAATTCTTTTTCAAACTGTTTGTAAGAATTATTTACTTCATCAAGAGTTTTTCCAGAATGCAAATTGGACATCAAAATAGAAATATGACCAGCAAACGTTTTATATAGATTTTCTAATTTTGATAAATCACTTTTTGATTCTTCAATTTTTTTCTGATTTTCTGACTGTTTCTGTTGGTTTTGCTCAATTTGCTTTTTTCTATTTTCTATTTCTCTATTTTTTTCCTCTTCAAGTTGTAGTTTGTTTTTTTCGAATTTTGCAATCGCATCTGTTATTTTTTGCTTTCTTTCAATTTCTAACTTATCGATTTCTTGGTCAAATTCTTTTTTATCGCCGACTTGTTGAATAAATTTGAAAATACCTTTTTGTGCTACAAATGTTGCAACTTCTTCACTTCGAGTAAAATAAATTGTATCATATACGTTCAATAAATCAATTGATTTTTTAAAGAAAATTTGTAATTTTTCAGGGGAAGTTTCACAGAAAACGAAAAGGTTTTTATTTGTGTGAAACGAATTTAGATTGCTAATTACATCTTTTAAGTTAATACTTATTTTATCAAAATCTTTAGGCTTGCTAACAGAAAATTTATCTGAATGATTAACTGTTATCGTATCATTTTCAACAAATTTTGCTAATAAATTTGTATGAAACTCATTTAGATTACTAATGATGATGCCTTCATCTAATATTTTATCTTTTAATAATATTGCAGAACCTATAAAAGATCCTTCTCGTGCAGAAGTAGGTTCTTTTGCATAAGTATAAACCGCATATGAAATTATATTGTATCCATTATTTGATTCTTTTCCAATAGAATATAAAGAACTATTAGAAAACAAACGGATGGAACCTCGTATATCAAATGCTTTAACGGTATTACTTGGGTCGCCTGAAAAATAAGTTTGGGTAAATCCGTTAGGATCTCCGAATGTCCCAAATGCTATTAAATTGATGTTTCTCATTAATTTGTAAAACTAAATTTTATACGTTCCCAGAAGGTCCCCTCATAATCTAAAGAATAGCCAGTAATACTTTCATAGAGCCATTCGGATAATTTCTGAGCTCTTTCTAAGTTTAATAATGTAACTCTATTTGATTCTTCATTCAATTCTCCTATGGTGTAAAATGTTTTTGCTAAACCATATGTGTCCATGGCTGTTGAAGTCATGGGAAGTCTTTCGCTAATAAAATTTTCAAGTTCCGCAGTTGCCTCTACATTTGTACTACCTGATTTATCCCATTTTGAAATAATAAGAATGATATTTACAGATTTTAATTTTTTCTCATACTTTTCCAATTTATTCAGAAAAGTATTTATTAAAATATCATCTGTATGTGCTTTCTCATAACTTGTCACAATTATAAATGTTAGTGGTAAGTTTGCTGATAGATAAGTTTCTATACTGCTATGATAATTTCCACCACGTTTTATTTCATTATGATTTTCTCCCGAAGTTTCTAAAAAAGTAAGATTGATTGGATTAACTTTTTTGGATTTATTATTTGGTTCGAAAACTAAATCCAACCTCGTAACTTTATCTTTAGTTGTTCCTTCTGGTAAAATACCTTTGCTAATATTGTCAAAATAATCGTATAGTAAACTCTCTGCCTCAGCAGTATTTGGCGTCCCAATTTTAGGTCTAATTACTCCTGCTTGTGAACGTAAGTAATAAAGCATTGTAGCTAAAATAACTGATTTCCCAGAAGATGCGGGTCCAAAAAAGAAAACAAAGTTGCTATCGCTATTTTTAATCTCATTATTATTTTTTTTAGCAATTGGAACAAAAGTTTCATTTACTAATTCTCTTTTTGTGTCAATGGAGAGAGGTTTTAATTCTTCATTATCATCAATTGCTAAAGGTCTCAGTTCTTCATTTTGGTTATCTAAAAGTAAAGGTTTTAAAGGTTCATTTTCCAATTCCATAATTTTATGATTTTTAGATTATTGTTTTTCCGCTGCGTTTGTTATTAAATACACTTCCATTCTTATTACTATTATTATCCGGACTCGTGACCAACAAAATAATAATCACAATCACAAAATCCAACAAAATACATCCTGCTAAAACCATAAATTGTGAGAAACCAAAATTGCTGATAGCGTGTCTAAATGCATAACCCAATTTTCCAATTTCTTGCGTGTCTGTTGTAGCTGGCTCGAATTTTAATTTTTCGTTTCCTAAAATTGAGCTCGCTTTCCCACCTAATTTATTGTATTCGTTCAAAGATTGGTCTATTTTACCTTGTGCTATATCATTAATTTGGTTATTTGGTAATGCAAGTATGGCAGGTATTTCTTTATCCCATTTCAAAACAGCATTATTAATATCAGTCATCAGATTTTTTTCTTCTGGTGAAAGGTTGTAAACCATTTCTACAACTTGCTCTTCCATTCTGCCTGCCAAGTCAGAATAGCCAGATGCATTATTACTTACTTGTGTAAGAGGTGTAAGTTTTCGGCCCAAAAGTTTTTCAATTCTACTAATTATTTGTTTTGCCTCTGTTCCAATACCTGGATTACTCGGGCTTGTAATTTGAGTTTTTAATAAATTTAACTCACTTCTAATTTCTTGTCTGGTCTTTGAGTTAGCTACAGTATAATTTAATTTAGATTCTACATCAGTTTCTAAATCATTTAGCTTTTTATCTATAAGACGTAGCTCCTCTGTATAAATATCCGTACGCATAAACCTCGTATACAAAGCATTAAAGTTGGCGATAAAACAAAATGAAGCGATAAAAATGTAAATCCCAACTAAACTTCCGGTTGGTTTGCCTTCTAGTTTTGCAGCGCGTAACATCCAGCATAGAAAAAGTAAAAGTAAGGAAAGAACCAATGCGATAACAAATGAGGCATTTCCGAAAATTTGCTCAAGACCAAGCCAAGTTTGATAAAAACTTACGCTGATTAATAAAATGGCGAGCACTCCCAGAAAAAGGTCAGTTGCTCCTAAAGAAGAATTTTTACTCATGTTTTATATTTTTTTAATTATTTCCTGCAACTCTTACCAATATATTGAGAACCAAACCGATTCCGAATCCCCACAAAGCAGCATGGCATGCTGACTGAGCTTTATTGGGATTTGTTCCCTTATTAGAAAAATAAACAATAATCCCAACAATTGGGAAGCAGAAAGATGCAATTGCAAGTCCTGTACTTAGTTTGTCATCATCATTATGTGACTCTGAAAATTTTTTTTCGCTCATAGTTTTTATTTTTATAAATAGTTTAAAATTAAATCTCCAATAGCTTTACCGAGAATTGAGATAAGAGACATGGATCCAACACCTGCCATTATTCCTGTAATTAATCTTCTGTAATTGTTGCTTTCCTTATTGTATTTCAATTGTATAATTCCATCTAAATAGGTTGGTATTATTAATAGTAAAGTCCACCAAATGTTGAGCGAAAAAATACTAAATAGAAAAAAAGGGAAAGTGAGATATCCTAAATGAATACCTGTACACCTAGCGCAAACAGGAAATTGTTTATTCTTCCAAAAGAAAGAACGATTGGGTTTGCGATGACAAAAAGGTAATTCTATAATAAGATTTTTCATATTATAATCTTGATAATATCTCTGCCTTTTTTTTGTCAAATTCTTCCTGAAGAATGAGATTGTTGTCTAATAAAGTTTTTAGTTTTTGTAAAGTTTCAATTGGGTCTTCTTTTTTTTCTTCAGAAGTTGAATCTTTTTGAGTTGATGGAATATTGGTAGTTACTGTAATACCTCCACCAGCAATTGCTCTTTTATCTTCTAAATCTCTTTGTCTTCTATAATCAAGCATGTCCTCTTCTTTTTGTTGAGCAAATTGATAAAGTTTTCTAGCTTGACTTTTAGGTAAATAATCTAAAGTGTTTGTGTAATTTCTTACTGTACGAAGCATAAACGTAGCACCCAAAATATTTTCTTTGATATGACAATCAGCAACATCTTTCCATGCATAATCTTGAAAATCCATTGAAAGACCGAAAGATTTTGGTCTACAAAATATTATTCTCTTGTTTGTTAAAGCAATGCAATCTGGTGATAGGTTAATTGCTGGTTTTTTTTGTACTGCAACATATTCTACTTTTTCGTCGGCAGTTAGTAATCCCGAAATTTTTTCCAAAACTTTTTCTACAGCTTTCGAATCTTGTTCCTCGTTCAAAAATTTTTTTAGTTCTTGTATCATAATATTACTTTATTTTTTTCTACTTAATTCCTCACAAAGCAAAACCCCGCATCCTCTGTATAGCAATAGCTTTGTTTTTTAAAATTATACACTATTGGCGCATTCATTTCAAGCTTCATGTAGTTAAGATAGTGGTACACCATTCTTTCAGACAGTTTGAGGTTTTCAGCCAGACTTTTCGGGCTTCCCGTTTGCTGGATGTGTACCAAATTGTGTATCCTGATGATAATTCTAATGTCCATAGTGATGTGAAGCCAGTGCAAGTCGCAATTTTAACACTTTGTACTGCAATAATATTTCAGTGTTTTGTTATTTCTTTGCAAACGTACATCAGCTTTTTGGAATTTTTTTACGGGATACCGCATTTTGCTGAAATTTTAACAAAAAAAATTATATTTACAGAAAATATACACTATGGAAAATTATTTAGACATCAACAAAAACTCGTGGAATGCTAGGGTAGAACCTCATTTAGAATCAGATTTTTATTTCGTGGATGAGTTTTTAAAAGGAAGAAACTCTCTTAATTCTATTGAACTGGATTTGTTGGGAGACATAAAAGGAAAAAGTGTTCTCCATCTGCAATGTCATTTTGGGCAAGACTCTATTTCACTTTCAAGAATGGGTGCAAAAGTTACAGGAATTGATTTATCAGATAAAGCTGTTGATACAGCGAGAGATTTAGCAAAAAAATGCGGAACTGATACAGAATTTATCTGCACAGATGTATACAATCTTCCTAATGTTTTAAATGAAAAATTCGACATCGTTTTTACGAGTTATGGAACAATTGGCTGGTTGCCAGATTTGAAACAATGGGCAAATGTAGTCAGTCATTTTTTGAAAAAAGAAGGAGAATTTGTAATGGCAGAATTTCATCCTTTGGTTTGGATGTATGATGATGATTTTGAAGGTGTAACCTATAATTATTTTAACGAAAAACCTATTGTAGAAACCTCAGAAGGCACGTATGCAGACACTTCGGCAGACATTGTTCAAGATTACGTTTCTTGGAACCATCCTTTGTCTGATGTTTTGCAAAGTCTGATAGATGAAAAGCTGACTTTAGAAAATTTTAGCGAGTTTGATTGGTCACCTTATGCATGTTTTAAGCATTTGGAAGAGTTTGAGAAAGGGAAATGGCGAATCACTAAGTTTGGAAATAAAATACCAATGGTATACGCAATAAAAGGGAAAAAAAGGTAAGCTATTGCAGCTTACCTTTCTCCGTATATATGAATTTAAACTTCTTAATTCTGATTCACTTTCTGCTCAACAGTTGACTTAGCTTCGTCGAATTTATTTTGAGCTTGTGAAGCAACATCATTTGCTTTAGATTTCAAATCACTGCCCCATTTGTTTAAGTTATCTTTTGCGTTATTGATTTTGTCTTTTACTGCTTGTTGCTCTTCAGGAGTAGATTTTTTGTACTTCCAAAATGCCAAAGCTCCTAAACCGATCAATGCTAATAAACCTTTTGTCTTGTTTCCCATGATTTCTATTTTTTTTAATTTTAATTAATTGATACAAAACTATATGTAAATTCTATGCCAAGGAATTTAGTCTGACCATTAAAGTTTTGTTAAATTTTTTACGCCGAAGAAATTTTATACTTTTAAAAACTTTAATTTACAATTTATTTGCATCAAAGTATTAAAAAAAATAAAATAGCCGAAATTATTTTTGGAAATAAATTTCTACAAAAAAACATCAAAAATAGATCCGTCATAGCTTGCAAAAACCATCTTAGGATAAGAGTCCTGATGAAAAACATTTCCGTCTTTATCAATTGCAATGGCTCCTGCAAAGCCATCTATTGCTTTTAGTTCGGCAAAAGTTTTCGTGAAAGCTTGTTGCAAACTCATTCCATCAGTCACTCGTGTTACTATCTTTGTGGCGGTTGCGTTGCTTACAATGTCTTCACCTACTCCTGTACAACTTACAGCACAAAATTCGTTAGCATAATTTCCGGCAACTGTGGCAGAATCAGAAATTCTTCCCGGAATTTCAAAACCTTTCCCACCGGTAGATGTTGCAGCAGCCAATTTTCCAGATTTATCTATGGCAACACAGCCTACAGTTCCTTTTCCGCCATTTTTAATTTTGGCTTCATATTCAGCTCTTCTTTGAGGAATTTCTGTTGAAAAATTTTCAAAACTATGTTCAGTGGCATAGTTTTTTGCACCATTTCCGCCTAAAACCCTGTCGTCTTCCTTCATTAATTCTTTTGCAACCAAAATCGGGTTTTTTACATCCTGAATGTTAATGACCCCACTCATTTTCTGAGTTTCACCATCCATTAAAGCAGCACTCATTCTTATAATACCATCACTTTGAATTTGTGAACCAATACCAGCATTATACAAATTATCATCTTCCAAAAGCGAAACAGTGAATGCAACAGTTTCTACCGCAGAATGGGTTTCTAAATATTGATAAGCCTTTTCAGCAATGCTTTTTAAAGAATTCTGCTTGGCAAATTTCATTTCTTTGCTTTGGTCACTTTCAGAAAAAAAGCCACCGTGGATGATGATTTTCATAAAATATAATTGATGGTTGATAAAATATCATTTATTTTAAATAATTATAATAAATGATCAATGCCTGTTTTTACGTGAGTGGAATAGGATTAAATTGAGAATTTTCTATCGTCATTTCTTTTGTTGTAAGATTGTAATGATCATTCATAGACATTACATGAACAGTAAGATTTTCTATAGAAATTGGCTCGCCGAGATTGATGTTCGTTAGATTGGTATCTTTTATAAATCTTCCATCAACCAAGATTACAAGTCCGGATCCAACGGCTGTCATCACGTCATTGTGAATAAAAAGACCAGTATCTTCACCTAAACCAATTCCCAAAGTTCTCGGATTGTTCACAACAGCCTGAAAAAGCCTCCCGATTCTTCCTCTCTGCACAAAGTGTGTGTCAACAATTACATTATCAATCAAACCTAAACCTTGAGTTGTTTTTATTTCACCTTTCAGCAAAGCTTCAGAACTGCTTCCCTGATAAATCATGTTTTCAGATGCAGCAGCAGCTCCGGCGGAAGTTCCGGAATATATAAAGTCTTGTTCCTGATATTTTAGTAAAATAGTATCATGAAATCTTGTTCCACCAAGAATTGATGTAAGTCTCAGTTGATCACCACCAGTAAACATCACTACATCAGCAGCGTTTGCTCTTGCCACGAGTGCATCAGAATTAGCTTCTTCACGGTTATAAATGTCTAAAATGTTTACATTTTTTGCACCCAGATATTCGAAGGCTTTTTTGTATTCTGCCCCTACAATCTTCGGAATTTGTGAAGCCGTTGTTATGACTTCAATCACAGAATCTTCCTTGTGTTTAGATTCTGTAATGATCTTTCTTAAAATTCCTCTTTCAAAAAAATTTAAATTTTTCTCTACATTCTGGTCGTAGTCGGTTTCAGTAAAGCTGCCTTTGTTTACAGCTCCTCCGATAATAATTAATTTTCCCACAGGTTTCATAGTCAGCAAAATTAAAAAATTTCGGCGGGGTAATAAAATGTTAATTGTATTTTAACGAAAGGATTTTTCATTGGAGATTATTTATTGATTTATTGTAGATTTTAAGAAATATTTAATTGGCTATTGCATTCTTTTAATGTTTTGCATTATCTTTGAGTGTACAACGAAAATTGATAATTAATTCTAGACTGTTATATGAACATTGAAAAAATACAAGCGCTAAGAGGTCCAAACATCTGGAGCATAAGAAGAAAGAAGCTCATTCAGATGAGATTGGATCTCCAAGAAATGGAAAATTATCCTACCAATAAGATTGATGGGTTTAGAGAACGTATCGAGAAGTTGCTTCCGTCACTCTTTTCTCATCGATGTTCAGAAGGTGTAGAAGGCGGTTTTTTTCACAGAGTTGAAGAGGGAACTTGGCTGGGGCATGTTATAGAACATATTGCGCTGGAGATTCAAACTCTTGCAGGGATGGAAGTGGGATTTGGTAGAACGCGCGAAACGCGAACACCTGGAGTTTATAATGTAGTCTTTAATTATATAGAAGAAAATGCAGGGATTTTTGCAGCAGAAGAATCTGTAAAAATAGTAGAAGCTCTCGTTGAAGGAAGTGAATATGATATTGCTGCATGTATCCAAAAGCTAAAAGAAATAAGAGAAAGAGTACGTTTAGGTCCTTCTACAGGGAGTATTGTTGAAGAAGCAGTTTCTAGAAAAATACCTTGGATTAGATTGGGAACTAATTCTTTGGTTCAGTTGGGATATGGGGTTAATCAACAGAGATTTCAGGCCACAATTACAGGAAATACCAGTTGTATAGGTGTTGACATTGCCTGCAATAAAGATCTCACTAAAAGAATGCTTCACGATGCCGCAATTCCGGTGCCTATTGGTGAATTGATCGTAGATGAAGAAGGATTGGATGAGGTAGTAAGAAAAATAGGCTATCCTATAGTAATAAAACCACTAGATGGAAATCATGGTAAAGGCTCTTCTATTAATGTAAATGATTGGGAGTCGGCTAAAATTGGTTTAGAACACGCCCAAACCTATTCAAAAAAAGTAATTGTTGAAAAATACATTACTGGATATGATTTCAGAGTTTTAGTTATTAATAATAAAATGATTGCTGCAGCAAGAAGAGTTCCCGCTCACGTTATTGGAGATGGAGAATTAAACCTTCAGCAACTTATTGATAAAGAAAATCAAGATCCGAGAAGGGGTTACGGTCATGAAAATGTACTTACTGAAATCAGTATAGACAAAGATACAACGGAACTTTTAGAAAAACTTCACTATACATTAGATACAGTTCCTCAAAAAGGAGAAGTAGTTTATCTAAAATCCACTGCTAATCTTTCAACTGGTGGCACATCTATCGACGTTACCGATATGGTGCATCCCGAAAATATCACAATGGCAGAAAGGATTTCTAAAATCATCGGTCTTGATGTTTGTGGAATCGATATTATGGCTGAAAACCTTACGCAGCCTTTGAAAGAAAGTGGCGCTGCCATCATTGAAGTAAATGCTGCTCCTGGATTCAGAATGCACCTGGCACCAAGTGAGGGATTGCCAAGAAATGTTGCCGCTCCGGTGGTTGATATGCTTTATCCACCAGGAAAACCTTTTACCATTCCTATTATTGCGGTAACTGGAACTAACGGAAAAACCACGACAACGAGATTAATTTCTCATATCGTAAAAAATAATGGCTATAGAGTAGGATTTACCACTTCAGATGGAATTTATATTCAAAATACGATGTTGACGAAAGGGGATACTACAGGGCCAATTTCTGCAGAATTTATTTTGAAAGATCCAACCGTAGAATTTGCCGTTCTGGAAACTGCAAGAGGTGGAATTTTGAGATCAGGATTAGGTTTTTCTAATTGTGATATCGGCGTTTTAACCAACATAAAAGAAGATCATTTAGGCATCAATGATATTCACAATCTGAAAGATCTTACAAAAGTAAAACGTGTGATTCTTGATAGCGTGAAAAAGAACGGATGGAGCGTAATGAATGCTGACGATGAGTATTCAATGAGAATTATAAACGATTTAGATAGTAATGTGGCCATCTTCAGCATGGATGAAAACAATCCTTTCATAAAAAAATATGCGAAGGAAGGTAAAACCACTTGCGTCTATGAAGAAGGCTTTGTAACCATTAAAAAAGGCGACTGGAAAATCAGAATTGGTAAAGCCAAGGATTTCCCGATTACAATGGAAGGCAAAGCTAAATTTATGATCGAAAACGTACTTGCTGCAAGTTTAGCTTGTTATCTTTACGGATTTGCGATTGAGGATATTTCAAATTCACTTAGAACATTTATTCCAAGTGCACAGCTTACTCCAGGAAGACTGAATGTTTTTAATTTTAAAAACTTTAAAGTATTAATTGATTTTGCTCACAACCCATCCGGATATGAGGCAATTGAAGATTATCTTAAAAATGTAGAATCTACCAAGAAAATAGGTATAATTTCTGGTGTTGGCGATCGCCGTGATGAAGATATTAGACTTTGCGGGAAAATTGCAGGAAGAATGTTTGATCATATTATCATACGCAATGAAAAACACCTTCGTGGAAGAACTGAGGAAGAGATTAACGGTTTAATTATCGAAGGAATGCAAGATTCTGGTAGAGATGTAAGCTATGAAACGATTCCGAAAGAAATTGAGGCACTGAAACATGCCATGGGAATGGCCGAAGACGGTACTTTTATTACCGCACTTAGCGATGCAATCTCTAATGCAATAGATTTGGTACAAGAATATCAGGCAAAAGAGTTTCTTGAAGAAAATAAAGGAGTTTAAAGTAAAATTTAAGTTAAAAAAGACGGGCGATCCAAGTGGTTCGCCCGTTTTTTATTATTCTTGATCAAAAAAAGCGTGAGAACTGCCAATCCAAATCGCATCTTTTTTATTAAAATCTACGTTGACCATTTCTGCCTTTGTCATTCGCACAAGGTATTGAACCAAAACAGGTCTTTCTTCTTTTTCCTGCCAAATATATAAAAGCCTAATTTCTGCACGAGAAAATTCACCATTAATATCCTCAAAAACGGGAGCGTATTCTACTTTTCTCTGTAAAATATAATTCTCTTTATCTTCAATTTTATTTGTAATCTCAGCTGTAGGATAAAGGTTTACGCCACTTCCTGCGAAAGAAAAAAGTGGTTTCAGAACAAAATTACTTAGATTTTCTTCTTTAGGGAATTCATTTAAAAAGTAACTTTTCGGAACAAATTCATGTTTTAGTAAAGGCAAAAGATATTTGGAAATTTTAAAAAACCAATTAGGATGCGTTACCCAAGTCACATCAACCTCCTCTCTGAAGTCAAATTCAGTTTTCAGATCCGGTATTTTGTCTAGCTCATCAAAAATTACTCGGTTGTAAATTCTTTTAATTTCTGTGTATTGACCATCGTTGTCATAAAAAAGTTTTTTGCCTTCTTTCTTAATTTTAGTAAGACAAACGGTTTTAATTCCTAAAAACTTTTCTGTAAGTTTAAAGTCAACTTCCGTTTTTTGTCTTTCAGGATAGATTTCAAGCAAAATCACATTCTCTGGATTTTCATCTCCTAGAATTAAATTTTTCATCTGTAATAAAAATTCTTCATCACTCATTTTGCTTTTTAAATCGCTTAAAAAAGGATAAACTTCACAAAAAGCATCTTCATAAACCTTCTGAAAAGCGTATAAAGAAGGAAACGCCTGAAGTTCGATTAGCTGAGGTTCTATTTCGTCTTGAGAAGTTCTACAAATTCCAAAATCGATGGTAAAAAAATGAGGTTTTAAAGTATCATTCGGAACTTTACAATTATCTGGAATCGCTTTTTGTAAGGCTTCCGGAGACATGGCGATGATTTGGTCTAAAATACTTTCGCTGGCGTCAGTAAGTTTAGTTTTAAAATCTTTAGTTAAGAAAATGGGGCTTTCTGAAAGCTTGAATCCTGTTTTTATTCCGCTTTTTTCTGTAAGAATAGAATTTATTTTTAAATATTTCTCATTAGAGAATTCTGAATTAAATTTTTGTCTGTATTTTGAAATCATCCTTGATGTTTTTTTTAATTAAAAAATCGGGCGCTTTGCCCGATTTGTGCTGTATTTCTAAACAGTTTCCGGCTGTAGAATTTTTTGTTTAGCATCTTCCAGAAATCGTGGTAGAATTTGTGCCTGAGTCAATTTTATTTTATCGTCATCATCCATCCTATCCAGCGTTTCCAGATATTTTTCTTTGCCATAATTCTCAATCATTGCCAATTTGTTCGCTTCATCTTTTAGGTTCTCAAGCATTCCTTCAGGGTTGGCTTCCGGATGAAACTGAGTGCCAAAAATTTCTTCTGAAAAACGAATCGCCATTACTGCTCTTTCGAGGTTGATGTGAGGACGAAACTTTTCAAGCGCCATTATTTTCATTCCTAAATCATCAAATTTCTGCTGATTCGGCTCTATGAATTGATACGCTCGCGAGTCTACGGCATAGAAAGGGTTGGGTAAATTTTTAAGTAAAAAATCATTCTCTCCATCTACGGATTTATGAATTGGCATTACACCAAATGAGTAAGATTTTCTTTCACATATATTCCCAAGTTTCCAATGTATACTTGCAATCTGAAACGAATGACAGATTAAAAACATATATTTTTTGTCTCCGGAAGTTTTATTATGATTAAAAACTTCGTCTAGAAGGTCGGCAAATTTTCCTTCCCACTCATGTCCTTCTCTATGAGGATTTCCTGGTCCTCCAGATGAAATAAAAATATCAAAATCCTGCAATTTTGGCATCTCATTCAGGTGTCTTATGTCAAAAGTGGTAATGCTTATTTGTTCTTCAGAATTTGCTTTAAAACTTTCAGAAATTTCACGGATGTTTTTAAAACCCTGATTTTTCTTATTGTTATTCATATCCAGTAGCGCAATTCTAATCTCTCTCATAACTTCATAATTTGAACAAAGTTATCAATTTTTTATAAAGTAGCCTCGCTGTGTGTGATGCCAAATTCTGTCTCAGAAATCATGTAATCAACTACTTTCTTTAGATCGCCCGTCTCTTGAAGTACTTTAAGTTGTCGGTCTGCACCTGTTCCGTTTTCAATAATAGTCCATGCATATTCTACCTCTTTTCGACAGCCTAAATCATCAACAACATCGTCAATAAATTCCAAAAGTTCTTTCAAAAGATCACGGTAAGGTACAGATTCCTCCTTTCCAAAATCAATTAAATGAGCATCTATTCCGTCTTTGGAAGCACGCCATTTATTTTCATTTAACAATAATCTTCTGTAGCTTCTGAAACTTAAATTTTGCTGATGTAGTTTATAGATTTTTGCTACCAAGCACTGCATGATTGCAGCAAGGCAAACGGTTTCATCTATTCTCATCGGCATATCGCAGATTCTGAACTCAATAGTCGGGTAAAAAGGGTGCACACGTAGATCCCACCATATTTTTTTGGCGTTGTCAATCGTTCCGGTTTTCACTAGAAGATCTACATAGCTGTCAAACTCAGAAAGAGAATTGAAATAACTCGGAATACCAGTTCTTGGAAATTTCACAAAAATCTCCTGTCTGTAAGATTTAAATCCTGTATTTCTACCAATCCAAAACGGGGAATTGGTTGATAAAGCATAGACGTGAGGTAGAAAATAGCGCATTACGTTCTGAATTCTCACCCCTTCCTCACGATTGGGAATCCCGATGTGAACGTGCAGTCCGAAGATGAGGTTTCCCCTAGCCACGTCGCCCATATCGTCTACGATTTTATTGTAACGTTCGCCGTTGGTAATGGTGTTGTGTTCCCAGTTGGAAAAAGGATGTGTTCCTCCTCCCGATACGCGAAGTCCTTGCTCATGTGCTGTAGCAATAAGATGTTTACGCAAACTTGTAAGTTCTTCTCTTGCTTGCTGTATATTTTGGCAGATTCCTGTTTCCATCTCAATCATAGATTCGTGCATTTCGTGTTTTAAATTTTCGCTTAAAACTGCTTTACCTCCTTCAATGATTTTTGAAACGTGAGAAATAAGATCTCTGCTCTCTACGTCTATGATTTGGTATTCCTCTTCAATTCCTATAGTGAATGTGTGCATGCTTTGTGTTTTCGGGGATTAATTAATTATTTCGCAGAGTCCTTTACAAAAGTTCCCCAAGATATATTTGCTTTTCCGGGTACATATTCTTTGGCTTTTTCAATCGCAAATTTTGCAGCATTTTCTACAATCCACTTAAAGTTTTCTTCTCCAACAGAGTTTTTGTCTGCGTCTGGTGCCGGATTACAGAAGTCAATAGCGTAAGGTATTCCGTCTCTTACTGCAAATTCTACCGTATTGAAATCGTATCCCAAGGCTTCATTCATTTTGATGGTGTAGTCGTGAATGGTTTTTAGAAGCTTTTTCAGCTTAGCACCAGATGTTTGATGTGTAGTTGCATATCTTAAATGATGTTCATTTCTTGGCTCGTAAGGCATGATGTGAACGTACTTTTTACCAAGACAGTAAACTCTGTAGTAATCATCGAAAACAATTTCTTCTTGTACCATCATTACCAATTGCTCAGTTTCTGATAATTTTTCCCAAAGATCTTCTGGGCTTTCTACGCGGTAAACACTTTTCCAACCGCCGCCATCATGAGGTTTCATATACGCAGGAAATCCTACATAATTAAAAATATAATCCCAATCATGTGGAAATTTAAGATTTCTAAATGAAGTTTCTGAAGTATTGCTTGGTCTTTCGTGTGAAGGTAGTAAAACGGTCTTAGGAAGTGGAATGCCCAATTTTGACATGAGTGCATTATTGAAAAATTTTTCATCTGCACTCCACCAGAAAGGGTTGTTCATGACATACGTTCCGTTCAAGGCTGCGTTTTTAAGATACGCTCTGTAAAAAGGAACATCCTGTGAAATTCTGTCGATTATGACAGCATATCCGTAATCAACGCCTTGTTCAAGTTTATCGATCATTACGGGTTCTGCAACGATTTCTCCTTTGCCTAATTCGTTTACCTTATCAATGAATGCCCAAGGAAATGTATCTTCCATACCAAAAAGAATTCCTATTTTTTTTGCCATAATAAAAGTTTTTTTATGTGTTTAATATTGTTTTAGATAAATTGTTTTTAAGGAAAAAACCGTCCTATAAATGTTGGGAAAACCAATCGCCAAAGTGGCCAGTCATGGTTAATCCATTTTTGTTCGTCGTACCAAAAATTAATACCTTTTGAACTTAATATTTCGGCCATTTCAATATTTTTGTCTTTACAAATATCTTCGTCTGACGTGCTAAGGACGATGTGCATGTGTTTGTATTTCCATGCTTCATCAGAGCGTACAAACTCTCTAGGACAGTTGAAAAAAACAAGATCGCCATCATATCCATCCATAAAATTCCGGATACTAAAAGCTCCAGAAAGACAGAAAAGATGCGAAACTAAATCTGGAAATCTGAAAGCGAAATTGGCTGCATGATAACCACCGAAACTTGCTCCGGCAACTGCAACACGATGTGTCTGATGAATTTTTTGAATATAAGGCACAAATTCTTGCAAAAGAAACTGCACATACAATTCGTAATTTTTGATTCTTTGGTGTGGTGGTATATTTTTATCGTAAAAACTCCACCCGTCAATGGTTTGGATGTTATAAAGTTTTACTTTGCCTTGTTCTATAAACCAATTGATGCTTTCATTAAGATGAAAGTCGTGATTCTGAGTGTATTGCCCCTGCGAAGTAGGAAACATGATGATTGGGTGGCCGAAATGACCTGTAATTTCTACCTTAAGACTTGTTCCTAGGATATGTGAATAGTAATCTGTATGCGTAATTTGCGGCATAAGTTATAGTGTTTGAAATTTAAATAAAATCTATGAAGTAGGTTTGTCTTTTGGAGGTATAATGTTCAACATTTCCTCGTGAATCTTTTCTGCCGTTTCATCTAATCTGGTTTGTACTATATCTGACTTTGCAGACTTGTAAACAATGCCAATATGATAATCGATTGGTAAAAATTTAACCGTTTCTTCCGACTCAAAATATTTGTAATCTGGATGTTTCTCTTTAATCAAAGCGATGATGAGTCCTGCAAAATATCCGGTTGGTTTTGAAATTGAGTAATCTAAACCTTTTAATAGTGCATCTTCAATTTTTGCCCATTCATGCCAGATATTAATTCCGCTTGAAGCTTCTACTAAATCTGGAATATGTGCTCCTCCTACACGTGACGAGGTTTCAAGAAAATACAATTTTCCGTCTTCTTTTCCACGGATAAATTCAGTATGAGTTGCTCCGTTTTGAAGTCCGAAATTAGATAAAACTTTCACATTAGCTTTTTCCAATGCCTTAAATTCTGCCGTAGATCTGCCTAAAGTACGGGTTCTGAAAACTCCGCCTTCATGCGAAACTTGCATAGGTGGTGCTAAGTATTTTGATGAGGAAGTAAAAATTGTTTTTTTATTAAAGGTAAGGCTGTCAACATGATATACGTCTCCTGGCTTGAAGCTTTCTAATAAAAAAAGATGTCTTTCATCGCCCAGTATTTCTAGAGCTTTCCAAAGTTCATCTTCAGATTTTATTTTTTTTATTCCACTTGCTGATGCTTCAGATCTTGGTTTTAAAACCCACGGAGCAGGAACTTTTTTGGTGAAATTTGCTACTTCGCTGTCATTAAAAATTGCAGTAAACTCGGGAACGTCTATTCCTGAATCTTTTGCCTTTTGTCTCATTGCCAATTTGTCTCGAAAGTAGCGATGCGTAGTTTGTCCCATCCCCGGAATTCTGAATGTTTCGCGTACCAAAGCTGCTTTTTCTACATCATAATCATCCAATGCAATTACGGCATCTACTTTTCGGGTTTTCATAAGATGAGAAAATCCCTGTATTAAATGATCAAGATTCCAAACAGAAGGTTTTACTTCTTCCATGTAGAAAACTTCGTCTATCGCATGCCAAGGCCATTTTTTTTCCTTAAGATTTTCTGCAGTTATTAGGATGACTTTATTGCCCAGCTTGTGCATTTCATCCATGAAATCCGCCCCCTTATAATAGCAGGAAATACAGACAATAGTTTTCTTCTCCATATAATGTTTTTTTAATTTTGATGAATTATGGAAAATAAAGCAATCCAATTACTGAAAATATGATATGAAAATGCAGTAATTGGTTTATTTTTATAAATTTCTAATCAAGTTTAGGGATAAATTTTCAAAAAAACTAATTTTTAGTGATAATTTTCAATTAAATCAGCTAATAGTTGAACGCCATAGCCTGTTGCGGCCTTTTCTTTTGAATATCCTGTATTTCCAAATGCAACTCCAGCAATATCGAGATGTGCCCAATTTTGGTGTCCTTCTATGAATTCTTCTAAAAATTTTGCAGCAACAATACAGTCTCCGATGGGCTTCATTGAAATATTTTTTACGTCTGCAACATCAGATTTAAAATCATCTTTCCAAACATCCCAAAGGGGTAAATTCCAAAGTCGCTGGTTCGTTTCATCTCCGGTTTTTATTAGTAAATCTTTTAATCTGCTATTATTAGAAAATAGTGCACCACAAGTATCGCCAAACATCCTTACACTGCTTCCTGTAAGAGTTGCAAGATCAATCATGACGTCTGTTTTGTAGTTTTTAGATAAATAAGAAAGCGCGTCTGCTAAAATCATTCTGCCTTCTGCATCTGTATTGAGAACTTCAATTGTTTTTCCGTTGTATGCTTTAATAACATCACTCGGTAAATAGGCGTTTTCTGAAACGGCATTGTCAGTAATCGGTAATATTGCAATAATGTTAACGGGAACTTGTTTTTCTGCAGAATAGATTAGCGCTCCAATCACTGCTGTGGCGCCTCCCATGTCAGATTTCATATAATGCATATTGTCTGATGCTTTTATAGAAATTCCGCCTGTATCGAAGGTTACACATTTTCCGACTAGACCAATTGTTTTAGCGTTTTTCACCTTGGTTTTGTATTCTAAAATAGTAAAAGCTGCATCTTGCTCACTTCCTTGGTTTACGGCTAAATAAGCACCCAATCCAAGCTCTTCACATTTTTTTCTGTTGAAAGACGTGTACTTAATATCATATTTTTTTGAAATATCTTTTAGAAACAAACTTAAAGTATTTGTTTTCTTATGATTTGCAGGTTTGTTTAGCCATTCCATGCAGGTGAATTGACCTTCACAAATGGCGTTTGTATTATCTTTTATTTGATTTAATTTTTTTTGGCTAAAATTTTCAAAATGAATCTCTGTTTGCTCATTCCAGAGAATATGAGATTTTTCTGAAGCATAAGCATAGGTTCCAAGGTAAAGTCCTTTGAAAAATTCTTCAAACTGCTTCTCATTCAAGTCTTCTGCAATTATTTGAGTAGGTACAGATTGTATTTTTTCTTTTTGAGTTTGAGAAAATTTTACCCCAATTTGCTGAAATTCAAAATTGGCTGCATTTGCCTTTCCTAAGCCAATAAAAAAGCTAATATTGTCTTCGTTTGTTTGAATGTGTACTTCGTTTTTCTTTCCAGAAAACACGGATGCAATATTTCTGTTGAAATTTTTATTGCTTTCTTTCCACTTTTCTTCAGTGAACAATTGAAAAATTTGTACGTATTTTTTATTTTTTTTGTTGATTAATTTCATTCTTTTTTTTATTTTTTAGTCTTGATGGGGCATTACTTCCACCGGATTTTCTGTGTTGTTGTAGAATAGCCATTCTATAGCTCTCGGGAATTCCTGAGACCAATAAAATTCTTTATGTTCACCATCAGGATTGATGTTTGTTTTAAATTCAAAATCAAAAAGGTTTTTCTTTTCCCATCGTTTTAGATATTGCTCAAAAACATTGATCCTGTTAACCATCTTAGAACCTTCTTTTTCTCCACCGTACAGATAAATTTTAGTTTTAAAAGGAACCCTGAAATTCATCATGGGGAAATTGTTATTGGGCTCAATCCAGAGGCTAGGAGAAAATATCAATAATTTAGAATAAACCTCTGGATACAAAAATCCGCTGTAAATGCTAATTAATGCACCCAAAGAACTTCCACCAATGCCTGTGTTATCACGATTTTTTTTTGTTCTATAATTGGCGTCAATATATGGTTTTAAAGTATCTGTTATGAATCTGATGTATTTTTTGCCTTCCGAGCCATTGGCAACACTGTCATTATCAAATATATATTCTTTGATGCGGTCTGCACTGCCATGTTCTATTGCTATTACAATAACATCGCCTCTTCCGTATTCTGAGAGTACAGAAAGTTTTTTGTCAATTTCCCAATTTCCGTAAGCGCTTCCCTCATTGAAAAGATTTTGAGCGTCTTGTAGATAAAGAACAGGGTATTTTTTATCAGTAGAATAATAGTCGTGTGGTAATAAAGCCCAAACTTTCCTATGCCTGTCTAACTGAGGTATGTAAAATTCTTCTGATATAATCTCAGCTATTGGAAATAATTCTTTCTTGAAGGGTCCCCAGTTATAACGCCATTTGGCTACAATGTCTGCAGAATTTTGTTTGCTTTTTTCTATTCTGCGATTGGGCGTAATATTGGCATACTCATCTAATTCTACATTTTCCCATCCACCTTTAGTAAATTTGTATTCTATAATGTCTGGTAGAAGATTGTCATGAATTTCTATGAGTGAGAGTTGTGGCTCTTTTTTCCAAAGCCTGAATTTTGGATCTTTAGGATTCCAGTTGTTGAAATTACCTGTAATGTAAATCGGTCTGTCATCATTTTCCTGTGTCTTTAAATTAAATATCATGTAGGTTCTGAAATATTTTTGTTTGTTTAAATTTATAAAAACTTTTTTTAAACTAAATAATGTTCTGCGTTATTTCAATATTAAAAATTTAAATTTTTACTTTTAAAGTTCAAACAAAATTGAATTCTGTTTAAATTAAAAATAAAATGAAATCAATATTAAATTTTGCCACAACTGTCTTTTGCATAGTAAAATTTTATATATTTACCTACAACCTCGCAAATTGCTGGTAAACGGAACTCTTTACCAAGAGATTTTTTTTGAAACTCTTACAAAAGAGATAAAACATAAACGATGAATTCTGTACAAAACTATTCACTATTCTCAGAGCATGATATTTACCTATTTAAAGAAGGTAAACACTACCGCCTGTATGATAAATTTGGTGCTCACTCTTTAGAAAAAGACGGAGTAAAAGGTGTGTATTTTTCTGTTTGGGCTCCTTTCGCAAAAAAAGTTTCAGTAATTGGTAATTTTAATAAGTGGAAACCCAATGTTTTGCCATTGTCACCAAGATGGGATAAATCAGGTATTTGGGAAGGCTTTATTCCCGGTCTGTCATGGGGAACTTTGTATAAATATGCCATAGAAACTAAAGCAGGTGAGATTTTGGAGAAAAGTGATCCTTATGCTCTAAGCTGGGAGCAGAATCTACAGGCAGCTTCGTTGATATCTACTACATTTTATGAGTGGGATGATGAAGAGTGGATGCAAAAGCGCAGCAAAAACAACAGCCTAAATGCACCAATCTCTGTCTATGAAATGCACCTAGGATCTTGGCTTCGTTATGGAGAAAATCCTAAACAGTTTTTAAATTATCGGGATGTTGCCAAGAAGCTCGTGCCATATATTTTAGAAATGGGTTTTACTCACGTAGAATTTATGCCCGTAATGGAATACCCTTACGATCCAAGCTGGGGTTATCAGATTACTGGTTTTTTTGCGGCTACCTCACGTTTTGGTTCGCCACAGGATCTTATGTTTTTGATTAATGAGCTTCACAGAAATGATATAGGTGTAATTCTAGATTGGGTTCCGTCTCATTTTCCAGGAGATGCCAATGGTTTGCATAAATTTGACGGGTCTTATTTGTATGAACATGAAGATCCTAGGAAAGGATTTCACCCAGATTGGAAATCTTATATTTTCAACTATGGCAGAAATGAAGTGAAATCTTTTTTGATTTCTAATGCTATGTTTTGGCTGGATCGCTACCATGTAGATGGATTGCGTGTAGATGCTGTAACTTCAATGCTGCATCTTGATTACTCTAGAAATGAGGGCGAATGGGAACCTAATATTTTAGGTGGAAATGTTAATCTAGAGGCTAAAATTTTTCTTCAGGAATTTAATACCGCTGTTTATAAAGAATTCGGAGAATCTATCATGACTATTGCCGAAGAGAGCTCAGATTTCCCAATGCTCACAAAACCTGTACATGATGGTGGAGTAGGTTTTGGAATGAAGTGGATGATGGGCTGGATGCACGATACACTGAAATACTTTAAAGAAGATCCTATCAACAGGAAACATTTCCATCACAAACTTACTTTTGCATCGATGTATATGTTTAATGAAAATTACATGATGCCTTTGTCCCATGATGAAGTCGTTCACGGAAAATCTAGTTTGATCTATAAAATGGTAGGGGATGAATGGCAAAAATTTGCAAATCTCAGAGCTTTGTATGTTTATATGTTTACACACCCCGGAGCTAAACTTCTCTTTATGGGCGATGAATTTGGGCAGACAAGTGAGTGGAATTTTAAGCAAAGTTTAGATTGGCATCTTCTAGAATATCCTATTCATAAAGGTTTGCAGACTTTGGTGAAAGACTTAAACCACTTATACAAAAATGAAACTGGTTTTTACGAAAATCAATTTAATCCCAACGGTTTTGAATGGGTTGAAGCAGATGATAAAGATAATTCAGTCTTTATTTATTCTAGAAAAGGAAAAAAGCAAGATGATGTTTTAATGGTTATTCTCAATCTTACTCCCAGAGTAATAGATTATAAAGTGGGTGTTGATAAAAGTACAAAATGGGAAGTGATTTTTAATTCTGATGATGAAAAATATGGCGGAAGCAATGTACAAGCCAATATCTTCAATGAAGTTGATGAGGTTTGGAAAGATAAAAACAAAACAATAAGTATCAATCTTCCTGCTTTATCTGGTGTGGTTTTAAGACAATCCAAAGTAATTTCTACAAAAAAATTAAAACTAAAGATTAAAAAATAATAAATGAAAATATTTCACCTTAGTACAGAATGCTATCCTGTCGCAAAAGTGGGCGGACTTGCCGATGTTGTTGGTGCATTGCCAAAGTATCAAAATAAAATTAAAGGTATTGAAGCCAAAGTCGTTATGCCATTTTACAACAAACCATTTGTGAAAGATCATGATTTTGAAACTGTATTTGATGGATGGATTCATCAGGGCGGAAACTTACTTCAAGTACAGGTTTTAAAAGAACGAACAAATGTGTTGGAGTTTGAGCTATATATGGTAAGAATTCCAGGTCTTCTGGATCGAGACAATCCTTATGGTTATCAAGATGAGAGTTTTCAGTTTTTAGCGTTTCAACATGGTTTATTGCATTGGTTAACGGCGATGCAAATTCGTCCAGATGTTCTTCACTGTCACGACTATCATACTGGTTTGGTTCCTTTCATGATCGCGCATTGTCCGGAATTTAGTTTTTTAAAAGGTGTAAAAACGGTAGGAACTATTCACAACGGTGAGTATCAGGGATTGATGAGCTGGGGAATGGCAAATTATTTTCCGGCATTCGACCAGTACAAATGGGGGCTTCTTGATTGGGATGGTGTAATTAATCCTTTGGCATGTATGATAAAATGTGTCGATGCTTTTACAACAGTTTCCGAAGGTTATCTTCAAGAATTATTTGAAAGTTTTAAAGGTCTTGAAATTTTGGTAAGAGATGAGCATTATAAAGCTCACGGAATTATCAACGGAATAGATACAGAAGTTTGGAATCCTGAAACAGATCCTATGCTTGATTTTAATTTTACAAAAAAAGATGTTGTCATAAAGAAAAAGCAAAATAAAGCCAAGCTGTGTAAAGAATATGGTTTAAATCCCGATTTACCATTATTCGGATTCATTGGAAGATTTGCAACTGAAAAAGGGGTAGATCTTTTACCAGATACCGTTTGGAAAAGCATTCAGCAGAATTATGGAGGTTTAAATATTATGATTCTCGGTTCTGGAAATACAACGATAGAGAATAGGCTCGCAGAATTAAGCTATTCATTTAGCAATTTTGCATTAGATTTAGGTTATAAAGAATATCTTTCCCATAAAATCTATGCTTCGGCAGATTTTTTGTTGATGCCATCAAGAGTAGAACCTTGTGGGCTTAATCAAATGTATGCAATGCGCTACGGAACGGTTCCTGTAGTGAGTTATACAGGAGGTTTGAGAGATACTGTAAAAGATATTTCAACAGGTGGAGCAGGAATAAATTTTGCTCATGCCGGAGTTGATGATATTCTTCATGCCATTCATAGATGTTTGAGTATATATTACAAAAAAGATAGCATGAAAAGTCTCATTCAAGCCAATATGAATTTTGATTTTGCTTGGGAAAAATCTGCAGAAAAATACATCAATTTATACAAAAATTAGTATTTTAGATAAAACTTAAACGTTGTGTTATTAAGCTGGATTTTATCTAGATTAAAAAGCAAAAACGCACTCAAAAGAAAAATATTTATAAACATAACAAAAGGTGAAAAACCACATTAATCTATGAATTCAAACGTCATATCGATTGTTTTAGGAGGTGGCAGAGGAACAAGATTGTTTCCGCTTACATATACAAGATCAAAACCCGCAGTTCCCATAGCAGGAAAATATAGATTGGTAGATATACCTATCTCAAACTGTCTCAATTCTGGGATGAACAAAATCCTTGTTCTTACTCAGTATAATTCTGCATCTTTAAATTCTCATATCAAAAATTCTTTTCATTTTGATATATTCAGCAAAGGTTTTGTAGATATTCTGGCAGCCGAGCAGAATGTAGAAAACGAAAACTGGTACCAAGGAACTGCCGATGCGGTAAGACAATCTATGAAACATCTTGAAAAGTATGATTATGAATATATCTTGATTCTTTCAGGAGATCAATTGTACCAAATGGATTTTCAGGAAATGCTAGATTTTCATATTGAAAAAGGTGGCGATGTAACTATTGCCACAATCCCAGTAAATGCTAAAGATGCAACAGGTTTTGGTATTTTGAGCTCAGATGAAGAAGGAAATATTACTTCATTTGTAGAAAAGCCAGGCTACGAAATGCTAAAAGGTCTGGAATCTGAAGTTTCTGAAGAAAACAAAGTGAAAGGAAAAGAATATCTCGCATCGATGGGTATCTATATCTTTACCAAATCTATGTTGAAAAAAATGTTTGATGATGGCGCAGGTGATGACTTCGGAAAAGATATTATTCCTAATGCCATTGGTAAATATACTACTTTAAGCTATCAGTATGAAGGATATTGGACTGATATTGGGACCATAGAGTCTTTCTACGAAGCCAATTTAGATTTGTGCCAAGATTTCCCTCAATTTAATCTATTTTCAACTTCACCAATTTTTACGAGAGCCAGAATGCTGCCTCCATCAAAAATCAACGGTTCTTATGTAAGTAAAGCTGTGTTTGGAGACGGCTGCATCATTATGGCAGATAAAATAGAAAATTCTTTAATTGGAAACCGTACCAGAATTGATAAAGGAAGCACAATTGTGAATTCTTATGTGATGGGATCAGATTTTTATCAGAATACAGCGGAAATTGTTGAAAATGACAAAAATGGTTACCCGAATATGGGAATAGGAAAATATTGCTACATAGAAAAAACAATTATTGATAAAAATTGCTATATAGGCGATAATGTAAGAATAATTGGAGGCAAACATATTCCTGATGGCGACTACGGCACCCACTCTGTACAAGACGGAATTGTAGTTGTGAAAAAAGGAGCAGTTTTAATGCCAGGAACCCATATAGGATAAACTAAACTTATCTTAAACATGAAAGCATCTCAGAAATTGAGATGCTTTTCGCTTTATTCTGAAAGTTTTTTTTAAGATATTTTTTTTAAAATATTTCCCTCTGTTTTACGTTTCCAGTATCTAATCTGATATTTTAGATCCTGATTTCTTTCCTAAAGATTTTATATTGCTCAAACCATTTTTTTCTTTCTTCAAAATAAGTTAAAACAGGAGTCGTGAGAATATTGGTCACTTTTTTTAATTGTATTACTTTTGCCCCATGCGCTTACTAAAATTTTCAGCACTTCTTATTCTTCTTTTAATGGGAGCTTATACGGCTTCGATGTATTTTTTTGTGGACGAAAATAAAGACTTTACCATAGAAAGAGATGTTAATTATCCTCTAGAAAAAATATATTCTCAGTTTGATAATCTACAAAATTTCACGAGGTGGAATAATTTTTACTCTAACTCAAAAACAATTAAAATAGATTACTATTCTCCTTATGAAGGTGAGGGTAGTGCCATCAGTTACAAAGATCCGTTACAAGATTCAGAAGGAGAAATGTTTATTAGATTTGCCAGTAAAAATAAAGGCTTACGCTATCAATTATTTGAAAATAATAACGAAAATCCTACTGTAATTGATGTGAAATTTAAAAAAGTTTCAGAAACTCAAACGCACATAAAATGGGTAGTTCACACGCCTAAACTTCCCGTTTGGACTCGGGTGAAAAATTTTTGGAGCGAAGATAAATTCACCGAAAATATCAACAAAAGTATGGTTAATCTCAAGAATGTTTTGGGAAATAAAGTAGAAAAAGACAACCAGCTTGCTGCCATAAAGTACGACAGTATTATGATAGAAAAAGATGAGAGCCAAATGCTTTTGGGAATCAACGTAAGTGCTTCCAACAAAAAAGATGCGCTCTATCGAAATCTTGTAATGAATTATAACAAAGTCTACAATTTTGTAACCATCGATTTAGGTAAAAAAGAAGATGAATTCGGATTTCCAATAATGATTTCTGATCCGGATAATTTTAAAGATAAAGAACTTTCGTACTTTGTGGGAATTCCACTCAGCAAAAAAGAAGGAGTTACAGATAATAATTTCAGTTTCCGTACTGTAAACGCAGCAGAAAAATATATTATCTATTACAGAGGCAATTTTGATGGCGTTACAAGAGCTGTAAAGCAACTTATGGAAAAAGCAAAAAAAGACGAAATGCGCTATGGGGATGTTTTGCACACTTTTATTGAGCCTCCCGTTGAGAATCAAGAAGTCAATATCAAGATTTCTTTATCAGTTTTTAAGTAAAATGCCAAAAATCATATTTTTCCTTTGCTTTTTTAATGTTTTTCTAACATTTTACCTCGCATTTTTTTATTAAATTTGAAGATTAATTCGAAAAATAAATTTTAATAACAGATATACTGTAATAATGGACAGATTTTCATTCCTAAACGCAGCTCATTCTCAGTTAATTGAGGATCTATACCAGCAATATTTAAAATACCCCGATTCTTTGGAACCATCATGGAAAGCCTTTTTTCAAGGCTTTGATTTTGCTTTGGAGAATTATGGAGATGAAGAATTTGTGCAATATACCGCAAACCAAACGGCACCTGTACAACAGGTTACTCAGGCTTTAGCAGGCGGGGAAGTTCCAGAGCATATCAAAAAAGAATTTAAAGTGGTAAACCTCATTGAGGCTTACAGAACGAGAGGTCATCTTTTTACGAAAACCAACCCGGTAAGAGAAAGAAGACACCACTCTCCAACTTTAGATCTAGAAAACTTCGGTTTGAGTACTGCTGACCTCAATACACAATTCAATTGTGCTGCAGAAACAGGCATGAAAGGTGCTGCAAGTCTTAAAGATTTAATTGTACATCTTGAAAACATATATTGTGACTCTATTGGAGTGGAATATATGCACATTACCAACGTTGCAGAAAAAGATTTCATCAAACAGTGGATTCAGGTGAACGAAAATCACCCAAGCCTGAATGCCAAAGAGAAAACTGAGATTTTATTAAAATTGAATCAGGCAGTAGCATTTGAAAATTATCTTCACACAAAATTTGTAGGCCAAAAAAGATTCTCACTTGAAGGAGGAGAAACTTTAATTCCGGCATTAGACCAATTGATTTCAAAATCTTCAATGCTTGGCGTTGATGAGGTTGTTTTAGGGATGGCTCACAGAGGAAGATTAAATGTTTTGACCAATATTTTCGGTAAATCTTACAAACAAATTTTTTCAGAATTTGAAGGTAAAGAATTTGAAGAAGATGTGTTTTCAGGCGATGTGAAGTACCACTTAGGTTCGTCTAAAAAAATAAAAACAGCTTCCGGAGAAGAGGTTGCAATTAATTTAACCCCTAATCCATCTCACTTAGAGACTGTTGCAGCTTTGGTTGAAGGTATTTGCCGTGCAAAAGTAGACGATAAATACAAAGGAGATTATTCTAAAATTTTACCAATTATTATTCATGGTGACGGTGCTTTAGCAGGGCAGGGTATTGCTTATGAAGTTGCTCAGATGATGACTTTGGAGGGTTATAAAACAGGAGGTACTGTTCATATCGTTGTGAATAATCAGGTTTCATTTACTACCAATTATTTAGATGCAAGATCGTCTACTTACTGTACAGATATTGCAAAAGTTACAGAATCTCCAGTAATGCATGTGAATGCCGATGATGCAGAAGCTGTAGTTCATGCCATTCATTTTGCAGCAGATTTCAGAGCTAAATTTGGTAAAGATGTTTACATCGACCTATTAGGATATAGAAAATATGGTCACAATGAAGGTGATGAACCAAGGTTTACGCAGCCTAATTTGTATAAATCTATTTCTAAACATCCTAATCCAAGAGAAATTTACAAAGATCAGCTAATCCAAGACAGTGTAATCTCTAATGATGTTCTTAAAAAAATGGAAGTAGATTTCAAGGAGCTTTTAGATAAAGACTTTGATGCTTCAAAAGAAATCGAGAAAAACGTAATGGATATCTTTATGGGTGAAGATTGGACAAATTTGCCACTTGCCAAAAAAGGAGCTGTACAAATTCCGGTTGATACAAAATACGATTTAGAAAAACTGAAAGAGTTGGCAATAAAAATGACAACTCTTCCGGCAGATAAAAAATTCTTGAATAAAATTACAAGACTTTTCGATAACAGATTAAAGGCAATCGACGGAAACTCTTTAGATTGGGCTTTAGGAGAGTGGTTGGCTTATGCTACACTCTTAGTTGAAGGTTATAATGTAAGGATTTCAGGAGAAGATGTAGAAAGGGGAACTTTCTCTCACAGACATGCCGTTGTGAAAACTGAAGACACAGAAGAGGAATATGTACCTTTAAAACATGTTTCAGAAAGCAGATTTGATGTGTTTAATTCTCATCTTTCAGAATATGGAGTTTTAGGATTTGATTACGGCTATGCAATGGCCTCTCCTAATACTTTAACGATTTGGGAAGCTCAGTTCGGAGATTTTGTAAATGGTGCTCAAATTATTGTTGACCAATACTTGGCTGCAGCAGAAGAAAAATGGAAAATCCAAGACGGATTAATTATGCTTTTACCTCACGGCTCTGAAGGGCAAGGTGCAGAGCATTCTTCAGCAAGACTAGAAAGATTTTTAACGCTTTGCGCGAATGAAAATATGGTTGTGGCGAATATTACTTCTCCTGCCAACTACTTCCACTTGTTGAGAAGACAGTTAAAATGGCCATTCAGAAAGCCATTAATTGTAATGAGTCCCAAATCTTTGTTGAGGCATCCAAAGGTAGTTTCGCCTTTTGAAGATTTTGCAAATGGAACTTTCCAGCCAATTATTGATGATGCTTCTGCAGACGCTTCAAAAATCGAAAAATTAGTTTTTTGTTCTGGTAAATTATACTTCGAGCTCTTAGCTAAAAAAGAAGAATTAAACTGTGAAAATATTGCTTTAGTAAGATTTGAACAACTTTATCCGCTTCAAAATGATGCTATCGAAGCTATTTTCAGCAAATATAGCACTGCAAAACAAATTATCTGGGCTCAGGAAGAACCAGAAAACATGGGGGCTTGGTCTTACATCTTGAGAAATTTCAGAGATACTGGTATTCAAGTTGTTTCTCCGGTACCAAGCGGAGCACCGGCTCCAGGAAGTCATAAAATGTTTGAAAAAAATCAAAACGCAGTGATTAACAGAGTTTTCGATAGAGAAGATGCTCCTGTACAAAGACCGGTAACGGCTTAATATTACAATAATTAATTATTAAAAAATAAAAAATACGATATGTCAGTTTTAGAAATGAAAGTTCCTTCTCCGGGAGAATCAATCACAGAAGTTGAAATTGCAACTTGGCTTGTAAAAGATGGTGATTACGTAGAAAAAGATCAACCTATCGCTGAAGTAGATTCAGATAAAGCTACTCTTGAATTGCCTGCAGAAGAAAGCGGAATTATTACTTTAAAAGCAGAAGAAGGTGATGTGGTACAAGTAGGACAAGTTGTTTGTTTAATAGATAGAGATGCTGCAAAACCGGAGAGTGCTGCTGCTGCTGAAGCTCCAAAATCAGAAGAAGCTCCTAAAGCTGCGGAACCTGCGAAAACAGAAGCTCCAAAACCAGTTGCTGCCCCTCAATCTTATGCTACAGGAACTCCTTCACCAGCGGCAAAGAAAATTCTTGACGAAAAAGGAGTGGATGCTTCTTTGGTTTCAGGCTCTGGAAGAGATGGAAGAATTTCTAAATCTGATGCTGAATTGGCTGCTGTTCCATCTATGGGAGGAAGCTCTTCTACAGCTTCAGGTACGAGATCTACTACGACTACAAAACTTTCTGTTCTTAGAAGAAAAATCGCTCAAAGACTAGTTTCTGTAAAGAACGAAACAGCAATGTTGACTACTTTCAATGAGGTTGATATGTCTGAGATTTTCAGATTAAGAAAACAATATAAAGAAGAATTTGCTCAGAAACACGGTGTTGGGCTTGGTTTTATGTCTTTTTTCACAAAAGCAGTTACAAGAGCTCTGAAATTATATCCGGATGTGAATGCATCAATCGACGGAGATTTTAAAATAAATTATGATTTCTGCGATATTTCTATAGCAGTGTCTGGTCCTAAAGGATTGATGGTTCCGGTATTGAGAAATGCTGAAAATATGTCTTTCAAAGGTGTTGAAGCAAATATAAAAGACCTTGCAGTAAAAGTAAGAGACGGTAAAATTACGGTTGACGAAATGACTGGCGGTACATTTACTATTACCAATGGTGGTACTTTCGGATCGATGTTGTCTACGCCAATTATTAATCCTCCACAATCTGCAATCTTGGGAATGCACAACATTATCCAAAGACCGGTTGCAGTAGACGGACAGGTAGTTATTAGACCAATGATGTATGTTGCCATGTCTTACGACCATAGAATTATCGACGGTAAAGAGTCTGTAGGATTCCTTGTTGCGGTAAAAGAAGGTATTGATAATCCTGTTGAAATCTTGATGGGTGGAGATGAAAGAAGAGGTCTTGAACTTTAGTTAAATTTTTATCAAATATCATATACTAAAAAATCTCGTCAACAAAAAGGCGAGATTTTTGTATTTTATTAAAACAACCTAATTATTACTGCGATGTTTTCCAAAATTACTTCCAATATAAAAGTTTCAGTAGTTCCTGAATACGATAGTAAAAATTCTTATCCATCAGAAAATCGTCATGTTTTTAAATACAACATCGTAATTGAAAACAAAAGCGATTTCCCAGTGAAGATCATGAAAAGAAAATGGTTGATTTTTGATGTAGGTTTTGGCTTTACTGAAGTAGTTGGTGACGGTGTTATAGGACTTACTCCAGAGTTACAATCGGGCGAAACATTCACTTATTTTTCAAATGTTATGTTGAGATCTGGTGTTGGGAATATGAGTGGAAAATACCTGTTGAGAAATTTGGAAACTAATGAGGATTTTGAAATTGACATTCCAAAATTCAATCTTTTATCTGAGGTTTTAAGTAATTAAATAAACTACAATTTCTTAATTTTTTTTTGCATTACCTGCATCACTTCTTCATTGGTGGTAATAAACAATCTCTCAAAAGCAAGAAGTGAGATCTTGGCACAAATTTCAGCATCATCTCCCGCCCTGTGATGATTGAAACTTAAATTATGGTGTTCTGCCAGTGGTTTTAAGCCATATTTTGGCAGATAATTCCAAGATTTTTTAGCAATCTGAATGCTGCATAAGTAATTTAGATTTGGGGAGAAAATTCCGTAATGATTAAGGCATCCCCGAAGAACTCCCGCGTCAAAAGAAGCGTTGTGAGCAATCATTAACGTGCCGTATAGAAGTTCGTTTATTTCATGCCAAATTTCATCAAATGTAGGTGCGTCTTTTACATCTTCAGGATAAATCCCATGTACTTCAATATTTCTAGGGCTAAAATAGGGAAAACTTGGAGGCTTTATCAGCCAAGTTTTTGTATCTACAATTTCAGAATTTTGTACTACACAAATACCGACCTCGCAGGCGGAATTTCTATCAAAGGTAGCAGTTTCGAAGTCTATTGCGCAGAAATCCATAATGTTAAAATTGTCTCGTTAATGTATCTTTTTTTATTAATTTGGGATTCTATAGTTTCCGTTTATAGTTTTTATTAATTCTGAAGCGTTACAAAAGCCAATGCTTACATTAGAAATGTATAAAGTAATTTTGCTTTTTACAGCTATACAATTCTATTTTTAGTTTTTTCTTTATTAGCAAGATTATTTTAGCCACATCCAGGATTGACTGTGTTGTTATTGAAATAAAATGCGTCAAAAAATGAGAGTTATTACTTTAAAAAATGTTTAAATATTAACCATTTTGATTGAAAATATTTTTGTTTCTGAGAATTTTGTCTTCGCTTCAGTGTACCAGGAAGTTGAATATAAAACCCATAGTGCCCTTTCCCAACTGCCCAAAAATGGGAAAATCCATTTTTGTATCCAAAATAAACTGAAGCAATTCCATCTAGAATTAATCTTAAAAATATAATCCAAATCAATTTTGGAAAAGGCATATTTTTAAGCATCATTGAAAGATTATTTCTGATGTTGAGATATGTTTTTTGTGCACTTTGTTTATTTAAAGTTCCTCCGCCTACGTGATAGATTTCAGATTTTCCGGTGTAGAATATTTTTTTTCCTGCATTAATTAATCTCCAGCAAAGATCTATTTCCTCCTGATGTGCAAAAAATCTTTCATCAAAACCTTTCTGCTGCCAAAAGTCTTCAGAACGAATGAAAAAACAACAGCCAGATGCCCAAAAAATTTCGGTTTCGTCATTGTACTGTCCCAAATCTTTTTCAACATCATCAAAAACTCTTCCTCTGCAGTACGGATAGCCCAAATTGTCTATTAAACCTCCCGCAGCACCAGCAAATTCGAAATTTTCTTTGTTGTTGTAAGATAATATTTTAGGTTGAATTGCAGCTATTGAAGAATTACTATCAAATAAATTTAAAACCGGATTAATCCAATTTTCAGTCACTTCCACATCAGAGTTTAAAAGACAGTATATGTCTGCCTCAACAGACTTTAAGCCTTCATTGTAACCTCCTGCAAAACCATAATTTTTGTCGTTCAAAATGATTTTCACCTTCGGAAACTGCAGATTTACATAAGGAATAGAATCATCATTTGAATGATTATCAATGATGTAAATATCAGTATTTTCAGAAAATTTAACGACTGAAGGCAAAAATTTTTCAAGCCAACTTTTACCGTTCCAGTTGAGAATGACTATCGCAAGTTTCGACTTCATAGATGGGTTTTTACAGAATCAAAATTTTTAATTGCAGATTGGTATTTCCACTTTCTGTGAGACCATAGATAGTTGTCAGGGTACTTATTAATGGTGTTTTCTAGGTGTTTATGAAACTTTCTTACTACTTCATTTTCTGCAAATTTTTCTCCTTCAGGATATATTCTGTAGTAATTTACTTGATAATATCCGCGTTTTACCTTTTTCATTTCACAATATATAACAGCCATATCCAATTTGGTTGCAAGTTTATCATATCCAATGAATGCAGGAGTTCGCTGATTCAGAAATTCTAATCCGTAGTTAACATGGGCAACGTGTGGCGTTTGATCTGCCACAAAAAGAAATATAGAATCACCATCATTAGGAGTTCTGAAAATCTTCATAATTACTTCTTTTGCCTCTATAGCTTCATTCCCGAAATTATTTCTGATTTTTTTCATCTCATTTTCCCAAAAATTACTGTTTACTTTTCGGTAAACCGGATGGCTGTTATTTTGAGGTACTACTTTCGCCAAAGCATTCATCCACTCCCAGTTGAAGATATGGCCTGCCATGAGAATTATATTTTTACCCTCATTTTTAGCATCATGAAAATGATACTGATTAACATGCTGCATTCTCACTCTACCTTCTGTCTCAGTCATGGTAAAAGATTTTACAGTCTCGGTAAGGTAATCAAAAAAATTACGATAAAATTTCTTCCTTATTTGGGCAATTTCTGCCATACTTTTTTCTGGGAAAGAATTTACGAGATTCTCTGTAATCACTTTTTTTCTGTAACCTATAAAATAGTGATTTATATAAAATAACAAATCCGAAAATACATAAAGTACTTTCAGAGGAAGTTTAGAAACAAGATAAATTATTTTGATGAGTACATTCATAGAGTACACAAAGATAATGATATAAAAATAACGGCGTTATATTTGATACTGGTAAAATTGAAAAAATCTAGATATTTTAGATTCGGCAGAAGTAATTTTTAAAGTTTATCTTGTAGTATTAAGAATAAATTTTTCTTTTTTTTGTAAATACTGTTTCGTTCTTGTCGGATTTTTTAGATTATCTTATTTCAATAGATAAAATGTTACCATAAATATTTAACTTAGCTCATGTTTTTAAATTTAATGTAAATGAAAAGAAGTATAAAAATAGTAGGAACTTTAGGCTTATTGTTAGCAGGAAATGTTGTTTTTGCTCAAAAAGAAAAAACAGTAGTAGCCGACGATAATAAATCTCAAGAAAAATCTCTTTTGGTGCAAACAAAGGAGCAAGATTTAGAAGCAAAAAAGAAAGCTGCAGCTGAAGAAAAAGCAAGCCTTCCTAAACCCTATAATGCCAAAGCAAATGCTGAAAAAGACATTCAAGCGTTAATTGTGAAAGCTAAAAAAGAAAAGAAAAACATCATGATACAAGCTGGAGGAAACTGGTGTATTTGGTGTTTAAGATTCAATCAATATGTGCAAACTACACCGGAACTGAAGCAATTGGTAGACGAAAATTATGTTTATTATCACTTAAATTGGTCTCCGGATAATAAGAACGAAAAAGTTTTTGCCCAGTATGGCAATCCATGAGATACTTTCGGCTATCCTGTTTTCATTGTTTTAGATCACAACGGCAAACAAATTCATATTCAAGATAGTGCTGTTTTGGAAGAAAATAAGGGCTACAGTTTAGAGAAAGTAAAAACATTTTTCAATACTTGGAAACCAACATCTTAAACAAAAAAACCGAGAAAGTTTCTCGGTTTTTTTTATAATAATTTTTTCATCCATTTGATTTTATTTTGAGAATAGGGAGGGTATTTTAAATCGGGTTCTCCCCAAGTTTTTTTGTCGAGAATTGCTTTTTGGTGCGAGAAAGTCTCAAAACCATATTTCCCATGATAGCTTCCTATTCCCGAGTTGCCTACGCCGCCGAAAGGTAATTTTTCGTTTCCTAAATGCATCACCACATCATTGATGCAACCGCCGCCAAAAGAAAGTGTGTTTGTGAAATTTTCCTTTTCTTTAGAATTATTTGAAAAGAGATAAGCTGCCAGTGGTTTTTCGTGTTGTAGAATTTCATTTAAAATATAATCAAAATCATTGAATGTGATAACGGGCAAAATTGGCCCAAAGATTTCTTCTTTCATTACTTCGTCATTCCAATCTATATTTTGCAGAATAGTGGGTTCTATGTATAAATTATTTTCTTCAAAATTACCTCCGATATAGATTTTATCATGATTTATTAGTTTAACTAAGCGGTTAAAGTTTTTCTGATTAATAATTTTTGTGTATTGCTCAGAATTGGCTTCATAATTAAATTTGTTGATATAAAATTTGAGTTTTTCCAACAATTCATTCTGAATATTTTCGTGTGCTAAAATATAATCTGGGGCTACACAGGTCTGTCCCGCATTCAAAAATTTTCCCCAAACAATTCTTTTAGCGGTTATGTCTAGATCTGCGTTTTTAGTTACTATTGCAGGGGATTTTCCGCCTAATTCAAGTGTAACGGGTGTGAGGTTTTCTGCGGCAGCTTTATAAACTATTTTACCCACCTTTGTACTTCCGGTAAAGAATATTTTGTCAAATTTTAATTTTAAAATCTCTGTAGTTTCATCAATACCACCCTCGAAAACAGTAAGATAATCTGAATCGAAATTTTCATTAATGAGTTTTGCCATTGCCTTCATTGTATTTTCTGCTACTTCACTAGGTTTTAGAATGCAGCAGTTTCCCGCAGCTAAAGCGGCAATGAGAGGGGAGAGTGAGAGTTGATAAGGATAATTCCAAGCTCCAATTACCAAAATACAGCCCAGAGGTTCAGAATAGATTTTGCTTGTCCCAAATTGGTTTGCAAGATTAGTTTTTACTTTCTTTGGTTTAGACAAAGAATTTAGATTTTTTAAATAATAATCAATATCTTTTAAAATAAATGAAATTTCTGTGATGTAAGTTTCAAATTTAGATTTACCGAAATCTTTCTCAATTGCTTCATATAAAATCTCTTCGTTTTCTGTAATTAGTTTTTTGAGTTTTTCAAGGTTTAATTTTCTGAATTTCAGATTTTTTGTTTTCTGAGTTCTAAAAAAAGCTTTCTGCGATGTCAATATATTTTGATAATTCATTTTTTTTAATTTTAATACTCATGAATTGAGGTAAAAATTATGCCAATATACCATAAAAAAACCACCTCTTTCGAAGTGGTTTATATTTTGAGAAAATCTCAGTAAGTTTTATGCTTCTTCAGAAGTAGTTTCTTCCTCAACTTTTGCTTTTGGAGCAGGCTTAGGAGCTGCTACTACAGGAGGAGCGTCAGATACGATGTCGAATTCGAAATTGTATTCTACATTTCTGTGTAATCTGATGTTTGCAGTTACTTTACCAGTTCTCTTGATAGTATTACCAGGAATTTTGATGTATTTCTTGTCTACTTGTACACCTGCTTTAGCAAGAGCGGCAGCAAGATCTGCATTGTTGATAGACCCGAATAATTTATCACCAGAACCTACTTTTGCAGGGATTGTAACAGAAGTTTTCTTCAATTGATCTACAACACCGTTTGCAGTAGCGATCAATTTAGCTTCTTCTTCTTTTCTAGCCTCTAATGTTGCTTCTAAAGCAGCTTTGTTTTTAGGTGTAGCTAAAAGCGCAATACCTTGAGGTAATAAGAAGTTTCTTGCGTAACCAGGTTTTACATTTACTGTATCGAATTCAAGACCTAAATTTTCTACGTCTTTTTTAAGGATAATTTCCATTGTTGTTGTCCGTTTTTAGTTTTAGAGAAAAGAATAAAGAGTAAAGAAGCAAGACGTTAAAATCTTTTATTTTTCATCTTTTATCTCTTATCTAAAAATCGTTAGAATTAAAATTATTTATTCAGCAACAAAAGAAGAAAGCAAGCTCTCTTCTTTTATCTGTTTTTTGTTGGCTTATTTCAACAAGTCAGCTACGTAAGGTAGTAAAGATAAGTGTCTTGCTCTTTTGATAGCAGAAGAAACTTTTCTTTGGTATTTCAAAGAAGTACCTGTGTATCTTCTAGGTAAGATTTTACCTTGTTCGTTTACAAACTGTAATAAGAAATCAGCATCTTTGTAATCAACGTGCTTAATTCCGAATTTTTTGAATCTACAGTACTTTTTATCAGTTTTAGTGTTGATATCAAGTGGTGTAAGGAATTTTACTTCAGATTCTCCACCAGCTGAGGCTTGTTTAGCCATATCGTCTATTGCCATGTCTTTGTCTTTTTTAAATTTGGAATTAATGATTAAGCTCTAGCCGCTTTTACTTTTGCTCTTCTTGTTACAGCATATTCTACAGCATGCTTGTCTAGTTTTGTTGTAAGGTAACGAATTACTCTTTCGTCACGTTTGAATGCCAATTCTAAGTCAGCAACAACAGTACCTTCACCTTTGAATTCGATCAAAGTGTAGAATCCGTTCTTTTTCAATTGAATCGGATAAGCTAGTTTTTTTAATCCCCAATTTTCTCTAGTGACAATTTCACAGTTCTTTTCTTTTAAAAGATCTACATACTTGTTCACTGCTTCCTCCACCTGAGATTCAGATAGAACGGGAGTTAAAATGAAAACAGTTTCGTAATTGTTCATAATGTTAAATGAATTTGTTATTTATTTCGAGGTGCAAAAATAGTGAATGTATTTATAATATGCAATATGTAATTGATATTTGTCTGAAAGTGAATGATGAATGAGCCAATTTTGATTTTTTCAGGCTTAATTTTAAATTTTAGAGTCATTTTCTGCCTTCTCGCTTCTTATCTCTGCAAGAAAATTCATTTTCAAAACATCATATAAAGAATGTCTGCTTACTAAAATGGAAAATAGAGAAGAAACCATTCCTGCTAGCATTAGATGAAAAATTAAAGAATGTCTATCTGTCATTTCTAGAACGATAATAGCCGATGTAAACGGAGCTCTCGTGATTCCTGTGAGAAATGCCACCATTCCTGCAAGAATTACAACATTGGTTTCATTTGGAGTTAAATGAATAATTCCTGAAATGACAGATCCAATACTAGCACCCGCTGTTAATGCCGGAGCAAAAATTCCGCCTGCACCACCCGAAGTGAAAGATAGGGCAGGACCCAACATTCTTAAAATCGGAACGTACCAACTTTCATGCTTATCTTGAGTGAAAAGTACACGCTCCATGATTTCTTTTCCGGAGCCTAAAATCTCACGGCTTACAAAAAATGAGATGCAGGCAATTAATAAAGCACAGCCCACAAGAAATAAAACGTTGGCTTTATCAGTTTTCAGTTTTCTTTTTTTCCAATCATTCATTTTCAGCATCGTTACAGAAAGCTGACTTGCCAGAATACCTGCAACCCCACCTACTAAAATTATTGGGAACATAACCATCAATGAAACATCATTGGTTTTTGGGTATCCTAAGTATAAATAGGAGCCGGCTAAAGTCTGCGCAGTTAAACCCGCAATAATCACCGCGGTAAAAAGTGCAGTTTTGAAATAATTGATATGTGTTTTTGATAGTTCTTCAACGGCAAATACAATTCCACCAAGTGGCGTGTTAAAGGCGGCTGCCAATCCTGCGGCAGCACCTGTCATAATCATATTTTTCTTTGATATTTTTGGCCACCATTCCGGTAGATATTCATTTACCTTTCTAAAAATAGAACCCGCAATCTGGATAGTAGGTCCTTCACGACCCACTGCACCACCTCCAATTACTAAAACAACAGAAGAGATTATTTTAAAAACAATTATTTTTAGGCTTAGAAGACTCCGTATTTTCTTATGTTCTTTTGGGTTTGCCAATTCTACCGCTGCCATTACCTGTGGTATTCCGCTGCCTTTTGCGTAAGGTGCGAATTCTTTTACAAGCCACCAAGAAAGTACAAAACCTACAGGAGCGATGAGGAAAATCATCCAATCGTGCCAGTTGAGAATGAAATGCAGTAAGTTTTCTCCCCAAGCAAATATTTTTGCGTACATCACTGCAAAAAATCCTGTAATTACAGAACCTATCCAAAAGGGGATTGCCTGAAGAAGATTGTTTTTCAGTTGTTCGTTTCGAATGTTGTCGAAAGATTTTTTTAAACCTTGTTTGATGTAGATAAATATTCTACGCATAGCTCAAATTTAAACTAATTTTTACGGATATGAAAATTTTAAATTTGATTAGGGTGGTTTAATTTTAGAATTCGTAAAAATTGCGATTTGGAAAAGTTGAAATAATATACCAAATCTTAAGAGCCTATTGAAATTTTAGCAAAATTATTTTCTTCAATTGTAATGTGCTAAATTGAGATGAGATTTTCAAGGTATTTTACCACTGTTCAGGGAGAAAGTAAAGAAAAAATGACTAAAAAATTAAATATAGAATCATTTTTCAACATACTCTAAACTGATTTCAAAGTTTAGGGTGTGCGTAGATCTAGTATATTTATTTTTTTATAGAATTTCTGATTTTTAGCTTGAAAAATATATTAAGGGGATAGCTAAATGTAAATAAAGTAACTCAATACAAAAAAGCCAAAAAAAGCCCTAAAACAGAGGGGTTTTGAGGGTTTAGGCTTCTTTGAATGGATTGGTCGAAATGTAAAGATTGTTCCATTAACTACAGTTATACTACCATTATAAACCGGATTTCAAAGCCTTGTAAACCGATTTTAAACTATAGTACGGTAGAAAAGCTAAATAATACTACTGAAGGCCTTAGAACGATGTTTTAAGGCTTTACTCATGTCTGAAATTTAGTAAAGATCTAAAACTTTTCTGCTGAAAATATTCTACTGAAAATACCTCTTTTTTTGAATGGATTATCAATTGGATTATCAATTGGATTATCAAAAGACAGTTTTTTTAGGTGTTGAGAAAGCATAAGATTTACAAAAAACGCAACGAAACAACATAAAAACACGCTCAAACGGTTGTTAATTTAAATTACCAAACAAATTGAAACGCTTATAAAACACTGATTTATAGTCATTTGTATTGGTGTTGTTGTTTAACGAAATAAAAAAGATATGTGTAATGCTGTATTTACGCTTACATTTCGTGTTTTTGGTGGTAAACGAAGACAGCCGTTAGTAAATTAATACTTAACGGCTGGTAGTGCTCTGCACGTATGTAGAACAAATAATTTTTTGATAACTAAAAATAAAATGGTTCCTTTAAATTCAGAATATCGGAAGTTTTAAGTATCATATTATTTATAAATCCAAATAGTTCGCTCCTAATAATAAATTGAACCTTATCAAAATCCTCCGGATTTAAAACATCAACTCCCAGTCTTATATTCTCATAATCTTTCTCCAAATCCCTGTAATAGTTTATTGTGTCGGTTTCCTTCTTGTCAAAATGATAATCGTTTTCATGCAATACACTTACGATAAAACTTAAAAATTTCATGTTATCAGTTAAAAGCAATCCCAAATCAGTAAGTTTTAGAAAGTAAGGATCTGCAAATCTATTATTTTTTTGAATTATTGTTTCAGTATTTTCTTTTATCATATTTCCTTCACCAGATATTAACCAATTTATATTAATATCCGGGTAAGCTTTGAGTATATAGTCTAATTTTGAAACGCCAATATCCTTCACTTTATCTAAAAAACCATTGGAAAGACCTGTTTCCTTATAAAATTTACTTTTTGTAATTCCTTTATAATCAATTATTTGAAGAATTCTATCTATCATAAATATGTTAAAATTAGATTATTTACTATTTTCTATGTAATTTATTAGATTATTTACTATAAATTTGTTGCATAGTTAAAACATAAGCTAATGCAAAATAACAAAATTATTGAGATTAAAAATAATCTTCCATTAGGCGGAATCAATGAATTGATTAAACGTACAAAATTATCCGGAATAACTATAAACAATATTCTTAAAGGTAAGCCTTGCAGGATGAAGAACATGGAAAAAGTAATTACCGAAGGCGATAAGATTATTTTAGAATACAAACAACTTACTAAAAGTGAATAAAAATAAACAATATATCACATGAAAACATTCTACACAACGATTACAGGAACGTATTTCAGATTGTATACTGATCTGATTGAAGAAAAAACAAAACACCTTTTGTTTTGGGGTTTGTTGTCTTTTACAACAAAAAGAATATACAGAAACGAAACTGCATAACGATGCCGAAATTTTGGAACAATACAAATAACATTGCTGTGACGGTTGAGGAACTGGTTCCGGAATTTTGGAGTAGTCAGAATGTTCTTTCGATGGAAATTAGTAGAAATAGAAATTCGCAATATGGTGTTAAAGCTTTACAGCGTGGTTGCAGAAATCGAAAATTAATGATTGATTTTGATTCTTTACCTATACATGTTCAAGATGCTTTAGGAGATCTACGTAAGATTGAGCATAATTTGCAGAACTGGTACAGAACAGATTCTGTAGCTGTAGATTTTTATACTATGTTTCGCCGTCCGGATGGTAATTCTTTGTTACCATCAGAACAGCAACGATACATTACAAACGCCAGTGTTCTTATATCAGTATTGCAATTTCGTGAAAAAGCCATTACGGAAAGAATTAAGATGGGAATGTCTCTAAAAGGTATTACAACATTCCTTTGCAATGAAAGCAACAGTTTTAACGAATACCTGGAAAGAAGAAAAATGCCTACACACAACCTGCCAACCCATCCGACCAGATTTAAAGAAGTTTTAAACAGCTTTGAAACGGATTTTAATTATAACGGAAAATTATTCCCTTACAATTATCTCACAATTGTAAAAGATGTGGACGGCAAAAGAAAAATAAATTCTTTAAAAGTTGACGACAGTGTTTTGAGCATCTTAAACGGTCTTTTTGCTACTCAATCACATAAACCGACAGCAACAGAAATACATGGTTCTTATGAAGCTTTTTTAAGTGGATATGCAGAGGTTTATAATGAAGTTACAGGCGAAATCTATAACCCAAAAGAGTTTCCTAAAATATCTGAATCTACAGTTAAGGCGTATTTGTCTAAATGGGAAAATAAAACAGCTACTTACAAAAAAAGATCGGGAGACCGTCAGCATTATATGTCACAATTTAAACCACATCATCAACTGGAAAGACCAACGTTTGCAGGATCAATATTTTCAATTGATGACAGACAGCCACCGTTCAAAGATCTTACAGGTAAAAGAGTTTGGTTCTACAATGGTTTAGATGTCGCATCCGGCTGTATCACAGTTTTTGTGTATGGAAAAACTAAAGAAGAAATCATCTTAAAGTTTTATCGTCAGATGATCCGAAACTACACTGAATGGGGCTTTAATCTGCCTTACGAACTCGAAGCGGAAAGCTCATTAAATATGCCATTTACGAAAACATTTTTACAGGAAGGATATTTATTTCCGGAAGTAAGGATAGAAGCAAATAACGCACGTGGTAAGCGGATTGAAAGGGATAACGGAATATTGAGGTACGGTATTGAAAAAAAACGTGTTGGATGGATTGCCCGACCTACTGCAAAATCAGAGAGTAATCAGAAGGGATCTGAAGAAGTTCCGGCAATACCTTATGATCAGATTATTGATAATGCCATTGAAGATATTTTCGAGCTTAACAATTCTGCTCATATGGATAATGCAGATGTAACCCGATGGGAATATTTTACACAAAACCAAAACCCAGAATTGCAACCGACCAACTGGCAGAAAATACTTCCTTTTTTAGGTTACAAAGTTGAAACATCGTGTAATGTAGGTTACATTAACCTACAAGGCAAAAAAAGAGCAATAGCAATGAACGGTGAAATTTCTTTAGGTGAAGATCTGATAAACATAATGAAAGCGATTGAAGGGAAAAATATCACTGTTTACTGGTTAGATGATAATCAGGGAAATGTTTTGAAAGCTTTAGCATTTTATAAAGAACGTTTTATCTGTGAAGTGCAGGAAATGCCAAAATACAACAGGGCTACCATTGAACAAACTGAAAATTGCAAAAAAGCGAGAATCATTCAAAGTTCATACGTTGCAAGTGTTGAAGGATTTATCAGACAGCAGGAAAAATCACTGCAAAAAATCAATATTGTTCACAAACCAAAACCCCAACCTCAAAACGGCTTTTTTATTCCAGGGATGAATCGCAAAACTTTTGTTCCGTCTGATCCGGCAACGGTGGAAACCGTGGATATTCCGGACGGTGATTCTTTTCCGGTTCTGCCATCGACTTCACCAAGTTGGAAAAATTCATTTTTAAAATAATTAGCCTTCAAAATTAACCAACCAATTAAAACCGCAATTATGATCACATCAGAATATAGAGATACCGTAAGAACCGCACTTTTAAGCCGTCGCACAAACTTTGGCGGAACAAACGCACAATTTGCAAAGATTTACGGTTTGTCCGGTGCAATTTACAGCAGACTTTCAAACGGTGAAACGGAAAGAATTATTTCTGACAGTCTCTGGATCCAAATCGGGCGTGAATTACAGATCAGTTCTAAAACTTCTAATTGGAAAGCTGTAAGAACAAAGGTTTACACAGAAATAGAAGACAGTATAAAGTTCTGCCAAGGATACGGTTCGTCTATGGTGTTGGTTGATGATTGCGGAATAGGGAAAACTTTCAGTGCAAAGAATGTTGTAAAAACGCTTAAAAATGCTTTTTACGTGGATTGTTCGCAGGCAAAAAGTAAGCAGTTATTTATTAAGCTTTTGGCAAAAACAATCGGTCTTGACAATAAAGGGAAATACGCTGATGTAAAGGCAAATTTAAAATACTATCTGAACGAACTGGATAATCCTGTAATTGTTCTGGATGAAGCCGGAGATCTTGAATACACAGCATTTTTGGAGTTAAAAGAACTTTGGAACGCTACGGACGGTTTTTGCGGTTGGTTTATGATGGGTGCAGATGGCTTGCAGTCTAAAATCGAAAAGGGAATCAATTCTAAAAAAGTAGGTTTTGCAGAAATATTCAGCCGTTTTTCTGATGAATTTATAAGACTAACACCTGTAGGAACTTCCGACAAAAAAGCATTCAGATATGAATTGTTAAGCCAGGTTGCAAAGGCTAATCATTCGGGATCTGTTCCGGTGGAAAATCTTGTAAAGCAGTGTTTAGATAAAAATACTACGCTAAGACATTTAGATACTTTGATAAAAATTAGTGCTTAGAAATATGATTATAAAAAAACTAATCAGAACAGGGATCTGTTTCAGCGTGATGAAAAGTTACAGCTATCTGACAAAAGCGAAATATTATCAAAATACAGAATACGAAATATTAGTACTTTCAGAAGATTTGAGAACCTTACAGGATGATGATTTCAGATTAAACAATGATGAAGCCGAAACGCCGAAACTTTGGAGTAATCCGAACGGTATCATATCCCGGACAATGACCACAAAGGAAATATCAGAGTTCAGAATGATGAAGGATGATTATTTCACAGAAGTTTTTAATACAGTCGATGGGATTGTATTTGAGTTAAAAACCCGCTCACTCAAGACTCTATTCAAAAAATCAAACAGAAAAAAGCCTACAGGATGAAAAAAAAAATAACGCAGGTTCAAAAGCAGGAAAATTATCTGAAAGATGTAAAAGAAAGATTCTGTAAACATTTTGATTGTACAGATCTGCAATATTGTGAAAATGAGTTTAAGCAGGGCTTGTTATGGATTGAAAACAATGGATATCCGGAAAGTTTTTCCTACTCAAAAACATTTTGGAACTGGTTTAAAATCGAAATGGCAGAACTATGTGAATCCTGTATGAATCAAGATAAAATTATAGAAAAATCTTTCAAGGATTTTCGTCCTTTTTCTACAACCTTAAAGCAAATTGAAAATGAAGCATTCAGCACAATTACACAAAAAACTGTATAGCCTTTACAAGGAAAAAGGTTTAACAGAAGATCGTCGGGAACTGGTTTTAAATTTTACTGACGGGCGAACCAACAACAGCTCCGAATTATCGACAAATGAAATCATTTCGTTTATAAGTTTTTTGGCAGGTGAAAAGCCTAAAAAGAAAAGTCCGGAACTGAACGTAAACAAACTTTTCCACTTATGCCATTTGTATGGATGGAAAAGGTTTGATGAAGAAAAGAACAAAAATGTAGTTGATACCGACCATTTAAATGAATGGCTTATCAAATACGGTAAATATCACAAGAAACTGAACGAACATACACAGCAGGAAATCAATAAAGTTACCATACAGTTTGAAATGGTAGTTAACAAACTTTTAAAAGCAATTTAAATAACTAATTAACTTTTTAATACTTCCCAAATATGCAAGGCGTTAACATCGAAAATATAAAGGATCTTAAATTCAGTTCTGAAAACATTGATAGATTAAAGGAAATTTACAAATTTCCGGATAGTGGGTTTAACACAATCATAGACTCAATAGACAAGCTTTTTTGCTGTTACATTGAAGTTTGTATAAACAGTGGTGAAAATATTACAATCGACGGTATTGATGTACAATATTTTAGAGATATAAAAATTGTCTTAGAGGTTTTACAGCAAACTTTTGAAAGTTCAACACTAAAAAATTAAACATGGAATCTACTACACAAAGTCAGCAATTATTCAATTTCAGTCCTGAGATTTTAGAAGAAATAAAGAGTATGCAGGATTATGATTATGATGGTTTTCTAGCATATTCACGAGCTATAGACAATCTTTTTTTTGAGTATATGATACGAACTGTAGATGATCCAGCAAACAATATAGGTATCACAAATTCAGATGTTTTTTGTATTAAACAAGTCAAAAGGCTACTGGAACTTTTACAGATCACAATTTCAGAAAAATAAAACAATATAATTTTTCATTAACAATAATTAAAATCATTACAAAATGAGCGATGCACAGCAAAAATTAGAAACGGCAAGGAATATTTATCAGTCTTTGCCATTAGAAAAACAATTGGAAATTAAAAAACAGCAACCGGATCTGTATCATGCAATTTACGGTGATGATGTAATTCCAAACACTTATTATTTAGAACCATTTATTGAAAACAATAAGACAGGTTTAGAGGGTGAAATTCCTAAAGAAAGCCAAAATGCTAATTTATCTGCGGAAATAGTGAAGGGTTTTAAAAATGCAAAATTTAGCAAAGTTCCCGCAAGCATTGTTGAAGCAAATGATCTGTTCCAGAAATTATCTATTGATACTCAAATGAGGATCAAAAAAGATAAGCCGGAAATTTACAATATGCTTTTCAAAGAAAATGTTTTTGTAGATACGTCTGCATTATCTGCATTTCTGAAGGATTATGATCCAAAGTATTTAGAAATAAAATCTATCAGAGATCTTGAAACGCTTTCATTAAGTGCTCAATTAGAATTCAAAAATAATTTCCCTGGAGAGTACGCAAGCTTTATGAAAATCAATTAAATGTTTTACAAAATTAATTCTTACTTACAACAATATAAAAATAATTTTAGAAAAAATATGGAAAACAATTTAGACAATTACAATCAAACTGTACAGAAAAACCAACAGGAAGAAGAAGAGCGTGTGAAAGCACAGCAGGAACTTGAAAAAGACATAGCAGAATATGAAAATTGTAGAGGTATTTTCAAGATGCTTTCTGCTGAAACCAGAATGATGATGGTAAAGACAAATAAGGCCATGTACGAAATCATGTTGCATAATAATTATCCGTATCCGAATACAAACGGTATAAGTTTAAGAACGATTAATAACCCAAGTTATCAATTCTACTTAAACTTTAAAGATATCTATCAACAGCGATTTTTGGAAATCAAAAATATCGAAGATTTTAATATTTTAAATCAAAAAGATAAAAATCATTTTAGAGAAAATTTTCCTGGTGAATATGATCTTTTACAAAGAAATGGTAAATAATTTTTACAAGACGAATTAGCAATTTTAAAACAACTAACAATTACAACCATAATGGATAGAATTTTAGCATATAAAAACACAGAATCAATTAACAACTGGGTTCATAGAATCAAAGAAACAGCAAACTTTGCACAGCCGTTCATAGATAAATACAAAACTGTTCCAACATTGCCGGAACTGGAAACTGAAGATCTTAACAATTTATTTATGAATCCTCGACAATTTTTTGTCTTAAAATTAACTGAGGGTGAAGTTTTGCAGATAGGTAAATTAAAAATGAGTTCTGAAAAAGTATTCGATTTCTTAGAAAGACCTTCCGGACTTGATGAATTGGTATCGTCATTAGAAGCTTTAAAAAATGACAGAAATTTTATCGGAGTCTATGCTGCAAATCTTGAATATGTAGATTTAGAAAACGGCGTTTTAATTCCAAGACAGACTTTTTTGAATGAAATTGATGAGTTGTACTCATACTATATTGATACTGAAAATCAACATTCCGCACTCGAATTGATTAATCAGATTAAACCCAATTTGCAAGCCTTAGTTTCGCTTTTGAAAGCCGAAAAAATGGATTCGTTAGATACAATATTTACCGGAACTGGATCCGGAAAAAACAGGATATACGGCACAAATCTGAGAGCTGTCTTAAACTCTTTCTGATTTATTTTTTTTCATGGATTATTGTAAGTAGCTCCGCTTTTGCGGAGTTGCTTTTTTTAAACATTTTAAATATTTATTAGTTAAAATAATGGATAAACATACACAATTAAAATTGCAATTAAAAAAGCTGATTGGTGCAGATCCTAACTATCCGGTAAGTGGTGTGATTAAATCTGTAGAAGAAGATACTTGTACGGTAGAACTCGAAGAAGGTTTTGAGGTTCCCGATGTAAAATTGAAAAGTACAGCAAACGGTAATGATAATTTACTGATCATTCCAAAGGTAGGAAGCATAGTAACATTATTGAGTGGCGACGGAACTGTAGACAATCTGACTGTGATAAAAGTTGACCAGGCTTCTAAAATTATTTTTAATGAAAATGGTTTGCAGATAGAGATTGACAGCACAGACAAAAAGGTGAGTATAAAAAACAGTGATGCAAGTTTGTTTGATCTATTCACAGATTTGGTAAACATTTTAAAACAATTTAAAGTTTACACCAATATGGGTCCTTCCGGAACTGCTTTACCGGATTCCGTTATCAGTATTACAAAACTTGAAACGGATTTTAAACAGCTTTTAAAATAGTTTTAAAACGCCTTTAAATTTTAACAATGGAAAATAAAAAAGGTAGAAAGATGTACACCCAGGCAGACAGAGAAAAAGCACTGAAATATTATTTGTTAGGCTTAAATCTGTTTGAAGTCTCAAAACTTACTGAAGTTCCGGAAAGAACACTGCAAAAATGGCAATATAAAGAAAGCTGGGTAAAACTAAAAGATTCAGAGAAATTAAGAAAAAAGGCTGTAGATCTAAAAAATTTCGGACTGTCAAATAAAAAAATTTCTGAAATACTTCTAATCAGCTCCACAACCGTTTGGAGATATTGTAAACAAAATAAATAAACATTTCTAGCATGCTATACCAAATGAGCCATTTTGTAGAAATTACAGATTCTAAAGGCTACTACATACCTAATCCGCCAATAACGGAAATAAATATAGAAAGAAATATTAAAAACCTCGCAGATTTTGCAACCGTAACCTGTGTTATTTTTGATCATAACCAACACATAAAGTTTAAAGAAAATGAAAGTTTTGATGATGATGGCAGTTCTGAACGTAAAATTTATAAACTGTACAAAAGAGGTCAGAAAATAAAAATACATTTGGGGTACGATAACAATTTAAAACTTGAGTTTGTTGGGTACATCAAAGACGTAAAAACAGATGAAGGCAAAATGGTTTTAGATTGTGAAGATGAATTGTTCATGTTCAGAAAAAAAGTAAAAAATAAAGTTTTCGGTACTTCAAATGTAAAAAGTATTTTACAGCATATTGTAAAAGAAATTAATCCAAAAATTAAGATTGTTTGTGATTATGATATGAGTTATGAAAAGTTTACGATTTACAAAGCTGATGCAATAGATGTTTTAAAACAATTACAGCAGGACACTGGAGCTGACGTTTATTTCAGATCTTCCGAGTCCGAAAAGATCGGGCAAAATTCTAATATTGCAGATATGTACGGTGGTAATTTAATTGACACAATAAATACAGCAATCGGACTACCTGCAATGTTTACGGAATTGTATAAAAAAAATAATGCAGAAACAACTGAGCTTCATTTTCGTATGCCATACATGAAAAAAAATACTGATCCTGTTTCTGTGTGCGATTATTCAATGCAACACAATGTAGAAGATTCACAACTAAATTACCGGAATACAACGGATTTAAAAGTAAAAATAAGGATCGTTACACACTCAAAAAGTGGTGAACGTCTGGAAGTGGAATTCGGACAGCCAGGCGGTGAAGAATTTGAATATAAAGTGAATCGTATAAGTAACGCCGAAATGAAGAAACGTGCAGAAATGGAATGGGATCGAAAAATGGCACCTGGTTACGATGGTTCTTTTACAACGTGGTTGATTCCGTACGTTGAGCCAAATTACAGCGTAGGTATTTATGATGAAGATTTTCCGGAAAAAGACGGTATCTATAATGTTGAAAGTGTAGTAACAAGATATAGTGAAGAAGGAGGTCAAAGAACTGTTACACCAGGAATAAAATTAAGTGCAAATAATAAATAATGTATTGTAAAACATCTCTGAAAGACATTGCTGTAAGCAATACAGGATCGGTCAAAAACCTAAAGACTAACCAGATTTTAAAAATTTCAAAGCGTGGATATTTTACTTATAATTCAAAGCCGATAAGCATCGTAAAATTGATGCTTGAAACTTTTAAGGATATCAAAATAAGAACAGGGCAAATTAAATTTATTGATGGTAATGATCAGAATTTCTTTGTAGAAAATATTGAATATAAAACTAAGTTGCAAAAAATCAGCAGACCTTCAGAAACTGCAATTTTAGAGATTATTAAATATTATTTTGGGAGTAATGCAAAAATTAATATTAAGGACGTTTTTAATTACCGTATGCAGTTGAAAACTGTTTTAGATTTGAGAGATTTTTTCAAAACACACAAAAGCAGTTTATTTATAGAGATTTTTGAAGATTATTTTTCATTTCATCTACCGAGCTTTTCAAACCTTGCGAAAAGAAATAATGTTACTGTAAATGATGCAAGAAGAACAGTTTATTTTTTTTTAAACAAACTTATTGAAGACTGTTATTCTGATAAAATTATAAAGCTGTGATCTGATCAGATCACAGCTTTTTTTTTAGAATAAATGTGGATGCGATTTTTCGTAGACTTCCTTCAGTTTATCAGCAAGATCAGAAATCTGATAATTTTCAGCAAACGATAGTAAATCTAAAATCCGAAAATCGTTTTCTGTATAATTTTCTGTTATGGAATTATAGGAGATCATCAGTGGTAAAAAATCCGGATATAATTCTTTGAATAAATCATATTGGGTAATCTTTGAAAGATCTAATCCTTTAAAATTATCGGCTTTTTTCATGTTAATAAATATACTAAATTTATTGATATAAAGCTGATTCAAACCATGGCAGGTACATTTCAAAAAAACACACTTATTAGATACAGAAATATCAGGGATCTTTATTTGCAACATAAAACAGAAGATATACCTGATACAGTGGTTTTGCGTAAATACATCTATCCTATACATGCAATCAGTCGCACAACATTAAATACAATTTTAAACACGCAGATTGACAAAGAACTGCTCAAATTTTCAACAAATGGAAGGTGAAAGAATCTATAAAAAATTAAGTAAAAGAGATCACACTGGATCTAATTCTGATAAGTATGCACAATTGCTACAAACAATATTTTTTCATTTATCGGGTAATAATGAAATAAAAATGTTTTACGAACTTCTTGATACAGCCCAAAAACAAAATAAATTCATATCAATTGATGATCCCAAAAATATAAAAGATGAATATTGTTTCTCTGATCTGATTATAACTGATAATTTTAATTAAAGCTTTATTTATGGAATTTAATAATAATAGTGTTTTTTCGAGTTTATTAAATAGTAAGTTAATAAGACTTGTTGAAAATGAATTTTCTGAACGTGTGACACCAATTTTAGATAAACAACCGTTACAGAACATTCCGGATGAAATTTATCAAGGTAGAGACTATGAAGCGGTTGAATTATGGATGAATGATAAAAGTAAATCTGAAAATGCTCAATTTTTTCCCTTATCACTAAAATGCTCAATAGATAAAGGTGAATGGTTTTTATTACCATGGGAACCGCTGATCAGTATTCAGGGAAATATTAGACAAAATCAAGCCCCACCAGCACAACATATTGGAACTATAAAAGATCGAAGATTAGTCGACGATTACGAAATTACAATTAGTGGTGCCTTTTACGGAAAAAAAATCAAAGGAGCCTATTCTGAAACGTATCCTCGTAGAGATATGGAGAAATTAAGAAATTATTTGATGTCTCCGGAAGCAATAGAGGTGAAATGTGAGTTATTGCAGCTTCTTAATATTAATAAAATTGCTATCACTGGAATGAGTTTTCCGTTTACAAAAGGTGAAAGTGTACAGGCTTATGAAATTCGGGCAAAATCGGATTTTCCGTGGGATTTAAATTATAAAAGAAAATCTAAACCAACGTTAGAAGTTGGAATGCCTACTGGTGAATTCATAAAACCTTCAGAGTAGGTTTTTTAATTAAAAAACTAATAACCATTTTATAAATGAAAAGGCAGGAATCTTAATAGATACCTGCCTTTTCTATTTTATTTAAGTGTATCGGCATCTTTTGAGCCTTCATCATCTAAGATAGTGATGTAACTGTTTTTTAAAAAACCTATTGTGAGATAGTGAGAATTTCCGGTAGCATCTTTTATGTTTGCATAAGTGTAACTACCATTTAAGCACAGTTGTATTTCCCTTTCTACACTCTCAAAATTCTTTTTTTCCACATCAATATTAATTTCTTTGTTTTCGTTGAAAATTTTTATAGTCATAATTAAATTTTTAGTGAACACCAATATAGTTATTTAGATATAATTATTAGAATAAATATTTTGAGTTTATTATTTTGTAATTTCGTATTTATGAAAGAAGAATTAACAACTAAAATGCATTCTGAGTTTTCAGTTTCAGTAAATACCGACATTAAACATAAGTGTTTTTGTGCTTTAAAAGATATGCAGATGTTTTCCTATTCTCTGGAATATGTTTGCAATATTTATAAAATCTCTAAATATGATATTGAAAAATATTCTTCGGAGTTTAATAAAACAGTTTAAAAGCATTCTTTAATATTTTTTATAAAGATTACTGCTAAAACATATTCACCAAACCTTATTAATCGAATTTACATCTAAAATCAGAACCTTCTTAATATTTTGTGATGAACTTAAATGAATACTTTTCAGAACGAACAACCGTAGATATAGCTGTTGTAAAATTAAATAATCAAAAAATCACTAAATCAATTTTAAAACAAATAAATATTTCTAATTACATTGATCACGAATTGGATCTTGATGGAAAAAAAATTTTAGGTTTGATAAAAGATAATAATACAGAATGGATTATTTACACATTCAAAAATAAATTATTTAAGCAAACGACTGATTTTATAATTGAAGTTGATAATATCTTATTAAGCCAAAATACAATTGCTGATATTGCTAATTTTATTTATGGATTAGATAATTATAATCCTAAACAAAAAATCAATACGATTTCTCAAGAAAAATTAGACGAATTTAAGCTCTTTAGGGTTAAAATTAAAGATTTTTATAATCTTCTACAGGACAGACAGATTTTCATCTAATGAAGGTTTTTAGCCAATTTAATGACCTTTTAAATTAGCTTTAAAAGGTTATTAAATTTAAATGCGTGTGTTTTTTTTCTTTACATTCCGTTCTGCCTAATTTTGCGTTTTGATTTGTCGATTATAAATATCCTCAAAAAAAAAACCTTCGAAAAAAAAAATCGAAGGTTTTTTAAAGAAGGTATCGAGTAAATATCTCATTACCGATTATATTATATCTCTGTGTTCAAATCCCAGTTTTGCAAATAATCATGAACATGTTTCAGCATCATTCCCCCTAGAGAGCCATCTACCACTCTATGATCGTAAGAGTGAGACATGAACATCAGCTGGCGGATTGCGATTACGTCGCCATCTTTAGTTTCAAGAACTGCAGGTTTTTTTACGATAGCTCCAATAGCCATAATTGCCACCTGTGGTTGCGGAATGATAGGCGTTCCCATTAAATTTCCGAAGCTTCCTACGTTAGAAATAGTGTAAGTTGCACCTTGAGTATCTTCTGGTCTTAATTTTTTGTTTCTTGCTCTGTAAGCTAAATCGTTGATTGCTTTTGCTAAGCCTGATAATGATAACTGATCAGCATTTTTGATTACCGGAACAATAAGATTACCGTCTGGTAACGCAGTTGCCATACCTATGTTGATGTTTTTCTTTTTGATAATGTTGTCACCGTTAATAGAAACATTAATCATTGGGAAATCCTGTATTGCTTTTACAATCGCTTTCACGAAAATTGGCATGAAAGTTAATTTTTCGCCTTCACGCTTTTCGAATATATCTTTATTCTTAGCTCTCCATTTTACAACATTAGTAACGTCTGTTTCAATGAAAGAAGTTACATGTGGAGCGATATGTTTTGCTTTTACCATGTTCTCAGCGATGATTTTTCTCATTCTGTCCATAGGAATGATTTCGTCACCTGCAGCTACAGAAATTGTAGCAGCTGGAGCTGAAGTTACAGCTGGTGGAATAGATATAGCTTGAACGGGAGCTGATTGTTGCTGAACTGGCTTTTGAGTCTGGTTTCCTCTATTGGCAACGTGCGATAAAATATCTTCTTTGGTAATTCTTCCTTCTAAACCGCTTCCTTTGATAGTTTGCAATTCAGTTTCAGAAATTTTTTCTTGTTGAGCGATTGATTTTACAAGAGGAGATAAATAAAGATCTCCCGAAAATTCTACATGAGAAGTAGCTGTAGGATTTAAAGGCTCTTCAATTGCTTTAATTGTGTCTGCATCTGGAGCCGAAGTTTCGGTTTTTACTTCTTCAGAAGTTGCAGTATCGCCTTCTCCTTCAATTTCTAAAATAGCAATAACTTCGCCTACTTTTGCAACTTCGTCTTTTTGTTTAAAGATTTTTACAATTTTCCCCGAAACTGGTGTCGGAACGTCTGAATCTACCTTGTCTGTTGCAATTTCTACTACCGAATCATCTTCTTTTACAACATCTCCTTCATTGAATAACCAAGTGATCACTGTAGCTTCCATCACGCCTTCACCCATCGAAGGAAGCAATAATTTATATTCTGCCATTTTTAAATTTTAGATTTTGACAAATATATAAAAAAAATCGGTTTTTTTATGAAATGTATAATTTTAAGAAAATTGTATGAATATTTTTTCGCCAACATTAAGGCCGAAAAGACTTTTGGCTCCGTTTTTTTTACTGCCTTTGTAGATCGTAAGTTCAAGTAAATCACTGTCATTAAAAATTGCAGCAGACTGCCCATGAAATTCGGTTTCGCGTTCCCAATCGGATACTACTTCTGTATGGGTAGAGTAGATTTTAGAAAGACTTAGATTTCTGAATTTTATGGTGAAGTTTTCTTGTCCGCGCACAATATTTTCAAAGTATTCTCTATTAATATTTGAGATTATATTTCCGAAATTATCAATGTACGTTACTTCGCCTACCATTATTTTTTCAGATTCATTATAAACAGGTTTCGGAAACGAAAGTTGTTTTGCAGACTCAATCTTTCTGCCTATTACCTCGGGAAGTCCACCATTGGCCAGATGTACTGCAACAGGTACAAAAACGTCGGTGGAGGTAAAGCTTACCACATCATCAAATCTATTGTTAAGTGTGATTTCGTAGATAGATTCTGGTTTAATATCGAAGAAAATAAGACTTAGTAAACCATTGTCGGCTGCCAAAAAGTAAGAGCCGTCTGCTTTGTACAGAATATTTTTTCTTGATTTATGATAAAAACTGTCTACCGAAAGAATGTGAATGGTTCCTTTTGGAAAGTACTTGTAAGCATTTCTTACGATATAAGAAGTTTGAATAAGGTTATATGCTTGTATATCATGGGTGATGTCTATACTATTTACTTCCGGATTCAACGTAAGAATCTTTCCTTTCATCGCTGAAACCCTGTAATCTAATCGCCCGAAATCTGAGGTAAGTGTAATAATTGACATGAATGAATCTGATAGAATTGCAAATTTATCTAAAATAAAAAGAAAGAAACCGCAATTGTTGATAACAATTTAATTTAAAATTGGAAAAAAACTTTTAAATTTAAATTCTAATATAAAAATATTTGCATGTTTGAATTAACGTATGATCTGGAAGGTATTGATGCAAAAAACTTTTACGGAGTTAATAACCAATATTTCAATTTGATAAAATCAAGCTTCCCAACACTTAAAATTACTGGGCGTGATCACTTTATCTTCGCGATGGGAAATCAGGAAGCCTTAGATATATTTAAACAAAAGCTAGATAATATAGTTTCGTTTATCTCTAAAAACAATTTTATAAGCCTGAAAGACGTAGAGAATTTTCTTAATTTGAAAGATGAAAATGAAAAGCACTTGGTGTTTGATCAAGATATTATCGTTAAAGGCGTCAACGGAAAAGTTATAAAAGCAAAAACCACGAATCTTAAAAGACTGGTAAAAGAGACCGAGAAAAAAGATATGGTTTTTGCCATAGGACCTGCGGGAACTGGGAAGACCTACACTAGTGTTGCTTTGGCTGCAAGAGCTTTGAGAGATAAAGAAGTGAAGAGAATTGTTTTAACAAGACCAGCTGTGGAAGCAGGAGAAAGTTTAGGTTTTTTACCCGGAGATCTTAAAGAAAAACTCGATCCTTATCTGCAGCCTTTGTATGATGCACTTCGAGATATGATTCCTCACGAGAAACTGGAGGGTTTTATGGAAAAAAAAGTAATTGAGGTTGCTCCACTGGCTTTTATGAGAGGTAGAACCCTAGATGATGCATTTGTAATTTTGGATGAGGCTCAGAATACAACGCACGCCCAAATGAAAATGTTTTTAACGAGAATGGGAATGAACGCTAAATTTATCATTACAGGAGATCCTACACAGATTGATCTTCCGCCAAGACAGCAATCTGGTTTAAAAGAAGCTATGAGAATATTAAAAGATGTAAAAGAAATTGGCTTTGTTTATCTTACAGAAGAAGATGTTGTAAGACACCCAGTAGTGAAAAAAATTATTTTGGCTTATAACGAAGAAGATAAACGAAGTAGAGATTAATACAGATGAAAAAAATATTTTAAAATTCAATGAATTGAGATATATCCAGAATCTTACTTTTTTTTCTGATTTTTTTAATTTCTAATTTACAGATGAAATTGTATTGGTTTCAGTAAAAGTTGAGTAAGCAATTTAATTCTACCTATTTTATATTAAAGTTTTTTATACAATACAGCAGGGCATTTTTGCTCTGCTTTTTTTGTGCGGCACCGCTTTTGTAGTGTGGTAGGCATTATAAAATAATTATTAAACTAAAAAGAAATGAAAAAGGTAGTATTGCTGGGATTTTTTGCATTGTTGGGGAATTTTGCTCAGGCGCAAGAAGGTTTTAAGTTGGGAGGTCATATTGGTGCTCCTGTGGGAGATGCTTCAGAAATTGCAGCTTTTACATTGGGATTTGATGCAGCATATATGTGGAATATAACAAAAGGTCTTGATGTGGGGCTTACTTCTGGGTATTCTCATTTTTTTGGAAAAGACAGATGGGAGGATTTTGGATTTATCCCTTTGGCGGCATCCGGAAAGTACAGATTCAATGGTCTTCCACTCTTTGTAGGTCTTGATTTGGGAGGTGCTATTTCTACTAAAGATGGTATTAATAGTGGTATTTATGTTTATCCCAAAGTAGGCTTTCAGTTGCCAAAAGCAGAATTGTATTTGGGGTACCAAAATGTAGGAAGCGAAAGAGGTGACTGGGAAAGAAGAGACAGAAGAATAGATTCAAATTTTGGAGCCATTAATCTTGGAGTCAATTTTTTTATTAAGTAAAATTGATAATAAATCAAAGATAGTTTTTTTCCGGTTGCAAAATCGGAATTTTTTTTTGAAATACTTGCTGATAATTAGTTTAAGTCATCTCAGTGCGATTTTTTGTTGTAAAAACTCAATATTCATGCGTGACATCAATCATGTTAACAAATTTTAATATTGGAAAATGTCATTATAAATTTGCCCTCAAGAAAGTATAAAATTATTCAAAATGAAAAAATTATTAATGGCTAGTGCTATCGCACTTTTCGGATTAGGAAATGCTCAAACTACTCCAGCTCCTATCGCTAAAGGAACTGTTTATTTGTCTGGATCTGTTGGGTATTCTCAAGTAGAAAGCAACAACGGAAACGACAAATTAGAGTCTTTCAATATTCTTCCAACAGCAGGATTCTTTGTTGCTGATAACTTCGCAATCGGTTTAGGTGCAGGTTTTGCAACAACTAAAGAAACTCAAATCACTACATCATTAACTACTGTTAAAACGGATGAATTTAAAACTCCAGCTTTGGTAATCGAGCCTTTCGCAAGAAAATACTGGACTTTATCTGACAAATTATATTTCTTCGGTCAATTAGCTGTACCAATGCAGTTTGGCAAAATCGAAAATGAGTCTACTTCTGTTACTACAATTGGAAGCACTACTTCTACAACTTCTACTTCTTCTGAGGCTAAATATACTTCAGTAGGTGTAACTGTAAAACCAGGTTTAGATTATTTCTTAAACAAAAACTGGACTATTGAAGCTACAATCGGAGAATTTGGTTACAACAACTTCAAACCAAAAGGTGGTGTTGCTACAAACAACTATAACTTCGGTCTTGATTTAACTGCTGTAACAATCGGTGTTAAATATGTATTCGGTCAGGCTAAATAATTAGCAAACCATTTATAAATTATAAATCCTGAGATTTTTCTCAGGATTTTTTTTGACTAAAAAATGCAAAACTGAAATCGAATTTTTAAGAGTTAAATTTGAATATCCCAACTATTTCAAAATCTGAAAAATGTCTCTAGTCTTGGTTAATTAATAGAATCGGTGATTATGGAACACTCAATTTTCTATAATAACCCATGTTTGTTAGTAAAAGAAAAACAAATTAAAGGTTTTTGAACAGCTGTAGCTTGCCGAACTGAGAAAGTAATCAATACCTTTGTGATGGTCATGTGCGCGCCAATTATTGGTATGTGCTGTTATCGGATTCGGGCTTTTTTCCAATCATCATAAGTCATTTCGAATTTAATTTCTTTTATTCCGTGCTTGCCAACTTCTGTCCAGCCGGCTTTTTTATAAAATTGTTCAGCTCTGGTATTAAAAGCTGTCCCCAACCAAACCTTATCTTTGGTCTTCGTAAAATACCAGTCCAACATGGTCTTGTGTAATGCTTGTCCAATTCCCTTTCTTTCAAATTTAGGGTCTAAAAACAAAGCCCAAATGTTATTTTCTTTTAGGTCAACAATTGCAAAGCCTACAATTTGTTTGTCAATTTCACAGACCCAGCCCTTTCCTCTTATTGTAATAAATTCCTCACAATCTTCGTCTGTCACCAAGTTTGGATTAGACAAAGTGTTTTCCGTAACCGCATTTCGTACAATTTGAATTTGTTTTATGTCTTCAATTTTTGCTTCTCTAATCATCATCTATTTCAATATTTGTTTTCTGTAATTGTTTTCTATAAATTGTTAACAGCTTGTTGTAGTTGTGTCTTTGCTCTTTAAATGATCAACAAACTCGATGTGTTTATTGTTTATAGCGTTTTCCCTCGTTTAAAAAAACAAAAAATCGGCTGTCCCATATTGGATATATTGATTTTAAAATTGTTGACATCCAAGAATATATAAAGTTTATTAAGATAAATAAGTTCTCTAAATTTTTTAGTTTGCAAATTTTTGAAATAGTTCAAAAAGTGAGGGTAGGAGAGGAGATGATTTTCTCTATTTGTGTCGAAATCATTTGCAGTTTTAGTGAAAATTTCAATAATTTATTTGTTTTTTTTTTCGGTTATTTTCATTGAATGAGTTTTGTTTGGAAAGCACATCGGATATGAAAAAACTTCTGTTTATTATAATCAAAAATAAGTAAATTAATTTGAAAATACGGGAAGAAATCAATCTTTGTAATAAAGTTGTATATCATTTTTATCGTGCGCAATCATTTGTTTTTCAATAATTTAAAGATGCTCTTTCTGAAACTAATTCAGTTCGTTTTAAAAATATTTTTTAAGAAAAACAACTGGCGTTAACTGAAAAATGAGCAACAACAGACTTTACTAATTCCTTTTTGTTTTTTAATAAAGTCCGTGATTATTATTTCATCTGACTTTGGAACACACAAGTTTTCTTGTCTTTCAGACAAAACGAAAGCTTGGTTTTTAGCGACTTGTTGTGGAGTTCAGTTCTACATTGTTTTGCAGGCTGTACAAAAAAAGTTTGAATGTTTTATTCAAATGACTATTCTACTTTTATTTGAAATAAACTTACGGTCGCCTTGTCGTAATGGGCAGGAAGTCCTTCGGTATTTTTAAGTTTCAATAAACCCAAAAAGTCAAAACCACATCTAGTGTAATAATTAATTAGACCTAAATTATAACCTACTGTGTCCATTCTAATGTATTGTTTTTGTTTTTCAATGGCATAAATTTTTGCCCATTCTACAATTTTGCCCACTAAATTTTGTCCGCGAAAATCAGGATTGGTTGCAATGCGGTGAATATAAACTGATGGGTCTTCATTTTTCTCTTCCCAAATTTGGGGATCATCAAAAGTTATCGCCCACACACAAGCAATTTTACCGTCTGCAATTATTTTCCATTGTCTGTTTTCTGAAATTTCAGTTTCTATAAGTTTTCTATCAAATTCTGGCCAATGGTTGGTAAATCTTGTCTTCTGAAAATCGGTAGCGATTTTGTATAAACGGAAAATTTCGTCGGTATCGTTACTGTTGCTATTTTGTATTTGAAAGTTCATTTTTGATTTCTATGTTTATTTTTATTTAGTGCTTCAAATAGATTTTAGCTTCTTTAATACACTCTAATCTCTCCATCATTTGGAATAAAAATCTTGTCAGAAAGTCCAATTTTTGAAACTTCTTCTTCTAATTGCTTTCTCGTTGTTGGACAATGATTTACAGCTTCTAAGTGATTTGCGATAACTTTGTTTGGTGCGTTTTTTACGAATTTTAATATGTCATCCATTCGCATTAATAAAGGTTGAAAAATATCTAATTGCGCAGTTCCACAAGCGACTACTGAAATTTCAGGTTTCAATTGTGTCAAAACTTTGTGAACATCATCTGTATAAATGGTATCCGCGCTTAAATAGATTGATTTTTCATTCGGTAATTCTACGTAAAAACCCATCACATTTCCCATTGGTTTGGCTACAAATCCGTATCCGTGAACTGCTGGAATTCCTTGAATTTTCCCACCTAAAAAAGGGCTTTCTTTCCAATATTCAACAGTTTGCGAAACGTTTAACCCTCTTTTTCTTAAGGTGGCTTCGTCTTTTATGCTACAAATCACTGGAATTTGTTTAGAGCGAAGAAAATTTTCGGCTTCTTTGTCCAAATGGTCTGGATGTAAATGCGTTATTAAACAATGCGTCGTTTTTTCAACGATTTTCATTCCGTTCTTTGGTAAATCTACGATAGGATTTCGTTGTGGTTTGAAACGGAAAAGCGTAAAAGTGGGTCCAGCTGTTCCTTTTTTTCCGAGCATCGGATCTACTAAAATGACTTTATCTTCGGTTTCTATGACCAAAGTGGCGTTTCTCAAATGATGTATTTTCATTGTTCCTAATTTTTTAATGATGAGTGCAAAGTTGCCCAATGTAAAAATATTTTCCATTGATTGAAATCAAGAAATTAAAATATTGAAGGGTACGAAATTGATTTCAATCAATGCAAACACCTTTGTTCAATACTACTTTTGCAACACTAAAAATCAGAAAAAATGAATTATAAAGTTGAAGTACTATCGAATACTATTTTTGCAACAAATTCTTACATAATAATTGATAATCATAACAATGCATTAATTGTTGACCCCAGTTTTGATCCTCAAGCAATCGAACAAAAAATTGATTTTTTAGGTTTGAAAATCGTCGGTATATTGATCACCCATTCGCATCAGGATCATATTTTTAGTGTACAATATTTTATGGATTTATACAGAGTCGATGTTTGGGCTTCTGAAAAATCAAAAGAATTGTTGAGTGATCGAATCCGAAATCTTAGTTTTATAGGTTCCGAACATTTTGGACTCGAGGAAACGATATTGGATATTCCTGTAAAAATTTTAGAAGATGAAACCACCTATCAAATAGAAAACTTTATTTTCAAAGCAGGTATTTATCCGGGACACAGCATTGGTTGCACCATTTTTGATTTTGGAGAATTGATGTTGACAGGTGATTTTATTTTCAGAGGAACGATCGGAAGAATAGATTGGCCTGGTTCTAATCCTGAAGACATGAAGAACAGTTTATTGTTATTTAAAGAGCGCTACAAAGAAATCGATATGCCCATTTTTGCCGGTCATAATGACGCTACAACCATTCAAAAAGAACTGAAGACGAACATTTTTTTATTGGATCCAAAAAATGTAAAATTATTGTAGGCTATATTCTTTTTCTAATTCTGCTCAATGTTTCGGGCGTAATTCCCAAATAAGATGCAATATGATATTGCGGAATTTGCAATAACCAATCAGGTTTATTTTTCATAATATCGAGATACAATTCTTCTGCAGTATTTACAAAATGGTTGAATTCTTCGGTTTCTTTATTGACCACAATTCGTTGGAAAATGGTTTCAATAAACAATTTGCCACAATTGTATTGGTTGGTAAAAGTCACGAATTTTTCTTTGGATAAAACCCTCAAATGCACATCAGTCAAACATTCTTGATGTTTTTTTGAAGGTGTAGCATGAGTAAACGACGAAAAATCGGTGATAAAACTTGCATTGGTGTAAAAATTAATATTTTTTTCTCTGCCGTTGGTTGCATAAAATTCCCGAATAATCCCGTGATCTAAAAATCGAAGTTCGTTTTCTGTGTTACCATTTTCTAAAATGATTTCTCCTTTTTTGTAGGATTTGATGACAAATGTATGGACAAATTCTTCTAAACCCTCTTTATTAAAAGGAAATTCATTGCTAAAAAACAGAGATAATCTGTCTGTTTCTGTCATATTTACTATTTCTTTTAGGGTTCGTTTTAAAAAGTTGCAGTTAGCGCATGTCTGTGAAAAAACCTCCGTTTATTATAATCAAAAATAGGTAAAAAATTTCAATAATTTGGGAAGGAATTCGTGTGTTTAATGATGTTACATATCACTGGAATTGCCCGCAATCAAATGGTTTTTAGGAGTTTGGAAGATTCGTTTTTTGAAGATAATCCGGTTCGCTTTCTTGATGCTTTTGTGGAAAATGATCATTGAAACTACAAAAATGCAAGAGATGCTACCAACCGCCACCAAAAAAAGCAGTCCTTCTAAAAAACTACTTTTATAAATCTGAATTCTAAAAACGACAACTCCATAAGATTACCCAATGGGGAGAAAAAGCCACCGAAGGTTCCGTGCAACGGACTTTCATTATTGGCTTTGCAAGCCCAACGAAAGCTTAGTTATTAGCTACGGTACTAATTGCATTTGAATGCAGCTATTATAGGATAATTATTTTCATTATAATTATAAGTAAATGATTTTGTTTCTTGTGATTGAAGTATATCATTTACATAATATTTTTTACTATACTTCGTATAATTATTTTTAGAAAATCTTATGAATATATAATCTTCAAATGGAACTTGAATATCTTTAAAAGGATTTTTAAATGTATCATAATTTGAATATTCTAAAATTGTTTTGGTTGTATAATTATTACCATTTATTGTGGATTTTGTAACAGATGAAAGATTACCATTTAAATCATAAATTATAATTTGATTTTCAGTCAAATCTAAGGTATCAAAAGCATCGTAATGTTTTCCAGTCACAGAAGTTATTTTATTATTAGAATCATAACTGTAGTCATATTTCATTTTAGAGCTAAGATTATAATTTAGATTTGTTGTAATAATTTCTTTTGAATTCAATCTTCCATTAATGTATGACAAGTTTTCAGTTATTTGCTCATTGTATAAATCAGGTTCCTGAATAATTTGAAAGGGCAAATTATTAGAATTAAAAATTATGGTAGTTGTAGTTTTTAGTTCTGTTGTGTATATGGGAATAGGCAATGGATTTCCTGGGCTAGACCCAGATTCAACAATTGAAAAATCTAGTTTTTTTATGATATTATTATTTGAATCATAAATATATTCAGAAGTAAACAATTCTTGACCAGTTACTTTAATGATAACGGGATTGAATTTTGTTATATAACATTTTTTTTCATTTTGAAGTATTTCGTCAGTTGAAGTATTACACGAAAAAAGGAAAAAAAGTAATAATAAATAGGTTGTTATTTTCATTTTTTATAAATATTGTAGCTAACGTCAGTCTGTAAAAAAACCTCCGTTTAATTAAATCAAAAATAGGTAAAAAATTTCAATAGTACATTGAGTGAATTTGTGTATTTATTGATGCAACACCTCACTTGGATTACCTGCAATGAAATGATTTTCAAAGTTTTGAAAGAGTCGATTTCTGAAGATCATCTACTTCGATTTATCGATACTTTCGTGGAAAATAGTAAGGTGTTTTCGGGGAAATGTGCAATGAAACGAAAAAATGCGACCAAACTCCACAAAAAAGCAGTTCTTCTAAAACTGCTTTGTATATCTACATTCTAAAAACGATTACCGTCATTGGGAGCAACGGAGCTATTTCTTTCATAAAAGCTACCAAAACTAATCTTATGAATAGCAAATTAGAAAGGTTTAATAAATTTTTATTTCTTGTTTTTCAGCGAAAAAGAAAGTTTTAGTTATTAGTGGCAGTTTTATTTTTCAAATATAGTTTTTCCGTCTTTTTTCAACACTACGTTTTCGCCTTTTCCTGTTAATTCATAATGGTCATTTTTGTACCAAATTCCTGAAGCAGGTTTTTGTCCTACTAATTCCATTGTTTCTCCATTAAAATTTATAATTACAAGGTCTTTAGTGTTGTTAAAAGTCATTTCTAATTTTTTCCCATCTTTGTCAGTCGACGAACTTTTTACAATTTCATCAACAGTTTTTTCAACTGTTTCAGTTTTTGAAGTTTCTTTATTTTCTTTTTTTGGTGATTCTTTACAAGAATTTAAAAATAATGCTGTTAGCATTGCGAATGTTAAAATTTTTTTTGTCATTTTTTCTTTGTTTTTTTGTTTATTTTTTTCAGTTTTACTTTTTAGCTCGAAAATATTGCCTCCACAGTCACTGAAAAATTTCCATTTAGGATAATCAAATATAAATAAAGAATTTTAATAATACGAAAAAAAATCTTGTTTTTAATAATGCAACACATCACTGGAATTGCCCGGAATCAAATGGTTTTTAAGAGTTTAGAAGATTCTATTTCTGGAGATAATCCAGGTTGGCTTTATTAGTGCTTTTGTGGAAAATGATCATTGAAACTACAGAATGCAAGTATTGCTACCAAACGCCACAAAAAAAGCAGTCCTTCTAAAAAGCTGCTTTGTAAATCTACATTTTGAAAACGACAACTCCATAAGATTACCAAGTGCGGAGGAAAAGCCACCGAAGGTGAGCCTGTTCAGAGTGAAGTGAAAGGATTCAATAGGCTTTACCTCAAAGTTTTTGTTTTTTTTGGTTTCGGTGATTGTTAACTCATTTCTTGTCTTTCAGACAAAACGAAAGCTTGGATATTAGCAGACATTCTATTTTTCAATTATTATTTTTATTCCAGGAATATATTTAGAGCAATCGTATTTTTTAGGAACATAAATTAATAAATCATTTTTAACTAAAAATTTTTCGTCAGTAAATTTAGAATAATAAACTTTTCTGCTTTTCGGCAAACAATTTTTAATAGTTGTTGGCTCTACAAAGTGCTGTTTTACGACAATTCCATTTTCAGTTTTTGAATTATCAAAATTCTCGCACTGCGTAGAAATTCCATTCCACAAATAGTAACATTTGTTAATATTTTCAGTTTTAAGATATAATGTATCTGAAACAATTTTCCATTTTCCCAGCGAAAATAAAGAAATTTTTGATTGATACTTTCCAGAATATTTAAAGGTGTTATTTTCAAGTAAATTTAGTTTTGCGGTTATAAAACTTAAAGAATCATTTTTCAAATCAAGTTTCCAAATTCCAACAACTTTATTAGAATTTACTTCTATTATTTTACTTTGTTTATTACAACTCGAAAGTATTAAAAATGTTAAAATTGATATTGTTATACGCATTTTTTGAAGTGTGTCTGTGAAAAAACCTCCGTTTATTTTAATCAAAAATAGGTAAAAGATTTCAATACTAAGGGAAGGAATTCTTATTTTTGATGATATAATACCACATTGGGATTGACTGCAATAAAATATTTTTTTATAATTTACCCCACTTTTTTTTCATTGTCTAAGTATATTTAAGTAATAAAAGAGCTGAGTTTACTCTTTAAAATTCTAAATAGGATAAACCAAAATTCTTATTACAATTTTCTTGCAGTTTTTGTTTTCTTGAAATAGGTCAATGGTATGTTGTTTTATAAAGTAGTTATTGATAATTGTATCAAAACTTTATACTTTGCATTAATTGAAAACTATTTTTTTTATTTGTCAATACATTTTCAATTATAAAGCGATTTATTTTTAAATTTATTCATTTTGTTGTATAGCAAGCTTAAGCTGAGTTTTTGCTTTTGTTTCATTATTAAGAGTTAATGAGGAAGATAGCTGCATAATTTTTATAAAAAGCCCCGAAAATCTGTTCCTATTGGGGGAATTGTATATATCTGTTAATATGTGCTAAAAGTTGATATATAATTTTTATTTTAAGACAGCGCATCCGTCAATTTAATTAGGTAAATATTCAATGGGAAAAATATAAAATCGGAGAAAATTATCAACTTAATAAATATGGAGATATTTTCATAAAAAAACTCTCAGACAATGCTGAGAGTTTGTATTTATACTATTGATGTCTTTTATTTTCCAAACATTCCGCCCATTCCAGGCATATTTGGCATTTTGCTCATCATTTGCATCATTTGTTTTCCTTGTGGTCCTTGCATCATTTTCATCATTTTTCCCATTTGGTCAAACTGTTTCATCAAAGCATTGACGTCTTCAATTTTTCTTCCGGCACCTTTAGCAATTCTGTTTTTTCTCTGTGTGTTGATAATAGAAGGCCTTCTTCTTTCGTCAGGAGTCATAGAGTAGATGATAGCTTCAATATGTTTAAATGCATCATCACTTATTTCAACGTCTTTAATGGCTTTTCCAACTCCAGGGATCATTCCCATCAAGTCTTTCATGTTACCCATTTTTTTGATTTGATTGATTTGCTTTAAGAAATCATCAAAACCAAATTCGTTTTTAGCAATTTTCTTGTGAAGTTTTTTTGCTTCTTCTTCGTCAAATTGCTCCTGAGCTCTTTCTACCAAAGAAACAACATCTCCCATTCCTAAGATTCTGTCTGCCATTCTTTCTGGGTAGAAAAGATCTAAAGCTTCCATTTTTTCTCCAGTTGAGATAAATTTGATTGGTTTTTCAACAACAGAACGAATCGTTAATGCAGCTCCACCACGAGTATCACCATCTAATTTTGTTAAAACAACACCGTCAAAATTTAAAGCATCATTAAACGCTTTTGCTGTATTCACAGCATCTTGACCCGTCATTGAATCAACTACGAATAGAGTTTCATTGGGTTTAATAGTAGCATGAACCGTTTTAATTTCGTTCATCATCTGCTCATCAACCGCTAGACGGCCTGCTGTATCTACAATGACTACATCGTGACCGTTTGATTTTGCAAAACTGATTGCTTTTTCGGCAATTGAAGCAGGATCAACGGAACCATCCTCTGTAAAAACAGGAACACCTATTTGCCCACCCAAAACTTTTAGCTGATCAATTGCAGCGGGACGATAAACGTCACAAGCTACCAATAATGGTTTTTTGTTTCTTTTGGTTTTTAAGTAACTGGCAAGTTTACCTGAAAAAGTGGTCTTACCCGAACCTTGAAGACCTGCAATTAATATTACAGAAGGTTTTCCTGAAAGATTGATGCCTTCCTGAGAACCTCCCATTAAAACAACCAACTCATCATGAACGATTTTTGTCATCAGCTGTCCCGGAGTAAGCGATGTTAAAACATTTTCGCCCAAAGCTCTGTCCTGAACTCTTTTCGTAAGATCTTTGGCAACTTTATAGTTAACATCGGCATCCACCAACGCTCTTCTGATTTCTTTTACGGTTTCTGCAACATTTATTTCAGTGATTTTTCCTCTTCCGGAAATGTTGTGCAGTGCCTTGTCTAATTTATCCTGTAAACTATTAAACATAAAAATAATATATAAGGTTTGCAAAAATAAGCTTTTTTTTAAGAATTTAAAACATCGTTATGTCGCTGTTTTTCAATTATAATTTTATTTTTGCAAAATGTATTTTTTTGATTGTTTTATTGTTGTTCTTTTAATGCTGATTTTTAATTCTGCTACTTATATTATATTTAAAAAATATTTGTACAGAAAAGACGATGCAGCAATGAAATTCTTGACACTTAATATCACCAAAGATTTAGTATGGCTTGTGATTTCTTTGTTGATAATCTCAAAAACAAAAGAAAATTTCTTATTACTTGTGGTATGTTTTATCATTTCATCTTTTATTATATATTTGAGTGTGATAAAACTCATTAACAAATTGTGATTTTTTTGATGATAAAAATCAATTTTTAATATTTGCAGACTCTAATAAATTCGATATATTTGCACACGATTAAAAAAGAGATATGAACAGAAAGATTTCTTCATTATTTTTCGCATTTTTATTTGTACTGATCGGTAGTTTTGCTTCTGCTCAGCACGAGAATGAAGGTGGAAAATCAGCTGAAAAAGTAGAGCACAAAGAGGGCGAAAAAGGCTTCAATGCTACAGAAATGATCATGGAGCACATCGGTGACTCAAACGAATGGCATTTATGGACTACTAAAGATGATAACGGTGAAGAGCACCACGTATCTGTTCCTCTTCCTATTATTATTAAAGATAACGAAGGTTGGCATACGTTTCTTTCTAAAGATATAGCCCACGGTCAAGAGAAAGATGGTTATACAATGCACCACGGGAAGGTGACTTCTACAAAAGGGATTAAAGAAGCAAGACTTTTCGCTTTAATTTCCGGAAAGCAGTCTGCATCTGATTCTTATTTTGACCTATCAATTACAAAGAATACTGCTTCAATGCTTATCTCTGTGATTTTTATGGCGGTTATTTTCATCGGAATGGCTAGAAACTATAAAAAATCTCAATTACCAAAAGGAGCAGGGAGGTTATTAGAACCTGTTATCGTTTTTATTAGAGACGAAGTGGCTATTCCAAACATCGGATCTGTAAAGTATAAAAGATATATGCCTTATTTATTGACTGCATTTTTCTTTATCTGGTTTAATAACCTTTTCGGATTGATTCCTTTCTTTCCATTCGGCGCAAACTTGACAGGAAATATTGCAATTACATCAGTGTTGGCTGTTATTACTTTGTTAATTACATTATTCAGTGCTAATAAAGATTACTGGAAACACATCTTTATGCCACCAGTACCTTTATTATTATACCCGATTATGGTTCCTATTGAAATCATCGGGATTTTCACAAAGCCTTTTGCATTGATGATGCGACTTTTTGCCAACGTAACGGCAGGTCACATTATGATTTTGGCGATTATCTCTTTGATTTTCATCTTCAAATCTCCTTTATTAGGATTTGCATCTGTACCATTGGCTTTGTTTGTATCGGTACTTGAATTATTGGTAGCCGCTTTACAGGCGTATATCTTTACAGTATTATCCGCATTATTTATCGGTATTGCAGTGCAAGATCACCACCACGAAGAGCACGCACACTAATTTTTTTTTAAAAACAGAATTTAAAATATTTTTTAACTAATATAATTTATTTATTATGGACATGTCAACTGGAGCAGGTTTAGTTTACGTAGGAATTGGTTTAGCAGTATTAGGCGTAGGTCTTGGTATTGGTAAAATCGGAGGTCACGCAATGGATGCTATCGCTAGACAGCCAGAGCAAGCTGGTAAGATTCAAGGAGCAATGCTTATTGCTGCTGGTCTTATCGAAGGTGCTGGTCTTATTGCGATTATCTTTGGTGCTTTCATCAAGTAATCTATCCTCAAAAAAAAATATTCTTAGCAGTAATGCGGTTGGCAGCTGCTAAGGATTTTTTTAAAAAATGATCCATTAAAATTACATTTAAAAAGAACTTACAGATATGGGAATTATAGAACCTGGAATTGGCCTTTTGTTTTGGATGACGCTTACTTTTGTAATCCTGTTATTTCTCTTAGGGAAATTTGCATGGAAACCAATTGTAAATGCAGTAAACGAAAGAGAAACATCTATTGTTGATGCATTGAATCAAGCTAAATTGGCTAAAAAAGAAATGGAAGACTTGAAGTCTGACAACGAGAGAATTCTTCGTGAGGCTAAAATCGAAAGAGACGGTATCTTAAAAGAAGCAAGAGAGATCAAAGAAAGAATCGTTGCTGAAGCTAAAGATATTGCTAAATCTGAAGGAGAAAAAATGATTGAAGCAGCTAAACAAACTATTACTTCTGAGAAAAATGCTGCTATGGCAGATATCAAATCTCAAATCGGTACATTGTCTGTTAACATTGCAGAATCTATTTTGAAGCAAAAGCTTGATAATAGCGAAGCACAAAACGAGCTTGTTCAAAATTATTTAAACAAATCTAATCTTAACTAAGAATGCTTACATCTAAAGTAGCTAAAAGATACGCACAGGGATTGCTCGAGTTCACCAATGAATGCGGGCAGACGGCTACTGTATTTTCTGAAATGAAAGATGTGAAGAAACTGATGTCTGAATCTGAGGATTTAAACAAATTTTTCAAAACACCTTACATTGATGCAAAAAAGAAAGTAGAGGTAGCAAAAGAGATTTTTAAAGGATTATCGCCGGTTTCGCAGAATTTGATCACTTTGGTCATCAAACACGGACGTGAAAATCATTTGAAAAATATAGCTCAAGAGTTTATTAATAAAGTTGAAGACATCAATGGAGTGCAGAGAGTAACTCTTACCACTGCTACTGAGCTTTCTAAAGATAATCTCGATGAGATTTTAAAATCATCCAATTTGGTTAAACCAAATTCAAACTTTGATATTAATGTAATTGTAAAACCTGAAATTTTAGGAGGTTACATTTTAAGAGTAGGAGACCAGCAGGTAGATGCCTCTGTGAAATCTAAGCTTAACAACATCAAAAAAGATTTTCATTTAAATTAAAAAAAACAACCATACAATGGCAGAAATAAATCCAGCAGAAGTATCTGCGATCTTAAAACAGCAATTGGCCAACTTCGATACTCAATCAAACGTTGAGGAAGTAGGTACAGTTCTTACCATCGGTGATGGTATCGCTCGTGTTTACGGGTTAGAAAATGTACAATACGGAGAGTTGGTAAAATTTGCTAGCGATGTAGAGGGTATTGTACTAAACTTAGAGGAAGACAACGTAGGTGTGGCTCTTCTAGGTGAAAGTAAATTGGTGAAAGAAGGAGACACCGTAAGAAGAACAAACAGAATCTCTTCTATTAAAGTAGGAGAAGGTATGTTGGGTAGAGTAGTTGATACTCTTGGTAACCCTATCGACGGTAAAGGTCCTATCACAGGTGAATTGTACGAAATGCCATTGGAAAGAAAAGCTCCTGGTGTTATCTACAGACAACCAGTAACTGAGCCTCTACAGACAGGTATCGTTGCAATTGATTCTATGATCCCTGTAGGAAGAGGTCAGAGAGAGCTTATCATTGGTGACAGACAAACAGGTAAAACTACTGTTGCTATTGATACAATCATCAATCAAAGAGAATTTTTTGATGCAGGAAATCCTGTATATTGTATATATGTTGCCATCGGGCAAAAAGCTTCTACAGTAGCACAGATTGTGAAAACTTTATCTGATAAAGGTGCTTTAGCTTATACAGTAATTGTTGCTGCTAACGCTTCAGATCCAGTTCCGATGCAGGTTTATTCTGCAATGGCTGGTGCATCTATCGGAGAATTCTTCAGAGATACTGGTAGACCTGCATTAATCATTTATGATGATTTATCTAAACAAGCAGTTGCTTACCGTGAGCTTTCTCTACTATTGAGAAGACCACCGGGCCGTGAAGCTTATCCTGGAGACGTTTTCTATCTTCACTCAAGATTATTGGAAAGAGCTGCAAAAGTAATCGCTGATGATAAAATTGCAAGCCAAATGAATGATTTACCTGAGTCTTTAAAACCAATCGTGAAAGGTGGTGGGTCATTAACTGCACTTCCAATTATCGAAACTCAAGCTGGTGACGTTTCTGCATATATCCCGACAAACGTAATCTCTATTACAGACGGACAGATTTTCTTGGAAACAGACTTGTTCAACTCAGGGGTTCGTCCGGCAATCAACGTAGGTATTTCTGTATCTAGAGTTGGAGGTAATGCTCAAATCAAATCAATGAAAAAAGTTTCTGGTACTCTTAAATTAGACCAGGCACAGTATAAAGAATTGGAAGCTTTCGCTAAATTCGGTTCAGACCTTGATGCTTCTACTTTAGCAGTTATCTCTAAAGGTGAAAGAAACGTAGAGTTGTTGAAGCAACCAGTAAATTCTCCGCTTCCTGTAGATACTCAGGTGGCAATGATTTACGCTGGTACAGAGAACTTAATGAGAAACGTTCCTGTAAAAAAAGTAAAAGAATTCCAGATAGAATATATCTCTTTCCTAAGATCTAAGCACCCTGAAACTATGGCTGCTTTGAAAGCTGGAAAAATAGATAATGATATTACAGCAGTTCTTAAGCAGGCTGCTAATGATTTAGCTTCAAAATATAATTAATATTTGGTTTTTAGTGTTAAGTGTTTAGTTTTAAAATTTTCTAAAGCTAAACACTAAACGCTAAACACTAAAAACTGTTACAAAATGGCAAACTTAAAAGAAATACGAGGAAGAATCAGTTCAATTTCATCTACGATGCAAATCACTCGTGCTATGAAAATGGTTTCGGCAGCGAAATTAAAGAAAGCACAAGACGCAATTGTAATGCTGAGACCGTATTCTGAAAAACTTCAGGAGATTATTCAGAATGTGAATGCAAGCTCTGATGCTGATCAGGTTTCTGTTTACGCTCAAAAAAGAGAAGTGAAAAAAGTACTTTACATTGCTGTTACTTCAAACAGAGGTTTGGCAGGTGCTTTCAACTCATCCATTGTAAAAGAATTGAATATTCAGTTTCAAAATAATTCTCAACACGATATCGAAGTGCTTACCATTGGTAAAAAAGCTTATGATGCAGTGAGAAGAAGCCGTAAAGTATATTCTAATGATAGTGCGATTTTTGAAAATTTGAACTTTGATTCTGTAGCAAATGTTACGGAGGGCGTAATGAAAAGCTTTAGAGAAGGTGCTTTTGATGAAGTGTATGTAATCTACAATAAATTTGTAAATGCAGCTACTCAAGAAGTAACTACAGAGCAACTTTTGCCAATCTCAATGCCCGACAACCAAGAAGCACCCGTAGAAACAGATTATATCTTTGAACCCAACAGAGCAGAGATTTTGGATAATTTAATTCCTAAATCTATCAAAACTCAATTATTCAAAGCTGTTTTAGATTCTGTAGCTTCTGAGCATGGAGCCAGAATGACAGCAATGCATAAAGCAACAGATAATGCACAAGAGTTGAAAAACGACTTGGTTATTTTCTACAACAAAGCAAGACAAGCTGCCATTACAAACGAAATCTTAGAAATCGTTTCAGGAGCAGAAGCTTTAAAAAACTCTTAATATTTTATTTTGAAATATATAAAAAGCACCGGTATTATCGGTGCTTTTATTGTTATGATTGATGTTGGTAGTTTTGATTTAGAATTTGAATATAAAACAATAAGTTTTCTGTAATCCTTGAGTTTTGTGTATTATCCTAAAACTTGAATTTTAAATCTTAAACTCTTTGTAAATATATTTTAACTATCTTTGTAAGATAAATTTATAATTTCTAAATGGACTCTGACATAGTCAGGCTTTTATTAGCCTTATTTCTTGTTTTACTAAATGGCTTTTTCGTAGCCGCAGAATTTTCAATTGTTAAAGTTCGTTATTCGCAAATTCAGATCAAAGCTGCCGAAGGAGATTCTATGGCAAAACAGGCTGAACATATCATTAAACATTTAGACGAATATCTATCTGCAACACAACTTGGGATTACTCTAGCTTCACTTGCTTTGGGGTGGGTAGGCGAAAGTGCAATGCACCACGTAATAGACAATCTATTTCATTCTTTGAACATTAATTTCAGTGAATCTACAGTTACTACTATTTCTGTTGTAATAAGTTTCATAATTATCACTGTAATGCACATTGTCTTTGGTGAATTAATTCCTAAATCTATAGCAATTCGAAAAGCAGAAGCAACCACCATGGCAACGGCTGTTCCATTGAGAGTTTTTTATACTGTTTTCAAACCATTTATTTGGTTGATGAATTTAATGTCTAACGGAGTTTTAAGATTAATGAAAATTCATCCCGCTTCTGAACAAGAAATTCACTCTACAGAAGAACTCCAGCTCTTGGTAAAACAATCTGCCGATAGTGGAGAAATTGAAGAAGAAAACTACGAAATCATAAAAAACGCTTTTGATTTTACAGACCATTCTGCAAAGCAAATAATGGTTCCACGACAAAATATCACATCTATTAATTTTGATGAAGATGTTAACAGCATCATCAATGAAATTATGGATAGTGGATATTCTCGTATTCCTGTTTACGAAAATTCTATTGATAATATCGTAGGAATTCTTTATACAAAAGAAATTATAAGAGAATTTGTTAAACGAAAAGGAGAATTGACGCACGCTGATCTTACTGAGCTGATGCGCGATGCGTTTTTTGTAGTGGGAAGCAAGAAGATTTCAGATTTATTGAAAATTTTTCAACAAAAAAAGCAACATTTAGCTATTGTAATTGATGAGTTTGGCGGTACGGAAGGAATTATTACTCTAGAAGATATTCTTGAAGAATTGGTTGGTGAAATTCAAGATGAAGATGACGATGAAGATAAAGTAGTTGATAAAATTGATGACAGTACTTATTGGATTCAGGCAACACAGCCTTTAGATGAAATTAACGAGTTTTTACCTAGAAAACTTCCATTAGCCGAAGAAAGCGAGTTCAATACTTTAGCTGGGCTTATTCTGCATGCTTTAGCAGATATTCCTGAAGAAAATCAAGAATTTGAATTAGAATATTACCATGGTAAAATTCTAAAAATGAATAATAAAAGCGTTGAGTTAGTTGAATTGGTTTTTAAAGATTCTGATGATGTCAGTGATCTTGCAGAAAAAATTGGAGAAGTTTAAAATCTTAAAAAATGCCTTTTAATCATAATATAAAAAACTATGAAAATCCAAAACGTCAGTATGAAGAAGATGTTTTGGTGCTTGAAAATATAGATGAAGTTTATAAATTAGTCCTTCATGATGATGATATACATACTTTTGATTATGTAATTGATGCATTAATCATCGCATGCAAGCATAGTCCGGAGCAGGCTGAGCAATGCACAATGCTGGTGCATTTCAAAGGAAAATGTACGGTAAAAACTGGGTCAATGGATGTTTTGAAACCTATGCACGAAAAATTAATTTCAAAACAACTAACTAGCGAAATTGTTTAAAATATAAACTCCGACATTTGTTGGAGTTTTTTTATTTTAATAATTGTATATCGTCCTTTCAGAACTTCGCTCATTAATGTTTTTATACCATAATGCTTTACCGGATGCTGTTGATTTTATCTTGTAAAGACTTCTGTATAGGCTGCAAGTACTTCAAAATTCCAATTTACTGCTTCCTACTTATAAATAAAATATTATATTTGTACAAACTATATTAGAATGCTTGTAATAGGAATTGCCGGTGGTACAGGATCTGGCAAAACTACAGTTGTTGATAAGATTATTCAGCAGCTTGATATTGATGGGATGAATATGCTTTCTCAGGATAATTATTATAATGATAATCACAATCTTACACTTACAGAAAGAGAAGCATTAAACTATGATCATCCGAAATCGATAGACTTTGATTTGTTATTAAAGCATGTAAAAGCCTTGAAAAATAATGAATCTATTGAACAACCCATTTACAGCTTTGTAACACACGGTAGAACCGGAGATCATATCACCGTAGAACCGAAAAATGTTTTGGTAGTTGAGGGTATTTTGGTTTTAACGAATAAAGAATTGCTGAAAGAATTTGACCTTAAAGTATTTGTTCATGCAGATTCAGACGAAAGACTTATAAGAAGAATTCGAAGGGATACACAAGAGCGAGGAAGAGATTTAAATGAAGTTCTGCACCGTTATCAAACTACTTTGAAGCCAATGCATCAAGAATTTATTGAACCTTCAAAAAACGAAGCCGATTTAATTATTCCCAATATGAAACAAAATTCTGTAGCTATTGATTTTCTCACAACTGTCATTAAAAATTCGCTTAAAAAACACTAAAATGAAAGAAAGTAATCTGATCAAGGAAATACAACCGCAGTCTGATACTATAAAATTTGTCAGAAAATATGTGTTAAATAAATACACAATTACAATTTGTCTTTTCTTGGTTTGGATGGTATTCTTTGATAAAACTTCTTTTCTCGTAATCCACGAAATAAACGGGGAAATTAATAAATATGAAGAGCAGCTTACGTTTTATAAAAGCGAATACGAAAAGAATGATAAATTTTATAAAAAGCTGATGAATAACAAAGACGAGAAAGAAAAATACGCCCGAGAAAATTATTTTATGAAAAAACCAAACGAAGAAATCTTTATTCTCGTTGCAGACAGTACAAACATTGCGAAAAAATAAATTGCGAATCAAATAGGTTCCAATTTTAGAATCAATCTTATACGCAAAATTACTCATTACCATTACTCATCACTTATGTCACATACTGAAACCTTTACCAATTGGGAAAATTTAGTCAAAAAACAACTTAAAACTGAAGATATCGAATTTGTTTTAAGAAAAGAAAATTTGGAAGGAATTGAAGTAAAGCCTTTCTATAATTCGGTACAAAAGCCATTAGTCAGCTTACCTAAAATTGAAGAAAGTACGCATCTAGTGGCAAATTATCATGAAAGTTTGGAAGAAGATGTTTTTGCTTTTTTACTCAAAGAAAATGTTGAAAATTTAGTTGAAAAAACCATTTTTATCAACAATAAAGATTTAGCAGAACACATAAGCCCGGCAGATGAAGATCAATATTTTTCACTCATAGATGTATTTGATGAAAAAATAGCTGAAATAAATGACCAGCTAGTGAAAGAATTGTTTGCAAAACAGTTTAAAAGAAATATTTGTGTAGATATTTCTCTTCATCAAAACGCAGGAGCTTCCATTTATCAACAACTGGGTATCGCTCTCGCAAAGACAAAAGAACTCAGTGAAATCTACGGTACAGATGTCTTAAATAAACTGATATTTAAAATTGCCATAGGAGGAAACTATTTCTTTGAAATGGCAAAGATTCGAGCTTTTAAATTGGTTTTTAATCAGTTTTCAAAAGAAGTTGATTTAAATTTAATTCCATATATCTTCGCAGAAACATCGCTTAGAAACAAATCGGTTTCAGACAGTGAAAATAATCTAATACGATCCACTTTAGAATTGGCTTCGGCTATGATTGGCGGTGCTGATGCAGTTTATAGCAACAATTATCAAATAGATAATACTACCGAGAATTCAGAAGAAATTTCATTTAAACAACAGATTGTTTTAGCCTATGAAAGTATCATCAATGTATTTGAAGATGCATCAAACGGAAGTTATTATATAGAAGACATCACACAACAAATTGCAGACAAATCTTGGCAGTTCTTCCTCGAAATTGAAAATAATGGAGGGTATTTAGCGTCTTTAAAAAAGGGGATTCTTCAGGAAAAAATCTACAACCAAGCTGTTGAAGAGCAAAAATGGGTAGAACAAGGAAAAATAAAACTAATTGGAGTGAATTTATATCCAAAATTGGAGGTTAAAAAGTCTGTTGAAGAGCTTTATAATACAAAAGAAATTAAACCAGTGCGTTGGGCTGAAATGTTTGAATAATGTCTTAAAAAGATTTTCTAAATTAGTGTTGAATAATAAGACTACTATTTTTTAATAAGCAAGAGCAATATCTAATTTTCGGAACTTGCACGGAATTCATAATTTTTTCTGATATCGAATTTTTGAAATTGTTTATCAAAATGCTTTAAAAATTGGATTTAGAAAAGTAGTTAATTTTCAATAAAAAATAAAAAGTAAGACCCAGTTTATTAAGGGACTGTTCTTCTCCAAAGATTTTATGAAAAATTGCTTAAACAATCAATTATTTAAACGTTTTGAGCAATAAATTAAATTGCAAATCCCTGTTTTACAATACTAACTATTAAAAAAAGATTCGTGTACTCGTGGCATTCAAACGAAGAAATTCAAAAGTATATTGCTGAAAATCTAAATACAGATCTGCATTTGTTATTATTGAAAAAATCGAAGTTTCCTGATGTTTCAATGCAGGAAATAGTTCAACAAATAAAAGGGAAACAAGTGGCACAAAAAAAGTTTCCATTCCTTTTAAAAGACGGTATTATTTTCCCACCCCAGCTTAGCTTAGAGCAATCTTCCTCAGATAAAACGGCTGTTTATAAATCTCAACTTCTAAAAGGGGAAAAATTTTTAGATTTAACGAGCGGTTTTGGTATTGATGCTTACTATCTTTCAGAAAATTTTAATGACATCACTTTGGTCGAACAAAATCCTGAACTTTTAAAAATTGTAGAACATAATTGGGCTGTTTTAGGGAAAAAAGCCAAGTTTATCAATCAAAAATTAGAAGATTTTCTTACTCAAAATACAGAAAGTTTTGATGTCATTTATCTCGATCCCGCAAGAAGAGATCATCAAAAGAATAAAGTTTTTCTTTTAGAAGATCTTTCTCCAAATATTCTGGAAATTCAGGATAACCTGCTGTCAATTTCTATGCAAGTCGTTATTAAGCTTTCGCCTTTGATTGATTTAAAATACCTCGTTTCTGTTTTAAAAAATATTTCGAGAATCGATATCATAGCGGTGAAAAATGATGTGAAAGAAATTGTAGTTTTTCTCTCAAAAAATCATTTAGGAGAAATCATTTGCAACTGCGTTAATCTAGAAAGCGAAGAAAATGCGTATAGTTTTGAAATTAATGCAGAAAAAAATGCCAGTGCAGAATATTCTGAACCACAAAGATTTATCTATATTCCGAATAATACGATATTAAAAGCAGGGGTTTTTAATTTAATTTCTGAAAAATTTCAAATAAAAAAACTTCATTCGAATACGCATTTGTACACATCAGAATATGAAATAAATAATTTCCCAGGACGAGTTTTTGAGATGGAAGTTATTGAGGCAAAGGAGATTAAAAAGAAAGAGCAATTTAATATTATTTCAAAAAATCATCCATTAAAGCCAGAAGATATTAAAAAAAAATATCAACTAAAAGATGGTGGAAATAGGTATCTAATTTTTACACAGTCCAAAAAAGGAAAAATAATATTAAAATCACTATAAAAATGTTGCCGAAAAATGCAATATTTCTTACTTTTGAACTGTAAAAAAAATATTGAACTGGCTTTATCGTTTTTCTGAATGACGAAGCAATTTCAAAATACATTTTAAAATATAAATCTGTATATGAAAAAATTAATGATAGGTTTGGCACTTGCAACAGTAGTAGTAAGCTGCAAAAAAATTCAAGCTGGTGGAAACAAAAATACTCTGAAATTGGAAGAAGGTGTTGAAAGATATTCTGATGATCACCAAGGTGGTGGCGATGCTCACGGGCACGCAGCTGCACCAGCTCATCATGAAGCTGATTCTGCAAAGCATCAAACCGAAGAAGCTCATAAAAAAGACAGCGCAACGGTTGCAAAACCAGCTGAAGCACACGCACCCGCTGCTTCACACTAATTTAAAAGAAAGAGAAATCTATACTATCCTGCATTTTTGCAGGATATTTTCGTATAAATAAATTGAAAAATGTAGAATTTTCTTTGTTCCTCAATTCAATTTTTTTACTTTTAGCAAAATAAAAATTTACAATGCAAGAGACTTTAAAATACATCAGCGAAAACAAATTGCGTTTCGTAGATGAATTATTTGAATTACTTAGAATTCCCTCAATATCAGCTGATCCGGCTTATAAAAATGATGTCTTGAAATGTGCAGAAGTTGTTGCTTCCTATCTAAAAACTGCCGGAGCAGATAAAGTAGAAATTTGTAAAACCGAAGGTTACCCTATTGTATTTGGTGAAAAAATAATCAACCCAGAACTTCCTACTGTGCTGGTATACGGCCATTATGATGTACAGCCTGCTGATCCTTTGGAGTTATGGACAAAACCGCCTTTTGAGCCTTATATCGAGAAAACAGATCTGCATCCTGATGGGGCTATTTTTGCAAGGGGATCTGCTGATGATAAAGGGCAGTTTTTCATGCACTTGAAAGCTTTTGAAGCAATGATGCAAACCAATACAGTTCCTTGTAATGTGAAATTTATTATTGAAGGGGAAGAAGAAATAGGCTCTGTAAGTTTAGGCAATTGGGTGAATGAAAATAAAGAAAAACTTTCTTGTGACTGTATTTTGATCTCAGATACACATATATACAGCAATGAGCAACCCACTGTTACTACAGGTTTAAGAGGTTTGAGCTACGTGGAAGTAGAAGTGGAAGGGCCAAACAGAGATCTGCATTCTGGGCTTTATGGTGGTGCGGTTCCCAACCCGATTCATATTTTGTCAAGAATGATTGCTAAATTGATTGATGATGATGGTAAAATCACCATAGATGGTTTTTACGACAACGTAGATGTTGTTTCTGATGAAGAAAGAGCAGATATGAATAAACTTAAAGATAATCCCGAAGAATTTAAAAAATCAATCGGACTAAGTGGTGTGGAGGGTGAAAAAGGCTATACTACTTTAGAAAGAACCTCAATTCGACCTACTTTAGACTGCAACGGAATCTGGGGAGGTTATACCGGGGAGGGTGCAAAAACTGTTATTCCTTCTAAAGCTTCTGCTAAAATATCAATGCGTTTAGTGCCTTACCAAACGCCTGAAGAGATTACAGAAAAGTTCACAAAATATTTCCATAAAATTGCTCCAGATAATGTGAAAGTTAAAGTAACACCACACCACGGAGGAATGCCTTACGTTTTACCAACTGATACCAAAGAATTTTTAGCAGCAAAAACAGCGATGGAAACAGCTTTTGGCAAAGAAGTTTTGCCGTACAGAGGAGGTGGAAGTATTCCTATCACTGCTATGTTTGAGAAGGTATTGGATGCAAAATCAGTTTTGATGGGCTTTGGATTAGATTCTGATGCCATTCATTCTCCAAATGAACATTATGGCTTATTCAACTTTTATAAAGGCATTGAAAGCATTCCACTATTCTTCGAAAATTACGTTAAATAAAGTGTAATCTATTTTATTATATTTAAATCCTTAAGAATTTTTTCTTGAGGATTTTTTTATTTTTTAACATTTATTTTGTGGTTATTTCATTGATAATTACTACATTTACTTAATTAATGCAAAATTTTAATTATGAAAAAAATTCTATTAATTTGTTCTTTAATGTCATTGGGATTTACAAATGCCCAGTTCACCAATGTTTATAATTATGGTTTTAATGCTGCTTTTGGTTCAGATTGGACGGTTACTAACCAAAGTTCACCTGCAGGAGCTAGTACTTGGACCAATTCAACCTATGCTGTACCACTTACTGCTGCCATTTTTGGAAGTGGAAACACAACTACCGTTCCCGTAGGTCAATCTGGAGGAAATAATTCATTTGCACTTGTTAATTTTAATAGCACTACTGGTGCAGGTATTATAAGTAATTGGCTTATCACTCCAGTTGTGAATGTAAAAGACGGAGATGTTGTAAGTTTCTTTACCAGAAAAGGAACAGATGGAACTCAAGATTATCCGGATCGTCTTGAATTGAGATACAGTGTTGTAGCAAGTACCGTAAACCCAACAGGCGGCTCGGCAGGATTGGGTAGTTTTACTAATGTAGGAGTTACCGTAAATCCGGCATTAGCCACGGGGTTTGTATATCCTAAGGTTTGGACGAAATATCAGTTTGCTATTACTGGTATCGGTACAACAGAAATTCCTGTAAAATTTGCATTCAGATATTTTGTTACAGACGGAGGGCCATCGGGTAATAATTCAGATTTGATAGGGATAGATACCTTTTCTGTTGACAGACCTATTCTAAGTGTTTCAGATGCAAAAACCAAAAATAAAGCGGTTTCAATTTATCCAAATCCAACCTCAGATTTCATCAACTTTAAAACAGACGATAAAATTATTAAAACTGAAGTTTTTGATGCGGCTGGTAAAAATATAAATGTTTCTTTAGAAGACAATCAACTCGATGTAAGAAAACTCCCGGCTGGACAATACGTAATAAGTATTGAAACTTCTAATGGGAAATTTACTGAAAAATTTATCAAAAAATAAATTACTGATAAATATTAGTATCAATAAAACGCTCCAATTGGAGCGTTTTTGTTATTTTAGAGAAATCAAAAATTTTAAATAATGATTCAAAATAAAGTAGCTTACATCACAGGCGGAACCAAAGGAATCGGCTTTGGGGTCGCTGAAAAATTATTGAAAAACGGAGTTTCTGTAGCATTTTCGGGAAGAAAAAAAGAAGATGTAGAAAATGCAGTTGAAGCTTTAAAGAAAATCTCAGAAAATGTTTTGGGAATTGTGTCAGACGTCAGAAATTTGAATAATGAAAAAGAAGCCGTCAATTTAACTGTAGAAAAATTCGGGCAATTAGATTTCGTGATTGCTAATGCTGGTTTAGGGATTTTTAAACCTATCGATGAATTAAGTTCCGAAGAGTGGAATTCTATGATTGAGACCAACTTGACAGGTGTTTTTCATACTTTAAAAGCTTCAGTTGAAGAATTGAAGAAATCTGAAGGATATTACATTACCATCTCTAGTTTAGCAGGCGCAAATTTTTTTGAAAACGGAACAGGTTACAATGCTTCAAAATTTGGGGTGGTAGGCTTTACACAAGCTGCAATGATAGATTTAAGAAAATACAATATTAAATCTACTGTGATTATGCCTGGTTCTGTTGCTACTAATTTCAATGGAAATGTTCCCTCAGAAAAAGATGGATGGAAAATTCAACCGGAAGATATGGGTGATTTGGTGGTGGATATTTTAAAAATGAATCCAAGAGTTTTACCGAGCAAGATAGAGTTTAGGGCGTCAAAACCAAAGAGTTGAATAGTTATAATGCGCTGAATAATAATTAAATAAGTATTATGCATGCATAATATATTTTTTATTTATATTTACAAAACTTAACAAACAAGAATTACTACTTCAATTTAATCATCTGTTGTAGTAAAAAGCAAAATATATAATTTATGAAACCCTACGGTTGCATAGGATAAATAAAAATAATTAAAACAACATATGAAAATATTAGTTTGTATTAGTAGTGTTCCTGATACTACTTCTAAAATTAACTTTACAGCAGACAAATCTGCATTCGACAAAAACGGAATTCAGTGGGTAATCAATCCACTAGACGAATTTGCTTTAACAAAAGCCATCAAATTACAAGAGTCTCAAGGCGCTACAGTAACGGTGGTGAATGTAGGTGATGCTACTACAGAACCAGTAATAAGAAAAGCTTTAGCAATAGGTGCAAATGATGGTGTAAGAGTAAATCTAGACCCAAAAGACAGCTATTCTACAGCAAAAGAAATTGCATCTGTAGCTCAAAATGGAGGTTATGATTTAATACTTTGCGGAAAAGAATCTATCGATTATAATGGTGGTTCTGTACCGGGAATGGTTGCTCAATTATTGAATCAGCCTTTCGTAAATGCATCAGTTGGTTTAGATGTAAACGGTAGCGAAGCTACTGCGGTAAGAGAAATTGAAGGAGGAAAAGAAACAATTTCTGTGAAATTACCTGCTGTAATTGCTGGACAAAAAGGATTGGTTGATGAGAAAGATTTAATTATTCCAAACATGAGAGGAATTATGTCTGCAAGAACTAAACCTTTACAAGTAGTTGAGCCAACTTCTTCTGAAGTGAAAGTTCAGGGAGTTACTTATGATTCAGTTCCTCCAAGAGCAGCCGTGAAAATTGTTTCTCCTGATAATTTAGATGAATTGGTAAGATTGCTTCACGAAGAAGCTAAAGTTATCTAATCTTTTAATTATTATTTTTTTTTTTAATCTTAAATTCAAGAAAAATGGCAGTATTCGTATACGCAGAAAATATAAACGGAGTTTACAAAAAAGCAGCTTTTGAAGCGGTTTCTTATGCTAAAGCAGTGGCAGATCAGGCGGGTGATACCGTGACGGCAATTTCTGTAAACCCAACAGATTCTTCAGATTTATTATATAAGTATGGAGCAACAAACGTAATCAGCATTAAAGACGAAGGTCTTAAAAATTTCTCAGCAAAAGCTTATGCTCAAGCAGTAAGTGAAGTGGCAGACGGCAATATTCTTGTTTTTCCTCACACTACAGATGCTTCTTCAGTAGCTCCAATGTTGGCTGTAATGAAGAATTTTTCTTTAATCACCAATGTTCTGGAAGCTCCAGAAAGCCAGTCTCCCTTTCAAGTAAAAAGAAAAGCTTTCTCTGGGAAAGGTTTTATGCATGCAAAAGCTGAAGGAACAGGTGTAATTCTTACTGTTTCTCAAAATGCTTTCGGTGTGAAAGAAAATGCAGTTTCTGGTTCAGAAGAGGTGAAAAATCTTTCTGTTGCTAATGAAGACACAAAAGTAATTTCTCACGAACAGAGTTCAGGAAAATTAGACTTAAAAGAAGCTGAAATAGTAGTTTCCGCAGGAAGAGGATTGAAAGGTCCTGAAAACTGGGGAATGGTAGAAGATTTGGCTAATGTTTTAGGTGCTGCAACAGCTTGCTCAAAACCGGTTTCAGATATCGGATGGAGAGGGCACAACGAGCACGTAGGGCAAACGGGTAAAGCAATTTCTCCAAATTTATATATTGCCATAGGTATTTCTGGGGCTATTCAGCATTTGGCTGGTGTAAATTCTTCTAAAACTATCGTGGTAATCAACAGTGATGCTGAAGCTCCTTTCTTCAAATCTGCTGATTATGGTGTAGTGGGAGATGCTTTCCAGATTATCCCTGCATTAACTGAAAAAATTAAAGCAATCAGAGGTTAAAAACTGAATAGTGAAAGATTATTTGCTTCTATTGTCAATTTTTAATCATTCATTTGCTCAGCAAAATTGATATAGAAAATAAAAATTACTATTAATTTATCTCAATAAATATAATAAAAGCTCGGCTTCCGGGCTTTTATTTTTGTCTAAAAAGTAAAACCTACAATAAAAAATTAATTTATATTTGTAGCCATGGATTATAAACAGCTAATCATTCGCGGAATATCATACAGCCAGACGCAATCTGGAGCATACGCTTTGTTATTGGAACATGAAGAAACAAACGTTAAATTACCCGTTGTTATCGGGAACTTCGAAGCACAATCCATTTCTTTAGGCTTAGAAAAAGATATACATCCGCCGCGCCCACTTACTCACGATTTATTTACAAAATTTATTGTTTCTACGAATTATAAATTGATTTCTGTAATCATTTATCAAATTGTAGATGGTGTATTTTTTTCAAATATTAATTTTAAAAATTCGGAAACCGAACAAGAATTGATTTTGGATGCCAGAACTTCAGATGCTGTTGCAATGGCGGTAAGATTTGATGCACCTATTTTTACTACTCAGCAAGTCCTTAATGAAGCAGGGATTTTATTGGAATTGGAAGAAGTTGCCAAAGAAGATGACGTTTTTTCTGAAACCTTATCTTCTGAAGACAGCCTTACATCAATTTCCATGGAAGAGTTACAGAAATTGCTGGAAGATGCCGTGAAAGAAGAAGACTTTGATACTGCTCTTGAAATTCAAGACGAAATCAAAAGAAGAAAAAAGAAAATTGATTAAGAAATATTATAGAGACACAATGAATTTAAAATTAAGATTGACCGTCCTTAGCTTTCTGCAGTTCTTTGTTTGGGGAGCATGGCTTATAACGATGGCGAATTTCTGGTTCGGTACAAAACAATGGGACGGAACTCAGTTCGGAGCTGTTTTTGGAACCATGGGTATCGCTTCGATATTTATGCCTACAATTACCGGAATTATTGCTGACAGATGGGTAAATGCAGAGAAAATATTCTCTATTCTTCAAATTCTTTACGGGATTACACTTTTCGTTTTACCGCACAGTGATAATCCGAACTCATTTTTTACGGTTATGCTGGTCGCAATGTGCTTTTATATGCCTACGATTGCCTTGGCAAATTCTATTTCATATACGGTCTTAAAAAACAGTAATCTGGATGTTGTAAAAGATTTTCCGCCCATTAGAGTTTGGGGAACGGTAGGGTTTATCGTTGCAATGTGGATTACCAATCTTACAGGAAACAAAGCCACCGAAGGACAGTTCTACATCGCTGGAGTAGCAGCCATCATTCTTGGAATTTATGCCTTGACGTTACCAAAATGTCCGCCACAAAAATTAATTGATGAAGATGCACCACTATCTGAGCAACTTGGTTTAAATGCTTTTAAGCTTTTTAAAAATTATAAAACAGCACTTTTCTTTTTATTTTCAATGCTTTTGGGAGCTGCTTTGCAATTGACTAATGCTTATGGAGATGTATTTTTAAGTGAATTTTCTCATTTCCCAAAATATGCAGATTCTTTTGTTGTGCAGAGATCAACGATAATCATGTCTATTTCGCAGGTTTCGGAGACTTTGTTTATTTTGGCAATTCCGTTTTTCCTGAAGAGATTTGGTATTAAAAGAGTCATGCTTTTTTCTATGTTTGCATGGGTTTTAAGATTTGGATTTTTTGCATACGGAATCCCTGAAGGATATGGTTTGGGACTTATTATTATGTCGTGTATCGTGTACGGAATGGCTTTCGATTTCTTTAATATTTCAGGTTCTCTTTTCGTTGAAACAACCACAGATAAAAAAATCCGTTCTTCCGCTCAAGGTCTGTTTATGATGATGACCAATGGTTTCGGAGCGGTATTCGGAAGTTATATTGCGGGTTGGGCAATTGATAAATTTTTTACCCATAGATTTACTAACGTTACAGAATTATCATCTTACTTGGAGACAACACCTGATAATCAATCGTTTGTAAAAATCCTTAAAGAGAGTTTTCATTCAGCAGTTAATCCAGACGGAACCTTATCAAGCGTTGTGATGATGAAAGATTGGCATAATATATGGCTTTCTTTTGCAGCCTATGCCTTAGTTTTAGCAATTCTGTTTTGGGTGCTCTTTAAACACGAACATAATCCTGCCGAACTCAAGGAAATTAATCATTAATAAAAGTGACTTATCATAGAAAACGCATCTCTTCAAAGATGCGTTTTTTTATTGTGACAGAATTTTTTAGTGTGATTTTCAGAATCTTATGTTGGTGTAGTGTAAATTTCTGTAGAAAAAAAAATTCAGATTAGTAAATTTATTATATTTGTTTAATATTTAGATATTCTTTAAGGATATGTAAGTTAACCCTAATAATTAATATGAATTTGATATGAAAAAAACCATTCTAATGCTAGGCCTTGTTGGTCTATTCGCTGTAAGCTGTGAGTCTGATGAAAAAATGGATCAGCAATTGGGAGACAGCCAAATTGAAAGTTCATCTTTCAAAAGAAACTGTGCTTCAGACGACGTTTTGAAACAACAGTTAGCCGATGATCCTCAGCTTAGTAAAAAAATGCAGCAAATAGAATCATTTACTGCTGCGAAAATGCAGGAAAATTTCAATTCCAGATTAGTAAATGGAGTTATTGAAATACCTGTTGTGGTAAATGTATTATATAAAACTGCAGCAGAAAATATTACAGCGGCGCAGATTCAGTCTCAGATTGATGTATTAAATAAAGATTTTAACGCAACCAACAGCGACTATAATAATGTTCCGACTCTTTTTGCTAATGTAAAAGCTAATGTTGGAATCAGATTCGTATTGGATCAGGTAGTAAGAAAATCAACCAACAAAACATCTTGGGGAACAAAGGATGCTATGAAGAAATCTAACCAAGGAGGTTTGAACCCACTTTCTCCAACCACTAAACTGAACCTCTGGGTGTGTACAATTGGTGGCGGAATTTTAGGTTATGCACAGTTTCCTGGTGGGTCTTCGGCTACGGACGGCGTAGTAATAGATTCAAAATATCTTGGAACTACTGGTACGGCAACATATCCGTATAATTTAGGAAGAACAGCCACACACGAGGTAGGACATTGGATGAATCTGCGTCATATCTGGGGCGATGCAACTTGTGGAAATGATCTCGTTGCAGATACGCCATCTCACAATACTGCCAATTACGGGGCTCCAGCTTACCCACATTACAGCACTTGTACAGGATCTCCTGTAGAAATGACCATGAATTACATGGATTATGTAGACGACAGAGCAATGTATATGTTTTCTACAGACCAAAAAAGCAGAATGCTTGCTATTTTCCAGTCCGGCGGACCGAGATATTCTTTTGCTCAATAAAATTCTTACAGCAGATAAATGGAATGCACTTTTGAAAAAAAAGTGCATTTTTTTGTTTTTAAAGCAACCATTTTCAGAATTTGCAGTCTTATAGATAGAAACTCATCAAAGAAGCATTTAGAAGAGAATTTTAAACTTGCAAAAAACAGGATTGAAGAGCTCAGAAAGCGCTTTATGACTTTTTTTCAGCTAAAATGTTTTCAGTAGCAAATTCTTAAACCAATAATATTCATGATGTGGAAGATGTTTTACTTAATGCTTTTCTAAAATGTTTTAATAAAATCAATGCTTGCAACGATTGTAAAAGCTTTCCGTTTTGGCTGAGGAAAAATGTCGTTAACGATTCGATAACTTTTGTCAGGAAAAGTAAGAATATTTTGTATGCCGACAAATATTCCGATGAAGAATTGAATGGAAATCTGATTGAAATTAATCTCGAAGAAATATTTTCACAAATGCCGACGAATTACTTTTGGGTAGAGAGCTAGGCAAAACCAGAAGTGAATCTAGCGAGCAAAAACAATTTGGTGTTTTGGATGCTTCACTTATGAAAACCAATTAGGTGGTTTTACAAGTCCTTTTTTCTATAAACTTCGAGTTGCTTATCGGTACGGAAGATTTGTACCAAGAGATGAAAAGTTTTTTTTCAGAATGAAAACCAGTTTTATTTACAAGACTTTACATAAGGTGTTCTTAAGAAAACAGGCTTAAATAATTATTGTATTACTATCTCTCTTGAAATAAAATGGGTTCTCAATCCTAAATATGTGGAGAATGAAAACGTAAAAAATATTGACAGCAGGAAAACTCAGCTCTACATTGTTGCAGGTTTGTATGGTAGAGGAAGAGTGAATAGCTTTATTTATAACAGATTTTCTATTGATTATTCTGAAAGAATTGTAGAGAGAGAAACGGTAAATAATGACGTCAATAATTTTCTTTTTGGAGGTAAATTAGCAATCGGATAAAGAGACGTAGGTTTATATATTCAGAAAGATTTTAACCCGATATTCAACAATCAAGCATTGCTTACAAACAAATATGGTTTTCAAGTAGGAGTAGAATTGATGAGTATTAATTTTTAAATTCACATTTTAATTAACTTAATATTAAATTATTAGTAATTTTAAATACCTAATTATATTTAAAATATATCATGATTTTGAATTATTTGATTTTAAAACATACTTACAAAAACTATCTTTTTTTTTGTACTTTGGCATTCTGAGATTCAGTAAAAATTGTAGAATAAAGTAATGAAAAATTTACAGCTTTTAGGATTGGTTTTGGTCGTGGTGGGTAGCTTTCTTCCTCTTGTTCATGTTCCTATCATAGGAAACTGGAATTATTGGCAGCTGGATCATTATCTGGCAATTTTTTGCTGGATATTCTGTGCATGCGCAGTTTTTGGAATTGCAAATAACCGCTCGGTTTTAGTTAACACTTTTGCCGTATTTTTGTTGATACTTTTTGTATTTACTTTATTTGCAGTAAAATATCAAGCGTCAAGCTACTTCAGTTTTTTACCTTTAAAATCTTGGACGAATGCTTTAGCCGGAACCGTAAAGTTACAATGGGGATGGTTAATAGAGTTTTTTGGGGCTCTCATTATGCTTTTTGCTAAAAATAAACAGAAATCGAAATGATTTTTTGTCATTCAATTCAATTAAATATTAATAAATAAAATTAAAAAAAATATGAAAGAAGTATTCATTGTTTCCGCAGTAAGAACTCCAATAGGAAGTTTCATGGGAAGTTTATCAACAGTTCCAGCTACAAAACTGGGCGCTGCAGCGGTAAAAGGAGCTTTAGATAAAATTAATTTAGATCCGAAAAACGTTCAGGAAATCTATATGGGGAATGTTCTCCAAGCAGGTGAAGGTCAGGCACCGGCTCGTCAGGTTGCTTTAGGTGCAGGACTTTCAAACGAAACTCCGTCTACTACAATCAATAAAGTATGCGCTTCAGGAATGAAGGCTGTTACAATGGCAGCACAAGCGATAAAAGCGGGTGACGCAGATGTGATCGTTGCAGGAGGTATGGAGAATATGTCAATGGTTCCACATTATTACAATGCAAGAAACGCAACCAAATTGGGTGATGTAAAAATGCAGGACGGAATGGTTTTAGACGGTCTTACAGACGTTTACAACAAAGTACACATGGGAGTTTGCGCAGAAAAATGTGCTACCGATTATAGTTTTTCAAGAGAAGATCAAGACAATTTTGCCATCGAGTCTTATAAAAGATCTGCAAAAGCTTGGAGCGAAGGAAAATTTGCTGAAGAAGTTGTTCCTGTATCAATTCCACAAAGAAAAGGAGATCCTGTAATTTTTGCTGAAGATGAAGAGTATAAAGCGGTAAATTTCGACAGAATGCCAACGCTTCCAACAGTATTCAAAAAAGAAGAAGGAACAGTAACAGCAGCTAATGCATCTACTTTAAATGATGGTGCTTCTGCCTTAATCCTTGTTTCTAAAGAGAAAATGGAAGAATTAGGATTAAAACCTTTAGCAAAAATTGTTTCTTATGCTGATGCAGCTCACGAGCCTGAAAACTTTACAACAGCGCCTTCAAAAGCTTTACCGATTGCTCTTAAAAAAGCTGGTTTAGAAATTTCAGACATCAATTTTTTTGAATTTAATGAAGCATTTTCTGTAGTTGCTTTGGCAAATAATAAAATCTTAGGATTGGATGCTGCAAAAGTAAACGTAAACGGTGGAGCAGTAGCTTTAGGACATCCGCTGGGTAGTTCAGGTTCAAGAATTATTGTTACCTTGATCAATGTTTTGAAGCAAAACAACGGTAAATATGGTGCTGCAGCTATCTGTAACGGTGGCGGAGGAGCATCTGCAATCGTTATTGAAAATATGTAAGTTTTATGAAAACTAAATTTGCCATTATTGTTTTTTTAGTCGGCGCTCTAATTAATATTTTGGGTGCATGGCTTAAAATTACTCACATTTCGCTGGGCCCATTTAATGGAAATATATGTTTAACGATAGGTTCTATAGTACAAGGTTTAGGCATTTTGCTTCTAATTTATAAACTTTTGACGACTCAAAAATTGAAAGATTTGCTGAATAAGTAAAGGCATTACCATAAATTAATATTCAAAACCATTAAGAATTATTCTTTTTTTAAGTATAATCTTAATGGTTTTTCTATTTTTGTGCAAATAATTAGTTTGAAAATGTCTGAAACTGAAATTCAACCAACTCAAAATATAAAAAATAACCCTAAAATCATGAAAGCCTGGGCAGTATATGACTGGGCAAACTCTGTTTATTCGCTGGTTATTACCTCTGCTATTTTCCCGATTTATTATTCGAGTCTTACTACATCGTACAACAAGAAAGTTTGGGTAGCCGAGGCAAAAGAATTTCAGGAAATTCCGGTTCGAAATATGATTACAATTTTCGGAGATTCTTATGAGCCGGATGCTGTTCTTAGTTTTTCTTATGCCTTGTCTTTTCTGTTGGTGGTACTTTTATCTCCCGTTTTATCTTCTTTAGCAGATACTATTGGTAATAAAAAATCTTTTTTACAATTTTTCTGCTATCTGGGAGCAACTTCGTGTATGGGATTGGCCATGTTTACAGGTATGAATACCGTTTTTCTAGGTTTATTATTCAGTATTACTGCAAGCGTTGGCTTTTGGGGAAGTTTGGTTTTTTACAACTCTTTTTTACCAGATATTGCAACACCAGATCAACAAGATGCATTGTCTGCAAAAGGGTTTATCTATGGCTATATAGGCTCTGTAGTGCTGCTAATTATCTGTCTTTTTTTAATACAAGGAATTACAAAAGATCCACACATCAAAAATATACTCACACGATCTAGTTTTTTACTTACTGGAGCTTGGTGGTTTGGTTTCTCACAATATACCTTCAAACACATTCCTCAATTTGGAAATGTAAAAGAAAAACTTCCGAAAGATTTGGTACTTTTAAACTACAAAAATATCTTCAAAAGACACAAAGAGCAAGGAGGTTTTTTTGAGGTTTTAAAAGACAATATCAGTTTCTACAAAGATATTGCTAAAGAGAGTTTCAGAGAATTATTCAGAGTGGGAAACAAGCTTTTTAAAGACAAAGCATTGAAGTTTTTCCTTTCTAGTTTTTTCTTTTACAGTGTGGGCATGCAAACTATTTTCTTAATGGCAGTTCCGTTCGGAAGTACAGTGATTTTCCCTAAAGATGCTGATAAATATAAGTTAATCATCACTATTTTAGTAATTCAGATTATTGCAATTTTTGGAGCGTTCTTATTTTCAAAATTGTCTAAGAAAATCGGGAACAAAAACGTGATTACAATTGCTGTAATTATTTGGATTATCTGCTGTCTTTCTGCTTATTCTTTAAACAAAGAAAACCCTAATCTACAACTTCAGTTTTACGGTTTGGCTGGTCTAATAGGTTTGGTAATGGGAGGTCTTCAGGCCATGTCTAGATCTACCTACTCCAAACTTTTACCAGAAAATTCAATGGAAAATACAACATATTTTAGTTTCTATGATGTTTTAGAAAAGATAGCAATCATCTGCGGAATGCTTATTTTCAGTATATTTATTCAGAAGTTTCACAATATGCAATATGCGTTTATCACAATGTCAGCATTTTTTGCGGTGGGAGCCATTTTAATTAGATTTTTAAAATCAAAAATTTAAAGTATGAATGGCTTAAAATTTGTTAATATTCAGCACAATAGCTTAACTTTGTATAAATATTTAAACACAAAATGACGAACCCTTTATTTTACGCAAAAATTATCCTTTTCGGAGAGTATGGAATGATAGAAGATTCGCAAGGTCTTGTAGTTCCTTACAGTTTTTATAAAGGCACACTAAAATTTTCAGATTCAGATTCAGAATTTGAAAAAAAATCTAATGATCACTTAAAGAAATACGCAGAATATCTTCAGAATCTAGCTCTTCCGGAGCAATTCAAATTAGATATCAATCGTTTTAAAGAAGATATTTTAAAAGGACTTTTTTTTGATTCTAATATTCCCCAAGGCTATGGTGTAGGAAGTTCGGGAGCATTGGTAGCAGCTATTTTTGAAAAATATTGTTTCACAAAACACAATCCGGATAGCATTTCCAAAGACGACCTTAAAAATATAAAAGCTGTTTTTGGGGAAATGGAGAGTTATTTTCACGGAAAAAGTTCAGGTATGGATCCTTTGATTTGTTACATGAACCTACCCATTCTTATCGAAAGCAAAGAAAATTTAGGTAAAGTAGCAATCCCGAAAGGAGAAGAAGGAAAAGGAGCAATTTTTCTTATAGACTCAGGAATCACAGGGGAAACCGGACCAATGATTCAAATTTTCTTTGAAAAAATGAAAACTGAAGGTTTCCGTAAAACTTTGAAAGAAGAATTTATTCGATACAACAATGCGTGTATTGATTCTTTCCTGAAAAAAGATATGAATCCTTTCTTCAGAAACCTAAAAAAGCTTTCTCACTGGGCATACGAAAATTTTCGTCCCATGATTCCCGAAAGTATTTTCAATATCTGGAAAAAAGGGTTAGATTCAAATGCTTATTACCTTAAGCTTTGTGGAAGTGGCGGTGGTGGCTACATTTTAGGTTTTACAAAAGATTACGAAAAGGCAGAAAAAATGCTTGAGGGCTTCGATAAAGAAGTGATTTATAGATTCTAAAAAATTTTCAGGAATGGGTTCTGAAAAAAATTCTTTACCAATACATCCGCCATCAAAATCACTATTCTACAGATTTTCTCAGTTTGTGGGATTTCTGTTGGGAGCAAGATTTTTTGTTGCAATACTTCTTACTTTCGCACTCTATGTTTCAACATTTTTTCTCTTTAACCAGGATGAAAATTTCAGGAATTTTGTCTTTGATTTTAAAGTTCACGGCATTATTTTTTGTACAGTTCTCACGATTTTAGCTGGTGGAATTATCAATCAATTTTACGATGTAGAAAAAGATCATATTGTAAAACCTTTCAGAAGTAGGATTCAGAGCTTTATTAAACAAAAATATTTTCTATATATTTATCTCTTCCTCTCAATTATTTCACTAGGAATAGCCACTTTTATATCTCATCGAGTTTTACTTTTTTTCTTATTTTACCAGTTTGTTATGTGGTATTATAGCCACAAACTAAGTAGAATATTAGTTGTAAATAACCTCACTTTTGTAGCATTAACGCTTTATCCTTTTTTCGGAATGATGGTTTATTACCAAACATTTTCTAAAAAAGTTTTATTGATGGCAATTTTTTTGTTTTTGGTTTTATTAATCATTGATATTGTAAAAGATACATTGACAAAAAAGGTAGATAATGTTTTTGGATATACTACAATTCCAAACTTTTTTTCAAGAAAAGTAGCAAACACCAGCATTATCTCACTCCTCATTACCGCAATGTTCGTTTCTGCGAAAATTATTGATAAAAGCGGGCTTATAGGCTTCATGGCATATTATTTTGCCTCAAGTTTATATGTTTTTACTATTTGTGTTTTTTTAATTATCAATTCCAACAGACGAAACAAATTTATTACGCTTAATATTTTAAGGTTTTGGCTATTCATTGGTATTGTTTCAATGCTGCTTAATGGTATTTACGAGAAAATCTGAAATAATTTTTAGTAGCATTAATGATTTGTTTACATTTGCAAAAATCTAATCTAACTTAAATAATGTCTATTTTTAACGACACTAAAGTTGCATTTGCTGACAAAAGCGATGCGCAGTTGAGAAAAGCGTACTGGATGTTCAAAATGATTGAGCAACCTACACTTACCAGTCTTGGTACTTCGATTCTTAATTTTACCGTTCACAACAATTTTCCTTTCGTGAAAAGTGTTGTGAAAACTACACTCTTCGAGCAGTTTTGCGGTGGCGAAACGCGTGAAGAAAGTATGAAAGCAGTAAAGCAACTCTTCAAAAGAGGTGTTGGAAGTATTTTCGATTATTCTATTGAGGGTAAAGAAGATGAAGAAACTTTTGACTCTGTTTGTCAGGAAATTAAGGATATTATTAAATTTTCTGTAGGAAATCCTGCCATTCCTTTTATAGTGTTCAAACCTACTGCATTTGGTAGAATTGATTTGTACGAGGCTGTTGGTAAGGGTTCTGAGCTTACTTCAAGTCAGAAAGAGGAATGGATGAGAGTGGTAAAAAGATTTGATGAAGTTTGTAAACTTTGCCATGAACACAGCAAAAAAGTAATGGTAGATGCTGAAGAAACCTGGATGCAAGATGCAGCCGACCGTCTTTGCGAAGAGATGATGGAGAAATATAATCGTGAAAAACCCATTGTTTGGAACACCATTCAAATGTACAGAACCGGCCGTCTGGAGTATATGGAGCAGAATCTTCAGAGAGCAAAAGAACGTAATTATTTCATCGGTTATAAGATTGTGCGCGGTGCTTATATGGAGAAAGAAAGAGCTAGAGCTTTGGAAAAAGGATATGATGACCCTATTCAACCAACAAAGGAAGCTTCGGATAAAAATTATAACGCAGGAATTGATTTTGTAATGCAAAATTTACAGAAAGTTTCCGCATTTTTTGGTACTCACAATGAGGTTTCTTCTGAGTTGGTCATGGATAAAATGAAAAATAAAGGAATAGAAAATAATCATTCAAACATCTATTTTGGGCAGCTTTATGGGATGAGTGATAACATTAGTTTCTACCTTTCTGATAAAGGCTATAATGTTGCTAAATATTTACCTTATGGGCCTGTAAAAGATGTTGTTCCTTATCTTACAAGAAGAGCCAGAGAAAATACTTCTGTTGCCGGACAAACTGGTAGAGAATTGGGCTTAATTAAAAAGGAATTGGATAGAAGGAATAAATAATCATACTTTTAAATAGATAAAGCTTCGCAATACTGCGAAGCTTTTTTTTAGTGTAAAATTTTGAGCTAAAATTATTGTAAAATTGAGTTTAAGGCTCAAAACTTTCAAATTTTCCGTTTTCATAGAATAAAACAATACGTTTTATTTTACTACATTGATTTTCAATGACTTGACTAAGTATTTTATCGTTGGAATTTTCTAATCGCTGAGAATCGAATATTTTTTCTGAAGGTTTACGCTCGTACGCTGTATTAGATTCTAAAGCTCTTTCTGTGATTATCGTTTTTTCCTGCTTTGGTTGATCGTAAATTTTTTCCTCTTCCTCATCAATAATTAAAGTGAAAAGATCGGGAAGAGAGGTGGGCTTAGATTTTTCATCTGTAATTTCTTCTTCATCTGGAAGTTCAGATTTCAACATTTCGCCATCACCATTCACTAGCCAATCCCATAAAATCTCAGGAAAGCGAGATTTTATTTTAATAATAAATTCTAATGATGGCTTATTTCTTCCCGATGTCACATGAGAAATTGATGAACGTTGTACATCAACTTCATCCGCAAATTCTGAAGGAGTAAAACCAGAATATTCTATAACTTTTGAAATTCTCTCATTTAAACTCATAAAATAAACGTTAAATAATATATTACAAATGTAAATATTAAATTTACAACTAACAAATACAAATGTAAATAAAATTACACTTTATTGTATACAAAAGTAAAACAGTTAAATGTCTGTAAAATAACATGTTATATATATCAAAATTTTTTAGGACTATAAATTCCAATTTTATTCCACATAAAGTCAAAAGGATTTTTGTCTTAAAGTATCAGATGAAGTAAATTATTTAAATAAAATTTTTGTGAATACTAAATATTGTAGTCTTTCATTAATTTTCTGTAAACGACTTCTATCAGACATTTTTTGATGTCTAAACAGAGCATAGAGTAGGAGACAGGCTGCAAATGTTTTTAAAGCAATTTTAAAGCGAATTGTAAGGTTCATAAACGAATAAATAATGTTTTATCTATATGCAAACAGCCTTTTAAAAGGAGTTTTAAAGGATATTAAGAGACGCTTCATTCAAATTAAACACGATTTCATTATACTATCTTACAGATTCTATTTAAATCTTATTTCTACAGCAATTTTTAAAGTTATAAACAAAAAATAAAACTGTTTACATTTGTAACTCGCTAAAATATTACGAATTAATCCACATTTTAAATGTTTAGCGTTTTTACACGCAAAAGACAGTTTTTAAGCGCTTTTACACTTAAAGTAAATATATAATTAGACTTTAGTTGAAGTTTATATTTGTTTGATTATCTGTTATTTATGTTTATGTAATTAAATTATTATCAATTAACATTTTTATCAACAGACATTATGTCAATTTACATCGTTTGAATCATTTACAAATGTTAATTTTTTAATTTTCTAAAATTGTAGTATTTTTGAACGATGTAAATTACCATGCAATGAAATTTGAAGATTTTTACAAACCTAATCTGGGGTTTCCAAATCGCTATATCTCGCCAGAAAAATTATTTTCTTATCTGCACACCCACTACAGCGATTCTATTACTGAGATTGGTAGATCATTTCTTAATCAACCGATTTATAATTTATCTCTCGGAACGGGTTCTTTGAAAGTTATCGCTTGGTCGCAAATGCACGGAAACGAATCCAACGCAACCCATGCGATGCTAGATTTACTTAGTATTTTTGAAAATGAAAAAGGTTTTAGCGATAACCTTCTAAAACAAATACAACTTGATTTTATTTTTATGTTAAATCCTGACGGATCGCAACGATGGACGCGTCTAAATGCACAAGAGATTGATCTCAATAGAGATTTTCACCTCAATCAGAGTGCCGAATTGAAAATACTTAAAACAATAATTGAAAAAGGAAATTATCATTATGCACTTAATCTTCATGAGCAACGCACCATCTTTACTACCGACGGAATACATCCGGCAACGCTTTCATTTTTGTCTCCATCAGAGAATGTAGATAGAAAAATAACTGAAAATAGAAAAAAATGTATGGCGGTAATTTCGGCGGTAAATACTGAATTACAGAAATTAATTCCGAATCATATTGGGCGATACTCTGATGCATTTTACCCTACTTCCACAGGAGATAATTTTATAAAATCTGGCTTGCCAACAATACTTTTTGAAGGTGGTCATTACCAAAATGATTATTTGAGAAAAGAAACCAGAAAATACTATACAATCGCTTTGTATCACGCACTAGAATCTATGGCAAAGCTAAAAGGAGAGTCATCAGGCTGGGAAAAGTATTTTGATATTCCCGAAAATAAAGAGTCGCATTACGATATTATTTATCGAAATGTAAAGCTAAATACCGATTACGATTGTATCTTGGATATTGCCGTTCAGTTCAGAGAAATTTATGAAATGGGAAATGAAGAAATTACATTTGCTCATTATGTAATTGCTGTTGGGGATGTGAAGGAGAAAAAAGGTTGGAAAGAGATCGATTGCTCTGGAAAGAAATTTATTTCGGAAACAAAATATCCAAAATTAGATGAAATTGTAAGTTTCACGTTTGAATAAAAAAATACGGCAGAACTAAATAGCTCTGCCGTAATGTTATTATGTACTTATTTCAAATTAGTTTACTACCTTAATTCCTGTAGCTACAAATCTAATTTCTTCTTTTGGAGAAGTGATGGCATCAATTTCTGTTTGAGATTTTTTAGCATCAGTTGCGTAGTGTTTTTGCTCGTCAACTGAGATTGTTTTTACCTCTGCAGTTCCGTCCATCACAACGTTTTTACCTTTCAATGCGGTAGGAACAAAAAAGCCATAATCCTGCATCTTTACAAAAAATTCAGAATTGTTGTCGGTTTTAATTTTTAGCCAGCAACCTTTTTTCTCACAAACCTCAGTCACAGTACCTTTGATGGCAACGTTTTCAACTTTTTTGGCTTTTTTTAGCTTCTTGCTTAATTTATTTACTGTAATTGCGTTTGATTCAGATTTTACACCAACTACAGAGCCGTATGTGTCGCCTACGATTGCATTTCCGCTAGGTGGGCCTACTTTCGGAGATTCCTGTGCAAAAGCAACGCTGGATAAACTTACAGCAAAAACTGCTATCAATGATTTTAGTTTCATAAAAATAATTTTTACAAAAATACTAATTATAATGATTGTGCGGAAAAAAAATAATCTGATGATTTCAAAATGAAATTTTAAGAAATGATTTTATTTCGGAATGTTTCAACGCATATTATTATTCATATTTTAATAAATTCGTCAAAAAAAATAAAAGATGGATGCCAACGAAATTTTAGATTACTGTTTAGCAAAAAATGGGGTGAGTGAAAGTTTTCCTTTTGATAATGAAACATTGGTTTTGAAAGCAGCAACAAAAATGTTTTTATTGATCTCTCTGGATAAGCAACCGCTGGCAATTGCCGTAAAGACCAATCCCGAGTGGAGCGAAGAGCTTCGCGAGCAGCATCCGCAAATAACGGGAGCTTATCACATGAACAAAACGCATTGGAATTCTGTTACTTTAGATGGTTTGAAAAAAGATTTAATTCTAAAACTGATTGATCATTCTTATGATTTGGTATTTCAGTCGCTGACGAAGAAAATGAAGGAAGAAATTGAGAATTTGGGAAAATAAATTTGTGATGCAAATCACCAGTTATTTTTATTAAATAGTGATTAATAATTAATTATAAATATCATATTATAAGATAGTTAACATAATATATTTGTCAAAAAAAAGTGATAAACCCTATTGTGAGTTATTTGTTTTTTTTTTTTACTTTGAAGAGTTGAAACCAATGCGCAAAAAGATTAAACACAAATTAATTTTAACATTAAAAAATTTATTAAAATGAAAAAATTTATTTTAGGACTGTTCTTAACAGTAGGAGTTGGATATGCAAATAAAAATTCCAGTATAAGTTAAGCTACATTTTGATAAATTTTGTTTTGATTATTAAACTCTTCAATAGTTTTGTATTTCAGTG
>NZ_FTOJ01000011.1 GCF_900156685.1 Chryseobacterium piscicola
GCGCCGATGGTACTGCGAAAGCGGGAGAGTAGGTCGCCGCCAGTTTTTATTTAAAAGTCTCATACATGTATTTGTATGAGACTTTTTTTTTGTCCCAAAATCTAAAATTTGAAATTTGAAATTCAAAATTCGGAGTAGCTGTTTTTTCTACGATATAAAACTTAGTACAGTAGCAATAGATTTTTAATTTTATTTGAAGAATAAGGGTATTACTAAAATAAAGTTTTTTGATGCCGAATACCTTAGCCCTGATAGTAGCGGTTACCCCACAGCAAGGGTTGGAGCGCATGGGTTTTGGCGGTGGAGAGTTTTGGAGCGAGGAGTAGAAGCGGATAGCAGGAAATAGCTCCTTAAAAAGAAATATTCAGGTGTTATTTGTTTAGAATCACTTTTAGAAAAAACTCTACTTGCAATTTTTTTTTAGACTTTTATTTGTTGGGTAATTTTAAGTAAATTAATTATTTTACTATCGTTAGATAATTTACAATTATAGAATCTCCTTCAATTAATCTGCTTTTTTCTGCTTATAGAAATATCTTTTCAGATACATTACCATTGTTTTGACAATATGTAATTGATTATTTGGTAAGTTCAATCCCAACAAATATATTCCTAGACAGTTTATGGTATTTTTATTATATTCTTTTAATTAACGTAACGAAAAACGCATGCTTAAAATGAACTGCGGTTTTTAATTACCTAATATAGTTTCTTAATTTTCTTGTTGCTTAATCCAATTCAATGCAGAGTGTGCTTCGAAAATTGATACTTGTAAGGTGAGTTTTTTTGGTTTTGGCGGTTACTACACCTTGTATTTCCTTTTAGTTTATTGTTTTGGTTTTTTGTGCTAGACTCAATGTAGAGGAAACAATAGAAAGCACGATTATGGTTTTCTCCAACTTGAAATTTACTTTGATTTTATAGAGAAAGACAATTATTATGTGTTGCATTTTAATTTTAGTATGCACAATTTCAACAACTTGCCTTAAGTTACAATTAATTTTCGTTTCTTTGCAACTTAATATTTAGTAGCCATTAAATTACATAATGTCGAATTTCAATAAAACACAAATGAATTTATTTAAAACAGTATATGCAATTGTATTTCTGTTACCTTTTTTTTGTTTTTCCCAAAATATTGGTATAAAAACACAATCTCCCACACAAACATTAGATGTAAACGGATCAATAAGAGTACGATCTATCAATACAGCAGGAACTAGCACTGTTAAAGATTCTATATTGGTTTTTGAAAATGACGGAGTATTAAAATATGCTTCTTCTTCACAAATAATTCAGCAAGTTCCACAGGGTGTTTTTCCTATGGTTACCAATGCAAAACTTATTGGTACAGGAACTTCTTCTAATACTTTAGGCATTTCATCTCTTTCTGCAGGTATAAATCAAGCATTGGGTTGGAATAATCTTTTGGGTTGGACACCGGTAGACCAAATAAGTTCCAGCAACTGGCTTAGTGTGGGAAACGGAAATACATTGGCAACAAACTTTCTAGGAGCTACCAATGATATTAGTTTTGATATACGTTCTAATAATACAACCATGCTGCAATTTGGGAGAAGACAGACTTTAGGTCTTTTTGATTCCAGCATTACTGGTTTGTATCCATATAATCAACCTAACGATGCTGTAACTTACATAAGAGGAACCAATGGCAATTCTTCATTACAATTTGAATCTTCTATGAGCCAGACCTATAAACCTGTCTTTTTTACAGACAGTAATGGTAATTTTGGATTTCGTGGTTCGGCTGCAGGTAATGATTGGTTTGAGGTAACTTCGTCCGGAATCAGTAATAACGCTTCACTTCAATTTACTATAGGAGACGAAGGAAACGAGCCTATTGTTTTTAGAAAGTATAACAATTCTACCAATTCTTTTATAGAAATGATGCGCATGCAGGGATTAGGACTTAATAATAGAGTTACTGTGGGTATTAATGTGAATGGCAGCCAGCCCAATTCTACATTTGAAGTAAAGGGTTCTGTTTCAAGAAGTATTTCCCAAATTACTGCAAGTACCACTTTAACAGAGTCTCAATACACTGTTCTTCTTAATAATTCAAACACGATAACGATTACATTACCCTCTGCATCTGCATTTAGAGGGCGTATTTATGTTTTAAAGAAACTCACTTCAAATACGGTAAATATTTCAAGTTATTTAAATAGGCTAAGTTCGTCGGCTACAGTTTTACCCAATGGCGTTACTCAGCTACAGAGTGACGGAACCAATTGGCAACAAATTAATTAATAATTTTCACTACTATGAAAGTCTTCTATTTTATATTTTCCTTCTTTCCTTTCTTGATTTTCAGTCAGGTAGGGATTAATACTACAAATCCTACGCATACATTAGACGTTAACGGAAGCTTAAGAGTAAGAGGAATAACTCAGGCGGGTTCTAATGCTGCTGCTAAAGATTCAATTATGGCTTTTGATAGCGATGGTGTGATAAAGTACGTTTCGGCAACGTCTATTGCTTCATTAGCAGATGCAGGTTCTGTAAAAGTAGTTACCAATTCTACCTTATCCGGAAATGGTTCTACAGCAAGCCCCTTGGGAATTGCGCAGCAAGGTGCAACAGCCAATCAAGTGTTAACTTGGAATGGTACATCTTGGGTTCCTGCTAATCAAGCAGGTGCGTCTAATTGGCTTCTTACAGGAAACAGCAATGTTACATCTGCAAATTTTTTAGGAACAATCAATGATGTTCCAATGTCAATACGATCTAATAACACATCAATGCTGGAGTTTGGGAGAAGACAGACATTAGGACTTTATGAGAGTACATCTAGCCTTATTCCTTACAATCAACCGGATGCGTCGGTAACATACGTTCGAGGAACAAGTGGTGTTTCGGCACTGCAATTTGAAGCAGGAGGAGCTAGTTTTTACAAACCTATCATTTTCACAGATGCTTCCGGAAACTTTTTGATGAGAGGTTCTAGTGCAGGCACAGATTTTTTTGAACTCGGTAGTGCAGGAACAAGCGATAATGGGCAAATGGTTTTCACGATAGGAGATGATGGTAATGAGCCTATGATCTTCAGAAAATATAACTATTCTCCAGCTGCTTACGTTGAAATGATGCGTATGCAGGGAACAGGTCTTAATGCTAACGTGAGAGTAGGGATTAATATGGCAGGAACTACAGCCAACTCTACATTTCAGGTAAACGGATCTGTTTCTCAATCTGTCGCTACCATTACAGCAAGTACAACTTTAGATGAAAATTTCTTTACCGTAATAGCCAATAACGCTTCTGCGATTACCATCACGCTTCCTGCTGCATCTTCTTGCCCTGGAAGAATGTATATCGTGAAAAAGAATACAAGTGTGGGAACTACAAATATTACTTCTTTTATCAACAGTTTAGGGACTACAGTGGGCACCATTACAACCGGTGTTTACCAACTCCAGAGTGACGGAACGAATTGGCACCAAATAAATTAATTCAAAAAGATCAGACAGAAATGTTTGATCTTTTTTTTGCTGCAAATTTCTATTTCAAGAACTAGAGATTCTGTGATTCTTTTAACTACAGAAACAGAAAATCTACACGACGGAATTTCTGATGAAAGATGCTTAAGTATTATGCATGATTTACAATTATGATGGAATAATTGTTGATTTTCGGAAGGCAAAAGAGCAGTTTTACTCAAAATAACATACAAGTAAAAAAGCAACTCCAAATTTGAAGTTGCTTTCATTATATATAACAGAAATTTTAATTTTCCTGTTGTTTAATTAAATTCAGTGCAGAACCTGCTTTGAACCAATCAATTTGTTGGTCATTATACGTATGATTTGCTAAAACAACGTCCTTCGTTCCATTGGTGTGAATAAACTCTAATGTCAATTGTTTTCCAGGTGCAAACTGATCTAGATCTAAAAAGTTAACCACATCGTCTTCCTGAATTTTGTCGTAATCAGCTTCATTGGCAAAAGTTAATCCCAACATTCCCTGCTTTTTCAGGTTGGTTTCGTGGATTCTTGCAAAAGATTTTACCAAAACAGCTTTTACACCAAGATGTCTCGGTTCCATTGCTGCATGCTCTCTAGAAGAACCTTCACCATAGTTTTGATCTCCTACTACAATCGAAGGAATTCCGGCAGCTTTGTAAGCTCGCTGTACAGCAGGAACTTCACCGTAAGAACCATCAAGCTGATTCTTAACTTTGTTGGTTTCCATGTTGTAAGCATTTACCGCTCCGATCAACATGTTGTTTGAGATGTTATCTAAATGTCCTCTGTATTTCAACCACGGTCCTGCCATAGAAATATGGTCTGTTGTACATTTTCCGAAAGCTTTGATTAAAACTCTCGCTCCGGTAATATTTTTACCATCCCAAGCTGGGAATTCTTCCAACAATTGAAGTCTGTCTGAAGTTGGGCTTACCTTTACTTCCACACCAGAACCATCTGCTGAAGGAGCTTGATAACCATTATCGTCTACTGCAAATCCTTTCGCTGGTAATTCAAAACCTTGAGGCTCGTTTAATCTTATTTGTTCTCCGTTTTCGGCCGTTAATGTATCTGTAATCGGATTAAAATCTAATCTTCCTGAAATGGCAATGGCTGCCACCATTTCCGGAGAAGCTACAAATGCATGGGTATTTGGGTTTCCGTCTGCTCTTTTGGCAAAGTTTCTGTTGAAAGAGTGAATGATCGAGTTTTTCTCGCCTTTTTCAGCGCCTTCTCTGTCCCATTGTCCGATACATGGTCCGCAAGCATTGGTAAAGATTCTGGCATTTTCAAATTTTCTGAAAGAATCTAAGAATCCGTCTCTTTCAGCTGTGAATTTTACTTGCTCAGAACCAGGGTTAATTCCTAAGATCGCTTTAGGTTTCACGCCTTTTGCTACGGCATCTTCTACAATAGAAGCAGCTCTCGACAAATCTTCATACGAAGAATTAGTACAAGAACCAATCAATGCCCATTCTACTTCAATTGGCCATCCGTTTGCTATAGCTTTTTCTTTGAATTCAGAAACAGGAGTAGCTAAATCTGGTGTAAACGGACCGTTCAAATGAGGAGCCAATTCTGAAAGGTTAATTTCAATTACCTGATCAAAATATTGTTCTGGGTTTGCATACACTTCTGCATCACCTGTTAAATGTTCTGCAATTTTATCTGCAGCATCTACAACATCTTGTCTTCCTGTAGAAGCAAGGTATCTTCTCATAGAATCATCGTATCCGAAAGTAGAAGTAGTAGCGCCAATTTCAGCTCCCATGTTACAGATAGTTCCTTTTCCTGTTGCTGATAAAGATATGGCACCGTCACCGAAGTATTCTACGATGCATCCTGTGCCGCCTTTTACGGTAAGAATTCCGGCAACTTTTAGGATAACATCTTTTGCGGAAGTCCAGCCAGACATTTTACCGGTTAATTTTACACCGATTAATTTTGGCATTTTCAATTCCCAAGCCATTCCTGCCATTACGTCAACTGCATCTGCACCACCAACTCCGATGGCAACCATACCTAAACCTCCTGCGTTCACTGTATGAGAATCTGTTCCGATCATCATTCCTCCAGGGAATGCGTAGTTTTCTAAAACCACTTGATGAATAATTCCGGCTCCCGGTTTCCAGAAACCAATTCCATATTTATCACAAACCGAACCTAAGAAATTGAAAACCTCAGAGTTTTTATTAATTCCTTCCTGTAAATCGGCTTCTGCACCTACTCTTGCCTGAATAAGGTGATCTGCGTGAGCAGTTGAAGGAACAGCAACTTTGGCTTTTCCTGCCTGCATAAATTGTAAAAGAGCCATTTGTGCAGTAGCATCCTGCATTGCCACTCTGTCCGGAGCGAAATCTACGTAGGAATTTCCTCTTTCATGTTCTTTTGTAGCGTTTCCTTCCCACAAGTGGGTGTAAAGAATTTTTTCTGAAAGTGTCAACGGTTTTCCAGTTATCTGTCTTGCTGCAGCAATACGTTCAGGGTAGCGTTCGTACACTTTTTTAATCATGTCGATGTCGAAAGTCATATCTAAATTTAATTTTTCTGTTTTTTGTAAATTTTCTATTCTTAATTTAGTGAATATCTGCTTAAGCTAAATATTTTATCTTGAACACAAGGCACACAGAGACTTTTTTGACTGCTAAATGCTTTTAAGGTTCACAAAGCCGTAAACTTAAAAAAGAACTCAAAGGTTCATCAATCATTCAATTTAAAGTAGAAAATTTTAATCCTTTATAATTCATCAAATACTGTTCCCTCAATCCACAAAAAGGGATAAATATGATGAATGACTGAGATTATTTATAACTATCAAGTTAAGGAAAAATAAAATTTCGGTTATTGATTTAAGATAAAATAAATTAGATAGGGCTTAAATGGAAGCGTTCTAAACAAAAAATGGAAGACTTCCAAAAGAAATCTTCCATTTTATATTTAAAAAAGTCTTTCGACTAAAATTTAAAATCTATTAATGACCCACAGTTACCAATTCTTTGATAGACGGAACGAAAGTCGTTAAATCAATACCTTCCACTGCTTCTTTGTATTCTTCAATGTTTGGGATTCTTCCCATAATTGCAGAAAGTACAACAACTGGTGTAGAAGCCAATAGAGATTCTCCTTTTTTACGTTCAGAATCTTCAACCACTCTTCCTTGGAAAAGTCTTGTAGAAGTTGCCAAAACAGTGTCTCCTTTCTCGGCTTTTTCTTGGTTACCCATACAAAGGTTACAACCGGGACGCTCCAGATACATCATATTTTCATATTCTGTACGAGCAGCACCTTTCGGAGCATTGTCATTAAATTCGAAACCTGAATATTTTTCTAGTAATTCCCAATCGCCTTCCGCTTTCAATTCATCGATGATGTTGTAAGTTGGAGCAGCAACTACAAGCGGTGCGCTGAATTCCACTTTACCATTTTTTCTTTCAATATTTCTCAACATTTGAGAAACGATTTTCAAGTCGCCTTTGTGAACCATACAAGATCCTACGAAGCCAAGATCTACTTTTTTGTCTCCGCCATAGAAAGTAAGATCTCTGATGGTATCGTGCGTGTATCTTTTAGAAACATCTTCGTTATTTACATCCGGGTCAGCAATCATTGGCTCAACAATAATATCAAGATCAACAACTACTTCTGCGTAATAACTAGCATTAGAGTCTGGTGTTAAAGCTGGTTTTTCACCAGATTTAATTTCTGTAATTCTCTTGTTTGCTTTATTAATTAATCCCTGAAGAACCTGATTGTGGTTGTCCATTCCTTTGTCTATCATAATCTGGATTCTGCCTTTCGCAATTTCCAATGATTCGATCAGAGTGTCGTCTTCAGAAATACAGATTGAAGCTTTTGCTTTCATTTCTGCAGTCCAGTCAGTGAATGTAAATGCTTGATCCGCAGGAAGTGTTCCGATGTGAACCTCGATAATTCTACCTTGGAAGACGTTTTCTCCACCAAACTGCTGCAACATCTGCAATTGAGTTGCGTGTACCACATCACGGAAATCCATATGCTGCTTCATATCGCCTTTGAAAGTCACCTTTACAGATTCCGGAATCGGCATAGATGCTTCACCAGTCGCCAATGCTAATGCAACAGTTCCTGAGTCAGCTCCGAACGCCACACCTTTAGACATTCTTGTGTGAGAATCTCCACCAATAATGATTGCCCATTCGTCGATGGTAATATCATTCAGAACCTTATGAATAACATCTGTCATTGCGTGGTATTCACCTTTCGGGTCGCGCGCAGTGATTAAACCAAAATCATTCATAAATTTCATCAATCTAGGAATGTTTGCTTGAGCTTTTTTATCCCAAACAGAAGCGGTATGACAACCAGATTGGTAAGCACCGTCAACGATTGGAGAAATAACTGTTGCAGCCATCGATTCCAATTCCTGAGCGGTCATCAAACCAGTTGTATCCTGAGAACCAACGATGTTAACTTCTACACGAACATCAGAACCAGCGTGCAGCACTTTTCCTGGCGCTAAACCAACAGCGTTTTTATTAAATATTTTTTCAACAGCCGTAAGACCAACACCTTCTTTAGTAATTTCTTTTGATGGCGCATAAACAGTTGGGATTTCTATTCCTAAAATGTTTGAAGCCCAAGTCTGTAATTTTTTACCAAAAACGATAGCGTAAGAACCACCCGCTTTGATGAATTCCATCTTTTGCGGCGTGAAAGATTTAGAAATATCTTTCAGTTCCTGATCGCCGTTGTATAATTTTTTAGTCTTTGTATTAATAGTAAGAACTGTTCCTGTAGCTACAGAATAAACTTCCTCAAGGATGGGTTCGTTGTTTTCATTACGGATTACATTACCTTCGGCATCTAGTTTTTTCACCCAGTTTTGAAGATCGATACCAATTCCACCAGTCACGTCAACAGTAGTTAGGAAAATTGGAGAAATCCCATTTGTTCCACCTACGATTGGTGCGAAATTTACAAAAGGGATGTAAGGACTTGCTTGTTTACCTGTCCAAAGTGCCACATTATTTACACCAGACATTCTGGATGATCCAACGCCCATTGTACCTTTTTCAGCAATCAGCATCACACTTTTGTCAGGGTGCTGTGCCTGCAAAGCTTGGATTTCTTTCTGAGCTTCTGGCGTCATCATACACTTACCGTGAAGTTCACGATCTGATCTAGAGTGTGCCTGGTTTCCCGGAGACAATAGATCTGTTGAGATATCACCTTCGCCAGCGATGTATGTTACTACTTTTATTTCTTCCGCAGCTTCGGGAAGTTTTGTGAAGAATTCTGCCTGTGCGTAGCTTTCAATGATTTCTTTTGCGATTTCATTTCCGTTGTTGAATGCTTCTTTCAAACGGTCTGTGTCTGCTTCGTAAAGGAAAACCTGTGTTTTAAGAACGGTTGCTGCTTCTTTGGCAATATTTTCGTCCGTACCAAGAGCAAGATCTAATAGTGCTTCGATAGAAGGACCACCTTTCATATGAGATAGTAACTCAAATGCAAAAGCAGGCGTGATTTCTTTTACTAGGGATTCACCTAATATGATTTCTTTTAAAAATTGAGCTTTTACACCAGCAGCACTTGTAGTTCCCGGTAAAGCATTGTAAATGAAAAATTTCAAAGAATCTGACCTGTATTCATTGTCGTTATCTTTTATTTGCGAAATAATCTCGCTTAATAATTCTGCACCGTCAATTGGCTTAGGATGTAGCCCTTGGTTTTTTCTTTCTTCAATCTCTTGGATGTAATCCTGATAAATATTCATAATATTAGAAGTCTTTTCAATCTTTATTCTAGGTGTTTACAGTTTTTGGGCTGTAAATATTTATAGCGAATCTGCAAATTGTTTGATTGATAGTCAAACAGTTGTAATGTAAGGTAATGTTTTTAACAAAAAAAGTGAAAAACAATTGCCTTCAATTTTTTAAAAAACAAAATTTAAAATATCTTTTGACTACATAAATTGTTCAAAAGTGTTTCTGGGAATGTTTTATTAAAAAATGAAACATTTAAAAATGTGTTCAAATTTACGAATTTTTACTATTTTTTTAAAGCATCACTATTTAGATTCTTTATAAATATGGGTTTTATAAATTCTATTTTATTATTTTTGAAGTATAAAACAGAACATGATGACTTTGAAATTTTTTTTTAAGATGACCTTATTAGTGTTTACCTTTTTTAGTTTATTTAATAATTCTCAGGTTAAAACTTTTTTTCCTAAAGATTTAGTTAGTAAAAATAGCAAACAAAAATCTATCTCAAACGATGTTTTACCCAAAGATGTTGTAAGAATTGATGAAGAAGTTCCTCTGCTTATTCCGCAGAAAAGAGAGGGTAAATTTGGCTATGTGAATCAAAATGGGAAGTTTATTATACAGCCAGAATATCATATTGCTTTGTTTTTTGGAGAAGATTGTAATCTTTTGTATTCGCCCAACGAAAATGTAAAAAAGTATGGTTCAAAAAGCTATGCTACTGTTGATAAAAATGGGATTTCTTACCGCATCAATAGGTCTGGTAAAATTGTTTACACTTACAAACCTGCAGATTTAGGAGTCTGCAAAACAGAATATAAGAAACCCCTCTACAATGCTTATCGCCACAACGGAAAATACGGGTTGGTAGAAGAAGGGAAATTGGTAAATCCTGCCGATAAGAAACATTTTATCATTTATCCTACTTATGATTACTTATTTGTGATGGAAGGCAATGATGTTGCAAACCCTATGCTTGTAGTAAACAAAGATGATAAATTTGGAATTATTGATGTGAAAGGTCAAACGATTATTCCTCTAGAATACAAAGATATCAAGAGAAACTATAGCTGGAAGCTTGGTAAAATGTTTGAAGTTACGAAAGATGATGTGAACTATTATTATATTGATATTCACAACAAATCTTACAGGTAAAAAATAATTTTAAGAATTACATAAAAAAGGCTTATTTTTGCCACTGAAATTTAAGGGGTGCTCCACTAGGGGCTGAGATTATACCCAATGAACCTGGAACAGGTAATGCTGTTTAGGGAACTTTGTAAGTGTACCAATTGATTAATGTACCAGTTTACCAATGTTTCGGCATTGCTACATTGTTAAATTTTCAAATTGTTACAATTTTTAATCGCCCCTTTTATTCAATTAAATTTTAAAAATTTATAAGAATGAAAGGATTTGTTTTTTTAGGGCTTACCGTAGCCGCCAACTTTTTGAATGCTCAATCTACAGATACACTTTCTGTAAGAGACATTGAAGCCGTGAGCTTTACCAAGCGACTACCCGTTGCCAAAGAAATCATCAACGTACAAAGAGATTTAGATAGTAAAAATCTCGGACAAGATCTTCCGATGTTGCTGAAAAATCAAACCTCTATTATTTCTACATCAGATGCTGGAAATGGCGTTGGATACACAGGTTTCAGGATTCGTGGGGTTGCTGGAAGAGGAATTAATGTGATGATGAATGGTGTTCCATTCAACGATTCTGAAAGTCAAGGGACTTTTTTTGTGAATGTGCCTGATATCACGAGCTCGGCGTCACAAGTTGTTATTCAAAGAGGTGTTGGTACTTCCAATAACGGTGTTTCGGCATTTGGAGCGAGTATCAATATTATTTCAAAAGAGCCTGATGAGAAGTTTTATTTTAAAACAGATGACAGTTATGGTTCTTTTAATACGTACAAATATTCTGCAGAGATCGGTTCTGGTAAATTCTGGAAAGACCGTCTTTCTGTAATGGGAAGGTATTCTCAGATTCACTCGGATGGGTTTATAGATCGTGCATCTTCAGATCTACATTCTTATAATTTCACTGCATTATTTGAAGAAAGAAAAACAAAACTTCGTCTAATGACTTTCGGTGGAAAAGAAAAAACCTACCAAGCATGGAACGGAGTAGACAGAAAAACTTGGGAAAGTAATCCTAAATTCAATGCTTCCGGAGCTATTTACGATGCTAATTGGGAAAATATTGTAGGGTTTTATGATAACGAAACCGATAATTACAGACAGAATCACTATCAACTGCTTTGGGAGCAAGGTTTAAATGAATATTGGAGTCTTGAAACTACGCTTCACTATACAAAAGGTCGTGGCTATTATGAAAACTACAAACAAAGCGATCCTTTTGCGAGGTACAATCTTCCGAATATTAATGGGGGAAAATACTCAGATTTCATAAGAAAAAAATGGTTAAATAATGATTTTTATGGCATTGTTTCTACTTTGTACGGAAAATTTAACAATTTAGATTTAAATTTTGGCGTTGTAGGAAATCAATACTACGGAAGACATTATGGTAATGTTACGGATGTTTTCAATCCACAAATTCAACAGCATGAATATTATAGAAACCGCTCTTTAAAAAGTGAAGTGGCAGGATTCGCAAAAGCATTAGTCACTGTCAATAATTTTGAGTTTTTTGGAGATCTTCAAATCAGAAATATTGATTACGAAACCAAAATTCTACAAGAAGGAGATTTTGAAGGAGCAAATCTTAATAAAAACTGGCTGTTCTTTAACCCAAAAGCAGGCATCAACTATAAAATCGGAGGAGGAAAGGTTTTTGTTTCTTATGCCCATGCGCAAAGGGAACCTAATCGGGATGATTTAATTTCAGATAATAATGTAAAATCTGAAAAGCTTCACGACCTTGAGGCCGGGCTCGAAAAGCAGTTCGGGAAAGTAGCGTTTACCGCTAATCTCTATTATATGTATTATCTGAATCAGTTGGTTTTGAACGGGCAAATCAGCAGTATTGGGGAGTTTATCAGAACCAATTCCGGCAAAAGTTATAGAAGAGGTGTTGAAATTGGCGCTTTGGCGAAGGTTACAAAGCAGTTTGAAATTTCTGCGAACATCAGTGCTAGCCAGAACCAAAATTTGGAGTTCAAAATTAAAAATGCGGTAGGGATTCAGAATTTAGGAGATACCAAAATTTCATTTTCACCGAATTTAATTGCCAATTTAAGTTTGAAATACAGCCCTGTAAAAAATTTCCAATTGGGACTAACCAATCAGTATGTAGGGAAGCAATATCTGGACAATACACAAACTCAGGATTTGCAGCTTCAAGATTATTTGCTGACAGATTTCAATGCACAGTATGATTTTAAAATCAAAAAACATGAAATCGCTTTGAAGCTTTTAGTGAATAATATTTTGGATCAAAAATACGTGAACAACGGTTATGTTTACAACGGGCCGGTTTACTTTTCTCAGGCAGGCACCAACTTTATGTTCGGTATCAGCTGGAAAATTCAATAAGACACCACATCATTTTTTATACTTTTCTAAGTAATTTAGGATTAATTTGAAAGACTGCTTCGGCGGTCTTTTTTGTTCTTTTTAAAAATCACACCACTATTTTATTAGCAGTATATTAAAAAAGGAGATAGTACAATTTCTTTTCTGATATTTCAATTTTTTTCTTTTAAAAAATCTATATCCTATATTAAACTAATAGAATTTTTAGATCCTTGTTCTATACAACCTGTATAAATTTCTTGTAGAGACACGCTAACTAATTTTGCCATAAGGTGACATTCATTATTTGCAATTTTTATTTTACCTTTTTATGTTCTCTGGTTTGGGGTTTGGGCTAATTTTAAGGTAAATTGCAATATCAGCCTGCGCTATCTTTTTGCCTTTCTGGCAAGGATTAATTTTTCGTTCGTCATGCGTCCCATTACAAGAATCATTATAGACTTAATTTCAAAAAATGGCTTAAAAACAAATCTCTTAAAAGTCACGAAAAAGTCATAAATTTGTCGCCAAATGAATATTTCAGCATACACTTTAGAATATCTGAAGAAATACGGAACGGTTACCGTGCCAGGCTTTGGGGTATTTTATCTCGAAAATTCGAAGGCAAAACTAGATCCCGAAAACGGAACTATTCTACCGCCTTCTAGTCATATTGCTTTTAAAGTCGATTATCAGGTAGCATCTGATGATCTAATACGTTATATAGCGACAAAAAAAAGCACAACCTTTGAAGCTTCGAAAAACGAACTTCAGATTCAGACTGATTTTTGGAAAAAAAAGCTGCAGGCGGATCATCGCTTAGAAATTCAAAATCTTGGCAGACTAGATCAGCATGACAATGGTCTGGTATTCTACGGCGAAAGGCTCACTTCAGATCATCCTGAATTTTATGGGTTAGAAGAAATAAGGTTTTCAGACATCAGTGATGGAGAAAATTTAGTTACAACTAATGATACAGACAAAGATTATAAATTTAGCAAGTCTATTTTATGGATTTTTTTCATCGCTATTCCCATTGCCGGTTTGCTTTATTTTGGGATTACCCAGAAAGAGTTAATTTTTGGTAAAAAATCTTTAGACAGCCTCTCGGCACAAACCAAAACAAAACGTATTGAAAAAGCAGTTCCTACGAAACTAGATTCTGTACAGATGAAAATTGCTGATTCTATCAAAAGAGTTACTTTCAAAGTAGATTCTTTAAAGGTAGATTCTATAAAAAAGGACTCCATCAGAAAACATACACCAAAAACTTGGAGGCCAAAATATCAAAAAAGAAAATCAAAATGGCACAGATAAAAAAAGCGTCAGAATCACTGACGGTAATGACAAATATTGTACTTCCCAATGATACCAACCAATTGAGAAATCTTTTTGGAGGCGAATTGCTGGCAAGAATGGACAGGTGTGCATCTATTTCGGCCACTAGACACTGCGAAAGAAGAGTGGTGACGGCTTCTGTAAACCATGTTTCTTTTGATCATCCTATTCCGGAAGGTGGAATTGTAGTAATGGAATCTAAAGTATCACGTGCATTCGGAACCTCTATGGAGATATACGTGGATGTTTGGTTAGATGATCCTATTAATCACAAAAAAACCCAAACCAACAAAGGTATTTACACTTTCGTTGCTGTAGATGAATTCAACAGACCTATCCCAATCCCTGCAATGGAGCCAGAAACTGATCTTGAAATAGAAAGATATGATGCAGCATTAAGAAGAAAAGAACTTTCTCTAATTCTTTCGGGAAGAATGAAGCCTTCTGAATCTGTAGAACTCAAAAAATTGTTCCAAGAACCTTCTTAATTAATCATTATCTGAAGTTTTCACTACTCCAAGAGTTGAAGAAATGTTTAAATCTCTTTTTTAATAACTTTTCTTTAGGCATGATTGTAGGAAAAATCTTTCAAAAAAATTCGAATAATTCGTGAATAATTTGTGAAACTTACAAACAATGAAGATTCTCCTTTTAGATAAAAACCATCCGCTCATCACCGAACAGCTTTTATCCAAAAACTTTATATTAGAAGAAGATTTCACGTCTTCATACCAAGAAATTTGTTCTAAAATCCAAAATTATGACGGTGTCATTATTAGAAGTAGAATCCCTTTAGATAAAAACTTTCTAGAGCAAGGGAAAAACCTGAAGTTTATCGCTAGAGTAGGAGCGGGTATGGAAAATATTGATATTCCCGTCGCCGAAAAGTTAGGTATTAAACTCATCAATTCACCCGAAGGAAACCGAGATTCTGTAGCTGAGCACGTCGTCGGAATGTTGTTGATTTTAATGAACCGCCTATTCATCGCTTCCAACCAAGTAAAAAACGGAATTTGGCTGCGTGAAGAAAACCGAGGAGACGAATTGTTGGGAAAAACCGTTGGTCTGATAGGCTATGGAAACATGGGGAAAGCTACTGCTAAAAGGCTTTATGGATTTGGATGTAACGTGATTTTTCATGATATTTTGCCTAATCTTTCTGATGAATTTGCAACACAAGTAAGTTTGGAAGAGTTAAAAGAAAATGCAGAGGTTCTCAGCTTGCATATTCCTTTGAATGAAGAAACAAATTATTTGATTGATGAAAAGTTTATTTCGGAAATGAAAAATAAATTCTACTTTGTTAATACCGCAAGAGGTAAAAATGTAAAAACTAAACATTTAGTTGATGCCTTAAGGTCAGGTAAGGTGAAAGGTGCCTGTCTTGATGTTTTAGAATATGAAAAATCATCTTTCGAAAAATTAGAATCTGAAAATGATGATTTGAATTTCCTTTTAAATTCTGAAAAAGCCATTGTTACACCACATATAGCCGGATGGACTCACCAAAGCAAGCAAAAGCTAGCCCAAGTAATTGTAGATAAGATTGTGGACGGATTTTGTTAATCAATGTTTTTCATAACCAAAATAAGTGTCTGTTTAAATTTTCATCAAAAATAATTCCCTTGACATATACAGAACCCTATTTCTATAATAAATATAAAAATCTGTCTCAATCATCATACAGATTTGTTTTTAAAATAGTAAGCTAAAGATTTCTTATTTGTAATGACGATTCTTCCATAGATGATGGGTAGTAAAGATCCGTTATTAAAATTAGTATAAATATTTGTATAATTACATCTGCCAAACAGGTTTTCTACTCATGCAATCCAGATGTTAGCAACTTAAATCTTCACAAAAGCCGTTTTTGTGGTTCCAAATGGAAATGCAATATTTTCGAAGGAGATAAATTCTAAATTTTACCTATTTTTGCACAAACAATTTAAAAAAAATGTCAAGAATTCTTACCGGCATACAAGCCACCGGCACACCGCATCTGGGAAACCTTTTGGGTGCAATTATTCCTGCAATTGAGCTTTCAAAGCAAGCAGGAAACGAATCATTTTTATTCATTGCGAATCTTCATTCGCTTACACAGATTAAAGATGCAAAAGAATTAAAAAACAACACTTACGAAATTGCTGCAGCTTGGCTTGCCTGCGGATTAGACACCGAAAAAACATTCTTCTACAGACAGAGTGACATCCCTGAAACTTGCGAACTTTCATGGCATTTATCTTGTTTTTTTCCTTATCAGAGATTAACCTTAGCGCATTCTTTTAAAGATAAAGCAGATCGCTTACAAGATGTAAACGCAGGGTTGTTTACCTACCCGATTTTGATGGCTGCAGATATTCTTTTATATGATGCAGAAATCGTTCCTGTAGGAAAAGATCAGCTTCAGCATTTGGAAATTGCCCGCGACGTGGCTTCCAGATTCAATAATCAAATGGGTGAAATTTTGGTTTTGCCTCAAGCTGAATTGCAGGAAGATACCAAATATGTTCCTGGAGTTGACGGTCACAAAATGTCTAAATCCAGAGGAAATATTATCAATATTTTCTTACCTGAAAAAGAATTGAAAAAACAGGTAATGAGCATCGAAAGCGATTCTAAATCTTTAGAAGAGCCAAAAGATCCTTCTACAGATAAAACGTTTGCAATTTATGAATTGATTGCAACTCCTGAACAAACGGAAGAATTGAGAGCAAAATATGTAGCCGGAAATTTCGGTTATGGTCATGCTAAAAAAGAACTTTTAGATTTAATTCTCACAAGATTTGAAAAGGAAAGAGAATTGTTTTCTTACTACATGAGCAATCTTGATGAATTGGAGGCAAAACTTCAGGAAGGAGCCGTGAAAACTAGAGCAATTGCTACACAAACCATCAAAAGAGTAAGAGAGAGTTTGGGAATTTAATTCCTCACATCCTAAATCCCTCTCCAAAAGAGAGGGATTTTTACAAATATTCTTTGATCTGCAGTAGATGCTTGATTACTTTTAAATTTTCCTGAGCCGGACTTTCGTTCAAAACATCAAAGAAAATTACATCTATCCCGAAATTCTGCGCGCCTAAACAATCGGCAATCCAATCGTCACCAATCAAAATGCTTTCTTCTTTTTTAGCTTTTGCAAGACCTAAAGAATATTCAAAAATTTCAGGATTTGGCTTTCTAATACCAACGGAATCTGCGCTTGTTATTGTGTTGAAATAATGATCTATTTTTGACAAAATGCATTTTCTTTCTGTAACTTCCTGAAAACCATTTGAAATGATATGCAAAGTAAATTTTTTAGATTTCAAATAATTTAATATATATTCTGCGCCTTCAACTAAATGATTAAAATTTAAAATTTTATCTAAAAAATGTTCTTCAAAATACATAGATAATTCCAAATCATCAATTCCGAAATGATTGAAAGTGTCGTAAAATCTATGTTTTCTGAGGTATTCCTTATCTATGATACCATCTCGAATATCTTCCCATAGTTTTTCATTAATATCATGATAAACAGAGTGAAATTCTTCAAAATCAATACCATATTTCAAAGTGATTTCTTCTTTTTCAAAAAGGGTTTTGATTGTTAAATAAGCGTTTTTGCGGTGATCCCAAAGTGTATTGTCGAGGTCAAAAAAAATGTGCTGAATTTTCATACAGCACAAATTTACTAATTTTTAATTTTTTGAAATGTATAGGTGAGAATTCTTCACTTTTACTACTTCAAGACTTTTAGAGAAACTGAGCAAAAAATCAATAGTTTGTTTTTTAGGTTTTAAACTTTTGGATTTTAAAGAATCGTTATTTTTCATAGGCGAAAATTATATTTTCTTTAAAAACGAAAATTGTTCCAAAATATTATCTCGTGAGAATAATATTGTTTTCTTCCATTATTTTTCTAAGATTAATGAGTGCATAGCGTACTCTTCCTAATGTTGTATTGATGCTTAGATTAGTTTGTTCAGCAATTTCTTTAAAACTCAACCCATCAAAGAATCTAAGTTTTATCACTTCTTGCTGATTTTCTGGTAGAAACTGAATTATTTTAATCAAATCTTGCTGAATTTGTTGGCTTACCAGTTGATCTTCAATGTTTTCTGAAGGCTCTCTGATGAGGTCAAAGATTGAATATTCCTCGTTATCAAAAGTGGTCTCAGAAACTTTTGTGTTTTTAGCTTTTGCCCGAAAATGGTCAATAATCAAATTTTGAGCGATTCTTTTAGCCCATAGGATAAACTTTCCTTCTTCATTATAGCGACCTTCTTTAAGCATTACAATGATTTTCATAAAAGTATCCTGAAAGATATCGTTGGCAAAATCTTCGTCTTTAATCTTATAAAGAATAAACGTGAAAAGATCGCTCTGATAACGGTGGATAAGTATTGATAAGGCTTCTTCGTTTCCGGTCTGATAAAGGGCAATCAGGTTGCTATCTGTAGGTTTCATAACTTTTCTCTTCTCTATAATTGTTATTTTGCAGAAACCTTTCACCTAAGTAGAACTGGTATTTTTTCGGTTGTAAGCAATTTCAGAGTAAAGTTTTTTTCTATAGTAAAAAATTATGCTGTAAATATAAATAATTTTTTAATAAATGTTAAACATTTAACAATAAACCTAAAAAAAAACAAAAATTATTAGTTAAACATATCATAAATTGCCACTGTTGGGATATTTAATGTGAAATTAATATTTAACCCTTTTAATTCTTTGCCATTTAATTTAGCATCTGCTACTGTAATAGCATATCCTCCCGTCAAATCAACAATACCAAACAAGCTGAAACCAACTTTTGGCGCTACATATTTGTTGGTACCTTCAGCTCCGAGGATAAAGTAGTAAGAGTGATAAAAATCTACGTTTTTCTGGAAATTCAAAAGTACATCTGCCTGCATTTTTGGCATAATAGCAAATTTAGAATTAGCAGATCCCATCAATGCTGATGCTCCCAATCTGTAAATGACATCATCATTTTTTAGAAACATGAGTTTGCCTCCAATTTCTCCAAAACTTTGATTTTGATAGACGTATCCCACATTAATCATCTTGTGAATGGTGTACTGTGCCTGAGTAAAAATTCCGGTAAAAAAAACAAAAAGACCAGTGATTGCAAATCGCATATTCATCATGTAATATTTAAGTGTAAAAATAAAAAAAACTGCTTTAGCATTTTCATGTTAAAGCAGTTTCTATACCGAAAAGAAGAATTATAAACCGAAAGCCGATTTAATCTCTTCTACTTTGTCTAATTTTTCCCAAGTGAAGAATTCTAAACCTGTTAAAGTCAATTCGTTTTTGTGACCTTTGTTGAATGTTTTATCTGCAACAAAATGCTCTCTTCCCATGTGACCGTAAGAAGCCGTTTCTTGATAAATAGGATTTCTCAGTTTCAAATTTTGCTCAATTGCATAAGGCCTCAAATCGAAAATGGTAGACACTTTTTTAGCAATTTCACCGTCATTCAACTCCACTTTAGAAGTTCCGTAGGTATTGATGTATAAACCACAAGGTTCAGCCACGCCAATTGCATAAGAAACCTGTACCAAAACCTCATCTGCAACACCTGCAGCCACTAAGTTTTTAGCGATGTGTCTTGTAGCATAAGCCGCACTTCTGTCTACTTTTGAAGGATCTTTTCCAGAGAAAGCACCACCACCGTGAGCTCCTTTTCCACCATAAGTATCAACGATGATTTTTCTTCCCGTAAGACCTGTGTCTCCATGAGGGCCACCGATTACAAATTTACCTGTAGGGTTGATGTGATATTTTATTTGCTCGTTGAATAAAGCCTTAATCTCTTCAGTCTGCAATGCAACAACTCTAGGGATCAAGATGTTTTTGATGTCTTCTCTGATTTTGTTTAGCATTTCTTCTTCAGCTGCAAAATCATCATGCTGAGTAGAAACGACGATAGAATCTATTCTTACCGGTTTGTGGTCGTCAGAATACTCGATAGTAACTTGAGATTTCGCATCAGGACGAAGATATTTAATTTCAGAATCTTCTCTTCTTAAAGCAGATAGTTCTTTTAAAATTGTGTGTGCAAGATCTAAAGCCAAAGGCATATAGTTGGCAGTTTCGTTGGTTGCATAGCCAAACATCATTCCCTGGTCACCAGCTCCCTGTGCGTTTGCTTTTGCTTCAAAAGATTCGTCAGTTACAGCTCTGTCAACACCTTGGTTGATATCCGGAGACTGCTCGTGAATTGCAGAAATTACCCCGCAAGAATCGCCATTAAACATGTATTCGCCTTTTGTGTAGCCAATACCGTTGATTACCTCTCTTGCAATAGTTTGTACATCAAGATAAGCATCAGATTTTACCTCTCCTGCCAAAACAACTTGTCCTGTTGTAACCAAAGTTTCGCAGGCAACTTTCGAAGTTTTGTCGTAAGCTAAAAAGTTATCAATTAATGCGTCGGAAATTTGATCGGCAATTTTATCCGGGTGCCCTTCTGATACAGATTCAGATGTAAATAAATAAGACATATTATTCTTTTGTTTTTTTTAATTAAAAACTAATGAGGATAAAAAATGAATAATTGCCGGAAATAGCTCAAAAAGAATACTGCTTTAGCTTATTTTTATAGAGGTTGCAATCAGGTCAAATTTTTCCTCGTTATCAAACGTGTGCAAATGTAAGTACTATTTTTCTAATACTCAAAACTTTTGGCTCCGAAAATAAATGAAAAAAATCAGACTTTCATCTGATTTTTAATGTTATTGGGGCTTTATACTCACAAAATCTTTCGGATTTTTGTAGTAATTAAGTTTGTCTTTTAAGGTTTTTTTGATTGAATTGCCCAGCTCATCAATAATTTTTTGTTTAAATGTTGGCTTGTAATAAATAATGCTGATTTCGCGGTATGGAAAAGGTTTTTTAAATTTAAAAACTTTTGTTTTCTGCTCATCAGACAGTTGATTTAAGGCCAGTTCTGGCAATATACTAATTCCTCCAACTTTATCAACCATGTGGACTAAAGTCTGAATATTAGAAGCTAAAAAGTCCAAATTTTTGGGTTTCAGAGAATTTTCTTTTAAATGACAAATATTTTCAAACTGATTTCTAAGGCAATTTCCTTCCTCTAAAAGCCATACTTTTTCTACATTCATTTCTTCGGGAACGATGAAGGTGTTTTTTTTGTTAGCTTCTGTGTCTGAGCTATAAATCATCAATTCTTCATTAAAAAGAAAGTCTTGATAAAACTCGTTGGCATTGTCATACGGGGTAGAAATAATACCAGCATCCAACTCCCCAGATTTTAAGGATTTAATAATGTTGTCTGTCGTCATCTCTTTTACATTCATCTGAATCTTAGGATTTTCCTGAAGAAAACTGAAAATTTCGGTTGGAAGAATGAATGATGAAACCGTTGGGATAATCCCCAGATTGATTGTACCTCCTAAAATATTGTTTAATAGATTAGCTTTGTTTTTAAGCTCATTTACGGCCTCAATAATTACTTTGGCTTGGTCTATAATTTGCAGGCCAACATCGGTTGTTCTGATGGGGTGGGTGGTTCTGTCAAAAACTTTCACATCCAGCTCGTCCTCAAACTTCTGGATCATAGCACTTAATGTAGGCTGAGTAATAAAGCATGCTTGAGCGGCCTTGCCAAAATGTTTGTACTTATCTACAGCGATAAGATATTCCAATTGCTGAATGTTCATTTGATTAATATTATCTATTACAAAGATATGACGTTTTTGGTATAGGCAATTAAAAATTCATCTAAATTTGAATCTGAAAAACGAAACTACAATAACAAATTATAAATCTATGGATACTAAAAAATTAACCACGAGCAGTGGAGCTCCTTATTTTGAACATCAAGACTCGCAAACAGTTGGAGCAAGAGGTCCTGTTTTGCTACAAGATTTTATATTACAAGAAAATCTCGCTCATTTTGTGAGAGAAAGAATTCCGGAAAGGATTGTTCACGCAAAAGGCAGCGGCGCTTACGGAAAATTCACAGTAACCCACGATATTTCAAAATATACCAAAGCTAAACTGTTTTCTAAAATTGGAAACTCCTGCAAAATGTTTGCAAGATTTTCTACTGTTGGTGGAGAAAAAGGAAGCGCAGATACAGCGAGAGATCCTCGTGGTTTTGCTTTGAAATTTTATACAGAAGACGGAAATTGGGATTTGGTAGGAAACAATACACCCGTTTTTTTTATAAAAGATGCCAAAAAATTTCCAGATTTTATTCATACCCAAAAAAGGGTTCCTAAAACCAACTTGAAAAGCGCAACAATGATGTGGGATTTTTGGAGCTTAAATCCTGAATCCTTACATCAGGTTCTTATTTTGATGTCTGAAAGAGGCACACCTTATGGTTTTAGGCACATGCATGGTTTTGGGTCTCATACTTTTTCTATGATTAATGAACAAAATGAAAGAACTTGGGTGAAATTTCATTTTATAACTCAACAAGGCATAAAAAACTTCACGAACGAAGAAGCTACAAAAATGGCAGGTGTAAATCCAGATTTTGCGCAAGAAGACCTTTGCAACGCCATTGAAAACGGAGATTTTCCCAAATGGAAGATGTATATTCAAACCATGACCGAGACTCAAGCAAACGAATTCCGATGGAATCCTTTTGATGTTACTAAAATATGGTCACATGATGACTTCCCATTAATAGAAGTTGGTGAGATGGAATTGAACGAAATTCCTGTAAACTATTTTGCGCATGTAGAACAATCTATTTTCTCTCCAAGTAATTTAATTAACGGAATTAGTTTTTCACCAGACAAAATGCTTCAAGGTAGACTTTTCTCATATCCTGATGCTCATCGTTACAGAGTTGGCGTTAATGCACACCACTTGGAGGTAAACCGTTGCCCGTTTGCTATTAATAATTACCAGAGAGATGGCGCGATGGCAGATTCAAGTCATTACCAAGACAAGCCCAATTACCATCCTAATAGTTTCGATGATATTACTCCAGATTCAGCGTATAAAAACTTTGAATATGAGCTGGATAGTAACCATGTTGCCAACTACAATAGAAACGAAAATGATGACGATCATTATACGCAACCAGGTTTACTTTACACTAAAGCAATGAGTGTAGAAGATCGTGAGAGGTTGATTAATAATATTATAGAAAATATGAGCGGGATTGATGGCCCTAAGAGAGATGAAATCATAAACCGTCAATTATGTCATTTTTTCAGAGCAAATATTGAGCTTGGAATGAAGGTTGCTGCGGGCTTACAAATAAGCATTGATGGCAACATGATGAATCATAATAAATAGATTGCAATTCAAAATAAACTGTTAAAAGAGGAAAAAAATTACATTTTTCCTCTTTTTTGTTGAAAAAAATTTTTAATTTGCATGGTAATAAATGTTTACGCTAAAATGGAGTTTGAAAATATACTTATAAGTAAAGAAAACAAAATATCTATCATCACCATCAATAGACCAACAAGTCTTAATGCATTGAATGCAAATACAATTAGGGAGCTTGGGGATGCTTTCGATGGTTTGGAAAAAGATACAGAAACAAGAGTCATCATTCTTACCGGAAGCGGAGAGAAATCATTTGTTGCAGGTGCAGACATCAAAGAATTCGCAGATTTTGGACAAAAAGAAGCTGAACAATTAGCAAGAAACGGACAAAATATATTATTCAACAAGATTGAGAATCTTTCAAAACCCGTAATTGCAGCAGTAAATGGCTTTGCTTTAGGTGGAGGTTTAGAACTAGCAATGGCTTGCCACATCAGATATGCATCAGAAAATGCAAAATTAGGACTTCCTGAAGTTACTTTAGGATTAATACCAGGGTATGGAGGAACACAGAGGCTTCCGAAATTAGTAGGAAAAGGGTTAGCAAACGAACTTATTTTTTCTGCAAAAATGATATCCGCACATAGAGCAAAAGAAATTGGCCTTGTAAATGAAGTTTTTGTGTTAGAAGATTTAATTAATAAAACAAAAGAACTTGCCACAATTATTTCAAACAATTCGCCAATGGCAATTGCAAAAGCAATAAATGCGGTAAACCTTTCAGATACAGATAAAGGTTTTGATACAGAAATACAGTATTTCGGAGAAGTTTTTGAGCTTGACGACAAAAAAGAAGGTGTCGCTGCGTTTCTTGAAAAAAGAAAACCCAACTTTTAAACTTAAGAATTACTCAATTATTTCAAATAACAAGATGCAGACATACAGTAAGTTTGATAAAGCTTATCTTAAAATGGCTCAAGAATGGGCAAAACTTTCTTATTGTAAGAGAAAACAAGTAGGAGCAATTATTGTAAAAGACAGAATGATTATTTCTGATGGATACAATGGTACACCATCCGGATTTGAAAACTGTTGCGAAGATGAAAATGAACAAACGCATTGGTACGTGCTGCATGCTGAAGCAAATGCGATTCTAAAACTCGCGGGATCTACACAGTCTGCTAAAGGATCTACGCTTTATCTTACGCTCTCGCCTTGTAAAGAATGCAGTAAGCTTATTCTGCAAGCAGGAATACAAAAATTGGTTTACATCAACGCATATTCTGACGATGAGGGAATAGGATTTTTAAAAAATCATAATATTGAAATAATACAAGTAAATGAAGATGATTTAAACTAAAAAAACAACTTAAAAAAACACACAAATGACTTGGGAAGAAAAAATTAAAGATTTTGAAATATTTCTTCGTTTCGAAAGAAATTTTTCAGAAAACACACTTGATGCCTATGTTCGAGACATCAAAAAATTAAAAGATTATACTGAAGAATCTCTGGGAAATATTGGCCCGGATAGTATTTCTTATGAAAACCTGCAAGAATATATCTTCAGACTCAGCAAACAAAAATTCAGCGAAAGATCACAAGCAAGATGGATATCCTCTATTAAAGCGTTTTTTAGATATTTACTAGAAGATGACATCCGAGAAGATAACCCTTCCGCATTGCTTGAAGGCCCTAAACTAGGTCTTTATCTCCCAGATACCTTAAGTCTTACAGACATCAATAAGATTATTGGTGCAATAGAAATTTCATCAAAAACTGGAAAAAGAAATCATTGTATAATTGAAGTTTTATATGGATGTGGACTTCGGGTTTCTGAATTGATTGATATAAAGATTTCAAATATCAATTTTAAAGAAAACTACATCAAAATATACGGAAAAGGCGACAAAATAAGATTTGTTCCTCTTGCCAAATACACTGCAGAACTCATCAAAGATTATATATCCGAAGTAAGATCAGGTTATAAAATGACTAAAAAGCATGAAGATACCCTCTTTTTAAACAGTCGCGGAACATCTATGTCTCGAGTAATTGTTTTTTTAATTATCAAAGAATTGACTGATAGGGCGGGTGTTAGCAAAAAAATATCTCCCCACACTTTCAGACATTCTTTTGCAACGCATTTACTGCAAAATGGCGCAGATTTAAGATTTATACAAGAAATGCTTGGTCATTCTAGTATTACATCAACCGAAGTTTACACTCATTTGAAAAATGAAGAATTAAGAGATGTAATCTTGAACTTTCATCCCAGAAATGCTAAAGTTGCACAATGAAAAATCTAAATTTCTGCCCAAGTTGTGGCAAAAAATCACTTACTTGGAATCATGAAAAAAAATGGAGCTGCACACAATGCAGCTTCGTTCTTTACCATAATGTTGCAGGGGCTGTTGCTGTTGTCATAAGATGTGAAAACGAAATTTTTCTTACCCAAAGAAATCAAGAGCCTAAGAAAGGAAAACTTGATTTGGCTGGCGGGTTTACCGATCCCAATGAAAGCGCAGAAAACACTTGCAAAAGAGAGCTTTTTGAAGAATTAAGGTTACATATCGATATTTCTAATCTGAGATATCTTACAAGTCTGCCCAACGTTTATCAATACAAAGAAATAGATTATAATACACTCGATTTGTTTTTTGAATACAATGTAAACGAAAAATTTAAGGTAGACCTTGAAGTTTCTGAAATTTCTGAAACTATTTGGATTCCCTTAGATCAAATAAATCTGGAAGATCTTGCGTTTGATTCTCAGAAAAAATTCCTTGAAAGTTATATTGAAAACCAGAAGTAGCCTAAAGCTTTCCAGAGTTTAAAATAGATTCAAAATACTTAATCAGTTCAGAATTTTGAGCAGCAGAAAGATTGGCTTTTGGATGATAAACAATATAGCCGGGAAGAGGCATTGTTTTGTTTTGAATCGTTTGAATAGATTTTTCTATCATACTTTTTTTGAGATCGGCATTATAATTATTCCAAATTGAAAAATTGAGATGATTTCTGCCATCATTCACATGAGATTTTATAGACCATGAAATAGGAGCGATATGCGCATATTTTGGATAAATCGTTTCGTCTGAGTGACAATCGTAGCATGTGTTTTTTATGAGAAGCGCAATGTCAGATGGCGTATTTTTTACTGTAACAAAATTTAACTTTTGATCCACCGGTTTATTTACTTTATCAATAGGGATAAATTGAATGATAGCAAAACCTACTAAAATCCAAAATAAAATTTTCTTAGTTTTCTTCATTATCTTGCATTTAGGAATTGATTATTCATTTTATCTTGTGGTGCATCTAAAGGATTAAGCTTTTCGCCAGATTTTTTGTTTTGATCAGTAGTTTTTGGTGTTGCAATTTCTAGATCTAAAGCTCGGGTGTCTTTCAAATCCCAGTTTTCAACAGAATCCCAAAGTGCACGAGACAATGCAAGTTTGTAGTAAACAAAAGCTTCTTCGGCAAATTTTTCTGTTGTAAAATCGGATGCATCCCAAAATTGATTTCCGTTGCTGTCTACGAGAATTCGTACGATATACTCGGCGGGCTTCACAATATCAAATTTTACCTCAGTTCCAGAAGTGTATTTCTGGTAGATTACTTTCTCTGAAGAATCTAAAAGCTGTAGCCAATATTTATCTGTGGGTGCATTGGTTAATTTAAAAGTAATACTACCATAGTTTTCTATCTTATCTGCCTCGAAATCAAATCTTTTTGAGTCTGCATTTTTCTCGTAATAAGATGAAACAGTAGATTTAGGAACAGTAAGCTGGTATTTTTTTCCTTCAACAAAGTTAGACTGAATTTGAATTTCGTAAGGATTGGTTTCAGAAATTTTAGCTGTAAAACTCTGGTTTAAACTATCGGCTTTCAAAGTCCATTTTTCTGGCTGAATTTTATCTACAATATAATTTGACAAGATTTTAAAATCCGATTTTGGAGGAAGAAGATTGCCTCCGATGGCGTTTTCTAGAGCCATTTTGTTCTTCGTATTGTATTTGTAGAACAATGATGCATTGAAAAGTGAATCTTTAATAATGCCGGCATCATAAGTGAACTTAAGGTTTTCATTCGTAGTTTGCCCAATTTCACTTTTTACAGCATCAAACCATATTTTTACAGAATCAGATTTAGGTTTGTGGGTTACTTTAAAATCTTTAAGTTTGTCACTCAGTGGGTTTACTTTTACAGACTCCGGATTTCCTTCAAAAGTCATTAAAATCCCACCTGGCATTTCTTTCATTTCTAGAAATTTAACCGTTTTTTTAGATGGAAATATTTTTAATTTTAACCCAGAAATAGATTTTTCTATGTTTACCTCTTCCTTTTGGAAAGCTATTTTTTCCTTCCCGGGATTGTAGACTGAGTTGCTGTTTTCATCATCAAATGCAATGATACGGTACTTTCCTGGAGATAGATAATTAAGCTCAAAATAGCCGTCATCATCTACTTTAGAAATGTAATAAGGCTTATCTCGGTAGTTGATTGTATCTTTTACCTGATAAAGACCTACCACCAATTTGTTTTCTGAAGACTGCGTTTTTTTTATTGCCATCCCGTCTTTTACATCGCCCGAGATGTACAAATCATCTAGTTTTTCGCCAGTTGAAAATGCAAAATTATAGTATCTAAGAATATTAGATTCGTTGTTATCGGCAATAGAATTCCCGAAATTAAAATTGTAAGTTGTATTGGCTTGCAAAGTATCTGTCCACTGAATAAATAATGATGTATTGGCAATATTAGCTGGAAGAATTTTTTTAATATTTTTGATTGGCGGAGAAATAATCAAGTTCTTATTAATTTCTTTCAAGGTAATATATTCATCGAAATCAATTCTCAGTTCACGGATATTTCTGTCAACATTAATTCTTGAGCTGTCAATATTAGAGCCAATGATATTGGGAGCTAATGTGTCTTTTGAGCCACCGATTGGCGAACCTACTCTTGCACAAGAATGCAGGATAAATAAGACCGTTAAAAATAAAAAAATTCTTTTCATGAAGATATTTGGACAAAAATAATCATTATTCTCCGAAAACTTCACTTCCTGTTTTCAGAGAGTCTTGATTTTCATTCATTATGTGATGAAGTTTATCTTTTTGGGGCGGAAAATCTTCGAAAAGACCAGCTAAAGCTAATGCAGTGTATACTCTACCGGAATATTTATTTCCGATGGCAACAATTGTGACTTTAGATTTAAGCAAATGGGCAAAAACAGAATTGGTACCGTGCCACCATCCGTTGTGATAAGTTAACTTTTCGCCATTGTCAAAAATTTTCATTCTGAAACCTAAGCCATAATTGTTTTGTCCGGCTTTTTCATTGCTGTATGGCTCAAAAATCATGTTTTTCAATTCGGGTTTAAGGAAATCTTTAGAAAACAAAGCTTTAGAAAAATTGTAAAGATCTCGTGGTGTGGTATAAACATTTTTATCTCCATAAATTAAATCTAAACGATCTAAAGGATACAGTCTGTTTCCTCCAAAATAAAAAGATTGCGAAGCGGTAGGGATGTTTTTTTCTTCAAAAATGTAGGTGTTTTGCATTTTTAGAGGAGCAAATACCATTTCTTTCATCGCTATCGGGAAGGGAGTTTTTGTAGCTTTTTCCACAAGAAGTGCCAGAAGTGCGTAGTTGGTATTACAGTACATAAAACCGGTATTGGTATCTCTCGCCAGCTCGGGTTTGTACTTTATCAGCATATTGAGAACATCTTGGTTGGTGATGTAATTTTTTGACAGCTCTGCCGGTGCAGGTTTTATTTTATCGATGAAATATTCGTATTTCGGAAGCCCGCTTCTTTGGTCTAATAAGGTCTGTATGGTTACATTAGGATACGGGAATCCGGTAAAATGATCTGTTAAATGGTCTGTAAGTTTTAATTTTCCGGCTTCTATTAATTTAAGTACCGCCATTGCTGTCATTGTCTTTGATACAGATGCAACGTGGAGCGGAGTGTCTTTACTGATAGGGTTTTGGTTGCCTTCTCTTGCAAATCCTCGGTAGCCTTCAAAAAGAATTTCTTCCCCTTTGGCAACAAGAATTCCGCCGCTCAGGTTACCTTGGTCCCAAACTTTATCATAATATCCTTTGATGTATTGAATGGTTGCTTCTTTTCCGGAGAGATAAGAATCTTCTTTGCTGAAAACCTCATTTAGATTGACATTGCCATAATTGGGAAGCTCGGAAGTGTAAGCCTGCGCCTCCTTTTTTTCGGATTTATTTTTACATGAAATACACAACAAAAAAACGGTCACTGCCAATACCAATTTAAACTTCTTCATACCCAATTTAAAAATGAATGGCAATTTAATAAAACTGAAAAGAAAGACTGAAACCGGAATGTAAATTATGAATTTTTTAACATAATCTGTCGTGTAGGAAGTGAATTTTGGAGCGTGCTTTAAACAAAATTCAAATTTTTAGTAGTTACTATAATTTTGAAAATAATAAGTATATGACAGACCATTTAGGAAACTTCAGACTGTGATTCCAAAAACTTTATACCTCTTAATAATTATAATAATGAAATACGGGCTTATAATCTGAACGAAAACATCATGTAGTAGATAAGAAACACAAAAGATGGGGCAGAAGCCACATCTTTTGTATATATTTTTAAAAAAATAACACTTATTTCTCAGTAAGAAATCAATCCGATACTTTTATATTAATCTTTTGAAGGGTTCATGAGGTTAAAAAACGTTTTAGAACTCAAGTCCATTTGGGAAAGCTTTTTTTCTGAAAATTAATAATAATGCTGCACCTATTGTGATAGCAGAATCTGCAACATTAAAAATATACTTAAAGAATTCAATTTGTTTTCCTCCAATTAAAGGCCAACTTTCTGGAACAGTCCAATCCACCAAAGGAAAGTGAAGCATATCCACAACGCAACCCTTCATAAAGTGAGAATATCCGTTTCCGAAGGGAACTAGTTTTGCCATGCCATCATACGGCATCCAATGTTTTGCTGTTTCATCATAAACTGTTCCGTGATCGAATATTAATCCGTAAAACATACCGTCGATAAGATTTCCAATGGCTCCAGCAAAAATAATTGCCATTGGGATAATAAGATAGTTTGATTCACCTCTTTGTAGCCATTTTTTAAATAAATACACCATTCCTGCAATCAGAAAAACTCTTATGATGACCAAAAAGTACTTGCCCAAAAGGCCACCAAATTCGAATCCGTAAGCCATTCCTGGGTTTTCAACAAACGTCAATTTAAACCAAGAAAAGACTTCAACCGAGTCGTTGGGAAACTTGCTCAGCTCGAAGTGGGTTTTTACATAGATTTTTGATGCCTGATCTATTAATAAAATGATAAAAGTTACCAGTGCTATCTTCTTCATTATAAATCTTTCTTTGGTTTGTCTTTGAAATTTCTAGCTGGTTTTTCCTTTTTTGAAGGAGAAATCCTTGGCTCGAAAGTTTGTGTTTTCGCACCTCTGGTGTGAAATTTTTCATATCGAATTCCCATGTCTTTCATTACACTTTTCAGTGCGTTTAGTTCCATTTGATTTTTTGGGTGTACAATTAATGCTTCCATTTTTATTTGTTTTTTAAGCCATGCAATTGCGATAAGAGCTCGCAACGCTTTTATTTCTTAGAAAGTTCGTTTAGTCGTTTTCTGTCTTTTGCAGATAAATCATTGATGCCATTCTTGCCCATTTTACCGAGAAGTTTGTCAATTTCCTTTTCTCTGTCTCGTTTCTCTGAATTAAATTTCTGATCTATGGTGAGGTTTTTAGGTTGATTAGGATAGAATTTGTTTTTAATTCTATCTCTGTTAAAATACCACAAAGCAGCTACAATGATGGTTCCTAAAATTAAATATTCACTCATAGATATAATTAAAAATTAGGTTTACATAATGTATAAAACATCATATAAACCCAATTTATTATTTGCAAAAATAAGATAAAAATATTATTTCTGCATATTTTTAGCTTCGATGCTCAATGTAGCGTGAGGAACTGCCAAAAGTCTTGGCTTAGGAATTAATTTACCCGTTACTCTGCAAACACCATAAGTTTTATTTTCTATTCTAATCAAGGCGTTTTTCAAGTCACGAACAAACTTCTCTTGTCGTCCTGCTAAAATAGAGTTTTGCTCCTTACTTAAGGTTTCTGCACCCTCTTCAAATGCTTTGAAAGTTGGGGAAGTATCATCTGTACCGTTATTCTGGTCGTTGATAAAACTTTCTCTTATTAATTTTAAATCATTCTCAGCTTTATCTATTTTTTCTTTAATGATTGCCTTAAATTCCTGTAAATCAGCATCGCTGTACCGTACTCTTTCGTCTGACATGGTTCTTTTTCTTTTTTAATAAAATTATGAAATGGAATATGAAAAACAATAACTGTATGTTAAATTTTTTCAACATTTATCTTAAATTTAACCTCATCTATCTCGATTTCGTTAAAATTTGATAGTGAAGATACAACATCTAATTTATCCGACAATACTTCGTCTGAAATATAGGTTTCATTTTTGCGAATGTCATTGATAAATGGCGAGGTTTCTTCGATAGAAATTATAATTCTATCGGTCAATTCAAAGTCTTTTTCCTTTCGGATATTTTGAATCCTGTTGATGAATTCTCTAGAGACACCCTCGGATTTTAATTCTTCAGTCAAAGTCAAATCTAATGCCACAGTTGTTTTCCCGTCAGAAGTTACGGTCCATCCCGGGATATCTTTTGTTGAAATTTCTACATCTGCTGTTGTAATTTCATATCCTTGAATTTCCACTTTTCCTTCTTTTTCTAAAGACGAAATCTGCTCTGATGTGAAATTAGCAATCTCATTACCAATCACTTTCATGTCTTTTCCAAGTCTAGAACCCAGCGTTTTAAAGTTCGGTTTGATTTGTTTTACAATTAAATGTGATGCTTCTTCAGCATTAATCAACTGTAATTCTTTAACGTTAACTTCTTGTTTAATTAATTCTGATACGGCTAAAATCTGCTCTTCAGTTTTTTTGTCTAAAACAGGAATCAATACTTTTTGTAAAGGCTGACGCACTTTTATATTTTCCTTTTTTCTCAATGAGAAAACCATACTTGTAATATTCTGTGCTAAATGCGTTTTTTCAACCAAATCCTGATCGATTAAATTTTCATCTGCAACTGGGAAATCTGTTAAGTGAACTGATTCAAATTTTTCTTTTCCAGTTACAGCGTTCAAATCCTGATACAACTGATCCATAAAGAACGGAGCGATTGGCGCAGATAATTTGGCAACAGTTTCAAGACATGTGTATAAAGTTTGGTAAGCAGAGATTTTGTCATCAGAATAATCTCCTTTCCAGAAACGTCTTCTGCATAATCTTACGTACCAGTTACTTAAATTGTCATTTACAAAAGTGCTAATCGATCTTGCAACTCTTGTAGGCTCGTAATCTTCGTATAATGCTTTTACTTCTTTAATTAAAAGATTCAATTCAGACAAAATCCAACGATCAATTTCCGGACGGTTTTCAATATCTTTTTCAGAATATTTAAATCCGTCAACATTCGCATATAAAGTGAAGAATGAGTACGTATTGTACAATGTTCCAAAGAATTTCCTTCTTACTTCGTCAATTCCTTCGATGTCAAATTTTAGGTTTTCCCAAGGATTTGCATTGGAAATCATATACCAACGTGTGGCATCTGGACCATAAACAGCTAAAGTCTCAAAAGGGTCCACTGCATTTCCTTTGGATTTGGACATTTTCAGACCGTTTTTATCCAAAACAAGTCCGTTACTCATTACATTTTTATAAGCAACAGAATCAAAAACGGCTGTTCCAATCGCATGAAGTGTGTAGAACCAGCCACGAGTTTGATCAACCCCTTCTGCAATGAAATCTGCAGGGAACGCCTTGTTATTATCAATTAATTCTTTATTCTCAAACGGATAATGCAATTGCGCATAAGGCATAGAACCAGAATCAAACCAAACGTCGATCAAGTCGCTCTCACGGTTCATCGCTTTTCCTGATGCTGAGATCAAAACAATTTTGTCAACGATGTTTTTGTGGAGATCAACCAAAGAATAGTTTTCTTCAGACATATTTCCGATTTCAAATCCTTTGAACGGATTTTCTGTCATCAATCCTGCTGCGATAGATTTTTCAATTTCATTGTACAACTCTTCAACAGAACCAATGATGATTTCTTCCTGTGCTGAGCCTGTTGAAGGATCTGTTCTCCAAATAGGCAACGGAATTCCCCAATATCTTGAACGGGAAAGGTTCCAATCGTTCACATTTTCCAGCCAATTTCCGAAACGTCCTTCTCCTGTAGCTTTCGGCTTCCAGTTGATTTCTTTGTTTAAATCTACCAAACGGTCTTTTACCGCTGTCATTTTCACAAACCAAGAATCTAACGGATAATATAAAAGAGGCTCATCAGTTCTCCAGCTGTGGGGATAACTGTGAACATATTTTTCAACTTTAAAAGCTTTGTTTTCTTCTTTTAAACGAATGGCGATTTCTACATCGACAGATTTTTCTGGCGCTGTTCCTGCATCATAATATTCGTTTTTCACATATTTACCTGCAAAATCTCCCATTTGCGAAGTGAACTTTCCTTGTAAATCTACCAGAGGAACGGGATTTCCGAACTCATTTAAAACCAACATTGGCGGAACTTCAGGTGTTGCTTCTTTGGCAACTTTCGCATCATCAGCACCAAAAGTAGGCGCGGTATGAACGATTCCTGTACCGTCTTCTGTCGTTACAAAATCTCCTGAAATTACTCTGAAAGCATTTTCTGGGTTTTGATAAGGTAAAGTGTAAGGCAATAACTGCTCATATTTAATTCCAACCAAGTCAGCACCTTTGAATTCCCCAAGAATTTGGAAAGGAATGGTTTTGCTTGATGAAGTATAATTGGCGAAATCTTCGTCAGTTCCCTCAATAAATTTTTTCCCGAACTGTTTTCCTGTTAAAGCTTTAGCCAAAACAATATTGATTGGCTCAAAAGTATATTGATTAAATGTTTTTACTAAAACATAATCGATTTTTGGACCTACTGTCAAAGCCGTGTTTGAAGGTAAAGTCCATGGTGTTGTAGTCCAGGCTAAAAAATGTACATCTCCGAAACCTTGTAAAAATGAAGGCAATGTTTCAGGAAGTGTTTTGAATTGTGCAACAATCGTTGTGTCGGTAACATCACGGTAAGCCCCGGGTTGGTTGACTTCGTGAGAAGAAAGTCCGGTTCCTGCTTTCGGTGAATAAGGCTGGATCGTATAACCTTTGTACAACAAATCTTTGCTGTACAATTGCTTTAGTAACCACCAAACGGTTTCCATGTATTTGGATTTATACGTGATGTACGGATCTTCTAAGTCAACCCAATACCCGATTTTTTCGGTCAGGTTATTCCAAACATCTGTATAACGCATTACTGCTTCACGACAGGCTTTGTTGTAATCTTCGATGGAAATTTTTTGGCCAATATCTTCTTTGGTGATTCCGAGTTCTTTTTCAACTCCTAATTCTACTGGAAGCCCATGTGTATCCCAACCCGCTTTACGGAAAACTTGTTTTCCGTTTTGCGTTTGGTAACGACAGAAAATATCTTTCAACGCTCTTGCCATAACGTGGTGAATTCCGGGCATTCCGTTGGCTGAAGGCGGACCTTCGTAAAACACAAACTCGGGATTTCCTTCACGGGTTTCTACACTTTTTTCAAAGGTTTTATTGGCTTTCCAAAATTCCGCAACATTCTCCGCTACGTCTATCAGGTTGAGGTTTTTATATTCTTTAAATTGGCTCATTGTAATTTCTCAATTTCGTTGATTAATCAAGTTGGCAAATTTAGTGATTTTTGTCGGTTTATAATATATGTTTTATTTTGATTCGAATTATTGAAAAGTTTACGAAAATTGAAGCGTTTTTTGAAGTGAATTTTAAATGGTTAAATGTGAATTTTTAAATTGTCTTACAAATAAAATCTGTGATTTTCATCAATAGGAGCGTGCTTTACTTTAGCCCGCTTTCAGTGTTGCCGCGTGAAATTGGCTTAAGCCAAAACTTGTTTTTTCTCTCGCAGATTTTGCTAATGACGCCAATTGATTAGATAAAATTTTAAAACAATGATCTGTGAAAATCTGTGTGATCTGTGGGAAAATTTAGCTTCCAACTTTTAATTTTAAATTAAATAAATTTGTCACCTAAATTTAAACTATTGGAACTCTTCCCACTCATCGAGAAATCAAGCATTCAGGACATCAAAAAATTCCAGGAAGAAAAACTTCAGGACCTTTTGCAGTATCTTCAGGCGCATTCACCTTTCTATCAGAAGTTATTCAAAGAAAATAATATTCAGATTTCTGATATCCAGACTTTGGAAGATTTGCAGAAAATCCCAACGACTTCAAAGAATGATATTCAGCAGAATAATGAGGACTTTTTCTGTGTTCCTCAAAATCAAATCATTGATTATAGTACGACTTCCGGAACTTTAGGTGATCCTGTAACTTTCGGATTGTCAGAAAAGGATATGGAAAGAATTGCCTACAACGAAGCGGTTTCTCTTTCGTGTGCCGGAATTTCTAAAGCTGACGTTGTTCAAATGATAACCACGATTGACAAAAGATTTATTGCTGGGCTCGCTTATCTTTTAGGTTTACGAAAAATGGGGGCAAGTGTCATCAGAATGGGCCCAGGAATTCCTGAACTTCAGTGGGATTCAATTTTTAGATATCAACCAAAATATTTAATTACAGTTCCGTCATTTCTTTTAAAAATGATTGATTACGCTGAGAAAAATGGCATTGATTATAAAAATTCTAGTGTTCTCGGAGCTGTTTGTATTGGTGAAAGTATCAAAAATCAGGATTTTACAGATAATATTCTTTCTCTTAAGATCAAGGAAAAGTGGAACATTAAATTATTTTCCACTTACGCATCTACAGAAATGAGCACTGCCTTTACAGAATGTGAATTTCAGATTGGCGGTCACCAGCATCCCGAATTGATTATTACAGAAATTCTTGATGATAATGAAAATCCTGTGGAAGATGGTGAAAGTGGTGAGTTGACAATTACAACGTTGGGAGTTGAAGCGCTTCCTTTACTAAGGTTTAAAACGGGAGATTTAGTTAAAGCTCATTATGAGCCTTGTGAATGTGGTAGAAATACGATGAGGTTGGGACCGGTTGTCGGACGAAAACAGCAAATGATTAAATATAAAGGAACAACGTTGTATCCACCAGCAATGAACGATATTCTGAATGATTTTGACGGGATTTTGTGTTACCAAATTGTAATTCAATCGAATGAAATTGGTTTGGATGAAATTATCATTAAGCTGAGTGCTGAAAGAGATGACGAAGGTTTTGAAGGTGAAGTAAGAGATCATTTCCGTGCAAAATTAAGAGTAAGCCCAAAAATTGAAATGGTGGATTTTGATGTTTTATCTAAAGCGGTATTTAATCCAAACAGCAGAAAGCCCATTAACTTTGTTGATCTAAGATAAATGAAAAACGGTCTGAGAATTTTCAGACCGTTTTTTTATGCTTGTTGCTTTTCTGTTTTGATGAAATTGGCTAAGTTTACAATGGCTGTATCGTGTATTCTCACAAATGTATTTTTTTTGTCCCAAACATAACCCGCCAAAACTGCGCAAATTTTTCTTTTTACATCGGCGTTTTCCGGTTGGTGGAAAAACAATTCCTGAAGATTTCCTGTGTACCATTCTTTTACATAAGTTGTAAAAACATTCACTCCATATAATATGTAGTCTGCAAATTCTGTCTGCCAATCTATCTTTTCGCCATTTAATTGTCTTATTGCAAGTTTTGCAGCCGTCATTCCGCCTTCGGTGGCAAAGGCCATTCCTGATGAAAAAACTGGATCAAGAAATTCAGAAGCATTTCCTGTTAAGGCAAAGCCGTCTCCAAATAGTTTTTTTACCGAACAAGAATAGTCTTTCAGGTGTCGTGGTTCAAAAAGAAAATCTACACCACCGAAACGTTTTACATAGTAATCTGAAAGAAAAATTGCTTTTCTTAAGGCCTCGGTTGTATCTCCATTTTCAGAAAGTTTATCGATATAATCAGTAGGTCCCACAATTCCTATACTCGTATTTCCATTGGAGAAAGGAATTACCCATAGCCAAACCTCTGTTTCGATAATGTCAAAAGAAATCAAGGTTCCTTCTTCACCTTTTTCTCTGTTAACATCTTCAACGTGAGCAAAAATTGCAGAGTGGGGTGAAAGCTTTGAGGGTTTTTCTAAATCTAGTAGTCTCGGAAGAACTCTCCCGTAACCGCTTGAATCAATTACGAATTTTGCATGGATTTCCTTCGTTTCACCTTCTTTTGTCGTTACGGTCGTAATGGAATCTGTCCCGTTAAATTCAATACCAATCACCTCAGTTTCAAATTCAAGATCAACTCCTTTATTAATCACTTCCTGAGCCAAAGTATTGTCAAAATCTGCTCTAGGAACCTGCCATGTCCAGTCCCAGCCTTTCCCGAATTTGTTGCTGAAATCGAAAATACATACTTCGTTTCCTCGCATAAAACGTGCTCCGAGTTTCTTTTCGAAGCCCATTTTATCTAATGCAGGAAATAATCCGGCTTCTTCAAAATGATCCATCACTCGCGGAATCAAGCTTTCGCCGACTACAAGTCTCGGGAATTTTGCCTTTTCTACTACTTTCACGTTGATGTTATTCTTCTTCAGATATGCGGAAGAGACGCAACCAGAAGGTCCAGCTCCAATAACTAAAACATCAACAATTTCTTTGTTCATTTGTTTAATAAAACTTTTATCTTTGCGCAAAATTAGTGACAATTAATTGTATTTTACAAAATTATATACTATTACTTTTAATAGATGAAAATAAATAACTTTTTAGAACTGAGAGATTTTCAGAGAATTATTATTGAAAACGAAAGCATAGAATTAGATCCATCACTTCTCCAGAGAGTGAATGAAAGTTTTTCTTTTCTAAAAGAATTTTCAAAAAATAAAGTGATTTATGGAGTCAATACGGGGTTCGGGCCTATGGCTCAGTTCAAAATAAGTGATGAAGATACCCATCAGCTTCAATATAATTTAATCAGAAGTCACTCTTCGGGTATAGGAAATCCGCTTCCGGCAGATGAGGTGAAAGCTTGTATGTTGGCTAGATTAAACACATTATCATTAGGGAATTCCGGAGTTCATGAATCTGTTGTTTTTTTACTTAAAGAATTAATTAACAGAGATGTTACACCATTAATTTTTGAACACGGTGGAGTAGGAGCAAGTGGAGATTTGGTACAATTGGCACATTTAGCTTTAGTATTGATTGGTGAAGGTGAAGTTTTTTATAAAGGTGAAAGAAAATCAACCAAAGAAGTTTTTGAAACTGAAGGTTTAGAGCCGATCAAAGTAGAAATTCGTGAAGGTTTAGCGTTAATGAACGGAACCTCTGTGATGTCTGGGATTGGTATTGTAAATGCTTACAAAGCCAATCAATTAACAGATATTTCAATTAAATTATCTTGTGCAATCAATGAAATCGTTCAGGCTTATGACGATCATTTATCAGAAGCTTTAAACGGAACAAAACTTCATGCTGGTCAGCAAAAAATAGCGGCCAAAATGCGCGAACATTTGTCTGATAGTAAATTGATTAGAAAAAGAGCCGATCATTTATATACTCATTTCGAAGAGCAGGAAAAGGTTTTTAAAGAAAAAGTGCAGGAATATTATTCTTTAAGATGTGTTCCGCAGATTTTGGGGCCTATTTTAGATACGTTGGAATATACTGAAAAAGTGTTAGAAAACGAAATTAATTCTGCCAACGATAATCCAATTATAGATGTTGAAAATCAGCATGTTTACCACGGCGGAAACTTCCACGGAGATTATATATCTTTGGAAATGGACAAGTTGAAAATTGTCGTGACAAAGCTCACGATGTTGGCAGAAAGACAATTAAACTATCTTTTGAATTCAAAAATAAATGAAATCTTGCCTCCTTTCGTCAATTTAGGTAAACTAGGTTTCAATTTTGGGATGCAGGGTGTTCAGTTTACTGCCACTTCTACCACAGCAGAAAGTCAGATGTTATCAAACTCAATGTATGTTCACAGTATACCTAATAATAATGATAATCAGGATATTGTAAGCATGGGAACCAATGCTGCAGTGATTTGCAGAAAGGTCATTGAAAATGCATTTGAAGTACTGGCGATTGAAGCAATCACGATCATTCAGGCAATTGAATATCTTGATTTTAAAGATCAAGTTTCATCGTCAACAAGAGAATTGTACGACGCAATTAGAAAGATTATACCAGCATTTTCAAATGATATGGTGATGTATCCTTATTTGGAGGAAGTGAAAAAATATTTAAAGACAATGTAATTATTGGCTACTTTTAGTTGTCAATATTTAAATAAACTAAAACACACATGAAATGTGCAATCATCACAGGTGGTTCCCGAGGTATCGGAAGAGCAATCTGTATAAAACTGGCAGAAGAAAAAAATTATCATATTCTCATCAACTACACTTCCAATGAAGCTGCAGCAAAGGAAACTTTGGCTAAAGTTGAAGAATTGGGTTCTACAGGAGAAATCCTTAAATTCGATGTAGGAAATGCCGAGGAAACTCAACAGATTTTAAACGAATGGCAGGAAAAAAATCCAAAAGCTATCGTTGAGGTTATCGTTAATAATGCCGGAATTACAAGAGACGGATTATTCATGTGGATGCCAAGTGAAGACTGGAACTCTGTGATTAACACGAGTTTGAATGGTTTTTATAACGTCACCAATTTCTTCATTCAGAAGTTATTGAGAAACAAATACGGAAGAATCATTAATATGGTTTCTGTTTCCGGAGTAAAAGGAACTGCCGGACAAACCAATTACTCAGCCGCAAAAGGCGCTTTGGTGGGCGTTACAAAAGCTCTCGCTCAGGAAGTTGCCAAGAGAAACATCACGGTAAATGCCGTGGCGCCAGGTTTCATAAAAACGGATATGACGCAGGATTTCAATGAAGACGAACTGAAGGCCATGATTCCTGCAAACCGTTTTGGTGAAGCGGAAGAAGTGGCAGATTTGGTTGCGTTTTTAGCGTCAAAAAAAGCATCTTACATCACAGGAGAAATTATTAATATCAACGGCGGAATTTATTCGTAAATAACGTGCCAATGTAGCAATGAAGCAATTTAGCAATATTTAAAATTGTTACATACATTGCTAAATTGATACATTGTTAAATTTAAAATGATGGAAAATAGGGTAGTCATTACCGGAATGGGAATTTATTCTTGCATCGGAACTTCTTTGGAAGAGGTGAAAGAATCTCTATACGAAGGTAAATCCGGAATTGTTTTGGTTGATGAAAGAAAAGAATTTGGTTTCAGATCTGGTCTTAGTGGGGTAGTTCCGAAACCTGATCTGAAAAATCTTCTCAGCAGACGACAACGCGTAAGCATGGGAGAAGAAAGCGAGTACGCCTATGTAGCAACCCTTGATGCTTTGAAACAAGCGAATATCGACCAAGATTTTTTAGACCAAAATGAAGTTGGAATTTTATACGGAAACGACAGCGTTTCAAAAGCTGTTGTAGAATCTATCGACATTGCGAGAGAAAAAAAAGATACGACATTAATGGGTTCAGGAGCGATTTTCAAATCGATGAACTCCACTGTGACAATGAATCTTTCTACCATTTTTAAATTAAGAGGAATCAATTTAACCATCAGCGCAGCCTGTGCTAGCGGTTCTCATTCTTTGGGATTTGCTTATATGATGATTAAAAACGGGTTTCAAGAGACTATCATTTGCGGTGGGGCCCAGGAAACGAACAAATATTCTATGGCAAGTTTTGATGGTTTAGGAGTTTTTTCAGTAAGAGAAAATGAACCTACCAAAGCTTCAAGACCTTTTGATTCGGGAAGAGACGGGCTTATTCCTAGCGGAGGTGCAGCCACCATGATCGTGGAAAGTCTAGAATCTGCACAGAAAAGAGGTGCTACAATCCTTGCAGAAATTGTAGGCTACGGATTCTCATCCAACGGCGGACATATTTCTACGCCTAATGTAGACGGCCCAGCTCTGGCTATGGAAAGATCTCTGAAACAAGCCCATCTTTCTCCAAAAGACATAGATTACATCAATGCCCACGCAACTTCTACACCTTTGGGCGATGCCAATGAAGCTAAAGCAATCTATGAAATTTTTGGAAGTAAAGTTCCGGTAAGTTCTACCAAATCGATGACCGGTCATGAATGTTGGATGGCAGGTGCTAGTGAAGTGATTTATTCGATCCTCATGATGCAGAACGATTTTGTGGCCCCGAATATTAATTTGGAAAACCCCGATGAAGACGCAAAAAAGATAAATTTAATCTCCGAAACTACAAATCAAAAAATTGACGTATTTTTGTCAAATTCTTTCGGATTTGGGGGAACCAACTCTGCATTAATCGTTAAAAAATTTGAATAAATAAACATGGAAAGAGAAAAAATTGTTGCCATTGCTAATGATTTTTTAATCAATGAGTTTGAGGTAGACGCCGATGAGATTAGCAATGATGCCCATTTCAAAAAAACTTTGGGCTTAGACAGTTTAGATTATATCGATTTGGTTGTGGCCATTGAATCTAATTTCGGTGTTAAATTAGGTGAAGTTGATTTCAAAAATATCATCACTTTTAACGATTTCTACTCGATAATCGAAAATAAAATCACTCAAAAAGTATAACTGTGTATTAATCTGGAGATGTATCAATAGATTTTAAAATTGTTACACTGTTCCATTGATATATTGTTAAATTGAAACTATGAATAAGTGGAAAGGCAAATCTAAAGGCACAATTTTAGGATATAGAATCTTCGTCTGGTGCATTAGAAACATAGGAATCCGCAGTTCATATTTTGTGCTTTATTTTGTTGCTTTGTACTATTTTCTATTCGAAAAAAAGAGCAACCATTACATCTCATATTACTTCAGAAAACGGCTCAAATTCAGTTTCTGGAAAGCCAAACTAGCAGTATATAAAAGTTATTTTACGTTCGGAAAAACGTTAATTGATAAAACGGCCATCTCAGCAGGGTTGAGAGGAAAATACACCTACGAATTCGACGGAATTGATACGCTCAAAAATCTTTTGGCCGAAAAAAAAGGTGGCGTCCTCATCAGCGCGCACATCGGTAATTTCGAAATAGCCGATCATTTTTTTGCCGATATTGATCTTGATTGCCAAATCAACTTAGTGACAACAGATCTGGAAGTTACAGTCATTAGAGAATACTTGGAAAGTGTTTCCGTAAAGAAAAGCAATGTGAAATTCATCTATGTGAAAGACGATATGTCGCATATTTTTGAAATCAATCAGGCGCTTTTAAACAATGAACTCATCTGTTTCACAGGTGACCGCTATTTCGAAGGCTCAAAATTCTTGGAAGCAGAACTGCTCGGAAAAACGGCCAAATTTCCTGCAGGACCTTTCCTTATTGCCTCCAGACTGCGCGTTCCCGTGGTGTATGTTTACGTGATGAAGGAAAAAAATCTCCATTATCACCTTTACGCAAGAGTTGCAGAGAACATAAAAAACCGAGATTCCCAAGGTTTGCTCAATTCCTACACCCAAAATCTGGAATCGATGCTCAAAAAATATCCACTACAGTGGTTCAATTACTTCGATTTTTGGGACGATATTGATTGATTTTCAATATATTTAGAGAAATAATTTACTGGTTGAGTAAATTTTACATCTAATGTCTACTATCTCAATTCTAAGAAAAAATGAAAAAAGAATACGACATATTGGTCATCGGCAGCGGTCTCGGCGGTCTTGTTTCTGCACTTATTTTAGCGAAAGAAGGCCTGAAAGTCTGTGTACTCGAAAAAAACAACCAGTATGGCGGAAACCTCCAGACTTTTTCACGAGACAAACTTATTTTCGATACAGGAGTTCATTATTTGGGCGGATTGTCTAAAGGGCAAAATCTCCATCAGTTTTTTTCTTATTTAGAGATTATTGAAGAACTTCAACTTCAGAAAATGGATGAGGATTGTTATGATAAAATCACTTTCGGAGATGATGAAATAGAATATCCTCACGCACAAGGTTATGATAATTTTGTAGAACAGCTTTCAAAATTTTTCCCTGAAGAAAGAGAAAATATTGAGAATTACTGTAAAGAAATTCAGCGAGTTTGTAACTATTTTCCGAGATACAATGTTGTAGCACAAAATAATTATAACCCAGACATTCTGCATCTCAATACCAAAAGATTCATCAAATCGATTACTTCCAACGAAAAACTTCAGTCTGTTTTGCTAGGGTCTAACTTTTTGTACGCAGGAGATTCTGAAAATACCCCATTTTATGTTCATGCTTTGACGGTTAATTCCTACATTCAAAGTGCTTACAAATGTACGAAAGGGGGAAGTCAGATTTCAAAATTACTGATTAATAAATTACGGAAATATGGAGCAGAGGTTCACAAGCATTCCGAGGTTACTGAGTTTGTTTTTAGTGATAATAATTTATTGAGTTCAGTAAAAACTAAAGATGAAAATGAATATTTTTCTAAACAATTTATCTCAAATATAGAAATTCGTTCAGCGATAAAACTCATTGGGGAAAACAGAATAAAGAAATCTTTTTACAACAGGGTTTTTAGCTGGGAGCCTACTTCGTCGTGTTTTAGTGTGTATTTGGTATTAAAGCCTAAGTCGATTGGCAGTTTTAACTACAATGTGTATCATTTTTTGTCTAAAGATTTAGTTTGGAATTCTTTTAAATATAAAAAAGAGAAATGGCCTGAAACTTATATGCTTTCTTCTACTTCTTCCAAGCACGATCCAGAATTTGCAGAAAGTTTAACAGCAATTTCTTACATGCATTTTACAGAAGTTAAAGAATGGGAAAATACTTTCAACACGATAGCAAGACAGCAAGACAGAAATGAATTGTACAAAAAATTCAAATTTGAAAAAGCGGAAAAAATGATTCAGGCTTTAGAAATAAAGATTCCGAATCTGAGAGAATCGATTAAAAATATTTACACATCGTCGCCATTGTCTTATCGTGATTATATCGGAAGTTTTGAGGGGAATATGTACGGTTACGCAAAAACCTCTGAAAATGCTTTAAAAACAATGGTTTCGCCACGCACAAAAATAGAAAATCTATTCTTAACCGGTCAATCTGTTAATATGCATGGGATTTTGGGTTGTACAATCGGAGCTTTTAATACTTGTGCAGAAATTTTGGGTAAAGAACTGATTGATGAACGTTTGCTAGAAATTTTAAATCAAACTAATGAAAATTAGATTTTTTATTTACTTTTTCTTAATTGGAAGTCTCATTGCTTGTGGGGTTTCAAAGTCTGTTAAACATATTCCTGATACCAAAAGATATTTGGTAGAGATTCCTAAAATTAGCAAAATCAACGATTCAACTTTTAGTTTTGATCAAAATTACTTAACAAAAAACAGGCAGCAACTTTGGGAATTGTACATCAAAGGCAATCCTTTGCAGTTGGGCTATAATAATGGAGCTTTAACGCTGGGTTTAATGCAGCAACAGGAAGAGATTTTCTTTTCAAAAGTAGAAACATTTGTTCCATCCAAATTTAAACAGAATCTTTTAAGAGGTTTTCTGAAATGGTACAACAGAAAAATGTATCTCCATGTGAGAGATGATTTTCAGGTAGAATTGTTGGGGTTGTCTCAATATTCTTCGGATAAATATGATTTTATAGCACCGAAATTCAGAAGAGCAATGTATCTGCATGGCGCCCACGATATTGGCCATGCAATGCAGGATTTGGCATTGGTAGGATGCTCTTCTCTAGCAGTTTGGAATGAAAACACCGAAGATGGTGATCTATTGATTGGAAGAAATTTTGATTTTTTCTTAGATGACGATTTTGCAAAGAATAAATTGCTGGAATTTGTAGATCCAGAAATTGGGATTCCCTATATGTCGGTCAGCTGGCCAGGGATGATTGGCGTGGTTTCGGGGATGAATAAAGAAGGAATTACAGTAACAATTAACGCTGGAAAATCTAGAATTCCAAAGATAGCAAAAACGCCAATTTCTTTAGTAACAAGAGAGATTCTGCAATTCGCCAAAAATATTGATGAAGCGATTGCGATTGTTGAAAAGCGGAAAGTTTTCGTGTCTGAATCAATTTTGGTAGGAAGTGCTAATGATAGAAAAGCTGTAATTATAGAAATTTCGCCAGTAAAAATTGGGGTTTTTAATGTTGAAAATGTCGCAAAGATGGTCTGTTCTAATCATTTTCAGTCAGATGCTTATAAAGATGATAAGATAAATAATAAACAGATATTAGAAAGTCATTCAGAATATCGTTTTACTAAGCTCAACGAGCTATTAAAATCCAATCCCAAAATTAATCCTGAAAAAATGGCTTCGATTTTACGAGATAGATCTGGGCTTAAAAATGAAAAGATAGGTAATGGAAATGAGAAAGCTTTGAACCAACTTTTGGCACATCACGCTGTGATTTTTTCGCCAGAGAAACGATTGGTTTGGGTATCGTCAAATCCGTATCAGTTGGGTGAATTTGTCTGTTATGATTTGAATACAATTTTTTCTGTTGAACGACTAAAAACAGGAGGACTTGCGAGTTCAAATTTAAATATTGCGAAAGATTCTTTTGTGGATTCTCAAGAATTTAAGAATTATGAAGAGTTTAAAAAATTGAGTTCGCAGTTTGATGAAGATAAATTATTGTCTAATGAATTTATCAAGCATTACCAAGCACTAAATCCGGATTTTTGGGTGGTTTATTTTCAAGCTGGAAAATACTATTTCAATCAAAAAGATTATCTGAAAGCGAAAGCTGAGCTTGAAAATGCTTTAACAAAAGAAATTACTACTATTCCGGATAAAGAAAATATTCAGAAATATCTAAAGAAGACTTTGAGGAAGTTGAAATAAATGACCAATCTCAAAATAATTGGAAAAAAGGTTACCCCTTGGCGAAGCGCAACCCGACTTGAACGGAAATCCTTTTTTGTGGCTGGAAAAGCGTAGGCAAAAAGATTGGGAGTGGAAGGCGGAAAAGTTGCCCAAATAATCCTACCCGTTTTCAGGATTTACTTTATTTAAAAAAAGATAAAAACCAACGCCCAAAATAGTAGAAACAGAACTGGCCAAAATGAGACTTCCAATAATGTACTGAAGCAGGTGATTTTTCACCAATTCGAAATTGATTTCGTGATTCAGAAAGTTGGTTTCTCCATCTACGAACGGCGCACCAATAAAGAGAGAACCCGCAATAATAAACGGAATAAATGGCGGGAAACTGATGTTTGAAGAAACAAATGCCAGCACTTTGTTGAGCTTGAAAATAACAGCCAAAGATATCGTTAAAGCCGTTTGAAAACCCCAAACCGGCGACAGACCAATGAATGCACCCAAGGCAATAGAGAGCGCTTTGGTGCGGTTGCTCCCGTCGCTTTCCAAGACATCTTCTTTGATGAAGTTCCTGAAACTTTTCTTTCTAAAATTATGGATGAAATTTCTGGGCTTGATGTACACCAAAGCGAAAAATACCAAAATCGTATTCAGTATACTGATTCTTGTAAAATCTTTAAAAGGTCTGAAATGAGAAACTCTTTCCGCAGGATCGTACAAAACTTTTATAGGAATATTCTTCACGGGAACGTGTCTCCAGGCGGTTCGGACGATAATTTCAATCTCAAACTCAAACTTTGGAGTATAGTACTTTTCCGGAATTTTATATAGAGGATATAATCGGTAACCAGATTGCGTATCTTCCAGCTTGATTCCGGTTTCAAACCAAAACCAAAAGTTAGAAAACCTGTTACCGAAACTGCTTTTTTTGGGAATTCCGTCTTGTGACATATTCCGGTTTCCGATAATTAAAACATCTTCGGTTGCATTCTGTAATGCTTCAATAAAAACGGGAATGTCGTCTGGATAGTGCTGTCCATCAGAATCTATAGTAATTGCGTAGTTATAGCCAAAAATCTTTGCTTTTCTGAAACCGATTTTCAAACCATTTCCTTTACCCTTATTTTCAGGAAGATTGATGACGGTAAGCTGAGAGTAATTTTCTAAAATTTCTGAAGTAGAATCCGTAGAACCGTCATTAATGATGATGATGTTTTGTGTATATTCTAAAACACCGTTTATTACTCTTTTTAAAGTTTTTTCGTTGTTGTAAGTAGGAATTAAAACGCAGATTTTCTTCTCGTTTATTGCATCTTGTACTTCAGAAATCAGCATTTATTTCAATGAGTTTTTTTCCGTTGCGGTCATTGTTTTAGACTGCATTGCAAATTTTTTAATATACACTTTCAGTACGGAATTTTGCCTTGTATAGTTACTCAAAATATAGGCTTTGTCTTCTTTTAAATTCTTAGAATATCCCACAATTTTCGGAATATTTTCTTGTATACTCATTCTGATGAGTCTCATTTCTACGTTGTTGGGGTTAGATTTTATCACGGTTTCCAACTCTGTAGCTCCAGATTTTACGAAAGATTTTCTCTTGTTTTTTTCTGTTGTCACTTTGGCTTCCAAAATTTTTGCAGCAGCTTTGTAACCTTTGATTAATGGGTCAGAAGAAGAGCTTTTATCAGCCAGTTCAATGAAGTTTTTTGCGCCTTCGTTTGAGGTATTGGCTTTAGAATAAGCATTTCTAAGGGCATCCAAATCTGATGTTTGAAAAAATAAAAACAAACCAGTGAAAAGAGATAATATCAGTTTCATCTTAAATTTTAGTGTAATTAACAGACATTTTCAATGCAATAGTCTCGCCAAAAGCGGTAGTGTTTTTCACTTTAACTTCGGTTTCACTTTCGGTAATGATGAAACTTAAATCTAAATCTGGCGTCTCAAAAGGATTAATAATCGCCATAAATTTTACATTGGAAGCAGATTTTAGGAATAATTTTTTTCCGGTAAACTCTTCCGTCAATTCTTTTACGATCTGCATCATACAAACACCTGGTGTTACAGGATTGCCTGGGAAATGGCCCTTAAATATTTCGTGATCTTTATTGAGGGAAATGTTGGCAATAAAACTTCCGTTTTCCGTCTTTTCAGAGGATTTTAATGTGTAAAAATCTGTAAGAATAGTCTGCATTATTTATTCAGTTTCAGTGATTTGGAATAATTTTATATTGATTTTAAAATCTTTATGGTCTAGAAGAATCATCTCTGCAAAAGTAGGTTTTTTTGCATCAAAACTAAAATCGATTTTTTCCTTATTGCTCTTGGTATAAATGATTTGCTTGAGCAAACTATTTTCTTTGTTGAAAAACAAATAATAGCTTTTCTTCTTAGTTTTCGAGAGGTAAATTCTTGAATTTTCATTTTCAAAACTTTCGTTCACAAGGTATTTTTGCCTTAAAAGTTCCTGAAAATCATTTTTCAAAAAATTAATAACCATTTTTTTATCTAAATCTGCCAAAACATAGTTGAGCTTAAAATCATTTTCAGAAATTTCAAAATCAATCATTTTATTGCCAAAATCTGATGTCATCACCACCCGATGTGTGTCATCTGATATTTTTTTGATGATTAAAATTCCGCTGACGTGATTTTTATAAATATCCATCTGGCATTTGTATACATAATCTTCTTTCGACGAAAAATATAAATTTTCAACCGTTTTTTCGAAATTTGAAATAGGTTTTACATCTTTTAGCTGGTACGTCTTACAAGAAATCAACAGCAGAAAAATTGAGCTATAAAGAAAACTCAGCAGCAGGAATCGGCGCATTGATTTTGGTGTTTTTGAAAACAATATTTGTGGTGTCGCCCGAAGCTTCGGTCATATTCACTTGCGAAACGGTCGATTGGTTTTTAGGAAAATGAAGTTCAATCTGTTTGATGTATTTCAGTAATTGAGGAGATTTTGGAGTAAACTTGGCGATGTTTGAACTTCCATTTTTAAAATATGAAACTACAAATTCCGGATCGCTAAACATTTTTCCGTTAGAACTTCCTACAATTAATTTGTTGATCTTTTCAAAAGTTTTGCTTTTTGCATCCACCGAAGATTTTTTTCCTTGGTCGTTGATGAAAATTTTATTTTCCTTGAAGATAATACTGTACTGATATGGTTTTGTGTACTTCCAGCTTAAGTTATTTGGGGATTTTAAAGACATTCTGCCTTGCGTGACAATATTTTTATCTAAAAAATCCATCTTTTTGGTCTGAACAAAATCACTTTGCAAAGTTTTGATTTCTTTGGTTTCAGCAGAAATTTTTGTCACGAATGCTTTAGATTCGGCGCTCGTCATTGCTGTGTTCTGTGCAAAAACAAAACCTGAAATTAAGAAAAGTGTTATGAAAACTATATTTTTAAACATTATTTTTCTGATTTAATCATTGAATCAATCGTGAAAGTCGAATACTTTTCACGTTCCAAAAATAACAATAATTCGACCAAAACTTGGTACGTTTTCTCGGAAGTGTCGTGCAGAAGAATAATGCTTCCTTTTCGCAGATTTTTTGTGATTTTATTTAAAATTTTCTTCTCATCAGAAATTATTGTATCCAAAGAACGTGTATTCCATCCGATGCTTTTCTTATGAGTTTTTTTAATTGCTTTTGCAATATTCGGATTGGTAACGCCGAAAGGTGGTCGGTATAAACTGGTTTTAATTTTTCCGATTTTGAAAATAATTTCATCACACTTTTCAATTTCCTCTACCATTTTTGAAGTTGATAAAAATCCGGTATTATTAGAATGTGAAAAGGTGTGATTTCCTACTGTGTGACCTTCCGCAATAATTCTTAGAAAAGTTTCGGGATATTTTTCAATCTGTTTTCCGATGCGGAAAAATGTGGCTTTGATGTTGTTTTCCTTCAAAACATCTAAAAACTTCGGCGTAAACTCAGTAGGTCCGTCATCAAAAGTCAAAGCGACTTCTTTTATTTTCGTTCGTTTGTGGGTAAAATTGTTAACAAAATATCCTAACTGAATATCAAACGATCCCCAAATTACAACTACTGAAAATAGAATGAAACAAAAGATGTAGACCCAAATAGTTCCCTGAAACCCGAAAATAATAAGGTTGCAAAACAAGTAAAATAGGACGAAAGAATAGTGTTTCATTTTTTTATGTCTGTAAACCTCCAAGGTTTGGTTTTAAGCCTTCTCCAGCAAAACCAAGCTATGGTCTTTTCCTCCAAGATGATTATAGAGAAGAATATTTTGAATATTTTCCCTTTTCACATCATTAATTTTCATCACTTCTGGAATCTCTTGATTTTTAAGAATCTTGCAAGCCATAAATGTTGAAAAACCACTTGCTGTATTGTATTCGCCACTCAAATGCTTGTAATAAAGTAGTGAAGAATTTGGAAATAATTCAGATGCATTTTTATAATAAACATCAGATGCAGAATCTCCACTGAAACCAAAAATTACAGCATCAAGCTCTTCGTTTTTCAACTTATTTTTAACTAAAAAATCCTCAATGAATTGTTGAGTTTCGTTTAATTCTAATGAGTTAATAATTTTAATATCTTTCAGTTTGGCATAAGAGTTTTCAGTTTTCTCTTTTCCTAAAACAAAAAAGCTAGAACCTTCGCCCCAAATTACGCCTTCACTTTTTGAGTTTAAATAATCAACCGGAAGATTTTCTTCTTTTTTAATGGCATTGGTAAGTTTGTACAGTTCCATTGTTCGCTCGGTTTGCTCGTCTGTAGAACCTACCAAAACATTGTCTGCTTCACCGTCCAAAATCTGAAGTTTGGCATCCAACATAGAAAATTCCAGCGAAGAAGAGCAATTAACGTAAGTGAAATTATAGCCGTGACATTGCAGTCCCAAAGCGATTTGTCCGGCAACGGTGTTGTGAGTTGACTGGATAAAAAAGGTAGGCGTCAAAAACTCTTCATCGTTATCAATCACATTTTTCAGAAATTTTTCAGAATCTTGTGAACAACCCATTCCGGTTCCTACGATGATGGCGTCGGGTTTTTCAATTCTAGCTTCTTGTAAAGCTTTTTTGGAAGCTACGGAACTCATTTTCACTGTTTTAGACATTCTTCTGCTCATCGCTGGCGGAATGAATTCTTTGTAATTCGGTTCAATGGCTTTTAAAACTAGAACTGTATTTTCAGATTTTAAATGGTCTAAGAAATTGTCGTTTAAAGTGTCCTGAACCGAGATGCAGGCGGCACTGTTGATGTAAACGGTACTCATTGTTTAGAGAAAATTAAAGTTGAACAGTTTCCTCCAAACCCAAATGAATTGGAAAGTACGTGGGTGATATTTTTCTCCTTCAGTTCTGTAACTGGCTTCAGGTCAAATTCTTCCATTTTTGTTTTGAAATTAAGATTTGGAAAAATCACATTGTTCTGCATTGCTAAAATAGAATAAACTGCTTCAATTCCCGCCGCTGCGGCTAAAGTGTGACCAGTAAACGCTTTCGTAGAACTGAATTCAGGAACTTTGTTTTCCCCAAAAATCCGAATCATTGCAATGCCTTCAGACAAATCATTGTTCGGAGTTGCGGTACCGTGAACGTTGATGTAATCGATGTTTTCTTTATTTAAACCAGAAACTTTCAAAGCTTTTTCCATTGCAAGATAAGCACCTTGCCCGTTTTCCGAAGAAGCGGTTTGGTGGTGCGCATCGTTGGCATTTCCGTAGCCGGAAAGATAGGCAATTGGTTTTTTATTTTCTTTTTTTACAATTTCGTCAGATTCCAAAACCAAGAAAGCAGCTGCTTCGCCCAGATTAAGACCTTTTCTGTCGTTGTCGAAAGGGGTATTGTAAGAATCAGTTAAAATCATCAGCGTATTAAAACCATTCAAAGTAAACTTCGAAAGTGAATCTGTTCCGCCAACAATCACACGGTCTAGAACGCCGTTTTTAATGAGTTTTGCGCCCATCATAATCGCATTGGCTGCAGACGAACAGGCTGTGCTGATGGTAGAAACCATTCCTTTCAGACCCAACAATTCTGCAATCGCCAAAGATGAATTTCCTGCGTCGTGAGCGTCGATGTATTTTTGCTTTTCAGGAAAATCTTCGTAGGTGTAGAAATATTTTTCGGTGACATCCATTCCTGCAACACTTGTAGAGGAAATAAGCCCGGTTTTGTATGCGTTGATATCAGATATTCCAGCACTTTCTACGGCTTCTTTTGCAGCAACCATTCCCAATAAAGTGGTTCTCGTTGCTTTGTTATCTTCACTAAGTTGAAGTTTCCGCACAAGTTCTTCGTTAGATAATTTTATCTCGCCTGTTTTGATGCTTCCTTTATGGCGACTTTCAAACAATTCAATGTCTGAAATACCGTGTTTACCGGTTGTGAGCGAAATAAAATTTTCCTCAACATTGTTACCAATGGAGGAAATAATGCCCATTCCTGTAATGGCAATTTTTTGACTCATCTTTTACAAATGTAACAATGTAGCAATGTAACAGTTTACCAATAATTGCCAGACTGTTACACTGTTAGATTGGTAAATTAATTTATTTTGTTCTGTTTTCTTCGATGTATTTCGCCATCACTTCGATAGACTGGAAGATTTCTTTTCCTTTTTTCGGATCAGCCAATTTAATTCCGTAGTCTTTGTCTAGAAGTACAATTAATTCTAAAGCGTCGATAGAATCTAAACCAAGACCACCACCGAAAAGTGGATCTGTATCTTTGATTTCTTCTACTGCAACGTCTTCAAGGTTAAGAACTTCTATAATTTTGTTTTTTAATTCTAATTTTAAATCGCTCATAAAAATTAATTTGAAAATATGTTAATTAGATAATTTGAAAATGTTTTACAATATAACAGATGTTAGATTTTAAATTAAAATTAGTCTGTTGAATAATTGTTGTACTTATTATGAACATTTCGCATTTTCAAATTAGCACATTTTCAAATTATCAAATTTATAATGTCAGCAAATATACAAAAGCTTTATAACTTTCCTGATATAGTTCCACCCAGCCACACAAGACTTTTTCGGCTTTTCCAGATTGCAGAATCTGTGCCGAATAGGAGTTTAAAAATTCTTCATCAAATTGATCTAAAACGAAAAACGCATTTTCGGTTTGCATTTTATGTTTAATGCTGATTTCTCCTACGCAGATATTGGGTAAAGTGTACACAAAAACCGCAGGACTTGGGAAAAAATCTTCCTGAGAATTGATGCTTTGCTGGTATTTAAAATCCGTATCTAAACTTGAAGATTTGTTGGCGAAAACCAAAGCCGTTTTGCTGTGATCATCGTTTTTCAGAATCATTTCGGAAGCGAGAAAAGCGAGTTTGCTGAGATGATCCATCTTATGAAATTTGGGATAATTCAGTTCTAAAGTTTTGTAGGCTTCTTTCGCAAAGTCTGAGAAATTTTCGGTTTCAGTTTCAAAAATAATTTGTTCGTTGAGGATTATTTTTGAGTTTTCTATGGTACAAATGTCTGTTTTCTTCATTAAGGTTTTTCAAAAAGGTTAAGGCTTTTTTGTTGGATTTTGATGAGTGTTGAAAACAGAGAACACCACAACTTCTTTATCAATCAATTCGTAAATAATTACGAAAGGGAATTTTTGGATGTATGCTTCTCGAAATTGGCTATTTTTCAAAGGATAATGGAGCGAATTTTTGGTAATTCTGCCAAAAAATTTTTGAACACATTTTAAAAATTTAAGACCTAAACCTTTTCGCTTGCTTTGATAATATTCAATTGCTTCCGCTAAATCGATGTGAGATCTTGACTTTAAAATTAATTTATAAGTCATAGTCTTTCATCAACTTTTGCTTTACTTCTTCCCAAGTATACGAAGGCGTTTCTCCTTTCAAATGCTTTTCCCTTTCAATTTCAAGCTTTTCATAATACCAATCAGGAATTGCTGGATAGTTGTCTTCCTGCTCCTCAACATTAATAATTCCGTTAATGATGCGCAGAATTCTCTCATCTGCAATATCGTTGAAGTCGTGAATTCTTTTTCTGAGTTCTAAAGTAGATTCCATTTCCTAAAACTTTAATGCTATCAAAATTACAAAATTATTTTTATGCTTTTTCCAAAACAATTGCCGCATTACATCCGCCAAAACCCGAAGCCGTTTTCAAAATATATTTAATTTTTGCCGATTTATTTTCCTTAATAATATTCAAATCTTGTGAAATGCCCATTTCTTCAAAATTTTTAGAAGGAATCAAAGTATTGTTTAAGGCAGATTGCATAGAAATAATACTTTCCAAAAGTCCTGATGCGCCCAAACAATGTCCATAATAACCTTTCATACTGTTGAGGGGCACATTTTGCAAATCCATTCTGTTGAAGGCAATGGCTTCCATCTCGTCGTTGTAAAGTGTCGCAGTTCCGTGAGCGGAAATGAAATCTATTTGTTCTGATGAAATATTTGCTTCATTCATCGCATTTTGCACGCTGGCAAACAATCCGTCGCCAGTTCTTGATGGGCCAGAAATATGATTGGCATCGTTAATGGCAGAATCGCCTAACACTTTAAACCGAAATTTTTCGTTTTCTGATGGAGTGGAAGTGATGTAAACTGCTGCAGTCGCTTCGCCCAGATTAATTCCGTTTCTGTTTTTGTCATAAGGTTTGCAAGGTTCGCTTCCAATGGCTTGAAAAGAATTAAACCCCGAAATCACAAACTCAGAAATCTCATCTCCAGCAACCACAAAAGCGTCTTTATAGTTTCCTGCCAGAATCATATTTTTCGCAACAGCAATCGCCATCACTCCAGAAACGCAAGCGTTGGAAACCACGATTGGTTTGGTTTTAAATCCGAAAAAATCTGCTAATTTTTGAGCTAAATTCGAGAGATAAACACCTTCCGGTAGAGAGCTTTCGTTCTTTAATAAGCTGATGTTTCCCTTCGTTGTGGAGAGAATAAAAGCGGTTTGATCTGAAATCGGATGTCTTTCTACTAAAGGTTTCAGACTTAGTAAAAACATTTTTTCAAGTCTTGTGAAATCCTTATTGTTGAAGTTATTATTAAATTTTTCTTCCAGCTTTTCAGAATCAATTTTAGAAACAAAAAAAGCTTCGTGATTATCAACAACTTTATGCAGTGCAACGCCAGATTTTCCTTGCAAAATTGCTTTCCAGTTTGATTCTACATCAAAACCCATAGGCGTGACGCAGTTGTAATCTGTAATGTAAATTTCTTTGTTCATTAACTACTAAAATTTTTGAATCTTATTTTGAAAACATTATTGCCGATTAAATACAATTAACAGGTCGCTCCTACGGAGCTTTAATTTTTGAATAATTTTTTCTATTATCAGTATGCTCCTAACGGTGCTGTGTTTATTCCTATCGGGATTTACTGTTAATAGAAAAAAGTGAAACCACCAAAAACAGAGCTCTAGAGGAGCGAAATGTAGATTTATCTTGTAAATATCGTGTTTGTCTGTTTTCATCGGACAACAATTTTTTAAAAAGCTAATAGCCAATTGCCAAAAGCCATCTAAAATCCCATTTTGTTTTTCCAAGCCTGAAAAAACTCGGGATTGTACAGGCATAAATTATTGTCGGAATCCAGAAAAACCTGAATGGTTTCGCCACTGCAAACCAATTGATTTTGCTGATTGAAAATCTCGTATTTGTAAATCAGTTTCGCTGACACAGAATTCACGAAAGTCGTAACGATGTTGAATGTTTCACCGTATTTCAAAGGTAGAAAATGTTCGCACGTACTTTTCACAATCGGTGTTACAAATCCCGCTTTTTGGATGTCGAGATAGGTTAAGCCGTGCTGTCTTCCGAAAGCTTCTCTTCCATCTTCAAAATACACGATGTAATGGCCGTGCCAGACAATTCCCAGCGGGTCTGTTTCGTTGAATCGTACGCGTACTTCTTCTGTACAAGTTATATTTTTAGACTGCATTTTGTATTCTTTTTTTTTACCACAAAGGGCACAAAGGTTTTCACAAAGATTTCACCAATTATAATCAAATATATTATAATCTGATAAAATTGAAATAAGATTATCAGGTCGCTCTTCTAGAGCTTTAATTTTATCAATATCTATTTGCTATTAACAGTTTGCTTCTAACGAAGCTTTGCAAAGTCCCATCGGGGCTTACTGTTAGTAGAAAAAAATGAAGCCCCAAAAACAAAGCTCCAGAGGAGCGAACTGTTTATTTATCTTTCAACTTTGCCAAAGTTTTGTCTCTTTGATAGGGTTGACGAAACGTGAATTTCCAACAAAATCCCTAGCCCTGATGGGAACGGCATCCTTTTTTGTTATTGCGGTTGCTGACGGGTTCAATAGATAACTTCACTTCGTTCGCAATGACAAAAAAGATATAGTGGACAGCAGGTTCCCGGCTTCTAAAAAAATCACACACTATTTTGTTTCCTCTCATACAATAAAGAAACAGTTACCATCACAATATAAAATAAAAATAAGAAAATAAGTTCTTTGGCAATTTCGCCAATCCCGCTGTTTCTTAAAATGATATCGTAATACGCATTCAGCCCCCAATTCATCGGGGAAAACTGCGCAATTTTCTGCATAAATTCGGGCATCAGGAAAACCGGAACCCAGATTCCGCCAATCGCTGCCAAAACCACCACTGAAGTCGCTCCAAAGGGCGCCGACTGCTCCTGAGTATTGGACATTGTTCCGATTAAAACCCCAAATCCAATCGCTGCCAAGCCCGCAAAAAGCGTAACAATGAGAAGGTGGAACATTTTTCCGGAAACATCAAACTGAGGCAAATCCATCAGTGGGAAAAGCCAGATTCCTACCGCTACCATCAGTAGAAACTGGATGACGCAAATGATAAGATACGTCAATGTTTTTCCTAAAATATGAATGTAATACGGCGTAGGGCTCACGCGAACTCTCACGCTTGTTCCCTGACTTTTTTCTTTCACCAAATTAATAGACAAAGGTACCACAATGAAGAAAATCGCAAACAATGCCCAAGCAGGAACGTTGTGCTGAACAGAATTCGGTATTAGTTCTTCCTTGCCTTTGTTCGGCGTGATTTCTTTGAAGCTAATTAAGCTTTGATTTTTAAGGTCTTCCGTTGTTCCCAGTTGATCTTGGAAAGCTTTGTATATTTTTTTATTCTCGATTTCAAAAACCATTTTATTGATGGAATTCATCACAGAATTTTTGAAACCTGCATTGGTTGCAGGGTCGAAATAGAGATGAATGTTTTTTGCTTTAGAAGCCACGGCTTTTGTAGCAGTAGAATCGGTCTCCAAGCCAAACGAACTTACGATGGCTTGAACTTTAGAATCAATATTTGAATTTAAATCTTTCGTTAGATTTTCGGGGATGACGATGGCCATTTGATAATCACCAGAAAAAACGGCATTTTGAGCGGATTTTTCATCATAATTGGTGAGTAAATCAAAAGTTTTACTGCGTTGAAATTCTAGTTTGATGTTCTTAGAAATTTCAGATTTATCTTTATCGATAAAAATAATCGGAATTTTTGAACCTTCCAGATTTTTGAATGTCGAATCCTGAATTAAGGTAATTGTAATAATCAGCAACAACGGCATCAGAAATATAATGACAATTCCGCCAGAATCTCTTTTCAATAATTGAATTTCTTTGATGAAACTTCTCCACAATTTATACAACATCTCTCAATTCTTTTCCGGTTAATGAAATGAAAACATCCTCTAGGTTTTCGGCATTGGCAATTCTTTCTACCAATTCTTGCGGAGTTCCCGTTGCGTGGATTTTTCCGTGGTCTATGATGGCGATTTTTGTACAAAATTCCTCAGCTTCAGATAAGTGATGCGAGGTGTAAATAATGCACGTTCCTTTTTTATTTAGATCTAAAAGATAATCAATTATTGTTTTTTTTGATTGAACATCAACGCCAACCGTCGGCTCATCCAAAAACAGAACTTTCGGATTGTGGAGCGTTCCTGCAATCAAATTGCAACGGCGCTTCATTCCACCGGAGAACTGGTCTACTTTTTTATTGGCAAATTTCGTTAGACCCATTAATTCCAACGCTTCATCGATGGCTTTGTGAAGGTAATTGTTCTTCAAACCATACAGACTTCCGAAGAACAGAAGGTTTTCTTTTGCCGTCAGAGTCGGGTAGAGCGCATATTCCTGAGGAACGACTCCAATGATTTGTTTGATTTTGGAACTGTCTTTTTTAGGCGACAATCCGTTGATGGTAAAACTTCCTGAGGTTGGTTTAATCAAACCAGAAAGCATAGAAATCAACGTGGTTTTTCCTGCTCCATTGGGACCGAGAATTCCGTAGATTTCGTTTTTATCAATATTCAAAGAAATATCATTAACCGAAAAGTCTTCCGAGTTTTTGTATTTCTTGTAAAGGTTTTTTATTTCGATGATATTCTCCAAACTAAATCGCTTTTCGTAGTTTCTTATAAAAAGCCTCTTCCAAATCAGCAATATGCAACATCGATTTTGAAAGCTGATTGTAAATGTCGCTTTTCGAATTTCTATTTTTGTAAACTCTGGCAATATCCACAGCAAAGTCTCTCCATAGATCACCGATGGCGGTAATTTCTTTGGATAATTCCTTTAACTCGTCATTTTTAAGAATCACAGCTGCTTCCTGTAAAAAAGCACCGTAAATAAATCTAAAACCGCCACCGCCGGTCCCGATTTCTTCCTGCATTCTGATTAATTGTCCGAGATAATGATTGGTCACTTTTGTGCCTTTTTTCTCAGCCCATTTGGGGATGCTTTTGGCTACCCAACGCATTGCTTTTACGCCGATAATCGGAACGGGAGCCAGCATATTTTTGCAGGTATCTTTAATTCCTTTTTTAATAGCTTCTTCCAGATTTACATTCTCAGGAATGTGTGTCGGGAAATACATATGACCTTTTGGAGCGAGTGCGCCTTTTGCATAGCGAACTTTTTCAAGTTCAGCTTCCGTCAAAGTTGTTGCGAAATCCATTACTGGGTCGCTGATGAGGAATTTGCCGTCCTCTTTTCCGTAAACCACAAGGTTGTGAGCGTTGAAATGGAATTTATATTCTTCAGGGAAATACGTGAGGTTGAAAACTCCGACTTGCAGACCTGTCGGGATATTTTGTTCTAAATTTTTTTCCAAAGCAGCTTGAGCTTCTTTAGGATTTGAAAATTTTATTCTTTTGATTTTAATTCCAAGCCTTTTTGCAGCCTTGCTGAAAATAGCTCCCGGCATCGGACGGTAGCTGAAACCCGGCGCAAAATTGACTTTTAAGAAAGGCAGATAAACGAAAAACAATCCGGAACCGATTCCGAAAATCATTGGTTCGCTGAGTTTCAAACCTCTATTGAGAAGTAGATTGGAGGCAACACCGTTTTCGCAGTGGGCAGTCTGATGGTGTTCAAAATTCAATTTCATTATTTACCGTCGAAGTTTTTGAGTTCGTCTACCGAAATTCCGAACGTATCGGCATATTTCTTCAAAGTAGAATCACTGAGTTTTTTGAAAATTTTTGGTTTTGCGTGTCTTTTAACCGTCCATTGCCACATTCCGACGTAAGCCGCGAGAACCTGCAAATCCATTTTGTTAAATTCCATAAAATAGATGATTGGGCTCACAATCTGGTTGGCAACGTTTTGTTTTGCCTCTTCAATTCTCTCGTTGATGAGCGCCATAGATTCATCGAGTGCTGCTTTTTTGGCGTCCCAGCCGATGCTGTTGGCGGTAGTGTAATTGTTGTTTTCATCAGTCACATAGAGCATCTCCGTCATATTTGCTGATTGAAGATTGCTTTCATCTTGTGGAATATCTTGTTTTTTCATCTGAAAAAATTGATTTTAAATATTCAGATGGTATTTTATGCATCTGTATTTTATTGATTTTTGAATATGCTAAAATAATAAAAATGCAGGACATAGTGTAATGGAATGTCTTGGTGTATAGTGCTGAAATTTTTTATTGATTGTCTTTGTTAATATAGTTTTTTTTAAATAATGACAAACTGTAACAGATACATTAAATTTTGTACTAATTATTTTAACTATAAAAATGATTTAATAAGTTCTACTATGAAGAAATTTTTTATTTCAGTTTCTCTTTTTTGCACAATCATTGCAATGGCGCAGAAATTTGAAACACAGAAACAGACCGATGCTCAAGGTTATACCTATGAAACTGTAAAAAATGATCAGGCTGGAGTGAGGGTTTATACTTTAAAAAACGGGTTAAAAGTTTATTTGGCAAAGAATGACGACGCTCCTAGAATCCAAACTTACGTGCCTGTAAGAACAGGTTCAAACAATGACCCAAGTGATAATACAGGTCTTGCTCATTATCTTGAGCACATGGTTTTCAAAGGAACTTCACATTTGGGAACTCAGGACTGGGCAAAGGAAAAGGTCTTGCTGCAGCAAATTTCTGATCTTTATGAGCAACACAAAGCAGAAAAAGATCCTGAAAAGAAAAAAGCACTTTATAAAAAAATTGATGAGGTTTCTAACGAGGCTTCAAAGTTTGCAATTGCTAACGAATACGATAAGGCGATTTCTTCTTTAGGAGCAACAGGAACCAATGCTCATACTTGGCTTGATGAGACAGTTTACAAAAATAACATTCCGGCTAACGAACTAGAGAAATGGTTGAAAGTTGAGAAAGAACGTTTCTCAGAACTGGTTTTAAGACTTTTTCATACAGAGTTGGAGGCAGTATATGAAGAATTTAATAGAGCGCAAGATAACGATAGTCGTTTAGTAAATTATGCTTTAAATGAAGCTCTTTTCCCAAAACATCCGAACGGACAACAAACAACAATAGGCACTTCAGAGCACCTGAAAAGCCCTTCTATGGTGGCGATTCATAAATATTTTGACACATACTATGTTCCAAACAATATGGCGGTTGTTTTGGTTGGAGATTTGGATTTCGACAAAACAATAAAATTAGTTGACCAATATTTCGGGACGTTCAAATACAAAGAACTTCCGATGAAGAAAATGGTTTCTGAAGAACCCATGACCCAAGTGATAAGCAGAACTGTAAAAAGTCCTTCTACACCAAGAATAACAATGGCATGGAGATCTGATTCTTACGGAACTAAAGACGCGAGATTGGCAAGCATGATTGCAGAAATTTTAAGCAACAGCGGTGATGCTGGTTTAATTGATTTGAATATCAGCCAAAAACAAAAAGTACTAAGCGCAGGAGCTTACGAGTCTCCTTACAAAACGTATGGTGCATTTACAATGTACGTTGTTCCTAAAGAAGGGCAAAGCTTTGATGAAGCTAAAAAATTGTTGCTGGACCAGTTAGATTTAGTTAAAAAAGGTCAATTCCCAGATTGGATGCTGAAAGCTATCGTAAACGATATGAAAGTTCAGCGTATGAAGGGTTGGGAAACTGCAGACGGTTTAGCAACTACGCTTTACAGCACGTACATTAATGAAAGAACTTGGCAACAAGAGTTAGACGAAATTAATGATTACGAAAAAATAACCAAAGCAGATATTGTAAAATTTGCCAATGAGTTTTTCAAAGATAATTATGTAGTTGTTTATAAAGAAAAAGGGGTAAATGACAAATTGGTTCGAGTGCAGAATCCTGCCATTACGCCAATTAAACTAAACAGAGAAGCGCAGTCGCCTTTCCTTAAAGATATTTTAGGAATAAAAGCAGGCGATATTAAACCGCAATTTGTTGATTTCAAAACAGCAATTGCTTCCTCTGAAATAAAAGATAAAAAAGTAAGTTTCGTACAGAATAAATATAATAAAGTAGCTCAGGTTAATTATATCTTCCCTTTCGGTACAGATCATGATAAAGAATTGAGTCTTGGTGTAAGCGTTTTACAATATTTGGGGACTGATAAATATACTCCTGAACAGCTGAAAGAAGAATTCTACAAATTAGGAATATCAAACAGTTTCAGAACTTCAAATGACCAAACCATTATCACTTTGAGCGGATTGGAAAGCAATATGAAGAAAGGAGTAGAATTGCTAAATCACTGGATGACCAATGTGAAAGCCGATAAAGCAATCTACAACCAAACTGTAAAAACAATCTTAGAATCCAGAGAAGTTGCTAAAAAAGACAAGACGAGAATTATGTCTGCGCTTTCCAATTATGCGAAATATGGCAAAGATTCTAGAATGACAGATATTATTTCTAAACAACGTCTGGAAAGTATCAACGTGAGTGAGCTGATGTCTAAAATCAAGACCTTAAACCAATATCCTTACGAGATTTTCATCTATGGTGAAGATCAAAAAGGATTGGAAAAAGCAGTTAAACCATTCATTGAAAATACAAAACTGCAGCCTGCGAAAGCAAAAGTATATGCAGAGCCAACAACTGAAGGAAAGGTATATTTCACGGCTTATGACATGGTGCAGATGGAGATGGCTAAAGTTGCCAAAGGAAGCAACGTCAACTTAGCAGACTTCGGGAAAGCCAATGTATTTAATGAATATTTCGGACGCGGACTGTCGTCTATCGTTTTCCAGGAGATCAGAGAGAGCAAGTCATTAGCTTATTCGGCGTATGTTTCTTTTGGTACAGCTTCAGAAAAAAATCATCCAAACTATGTAACCAACTACATCGGAACTCAAGCAAACAAATTACCTCTTGCGGTAAATGCAATGAATGATTTGATGGCAGATTTTCCGCAAATCCCGGCACAGTTTGAGAATTCTAAAGGATCAGCTTTAAAGCAAATAGCATCTAACAGAATTAATAGAACGAGTATTTTTTACAATCAACTAGCATTGAAGAAGTTGGGGGTAGATTACGATATCAGAAAAGATGTTTATGCAGAAATTCAAAATTTAAGCTTACCACAGCTTACCAATTTCTACAATACTGAGATTAAACCACTAAAATACAACACCGCCATTATCGGGAAAAAAGAAAACCTGAATATGGAATCAATCAACAAAATGGGAGAATTCAAAGAAGTTACCCTTGAGGAAATCTTTGGATACTAATTTTTCTAAATATCAATTCTTTGAAGTGAAGCAGAAATGCTTCACTTTTTTTTGGTGGTAATTGAACTTTACAATGTTTACAAATGAAAGATAATTTACTTTCTCTTCTTATATTTCAATTGGATCAAAAGATAAACTTCGTTTTTTTCTAAATCATTGCTCCAAGTACGTTCTACTACCAAGGCATTTTCATACAGGTAAAGATCTTCCATGTTATTCACGTATTCTAATCTTTCAGAAGTTTTATATTTAAAAAATGAAATCAGATTCACCTCATCACCGACGGCAGGTGCTACAGGAAATTCTACAGAGTTTTCAAACTCAAATTCTATATCGTAGGAATAAAATCTTACTTTAACGCTCATACTATTATTTTCACCAAATATATCGAGAATTTAATCAATAAAAAAAGCCAACTTTAAAATTGACTTCTTTATTTTATAATAATTTCAAGTATTAAATCTCCTGAATAAACAAGCTAATCTCCGTACGAATCAATACTTTTTCTCCTAAAAAAGTTTCGCAGAAAATCTGGCAAATGTTTTCGTATTTTGAAATTAAAGAGGCTTTAGAGATAATGGTCTCACCAATTTTTGGAAGTGCAAAAATTTCAATCTTTTTAATGTTGGTAATAAATCCTATTACTTTCGTATTTGATTCCTGATTTTCGAAGAAGCTCTGCCCAAGAATCGAGGATGAGGTTTGAGCCGAATGTTCAATTAATCCAGCTTCCGTAAATTGATTATCTTGAAGGAAAATATTATCGGATTTAATTTTAAAAGAAGTAATAACCTTTTCCGGAGTAAGCTCAAGAATATAATCAGCCATTAACATCGGCTCACGATGAGGTAAAAAATGATGAATGTTGATGTGGTTTTCTTCCTTTAAATCCATATTTTTTTATGTTTAAATCAATTTTGTACCTTTAGAGTTGTGGTAAAAAAAATGATTTTCTCTATTTTACAACGGTTTTCATTTCAGATTTAGCGATAATTACACCATCAATTTTAGTAACGATTTCAACCAAAGTTACGCCCATCATTTCATTAATGATTTTTACTTCAGAAACCAATAGATTACCGATTTTTGGTAAAATGGTAGCTTCAAAGGTTTTGATGGCGCCAATGTAGCCAGTCGGAGCTTCTTTTCCTAAAAGGTAAAATTTGTATCCTGTATGAAGGGCAACGCTTTGCGCCTGATGTTCAATTAATCCTGAAGCTTGAAACGTACCTTCGTGCACAAAAATATTATCTTCTTTAATTTCAAATCCTGAAACCAAAAATTCCTCAGAGTATTCTGAAATTCCGCTTACCATCACAAAAGGAAATTTCTGGGGAATTAAACTTTCTACGAAATTCTGGTTATATGTTGGCAAAGACATATTCATTAGCAAACGGTTAATAAAGCGCAAGAATAAGCAAATCTCCCACTTTCAGGAACGCAAAGAAGTACTTTTTCGCCTTTCTTTAAATTTCCAGAATTCAGAAGTTGTTCTACAGCGATAAAGATAGATCCTGCGCCTATGTTTCCTACTTCAGAAAGATTGTAAAACCATTTTTCCCAAGGGAAATCAAGACCTACATTGGCAAATTCTTCTTTCAAGCCTTCTTTAAAATAGCCTGAAGAAATATGTGCCAAAACGTGATCTACAGATTCTGGATCAAGCTGGTGTTTGTCAAATGAAGACTTTAAACTTTCAGCACCTTTTACCAAAATGTATTTATCAAGAATTTTAGTATCTTGTTTTAATGCGAAAATCGATTGGTTAAGCCACTCTTCAGCAGGATATTCTGCCCAAGATTTTAAACTTCCATCCTCTTGTTTTTCACAACCAGAATACATGCATGCTTCGATTTCGTGAGCGTAAGAGTAGAAGTCAATCCATTCTATTTTCAAAGAAGTTTCGTTTTCTCTAGGTTTGTTTTCTAAGAGAAATGCTCCTGCTCCGTCGGAAAGCATCCATCTTAAAAACTCTCTTTTGAAAGCAACGATGGGTCTTTCTTCCAAAAGCTTCAAGTTTTCTGTTTCGTGATTGAATTTATCTGCAGTCATCCATGCAGACATTCTTTCAGAACCTACGCAGACTGCGTTTTCTTTTATTCCCGCTTTTACATTAAGAAAGCCGTAGTTTAAGGCGTTCATTCCCGAATTACAAAGCCCAGTTGCGGTATTTATTTCGATTGATTTCCCGATATTAAGCTCGCCATGTACCATAGAAGAATGTGAAGGCTGCACTTGATCTGCAGAAGATGTTCCGCAAGAAAGCAATTGCATATTTTCTTTGGTGAAATTTTCATCAAAAAGCCCTTCAACGGCTTTTGCCGTAATTTGTGCGTTGGTGTGGGTGGGGTTTCCTTTTTTATCTAAAGCGTAATATCTCGTTTTGATTTTATTGTTTCTTAGAATCAAAGCTCTCGCCTTAGAAGGTGTATTGTTTACCAAACCAAGGTAGCTCTCCATTTCGTCATTAGAAATTGGCTCATTGGGTAAGTATGTTGAAGCTTTTGTTATAAATACGTCGTACATTTCTATTTTAAATTAATTCCTTGTAAATATTTTTTCTGTTTTTGTCTTTTTGTCCATAAAATTGGAGCAAGTAAGATATGAAAAATCAACACAATGGGCGAAATTATCCAGATTGCTGCCATCAAATATATTTTAAAGAACTTTATTAGCATTGGTCTTTTTTCTTTTTTCTTAATAATTAAATTAGACCAAATCGTGAAGATCTTGTTGCCCACTTTCTCTACTCTTACTAGAAAGGCTCTGATTTCTACGGCTCCTTTTTTTACTAATTCGGGCTGTAGATTGCCGAGATTATTATTCTTAAAATGGTTTTCAATAATCATCCCATATTTTCCGGCTCCATTAATTTCGTCGTTTGAAACTCCAGCAGCAGGTAAGATTCCAGATTTTTCTTTTTGTCCGGTTGTCATCCAGCGAAGAATTGTTAAGACGCTTGTGTAATTGTCTCTTCGGTCTACTAATGCAATATTTCCTACTAATTTTGCGTCTAGATTTTTCAAATAAACTTTCAGTTTTTCTTGTGAAAGCATCCACATATTTCGTGTTCCGGAGATGGTAACAACTGGCGTGCCTTTTAGAATATTTTCTGCAAAACCACTTTTCAAAAATGAAATAATCGGGATGGAGGGTGTGAGGTACCAAACCTGATATCCAAAAAGGATAAGGTCAAATTTTGTATTCTGTACTTCCTCTGGCGGCGGTAGTATTTCACTTGGAATCTGCAGATAAGATTCTGGAAATGTGTCAAAAAAAACATTACTCGGCCAAGGAAAAGGAAAGTCTTTTTTCAGCTGAATATTGTAGTAGATCACTTTATATTCGTCTTTTTTATCTTCAAATGGTTGTGCAATATTTTTTACAATATCTTCCAACTGACCAGTTTGAGTATAATATAAGACAAGTATGTTTTTTTGCATTAAAAATTTTTATAGATTACAAAAATATGATTTTCAGATGTAAATTTCTACTGTTTTTTTGGTCATAAGCAATTGCAATAGTTTCAATTACGATTACGTTCAGAATCATAAGCAATTTCCTAATTATTACTCGTGCCTAAATATTTTTATTGATTCCGAATTAAATGATTTTTTATATTTCTCATTTTCAAAAGGCAGATTTTCAAGATTCAATAAAATTATTGTCTCTGGAAAGTGTTTGATATCATTAAGATTAAAATTTTCATCAGAAATTAAAAGTACATCTATCTTTTTGTTGATTTGTGACTGATTATCAATGTAATTGATTTTTCTTTTCTGTGCCAGATAACTGTTTTTTGCCACCAACCTTTTCTCATAATCATTAATCAGGCTGAAGATTTTTCGTTCGGCTTGCTGAAGTGTGAGTAGCATGTCTTTCTGCCCGAAATCATTAGCGATGTGAAAAATAACAGCGTCCTTGGCAATGTGTTTATTCAATTCAAAATAAACCGATTTGTTTTTATTGAAATCTTCTTTTACAGGTTTTACTACCTCATTTTCTTTGTATAAAAAGCTCAGCAATAATTTCTTTTTAAAGTAATTTTCATCTTCCAATTCGTTTCTCAGCTTGGCAAATTCATCCCTGAAATAAGCATTTACTTTCTTCGTTCTTTCAGAATAATTTTTCCCAAAATTTAAATCTTCCTTGCGAATTCTATCGCCTACTTTTACTGTAATACTTCCGTCGTAGATAATGAAATCTCCTTTTGGCTGCACTTCAGAGTTTCCGTGAATGTAAATGGGAACGATGTCTAAAGAAAATTGTTCGGCAATATAAAAAGCACCTTTGTGAAAACGTTTCACTTCATTCGTATATGAGCGTTCGGATTCTGGGAAAACCACCAAAGAATAGCCTTGTTTTATCTTTTCTTTCAATTGATTCATCCCATTTTCAATGCCTTGAGACACTGGGTAAAATCCTAAAGCTCTTATGAGTTTTCCGAAAACAGGAGAATGATACACCCAATCATTGACGAGGTAAATAATTTTATGATTTACCATTCCTAAGACTAAAGTATCCAGAAAGGATGTGTGATTGGCTATAATCACAGCGGGTTTGCTAAAATCTTCGTTAGGATTTCTAATAAGTGTTTTCTTTACAAAAGGGTTGGTATACAAAACAGATGTAAGAAACTTTGCTAAAAGTAATTTGATGAAATCTAAAGTCTTTCCTCTAGATCTTCTTACAAAAACACTTCCTATGGCAGAAAATATCAATCCACCTAAACCATAATATATAAATGAAATAACTGAATTTAAAAATAACCTCAACGTAATGGGTGATAATCCTTTCTTGGCTCTGTTGGTAATTAAAAACCTAAACCAAAACGGATATAAAGTGGAAGTAATCACAATTACAGAGAACATTCCAATCAAAGCAACTAAAGCGAGTGAATGTAAAGCCGGATGTTTTGCAAAAATTAAAGACCCAATGGATAAAATGGTGGTGAAAACAGCCAGAATGATAGAAATTCGATAAGTAGGAAGTTCATTTTTGCCTGTCGTATGTTCTTTCTGCATGGCTTTCGTGAGGAAAATACTGAAATCATCGCCCACGCCAAAAACCAAAGTACAGACCACGGTACTGAAAATATTTAATTCTAGACCTAAGAAATAGAGAATTCCTGCTGTCACAACGCCCGTTAGTACAATTGGAAACATGGTCAGTAAAGACAATTCAAAATTTCGGAAGAAAACAATGATTGTTAAAATAATTGCCAAAAGAGAATAATTAATCAAGGTGTTAAAATCTCTTTTCAAAAGACCTAAGAAATTTTCATTCATCTGTTGACGGTCGATAGCCAAAGCTTCCTGATTTTTTTCAACGTCTTTGATGAAAGCGTCTCTTTTATTTTCATCTATTTTCACCACGTTAGAAACCGTGAAAAATCCGTTTTCTTTGCTCAGAAATTCAGAGATTTGTAATGCTTTTATTTTTTCGTAATCTTTTAGACTTAAATTAGGGTAGTTCTTATTTAAATTTTCATTGAACCTATCAAATGCCGATGCGTTAAAGCCAAATTCATTTCCTTTTTTTACCATTTCTGCGATGGTCTTATTTTTTTTATTCTGACTCCAAAACGAATTCCATTTTTCGATTTTTTTTTGCTGATCTTTTGCAGACAAAACAAGATGACCAATAGAATTATAACTTAAAATTTTACCTTCTTGTTTTTCTTTTTCCAAGAAATTGCTTAATCTGGAGTTTCTTTCAAGAGCTTCATTTTCAGAATTCCCGTAAGAAATGGTGTAAATAGATTTTGAAGTGATGTCTGACAGTTTTTCCAACTTAGCTTCGTTGGTTTTCAAATCTTTCGGAATGTAGTTTAAATCCCCAATATCTTCATTGAAACCAACATGTCTGAAGCCGAAAAGACAGGCAACAATCATCATGGAGCATACAATTATTAAAGGTTTATTATTTTCGTAGGGATAATTTCCAATTTTATCTATAAAATTGGTGCTTGTTTTTTCTAATTTTTCTTTCGGATGATACAATTGCGGAACAATAACTAAAGCAGTAATAGCAGAAAGGAAAACCGTAATCGCTGCAAAAAGGCCAAGATCTTTTAATGCTTCCGAACGAACGAAAACTAAGCATAAAAAAGAAACTGCGGTTGTGGCACTACTCAGAATTATGGGTTGTGTGATTTCTTTATAAAGTTCTTCAATATTATTGTTGTGTTTGTAGTGGGTGAGGATATGCAGAGCATAATCAATCGTAATACCAATGAGAATAGCACCTACACTGAGAGAAATTGCAGATATTTTGTCTTTAATGAAAAACAAAATCATAAGAGAGATGAAAACCGCAAAAACGGTCGGCAAAAAAACAATGAATGGTGTGAAGATATTTCGAAAATAATATATCAGCAAAATCAACAAAACCGTCATGGAAATAATGACCGTATTTTGAATGTCTTTTTTTATCTGTTGCGCATTTGCTACCGCAATTATTGGCGAACCAAAATAGCTGATTTCAGTTTTATCCTTGAAATTTTTGTTTATATCTTCCTTGATTTCATTTAAACTTTTTACAAAAACTTCATTGTTTTTGGTATCGTTGCTTTTGTTTTTCGGGTCGATAAAAAGGAGTAGGGTTTTGCCGTCTTTGGTAACGATGTAATTGTCTTCGAGCTTAAAATCTTTACTGATGTTTAAAGCATTTAATTTTTTGATTCCTAAAAAAGTGATTCCCAATGGATCTTTTTTGATGAATTCTTTTGTCACCAAACTCGTAGGAGAAACTAAAGAGGTGTAGTTGCTCTCAATCTGCTTTGCAATACTGTCTTTGTTGAGCTTTCTTTCAATTTCCGTATAATCATTTTCGTCTAAAAATAGAGGTAGGTTCTGATTGACAAAATCAAACGTTTCTGAAATTTCGTTATCATTTACTTTTCCTTGAATCGAACTGATGTATTTTTGAATAGGTTCAATTTTTTTTAAAAAAATATCTGCCGTTTCTGAAAGCTGAAAGTTTTCATCTTTAGATTTTTTCTCAATAATAACGATTATTTTATCTGAAAAATTAAGTTGTTTAAGAACTTTCGCCGTCAGATCAGACTTTTCGTTTTTAGGAATAATTTGATTGATGTCTTCTTCAAAATTAATTTTTGATGCAAAAAAACCACAAACAATAAGAATTCCCAAAGCCACGGCTAAGGAAAAAACTCGGTTTTTTGAGATTAGATAATATAATTGGATGAAAAAGCGATGCATAGCCTAGTTTAATCAAGTTGCAAATTTAATTTTTTAGGATTAAGGTCAAAACTTTATAGGCGAAGTTTTGCTGATAATCAGTAAAATATTCTACTTTTGCAAGACTTAAGTGATCTGCTTAGGTGAAAATATGACATTCTATTGGGTATGTTGCAAAACAATGATGAAAAAATAAGTTCGGTTCTTTTTACAGCAATTCTTCCTTTTTTGTTGTTTTTCATCGTGTATTACGGCTTTGAATCTTCGTATGTAAAGCTGAAAACCATGGAGAGGGCTCCAGATTTTATGTTTTCTTCGGTTTATGCTTATCGGGTAATTCCTAATTTCTTGACAGTTCAGGTCACCGATTTTCTTACTTATTTCGTAAACTCTTACTTACTTTCTATAAAGCCTTTCATTGTAAAGAACGGGAGCATCTTTTACCATAGTTTTTTTGTTATTAATGTTTTCTTTTTTATCGCTTCATCTTTGGTTTTGGATAAAATTTTAAGATTTAATCCTAATCTTTTTGCTTCAGATCCAAGGTTGAGAAAATTACTTCACTTTTTTGGAATTTTTCTAATGGTTGTAGTGCAGTACGTACCCACCAATTGTGATTCTATTGCGATTTTTTTCTTTCTTTCTGGAATGTTTTTTAGTTTGAGATTTGCAAAGTTTAAACAAAATAAAGATTTGCTTTATCTGTGTGGAGTTATTTTTATTTCCACGTTTGTAAGAGAAACAGCTTGTCTTAATATTGCTTTTTTTGGTGCTTTGTTTTTTGATTATCAAAGTTTTAGGATTAAAAATTTCGCTTTTTACAAAGAAATTTTATTGCTTGTTTTGGCGTTTATTATTCCTTACGTGATTTTGCGTTTGATGATTCCCCAACAGGCTTCTCTTGCAGAAGGATTTTATTTAGTTCAAAATTTTACCAGCCCGTTTAATTTTGTAGGATTGGTTTTTGGAATTTTGTTTTTGTACTTTATTTACGAACTTTGCGGAGTTGCGGAACGGAATATTTTGAGAAATTTTTTGATACTTTCTGTTCCTTACCTTGGAATGATTACTTTTGTGGGGCTGTTTTGGGAAACGAGACTTTTTCTTCCGCTTTTGCTCGGGGCTTTGGTTATTTCGTCTCAAAATGTAAATTATTTTCAGAAAACATAAATGAGTTTATTTCACCCTTATTACCTGATAGTTTTTATTGTGTTGCTGGTTTTCAGTGCACAAGAAGTCTTTGGCCGCAGAGTCGAGAAAAAATATCTTTGGTATTTGGCCCTATTTCTAATCTTAATAGCGGGTCTGCGGAAGTTTGTAGGTCCAGATTATGGAAGCTATGTTGGTATCTATGCTTTTTCGGATCAGATAGATTACATAAGTATTCTCTGTAAAGCTTTGTATTTGGAACCGCCCACGCCATTTGAGCTAGAGTGGCTTTTTATACTTATCAATAAGGTATTGCTCAATGTCTTCAATGCACCTTTCTATATGTTGACTTTGGTCATTGCTGCCATTACAATGTATTTTAAGATAGAATATGTAGAAGAAAATACCTTTTATCCCTTTACATTTATTCTTTTTATGTTTATCCCCGGTTTTTTTATTGGAGAAAGTGGGCAGATTAGGCAGTGTTTAGGTTCGTTTATAGTGTATTATTCAATCAAGTACATAAAATCAAGACAACTTTTTATGTATGTTTTATTTATCTTGATTGGGGCAGGAATTCACAACGTTTGCTATGTATTTCTGCCAATGTATTGGGTGGCGAGAATCCCGATTAATAAAGTGGTAATGTTGAGTGCAATTATTACTTCTATCTTTCTTTCTCCATTTGAAGTCTATCGTGTTTTCGGTAGTTTTTTAGAGGGTGTTGCTTCGGATAACATTCTTGTGGAGGGTTTCAATGGGTATGTGGATGAATCTGTAACTCGTCTCAACGGTGGTTTTGGTGTACCGGAAGGCTTAATGGCTATCCTTACATTTTTCATTTTCTTCTTTGATAATCAAATGAAGGAGAAATTCCCTTACTACGAATATCATAGAAATTATGCAGTAATTGGTATTTGTGCCTACTTTATATTCAGAAACAATCCTATTTTCTCTTCCCGTCTTGCGGGAGCTTTTATTGGCTTTTCTTACATTATAATTATCAATACAATGTATGTAGTAAATGATGCTACCAAAAGGTTGATTTACACATTTATTATCTCATTGTTTATTTTCAATTTTGTTGTTTTCTCAAGCTTCAAAAATATTGTTAACGGAAATTTCACCATAGACCGTTACAACAACTATCTCTTGCCTTAATTGCCATTTTTTTCCAAATCATTTCTTTTAATCATAAAGAAAAATTAATTTTCATTTTTAAAAATTGTGAATTTAAATACATATTTTTGCTTTCGTTGAATTATTACTATTTATATTAAAATTATGTTTTCGTATATTTATGTATAAACATGAATTGTAACATATTTTTTTTGTAACAAGTTGTGGTTTAATAACTAAAGACTAAACTTTGTATTGAATTTATTATGAAACAAAAATCTATTTTTCAGACCGGCATGTGTCTGGGTATTGTCTTTTTGAGCGTGGGCAATGCTAAGGCACAACAAACGTTAGCCAATGCTGATCCATCATCTCATGGAATTGTCAACGCAGCAAAAATCCCTGTTGATCCAAATATAAGTGCTTCACGAGTATATACTTACCCTTGGCTTTTTGCTCCAAATAGCTATATATTCGATCCTTCAACTTCCAATGACGGAATCTATATCCCAGTAAAAAAAGCATACGCAGTTTGGACTTTTTATAAGTATCTAAACAAGAACAATTTTAATTACGATGGTAAAATTTCTGCAGAACTTCTTTGGGAAGATAATCATGGTTTAATTAAAACCAGTGGAGGATACAGGCTTCGGATTAATGGTACCCAAGAAGAAGCAAAAATTGTTGTCCCAGTAAATAAAGCAAAAAAAGGTAATGCCGTAATTGCATTTAAAATAGATGGTAAAATAGCTTGGTCGTGGCACGTTTGGGTAACAGATAATCCTACAGACGGCTCTACTTACAGAAGTTTTGAGAATGTAAAGAGAGAAACTGCCAACGGCGATACAGAAATAATTCCTGCGGGCGATTGGAAATGGATGGATAGAAACTTGGGCGCTATTTCTTCATCTAATACTTCAGGAGAATGGAACAGAAGCGGTGGCCTATTATACCAATGGGGTAGAAAAGATCCTATTCCGCCATTGGTTTTAAGGGGAGATGATTTTTATGAAGTTTCCGGAAGTGTAGGAAGAGTGCGTCATAGAGGCGCTAAAAATTTCAACAATGCTGTTAATTTTGACAACCTTAGACTGTTTACTCCGCTTTCTTCTTCCAGTGTGGAAAATAATATCGGTTTGGCAATTAACAATCCTTTAAGTCCGATTTACGTTTATAAAGACGATCTTTCCGGACCAGCTTATTACAATAATAATACGAATTTGATGTACAACTGGTTTGGTGCATCTTCAGATATTGCTGCTCAAGATTTGCCTAAATTAAATCTTTGGTCAGATAATGCAGAAGGACTTGTGGATTCAAATTATAATACAGACGCCGCTGCACAGCCATACCGAAGAAAATCTCCATTTGATCCTTGTCCCAATGGATGGCGTTTGCCTTCTATGTTGGTTGCCAATTTGGCTTCATCAACTTACGTCGACGATGTGAGGATAGACTTTTCACCATTTGGTGTTCGTACAAGTCTTGGGAAAACAGCCTTCGAAAGTGCAGGAAATCATATAATAAAACCTTCAGATGTGGGAGTGCCTTCATTTATGACGGGATTTAAAATTTATCCAAATGTAGGTTTTGATATGACTTCTGTTGGAGGTTTCAATATGGGAAAATTCCCAGGAACAGGACAGTTGGCAATAAATTCACAACTGGGGCAGTACACAGACCAACATCAGGTAGGTTTATGGACTTCTACCATGACTAGACTTTCAGATTCTACACCTGCTGTTTCGGCAAGAGCACTATTTATGGTGCCAGATAAATATCAAGCTGATACTCCAAATCCCGCAGACAATACTGTAAAAGGTAGATATTGGTACATGCCGACATCAACTGCGAAAACCTCAGATGCCAATGCTTGCAGATGTATTCAAGATCCGGGATATATTGTTCACAACTACAATTATCCTACGGAGTTTTATGATGAACCAACAGATTATACTGATGGGCTGAAAAATCCAAATACTTATCAAATTGTAAAAAGTGCAACATCAACTTTGATGCAGATTCCGGTTTCGAAAGCGTTTTCTGTTCAAAGTCAATTGCTTAATAACAAAACAATTCTTAACTCCACAAATTTTAATAGTTTAAAAGCAAATGTGCTTTGGTCTACCAATACTTCACTTATAGGATCGGTTACTTTATCAAATCCGTCTCCGTCAAGTTTTGCAGATCTTTCTAATACTAATATTCAGGTCAATATAAATCCTAACCAAAGTGGAAACGCTGTAATTACACTTCATAACGGAAGTGTTTCAAACCCAGTTTATTGGTCATGGCATATTTGGGTAACAGACACAGCAATTTCTTCTTTCACCTATGCTACAGAAACCCCGAATTCTAATGCGCCGAATTATGTAAACTATGTACAAAAAGGGGATGTGTTAAAAACCGAATTTATGGACAGGAATCTTGGTGCAACAGATGCTTTTCCGATAGTGGCAAACCCGTTGTCGCCCAATGCTGCAGAGCTTTCTCAGATTAGAGCTTCTACGGGAATGCAGTATCAATGGGGAAGAAAAGATCCAATCCCTCCGTTTCAGCATACGGATAATAGAGCTTCTTACAGTATTTATTTAGGAAATGTATTGGCAAATGGAGCGGTTGCTTACACGGCTCTTAGTTATGCTAATTACAATAACCTTTCAGGTAATTATATTGTTCCTTACAACACCTATTCAAATGCAAGTAATGCCAATATAGTTACTCAGGACACTGTTCCTGAAAAATTGGCTAAAATTTTATCTTATTCTGTAAAAAATCCTTTGGTATACATGATACCGAGTGCTTTTGCACCGTATAATTCTGCGGTTCCGAACTATACCAACGGAACAGATTGGATCTCTAATGAACCCAATTTAGCTGCAGACCGATGGGGAAGAGGTGGTGAAAAATCTGTTTATGATCCTTGTCCAGATGGTTGGAGGATTCCCGATCTTACAAGTACAGCAATCATTTCAAACAGAGATTTCGGAATTTCACCTTGGTATAAAAAAGATAAAAAAGTAGCTACAAGTTACGGTGTAATCACAGATTATTTAGGAACAAGGGTAAGAAACAGTACAACTACTACAATCGGGTATATTTACAATAATCCGGCGTACAATGTAGGTAATTTTCCGAATTCAGGATCAAGGGGATTTAGAAGTGTAACGGCTAATCAAACCGCGGACGGCACTTATAATGTCAATAACTACCAATATCCAGGAGTTTGGACGGCTGCATTGAATTCAAACTACATAGGAAGATCAATCAATATTCTTTTTGATGCCGCTTCAACGGCCAATAGAATGATCGCATTCCATGATAACAATGATCCTTATTTTGGTATGAACTGCCGTTGCGTGAAAGTTAATTCTAATGCTGTGGGCAATCAAGCAGGGCCTATTCCTGCAATTCCAGTTACTCAAGCAGGGGCATTTATGGCAAATAATGTGTTTACTGAAAAACAAATTCAAGAAAAAGAAATTAAAAATCAAATCTCATTATTCCCAAATCCTGTACAAGATATTCTTTACATCAAAGCGGATGTGAGAAAAGATTATTACTTTCAGATATACAATGCCTCGGGGCAAATGGTTAGAAAAGGAAAGTTTCAAAATAACCAAATCAATATTTCAGATCTTGCTCAGGGTTTTTATTTAGTAAGAATCAACGATGCAGAAGTAGTTGTGAAAATTATGAAGAAGTAATTTTTTTAAATTAAATTTTATTCCCAGCCCTAAAGTTGAAAAATTTCCTTAAAATTCAGCAAAAATACATCCTTTAGGGTTGGGGAATAATTTTAATCATTTTTTACATATGCTCAAAAATTAAATAAGCATAAAACAGAGCCGAAATTATTTTTTGAATACGCTTTAATTCCTATTTTTGACAATCAAATTTATGAACAAGATAATTCAGGATAATTTCGGTTCTTTTATATTGGAAAAACTACACACTTGAAAAAACTTGCAGAATTTTTTACCGTAAGATTGCTGATCAATGTATTGATACTTGCAACCGCAGTTTTTGCGCTGATTTTTACTTTTATTCACAATCAGAAATCTGATGGATATATTCTCGGGGATTGGCTCATCAATTATCAGGATGGGGGATTTAAAAGAAGAGGGCTTTCCGGATCATTTTTCTTTCTTATTCAGGATTTTACAGGGCTAAAACTGAATTTGGCAGTCTACTTTTTCCAGGTCATCATTATATGTGGTTTTTTTTACACTTATTTTACACTCATTCAAAGAAAAAAACCTGACCTTTTTTATCTCTCGCTTCTGCTTTCATCTATCGGTTTTGTAGGTGTTTTTAATTGTGTGGATTATGTAGGTAAAAAAGAATTTGTAGCTTTTCTCTTATTTGCAGTTTTTATTAATCTTTTAGAAAAAGATAAACTTAGTTGTTTTAAAGAGTATTTGATTTGTTTAGGGTTGGTTATTTCGATGCTTTTCCATGAAATAACACTTTTTTTTGTACCCTATTTTTTAATTGGATTGTATTTAAAAAGTGCAAAATTTGAACCCCAAAAATATATCAAATATATTTTGGCTACATTTATTCCTGCAGGCTTACTATTTTTCTTTGGCAAAGAAATCAACGAAGGACATTCTCTGGAAATTCTGAAAGACCGTGGTGTAGTTTTAACTAAAGGAATATTTTTCTGGAATTTTGACGAAAAAAAATATATTATCGATCATTTTAATGAGTATAGGTTATACTTTTTAAGCTTTATTATTAGCGTTGCTCATGTCGGCTTTTATTTAAAATTTCAAAAAGCACAAAAGTTTCTGTCTATTTTATTAATTCTAGCTTTTCTATTCTCATTACCGCTTTTTTATCTCGCAATCGATTGGGGAAGATGGCTTTATATTCACATGATTTTCATCATTGTTCTTCTTACATTAAATCTCCCAAAACGCAATTCTGATGAGGTTTCTAGAGGTTTTAGGTTAAATGTGAAAAACGGAATTGTACTTTCGTTTATTCTTTTTTCTTTAATGTACAGAGTGGAGATGTCAGGGAAAGGTTTTACATGGCAAGGTTTGTTGTACAGAGTGTTTATTTCGCCAATAGAATTGTTAAATAAAATGCTGTAAATATGCTTTAATAAAAAAAGGCTTACTTTTGCAAAAATTTCAGGATGTCGAAAAATTTAGTAATCGTCGAGTCTCCGGCTAAAGCAAAAACTATTCAAAAATATTTAGGTAGCGATTTTGAGGTAAAATCAAGCTTCGGACACATCCGAGATTTGCCTAAAAAAGGGATGGGAATAGACTTGGCCACATTTAGTCCGGATTACGAAGTTTCCGCCGACAAAAAGAAATTGGTTACAGAGCTAAAGTCTGCTGTAAAAAAGGCCGAAATGGTATGGCTCGCTTCCGATGAGGATCGTGAGGGAGAAGCTATTGCGTGGCACTTGGCAGACGAACTAAAACTGAAGCCTGAAAATAGAAAGAGAATTGTTTTCCACGAGATTACAAAAAATGCTATTCTTAAAGCCATAGAAAACCCTAGAGATATTGATCAAAACTTGGTGAATGCCCAGCAGGCAAGAAGGGTGCTGGATAGAATCGTAGGTTTCGAAATGTCTCCCGTTCTTTGGAAAAAAGTAAAACCAGGATTGTCTGCCGGTAGAGTACAATCGGTAGCCGTGCGTTTGGTAGTGGAAAGAGAAAAAGAAATCCGGGCATTTCTACCAAAAGCAAGTTTCAAACTGGATGGTGTTTTCTTGAATAAAACCTCGCAGGAAATCGCCGCAAAATTGAAAAAAGATTTCGACAAAGAAGAAGACGCAGAAAAGTTTTTAGAATTGGCAAAAACTGTTGATTTTAAAGTTTTAAATGTAGAAACAAAACCCGGAAGCCGTTCTGCATCTGCCCCTTTTACCACTTCTACACTTCAGCAGGAAGCTTCTTCAAGATTGGGGTATAACGTTACCAATACCATGCGCCTTGCACAGAGATTGTATGAAGAAGGTCACATTACTTACATGAGAACAGACTCGGTAAACCTCTCTCAAGAAGCTATTGAAGGTGCAAAAAATCAGATTTTATCAGAATATGGTAAAGAATATTCTTCGCCAAAAAAATATACCACCAAATCATCTTCTGCACAAGAAGCCCACGAAGCCATCCGGCCTACAGATTTTTCTGTAAAATCTATTGGTGACGTACAGTTGAACAAATTGTATCAGTTAATTTACAGAAGAACACTCGCTTCTCAAATGGCGAATGCCAAAATTGAGAAAACTGTGATTGAAATTGGTAATGCAAAACTTCCCCTGCACTTTGAAGCGCAAGGAGAAGTTATCATCTTCGATGGTTTCCTAAGAGCTTACGGAATTGTAAAAACAGATGAAGACGATGAAGAAAACAACGAAAAACTATTGCCAAAAGTTACCGTAGGTGAAGTTTTAGACTATAAAAAAATTACCGCAACAGAAAAATTCACAAGACCAAGCGCAAGATATACTGAAGCCGGTTTGGTAAGAAAACTAGAAGAGTTGGGAATTGGTCGTCCGTCTACCTATGCACCTACCATCCAAACGATTCAAAACCGTGAGTATGTTGACAAAAGAGAAATAGAGCCTCATACGCGTGAGATTGTGAAAATGTCTCTTGTAAAAGATAAAATCAAAAAAGAAGTTCTCGACGAAAAATTCGGGGGCGACAAAAATAAATTCGTTCCTACAGACATCGGCGAAGTGGTGAATGACTTCCTTACCGATAATTTCAGCGAAATTCTAGACTTCGGATTTACAGCTAGAGTAGAAGAAAGTTTTGACGAAATTGCCAATGGTGGGCAGAAGTGGAAAGAAATGATGACCGATTTCTACTCAAAATTCCATCCGAGAATTGAAGATGTAGAAGAAAATGCAGACCGTGCCAACGGTGAACGTCTTTTGGGTGTAGATCCAAAAACAGGAAAAAATGTTACCACCAGAATCGGAAGATTCGGTCCTATGATTCAGATTGGCGAGCAGGATGATGAGGAAAAACCAGTTTTCGCATCACTTTTATCCGGACAAAACATCGCTACCATCACTCTGGAAGATGCTTTGGAATTGTTCAAATTACCATTTGATCTCAATGAAGTAGACGGTTTGCCGGTTGCTATTGGTGTCGGAAGATTTGGTCCTTATGTGAAGTGGGGAGAAACGTACATCAGCATTCCGAAAGGGGAAGATCCACTTTCTATAGAGCAAACGCGTGCTGAAGAAATTATTGCAGAAAAGAAATTAGCCGATGCTCCAATTGCGTCTTACAAAGGTGAGCCTATTACAAAAGGAAGCGGAAGATTTGGTCCGTTCATCAAATACCAAAGTATTTTCATCAACGTTCCGAAACGTTATAACTTCGAAAATCTTTCTCAAAGCGACATCAACGAATTGGTAGAGGCTAAACTAGAAAAAGAAGCCAACCGCTACATCCAGCATTGGGAAGCAGAAAAGATCTCCATTGAAAATGCGAGATGGGGCCCCATCGTAAAACACGGAAAAAACATCCACAAAATACCAAAGAAAAAAGACGATAGCAAATACGAAGCAGACGACCTGAAAGAGGTTTCTATCGATGAGGTTAAAAAATGGATCACAGCACAAGATCCAAAAGCTTTTGCAGAAAAGAAAAAACCTGCAGCGAAGAAAGCTCCTGCGAAAAAGGCAACAACTGCTGCTAAGAAGCCGGCAGCGAAAAAACCTGCAACAAAGAAATAGTATTCTCTTTTATAGAATAGTAAAGCACAGATTTTTGATCTGTGCTTTTTTGTTACTTGCTTGTGTCTTTTATGCAATGGGTACGACCGGGACGCTCTCACCAGCGTTGGGATAATCTTTTTTTTAATTTAATATAGAGCAAATCAACAGGTCATCTCACCAAAATAATCAATAGAATTGGTACAATTATCTTTTTTTCTTCTAACCTTTACCGTTCCGTAATATTTATTTAAGTTTGATCCACGGATGTTTTGTTGAAAATGAGTAATGATTTCTACTTCATAATCGTTGTTAGTTATTTTTGCCATAATCAAATCCCTATTTATTCTTGCAATGTCTTTTTCGTCATTTGAATTAAACATCTGAAATGTTCCATCAATTTTCATTATGAAAATTGATCTGCCGATCACATGTTGAATTGTTGTTCCTTGCATCAGGATAATTTCATTCTTGCTGTCTTCTTTTTTAGAAAAGGTCATAATACACCCTTTATCGAATTTATTTGAAACATGAGAATCTTTAAAAGAATTAATCTTAAGAAGTGTATTATCTGATTTCACATGTAGTTGCTTTTCATGTTTCTCTTTTTCACAAGATAAGACTGCTATGAAAATGATAGTTCTGATTATTAACATCAATCTTTTCATGAAATCAATTTTTTTAAGTAAGAAATAGTATTATAGATTATGATCTCGATGTTGTAGATTTATCCCCCTCGCTGGCGCGAGCGTCCCGCTCGTGTCCGCACTAATTACATCAAGTATTAATATCAATTTTTAAAACATCTTCAAAATCATCGCAGTAATTTCGTGCACTGCTGTATTTCCATTCCCATGGTTCTATTACAAAACCACTTTCTACAGGATTTTGATGGATGTAGTTTAATTTTTGTTCAAACACTTTTAAAGACCAAATCTCAATTGGCTGATTGTTCTGTTGCCACAACTGATGATTTTTAATGTTTGAATTTCTTTCTCCAGCCTTTTTAAGCATCCATAATATCCATTCTTTTCTACTCTCTAGGTTATTTTCCTTAATTGCTTCAATCAATTTTTTGGAAGTAAAGCCTTTAAAATCTCTAATGAGATCAGACGGCTTACCATCTGCCGAACGGAACAATAAGTGTATGTGACTTGGCATAATACAATATCCAAAAATAATCAATCCTTTGTTTTTACGACAGTAATCTAAAGAATTAATTACAATGTCAAAATACTCCATTCTGGTAAATAAATCGATCCAGAATACAGTGGCGAAACTTATAAAGTAAGCTCCTTCTTTTTCGTGAAATTTATATTTTCTGCTCATAGTTTTTAGTTGTGTTGAATTGATGATGTGTTTGTAGGAAAAGGTTATGGTTGGTTTATGTGTACGAGCGAGACGCTCGCGCCAGCGGAAATCTTATATTCTGGTGTTGCTTGAATCTGCTTTTTATTGCTGGTGCGAGCGTACCTCTCGTACCCATTATCAAGTAACTTTAAAAATTTCGCTACAATATTTATAATCGAGACTTCACTAGTGAAAAATGCATCTTTAATATTGGAATTTGAGTCTTGTGCATTCAAAAACCAGTTCTCCACACTCAAAAACCAGTCTTCAACAATGGAAATCAAATCTTTCACACTCACAAACGAGTCCTGTATACTCAAATTTGAATCTTTTACACTCAAAAACGACTCTTTTGCACTCGCCGTTGAGTAAAAAAGAGTCGTTTAGATAATGAAAGGAGATGTTTACTTTTCAGCAGAATTTTTCTTCGAACCTTTTAGGGAAAATCTTTGGCTGAGGTCTTCGTAAATAGGTTTTGCGGTTGCAACGCCTTTGTTGGAAGCTTCCTTTACAGCGCCATAATAGAGAAGAGCAGCAAGTAAAGCCTCGTTACCTGCAATAGTAATGGTATCGCTGAGATCCGATGCAAACTGTGTAGCGAGATTACGTATAGGCGAAAGACTGCTCACTACCGCCTCGTCTTTCAGAAATTCCGCCTGATCCATATAGGCAGGTGCAAATTCGGGGTTGGTGCCCGTGTAATCTTTTACCTTTTGAACGGTCGCCACGGTTTTGTCGCCCAACTTGAAAATAGATTCTTTCTCGCCTTTAGCCAAAGCCTGTAAATAAGGTGCAAGTAAACTCTTGCAGTCTTGTAATTTTTGATTAACCTCGGCAATAACAGTAGCCGGAATTTCTACGCTGATCTGATTTTTTGTACTCATTGTGTGTTGATTTATTGTTTGTTGAAAATCAAATTTAGCAAATTTTATTATTCAAAACACTTGTGTTTGATGTAAAATTTTAATTCAAATTATGATTTTTACATTTCGGTTCAATCATTTACAAATCAACATAAAACTGTTACTCAACTTAAATCGTATGTTATTTTAAACCATAACTATGATTCGTTTCGTCCTGATTATCCTGCTCTTTATACTATCTCTTGTTAATTTTTTTCCTGTACCAAGCCAGAGTACATGGTATGTTGGTATAGCCGTTCCCGAATTTTGCTGGGTTTTTATGCTCTTTTCGCTGGCTTTGCTGGTTTGGAGTTGGTATTCAAAAAGATTCAGAAAAGTATCGCTTATTTTAGGCGGAATTACTTTTGTGATCCTCACTTCACCCATTGTGCGGGCTTATAATGTTGGCAGTCACTTAAATGAAGATCTTGAAAAATCATTCGGAGTAAAAGATGCAGACATGAAAGGTTTTCATCAGAAGAAACCTTACAGTTTTTTACAGATGTTTACGGGAAATGGGGCGAAAGATATTCCTTTTAAAACCTATCATTATGCCAAAACAGATGGAGTTGATTTAACATTAAACTTTACACCTTCAGTCATTCCCGGAGTTCGGCCATGCTTAATTGTTGTGCATGGAGGTTCATGGAAACGTGGCGATAACAGTGAGATTGCTGCAGCCAATAATTATTTTGCGAATGCAGGTTATCAGGTTGCAACGATTAATTACAGATTGGCCCCGAAATTCCCTAGTCCGGCTCAGCAGGAAGATTTGCATTCTGCTTTTAAATGGATTCGTCAGCACGCTGAAGAGCTGAAAATTGACACAACCAATATTGTTCTGATGGGAAGATCTGCAGGTGCATCCATTGTTTTAACGATGGCTTACACCGGGAAAGAAAATGGTGTAAAAGGTGTTGCAGCATTTTATGGCGCGATAGACATGCCTTGGAGCTATAAAAATCCCGATAATCCTTTAATCATGGATTCCAGAGAGGTACAGAGAGATTTCTTAGGGGGTACGCCCGAAGAAGTCCCCGATAGATATGTTTCAGAATCACCGATATTTCATGTTAATTCTGAAACTACACCAACCTTACTCGCTCACGGTTGTCTTGATGCCCACGTATGGCATATCCAAAGTGAAATGCTGAAGAAAGAACTAGATAAACATCATGTGAAGAATTATTTACTTACCATTCCGTGGGGAACGCATGGTTTTGAGTATAATCTGAATGGTCCTGCCGGACAGTTATCTATGTATTCTGTAGAGCGGTTTTTCTATTCTGTGACGCAGATGGGGAGATAGATATTTAAGGTTTAAACGAACTACATTTAATTTTGATATTCAGACCTTGTTTCAATTTTATTTTTGAACAATTTTTACGCAGACTTTAGCGGCTGGTAAAAATATTTAGAATTTGTTGAGCACAGGTTTGGCTTCGTCCATTATTGAGTGAAACGTTTCTACGATTAGAGATTACTATCACCACATAGCTATAAACATTTGTAACCGTAGTGGTTAAAAGATTTACTATAATTTCTTATACCAAAGTCATCTTATTTTAATATTTTTGAGGCTGTTAAAAGCAACTCGAAGCATGGATTTTGAAGATTTTATTATTTCGCCAAGAAATTTCAGAACAGAAAACTGGCAAATTGGGAACAAAATTACGAAAGAACTGAAAGAAGACAGTATTGTTTTACTTTTTGTGTCAGATTATCGAGGGGCAGAAGGTGAAGCAGAGATGCAAGATTTTACGCCGATTCGTAAAGAGTTTTACCAACTTTCTCAGTTTGATTTTGATATTCCTATTGTAGATTTGGGAGATCTTGTTTCTGGGAAAACAGTGGAAGATTCACATTATATTTTACAGGAAGTTTTATCGTCTTGTCAACAAAAAAGAGCGATTCCGATAATCGTTGGAGGTTCCAATGACTTTGCTTTTTCTTTATTTTCTGGTTTGAATTTTCATCAGCAAAACATTAATTATACACAAATAAGCAATATTATTTCGCTGAAACAAGGTGAAAGAATAAACGAACAAACGTTTTTAGGTAAAATTTTTGGTTCAAAAGATTTTTCAATAAAAAATTATCATCATTTAGGCTATCAGAAACATTTAAACGAAGCGGATTCTATTAAGTTAATCAAGGAAGTTGAGTTTGATATTGTACGTCTCGCTGAAATGATGAATTCTACAGAGAAAACCGAGCCTTTCTTCAGAAAAGCAGATCTCGTAACCGTTAATTGTGATGCAGTAGAAAGTTTTAGTGATTCTTTTTCTGTAAATCCGCAGGTAAATGGTTTAAACAGAAGGGAAATTTGTGCTTACATGAAAGAAATAGGGTTGAGTGAAAATTTAAAATCTGTAGGAATTTTCAATTATAATATTTATTCTGAAAATCAACTCAATCATCAGCTTTTGGCACAAATGATTTGGTATTTGATTGAGGGAATCAACATCCAGCGATCTCATCCGAAAGAAAGGCAGTACGAACTTTTTTATGTTTTGATTAATGATAGGCAATATGGTTTCAAACGAGATGTTTTCAGTAGTCTTTGGTATTTTGGTGATGATGATAATATAGAAAACTGTATTCCATGCTCAAGAAAAGATTTTGATGACGCCAAAAGAGGTTGGCTGAGTCCAAGATTTACTAAAGATTAGTTTTTGGCAACTGCGAATTTGCGCTATTTAGGTAATACAAAATGAAAAGCTCAGTGGTGGGTATTGGTTATGACGGATTTTTCAAAAACAAACACTGTTTCGGTAATAGTTCCAGTTTACAATGTAGAATTGTATCTGGAAAAATGTATTTTGTCTCTGGTGAATCAAACATTGCAAAATATTGAAATTATCATTGTTAATGACGGTAGTAGTGATGGTTCACAGCTAATAATAGACAGGTATGAAGCTGAATATCCTTCAAAGATAAAAGCTTTTACAAAAGAAAACGGTGGCTTAAGCGATGCCCGAAACTTTGGGATAGAACGAGCTTCTGGGGATTTTATAGGCTTTGTAGATAGCGATGATTATGTCTCTCCCACGATGTTTGAGGAAATGCTGTTTCTTGGAGAAAAAAACCAAGCGGAAATGGTTATCTGTAATATTCAAAAAGTTGATGAGTACGAAAATATTACTCAAAAGTTGACGCAAATCCCCAATATGCCAGAGAAAATTGATTTAGAAAGGCATTTTTCTGTTTTTTCAGATGTAAGTTATTTTGCTTGTAATAAATTGTTTAAAAAAGAGCTTTTTGAAACCAAAAGATTCAAAAAAGGAGTTCATTTTGAAGATATTCAACTCATTCCGCAACTTTTATTGGAATGTAAAACTTTAGCTCAGACTCAAAATTATCACTATCACTATCTGGAGCGCAGCAATTCAATTTCCAAAACACATACAGAAAAAGGTCTAGATATTTTGAAGGCTGTAGAAGATGTAGAATCTGCATTCGAAAAATCTCAGTATTCATCGAAGAGAGTTGAGCTAAAAAACTTTCAGATTTTAGAAGGAGTTTATACCTTTCTTGCTTATTTAGCATTTGTAAAAGATGATGCTACTTTTAAAATGATGAGTGAAAAATTGAGTCTTTTTATACAACAAAATGATATTAATTTTAAAGATATATTGATTTACAATCGTTTTGATAGAAATTATCTGTTATCTTTGCCTTTGAAAAAAAAAATTTATTATCTGCTTTACTTTAGTGGTTTTTACAAGGCTTTTAGAAGATTTATGTAAAAATTATCATTGATTTTAAGCATTCGAATACAACGAGTATGAAGAATTTCGAATTGTTCTTACAGCAAACAGGACTTCCCTTTTTTTATCTGAAAGTAGGTTTGGCTTTACTGTTTTCATTCATCATCACTTTTTTTTCTGTACCAACCATCATTAAAATTTCACGAAGAAAAAATCTGATGGATGAGCCAGGGCAGCGTAGTTCGCATCTAAGGAAAATCCCTAATCTTGGGGGAATTGCTATTTTTTATTCGATAGGAATTTGTGCTTCTATTTTCGCCCACGAAATTTTTGATCTCTATAAATTTCTCTTTGCATCACTTATTATTCTACTCTACGTTGGCGTTATGGATGATATTATGGTGATGAGGGCTTACAAAAAGTTGTTTGCTCAGATTTTGGTATCTGTAGTTCTTGTAATGGGTTCTGATGTAAGGATTAGAAGTTTTTTCGGCATTTTCGGCATTTATGAGATTAACTATTATTTGAGTGTAATTATCACAGTGGTTACTTTTATAATTTTAATTAATGCATTCAATCTTATAGACGGTATAGATGGTTTGGCTGGCGGATATTCTCTGCTTTGTAGTGCTCTTTTTGGTATAAGTTATTACCGCTTAGGAGAGTTCAATTATCCTTTGGTTATTTTATCAGTGTGTATTATAGGTTCTGTTATGGCGTTTTTGTATTATAATCTGTCGCATTATAGGTCTACAAAAATATTTATGGGAGATACAGGCTCCATGCTATTAGGATTTCTTTTGGCTTTTACGGCAGTTTGTTTTATTGATATTTTTATAGATAAAAAAATCCCAGGAATGCCACGTTATCATCTGAAATCTGCACCTGCGATTGCTGTAGCAATTTTGATTTTACCTATCGTAGATACCTTGAATGTTATCATTATAAGGCTAATGAACAAAAAATCTCCTTTCGAGGCAGATAAAAATCATATTCACCACAAGCTCATTAGGATGAATCTTACTCACAGGAGATCAAGTTTTTATATTGTCCTGTACTATCTTATGATTGTAGCTGTAGCTTACTATTTCAGACACATTGATGTCAATCAGCTTTTGGCTATAGTTTTGGCTCTAGGGTTTCTGGGAGCTTATCTTCCAGATATTATTTGTAAACTTCAAGAACAAAAAACACAATCTAAACTTTAAATTTCTATTTTCACAAATTAATTTTTATTCAGTAATGAAAAATTTGAATTATTATCTAATATTACTTTCAGCATTCTTTTTGTCGTCTTGTATTTCGCCAAAGGATGTGAAATATATGCAACCTAGCGAAAGTTTGGTCATCAATGAAGAAGGCTTAGTTCCCTATAATATTCCTATTTATAGAGTGACAAAAAACGATATTTTAAAACTAGATATTATTACTACTCCAAAAGGGGATGCTGCACAATTTTACTCTACACTTTATGCCTCAGGGGGAGCGGGAGCAAATGTCTCAGTGGCTGGTGGTTCGGGAAGTGGAGGAAATGCTATGATATATTTTACAGGATTGAAGGTTGAATCTAAAGGCGATATTAATATATTTGGAATAGGATATGTGAAAGCTGAAGGAAGAACAATTGAAGAAATCAGTCAAGAAATTCAGGAGAGAGTAAACGAAAATTTTCAAGAGGGAAAATCTGAAGTTCGTTTAAATACTGCAGGTATTACTTATTATGTTTTAGGAGATGTGGAAACTACAGGCATGACAGGCGAAAAAACAGTAATGAAAAATGTACTTACATTGTCTGAAGCAATCGCTATCAATGGAGGATTAAACAGAACGATAGATAGAAAAAATATAGAGATTCACAGAAAGTTGCCGGAAGGAATAAAAATCGCAAAAGTAGACCTTACAAGGCAAGATGTGATGAATTCACCATACTTTTATGTGCAAAATGGAGACGAGATTTATCTTACAACACGTGGTAGAAGTCTCAACGGATTTGGGAAAGACCCTGTACAGACGATTATAAGTGGAGTTTCGGTATTTACCACAGCTTTGTCGGTTTATTTACTTATCAAAAACCTATAATATGATTCCGGAAAGAGAAGTAAAAAAAGATAAGATTCAACCGAAAGAAAAAACAGGATCTTTCGCTATTTTTGATATTGAACATTTTATAAGAAGAGTTCTTAAAAATTGGTATTGGTTTGTAATGATGCTGATGATAGGCTACGGAATTGCCTATGTATATGGAAAATATTATGCACAGAATATTTTTTCGTCAAGTCTTTCGTTGAGTGTTTCAAACAATACAGCGAGTTATTTCACACCCAATCAGTCAATCAACTTTATTTGGGGACAAAACGGAAATCAAGATGGTATTTATTTAAAAAAAATGCTTCTTTCACGTACTCATAATGAGTTTTTAGTAAAAGAATTAGGTCTTTTTGTAAATTATAAAACAAAAGGAGTCATAAAAGCTACCTATCTTGATAAAGATGATTCACCAGTGTTTTTGGAGGTTGATAGGAAGCATTTACAGCAAGTAAATTATCCCATTACAATCATTCCTAAAACCAATGGTGCTTATGAAATTCAGCTTCCAGAAGAAGGTGAGTCTACAAGTCTTTACAACTACGAAGTTGAAGGATACCATAGCGTTGATAGCTATACCAGACCGGGGAACAAAACTGTAAAAGTAAACGAATGGTATACTACACCGAATCTTAGATTCAGATTGGTGCCAAATCCTAAAATTCAAGCAATAAAACTAGATAATATTATTGTAGAATTAGCAACTGTAAACGACGCTGTAAACGGGATTATAGGAACAATGTCTGTAGATTTTGATAAAGAAATTAATACCATTATGATTATATCTAAAACAGGCTATAATCTAAACAGTACAGTGAATTTCTTGAATAAATCTGTTGCAGAACTACAAAAGAAAAGATTTGCAGATAAAAATATTTTAGATGAAAATACGAAAGAATATCTTGAAGATAATCTAAAATCAATAAGAAGAAAGCTAGATTCTAGTGCACAAGTCATGAATCATCTGAAAACATCAGAAAAACTTTATGACATCAAAAACAGAGACGAGAAATCTCTTGAAAAAATTAAAGAACTAGATGCCAAAAAAGCAGATCTTGTAAGTAAACTTACTTCCTTAAACACAATTAGAAATAATGTAGATGGGCAGAATTTTGAAAAAATGATCAGCACTACTGCAGCAGGTTTTGAAGATGGTTTGTTCCAAGCTTCCGTTTCTGAAATGAAAGCTTTATATGCCAAAAGAAGAGATATGGCCAGTATTTATACGCCAAACTCAGAACCTATGAAAGAGATTAATAGGCTCATAAGTGAGGCGAGGGTAAATTCTAATGGAGCATTGAGGAATTACTACACAGTTTACACATCAGAGATTTCAAAAATAAATCAGCAAATAGATAATGCCAATATAGACTTGGATACTTATCCAGAAAAACAAAGAAAATATCTCGATGCTGAGCGAGGTTACAATATGATTGAAGCTACTTACAATAGTATCTTGTCAAGACAAAATGAAAGCCAGCTTAGATTAGCAACCAACAAATCAGACATTTCGGTAATAGACCCAGCGAAAAATCTCGGGCAAGGCCCAATTGGTCCCAATGTAGAAGGTACCAAATCTATGATTATGGGCGGTTTATTAGCTCTTCCATTATTATTTATTGGTATCGGAGCGTTTTTAGATACGAAAATCAGAAACATAAAAGAACTCTTGAGTGTTACCAAAATCCCATTACTTGGTGTGATAGGCAATAACGGTAACGGAGATACTATGCTTACGGTCTTAGAACAGCCAAAATCTTCAGTTTCAGAGGCTTTTAGAGGGATCAGAGCCAATATGCGATTTCTTTCAGGGGAAAATGATAAGAGTAAAGTAATTCTAGTAACTTCCTCAGTAGGAGGTGAGGGGAAGACTTATGTTTCCATCAACCTTTCATCTGTTTTAGGTCTTAGTGACAAGAAGACTATCCTTTTAGGAATGGATCTTAGAAAGCCAAAGATTTTTAATGATTTTAATATAGATAATAAATACGGAATCTCAAACTATCTTACAGGTGAGGTAGGAATAGAAAAAATCATCAACAAAACCAGAATTCCGAATCTTGATGTAGCTACATCCGGACCAATACCTCCCAATCCGTCTGAGCTTTTGATGAGCGAGAAGAATATGCAGTTTATTGATGAACTTCGTACAATGTATGATTTTATTGTAATAGATTCTCCTCCAGTAGGTTTGGTTGCAGATTCTTTTGAACTCATGAAGCATTCAGATGCCAATTTGTACGTAGTAAGACATGAATATACCGAAAAATACATGCTAAAAATGATTACAGAAAAGTATCATGATAATGAGATAAAGCATTTAGGATTTGTGTATAATGATTACAACACTAAACAAGGCTATGGCTATGGGTATGGCTATGGTTACGGATATGGTTATGGTTACGGCTATTTTGATGAAGATAAAAACTACAAAGAACCAATGCTCATCAGAATGAGAAACAAATTGCGGGAGTTTTTCAATAAAAAATAAATTCTAAACCCTCTGAAATGAGGGTTTACCTTTTTTGTCTTGAATTTCAGAATCAAAATATATACAAATTTTACTTAAACATATTATTTGTGAAAGAAAATAAACGAATTATAAAAAAAATTAAAAAGGCTGTAAAATAGCGTAAAAAGAATATTTTTAACATTTTGCCGTTTAGATACTAATTAATTATGTTTTTTTGTTTATTTTTAACTAATCATTAAGATTATCATTAATATAAAATTGTTTTATATTTGCAAAAATTAAAATTTAAAATAACCATAAATCCGTATTCTTTTATGAATAAAAAATTATTGATTAGCTTCCTTGCCATATTTACTGTAATGGTATCAGTGAAAGCTCAAAGAAACGAAGTGGGAATTCGACTTGGGATGAGTAATCTTGTTGGCGATGTTGGGAAAACAAACTATATTCTACAGAAGCCTTTGGATTTAGATAGAGCTTCAGAATGGGGGTTTCCTTTTTACGGTGGTTTATTATATAGGTTTAATTTTAATCCTTATCAAACTGTGAGATTAGACTTAGGTTACAACCAAGTACAGTTCAGTGATAAAGCTGCGAAAGAAGAATACAGAAGAAATCGTAATTCTTTCGGGAAAAATAATATATACGAAGCAAGTTTACTTTTTGAATATAATTTCTTTCCAGTGAATAATGAGCAACTAAGCATGTTGAGCCCATATATATTTGCTGGTTTTGGAGGTATAATGTTTGATGCTCCTAAGGCTACAGTAAAACATGATTACAGAAGAGACGCTAACGGGGTTGCACAAGCACCAATAGATGAACTTGATTTTGTAACTACAGTAGATTATTCATTAGGAAAAAAAATAGCACCAATTGTGCCTTTCGGTGTTGGTTTGAAATACAAATTCAATCACGGGTGGGGCATTTTTGCTGAAGCTACCTTCAGATTAGCAGTAACAGATCAGCTGGATCACAGTAAAGTTCTAAGAACTGATGTGAACTCAAGCTATAATGCAGAAATTTTAAGTCCTTCTACAGGAGGATCATTGCTTCAAACTGGAAATTATTTTATTGTTTCTAAAGAAAGAGAAGCAGAATTCATCAAAAACAGAAACATAGGAGATAGCGAATCAAGAGACTGGTTGAATACATTCAGCCTAGGTCTTACTTATTCATTCGGAAGACCTCCTTGTTATTGTGATTAATTAAATTATGTCGTTGATTAAAGAAAAAATAAACCCAGAAAAACTACCACAGCACGTTGCGATCATTATGGATGGTAATGGAAGATGGGCTAAATCTCGGGGAGAAGAAAGAACGTTTGGTCATAAAAATGCAATCGATGCAGTAAGAAATGCAATTAACGCTTGTAATGAAGTTCACATACCTTATCTTACCCTTTACACATTCTCATCAGAAAACTGGAACCGCCCCGAAGCCGAGGTAAATACATTGATGAGTTTGCTTACGGAAACTTTATTGCTAGAATCAGAAGAGATTTTCACAAAAGGTTTACGTATGCATGTTATAGGCAATATAGAAAAACTTTCTCCTTTGGTAAAAGATCAATTGATGAATGTGGTAGAACTTACCAAAGATAATACCAAAGGCAATTTGATTTTAGCCATTAGCTACGGCTCCCAAGAAGAGATTTTAAATGCTGTAAAGAAAATAGGTACCGAAGTAAAGGAAGGAAAAATTCAAATTGAAGATATTAACGAACAACTATTCGAAAATTACTTATATACAAAAAATTTCCCACCAGTAGATTTGTTGATAAGAACAAGCGGCGAAGTACGCATTAGTAATTTCTTGCTTTGGCAGATTGCTTATGCAGAACTGCAGTTTCTCGATATTCTTTGGCCAGACTTTACAAAAGATGTTTTCTTTCAATGTATTGTAAACTATCAAAACAAAGAAAGAAGATATGGTCTCACAGGGGAACAAATCAAAATCCAGTAAATTTTTAGAAAAGAAAGACTACGATAAAATGAAGTTTAGATTATTACCCATCATTATGTTTGCAGCCTCTGCACATTTTTATGGACAAGTAACACCACAAGACAGTACTGCTGTTAATACAAGCATTCTGGCAAATAATCAAGAAGGAGCTTACACTCTTAAAGATATTGTTGTGGATGGGGTAAAAAAATATACACCTGCTCAGATCCTGAGATTCACAGGTCTATCAAAAGGAGAAACAGTAGATATTCCAGGGCAAAAGATCAGTAACGGGATCAAAAAACTTTGGGATACACAGTCTTTTTCTGAGGTAGAGGTGTATGTAGAAAGTATTGAAGGACAAACTGTAGTTTTAAAATTTTATCTTCAAGATCTTAAGGAACTAGGAGAAGTTAAATTTACAGGAAAAGGAATTGGGAAATCAAAAAATGAAAAACTAGCTAAAGACAACAATCTAAAGCCAGGAACTAAAATTACCCAAAATCTTGTATCAAGTCTTAAAACTAATCTTCCTAAAGATTATGTAAAAAAAGGATTTGCAGACGCTAGTATCAGTATCCAAGATAAAGTGAATGCCAACGACCCTAATATGGTAGATTGGACGATTAACGTCGACAAAGGCAAGAAAATCAAAATCAGCCATATTGAGTTTGAAGGAAACACCAGTGTAACCGATGCTAAACTTAGAAAAAAAGCATTCAAAGAAACTAAACAAAAGAGATTCGGAATTGGAGGTATATTAAAATCTTCCAAATTCATCGAAGATAAGTATAAAGAAGATAAGCAAAGCCTTATAAGCTACTACAATTCTTTGGGCTACAGAGATGCTAAAATCGTTTCAGATTCTGTTTGGAGAAACAAAAAGAATAACTACGAAATCAACGTAAAACTTGCCGAAGGTAAAAAATATTACATCGGCGATATTAGTTTTACCGGAAATACCGTATACCCCACAGAATATCTTCAAAGAATCTTAGGATACAAAAAAGGAGACATCTACGATGCAGTTGGATTCAACAAAAAAGTGGGAGAAGATGGAGGTAAAGAAGATGATTCAGACATCAAGTCGATGTACATGAATAATGGCTATCTTTTCTCAAATGTTACTCCAGTTGAAAAATCAGTAAGTGGAGATGCTGTAAATCTTGAAATTCGTATTAACGAAGGCGAGCAGGCAACATGGAACCGTGTAACATGGGAAGGTAATACAACTACTCATGACCACGTTATCCTTCGTTCATTAAGAACCAAGCCAGGTGAACTTTTTAAAAAATCTGAAATCAAAAGAACTTATTTTGATTTGGCAGGAATGTCTTTCTTTGATCCTCAACAAATCGGACAAGACATCAACCCAAACCAACAAGATAATACCGTTGATGTAAACTGGAAATTAGTTGAAAAAGGATCTTCTCAGGTACAGCTTCAGGCAGGATATGGTGGTAATAGCTTTATCGGAACTTTAGGACTTACATTTAATAATTTCTCATTAAGAAATTTCCTTAAATTTAAAGACTTTAGACCTGTGCCTCAAGGAGATGGTCAAACTTTATCAATACAAGCTCAAGCTGGTCAGAATTTTCAGAACTACGGAGTGTCTTTTACAGAACCATGGTTGTTTGGTACAAGACCAACAGCTCTTTCTGTAAGTTTAAATAATTCAAGAGTAAATTACAGCCAATTTTCTGGCCCAGATCAGAGATTGAATATTTTCTCAGCAACAGTGGGTCTTAACAGACGATTGACATGGCCTGATGATTATTTCTCATTATATACTGGACTTCAGTTTCAAAAATATGATTTTAGCAATTATCCTTTTGAATTTGGAGCTTCTACAGAATTGTATGGAACAGCAAATAACTTAAGTCTAAACTTAGGTTTGAGCAGAAATTCAGCAGGAATAGATCCAATTTTCCCTACTATGGGATCAAATATTGAATTGTCAGGTAAATTTACGCCGCCCTATTCACTTTTCAAGAGTAAGAACTATGCTTCAATGACTCCTGTAGAAAAATATAAGTGGATGGAATTCTATAAAATTAAATTTAAAGCGGATGTTTACAACGAAGTTCTTGGTAAATTAGTATTGAGATCGTCTGCCGAAATGGGCTTTATGGATGGCTACGATAAAGCACTAGGAGCACCACCATTTGAAAGATTCTACGTTGGTGGAACTGGTCTTTTTGGAGGTAGATTTGATGGTAGAGAGCTTATTCCTCTAAGAGGTTATGAAAATGCTTCTACTTATGGTGGAACTTTAGATGATATTACCCCTACCGGCGGAGGTACTATTTACAATAGATTTACCTTAGAATTAAGATATCCAATCTCAATGAATCAAACGGCTAAAATTTATGCATTAACTTTTGCAGAAGGTGGTAACGTTTGGAACTCTTGGGCAGGCTATAACCCATTCCAATTAAAAAGATCAGTTGGTGTAGGGGTTAGAGTATACATGGGAGCCTTTGGTTTAATAGGTTTTGATTTTGCATACGGTTTCGATAAAACTGTATTAGGAACAGAACCTGCAGGTTGGAGAGCTCACTTCTTAATGAACCAATCTTTATAATTATGAAAACTTTAAAAGCTTTTATTTTTCTTTTCCTATTTGTTGCATTTTCATCTATAAATGCCCAAAAAGTTGGAGTTGTAGACACAGAATACATTTTGGGAATGCTTCCTCAATATAAAGAAGCAGAAGCAAGATTAAATTCGCAAATTGATACTTGGCAAAATGAATTGCAAAGTCTACAGTCGGAATACGAAAAGAAAAGATCAGCTTTTGAAAACGAAAAAGTTTTATTAATTGGTGACCAGCTCAGACTTCGTGAAAAGGAAGTTTTAGACCTTGAAAAAAATATCAAAACAACTACTAGTTTAAGGTTTGGTTCTACAGGAGAAATCAGTAAACTTAGAGCAAATTTGATGACGCCTTTTCAAGATCAAATCTGGGCAGCAATTCAAAAGATGTCTGAGAAAAATGGACTGGGCATGGTTCTTGATAAAACAGAAAACAATGTAATTTTCCTTCAGAAGAGAAATGACTACACCGATAAGGTTTTAGATATACTTCTAAAGGGATCAGACAAAGAAAAAAAGAGCAAAAAATAAATTCTTGTTGCAGTAGTTAACTTTTTACTATTTTTGCAATCAAAGAAAAAACAAAATTATCTATTTACCTATTATGAAAAAATTAAGTGTATTATTTGCAGCGATATTGATGATGGCATCTTTTGGTACGGCTAAAGCACAGAAAGTTGCTACTTTAGACGTCTTCGGAGTGCTAAACGCAATGCCCGATAAAAAGAAAGCTGATACAGATTTGAAAGCTTTTGCAGATACTAAAGAAGCTGAAATCAAGAAAAAAATGGAAGCAGCTCAAACAAAGTATGATCTTTATATGAAAGAAGCTCAAACCAAAACTGAAGCTGAAAACAAATTGAGAGGAGACGAAATGAAGAAACTTCAAGACGAAATCACTGCAATGCAGCAAAAAGCTCAAAAAGATCTTCAAGCTAAACAAGATGCGGCTTTCAATCCAATTGAACAAAAATTAAATGTAGCTATAGAGAAAGTATCTAAAGCTGGAGGTTATGAATTTGTATTAGATGGAAACTCAACTTCATTAGTTTACAAAAACGGTGCAGATATTACTGATGCTGTGAAAAAAGAATTGGCAATTAAATAATTTTTTTAATTTCAAATAATATAATGACCACCTTTATTTTTTATTAAAGGTGGTTTTTTTATTTTTGTGACATGGAAAAAGAAGTATCGACAACGGTAAAAGTGAGATTCAGCGATTGTGATCCAATAGGTCATTTAAATAATGTAAAATATCTGGATTATATGTTTAATGCAAGAGAAGATCACGTAGAAACTTATTACGGTTTTACATATGAAGAATACACAAAAAAAACAGGCTGTACCTGGCTTGCTGTTCAGAACGAAATCGCTTACTTAAGAGAAGTAAGATACAACCATCAAGTAGTAATTAGCAGCAAAACAATAGAAGTAGGAGAACGCACAGCAAAAGTGGAGATTTTAATGAAAAGTCTTGATGAGAAAACCATTCACGCTGTACTCTGGGTTACCGTTATCTATTTTAATATTAAAACCAGAAAATCCGAAAGCCATCCTCAAGATATTATAGAAACTTTTGGCAAATTCTTTGTCGATCTAGAGCAGAAAGATTTTCAGTCGAGAGTGAAATTTTTAAGAACCAAAAACGCAAAAAACTCATAAAATGCATAAAATAGCAGTAATCGGAAGCAACGGACAATTAGGAAACTGTATCCGAAAATTAGCATTCGATTTTGAAAGTAAATATGAATTTATTTTTACAGATTCAAAAACATTAGATATTACCAATAAAGACCAAATTGATGATTTTTTCTACGACAATAAACCAGAATTTTGCATCAATGCTTCTGCCTACACTGCTGTAGATTTGGCAGAGCAAGAGCAAGAAAAAGCATTCGCAATAAATGCCATAGCAGTTGGGAATTTAGCAGAAGTATGCAAAGAGTATAAAACCACGTTTATTCATGTTTCAACAGATTATGTTTTTGATGGCGAAACCAATCTAGACTATTGTGAAGAAGATTTTACTACACCAATAGGAGTTTACGGAGCTTCAAAAAGAGAAGGAGAAGAGTTGGCATTAGAAAATAATCCTCAAACCATTATTCTTCGTACATCTTGGCTGTATTCGGAATTCAATAAAAATTTTGTCAAAACAATGCTTAATTTATTTGAACAAAAACAGGAACTAGGTATTGTAGGAGATCAATATGGGCAACCTACCAATGCAAATGATTTGGCCGAAGCCATTTTGAAAATTATTGATACCAAACCAAAAACTTACGGAATATACCATTTTTCAAATTATCCTGAAACCACATGGTTAGAGTTTGCAAAAAAAATCGCAGAATTCTCAGGTTCTTCAGTGAAATTAAATTACTTAACTACCGAGCAATATCCTACACCTGCAAAAAGACCAAAGCGAAGCACTATGAATCTTGATAAAATCGAAAAGACATATCAAATTGAGCTAAAACATTGGGAAAATAGTCTTCAAGATGTTGTATCAATTCTTCAAAATTAATTTTAATTAAATGAGTAAACTTCAAATCCTATTTTTCATACTGATTTCCCAAATCGTCTTTTCACAAAATGTTTTTCTGAACAAAGTGGAAAAAACGAATAGTAATAATGATAAGCATTTATATTTGCTTTCAGAAAACATTCAGCAAGCTGAATATCTGGGAGAAATAGAAGTTCAAGGATTTTCAGATAACGATGCGGACGTATTTTCCGCAATTTACAAAAAAGCAAAAGATATTGGCGCAAATTCTTATACTATAAAACCTTTTGAAACAATTGACGGTTCCAATTCTAAATTTGATTCCAGGCATTATAGGTTAAATTTATATTATTTAAATAAAGATTTATATTGGAAAAAAAACGGCGCACTCTATATCTTCGCATCTTCGGCAAAAAACCAAAAAATAGCTGTCAACAAAAAAGATTATATTTTATCACCACGGTCTTATCTTTCAATTCCAGTGATAGCGGGAGAAGTTTATACGATTTCCACAAAAAAAATTTTTGGTTCAACCATTAAATTTCAGGTGAAAAATCAAAGCACATCCTATTATTTTAAAGCCACATCATCGAATATTAAAGCAGACGACTCGGGAGTTGGAGGGCTCAATCTAAAATCAGGAGACATCATAGGACTCGAAGAATCATTTGGGGATTTTCTACGAACCATTTATTCTAAATACTAAAATGAAAATACAGAGAATTATCACTATATATTCATTTATCAATTTTATTATTTTTAAAAAAAATCGATAACCTATCATCTCCTTTCCCACCTCCGACCTCAAAAAATGACAATTGATCACCGCAGGAATTTGCATTTTTTTTAAGAGCCGGGAACCCGCTGTCCGCTGTATCTTTTGCTCTTCGTTCCTCATCACAAAAGGATGCCGCTACCATCGGGGCTATAAAGAAGATTTATTCCTAAAACACGATCCAGTAAACAAACCTTTTTGGTGGTTCCCACAAAACATTTTCTTTCTAATCTAGGCGCAGCACTATATAAAAGAATCCATATTTTGATATCTAGTATTATAGATCGCATTTTTTCAAAATCAAAATTTCATTAGAGACTTTTCATTTTATCATTTTGCAATATTTAAAACCCGAAAAGATTCAAATGTAAACTAAAAATTCGCATAGCTACTTTAACAAAAAAAGATTTAGGGGAACACAAGTTTCATCTCTATATATAAAGCAGCATTTTATTTTAGTAAAAATTTTGTTTCGGATAATATAATACAGGCTCAAATGATGCAGTATATTCTATTATTATTTCATCACAAGACGCTAAACCCGCCCAGCTTCTCCTATAAAAAGCAAAAAAAACCTTTTTTTTAAAC
>NZ_FTOJ01000012.1 GCF_900156685.1 Chryseobacterium piscicola
TGCCGAATACCTTAGCCCTGATAGTAGCGGTTACCCCACAGCAAGGGTTGGAGCGCATGGGTTTTGGCGGTGGAGAGTTTTGGAGCGAGGAGTAGTAGCGGATAGCAGGAAATAGCTCCTTAAAAAGAAATATTCAGGTGTTATTTTTAGTTATAAATACTGATATAGAAGAAATCTCTCAAGAACCTTACAATTTATGTTGTAACTTTATTTTATGAAAGAAAGAACTGTAAACGGTTTCAGATTTGAAAATTATAAAGCACCAGAACTCTCAGTTTTCGACAGACTGCTAGAGATTTTTACAGATCTTTTGACTCACACTTCCGGAGATTTTGATGAAGCTATCGAATGGCTGAGGATGCTTGATGAAGAATATAAATTGACCACTCCCGAATATTCAATTGAAGATTTTATTGAAGATTTAAAAAGGAAAGGTTTTATTCGTGAAGAAGTAAGAGCCGATGGCTCAGGTAATGGAGTTTCGCTAAGTGCGAAAATGGAGCAAAATATTCGTAAACAAGCACTAAAACAAATCTTTGGAAATGTTGCTAAAAGCGGAATCGGAAATCACAAAACCAACAAAAGTGGAACCGGAGAAGATACAACCGGAGAATTTAGAAGCTATAATTTTGGTGATTCTTTAGAAAAAATTTCAATAACCGAAAGCCTTAAAAATGCACAAATCAACAACGGAATAGGAGATTTTCATCTTACTGAAGATGATTTGATTGTAGAAGACACCATCCACCAATCTCAGATGAGCACTGTTTTAATGATTGATATTAGCCACAGCATGATTCTCTACGGTGAAGACCGTATTACTCCCGCCAAAAAAGTTGCAATGGCTCTTGTAGAATTAATTACAAGTAGATATCCTAAAGATACTATAGACATTATTGTGTTTGGAGATGACGCATGGCCTGTTAAAATTCAGGAATTGCCGTATTTGCAAGTGGGTCCATTTCATACCAATACCGTTGCAGGACTTCAATTGGCAATGGATATTCTACGTAGAAAGCGAAATACCAACAAACAAATATTCATGATTACTGATGGTAAGCCAAGCTGTGTAAGGGAGCCCGACGGTACTTACTACAAAAATTCTAACGGTCTTGATGAATACGTGGTTCAGAAATGCTACAATATGGCAGCTCAAGCGCGTAGATTGCATATTCCGGTGACAACATTTATGATTGCACAAGATTCTTATCTACAACGTTTTGTGGATGAATTTACACAAGCTAACCAAGGAAAAGCCTTCTATACAGGCTTAAATGGTTTAGGAGAAATGATTTTTCAGGACTATGAGGCTAATCGTAAAAAAAGAATTCGTTAAAAAATCTAATTTTAATGCTAAAACATGCATTTTTAAACTAATATTAAATCATATTTAAAATATTATGACAGCAAAACCAGATATCAAAACATTAGGTTCGCTAAAGGCATCAGGCTATAAGGTAAAAAGTATTAAAGATGAATTAAGAGATAATTTAATAAATAAAATTCAAAAAAAGACAAAGGTCTTTGAAGGTATTTTTGGGTATGAAAGTACAGTAATTCCACAATTGGAACATGCAATTCTCAGTCGCCACAATATCAATTTACTTGGGTTGAGAGGTCAGGCAAAAACTCGTCTTGCAAGAATGATGATTTCTTTACTTGATGATTGGATTCCTTTTGTAAGCGGAAGTGAAATTAATGATGACCCTTTAAAACCCATTTCAAGATTTGCGAAAGAATTAATTGAAAAGGAAGGCGATAATACTCCAATTGATTGGCTTCACCGCGAGGACCGTTTTTTTGAAAAACTGGCTACCCCGGATGTTACGGTTGCGGATTTGATTGGTGATATAGATCCTATTAAGGCGGCTAATCTCAAACTTTCTTATGCAGATGATAGAGTAATTCATTTTGGGATGATTCCTAGAGCAAATAGATGTATTTTTGTGATTAATGAATTGCCAGATTTGCAGGCCAGAATTCAAGTTTCTTTGTTTAATATTTTACAGGAAGGTGACATACAAATTCGTGGTTTCAAAGTAAGAATGCCTTTAGATATTCAGTTTGTTTTTACTGCAAATCCAGAAGATTATACCAATAGAGGGAGTATTGTAACACCATTGAAAGACCGTATCGGATCACAAATTTTAACGCATTATCCTCAAAATATTCATACTGCTAAAGAAATTACAAAATATGAATCTTCGCTTGATGAACGTCAAAATCAAACTGTTTATGTTCCAGAATTGGCGAAAGATCTTTTGGAGCAAATTGGTTTTGAAGCTCGGGAAAGTGAATATGTAGATGCAAAAAGTGGTGTGAGTGCAAGAATGAGCATTACAGCATTTGAAAATCTTTTGAGTACAGCAGAAAGACGAGCTTTAATTGCAGGTGAAGAAAAAACTAAGGTCAGATTAAGTGATTTTGTCGGAATTATTCCTTCCATTACTGGAAAAGTTGAGTTGGTGTATGAAGGTGAACAAGAGGGCGCTGAATTTGTAGCCGAAATACTGATTGATAATGCGGTAAAAACTTTGTTTTCTACTCATTTTCCAAAAATTGAAAAATTACAGAAGAAAACTACAGAAACTGCATACGATTCTTTGATTGCTTGGTTTTTAGGTGATAATGGTTTTTTGGAAATAATAGATGATGCTTCAGATGAAGATTATGCTAATCTGCTTAATAAAATTGAGCCTTTGGATGATTTAATTAATGAATATCAACCTGATACTAAAAAAGAGGATCAACTATTTTTAAAAGAATTTGTTCTTTGGGGATTAGCGGTCAATAAAAAACTAAATAGAGAAAGATTTAAAACGGGAGTTTTCTTTTCATAATAGTTTATCAACTTGTTGTCTTCAATCTGTTCTATTTATAAAAACATAGTATAATTTTTTAATTTTAAGCTGAATTTCCCTAAAGCGGATTTTTAAGCATTTTTGTTAACAATTAATATTATCATAAATAATTATTATTCTTCAATAAAAAAAGGCTTGAAATTATAATTTTTCAAGCCTTTTTTATAGTAAAAAAATAATTTTCAGTTGATTAAGTTGTTTTCAGTACTTTCTTTTCATCAAATATTTCAAAATGAAATTTGATATTGGCAATATTTTTCCAAGTAGCATATTTATAGAACATATATCCCAAACACATGCCCACTGTGTTAAGAAAAACGTCGTCTATATCTGCCACCCCTCGCCCTGAGAAATATTGTATAGTTTCTATAACGGTAATGGTAAAAAGGAAAGACATTGTAATAGGTATGAAAGAATTGAATCTTCGTAAACACAAGCCTAGCCAACCAAATGGACTGAAAACCAATACATTTCCTATAATGTTTACCATGAAGGCTTCTCCATCAACATCATCTGTGAAAAAATGACGAATTGTTATAAATGGTCTCATCTGTAAATAAGAAATTTCTGAAGCCTCTCTACCAGAAGCGAAAAACATCATATAAAGTAAAAATAAAGTATAAAGGAAGATGAACACTGCAAAATATCTTTTCATAAAATCCGATTTCATTAGACATAACTAGAGTGTTATTAGTTTGAGTTGTAATGAAACAAATATCTTTCCCTTTTAAATTTTAGGTAAGAACTTTATGATTTATTAAAATTGTTTAACATAATATATGAACTTTGCAAGAGAGTCGTTTTGAATTTTCCCTTTAAATAAAGGTTTTCATTCTTTCGCTAAAATAATTTTAAAACTTAACATAATAATATTACTAAATAAATATTTCTTGAATGATAGGTTATTTTTGGTCCTTAATCTTCAAATAGCTTTCCTGAATGTATTTTCTTTGTTCTACTTTATCTATTTTCTGAAACCAATATTTTTCACCATAAGTTCTTGTAATGATAGATGAGCAGAGTGATGATTTATTGATGATGTGCACCACTACAGAAGTAATTATTGTATTTGGATTATTAATGAACTGTGGAATTTTTTCTTCGGATTCTTTCCTCGTGCCGTCTGCATAGGTTGCTTTCCATAAATAAGAATATTTTTGAGAAATCTTATTTGGGAAAAATGACATGGTATCGTCATCCACTTTCACATCTTTGAAATTCGTGATTTCTACATCACATTGTTTTTCTTTTTGATCTGTTGCATTTTGTATACTGATGTTTTTCTCACAAACAAAGCTTTCATTTTCGGTTTCAATCGTTAAGCTAATTTTTGCAGTACCTAAGTGTGATCCTTTCAAAGTAATTTGACCTTCATTATTGCTTTCAACTGAAATAATTTCTTCAGGCGAAATTTTCCAAATGTAGCAATCTTCGCATTTGCCAGCTAAATCAGCTGAAAATTTTTGCGTTTCACCTATTTTGATAATTTCTGAACCAAGAATATTGCACTGCGCAAATATTCCGGCACTCATCAAGCCGAGCGTTAAAATTAAATGTTTTCTCATAGTTTTTAGTTCAAGTAATATAGAATTGATATTTTACGACGTATCGTTACAATAGTAAAGCAAAAACCATACATTTAACATAAAATAAATCTCAAAAAAAAAAGCCTTACAGAGAAGTAAGGCTTTTAAGATAATTATTTTTCGGTAAATCAAACCTGAATCACACCTAAATTAAATTTTTCAGTAATCGGTGAATGATCTGCTGCTTCAATTCCCATAGAAATCCATTTTCTGGTGTCTACAGGGTTGATGATGGCATCTGTCCACAATCTTGAGGCAGCATAAGTTGCTTCAGTTTGTTTCTGATATTTTTTTGTGATAGAATCTAAAATCTCTTGGCGTTCTTCGTCAGAAATTTCTTTTCCTTGTTTTTTTAATGTAGATTCTTGAATTTGTGCCAGAACTTTTGCAGCCTGAGTTCCACCCATTACCGCTAAATCTGCCCATGGCCAAGCTACAATCAGTCTCGGATCGTATGCTTTTCCACACATTGCATAGTTTCCTGCACCATAAGAATTTCCGGTAATAATCGTAAATTTAGGAACAACAGAATTGGAAACAGCATTTACCATTTTGGCCCCGTCTTTAATGATTCCGCCGTGTTCAGATTTTGAACCGACCATAAAACCTGTTACATCCTGTAAAAAGATTAATGGTATTTTTCTTTGGTTGCAATTCGCAATAAATCGGGTTGCTTTATCGGCAGAGTCAGAATAAATTACGCCGCCAAATTGCATTTCGCCTTTACCGCTTTTTACCAATTTTCTTTGGTTTGCAACAATTCCTACAGACCATCCGTCAACTCTTGCCGTTGCACAGATAATAGTTTTACCGTAGTCTGGTTTATATTCTTCAAATTCAGAATTGTCTACGATACATTTGATGATTTCTAAAGTATCATATTGCTCAGCTCTAGAAACCGGCATGATTCCGAAAATATTTTCAGGATTTAATTTCGGAGGGAAACTTTCAATTCTGTCAAAGCCTGCTTTTTCATAGCTCCCGACAGATTTCATAATATTTTTTATTCTGTTTAAAGCGTCTTTATCGTCTTTAGCCTTAAAATCGGTCACTCCAGAAATTGAACAGTGTGTGGTTGCACCACCCAAAGTTTCGTTATCAATACTTTCACCAATTGCAGCTTTTACCAGATAACTTCCTGCTAAGAAAATAGATCCAGTTTTGTCAACAATCATAGCCTCATCACTCATAATTGGAAGATAAGCGCCACCTGCAACACAGCTACCCATCACGGCAGAAATTTGAATAATTCCTGCAGCACTCATTTTTGCGTTATTTCTAAAGATTCTTCCAAACATTTCTTTGTCTGGGAAAATCTCATCTTGCATCGGAAGATAAACACCTGCGGAGTCTACCAGATAAATAATGGGAAGTCTGTTTTCCATAGCGATTTCCTGTGCTCTGAGATTTTTCTTACCTGTAATAGGAAACCAAGCTCCTGCTTTTACAGAAGCGTCATTGGCAACTACCAAACACTGTCTTCCAGAAACATATCCCATTACCACAACTACTCCGCCACTTGGGCAGCCGCCATGTTCTTCATACATTTCGTAGCCTGCAAAACCTCCTATTTCTATAGAATCTGAATCTTTATCCAGAAGATATTCAATTCTTTCTCTGGCAGTCATTTTTCCTTCATCACGTAACTTTTGAAGTCGTTTTTCGCCGCCTCCTTGTTTTATTTCTTTAAATAATCTGTTGATTTCAGAAAGTTTGAGTTTATTTTGATCTTCTCTTTTATTGAATTCTAAATCCATTAAATTTTATTTTATTGCGTTTTTAAATATACTACTTTTAGATAAATGTTATAAATAGTAATTTTTTTGAATTAAATATGTGGTATTCAGAAATTTATGAAATTTTTAACTATGTGATGCTTTTATTTTGGCAGTACTTTTGCTATTTTTACACTAGAGGAAAACGAGATGATGTCTCTATAAGTACTCTAAGTTCCTAGTTTATTTTTTAATAGTTTATTATTTGAAGGCCCTGAAAGTTCCCAAGACTTTCAGGGTTTTTTGTTGGTTTTAATTTAAATCTGATATTTTGCAATTTAACGAATAAAATATCATTATTTTAATGAAACCGATTTGTAAATTTGCTCAATAAAATTTGATAAATAAAAGCATGCAAAAATTAGCACTTTTCAGATTGCATTTGATTGTATTTTTATGGGGATTCACTGCAATTCTAGGAAAAATGATTACTGCTAATGCCCAAATTCTGGTATTTTATAGAATGCTGTTTGCGGCGGTATGTTTATTTATTTTCATCAGAGTTTTTAAGAAAGAAAGCATCAAAATTTCAAAAAAACTTTTCTTTCAGCTATCGGCAATTGGTTTTGCGATGGCTTTGCATTGGCTTTGTTTTTTTTATTCAATAAAAGTTTCCAATGTTTCTATTGCCTTAAGTTGTCTTTCTTTGTCTACATTATTTGCGGCAATTTTAGAGCCTTTGGTTTTTAAAAGAAAAGTAGATATCTCTGAAATTGTGATGGGAACTGTCATTGTATCTTGTATCCTTCTTATTTTCAAAACAGAATTTCAGTATAAAGAAGGGATTTTCTTCGGTATTTTATGCGCAGTTTTCGGGACAATATTTTCGGTTTTTAACGGCAAAATGTTTGGGAAAACCAGCTCGGGAAATATTATTTTTTACGAAATTTTCAGCGGATGGTTTATTTTGGCGTTAATTTATTTGTTTTCTGGGCAACTATTTCAATTAAATGAAATAAATTACCGAGATTTGGCGTTAATAGCCTTATTGGCAAGTGTTTTCACTGCGTTCCCGATGCTAGAATCCGTAAGTTTGATGAAATATATTTCGCCATTTACTTTAATTTTAACAGTAAATTTAGAACCAGTCTACGGAATTATATTAGCTTTCTTTATCTTTGGTGAATCGGAACACATGAGCCCAGTATTTTACATCGCCTCATTGGTTATGATTTTGGCTATATTAGTTAACGGTTTTATAAAAGCAAAAAAACAAAAACAACTCAAATAAGCATCTATTTATATGATGAAAAAATATTTTTTACTGGCTTTCTCATTGGTTTTTGGGATTTATCAGTCACAGATTATAAGAAAATACTCCAATGAATTCTTGAACATAGGAGCAGGAGGAAGAGGTTTAGCAATGGGTGGAGCTGTCATCAGTAATCAGGATGACGTATACTCACCAATGTGGAATCCCGCTGGTTTACTTGGAATTCAAAAAGATTGGCAAGGAGCAGCAATGCATGCAGAATATTTTGAGTCGATTGCAAAATACGATTACCTTGCCTACGCCAAAGTTTTAGAGAACGGAGTCTTTGGAGTTTCTGTTGTAAGATTGGGTGTTGATAATATTTTGAACACTACTCAATTAATTGATACGGAAGGGAACATAGATTACGATAAAATAACGCAGTTTTCACAATCCGATTATGCAGGGATTCTTTCTTACGCATTCTGTCCTGGTGCAAATCAAAATCTTGATGTAGGTGTGAATGCGAAAATTGTGTACAGAAATGTTGGGAAGTTTGCAAGTGGCTATGGTTTTGGTTTTGACGTGGGAGCGATCTACAGACTAGACAGCGGTTACAAAATCGGTGCAATGCTGAGAGATGCCACCACAACGGTAAACTTTTGGAATGTGAATCAGAAAGAGTTGTCTACTGTGGTCAACGGAGAAGAATTCAACCCGGCACCTACTGATAAAATGGAATTAACAATGCCTAAACTCAACATGGGTGTAAGCAAAAATTTCGCTATCAACAATACCATGTATGTTCTTCCGGAAGCAGGGATTAATGTGGATTTTGCTAAAACAGCTGCATTACTGTCAACCGATTTCGCAAGTATTACGCCTTATGCCGGAGCAGAATTTGGTTATCAGAAGATGATTTTTGTACGTGTGGGGGTCAATAGATTTCAATCTATTACTGATATTGAAGACCTGAGCAGAAAAGTTTCTTTCCAGCCGAGTGCAGGTATTGGTATCCGCTACAGGGGTTTAACTTTAGATTATGCCATCAGCAATTCAGGAATTGGAGCTTCTAATTTTTACTCAAATTTCTTTTCTTTAAAGCTAGACATCGGAGAATTTAGAAATGATTAATAATGCTTCCTGCAAATTGTTAGTAACATAATAAAGTCTTGAATTTAAATTTTATTAAAATTTCATTCCTAAGCCTTAAAGGTTAGAAATTTTCTTAAAATTAAACAAAATTATTCCCCTTTGAGTCGTGGTACATAATTTAATTGATTTGCAAAAGACTCTTATTTAAATTTTAAAAATGAAAAAATTAGTATTTGCTTTTACGATTCTCAGCTTTACCGCAGTTTTTGCACAGAAAGTTTCTGATTATAAATACATCAGCCTTCCAGAAAAGTTAGAAGGTTTCAAAGACAGTAACTACGGTTTAGATAAGGCTCTGACAAATTCTCTTAAAGCAAAAAAGTACATTCTTTTACCTGATAACCGTGCCGGATGGCCTGCGGGAGCAAATCAGTATCCATGTGAGGTTTTATCTGTGGATGTGTTAAATGACAGTGGAATATTTAGAAATAAAGTCATTCTCTTATTTAAAGATTGCAATAGTAAAGTGATGATGTCCCAAAAAGGATCTTCATCAATCAAAGAATTTGAAGCAGGCTTTCAAGATGCTTTGAAGCAGGCCCTGAAAGAAGTGCCGGTATCCGACGGCAAAGAGATCAGCAATATTCCTGTACCTCCTGCATTTGGAACAATAACATCATCTGGCAATAAAATAAATGAAGTTGCTACTCTTGAAGCGGTAAAAGATGATACGATTCAGAAAGCCTCGAAGGTAACTGCAGAAAAAGCATCAAATTCGTTTTCAAAAGCTGATAAATACGATAACGGTGTTATCAGTCTTCAGAAAGTTCAGATTGCGAAAGATCAGTTTATTCTGCTAGAGGACAACAGTTCAGTACCCTATGCCACATTTAAAGAGACAACTAAAAAAGATGTTTTCCGGGTAACAATGAAATCAGGAGACGCTACCATTGGATATATTGAGAATGGAAGTATTGTAATTGAAATTCCGATGGGGAATGACCGTTACTTTAAAGAAGTATTTTCTCTTTAAAAATATTACAATCAAATAGAAAAAAGGCAATCTTCTTTGGAGATTGCCTTTTTTTTATTGTGAATTATTATAAAATTCCCAAACCATTTTTGCTTTAGATTTTCCTAAAATCTCCTCTAAAGTTTCCAAACTAGATTCTTTTATTCTTTTTACAGATTTTAATTTAGACAAAAGCAATTCGATTGTTTTTCCACCAATACCGGGAATTTCCTCGAGTTCAGATTTTATTGTTGAGTTGGATCGTCTTGTTCTGTGATGTTTTACTCCAAAACGATGGGCTTCATCCCGTACACGCTGTAGAATCTTTAATGTTTCAGATTTTTTATCAAGGTATAAAGGAATAGGGTCTTCGGGGAAGAAAATTTCTTCCAATCTTTTGGCAATCCCGACGATGGTGATTTTTCCGTATAAACCTAGTAGCTTTAAGCTTTTAATTGCTGATGAAAGTTGTCCTTTGCCACCATCAATTAAGATTAATTGTGGTAAATCTTCGCCTTCGTCTAGCATTCTTTTGTAACGTCTGAAAATCACTTCTTCCATTGTTTTAAAATCGTCTGGGCCAACGACGGTTTTAGGATGAAAAATTCTGTAATCTGCTTTGCTGGGTTTTCCGTCTTTAAAAACAACACATGCCGAAACAGGATTCGTTCCTTGAATATTTGAGTTGTCAAAACCTTCAATATGTCTTGGTTCTACTGGCATCCTCAAGAGTTTCTGCATCTCTGCCATAATTCTGTTTGAATGTCTTTCTGGATCTACGATTTGTACTTGTTTCAGTTTTTCAATTCTGTATTCTTTGGCATTTTTTTCCGAAAGTTCTACGATACGTTTTTTATCGCCCATTTTAGGAACAATCAACTTCACATTCGGAATTTCTACTGTCAAATGAAAAGGAATCAAGACTTCTTTAGAATTCGATTCAAATTTCTGGCGAATTTCAATCAAGGCTTCTTCCAGAATATCTTCATCACTTTCTTCAATGATTTTTTTGATTTCTGTAGTGAAACTCTGGATGATATTTCCGTTTCGTATTTTAAAATAATTCACGTATGCTGCCGTCTCATCACTCGTCATCCCAAAGACATCTACGTCGTCAATACTAGGATTTACCACCGTATTTTTCACTTGGTAATCTTCCAGAATATTCAATCTTTCTTTGATGGTTTGTGCGTTTTCGAACTGTAGATTTTCGGCATATTTCATCATTTGATTTACCAGAAATTTCTTTGCAGTCTGGAAGTCTCCTTTGATGATCCCGCGGATGGCATCTATTTTTTCATCATAATCTTCTTTGCTTTCTAGATCTTCGCAAGGGCCTTCGCAGTTTTTAATATGATATTCTAAACAAACCTTGTATTTGCCTTCATCAATTTTTTTCGGAGCTAAATTTAAATTACAAGTTCGGAGTTTATAAATATGTTTAATGGTATCCAGAAGAATCTTCGCCGGACGCACTTTAGCATAAGGGCCATAATATTCGGACCCATCTTTAATTTTTGTACGCGTAAGAAAAATTCTTGGGAAATCTTCATTTTTAATGCAAATCCAAGGGTAGGTTTTATCGTCTTTCAACATCACGTTGTAGAAAGGCTGGTGTTCTTTAATGAGATTGTTTTCCAGCAAAAGAGCGTCGTACTCGCTGTTGACGATGGTGGTCTCCAGTCGGTGGATCTTCCCCACCATTATTTTTATTCTGTATCCTGGCAGATTCTTATTGAAGTAGGAGAGTACCCTTTTCTTTAGATTTTTTGCCTTTCCTACATACAGCAGGTTTTCGTTTTTATCATAGTATCGGTAAACACCAGGATCAGAAGGCAAAGTTTTCAGTTGTAATTCTAAAGAAGGATTCATAGAACAAAATTAGGCAATTCTAAATACAAAAAAAAGCTTCAGAGCATTCTACGTCTTTCCTATTTATTTTAAGATTCAATTTTTACCTTTTGCAGATGTCTGTATCTTCATTGATGAGGAAGCTTTGGAAATCTCATTTGATAGTTTTTTCAAGGGTAATTTTTGATAAACTGATCATTTCGCCGAATAGAATATCACAATTATCTTCGAGTGTTAAATATGAATTTCCAATTCGTTTCAAAATGTGTATTTTTAGGCAAATTTTTTAGAATGATATACGGTATAGACACCTTCGGTTTCCACGATGTTTTGGAAATCTGCAAGACCCCAAATAAAGCTATGCTTAACCAAGCAGCAAAAGATCAGATTATCAAATCTCAGAATAATGTAAAGCAGATTGTAGAGTCAGACCGTTGTGTTTACGGGATTAATACTGGGTTTGGGCCACTTTGTGATGTTAAAATTTCGGCTGATGAAACGGCTCAGTTGCAATATAATTTAATTATTTCTCATGCAGTAGGAGTGGGAAAACCTATTGATAAAGAGTTTTCAAAAATCATGATGATTACGAAGGTTCATGCATTGTCTAAAGGTTTTTCGGGCGTTTCACTGGAAGTGATCGAAAGATTGATTTTGATGTTGGAGAAAGACATTATTCCCGTAGTTCCAGAGCAAGGTTCTGTAGGAGCTTCAGGTGATTTGGCGCCTTTGTCACACTTGGTTTTGCCGCTTTTAGGCTTAGGACAGGTTTGGGTAGGAAATGAAATTTTCGAAACTGCTGAAATTCTGGAGAAAAATAATCTCGAACCTTTGGTTTTAGGTCCTAAAGAAGGTTTGGGCTTAATCAACGGAACTCAGTTTATATTGGCTCATGCCATAAAAGGATTAGAAAAATTTGAATATCTTTTAGACTTAGCAGATATGACGGCGGCGATGAGTCTTGAGGCTTATAGAGGTTCTGCAAGTCCGTTTAAAAAAGAACTTCACGACATTAGACCTTTTGCAGGAAGCAAAAAAGTAGCCGCTAGAATGCTTAAATTCTTAAAGAATTCAGACAATTTGCAAGCTCACGAATATTGCGACAGAGTACAAGATCCGTATTCTATGAGATGCGTTCCGCAGGTTCATGGTGCGAGCAGAAATGCTTTTGAACATCTTAAAATGTTAGCAGAAACAGAATTGAATTCTGTAACTGATAATCCCATTGTTTTAAGTGCCGAAGAATCTATTTCTGGTGGTAACTTCCATGGGCAATTGTTGGCGATGCCTCTAGATTATGCAACTTTGGCGGTGGCTGAATTGGGTAATATTTCAGATAGAAGAAGTTATTTGTTGCTTGAAGGAAAATACGGTTTGCCAAGATTGTTAACAGAAAGTTCAGGTTTAAATTCAGGATTTATGATTCCTCAATATACCTCTGCAGCATTGGTTACAGAGAACAAAACGCTTTGTTTCCCTGCTTCTGCAGATTCTATCCCAACAAGTTTGGGCCAGGAAGATCATGTTTCTATGGGAAGTATTTCGGGGAGAAAATTCAATCAGGTTTTAGGGAATTTAGTTAATATTTTAGCCGTTGAATTGATGTTTGCAGCACAAGGTTTAGAATTCAGAAGACCTGCGAAATGCTCAAAAATAATTGAAGATAACCACGCAATTCTCCGAACAAAAGTTGATAAGTTGGAAGACGACAGATTGATAGGGAAAGATATGCTGGCAATTGCTGAATTGATTAATGAAAGAAAATTTATTGTAAATTTTTAATTAAAAAAAATGAAAAAAATAATATTGGCTGGCTTTCTAGCAATCTCTACAATGGGATGGTCACAAGCCAAAAACGGTAAAATTCTGGAGTTGATGGAAGTAATGGGAACAAAACAGAATCTTCATAATGTATTGAATACTATGGTTGCTCAGTACAAAACTTCTTATCCGGATATTCCTTCTGAGTTTTGGAAAAAGGCGATATCAGAAGAAAATGTAAATGATTTATTTAACAAAATGATTCCTTTATATTCAAAATATTACACAGAAAAGGAAATTAACGACCTGATTGTTTTTTATAAAACGCCAACAGGTAAAAAAATGGTTGAAACAATGCCTTTGGTAATGAATGAAAGTATGGAAATTGGTCAAAAATGGGGTATGGAAATTGGTTCAAAAATTCAAGCTGAAGTAGATGCGCAAATGGTAACCACAGAAGAAGTGTCTTATTCTCCGCCACCGCCGCCAGCACCAGCAAATCCAAAAAGAAAATAAAGAAAAAAGCTTCCAACTCGGGAGCTTTTTTTGGCTTTAAATTAATCTCTCAACCGATATTCTAGCGGTAATAATTTTTCTATTTTATCATTTTAAAATTCTCTCTGATGGGTCAGTTGACCAGTGTTTGAGGTGTTTCGTTGTATCTAGGGAGTTGGTAAATGGTGAAAATTAGGGTTTCAAATGTGATGCTGCACTGCAGCTATAAGACACGGTTTGGGAAGCGGTTGTAGAAGTTTAGGCTCTAATAAATGGTCAGCCGCACGTAGTTTCTATTACAAGAATTTAAGTAAAAACATTTTTTTTTGCACGAATCGTGTTGTTGTCTTCCGTTTTTTGTGTCTAGCCGATCCTCAAACTCGTCATGCTGAGTGATCCTGCAATGAGTTCATCATTGAAAAGCTTCAGATCTTCTGTTTTTTCTTTTAAACCTAAAGCATAAAGCAAAGGAAAATAATGATCAGGCGTAGGGATGGCATATTCCAAAGCAAGGCCATGAATGTTGTAGTCGATGATGTTTTGAAAGTTTCCGTGGATAAGCCAATTGTTGGTCTTCTCTCGAGCTTCAATCGCCCAATCCCAGCCGGCTCCTACGGTGTTAATGTTTTTCCAATCGATCATTCTAAGATTGTGAACGATGTTTCCGCTTCCAATAATTAAAATTCCTTTTTCTCTAAGTTTTGATAGTTTCTTACCTAAATCAAAATGATATTGTGGTGGCTTATTATAGTCAATACTCATTTGTATTACAGGGATATCTGCATTTGGATACATGTGTTTGATGACAGACCATGCGCCGTGATCTAGGCCCCAGCTATGATCATCTTTGGCAATAGGATTTAAAATGCTGATCACTTCATCGGCTAGTTCCGGACTTCCTTGTGCGGGATATTGTACATCGAAAAGAGCCTGCGGAAAACCACTGAAATCATGTATTGTTTTGGGCATTTCCATTGCGGTTACAAACGTTCCTCTCGTTAGCCAATGAGCCGAAATACATAGAATAGCATTTGGTTTTTCAATTTCTGCAGCAGCTTTTCGAAATCCTTGTACAAATTGATTTTCTTCAATGGCATTCATTGGTGAGCCATGCCCAAGAAAAAGAACCGGCATTTTTTTACTTGCTTTATAGCTACTGCTGATTTTTTCGAGATCGTGAAGATTCATTAGAAATTATTTAGAATTGAAAAAGGTTCAGGGATTTATAAAAATACACTGAACCTTTTAGTAATGATTAAAATTTTTTCAGAAAATTAAGCCTGTTTTACAAACTGAAGTTCTCCTGCAATTTTCACTTCTTCACTTACCATTACACCACCTGCTTCAAGAGCAGCATTCCAGTTCAGTCCAAAATCTTTTCTGTTGATTTTTGCTTCAAAAGAGAAGCCTGCTTTTGTATTTCCCCATGGGTCAACATTTACACCCCCAAATTCTACATTCAATTTGATTGGTTTTGTAACCCCGTTTACGGTAAGATTTCCTTCCACTTCGTTGTTTAAAGAAGAAGATTCAAAAGTAATAGTAGGATTGGCCTCTGCATTAAAAAATTCCGCAGATTTCAGATGGTTGTCTCTGTCTGTATTGTTGGTAAAGATAGAATCTACATCGATAGTTGCATTCACTTTTGCGCTTTTGAAAGTGTCATCATCCGCTTCAATTTCTGCATTGAAATTTTTAAACTGCCCTTTTATGTTAGAAATCATCATGTGTTTTACTTTGAAAGTAACTTCACTATGCGTAGGGTCTAGGTTCCATTTTGTAGCCATAATATTTTGAATTTTAATTGTTATTTAATGAAGCAAATGTAGTGCGAGAATGATTTTTATCCATTGATTTATGATAAGAAATAGATGTTTAATAAAAAATTAACTTCAATTAAAAACACATAATCATTTATTCATCACTCATCGTTCCGGCTTCCATATCCATTTGTTTCTGGGTAACCGCTATTTTTGAAGTTAAATTTTAAACTATTTGTAATTGCCAAGTTTTAAATTAGTACGAATTGTTGTGCGGTAACGCAAGGGCTTTGAGACTTTTACTACAATTGCATAAAGAATAGGAGGCGAATAAAACGTGGTTTTATTACATAAAAAAAGCAGATAAAATAAATTATCTGCTTGTATCACGATTGAAGATGATTAATCTCCTAAAATTAAGCTTTTCTTACGTTAACTGCGTTAACTCCTTTCGCTCCGTTTTGTAAATCAAATGTTACTACATCATTTTCACGAATAGTATCTACTAAACCTGAAGAGTGTACGAAAACATCTTGACCACCTGTTGATGGTGTAATAAAACCAAATCCTTTGGTATCGTTAAAGAATTTTACTGTTCCTTGTTGCATTGTAATGTATTAAAAAAATTATTGTATTAAATTGATCAATTGTTTGGCTGTTGCCATTACTGCATTTTTAATTTTATTATGCAGTAATAAATCTATTTGTAAGCAAAAAAATGATGTTGAGGTTTTTTTAGAATCTTGAAATTACTCAAGTTGAAAAAAGGTACTGCATCTGTTATATTGATGACAAAAATGAGCGACCGTAATAGCGAAAACTGATAAAAGAGTAAACTCGAAATTTTCAGAAAAAGCATTATCAGAAGCCTGATTATTTTACAAATATACACATAATATATTGAATACAAGTACTTTTTTTATTTTTTTATTAATTCGTCTATAATTGGATTTAAAAAAAACACATAATTTTAGAGATTTCAATTGTTTTAAAATCATTTTTTTTATTATGAAAAAATAGACTCTCTGGTCTTTTTTTAAATTTGTAAATGATGGTAAGGTATTTACAACTGTATATGCTTTATAGAATACTAAAAATAGGATTTGTGGTAAAAGTCTTAATAAAGAAATGGTTGTTTAATGGCTGATATTTATTTCTTATTTTTGACAGATTCAATTTTCACACAATGAAATTACATAAATTTTCTTTATTAATGATTGTTTTGGGCGGAACTGCTTTTGCACAAACCCAGAAATTCACAATGGCAGAGGCTGTTAACGGGCTGCGAAGCAATTTGGCTATCAAAAATATCTCTCAGTTTTCATGGTCTACAGACGGCAAATCTTACATCAACGCAGTAAAAAATGCTTATCTCATTACCGATATCAAAACCGGAAAACAAGATACCCTGATTTCCCTTAACCAATTGAATAAAGGATTGGCAGATAATAAGCTCAAAAATATTCCACAAGTAAAATTTGCGGATGCTTCCAAAGGGTATTATATCTCGAATGGGAAAATGGTTTGGGTAGAAAAATCAGGAAGCGAATGGAGGATAAAAAAATCCGCAGATATTCCGAAAAAGGCAGAGAATCTGAAAGTATTTAATGATAATCAAACTTTTGCATTTACAGATAATAACAATTTATTTGTCAACAAAAACGGCAAAAAGATTGCGGTTAGCAATGAATCCAATGAGAATATTCTGTTTGGAGCATCTAATGTTCACCGAAACGAATTCGGAATTGATGCCGGTATTTTCCCAGCACCAAATTCTGAATCTTTAGCTTTCTATAGAATGGATCAAACTATGGTTGCAGATTATCCTATCATAGACTGGTCTGTAAGGCCCGCTGTAAATGCAAATATTAAATATCCGATGGCAGGAAAAACTTCTCATGAAGTGACTTTGGGTATCTTTAATATTAAAACTGAAGCAACTACATATCTAAAAATTGAAGGCGAAAAAGATCAGTATTTAACAGCAGTTACTTGGAGCCCAGATTCTAAATTTGTTTTCGTGGGAGTTTTAAACAGAGCTCAGAATCATTTAAAGATGAATCAGTATGACGCGCATACAGGAAATCTAGTGAAAACTCTATTCGAAGAAACCGACAGCAAATATGTGGAGCCACAGCATCCGTTATTGTTTTTCCCAAATTCAAACACAGATTTTATTTGGCAAAGTCAGAGAACAGGTTACAACCACCTATTTCATTACAATTTAGAAAAAGGTTTAATTGCTCAGATTACTAAGGGAGATTGGCTTGTGACCGAAGTTTTGGGGTTTAATGACAAGAAAAAAGATATTTATTATACCTCAACAGAAGTAAGCCCAACTGAGAGGCACTTGTACAGAATCAATTGGAATTCATACAAAAAACAAAGGCTGGATGATGCAGAGGGAACACATGCAGGAGTACTGAGTGCCGATGGAAATTACCTTTATGACTCTTATTCCAACGCAACAACGCCAAGAAAGGTAAATGCTATAAACACTACAACTCTAAAAATTCAAAACTTACTGACTTCAGAAAACCCGTTGAAGAATTATGACAGACCTGAAATTAAAAGTATCAACCTGAAGGCAGACGACGGGACGATTTTGTATGGGAAAATAATACTTCCCACAAATTTTGATGCCGCCAAAAAATACCCTACAATTGTTTATCTTTATAATGGGCCACATTTACAGCTCATCAATAATACTTTTCCGGCTTCAGGAAATCTTTGGTACGAATATATGGCTCAAAACGGCTATATTATTTTCACAATGGATGGAAGAGGTTCTTCAAACCGGGGGATGAAATTTGAACAAGCGGTTTTTAGAAATCTTGGAACAACTGAAATGAACGACCAGTTGCAGGGTGTAAAATATCTGAAATCTCTTCCGTATGTAGATTCTGATAGATTAGGGATTCACGGATGGAGCTTTGGGGGTTTTATGACGACAAGCTTTATGCTTCGTCAACCTGATGTTTTCAAAGTAGGTGTTGCAGGTGGCCCTGTAATAGATTGGAGCATGTACGAAATCATGTACGGCGAAAGATATATGGATTCTCCTCAAGAAAATCCTCAAGGTTATGCAGCTTCAAATCTTTTAGATAAAGTTCAGAATCTTAAAGGAAAACTTTTGATGATTCACGGTGCGCAAGATGATGTAGTGGTTTGGCAACATTCTATGAAATTCATCAAATCTTCGGTTGATAACGGGGTGCAAGTAGATTACTTCGTGTATCCGGGTCATCCACACAATGTTGGCGGAAAAGACAGAGTGCATCTAATGCAGAAAGTGACTGATTATTTTGATCAGAATTTAAAGAAATAAAATTGATGCTAGCAAATGGCTTTTTGCGAACAACTCTCATTATATAGTAATTCCAGTCTGAATAGGCTGGAATTTTTATTTCAATACTAGTATAGATATTGAATCGTGTGATGTGTGAAATGTTCATAGTTAATCGTTCTTACCAAACATCAACGTTTGTAATCGTTCGTTAAACTAATTTTGTCCCATAAATATCAACAATATGGAATTAGGAATAGGAATGTTTGGCGACTTGGCTTTTGACCAAGCCACCGGAAAATATAGAGATGCGGGAATCAAAATAAGAGAAATACTTGAACAAGTAAAGCTAATGGATGAGGTGGGAATTGATGTTTTTGCAATGGGAGAACATCACCGTGCAGATTACGCCGTTTCTTCACCTGAAATGGTTTTGGCTGCTGCGGCAAGCATCACAAAAAATATAAAATTAGCGAGTGGTGTAACAGTTCTAAGTTCATCCGAACCCGTAAAAGTATATGAAGATTTTTCAACTTTAGATTTAATCTCAGACGGAAGGGCAGAAATATATGTAGGTCGTGGAAGTTTTATAGAATCTTTTCCTTTGTACGGATATTCTTTAAATGATTATGAAGAATTATTTGACGAAAAATTAGAATTATTATTAAAAATAAATTCTGAAGAAAACGTTTCTTGGTCAGGAAAACTTCGTGCTCCGATGCAAAATCAAACGGTATATCCGAGAGCGAAAAACAAGGGTAAGCTTCCCATCTGGAGAGCGGTTGGTGGAACTCCGCAATCTGTTTTAAGTGCAGCGCAACTGGGAATGCCTTTGGTAGTTGCAATCATTGGCGGAATGCCGGTTCAGTTTAAAAATTTAATTGATTTTTACAAACAAGAGTATCTAAAAGCAGGTCATGACGAATCTAAAATGCAGATTGCGATTCATTCTCATACCTTTGTGAGTGAAGATGAAAATGTGATTGAAGGATATTTTCATACCTACAAATCTCAGATGGACAGAATAGGAAAGTCCCGAGGTTGGGCACCGTACACAAAAATGCAGTACGATGGTGGAAAAGCCAGAGAAGGTGCTTTATTTATTGGGAATGCAGATCATGTTACAGATAAAATAAACTATATGAAAGAAATTTTCGGGATTACAAGATTTATCGGACACATGGATGTCGGAGATCCTGCTCACGATATAATGATGAAATCTATAGCGTTGTTTGGCGAAAAAGTAGCTCCCAAAGTGAAATAGTATTAATTACAATAACATTGGCCCTTTCTGTATTTCAAATACAAGAAGGGCTTTTTAGTTAAACAATCTCAATCAAACTTCCCCGTTCCTCATCCTTTGTGATATGCAGCGAAACAGGGATTTTCTCTTTCAGTTCTTCCACATGAGAAATAATTCCCACAATTCTGTTTTCTTTCTGCAGATTCATTAGTGTTTCAAAAACAATATTCACCGATTCTACATCCTGAGTTCCGAAACCTTCATCGATGAAAAAGAAATTTTTCTCCGATTGCGCATTGGTTTGTACACTCTCTGCCAAAGCCAACGCAAGACTCAAAGAAACCTGAAATGCCTGTCCGCCAGACAAAGTTTTTACACTTCTGCTTCTCCCTTCATTCAGGTAATCAATGATTTCAAAATCATTGTTTTCGTTCAACTGTAAACTTAGTTGATTTCTCGTCATTCGGTGAAAGCGAACGTTGGCGTGGTCGCATAATTGTCTTAGGTAAATAGACGAAATATACCGTACAAAACCCGCTCCATTAAAGAGATTTTGCATTATCGCAAGATTCTCACGACGCTTTTGAGCTTTCGCCAAATCTAGCAAAAGATTTTCTTTTTTCTTAAATTCTTTCTCAAGCCTTTCAATCTCTGAGCTTATTTTCACCACAGAATCGTTGGCGATTTTCAAATCATTTTCAATTGTTTTAAACTGATTTTCTGCTACAGCAAACTGTTCTTCATCAAAAGAAAAATCTTTTAGCTTAATTTCCAATTCAGAAATTACATTCCTCAAAGTTTCAAATTGTATTCTGAAATTTTGAATTGTATTTCTCATTTGTTGCACATTAATTTCCTGCAACAGAATATTTTGAACTGCATTGACATCGATGAAATTATTTTCAACTAAGGATTCCGTTAAATAATCTTCATTCTCTGAAACTTCTTTTTCCAATTCTGAAATTCGGGTTTCTAATTGATTAACGATTGTTTTTTGCTCGGCTAATTTTGGTGAAATTTCTTTTTCATCTTTTATGAGCTGCTGATAGTTTTGCTCAGTTTCAAGATTAGATTGTGCAAGTTTCTTATAAACATCTTCAATCTCTGCAATTTCTTTTCCCTGATAATCTAGCCATTGTAAAATTTTCAGATTGGATTCGCTAGTTTTAATTTGAGTTTCAACTTCTCTTTCTTTAAGTTTAAATTCTTCTAAAGCTTTCTTGTATTTTTCTAAATTTCCACGCTCTTTTTCCAATAATTTTTGTTGTTCGGAAATTTGTCTACTCTGTTCTTCAATTTGCTTTTCAATTTCAAAAGACTGCTGACGTTTTTGTTCAAATTCCGCTTCATTTTCTGCATTAAAATCTTTCCAAACAAAGTTTTTTCTATGATTATCAGTAATGATTTTAATTTGATTTAAATTTTCCTGCTCAGCTTTTTCCTGTTCTTCAAAAATCTTTTTTCGGTCTAAAATCTTTTCAATTTCAGAAACTTGTTTCAGGTGTAAACCTTTTTGAATTTCAATTTGCTCAATCTGTTTTTTAATAACATTTACTTCAGCATTCACATCATCAAATTCCACAATATTCGGATGTTCCAGCGCGCCACAAAGCGGGCAAGATTCTCCGTCGTGCAATTCTCCCGCAAAATGAGCCAACTTCTGCTGAACTTCAAGCTGATTTCTTCCCTCAGAAAGTTTTTTCATTTCAGTTTCTAAAGCTTCAGATTTCAGTTTAAAATCTTCTTTGTAGGTTTCAGTATTTACAGAAAAAGAAATGAGTTCAGCATTTAGTTTCTCAATTTTTATCTGAGCTTCTTCAATCTTCCCGGTTTGATTTTTTGCTGATTCCGCTAAGTTTTTCTGCTCCAAAAACCAATTTCCAACATGAATTAAAGTATTTGAATCTATTTTTTTAGGTTTTAAAGCTTCAGCACTTTCGGTGAGTTCACTTATTTTTTTCTGAATTAAAAGATGCACAGCTTCAACTTCTAATACTTTATCCGAACCTTTATCAGTTCGATCTTTTAAAGTTTTAATATCACTTGAAAACTCAAGCATTTTCAGAATCAAACCTAAATCATTTGCCTGAATTTTAGATTGCTCTAAAGCTTCAAATTTCGGTAAAATGACAGCTAATTTATTTTTAATATCTTCAAATCTGGTAGCGGTTTCTTGTAGAATTTTAAACTGATTGTCTTTGTTTTTCAATTGCTCTGAAATTTCTTTCTGCAGTTTATTTTTCTCCGCAATAATCGGTGTGAAAATTCTGAAAACTTTATCAAAAAGTTCCGTTTTTATTTCTAATTCATCTACTTCCGCTTTCTGCAAACGGAGTTTTTCAAAATCAAATTTTTTCTGTTTTAGCGATTCGAAATCGGTCTTTAAATTTTTTAGTTGTTGGTATTTTTCTTCAATATTTTTAAACTGAATTTTTATTTCCTCAAATTTTTGCTGTTCGGTTTTTAAATTTTCTTTTTCAAACAAAATCTGCTCTTCATTTACTTCTTCAAAACCTTTCAGCTGACCATCCAGCTGATCGAGCTCAGATTTGTTTTTAGTATTTAAAACAGACACATTATTTTGCAAATCAAACCGATGAAGACTGAAAATCTCCTTCATCATATTCGTACGCTCGGTGGCTCCCAGTTCAAGAAACTCTTTAAACTGACCTTGCGGAATGATGATCGTCCTCTTAAAATTGGCATAACTCAACCCAATAATTTTCTCAGCTTTAGAATGCTCTAACGGAATCCAGGTTTCATTTTTCCATTCATAGAAACTAACTTCTGGCGTTTTCACATCTTCAAAATTCTTTGAATTCCTTTTGAATTCTCTTTTTGCTCGAAATTTTTTATTTTCATAATTAATAAAATCAAATTCAATCAAAGATTTATTTGATTTTAAATTCATCATATTATAGGCGCGCTTATCTCTTGAATTCAGACGCTCAGTTTCGCCGTAGAGCGCAAAAGAAATCGCTTCCAGGATAGAAGATTTCCCAGAACCTACAGACCCGAAAATACCGAACAAACCGGCTTCCGTCAGGTTTTCAAAATCGATTTTCTGGCGTTCCTGATAAGAATAAAGACCTTCTAATGTGAGTTGAATTGGAATCATTGGGTATGGTTGATAGTTAACAGATGATGTTTTTTGGTTAGATAGATTGAAGTTTTCCTAAAGTAATTCAGTAAAAATTTTTATTAAATCTTCATTCGGTTCTTGTCCGTTATTTTTAGATTTAAAATAATCTTTAAACAACGCTTGAATATCCTGATTGAGGTTGATTTCACTCAATTGTTTTTCGTTAAAATTCTGATTTTTTACTTTCGGAATCAAGTGTACAATGCCGCCATGAGACTGATAGATTAATTTTCTTTCTTCGGCTTTTAAAAAAGTTTCGCTTTCCAAAGTGAGTTCAACCAGTGTGTCCGGATTTTCCTGAAGCCATTCAATGGTTTTTTCTACCGAATCAAAGGTTTTTCTAACCAAAGGTTTCCCGTTTTCCAAAGCAATTTTATCATACGAAATGGCTTTGTTGGGTTCTGCTTCTATGATGGAAACATATTTCGTTTGCCCAGCCTCGCTAAAGCTGTAGCACAAAGGCGAAGACGAATAAACAACAGGTTTTTCAGCCGTTCCGATGTTCTGAAAACCATGCAGATGCCCCAAAGCTGTATATTGAATCTGATGCGGAATAATATCCGACCAGATCAGGTCTGCATTTCCAATCTTAATTGGTTTTTCGCCTTCCGGTTCCTCCACCATTGGCGCGCCTTTTTTGTTCATATACAAATGCGCCATCAACAGATTGATTCCATTTTCATCGCAGAATTTATCGGCAATTTGCTTCCAGTTTTCTCTCAAAACTTGGTTGAGCTCCTCATCCTTATTTTCTCCCAAATATTCTTTCAGACGGACTTCATTCGCATAAGGCGTGTGCAAAATTCTAACAGGGAAGTTCTTATTTTTAAATTCCAGTTCAATAAAACCAGCGGCAGATTTTGAAATTTTAAAATGTTCAAGTTCAAAAGGTGCAATGTGAGCTTTCGGATGACCGATTAAAATTATACCGCATTCTCTTGCCAACGGATCTGGCGCATCAATCAAACTTGGTGCATCGTGATTTCCCGAAATGGCGACCACAGGACGTTTTCCATTTAATGATAAACGTTTTAAAGTCTTATAAAAAAGTTCTGTCGCTTCTACACTCGGATTAAAATTATCGTACAAATCTCCGGCAATCAAAACCAGATCTACGTTTTCACGGTCTGCGATGTCAACGATTTCGTTCATCACCAAAACCTGTTCTTCCATGCGTGAAAAACGGTCAAGGCGTTTGCCCAAATGCCAATCGGCGGTGTGGAGGATTTTCATTTTATTTCGTCTTCTTGTTCCTTTTCTGTGGCTAATTTGGCTTTCGTGTTTTCACGCATTTCCTTCAAACGGTTCTTTCTTTTCAGCTCAGCTTCCTGAATTTTTCGCTTCTTATTGGCGATAATTTTATTGTATGTTTTCTTATTGGCGTCTGTATTTCTACTCATCTCAATTTATTGTATGTTCATTCAACTTTGAAATCGGTTTAGCTAAATTAATCTATTCTTGAGAGAAAACATTAATTTGAAACTAATTTAGATGTTCTATTCTGTATTTGAACTTATTAGATTTTTAATTCTAATTTTCGCTGAACACAATCATTTAATCTACTGTTTTTTCAAATTTGTCGGCATAAAAAAATAAAAATTTCTCTTTTCTATAAAACATACCTATTTATAATTTCAGAAGTACTCCGTTGGTTTCAAACGTCAGTGTTTTTCACTTCCAGAGATCTCCGTTGGATTAAAACATCCCTGTTTGTAACCTCCGGAGTCTGCATTTTGTTTAAAACAAGCCTGTTTGTAATAAAATGCGGTTGCAGTTGATTTGCTTCAATGCTGTTTGTGACCAAAAGCAATTTTGAAACATCAAACCTAATGGGTTTCTAAAACCCGTTAGGTTTAAGAACTGCATATCTCGCATTTTTACAGGCAAGTTTGAAGCATGAAACCTCATAGGTTTTGAAAACCTATGAGGTTTAGAGATGAAATAATTAACTTTACAAAATTATGGAGCAACAATCAAAAGATCCTTTACACGGAAAACGTCTCGATGCCATTCTTGAGGAATTGGTAGAATATTATCAGGGTTTTGAAGAATTGGGAAAACAAATCAACATCAAATGTTTTACAGATAATCCTAGCATCAATTCGTCATTGAAGTTTTTACGAAAGACAGATTGGGCAAGAGCGAAAGTGGAAAGTCTGTATCTGTATGTTTTGAGACAGAAAAAAAAGCAAGAATCAAAAAACAGAAACTAGTATGTTGAAGATGATTCTTTACAGATATTTAATGAATCAATTCTTTCAAAAACAGTATATTTGTGCCGTTTAATCGTGAAAAAAATTCACGCAAAAAAAGAAATATGACTATTGATAACAATCATGTGGTAGCTGTAAAGTACATTCTTCACACTATCGAAGAGGATGGAAGTAAAATCCTTGTAGAAGAAACGACAGCAGAAAATCCGCTTACATTTTTATATGGTGTAGGAATGATGATTCCTAAATTTGAACAAAACATCCACGGATTAACAGCTGGTGATACCGCAGCTTTTGTAATTCAGGCTGAGGAAGCTTACGGTGAAAAACAAGAAGATGCGATTGCACAATTGCCAATCGATATGTTTGGTGACGCAGGAATTCCTCCAGTGGGAGCTATTTTGCCTCTTACGGATAATGAAGGAAATAATTTCCAGGCTTTTGTAGTAGAAGTAACTCCGGAAGCTGTAATTGCAGACCTTAATCATCCAATGGCGGGGAAAGTTTTAGATTTCCAAGTTGAGATCTTAAATACGCGTCCTGCAACAGAAGAAGAATTGTCTCACGGTCATGCTCACGGTATTGACGGAAACGAGGCTCACTAAGAGTTTTTCAAAAAAAATAAGAATATCCATCAGAAATGTTGGATATTTTTTTTGATAATAGAGTAGGATTAAAATTGATCAAAATTCATTTCTCCAGGTCAAAAGAGTGTGATATTAATTAATTTTGAAGAAATTTTCTTTACTTTAGGACTGGAAAAAAATCTATATTTCATTCTAAAAATTCTCCTGAAACATAATACCAGCGGTTTTGAATCATTTTAAATTTTGATAATTCGTGGTGAACTTGTTTTTGGCCGTCCTCATCGGTGTAGAATGCCTTAAACTCTACTTTGCTGAGGGAGGGTTTGTTTACAATTTCCAAATTTGTCCATTCATTTATTTCTCCCCACTGCTGCAAATCTTTTGTATTGTGAAATTGTCTTTTGCTTGGCGATGTGGTTTCCATTAAATATTTTCCGTTCGAAATGGCAAATGCCGAAAATCTAGAACGCATCAAAGCCTCTGCAGTGGGAGCGTGTTTTTCTCCTTTGTGAAAAGGTTTGCAGCATTCTTCATAAGTTTTTCCGGAGCAACAAGGGCAGTTCATTTCTTTTGATTTTTTTGAAATACAAATGTACACGATTATTTTTTCACGAATTACAAAAGGCATGATTCAATAGTGACGGGCTTTATTCTGTTTACAATTTAAATTAATTCCATTGGCTTTAGTCAAAATTTATTTCACACTGATTTTGCAATGAAGCAGATTTAAATTTGTGTCAGTAGCGAAATGATTTGTGCCATTTGTGTTTGAAAAATTTCCCACAGATTGCACAGATTCTAATTGAAATATCTGCTCGGTCAGCAAAATCTGCATAAAACCAATTCGAGCCAGTTGTATTAATAAAAAAAGCATCCAAACGAATGAATGCTTTCTTAAAAATTTATTTAATAAATCCTCTGTTTCTCAACAACGGTTTGATATCTGGATCGTGTCCTGTGAAATCTCTGAACGCCTGATTGAGATCAACAGAATTTCCTACAGAAAGAATATATTTTCTGAAACGGTCACCGTTTTCTCTTGTTAATCCTCCATTTTTTTCAATCCATTCCCATGCATCACTGTCTAAAGTTTCAGACCATAAATAAGCGTAATATCCTGCCGAATAACCGCCACCCCAAATGTGTGCAAAGTAAGGAGTATGGTATCTTGGCGGAACGGTTGATAAAGTAAATCCGTGGTTATTTAAAGACTGTTTTTCGAAATCTAAAACAGGAAGCAATTGATTTTCGCTTGTTACAGAATGCCAATCCATATCCACAGCAGCTGCAGAAACCAATTCAGTCGTCATATAACCCTGATTGAAAGTGGCTGCTTTTTTAATTTTATCAACCAACGCTTGCGGAATTGGCTTTTTCGTTTCATAATGAAGAGCATAATTTTTTAAAACTACAGGATCTAAAGCCCAATGTTCGTTAATCTGCGAAGGAAATTCCACAAAATCTCTCGGAACATTGGTTCCTGAAAGAGATGGGTATTTCTGATTGGCAAATATTCCGTGGATAGAATGACCAAACTCATGGAAAATAGTGGTTACATCATCATAGCTGATTAATGAGGGTTTTCCTGGCGCAGGTTTTTGGTAATTGTAGCAATTCACAATCACGGGTTTTGTTCCCAATAAATAAGATTGCTCAACAAAATTACTCATCCATGCACCTCCATTTTTAGAATCTCTGGTGTAAAAATCAAGATAATAAATGGCTAAAGATTTTCCGTCATGGTCAAAGACTTCATATGTCACAACATCAGGATGATACACCGGAAGGTCGGTTCTTTTTTTAAATGTCAATCCGTAGAATTTTTCGGCGGCAAAGAAAACGCCTTTTTCCAAAACGGTTGTAATTTCAAAATATGGCTTAATTTCGTTTTCATCTAAATCGAATTTTGCTTTTCTCACTTGTTCAGCATAGAAATTCCAGTCCCAAGGTTCTAGTTTGAAACCACCTTTTTGCTGATCTATTAAATCTTGAATATCTTTTGCTTCACGTTTTGCGGTTTCTACAGCGGGAGTTGCCAATTGATTCATCAATTTTACAGCTGCATCAGGAGTTTTTGCCATTTGATCCTGTAGTTTCCATTCTGCAAAGCTTTTTTTGCCTAAAATTTGGGCTTTTTTGAGTCTTAGTTTTGCCAACTTTTCGATGGTTTCTCTCGTATCGCTGTTTCCACCTTTTTCTGCTCTCATCCACGAAGCTTTGAAAACTTTTTCACGGGTAGCGCGGTTGGTTAGGTTTTGTAAAACAGGTTGTTGCGTCGTGTTTTGAAGGGCTAAAAGATATTTTCCGTCTTTCCCTGCAGTTTTTGCATCAGCGGCGGCGGCGGCAATTTCGTCCGCCGAAAGTCCGTCTAATTCTTTTACATTATCTATGATAATTCCTCCTTCTTTTCTCGCTTCCAATAATTTATTTGAATATTGGGTTGAAAGAGAAGCCATTTCTTGATTCACTTGTTTCAATTTCTCTTTATCAGCCGCAGAAAGATTGGCTCCTGCGATTTCAAAGTTTTGTTTGTAAAACTGTAAAAGTTTTGTGCTTTCAGGGTCTAAGTCTTTATCCGAAATAGATTTTATTCTTTTGTACAAATTTTCATTTAGGTACATTTTATCAGAATGTGCTGCGAAAATCGGGGCAAATTCTTCGTCTAAAGCCTGTAGAGTGGGGTTTGTATTCGCACTCGTTAAATTAGAAAAAACAGTTACGGCTCTTTTTAAAACTTCGCCACTTTTTTCTAAAGCCACGATGGTATTTTCAAAAGTTGCAGTTTCAGAATTGTTGGCAATTTTCAGAATTTCGGCGTCGTGTTGTTTTAAACCAAATTCAAAAGCGGGTTTGAAATGTTCGTTTTTAATTTTATCAAATTCCGGAGCTTCATATTGAAGTTTGCTTTTCTTCATCAATGGGTTGGAAGAAAGTGCAGCGTCAGGAACTATAGTTTCCTGTTTTACGTCGTTTGTTTTCATTGTGGTACAAGAATAATTGAATGCCAGGGCAGAAATTAATAATGCTGATGAAATGTTTTTCATATATAGAATTTATTTTTTTTATTGTTTTTCCCGCATTGTTGGGACAGATAATGTTACCACTTGTCTTCATCGATTGTTGAATTTTAAATAGTGTGACAAGGTGATTGTAGGGATAGATATTTATTGCTTTAAAGATAATACAAACTATTTTTTGATTTTAAAATTCGATTTTCTTGCCAGTTGTAATAGATTTCATAATTTAGTTGTTATTAAAATATAAAGATATTAAAAACTAAACTTGTAAACATCAAAACATGAAATCGCTATAATTTTTGAATCCAAACAAGGATGACGATGACGTGAGTGGCTGTGTACAAAAAAAATACTAAAAAATTTATATATGAAATACCCATCAATTTTACTTTTATCCGGAATTATTACGATATCGTCTTGCCAAAAAAGTGAGAACAGAAACGGAGAGTCAACCTGGCTTCCGGATGTTACAAATAAAGATCACGGACCTCTGAAGCAGAAGGAGTTTAAAGGAGATTTTGATGAAATTGAAGTTTCTCAGGCGATAGAAGCTGATGTTATTAAGTCTGATGTGGAAAGAGTTGTGATTTCTGCACCTGCCAATATTATTGATGAGGTTTTAGTAGATAATAACGGTGGCGAACTTCATATTCATTATAAAACAGGTTTTCGGGTAATGAATACAAATAATGTGAAAGCGAAAATTTATACCAAAGATTTCTCTAGATTGGAGGCTAATTCTGCTGCAATTATCGTGGTAAGAGATAAGTTTACACAAGATAAGACAGATATAGAGATATCAAGTTCGGGACATATTTCAGGAAAAATGGAAGCAAATGATATGGGGATTGATGCAGGAAGCAGTGGATCTTTTAAAGGAAATATCTGGGCAGTTAATCTGGATATTGAAGCTTCTTCAGCTGGAGAAGTTACTATTTCAGGAAAAAGTAAAAATGCTGATTTAACTTCATCGTCGGGAAGCAGTATTTCGGCAAATGATGTTGTTGCAGAAAATGTAAAAGCTGAAGCATCTAGTGGTGCAAATATAGAAATAGGAGTTACTTCAAAATTTGAAGGCAGTGCATCTTCTGGTGGAAGTATTAAAGGAATTAAAAAAGGAAATGTGACGACTGTAAACAAAGAAGAAAGCAGTGGTGGAAGTGTAAATTTACAGTAAACTATACTGCATTTTCTTCTTCTTCATCTGTTGAAGAGGTCTCCCAATCTTTATTTTCAAAGTTTAAATTATCGTAAGCCAATAAATCCTCCTCCCGCTGGAGGATTTCTTTTGTAGTGAAAAGACGAATGTCTTCATCATCCTTTGATTTCGCTAATTTACGTATGGACGCTTTGTCTATGGCCATAAACCTTTGCCCGAGACGACGGGCTGCGTATTTTCGCATTCCGGTTTCTTGAAGAACGTCTACGGCCATATCTACAGCAGTTCCTAAAGTTTCACGGTAAATATTGTCGATTCCGTTGTCAAGATAAGCATAAGCATCAATTCTGTTTTTTGCACGAACAAATATTTTCACATCTGGATATTGTTCACGAACCAAATCCGCAACAAATCTATTATCATCTGGATCATCAAGACAGAGTACTAAAACCTCAGCATCTTCAATTCCCGCAGCTCTTAGTATGGGAAGTCTTTTAGCATCACCATAGTATACTTTAAAACCATAGCTTCTCAATAGTTTCACACGGTCAGAATCTCTGTCGAGAACAGTTGCTGAGATTTTATTAGCTTTCAGAAGTCGTCCCACGGTACTTCCGAAATGCCCGAAACCTACAATGATTATTTTTTTCTGGGAAATATCAATGTCTAATATATTGAAATCTGATTTGGTCTCTGGAATTTCCTTGATGAATTTTGGAGTGATTATTTTATCATTAATAATTAAAAGAATCGGAGTGATACACATTGTAATCGCTGTCACGGCAATCATTTGAGCATTCATTTCTGCACTGAAGAGATATAGATCGGAAGCGTAATTGATTAAAACAAAAGCAAATTCTCCGACCTGAGAAAGTGCAAAGGCATAAAAGAAACTTTGAGGAGTATCAATTTTAAAGAATTTTCCGATAGCAAAAAGAACAAAAAATTTAACGGCTAAAACTATAAAAACGGTACTGAAAATAAAAACAGGATCAGCAGCAATAACGTTGAAATTCATAGTAGAGCCCACGCTTACGAAAAATACGGCAAGTAAAAGTCCTTTAAAAGGATCAATGTGTGCTTCCAATTCATGACGGAATTCACTGTTTGCCAACATTACGCCAGCCAAAAACGCTCCTAATGCAGGAGACAAGCCAATGGCAACCATTAATTCTGAAACTCCAATAACGAGAAATAGCGAAGTTGCAGTGAGTAATTCGTTCATTCCTGCTTTTGAAACATAACGCAAGAAGGGTACGAAAACATATCTTCCTAATAAAATTAATGCTACAACACCAAAAATTACGGTTCCCGCCTGCAGCCAATCGGGAAGTTTTTGAATTAAAATCTGAACTTCATTATCACTGTGTTTTACTTTTGAATGAGCCAGAACAGGCAAAATGGCCAAAATCGGAATAACGGCAATATCCTGAAATAAAAGCGTAGAAAATGATGCTTCTCCGGCTAAGGTTTTCAGGTTGTTTTTTTCTTGTAAAGTCTGTAAAACGATTGCAGTTGAGGATAGTGCAAAACACATGGCTACAGCAATGGCTTTGTTCGTATTCCAGCCAGCTAAAGTGAAGAGGATAAATAAAATTAATACAGTAAGAACCATCTGCGTTAATCCTAGTCCGACGATTTTCTTCCGCATTTCCCAAAATTTTCGGGGTTCTAATTCTAATCCAACCAAAAAAAGCAGCATGATCACTCCGAATTCACTGGCGTGCATAATGTCGTTAACATCGTTTCCTGTAAGTTTTAAGACGTAAGGGCCAATGATGATACCCCCTAAAATATAGCCAATCACTGAGCTTAATCCCAATTTTCTTGCGAGCGGAACCATAATAATGGCAACGCCCAAAAAAATCAGGGTGTTCATGGCTAAAGTTGATTCCATATTATTGATTTAGGATTTCTACAAATTTCTTTTTTTGAAGAATAATTTCTTTTTTTGACAGTTTATTAGCTTCGTAAACAATTGTGATGTCTTTGATATTTGCTCCGAAAACATTCAGAGAAACAATCAATCCGCTAATGATTTCTTCGATGGTGTATTTATAAGAGCCGTCTTTGGTGAAAGATCGTTCTTTTCCTCCGGTTGTTACAACGATGTAAACTTCTTTGTTTTTGAGGGGGTTATTTTCGCCTTCTTTTACCCAATTTCGGTCGAAAACTTCATCAATCCACAATTTTAGTAAAGGCGGAATTCCAAACCAGATAATCGGAAACTGAAATATAAAACGGTCATATTGCTGCAATCTTTTCCTTTCTCTGAAAGCGGCAATATGAAAATCAGGATATTCTTCGTACAAATCACGAAGTGTAAAATGCTGATGACGAACGTAGAAATTAATCAGTTCTACATTAGAGGTAGAATGTTCCAGATAAGGATGGGCAAAAACCACCAGTGTTTTCTTCATAAACCCGTTTTCAGTAAATATAATGAAAATTTGCTGAAATATTTTTGGCTGTGGGAGGTTTTAATGAAATTTTAATGGAAGAGTTTTTTTAAAACACTATTTTTTTTGTGGTAAATACAACCATATTGCCTCTCTAATCTTTATTTGGGAATACCTAGTTGTAATTTTTCTTTTTTCATGGTGAGAGCTTCGCTCATGGGATTTAAATCAAAAAATAAATTACCCATTTTGCTATCATAAACTTCTCCATCAATAACAAATAATTCAAGATAAGAAATATTAAACTTTTCCTTCAGAATTGCCAACATTTAAGCACCATTAATAATCTGTGATGAGTAATTTGAATTTACCTGAATTGTTTTGATCTTCTTGTCTTGAGTTACAGAAGTAATATTGTATAAATCAATCAAAAATTCTTGAAATCACTAGCTTGCTTATTAAATATTACTTTATAACCAGCTTCCTCAAGTTTAGTAATTTTTTTAGGGTTAAAACTAGTTTTTTGTGTCTGACAGGAAACTATTGAAAATAGAGAAATGATAAGTAATGATTTTAAGAATATTTTAAAATTACCACCCTCCCGAAGCACCACCGCCTCCGAAACTTCCGCCACCGCCGAAGCCTCCAAAACCGCCACCGCCTGAACTTCCACCACCGAAACCACCGCCGCCAAAACTGCCAGGGAAAGGGAATGGGAAAAAGCCTCCGGGATAGTTTCTTCTGCCCCGTCTTGTGATAATAACATCGTCGTCATCGTCATTCCCGCCACCACCACGGTTTTTGAAAATAATGATGAGAATTACGATAATTATAAATGCAATTAGAATTAGTTTTCCAAAATCAACGTCTTTTTCTTTCTTTTCAATGGGTTTAAATTTACCCTGAACTGCTTCCATAATGGCTGCCGTTCCGCGGTTGATGCCTTCGTACCAATTTCCTTCACGGAAATGTGGCGTTACGATGTAATCAATAATTTGTTTTGAAACGGATGCTGGAAGATACTGTTCCACAGATCTTCCCTGCTGAATAGCCAATTTTCTATCTTCAGTAGCAATAAGAAATACAACGCCGTTATCGACTCCTTTTTGCCCGATTCCCCATTTTTCTCCAATCATCGTAGCGACAAAATTAATGTCTTCGCCTTTTGTTGAAGGAATAATGATCACTTCAATTTCTGTAGAGGTAGAGTCAGAAAATGCAATCAGTTTTTTGTTTAACTCGTCAGTTTCTTTTTTAGACAAAAGATTTACTTCATCATAAACGGGATAAAGTAGTTTTGGCTTTTCCGGAATACTGTATTGTGCCGATACGAAAACGTAAAAGCATAGTAAGATGAATGAAAATACTGATTTATGAAAATGTAATTTCATTGGAAATTTCGTTGGTATTTTCTCCCGTTACCGGAAAATGTTTTTTGAGTTCTAAGCCTGTTTTTAAAATAGCATCACGAAGGGCTTCGAAAAATTTACCATTAGCAAATTTTATTGTAATCTCATCATGCAAAGCATCCCAATAGGATTGATTTACTCTTTCATGAATGCCCTTATCACCAATGATGGTTAAATATTTTTGTTCAAAATTAACATGAAAAAGAACCGCATTGAGTTCTGCGGTCTTATTCATGCAAAGTTCTTTGAAAACATCGTAGGCTCTTTCAGCATTGTTGGTTTCTGTATTTGAGTCGATATGCACCCTGATCTCTCCCGTAGAATGATCTTCTGCGGATTGTATGGCATCTACAAGTAATGCAATGTGTTGATCTGTAAGGAAGTTGCTCACGCTTTTTTAATTATTCTGAAAATACATCCGGTGCTTTTTCTGCTCCTGCAGCTGCTTTGAAAGATGGTTTTTCTTTGAAGTTGGTAAAGTTGGCAATAATATTTCCGGGGAATTGCTTGATTGATGTGTTGTAATCTCTCACAGCATCGTTGTAGTAAACGGTTTCTGATCTTATGCTGTTTTCTATAGCAATATATTCGCTTTGGAAATTAATATATTGTTGGTCTGCTTTCAAATTAGGATAAGATTCTACAACCGCCATTAATCTACTTAAAGCACCAGATAATTCTCCTTGTGCAGCCTGGAATTTTGCCAAATCCTGCTCTGTCATATTAGTAGGGTCAATGTTTATAGACGTTGCTTTAGATCTAGCTTCAATTACTTTCGTTAAAGTTTCTTGTTCAAATTTAGAATAAGCTTTTACAGTTCTTTCAAGATTTGGGATTAAATTAGCTCTTTTTTGATAAACGGTTTCTACGTTAGACCATTTGTTGTCTACAATTGCTTCTTTGGCAACAAAATTATTGTACCCGTTTTTTCCCCAAAAGAAAATAATTGCAACAATTACCAAAAGTGCAATTCCGATAGTTCCTGCGCTAAGGCAGCCTTTGTTTTTCATAGTCTGTATGTTTTTTTTAATTTTTGCGTTTTCCAAATATACAAATTATGTGCTATTTTTGTAAAAAATATTAAAAATGACAACAATTGTGGTGGCGATGGGCGAGAAAAACGAAATTGGAGTAGATAATAAGCTCCTTTGGCATCTTCCGAAAGATTTAAAACATTTTAAAGAACTCACATCCGGATATCCGATTATTATGGGCAGAAAAACCTACGAGAGTATCGGGAAAGCACTTCCAAACCGCACTAATATTGTTGTTTCGAGAAAGAAAAATTGGTTTCAGGAAGGTATTTTAATTGTAGGAAGTATAAAAGAAGCCGTGAAATTTGCTAAAAAAATCGATGATAACATATTCATTATCGGTGGAGGAAATATTTATGAGCAAACCATAGAAATTGCAGACAGATTAGAGGTTACTTTAGTAAAAGCGCAGTTGGATGCAGATACTTTTTTCCCTAAAATCGATACTAAAATATGGAAGTTAACAGAAGATGTTTTTCATGAGAAAGATGAGAAGAATAATTACGACTTCAGTTTTCAAACCTATGAAAGAATTGAAAACTGAATATAAAAAATTCTGATTGTCTGCAATCTGTCATCATTGAAAACCCTTTGTATTCTTTGCTAAGTTTTCGCTTTCACCGGTAAATTTTTAAAATCTTATTGCAATCGGTGGGTTTTTTGCCAGCGTTAAAAACGGATAGTAGTTTTTTTTTAAAAAAACTTTGTCAATCTTTGTTTAAAATTGGCAATATGATTAATAACGGACAATTAAATAAAAAAATGATATTCTTAGAGTCCGTTTAAATTTCATCAAAATTAATTTCCCCAACCCTAAAGGGAGTTAATTTTGATGAAATTTTCAAGGCATTTTTCCACCCTTTAGGGTTGGGGAAAAGAAAAATGCCTGGAAAATTTGTTTTTTAATCATTTTTAAACAGACTCTTAGATTCTAAAATTAATTTTTAAGTTCAATGAAATTAAAATCATTACCAATCTTATTTCAGCCAATTCATGGCTTTAAATTTTAAATTTTAAATCTTGAATTTACTATCTTTGCATTTCTAAAATTTAAACATGAACAAATACATAAAATTTGTTATCTCTGCGCTGATGATTGCAGCAGCAGTTTATTTGATGATGAACAGAAATATCGGTTGGGGAATCGTTTTGGTAATTCTTTCCGCAGTTCCTATTTTCCTGTATTTTAAAAACGAATATATTTTATTGGCTTTCTGGCAATTAAGAAAGCAAAATATGGAGAAAGCAGGTCTTTGGCTAAGAAAAATAACGAACTATACTTCGCAATTGGATAAAAACCAATATGGGTATTTTCATTATTTACAAGGTTTAACTTTAGCCCAAGACAACCCAACGAAAATAGAACCCTATATGAAAAAAGCGTTGGATTATGGTTTGAATATGAAGCACGACAGAGCAATGGCAACCCTTAATCTTGCTGCAGCTGCACTTTCTAAAGGAAGAAAGCAGGAAGGGCAGAAACTTTTGGAAGAAGCAAAAAGACTTGATACCGCAGGAATGATGACGGAGCACATTAAAACGATGAAGGCTCAGCTGAAAATGCCAACGATGCAAAAACACGTTCACAATCCTCACATGAGACAGAGAGGGAAGTTTTAAAATAAAAGCTAAATAAAATGCACTTGAGAAATCAGGTGCATTTTTTTACATTTCTGAATTATTTTCGTAGCCGTAGAATTTAGGCATTTGCCACTGGTACTTTACAGCCAATGTTCTAATGGCAACAATTAATAGAATAGTGAAAATTTGGATAATTGTATAAGACAGATTGGTGAAAGTGGTGAGTAGCAGAAATATTGCCCCACCAATAATACAAGCACTTGCGTAAATTTCTTTTCTAAAAATTAAAGGGATTCTGTTCAGTAATATATCCCGAATAATTCCTCCGAAACATCCTGTAATTGTTCCCAATCCGATGCAAATCAAAGGATGGATATCTGCATTTAAACCCTTTTGAACACCGATAATTGTAAACAGTCCCAACCCGAAACTGTCAAAGATAAATAGGGTAACTTTAAAGTTTTTCTCGATAGATTTAAAAACCATAGAAAAAATACTTGTCGCCAAAATTAATCCACACATTAAAAGATCGTGCATCCAAAAAACAGGAATGTCTAACAATAAATCCCGTATTGTTCCGCCTCCAACAGAGGTTACAAAGGCAATAATCAAAACTCCAAACGGATCAAGCCGTTTTTGCATCGCAGCAAAACTTCCCGACATTGAAAAAGAGATTGTCCCAAGGATTTCTATTAGAAAATTGAATTGCTCGTGCATTGATTGTAAATGATGATTTGTAATGTGGTATTGATAAGAAATTCAGGAATGAACAAATTATCAACAATCATTTATCGGTTATTTTTCAACTCTTACCGCTTCGGGAACCAAGAGTTCGTACTCGCCTCGATGGTTGATGATTTCTCTTACAATGCTGCTGCTGATGAAAGATTTTCCAGATGAGGTTAACAGAAAAACGGTTTCAAGTTTTTTATGGGCCAAAGTTCTATTGGTATGAGCAATAGCTTTTTCAAATTCAAAATCGGCAGGATTTCTAAGGCCTCTTAGGATGAACTGGGCATTTTTTGCGAAGCAATAATCAACAGTTAAGCCTTCAAAATAATCTACTTCTACGTTGGGAAATTCGGCAACAGAATTTTGTATGAATTCCATTCTTTTATCAATAGGAAACATATATTTCTTCTGAGAATTTTGACCAATAGCAATGATTACTTTGTCGAAAAGTGCGGCAGCTCTTTCTATAATGTCGTAATGTCCTAGCGTAATAGGATCAAAAGACCCTGGGAAAACAGCAATTTTCATGCGTGAAAGGTTTTGGGTTTGGGTTTTGGGTTTAAGAGCAGCTCAAAAACCCTAACTAATTATTTTTAAAATGATAATTTATATACCTGTCCGTTTTTCAGACGGATTCTATTTTTCAGCATAAATCCTCGAATATTTAGATTTAAAATCGTTTAAAATTTTCATTAAAGCACTATTTAAAAATCAAATTCGGGCATTCATAGCTGATTATTTTTATTTTACAAGTAGTAAAAGCAATATGAGAAGCCTTCCTATTTCTGCTTATTCAGAGCTTTCTCAACTTCATTTCCACAAAGATCTTTTATAGAAATTCCGTAGATTTTTGCTTGTTGAGGAAGTATGCTTGCAGGAGAGAAACCTGGGTTGGTATTCATTTCCAGCATATAAGGAACTCCGTTCATCAAGATAAATTCACTTCTAGAAAAACCACTCATTCCCAAAGAATTATAGGCTTTTTTGGAGATTTCTTCTACTTTAATTCTTGTTTCATCGTCTATTCTTGCAGGAGTAATTTCTTCTGAAGCACCCTCGTACTTGGCTTCGTAATCAAAAAATTCATTTTGAGGAACAATTTCTGTTATACCCAAAACAATGGTTTCTCCTTTGAAATCTATTACACCCACAGAAACCTCCATGCCGTCTAGGAAACTTTCAATTAAAATTTCATCATCTTCTTTAAAAGCGAATTCAGTAGCAGCAATCAGTTCAGATTTTTCTTTCACTTTAGAAATTCCTAAAGAAGATCCAGATTGGTTGGGTTTTACAAATAAAGGGAGTTTTAGATTTTCAATAATTTCATCTACATTGATCGCTTCTCCTTTTCTTAAATAAATGCTTTTAGCAGAAGGTATTCCGTATTTAGAAAGAACAGCTAAAGTATCTTTTTTATTGAATGTTAACGCACTTTGATAAAAATCACAACCTGTATATTTTTGCCCGATTGCGTCCCAGTAAGCTTGCAAAATTCCATTTTCGCCAGGTGTTCCGTGGATGGTATTGAAGCAAACATCAAATTTCAGAATAGATTCATCAGATTTTTTTACTGAGAAATTTTCTTTATTGATTTCATATTTATTTTCATTTTCATCCAAAAAATACCATTCGTCTTTCAGGATTACGATTTTATATACTTCATAAAGGTCTCTGTCTAAAGAGTCAAAAATCAGCTGTCCGCTTTTAAGAGAAACCTTATATTCTTCGGAATAGCCGCCCATTACTACGGCTACATTTTTTTTGTTCATATCTAAATGCATCTTTCAAGTAAGGCAAATTTAATGATTTTAGGTAATGGTATAGCTTATTTTTGAAAAATTTAAGTGTTAACCAAAAAATCTTAAATAAATTCTATTCTAAAATTATTAATTATATTTGCCATTACAAATAAGAGTTTATAAGCATGCTCAAATCATTTTTCAATTGGAGGGTTCTCCTGAATTTAATTCTTGCAGCCGGGGTTTTTGTAGGTTTAGTTTACCTTACATTCCGTTGGCTTGAGATTCATACACATCATGGAGATGAATTGCAGGTTCCTAATGTAGTCAATAAATCTGTACACGATGCCGTGAAAATTCTGGATGATTCTGGATTAGAATACGAAGTCGACAGCTTTAAATATGATCCTCGATATAGGCCTTTTCAGGTTTTGCAAATTTATCCTGCACCAGGATCTCGTGTGAAAAACGGAAGGTCTGTTACCTTAAAAGTAAACCCAAGAAGTTGGGCTCCAGTTTCTGTACCTGATGTTATCAATAAATATTCAGGTCTTGGTTTTCAGCGTTTAGATCAGGTGGGTCTTAAGGTAGGGGATACTATTTATGAGCCGAGTATTCAAAAAGATGCTATTTTAAGGATTTTATTTAAAGGAAGTACAATAAAACCAGGAACAAAAATCCCTAGGTTCTCAATTATTGATGTTGTAATTGGTAGTGGACCGATGCGGAATATTGGAATTCCGAATGTTGTGGGCCTTACTGTAAAAGAAGCAAAAGCAGTTATAGCCAGAAATCTTTTTGAAATTGGAGTAATAGACTATGAAGATGGAGGGCGTGATGATAATGACATTGTTTATTACCAAGATCCAGCTTCTGGCGACATTCGTGATCAAGGAATGCAAATTGATCTTTGGGCCAGTAAAAAAACACCAGCAGAATTAATGGATAAAATAAATGAACTTAATTCTACTTACAGAATGAAAGTTGACACTACTTTGCCACCAGTGAGGTATGAGGAAGTGTCTAGTTTCCAAGATACTGCACCGATAGAAACAGCTCCCGTAGCAGATCCTCCGAGGAGAGAGACGCCGAAGAATGATGCGACAAAGCCTAAAACGTCTACTCCGGCAAATGATAAACCGAAGGCCAAAAAGGTAATCGTGTAAAAATAAAAGATTTAAAATTCAACAATAATAATCAGGCTTCAACGGTAAATCAACGTTGAAGCTTTTTATATAAATTAAAAATGATAGAAGACAACGAAGAATTTTTTGAAGAAGAAATAGAATCTTCTGGTGAAGAAAATCTTGATATAGATGAAGAGAATAAAGGGCTTTATGAGCATGTCAATATCACTGCAGATCCCAAACAAGAACCTTTAAGGATAGATAAATTTCTTCTGAATTATCGTCAAAATTCTTCTAGAAACAAAATATCCCAGACATGCCGCGCTGGCAATGTAGTGGTTAACGGAGTTTCGGTAAAACAAAATTACCGTGTTAAACCGGGAGATCAAATTTCGGTTCTTTTGGCTCACCCGCCGAGGCAAAATGTTATTATTCCTCAAGATATTCCGATTGATATTATTTATGAAGATGATGACGTGGTTGTGGTAGACAAAAAGGCAGGGATGGTGGTGCATCCTGGTCATGGAAATTGGGATAAAACTTTGATTAACGCCCTTGCCTATCATTTTGAAAAAAACGGAGCTAAATCTGACCTTGATAGAGTGGGATTGGTACACCGTATTGATAAAGATACTTCGGGTCTTTTGGTTATTGCTAAAAATGAATATGCCCTAAGTTTTCTTGCTAAACAATTTTTTGAGAGAAAAACCAAGCGTCTTTATTGGGCTTTTGTTTGGGGGAATGTGAAAGATGACGAGGGCACAATACGTGGTCATATTGGTAGACATCCGAAAAATAGAATGCAAATGTACACCTATGAAGATGGAAGTCAGGGTAAACATGCTGTTACCCACTACAAAGTTTTAGAAAGGTTTAGATATATGACGTGGGTAGAATGCAAATTAGAAACCGGTAGAACGCATCAGATAAGGGCTCACTTCAAACATATCGGTCACACATTGTTTAACGACGAAAGGTATGAGGGGCATACGCCTCTCCGAGGTGTGAATCTTCCTAAGTATAAGCAGTTTATAAAAAATGTCTTCGAAGTTTTACCAAGACATGCATTGCATGCCCATACCCTCGGTTTTATACATCCCACTACAAAAAAGGAATTGTATTTTGAAAGCCCAATGCCACAAGATATGACGGATGCTGTAAAAAAATGGAGAAATTATTCAGAAAACTAAAAATATATTGAGAATTTTTTTATATTTGTTGAATTGAAATCAAGATTTGTTATGAGAAAACTATATGCTATCGTATGTTTAGCTCTTTTGTCTAATGCATACAAAGCACAAGAATCACTACCATACTATCAACAATATCTTTTGGATGGTGAGTTCCTGTTCAACCCTGCTCAATACGGTAAAACGGACTATGTTCAGCTTAATCTTAACTATCAGCAACAATTTTCGAAGTTTAGTGAATCCCCAAATGTACAATCAGTAGGGATTAATGCTAATATCTTTGATAGAGTAGGTGCTGGTATTTCTGTCTTTAGAGACAGCAACGGACCAATTTCAGCTGGAGGTATTACAGCTGGTGCGTCTTATTTTATTCCGCTAAGCAGTGAAGGAGAGAGAAAAGATCAGTTTTCTTTTGGTACAAGTGTTAATTTTTATAATATGAATTTCGATTATACAAAAATTAATACTGAAGACGGCTACGACCCTTTGCTACAAGGTAACGAAAGTAATATCTTTATGGTGTATGCCAACTTTGGTATGGCTGCAACGTACAAAGGTTTATTTGGAGGTGTTTCCGTAAACGATATTGCTTTAAGCAACGATGAAGCCATTGTAAATAACTATGAGCCTTCACCAATTAAATTCTTTTTAAACTTAGGATACGATTGGAATTTAGCAGATAATATCGCTTTAACGCCATCTGTATTAGTAAATCTTAATACCAACTCTACAAGAATGATGGATTTGAACCTTATGGCGACATTCTCAAACGAGGTAAATGCATTCTCAGTAGGAGCAAGCTATAGAACTGTGCAAAACAGATTTGACAGCCAAACACTACAAGTTGCACCAGTGGTAAAAGTAAGGTTAAACAAACTAATGATTGGAGCAACTTACAATCTTGGTCTTTCTGATATCCAGGAGTATGGTGGAAACAGTTTCATGATTGGTCTTGGTTATAACTTCGACAACTTTATTAATCGTAGAGGTTTTAGATACTAATATGATTTAATTTAAATAAATTTGAGCTCTGAAATTTTTCAGAGCTTTTTTTATGATTTACATTCACATTCCTTTTTGCAAACAGAAATGCAGTTACTGCAATTTTCATTTTTCTACATCCTTAAATTTTAAAGATGATATGCTTTCTGCAATGAAGAAGGAAATTTTTTTGCGCAAAGATGAACTTCAAAACAAAAATTTAAATTCTCTTTATTTTGGTGGAGGAACACCATCAATTCTAAGCTCAGATGAAATAAAGTCTTTGATTGATGAGGTCTTAAAATACTTTAGTTTTAATTCTGATATTGAAATCACACTCGAAGCTAATCCCGATGATCTAGATAAAGCCTTTTTAAGAGGCATTGCTGATTCTCCGATTAATCGTTTGTCAATCGGAACTCAAAGTTTTTTCGAAGAAGATTTAAAATTAATGAACCGTGCACATTCTGCGTCAGAAGCTGAAAGCTCTATCAAAAGAGCACAAGACTTTGGTTTAGAAAACATTAGTATAGATTTAATTTATGGTTCGCCAACTTCTAGCCTAGAAATCTGGAAAGATAATTTAAATAAAACCATAGCCCTCGAGGTGCCACATATTTCTTCTTATGCTCTTACGGTTGAGCCAAAAACGGCGCTAGAAAACTGGATAGAAAACGGAAAAGTAGAATCCCCAAAAGAAGCGGAGCAAAATCGTGAATTTTTTTACATGAAAGATTTTCTGAAAAATCATAATTTTGATCATTATGAAATTTCAAATTTTGGAAAGCCCGGTTTTCATTCTAAGCATAATTCTTCTTATTGGAAATATTGTGAATATCTTGGTATAGGCCCTTCTGCACATTCTTATAACGGAAATGAAATCAGAAGCTGGAATGTAGCTAGCAATCATCAATATATTAAAAAAATAAATCTCAATACTTTAGCTAAAGAAGAAGAAATACTATCGCCAAAAGATCAATTTAACGAAATGATTATGATTGGGCTAAGAACAACTTGGGGCGTAGATTTATTAAATTTAAAAGAAAAATTCAATGAAGAAATTTTGGAGCAATTTCAAAATGATATAAAGTTGAATATAGAAGAGGGAATTTTAGTAATTGAAAATAATCATCTTAAAATTTCTGATAAAAATTGGTTTATGGCAGACGGAATAGCTTCAAATTTATTTCAGGTTTAAAAAATTCACATCTTGAATCTTAAATCTAAAATCTTTGAGTATTTTTGCACAAAATTTAATCAGTTTTGAAAACAAAAAAACACGATTATTCTCATCTTTCCGCAAAACAACCAATCGGTATCTTTGATAGTGGCGTGGGTGGATTGACGGTAGCCAAAGAAATTAAAAGACTTCTTCCCAACGAAGATCTTATCTATTATGGCGATACAAAACACCTTCCATACGGGGAAAAATCCAAAGAAGCAATAGTAGGTTATTGCGAGAAAATAACGAATTTTTTGCTCGAGAAAAATTGCAAAGCCATTGTCATTGCATGCAATTCTGCAACGGCAAATGCGTTGAAAGAAGTTCTTGATTTGGTGGCAGATCAAGTACCTGTAATAGATGTAATTAATCCAGTTGCCGAAAAAGTTTCTTATGAAATTCACAATAATATTGGAGTAATAGCAACTAAAGCTACTGTAAATTCAGGATTGTACAGGAAAAGCATACGAAAACATAATAAATGGATAAAAGTAGACGAGCTTGCAACTCCGCTTTTGGTGCCTGCGATTGAAGAGGGCTTCAAAAACCATCCTATTACGCATTCTATTATTTATAATTATCTGAGCAATGCAAAATTGAAAAATATTGAAACTTTAATCTTAGGATGCACCCATTATCCGCTTTTGATTGATGAAATCAAACAATATTACGGAAACCGTGTCCGGGTAATAGATTCACCAAATATCGTAGCAAATCATTTGAAGATTATTTTAGATAAATACCATCTGCTGAATAATCATAATCCAAAACCAAACTATCATTTTTACCTCTCAGATCTCACTAAAAATTTTGAGAAAATATCTAAAAAATTCTTTGGTAAAACAATCGATCTTGAGTTGAAAGTTTTATAAATTAAAAAGCTGTTTCAAATTCTGGAGCAGCTTTTTTTGTCTTTTTAAAATAGCTTTATCACTTTTCAAGCCTTCGTTTGGGTGTGTTCAGATAATTCGTCTTTAATGTTTTTGTAAATACAAAATTCCAAAGTTGGCTATTGATGGAGGAGAGGCCTTAATTTAATATCGTCTATAACTCTCTACCTTTTGGTATATATATCTTTTTCAGAATTCTGTTTTCTGTCGTATACCAGGTATTTGTTTTTTGTAGAAAACCGATTGTTGAATTGGTTTTAAAATTTCAATAAGTTTAAGTCTTGCTTTAGATAATTAACAAAAAAAATCAGGAATTAATTTTCCTGATTACTTATTTCTTCCTGCACTTCGGTATTGGGTTCGTAGAAACTAAAACTTACATTTCCATATTTTCGGGTAAATTTAAAATTGGGATGATCAAGTTTTAATCTGCTTTGATGCTCGATAATTAAAATTCCGTTCGGTTTCAAATATTTATTTTTTAGAACCAAAGAAAGCAATTCTTGGTATTTTTTTTCTTCGGTTTCAAACGGAGCGTCGGCAAAAACGATTTCGTAAGATTTATTATTTCTGAATTTTTTCAACCAGTCAAAAACATCACCTCTCTGGGTATTCACCTGCAGACTCATGCCCAATTCTGAAGCAGTTGCATTGATGAAAGAGGTGTGCTTAGGATTCATTTCTACAGAAGTTACATCTTGGCAGCCTCTGGAAGCAAATTCTAAAGAAATAGACCCTATTCCTGCAAATAGATCAAGAACGGAAATCGACTGCATGTCGTATGTGTTTTCTAAAATACTGAAAAGCGCTTCTTTGGCAAAGTCGGTGGTAGGTCTTACATCAAAGTTTCTGGGAGCGGCTATTTTTTTTGCCTTCCACTTGCCTGCAATTATTCTGTACATGTATTGTTATAGGTTTAAGGTTGGGTTGCTAGTTTTTGATGAAAAGCAGAACTTAAGGATTTATTAATATAAATGTAAGTTGCAGCTTCAAAATCTAGGATACAACTTAATTAAGAATGAAATTTTTTGTTGGTGAATTGTTATAAACAATCTTTAAAGTTTTTACAAATTTTTGAAGTTCCGAAATAAAAGTTTCGTTTTCTGTAGTTTCTCCGTAAGCGAAAAACTTGGTCTCATTGATTCCAAAACCTATTTTGCTTAAAGTAAACATTACGAAATAAAGGAAATCTACCTCAGAATTTACATCAAGATTGTTATAAAGAATAACTTTTTTGTCATCAATTGCAAAAAACTCGCATTGGTTGTGATATAAGTTGATATGAATTTCTTTATTGTTTTTAAAACTGATAGAATTTAAAAACTTTTCTCCCGAAAAATTAAAGAAAACAGGAATAGACAAAGCCTTTATTTTTTGATAATACTCTTTCGGAAAAGTGTAATAAAACTGCACTTTAAACTTGCGATTTACAGATAGCATCAATTCCTCTTTTTCTCTATCTACCGGACTGTTGTAGGCTATTAAATCATATCCTGAATTGTGATCTTTGAAACCTTCGGGCATCAAAGTAAAATTGTTCAGTGCTGAAACAACATGTATTTCGTCGAATCTTTGCTTGATTAAAATTTCATCAAGCGTGTTGAGTAGGTGGTTTTCTGGTGATTCTTCATCAGAGAAACAAGACTTTTCTTCCACAATGCTTTTATTTTTAGCAATCTGGTATATTAATGCGTCTTTTGTGAAAAGTAAATGTAGTACGTTCATAAGTCAATTCCTGCAAATTTAATGAAAATCTACCATTACCGCACCCGATTGATGGTGAAGTATTTCTTTGTTGTAAAAATCAAGATTAGTCTGGCTTTCAAGTGTGTCCAAAACTAATCTTTGTAGAGTTCCGTCGCCAATTCCGTGTACAATTTCCAACCTCTTGAGATTGTTTTTTCGGCAAAAATTAACTGTTTCAATCAGCTTTTCCTTTTGTAAGAATAGTCGCTCAAAACCTTCATAATCATTAGGGTTGTTAACCATATTTTCAAAATGAAGATCCAAGATAAATGGGTTTTTATCGTGTTTTTTAGAAAATATTTTTTTAGGCTCGGGCTTTTTTATAATTTTAATATTTTCATAAATTTCAGCATTCTTAGGAACTAGTTTTTCTTTAGGATAAGGATATGTAAAACCATATTCATCTTTAAAAACTACAGTATTCCCATTGACCGAAGTGATTACTCCGCTCAAATCTTCATCTAAAACTGAAACTTTATCTCCTATTTTCATAATTTTTTCATATTTGATACTACAAATAACTTAATAATTTTCATATTTGTTTTTTTTGCCAAAGAAGGATGACACTTCTATCGTGGCTAAAACCAACTCCGTCAAAAATCCTGTCGAATTTGGAATCGCGCTAATGCAAAAAAAAACATTTTACTTAAATTTGAGTATAGCTTAATTTTTGTTAAGTATATTATCTCTCAACGGATTATATTTAAACTAAACCTTCGCTCCCAATTCAATCACCTCCAAATCTTTTATTTCTTCCCCATCAATCACAAAGCGCATCATCGTCCTCATTTTGTGCCATCCTTGTTTCCCACAAGCTCCGGGATTCAAATGTAAAAGATTGTTTTTCTGATCATACATCGCCTTCAAAATATGAGAATGCCCCGAAATAAATAGCTTTGGCGCTTTTGTAGAAATCTCTTTATTGGCTAATGGTGTATATTTTCCGGGATAGCCACCGATGTGAATCATTAGAACTTCCACTTTTTCACAGAAAAAACGATTCACTTCAGGAAATTCAGAACGAATTTTTGTTCCATCAATATTTCCCCAAACACCTTTTAGTGGTTTTATTTTTTCAAGTTGCTCAATGATTTCAAAGCTTCCGAAATCACCGCAATGCCATATTTCATCAGCTTGTTTTGCGTAATCTAAAATTCTGTCATCTATATAAGAATGAGAATCGGAGAGGAGAAGAATCTTGGTCATTTGTAAATAATTCTTTGCAAAGATAGTCTTTAAAATATTTTTTTTCTTTTTTTGAAGTACAATCAAAGCTTATATTTATGAATAATAATACTATCTTTTTTATGAATACGAAATACCAGCTGACCTTTTTTTTTCACAATTGTATCTCCTATTTCTATTTCGTTTTTATATGAAGACCACCATCTGTTATGATGAATGTATTTACAAGATTTTTTATTTTTTGGTTGATATCCTTGTGTTTTAAACCCATCTGAAGTGAACTTTGCAGATGGAATTTCAACAACTAGAATACACTCTTCCTCAGCAAGTCGATCAGCATTGCCTTCATGGTCAATTTTGTTTGCAATAATAAATACAACAAACAAAATAATGAAGCAAATTATCCAACCTTTATTTTCCTTCATGCTAGATTTATTTTAAATCTCAAGAATAGAATAAGAAAGAAAGAAATTATCGACTTCTGATTAGATCAAATTTACTCAATAATCCCGAATTGATTAACTTTGGAAAAATTAAAAAAAAATGAAGCAAAAGCTATCTCTATTCTTTGTTCTCGTGTCTTTTATCTCGTTTGCGCAGGTTGAAGAAAAAAAACTGGATGATTTGATTCAGAATACTTTAACAACCTTCAATGTTCCCGGAATGTCGGTTGGTGTTATCAAAGACGGAAAAATCATTTATTCTAAAGGTTTTGGTGTTCGCTCATTAACCTCAAAACAGCCGATGGATGATACTACTCTGGTGGGAATTGCTTCCAACTCAAAAGGGTTCACGTGTACCGCATTAGCGATTTTGGCAGACGAAGGAAAATTGGATTGGGACGATAAAGTGTCAAAATACATTCCTGAGTTTCAAATGTATGATCCTTATGTTTCTCAGAATGTAACGATCAAAGATTTGGTAACGCATAGAGCCGGATTGGGGCTTGGACAAGGTGATTTGATGTTTTTTCCAGAAGGTGGAAATCTTACGGTAAACGATATTGTTCACAATGTGAGATATTTGAAACCCGAAAATCCTTTCAGAACGACTTTGGATTATAATAATGTGATGTTCATCGTTGCTGGTGAAATAATTCATCGTGTTTCTGGATTAAATTGGGCAGAATTTATCGAACAGAGAATCTTGAAACCAGTAGGAATGAATTCAAGTTTCGGAAGTTACAACCGAGCAAAAGCTGTTACCAATAAAATTGACGCTCATGCCCCTGCAGAAGGTAAAGTAATTGCCGTTCCACACGACTGGAACGAAACGGCCAACGCAGCGGGAGGAATTATGAGTAACATCATAGATATGACGACTTGGGCAGAATGTTTGATGAATAATTTCACGACTAAAGATGGTAAAAAATTGGTTTCTGATAAAAATATTATGCAGCTCTGGAATCTTCAGATTGCTAGTGGAGTAGCTCTGAAAAATCCTTATGACACTGGTTTTTATGGCTATGGATTAGGTTGGTTTTTGAGTGATGTGAAAGGTCACAAACAAGTACAACATACAGGTGGATTAATCGGAACGGTTACCCAGTTTACATTAATCCCGGATATGAAATTAGGAATTGTGGTATTGACGAATCAACAATCTGGCGCAGCTTTCAATACGATTACAAATACAGTGAAAGATTCCTATCTCGGTGTTGCAGATAAAAACTGGCTGAAAATATATGGTGACAGAATGAAAAAAATGGATGAAAATTTTGATAAGCAGAAGAAAGAAGTTTTTGCAAAATCTGATGCCTTTAAAAAAGACAAAAATCTGCAGCCTAAAGCAGAACAATTTGTCGGGAAATACAATGATTTGTGGTTTGGTGATGTAGAAATTGCTCAGCAAGGAAATACGTACAGAATTTCTTGCAAAAATTCTCCGAGGTTAAAAGGAGAGTTGCTGCCATATTCCAACAATACATTTATAGTGAAATGGGATGATAGAAGTTATGATGCAGACGCATATATCATCTTTAATTATGACGAAAACGGAAAAGCAGAATCCGCAAAAATGAAAGCGATTTCAGATATTACAGATTTTAGTTTTGATTTTGATGATCTGGATTTTAAACGAAAATAATTTTCAGACCCAAAAATCTTCTTATCTTTAAAAAATAAATATTTAAATTAAAATTATGAAATCACTTGTTCTTGCACTTTTACTCATCATTTCAATCGGTAAATTTTCAGCACAAACTACCGAAGGACAAATTACCTACAAAATGGATTTCTCCAGCGACAACCCAGAAATGGCAGTGGCGCTTCCAATGATGCAGGGCTCTACCATGCAACTGTATTTTACAAAAGATAAATCTGCAGCTAATGTTGAAATGGGTAGCATTATGAAAATGAAAAGCGTGATGGATACCAAACTAGATAAAGGAATTATCTTAATCGACGTTATGGGACAACAAATTGCCAATAATATTGAATCTATCTCTAAAACAAAAGTAGATACTGATAAAATAGGAAAGCCAGTGCTTACATCTGAAACAAAACAAATTTTGGGTTTCAACTGCAAAAAATATACAGTGAAAGACCCATCCGGTGAAGGTAATGACTCTGTTTTGTGGATTACAACTGACATTAAAACAACATTGGCAGGACAAAAACAATTCACCAACGGTCTTGAAGGCGTTCCTTTAGAATTTTCTACAATGCAGCAAGGAATGAATGTGCATTTCGAGGCAACCAACTTCATTAAAACACTAGATCATGAAGTATTTAGCACTAAAATACCTGAAGGATACAAAATAATGACAGAGGAAGAAATGAAAAGAATAGGAGCTTAATCTTTATTCCTTTTTAGGAAATAGAATACAGTCAAAAAAAATACAATTCTCGGATTGTATTTTTTTTTATCTTTAAACCAAAGTTTTCGCTATGCAGTGAAGGCTGATTCTATATTTTTTTTCATTAGGAATTTACTATAAAATATTTAAAACATAATTTGAAAAAAAATTCAGATTTGTTTCATAATACAATGACCGTATTGTAAGATATCAGCAAAAAACTAAATGATTTAGAGAAAATTTGCAATACAGATCAACTTCAAAAAACTTTTTAATTCCCTATCTTTAGCATCAAATTTTTCATTAGTGCCAGAATTTTTGCAGGAAGACAGTCCGTTTCAGGTTTTTTTATCATTCAAAAAATATTTGGATGTATTAGAGCATATCCGCTACAACGACAGGCTAGAATATCGGGTAAACTATGCAGAATCTGTCATACAAAGATTTAAAAAAATCCCTGAGCTTTGTGAAGGTTCTCAGGATTTTAGTTTACTTACAAAGCATAAAGAACTTATCAGTATGCTGTTGGCAGATTTGTTCCCAACGGGTCTTACGCACAATGAAATAAAAGCTGCAAGTATTCCATTTACAGATATTACATTTAATTATACAGAGAGATTCAGAAAAATACTTTCAGATGCGGGTCATAATTTTGTTTTAGAATTTCGGGATATGTCTAATGATGAAATGTACGTACTTTGTTGCTGCATTATCATTCAGGTTTACTTTAAAAAAGACGTGAAAATTACCATTCCGTTCTATTACGATATTCCAGACCAGCATGGTATTTTGAGACATTATAAAATTACAGTTAACTCAGATTTTTCTGAAATTGCGCCAATTAATAAAAACAAATTACCCAACGATAAGGAAATTGACGCTCTCCTCGAAAACCTTGATGACTTAAGCCTTTGGAAAAAACATTTCCCACCACAATCTTGGACACTGAAGGGGTTTAATATATTTTCTCTTATTGATTGTACCACTGAAGTGGCCCTTTCTGATCTGAAGTCTACAATGATTCAAATTGATCCGGAAAACCCGCTTCCAAATGAAAATTTACAGGAAATATTTAAGTCTTACTTTGATGTTGCCCAGCTCAATTTCGGTTTGATGCTTATGGATCATCAACATCAGAAATTGGAGAAACTTCCCATCTATGAAAATGTTTTCAGCAATTATCTTCTAGATTTTTGGATAAATCTATACGATGAAAAGATGCAAAAAACAGCTTTCCAAAATCTGAAATACAACCCGAAACCCATTGTGATTTCAGACGTTGATCATTTTGATGATGAGATTCAAAACGCTCCCAACTTTTCTGTACTGGCCAAAAACAACATCAAAAGTTTTATGGTTATCCCCATTGTACATGAAGGTGAAGTATTAGCTTTAATGGAGTTTACATCAGAGATTGCCAAAAGTTTTAATGGTCTTAAATTAAAAAAATTAGATTCACTAAGTGATATTTTGGTTTTTTCACTCAATCGTTTCAAGCATGAAAGAGATAACCAGATTGAGGCTATCATACAGCGGGAATATACTACGATTCACAATTCTGTCATCTGGAAATTTAGAAATGAAGCCGAAAAATATTTCAATGCTTCACTTCAGCGCAAATTATACACTTTGAGGGAAATAAGTTTCAAAAATCTAAGCCCGCTTTTTGGGGTTTCAGACATTCGTTCTTCTTCAGACAAACGTTTTCAGTTGATGCTTGATGATCTCAATGAGCAAATAGATTATCTGCATAAGCTTTTTTCCTCTTCAAATTTTCTGGAAAATGAAAAATATATTTTAGCACTGGATGTTTTCGAAAATGAACTCAATCATGATTTTAAAGCAGACACCGAGCAAAGATTTCAGCGTCTTTTGAGAGAAGAAATTCACCCGTTACTTCAAGCAGAGCTAGAAATTCGTTCTACAGAAGCTATAAAAGATTATTTTTCTAGAGTTTATACTGTCAACAGTTTGTTTTATTCAAATAGACGAAATTTGGATGAATCTATCACGTTGATCAACCGTAAAATCACAGATATTTTAGATGAAAGCCAGGCGGAAGCTCAAGAAATTTTTCCTCATTATTACGAGAGATTTAAATCTGATGGCGTAGAGCATAATCTATACATTGGGCAAAACCTCAATCCTTCAATCCCATATACTTCAAAACATCTTAGCGAATTGCGTTACTGGCAACTGAAAACAATTTGCAAAATAGAGCATGAATTTGAAAATTTCACCAAAGAACTTCCAATTTCACTGGAAATTGCTTCCCTTATTTTTGTTTATAATGAAAGAATAGACATTCGCTTCCGAATGGATGAAAAAAGATTTGATGTAGACGGTGCTCATAATTCTTTCTACGAGATTATTAAAAAACGACTTGAGAAAGCCAAAATTAAAGATTCAGCCGAAAGAATTACCAGTCCCGGCAAAATCACCATAGTCTATTTCGGAATGGAAAACCAGAAAGAATATCTAGGTTATATTTCCAGACTTCAAAAAATGGGAATTCTTAAAAATAATGTAGAATTATTGAGGGTTGAGGATTTGCAGGGAGCTTCAGGGCTTTTGGCAATGCGTGTCTCTTTAGCTTTCAATTTTAAACTTTAAAGCCATTCCCATAAAACGAATGAAAGAGCAATGTAAAAACATTTGGTAAAATTCTATGACCAAAAATCAGGCTATTTCAAGAAAGCTCCAGAAAGGGTGACGCAAGCCTAAACAAATCAAAGACTCAAAAAAGCATACGCAAAAGACAGTACAGAAATAATAATTCCGGCCATAAAAATCTTGTAGGTAATTGAAAGAAGTTTGTATTTTCTATCCAAAACTTTACCCAAAAAATAAAGGTCTTTCATCATAGAATCATAAATGTATTCCCTGTCTTTAATTAAATCACGCATCGAATTTTGAAAATCTTCAAAAAGCATTTGATGAAAATTTCCAAAAAATAGCAGATTTACCTTTCTTTCGGAAATATCCTGTTTTGTGAAATTGGTTTTAGTGACATTTGGTTTTGTAGAAAGAATGGCAAAAATAATAGTCATTACACTAGACAGCAAAAGTAAAAACGTAGGAATAATAAGGTGTGTGTTTTTCGGAGTATCTAATTTCGGAACCAAAACAGAGAGACCAACCGAAATAATAATTGCATTTACAGAAAGTAAAATATTCGCTTTGCTGTCGGCAATATCGCTCAATCTTGTGTGATTATTTAAGGTGACTCTAAAAAGTGTATCTACGCTACGATCCGATTTTTCTTCTTTCTTTTCAGATTTTTCTTTTTTTGGTTTGTCTTCTTTTTCCAGTTTTTTCTCGATTTTTTTTACGTTTTTAAGCTTTAGCGGTTCCCAATTTTCTTTGGCATAATCGGTAAAATACTGGTGCTTATTCTTTAGAAAATCAAGATTCAATTCATTCCATTCATCTGTTGAAAAGCATGGGCCACCTGTTAATTCCCATTCTTTTCGCAAAGCTTCCGCAGAATCATTGTAAAAAGGGCTTGCAAAATGACTGAAATCTGCATCTTTCATGATCATTTCTAAAAAATCTTTCGGCTGATGGTATTTCTGGGTAGCAAGAATTAAACTTGAAACTTCTTCAATATATTCATCAGAAAAATTATCTTTTTTAAGAAAATCTTTCATCAAAACAGCTCCTCTTTCCTCGTGTCCTTCGGCATTACAGTCGGTAAACCCTACATCGTGAAACCATAGAGCAAGAATTATTTTTTCTCTCTCAGTTTCTGAAATTTTACTATGTTTAATGATTTCTTCTCCTTTCTGCACAGCAAAAGAAGTGTGAATAAAATTATGGTAAAAGTAAACCGAAGATAACTTATCTTTGAATAAGCTTTCTACGTGATTTTTAGCCTTATCTAAAATATTCATTGCAGATTTTTCTTAATGTAAATGTATGAATTTATCTTGTATTAAATCTCTTAAAAATAGCTCTGTCATTATGAGCTTTACTGTATCATCTTTGCTTTTTTATTCTTGTGCTACTTACAAAGTTCAAAAAGGAAAAGAGCTGCCGGAAATTCCTGTTTTGCAGGCAAAAAATAAAAATGATTTTAAGATTTTCCTCATTGGGGATGCAGGAAATGCCAATGAAAAACAGGCTCAGTATACCCTAGATTTACTTAAAAACAAACTTGATTCAGCTGATGAAAATTCTGTGCTGATGTTTTTAGGTGACAATATCTATCCTCTCGGAATGCCGAAAAAAGATGACAAAGAATATGATTCGGCCAAAGTAAAATTGGAAAACCAATTAAAAATCACAAAAAATTTTAAAGGTAAAACAATTGTTATTCCAGGAAATCATGATTGGTATCACGGTTTGGAAGGCTTAAAAGCTCAAGAGGAATTTGTAAAATCGTATCTAAAGGACAACAAATCTTTTCTGCCCAGAAATTCTTGTCCGATTGATGATATTAATCTAAGTAAAGACATTAAACTCATTGTTTTAGATACAGAATGGGCTTTAATAAATTGGGACAACTATCCGGGAATTAATAAAAATTGCGATATTAAGACCAAAGAAGATTTTTATGCAGAGTTTAAAGATTTGATTACAAAAAATCAAGATAAAAGAATTATTGTTGCATTACATCATCCTATTATAAGTTCTGGCGTTCATGCGGGATTCAATTCTGCTAAATCTCATCTTTCTTCATTTCAAGGTAAGCTACCGGTTCCCGGTGTTGCTACACTCATTCACACATTAAGAAGCTCGTCTGGTGCAAGCATGGAAGACTTTAGCAACAATCATTATGCTGAATTGGCCGGAAGAATAAAAAACATCGTTCAAGATAAAGAAAACGTGATTTTTGTTTCTGGGCACGATCATAATCTGCAATATCATTCAGAAAAAAACATCCAGCAAATCATCAGCGGAGCTGGCTCAAAAACTGATCCTGTTACGATTACTTCAAAAGCAGATTTTTCTTATGGCGGAAGTGGTTTTGCTGTTTTGAATTTAAGAATAGATCAAAGCGCAGATGTAGAATATTTCTCAACAAAAAATAATGACTTAAAAAATCTTACAAATATTCAGGTAAAAAATAGAACAAAAGAATTTGTTAATAATTTCCCATCTCATCTTTCATCTACTTTTACAAGTGCTGTTTATTCTGAAAAAATGACAACTAAAGGTGAATTCTACACATGGCTATGGGGAAATCATTACAGAAAATATTACGCAACCCCAATTACCAATAAAACTGCAGATTTATCTACTCTAAATGGCGGCTACACTCCTTTTCGTGAAGGTGGCGGAAATCAATCGAACAGTTTAAGGTTACAATCTAAAGACGGACAAGAATTTGTAATGCGTGGTGTAAAGAAAAATGCCATCCGATTTTTAAATAATCAGGGATTTAAAAAAAATAGTTTCGGCTCTGAACTTTCCAATACTTTTCCTGAAAGATTTTTAATGGATTTTTATACAACGAGCCATCCTTTCACCTCATTTTCGGTGAATAATCTTGCAGATAAAATTGATCTGTTTCATAGTAATCCCCAACTTTATTATGTTCCGAAACAAAGGCAATTAGGTCATTTTAACCAAAATTATGGTGATGAAATGTACATGATTGAAGAACGCTTTTCTTCTGACCCAAAAACATTGGCTTCATTAGATAATGCTACTGATATTGTTTCTACCTCTGAGCTTATTAAAAACCTTCAGAAAAACAGCAATTATACTGTTGATCAGGATTTATACATCAGAGCAAGGCTTTTTGATATGCTCATCGGCGACTGGGACAGGCATGAAGATCAATGGAAATGGGCAGCATATAAAAATGGCAAAAATACAGTATACAAACCTATCCCGAGAGATCACGATCAGGCGTTCAGCAACTACGACGGCGCAGCTTTTAAACTGATTATGAATATCCCGATGATCCGTCACATGAAATCTTTTAAAGATGAAATAAAAAATGTGAAATGGATGAATATGGAACCCTATCCTTTAGATCTCATTATTCTGAAAGCAGCCAACGAAAAACAGTGGAACGAACAGGCAAAATATATTCAGGATAATATCAGCGATAGAGATATTAATGAAGCTTTCAAAAACCTGCCAAAAGAAGTGCAGGATGATACTATAGCAGATATCCAGAGAAAACTGAAAATCAGAAAACAAGATCTTGGAAAATATGCGAAGGATTATTATTTTAATTTAATTGAAAAAGTTCCTATAGCAGGTACCGTTAATAAAGATAAGTTTGTGATTTTAAAAAATACAGACGGCCTGGTTAATGTAAAACAATACGAAATTGAAGACAAAAACCAGATCGAAAAATTGGTTTTCGAAAAAACCTACAACGATACGGTAACTAAAGAAATCTGGGTGTACGGACTTGAAGAAGATGATATTTATGAAGTAGCCGGAAACGGGAATTCTAAAATCAACATTCGTTTGATTGGAGGTTATAACCACGATGTCTACAAAGTTGCCAACGGGAATAAAGTGAAAATATATGATTTCAAATCTCAAAAAAATACCTACGAAACCAAAGGAGCTTCAAAATATTTAACTAACGACTACCAGGCCAATACCTACAATTGGAAACACCCGAAATACAACTTTTTTGCAGGTTATCCGAATGCAGATTTCAATCCAGATGATGGGTTAATATTGGGATTTGTAGCCAACTATACCGTTAATAATTTTATTCGTGATCCGTTTACCCAAAAGCATTCTTTGAGTGCCAATTTATATACTGCCACCGGAGGTTTTAATTTGGGATATAAAGGGATATTCAAAAAAACAATTTTCGGATGGGATGCACAGGTTGATGCGCTTTTTACCACTCCACATTTTGCCAGAACTTTCTTCGGATTGTCTAATGACAGTGAATTTGATGAAGAAATCAGCAGAAATTATAATCGTGTAAGAATTTCTCAAATCAAATTTGCTCCATCTATTTCAAAAACGAGTTGGTTGAATTTGAAAAACCAATTTCAATTGACTTTTGAGCATTCTAAGGTGCAAAGAAATGATGATCGCTTCATTTCAATTTCTCCGGATGTGAATCCTGAGGTTTTCAACGGGCAACAATTCGGAGGAGCTAATTATACGTTTAGTTTTAAAAATTCCGATAGCAAAGCTTTTCCTACTTTGGGAATGGAGCTTATTCTAAACGCAGGCTGGAAAACAAATCTATCCAACTTCAACCAGAATTTTGTTGCTTATCAAGGAACATTAAACTTATTCAGAAGAATTGATAAAAAAGGGAAATTTGTATTTGCCAATTCAGCCAACGCGATGATCATCAATAACAATAATTTCGAATTTTATCAGGCAGCGAGCATCGGCGGACGAAACGGAATGCGTGCTTACAGAAACGAAAGGTTTTCAGGGAAATCATACTTTATCAACAGTGCAGAAGTTCGATGGGATTTTGGGCGTGTAAAAAACAGTATTGTTCCTGCGAATATGGGAATTTTAATCGGCTATGATTTGGGAAGGGTATGGAACGATAATGAAAATTCAAACACTTGGCATCAAGGCGTGGGTTCGGGTTTCTGGCTCGGTATTCTAGATATGATCTCCGCAAGAGTTGATTATTTTATTGGTTCTGATGGCGGAAGAATTTCTGGTGGTGTGGGAATGAGTTTTTAGAGGTTTAGTCATTTTTATCATTAAACTTTATTGGAGTATGAAAAAGATTTATTTTTTAATATTGATTTTATCTTTAATTGTAGGAGGATTTATTTTTTATGATTTAAAGTCAAATGAAAAACTTGAAACATCTAGTAAAAGTCACAAAATTCAAAACATAAACCCCGAAATATTTATTTTTCACTTTCAGCCATCACTGAAAGAAAACTCCGAAGTGATTATCAATTTTGAGAAGAAATATTTAGTTTTTAAAACGATGTACCCCTTTATCCCGGAACCGCCGCCAAGGAGAGGTGGCGCAAAAGAGCCTTTCGAAAATTCAAAAAAACCACTTCAAAACTATTTTACGGATCTTGAGGGAGATGATTTAAAACATCTTAAAAGTTTGATAAAATCACTCTCAACTAGCGATTATAAAAGAATTGAAGATAATTATATTGACGGTATTTCATATAATTTCAGTATTCTTTTTTCAGATAAAAGTTTAAAAAATGCATTTGTAGCCCATGATAAAACTGAAAATCAGGAGAAAATAATTCTTGAAGTTTTACGACTTCTTGAGAAGACCAATAAACATGAAGAAAATTTTGAAATTTTAGTTTACTACAGCAAAATTTATTAATTAAAACTGAAACCTATAAACATTTCCGCCTTCTTTTTTGTCTTTTTCATCGGCAATCAGCAGAGATCTATCATCTAGAAAAACTACAGCTTCCTTTTGAGAATTGTGATTTAATGAAATTTTTTGAATGAAGCTCCCGGTAAAGTTGTTCTCAAAAAAGGAAGACACCAAATGAACATTTTTATGAGTTAACAGTACAATTTGATTTTTTGAATTAATTGTAGCTGATGTGATTGCGGCATCGTTGTAGCTGCCTTCCAGTTTGATTTTAGCAACTAATTTTGCTTCAAAATCACCTTCCTTGTTTGGAATCTGGAAAACCAAGAAAGTTCCATCAAATCCTTTGCTCCGGTTTTTTGTGAACAGATAAAAATTACCTTCTTTTTCTACAAAAGCTTCGCAGTCGTATAATAAGTTAGATTTTTTTGGCGGAAATTCATTCTGTCCTTCATAGTGAAACTTTGTGGTTTGAATCACATTGGCAGATTTCTGGGAGGCTTCTTTTAAATCTAATTTCAATATAGAAAGGTTACGTCTGTCGTTTTCGTTATTCCCAAAATCACCAATGTAGAGATTTCCTGCATTGTCTTTTGTAATATCTTCCCAGTCGTTGTTTTCAGCATTTTCTACCACAACATCAGCAATTAGATTTCCGGTACGGTCTACTGCATATACTACATTTTTGTTTCCTGCATCTTCAATAGCCCAAATTGTTTTCTGATCTTGTGAAAGCGCTATTCCCGAAACTTCTTTCAGCTTTTTGGGCAGCGTAAATTCTACCTTCAAAGTATCTTCTTTTGCCTGTGTGTTTTCGGTTTTAGGGTTGCATGATAGCAAAAGTAATGAAGAAATGGTAAAAAGAATATTCATTTTCATACGTTATTATTTAAGAGTTTTGCTTCCTCCCAAAGTTCGTCCATTTCTTCCAAAGTCATGTCTTCCAATTTGAGATTTCTTGTTGTTGCTAAATTTTCCATTTTTTGGAATCTTGAAATGAATTTTAAATTGGTTCTTTCCAAAGCCGAATCGGGATTTAAACCTGAAATTCTGGCATAGTTGATTAGTGAGAAAAAGACATCACCCAACTCAAGTTCTTTTTTATTAACATCTGTTTCTGCGTGAAATTCGTTGATTTCTTCATCTACTTTTTTCCAGGCATCTTCGGCATCATGAAATTCAAACCCGATTCCTTTCACCTTATCCTGAATTCTGTACGCTTTTACGATACTTGGTAATCCTTTCGGAACACCGCCCAAAATAGATGTATTGCCTTCTTTTAATTTTAATTTTTCCCAGTTTTGTTTTACCTCTTCTTCATCTTTTACTTCTACATCTCCATAAATATGAGGATGACGGAAGATTAATTTTTCATTTAAAGAATTGATGACATCAGCTATATCAAAACTCTCTTTTTCTGAGCCAATTTTAGCATAGAAAACCAAATGAAGAAGTACATCGCCCAATTCTTTTTTAATTTCAGTTAAATCTTCCTGCAGGAGGGCTTCGGAAAGCTCATACGTTTCTTCCAAAGTCAAATGGCGAAGTGTCTGAAGCGTCTGTTTTTGATCCCACGGACATTTTTCGCGAAGGTCATCCATAATATCTAATAGTCTTCCGAAAGCTTCAAGTTTTTCTTGTCTGGTATTCATTTTTTAGATTTAAATCTGTTGTAAATTTAGTGAATATTGTGCTTTGTGATAAAAGAAAGAATGTTTAATCATAAATAGAATTTCAAAAATATTCAAAGAATAAATTTTACTTGAATTTGAATTAGCATACAAGGTAGAATTTTACTGCAACTCAAATTAAACGTGTAAACCTTAGTATTACGCATCTAATTTAAAAATTTGAGGCTTGGTATTGTGCTACACTACATTTGGGGTAAAAAAAACCTCATCAGTAATGATGAGGTTTATTCAATTAAGATAAAAAAAATTATCCCATTTTTCTATGCGTACTTTTGGTAGCTGCTTTAGCTCCGGTACTTGCTTTTACTTTTGGAGTAGCAGGTTTTTCTGCTTTAGGAGCTTTTTTAGGAGCCTCTTTTTCTACATTGATTTCTTCTGCAGCTTCACCTTCTAACGTTTCCGGTTCTGCTTTTACAAAGCTTTCTGGTGTGATGTAACCTGCTTTGTGAAGTGTGTTGTACCATTGAGCCAACTTCTTGATATCAGAAACATAAACTCTGTCTGTGTCATAATTTGGCAGAGATGCGTTCATAAAGTCTTTCAATTCTTCTTCTGAAGATTTGTGAGATATTGTTTCCTTATAATCGTAGTTTTTTGCAATATTTTCAAATACTTCAAACAAAGGCACTTCTTTATCAAAAGTAAACATTGCAATATTGTCTAAAAGACTTACCTGACTTGAGTTTCCGATGCTTACTTTCTTTTTTGTAGTAACATCCTCAATGATAAAACCGTTTCTTAGCTGAGAAACCAATTTAAAAAGTCCCGGTTTTCCGGAAATCGAAATTATTTTTTCTAACTGCATAATCTTGTTTTTTGTGGCAGTATAAAACTGCCTTTTACCTATTTATTTTTTTTATCTTATAATCTACTTAGGAAATCTCATTTTATAGCTTATTCCTACTTCGCCTTGAGAAATTTTCACCAATTTTCCTTTCACGAGTTTTTTCTTTAGTGCGCTGAGGTGATCTGTAAAAAGAATGCCTTCAATATGATCATATTCGTGCTGAATAACGCGGGCTCTAATATCGGAAAAAGTTTCTTTATGCTTTACAAAATTTTCGTCATAATATTCTATAACGATTGTACTTTTTCTCTTCACATCTTCTCTCACATCAGGAATAGAAAGACATCCTTCATTGAACTTCCATTCATCTCCGGATTCCTCAAGAATTTTAGCATTAATGAAAACTTTCTTAAAATCTTTCAGTTCTTCAGCTATATCCTCATAATCTTCATCATCTGCCAAAGGCGAAACATCAACCATAAAAAGCCTAATATCTAAGCCAATTTGTGGTGCTGCAAGCCCAATTCCGTTGGCACTATACATGGTCTCAAACATATTATCAATCAACTCCTGAAGCCCAGGGTAATCTTTGTTTATATCCTTCGCCACTTTCCTCAAAACCGGGTCTCCGAATGCTCTTATTGGTAAAATCATCTTGTTCTTTGTTCTAAAAAATTCTGCAATATAATGGTTGCACTTACTTTATCTATCAATCCTTTCTGCTCTCGTTGTTTTTTATTTTTCCCGCTTTGAGAAATAAAAAAAGACGCCATTTTTGAAGTAAATCTTTCATCAAAACGATTCACTTCTACAGTAGGAAATTCTATTTTAAATTTTTCGATGAAAACTAAAATACTTTTTTCTATATCTGACATGTTTCCTTTCAAATCTGTCGGTAGACCTACTACAACAGCTTCTACATTGTTTTCTGAGAAATATTTTTTCAAAAAAACCATTAGGCCAGAAGTCGCTACTGTATCTAGACCACTGGCTATAATCTGCATATCGTCTGTAGCGGCAATACCACATCGTACTTTTCCGTAGTCTATCGCTAGAATTTGTTTCATATACAGATTTTTATTGTTTTCAAAAGGTCTTTATTAATTCCTTCTCCTCATTATTGGTCTTAGCTTGCCAATTTCGTTAGTGTTGATTTAATAAGACTGCAAATTTAATAAAATTTACCCATTTTCTTCTAAACGTATTTTTTTTTATGAATTTTGATTTTTTCCGTGTTTTTTTTTATAAATTTAATTTCCCAAACCCCTCATTATGAAGCAACTCATTTTAGTAAGGCACGCAAAGAGCGACTGGCCAGAAGAAACCGAAGACTTCGAAAGACCATTGGCAAACAAAGGTGTAGAAGATGCAATTTTGATGTCTAAATATTTGAAAAGCAATAATATAAGTATAGATTATATGCTTTCGAGCCCAGCTTTACGGGCTTTGAATACATGTGAAATATTTAGCCAAACTTATCAGCTTACAATCGAGACAGATGAAAAACTTTATAATCCACAGGAGAGAAATTTTGAATCTGCAATCTACACTTTAGATGATGCGCACGGTTCGGTTGCTCTTTTTTCTCATAATAACGGAATTTCAAATTTTGCCAATTCTATTTCCGAAGATATTTATCATTTCCCAACCTGTGGCGTTGCAGGTTTTCAGATTGAATGTGATTCTTGGTCTCAATTTGAAGGTGCCAGAAAGAAACTACTTTTTTTTTATGAACCTAGTAAAATAAAAAAGTAAATCATTCTATTATTAACTTAAATAATTTTCTTTTTTAATTGGTATTTTGATCACCGTAGTCTGTAGCAACGTCAAAAAAAATTTTTTTGATGGATGTGGGGATTTTCTGCTCATTATAAATTTTGCATGAAGAGAATATACTTTCTATGCAAGGAGGTATTTTTAATTAAATATAAGAGTCTATTTTAATTCCATCAATTTTATTTTCCTAATAGCTAAAGGGCTGAATTTAATTATTTTTAAGCTGACTCTGATACTATTTGAATTATATGAAGGTATATTTAACCAAGAAATGCAATCCGAAGATTGCATTTTATTTTTTTATTATAAGAATTTTTTATCCTGCGAATGCAAATATCTTAGCAAAAAGATCAGGGAATATACCTAAAACAATAAGTGAGGCAATTATAAAAACGGCTACTATTTTATAAGTAATAGTTGCTTTTTCTGACGTTTTGAATGTACTTTCTTTGAAGAAAAACATTGAAATAATAAGTCTTAAATAATAAGCAATAGAAATTGCCGAACCTAAAACAGCAACCAAAACGATAAATGTATTTTTATCATTACTTAAAGCTTGTGCAAACAGAGAGAATTTACCCATAAAACCTGCCGTTAAAGGAATTCCTGCCATTGATAGTAATGATATAGCTGTTGCTACGGATAACAAGGGTTCTGATTTTGCCAGACCTTTGAAAGCTTCGTAAGATGCTTCTCTCTTTATTTTTTCTACATAAATAAGACACATAAAAACACCAACGGTTGCTAATGAATAAGCAAAAAGGTAAAATGCTAATGTGTAAGTAGACATAGAGTTCATCCCAAAGAATACCAATCCTATATATCCTGCGTGAGATACAGAAGAGTAGGCAAGCATTCTTTTTGCGTTGGTTTGGGCAAGTCCCATTACGTTGGCTAAAAGTAGAGTGATGATAACGAAAACACCAAAAATATTAATCCATTCTTGGGTAACTCCTACAAAGCCTATGGTCATCATTTTAAACAAAGCAAAAAATCCTGATATTTTTACGACGCTTGCCATAAAAGAAGTTACCAGCGAAGGTGAACCGTAGTAAACATCGGGACTCCACATGTGGAAAGGAGCCAAAGCTACCTTGAAAGACATAGCACAAAGGATCATAATTACACCGATTGTAAACATGATGTTGCTAGGATTTGCAATGCTGAAATCCTGAATATTCATTAAATCAAAACTACCGGTGCTTCCGTAGATGAAGGCAATTCCGAACAAAAGGAAACCTGTAGCAAAAGCTCCCATAAGGAAGTATTTGATTGAGGCTTCATTTGATCTTAAATCTGTTTTGTTTGCTCCTGCCAATACGTATAAAGGAATAGATAAGATCTCGATTCCGATAAATAAAGTGACCAAGTTTTGGAATCCGAAAAGGGTAATTCCACCACAAAGTGCAAAAAGCATCAGTGCATACAATTCAGATTGATGGCTTCTATGGTTGCTGAACGCAAAACCACCAAGGAAAAATATCAATAATGTAATTACCAAAGATATTTTGGTAAATAGTGCTGCATTATCACTGTAGTTGTACATGGCTTTGTACTGGTTCAGAAATTCTGCTTGCGGAAAAAAGCTTACAACCAAAGCGATGATAAGCCCCAGAATACCGATGTATCTTGCCAATTTTCCTTTTTCAAAAACTCCTGAAAACAGTGCTGCAACAGCTGTGAGGAAAACAATTATTAAAACACTCATAGTATGGATTTGAGATTTAAAATTTGAGATTTGAAATTTATTTATCTTATCTAAATTTTTTTTGTTCTCTTATTTTTTAAATTATTTAATTAAAATTTATGTCACTCAATCTTTTATTCTTTTAAGAAATTAAAGATTTGTAAATAAACTGTACAGAGCTGCCCACCATGTCTATAATAGGTTGAGGGAAAATCCCCATTACAATCACAAATACAGAAATACTTGCCAATACAGAGAATTCTACGGCCGATAGATCTTTAGCAGTACTTAAAACAGTATCATCACCTTTTCCAAACATTGCTTTTCCGTAAAATCTGAGTAAATATACTGCACAAAGAATAACGGTTAATCCGGCAATGACAGTGGCTAAAACATTAAAGCTAAAAATAGATTTTATCAAAATAAATTCTCCGATAAAACCATTCGTTAATGGAACTCCCATTGAACCTAAAATGATGATTAAGAAAAGAACTGCAAATTTTGGAGCAACTCTAGCCAAACCTCCCATCTGTCTTATATCTCTGGATTTGAATCTTTTGTATAAAATATCACAACAGTAGAAAAGACCAACAACGTTGATACCGTGAGCAAATGTCTGTACCAAGGCACCTTCGGCACCTTCTACATTGAAATTCCCTCTTAAAGTAACCACTGCTGAAGCAAAAATTCCCGCTACCATCAAGCCAACATGCGAGAAAGATGAATAGGCGATAATTCTTTTCATATCAGTTTGAATAATTGCAATTAAAGCGCCGTGTACAATTCCTACAATTGCTAGAATGATAACAATCTGTCCGCTAATTCCTAAAATCGCAGATGGTGTGATTGGTAATAAATAACGGAGAACTCCGTAAATCGCCATCTTCAGCATAATCCCTGATAGAAGCATCGATCCTTGCGTAGGAGAGTAGGTATACGTATCTGGTTGCCAAGTATGGAAAGGGAAGACAGGAAGCTTTACAGCAAAAGCAAAGAAAATCATCCAGAAAACAACTACTTGTTGTGTATCTCCCAAATTGGCATTATATAAATCTGTAAGTGCAAATGAAGCAGAGTGTATCCCAACATAAATTAAGCCTGCCAGCATAAATAAAGATCCTACGAAAGTATACACGAAGAATTTGGTTGTAAACTCAAATCTTTTGTTCTCCTGACCCCAAAGTGCTGCGATAAACCAAATCGGAATCAAAGTTACTTCCCAGAAAATGTAGAATAACAGTCCGTCTAAAGAAGTAAAAACTCCGATAAGACCGAATTGCATCAACAGAATCAATCCGTAGAAAGAATTTTTGTAGCTTACATTTTCGTTAAAAGATGATAGAATAATGATTGGCATCAAAATGTTGGTGAGCAACAATAGAAGCAAACTCATCCCGTCAATTCCGAAATGAAGGGTGCTTTTTATAAATTGTGACCATGGATAGTTGATTTCATACTCTAAAACGCTGTCAACAGTAGGAGAGAAATCGAAATCTGCAGCTACATAAAACGTTAAAAGCATTTGTACAAGAGCAATCGCCAGTGCCACATATTTGCTGGAAGCACTCTTCCAGGCAAAAACCAATCCCGAACCTACGAGAGGTAAAAGTAATAATGTTAATAGTAAATAATAAGACATTATTGTAATATAAAGTTAACAATCAGTATAATTCCCACAGCTAAAGACATAATCAGAATGTAAGTTTCCACGTTTCCGTTTTGGATTCTTTTCATTGATCTTCCGCTGTCTTCAGCGCCTTCTCCAACGAAGTCTACGACTCGGTCTAGAACGCCTTTGTCAAACATTTTGCCGCCACGCCCAAGTCCTTCAATAGTTTTTACAACTAAGGCATTGTAAATTTCGTCTACATATAGTTTTTTAGCAGATAGCTTTTCCCATCCGGTATATTGTTCTTCAGGTAATGCTTGTTTCTTTTTGTTTACATAAATATTTTTTACGATAAACCAAACTGTAAAGAACATTAAAACTGTCGCTCCCAAAAGAATCATTTCAGTTCCGAAAGAAACTCCTGATAAAGTAGCTTCCATCTGTTTGTAGCTTTCTTCTGTAAGAACTGGCTTCAGCCATTCCATCAGTTTAGCATAATGACCGTGGCCTATAAAATGCGGAAGGTTAATTAAACCACCTAAAACTGAAAGAATTGCAAGTACAATCAACGGTAACGTCATTGTAGAAGGGCTTTCGTGTAAATGATGTTTCTGCTCTTCAGTACCTCTGAACTCTCCATGGAAAGTCAGGTAATACAGTCTAAACATGTATGCTGCGGTAGTTGCTGCCAGTAAAAATAGAATCCCCCAGTACATAGGGTTTTTAGCAAAAGCGGCAACCAAAATTTCGTCTTTAGAGATCATTCCTGAAAGCAAAGGAAACCCTGAGATTGCCAAAGTTCCGATAAGGAATGTAAAATGAGTAATCGGAATATATTTTTTAAGACCTCCCATGAAACGCATGTCCTGCTCATTACTCATTGCGTGAATTACAGAACCCGCTCCCAAGAACATTAAAGCTTTAAAGAATGCATGTGTCATTACGTGAAACATTGCAGTTGTATAAGCACCTAAACCTAGAGCAATAAACATAAAACCCAGTTGTGAAACTGTAGAATAGGCCAGTACTTTTTTGATGTCGTTTTGGCGCAGGGCATAGAAACCTGCTAAAGCTGCGGTTAAGAATCCGATGAAAAGAATTCCGCCCTGAACGGTTGGTGCTAAAGTAAATAAGAAGTTTGATCTTACTACTAAATAAATACCTGCCGTTACCATCGTAGCAGCGTGAATCAACGCTGAAACAGGAGTAGGACCAGCCATCGCATCTGGCAACCAAGTGTATAAAGGAACTTGAGCAGATTTGCCCGTAGCTCCAATAAATAAACTTGAAGTGATGAAAATGATAATTGTTCCATCTAATTCAAATTGCCCTGCGTTTTGTTTTATAGAAAGATAATCTACTGCGTTAGTTTGAGAAGCAATCATAAAGATCCCGATTAACAACGCAAGGTCACCAATTCGGTTCATGATGAAAGCTTTTCTTGCCGCTTTACCGTATTCTTCATTGGTATACCAAAAACCAATGAGTAAGTAAGAACATAAACCTACACCTTCCCATCCTATGAATAAGATTAAGTAGTTGCTACCCATTACCAAAAGTAACATGGAGAAGATAAATAAATTTAAATAAGTAAAAAACTTATAGAAACCTTTATCATGACTCATGTATCCGATAGAGTAGAGGTGAATTAAAGATCCAATACCTGTAATAATCATCACCATCATTAATGAAAGCTGATCGATGAGGAAACCGAAATTTACCTGAATACCATTTACTCTGAACCATTCAAAAGCAGTAAAAACCTGCGGTTGACTTTCAGAATCGAAATTTAAAAATAGATATATGGCAATTGCAAAAGATCCGAAAACCATTGCTGTAGCCAAAGAACCAACAACTATTTTAGGAAGATTTTTTCCGAAAAGTCCGTTGATGAGAAACCCTAAAAGAGGTAAAAGTATTATTGCATACACTAAATTTTCCATCCTTTATCCTCTTAATTTATTAAATATACTTACATCTACAGAGCGCGTATTTCGGTAAAGCATTGCAATAATTGCCAGACCTACCGCAACTTCTGCAGCAGCAACTACCATGATAAAAAATACCAAAAGTTGTCCGTCACCATTTCCATTATATGCTGAGAAGGCAGCGAGTAAAAGATTTACAGAATTGAGCATTAGCTCTACACAACCCAACATAACAATCGCATTTTTTCTTAGCAATACCCCTAAAACTCCCAAACTGAAAAGTACAGAGCTGAGCGTAATGAAATATTCTAAGGGAATGCTTTGCATAAAAGTATTTACTTCTCCCATAATTTTATAAATCTTTTTTACCGATTAATACCGCACCTACAATACCCGCCAAAATCAAGATTGAAGCAAGCTCAAACGGCAAAACATATTCGTTGAATAAAAGTCTACCCAAATTTTTGGTAAGACCTACACCTTTATCTACATTATCAACAACCACATGATTTTGTTGTACTCCTCTGAAAACGCCTAAAATCCCAATCAAAAGAAGACCTGCTGTAAAAACTCCAACAAATTTTAAAGTATTGCTCTTCTTACTTTCGTCTTCTTTATTAAGGTTGAGCATCATTAAGATATATAGGAATAAAACCATGATTGCACCAGCGTAAACGATGATTTGTATAATTGCCAGAAACTGGGCATTCAGAAGAATGTACATTCCGGCGATTGAAAACATTGTAACAATTAATGACAAAATAGCGTATAGAGGATTTCTCGCAAATACGAAGTAAACCGCACTAGAAACTGCTAAAAACGCCACCAAGAAAAATAAAATCTGATCCATTATTTTACCGCATTTTTTTGTTTCTCGGACTGTCTTTCTGTAATGTCAATCCTTTCATTAATTTTTTCAACTAATTTATCTTTTCCGTAAATAAAAGAACCTCTGTTAGTTTCTACATCTACCAAACGGTCTGTAAGATAAATTGCAGATTTTGGGCAAGCTTCTTCACACATTCCGCAGAAAATACATCTTAGCATATTGATTTCATATACTGATGCATATTTTTCTTCGCGGTAAAGATCTTTTTCTTCTCTTGTTCTTTCTGAAGCTGTCATTGTAATGGCTTCCGCAGGACATGCCACCGCACACAAACCACAAGCTGTGCATCTTTCTCTTCCTTCTTCATCTCTTTTCAGAACATGCTGACCTCTCCAGATATCTGCTCTCGGTTTTTGTACTTCCGGATAAGAATAAACATTAGGAGCACGTTTTACAACGGTTCTCACAGCATGTTTAAAAGTAATCCCCATTCCCTTGAAAATCGCCGGAAGGTAGATTTTCTCAGAAAAGGTCATTTCTTTATTCGAAACAACTTTTGATCTGTTTGTAAGTTTCATTTAATTATAGATATTAGATGTTAGACATTAGATTTTAGACTAATCTTGTCTGTTATCTTAATTATTTACTATTTTATTTTAAAATGATAATGTTAATTATCAAATTCTCTTCTTAATTTCCAAAAGCTAATATTACAGCTCCTGTAATCATCAGGTTCACTAAAGCCAATGGAATTAAAGTTTTCCATCCTAAGTGCATCAATTGGTCATATCTGAATCTAGGAAGCGTCCATCTGATCCACATAAAGATTAAAATTCCAACAATTGTTTTGGTTAAAAATGCTACAATACTTAAAATTCCTGCTGCATTTTCTCCCCAATTCTGCGTTACCCATTCAATTCCAGGATAGTTGTATCCACCGAAGAAAAGAACGACCATGAAAGCATTAGAAATAAACATATTCACGTATTCCCCAAACATGTATAAACCTAATTTCATTGAAGAATATTCAGTAGAATACCCTGTTACCAATTCAGATTCACACTCAGGTAAATCGAAAGGGTGACGGTTGGTTTCTGCCAAAGCTGCCACAAAGAAGATAAGGAATGCCAATGGTTGGTAGAAAATATTCCAATTCATACCAGAACCGATAGGGATAATTCCCCAAAGCTTTCCTTCAGTTTGATTTTCAGTAATTACTTTTAAATCTAAACTTCCCGTCATCATGATGATAGAAAGTAGAGCAAGCCCCATCGCTAATTCGTAAGAAATCATCTGCGAAGAAGCACGAATTGCACCTAGTAAAGAATATTTGTTATTAGAAGCCCAGCCTCCAATCATTATTCCATAAACACCGATTGAAGCCATACCGATAATAAAAAGTACACCTACATCAATATTGGCAACTTGTAAATCATAAGATACATCACCAATATTCAATGTTTTACCCCAAGGAATAACCGCTCCGGTAATCAAAGAGATAAACATCACCAACGCAGGTCCCAATACAAAGAGAAATTTTTCTGCATTTTGCGGTGTGAAATCTTCTTTAAAGAAAAATTTTCCACCATCTGCAAGAGGCTGCAGCAAACCAAATGGTCCGGATCTGTTGGGCCCAATCCTGTCTTGCATAATTGCCGCCACTTTTCTTTCTGCCCAGGTAGAGTAGGCCGCTATCGTTAATGATAACAGGAAAAGTGCCAGTACAAGTATTAATTTAAATGTAAGTAAATCCATTCTAAATTTTAGATTTTAGATTTTAGATTATAAATTCATTTAAAATTTACAATCTAAAATTTATAATTTATTGTTATTTTTCGTCTTTTTCGCTGATTTCTTTCGCCATCGGATTGTCTAAAACTCTCAATTCGTCTTTAGGTTTTTCGTAATGGTTTAATGAAATAACAGAATGTCTGTCGATATGTCTCGGACCTTCAATGTTCCAGTCTGATAAATTTTTTCTTTCGAAACGGCAAGTATCACAAATAAATTCTTCAACTTCTCCCCACTGATCTTTTCTTGCAGTAACTCTTACGATTTCGTCACCTTTCATGTAAACAGTAGCTTTACCAGAACATTTATCACATTTACAAGAAGCATTCATTGGCTTTGTAAACCAAACTCTGCTTGTAAAACGTGCTGTTCTATCTGTTAATGCTCCCACAGGGCAAACATCGATTACGTTTCCGATGAAGTCATTATCTAAAGCTTTATTTAAATAAGTAGAAATTTCAGCATGATCTCCTCTGAACAAAATTCCGTGCTCACGCTCACCTGTTAATTGATTTGCAGCTAAAACACATCTTGCACATAAGATGCAACGGTTCATATTCAATTTAATATGGGGACCTAAGTCATCTGCTTCGTAAGTATTTCTTTCAAATTCAGTTCTGGTTTCCAGATTTCCGTGCTCGTAGCCTAGATCCTGAAGGTGACATTCTCCAGCCTGATCACACACTGGGCAATCTAAAGGGTGGTTCACCAATAAGAATTCAGTAACTGCTTTACGGCCTTCTTGTGCTTTATCAGAAGAAAGGTTTTTCACTTCCATCCCGTCCATCACATTTGTTCTGCAGCTTGCTACCAATTTCGGCATTGGACGCGGATCTGCTTCCGAACCTTTAGAAACCTCTACCAAACATGTTCTGCATCTTCCTCCACTGGCTTCCAATTTGCTGTAATAGCACATTGCAGGTGGTACAGATTTTCCGCCGATTTGTCTTGCTGCTTCCAAAATAGAAGTTCCAGGCAAAACTTCAGCAGTTTGTCCGTCTATCGTTATTTTAAATTTCTTAACCTCTTCGCTCATATTCTTTCGCTTTATAATGCGCTAAGCAATAGTTCTATTTTATTAATTAAAATCAAATTACTTTGATCTTTTTGTTGTGTTAAATGTATATCCGATTCCAAAATTAACTTGGTAGAATACAAAGTCCTGACTGGCTTTATCAGGTTTATTATTAAGAGTTGTTTTAATATCCGGCATATTGATGTACCCGAATTTTCCTTCTACTCTTGCCATAATATGTTTCCAAAAAACAAAATTGATGTTGGTTCTTGCATCCAACCCAAATCCTGCTATATGGTATCTGTCACTTCTTTCGTTTGAGAATAATTTTACATTGCTTTTAGGAAATAATACTCCTGCACCAGCACCATAAGCCCAATATATATCAAAATTCTTTTTGTCTAATAGATTTTTATAATTCTCAAGACCCGCATTTACATAATTAAGTCCGTCTGTATGTTCAAAAGTAAGAAATTGCTCATCCTTTAAATTAACTTCCCCATTCTGAACCATCGCTGCATATTTAGGATCTGAAATATTTCCTTTAAACCCAACAGTCTGATCTTGATCCATCACATATTTCATGTGATCTGTTCCTACAACTAGAGCTACATTATCTTTTAAAAAATAAGCCAATCTAAAATTAAATTGAGGTATAGAAAGCCTTGTGGGATCTATATACGCCATGCTTAATTCTGAAGGTCTGTCATGCGCTACAACATTGTTCAGCGTAAAATCGTAACCATTTCCTTTAAATTTGATATCAGAGTTACTAAATCCTGCTCTGTTCCAACCCCAAAAAACGAACATTGCTCCTTTTTTGAACGAACTTTTTGATGTTTCTACAATTATTCCGTCATCGTGTTGTTGTGTTTGTTCAGAATTTTTAATGTTTTGAGCAAAAACAAAATTCGACATGAATAATCCAACAACAATAATCTTCTTCAAACCTTCAATCTTTATTAATTACTTGCTGCAGCTGGAATTGGGTCTGCATAATTGGCTAAACCGTAATTTTGAGTTTGGCTCAACTCTGGGTTGTTCACGTGCCATTCAAACTCATCTCTGAAGTGTCTGATAGCAGCGGCAACTGGCCAAGCAGCTGCGTCTCCCAAAGGGCAAATGGTGTTACCTTCTATTTTTCTCTGGATATCCCAAAGTAGATCGATATCTTCCATTTTTCCTTCTCCTTTTTCTATTTTTTTCAAAATTTTATGCATCCATCCCGTTCCTTCGCGGCAAGGAGTACATTGTCCGCAACTTTCGTGGTGGTAAAATCTTGCTAAAGTCATGGTATGTTCTACAATACATTGGTCTTCATCCAAAACGATAAATCCTCCTGAACCCATCATTGTTCCTGTAGCAAAACCACCGTCAGCAAGAGATTCATAGTTCATGTATCTTGGTTCACCGTTTATGGTTTTCAATAATAAATTTGCCGGAACAATTGGCACTGAACTTCCTCCAGGAATACAAGCTTTCAGCTTTTTACCGTTTGGAATTCCACCACAATATTCGTCAGAGTAAATGAATTCTTCAACCGTAATGGTCATGTCGATTTCGTAAACTCCTGGTTTGTTGATGTTTCCACAAGCAGAAATTAATTTTGTACCAGTAGATCTACCAACACCTATTTTAGCATATTCTGCTCCTGTAATATCAATAATTGGAACGATAGCAGCGATAGATTCAACGTTATTTACAACTGTTGGTCTTTCCCAAAGTCCTTTTACAGCTGGGAAAGGTGGTTTCAATCTTGGGTTTCCTCTTTTCCCTTCAAGAGATTCAAGTAAAGCTGTTTCTTCACCGCAGATATAAGCTCCGCCACCTCTTTGAACATAAATTTCGCAATCGAAACCAGTTCCTAAGATGTTTTTACCTAAAAAACCTGCCGCTTTAGCCTCTTCAATTGCTTCTTCTAAAATATCAGGAATCCATGAATATTCTCCACGTATGTAGATGTAAGAAACATTTGAACCTAAAACGAAAGACGAAATCAGCATTCCTTCAATCAAAAGATGAGGAAGAAATTCCATCAAATATCGATCTTTGAAAGTTCCTGGTTCAGATTCATCTGCATTTACAACCAAGTGTCTTGGCACGCCTTCTGGTTTTGCTAGAAAGCTCCACTTCATCCCAGTTGGGAAACCTGCACCACCACGACCACGAAGACCTGAAACTTTCACTTCTTCAAGGATTTCTTCGGGTGTCATTTTTAAGGCTTTTTCTGCTGCTGTGTAACCTCCCTGTTTACGGTAAGTTTCAAAGTAACGAATGCCTTCTATGTGTGCGTCTTTAAGTAAAAGTTTTTTACTCATTTTTATTTGCTTATTGCAATTAGCTTTTGGCCTTTTGCATTAATTAGTATTAAACGTTAAGTGAATAATTTAAAATCTAAAATTTAGAATTTAAAATTTCTATTAGCCCAAATCAACTTGTCCTTCTCTGCAAAGATCAAGTATTTCGTCTACTTTTTCTATGGTTAAATTTTCGTGATAGAACTTTCCTAATTGTAACATTGGTGCGTATCCGCAAGCCCCTAAGCATTCAGCAGGTTTCAAAGTAAACATTCCGTCTGCAGTAGTTTCGCCGTCTTTAATGTTGAGTTTTGTTCTGATGTGGTCTAATATTTTTTCACTTCCACGAACCATACAAGGTCCTGTTCTGCAAACTTCCAAAACATATTTACCAACCGGTTTCATATTGAACATGGTATAGAAAGTGGCTACTTCGTATACTTCAATTGGCTTAATACTCAATAATTCAGCAACATAATCCATCACTGGAACGTCTAACCAACCTCCGAATTCTTTCTGTGCAATATGCAGCACAGGAAGAAGAGCAGATTTTTGTCTTCCCTCAGGGTATCTTGCCATGATTTTATGGACCTGCTGTAAACTTTCTGGTTTAAAAGCTATTGTTTCGCTCATACTTAAAGATTTTAGATTTTAGAACTAAGATTTTAGATGAAAATCTTAGTTCTAAAAATCTTATCAATTTTATAATTTTATGTTTAATAATTTTAGATTAATTTAAAATTCATAATCTAACATTTATAATTTCTTTTATGCGTCTAATTCTCCCGCAATAATATTCATGCTACACATCGTAACGATAGCGTCTGAAATTACTGAGCCTGTAATCATCTCAGGATACGCTTGGTAATAAATAAAACAAGGTCTTCTGAAATGCAGTCTGTATGGAGTTCTGCCACCGTCACTCACCAGATAGAATCCTAATTCTCCGTTTCCTCCTTCTACTGCATGATAAACTTCTCCTTTCGGCACATCTGTTTCACCCATTACAATTTTGAAGTGATAAATTAGGGCTTCCATTTTTTGGTAAACATCTGCCTTTTCAGGAAGATAAAAATCAGGAACATCCGCGTGGAAAGGTCCTTCTGGAAGATTGTCGTAAGCTTGATTGATAATTTTTAATGATTCCCAAACTTCTTGCTGACGAACCATAAATCTGTCGTATGTATCACCTGCAGTTCCTACAGGAATCATAAAATCAAAATCTTCGTAAGAAGAATAAGGTTCTGCAACTCTAACGTCATAGTCAACACCAGCTGCACGTAAATTAGGACCTGTAAAGCCATAGCTTAATGCTCTTTCCGCAGAAATTGCACCAGCTCCGATGGTTCTGTCCATAAAGATTCTGTTTCTTTCTAACAACTGACCGAATTCTGCAAATCTAGCTGGGAAAGTTTTTAGGAAATCCTTGAGCAACTCATGGAATTTTGGATTGAAATCTCTTTCAAAACCACCAATTCTCCCCATATTTGTAGTCATTCTTGCACCACAAATTTGCTCATACATATCGTAAATACGTTCTCTTTCGATGAACATATAAGTTAATCCTGTAATTGCACCTGCATCCATTCCGGTTACCCCGTTGCAGATTAAGTGATCACCGATTCTTGCCAATTCCATTAAAATTACGCGCATATAATCTACACGCTTAGGAACTTTAATGCCAATTAGCTTTTCAACCGTCATGTGCCATCCTAGGTTATTGATAGGAGCAGAACAATAGTTCATACGGTCAGTAAGTGTGGTAATTTGAGAATAATTTCTTCTTTCAGAAATTTTCTCAAAAGCTCTGTGGATATAGCCAACCGTTTGCTCAGCATGAAGAATTCTTTCTCCATCCATCGTCAACACATTCTGGAAAATCCCGTGTGTTGCAGGGTGAGTAGGACCAAGATTGAGGGTATACAACTGCCCGTCAATCTGTTCTTTACTTTCGTGTTGGTTTAGTATATTAGATAATGAGTTGTCTTTCATATTTTAAATGCTTTAGGCTTTAGGCTTTAAGCTTATCGCTTACTGCTTATTGCATTATTTTTATCTTCCGAACATTGCATCGTCCTTATCGGTTCTTGTACCATCTTCAAGGCGATATTCTTTCAGCATAGGGTGGTATCCAAGATCTTCCATATTTAAAATAGGTCTTAGATCAGGATGTCCTTTAAATTTAATTCCGTAAAAGTCAAAAGTTTCTCTTTCCATCCAGTTGGCTCCTGCGTACAATTCAGTTAAAGAATCTACTTCAATATTTTCTCTAGACATGAAAATCTTCAAACGCAGTCTGAAATTGGTCATCATATTATGTAAATGGTAAACAACACCTATTTCTTTTTCAGGGAATTCTGGGTAATGGATTCCACAAACATCTGTAAGGAAATTGATTTGTAAAGATGAGTCTTTCAAGTAATGAATGACTTTTTTGATATCTTCTTTTTTAATTTCCACTGTCAGCATTCCATAAGGCTCTGAACTAGAGATTACAGTTTCTGGAAATTCTCTTGTAATTGCTTCTAATACAAATTCGTTCGTCATTTCTCTTAGTTGCTAATGTTATAAGAGTCTAGTAAATGTTGGTATTCAGGAGTATCTCTTCTTCTGATGCTTTCGCTTTCTGCTAAAGCCTGAACCTGCATTACACCTTCAATAATTTGCTCTGGTCTTGGTGGGCATCCAGGAACATAAACATCTACTGGGATAATTTTGTCAATACCTTGCAAAACAGAATAACTATCAAAAATACCTCCACTGGAAGCGCATGCTCCAACAGCAACAACCCATTTCGGCTCAGCCATTTGGGTGTAAACTTCTTTCAAAACGGGACCTAATTTTTTAGAAATAGTTCCACAAACCATCAGCATATCTGCTTGTCTTGGTGAGAAAGAGTTTCTTTCCATACCAAATCTAGAAGCATCATAGGTGGGGTTTAGCGTTGCCATAAATTCGATACCACAACATGAGGTTGCAAAGGGTAGTGGCCAAAGTGAAAACTTTCTTGCCATGCCGATAACACTACTGAGTTTTGTTGCGAAAAAACCTTCTCCTTCAAATCCTTCGGGAGCGGGTGCATCTGTTCTTATAATTGGTTTTTGATCTGACATTTTGTAATGATTTTAGATTTTAAATTTTAGATTTTAAATTATCAAATTCAAAACCATAATCTAAAATTTTTAATTTAAAATTTTAATTCTATCTATTTATCCCAGTCTAATGCGCCACGTTTCCAAACGTAGAAAAACGCAAGAAAGAAGATTGCAACGAATGTAAGTACTGCAAGAAATCCTTCCATTCCGAATTCTCTAAAATTTACGGCATAGGGATAAAAAAAGACAATTTCGATATCGAATAATACAAATAATACGGCTGTAAGGAAATATTTAATCGAAAACGGAGTTCTCGCATTTCCCTCAACTGGTATACCGCACTCCCAACTTGAATTCTTTACAGAATCTCCTTTTTTCTGTTTTGGCCCCAAAAAGTGTGCGCCAAGTAGTGAAATTGCCACAAATCCTACAGCTACAGCAGCTTGCAAAAGGATTGGAATGTAATTTTCTGGTAAATTCATTTTTACATTATTATCTCAAGTTGCAAATTTAGGCAATAAAGAAGAAAGCATGAAATTAATCATGCTAAAAGTGGGTTCAATATAGAGAAAAAGTATAATTTAGAATTATTAAAAATAGAGTCTATTTTTTGAGTTTTCGGAGTATTGTAATTGCTATAAATGATATGTATCCGAAAAGTAAACTTGCATAAATAATATTAACCAGAGTTTTGGTTTTGTCATCATGCAGTGTGAAAAAATTGAAAGATAAATTGTAAGCAATAAAGCCTGCAATTAAAATTCCGAAAATGATAAGATGTGGCCTCATATTAAAGATTTAAAGAGTAGGTTCGTCTTCTTTTGTGGTTTACTGGGTTGTAATCTTGCCAAAGTACCTGCACGCTTTTGTTTTCTTCTAATTCAGGATTGGTTTCTGCAAAATCGATTCCCATATTGTTGAAACGTACAAAAATCTCTTTAAAAATAATAGCCGTAACGCCTCTTCTTTGGTATTCTGGATGAATTCCAATTAAATAAAAATTTGCTCTGTCATTTTTCTTTTGAGCCTGCATAAAGTGCCACCATCCTAGTGGGAATAGTTTTCCTTTTGATTTTTGAAGCGCTTTAGAATAAGAAGGCATTGTAACTGCGAAAGAAACCAACTCGTCATGCTTGTCAACTACACATATTACGTAGTTTTTTGCAATCATAGGAAAGAATTTTTCTTTGTATGTCTTGATTTGTTCTTCGGAAATTGGAGTGTAGGTTGAAAGGTGCTTGTAAGTTTCGTCGAGAAGTTTAAACATTGGTTTCACATAAGGTAAAATCTCTTCCTTAGTCTGGAAATTTAAAACTCTCAGATCGTATTTTTCTGCTATAAGTGAACTAAATTTTTCTACTTTTGGAGGTAATATTTTAGGGAAATTCATTTCAAACTCTACCCATTCTTTTTCTTTTACAAGCCCAAGATCTTCGATGTGTTTGGGGTAATATTCGTAATTGTAAATTCCAATCATAGTGGCAATCTTTTCAAATCCGAAAGTTAGCATTCCTGCTTTATCAAGATTTGTAAATCCCATTGGACCTTCAATTTTTTTGATTTGATGTGATTTCGCATAATTAATTATAGAATTAATCAAAGCTTTAGAAACTTCTTTATCATCAATAAAATCTATCCAACCGAAACGCACTTTTTTTATTCCGAGTTCTTTCTCTTCTTTATGATTAATCATTGCAGCAATTCTGCCGACAATTTTCCCATTTTTGTAGGCAAGGAATTGTTTGGCTTCACAATAGGCTAATGCTGGGTTTTCCGAAGGATTCCAAACATTCAATTCATCTTTTATAAAGGAGGGTACATAGTAAGGATTGTTTTTGTAAAGATTCATCGGGAATTTTACAAACTGCTTTAAATCTTGTAGATTTTTTACTTCAACAATGGATATTTCAGACATATAATGGAAAAGAATAATGAATAAGCAAAGATAAATAAATATACACAAATCTTTGGCACAATTTTTACATCGATAAGTATTACTTTATGATTTAAATTTAAAATAAAAGATGACAGGTTATTACGTAATTATAGGAATCTCTATGCTGGTTAGCTGGTGGGTTTCCTCAAGATTAAAATCAAAGTTTGAGCATTATTCTCAAGTGATTCTCAGTAATGGGCTTTCTGGGAAAGAAGTAGCAGAAAAAATGCTGTATGATAACGGTATCCATGATGTTCGGGTGATTTCAGTTCCAGGACAACTCACAGATCATTATAATCCGGCAGATAAAACCGTAAATCTCTCAGAGGGTGTTTATATGCAAAGAAATGCAGCGGCAGCGGCAGTTGCGGCTCATGAATGTGGGCATGCGGTACAACACGCAGTGGGATATTCTATGCTACAACTAAGATCCAAATTAGTTCCCGTGGTCAATATTAGTTCAAATTTAATGCAATTTGTAATCATGGGAGGCGTGGTTGTAATGGCAATGAGCGGTAGCAAGATACTGTTGTTGGTGGGGGTCATCATGTTTGCATTAACTACCTTGTTTGCATTTATCACACTTCCTGTAGAATACGATGCCAGTAACAGAGCGATGAAATGGCTGAAAGATACACAAACTGTTACAGCTCAAGAGTATGTGGGTGTGAAAGATAGTTTGACTTGGGCAGCACGTACTTATCTTGTAGCTGCACTAGGGTCTTTAGCACAGCTTCTTTATTTTGCGTCACTTTTGATGGGCGGAAGAAGAGATTAAAGAATTTTATTTTAAAACACAATCCTGAATCTTTGTTCAGGATTTTTTTGTTTAAAAGTCTAAGGAATTTTAATACTTTTGAATTAAATTAATTCTTTTGATTGCCAGATTTAAATTAATTTCTTCAGAAAATAAACAAATAAGTCTTCTCATGAGAGGACTTGCGTTATTTTGGCTAATTACAAAGTTATTCAGTTACAAAACCTGGATTTTTGAGAGAGAGTTTCCGGTTATTGCACCAGCAGAATTTCTTCAAAATGCATCAGCAAACATTCATTTTATTTTGTTTATTGTAGCAATAATCTTTCTCTCATTAGTTTTAATATTTCCAAAAAAAAAATTTGTTTTAATATTTATTATCGTAGAATTGCTGAGCTGCAGCTTAGATACAGTTCGTTGGCAGCCTTGGGAATATATGTATCTCTGTATTTTTGTAGTTTATCTTTTTAATTTCAATAAAACGAATTTTTTTTTCCTTCTCGTGCATTTACTATTGGTATCCATGTACGTTTTCAGTGGTTTGCATAAGGTGAATCGCGGTTTTTTATCGGCCGTTTGGGTGGAAATGATATTGCATAGGTTTTTGAATCTCTCCATTGATACAATTTTAACCTACAAATTATTTTTTGTTGGTTTATTAATTCCTTTTACCGAATTGTTGGCGGGAATTCTGCTTCTTTTCACGAAAAACAAAAGAAAAATTACGTACTTTCTTATAGTTGTTCATCTTATTATTTTATTTCTTATTGGTCCTTTTGGTTTAAATTATAATCCGATTGTTTGGGGCTGGAATTTGGCGATGATTTTTCTATTAATTGTTGTTTATTTAAAACCAATACAGGGCTTAACGCCAGTTTTTTTGAAGAAGAATACTGTGTGGTTGTTATTATGGTTTGGTATGCCGGTTTTTAGTTTTTTCGGGATGTGGTATCAGTATTTTTCGTCTAGTCTGTATACCGGAAAAGAAAAGCAACTTTATATTTACATCTCAAAAGAAAATAAAGAATACCAGGTGTTTTCTGAACCCTCAGTTTTTACTGTAAATCAAGATTATTATGTTGTAAATCTTCAGAATTGGGCTTTGAAGGAAATAAAATCTATACCTCTTCCAGAAAATGAAATTTACCATAAAATCAGCATTTCTTTAAAGAAAAAATTAGGAAAAGATTGTAAAAAGATTATTCTTTATAATCCGCAGACCAAAGAACAGATTGTATTGTGATTATTCTGCGAAATTGAAGCAAATATGTTGCATTTCAGAAAGTTTTTCAGAAAGTTTTTCTTTTTCTGCTAGTTTTAACGAAGCATTTATTTCACATTTTTCTAAGGTTTCAAAACTTAAAATTTTGGCATCAAATTTTGAAAGCAGCGTGAATATAAGATTCTGCTGATCAAAATTGAACTGTATTCTTATTTCAGTTTCCAATTCTTTAGTGATTATTTCGGCATCTTCCAGCGTCATTTTTGCTGATTCTTTATAAGCTTTCACTAAACCCGAAACTCCCAATTTTGTACCTCCGTAATATCTTACCGAAATTACCAAAACGTTTGTAATCTCATGCGCCAAAAGCTGATTGTAAATAGGTAAGCCTGCACTTCCAGAAGGTTCGCCATCATCATTTGCACGATAGTTTTCACCTTTTAAACCCATTCTGAAAGCATAACAATGGTGTGTAGCTTTGGGGTGCTCTGTTCTTATTTTTTCTAAAGCAGTTTTTAGCTCTGTTTCATTGTTTATAGGAAATGCAAAGCCAATAAATTTACTTCCTTTTTCTTTGAGAAGTATATTTTCAACAGGATTTTGAATGGTTTTATATTCGTGAAGCATTAATCAATTTTCTAATTTTGAATTTCTGTAAAATTCAATACAATTATCTCTGAAATCTTCAGTTTTAAAAAGGACTTGCTTAAATTTTGGAGCTTTGGTTCCGTTTCTTAACTGTAAATTTTTGTTTTTAATAATAATGGTTTCATCCCAAAGGTCAGCATCAATAAATTGCTGAAGTACAAAGCTTCCGCCTTCTATAATAACTGATTGAATTTGCTTTTCATGAATTTTTGTCATCAAATTTTCAATCAAATTTTCGCTTGTTATTTTAATGAATTTAATATTTCCTTCTTCACTTTCTTTTTTTGAATTAAAGACCAACGTTTCAGCTTCGTTATTAAAAATCTGAAAATGGGATGGAACTTTTAAATCCATGTCTATTAAAATTCTAATGGGATTTTTGCCTATAATTTCTCTAGTGGTAAGGCTTGGGTTGTCTCTAAGAGCAGTAGTAGTTCCCACTAAAATCGAATGCTCTTCGCTTCTCAATTGATGTACAAATTGCTTAGTCAGAAGATTGCTGATTTGTGTGGGTTTGAAATCTTTATCTAAAAAGCCATCTTCAGATTCTGCCCATTTTAGGATGATAAAAGGCCTTCTTTTTTCATGGAATGTGAAAAATCTTTTATTGAGTTCTGTGCATTCTTTTTCAAGAATTCCCGATACCACTTCAATTCCTGCATCCTGAATGATTTTTTTTCCTTTTCCATTTACCTTATCGTGAGAATCCATCGCACCAATAACTACTTTTTTGAAACCGAGCTCAACGATTTTTAAAGCGCAGGGAGGTGTTTTTCCGTAATGTGCACAAGGTTCCAAAGAAACATAAATAGTAGATTCTGGGATGAGATTTTTGTTATTTACAGAATTTATTGCGTTGATTTCTGCATGTGGCTCTCCCGCTTTTACATGATAGCCTTCTCCAATGATGATGTCTTTGTGTACAATAACACAGCCTACCATTGGGTTGGGGTAGGTTTTGCCTAAAGCTTTTTTCGCAAGCTCAATGCATCTTTTAATATAGAATTCGTCCTTCATTATTTAAATTAAAAAAGGCGAAGACAAATTGCTTTGCTCCGCCTATATCAAGTTTTTATACAATTATTCTCCGCTGATGATATTGTGCAGATTTTGTTTTAAAGTTTCCAGATGTACTTTTTTGTTATCCAGATTGTTGTAAGTATCTGCCAATAGTGGGTTTTCTCTTGAAGGCTTTGTAAAGAATGAGATATTGTTTTCTAGTTTCACAATTTCTCCTTCCAGCTCTGAAATTTGGGTTTTTATTTTTCTTGCTTTGTCAGTAAGTTGATTTTCAGAAAGCCCCTCTTCTTTCAGCTCAAGTTCGTTCATTTTATTAAGTTTCAATTTTTCTCTCAAAACTTTATTAAATTCAGAATTGATACCTATTTTATCTCTAGGAACTTTTCCAATGTTATTCCATGCGGTTTTTATGGTTTCAATTTTCTCCACACTTCCATCTTCGTCGGTAACAAGTTTAAGGTCATCCAATAAAGATTTTTTTGTTTTGTAGTTTTCTTTCCAATTATCGTTTGATACATTGCTTTTTTCTCTGAAATTATTAAAGAAAGTATTGCAAGCTTCACGGAAATCGTCCCAGATCTTGTGGGTCATACTTTTTGGTACATGCCCAATTTGTTTCCAATCGTCTTGAAGTTTTTTGAAGAGAGGTACTATAACTTCCCAATCTTCGCTATTCATATTGTCTTTTGCAGTTTCTATGAGCTTTAATTTTTCTTCAAGATTGCTTTGCTGTGATCCTTTTAAAGATTTGTAGTATAAATTTTTCTTAGTATTGAAAGTGCGTAAAGTAATTTTAAAATCATTCCAGTTTTGATTAGAAAGCTTTCTTGGTACACTTCCTATTTTCAAGAATTCAGCACGCAAATCTTCTACTTTCTTTATTGCGTTTTGCCAGTAATTATGATTAGGGTTTTCGCTTGCTTCAGATAGTTTTTTAATTGCTTCAATAATGCTGTTTTTCTTTTCGAAATTGGCATTTTGCTCAGATTCTATTGCTGCAGAAAGTTCAGATTTTCTCTCATGAATTTTATTGGAAATTTCTTTGAATTCTTCCCAAGTTTTTTCACGAAACTCTTCTGCAACAGGCTCTGCTTCTTCTTTCCAAAGTTTGTGAAGGTATTGTAACTCATTCAACGCTTTTTGAATTATCGGTTCGTTTTCCAATTCTTTTGCGCGATCAATGATGTGTTGTCTTTTCTCAAGATTGTGAGAATATTCTTGCTCAAGATATTCTTTATTAAGATCAAGCATCTGGTAAAACTGATTCAGATGATGAAAATAATTGTTGTTTAAAATTTTAAATTCAGATTTTGCTACTTGTCCGGCATTAGACCAATCTTCTTTCACTTCTCTGATAGATTTAAAAAGATTGACTCCTGGCTCAGAGTTGGTGTACAGATTTTTTAATCTTTCAATGATTTCTTGTCTATGAGAAAGATTTTTGAGCTGCTCTGCATCGATATTTTTTTGAAAATCGTCATGTTTTTCTTTAAAAATATGATATAATGCATTCAGTTTTGATTGTTGTGGATGATGATAACTGAAAGTTTCGGGAGCATTTCCACCATCGATGTACTCATGCTTTTTGTCTTCTACTTCATCATGAATCGCATGATTTGCTTTTTCTTTCAGAAAATTAAATCTTTTGTGCTGTTCGCCTGCATTTTCACTATTGATGATGGTTTCCATTTCTTTCAAAGCATCTGAAAGGCTGATTTCTTCATGCTCAGGCCCATGATGTTGTTCTGCTTCAGTTTCAGTGGGAATTTCTGTATTTTGCACCGTTGTAGAAGGTTCATTTTGAGACTCTTGGGTGTTCTTTTCTTCGTTTTCAGAAAAGTTATTTTCTGTAGTCATAGCAAATCTTTTATATATTTGGCGTTATCAACTTTTAAATTTTTGGAAAAAGCATAACAAAGTACTAATTTATACTATTTTTTTTGATTATTCCAAATTTCCCAAGCTTTTTCTGCTTGCTGTTCTAGCATATAAAAACCATTGGCAGTTTTTGCTCCTTTTTCTGAAGCTTTTATGATGAATTTTGTGTAGTTGGGATTGTAAATCAAATCAATAATTAAGTGTTGTTCTGTGATTCCATCAAAAGGAAAATCAAGACAATCGTACACATTCGGAAAAGTTCCAACCGGTGTAGTTTGGATGATAACAGTATGCTGTTTTACTGTTTCTACTGAAATATTTTTAAAATTAAATTCTTCTGAACTTCTAGCTACAGTGATGTTTTGGATTTGCATTTTGTCTAAAACATATTTTACCGCCTTTGCAGCACCGCCATTTCCTAAAATGATTGCAGATTTATGATGTGATTTAAGGTGTAGTAGCAATGTTTTTTCAAAACCGGTTGCATCTGTATTGTAGCCAGTTTTTATACCGTTTTCAATTTTTACGCAATTTACGGCACCTATTTTTTTTGCCTCATCGCTCAGCTCATCAAGGTATTTTATGATTTTTTCTTTGTATGGAATGGTAACATTAAAACCGAGAAGTTCAGGGTCTCCGAAAAGATTTTCAACCTCACTAACGTCTTGTAAATCAAATATTTCATAAGAATAGTTGTTGATTATTAGCTTTTGAAATTTATCTTCAAAATATTTTTTAGAAAAGGAGTAGGAGATATTACGACCGATAAGTCCCAGTTTTTGTTTGGCTTCCATAGTTCAAAAATAAAAAAAAGACCGGACAATGCCGGTCTTTATATGGGAAAAAAGTTGAAAATTATTCTACAATAAATTTAGTAGAGAATTCATCAGTTTTAAGGATGTAAATTCCTTTAGGAAGTTCTCTTATTTCAATTTTATTTGAATGTAAAAATGGCTTTTCAATTTTCTTTAAAAGCTGACCATTCAAATTGTAAATTTCCGCAGTTTTAATTTTGTCAAGTTTTTCACCTTTAATAAATATTTGGTGATTTTTAACGGGATTTGGGTAAAGTTGATATTGTTTTTTTTCAATTATCAAATCTTTAGTACTCAATGCACCACAAGTCCAGCTAAGATCATCCATTGCTACTCTGTTGCTGTTTGAATTTACAATTGAGATGATTACATTACCTGAAATATTAATATTGTTGATAGTTGTTGTGGTTTGTGTTGAGCTGTAAGGAATTGTACCTACGCTAGTTCCATTTACCAATACTGTAAGAGTTCCAGGGCTGTCGGAGAATTTCAATTGTGTTGTTAATGTAAGGCTTTGGATACCGTTAGCGATATTCGAGCTGGTGAGATTCCCATTTCTGATCATCAATGCTCTTCCATTAATAGTTTGATCGGTTCTTGCATCCGTTGCATTCCAAGTAATTCCGTTGTTTGTCCAGGTTCTTGCTGCATAATTGCTTGCATTAGCAGGTATTGTAGTGAAATCTTCTGTTCCACAACTTCCTCCAGCTGGTGGTGGTGCAGTAGTGGTTCCTGTTGCTGTGTTGCTTTGAGGAGACACATTGTTGGCTGCATCTGTTGCAATTACATAGAATGAATAAGTTGTGGATGGAGATAAGCCAGACACAGTTGCCATAGTTCCTGTTACGGTAGAATAGAAAGTTCCGTTTACATAGATTGCATAACCTGTTACCGCAATATTGTCTGTAGAAGCAGTCCAGCTTAGTGATGCAGAATTGCTGGATGTAGCGTTAACAGCTAAGTTTGTAGGAGCTGTAGGTGCCTGCGTATCTGTAGTTGTAGTTGCTTGAACAACATTGCTTTGAGGTGAAAGATTGCCAGAAGCATCTGTAGCTATTACATAGAATGAAAAAGTAGTACCAGAAGCAAGTCCTGAAACGGTAGCTGTAGTTCCTGTTACGGTAGAATGGAAAGTTCCATTTACATAAATGTTATATGCTGCAACTCCCACGTTGTCTGTTGAAGCAGTCCAGCTTAGAGAAGCTGAATTGACAGTTGTTCCTGTTGCGATAAGATTTGTTGGAGCACTTGGCGATTGTGTATCATTGCTTAGATTTGCCCAAATATCATTAGCATAAGAAGGATTGTCAATAAACGGGTTTCTATTTCCTTGGTAGGTGTAAGATGCATTGTTTCTTAGAATTTCGATTGGAGAAACGGGATCTGCATTGTGCCACGCCAATAGTTGGTTGAGTTCCCAAGTCTGTAGTCCGGGATAAGCAGAGTTTCCAAGCATATTTCCTGAAGAAAATCCTGATAGTTGCGTCTCGTATCTTGTTACAAAATAAAAAATCATTCTTGCAACATCTCCTTTAAATGCATTAATAGGCTCAAAAACAATTCCAGTATAGCCAGGCGAAGCAGATGTTCCCTTTTTTGATCCGTTATTTGATGTGTAATCTGCAGTACCTACCATTCCAAATGGATAACTACTTCTAATGTTGTTTACATAGCCATCTGTTGCTCTGATGAAATGAATGTCTGAAACCATTGGAGACGCTTCATTGAAAAGACTTTGTGGTACAATGTGCTCTCTGTTGTAACAGTCACTTTCGCTATTGTAACCACTTCCTCCACATTGATTAGTTGTAATTGTATAATTATAAGGATCTGAGCCGTTTGGGTTTTCTGAATAAATGTCTAAAATACTTCCGTCATTTTCAAGCCCAGATCCTGGAGCATTATCTAAATCTGTTGTTTGATAGGCAATCCACAGACCAGCGTAGCTTCCTGGGTTATGATTGGCTGTAATAATGTTTTTCAGAGCTGTTTTTAGAGGTGCGCCAGTAAGTCCATTTGCAGGTGTGTAGTAGCCTGCCGGAGCTTGTGCGTTACCGAAAATAACAGCAAAACTAAATGCTAAAAAAGAGAAAAATCGCTTCATTTTTGTTAAAATTGGGCGACAAAGATACAAAAATTAAATCGCTGATATATTAAGTTTTAGTAATGTAGCCTTTGCTTATCTTAGAGAAAACCCAAGAAATAAGTACTCCAAAGCCTGCAGCAGTAGCAGAAACAATAAGGTAGTTTTTCCATTCGATTTTCACGGGAAAAGGCAAGTCTTCAACTACTTTAAATGATCCTGTATATACTTGAAAAAGACAAAGTGCGGTGCCAATAATCAACCCACTAACGATGCCTGCAAAAACAATAAGAAGACCAGTATAAAAATAAGTTCTTCTAAGATGGCTTAAAGGAAACCCTAAAGAAACAAGAGATCTTGCTTGCTCTCTTTTGTCGAGTTGCAAAATAATAATTGCACCCGCTAGATTGAATGTGGTAATGAAGATAACTAACCCGAAAATAAGATAAATAAACAGTTTTTCGGTATTAATCATCTTCCAAAATGCTGCGTTTTCTTCTCCTTTGGTGCTAATTGTTACACTTTTTCCTAAGCTATTGAGCAATTCTTCTTTTACACTATTTGCTTTTTCAGGATTTTTGAGTTTTAAAACAATACTGTAAGCCGAGTTTTTAGGTAAATTTAGAAGCTCTTCAGATAATCCTATGGGTGCGATAATATAATTGTTGAGCTGATCTTTTCCCGAGAAAAGTCCCGACACAAAAATATTTTTCTTGTTGTAAATATCTTCTTCTTTGTTGATGAGGCCTTTTCCGGGTTTTGGCATATATAAAGTTGCCGTACTTTGGGTAGAGTCTACCGGGATAGACAAGCGCATATCTAAAGATGTTTCAAGTAAAACTTCATCATTAAATCTAAAACTGGGGTAGCTGCCATATACCACATTTTTTTGAATAGGATTCACCTGTGTATAAACTGAATCTACACCCCTCAGATAAGCAATGTCACCTTTACCATTATAGGTGATGTAAATTTTTTCTTCAATAAGCCTAGAAAAATGAGAAATATCCTGGTTATTTTTTAGAGTAGATAATATCTCGGGAATATTATTAATTGTTTTTCCAGATTTACTTTTTATTGTTAGATCAGCGTGAAGGTCTTTTACAAGATCTTTATTGAAGTCTTCTAGCCCAGAAAAAACTGAAATGATGACAAACATTGCAGTCACTGCAACACCCATTGCTCCCACGGCAAGCCATGTGATAAATGTTACCGCCGTACTTCCCTTTTTTGAAATCAGGTAGCGCGATGCAATGTAGGACGCAATGTTTTTCAAGATTTACAGAATAGGATTGTCTCCATCGCCACGAAGTTCTTTTTCAATCTTTTCAACATCATCGAGAGTAGTATCAAGATAAAAATTAAGTTGTGGAATGATGCGTACTTGTTTAGCCATTTTCTGGCCGATGAAATTTCTGTATTGTGCTTTGTTTGCCTCAATCTCTTTCATGATAGATGAACGAAATTCTTGCGGAAAAATGCTTAAATAAATTTTTGCAATTCCTAAATCCGGAGTTATCTTCACGTCCGAAACCGAAACCAAAAAATTTTGTTTACTTTCTGATGCCTGCTTGCGGAAAAGTTCTGCGAAATCTTCCTGTATAATCTGGGCTACTTTTCTTTGTCTGTTACTTTCCATAATTTGTGCAAATTTACTATTTTTGTTTTAATTGAAATTTTTTAAATTTATCTAAATTTTAAAAAGTTGAGTTGAATTTTTTAATTAAATAGAAATCATAGATTTTTTTCACTAATAATTTTGAAAAAAAATTAATAATCTTACATTTTTTATCATTAATAATATGAAATTAGAACATATCGGTATTGCAGTAAAATCACTTGGTCTCTCCAATGAACTATTTACAAAATTACTAGGCAAAGAATCTTACAAACAAGAATCTGTAGAAAGGGAAGGTGTGGTAACATCTTTTTATAATTCTGGAGAATCAAAAATAGAACTTTTGGAGGCTTCAAGAGAAGATAGTCCGATTTCTAAATTCATAGATAAAAAGGGTGAGGGGGTTCATCATTTGGCATTTGGGGTAAAAGATATTGTTTTTGAGATAGAAAGATTAAAAAAAGAAGGGTTCCAATTTATATCTGAAGAACCAAAAGAAGGAGCTGATAATAAATTAGTTGTCTTCCTTCATCCGAAGTGCACGAATGGCGTATTAATAGAACTTTGCCAAGAAAATGCATAAAAAATTTTGTAGGAACAGAAATTTTACTATTTTTGCAAACACAAAATTTAACCAAATTTTGAGGTCCTATAGCTCAGTTGGTTAGAGCACCTGACTCATAATCAGGTGGTCCCTGGTTCGAGCCCAGGTGGGACCACTTTTTAAATCAAGCACTTACAGAGATGTAGGTGCTTTTTTTATGTTGTTGCAAGATAAAATGCAAAAAAAACTTCTCTCATTAAATGAGAAAAGTTTTAGTTGTATCCTACAACAAGGACTTTACCTATGCTTGTCTTTGGAAACCTATATTATTTATCTAAATAAAATGGTTGCTGAGAAACATGATTAACCCACTGTATTCTAGTAGTATTAATTTTCTTAAACTTATATGTTCCAGTCGAGCCACCAGCAATAATAGTAAAATTATAGTCGGTTTCCGAAATTTCCTCGTTTACTTTAGCTGTCTGACCTGCTGTAGCTGTTTGAGTAAGTACAGCTTTATAACTTGTACCATTCATTACATATATGAAATCATCATCAGTAAATTGAAAGTAAGAAGTTGAAGCCACTTTCCAAGTACCCTTAATCCAGGAAGGAGGATGAAAGTACGAATTTGATATAGGGTTAACTTGTTGTGGTACTGTTTCATTGTCATCATTTCCAGAACAATTCAAAGTCATAAGTGACATAACCATTAAAGGCAATAATAAAGTTTTTTTCATCTTTTTAAATTTTAGTTTCCCGAACTATTCATTATAGTTTGCATTTTAGATGATTCCATAAAAGTGTTTCCAGCTTGTTTATATACCATACGTTTGCCACAAACCTCTAGTGCGTAAGAACCGCTTCCTAATCCTTTTACCTTGTCAATAACCTTAATGTTTTCGACTGGACAACCTTGTTCAACCGAAACCATTTTAATTAACTTACTTTCTGTTGTGCCAGTTGTTCCTCTTGAAATTGCACCACATGAAGTAATTACGAAAGCAGTCGCAACTGCGAAAAATAAATGTTTCATATAAAAATTTTATTGTTAATAATTTCTAATTATAAACAACAAAAAAAGCAAGTGGGTTCTCACTTGCTTTTAGTTCAGAAGGCTCGGCAAAGCCCGTACCACATAAAAACAGGATAACCACTTGCCCTAAGACAAGTGTGTTAACTGTTTGCATTTTGTGGTTCTTGTTGAATTTTGCCGATTCTCTCTGAACAAAAGCAAAAGTTTTACACTTTTATTTTTTCGTTGATGTATTGGTGCAAATATATAAAAACATTTTTTTATCTTTTATTTAATATCTATGACTCCACCATATTTTCAATAAATCATCGTAATAAGTGAATCTCCGTTCATTAATCATACTCAAGTACAATTTTAGTTTTAGCTGATTTTCCATTTGATTGAAATGTGATAATCTTTGTTCATCTGAATTATTTTGTTCATGATTGTGAAAATAAAAATCAGTAACGGAGTTTCTTACCCAATCGTGATAGTTACAAAATTTTAGAAACTTGAGAACCTTTGGCGGTAGGGATGTGTCAAATAGTACTTTTGATTTAGTGTAAAAATGCACATTACTGAATTTAGATTTTAAAATTATATTATAAATATGACATACTTCTGGATTTTCACTGATTATATCACGCTGTGAGTTTAACAGCTGAGATAAATTCCCAATTAAATCTTTTGAGAATACACTTTGTTCGAAATGACAAAATACGTCCATAAATAGAGCTGGAAAGCAGTCTTTGTTTTTGTTAACTGCCATAATTGAACTAAGCTTTGTAGAAGAGGTAGAATTTGATTTCACTGTGAGTAAACCTACTACACAAAATATATGTTCCAATACTACTTTAATTGAATGATTGTCAACTAGAAAATTGTCGTTCTCATTGAAATATGTGGATTTGATGTTTGTATATGGATATAAGCATTCGTAATCAAAGTAATATTTCTTATCAGTTGTTACTTCAACGATAATAGGACAATCGAATGCATAAAAACAAAATATCTTTTTCATTTATCTGACATTATAGAAAACATCAGAAGGTATGTAAGAATTATCTTTTTGAACGATTTTTCGTCCCACATACGACTCCACAGTGGCTTTCGCTCTGTTGGCATCAGATAACTAGTATCTGAACTCCTGATGTTTATAATGCAAAGGTAGAAAATTAATTTTGATTTGTTTTAGTTTATATACAATACATGAAAACCAATCAAGCTACCTGCTTCAAACAATTGCAGTCGTAAAACAATTCACTAAATTTATTTTTTATCAGCTCAATGAAATAAAGCTCTTTTGTGTTGAGTTTTTTTTGCATAATCATTTCATTTAATTTTGCCTTATCTCTAAAAGGTTGCTTTTCCCTTTTTTTTGCTTCTAGTATGAGGGTTCTAACCTGTTTCCCAAGTCACTTATAATTTCATCGGTTAAATCATCTCTTTCAAATCTATTATCAACAATAGTAAATACTTTAAAACAGTCCATGAATTTCGAATAGAGTAGTAATATGTTATTTCGGTTTTTAAGCTCATTTAGAGTTCGAATTCCAAGCTTTTTTAATTCAATCGACCTGAAATTATTTCAATCCTAAACAGGTGATTATCAAGACTGTATTGAGTTCCCTTGTCATAAATTTTCCAATTTATACTGCTGTGCTCAAACTTTTTGTAATTCATTGCGTTTGTGGATTTATTAATCATTGGTGCTTTATGTTTATATAACAGGAAATTACTATCTAAATAGTATTTTGGTGTTTTATCTACTAATAGATTAAAACCAAATTCTAGACTTTGTAAATAACCCTCATTCAGATTAAGACTTTTAAAATCCTGTTCTAAATCCTCTATCGCCTCAAACATATTGCAGTATGAAAAATCATTGTAGTTATGATTTCCATGTTCCTCCCCATATTTATTTATGTTATAATACTTGTGATGGGAGTTACTTAATACTGAATTCTGTTCGGTTAAGATTTTAGCACTTCTTACTAGATTTAAAATAAGTTTATGATTCCCCAGATGGAATTAAGGAGATTTACTTTACAAATTGTTATAACTTAATTATACCATCGAATGGTATTTTCAATTGTTGAAAAGTCTTTCATTGAGAAAATAAAAATCTTGTGATGAAGAATGTGAGATGTAAGAGAGATAGATTATTTTTGATTTTAAATTTATCTAAATAGCGTGCGAAACTTTTGAAGCCAATTCAGAAATTTTAAATAAAAAAATATGAACCATAAGGCAAGCTAAATTCAAATGACGTAATTCTTCCCAGGGTCTGCCAAGATAACTGAAAAGCTTCCGTAAAGCACTTGCTTGCCTTATTGTGATTCATATTTGGTTTTTGTAATGCTTTCTAAAAAGCATCGTGAAAATTTCTTTCATTTTTTTATAAACGCTTTCACGATAAGGTTCTCTTGTACTCGTGAGATCAAATTACTTTTATTGTTTCGTTTGAAAGATTTGTGTTTCTACCATATTGAATGAGATAAATGAAAATAGTGGCAACTGATACCCAATCATGATTTACAATAATTATTACGCTTTTCTGATATTATAAGATGTGTAATTCACAAACAAAAAACAACTATATAATTACAAACAGCACAGCATTAATAAAATTTTCCTGTGGGTAATGCACCATTATCATTTATTACTTTTTAGAAATTTCTTGTTTAGATTTCCTTCGCAATTATTTCCTTAATTTTTCTGATGCTAAATTATAAAGACATAATGAAGCATACAATGTTATATTGGTTCGATTATTAAAAATTTTACGTAAATATTTTTAAATTTTTTACATTATTTAATTGTAATTATCTTAAAAACAATATTTTAAGCAGGTGTGTTAAAATTAAAGTAACAGCGGTTATTTTAATCTGAAAGCCCTATTTTTGCAAGCCTAATTATAGTGTAAACATCAATGACAGGAAAATATTTTGCATTTATCTTGTTTTTTTTTATATCTCATTTTCAATCCCAAGAATATTATTCTGAGCTTCGCAATAAGTATTGGGAATTCGAAGAAAATGATGTGTGGATATACTAATTTAACGTCCAGTTAAAGTTAAGCATAAAACCTTAATTTTAAGATATGAAACAAGAACGAAAAATTTATGATCCTGCTTTCAAAACCCAAGCAGTTCAATTGAGCAGAGAGAGAAATAATATATCAGAATTAGCCAGAGAACTCGGTATTAAAGTGACTTTGCTATACAAATGGCG
>NZ_FTOJ01000006.1 GCF_900156685.1 Chryseobacterium piscicola
AAATCGATATTCTCCACAAAAGCATCAATAAAGCGAACCGGATTATCTTCAAAAATCGAATCTTCTAAACTCGTAAAAACCATTTGATTGCGGGCAATCCCAGCGATGTGTTGCATCTTTAAATATACAAAATCACTCTCGAATTATTGAAATTATTTACCTATTTTTGATTAAAATAAACGGAGGTTTTTTCACAGACTGCCGTTATCTGTAATTTTAACCAAACACAATCCAAAATGAGCATTTGTAAATTTTGTCAAATAAATGACGCAAATAAAAAAAACACTCATTATTTAACTGATGCAATTATAAGGAGTTGTTTAAATATTGAAGGGTCAAACAATAGAGAAAAAGGATTATATTTTGCGATTAATAGTAAAAATCCATTTATTGAATTTAATTTCCAGCGATTAGATGAGCATACAATTGAAAATGCCATTGGAAGAAAACCAACTGATGAAGAAATAGAAAACGCAAAACGAATTCCATTTTCTGTTGATTATATTTTTTGTAGTGATTGTGAGAGAAAATTCACAGATATTGAGACTAAATTTATAGAGAAAGTGTTGCCAAAATTCAGACAGGATGATTTAACAAATCTAAATTCCATTTCAATCAGCGATAATTTAATTTGTAGAAATTTTTTCTATCTTCAAATCTTTAGAAGTACAATATGCGAAGAAGTATTTGACTTACCTAAAGACTTTGTTGACAAACTTCGTAAAATATTATTTGAAAATATTGAAGATTATACAATTCCACTTTCTGTTACTTATTTGCAAACGACAGGTGGACAAGAGAATTACACAGAGAATTATGTAGGATACACAAGTGACAAAAATCCATTTATTATTTTTATGAATGATTTTATTGTTCAATGTTATGATAGAAATGAGAACATAAAACATTTAGAACTATATGGTTTAAATAATGATAACTACAATGACTTTATTAATATCAATGAAGAAGAATTTATTTTCAATATTTTTCAAAATGATGAAAGAAAAGCATTTCTTAGCAACTTAATCACAAATGAAAAAGTTAAGCAAACAATAATCAATTTCGAAAATTACTTTGATGAAATTTGGATAAGATTATTTGGCACAAAAGCTCCTTCTTACCAAAAAGAAAAATACATTAAATCTGTTGCTAATCAAAGTCAAGAAAAACTAAATTCACTTTCACAAGAAGAGATGTATAACTTTACATTTTCTTATTTAACTAAATTATTGAACATTAAAGAATAAAAACTACAGATAATAACTAAGCTTTCGTTGGGCTTGAAAAGCCAACAATGAAAGCCCGTTGAACGGAACCTCCGGTGGCTTTTCCTCCCCACTTGGTAACCTTATGGAGTTGTCGTTTTTAGAATTTTGATATACAAAGCAGTTTTTAGAAGAACTGCTTTTTTTTGTGGCGTTTGGTAGCATCTCTTATCTTCTGTAGTTTATTCGACCGTTTTGCCCAAAAACACTTGTGCTACTTTTCCACAAAAGCATCGATAAAGCGAACCGGATTATCTCCAGAAATAGAATCTTTTAAACTCTTAAAAACCATTTGATTGCGGGCAATTCCAATGATGTGTTGCATCATTAAATATACAAATTTCTTCTCCCGCTGCGCAAAGTCTCCTGACTTTGAGCAATCAACATAACAAATCTTGTCACCTCGAGCGATATAAAACTGATGTCTGAATAAATTTATATATTTGGTAAAAGCATTAAGATGAAAGAAGGTTACGTTATTAGAGATCAGGAAAAAATACATTTCGTTACCTGCACTGTTGTAGATTGGATCGACGTTTTTTCACGGAAAATCTATCGGGATCTAGTGATCGATTGCTTTCGGTATTGTATTGAAAATAAAGGAATGCTGGTGTATGGTTTTGTGATTATGAGTAATCATATTCATATTATTTTGCAATCGAAAGAGGGTAAACTTTCAGATTTGATTAGAGATTTTAAAAAATTCACAGCAAAGAGTATTTTAGATGCCATAAAACAAAATCCTGAAAGCAGACGAGAGTGGATGTTGGAACGATTTGCAAAAGCAACCGAAACGCATACCAGAAATAAGAATTACCAGTTTTGGCAATATGGCAATCATGCCGAAGAAATTTATACTTTGCATTTCCTTTGGGATAAACTTAATTATATTCATCTAAATCCTATAAGAGCCGGAATTGTAGAAAAAGCGCAGGATTATCTTTATTCTTCCGCAAGCAATTACGTAAACGGAAAGGGATTATTTGAGATAGAATTAGCTGATAACCCAATCATAGATGTGACAAAAACCAATGAGTTTTGGAAGTATGGTAATTATGATAAGGAGGAATAATTTTAGCGCAAAGTCAGGAGACTTTGCGCAGCGGGGGAACCGGATTATCTTCAAAAATCGACTCTTCTAAACTCGTAAAAACCATTTGATTGCGGGCAATCCCAGTAATATGTTGCATCTTTAAATATACGAATTTCTTCCCAAATTATTGAAATTTTTTACCTATTTTTGATTAAAATAAACGGAGGTTTTTTCACAGACTGACGTTGGTGGCAAGCTTAACAGACACATCGTAAAAAAAAATGACAAAGAGAATAAAAACTAAAACAGTATTCATAATTGGTGCAGGATTTTCAGTTGAAGCCAAAGCACCTTCACAAGAAAAATTAGTTCAGAAAATATTTGAAGTACATAGTACTAATCCTGAAGTTTTCAAAGAAAATAGAATTGCAGAATTTGTTGAATTTTTAAATAATACACTTTGTATTCCATCAGAATTACAAGAAACAATTCCCCTCGAAGATATATTTACACCATTAGATAGTTGTATTGCTAACAATGTATCTTTTAGAAATTTAAGTGTTCAAGAAGTTGTCCAAAAAAGGAAATTAATATTTGAACTTATCGGTTTAACCCTTCAATTTTTATTAGAAAATTCGGATAAAAAATATATTGATGACTTTGCTAAATATGTAGTTGACGCATCAAAAGTTAGACAAGGAAAATATCGAACAATTGACCCAGTTTCAATTATCAGTACAAATTGGGACATTCTATTAGACAATTCACTTTATAACAAAATCAGAAATCAAAATGATTTAGGAGTTGTTGATTATTGTTGTTACATAAGTTCATATGACGAATTTGATGATACGGTAAAGCCAGGACTTGAAATATTAGGCAAAGGTGGATTTAATGTAAAACTTTTAAAACTTCACGGCTCTTTAAATTGGTTACAATGTCCTAAGTGCCAGAGAATTTATGTGAAGTTTAATGAGAAAATTGCAATGAACCCGTATGCAAATATTGCACATCCAACTTGTAGGCATTGTGACGGAAATTTTGGAAAACAAAAATCACATAATCTTGTTGCAAATATCATAATGCCAACATTCTTGAAAGACTTATCTAATCCACAATATAAAATTATTTGGCAGAATGCAGGAATAGAACTTTCTGAGGCTAAAAAAATAGTATTTATTGGCTATTCATTACCTCAAGCCGACTTTGAAATGAGACAGTTATTATCAAGAATGGTTGACGTAGATACAGAAATTGAAGTAGTAAATTTCAAAGATAATAATAACCCGAAAGTATACGAAGACTTAATAAACAATTACAAACAATTCTTTGGAAGAAACATCACTGATTTTAAAGACGGAACTTCAAAATATATAGAACAAATACTAAAAGAATAAAGCCAGCCACCAATAACTAAGCTTTCGTTGGGCTTGAAAAGCCAACAATGAAAGCCCGTTGAACGGAACCTTCGGTGGCTTTTCCTCCCCACTTGGTAATCTTATGGAGTTGTCGTTTTTAGAATTTTGATATACAAAGCAGTTTTTAGAAGGACTGCTTTTTTTTGTGGCGTTTAGTAGCCGTTAGAAGCGGATTTCTGCGGTTTTTCTTTGTGGCAGAACACAATTTCCCTTACCCACAATGGTTATTTTGCAGATGAAGTTGGGGTTACGAAAAGAAAATCCTCTGGCGGTCCTCGCTGTCCGAAAAGTGCGATGGTCACGAGGTTTCCTTCCTTGCAACACCGGCATTTTTTAAGCAAAGTTTTGGGTTTTACCTCCGGAATTTGGATTTTTAAAGTGGTTTGTAAATCCTGAAGTTTGCCCCGTTTCCATGAACTGCTTAAAATCCCGTAATGGAAAAATTCGATGAAATATTTTTTGTTGAAATAGCAAGACTAAATGAGAAATATCTTTTTCCTTGAATTCGGTCGTCCTTCCGTTTTCGGAGTTCGAAGTTCAAAACCCAACGCTTTCAAATCGATATTCTCCACAAAAACATCAATAAAGCGAACCGGATTTTCTCCAGAAATCGAATCTTCTAAACTCGTAAAAACCATTTGATCGCGGGCAATCCCAGCGATGTGTTGCATCTTTAAATATACAAAATCACTCTCGAATTATTGAAATTATTTACCTATTTTTGATTAAAATAAACGGAGGTTTTTTCACAGACTGACGTTAGACACAATAATAAGGAGACTCCGTATGAAAATGTACATTATCGTAAAAGACAGTATTCCAGATAAACTAGTTCCTGTAATTACGGCACACGCAGCTTTAGCTTGTTACAAAAAATTTGAGGAGCATGAGAATATGATTAAATGGATTAATGAAACATTTAAAAAAGTAGTTTGCATTGTAAATGAGATTGAATTTGACCAATTTAAAAGCGAACTAGATTTTGTGGTGTTAACAGAATCTTCTCTTGAAAGCAAAGAGGTTAGTTTAGCATTTTGCCCAAGAGCAGAATTTCCAAAAAAATTTAAATTCCTAAAAATGTGGACACCACAAAATATATAAAATGGAAAATAAAGTATACAACTGGCTTGTTAAAAAAGGAACTATTTCTGTTCGAAAAAATGGCGATTTAATAATGCTACAACTTGACTATGAAAATGGAGAAAGTTGTTTACTGACAAGAGCAGACAATGATGAAATTATTCAATTATTAACTACAATTGCAGAACAGATTTGGGAAAATCCTAACTATGAAAGAAAACCTTATACAAAGCAACTATATGAGAAGATTGACAATGACTATTATTGGGAAATAAACGGATCTAAACTTATCATAAGATACAATGAAAATGAAAATGCAACAGAAATTAGAAGCGATGAAAGTAAAGAATTGAATATAGAAATAAACTATATAATAGAGATAGTACAAATTTTAGAACATTTGAGCCGTTAAAAATACTCAACTTACCAGCTAAGCTTTCGTTTGTATGAAAGACAAAAAACCTTGTAAGTTTGCCAAAGGGAAATGATTTACAATCACCGATTCCACTAAAAAAAGAGATACATTCCGTTGAACGAAAAGTTCGGTAGTTTTTCGACAGTGCTGCACCATTATATAGCAACAATACTTATTTAGATAAACGAAAAAAATTATGCTCATTAAACTCATTCCTAAAATTGGAATGCTGAGTAGCCGTAAAATAATCACAAAAAATTTGATATATTTCAGAATCTATATGAGTGGCTTTTAGTCCTAACTGGAAATAAATTTCCAAAATCTGATGAGATAAGTTTTCTACCAAAACGGTTGATAAGCTGTGGATTTCAGCCTGTTTTTCAGAACTTATTAATTCGAAATCATTCAGTAAAACTTCTATTTCATTGGCAAAACACATCAATTTTTCTTTTTGCTTTTCTATGTTTTGATTGAATAAGCTTAAATTTAAATGTGGCCGAATTTTAATTGCTTCCTCAGAAAAATGCGCCGCCATCCCAAGATAGTTTACTAGCAAAGTAAAGTCTGCAAAAATCCGGAATGGTATTTTATCTAAAACATCATTCGTGAAAAATTCATCGTAAACAAAACTGTAATCTTCCGAAACTTTTGCATTGTTTACTTTAAAAGAATACGTTCCCGTAGCTTTCATACCCATGGATTTCCAATTGGGAATAATTTCTACCTGATCTTTAAGAATTACAAATGACCGAATGATTTCAGTACCCGATTCATCCAGCAAAGGATTCCCATTGTCAGTCAGTTTTGCATTCAGTGTAAAATGACTCAAATGTGGCGTTCCTGTTGCGAAATGCCAAAGCCCGTTGATAATGTAAGATCCGTCGTTTTGTTTCTCTGCATTTCCGCCAATCATTCCACTTCCTCCAAAGCAAGTATTTGGGTTAGCGAAAAGTGTTGAGGCAACATTTGGTTTTAAATTTCTAGAGAAAAAATTGGCGCCCGAACATAAAGTAAGCATCCAACCCAAACTCCCATCAATTTTTGCCCATTCAAAAAGTAATTTTAAACCTTCATTTAAACGAAATCCCAATCCACCGTATTGTTTGGGAACCCAAATCTGAAGCAAACGTTGCTCATGAATAGCACTCATTATTTTTGGGGAAACTTCAGAAGCTCCCAGCATTTCATTTCTGATGTCTTTATGCGAAAGCATTTTCTCTTTTTTTAATAATTTTGCGCCACTCCAAATATCCGAAGATAGCAACGATGAATAAGAAAATCGTCAAAACTGCATATAAATACAGGTCTTTGTGAATCAATAACGGGATTGCAATGATATTACTGATATTAAGCAAAAGCCAGTTTTCTATTTTTCTTCTCGCCATTAGCCACATTCCGGCCCAAGCAAAAGCACTAACCAATGAATCTAAAATAGGAACATCAGAATCGGTAAAATTTGTAAGAAAAAGCCAGAAAAGGATAAAAGTTCCCATCACGATTCCTGCTGTAATTACTTTTTCCTGATTCGTTGTTTCAGAAATCGCCGTTTCAGATTTTCGTTTTCCGAATTTCCAGTAGAGCCAGCCGTAAATGCTCATCACCAAATAGTACAAGTTGAGCGTAAACTCTGCATACAGTTTAGATTGAATCATTACAAACAGTGTGAGTGAAATACCGGCAATACCGAAAAGATAATTATTGGGATTGTTTTTTTTGGCCAATAAAACCTGAAAAACTGAAAAGAAGACTCCAAACCATTCCGGCAAGGTTGTCTTAAGTAAAATTTCGTGCATCAAATTAACTTTAATAAATTAAATGATGAGATGACAAATCATAAAATCCCTACGTCGGCATTATCCGAATCAGGTGTGGAAAAATTTCCTGGGTATCATCTCAGCCGCCATCTTGCAGCACCCCATTGATGCCACAAATTTGATGTTTTTTTTCTGAAATAAAAAATTAAATTCATTTTATTAAGAGCCTGTTTAAATTTTCACCAAAATTTATTAATTTCCCCCTAAAAGTATAATTTGGATGAAATTTTCACACATTTTTCCACTCTTTAGGGATGAGAAAACAATAAAAACTTTATTTTTTTTTCTGATTGTCCGCAATCCGTTATAATGGAGAACCCTTTGTATTCTTTAAGCTAAAAATGGGTATTATGATGAATAACGTACAATCAAATATTTTTTAAATAGGCTCTAAGCCGCAAAATATTTTTCTGTAATTTCAGATTTAGAAAAGCAAGTATCAGATTAACAAAGGAGTTCCAATTCTGTAAAATTTTACATTCCCTATGTGTATCTTTTTCTTTTGTATCTCTTACAGTTAATTCAAAATCGTTTTCAAACGGATATTTTGTATATTTAAATTTTAATATCAGAAAATTGTGAAGAAGACTTTAAGAAGAACCTATCGTGTATCTAAATATGTAATCTACAAAGAAACACTTGTAGATTACAAAGAGCATTTTTGGTCTTTTCTGGGGGCATTTTTCGGAATTGGAGTTATTGCTTTCTTGCAGTCGAAATATCTTTTAGAACAAGAAAATATATTTCTGATTGGCTCATTTGGCGCCTCAAGTGTTTTGATTTATGGAGCCATTCAAAGTCCGTTAGCACAACCGAGAAATCTTGTGGGCGGCCATGTACTTTCGGCTTTGGTTGGAGTCACAATTTATCAGATATTTCCGGATATAATATGGCTTAGTGCACCTCTAGCAGTAGCACTTTCAATAGTTTTAATGCAATATACAAAAACGCTTCATCCTCCAGGTGGCGCAACAGCTTTAATTGCAGTAAGTTCTCCTGGGAAAATTGCAGATTTAGGATATTGGTATGTTTTGTCTCCGGTTTTATCCGGTTGTATTATTTTACTTCTCGTTGCTTTGCTTTTTAATAATATGACAAAGAACAGAAGCTACCCAAACAGTGCAAAACGAAGAAGAATCTCAGATAAAAAACACAGACACCCATTGAAAAATTAATTATTATGGAATGTATTGAATGCGGTGAAAAAATCATTGGCAGATCCGACAAAAAATTCTGTAACGATGCCTGCAGAAACGCTTTTAATAATAAACAAAATAAAGATTCCAGCAATTTGATGCGGAATGTAAATAATAAACTAAGAAGAAACTACAAGATTTTGAACACAATAAATATTGAGGGCAAAACAAAAATTACCAAAGCTAAACTTGATGGCTTGGGATTTGATTTTAATTATTTTACTAATCTGAAAGTGTATAAAAACGGTTCAGAATACAAATTTATTTATGATCAAGGCTACAAAATTTTAGAAGAAGATTTTGTATTGATTGTAAAAAACTTATAATTAAATGAAAGAAACAATTCTCATTACCGGAGCCGGCGGAAGTATCGCCCGAAAACTGTCTGAAAGATTACAACCAGATTTTGAAATACGGTTTCTTACCCGAAAAAAGAAAAATATAAACGATTTTGAATGGGATTTGAAAAATAAAACCATTGATGAAAATGCTTTTAATAATGTCTCGCATATTATTCATCTCGCTGGAGCCAATATTGCCGAAAAAAGATGGACTGCCGAGCGTAAACAAGAAATCATCAAAAGCCGTACAGATTCTGCGCAACTTCTTTTAAAAACTTTAAAGAAGAAAAACATCAGGCTAAAAACATTTATTTCGGCTTCTGGAATCAATTATTACGGAACCGAAACTACAGAGCATATTTTCACTGAGAACGATCCTTCTGGAAATGATTTTTTAAGTAAAGTTGTGGTTTTGTGGGAAAAATCTGCCGATCAATTTAAAGAAAATAATGTTGCGGAAAGAGTTGTAAAAATAAGAACAGCAGTTGTGCTTACCGAAAATGAAGGTGCACTTCCGAAAATGTCTACACCAATAAAATTAGGAATAGGATCGCCCATAGGAACTGGAAAACAATACATGCCCTGGATTCACATTGATGACATCTGCAGAATTTATGAATTTGCATTAAAAAACGAATCAGTTGAAGGAGCTTTCAACGCTACAGCTCCAGAACATAGCAACAATCATTATTTTACAAAAACAATTGCCAAAGTTTTAAAAAAACCTTTATTTATGCCAAATATTCCAGGGTTTATTTTAAAACTTCTATTTGGAGAATTATCAGTTGCACTTTTGGAAGGCTCTAGAGCATCATCAGAAAAAATAAGAAAAGCTGGATTTGAATTTAAATTTCCTGATTTGGAAAATGCCCTGAAAAATTTGTTTAGAAAATAAAAAAGCTGAAAAATATATAATGCCGGAGCATACTATAAATATTGAAAATACAGAGATTTTATCTAATAATTGGTACACTTTAAAAAAAGTAACTTTCCAGATTATAAAAGACAACGGAGAAACTGAAGTACAAATACGGGAAGCTTATGACAGAGGAAACGGAGCCGCAATTTTATTGTACAATATCAATTCTAAAAATGTAATTTTGACGAGACAATTTCGGCTTCCCACTTACATTAACGGAAACTCTACAGGATTTTTGATTGAAGCTTGTGCAGGAGTTTTGGATAACGATAATCCTGAAGACTGTATAAAAAGAGAAACTGAGGAAGAAACCGGTTATAAAATTTCGAAACTTGAAAAAATATTTGAAGCGTATATGTCTCCGGGATCTGTAACGGAACTTCTCCATTTTTATATCGCCGAATATGCAGATGATATGAAAGTAAATGAGGGCGGCGGTCTTAAAGAAGAGGGAGAAAACATTGAAGTATTGGAAATTAACTTCGAAAAAGCTATTGAAATGATTGTTTCTGGAGAGATTAAAGATGCGAAAACAATCATGCTACTTCAGCATCTGCTTATTAAAAATTTAGTTTAAATTTCAATTAAAATCACTGATTATGAAAATTCGTTTTTTGATGATATTTTGTTTAATTTTTTCGGTATTTGCTTGGGCTCAAAAAAATCAAGCTATAAGCCCTAAAGACAAAAAAATCATCGAACATTTTGAAAAAAATTATAAAAAACAAAACTATAAAAAATTTAACGGAACAATTATCGTTAACAATAACAACGTGAGTTTTGACAAAAGAACGATAACATTTGATACTGCCGAAAAAATCATTCAAACCATTCTGAAAAACGGGTTAATTTATCCTCAGCTGATTTCAGAATATCAGGCAGAAAAGTACAAAAAAGAAACCACAGACCGTACCCAAAAGAGGTTTATGAAAATTCAAAAAGACTGGAAATCTTCATTTGATATTGTAAGCTTAAAATTGAGTCAGCTACAAGATTTGCAATATTTTAAAAATAATATTCAGGTAAAAAGATTTAAGGTAATTTCAAAAAACAATAATCTACCCAATTCTGTAATCTATTTTTTTGAATTGACCAACGAAAAAGCAACAGCCAAAACAAATCTAGAAGATTTTGTGAATGGTGCAAAGCTGACGTTTTTTGAGCAGGAATGGTATGAATAATACTGCACCTGCTCCTATTAAAAATCATCTCAATCAAATTTCTTCATCTCAGCTTTTTCTACAAAACAGTTTTTGGAATCTCAGAATTAGCATACAAAAAAACAACATAAATCCTGGATTGAGGTTTTCTATTTAATTTATTATCCACTATTTGTGAGAATGCATAATTCATTCCGATGGTAAATAAAGAATTTTATATTGTTCCCATTTTCAATATAGAAAGAGGCAATTTGGCCTGCTGAGTATCTAATTAAAACTTAATAAAGAAGCCAAAAACATTTTCTATAAGGTTAGATCTTCTACCAGCCTAAAATTGAAGCCTCATTTTTATCTTTATGAAAATGAATCTTTTTTTTTACCTATTGTAAAGCTTTAGATTATATTTTAAATAATTTTTCGTTACCAAATAAATTAATAATGAATTACTTACGCTTCTTTCAATTAAAAAGACTAATTTTGCATCCCGTAAAAATGATTATACAATAATGAAATCGCTATTGCAAATTTTGTAATGAAGCACAGAGTGGTTTAGCGATTACATTATCTTTCCCGACTATTCGGGACGACTTTAAAAAATTGATAAATATCTTTATATGAAAAGAATAGGCGAACACAGAAAACTTCTTGGCGTTGATAAGACAGCAACCCTAAAAGATCTTAAAAACATTTACAGGAATACAATGAAGGATACGCATCCTGATAAATTTGTGAATGACGAAGAAGGGAAACTGGCAGCAGAAGAAAAAAGCAAATCTGTGATTGAAGCCTATCACTTTTTGGTAAGCATCAATCCGGAAACACAAGAAAAATACAAAGAAGAATATACGGAGACGATTACAAAATCTAATATTCAGGATTTTTATCTTGAAAAATCGATTTTGAAAGTTCAGCACCTGAACGGAAAAATGTTTGAATACATTGGAGTTCCAAGAAATACGTATATCAAAATGGTGAATGCTGATTCTCCTAGCCGTTTTGCAAGAAGACATATCTATGGAAATTTTATTTTCAGAAAGTCTGGTGAAGTAATGGCAGATTAATTTCTTGTTTTAAAATATATTAAAGGCTTTCAGAATTTTTTTCTGGAAGCTTTTTTTTGTTTTTATAATGCTAATGAAACTAAAAAAAGCGCACCAATAGAATTGATGCGCTTTTAGGTTAATTAAGGTTGTTATATTAATCTACGTGTTTTGGCGTATAGCCATCTTCACTTAGTTCTTTATGCTCATACTCTGCTACCATTTCGGCGTCGTAATCTACAGGTTTACCTTTGCCCATTCTTCTTAGTAATGAATCAAACAATGAATAAACTACTGGTACGATAATCAAGGTTAAGAATAATGAAGATGTCAAACCACCGATGATTACCCAAGCCAAACCGTTGTTCATCTCGGCTCCTGCTCCTTTTGCAATTGCAATCGGGATCATACCAAAGATCATTGCAATAGTCGTCATCAAAATCGGACGAAGACGTGCGTGGTTGGCTTGGATCAAGGCATCGTGCGTACTTGCACCTGCTGCTTTTCTCATATTGGCAAAATCTACAATCATAATTGCGTTTTTCGCTACCAAACCAATCAACATAATCATTCCCAACATCGTAAAGATGTTTAGTGAATTCCCCGTGATGGCCAAAATAACCATTACCCCGATTAATGCTAAAGGAATAGAGAACAGTACTACGAATGGATACACAAACGAGTCATACAATGAAACCATTACCAAATAAACCAATACGATTGCTGCTAACAAAGCGATACCTAAAGTACCGAAACCTTCCGTTTGGTTTTCCATATCACCACTCCAAATATAAGTTACACCCGCTGGTTTGGTTTTCTCGTTGTCCATAAACTGAGCAGCCCACTCGTTGGCAACATCTCCTACGGGACGACCTACTACTTTAGATTTTACCTTTATAGAAGGCGCTTTGTCTCTACGCTCCAGCAAACTAGGGCCCGATCCCATCTTCACATCTGCAAACTGACTGAGTCTTATCTGCTGTCCTGAAGGATTGGTAAACATCAAGTTTCTTACATCATCAATTGATTGTCTGTTGGCATCTCCGAAGCGAATGTTGATATCATACTCATATTCTCCGGCTCTGAACTTCCCATCTGTATTTCCACTGAATGCAGTTTGCATCGTTTGTCCTATACTTGAAAGATTTAAACCTAAAGAAGCCATTTTATCTCTATCGATATTCACCTGTACTTCTGGACTCCCAGAATCTGATGATAATTCTGCATCTACAGAACCTGGTACTTTTTTCAGTAATTCTAGAATTCTGTTGGCTTCTTTGTTTGCTGTTGCATTATCTTGAGCGGTTACAACCATTTCGATTGGTGCATTGTCTGCTCCCATTAATCCGATGGGTGCTGTTTTGAATTCAACACCGGTGAATTTTTCTTCTAAAGCTCTTTTTATTTTTGCTGATTTGATATCTGTACTTTCATTACGCTCAGATTTATCAACTAAAATCACCTGAATTTCAGACTGATACAATGTTGCCTGCGCTCCACCAAAACCTGATGACTGCTGGCCAACTGTGGTAATCATATCGACTACATCTTTATCTTCTCTCAGATATTTTTCTACTGCAAGAGTCACTTGATTGGTTTTTTCTACAGAAGCATCCTTAGATAACTCCATCTGAACCAGAAACTGACCTCTATCCATTTTCGGGAAGAATTCTCCTCCGATAAATCCGAAAAACACCAACGTAAATGATGAAATCAAAATAATAAAGGTCACTACCACCACCATTATTCTTCTTAATCCGGATTTAAGCGCCCATTCTAGAATTCCGGAGATCCATTGTGTAAATTTCTCCAATTGCTTTTCAAACCAAAGGATAAATTTTTCAAAAGGATTTTTACCCGTCAAATGAACTAACTTACCATATCTTGATGATAACCAAGGAATGATGGTAAATGAAGCCAATAATGAGAACAATGTGGCAATAACAACCGTCACACAGAATTGCGCTAAGATATCAGCCACCAAACCAGAGCTCATTGCAATTGGTAAAAATACCACGACAATTACCATCGTGATTGCTGTTACCGTAAATCCTATTTCTGATGCACCATCGTACGCTGCACGTATTCTGCTTTTTCCCATCTCCATATGGCGGTAAACGTTTTCTAAAACCACAATTGCATCATCCACAAGGATCCCTACAACGAGTGAAAGCCCTAGTAAACTCATCAAGTTCAAGGTGTAGCCCATCAGGTACATTCCAATTACTGTTGCAATCAATGACATCGGGATAGAAACCATTACAATAAATGCATTTCTGATGTTGTGAAGGAATAATAACATTACCACTGCCACCAAAATAATCGCAAGGAATAAATCGAAGATCACGTGGTCTGCTGCTTCTAGCGTAAACTCTGTTGTGTCATCTACAATATTAACTTTGATATCCTGCGCTTTATAATTACCCTCTACCTGCCCAATGGTTTTCTGAATCAATTCTGAAACCGATACAGCATTGGCATCAGACTGTTTCTTCACCTGCATCAAAATTGTAGAATTCTGATTGTATCTTGCTACTTTCTCGATATCTTTCTGTGTATCAAAAACGGTAGCAATATCCGATAGGCGAACTTGTGCACCATTTTTATTAGAAATTACAAGATTATTCATTTCTTGTACATTTCTATACTTTCCGGAAAGTCTGATTGTAGATCTTGAAGTTCTGGTTTTTAAAGCTCCCGTTGGGAAATCTAAATTGGATGAAAGAATCGCCTGCTGCACGTCTGCAATCACAAGACCATAGCCCTGCATTTTCTTTTCATCTAAACTCACCTGAATTTCTCTTTCCTGCCCACCGACAAGGTCTACCTGAGCCACACCGTTTACACGAGAAAAGACGGGTTCTATTTTTTTATCCAAAAGATCATAAAGATCTTTGTTGTTCAGCTTGTTACTAGAGATACTCAAGGTCATAATCGGGAGATCATCCAGTGAGAATTTTTGCAAAGACGGCGGATCTGCATCTTCCGGAAGATCTGCCAAAATAGCGTTTACTTTTCTCTGCGCATCATTCAAAGCATAATTAACATCTGCACCCGTGTTCAGCTGAACCATAATAACAGATAAACTTTCGTAAGATGAAGATTCTACTTTTTTTACGTTTTCTAAAGAACCTACAGCATCTTCGATCTTACGCGTCACAGATGTTTCTACCTCGGCAGGCGAAGCTCCCGGATAAATGGTAGAAATTGTTACCATATTGGTTTCAAACTTCGGAATCAACTCGTACCCCATCATAGAGTAACTTAACAAACCTCCCAGCGTAAGAATCGTAAATAATACGATAACGAGGGACGGTCTTTTAATGGATATTTCTGCTAACTTCATTCTTATATTACTTTACGATATTGATTTTTGACCCATTGTCTAGGTTGATCTGTCCGCTTGTGATTACTTGTTCACCTCCATTCAATCCGCTGATAATTTGTACTTTGTCTCCGTATACTTTTCCTGTTTTCACAGTGATCATTTTAGCAGTACCATTTTGAACGATAAAGATTTGCCCTGAGCTCACTCCGTTGGCAAAAGCTTCTGCAGGTACAGTTAGCATATTTTGAGTTTCGGCACCGTGATTGGTTTTGAATAAAGCAGTGGCATACATACCCGCTTTTAGATTTCCTCTGTTCTGAACTTCAATTTCCACAGGGAAATTAAGCGATGCATCACTTTTTGGAGCTATAAACGTAATTCTTCCGCTAAAAGATTCTTCAGGTAAAACATTGACATTAATTGAAACTTCCTGACCCAATTGAATTCTTCCAATTTGGCTTTCGTCTACTAAAACAGACAATTTTAAGCTGTTGATATTAACGATTTCAAATAAAGCAGTCCCTGGCGCAACCACCATACCTGGCTCTACCATTTTCTTGTTTATGGTACCACTAATTCCGGCTCTGATGCTTGTGTCGTTTACTCTCACACCTTGCGCTCTTACAGCAGCCTGCATATTTTTCAACTGTAATCTTGAATTATCGAGCTGTTGTTTTGTAACACCTCCGGTTTTGAAAGCATTTTCATAACGTTGGTTGTCTGCAATGGCATTCTGCAAATTGTTCTGAGCCTGAGTAACGTCTACTTCAATTGCATCTCTTTTAATGGTTGCCAAAACCTGACCCGCTCCTACTCTAGAACCTTCTTTTACAAAAACGCTTACAATACGTCCCGCGATTTCTGAAGACTGATTGGATTCTTGTTTTGGGATAAAAGTTCCGTTGGCTGAGTAATCTGTATCTATATTTTCTCTAGAAACTGTGATTACATTCACGTTGATTTTGTCAACCTGCTTTGCCACTTCTTTCACTTCTGTATCCTGCTTCTTTTTGTTGTCGGCAATTTTCCATGCTGCCAGACCTACAAGTACAGCCGCTACGATGATATATATTAAAGTCTTTTTCATTTGAAGTTATTTATTAATTTTAAAGGTCAAATGCAATCGCCACATTTTCATAAGTTTTTTTGTACTATAGTTCATAGCGATTTCATTTTATTATGGGTTTTGTAAAGTATTAAGTTCTCCTTTAGCTTTAATTAATTTAATTTCAGCTTGTTTGTAATCTAATAATGCTGTTGTGTAATTTTTTTTGGCATCCGTTAAAGCATTTTCAGAATCTAAAACTTCCGTTAATGTTGCTAAACCGTATTGATAGTTTGCCTGAGTATCTTTTTGCACTTTTTCAGCCAACTTTACATTATTTTTCATGCTTTCAATATTGATTAAAGAATTCTCGATATTGGTAATTGAATTTTTGTAGTCTAAACTTAAACTCAATTGTGTATTTTGAATATCTTGATCAAGATCCAGAATATCAATCTCAGCCTGCTGAATTTTAGATTTTGTAGCTCCACCCGTGAAAATCGGAATATTAATATTTAAACCAATTGCTGAATAATCACTCCAAAGAACACCGTTATTGATACCGTTGGTTAAAGGGAACTTAGCACCTTGCCCAGCCCAACCGTAGTTTGCCTGCAAACCAACTGTAGGATATAAATAAGCTTCGGTTGCTTTTTTATTATAGACAAGGAGTTCTCTATTTTTATTCAAAACTTTTACTTCTGTGCGCTCATCCAAATTTAAATTTCCTGCAATCAATTCAGGTTTTGGCTCGATGCTTTTTTCTTCAAGTTCAATAGCAGTATCGATAGGAACGCCCATATAGAATTTTAAGGAATTTTTTGAAAGCTCAACGGCATTTACCAATTGCTGTCTATTGGCACTGATATTCGTTAGTTGAACGTTAGTTCTATCCAAATCGATACCTTTTGCCAAACCGTTTTCTACTAAACTTTTGATTACATTTCTTACCTTTTCGGTGTTTGTGTAACTTACATTTAAAGTTTTAAGATTTTCTTCCTGTACAAAAACCTGGTAATAGGCAGTCGCCACATTTTCTATGATCTGTTCGTTTGAAAGCTGGGCATTCAAAACATAAAATTCTCTTGTAGATTTCGCGGCTTTGAGACCTGTAAAAACTCTTTGATCGAAAATTGCTTGGTTTACAGTAACCACAGCACTTGAGCTCCAAGGTTGTCCCAATTGTGCACGAATTCTCTGCCCTCCAAATTCCAATAAAGACTCTTGAATGATTGGATTATACGTTAATCCTGCATTAGCGCTTACTTGTGGTAATGCTCCTGCTCTGGCTTCTGCGATCTTGTATTCTGCTTTTTTGATTTGTAAAGCTGCTTTTTTGGCTTCTGCTTTATTCTGCAAAGCCTGTTTGATGGCTTCTTGCAAAGACACTTGTTGCTGGGCAAAAGCAGATGTAGAGCCGAAAATCATAAATGCTGCAGCTATCCCAATTTTTAGCTTTTTTGCAGTTATAAGTTTTCTATTCATAATTTATTACTTCGTTTATTTTTTTAATACTTTTTGATTTTTTGTGATTCTTTACTCATAAAAGACGATTCAATTTTACAAATACTTTAAATTAACTTAATTATTTTTTAAAAAGAATATTCATAATAATGTCTTTTCTATCTGCGATCAAGAGATCAAATTCTTTCTCATCAATCAACATATTTTCTAAGAATAGTGGCCGAACAGCACTTGGAAATATGAGAAGTGAAATCATGTTGAGTACAAATTGTACTGGCGCCATTTTTTCAATATTTCCCAATTCCATTTCTATTTCTATCTCGCTGTACATTTTCTTCAAATCTTTCTCTTCCACATCTTTTTTGTGGCAACTGCCTTTGTTGATTTGAGAAACTATATAGGTTTCCAGATAAGGATATTTGAGACATGTCTGTAAACTACCATCGATGAAATTTGAAATTTTCTCTTTAAAAGGAAGATCAGAATTCATAATTAATTCAGATTTTTCTTTTTCTACTCTATGAGCTTCATCAAAAATGATTTGAATCAAATTATCTCTTGATCTGAAATAATAGTTGATCAACGTCCTGTTAACACCCGCTACATCAGCAATTTCTTGTGTGGTAGCATCAAATTTCCCTTGTACAAAGAATAAATTCTTTGCAGTTTCTTTAATTAATTCCTGAGTTTGGTCTTTCTTTTCTTGTTTTGACATTTTTGTTAAACAATTTTGTACAAATATATATCAATCATTTGTTTTGACAAAGTTGTTAAACAAAATTATTAATATGATAATAATCATTTAATGTATCAGAATCACGTATTAATGATTTATTAATTTCTTTGTAGCCTTTGTTTAATTATACTTGCTGGAAACTATTTAGCTTTGAAAAAATTATTACCTTTTCTATTACTTTTATGCAATATTTATTTGCATAGCCAAAATTTGCTGTGGGATTTTCACACTACCGGTCCTATCATTCAGTCTCAACATTTTTTACAATACAGTACAACCGATTCTCAAGGCAATATTTATATTGGGGGATCTTATGGTTTGGGATTACTTCCCAGTGTAAATGCAATAACTTTCGGAAATATTACTAAAACTTCTGCCCCACTTGTAGGATCTACAGCAGTCATTGCCAAATTAGATAAAAATAAAAATGTAATTTGGGTAAAAGAAATTAAATCAAAAGTAAGTTCGAGAGTATCCTCATTAATTGTTGATCATAATGATAACCTAATTATTGCTGGCATTACTGACGGAGCAGATCTAAAATTAAATCCTAATTCTGATACAATATATCCAACTGGAAGTAATCAAGACAGTTCTTTTATTGTTAAATTAGATTCAAATGGTAATTTTGTATTTGGAAATATCTATGTTTATGCCTATAATATAAGCTGTAGCATTGATTCCAATAACAATATAATATCTAGCGGAAACTACGCAAGTTATGCTCCTTTATTTTTTACAGATTTTAATCCTGATCCCTCAATTACATTTAATCTACCTGCTCCAAACGGTATATTTGTCATGAAAAATAATCCGGATGGTAGTTTTGTATGGGCAAGACCTCTTCATGCACACAATACACCATCAATTCAAAGTATTAAAGTTGATAACAATAATGACATAATTATACATGGAAATTATGAAGCCTATTTAAAAATTGACAATAATACCTATTCTTCTGGAAGTAACTCAAACCGTTACTTTTTAGTAAAATTTAATAATAATGGTGGTTTTCTTTGGTTTCAGAGGCTTTCATCTTTTAGCTTTCATCTCGGAACATCAGGTTCTAAAATAGACGTTGACAGCAGTAACAATATCTACACAGCAAGCACCTTCGTTGACCCCCAATCAATAGTATTCCCAAATAAAACTATAAATATAGCAGGTGGTGGAGGTCAGATCGTGTATAAAATAAATAGTAACGGAAATTTAAACTGGAATTCAATTGTAAAAGGAAATTCAGCATATGTCTTCTTATCTATAAAATTAAATACTGATAACACTATAAACTTTTTGGTAAAAGACACTGGTGATATACTAAAGGTTACCAACGGTAATGATAACACTGAAGAAACCATTCACAGGATGAATTTAGGTATAAATTACAGTTATCTCTCTAATGATTCAAAGGCGTACTTTTTAAAATATAGAAATGATGGTAAGTTGATTTTTAATAAAAGTGATTTTTCATCCTCATTGTATAGCCAAAATATTGATTTTGAAGGAAATATAGTGTTAGCAGGATATTTTGATGACCATCAGGATTTCAACCCCGACCAAGATATTAAAGACATCGAATATAACCATAATGATATTAATGGTCTAATCCAAAAATTTGGAAAATGCTATAATGGAACACCTGACGGAAATAAAACTCAAACATTTTGCTCTTCGCTGAATCCTAAGATAAGCAATCTTCAACCTAATACGTCCTATACTACTTGGTATGATTCCCCATTTTCAACAATTGCACTTCCACCAAATACATTACTTCAAAATAATGTTACCTATTATGCTTCTGTACAGGATGAATCTTGTCCACTGAATCCCAAAAGACTTCCCGTTCTGGTTATTATAAAACAATCACCGACCGCTTTAAATGTTAATGACTTTTATTTCTGCAGCAATGTAAATCAAATGACTTTTAATCAATTAAACATAAACAATAATCAAAATATAAGATTTTATGATGCTAATGGAAATCTTTTAAGTAACTATTCATACATACTCCCAGGAGTTCAATATTATGTTGCACAATACAATCAAGAATGTGAAAGTACTAAAACTCCATTCAAAGTATTTTCACTTCAAAATACTGGCCCCACAGCTAACTCACCGCAAACTTTCTGCACATCTGATCTTCCTACGGTAGCAAGCATCCAAATTTCCGGACAAAATATTAAATGGTATGATTCATCAGGAAATCTTCTCAGCGCTACTACTCCATTGATTATTGGTCAGACGTATTACGCATCTCAAACTATTAATGGCTGTGAAAGTATTAAAACAGCCATTCAAATTACCGTAAACAATACACCTCTTCCAACCGCAAATACAAATCAGGATTTCTGTGCATCTGCAAATCCAACATTGGTAAATCTTATCATTAACGGAACATCTTTAATTTTTTATGATGCTGCCGGGAATGTGTTACCTCTTACTACTCCACTTGTTAATGGTCAGATTTATTATGTGAGTCAAACTCTGAACGGATGTCAATCTGAGAAGCTTGCAATTACCGTTACGCTTTCTCAGAATAACGTTCCTGCAAACAATTACAGAGAGACGTTATGTAATGTTACGACTGCCAATACAATGATAGTCAACCTCAATTCGTACCAATCTAATCTGATTGTGAATCCTGCAAATTACATTTTTACTTACACAAATCAGGCAGGAAACCCAATTTTGAATCCTGCAACTTATATTTTAAATCCTGGTTCAAATATTATCAACGTAAAAGTAGCAACATCCGACGGTTGTTTTAAAAATGTAATTCTTGAATTGGTTTTAAATCCTAAACCTTCCGTCACTCTTCCGGAAGATTTTGATTTCTGCGAAGGAAAATCTGCAATTCTGGATGCCGGCAGCGGTTTTACAAGCTACATTTGGAATACGGGTGCAACTACTCAAACCATTACTGTTTCAACGGCAGGAACTTACTCTGTGAAAGTGACCAACAGTTTTGGATGTGAAAACACCGACAGCATTGTATTGAGTTATTCTACTCTTGCACAGATTACAGCTGTAAATATTACCGGTAATACTACAACAGTGGTAGTTTCTACATCAGGCAATTATGAGTACTCTTTAGATAATATTTCGTGGCAGGATTCGAATATTTTTACTCAGCTGGAAATGGGCGAATATACTGTGTATGTAAGAACAAAAGACGGCTGTTTTATCGGACAAAAACCATTCTCAATATTCAATATTCCGAACGCAATCAGCCCCAACGGAGACGGCGTGAACGATACCTGGAAAATTGCAGGTCTTCAGAATTATAAAGGTTCAGAAGTAAGCGTTTACGACAGAAAAGGAGCTTTGGTTTTCAGACAGATCATCAACAAAACTGATTTGAAATGGGACGGAAAAATTCAGGGAGCTGCGGTTCCTACCGGAAATTATTGGTACATAATCAAAGTTTCAGACGGTAGAAATTACAACGGATGGCTTTTAATTAAAAACAGAAATTAATCCAAATAAATGACAAAAAAACGGGCGGTTCCTCAATTGAGACCGCCCGTTTTTATTTTATATAAATTTTTTAAACCAACTTTATTTTATCATCCATTATTTCGACGATTTTATCCTTGTACAAACCGCCAAGAGCTTTTTTAAAGTTCTTTTTACTCATTTGCAGTTCGTCTTTAATTTCTTCTGGAGAAGATTTGTCTGAAAGATGAAGTAAGCCGAAGTTTTCTTCAAGTTTATCAATAATTTTTTGTTTGAACTCATCAATATTTTCAAAACCTTGAGGTTGCAAAGAGATATCAATTTTTCCGTCTTCCCGGATTTCTTTTATGTAACCACTTTCTTCTGATAAGGGATATAGTTTTTTGAAAACATCAGAAGCGTAAATCAGCCCGATGTATTTTTTATTGATGACAACATTCCAGCCCAGTTCGCTTTCGTTCATCATAATTAAATCTACTTTATCTCCTTTCTGGAAAGGTAAATTTTCGTATTGAGGATTTCTTTTGAATTTTGTGGTTCCCGTTATTAAATCCAGATCTTCATCAACGTAGAGATAGACAAGGTATCTTTTTGCTTCAAGAATTTTTGTTTTCTGCTGCTTGTACGGAATAAAAAGATCTTTGATGATTCCCCAATCCATAAAAGCACCTGTTGGAAGACTTTCTACACAACTCATCACAGCAAATTCTCCTACTTCAGCTAAGGGAATTTCTGTAGTTGCTTTCAGTTTGTTGTCATCCTGAAAAACAAAAACTTCAATTTCGTCACCCACTTCTTTTTCTTCGCGTATAAAAACTTTAGACAGGAAAGCAGATTTTCCTGTTTCTGATTCAAGCATCCATCCTGAATTGTTTTTTTCTGAAATTTTTAAAGTCTGGGTTCTTCCGAGTTGCATTAATGATAAATTTAGTATGCAAAGGTAATGAAAATAAGTTGGAGAGTTTTAAGGCTTTTTGAGTCGGAGAGTTTTATAATTAATGAGTTGTTTTTTTTTGGATTGCTAATCATTTAATATTTAGATATAAAATCCATCAAATCTCTCCTGCTGCTATCAAAATCTAATGCATCACCCACAACAAAATATTTCTGTTTGTCTACACATTTTGAAAATAAAGATTTAGCCAAAGCAATTTTATTTTTATCAAAACTCAGATCTTTTACCAAAACACTTATTTGCTCCGAAGTAAACATTGCGTGACGACTTTGCTGATTAATAAAGGTGATTTTTTTATCATCAAACCATGCATTTTTTTTCAAAGTAGACCTAAATTCTTGAAAAGTCTGATTATCCATTACATTTGGATAATTTATATTGCCATTATTTTGTGAATTCCCGTAAGGATTATTCCAGATGTCATTCCAGTCATTAAATCCGTAATAGCCATTTTGAAGCGGATAAGAATCTAAAAGATACAAACCTTCATTTGTGAAAAAATCGAGAACTAATCTGCCGTTGTTTCTAAGGTTTAAAGTTGTTCTATACATCAAGAAACCGTTTTCGTAAATTGAAATAGGAACTCTTCCCGATGGCAAATCAAAGAATCTATATTTACCTGAGCTGTTGGAAATCAGCTGATCTGCCAATTCCACACTAAAATTTCCCTGCTCGGGAATTCTCAGGAAAACCTCAGCATATCCGTAATTGTAATTCCATTGATAATTCGGGTTTGCAGGTCTTCTGTTTGTATTATTCTGATTATTTGGATTTCTGAATCCTGAATTATTACTTCGTGAATTTTCCCTTTTACTGGTTGTAGCTTCAATTTCTTTCTTTGAGGCTTCGTTTTTTAAAAGCTCACCGGCTTTTCCTGCTTCTTGTGCAAAAAATAATAGGCTTGATAAGATAGCACAAACTGTAAATATTTTTTTCATAATGATATCATTTTATAGTGAATCCGGGCTCTATTTTCATGCCAAAAATGTTTAATTTTCATTAAAATAAAATTTATAATAATTGGGTTTAACCTTATTAAAAATATAGAATCCAAGCAAAATTTAAAGAAAAAAAAGAGAAATCAAAAAATTAGTTTTTTATTTTTTCAATTTCAGATTTCATTTTCAGTTCCCAATTTTTTCCGTTTCTTTTTATTAAATATGGTTTTACAGTTTCCTGATATTTTCCCTGAGCTTTAAGATGCATAAAATCTACAATACATCCTGTATTAAAATAGGTTATCCCATAGTTTTTGTAAATACTGTCAATTTGATTTTCTGTCTTTTCATTATAAACAGAATCAGTAAATCCACCGGCAAATTTGTAGGTTACATGATCTTTTTCAATATCTTTTTTAGCTTGTTTTACATACTCATTTTCAAGCAGTGTAAGTGCTTTTGTTCTTTTCATATATTCTGAGCTCCCTTTAAAAACCAGAAAACCTAAAAACAGACAATTCAGTAGTAAGAAAATATACAGAAATCTATTTTTAAAATTATTTTGCTTGCTTTTAACTGATGCAAATAAATAAGCTAACAATCCAATTATCAGAAAAACAATAAAGATATATTGTATTCCGTAATCTTTAAAATTTTTTATAAAATCAAAAGGCATTGGGAAATTATAACCATAAAATACTGCAACACTTGCAACAAGTATTAAGAAGATTAAAATAATATTCAGATATACTATTTTTTTCAAGATTTCTCTTTTATGATTTTTCAGATTAGTTCTTTAACTAATTTATAAATAATATTTTAATAAAAAAAAGACTGCCATCTAATTGAGGCAGTCTTAATTTTTAAATATTTAGATGATTAAATTTTTAATCAAATCATTACATATGCAATGCTCTTTTTCCTGTAGCATCTAACGCAGCTTCTTTAATAGCCTCTGCGTAAGTAGGGTGAGCGTGAGAACTTCTTGCGATGTCTTCTGCACTTGCACGGAATTCCATTGCAATTACTCCTTCAGCAACCAAATCTGCAGCTCTCGCTCCGATCATGTGGAAACCAAGAACCTCATCCGTTTTTTCGTCAGCGATGATTTTCACCAAACCGTCGATATCACCACTTGCACGGCTTCTTCCTAAAGCTCTCATTGGGAAAGTTCCGATTTTGTAAGCCACACCTTCTTCCTTCAATTGCTCTTCAGTTTTACCAACTCCGGCAACTTCTGGCCAAGTATAAACTACTCCAGGAATTAGGTTATAATTGATGTGCGGTTTTTGTCCGGCCAAAGTTTCGGCAACAAAAACGCCTTCTTCTTCAGCTTTATGAGCCAACATCGCCCCTTTAATAACGTCTCCGATTGCATAGATATTGGCAACGTTTGTCTGTAAATGGTCGTTTGTTTTCACTCTTCCTCTTTCGTCTAGCTCTACACCAGCTTTTTCTAATCCAAGTCCGTCTGTAAAAGGTTTTCTACCTACAGAAACTAAACAATAATCTCCTTCAACTGTTACTTCTTCTCCTTTTTTATCTTTAGCCGTAATTTTTACAGTATCTCCATTTCTTTCAACTGCAGAAACTGCTGTAGAAAGCATAAATTTCATTCCTTGTTTTTTAAGAACCTTAGTTAATTCCTTGCTTAAAGCTCCATCCATTGTAGGAATGATTTTGTCCATAAACTCAACTACAGTAACCTGAGCTCCTAATCTTAGGTAAACAGAACCCAATTCAAGGCCAATAACTCCACCTCCGATTACTACCAAATGCTTAGGGATTTCTTTTAAATTCAAAGCTTCAGTGGAAGTGATTACTCTTTCTTTATCTAAAGTAATGAAAGGCAATGAAGAAGGTTTAGAACCTGTTGCAATGATGGTATATTTAGAATCGATTGTTTCCGTAGAACCGTCGTTTTTAGTCACTTTAACCTGAGTAGCAGATTCAAAACTTCCAAGACCTTCAAAAACTGTAATTTTGTTTTTGTCCATCAAAAAGTTAATCCCTTTAGTCGTTTGATCTACCACTTCATTTTTTCTCGCAATCATTCTTGCGATATCCGCTTTTGGCTCGTTAATAATAATTCCGTGGTTTTCAAAATTGTGTTTTGCATTTTCGAAATGTTCAGAACTGTCTAGAAGTGCTTTTGAAGGAATACATCCAACGTTAAGACAAGTTCCGCCTAAAGTTGAATATTTTTCAATAATTGCTACTTTGAAACCTAATTGTGCAGCGCGGATTGCAGCTACATAACCTGCAGGACCAGAACCTATTATGGTAACATCAAATTGACTCATTTTATATTTTTATTTATTTATTATCTGATGATTAATTCTTACAAATTTACTGATTAATTTAGAAGGAGCAAAGTGAGTTTTGTCAAGTTTTGAAATGCTGAATGTTGCGCGTTTGATGATGGAAGTTTTATAGTTTCCTCTTTTTTTATTTGAATTATAAACACCTTATTTTCCAGCTCATTCTTCACATTCCCATACAATTTTATAAATCTAAATTCAATTTTCCTTGTCCAAAAACCTCTTTACTTCCAAAAAACTCGCCTCCGCAAACGTACCATTCAAGATTTTCGAGATGCTCCACGGCATGTTCCGGCTTCATTCCTGCCACCTCTTTTTTGGCGATGATTCCTTTGTACCATCGTCCTGATTCTGGAGCGTTTGGAAATTCAATATCATATTTAATCCAAATTCTTTGGCACAGTCTGCATTGAATTACTGTGACTTCTGCATTTCGACTGTCTGTAGAATCTACTCCTACGTTTGAAGTTCTGTATTCAGATTCTGTTAAATCGTGTTTTTCGCAGGCACACCCTAATTTTGGAAGTTTTTTCATGAATGAAATATTGGTTTTTAGATAAAATTGAAATGCAAATTTAAGGAAAAGTGAAGATTATTACTTATTGACCAAATCCAACAAAACTTTTTCATATTTATCCAGAATAATATCTTTTGAGAAGCGTGCTTTTATGGAATTTTTGATGGCATCCTGATCATGCGTCTGGTGTAGAATATGCATGATTTTTTGGGAGAAATCTTCGTGATTTTCGATATCAGCAATTTCACCATTGGTATTATGCTGAATAATCTCGTTGATTCCGCCAGGACAGTTATTGGCTAAAGAATAAGTACCGCAGGCTCCGGCTTCCAATAAAACATTGGGAAAACCTTCATATCTTGAGGAAAGAATAAATAAGTCTGCATATTTTAGATATTCATACGGATTTTCTTGTTTCCCATGAAAAACCACATTTTTTAGACCGAGAAATTCTTTCATCTGGTGAAGAATTTCTCGGTCTTTACCGTCACCTAAAATATGTAATAAAATTTTCTCATTTTTTAATCTGGAAAAGACTTTCAGTAGGTTATCAAACCCTTTTCGAGAAGATAAATTACCAATGGCGACAACATTTTTATAATTGTATTTAAAACTCTCAGGCTTATGAGATATCCTCAGTTTTTCATCAATAAAATCAAAATCTACAGGATTATTAATTTTTATAATTTTTGAAGGATTGATTTTAAAACTATCAATCAAATCATCCATCATGTCGTTGCTTTGAGCAATAATCTGCTGATAATTATTGTAAAAATTGTAGAAAAATTTAATCTCTTTTTTTGTTACATGTTTGGAAACAACATTGGTTTCTCTGGCAATGAACTTTACTTTAGGAAAAAGTTTAATAAAGAGAGATAAATAAGCATTTACCTCGCCAAAACCAGAAAAAACAATATCTGGCTTTCTGCGATAGATTTCCTTTAAAATAGGTTTCAGCGAGTGTCTTATTCTCTCGGTATTAATGTCAATAATTTCAACATCTTTTTTTACAATTCCTAAATAACCACCTTGTTTGCGAAGAAGCAAAATCTTAGGTTCAAAACGATCTCGGGAGAGATGATTTGCGATGGTGGTAACGATTCTCTCTGCACCTCCGGTTTCGAGATCCGGCAGAATAAATATAACAGAAATTTTTTTTTCCATAAACAAAACCTTACCCAAGTATTTGGATAAGGTGTAATTTTTAGTTAGCAACGTCGCTGATAAATTTTATTCTCAGCATTCGCACCTCTTCATCAGAAAGCTCATCACCAAATTCATCTAGCAAAACTTTCATGCTGTCGCTTTCAGATTCCGTCATGAATTCCATGAATTCATCTACCATGTCTTCATCAAAATTTTCTTCCACATAATAATCTATATTCAGCTTTGTGCCTTGATAAACGATACGCTCCATTTCCTTCAAAAGGTCATTCATTGAAAGGTTTTTTGCTCTCGCAATATCTTCTAAATCTATCTTTTTATCAGTATTCTGAATAATGAAAACTTTATGACTAGATTTATTCGCTACATTTTTCAAGACCATGTCTTGAGTACGTTCTATATTGTTTTCTTCAACATATTTAGAAATAAAATCTGCAAATTCTTTACCGTATTTTTTAGCTTTACCTTCTCCAACACCATAAATCTTGGCAATTTCTTCTAAAGTAATAGGGTATTGAACGGTCATATCTTCCAAACTAGGATCCATAAAAACCGTATATGGAGGTATGCCATGTTTTTTGGCAACTTTTTTTCTAAGCTCCTTTAGAAGTCCGAATAAATTTTGGTCTAAACCACCACCAGCTTGCTGTTGAATATGATCATTTTCTGCTTTTGTCTGCGAAAGATCAAATTCACGGTCTTCAGCAATCATAAATGGATGTTTCAATTCACCATTGAGAACCAATTTTCCTTTTTCTGCAACTTTTAAAACGCCATAAGTTTCAATATCTTTTTGAAGGAAATTTTGTACAGTTGCTTGTCTTATAATGGTTTTCCAATAGTTTTCTTTTTCATTTTTTCCGAAACCAAAATAGGACGACTGCTCTAATTTGTAAGACTTGGTTACTGCATTTTCTTTTCCTACAATTGTAGAAATAAGATCTTTGGATTTAAATTTTTCTCCGGCATCACTAATGAGCTGCATTACTTTCTTGAAATCTGCAGTTGCATCTTTTAATTTCGGAGGATTTGAAGCATTATCACACATTTTTGCGCCATCTCCGTTTTCAGGATCAAAACTTTCACCAAAATAATACAATATATACTGCCTTCTGCTCATACAAGTTTCGGCATAACCCACCACTTCATTAAGGAGTTGTAAACCAATTTCTCTTTCAGAAACGGCTTTTTGCGCTAAAAATTTCTCTAATTTCTCAATATCTTTAGGATCATAGAATGCTAAACAATGACCTTCTCCACCGTCTCTTCCTGCTCTTCCTGTTTCTTGATAATAGCTCTCAAGAGATTTCGGAAAGTCATAATGAATTACAAAACGAACATCTGGCTTATCAATTCCCATCCCAAATGCGATAGTGGCAACAATTACATCTGCATCCTCCATCAAAAATTTATCTTGATTGGCTACTCTTATTTTCTGGTCAAGACCTGCATGATAAGGAAGTGCATTTATTCCGTTTACTTGAAGAAGCTGTGCAAACTCCTCTACTTTTCTTCGGCTCAAGCAGTATACAATTCCAGATTTCCCTTTATGTTGATTGATAAACTTTACAATTTCTTTATCTACATTCACTTTCGGACGTACCTCGTAGTAAAGATTGGGTCTATTGAAGCTTTCCTTATATACTATAGCCGAAGTCATTCCTAATGTTTTCTGAATATCATCTTGCACTTTTGGAGTTGCAGTTGCCGTTAAAGCAATTACGGGAACATCAGCAATTTTATCAATAATAGATTTCAGATTCCTGTATTCTGGTCTGAAATCATGCCCCCATTCTGAGATACAGTGCGCCTCGTCAATAGCAACAAATGAAATCTTCACTTCTTTAAAAAAATCAAGATATTCTTCTTTGATTAATGATTCTGGGGCAACATATAGAAGTTTTGTTTTTCCAGCTTTGATATCATCAAAAACTTTTTTGGTCTGAGTTTTGTTTAATGAAGAATTCAAAACGTGAGCAACTCCTTCATCTGATGAAAGCCCATTCACAGCATCTACCTGATTTTTCATTAGTGCAATTAATGGAGAAACTACAATTGCCGTTCCTTCAGAAATTAATGCGGGAAGCTGATAGCAAAGAGATTTACCGCCACCTGTAGGCATTAGGACAAACACATCCTTTCCCTCTAAAAGATCTTCTATTATCTGCTCTTGTTGACCTTTAAAGGTAGAAAACCCAAAGTATTTTTTTAATTCGCCCGATATATTGGCTTTTTTTGCGCTCATCTAATTTTGTATTGCTAAATTTGCATCTATTTCAAAGTTATAAAAATTTTGCTTAAAATAAAAGCGAACGAATTTATAAAAATAAAATTTATAGTAAATATAAATAGATTCCGAATCTATTTTCCACTTGTAATATACGATAAAAATGTATACAACCGATATTATTTCCAACGCAAAAAAAACCCTTGAAATAGAAATTTCTGAACTCGAAAAACTCAGAAACAGAATTGATAAAGATTTCCAGAAAGCTGTAGAAACCATTAATGCCGGAAGCGGAAAACTTATCGTGGTAGGCATTGGGAAATCAGCACACATCGCCAATAAAATGGTAGCTACATTTAATTCTACAGGTACACCTTCACAATTCCTTCACGCCTCAGAAGCAATTCATGGAGATCTTGGAGTAATCCAGAAGCAGGACATCGTTTTGTGTATTTCCAATTCGGGAAATTCTCCTGAGATTGCAAGTTTGGCTCCTTATTTAAAAGACTATTCATCGGCATTGATTGGGATGACGGGTAATAAAAATAGCAAACTTGCAGAATATTGCGATTTCATTTTAGATACCCATGTAGATGTAGAAGCTTGCCCAATAAAATTGGCGCCTACCAGCTCTACAACTATCCAAATGGCATTGGGAGATGCTTTGGCAATTTGTTTAATGGAGCTTAATAATTTTAAAGCAAATGATTTTGCTAAATTTCACCCAGGTGGAAGTTTGGGCAAAAATCTAATTTCGAAAGTGGATGATTTTGTTTCTGAACAAAAGCCTCAAGTATCACAAAATGACAGCATAAAAGATGTTATTATATCAATAAGCAGTTCACGACACGGCATCACAGTGGTAACAAATGAAAATCACATCATCGGTGTGATTACCGACGGAGACTTGAGACGAATGCTGATGAAAGAAGATAATCTTTCTAAAGTTTTAGCCAAAGACATTATGTCTCTTAATCCTAAAACTGTAGAGAGGAACCTTTTGGCAAAAGATGCCATGAAAATTTTAAAAGACAATAACATCGGTCAGCTGGTAGTTACCGAAAACGGGAAATATTTCGGAATTATTGATTTGCATAAACTACTGGATGAAGGGATTAATTAGACTGAGCTTTAGAAACTTTATACAATTTTAAGTCTTGAATCTTAAATCTTGAAAATGAAGAGCGCAAGCACCACTCAACTCCCACTTTTTTTCCTAAATTTGAAAACTTAAAAAATATTTTGTGAGCGAAGGTAAAGACTTGTCTTTTTGGGGACATATTGGTGAACTGAGAGGACATCTCATCCGATCAATTATTGCGATTATCGTCGCAGCATTTATTATTGGATATAATATAGAATGGATTATGGATCATGTGTTTTTTGGTCCTACTAGGAATGATTTTCCTACTTTCAAAATTGCCAATCATTTTTCGAGAATGATTTTGGGTGAAGATAGCATTAAGCTTCCAAAAGAATTTCCGGTGCGTGTACAAAGACTTTATCAGCAGTTTAATGTCATGATGGCTGTCTCTATCTTTGGTGGAATCGTTTTGGCATTTCCTTATATTGTTTGGGAATTGTGGAGATTCATCAGCCCAGCTTTACACCAAAAGGAAAGAAAAAATTCAATTTTCATCATCAATTCAGTTTGGATATTGTTTATGGCAGGGGTGCTTTGTGGGTATTATCTTATTTTACCTTTCGCAGTGAACTTTGGTGTGATTTTTAAAATATCAAACATTATCGTTCCACTTTACGACTTAAGCGATTACACAACTTTATTTTTGCAGGTAGTCTTAGGAATGGGTGTAGTATTTCTATTTCCTATTCTTATTTATTTCCTTACTTCAATTGGGATTTTAACACCAATGTTTATGCGAACTTACCGCCGTCACGCTATAGTGATGATTATGGTGGTTGCTGCTATTATAACTCCTGCAGACGTATTGAGTATGATGATGGCTGCTTTACCCCTTTTATTTTTATATGAATTTAGTATTATTGCTTCGGGGTATACTTACAAAAAAATCCAGAAAGCAAATGCAAACCTTTCAGCTAAAGACTAAAAAAGGTTTTATTTAAAAACATACTGAGCAGCTTTAATAATTTAAAGCTGCTCTTTTATTTTCTAAAATTCTGTTACATTATACCAACTTTTACGACTAAACAAAAATTAATTTCTAATTTTGAAAAACATATCTAACCAATGAAAAAAATAACTCTCTCACTACTTTTTGCTTCATCATTGGCTTTCGGGCAATTTTTTGAACACGGTAAAAACTTCACAAAACAAGATACACTGAAGGGTTCCAATACAGAATTCAGAAATTTTTGGGATGTGAAAAGATATGATCTTTCTGTAGAGCCAGATTTCGCTTCAAAAAGCATTAAAGGGAATAATAAAATCAGTTTTGAGATTACGAAAGACATTGTTAACCCTACTTTTCAAATTGATCTCCAGAAACCTATGAGGGCTGATAAAATTGAATGCAGCTTCCCAACCGTCAATGGCTTTAAGCAGGATAATGATTTCATTTTCATATCTACAAAGAAAAATTTTAAAAAAGGAGAAAAATACACCATAGATATTACTTATTCTGGAAACCCTGTAATTGCTAAACGTGCACCGTGGGACGGTGGCTGGGTTTTCACGAAAGATGAAAAAGGAAATCCTTGGATGAGTGTTGCCGATGAAGGAATTGGAGCTTCGGTTTGGCTTCCAACAAAAGATATTTGGAGTGACGAGCCTGAACTAGGAATTACCATGAAAATCATTACGCCGAAAGATCTCGTAGGCATCGGAAACGGAAGATTAATCAGTAAAAAAGAAGAAGGCAACAAAACCGCCTACACTTGGGAAGTAAAAAACCCAATAAACGCCTACTCTATCATCCCAAACATCGGAAAATATGTGAATTTCAAAGACATTTATAATGGCGAAAAAGGAAAACTTGATCTTGATTATTGGGTGATTGACTATAATTTAGATAAAGCCAAAAAACATTTCGCCCAGGTAAAACCCATGCTCGAAGCTTTTGAATATTGGTTTGGTCCTTACCCTTTTTATGAAGATTCTTACAAATTGGTCGACTCTCCTTACTTAGGGATGGAACATCAAAGCAATATTGCCTACGGAAATCATTACCAAAACGGATATTACCAAGCTGGTTATGGGTCAATTGACTACTCAGGAACAGGTGTAGGTTTAAATTGGGATTACATCATCGTTCATGAAAGTGGCCATGAGTGGTTTGCGAATAATATTACTGCGAAAGATCAAGCTGACATGTGGGTACATGAAGGTTTTACGATGTATTCTGAGGTGCTTTTTACTGAAAAATATATGGATAAAAAATCTGCAAATATATATGCTCAAGGAATTCAAAACGGGATTAGTAATGATGTTCCAATTATAGGGAAATATGGTGTGAGAAATGAAGGCAGCGGCGATATGTACCCTAAAGGAGCCAGCATGCTTCACACGATCCGCCAAGTAATTGATAATGACGAAAAATTCAGACAGATTTTGAGAGGAATCAACAAAGATTTTTATCATCAAACTGTCACCACAGAACAGATTGAAAAGTATATTTCAGAAAAATCGGGGATAGATTTTTCCTCAGTATTTAATCAGTATTTGAGAACTACTGATGTTCCTGTTTTAGAATATTCTCAAAAAGGAAATGAGCTGAAATTTAAATACAGCAAAGTAGTAAAGAATTTTAAGCTTCCCTTGAAAATTGGCAATGAATGGATAAAGCCAACGGAAGAATGGCAGACTTTGAAACTGAAAAATGGAAATAAAGCAGAGTTTAACAGGAACAATTATGTTTATTTCAGAGAAGTGAGATAGCTTGCAGCTTTGAATAAGCTTAAATTAAATACCCACTTGTATTTTAAATATAAAACAAAATCGTTAGCTCGGTTTTGTTTTTTTTTAATTATATTTTAACATCGTAGAATGTAACAAAACAAACTTTACTGCAACTACTTAATCAAAATAAATCAGCATGAAAAAAATTGCAATCAGTTTAGGCCTGTTGTCTGTATTTGTATTAAATGCACAATCGGTAAAGACACAAATCGACCTTCTTAATATAAAAGACGACAAAGTAAATGTAAGCCTTGAATTTCCTAAAATGAAATCAGGCGATGTGAAATTCCATTTTCCTAAAACCGTTCCGGGAACTTACTCTACAGATGATTATGGAAGATTCATTGAAGGAATAAAATTTCTCGATAATAAAGGAAAAGAACTGGCTTTCACCAAAGTGAATGATAATTCTTACACCTTAAAGAATGCTCAGAATCTATCTAAAGTAACCTATTGGGTAAACGACAGTTTCGATGATGAGATGGAAAACACAAAACACAAAGCCGTATTTTCACCTTCAGGAACCAACATTGAAGAAGGCAAAATCTATCTTTTGAACACCCACGGTTTTGTAGGTTATATAGAAAACATGCAAGATGTGCCTTATCAGTTAATCGTTAAAAAACCAAAAGAGTTTTATGGAACAACAGCCTTGGTAGATCAAGACAAATCTGAAGATACAGACACCTTTACTTTAGCAAACTATGCTAAACTCACAGATTCTCCGCTGATGTACACAAAACCGGATTATATTACCTTTAATGCAGGAGGAATGGAATTGGTTTTAGGCGTGTATTCTCCCACAGGTAAGTACAAAGCCGCAGATTTTAAAGAAAATTTAGAGAAAATGGTCATTGCTCAAAAGAAATTTTTGGGTGATATGAATACCAATAAAAAGTATGCAATCATGCTTTATCTTGCAGGAACAGAAGGTCCGCAGATTAAAGGTTTCGGAGCTTTAGAACACCACGAATCCACGAGTGTGGTTTTACCTGAAATGATGCCTAAAGAAGCCATTGACCAGACGATAACGGATGTGGTTTCCCACGAATTTTTCCATACCGTAAATCCTCTAAAAGTACATTCTGAAGAAATTCATTATTTCGATTATGCTGACCCGAAAATGTCTCAACACTTGTGGATGTATGAAGGGGGAACTGAGTATTTTGCTAATCTTTTTCAAATTCAGGAAGGCTTGATTACAAGAGATGAATTTCTGAAAAGAATGACCGATAAAATTACCAATTCCAAAAATTACAACGACACCATGCCGTTTACAGTGATGAGCAAAAACATCCTGAAAGACGAGTATAAAGATCAGTACAGAAACGTATACGAAAAAGGCGCTTTGCTTGCAATGTGTATAGATATCGAGCTTAGAAAACTATCCAACGGAGAAATGGGTTATCGTGATATGATCAGAAAATTGTCTCAAAGATTTGGAGAAAACAAACCTTTCAAAGACGACAAGTTGATTGACGAATTGGTAGAAGTTACAGGATATCCTCAGGTAAGAGATTTCTACAATAAATATATTGCCGGGAGCGAGCCTACACCTTACGAAAAGTATCTAACCGAGGTAGGTGTGGAAGTTAAAAAGCAAGATGCACCACCCATTTTTTGGTTTGTAAAAGATCCTAATCAAACGGGTTACAACGACAAAAACAATACTTTTATTTTTGATGAAAGTTCTGCTCTTTCACCCTTCGCAAAGGCAATCGGATTCAAAATTACGGATGAAGTGGTTGCGCTTGACGGAAAAACAATCAACATACAGAATGTTCAGGAATTTATCAATTACGCAAAAAATATAAAAGACGGACAAAATGTAACGCTTACAGTTTTGAGAACAACGAACGGAAAATCTGAAAAAATTGATCTGAAAGGAAAAGCTATTCTCGATAAAATGACCATTGAATCTTTAGGTTTTAAAAGCAATCCAACTGCTGCTGAGAAAAAACTTCAAGATCAGTGGATTACTGGAAAAAAATAATTTAATATTAAATATTTCAACAAAAAATCAGCCTTTTCCGAGGCTGATTTTTTTTATTTCTGAAGATCCGGTTTTATAGGATTCATCTTCTTATTAAAACTTTATTTCGCTTTCTTTTCCAATTCTCTAAAGAACTGGTTAGAGTAATAAATTTCTCTCACTTCCAAAATTGCCACCAAAAATAAATTGATTTGATGAGATAAAAGCGGTGTGTCTTATTTTTTTATATTTTTAAATATCCAATTCATATCACGAATTACCCATTGATATGGATGTGGAGATTAAAATCAAGTAATACAGTTATTTTTATAGTAATACAGTTTTAATATTAATTTAAATAATTGATAATCATCACACTAAATATAACATTTTACACAAATTAATAGATACATAAACTGATAAATATTCATTTATAACAATCAACTAGTCACAAATTCTTAAAACTTGTTAAAATTTATTAAATAAAATGATGAGGAAGTTATAAAAAACAAGAAAAAATATTTATTTTAGTGGTCTAAAATAAATTTATGAAAAGATATACTTTACTGGCTGTAATTTTAATGTGTACATCTTCATTCGCATTTGCACAAACATCAGTATTTGGATCAATCACTGAAGCTAAATCTAAAATAGAAGCTACGGTACCTGTAGTAATCGAATATTTAAAGAAAACGAGTGAAAAAGAAGGCAACCAAACCATTCTCACCAACGGAACCGAAGCTTTAAGAAAAGAATACAACGCAGTTTCTCAAGAATTTGATCTTTACAAAGGAAACTTAGCAAGTTGTATCGTCAACAAAAAGAAAAAAGCGAATAAATGTCTAAATTATCATACGCAGTATTTTAGAAGTACATTAACCAATTATGACAATTTTGTTTCTTACCTCACGAAAAAAAATGGTTTTCTAGGTGTTGATGATGATGAAGTAAAAAAAGATTTCAAACCTACTGAGATTGCAACATCTATTGATAAAGATTTCACATCTGCCGCAGGCGCAGTAGAAAATATGAAAGGAAGTGAGAAAGCAAGGTATTTTGAAAATTTAAAAGCAGAAGATTTGAAATTGCAAGACTTCAATACTTTGGTGAAATAAAATATAAATTATCCGTTTCAATAGAAACGGATTTTTTTTTCTCAAAAAATGAAAATCAGTTTAGATTTTCATTTTTATTTTAAATAACCTACAATCAATTAACTTACTATATACTCTGTAATGACAGGTTCATCTTTTACGATGTCCCAAGTAAGTTTCCAGTCTTCTTTTAAGTTCAAATTAACAACCGCATGCTTCATAGGTGCAACATATCTTACATTAAAAGATATGTCAAACTGATTTTCGCTTCTTTCTGATACTTTAATCTCAGAAACATGATGGGCAGTATTTCCCAACAAATTGCTTTTAGACTCTGCAAACCACTTATTAAATCTTTCGTGACCAGTAAATAGATCATTTCCCGGAAATTTCATTTTTACATCTTCAGACAAATATTTCGTCAAGAAACTACTTTCGTCTACTTGATCAAAATAGATGAACCATTTCTCCAAAAATGCTTCAATTTTTTCAATCTTTCCTTTTTGTACTTTTTCCATACGGTGTTACATTAATAGTTATAAATAGTAGAATTTTCTAAAGATATTGATCCTAAAAAATGATGTGATATATTTCTAAGACAATAGATTTGTAAAAAAACAAATTAATAGCACCAAAAAAAGAGAACTACATCTGTAATTCTCTTTAATATAGTAGCGGGAACCGGACTCGAACCGATGACCTTCGGGTTATGAGCCCGACGAGCTACCTACTGCTCCATCCCGCGGTGTTTCTTTTAAATCGTACCGACTGTAACGATTGCTTAACTTAGTAGCGGGAACCGGACTCGAACCGATGACCTTCGGGTTATGAGCCCGACGAGCTACCTACTGCTCCATCCCGCGGTGTTTCTTTTAAATCGTACCGACTGTAACGATTGCTTAACTTAGTAGCGGGAACCGGACTCGAACCGATGACCTTCGGGTTATGAGCCCGACGAGCTACCTACTGCTCCATCCCGCGTTATTGGACTGCAAATATACAACAATATTTTAAAATTCCTAATTTTTCTTTTAAATAAAGGATTTACCACAAAATTATTTTAATATTACTATCTTTGTTCTATGGCAAAAATACTAAGAATATACCCCGAAAATCCTCAAGAAAACCTTATAAATGAGATTGTTAAAACATTGAATAATGGTGGCCTTATCATCTATCCATCAGATACTATTTATGCTTTGGGATGTAATATTTTTGATATTAAAGCAATGGAAAAACTTGCTCAAATCAAAAAGCAAAAGCTAGAAAAAGCAAAATTTTCTATAATTTGTAACGATTTGAGTCACCTTTCAGACTTTACAAGGCCCATTGATACTTCCATTTTCAGGTTTTTGAAGAGTCATCTCCCTGGTCCATTCACATTTATTTTGGAAGCCAATAAAAACCTTCCTTTAGCCTATAAAAATCATAAAACGATTGGTATACGAGTTCCCGATCATCCGATTCCTCAATTGATTGTGGAAAAATTAGGACATCCCATAGCTTCAACTTCCATTCACGACGATGATGAGATTATTGAATACTCTACCGATCCAGAACTTATTGCAGAGAAATACGATCATCTTGTGGACATTGTTATCGACTCTGGTTATGGAGACAATATCGCATCAACGATTGTAGATCTTACTTCAGGAGTACCTGAAATCATCCGTCAAGGTAAAGGGATTATATAAATTCAAAGTTGAATGTTTGAAGTAGTTTGCTAAAAACTTAAAACCCTAAACTCAAAACCTTAAACTTTAAAAAATGAAACTCATTACTTCGCCTGCCAAATTGATGAATGTGGAAAATACAACTCATCTTTTGAGATCTTCTACCCCAAAATTCATCAATGAAGCGGCACATATTCATAAATATTTAAAAGAAAAAACTCCAAAATACCTTTCAGACCTCATGGAAATTTCGCCAAAACTGGCAGATGAAAATTGGGAAAGAAACCAAAAATGGAATGCAAAACCAACAGCAAAAAATTCTGCTCCCGCAATGTTTGCATTTACCGGTGAAGTTTACAGAGGTTTAGACGCAAAAACATTAGACAAAAGAGCCGTGGATTATCTTCAGAAAAACTACAGAATACTTTCTGGATTATACGGTTTGCTAAAGCCTTCAGATAAAGTTATGCTTTATCGTTTGGAAATGGGAAGAAATTTTGAATTTGAAGATTATAAAAACCTTTACTCTTTCTGGACAGAAAAAGTGACTGCACAATTAAATTCTGAGCTAAAAAAGAACGAAATAGTCCTCAATCTTGCCAGCAACGAATACTTTAAAGTTATAGACAAAAAGAAGCTCAATCATCACGTTATTGATTTTGATTTTTACGAATTGAAAGATGGAAAATACAAAACCATCGTGGTTTACACCAAACATGCAAGAGGTTTGGTAGTAAGATTCTGTGCAGAAACCAATGCAAAAACCCTAAAGGATGTAAAGGCTTTCAACTACGAAGGCTACAGAATTGATGATGAAAAATCAACGGATTCTAAATTGGTTTTTGTGAGATAAAATGAAATACTGTAATTTAAAAAAACACTTTATACAAGAGCTTTCTGAGGTTTATTTGGAATCTGAAAGCCGTTTTATTTTTCAGCAATTTTCTGAGAATATTTTACGTTTAAACGCAATTCAGCAACGCCAATTTTCTGAGGAAGAAGTTGCGGAAGACATTCAGATTGCATTTCAAAATATCATTTCAGAATTAATAACAGGAAAACCTTACCTTCAAATTTTAGGCGAAACTGAATTTTATGGAATGAGATTTTTCGTGGATGAAAATGTTTTAATTCCACGTCCCGAAACCGAGGAGTTGCTTGAAATTGCGATTGGAAAAATCTCAAATCTTAAATCTCAAATCTCAAATTGTAAAATATTGGATATTGGAACCGGAAGTGGAATTATTCCTTTGGTTTTGAAAAAGTATTTTCCTGATGCTGAAATTACTTCGATAGATTTTTCTGAAAAAGCCTTAGAAACGGCCAAGAAAAATGCAAATTTTCACAATTTAAAAATCAATTTTTTGCATGCAGATTATTTGAATTTAGATTTAAATGAAAATTTTGATGTTGTTATTTCAAATCCACCTTATATTGGATTGGATGAGGAAACTGAAATCTTAAATTCTGTGAAAAATTTTGAACCTACAATGGCTCTGTTTTCTCCAACTTCGGATGCTTTGATTTTTTACCGAAAAATCAGTAAAGATTGTGATAAATATTTAAATAAAAACGGATTGGTTTTTCTGGAAATCAATCAAAAACTAGGTCAGGAAACTTTAGATTTGTACAAAAACTTATCTCATTCTGAATTAATTAAAGATTTGAGTGGAAATGATCGTTTTATATTAGGAATAAAATAAAATTTAAAATAACGGAAAGCATAGATCAATCTAAATGTGAATTTTTAGATTAAACAGAATTGGAGCTTTAATTCTCATACTATTTCGGGTATATTGGTTTCAGGTACAGGCATATTTGATGAAAAAATCATTAAAAAGTAAGCCATCTCAAATTGAGATGGCTTTTTGGATATTATTAAATTTATTCGAACAAAAAATTGTACTGTATGCTAACCGATTTTCTTTCTTATAAATATTTCGAAAGCCAAATAAAGCAGTGGCAAAGACATGATGAATAAAAACAAAGCGTTTTGCATTGCCTTTTCTGGGAACATGGCAACAGATACCACCAATCCGAAGAACGCACCTCCCAAATGGGCAGCATGGCCAATATTATCGTTATTTCTAGGATTCAGCATGCTGTAAACGGAATACCCAAAATACAACAAACCAAAAATATAGCCTGGAACACTGAGAAAAGGGATGAAAATAATTCCTATTCTTGTAAATTCCGGATTTAAAGATACACCAGCAAAAATAATTCCGGCTACACCACCACTCGCTCCGATTGCAGAATACCAACTTTGATTTTTATATATAAGAAGCGAAAAAAGATTCCCAATAAGAATGGAACCTATATAAACAATCAAAAACCCAACAAGCCCAAATTCACGTATCACAGAAGGACCAAACATATACAAAACATACATGTTGATAGCAAGATGCATAAAATCTGCATGGAGAAACCCTGCAGAAAACAATCTCAGATACTCTTTTCTATGCACAATCGCTCCTACATTGAATTTATACTTTTCAAAAATTCGCATATCATTCAGCGCAAAATAGCTGATAATGCAGGTAATGGCAATAATAATTATAATTATACTCATATTTTAGTTTTCATTTTCACCGTTCTGAAATAAATCTCCTATTGTTCCTCCTTCTTCGTCTGAAGACGGCGAAAAATCTGGCTCTTCATACGCTTCAGTCTCCTCTTCCACAGGTTCAGGAATGGTAATATTTATGGTTTTAACTTTAAATTTAGTAAATTGATTTCCAATGGCTTTAATGCCTTTTATGGCGATGTATTCATCAATATTTACTATCTCAGGATCTCGTTCTTTACCTTTATCTTTAGCAAAAATAATTTCTGCCGTTGCTCCGTTGCTCACCAGTACATTTTCTATAAAAGATTTTGGGTGTTCGGATGGCATAAAAGTCTGCACGTTAGTATTATTTTCAAACAAGAATCTTTTGATGAAATAAATATCTTTTTCACCATCAAAATAGATACAAGTAACGGGCTGCTCGGGTTTCCATTTTTCGAGTATCAAATATTCGTCGTCAAAACGGTTTCCTAGATCAAAAGAAACCAGTTTAGCTTCGCCATTGGTATTAACGGTCAATATTTTATCATCTCCTTTAAAGTTTCCTAAAAACACTCCTCTTGCATCTGCATTCAATCTTCTTACCGTATCATCATACCAAATTTTTCTCGGAGCGAGAGTAGAAACACCTTCTTCTTTCAGATCTACTTTTTTCACAGAATATTTGGTTACCAAGTTTCCTTTAGAATCTCTTCCTTTTATAGCAAGTTCAGAGAAATCGATATCCATTTTATTTTTCCTGATTCTTGGGTTGGGTTTTAGTAAAACACTTACCGTCTCTGCCTCTCCGTTGGGATTTGCCGAAAAATAGAGCATTTCAGAGAATTTTGCTTCCGAAGCCAAATGATAATCTGTATTTCGTGTAACTCCTGTCACAGAAAAACGCTTCATATAATAAGGACCTTCTCTGCCCTCGCGGTAAATCATGTTATATACCGTTCTTTTATCATTTTTTTTCCAGATGGCAACGTGAAGAATATCTTTTCCTATAAAAGTTTTTGGCTCTACTTTTACCACTTTCATACTTCCGTCTTTTCTGAAAGTAATAATGTCGTCAATATCTGAACAGTCGAATAGATATTGGTCTTTTTTCAGTGATGTACCGATGAAACCTTCTTCAAAATTGGCATAGAATTTTTCGTTGGCTACAGCAACTTTTGTGGCATCAATGGTGTCAAAAATTCTGAGTTCGGTTTTTCTTTCTCTTCCTTTGCCGTATTTTTTTTGGATATTTAAATAATAATCAATTGCATACTGAATCAAATTGGCAAGATTATACTTTACTTGCTCTATTTTGCCTTCTAATGCGGCAATATTTTCTTTAAATTTATCTAAATCGAATCTTGAAATTCTTTTAATTCTGATTTCTGTTAACCTTAAAATATCTTCTTCGGTTACAGCTCTCAAAAGATGAGCTGTATGAGGTTTCAAACCTGTATCAATAGTTTTGATAACTTCTTCCCATGTTTCTACCTCTTCTATATCGTGATAAATTCTGTTTTCAATAAAGATTCTTTCTAAAGAAGAAAAATGCCAGTTTTCTTGTAATTCATGAAGCTCAATTTCAAGTTCTTTTTTCAGTAAAGAGACTGTATGGTCGGTATTCATCCTCAGAATCTCAGAAACATTCAAAAACATGGGTTTGTCTCCTACGATTACACAAGCATTTGGAGAAATTGTTACCTGGCAGTCTGTAAATGCGTACAAAGCATCAATGGTTTTGTCTGGCGAAACATCATTATGAAGATGCACGAGAATCTCTACAGCATCTGAAGTATTGTCTTCAATTTTTTTGATCTTTATTTTTCCTCTTTCATTGGCTTTTAAGATAGAATCAATCAAATCTGAAGTGTTTTTTGAAAAAGGAAGCTCAGTAATGACCAAAGTATTTTTTTCGGTATGAGAAATTTTGGCTCTGGCTCTCACTTTACCTCCTCTATGGCCATCATTGTATTCTGAAACATCTAGAAATCCTGCGGTAAGGAAATCCGGAAAAATTTCAAACTTTTTTCCTTTAAGATGAGCAACAGAAGCACTAATTAATTCATTGAAATTATGCGGAAGAATTTTAGTAGAAAGCCCTACACCAATTCCTTCAACTCCTTGAGCCAAAAGCAATGGGAATTTTACGGGTAAATCTACGGGTTCATTATTTCTACCGTCATAGGATTTTGACCAAACGGTAGTTTTGGGATTAAAAACTACTTCAAGAGCGAAAGGTGTAAGTCTGGCCTCAATATATCTTGCAGCAGCAGCAGAATCTCCTGTATAAATATTTCCCCAGTTTCCTTGTGTATCTATGAGCAATTCTCTTTGCCCAATACCCACCATTGCATCTGTAATAGAAGCATCACCATGTGGGTGGTACTTCATGGTATTTCCCACGATGTTGGCTACTTTATTGTATCTACCGTCTTCTAATTCACGCATTGAGTGCATGATTCTGCGCTGTACAGGTTTAAAACCATCAAAGACAGAGGGTATTGCTCTGTCTAAAATTACATAAGACGCATAATCGAGAAACCAATCTTTATAAAGTCCTGATACTTTTTTTAGACTCTCACTTTCATGAGAATATTCTTCATTTATCATTTAATTTCTCCTTATTATTTTTGATCACTTTATTGAGTGAAAATTTCAAATCATTTAATTCTTTCGCTGTAAGGTATGATATTTCATATTTTAGAATCGTATTCCCACTTTTGCTGTTAATGGTAATGTATAATCTTTTAAAAAACAGAAAAGTAATTGATTCATACTTCAAAAATTTATATTTTGGAAATTCATCACTTAGTGGCTTACTGAAGAAAGGAACTATATTTCGGTTTTTGAAATGAAGCGCTTCTCCGTCACTATCATATTCAAAAATCTGTCTTCCGTTAAGATAAAAAAGAATAAGAAATAATGCAGGAATTATGATGAGCAAATAAGCCTCTATCCCAAGCAAATGAAATACCATTTCTTCTACTACAAAAGCCAATATACCGATTACGAAGAGCATAATCAATGCGGTATTGATAAAATTATAAAGAGGTATTCTCCGTTTATTACTAAGTCTCATTTGAAATTAAAAATTGAGATTAATTTTGGTTTAAATTTAAATATTTTCAGACAAGATCTCTTTTTTGTCTATATCAGAATCATCTTCTATTACAAGATTTTCTAGAATAAAAAGCTGTCTGTCTGGTGTATTTTTCCCCATGTAAAATTCTAGTAATTGTTCTATCGTTTGATCTTTTCCCAAAACTACAGGCTCTAATCGTATATCTTTTCCGATAAAATTTTTAAACTCATCTGGAGAGATTTCTCCAAGACCTTTAAATCTTGTGATTTCCGGATTTTTGCCTAATTCGTTGAGGGCTTTTACCCTTTCTTGCTCTGTATAGCAATATCTTGTCTCTTTTTTGTTTCTTACTCTGAAAAGTGGTGTTTGTAGAATATACAAATGTCCGTTTTTAATTACATCAGGAAAAAACTGAAGAAAAAAAGTAATCATCAGCAATCTAATGTGCATACCGTCTACATCGGCATCAGTAGAAATAATTACTTGGTTGTATCTAAGGTCTTCAAGGCTTTCTTCAATATTTAAAGCAGCTTGAAGAAGATTAAATTCTTCGTTTTCATACACCACTTTTTTGGTTAAACCATAGCAGTTAAGAGGTTTTCCTTTTAGTGAAAAAACGGCCTGTGTTTCTACATCTCGCGATTTTGTAATAGATCCTGAAGCAGAATCTCCCTCGGTAATAAAAATTTGTGTTTCTGCTTTTCTTTCAGCTTTCTGGTCGTTATAATGCTGTCTGCAGTCACGCAGTTTTTTATTGTGAAGTGAAACTTTCTTTGCTCTTTCTCTTGCCAGTTTCTGGATTCCTGAAAGTTCTTTTCTTTCTCTTTCTGAAATTAAAATTTTACGTTGTAGAGCCTCCGCAATTTCTGGGTTTTTGTGAAGAAAATTATCTAATTTATTTTTTAGATAATTAATCACGAAAGTTTTAATAGTTTCCAATTCTTTCCCTTCGGCATCTTGTCCCATTGTAGCAGATCCCAACTTGGTTTTGGTTTGAGATTCAAAAACAGGATTACCAACATTGATGTAAATGGCACCAATAATAGCTTTTCTAATATCAGTAGCTTCAAAATTTTTATTGAAGAATTCACGAATAGTTTTCACAAAGGCTTCTTTAAAAGCATTTAAGTGCGTACCACCTTGCGAAGTATATTGCCCATTAACAAAGGAAAAATAGGTTTCAGACTGTGACTTGTCTGAGTGCGTGATCGCCAATTCCATATCTTCATCTTTGATGTGAATGATGGGATAAACGATTTCGCCATCTATTTCCTCTTCCAACAAGTCTTTTAATCCGTTTTGAGACTCGTAAACTTCACCATTAAAATAAATTTTTAAGCCTAGATTAAGATAAGTATAATTTCGGAGCATTTTCTCCACATACTCATTTCTGAATTTGAAATTTAAAAAAATACTTTCATCAGGAGCAAAAGTAATTTCTGTTCCATTTCTCTCAGAAGTTTCAGCCTCATCATGAAGTATTTCTAATCTTCCTTCGCGAAATTCGGCAATTCTCATTTTGCCTTCTCTTACGGATTTTACTTTAAAATAAGTAGACAAAAAGTTGACTGCTTTTGTACCAACACCGTTTAGACCAATAGATTTTTTGAAAGCACCGTCATCATATTTCCCTCCTGTATTCATTATAGACACTACATCAACAATCTTCCCCAAAGGAATTCCACGCCCATAATCTCGCACGGTAACATTGCCTTCCTTGATTTTTACATCAATTCTTTTACCTGCCTTCATTCTAAATTCGTCGATGGAATTATCCATAACTTCTTTTAGCAAAATATAAATTCCATCATCCACAGATGAGCCGTCTCCCAACTTCCCGATATACATCCCAGGTCTTAGCCGTACGTGTTCTCGCGGTTCTAGGGTTCGGATATTATCTTCGGAATAATTGCTCTGTAAATCTTGTGACATATATAAAAATCAGTAAACAGACAAAAATACGAATAAGAATAAAATAATCCGAATTTATCTCAATATTTTTACCAAGAGTTTTTCGATAAAAAATGAATGATAACATCCCAACATTTAACATTTACATAGAAAATTTGGTTTTTTTATTGAAAATTGACCTATTTTAGAGATTCCAAATTATAATAAACAGATGATACAACTTCCTCTATCTAAACTCTCCAATGTAGGAACTACTATTTTCAGCCAGATGACACAGTTGGCCAATGAAAATGAAGCAATTAATCTTTCCCAAGGTTTCCCGGATTTCCCTGCTGATCCCGATCTGCTGAATCTTGTAGATCATTACATTAAAAAAGGATTTAATCAGTATGCTCCCATGGGCGGAATGATGTCTTTAAAGGAAGAAATTGCGAAGAAAATAGAAAACGCTCATGAAGCAATTTACCATCCCGACACGGAAATCACTGTTACTGCCGGAGGAACTCAGGCTATTTTCACAGCCATTGCAAGTTTGATAAAAGACGGCGATGAAATCATTATTTTCGAACCCGCCTACGACTGTTATGAGCCCACAGTAGAACTTTTTGGAGGAATTGTAAAACGTTTTAAAATGACTGCTCCAGATTATTCTATTGACTGGAATGAGGTGAAAAAATTGGTATCAAATAAAACTAAACTCATTATTTTAAACAATCCAAATAATCCTGCGGGTAAAATTTTAGATGAATCTGATTTTCAAGAATTAATTAGTATTGTAAAGGGTACATCTATTTTTATTTTAAGTGATGAAGTGTATGAAAATATAGTATTTGATGGCAAAAAACATTTGAGCATTTGTAAATATCCTGAATTGAAAGAGAGAAGTTTTCTTATTGCCTCATTCGGAAAACTTTTTCATGTTACTGGTTGGAAAATAGGCTATTGTGCCGCACCCAAAAATCTGACTGATGAATTCAGAAAAGTGCATCAATTCAATGTTTTTTCCGTCAACACACCAATTCAGCTTGCGTTTGCTGATTATATGAAAAATGAAGATAATTATTTAAATCTTAATGTGTTTTTTCAGAAAAAAAGAGATTTAATACGAAATGGGCTTTCTGGAACCTCATTTGAACTTCTTGATTGTGAAGGAACCTATTTTCAAGCGGTGAAATATGATAAAATTTCAAATAAAAAAGACATCGATTTTGCTCATGAACTCACCATTAATCATAAAGTTGCTACTGTACCCTTCTCTTCGTTTTATAAGGAAAAACTAAACGAAAACGTCATCAGGCTTTGTTTTGCAAAAAAAGATGAAACTCTAGAAATGGCTTTGGAGAATTTGAGAAAAATATAATTGGGCAGTATTCATTATAGATTAATTTCGAGCATACAATCAGATTTTTAAACAAAAACATCTATTTTTTGCTATTCTCCTATTCATATTAGTTTTAAATCAAGATAACAAAAACGCTTCCAAAAATAAATTCGGAAGCGTTTTCTATATAACTAACTTTAACTTGGTCTTCTTAAACGTTGAATCTAAAATGCATAATATCGCCATCTTTTACGATATACTCTTTTCCTTCAACTGATAATTTTCCGGCTTCTTTTATCTTAACTTCGGAACCGTAAGATAAATAATCATCATACTTAATAACTTCTGCGCGGATGAAACCTTTTTCGAAGTCTGTGTGGATCACTCCTGCAGCTTGAGGTGCAGTCCAACCTTGCCCGATTGTCCATGCTCTCACTTCTTTTACACCTGCCGTAAAGTAGGTTTGAAGCTTCAACAAATCGTAAGCCTTTCTAATCAAGCGATTTACGCCAGGCTCAGACAAACCCAATTCGTCAAGGAAAATCTCTCTTTCTTCAAAAGTTTCCAACTCATTGATGTCTGCTTCAATTTGTGCTGCCAAAACTACAACCTCAGAGTTTTCAGCTTTAGCCATTTCTTCGATTTTGGCAATCCAATCGTTTCCGTTTTTGATAGAATTTTCGTCTACATTACAAACGTAAAGAACTGGTTTATTTGTCAATAATTGAACTTCTCCAATAATATTGTTCATAACATCATCCGTAGCAAATTCTCTTGCATTTCTGCCGTCTTCAAGATGTTTCTGAAGCTTTTGAAGAGTTTCATAAGCTAAAACATCTTCCTTTTTACCAGATTTGATGAATTTTTTTGCCTTTTCTACTGCTTTTCCAATAGTTTCAAGGTCTTTCAATTGTAGTTCGATATCGATAATTTCTTTATCACGCATAGGATCTACAGAACCCTCAACGTGGATAATATTTCCATTATCGAAACATCTTAAAACATGTATGATAGCTTCGCATTCTCTGATGTTTGCCAAAAATTGGTTTCCAAGACCTTCTCCTTTGCTCGCTCCTTTTACAAGGCCCGCAATATCAACAATTTCTACTACCGCAGGAATTACTTTCTCTGGTTGAATAATTTTTTCAAGCTCAAAAAGTCTTTGATCTGGTACCGAAACAGTCCCTAAATTGGGCTCAATGGTACAGAAGGGATAGTTCGCTGATTGTGCTTTTGCATTGCTCAAACAGTTAAAAAGTGTTGATTTACCTACGTTTGGCAAGCCTACGATTCCACATTTCATAACGAAATTTTTATTTTTGTTTAAATTGTTATGTAACCTTTCGGTTTCATATTATTTCTTAGCTTTTGGCAATTGGCTTATTGCTTTTTGCATGCTAAAATTAAAGGTGTGCAAAGATAATGAAATAAAAGAGAGAATCATAACAAAAAAAATCTGTCTTTTAATTGACAGATTTTAAGAAATAATAAAAACTTGATATGTTTCTATGGCTTAGCACCGGTAGCATCTTGAGCTAATTCTGCATCATCAGGAAGGGTTTCTAATGTTTTATCAAGACTGAATAGAGATTCGTCTGTAGCCCTATCTCCACCTGCAATTTTTAATTTATCTATGAGATTCATTGCAAATGTTTCTTCTTCAATTTGTTCTTTTACAAACCATTGAAGGAAATTCCACGAAGCCCAATCTTTTTCTTCAAAAGCGATATTTACTAAGTTGTAAATGGCTGTTGTATTTTCAACTTCATGCTGAAAAACAAGGTCAAAGCAATTCGTAAGGCTTGTAGGCTCATTTCCTGGCGATTCCAATGCTGTGATTTTTGGCTTCCCTCCTCTGCTAAGCACATATTGCATAAATTTTACCGCATGATCTCTCTCTTCTTGTGCATGGCGGAAAAGAAAGTTTGAAATCCCGCCATAGCCTTTGTCTGCCGCCCAAATTCCGTAAGAGAAATAAACTCTTGATTGCAAATCTTCTGTATTCATCTGGTCGCTTAGCGCTTGCTCTATTCTTGGCGAAAGTCTATTAGTATTCATAATTGTAAATATTTTAGTGATATCTTGAGAGATGCAAAAATGATTCCGTGATTTTTTTTTTAGTGGCAGACATTTAATTTATAGCTATTCTAAAAAACAGTAGTACTTATTAAACTAGAAGGTTAAACCTTGAAATTGCACAAAGATTTCTTTAATAAATTCTGAGGAAGACTCAAAAATTCACCAATGCTTATAGATGTTGATATGATTTGAATAGTAAACATATAGCATCATAAATGGAACAAGTCAAAATCAATTTAAACAAAATTAAATAGTTTCTTGTTTACATTTAAATGCTGTTAATCCCAAAGAATAGATTTTATTGATATATATTTGAATAAAATCCCAAGGAATGCAACAAGGAATACAAGAATTACTAAAAAATTATTCCGGAATTTTACTTTTACTTTTCGGAATTACTGTCGGCAGCATCATCGGAATTGTTGCTCCTAATATTGTTGATTATCTCAAGCCATTAGGCGACATTTTTCTTAATTTACTTTTTGTAAGTGTTGTTCCGCTGGTCTTTTTTGCAGTTGCCAATTCTGTTTCATCATTAGAACAGCAATCTAAGTTTGGAAAGATCATGCTAATCATGTGTTTTACTTTTCTTTTTTTCATTATTACGGCAGCACTTTTTACTATACTTGTTGTTTATTTTTTTCCTGTATCAGGAGTTTCGGCAAGCAAAGAGGTTGTGGAAGATGCAGTAAATAATGATAGTTGGGGCAATAGGATTGTGAGTTTTTTCACGGTTGGAGAATTCACTCAGCTTTTCTCAAGACAAAATATGCTAGCACTACTCATTTTCTCTTTTATGACAGGTTTTTCTGCGAGAAAAGCAGGTGAACAAGGTAAAGCTTTCCGAGTATTTATTGCTTCTGGTTATGAAGTCATGAAAGAATTACTTTTGATGATTATGAAAGTTGCACCAATCGGTTTGGGAGCTTATTTTGCTTATCAAGTTGCCACACTAGGACCTCAGCTTTTTGGGTTTTATGCAAAACCTTTAGGACTCTATTACATAGCCGGAGTTGTTTATTTCTTATTATTCTTCTCGTTATATGCATTCATTGCAAAAGGTAAAAATGGAGTAAAAAGTTTTTGGAAAAACGCTATTTACCCAACTTTAACAGCATTGAGTACGTGTAGCAGTTTTGCCACGATGCCCGCTAATCTGCAGGCAGCAGCGAAAATTGGAGTTCCTAGCCAAGTTGCCAATTTGGTTATCCCAATCGGAACGACTTTACATAAAAACGGCTCGTCTATGTCATCGATAATTAAAATTTATGTTGCTTTTTTAATAATCGGAAGAGATTTTTTTGATCCAATGAATCTTCTTTTAGCATTAGGAATAACAGTTTTTGTGAGCATCGTCGCTGGTGGAATTCCCAACGGCGGATACATAGGAGAAATGCTGATGATTTCTGTTTACCAATTACCGCAAGAAGCCATACCTGCAGTAATGATTATCGGAACTTTGGTAGATCCTCTGGCAACTGTTCTTAATTCGGTTGGGCAATTGGTAGCCTCAATGTTTGTGAGTAGATTTGTGAAAGTCTAAATAAAGAGCAATAAAAAAAATCAGAAAAATTTATCTAATAATGTGAAAAATGATACATTTTTTTTTAAAATACGTAGAAATTCACGAGGCTCTCAATCTTTCAATTGACATGAATAAACTAGAATTTGATACGAATCTTTAAAATCGTTTACAAAATACATTAAAATAGAATAAATGTGTTTTTGAATAAGTATTAAATTCTCTTGGTCATAAAAAAAATAATAGATTTAAAGATTATAATAAAATTATTCACTCCGTTTTACCTCATCCAAATTCTGTAACTCTTCTGCTGTGAAAAGTTTATAATTTACTTTAAAAGTCTTTCCCAAGGGCGTTTCTAAAGAAAATCCGCCGGGACCCCAACCTTCCAAAACGTCCAATGTAAAGTGCGAATACTTCCAATATTCAAAGAGGTCGCGGTCTATCCAGAATTCGAAACCATTGATGGTGCCAATCATCGCATCATTCATCCTCGGAAAGTAACCGCCTTTCTCGAAACATTGTGGCTGCGTGCCTTCGCAACATCCGCCAGCTTGGTAGAACATCAGTTCGCCGTGTTTTTTCTCTAGTTCCCAGATCACTTCCATCGCCGCATCTGTAACGGATAGTCTTGAGATTTTATCTTTAGTTTTCATCTTTTTATTTTGAAATTAATGAATAATAATGTTATTGACAGGTCGCTCCTACGGAGCTTAACTTGGTTGTTACTATTTTTTCTATTAACAGTTTGCTCCTCCAGAGCTTTGTTAATCCATTCCGATTCAACTTAATATTTGGATTATAGAATTTACAAAAAAGTTACTTGCTCATTATTATTTTAAAGTTAAACAAAAAACCCGACAAAAAATTCTGCCGGGCTTAATATTAAATTTTAGGTTCCTACAACTTAACAATTTTAGTCCTTTGGATTTGAAATTCGCAACCCGACCTGAGTGGAAATCCTTTTTTTGCTTCTACAAATGTTATTTGATAAAAATGTCTGCAAAAAAAAGATTGACTGCGTCGAAACACTACGTTAGGTTTGGGAACGGAGGGCGGATAAGTTGCCATAATTATTACAAGCAGATTAAAAGAACCCTAATTTATTTTTGCTGTAAGAGATCAACATATTTTTGGTTTGGCGATAATGATCTAGCATCATTTTGTGATTCTCTCTACCAATCCCCGACTGTTTGTAGCCCCCGAAAGGCGCGCCAGCAGGATAAGCGTGGTATTGATTCACCCAAACCCTACCCGCTTCTACGTGTCTTGGGATGTTGTATAATTGATGTGCATCGCGCGTCCAAACGCCTGCTCCAAGACCATAGATTGTATCATTGGCAATTTCCAAAGCTTCCGCCTCATCTTTGAAAGTTGTGAAAGCTACCACTGGACCGAAAATTTCTTCTTGGAAAATTCTCATTCTGTTGTTCCCTTTGAATATGGTTGGTTTGATGTAGTAGCCTTCTTCCAACCCTTCAACAGTATTCACATCACCACCAGTAAGCACTTCTGCGCCTTCTTCTTTACCAAGTTTCAAATAACCCAAAATTTTATCTTTCTGAATTTTGGAAGCCTGAGCACCCATCATCACAGTTTTGTCTAGTGGATTACCTATCTTGATAGCCTCAGTTCTTTCTATCACTTTTGCAATGAATGCGTCTGCAATATCTTCCTGAACCAACAATCTCGATGGGCAAGTACAAATTTCGCCTTGGTTGAGGGCAAACATTACGGCACCTTCTATGGCCTTGTCCAGAAACTCATCATCTGCATCCATTACAGAGCTGAAGAAAATGTTAGGCGATTTTCCGCCCAATTCTAAAGTCACGGGAATGACATTTTCTGTTGCATACTGCATTACCAAACGACCTGTAGCAGTAGAACCCGTGAAGGCCGCTTTGTTTACTTTAGGATTTGTCACCAGAGCTCTACCCAATTCTGCTCCGAAACCGTTGACGATATTCACAACTCCTGGCGGAAGCAAATCACCAATCAATTCCATTAAAACCAAAATAGAGATTGGCGTACTTTCTGCCGGCTTCAAGACCACGCAGTTTCCTGCCGCCAATGCTGGTGCCAATTTCCAAACAGCCATTAAGATAGGAAAGTTCCAAGGGATAATTTGCGCTATAACACCTAATGGCTCATGAACGATTAATGAAACGGTGTCTTTGTCTAGCTCGTTGTGCGAACCTTCTTCTGCTCTAATCACTGAAGCGAAATATCTGAAATGGTCTATTGCCAAAGGAATATCGGCTGCCAAAGTTTCTCTCACGGCTTTCCCATTATCAATAGTTTCAACGGTAGCGATATATTCTAGATTCTCTTCTATTCTGTCAGCAATTTTGTTTAGAATGATGCTTCTTTCTGTTGCTGAAGTATATTTCCACGTTTTGAAAGCTTCTGTTGCTGCGTTAACTGCCAATTCTAAGTCTTCTTTATTAGAATGTACTGCCTGGGTAAAAACGTGCCCATTGATTGGAGAAATCACATCAAAATATTGTCCGCCCACAGATGGCAAAAATTTTCCCCCGATGTAATTATCATATTGAGATTTAAACTCTGGCCACTGTAAAATTGTGCTTGATTGATTTTGTGTTGTTGTACTCATTTTTATTTAAGTTTTATATAATTTCTGTTTTATAAAGCCAAATTACATTGATGTATTGTATTTGAATAGCAAAATCGTGCAGAAAAACAGGAAAATAGTGCACATCATTAAATTTTATAGTTTCGTTAACATTTGTTATTATCATTAAATTTTTATATTTGATAAAGAGCAAACACCGAAACACCCCTCAAAATGAACAATCATAAATACCTATTGCAAAAGCCTGAATTGAAGGGAGAAAATCAGTTAATCAGTCTGGTAGAAAATCAAACAAAATTCAATTTAAAGAATTGCGAATTTAGCATTTATGAAACCCACAAATCTGCTTTTAATGTAAAACTGCATTTTGATACGATTGCATTTACCGCAATGCTTCGGGGTAAAAAACACTTGAAACTAGAAAGTAAATCTCATTATTTTGATTATTTGCCTGGGGAAAGTGTATTGGTATCGCCAGGAGAAACAATGATAATTGATTTTCCTGAAGCTGATGATATACCTTCACAATGTATTTCTTTAAGTTTAAATCCAGAATTCATTGAAAATTCTTTGAATCATCTCAATTATCATCTACCAAAAATTGATGAAACCTCTACTTGGAATTTAGATTTGAATGAATATTTTCTTTTTAACAATCAATCTCTAGCTTCTGCCACCAATAATATTATGAGAATTGCGATGGATGATAATTCTGAGAAAGATATAATGGCAGATTTTGCTTTAAAAGAGCTTTTAATAAGACTTATGCAAACACAAGCACGAGGGATGATGGAGAAAAATATTGCTAAAAATAAATCTCGAATTGGTTTTGCAGTTGATTATATTAGAAAAAATCTACATCAGAAACTATCAATTGATACTATCGCAAAATTTAGCTATGTAAGCAAATCAAACTTTTTTAAAATGTTTAAAGACGAACTAGGAACTTCCCCGAACGATTTTATTCTTCATGAAAGAATTACCAAAGCAAAAGAACTATTGTCTTCTAACAACAGCATAAAGGAAACAGCCTTTCAGACAGGGTTTTCAGACGCTAATTACTTCAACAGAGTCTTTAAACAGCTGGTGGGAGATACACCAAAGAATTACCAAAAAAAAATCACTTTTCTATAAGTCTTCTTTTCTCAATAATTATCAAAATAAAAACATATTAAATTCCAATTAATTGTTTAGTATTTAAGAATAATCATAGTAGGTCTTCAATTTTCCAAATGATAATTTTTGTTTTAATAAATAATCATTCAAAAAGCAGGTATTTTTTTGCACAAAAAAAAGATGAAGCAATCTACTTCATCTTTTTATATCTAAATTTAGGTATTAAAATGTGCGTACCGCATCCAAAGTAAGATTGATTTCTGCATCTTTAATAGCATCGCTTATGAAGTAGGTTTCATACCCGCTTGGTGGAAGATAAATTCCGTTTTCGAGCATGTGATGGAAAAACTTATTGAATTTTGAATGATTTGCTTTCTGTGCATCATCAAAATTTGAAACCACTTCAACATCAAAGAAAACTGACATCATGGAGCCTTGTCTGTTGATTTTGTGCTGAATACCTTTTTCCGTTAATATTTTACCAATTTCTATATCTAAAACTTCGGTTGTTTCTGCCAATCCGGTAAAAAATTCTGGATTGTTTTTAATAATTTGAAGCGTTTTCAAACCCGCTCTCATCGCTAAAGGATTTCCACTTAAAGTACCAGCCTGATAAACACCGCCTTTCGGAGCAAGATGATCCATAATTTCATTTCTTCCTGCAAAAGCTCCTACCGGAAGCCCTCCACCTATTACTTTCCCATAGGTTACAAGATCTGCTTTTACATTAAACAATTCCTGAGCACCTCCGAAAGCCAATCTGAAGCCTGTCATCACTTCATCGAAAATCAGTAAAGTCCCGTTTTCGTCACAAAGAATTCTTAGTTTTTGAAGAAAATCATTTTCAGGAAGCACGCACCCCATGTTTCCGGCAATCGGCTCAATGATAATGGCTGCAATTTCGTTTGGATTTTTCTTAAATAATTCTTCAACTTGTTCAAAATCATTATATCTTGCCAGTAAAGTATCTTTTGCCGTTCCAGCTGTAACTCCTGGGGAATTGGGGTTTCCGAAAGTAGCTGCACCACTTCCTGCTTTTATTAAAAATGAATCTGAGTGACCATGATAACAGCCCTCAAACTTCACAATTTTATCCCTTCCTGTAAAACCTCTTGCCAATCTTACAGCACTCATACAAGCTTCCGTTCCCGAAGAAACCATTCTGATCTGGTCTATATTTGGAACATTTTCTGTGATGAATTTTGCAATTTCAGTTTCTAGTTCAGTTGGCGCACCAAAAGAAAAACCTTTCTCGGCCTGAATTTTTAGTTCCTCTAAAACATCGGGATGGGTGTGTCCCAAGATGGCAGGTCCCCAAGAATTGATGTAATCTACATACACATTATCGTCGGCATCTGTAAGATAAGCTCCTTTTGCAGACTTCATAAAAACAGGAACTCCGCCTACAGATTTGAAGGCGCGTACAGGAGAATTAACTCCTCCAGGGATATATTGGTAAGCTTCATCAAATAGAGCTGAACTTCTTTGGTATCTCATTATTTTAGTTAATGTTTGGCAGTAATTGGTTAATTGTTGACGGTTTTAAAACGAAAATTCAAAATTAATTTCTTGGTTTTTTAGCAATCAGGTAAATTAATTGTCCTGGAGCAGGTTTTTGCCCTTCATCCATTCTGTTTTTAGCGTATAATTTATTGAGTTTAATTCCGAATTTCTGTGCAATATCGCGCATTTCTTCTGCAGATTCGGCTTTGTAGGTTGCCGTGTTTCCGTCAGAATTTTTAGATTCAAGAAACACAATTTCGTTTTTCTTTAGAGAATAGGTCTCAAGCTCATTCCATTTCATCAGTTTTTCTTCACTGATTTTAAATTTCTTGGCAATAAACTGAATGTCTGTATCTTCCGGAATGACAACATATTTCAAACTTCCATTCGGATGACTTTTAATTAAAATAGAATTTAAAATTTCTGATTTTGTCTTTATGCGTTCCTTTTTTGGCACTTCCGCATATACTTTTTTCGGAGCAGGATCTTGTTTTGAAGGCTTTTTTTTGTCTATTGTTTTTGGAGATTCTAAACTTGCCATGTACGTCTTATCATCTTTCAGACTAGGATACATTTTTAGAACGGCATAATTTACTTCCTTAGAATTAACCTGATCAAATTCGTAAAGCTTATATTTTTCAATTTTGTTAATTAGTATATTGGCATATTTCGGGTTTGTAGCGTATCCTGCTTTTTTCAACCCATGAGCCCATGCTCTATAATCTTTCATGTCTAGATTAAAAAGATTGGCGTAATACTTTCTGGTCGCCAGAAATACAGAATGATCTTCGTAAGATTGACGTGGGTCATCATACACTCTGAAACACTCATTGGGAGCATCATCTGTATGTTTCATAGATTTCCCTGTCCATTCTTCTTTACATTTTATTCCGAAATGATTTTTTCCTTCCAAAGCGAGTCGGCTCTGTCCGCCACCCGTTTCCAAAAGTCCTTGTGCAAGTGTAATTGAGGCTGGAATTTTATATTTTTCCATCTCTTCCACTGCATATTGAGCAAATTTTTGGATGTATTGATCATCATTTGCCCAATTTTGAGCTGAGAATTTAGATAAAACTAAAAGGCTTATAACGGTAAAAAGTCTTTTCATCTTATTATTTTTATTGTTTTAGAAGAAAGATGTTGCACAAAAGTATGCTTCATTTTTTCAGATTTAAATTTATATAATTAAATTTCTTTTTTGTTTTTCTAAAAGCAAATTTGCACCTTCAATTCCCTGCAAACCACCTGTATGAAAACATAGAATTCTGCTGCCTTTAGGAAAATAATCTTCGGATATCATTACAAAAATTTGCTGCATCATTTTCCCTGTATAAATAGGTTCCAGCGGAATTTCAAATTTCAATTTAAAGTTATTGATAAAACGGATGTTTTCATCAATTATTTTACCATACCCCCCTAAAGTAGCATCGGTTAAATAGAAATTTCTTTTTGAAGTTAATTTTAAAATATTTTCATACAAAGAAGAATCTTCTACCACTTTAAAACCTATAACTTTTTGACTGTCTTCACAAAATTGAGAAAGTCCTGCAACAGTTCCTCCGGTACCGACTGCTGTGCAAAGATAATCAAAATCTTTTGTATCATTATTGAGCATCATTTTAATGCCTTGAACAGCGTTTTCATTGGTACCACCTTCTGGAATTATAAGAGCTTCTGGAAATTCTTGTTGCAAAAATTCGGTCAGTTTTTCTTTATGCCGGTATTCTTCACGGGAAACGAATTTTAGATTCATTCCGTTTTCTTTGGCAAAAACTAAAGTAGGATTATCTCGCCATTTCTTTTCTATTTCTTCGCCTCTGATAATTCCTAATGTTTTAATATTAAATTGATTACCGATGGCTGAAACCGCCGAAATATGATTAGAAAAAGCTCCCCCAAATGTTATTATTAAAGGGTTTTCTAATTGTAAATTTAAATAATTATTGATGTTAAAAAAAAGTTTCCAATACTTATTTCCTGAAATTTCGGGATGAATAAGATCTTCTCTTTTCATAAATAGTTTTACATCTTTATCTATAGGAATTTCTACAATAGGAATTTTAATTTCTGGAACTTTCATTATTGCAAATTTCTAGAATTTATTTCAAATGATAATTTATTTAATTTAATTTGAAATGATATAAAAAATCGTGATCGAATAAAACCATCCCTAGGATATTCTTCAAAATTATGATAAACACTTCTCTCCAAAAAAAACAATAACACATTAAAAATGAGACATTACGAAATAAAATTTCACTTTATATACTTCCAAAAACCCCAGAATTTTCTTTTTTTAAGGTAATTCATATCTCTTTCCATTGCATAAGCTTCTCTTTCAAAAGATATTCTACGATAAGCTTTGTGACTATTTTTCAGTTTAAAAAACCAATAGTAAAATTCTATTAAATACGCGATGTAAAAAAAAACAATAAGCAACTCTAGCTGCTGACAAAGATGTATTTTTTCATGGTTAATCAATATTTTATTTTTCTTATCTTCGGGATTCCTAATAAAAATGAAAGGAAAAAGAGTTATGCCACTAATTTTCAACATTTTTAAAGGCTTTTGGCACACAATTATCATAATCACAAATATATAAGTTTTTTGAATTTTAGCATTTAACTTTATGACTCTATTTGACATCAAAGAAAACGAAGACTTTTATTACAACGAGCAAGGATATAAAGTTTTTACAGAAAAATTCCATCTGAAACGAGGCTACTGCTGCAAAAGTGGATGCCGACACTGTCCTTACGGATATGATAAAAAGACGGACACATTTATTAAAACAACAATTAAAAAAAAATAAAATAGTATGAAAAAATATATTCTTATTTTACTAGCAACGAGTTTAGGGCTTTCATCATGCAGTCCCTTTCAAGTGAGATCAGATTATGCACAGTCTGCTAGTTTTAGCACATACAAGACCTATAAACTGAGAATTGATGATTTAAAAATAAACGACATTGATAAGGACAGAGTTTTAAACGAGTTATCAAAACAACTCCAGTCTAAAGGTTTGCAATCTGGAGAAAATCCTGATGTAATCATCAATGTAAAAGCAAACCATAAAAAAGTGACCGACATCAACAACACCAATCCTTATGGAGGAATGTGGGGCTGGGGAGGCGGTTTCGGTTGGGGAATCGGGATGAACAGAACCTGGACGAGCAACTACAACGAAGGAGCAATCATTGTAGACATGGTAGATGCAAAAACGCAAAAATTGGTTTGGCAAGGTATAGGAAGTGGTATTTCTGTTGACAGACCAAAGGCAAAGCAAAAGCAAATCCCTCAGATTATGTCAGAAATAATGGCAAATTATCCTCCAGGAATGAAGAAATAATAAAAAAGGCGGTTTTTAGAAAAACCGCCTTTTTTATTGATTAGAAATAATTATTACTTAGCATGACTGGTTAAATCATCTAGATTTTGAGTTGCTGCCATAGAAATTACAAGATCATTCAACATGGAGCTCGCTGCTGTAGGCGAATTGGGTAACAACACCAAATTACTTCTATTATTAGCACCTATTGACTGGAGCGTGTCATAATGCTGTGTCACAACAATTAAAGCTGATGCTTCTTGAGGTTTAATATTTACAGAATTCAGCATGTGAACTGATTCCTGAAGACCCTTGGCAATTTCTCTTCGTTGATCTGCAATACCTTGACCTTGAAGTTTTTTAGATTCTGCTTCAGCTTTTGCTACTGCTACAATTCTTATTCTTTGTGCTTCAGATTCGTATTCAGCAGCCGTTTTTTCACGTTCTGCTGCATTGATTCTGTTCATGGCATGTTTCACTTGTTCATCAGGATCAATATCGGTAACTAAAGCTTTTATAATATCATATCCATAACTTTGCATTGCTTCTTGCAGCTCACTTTTAACAGCAACTGCAATATCATCTTTTCTTACAAAAACATCGTCTAGTTTCGTTTTGGGAACTTCCGCACGAACGACATCAAACACGTAAGATGTAATTTGATTTTCAGGATTTTCTAACCGATAATAAGCATCTTTCACATTTTCTCTTATTACCTGATACTGCACAGAAACTTTCATTTTAATAAAAACATTATCCAAAGTTTTGGTATCAATGATAACATCCAATTGCTGAATTCTAAGATTCAGACGTTTCGAAATTTGATCCAGAAAGGGAATTTTAAGATGCAAACCTGCGTGGCTTACTTTCAAAAACTTACCTAATCTTTCTACTACAGCAGCAGACTCCTGCTTTACAGTAAAAAAAGAGGCAAACAAAGTTATCAGCCCAAAAAAGACCAAAATACCTAAATAAATCATAAAATATTTTTTAATAGTTAGTTCATAAATTTACGAAAAATTTATATTTTTTACTAATTTTCTGTAGCTTTCTTTATATTTTCAGCCATTTTCATAAACAGAAACCCAAAAACTAGACATTCAGAAACTTTACAATTTCATTTTCTTATGAAAATTGAATCTTTGGCTTCCAAAAGCAAAAAAGATTATAAAACTCCGATTTATTTAACAAAAACTAAGAGCCTATTTAAATTTTATTTTTAAATATTTTTAAACAGATTCTAAATACTTCGGTATATTAAATTTGGAGCTTCATTTTCCTCAATTTTCTGTAAAAAATTCACCTACACAGTCTGATGAATTGGAAACCAATGTTCACAAATCACTTTTGATTGCCAAAAAAATTTATGTAGACCAAAACGAAAGAAAAGCCATTCTTACCGACAAAACTCAAAAAGAAATCAACAAAATCATCACCGGAATTATGAGACAAAATAGAATCGATTTTTCAGAAAGATGGAAGATTAATTTTCAATAAATTATTGTTTAAAATTTAAAAACCAAAGTAATTTATTTAATTTTCTACATGGTCATTCCTATATCTATTCCTTTAATTTTGCGGTAAAGATCAGTTGCATAATTATCTGTCATCCCAGAAACAAAATCAATCACGCCTAAAACTTTTTGATAATCTGAACCCTCATCGTAAACGAACTGATTCGGCAGAAGTTTGAGAGCCATTTTATCATACGATTTAAATTCACTTTTAGACTTTAAAACAGAAGGAATAAAGTGATCTAAAAGTTCGTACATCACATTATATCCTGCATTTTCTATTTCTACAACTGCTTTGTGATTGTAAATTTTGTTGATAGAAAAGGCTTCAATATCATTCAAGGTATTTTTCTCAGATTTATAAATATCAAGAAGAGCTTTATCTAAACTTCCATCAATAATTTTGCTAAAATTGGCTTTATATATTTCAATTGATTGGTTGATTAATGCGTTGATTACCTTTGCTCTCAAATAAGAAATCCTTTCGTTATCATTTGAAATTAAACTCAATTTATCTTTTACTCTTTTGATGTCATTGGTTTCAGATTTTACCAACTCGAAGAAGAGATTTTCACAATCTGCGGTTGAGACGATTCCTAAACGGTGAGCGTCTTCCATATCGATAATATTATAGCAAATATCATCTGCCGCCTCTACTAACCAAACAAAAGGATGTCTTTTAAAAATATAGGGCTCATCATTTTCTTGTATCAAGTGAGTTGCCTCTGCAATTTTCAAAAAAGTTTCTTTCTCATTTTGAAAAAAACCAAATTTTTTACGATGAAGAATTCCTTTTTCTCTGGCAATCGCTTCACACGGATATTTTGCTATAGCCGATAAAGTAGAATACGTTAGTTGTGTTCCGCCTAAATCTTTTCCTTGTTGCTGATGAGTAAGAACACGAACTGCATTGGCATTTCCTTCGAAATTTACCAAATCTGCCCATTCTTTTTCATTAAACTTATTTTTTATCTGATTTTCATTTTTATCGAAATAGCTGGCAATTGCATCTTCCCCAGAATGCCCAAATGCAGGGTTCCCAACATCATGACATAGACATGCCGCAGCAATAACGTTACTGAGATTGTGAGTATAAAAACTCTTTGAATCCTCCGTTAATACCGTTTTAAAATTTTTAACAATAAAATCCCCAATGATACTTCCCAAACTTCTCCCAACAGAGGAAACCTCGAGTGAATGCGTGAGGCGGTTGTGTACAAAAACACTCCCAGGAAGCGGAAAAACCTGAGTTTTATTTTGTAATCTTCTGAATGCAGAAGAAAAAATAATCCTGTCATAATCTCTCTGAAAATCTGTGCGGGAGGCCGCTGTATTTGGATTGTTACCGGTACGCTGGCTGGTAAAAATCTCATTCAAATTCATCATTTTCCAAAATTAAAGTAAATTTTATTTTTATAGTAATAATTAATGAATTTAATTTAATTAAAATTTAGTTTGTAAAAACTTCTCGTAGCGCTAATGAACAGAAAATTATTCATTATTTAATTCCTCTGTGTTTTCAAAGGCTTATGGGAAAGTAAATGATGAACAAGATTGGCTTTTCTAGTAGTTTTTTCCAAACGGAGGATTTTATCTGGTTTTAATAAACAATCAATCGCTGTGAGCATATAAATTTATAAGGTGCAGTAAGATTAAATACTTATGAATACTAATAACCTGACTTTGAGCACAATTAAACACATAAAAATTTGATTACACGTCTTTTAAACCACTATCAATTGAGTCGGAATTTTGCACGATCTAGATTTTGTACCATCAAAGACTTTAGCCGAAACTTATAGTAGGTTTTGACTAAAGCCAACTCTATATTACCATTTCTTAAAACAAACTAATGCCCGCTACTATTGATATTGGTAAAAAAATCAATAATCGAGCTCAGGTTAATAAAAAACAATATTTTTAATTCAATCAAGGTGCTTTTTTACAACTCAATTTGAAAAAACAGGTTTTATGCGGTAAAAATATTATGTTAAAAAATGTCATTTTTGAATATTTCAGACATTTAATATGCTTTACATTTCATTCTCTTGATATTGTCAACCTGAAAACAACCAATATAGAAACATTAACAAATTCATATTTTTTTACGAATAAAATAATTAAAACAAAAACAAAACTATCATCAAACCAACAAACCAACAATAGAAAAACAGCCTTAAAACCACCCCAAACCCACATACAACACTGATATACATCATAATATTTTTATTTGACATTCGTTTTGAAAGCTGTAATATTGCATTATAGAATTCGCAACAAATATCAAAATAAATAAAAATTCAAAAATTATGATCGCAATTATCGGAGTAGCAACATGTGCAGTTTTAGTTTCATCTTACATCGCAACAGCAAAGAAAGAAAACAACTAATTATTAAATAAAAAATAATAATCTATAAAGCATTTTTATCAGTTACTATTTTTTATGTTTACAGTCTATAATGACTGTCCGCTCTTTTACTCAACCGGAGTAAAAGAGCGCAAAAAAAACATAACAAAATGATTACACAACTCGAGCAAATTCAAAATTCAGTTTTTTCTAAGCTCAACGTAATCATTTGCCAAATCCAGCCAGACTCTGAATGTGAAGAATACTTTGGTCATAATTTCCAATTAAATCAATTCAGTATTAAATTCAGAAAGGCTAAAATCACTCCTAAAAAAATCGGGCAATTTGTGACTTTATGGACAAGAAATCCCGAATCTAAACAAACCGAACCATTCTCTTCCAAAGATCCTTTTGATTTTTACATGATCTTTTGTGATACAGACCACAAATCTGGATTCTTCTTTTTCTCTCAACAAATTCTAGTTCAGAAAAACATTCTCACTACCCTTTCTAAAGATGGAAAGCGAGGTTTCAGAGTTTATCCAACATGGGATTCTCCGGAAAACAAACAAGCAAAAAAAACCCAAAATTGGCAGAAAGATTTTTTCATTGATTTTTCAGATGAAAATTATTTTAAAAAATTTGAAACCATTTTCAACTTTCATTTGTAATAAAATTCTGAAGAGATTCTAAAAAATTATCTTTGCTATCACAAACTTTTTTAAATTAAAGCAAAAAAAAATGAATCTGTACAATCTCATCATTCAGGATAAAGAAGAAATAACGCTAGATAATGTTTTCCTGGAATCTAAAAATAAAGAGCAGTTTGTACAGCTCATCAAAGAACAGGCCTATGCCAAAGAATTGATGGAATATGGGCTTCCCGTGAACAACAAAATTCTTCTCGAAGGAAGTTCAGGCTGCGGAAAAACCATGACGGCAAAAGCGATTGCGAATGCTTTGGGTAAAAACATCATCATTTTGAACCTCAGCAATATAGTTTCGTCAAGAATCGGTGAAACATCACAGAATATAAAGATGATTTTTGATAAGGCGGCTCGTGAAAAATCTGTTCTTTTCCTTGATGAGCTAGACCAAATTGGGAAAGCGAGAGGAAGCGATGATAAAGATGTGGGCGAAATGAGAAGACTCGTCAACACATTAATTCAGCTCATTGATTATTATCCCGAAAATGCGCTTTTGCTTTGCGCAACCAATCATGCTGAAATAATTGATACAGCCCTCATCAGGCGTTTTCAGCTCAAAATAAAATACGAAATGCCGTCACAAGAATTTCTTGACTCATTCTATGACAGTATTCTCGCAAAATTTCCGGAAAATTTAAGAAACATCGACAGAAAATATGAGATTTCCTTTGCCGAAGCCAAAGATTATGCTTTCACGGTGGTGAAAGGGAATTTGATTGAACAATTAGAAAACAGAAGCAGTCTTAAATCTTTTTAAATACCAATTTAAATATTGTTATTTTTTATTTTACCTTGAAAGAAAATTGTTTTTGGGTGTTTATTTATTAACCTCAATTAGTTTGGATTAACGAATTGCATAAAGATAATAGATGCATAAAGAAATCTACTGACTGCAAAAGACATAATATCAGCAAGTAAAGCCAGTATTATTAATCTGTATTCTTTTCAAAGGAAGAACACGGGTTGTTTACCAAGCAAAAAAAATCCTTTCAAAAAAAATTGAAAGGATTCTTCTAATAAAATATGAAATTAACTAAGTGTGTTTTTGTTTTTTACTGAACAATAATTTTAAAATTACTATTCAATTGATCGCCTGAAACATTCAGAATATAATTTCCAGCAGATTTTTTACCTCCAAAATTTAAATTAAATACACCGTTTCCATTGGCATTTAATTTTTCTTTAATGATTACTTTTCCAGACATATCAATAATTGTCGCCGTTAAACTAGACTTCTTATACTCGGAAAGCTTTATGAATAATTGGTCTTTTATAGGATTAGGATAAACGGTTCCCACATTTTTGCTGATGCTAAATTCTGCATTACTCAAAACCGCCTGATTGTACAATGCTGAAATATCTGTTGCAGACAATGCGTAATTATACATTTTCAGTTCATCAAACGCACCTTTGTACGAAGCAGAGGCATTTGTTGTAGCTTGAAATTCAAGTTCACCAATATTTCCTATCACAAAATCACTCGCTTCGCCAATACCGGTAACCGCAGTTTCATCAGCTTCCACCATGAGTACGCCGTTTCTGTAAATTCTTATTTTGTGAGCCGTGATGTCTCTCTGGATGACAACATGCACCCAAGTATCATTAAAGTAATTGGCAATAGGAGATGTAATTTCCTTTTTAGTAATATCATCATCTATGGCAAATCTCAGCTGCCCACCTTTTACTTCGATATTAAAACGTTTTCCTGTTGCACCCGTATTTAAATTTTTGGTAATAGAACCTTTACACAAAACATAAAGACTGGTTGCTGAAGAAGACGGAATCATGCTTGCAGGCGCCTTCATCCAATAAGAAATTGTAAACGAATTGGTATTAAATAAAATTTGCTCTTGATGAGGAATACTTGCGATGTAAGGTGTACTCGGTGAAGTTGCCAGATCTAAAGCAAAATTTTCTTTTCCGGAAACTCTTACACTTGCATTATCGTAGGCAACATTTAAAATTCCATTGTTGGCATAGGTTGTAACATCCGCAATTTGCTCACCAGATGTAGGAGATTCTGAAAAAGGCCAATTCCCGACAAGGCTTGGCGTCAATGCACGAAAACTCCAAACATCACCTGTTACAGAACCAAGATTATTAGAAGAATCTATTCTCCAATAATAATTGGTAGATGTAATTAAATTATTCAATTGATGAGATGGTGCAGCAGAATAAGGTATTGTTGCTACATTATTTAAATTCAAAGGATCTGTACCGAAATTAACTGTAAATGCTGTTGTGTTGGTACTTCCGGTCCATTTTAAAAGTAAATTACCATTTGCAAAATCGATAGAATTATTGCCATTTGCAGGCGTAGGCAAAACAGCTTTGGTTGGAGCAGAAGGAACCGGCGGAGTAGTAACAGTTGCATTCTGTGTATAAACGGAAGAATCTGTAGCGTTCAGTGCTTTTACTCGATAGTAATATTGAGTGTTTGGCGTTAAACCGGTCTCGTTGTATTTTCAGGCAAAGTTGCCAACACTGTAAACGCTGTACCGTTTGTTGAGCGTTCCAAAACATAGTTGGTTTCGTTTGTAGCATTATCGCTCCAATTCACTGTTAAAGAGCTTGCGGCAGGAGTTCCTGTAGTAATAGAATTTGTAAAATTCACCCCTGTTGGTGGAATCACGAAATCCGGAGCTATCGTGTTTGGTAATCCATTAATATAAACTTCAATATTGAGATAAGGAGCATTCGTAGTGCTTACGTTCAAAGCATCCGCAACATTTGGATTGAGTCCGTTTGCAGTTTCCCATGCATCGGGCATTCCGTCGTTATCCGTATCTAAAGGAGCCGGAGCACCGTAAACATGGCCTGCCCCACCGTTGGTAAAACCAAATTGAGTCGTTAAATCTGTTTGTACATACACATAAGTAGCAGTGGTACCTTTCGACGCCAAATCGGAGATCATCAACTGTTCTACCTGATCTCGTCTTGGGTATGATGCTCCCACGCCTGCAATAATATTATCAAACGCAGCCTGCGCAGTTAATGTAGGGTTTTTCATAGGATAATCATACGAAGTTGCCTGTATTGCTGTTGCATCTCCGATGGGATACCCTGTTAAATCTTGAGGAACTAATACTCCATCCAAAACTCCATTTTTATTATTATCAAAATAATTCCCAGAACCATACAGGTTGAAATTGGCATTCCCAACACTGAAAGGTGTATTCACTGTAGGACTTGTATTGGGACCTCCAATGAAATAATTATTGATGATATTGGCATAGGACGCTCCTGCAGAATCTCCACCCATGATATATGCTTCACCGGATTGTGTGTGGCTGTAAGTGTTTCCATAATTCCCCCAATTGTAGACCACATTGTTTACAAACTCGTTGATTCCTTTAATTTTATTATTACGGGTTTTGTTACAGATATATAAATTGCCTATAAGACTGATCTTGCCTCCCGGTGGCGGCTGCATTAACCCTCCTGCAGAATGATTATGGCGGTGCATTCCCTGTCCGAAAATAGAATTCTGAATGGTAATATTATCCGGAGCAACACCATTATTATCCCAGTTTACAGAAAAAACTTCGTCAGTTCCCCACGTAAAAGTCATGTGATCTAAAATGATATTCGCTCCGTTTGCAATTCCTGAAGCATCTTGATTTTGAGAAGTCCCGCCATAGCGGTGACGGATGTATCTAGAGATGGTATTGTTTGCACCAGAATACGAAACTCTTGGTCCTAAAAACACGATTCCTTCTCCGGGAGCGGTTTGTCCGGCAATCGTTGTATTACTGGGTACAGCAACAACAGACTGCAAATTGATAATTCCTCCTACTTTAAAGATTACAAATCTCCCCGGCTGGCTAACTGCATCACGGAATGAACCTGGGCCGCTGTCATTCAAATTGGTAACCAAATAAATCTGAGGATTGGCAGCACCTCTCGCTCCGGTAGTAAATCTTCCGAAACCTGTAGCTTCAGGAAAAGCCAAAGTTTGCGCTTCCAAGCCCGCTGTGGATAATGTGATACCACAAAGCACTAAAGATTGAAATACCTGCTTAAAAAGTAAAGATTTATTTTTCATGAATATTAATTTTTTTGCGTTTACCAATCTAAACACAAACCCAAATATGAGCATCCTGCACAGTCCTGCTACCCTTTAAAAATCAAACATTTACAAAACAAACTATTAATTATATACTTTCCAAATAAGTTTTAACATACTGAAAATCATTAGAGAGAAGAGTAAAAAATATTTCATTTTTTTTATCCTTAAATTCTGATTTTGTTTTTGATATTTATTTGAATGAAGACTTGTTTCAATGGTGATATTTAATTAATTTTAGAAATTATATTGGATATTTAAGGTTACGAACAATTGTAATTCAATAGAAAAAAAACAAATAAAAAGTAGAATCTTTTAGTTAAATTTCTATTACAAAAAATAGTTAGTCATAAACCGTACATTTTAATCATAAACAAAGTGAAGAAATTATTATTCCTCATATTAACATTAATTGTTTTTTCTTGTAAAAAGAAAATCGATGAAAAAGAGCAAAAAATATTTGATAGGATTACCTTTATTTATAATTTAAAACAAGATGTAGACGAAAACACCTGGAAAACTTTTAATAATAAGGAATATGACGTACCTCTTATTTATTTTACAAACTCATCTTCATATATTGCCAATCCAACAGAAAAATTTTTAAAAACTTTTAAGTCAGAGATTATATTTCAAGACCAAAAGATTAAAATTTACTCGTCCAAAAATAGGGTTGATAATCTACCATTCCACATGGAAACGGGAATGACTTTGGGCGATCCAACAGATAAGTATAATTATCATTCGCCATTTATGATGTGCAGTAGCTACGAAGAAACATTTAAGAAAATCCCGAGTATTGGTTCTACAGATGAATGGATCACAATGGTTATGCACGAATATTTTCATGGATATCAATACAAACATAAATCTTACATAGAATATTATGAGAAGGAAATAGTACAAATTCAGCCAGACAGCTTGGTTGCAATTTATAAAAACAATGATTGGTTTAAAAAATCAATAGACGAAGAAAATCAACTCCTACTAAAAGCACTCGGTGAAAAAGATAATATTAGTACAAAAAAAATTATTAAAGATTTCTTTTCATTACGAAACAAAAGGAGAAGTGAAGTATTTGCAAAATTAAATGTAGACATTTCAAAATACGAGAAATGCTACGAAACGATGGAAGGAACAGCAAGATACATTGAATTCTCACTTTATGATCTTTTTTCCAAAAAACGTCCTAATCCTCAACTTCTAAAATCTGACACTTCCTATAAATCACTTCAAAAATTTCGCAACTACAATATAAACAAAGATAAGTGGCTGTATGAAAGCGAAATGACAACCTATTTTTATGCGACAGGATTTAATATGGCTAGAGTATTAGACAAATTAAAAATTGATTACAAATCTAGGCTTTTCAAAGAAGGAAAAATTACAATGGAAGATATTTTACTTGAAAAGCTATGAATTGTGTCACGCTTTTTTTATTGAATTCATCCTATTTCTTATCTCTAGAATTTATTTAAAATATAGTAGTTACACAAAATATTGAACCTAAAACAAAAAAATCCCTTTCAAAACTGAAAGGGATTAATTATATAAAAAACTTTTAATTACATATAAGCTTCAATTGGCTCACAAGTACAAACTAAGTTTCTATCTCCGTAAGCTTCATCTACTCTTGCAACAGTAGCAAAGAATTTGTGATCTCTTACCCAATGTAACGGATAAGCTGCTTTTTCTCTGCTGTACGGTTTATCCCAAGAATCAGAAATCACCAATTGCTCAGTGTGAGGAGCATTTTTCAATACGTTGTTTGCCTGATCAGCTTCACCGTTAGCAATCTCATCGATCTCTTGTTTAATTGCGATAAGAGCTTCTGCAAAACGGTCGATTTCAGATTTGCTTTCAGATTCTGTAGGTTCAATCATCAAAGTTCCTGCAACCGGGAAAGAAACCGTCGGTGCGTGGAAGCCATAATCCATCAATCTTTTTGCTACATCAGCCACTTCAATTCCTAAAGATTTGAACTGACGGAAATCTACGATACACTCATGCGCTACTCTACCTTCAGTATTTGAATATAAAATAGGGAAATGTTCTGCTAAGATTTCTTTTAAATAGTTAGCATTTAAAATTGCGTGCTCAGTAGCTTTTTTCAAACCTGAAGTTCCCAACATTTTGATGTAAGCGTAAGAAATATTTAAAATCAATCCAGAACCGTAAGGCGCTGCAGAAATTCCTTCGATCGCTTCTTTTGAACCAACTTTAATGTTGGCATTTGTCGGCAAGAAAGGAACCAAATGTTTCGCAACACAAATTGGTCCAACACCAGGACCTCCACCTCCGTGAGGAATAGCGAAAGTTTTGTGAAGATTAAGGTGACAAACGTCTGCTCCGATGTTTCCTGGACTTGTATATCCTACCTGAGCGTTCATGTTGGCACCATCCATATAAACCTGTCCGCCGTGATCGTGAACCAACTGAGTAATTTCTTTAATGTTGGCATCAAAGAAACCGTAAGTTGACGGATACGTGATCATTACCGCTGATAGATTTTCAGAATTAGCCTCTGCCTTAGCTTTGAAATCTTCGAAATCAATTTCTCCGCTTTCAAGGTTTTTAACGACAACAATTTTCATTCCTGCCATTGCTGCAGAAGCCGGGTTGGTTCCGTGTGCAGACTGAGGAATTAACACCACATTTCTGTGACCTTCGCCTCTTGAGATGTGATATTCTCTGATCACCATCAAACCTGCATATTCTCCCTGTGCTCCAGAGTTTGGCTGAAGTGAAGTTCCTGCAAAACCAGTGATTTCAGAAAGATCTTTCTCTAATTCTTTGATCATTTCCTGATAACCTGTTGCCTGATTTACGGGTACAAATGGGTGAACAGCTCCCCAATTATCCCAAGATAGTGGCAACATTTGAGTAGCAGCGTTCAGTTTCATGGTACAAGAACCAAGAGAAATCATTGAATGAGTTAATGATAAATCTTTTCTTTCAAGACGTTTGATGTAACGCATCAATTCTGTCTCTGTATGGTATTTGTTGAATACTTCTTCCGTTAAGATTTCATCTTTTCTAAGATTTTCTTCAGGAATGCTGTATCCTTCTTTTATTTCTAATTTGAAAGTCTGTTTGTCTTTAAACTGAGCAAAAGAAGCCATTAAAACATTCAGCTTTTCTAATGTTGTACTCTCATTGATTGCAATACTTACAACACCTTCTGTGAAATAGTTTAGATTCAATTTGTGATCAAGCATCATTCTCATCAATCTTGCTTTCTCCTCTTCACTCATTACAATTTTCACCGTGTCAAAGATAGGCTCTTCAACGGTCTGATAGCCTAAAGCTTTCAATCCGCCTTTCAAAGCATTGGCTTTAAAGTGAATTTGGTCAGCAATATAGTTTAATCCTTTCGGACCGTGATACACTGCGTACATTCCTGCCATTACAGCCAAAAGAACTTGAGCAGTACAGATGTTTGAAGTTGCTCTTTCTCTTTTGATATGCTGCTCTCTAGTTTGTAAAGCCATTCTCAATGCACGTTTTCCGTACATATCCTGAGAAACCCCAATGATTCTTCCCGGAATATCTCTTTTGTAATCTTCCTTACAAGAGAAAAATGCTGCGTGAGGACCACCATAACCTAATGGAATACCGAATCTCTGTGAGGTACCAACGGCACAGTCTGCACCCATTGATGCAGGAGATTTCAATTTAACCAAAGCCATAGGATCACAAGCTACAACAACTTGTAAGTCTAATTTTTTGTATTCAACGATATCTTCAGTATAGTCTAAAACAATACCGTTTTTACCTGGATATTGTAGTAAAACTCCGTAATAAGATTCATTGAATTGGTGTGTTTTGTGGTCACCTACTACGATTTCAATTTCTAAACCTTCGGCTTTTGTTTTTAAAACAGAAACGGTTTGAGGTAAAACCAAGTCAGAAATAAAGAACTTGTTTGCTCCTGCTTTTTTCTGATCTTTCGTTCTGTTGTTGAAGAACATGTGCATTGCTTCTGCAGCTGCAGTAGATTCGTCCAACAAAGATGCGTTTGCCAAAGCAAAACCTGTTAAATCGCACACAACAGTCTGATAGTTTAGCAAAGCTTCTAATCTTCCCTGAGCGATTTCCGCCTGATAAGGCGTGTACGCCGTGTACCAGCTTGGGTTTTCAAAGATATTTCTCTGAATCGCCGATGGCAACAAGGTATTATGATATCCAAAACCGATATAGCTTGTGTAATCAGTGTTCTTAGCTGCCAATTCTTTAGAATGATTTAGCATCTCGTACTCTGAAAGCGGTTCTGAAATGTTCAGATCATTTTCTAAACGGATTGATGATGGAATGGTTTGAGAAATCAATTCTTCGATACTTGAAACGCCCACTTTTTCCAACATTGCCTGCTTATCGGCTTCGTTTAGGGAAATGTGACGGCTCACAAACTGCTCTGTATTCATTTTTATATATTAGATTTTGTTTGAAAAAAAAGATTCGTAAAATTACGATTTTTAAAATGATTTTGCAACCTAAGTTGCTGTTGGCGATTGGCTTTTTGCGATTATACTTGAAATGCATGTTTTTAATCTTGTAAATGCGTCATTATAAGTGATAATTACTAATTTATTTAATTCTTCTATGGACGTGATTACGATTGTTATTTATAATGTAAAACCTTGTTCATAGAACAATAATTTAAATTTAAAATTTGAAAATGTCAATGACTTTTGATACAGTTAAAACAGTTTCTAATAAAAATTACAGTCCATTTAAATTTCCTCAAAATTATTTCCCCAACCCTAAAGGAAGTAATTTTGAGGAAATTTTCAATACATTTTTCCTCCCTTTAGGGTTGGGGAAAAGAAAAATGGATTAAAAATTTCATTTTGATCCCTTTTCAAATGGTCAGTAAAATCCAGGAAGAGTTGAGAAGAACATTTGGGAGGAAATAATTTCCAATTTCTTTTAGAAGTTAATATCAAATTCCCTAAAACCATCTATTAATCAGCATTTAAAGAAAATTGAAATTTTATTAATTATATTTATTCTAAATTAATATATTTGCACTATGAATATCATCACTCCATTTAAAGTTCCGCCATTGGCTCCGGCATTCTCTTTCAAGAATGAAGAAATGTTCTGCGAAAAAAAATCGTGCTGTAAAAAGTTTAAAAAAGGTAAGCGTTGCAAAAAATGCCCGGGAAATAAGAAACTGGCTTAGCAAAATGTTTGCGATTTTGAGTGTAATCAAGTCTTACATAAAATTGCTAATCAAAAAATAAATCGCAATCGCAAGAATGACGATTCCCCAAATCAGCAGCATAATCTTAGGATAACCTCTACGATTGATGACTGTTCTAGGTTGTGGCTTAAATAATTCTTCCGCTCTGTCTCTGAATTTTTCACCATCAGATTCGAAAACCTCTGTTATCGTAATTCCTTGGACTACAGTTTTTTGCAAAAGAGAATTTGTGGCATGCAGCAGCAACTGAAATTTTCCGTTTTTAAATTCTGAAATCTTAAAAACTCTTTCTCCGTAAGCTTTTTCTAAACCAAAAGGTAAAACTTTCACTACATCTGCATTTTGCGATTGCCAGGTGATGATGATTTCCTCTCCTTTTTTCGCATGAATTTTATTCGCCGAAAAAGTTTTAATCGAAGGCGGAACCGTATATCTGAAACTTTTCTGCAAACTTTCTAAATTCTGGTCGTAGGTAATTCTTCGTCCTTTATCACTTAAAGTTTCATAAGCCTCCTGAATTTCTTTAAAACGTTCTGCAAAAAAATCGTCGTTTGGGTTTTTGTCGGGATGGTATTTTAATGAAAGTTTTCGGTAAGATTTTTTGATGTCTTCATCTGAAGCATCACGAGAAATCCCGAGAAAATAGTAGTAGTCTTTCATTTAGGCTAACAAAAATAAGAATTTTGTAGTTGCGGGCAAAAATAAAAATGCCACGAATGCCCGAATTCTATTCTTATTATTTTGCTCAACAAAATTTGAATGGGTTTTAATAATGAAAAATTCTAGCATTTTTGGCAAAAAAATCCGGTGCGTGAACACCGGAATTAAACAATTTCAATTTAGTTAATAACACTTATGCTGTGCAAGTATTATCTTTTTTGCAGCATCTAGATTTGAATTCTTTCTTCAACTTTCCTTTCAGTTCCTGATACTGCTCTTCATCCATTTCTCTGATTTTATCTGCCAACCCAAAAGGTGATTTTTCTTTGATTCCGTATTCATTGAAAATACCTCTTACAAATCTTTTTCTTTCTATTACTTTTCTGGCAACCATTGCAACTCCGGCAACGGCAAGTGCACCTAGAACACCTTTTAATATTGAATTTTTCATTTTCTTAAATTTTAAATTTTACTGCTTTTTGTTTTTATAGAGACGAATTCGTTTTAGTTTTTACTTTACTACTTCTTAAAAAATTCATCAAAATTAATTTCCCCAAACCTTAAAGGGTGTAATTTTGATGAAGAAATTTTCCTCCCTTTAGGGTCGGGGAAAGAAAATTTCTAAAACTATTCGTTGTTTTTTTTGAAAAATCCGCTAGAGCATTTTTCTCTCCAGACTTCTTTGAATTTTTCTTTTTCCTCGTCAGACATTCCTTCCATTTTATGATGCAAATGTTTTACTTTCATATCTCTCATTCCTTTTCCGAATGTGCCATGAAAACCTCCGAAAAGAATTTTACTCAACAACAAAATTCCCATCGCCTGACAGTAATTGATGGTTTTAACACCGATAACTTCGGGCAGAATACAGTTCCAAAGCCACATCACAATCAACGCAACGGCAAGAAAAATCAATGGCGGACATAAAAATAAAAGTGCCCAGCTTTTTTTATATTTATTATTCATTTTATTTTTTTCTAATTATTTAAATCTTCGTACAACTGTCTCAATCTGTTTCTTAAATGCTTCACAGCATAGTTTTTTCTACTGATGATGGTTTTAATGTTTTCTCCTTGTTCATCGGCAATTTCTTGAAGAGTTTTATTGTTCAGTTCGTTTTCTGTGTAAACCAGTTTCTGTTTTTCTGGAAGTTCTTCTAAAGCTTCAAAAAGTTTTTTCCAAATTTCGTCCTGAAACATTTTCACATCTGGTCCGGCGCTGTCATCGAGCAACAGAATATCTTTTATCGAAAACGATCCGTCTTCTTCTTCATAGACAAAATCTTCCAAGTTTTCGGTTTTCTTTTTCCGGTATTTATCAATGATTTTATTTGAAGTTACTCTGTATAACCATCCGCCTACATTTACTATTTCCGAAAGATTGGTTAAACTGCTGAACTGATACCACACTTCCTGCAGAATATCTTCCGCATCTTCGGTATTTTTCACTTTCGGACGAATGAAAGACATCAGTTTTCCGCCGTAGTTTGATACGGTTTGCGAAATCATGTTTTCCTTTTCCTTCTGTGGCATTGTTATTTTCTCGGCAATCTCCATATTGCTATGACGATTGTGGTTTTTATTTTACTTTAATGATTTTAAAAAAAATTGAGTAACAGCACAAATTTATATTTAAATAAAAAAATAAATTGATAAAATATTGAGATTAGTACTAAAAATAATAATTTCACAAAAAATACCAGATGAACTATTGGAAACACAGTCTTTTATCAAGGAAAAAATTTGGCGGCAATCCTGAAGATTATTTGCCTGTTCATAAGTTTTTAGATTCCAGCAAGCTTTTTTATTATCATTTGAAGCACCGTATTCTCCTTCACAATACTTATGGAATGGAGATATGTATTTCTAAATTTGGAGAATTAGTAACCAACAGTGACGGAAAAAAAATTCTTGTAAGAGACATTGTTGCTGAGCATTGCAAAGAAGATCTTTTCGGTATAGTTCCTACCCTTATTAACTGGTTTAAATATGCTGATGAAAAAATTTTTGAAGATTTTGAATTGATAACAACGGATGATCAGGTTTTGAATGACTTTTTAATGAAACCATTGATGATGTCGGGATTACAATCTTCACTTATCATCACGCACAGCAATTTCGGAATCTATCTAGCCAAGGAGGTTCTTGGTTCTGATTACGCTTTAAAATTATCAAAACTTGTGGAAAATAAAAACATAAACGAACTTTTACAGTATATTAAACTTAAAGAAAAATGGGAATTCACGCCGAATATGGAAGAATTAAAACAAATGAATGATGAGCATATTTAATTTTTTTTCAAATCTCTTTTCAAAGAAAAACAATTTCCCCAACGCAACGGATCTGGAAACTTTTCAACCTTTAACGGATGACAATCTTGATGGCTGGGAAAAAGAGCAGTTATTAAGAACAAATGAACTCGAAATCAAGGTGAAAGACAGGTTTGTGAATTTGATCAGGTCTAAAAATAACCGTTTAAAATTTTCATGGGATAGTGGTAATGACGAGGCTTTTTTAAATTTTGAAGGATACGAAAATACATTTGACAATGAAGAATTTTGGGAACTGGAAGAATATCTTATTTTAAAGTTGGAAATCCCCGACGCTGGTGAATTTGAGATGCATGGTGAAGGTTTTCTGATGATTGAAAATAATAAAGTTGTCGCAAATTTTTGGTCAACTCTACGATTTATGGAAGATTATGACGAAGAAAAAGAAGAAGAAATATGGTCTGAAGCCGAGACAGAAAAGAAGATTGAAAAACTATTTCAGATTTGAGCCCCTAATTTTTTTTTTACTTTGAACTTTTACAAATTATAAAATCTATTACTACAAATAACCCTGCCAGCGTTTGAAATGCTGGCAGGGTTGAATAATTGTATTATAATTATAAGATTTTTTACTTCGATTCCGAAAGATTTTTCACCACTTCCAACCCTTTTGTAAAACCGTTTTCCATGTGTTCTTGCCAATCTTTCTCGGTCTGTACTTCCACATGAAGTTTTGTTTTGCCATCATAGTCGATGAGGATGTATTTTTCAAAACAGCCGCTCCATTGCTTTATTTCCATACTTTCGGTGTCTTCTACTCCATTTTCATCAACCATTCCGAGGTGCTTAAAGATCATCTGATTTGGCTCTTCAATACTGTCTATTGTAGAAATCATTCCTGCACCTTTAGGGTTTACAAAATAGGTTTTTCCGCCAACTTTCCAATCGGTTTTCATCTGTGAACCCGGACCGAAAAATTGAGTCCATTCGCTGTAGGTTTCGGTTCCGAAAAGCGTGTTCCAGATTTTTTGTTTAGGAGCATCTATTATGATTTCGTAAGATAAAGTTTCCATATTTTAAGTTTTATTATTTTTAATCACGTATTTTCATATACAAATTACTGAGCGCAAAAATCGAAACAATTTGTCTGGTTCTTATCATTTACAACTGATTTTCAGACAAATTTTTCACATTCTGAATTGCCAAAGGAACTTTCTCTTCAAAGAAACTTTTAAATTCTTTTGAAGTATTGATTTCTAGTGTTAGTTTTGTAGAATATTCGGTTTCCTCAAGTAAATAAGATTCTGTTGCATCGCCCCAATCCATCGGGGTTTCAATTCCGCTGTAAATTTCTCCTAAATGCAGAAAAACCATTTCCTTAGCAGGAATATTTTTCACAACTTTACTAAACATTCCGTTGTTATCTGGATCTAAAAACTGTACTTTACTATCTTCTTCCAAGGTACCTACATAGAAAGAGCCTTCGCAGAATGCTGATGTCCACTGACGGTATGAAAACTCGTCCCAAAGCACGTTCCAAACTTTTTCGGGTGCAGCATCTATTGTTATTTCAAATTTTATAAATTCCATATTTTTTTGATTTTAAGGTTTAGGGAAAATTATTTACCCTGTCATGATTACCTATCGTTGATGTGAAGGATTTTGATATAATTAAAAAAAATATTCTTAAATATCTAGATTACAGTAAAATAAAAGTTAAAGATTAATGTTTGATTTTTTTTAACATCCCAAAACCATATTTAATACTCAGCTTCCATTTACCGTTAAAAAGTTAAGAATTATAAGCTTCTTCCAAGTCTTTAATTACAATTTTCTGCATTTCCATCATTTTCTGAACAACTTTCTGAGCTTTCATTTGATTGGGATCGCTCATCAATTCTATTAATTTTTTGGGTATAATTTGCCAGCTCATTCCGAATTTATCTTTCAGCCAGCCACAGCTACGTTCTACGCCCCCATTTTCTGTTAAAGAATTCCAAAGATGATCTGTTTCTTCTTGATTATGAGTCATTACAACCATTGAAATTCCTTCATTAAAATCGAATTGATGGTCATAAGAATTATCCATACAGAAAAAGCTGTAATTATCTATTTCAAAATGGGCATTTTGTATATTTTCTGGAACTTCGTGATTTTCATTTCCTACTCCATCTCCATATTTCAAAACATCACCAATTTTAGAATTTGGGAAAGTTCTTGTGTACAATTGCATCGCTTCCAAAGCTTTTCCGTTATTGTGATGAATGAACATTAATGTAGGAATAATTCTTTGTGTACCTTGCTTTTCTGCCAAGCACAATTGCCAAGTTACACCAAACTGATCCCGAACCCACCCGTATTTTTTACTCCAAGGATATTCTCCAAGTTCCATTAAAACAATTCCTCCGTCAGCTAATTGATTCCAATAATTTTGTACCTCATCTTGCGTTTCACACATGACCATAAAAGAAACTGAGGCGTTTTTTTTAAATTGCGGCCCCCCGTTTAAAAGCATAATTTTCTGCCCGAAAAGCTCAATATTCAAAACTACAGGAGTATCCGCAGTGATTTTTCCGTTAAAGATTCTGCAATATCGTTCTGCGGTTTGTTTTGCATCCTCATTGTGCCATAAACATGGGAAAATATCGTTATTCATTATTGAGTTTTATTATTTATAAAAAATTAAATCAAATATTTCTTCAGTCCTTCCATAATCCCCTGCCAAAGAGTATTGAAGAAACTTTTGTTGGGATCACGATCTTTATCTACTTCCACATGATCCGGCTCTCCTTTAGAGTTATTTTTAACAAAAATATTAGCAATTGCTGAAAGTACTTTTCTTTCTTTTCCTGTATTTTTATTCAAAAAATTCACGTTCATATCGGTATAGTTAAAACCGAATTTTCCGCCTATTTTATTAGTGTTTCCGGTGTAATCAAATTTTAAATAATTGATTTTACCGTCTAGGCTTACGTTAAGATAAGGTCTCACAAAAAGATTTGCGTTTTCTATAGATAAATCTTTAATCGTTCCGTTGATTGCAAAATCGTCATTTTTGTTGGCGACATCAAAGTTCCAATGAATATCTGTAGGTGCGTCGCCAAAAAAATCAAAATTAGAATCTACTTTTATCATTGTAGGTTTCCCTGTTATCTTTGCATTGTTAACATCTTTGATCTTCGCATTGAAATTATCAAAAGTAATTTTACCTGGAATCTGGGCCTTTTCAGCAATTTCTTCATAAGTAAGTTTAGAGTTTATAATATCAATCTGTTTCACATAAAAAGGAAATTTCACATCTCGAAGTTTTTTGCTAAACATGTATCGAATCGCAATGTCATCCGGAGGAGCCAAATCGTGATAAATATTGCAGTTTATTCCATCCACTACAATCTGTTCTAGATCGATGATTGTTTTCCCTCCAATTATAGAATTTTTATCTTTAATATTTAAGGATTTAATTTTTATAGTGTACAAATCTTCTTCTACAGCAATCATTTTATTAAATTGATTTCTAGAGTATTTTGGAAGAAATGCAAAATTACGAATTTGGGTTATTTTATCCGTGTTTTTAATTTCATCTAATTTGAGTAGATAATATTTTCCCGCGTCAATATCTATTTTTTCAGCGGTAACAATTCTGTTTTTCACATGAAAAGGAATTGATTCTTTAAGGATTTCTTTATTGGTTGTAATTGAATTTAATTGAACATTAAATTTTCTAATCTTCATTTTTTGGGCGCCTTGTTTCGTTTGGCTGAAACTTCCATTGATTAAGTTTAGTGAGCTTACATTTGCCATCAAATCGGGGCTTTCACCTTTAGATTTCTGCGAAACTGCTTTTTTCCCGGTTGCGGCAATAATTTCAATATCAGGACGATAGATGTTGATTTTATTAAGATTCAATTGTAACTGTTGCCCTACAAATTTAGATTTGTTATTTAATATCTCTATTTTATCGGTTTTAATATTATAAACATCTTTAGAATTGCTTTTTCCAAGTGCCCTGAACTCGGCATTAGTAATAAAAATATCCGAATTGTTGGAACTTATTTTTTTTACACTTACCTCTTGTAATGGATTTGCTTTAAAATAAATGTTTTTAAATTCCACATTGTGAGTAGAAAACTTGAAAGGCAATTTTTCTTTAACTGTATTTTTATCAAATACTATATCTTTCAAATTTACATGAAAATTATCTATAGAAGCTGTTTTCGTTTTATCTTGCTGCTGAATGAGCACCGAACCTTCCTGCAAATCTAGATTTTTGATCCCTATTTTTAGATTAATTTCCTTTTGGTTTTCTTTTACCGTTTTTTTGTTGGTTGACGTTACAATTAATTGTGGTTTGCCAAATTTCGCATTTTCGATGATAAGAGAATCTTCTTCGATTGCGAAATTATGGGCAGAAAGTTGATTTACTTTAAAATCAAAAACATTTTTTGCATTGTACAAATAAGGATTTTCAATTGGCTTTAGATGAAATTCTGAAATAGTGAACTGTTTGTTTTTGGCATCAATTTTTTTTGCAAAAATCTGGTAAAATTCATTTACTGTGATTACAATATCTTGGGCGTCTATTTTAAAATTTTTATAGGCTACGGGAAGCATAGAAACGTCATTTTTTTGACTGATTTCTGTTAAATTAATGTTGACGTTTTTACCATTAAAAAGGTCTTTCTTATTACTTCCTTTTACTGAGAAATTTCCATTGGTTACCAAAATATTTTTAACTCCAAAGTCTACATTCTTTTTAGGAGACTTACTTTTTTCTTTTGATTTCCCGATAAGTACAGTAATCTGGGGATCTATTAATGATATATCATCAGCATGATAAGATGTATTAAAAATAGCTTTCCAAATCCCAAAATTTTCAACATTTAAACTTTTTATAGTGCCATTGATTTGAGTAACAGTGGTATCTTTTGTAGGTTTTGTTTTTATTACAAGTTCGTTTGCGGAAATATTTCCTTTAAACAAATTGATATCAAAATCTTTAAGACTCAGTTGGTAATTTGTTTTTTCATTTACCAAATCAGGAAGTTTATGTTTTAGGTAAATAGTAAGCAAAAATGGAAATGAGAGTATCAAAACAGCAAATATTCCCACTGCAATCAGTATATTTTTTTTTGGTTTTCTGGTTTTTTTTACTGTTTTATTTTCCATTTTTTGTGATGATTAATTTGTAAAGTAAATTCATTGAATTTCTATTAATGTATTAGCAATTCTTTTACATTTCCAAATCTCATTCCACACTATATAATAAATGAAATTATTATGTTAAATTCAGTTGTTTTCAGTATATTTATGAAAGTTATTCAGTATTGCATACCAACCATCACGCTGCATTTCTGAAGAATTTTGTTTTTCGGGATCAAAATTTATTTTAACTTTCGTTGTCTTATCATCCAGTTTTTCGAAAATAACTTCTACCTTCCTTTGGTCTTCCAGGTGGTACTTAATCAATTGTTTTTCAACAATTTCATCGTATACTCCAATAAGATCAAAACCAAAACTGCCGTCTTTTGCTTCCATTCTATTGTTAAATTTCCCGCCTATTCTCAAATCATTTTCTGAACTTGGGCAATGCCAACTTTCGTGAGCAAAATTCCACTTTACAATATGTTTAGGCTCATTATAATAATCCCAAACTTTTTCTACGTTTTCTAAAATCGTAATGTCTATTCTTATTTTATCCATTTGTTTTGTTTGTTTAAAAAAAGGCCAATTTACGTTACCCTTTTATTCATTAAATATAGCGTTAATTTTTCAGCCTTCGTATCCTATGTCAGTAGAAAAATTCACCATCCAGTACACTCCGAATTTATCCTGAAAACTACCGAAATAATCTCCCCAAAACTGATCTTCTAGTGGCATTTCTATATTCCCATTTTCTGATAATGCTTTGAAAATTCTTTCGGCTTCTTCTCTTGAATCTGGGAAAACAGAGACGTAATTGCTATTTCCCATCTTAAGATTCTGTCCGAATGATGGCACAATATCCGATGCCATCAAAAGATCGCCACCCACTGGTAGTGCAATGTGCATCACTCTGTTTTTCTCTTCATCTGATAAATTTTCGGTTCCAGGAGCATTGCCCATTTTGCGAATTCCTCCAACGAATTCACCTCCGAAAACAGATTTATAAAATATGAAAGCTTCTTCTGCTGTACCGTCAAAATTGAGGTAAGGATTTAATTTAGGCATAATTTTATTTTTTTAGTTATTTTTTTAATACAAATAGCAAAAACCTCTTCACTAATAAAATAATAATTGAAATTAATGCTAATATTTATACGATTACGATTTTTAATGCGAGTAACTGAAAAGATTTTCTATAATCTTTTTTTGACGGCTTTTCGTTCACAAATATGTATAGCAAATGCTGAACGATTAATTTATCATTTGAGACATATCGGCAAAAGTGACGTTCCAGCCATGTCCGTTGATGTCCCAGAAAGAATTTTGATACATCCATCCATAATCCTGTGGTTCCTCGTGCTGGGTTGCACCGTTGGCAATAGCTTTGTTTACAATATCATCAACTTCTTCACGACTATTTAAGCTAATAGCAACCAAAACCTGCGTTGTATCGCCCTTAGGAACTGGTCTTTCAGAAAAAGTCTGAAAATATTCTTCGGTAATAAACATCACGAAAATAGTATCACTCATCACAATACAAACTGCTCTCTCATCGGAAATCTGCTCATTGATTGAGAAACCGAGATTACTCCAAAACTCCTTTGTTTTAAGAATATTTTTTACGGGAAGATTGACGTAAATTTGATTGATTTTCATTTTCCAAATTTTTTAATGGTTAAAGATTTAACCAAAATTACTTACTTATTATTAAAAATCAACTTGCCCTAAGACAAGATTTAAGTTTTTCGGGGATGAGAAACCAATTCTTTACGAATTCTGCTCAGTGAAGTGTCTGTAATACCAAGATAAGATGCAATTTGCTTCAAAGGAGCAAACTTTATTACCTGTGGTTTCTGCTCTAAAAGATTAAGATACCTTTTGGTTGCAGAAAGAGTAAAGATAGCTAATGAACGATTTTTATATGCGAATAGTTCTTGGGACATCCATGATCTACCCCATTCTCTTAAGTTGGGTATTCTGTGAAACAATTCCTGGAAAGTTTCAAAATCAAGCTTCCAACATTCGCAATCTGTTATGCAGACAATATTTTCTTGTGTAGGAATTCTTTGAAATAGTGATGATACATCAATGATGATTTCATTTTCAACAAAAAATTGTGTTGTAACCTCACAACCATTAAAATCATTAACAAAAGAACGTACCAAACCTTTTTCTAAAATATAATATTCATTTGCCATTTTACCTTCTTCAAGGAGATAATCTCCCTTTTGGAAAACTACTTTTTCATGTGCTTTAGTTATATCATCAAGCTCTTCTGGGAAGAAAAAAGGAAAATCATAGTAAACGATAAAAGCTTTTGTATTCATTCAAATTATGTTTTATTAAACTTTAAAATTAGAATTTTTATTGGAATATGAAATTTTTTGATTTGGGATCTTACTTTTTAAAGACTTTAACATTCCATAATAATGTAAACACTCTACTTAAATCTGGCCTTTACTCATGAAAAATATAGTTTGAAGCATTATTATGAGCTTATGGAAGTTTATTTTAAAACAAATTATTTAGAATTGCATCCCGTTTTTGAGCATTCTTATGGGGAGATTTTAAAACAAAGAAAGCTGAATAGGTTTCGGTTTTGAAGGTTGTACAGCATCGCCAAAAACGGTTTTTCCGCCGAAACGCCAAGAGTTTTGACGTTCTTCTTCAATCACCTCATTGATGTCAAAATCGGGAGTGAAATTTTTCTCAGCTTCCGAAATAATCGTATGAAGTTTATTGATAGACTGCAATTTATCTGAATTTCCCAGTTTTGATTTTTCAATTCCTTTTTGCAGAATATTTATAGTCTCATCATACACTGTGATGGGAACAGGAAACGGATGACCGTCTTTCCCACCATTAGCAAAAGAGAATCTCGCAGGATCTCTGAATCTTGAAGGTGAACCATGAATAACCTCGCTTACCAAAGCTAGACTCTGCAAAGTACGCGGTCCAACTCCTTTCAGCAAAAGCAATTCTTCAAAATTCTCTGGCTGATTTTCTCTGGTCATGTACAAAAGTGTTCCCAGTTTTTTTAAGTCCACATCAGAAGCACGAACGTCATGATGAGCAGGCAATATCAAATTAGCAAAATCCTGCATGATTTTTTCTGAATTGGTATGAGAAATTTCTAAAATTCCTTCTCTGCTTTTCTGAGCTTCATTTGCAGTTAAGTTAAGAATCTGTCCCCGATTGACACCCTGAATTCCTTTGTGAGGTTCATCAACAAAAGATTCCATATTTTCAGAATGCCAATGATAGCGTCTTGCTGTTCCGTCTGCATCGTTCATGCCTTGTTGTACAACTGCCCATTTTCCTTCATCTGATACAATAAAATTATGAAGATACAATTGATAACCATCCTGAATTGCCGTATTATCTACTTTTGCAGACAGTTTACTTGCCCGAACCAGATCGTTCCCATTCAATCCTGTTTTATCGGCGATAACAAGAAGTTCGTTGGGAGTTTCTTTGGAAAATCTGCCTTTTCCACCACAGATATAAATTCCCAGTTCTTTCGAATTTGGATTGATGCTGCGTTTTAAAGCGCCCATTACAGAAGTTGTTATCCCAGAAGAATGCCAATCCATCCCCATTACTGCACCAAAACTTTGAAACCAAAAAGGATCTGCCAATCTGCGGAGGACTTCGTTTTTACCGTAATCCGCCAACATGACTTCTACAATAGAACGCCCCAGTAAAGCCATTCTTTCGTAGAGCCAAGGCGGGACTTTTCCGTAATGTAATGGTAAAGTTGCAGTTCCGGAACGTTTCATTGTGGGTTAAGGTTAAGGTTAAGGTTAAGACAAAAATAAAGCCTTACGAACAAATTTCATAAGGCTTAACGCATAAATATTAAAAACTTTAATGCTTTATAATTTCTTTTACAATTCCACCTTGAGGTTCTCGTACGGTTTGTGTAAAAATAAATGCTTTAGGATCGATTGCACGAACGATATTCTGTAATTTTCTGACTTCTAAACGAGTTACAATGGTGAAAATAATATCTGCGTCACTACTTTGCTCGAAAGATTCTTTCATAAAACCTCTTTCTCCTCTATAAACAGTGATTCCTTTATTCATCGTTAAGACCAAAGCTTTTTTGATTTCTTCGCTATTTCCAGAAACTATGGTCACTCCTGTGTAAGCTTCAATTCCCTCAATCACATATTTAGTAATCTGACTTGCTACCAGATAGGTCATAATTGCATACAAAGCTGTTTCTACTTTCAAGAATTTTGCGGCAATAATGAAGATAATGACATTCATTCCTAAAATAATCTCAGTAATACTGAAACTGCTTTTTTTGAACGTTAATAATGCTAAAACCTCCATTCCGTCGAACGTTCCGCCACCTCTCATGGATAGACCGATTCCGATTCCCATGAAAAATCCGCCGAACATGGCGACTAAAAGTTTATCGTGTGTCAATTCAGGAAAAGGAACAGCATAGATGGTTATAATGATTAATAAGATGGTCAAAAAACTTCGGATAGCAAAATGTTTCCCGATCTGGAAATATGCCAAAACGATGAAAGGAATATTTAAAACCAGTAAAATTACGCCAAGATTCCAATGATAAACTTCGTGTAATAAAAGTGAAATTCCGGTAACGCCGCCATCTAAAAAGTGGTTGGGAACTAGGAAAGATTTTAAAGCAAAACTCGCTGAGATTACTCCTAAAACCAGATAAATAATATCTGAAACAGTAAATAGCGGGCCATGTTTGGTTGCTGAGCTCATAGGATGATCAGTAGTTTTTTAGTTTTGTTTTGATGATATTCAGGTTATCCTGTTTTTTTTGATTTCTGCTTCTGATGGTAGTTTCGGTAAAATAATGATGACTTTCCAGAAACTTCTCCTGCAACAGATTCCAATCGCGCTCAGAATTTACGATTCCAAACATGGATAGTTCTTCGAATAGTTTATCCCCGATCACAAAGAAATCGTCTCTACCCAAATAATCTAAATCTGCATCTGCTAGAATCTGTTCCAAATGATTATAAGGCGTTTGGGGGATTTTTGTCGCCATGATCATCCCTTTGATTTTCTCTATCTGCGATTCGGAATATCCGTAATCTGAAAGATATTCTTCAGCGATTTCACATGATTTTGCCTCATGATCTTTTGAACCATATAAAAATCCTGTATCGTGAAATAAAGCTGCCGTTTTCAGCAAAAGTAAATCTTCTTCATTCACTTTTTCAGACTTTGCAATTTTTTCTACCGATTCAATAACGTCTTTCACATGCATTACACTGTGATAAGACAGATGCTCCGGAAGATTTTCCTTGAGTCTTTTTAATATTATTGTATTTAATTTTTCGTATTCCATATTTTAAAATAGAAAATGTGTTTAAAAATTTTAATCTTTCTAATGGTGCGGAATTTAAACGCAAAGTTCGCAAAGATTTTTTGACTACTAACTGTTTTTAAGTTCGCAAAGCGTTCTACTTAGCAAAGAAAGACCACAGAGATTTTAAATTAATTTTAATCTAAGAAATTTCGCCATCTTTTTTAGTTTCGAGGGCAAAATACATATCCATATCGCCTTTTCCTTTGGTGTGAATTTTACCTCTGTATTCACAAACTATTTTGTCTTTTACCAACTGATAAGTAGATTCAGAAATATTTATTTTTCCTTTTTCGCTGTTCTGCTCCATTCTGGCTGCCGTATTTACAGTGTCTCCCCAAATATCATAAGCGAATTTTTTAACACCTACAATTCCTGCGATCAAAGAACCTGAATTGACTCCAATTCTGATATCAAGAGCTTCGGGATGTGTTTTTTTTCTTTCTTCGATAAATTTAATAATATCCAAAGCTACCAAAACCGTTTGGTAAGCGTGACAATCATTTTTCATAGGCAATCCGCAAACGGCGAGATAAGCATCACCAATGGTTTTTATCTTTTCTAAACCATGTTTTTCCATAATCATATCGAAAGCCGTGAAACACTCGTTGAGCTCTACCAACATTTTTTCTGCACCCATTTTTTCTGAACTCTGGGTAAAATTAACAAAATCAGTAAATAAAACCGAAACCTCATCGTAATATTTTGCCTCAGAACTTCCGTTTTCCTTCAGTTCTTCAGCCACTTCATGTGGAAGAATATTGAGAAGTAAGTTTTCTGTTTTTTGCTTTTCTTTTTGCAATTCAAAAGTACGTTCATCAACCTGTTTTTCGAGCAAATCATTTTGATTCTGAAGAATTTGTTGTTTTTCTTGTTCTTGTTTTAAATTAACATCAGAAAGTCGGTTAACCTCATCAAGCTGTTTTACTAAACTTAAATTGGTTGAGGCAAATTGCCACGCCAAGTAAGCAGAGATAGAAATAGGAAAGCTGATAAAAATAAAAATCAGCACATATCCTATGAAATCATCCCCCATAATTTCGCTTATATCAATCGTATTCAATTTATTTAAAAACATGAAGATGATGACCATTACAATAAAGAGGAAGAATACCAAAACCCCACCTCCAACAATAAAAGCAGACTTTTCTCTTCTGATCATCGCTCTCACTATTAAATAAAAAGATTCGAAAGCGACGAAAGCCAAGTAAAGAAATGCTAAGCTAGCCGCAGCTGTAGCACTGAAATAGTAAAGAATAAAAATTGCAACGGAGATAATCAACATTACTTTCAGTCTTTTTTTAGTTCTTCCAAATAATGTATTGACAAAACCTGTAAGTGAAGTTCCAAAAACCATCATTGCAAGAAATGAAAGAAAGGTATAGGTATCAAGAATTGAAGGATCACTCATTTCAGAAAAGAGCAAGACCAAGTAACTCATTAAAGAAATTGAAAAATTATAAGTAGAAAAATAAAGATTGTAAATGGCTTTTCTGTAAAAAACAAACAGCAGCAGATGAATAAAACCAAGTGCGCCAAATATTCCGCAGATCAGCATAGTGTAGAAATTGAATTCTTTCCACATTTCTACCTTATCTTTAATAAATGTATTCGCAGAAATAAGCTCTGCACTTATCGCGAAAGGACTTAAGTTGACGGTCTTTTTTTTAGTTGAAACAAAGGGTAAAAATCGTATGGCTAATACATTTACCTCTGTATTACTGAAAGAAAATATGGTTGGAATTTTCTCTTTCATTTTATATTCTCTCGATTTCGCATTCCCAATTTTCCCTATGCTTTCTATTTTTTTACCGTTCAGATAAATTTCAGAAGCACCAAGCTGAGTGATATCAAAACATAAAGATTCATTAAGTGATGCAGAATCTATTTTAAAGTAGTATCGAACCCAATAAATCTGATCTTCTTTAGAACCTTTTCTTGAATCTAATTTTTTCCAGGAATACACTTTTTTAGAATTAAAATTGACATGCTTCCATGAAGAGTCATTGAATGTCGGTGAAGCAAAAGCAGGGTTGTCTCCTGCATAAAATTTACTTTCTTCATTAATTTTGGCACCAGATTTAATTTCTTTTTTTGTATAAACTCTGGGTTTTTCAAAAGAATTTTGGGCAAAAGAGAAAGTTTGCAATACAACCAATGTAAAAAATAGAAATTTAAACAGTAGATTTTTTCTCACATTAATTAATTTTTAAAATTGATTTACAAAATACATATCCATTGCTCCTTTACCTTTAGTCTCTATTCTTCCTCGATGCTCAAAAGTAAAATCGTCTTTTATTAATTGATAAGTTGCCTCGGAAATATTTACTCTACCCGAAGAACTATTTTGTTCCATTCTTGCAGCCGTATTTACCGTGTCTCCCCAAATATCGTATGCAAATTTTTTAACGCCAACAATTCCCGCAATCACAGCTCCGGAGTGAATTCCTATTCTGATATCTAAAGCATTCGGATTGTCTTTTTTTCTTTGTTGAATATAAGAAAGAATTTCTAAACTTGCATTCACTGCATTTTTTGCGTGCAGATCATTCGAAACTGGTAAACCACTTACTGCCAAATACGCATCTCCAATGGTCTTTATCTTTTCTAAATTATATTTCTCCATTATTCTGTCAAACTCTGTGAAACAGATATTCAACTCATTAAGAACTTCCTGAACGCCAATTCTCTCAGAATTTGCTGTAAAATTGACAAAATCTGTAAACAGAACCGAAACTTCGTCGAAATGTTTTGCGCTTGTTTTTCCTTTTTCTTTCAGTTCTTCAGCAACTTCAAAAGGAAGAATATTGAGTAACAAATCGTCTGATTTTTGTTTCTCTTCAGCTATTTTTTTATTGTCTTTGCGTTTTTGATTATAAGAATATCCTGCAAAGCCTAGTAATAAAAGTGATAAACCAGCGCCAATTGCCCACATATTTTTCTGTGTTTTTGAATTCTCTAATTCTGCTTTAGCAATTGCATTTCTTTTCTCTTGAACGGTGTTTGCAAATTTTCTTTCCTGAATATATTTTTGTTCTGCTGCCTTTTTTTGATAAGTGTAAGAAAGTTCTATTTCTTTGCGCTTTGCATCTTCTTCCAGCAAAAGTCTTTCACGTTCTTCAGCGGTTTTGGCAGCGGCTTGTTTCTTTTCGAATTCAAAACGGAGTGCTTTCAGTTCTATTTCTTTTTGAAGTTGTATCCGTTTAGTTTCTTCTTGAAGTTTTATTCTTGCTCTTTCGTTTACAAGTTCTGTTTGAGACTGCGTTTCAGCTAAGTTTCTCATCTTATCCAAACCGTAAGTTAGCTCATTCTTATCATTTGCCTTCTTAAGATAGAAAAGAGACTTTTCATAATCTCCCAGTTTCTCGTAGGCTTCGTGAAGAATTTCGTAATTTTGAATAAAAATTTCTGAAGGAACCACTGTTTTTAAACTTAAAAAATAATCTAAGTTTTTAGACTGTTCACTTGTAAGTCTTTGAAGTTCTTGTGTTTTTTTTGTATTACCCTTAAAATCAACAGCATCGTGCATTGTTGTTTTCAAATCAATCAATCCTTTTTGGTGTGTAAAATATCGATACATTGGGTCTTTCTCATTACTCAATTTTAAAGTTTTGTTAATGTAAAACTGAGCATTATTGTAATCTTTTTGTTTGTAATTTACATCTGAGAAATAATAATAAACAAGTTTTAAATTATCATTTAATTGATGTTCTTCAAAGTAATTTTTAGCATCATTTAGAAAGAATTTTGCTTGTTCATACTGCTTTGTTTCAGTATAGAGATCTCCTATCAACATTTTAGAACTTGCAATTTGAAGTTCATTTTTACTTTTTTTTGCAACGTTAAGTGCTTCTTGAAAGTAACTCAATGATTTTTTAAAATCTTTATTTAAAAGATAAAATGTTCCTGCGAAAAAATACGAATCATATAAATATTCCGGAAAATTGTTTTTTGTAAATTCAATGTATGTATTCAAAGATTTATAGCCTTCTACTACATTTTCTTGAAGAAAGTTATTTTGAAACAACCTTTGGTACGCTGCTAAAACAACTTTCTTATCTTTAACTTTCTTATGATTATAAAGACTTAAGATTTGGTTACAATAATCGTTAGCTACTTTATTTTTTTTATTAATGGAATTTACAGTAGCTAACAAATAGTAAGTCCAAGCCCTTTTGTTGTAATTGTCGGTCTTATTTAGATATTGCTCTCCTTCTATGAGATATCTTTCACTGTTTACTACATCCATTTTTTGTAGTAACAAACCGCCAATAAAAAGATTAGTTCTTCCAATCTGTTCTGTATCATTTAACCTTTCGTAGATGGGCAAACTTAATTTAGAATATGCTATTGCACTATCATCAATCTTCTTGTCTGCATAAAGGCTACCAATATCATTATAAATTTTAGCTTTCTCTTTATGTGTTTTCACTAAAGCTAACTTACTCTTCAGTTCCAAAATCTCTTTAGAATCTTGGGCTTTAAAAATTGTATTTCCTAAAAAGAAAATACTGATAAATGCTAACGTAGTAAATTTATTTTTCAATGGCTGGTTATTACCTTTACCCACAAAAATAGAAAAATCATTCTATTAAACTAACAGAATGATTTAAATTGATAGAGAAATAGCTCTATTTATTTCAAAGATGCTGTTGCAGCTTCATAATTAGGCTCTTGTCCTATTTCTGGCACTTGCTCTGTATAGATTACTTTACTCTTTTCATCTAAAACAACAACAGCTCTGCTTAGCAAGCCTTTAAAAGCAGAATCTGTAATCGTCACCCCATAATCTTCACCAAAATTCCCTCTAAAATCTGATAAAGTTTCTACGTTTTTCAAACCTTCAGCTGCACAAAATCTTGATAATGCAAAGGGTAAATCTCTTGAAACATTAATGACAACAGTATTATCGAGGGCTGAAGCTTCTTCGTTAAATTTTCTTGCTGAAGCTGCACAAATACCTGTATCAATACTTGGGAAAATATTTAAAACTACTCTTTTTCCGGTATAATCTGCGAGATTTTTTTCAGAAAGATCTCCTGCAACCATTGTAAATTCTTGTGCATTTTTTCCAACTTCAGGAAGATTACCTATTGTGTTTATTGGGGTTCCTTTAAATGTAATTGTAGACATAAATTTTATTTTTTAATATTCCTTCAAATTTAATCAAATCAAAAAATATTCTCTTTCGGATAAAGGTTAAATAATTCTTAAAAATTTAGATTTAAAAATAGAACAAATCAAGTAAAAACGATCTTTAAAATTCAAAAATTTCCGCTTAACTTTAATGTTTCAAAATACAAAATATTAAAATACCAAATTTATGAATTCAGAGAACGCCTCAACATTCGGACAAATTTTTAAAAGTGAAAACGAAATACCGGAAGAATATAAAATCAAAGAAATTCATCAGAAAGAATATCTTCTCAACGGGGAACTTATCCAATGGAACGGCGAGACCACAGCCATTTATTCTCCGGTTTACATCCGTACAGAAAATGGTTTAGAAAGGAAACTTTTGGGCAGCATTCCTAATATTGGTGTAAAAGAAGCAATAGAAATACTCGATGCATCTGTAAAAGCTTATGACAGCGGATTTGGAGAATGGCCAACGATGTCTGTTGAAAATAGAATAAAATGCATGCAGAAATTTGTATATCTCATGATTAAGCAGAGAGATTTAGTTATAAAACTGCTCATGTGGGAAATTGGAAAAACTTTACCTGACTCTACTAAAGAATTTGACAGAACTGTAGACTACATTAATCAAACCATAGATGCTCTTAAAGATCTCGACCGAGAATCTTCGCGTTTTGAGCAAGCTGAAGGTACAATTGCCCAAATCAGAAGAGCGCCACTTGGGGTAGTTTTAAGCATGGGACCCTTCAATTATCCTTTAAATGAAATTTTTACTACGCTTATTCCTGCATTGATTATGGGGAACACCCTATTGTTTAAACTTCCAAAACATGGTGTTTTAGCACATTATCCGCTGTTGAATGCTTTTAAAGAAGCTTTTCCGAAAGGTACAGTTAATACTTTATATGGCAAAGGCTCAGAGATTATTACTCCAATTATGGAAAGCGGAAAAGTAAACGTTCTGGCATTCATAGGATCTAGTAAAGTAGCCAACGGACTGAAAAAATTACACCCAAAAGTGAACCGCTTGAGAGCAATTTTAAGTTTAGATGCAAAAAACGCAGCTATTGTAACGAAAAATGCGGATCTTGATGTTGCAGTGAGTGAGTGTATTTTGGGTGCATTATCTTTTAACGGACAAAGATGTACAGCTTTGAAATTAATTTTTGTGCAGAAAGAAATTGCGGAAGAGTTTACTCAAAAATTAAGCAATGCTGTACGCGAATTGAAACCGGGACTTCCTTGGGAAAAAGACGTAAAAATAACCCCGCTTCCCGAAGTAAATAAACCACAATATCTTAAAGAATGTATAGATGATGCTCTACAAAAAGGTGCCAAAGTTTTGAATGAAAATGGTGGTTTTACCGATGAATCTTTTGTTTTCCCTGCAGTTGTTTTTCCTGTAAATTCTGAGATGAAATTATACCACGAAGAACAATTCGGGCCGATTATTCCTATTGTACCATTTGAAAACATCAATGAACCAATTGATTATCAAATAAATGCATCTCACGGAATGCAGGTAAGTATTTTCAGTGAAGATGCTAAAGAAGTTTCACAGTTGATAGATTCTTTCGTTAATTTAGTGAGTCGTGTAAACATCAATTGCCAAGCTCAGCGAGGACCAGATGTATTTCCTTTCACTGGGCGAAAAGACAGTGCAGAAGGCACTCTTTCTGTTTTTGATGCTTTGCGATCGTTCTCAATACGTTCTTTGGTAGCTGCTAAAGCAACAGAATCCAACAAAAATCTTTTGAATACTATTGTAAGAGATCATGATTCAAACTTTTTGAGTACAGATTATCTTTTTTAAATTTATGATTCAGATTTAAAAGAAGTAAAATCTTAAAAAGCATTGATTTTATTTTAATTTAGTATGAAATCAAACAACTATAAAGTGTAGCTCAATCCAAATACAGGCAGATTTGGCCCAAGAAATTTACATATTAAAAAAATCGGGCAAACTTGTTTAGTTTGCCCGATTTCCTGATGTATGGATGTATAATTTTATGCTAAAAACCTTGTTAAGATTTCGTTTAATTTTTCTGCATGAGTTACATTAAGTCCGTGCGGGGCTCCTTCAATTACAACCAATTCACTGTTTGCAATTCCTGCTGCTGCTTGTCTTGCTGATGTATCTATCGGAACGATCTGATCATTGTCTCCATGAACGATTAGCGTTTTTTTGTTGACATTACCCAATTCTGAACGAAAATCTGTATCTGCCCAAGCTTCAGCTGTTTTTAAGGTTGCCAAAGGCGAAGCTTGTGATGCTATTTGCCAGTCATAATCCAACTGCTTTTGACTTACCGTTTGAGAAAGCAGTCCGTAATTGTAAAAATTCTTATGAAACGTTTCTAAGAAGGTCACTCTTTCTTTTTTCAAACTTTCTAAAATCCCATTTAAATCTTCTACTGGAACTCCGTCTGGATTATCACTTTTTTGTTTTACTAAAGGAATAATTGATGCTATTAATGCAACTTTATCTATGTTTTCTGACCCAAAATTGGTGAAATATCTTACCACTTCACCTCCACCCATAGAGAATCCCATTAGAATTACATTTTTTAATTCTAGCTGTACAATGAGTTCATGTAAATCTGATGTGAGTGCATTATAATCATAAAGTTCCCCTGAAGGCAGAGAATTTCCGAAACCTCTTCTATCGTAAGAGATCACACGATAGCCCAAATTCGTAAGCGCGGGTATCTGGAGTTCCCAGCTTTTACCACTCAAAGGCCACCCATGAATTAGCACAATAGGTTGTCCGGAACCAAAGTCTTCGTAATACAATTTAAAATCTTTGTCTTGTTCTTTTGTAATGTAAGGCATAATTTGAAATTTTTAATTTGATGTTATTTAGCTTTCAACAAATACTAAGCCATCAAAATTGATGTGGAATTAAAAAACCTCTTAAAAAAGACAAAAAATATTAGAATACGAAAGAAAAGTTTCAAAATCATTCGAAAAAAAAATAAGAGCTGAATTTTTTAAAGTATTTTCAATTTCTAAACTTTGCAAAAACTTAAAAGCAACAAAAATTACTTTAAGCATTTCGTTTTCAATAATATTGATACTAATTTTTAAAATTTAATTAGAAATCATGTAACATTTTTTTTGAAAGCACACTAACTTATCAGAGTAAAACAAACCATGAGCTTCGAAAAAGAATTTTTAGAACGTATCGAAAAACATAAAGGGATCATTTTTAAGATTTCCAAAATGTATATGGCCGATTCTGAAGACTGTGCCGATCTTTTTCAGGAGATTATCTTTCAGGTTTGGAAGGCCTACCCGAAGTTTAGAGGTGATGCTGAGTTTTCAACATGGCTTTATAGAATTGCTTTGAATACGGCAATTGTATTTTTAAAATCTGAAAAGAAAAGAAGATTTATAGGAAATGAAGATTTTTCTAATTATAAAATTGTGCAGGATGAATATGATCTTGAAAAGGAAGAAAAACTTAGCAAAATGTATAACGCTATCAATCAACTCAATGCTATAGACAAAGCTTTCATATTTTATTATCTTGAAGATTTTTCGGGAAAACAAATTGCTGAACAGATGGGAATTTCTGAAGGAAATGTACGTGTAAAAATCAACAGAGCAAAGAATAAATTAAAAGACGCTTTAAGCCAATCTTCTCTACTTTAACCTTAAAATAATTATCATGAATATTGATGACTTAAAAGAAACCTGGAATAAGGAAAACCTTGAAACCACGCCTGAAATAAGCACAAACCAAAGAAAATCACTGAATCTTCCACTCGGAAAAATGCGGAAAAATATGCGGATAGAATTTTGGTCCACCATTGGTATCTTTGTTTTTGCTTTTGGATTAATGGCGGTAAGCCCAGCTCCTTTCAAATTTAATTTTTACATTAATTTGCTGGTTATATCGATGATGTTTGTAACTGCTTTTTTCTTTAGTAAATTTTTTAAATTGTACAAAGAAATGGGAAATCCATCTCTCAATACCTACGATGGCCTGAAAGACCTTCTTCATCAGCTTGAGCTCAATAAACAATATTATCTCTCATTTTATATTGCTTTTGTACCTTTTTTAGTTTGTGAAATGATAATTGTTTTAGAATTTATCCCGAGACCAATTCCGCTTACCAATATTCAAATTGCTTGCATATCGATTGGCTCTTTGGTGGTAGGCATTTTCACTCTTTACTATTTTGGAAAATGGTGGTTTAAAATCTTCTACGGTAAATACATAGATAAAATAAAAGGATTGGTTGATGATTTAAAAAAATAGTTTTTTTTAAGAGCATAAAGGCGGATTTTTTTTAATCCGTCTTTATATTAACCTTATTTCCCAGATTTTTCTTTTTCAATTTCTAGCTTTATCCATTCCAACTGTGAATCTTTTTTTTCTAGTGTATCTTCAAAAGAATTTAAAATTTCTACATTCGGGGTAACTCCTTTTTTAGTTTCAGTAAAATCAATATTGGGCTGAATTAAAAGTAAACCAATGGGAAGTTGGAGTTTAGAATGCGGGAGGCTTTGGTAAGAGTAAAAACCGGCAACTGTACCATCATTTGCACCACCCGTTTCTTCGCCTACCAATAAGGCTCTTTGGTCATTTTTAAGTTTAGAAGTAATGATAGATGATGCCGAAAAACTTCCTCCGTTTATCAAAACATACAATTTTCCTTTAAAAGCATTTTCTTTAGGCTTAGTCACCTTGCTTTCTTTCATTCTATAATTTACTTTTCCGTTTTCTCCTTTTTTCACGACCAAAATTTGGCGGAAAAACACAAAAGGATACATGATCGCTTTTACAACATAGGTTACTGGATGAGATTTCCTGAAATAATTCGTTTTCAACGGACTTGATTTCGAAGTGAGTTCAGGCTTCTTAACCAAAACAAAAGGTTCTTTAGCTAAATAAGAATACAGATTATTAATCTCTGAAAGTGAGCCTCCGTAATTTTCTCGTACATCAATTACAAGATGTGTAGATTTTTTATCATTAATTTTTTGAAATGTTTCTTTATAAAATCTCTCGGAAAATGATTTTGAAAAACTTTTCACTTTTATGTATGCAATTGTGCTGTCTTGATCAAGAAATTTAAAACTTCTATTGTAAGAATCTGTTGCTAAAACATAATCATTTGTGCGTTTATCTGATTTTTTTTTCTTTTGAGTTTTTTCTTTTTCTTTATCAACTTCAGATTTTGATTCTCTTTTTAGCTGTACTGTTTTTGTAACATCTTCGTACCTGGTTTCAAGTTTCACACTGTCTAAATACCCATTTTCTGCAGAATAATAATTAAAAAAACTATCTTTCAAATAATAAGGGTAAAAAGTAGAATTAAATCCGTCACTGGTCATCAGCTTTCTGTATTTTTTCATGTATTTTGCAACAGGAATGCTGTTAATAGAGAGAATTTCACTTCCCGGAAGAATATTTTCTATAGAATCTTTGTTTGCAGAAACAAAAAGCTTTTGGTTTTCAACATAATACTCAAGTCTTCCAAATAAACTTTTTTTATTCTTCATCGTACGGATTTCTGTGCTAGAATATCTTTTCCCAGGAATTCTTACTGCCAAATGACCTTCTCTGATATCGGCAATAACAGGCTGGATTTTAAAATAAAAATCAACCGGAGAAAGTGAATCTGTAATGCTCAGTTTCAGGCTGTCAAATTTTTTGTTTACATCTTTTTCAGATATATACCAATATAAATTAGGATGAAGTTCTTTGAGTTTTTTGTAGGCATAATCCACATCGTTTTTCAACTCATTTGGTGCTAATTTTGATTCCCTTTGACGGTTGTATTTTTGAACAGAATTACAGGAAAACAAGAGAATAAATAATGCGATGAAAGAGAGTTTTTTCAAGAGTTATAGTTTTGATGCTTAAAAATATAAAAGTTTTCACAAAAACTGAAATAAATAAAAAGTAATTTCACACCTGAGTCGTTCTTAAAGGTAGATTTGATTTTTTTTAATCGTTTAATTCTCGTTTATGCTTTATATATTGATTTTGATTCTTGCTATAGCTGGATTTTCTTATTATGTTTTATCCCAAGAAGTTTTTGGTGCAAAACCCACAGGAAAGCGCTTGGAAAAAATGCTGTTGTCACAAAATTACAAGAACGGACAATTCCAAAACATTAACGTTACACCACAATTTGCAGAAGGTGAAAGTATGCCGAAAGTGATGTTTAATTTTCTTTTCGGTAAAAAAAATCCAGATTTAAAACCCAAAACAAATATTCCATTTATAGAAACAGACCTTAAAAATTTAAGTAAAGACGAAAATATTTTCATCTGGTTCGGGCACTCATCATATTATATACAACTCAATGGTGTACGTTTTCTTGTGGATCCTGTATTTAGTAAATTTGGATCTCCTTTTAAATTTTTCAACAAAGTATTTTCTGGTTCAGATTTTTACACTCCTCAATTAATGCCGGAAATAGATTATCTCGTCATCACTCATGATCATTATGACCATTTAGATTATCCAACTGTAAAGAAGTTGAAAAATAAAGTAAGACAAGTCATTCTTCCATTAGGTGTAGGTGCGCATTTTGAAAAATGGGGTTATGCGGAAGAGCAGATTCTTGAGGAAGACTGGGGTGGCAGTTTTGTTTTGAAAAACCATCTTCAAATTACATTTACACCTGCGAGACATTTCTCCGGACGAAAATTTAATAAAAATAATACTTTATGGTCATCATTTGTATTGCAAAGTGCAGATATGAAAATATTTTTAGGTGGAGACAGCGGTTATGATAGCCACTTTAAAATGATTGGCGAAAAACACGGCCCTTTCGATTTTGCTATATTAGAAAACGGACAATATAACAGAGCTTGGAAGTATATTCACACGTTGCCAGAAGAAGTTATTCAGGCTTCTGAAGATTTAAAAGCACAGAGTGTTATCCCAGTACACTCAGGAAAGTTTGCATTAGCGCTTCATCCATGGAATGAGCCTTTACAAAAAGTTGCAGCTTACGCACAAGAGAAAAAACTTTCAGTCCTCACGCCAAAAATTGGGCAGGTTGTGGATTTAAATAATAAAAATTTACCTTTCGATAAATGGTGGGAATAGGCTAATCATGCCAAATCCCTTTATATCTTTTAGGGTGATTTTCTAGTTGTTGTCTTACGAAGTCACACTCGGGATCAATCATATAATCTTTTTCTTCGGCAATACGTACAAGCTCATCCAAAAGTAATTTTGCATAGCCTTGGCCTTCAAGCTCGGGGTTTATTTTTGTATAATAAACATTGATGAGTCTTCCGTCTATTGCAATAGACATATAACCCGTTTTTTCGTCAGCTTTAAACATTTGAAGCTCATCCTGATATTCTGAAATTTTGAATGTTACATTATCCATAATTTTTAAAATTTTAATTATATTTCATTTTAAATTTGATGAAAAACTTTATAGTTTCATTAAAATTACAAATTTATTTGCAACAAAAAAGCTACCAATTGGTAGCTCTTTATATTTCAAGTTGAATATTCTTATTCTTCCTCTTCTTCGTCGTACTTAGCCAACTCTTCATCGCACCATTTAAATGCAGCTTCTACAACCTTAGTAGCTTCATCCGCCATAGATTCTTCATCATCGCCTTCCAAATCATCAAGCCACTCAACTTCTTCTTCTTCAACGTTTAAGATAAATCTTGGATATTCTGTATGAACCACGAATAAATCTTCTGGAAATTCCGAATTATCTGCTAATAAAAACTTTGGTAATTTCATTTTTTATACTGTTTTAACTTGCTCAAAGATAATAAAATTATTGACAATTATTCTTTGTGAGTTTATTTTTTTCTAAAACTTTCGGTTAAGTTAGAGCCTATTTAAATTTCATTAAAATTATTTTTCAAAACGTAAAAGGCTAAATTTTTATAAAATTTCAAGGTATTTATCAATCATTTACGGATGAAGTAAACAAAAACGATTTGAAAATTATTTTTTGGTTTATTTAATTGTCTTTCATCAATCATAATACCCATTTTTAACGTTCAAAGTTCACCATTTTTTTTAAAATACTTCCCGTTTTAATAAGCTTACCTATCTGCTCTTTAAAAAACCCAGTTACTGTTTCATATTTTTTATTACTTTAAAAACATTTTAGCTACTTTCTCTGCTTTTTTGCTTTCAGAATAATCGTAGAAACCTTCACCAGATTTCACACCCAACTTCCCTGCCATTACCATGTTTACTAATAACGGGTTTGGTGCATATTTCGGATTTTTGAAGCCATCATACATCACATTTAAGATGGCAAGACAAACATCAAGACCAATAAAATCTGCCAACTGGAGCGGTCCCATAGGATGAGCCATTCCCAATTTCATAACGGTATCAATCTCCTCTACTCCTGCAACGCCATTGTATAATGTTTCTATCGATTCATTAATCATCGGCATTAAAATTCTGTTTGCCACAAAACCAGGATAATCATTCACCTCTACAGGAACTTTACCTAAAGCTTTGCTCATTTCATAAATAGAATCAAAAGTTTCTTTTGAAGTAGAATATCCTTTGATTATTTCTACCAATTTCATAATTGGAACCGGATTCATAAAATGCATACCGATAACTTTATCTGCCCTTTTTGTAGCTGCAGCAATTTTTGTAATAGAAATTGAAGAAGTATTGGTTGATAAAATACAGTTTTCAGGAGCAAATTCATCCATCTGAGCAAAAATTCTCAGCTTCAGATCCTGATTTTCTGTTGCAGCTTCTACCACAAGATCAGCTTCTGTAACGGCATTTTTAAGCTCAGTAAAGGTCGTAATATTGCCTAATGTTTCAGCTTTTTGCTCTTCTGTAAGGTTTCCCTTTGCTATAATCCTGTCAAGATTGGTGGTTATCGTTTTTAAACCTTTATCTAAAGCATCCTGAGATACATCTACAAGATTTACTTTGAAACCGCTTTGTGCAAAAGTGTGTGCAATCCCATTCCCCATGGTTCCTGCACCGATAACAACAATGTTTTTGATCATTTTATTTTATTTTCTTTTTTATAATATCTTTTTTAATATTAGCCGTAAGGTTTGGCAATTTCATTAAAGTTGTTTTTGTAACGGTAGAATTACTAATAAAATCAACATTTCCCTGACTTCCGTTATCTTTTGAATTATTTTGTTGATTGATTGTAGTTTCCAAACCTGAAATAAATTTCTTTTTCTTTGAATGCGACAAAGCATCAATTCCTAGAAAAAGTTTGAACTCGCCTTCTCTTCCCAAACCAGACTGCCGAAAAATTTCAATATTTTTTCCTTTATTTTTCGCTTGAAAAGTTTCTACATAGCCCAAAACCGGTGCTGTAGAAGGTGGCCCACAACAAATACTGTTGTAGCTTATCTGATAATAGTTTTCGCTTTTCTGCGAGAAAAATAATGCAGAAGTGAAAATCCCGAAAATTAATAATACTTTTTTCATTTTTGAAGTTTTTAAAATTAAGCTTAAATTTTTATTTATTAAAATAATCCCAAACAACTTTAGAAATATCTGAAATCATTTTACAATTCACCTCATCGCTTTCCATTGAGTTGCTTATGAATACTGCAATTGCATAATGTTTGCCATTGGGTAAAGTAACGATGGCAATTTCATTTTCGGCACCCGTTAAACCATTCTCATTTTTGCCGGAAGCTCCCGTTTTTCTTGCTATAGAAGTGTTTTTTGGTAGTTGCTCTATCAATTTATTTTTTCCTGTAGAAGTGGAGAGCATTACTTTCATCAGATAATCTGTTGATTTTTCAGAAAGCAATTTTCCGTCATAAAATTTTTTCAAAACATCTACTGCAGCGTTCATTGTAGTATAATTTTTATACTGAGCATTCCAGTCTTTGTGCATTTCTGCTTCGTTGTATTTAATTTGAAAATTTTTCACAGCTTTTGAATCAAAGAAATCCTGCACCGTTTTTGGCCCACCCAAAAGCTCTAGCATAATATCGCAACCATTGTTATCACTTTTTGCTACCGTTAGCTCCAGTATTTCATTCAAAGATACTTCTACTCCACCGTTTGGATATTTATCTCGCAAAGGCGACCATGTATTTTCTAGTACATTATCTTTCGTTAACACTATTTTCTGATTGAGAGACAATTTTCCTTTATCTACTAAATCTAAGACCGCTGCCGCAATATGGAATTTAAAAACACTCTGCATCGGTAATTTTTTCTCTCCATTTTTACTGTATTTGAAACCATTTTCAAAACCTAAAACAGAAATTCCGACGGTTGCTTTTTTATCTTTAACAATTGTAGTTATTTTTTTGTCTAAAAACGATTGTTGAGCAAAAGTAATTGCGGAAATAAGCAAAAAAAGAATAGTTACTTTTTTCATAATTCATTTACAATAATTTAAAAATAAGATACTTATATCTATTTTTATTTCAATTAAAACCAAACGATTCTCTTTTGTAAATATCACAAAAAAAATCCTTCTGAAAAAGAAGGATTATATTTTTAATTAAAATTTGTTATTTACATTAAAGCTGAGCTTACACCTGTAACCATAAGAATCAAAAACATCAAAATATAAAGTCCTATTACTACAAGTGTAATAATACCGATAAATTTATAGTGTGATTTTAAATACTCAAATGCGGAAGTAAGACTTGCTTGATTGTTTGTAGAAATTGCATGCTTCATGTTTGAAGAAAACTTGTACAGATAATTGATTGGCAAGAAATACAACAAGGCAAATACCAAGTAGATAACACCAATAAACATACCTCCTCCCAAAGGGGCTAAAGAAGAAGATGCCGAACTCATTGATGCGCCCATTGTCATCATAAATAATGCAGCAACTACCATTAATGCAATCCCAATATATCCTAAAATTGCTAAAAATGAAGTCCATTTTGCTGCTTCTACCAAGAAAGATTTTGCAGCGCTGTCTACTCTTAATTCATCAAATTGATCAAAAGGAGATTTTGTTTCCATAGATATTATATTTTTTTCCAATGATACTGAAATTTACGAAATCTCACAATGTGTTGTAATATTTTTTAAAAATAAAATTCGAGATAAGATTTTTTTTAGTTTTCAGCAAAACCTTCCATTATACTTTAATCAAATCCATAATCTTGAGTGCCACTTTCAATGCTTCGGTTCCGTCTTCTAAAGAAACTTCAACGTTTTTTTCTTCAAGGATGGCGTCTGCGAAAGAATTTAATTCATCTAAGATTGCATTATTAGGCTGTATATTCGGATATTCAAATAAAATCTGATTTTTTTCGCCTTCTGCATTTTCTATAATCATATCAAAAGGTGTAGGATTTTCCGGAGCGTCTTTCATTCTGATAACTTCCGCTTTTTTTTCTAGAAAATCTACAGAAATATAAGCATCTTTCTGAAAAAATCGGCTTTTTCTCATTGCTTTCATAGAAATTCTTGACGTCGTTAAATTGGCAACACATCCATTTTCAAACTCAATTCTGGCGTTGGTAATATCTGGTGTTTTACTTACCACACAAACTCCGCTTGCGTGGATATTTTTTACTTTAGATTTTACTACACTCAGCAAAATATCAAGATCGTGAATCATTAAATCTAAAACAACAGAAACATCAGTCCCACGTGGATTAAACTCTGCCAATCGATGTATTTCTATAAACATAGGATTCTGTATATAATCTTTTGCTCCTATGAATGCCGGGTTATATCTTTCTACATGACCAACCTGAGCTTTAATACTATTTTCACGGCATTTTATCAAAATATCCTCTGCTTGTTCCAATGTTTGAGTTACCGGTTTCTCAATAAAAAAGTGAAGGCCTTTTTCAATGGCTTTTAGGGCATAATCGTAATGATAAATAGTTGGCGTTACAATATCCAACATTTCAATCTGATTTAGCAATTCATCAAAATTTTCAAAATATTTATATCCAAATTCGGCTTCCAATTTTCTTCCGTTTTCTGCATCTTTATCATGAAAACCCACAAAATTATATCTATCTGATTGATTCAGAAGTCTCAAATGTATTTTACCTAAATGCCCGGCACCTACCAAACCTGCTTTCAACATAGTTGTATTAATTTTTGTAAATATAAATGTTTAATTTGAAAAATAATGATTTGAAATTTGAGGTTTGAAAATTTATAAAGCTACACAGTTCATTTGAAAATATAATTAAAAACATTCAATCTGATTTTAAGTTTTTTCATCAGAATTTCAAACCGGAAGCTTCAAATTTTAAATCATTTTCATTACTTTTGCTCAATGCAAGATTCGTTTGTACATAAGGGAAAAAGAAAGAATTTGGTAGATTATCTCCGAAACAAAATAGGAGTTTCGGATGAAAATGTACTCATGGCAATCAACAATGTCCCGAGACATCTTTTCATAGAAAGCATTTTTGAAGATTTTGCTTATGAAGATCGTGCATTCCCGATTATGGCACATCAAACGATTTCTCACCCTTCTACAGTTGCCGAACAAACTGAACTTCTACAACTAAAAGAAGGCGAAAAAGTGCTTGAAATAGGAACAGGTTGTGGCTATCAAACCGCAGTTTTGATTGCAATGAAAGCTTTGGTTTACACCATAGAAAGACAAAAAAACCTGTTTGATTTTTCTAAAAAAAAGCTTAGAGAAATGAATTTATATCCAAAATTTCAAAGTTTTGGAGACGGTTTTCTAGGTCTTCCTACCTTTGCTCCTTTTGATAAAATCATCGTAACTTGCGGAGCTTCTGTTTTGCCCACAGAATTATTAAAACAACTGAAAATAGGTGGGAAAATGGTTATTCCTTTAGGTCATATTGATCAGCAAGTTTTATATAGATTCACAAAAATTTCACCTACGGAAATTGAAAAAGAGGAATTCGGAGCTTACAAATTTGTTCCGATGCTGAATAATACCAACCAATAAGCAATGGTGAATCCGCAAATTCTTGATTACAATGAAAGACAGACAGATACAGACAAAGAAATTTGTAGTTTTCTTTCTAAAATGATTGATGCTGAATTAAAAGATGCCAAAAATAAGCTATGGCACGCTCATCCTGTTTGGTTTCTCGAAGAAAACCCTATTGTGGGCTACAACAAACAGAAAAAAGGAATATGTCTTATGTTTTGGAGCGGGAAATCTTTTAATGAAAAACAATTGAATGTGGAAGGTAAAAAATTTCAAGATGCCTCAATATTTTACACTCATTTAGAAGAAATAATTGTTGGAGATCTTCTGCGTTGGTTGAAAAAATCTGAAGAAATACAGTGGGATTATAAAAATTTAGTAAAGAGAAAAGGAGAATTAATCAGATTAAAATGATTTAATAAAATTGTTTAGCAAACTACTTTTTGGAATAAAAATTGACACTTTAATGTGAATAGATTTTAAATACAATTCAATAATACATCTGGAAACCTCACTTATAAAAGCAGTGAGGTTTTCTATTAAAATACATCTGCATAATGAAAGTATTTCTAAACAAAAGAATTCCGGAAATAGGAATCACAATAATGAAAGAAAACGGTCTTGAAGTTTTTATCCCAGAAAATGATAAATTATCTACAGAAGAATGGCTGCAATATTGCCAGGATTTTGATCTCATATTAAATGTGGGTTTTCATCAATTCGACAAAAATTTTTTCGATCTATGCCCGAATATTAAAGCTATCGCTCTTTTTTCGGTAGGTTTTGATCATGTTGACACTAAAGAAGCGACTGCGAGAAAAATCCCTATTGGTAATACTCCTGATGTTTTGAGTGTTGCAACTGCAGAGACTGCTTTCCTTCTGATGCAATCTGTAGCACGCAGATCTAGTTTTTATTTTGAGCGAGTGAAAAACGGGGAATGGGAAGATTTTGACCCTTTATTTGCTTTGGGGCAAGAACTTAACGGCAAAACTTTAGGCGTTTTTGGATTAGGTAGAATTGGTTTTGAAATGGCTGAAAAATGCAAGAATGCTTTTGGAATGAAAATTATTTACCATAACAGAAATCTTAACGAAGAAGCCCAAAGAAAATTAGAAGCAGAATATGTTTCGTTTGATGAATTGGTGCAACAATCTGATGTTTTGTCTATTCATGCTAATTTTAAGGCTGAACAAAGTGAACTTTTCAATGCTAAAATTTTTGATAAGATGAAACCAAATTCTATCTTTATTAATACTGCGAGAGGCGGTTTTCAAAACGAAAAAGACTTGTATGAAGCTTTAATCAACAATAAAATTTGGGGTGCAGGCTTAGACGTGACCAATCCGGAACCGATGATTAAAGAAAATCCTTTATTACAATTATCAAATGTTTGCGTACTTCCACACATTGGCTCGGCAACCGAAGAGGCCCGAAACGGGATGGCAAAACTTGCAGCAGAAAACTTAGTAGCTTTTTCAAAAGGAAAAAAAATGCCCGCCTGCGCAAATGAAGAAGTTTACATTTGAGATTTGTCGGAAAAAACTTTGCAATAAATTATTTGTTTGAAACAAAACTTTAAACACTATTAACCTTGGCACTTTTTACTTTATAATTTTTGCTTGGCTATTTAATTATTGGAATCATTTTTGTCTTTACTCTAAACATCACAAAAAAAATAAAATTATGAGAACAGAAGACAATGCTGCAGAGCAAAAAAGAAAATTAGACGAAATGAATTATAATCCAGGTGAAGATATTTTCAACAAAGAAGAACATATTCCTTTGGATGGTGATGGCAACCCAATTATTAACCCAAGCCATGTAAATGATGGCATGCCATACGGATTAGATATACCGGGTGCTGAAGACGACGATAATTTTGATCAAATTACAAATCAACAATCTTATACAGAAGATAACATTTACAATAAAATTGAGGATAAAGATGAATTATTTGAAACCGAAGACGATTTAATTGATGACATTGATGAAGATATAGAAGAAGAGGAAGATGATCTAAAAAGATAAATTTTTTTTAACAAAATACAAATGAAAGCTATCTCAAATGAGGTAGCTTTTTTTGTTTTGAGCAATTTTTAAATAAATACAAATAATAGTTTATGGATAAATAATCTATATAAAAAATGTTGTAAATTTGAAAAATCAACATCATAATAACATTTTAGTTAATTTATAATCAATTATTCAATGAAAATAATTTTACAAATTCTCATTTTTTGTATTAGTTTTTCAGTTTATTCTCAAAATAATTTAGAAGTAAACATCAAAGACGCCATAGGTAATGAAAATTTTCAAGTAAGCTGCACTAATGATTTAAACAGCAATGGCTGCATTACGCTTCATACAGAATATCCTGTCATCAAACAAACCAACACCTACCAAACGACTCAAAAAACATTTTTGCCTCCAATTCCCATGAATCAGGGGACTTCATTGAATGCAAATTTTGATGACGTTTTCACGCCTATCATTAATCTTCCTTTTAGTTTCTGCTTTTTTAATCAGAATTTTAATGCGCTGGTAATTGGCTCCAACGGAATGGTCACTTTTGATGTTACACAAGCCGGAAAAATAAATTTCCCAAACATAAACTGGCAAAATCCGAATGCGGGTCTTCCAAAAAATTCTATTTTCGGAGTTTATCATGATATGGTTTTTTCAACAGCAGATCAGTCGGAAATTTACTACTCTACTATCGGAACAGCACCAAATAGAAAATTTGTTGTGAATTTCTACGAAGGAAGAATGGCAGGGTGTACAGAAAGAACATCTTCGCAAATCGTTTTGCATGAAACCACCAATAGTATTGAAGTTTTTGTAGACAAAAAACTAACGCCATGTGCTACTAGAAAATTTGAAAATGCATTGATTGGAATCGTCAACGAAAACGGAGCAATTGGCTATTCACCTGCTTCTAGAAATACAGGAAATTGGCAAGCTTTACAAGAAGCTTATGAATTTTCACCTTCAGGAAACAACATCACTCCTGAGATTATATGGAAAAACTCAGCCGGACAAACCATTGCCACGGGATTGGAAGCAACTATATGCCCTACGCAAAATGATATATACACCGCCAACGTAAATTTCAATACTTGCGGAAACAGCATTCTTACACTTACAGACAGTTTCAATCTCAATTTTGATCCTACTTACCCAACGGCAACCAATTACAGTGAGACTTTTTGTGGAAATAGTCCGATTAATCTTAATCTGGATAATTTTAAATCTAATTTAACTTCACAAAATCCTTCGAGTTTTAATTTTACTTATCACAATACACTACAAGATGCCCAGAATAATACGAATGGATTATCAAACACTTACCCATTAAATTCAAATAAAATTATCTACGTAAGAATTCAAAATCCCAATACCACAACATGTTTCAGAGTAGCAATATTAACTTTAAATTTTCTCACAAAAGAACTTCTCAGTAATACAGTTGTTCTCTGCGACACTAATAATGACGGGATTGAGAATAATTATGAATTGAGTCTTTTAAACAATTCACTTTTAACCAATGGAAACACATCTATAGTCTATTTTACAAGTCAAAATAATGCGCAAAATAACGTAAACCCTATCACTACAGCCAATATTTCTACAGGAACACAAATTTGGCTTCGGGTGCAAGATCCCAACTGCTTTTATATTTTAGGTCCCGTCACATTTCAGCTAAAACCTGGCGTAAACGCTCACGGCATAAATTACCCATTAACAATTTGTGATATTAATGATGACAATAACGAACCCTACGACTTTATACTTCACATGGGACCGCTAATCAGCACACAACCTGGCGCCGGTTTTACCCCTTATTCTACTTATGCAGCCGCTTTTTCAGCACAAGGACCGGTTTTACAAACCATAAAAGAAGGTATTTATCCTATATTTATAAGAGTACAAATTCCCGGAGGTTGCTTTACAGTTGTTCAGGTCAATATGAATGTGACTTTCACAAAAATAGAGGCAAATCATAAATATGAATACATCTGCTTTAACGGGACAGAAAACATTACGGTAAACCTTGCAAACTTATCAACTAATATGCTACTGGATCCTCTTACAGTGCCTATTACAGAATTTTACGCCAATTCAGATGATGGTTTTTATGCAAACAATCCTATCTCGCCAACACAAACTATTACAGATAACGGAAATTTCGTTTCACAAACATTTTATGTAAGATTTGAGCAGAGTGAAGAATGCTTTACAGTGAGGCCCATCACTATAAATCTAGTTCATCCTATAATTGTTAAATCAAACTTTACTGTTTGCGATTTTAATAATGATAATTCAGAAAATATAAATTTAAGCCAATTCTCATCAGAAATCATCGGAAATCAAAACGCAACAACCACTTTTTATAGTTCTCAAGCCAATGCACAGGCCGGAACAAACCCTTTATCAACAGTTAATTTAAACGGATCTCAACAATATTTCGTGAAAATAAATTCTTACAATTGTGAGCAGATTTACCCTTTTACAGTCGGTTTAGTTTCTACACCTTCCGTAAACACGAACGTGAATATTACACTCAGTAATATTTGCGACAATAATAACGACGGAGTAGAAAATTACAATCTTACTTTGGCACAAGCACAGATTTATTCTGGCCAATCAGCTGTAAACTTTTCGTATTTTTTAAATTATGATGCGAATACGCATACTTTCTCTAATCAAATTTCAAATCCAGATTCTTATCCAATTACTGGCACTACTACAGTTTATGTTAAAATTCAATTCAATTCTAACGAATGTTTTTCAGCTTCCAAATTAACTATTCTGATGAACTTTCTGCCCGTTGTAGTTGTTACCAACAATGCTGTTTTAAATAAATGCGATGAAGATTTTAATTTAAATGAAAATTTCACGCTTACAGATGCCATTCCGCAAATGTACAATCCCGCGCAAAATACTTATGCTTTATCAAATATAGATGTAAAATTCTATCATACCCAAGCTGAAGCCAATGCAGGAATTGTCACAAATCAAATAGGAAATACGTTGGTTACCACTATTTCCAGCGTCCAAGTTTGGGCTAGATTTACAGCTAAAACTACAGGTTGCTTTTCAGTTGCTCCATTACAGCTCAATACTTATTTCCCACCAAAATCTATTAATTCAACAATCAGAATTTGTGATGAAAATCTCGACGGAAATTATGAAGTCAACCTCATGAATTTTACAAATCAGTATGTAGACCTTCCTAATTCTATGAATACTTTTAGCTTTTATCTTAATCAACAAGACGCACAAAATATGGTGAATGAAATACAAAATCCCACTTTATTTACTGCAAATCCTTTCCCTTCACAAATTTGGGTAAGGGTACTGAATATTCCCGGTTGTGATGATATTGCGAGTATTAATTTTGTATTTGGTGATAAATTAATTACACAGCCCGGTCCTCATTTACTAAACAATATTTGCGACCAGCTGAATAACGGAATTGAAATTGTAAATCTAACCCAGCTTCAAAATCAAATTTATTCTGGTAACAATCCTACTTTTACCTATTATACTTCTTTGGCAAATCTGCAGGCAAACACTAATGTAATATCAAATCCTGCAACCTATTCTTTTAACCAAAACACAAGTTCAGACACGTTTTTCGTGAAAGTAGAAGCTCCCGGATTTTGCCCAGAATACACGACCATTAAAATCAGTTTGAAACTTGTACCCATTTTTGAAATTCCAACACAATATTTTTGTCCGGATGGTAAATTCAACTATACTTTAAAGGTAGAGGGGCAGAATATCACAACTTATGTCTGGACAAATCCTTCAGGCCAGGTGGTCTCCAACTCAGATACAATTACAGATATGAATACAGTAGGAACTTATTCTCTTACTGTAACAGCAGAAAACGGATGTTCTTACACAGCAACTTTTGAAGCAAAACACTATGACATTCCGGTAATCCAGCAAATGGTAGCGAGTGGAAACACCTACACGATTACCGCAACTGGCTCTCAACCGATTGTTTATTCAATTGACGGGGTTACTTGGCAGTCGACTCATATTTTCTACAATTTGCCAACTGGTATTACCACATTCTATGTAAAATATGTTGATGGAAAATGTATCGTAAAACAAGACGGAGTAATCTTGGATATTAAAAATGCAATCACACCAAACGGTGACGGAAACAATGATCACTGGATCATCAAAAATCTTCACGTTTTCGGAAAGAAAATGACCAATGTGAAAATATTTGATCGCTATCAATACAAGATTTTCGAGCAGAATACCAACACCCAAATCATTTGGGATGGAACTATCGCCGGAAGACCAACTGCTACGTCAAGTTACTGGTACATCATCTCACTTCCTGATGGCAGAAACTTTACAGGGTGGATTTTGGTGAAAAACAATAATTAAAACCTAAAATAATTGAACGATAAAACCTCATTGATTTTCAGTGAGGTTTTGTTGTATTTAAATCTAAATCATTTTGTTTTCAAAGAATAAATTTCCCTTCTAAGGAGGGGAATTTCCATTGCTCTGCATATTTTCTATAATATTTGCACGAGTTTTCTAATTTGAATATCTTTAAAACCACAAAAAACTCAACAACAACCAACCAACAACAATCAATTATATAATGACTTTCAAAGAACAAATACAGCAAGGTATCCCCACCAAATTACCTCAGCCAAAAACATATGACACGCAAATCAACCACGCTCCGAAACGTAAAGAAATCTTAACAGATGAAGAGAAAAAGCTCGCATTAAAGAACGCCTTACGGTATTTCGACCCAAAATTCCACGCAGAATTGTTGCCTGAATTTAGAGAAGAGCTGGAAAAATACGGCAGAATTTATATGTACCGCTTCCGTCCCGATTATGAGATGAAAGCGAGAGATATTGCAGAATATCCCGGAAAATCTGAACAGGCAAAAGCAATTATGCTAATGATTCAGAACAATCTGGATTATGCTGTGGCACAACATCCGCACGAATTGATTACTTACGGTGGAAACGGAGCAGTTTTCAGCAACTGGGCACAGTATCTTCTGACGATGAAATACCTTTCTGAAATGACGGAAGAACAGACGTTGACGATGTATTCCGGTCATCCGATGGGATTATTTCCTTCGCACAAAGATGCGCCGAGAGTAGTTGTGACCAACGGAATGATGATTCCAAATTATTCCAAGCCGGATGATTGGGAAAAATTCAATGCGCTGGGTGTTTCGCAGTACGGACAAATGACCGCCGGATCTTATATGTACATTGGTCCGCAGGGAATTGTGCACGGAACGACGATTACCGTTTTGAATGCTTTCAGAAAAATAAATAAAGAACCAAAAGGAGGATTATTCGTCACTTCAGGTTTGGGCGGAATGTCTGGAGCTCAGCCAAAAGCCGGAAATATTGCAGGTTGTATTACAGTAATTGCAGAAGTAAATCCTAAGATTACCAAAATCCGTCACGAACAGAAATGGGTGAATGAAATCCACGAAAACTTGGATGAATTGGTGGCAAGAGTAAGAAAAGCTCAGGGAAATCAGGAAACGGTTTCTTTGGCTTACCTTGGAAACATCGTAGACATCTGGGAGAAATTTGATGAAGAAAATCTAAGAATCGATATCGGTTCAGACCAAAGTTCACTTCACAATCCTTGGGCGGGAGGTTATTATCCGGTTGGAATTTCGTTTGAAGATTCCAATACAATGATGGCTGAAAACCCTGAGTTGTTCAAAGAAAAAGTTCAGGAAACTTTGAGAAGACACGCTGCAGCTATCAATAAACATACAGCAAAAGGAACTTATTTCTTCGATTACGGAAATGCCTTTTTACTCGAAGCTTCAAGAGCCGGAGCCGATGTAATGTCTGAAAATCCTACGTTGGGAAGAGAGTTCAAATACCCATCTTACGTTCAGGATATTATGGGACCGATGTGTTTTGATTATGGTTTCGGGCCATTCCGTTGGGTTTGTGCAAGCGGAAAACCGGAAGATTTGCAGAAAACAGATGATATTGCGTGTGCCGTTTTAGAGGAAATGATTAAAACGTCTCCCGAAGAAATTCAACAGCAGATGAAAGACAATATCACGTGGATTAAAGGCGCTCAGGAAAACAATTTGGTCGTTGGTTCGCAGGCGAGAATTCTATACGCGGATGCCGAAGGTAGAATGAAAATCGCTGAAGCCTTCAACAAAGCCATTGCCAACGGAGAAATTGGAGCGGTGGTTTTGGGAAGAGACCACCACGATGTTTCGGGGACAGATTCGCCGTACAGAGAGACTTCCAATATTTACGACGGCTCGAGATTTACTGCAGATATGGCGATTCACAATGTGATTGGCGACAGTTTCCGTGGGGCGACTTGGGTGAGTATTCACAACGGTGGTGGCGTTGGCTGGGGCGAAGTGATCAATGGTGGATTCGGGATGTTGCTCGATGGTAGCGATGATGCCGATAGAAGATTAAAATCTATGCTTTTCTGGGACGTGAACAACGGAATTTCCCGACGAAGCTGGGCAAGAAATGAAGGCGCTGTTTTCGCCATTAAAAGAGCAATGGAAGCTGAACCGAATTTGAAGGTGACGTTGCCGAATTTTGTGGATGAGAATCTTTTTTAATTTGAAAATTTGGAAATGAGTTAATTTGAAAATGGATATTCACAATCAATTTACAAGTATGTACTTTCTGCTTTTATTTATAATTTTTGTTGTAATAAATCTTATTATTTTAAGATTTAAAAAGCAAAATTGGAGAGTTTTGTTAGATTGGAAAGTAATTGCATTAGCTTTTATTATTACATTATTGGGATTGTTGTATTGTGAATCTTCAAAATCAAATGATTGGCTTATTGAAACTTCAGGTTTTCCAAAATATTTTTATTTGAAAAAATCTTCTTTAGGAAAAGATGCTTTGATGGACTGGGGGATTGTTCAGTTTGATTATATAAATTTCTTGCAAAATTTAATTCTCATTTTTCTTGTGTTAGATATTTTTAAGCTAATCTTTAAAAGAAGTTTCAAAATACAAAACCACTAAAAGGAAATAATGAAGTAAAAAAAACATCATTAGAAGATTAGCAAGAAAGATATTGTTTCCCCCATTAAAAGAGCGATGGAAGCCGAACCGAATTTAAAAGTGACGTTGCCGGATTTTGTGGATGAGAGTTTGTTTTAAAATGTTTAGATATGGAAAAACCTGCTGTGAGGCAGGTTTTTACTATTATTAGGGTTTAATTTTTACGATATTATTATCACGTAAAACCACCAATTCACTTTTCTTGGTTTTCTTAAATTCTAAAAGTTTTTCGTAAGTTTTTTCGAGACCTTTAAGGATTTTATTTTTTTCTTCTATCTGAATTTCAATTGTTGTCATAGTAGTTTTTTAAAAGATTAAATTTTTCATGATTTGCTATATTGAGTAAACCATCAATTTGTTTGTCAGCTAAAAGTTGATATTGTCCTTCAGAATTATCAAAAATTAAAGCTCCGTCAACTATGGGCAGATAAATATCAAACAGATTTTTAATTCCTATGATGTATCGTCTTTCAATAACTTCCGGCTCAATATTATGTCCGCCTTCCGAAACTCTTGTTATAACACGTTCTTTAGCTAACTCAATGTTTTGGAGCCAAAAAAATAATAAGGTTACCCTATAGCCTTTTGCTTTTGCTTCGATGATTTTACTTTTATAACTTTTGGTTGATAACGTCGTTTCAAAAAGCAAAGTTTTCGTTTTCGTAAAGAAGCTCATTTATTCTTTTGAGCATTATTCTTCCAGCTTCAAAAGACACCTTTTCTGGTTGAAAGGGTGATAATCCTTTCGCAATTTCATCGGCATTTACAAATTCTTTACAATCTAAAATTTCAGGCAAAATAGTAAAAGAAGCTGTTGTTTTACCGCTCCGTTACAACCTGCAATGATGTAAAGTTTCTTGTCATCCATCTTCGCAAATTTACAGTTTTTGTTTAGATTTTAAGTTCTGTTTCTACATACTTTCTTACTATCAATTTAGTACTGAAAGTACTGCCGAATCTGAAAGTAACGCTTCCGAATTTTGTGGATGAGGGTCTTTTTTAATTTGAAAATTTGGAAATGAGTTAATTTGAAAATGATTAATTCCATATTCACTGTGAACTTTTTCAAAAATATTTCCAAGATTTTCTAAATTTTGAGGATAGATTGTTTTATTACGAAATTGAATTAAAACTATTATTATACATACAGCAAAAGTAATAAATGATATCATAAAAATTATAGAAACAAAATGAAATGAATAATAGAGTGTGCCTTTTTGATTTCTAAATTCTTTAATATACTTTACTTTTGATTCGCGACTCCTAAAGAAGAAAAAAAGAAAAATTTCATTAGTGAGACTGAGCACTAAAAATCTTTCGACTTTGGCTCAAAGAATGATATCAATTTTGCTATTTCAAAAAATATTTATTCTTAAATTGGCAAAGTATTTTTTTTAATTTAAAATCAATGATGGCCATATTTGAAAATGTCTTGAAAGAACAAACCGACGTACAAGTGATTGATGCTACAATCGATTACAAAAATTATGTACCCTTCGATCTTTCTGCAAAACATACGGATGAACTGGATCTGGATCTTACAGACGCAGAAAAATTCGAGGAATTTGTAGAAAATCATCTTTCGGTAAATAAGGCAAAAGTCGCTTTTGGAGGTTATCTGGAACACCGAAATCTGTATAAAAGAAGTGAAACTTTTAATGATGAAAATACCGAGGAGCGCAATATTCATATCGGTTTGGATCTTTGGATCAAAGCCGGAACGCCGGTTTTAAGCGCACTAGACGGAAAAATTCACAGTTTTCAACACAATCTGGGTTTGGGAGATTATGGTCCTACCATTATTTTGGAACATAAAATCGACGGTTGCACTTTTTATACATTGTACGGACATCTAAGCCTTGAAAGTTTAGAGGGAAAAACGGAAGGTCAAGTCGTGAAAAAAGGCGAGAAAATTGCAGAACTAGGAAAACCGCCCATCAATGGAGATTATGCACCGCATCTGCATTTTCAGATCATTAAAAATATCGAAAATAAAAAAGGCGATTATCCCGGGGTTTGCAGTTTTAAAGAAATTGATTTCTATAAAGAAAACTGTCCGGATCCGAATTTGTTGTTGAAAATCCGATAAAATATTTTCAGATTGTTCAATACTCAGACGACAATTAAAAAGCGCTGAAAACTAAAATCAAAAAATGAAAAAACTAGGCATCATCGGCTTCGGCTGGTTGGGAAATCATATCGCAGAAAGACTATCAGGTCAATACGAAATTTTCGCCACCACCACTACGCCATCAAAAGCAGAAAACCTCAACGCCAAAGGCTATCACACCACGCTGGTAAGTTTTCCCAACGAATTAGATTTAGAAATGAAACCTTGGAAATCTGCAGCAGACTTAGACGCCATCATCATCAGCGTACCTTTTTCGGGCATTCGAGGTGCTCAAATTCCTATGAATGACAAAAGGCAAAACCTTCTGAACTTTTTAGGAGATTTTAAAGGTCAGTTATTTTTAGCAAGTTCCACAGGCGTTTATCCAGATACCAAAAAAGAATTTACCGAAGAAGATCTTGATTCGCAAGATGTGGAAAGTGAAAGTTTCATTTTAGAAAAATTCCCGAAAACGAATATCTTGAGATTGGCAGGATTAATGGGCGATCAGCGGCTTCTGAAGAATTACAACATAACCAATCTCGATCAGTTGGTGAATCATATTCATTACGCAGATATTTGTTCAGTGGTAGAAAAAATGCTGAATAGCCATTCTGAATTTAAATTATACAACGTTGTTGCACCCATTCATCCCAGCAAAGAAGAGGTGATAAATGCACAGAAAGGTTTAGCCTACAGTGGCGAAAGAACGGCTGTGGGAAGAACTGTATCTCCGGAGAAATTGATCCAAGATTTAGATTTTAAATTTCAATTTCCTGACCCGCGGTACTTTCATTTGTAAAATTGTTTTGAAACTAATTATTGTAGCGTAAAAAAATACTGAATCGTCATTTCAAAAATGAATACTAATTATTTTAATAAATCTTGTCGTGTATTCTAAATTTAAACTGCTAGGTTTTCTTTCACTTTTTATTCTGATGGCATTTTATAGTCTTCAGGATTTATCGTTGATCTACCCTTCTTATTTTCCGAAACCTGTTTATGATTTTAAGAAAAATCCTTTGAAAACAACAACGATTGAATTGGGACGAAAATTGTTTTATGACCCTATTTTATCAAGAGATAATACCATTTCTTGTTCATCTTGTCATAATTCTACCCAAGCATTTTCACATGCAGGAAATCATTTGAGCAAAGGCATTGAAGGAAGAATGGGCGACAGAAATTCTCCGGCAATTTTTAATCTCGCTTGGCAAAAAAAATTTATGTGGGACGGGGTTATTTCAAATATCGACACGCAAGCTTTAGCACCCATCAATCATCCTGCGGAAATGGGTGAAGACATCAATGTAGCGGTAAGAAAACTGAACAAATCTAAAGAATACAGAACACTTTTTTATAAAAGTTTTGGTGACAGTTTGGCAACATCTGAACGTCTGTTAAAAGCACTTTCTCAGTTTCAGCTGACTATTGTTTCTTCTAATTCTAAATACGACCATGTAAGAGAAGGAAAAGAAAAATTCACCCTTTCAGAAAACAAAGGATACCAATTATTTAAACAAAATTGCAGTTCATGCCATAGTGAACCCCTTTTCTCAACCTATGATTTTGCGAATAACGGACTTCCCATGAATCCGGAATTAGATGACCACGGAAAATGGAATAAATCTTTTGAACCCGCAGATCAATTGATGTTTAAAATTCCTAGTTTGAGAAATCTTGGTTACACCTATCCTTATATGCACGATGGCAGATTTAAAACTTTATATGAAGTTCTTAATCATTATGAAAAAGGTATTTTGAAAACCCCCACTTTAGCCAAAGAACTTCAAAATCCCATTGTTTTTACGGCTGAGGAAAAAGAAAATTTATTATCGTTTTTAGCCACTTTGAACGATTCTCTTTTGGTTTCAAACATAGATTATAAGAAAAAGTAAAAAAGAAATTTAAACCAAAAAAAAAACCTGCAAATTGGCAGGTTTACTCTTATTTATTGACTAATATATTTTCTATTGATTCTAATATTTCTCTTTCAATATCATCCTCAGAAAGATGATCGAGAGTGTAATATTTTTCTTTCAAAGCCGCGTTTCCTACACCGTTTTGGAAAATTGTATCTTGATGAATTACGATTCTTTTTAAATTTTTATCAGCCACAAACATAATGTGAGGGAATTTGTCATTCGCATAAAAATTAGAATCTACATTTCTTGAAATCTGAAGTTTGATATTAGTTTGTGAATTAATGCTTAAACCATTTTTAGTTTCTTCGTTGAATGAAATTTTGCATCCAAACCCGTTTTGCCTCAGCATTCTTCTGAACTCTTGCATTTTCGGATCTATAAAGTTTTTAGATAAAGTTCTGAATGCTTCAATAAATAAGTCGTCTTCGCTTTTTTTCTTTTCAAGGCTTTCTTTTAGCTTCTCGTCTTCAGATTTTAGATTAGAGAATAGGGAATTCAGCTTATTGATGTTTTCTTCTTTCATTTGCTTGTATTTAAAGGTTGAGCTTGAGGTTTAAAATATAAAAAAAAATGAAATTTAAATCTTAGTATTTTCTTTCTCTTCTCAATTCAGAAACCACCAAAGTTCCCGCAAGATTATCGTGTAGACACTGATTTCTAGGGTTGAAAAAAAACATGAGATAACCAATAAAAAGAGTGAGTCCGTTGAGAATATTGGCAAAAAACCGACCTGTTGCTTGCCCAAAATCTATTTTTGTACCGTCTGTGCTAATCAGTTTTATACCAGCTGCTTTTTGACCAACTGTTTGTTGTTCATTGCTAGATTGTAGCAACGCAAAATACAACCATCCGGACACCAAAGGGAAAATACAAGAAGGTAAAATGATAATTAAAATATCAAGCAATCTTGCCCCCAATCTTTCTCCAAAATTGGCGTATCTATATTGTATAATTTCGTTTTGATAATGAACTTTTATAGTATTGTCATTCAAATATTCTATTCTCCCGATGTTGTAATGACTGTTGGAGCTTGGGTATTGATAAACCGGAGGTGGAACTTCTTTTCTAAGGCTGATGGGCGGTGGCGTCATAGCAAAAAGGTGTTTAAACTCAGGAAGTTTATCGGCTTCCATCCAGTTGTTTAGGCCACTGTGCCATATAAGCGTGTATCTTTTGAGATCCAATTTCAAAAGTTCATCAAGCGTGTAAGGTCCTTTTTTATCGAACCCATCATGAATAAAATATTTTTGTTCCATCGTTTGCCTTTAGCTTTATTTATGAGCTTGTAAATATAATGATTAGAAATAAATTTTTCCTCTTTGTATTTTTTTTGTCGAACCATCTGAAATTTAATTTCTTTTTACCTGATCTTGTAAGATGAAAGTCTTTTGTTGAGAGAATGGTATTTTAAACTTCCTCATTTTTTTTAAAAATTGTTTTTTTTTCTTAAAATCTTAAAAATTAATTTCCATCTTGATAAATTAATTTCAAATCTAAACAATTCCGATTAATATAAATTACGGTATCCCGTATTTTAGAAAAAAGAAAAAATTTCCTCTAAAACAGCCTGTAAACGATGAACTCACAATACGATTAGTTTAAATTAATTCGTATTTGATAAAATATTCATGGTATTTAAAGATGGGATAAAGAAATTTGATTTGAAAATTGATTTATTGAATCTTTTTTTTCAGAAGACCCTAAAATCTGCTCAATTCATAATAATTTAAATTTCATATCGCAACCCATAGACGCGTAAGTATTATTGCACAAATGTAGTATGGTTTGCATTTAAATTTAATTGTAAAAAATGAAAAAAAAGAGCAATAAATACTGTTTTTAGCCAAGAAAATTCAAAATCTGAAAAGCTTTAAGAATAAAAATACTTAAATTTGTATGTATTAAAAATCAAACAATAAACTAACATAATAATGTCAGAAAAATCAAAAATCTATTACACGCTTACAGACGAAGCTCCAATGTTGGCAACACACTCTTTTTTACCTATTGTAAAAGCTTTTACAAAATCGGCAAACATTGAGATTGCTGTTCCAGATATTTCTTTGGCAGGAAGAATCTTGGCCAACTTTCCTGAGTTTTTGAAAGACGATCAAAAAACCAATGACGCTTTAGCAGAATTAGGTCAATTGGCTACACAACCGGATGCAAACATTATCAAATTACCCAACATTTCTGCTTCTGCACCTCAATTAGATTCTGCAATTGCTGAATTACAATCTAAAGGTTTCGCAGTTCCAAATTATCCTGCAGAACCGAAAAATGACGAAGAAAAAGCAATTAAAGCTAAATATGCTAAAGTATTGGGAAGTGCTGTAAACCCGGTATTAAGAGAAGGGAATTCTGACAGACGTGCTCCGAAAGCCGTTAAAAACTATGCAAAAGCAAATCCTCACAGAATGGGTGATTGGGCATCAGACAGCAAAACTGATGTAGCGCACATGAACACCGGAGATTTCTACGGAACTGAAACTTCTACCACTCTTGAGAATGCTACAAAATATAAAATCGTTTTCAAAGAAAATGCTGGCGCAGAAACTTTGCTGAAAGATTTCGCAGGCCTTCAGGCGGGTGAAGTGATTGATTCTTCTGTGATGAATTTAAATTCTTTGAAATCTTTTGTACAAGAAGCGATCGAAGAAGCGAAAAGCAAAAACGTACTTCTTTCTGCTCACCTGAAAGCGACGATGATGAAAATCTCTGATCCTATTGTATTCGGCGCAATTGTGGAGACTTTCTTTAAAGATGTTTTCACTAAATATGCTGAAACTTTTGATTCTTTAGACGTAAACCCAAACAACGGTCTTGCTGACCTTTTTGATAAAATAAAAGGTAATGCTCAGGAAACTGAGATCAAAGCTGATATTGAAGCTGCTTTGGCAAACGGACCAAGAGTAGCAATGGTAAATTCAGACAAAGGGATTACCAACTTCCACGTACCTTCTGATATTATCGTTGATGCTTCTATGGCAGCTTTGGTAAGAGGAGGCGGAAAAATGTGGAATAAAGAAGGGAAAGAAGAAGATACAGTTTGTATTATTCCGGACCGTGCGTATGCAGGTTTTTATCAGTCTGTAATTGATGATATGAAAGCTCACGGAAAACTAGACCCTACAACAATGGGTTCTGTTCCCAATGTTGGTTTAATGGCTCAAAAAGCTGAAGAATACGGTTCTCACGACAAAACTTTTCAGGCTACAGCTGAAGGAACAATTGAAGTTCAGGACGAAAATGGAAATGTTCTTCTTTCTCAAAAAGTAGAAAACGGCGATATTTTCAGAATGTGTCAGACGAAAGATGCTCCAATTCAAGACTGGGTAAAATTAGCAGTAAACAGAGCTAGACTTTCTGATACTCCTGCTATTTTCTGGTTGGATAAAGGAAGAGCTCACGACAGGGAAATGATTAAAAAAGTTGAAAAATATTTAGCTGATCATGACACAACCGGTCTTGACATTAAGATCCTTGATGTAAAAGATGCAATGACCGAAACTCTACAGAGAGCAAGAGAAGGAAAAGACACGATTTCTGTTTCAGGAAACGTATTGAGAGATTATTTAACTGATCTTTTCCCAATCTTAGAACTTGGAACTTCTGCAAAAATGCTTTCTATCGTTCCATTGATGAACGGCGGTGGCTTGTTTGAAACGGGAGCTGGAGGTTCTGCCCCAAAACATGTTGAGCAATTCTTAGAAGAAGGCTATTTAAGATGGGATTCGTTAGGTGAATTCTTAGCTTTACAGGCCTCTTTAGAGCATTTAGCACAAACTCAAGGAAATACAAAAGCTCAGGTTCTAGCGGATGCTTTAGATGAAGCTAATGCTAAATTCTTAGCAACCGATAAATCTCCGGCAAGAAAAGTAGGACAAATAGATAACAGAGGTTCTCACTTCTACTTGGCAATGTACTGGGCTGAAGCTTTGGCAAACCAAACTGCTGATGCTGAATTGGCTCAGCAATTTGCACCTGTTGCTGAAGCAATGCAGGAAAGCGAAGAAGTAATTAATTCTGAATTGATTGGCGCTCAAGGTAAACCTCAAAATATTGATGGTTACTTCAAAACCGACACTTACAAAACGTATGAAGCAATGAGACCTAGTACTGTTTTGAATGAAATTATTGATGGTATTTAATTTTTAAATCACCCGAATTTCATCAAATTAAAACACTTGTTTAGTTTACAAAATAAATAACACGCAGAAATCTGCGTGTTATTTATTTTTTTAAGAATTAAGCTATTTTAATTCTGTACAATTATCTTTTCTTCTGGTATCAATTAAATACTGAATTTTCCACTTTTCATTTTGTTTTACAAGCTGGAAACTATTGGCTCCACAGTGAGAGAATTTACCATTATAATAAAACGAATAAGGTGTAAAAACACTTGCCAAATTTCCATCACTATGAATTGCTTCTATTGTTATCCTTTCATCCAATTCACCTTTTTTCATTTTTGAGATGGATTTTGTAAACTCTTCTATACTTTCATTTTTCACACCATCTTTTGTAATGGTTTGAAGGATTGCGGTTTCTGAGAATACTGTTTTCAGTAATTGTGCATCTCCATTTTTCATGGCTAAAAACAAATTTATTATCGGTTTTTGTATTTCTTGATTTACATTTTGCTGTCCGAAACAGAAACTCCCGAAAAGAACCAATAGTGCAAGTATTTTTTTCATTATTATCTTAATTAAAACAAGATTTAAAAATAGAGATTTTTTGGGGGTTGTTAATAAAAAAAAATGCAATCAGCTAAGTTTTTGCTAAAGCTAATTATTGCAAAAAAATAAAAGCGGCATAAAAACCGCTTTTATTTTGATAATGTTATACTATTTTCAATAATGTGAAAATATGATTGAGATTTTTTTTTACCATTTCATAGTGTCCTTCACAACTCCATTTTTTTGCGTGTACGTTATCAATTCAGATTCAACAAATGATTTAATTCTATCTTCTGAACCATCGTTGGGAAACAGTAAATGAACATTAGCACCAGCATCTAAGGTAAAGAACAAAGGCAATTTGGTGTTTTTTCTGAAATCCCAAATTTTATTGATGACTTCTAAAGTTCCGGTTTTCATCAAAATAAATGCAGGATCGCTCATCATCATCATGGCATGAAGCGTCAATGCCTCGTGTTCTACTAGATTTATAAATTCTTTTATATTACCAGATTGAAGAATCTCTTTCATTGGAACAAAATTTTCTTTCGCCTCCTGAAATCTTCTTTCTGCATAAGGATTGGTGTTCATCAAACCATGACCCACGGTAGAAGAAACGCTTTTTACACCTTCATGAATCAACAAAACCCAATCATTAAAATCTTTAAAAACTGAATGAATTTCTTCATCAGAATATTTTACTGCATATAGATTTGAACTTCCTTCCACCTCATCAGATTCACCCCAAACAACTAGGCCATTATACAAACTTCTGCAAGCGCTTCCGCTTCCTAATCTTGCTAAAAATGAAGCTTTTCTTAAAGATGTTTCTTCAGAAATTTTTCCGGAAAAAGATTCTTCAAGATTCATAAGACATTTGGCAATAGCACCAAAACCAGAAGCTGAACTCGCAATTCCCGAGCTGTGAGGAAATGTATTTTCAGTTCTTATGATATATTTACCTTTCAAAATCCAAGGAAGATATTGCTCTATATTTCTGAAATATTTTTCAATTTTTTCGGCAAATTTCAATTCTTCATTTCCTGAGAGAAATATCTGAACAGAGAATTTTTCATTTGCGAAAAACTCCATTTCTGTATTAGTTTTACAGTGATTTAAAGTAAAACTGATACTGGGATTTGCCGGAATTTGATTTTCGTATTTCCCCCAATATTTAATTAAAGCTATATTTGACGGACAGCTTTCTGAAACTGTTTTGTTGTGTATTATAAAATCGTTTGTTCCGGAAAAATCGTTTGTTGTCATAATTTAAAATTAAATTTTAACCATTTTTAAAATAATAAATAACCCAGTAGTTACAGATTAAAAAAGTGCAATAAGAAATTACTTTCGCCTTTTCAGCGCTTCAAAAACAATCTTCTTTTATAATTCTATTGTACTTATTACCCAATGCTAATGATTGCTATTTCAGGGTTCACCCTCAATCTAGTACATTTCTTCAATCAGCTTTTCATATTTTTTCATCACCACATTCCTTTTTACTTTTAAAGTGGGCGTTATTTCACCGCTGCTGATTTCAAATTCTGAAGGCATTAAAGTAAACTTTTTCACTTTTTCAAAATCTGATAAATTAGATTGTAATTCTACTAATTTTTCTTTAAAAAATTGATTTACTTTCTCATTCTTTACAGCATCATCCCAGTTTTTGAAAGCAATATTATTTTTCTTTAAAAAATAAGTAAGAAATTCAAAATTAGGAACTATCAAAGCAGAAACAAATTGTCTTCCTTCGGCAATCAAAGTAATTTGATTAATGAAATTATTATTGGTAAGCAGATTTTCAATCCTTTGTGGTGCAATATATTTCCCGTTAGAAGTTTTCATCAAATCTTTAATTCTATCAGTAATGAAAAGATTTCCGTTTTCATCAATTCTTCCTGCATCTCCTGTTTTAAACCAGCCATCTTCAGTAAAAACCTCAGACGTATCTTCTGATCTTTTATAATAACCATTCATCAATCCGTTTCCTTTGGCGAGAATTTCTTCATTTTCACCAATTTTTATCTCAACTCCCGGCAATGTTTTACCACAACTTCCATGAATGAAGTTTTTTAATGGCAAGGCAGTTAAAGTTGCAGTAGTTTCCGTTAATCCGTAACCTACAGTAATGTGAATATTAACAGATTCAAAAAACTGAGTAACTTCTGTAGAAATCGCAGCTCCGCCACAAGGTATAAACCACAGTCTGCCGCCAAGTTTTTCTTTTATTTTACTAAAAACGAGTAGATCAGCAAAAAACTCTTTAGATTTTAAGTTGAAAGGTGGTTCCAAACCAACTCTTTTAAATTCTGCAGTTTGTTTTCCTATTTTTATAGCCCAGTTGAAGATTTTCTTTTTTAGAGACGAACTTTCTTCACTTTTTTCTAAAACTCCGGCATATACTTTCTGCAAAAACCTTGGAACTACGCACATCATGGTAGGCTTTACTTCTACCAGTGCTTTTGCTATTGCTTTAGAATCTTCTAGAAAGTATACTCTTGCACCACCATAAAGACAAAGTAGTGACCAACTTCGTTCGAAAACATGAGTTAATGGTAAAAATGCAAGGGAAACTTCATCTTCAAAATTTTTGAATTGATAATATTCAAAATGGGCATTAATGTTTTTCAGAAAATTTCCATGGGTAATTAATACGCCTTTTGGGTTTCCGGTAGTTCCTGAGGTGTAAATGATGGTGGCCAAATCATCATCATTTTTCGTTTTATATTCTATTTTAGGCGAAGATTTAAAGATAAAGTCTTCTAGATAGAAACTGCTGAATTCTTTTTTAATCCAAACTGCTTTTTTACAAACGATAATCGTTTTCAGTTCGGTATTTTCTTGTTTTAAAATCTCAAGACAAACGTCGTATTGCTCTTGATTTCCTGCGAGAATAATTTTTGATCCAGAATCTTTAATGATGTATTCTGTCTGTTCGCCGTTGTTTGTAGAATAAATAGGAACAGAAACTGCACCAATAGAAATTGCTGCTAGATCAAAAATAATCCATTCGGATGAATTCTCGGCATAAATGGCCACTTTATCACCTTCCTGAATACCTATTTCTATAAGTGCGTTTGCTGTTTTAAAAATAAGTTCGCTGAGTTTTTTCCAGCTCAACTCCTTCCAGCCGGCGTCTTTTTTTTTAAATCCGATGGCTGATTTTAACGGATGTTTTTCTACATTTCTTGTAATAATTGCTTCTGCAAGATTCATTTATTTTTTCAGCTTTTTGTCGTTGATATAATTATTTAAATGAAAATCAATACTTTCCGAAACCGGAATAAACTGAAAATCAATAGCTTTTTTAATTTTTTGATTGGAAATGGTGCTGAAATTTGTAATCGCGGCGATATTTGATCTTGAAATTATTTTGAGAGCCGGAACAAACCAGCCAAAAAGGATATTTGCAATTCTTCCTAAGTTCAAAAGAGATTTAGATAAAATTTTAGCTTCCTTTAAATTTAACTTTGACCGGATTTGCTTGCCAATTTCGGCATATCTTTTATTTTCAGAGAGTAAAATAAATCTTTGTCCGAAAGCATCTTTAGCCATTAATTCAACTGCAATTTTAGCTACATCTCTCACATCAACATAGCTAGTTCCGCCAGAAAAAGTAAAATTATTATTCTCAAAAGTAGGAAAAATATCACCACTGCTATTTCCCCAGTTTCCACTGCCGATAATCATTCCTGGGTTGATAATAATGGTATTTAACCCTTCGGCTGAAGCTCTCCACACTTCCATTTCAGATAAATGTTTTGATATGGCATAGGCAGAATGTTCTATTTTTGGATTAAAATCAGACTCTTCATCAAGCTCACCTTTTTCATTAAAACCATCCAGAACGGCAATAGAGCTTACATGAAGAAATTTCTGAACACTTGAGTTTTCACATGCATACAAAAGCTGCTTTGTACCTTCAATATTGGTGTGATATAATTCTTTTTCATCTTGAGGTTTGAAACTCACCATTGCTGCACAGTGATAAACCTCATCTGCGCCATCCACTGCAGATTGGAGTGAATGAATATCGTTAAAATCTATATCAATCCATTCAATTTTATCAAATAAATATTGGTGGGCTTCTGTAAGATAAGAATAAGAATGTTTTACCTCATCCAAATTGCTAGTAGGTCTTTTTGCAGCACGCACATTTTCACCTTTCTTCAAAAGCTCGAGAACGATGATTCTTCCTAAAATTCCGGTAGCGCCTGTAACGAAAACCATAGTATAAAATAGATTTTAAAACGTTTTGCAAATTTGCGTAATTATATATGATTTACCACAAAATTGACAAAAGATTTTCAAGTTTAAAAACCTGTTTGATTAATCTGCAAAAAGAGTTTTATTTGTCTCTTATATATTTTGAATTTCTAAAAACTCTTTCACAACGGCAGCAAAATCTGTAGGATTATCTGCCTGAACCCAATGAGCTGCGTTTTTTATTACGACAACTTTCGCTTTCGGAAATTGCTGTTTTATGGCAAACTCATCTTGCGGAAGAATATAATTAGATTTTTCTCCAGCTATAAACAAGGTTTCGCCTTCAAAAACTCCAAATTTAATTGCGTTGGAAACAAATTGATTGTATTTTTCTGAAAGTGTCTTTAGATTAAACCTCCAATTAAGCTTTTTTGATTCTCCTGATTCTTCCCAATATAAATTTTTTGCCAAAAACTGAATAGTAGACTTTTCTGGAATATATTGATTTAAAACAGATTCTACTTCGTTTCTAGATTTCATCTTTTCAAAATCTACTGTTTCCAAAGCTTTGATGATACCTTGGTGATGTGGAGGATACGCTTTTGGTGCAATATCTACAACGATTAGTTTTTCAATCTTTTCAGGATAATTTAATGCAAATTGCATCACGGCTTTTCCACCTAAGGAATGCCCCAAAACGTGAGCTTTTTCTATTCTGTGCTGGTTCATATAGTTGGCAATATCGTCTGCCAAGTCATCATGAGACATATTTTCAGAATGAAAACTTCTACCATGATTTCTAAGATCAATCAAATGAACTGGTAAAAATTCTCCCAGCTCTTTCCCGAAACTTCCCCAGTTGTCTAGCATTCCAAATAAACCGTGGAATACTAAAAGCGGTGTAGACGAAAGATTTTCGCCAAATATTTTTGAATGTAAGATTTCCATTTTTTAGTTATTAGATTGAAGAAATGAGGTTTCAGATTATTTATTTACCACTTTGCCAATCTTTTCAAATAAGCCTGAACTGTATTTTCCATTCCCATATACAATGCTTCAGAAACCAAAGCATGACCAATTGAAACTTCTAGTAAATTCGGGATATTGTCTGCGAAATATTTTAGATTTTCTAAACTTAAATCGTGCCCTGCATTGATTCCCAAATCAAATTCATTGGCAACTACTGCTGTATCGTAATAAGGTTTGATTGCCAACTCTTTGTTTTGCAAATAATCTTTAGCATAGGCTTCTGTGTACAGTTCGATTCTGTCTGCGCCTGTTTTTGCTGCATATTCTACCAATTCTGGCGTTGGGTCAAGGAAAACAGACGTTCTGATTCCTGCATTTTTAAATTCAGCAATAATTTCTGTAAGAAAATCTAGGTGCTTTTTTGTATCCCAACCAGCATTGGAAGTTATAGCATCATCTGCATCTGGAACCAAAGTAACCTGTTCTGGTTTTACATATAAAACCATATCGATAAAATCTCTGTGAGGGTTTCCTTCAATGTTAAATTCTGTGTGAACCAAAGGTTTCAAATCATACACATCTTTTCTAGTGATATGTCTTTCGTCTGGTCTTGGATGTATGGTAATTCCGTGGGCACCAAATTCCTGAATTTTCACTGCAGCTTCGGTTACGCTGGGAGTTTCTCCTCCTCTAGCATTACGTAAAGTTGCAATTTTATTAATGTTTACACTTAACTTTGTCATGATTTTGTTGGATGATGGATGTAGAAGCTGTACCGTAATTGATGCCTCTGAAATTCATCATTTTTTTAAAATTTATATTTAAACTTATTATTTATAATTATTTTGGCAACCCAATTTGCATAATCTGCAAATCAAATTCTTTGGAAGCTACTAAAAGATGATCAAAAATATCAGCTTGAATCTGTTCAAATCTTTCCCATCTAGAATCATTGGCAAAACAATACACTTCCATAGGAAGACCTTGAGTAGTGATTTCTAACTGACGAACTATTATAGGGCTTTCTTTATCAATTTCAGAATCATTTTCTAGATATTTCTGAGCATAGTACCTGAATACGCCTATATTTGTCAACTGTCTACCATTGATAATCTTATCTTTATGCTCTATATTTTCTTTTTCCAGGTTGATTTCTGAAGTTTTTTCGTTTAAGTAGTCTGAAATAAGATTGATATCTTTCAATCTTTCAATGTCCTCATTATTCAAAAATTTGAATGAATTGATATTAAAGGAAATTGATTTTTTGATTCTTCGTGTATTCGATTCAGACATGACTTGAATATTTTTGATTTCTGTAGTCAACAAGTCATACGTAGGAATAGAAGAGATTGTTTTATCAAAATTAGAAATCTTTGTTGTCAGCAAACTGATATCTAAAATATTGCCTTCAATATTATATTTAGGAACCCCAATCCAGTCGCCAACTTTCAAACTTTTTGAAGTAGCAACGTGAATTCCAGTTACAAAACCTAAAATTGTATCCCTAAAAACCAAAACCAAAACCGCAGTTATTGCCCCTAAACTTCCTACAATCGTAGTTCCTTTAATCCCGAAAACTACACAGATACTTACGATGGTAAAAACAAAGATACCTAAAATTTTTACCGTTTCTGAAATAGCATTGATTGCCATTATTTTGTAGTAATCTTGTTTGATGGTAAAATAACTCCTAAAACCTGTTAAAGAACGGTATAACATCCCCGCAAGAATTAAAACCAATCCTAAATTTACAGCTCTGTGAATGAAAATACTTGTCTTAGAAAGTGCACCCACAAAAATTGATTCATGCAAAGAACCGATAGTTGCCAATGCTATGAAGTGAGCAACAGAATTGGTAATTTTAGACTGATAAACAGATTTTAAGATAGGGAATTTATTCTCATTACGAAAAAATTTGAAAGTATAATTGATAATGATTTTAAAAATAAAATCAAGCAACAGAAAAACACCAATAAGCAATGCCATTTTCACAATAATATGAAAAACCCAATCGAGCCCGGCTGGAGAAACTTTGCTTATATAAATATAGAGTTGCTCACTTAATTCCTGAAAAAAACTTTTGGTGTCTTTTATTTCATCTTTCATTATCTACAAAACTACGAAATTAAAAAAAATCTTTCAAACCCTTACTACAGCGGGTAAATTAACACTATTTAAATAAATTATTTGAATTTAATTTAAAATTATATTATATTTAATAAATAATTCATAATAAATTTTTAATTTAGCAATACTAATCCATAAAACTATACAAAATGAGAAAATTCAACTTATTATTGATTTTAATTCTTATTTTATCACTTGGCTCCTGCCGATCAGATTCGGAAACCTCAGAAAATCCAACAGCAATCTCTGTGCAAAACGGTAAAGTAAGCGGAAAAATCACTTCACAAAATGGTTCAAAATCTATTGGTGGAGCTACAGTTTTTACTTTTGATGACAAGTATAAAATCTTCCACACAACATCAGACGCAGATGGAAATTTTGTTTTGGAAGCTCCCGAAGGAAACCATACCATCTACATTCAGACCGGAAACGGAAGTAATTTCCGTACAGAGGCTGTGGCAAATATTAAAGCCAATCAAACTATAAATCTTGATCTTACGCAAACCAAATTGACGCAGGTTGCAAAGATTGCTTATGTGAAAGGTACTTTTGATAAAATTGAAGATATTATTCAGACGTTGGGATATACTGCTACAGAAATTACCAATACAGATTTGGCGAATCTTACTACTTTAGCTCAATACGACATTGTATTTTTAAACTGTGGATCAAGAAAATTCTCTCAATTTGCTAATCTTTACCCCGTGATTGAAAATAATCTTGCGGTTTTCGTGGCCAATGGTGGAAGTATTTATGCTTCAGATTGGGACGTAGCTTATCTTCTTGGCGGTAATGACAATACCAATAATTGTAATCTCCCAGGAGGATTTATTCCGGATTCCAAATTATGTTCTAAAAATATTGGAACTTCAGGGCTAGTTCCGGGTACGGTAAGCAATGCTTCTCTTGCAACAGCTTTAGGCTTCAATACATTGAATCTTGATTTTGATTTGGGATCTTGGCAAAAAATCACCAATTACGACGCAAATTACTGGGAGGTTTTAGTAAAAGAAACAGCCACCAACGACCCATTGATGATTAGAACCAATCATTTCACAGACAACAGTTTACCAAATATTCCTATCGGAAATGCTCCGAATTTAAATTTTGTAACGGTTTGCATTACGCTTTCAAACAATGTCCAAATCAGTGTGTCTGTTCCGCAGATTGCTGTTCCTGCGTTATTGGCTTTGGGAGCAACATTAGGATCTTGTTCGGGTTCTGGAAATAGTGGATATATCTATTACACAGCTTTTCACAATCATGCTTCAGGAAATATTGGAAGTGCTGCCGGAATTCTTCAGTATGTAATTTTAAATCTTTAAAAAAATCGGCTTAGAAATTGATACACAAAAGTGGCTTTAGAAAGCTGCTTTTTTTATTAAATTAAAATTATGGATTACACTTTCATTGTTTTATTAAGCATTGTTTTGCTTATTTTAGGAATTGTAGGAACAATTCTACCAATTTTACCAGGACTTGTTTTAAGCCTCGCAGGACTTTTAATTTACAAATATGGAGCAGAGGCAGATTTGTCGATGATTTACATTTGGGCATTCGTTATTTTAACGGTTGCATCGGTCATTTTAAGCTACGCAATTCCCGCAAAAACGACTCAAAAATACGGAGGAACACGTTGGGGAAGTATTGGTTCAGTTATAGGTACAATTATTGGGATGTTTATACCTATTCCGCTTGGTTTTCTTGTAGGAATGTTTGCCGGAGTCTTCATCGGCGAACTTTTACACGACAGCAGAGACATGAAAAAAGCTTTAAAATCAACAAAAGGAGCATTTATCGGTTTCATTTACGGCACCGGATTTAGTTTTGTAGTTGGTGTGGCAATGTTTTTAGTTGTAATTTTGGATCTCACTAATGTTATATAAAAAAATGTTTTACAAATCAATCATCCTTAGTCTGGGATTTTTAAGTTTAATCAACTGCAAATCTCAAAAAGCAAAATCCGACACCGTTAAAGTTGAAACAAACGAAATAGGTGCGGTAAATACCACAACGAAAGAAAGTGAAATAGTCTATTTAAAAGAAGGTGAAAATAAATTCCTGAAAGAATACCAGATGAATGTAACCTTCAAAGAAATCTCAGAAGACAGCCGTTGCCCGAAAGATGTGCAATGTATTTGGAGCGGCGTTGCGGTAGCAAAAGTTGAGGTAATGGGAACTACTACCCGACCAATGACTTTAAACATTGCAAGCATAGAAAACAAAAGCAAAAATTACCACAAATCAGCTGATTTCAATGGTTACACAATTTCTTTGGCCAATGTTACTCCATATCCAGATTCATCGTCCAACTCAAAGTTGATGAAAGGAAATTACAAAATTGGAATTATCATTAAAAAAGCAGGAGAAAATTCTACCACAAAATAGGTTTTTTCCCTTTTGAAACTAAAAATTCATTGATCTTAGAGAAAGGTCTGCTTCCGTAAAAACCTCTGTAAACAGAAAATGGCGACGGATGTGCAGATTTCAGAATAAAATGTTTAGCCGGATTAATTAATTCGGCTTTTTTTTGTGCAAAAGCGCCCCACAAAACAAAAACTACATTTTCCTTTTTATCTGAAATTTCTTTGATGATATAATTGGTGAATGTTTCCCAACCCAAATCTTTATGCGAATTCGGGGAATGTGCACGAACCGTTAAAGTTGCATTCAGCATTAAAACACCTTGTTTCCCCCAGTCATCGAGTTCTTTTGCGGTTCTTTCGATTCCCAGATCGTCTTTTAATTCCTTGAAAATATTTTTAAGTGAAGGTGGAGCAACAACTTGCTCTGAAACCGAAAAACACAAACCATTAGCCTGAAAATCATTATGATAAGGATCTTGACCGATAATTACCACTTCAACCTCATCAAAAGGCGTTATTTCCAACGCTCTGAAAATTTGCTCTTTAGGTGGAAAAACTTTTGTGGTTGCGTATTCTTGTTTTACTTTTTCCCAAAGACAACTATAGTAAGATGTTTCTTTTATCGGGGCTAAAATTTCGGTCCAAGTCATGGTGTTAATTTGAAAATTAGAGATATATTTCAAATCTCATTAATCTTTTTTTAAAGCTATAAACTAAATTATCCGGAAACCCTTCATCTTCTCTCCCGTCTTCCAAAACGAATCCAGTTTTTAAGAGCAAACCTTTAGAATTTTCATTAAATTTATTGGTCATAGCTACAATTTCCTGCAAATGTAAATCATTAAAGCCAAAATTTAAAACTGCTTTTAAAGCTTCAGACATAATTCCCTGATGATGAAACTCGGGTAATAATTCGTAACCAACCTCTGCCGTTTTTCTGTCTTCTGTAAAATTATAAAGACAAATAGTACCAATTAAATTCTGTTGATTTTTAAGCGAAATTCCAAAGTAAAAAGATTCATTATTCATCGTTCGTTCTTTGATCATCAGAATAAACTGTAATGCATCGTAATTGTTTTTGGGTGCATTTCTAATTACATATTTGTTGGTAATTTCATTGCTGCGGATCTTCAGAATATCTTCAACATGATTTTCGCTGAGAGGTTTCAGATGGAGTCTTTCGGTTTCAAGTTTCATAATTCAAATGTAATTAAATGATTTCAGATTTGAGATTTGAGATTATAGCACATTTTCAAATTTTAAAATTAAACACATATTCAAATTAAATTCTCATTTTCAAATTAATTATCTTTGCACTGTGTATATAAATAAAGAAGATTTAGACGAACTGGAGTTTCCGCAGCTGCTTGCCGAGATTGCTCCTTTTGCATATTCTCACAAAACGCGAGAAAAAATTCTTGAACTTCGTCCGATGAAGATTGACGAAGCCGAAATTTCATTAAAAAAGACTTCGGAATATCTTTCAAGTTTTGAAAGTTCTAATGCGATTCCTTTTGATGAATATGAAGACATTGAGAACGAATTAAAACTCATGCTAATTGAAAACTATCGGCTAGAAAATGTTGCTTTCATTAAAATAAAAACGCTTACCGAACAAATCGGTAAACTGCAAAAATTTTTCCCCACAATGCCCGAAACGTTTCCTAATTTAATTGAGGATGTTTCTGCTTTGGAATTCAAGAAAGAAATTATTGATAAAGTTGATAAAGTTTTCAACCGCTTTGGCGAAGTAAAAAATGAAGCTTCTCCTATTTTAAAAGTACTGAGAACAGAAATTCAGCACGCCAAAAAAGCTATTACAGAAAATTTCAACAGAGCGTTATTCAACTATAATCAAAGTGAATTTCTGGATGATATTAAAGAGACCATCATTGATGACCAAAGGGTTTTGGCAGTAAAATCTGCATACAAGAAAAGAGTTGTAGGAAGAGTTTTAGGACTTTCAAAAACGGGTTCTATCACGTATATGCAACCAGATTCTGTGGTGAAGCATTATTTTAAACTTAAAGAAAGCGAAGAGGAAGAAAAAAAGGAAATCGACAAAATTCTGAGAAAACTGACTGCAGAATTAGCAGAATATCAGCCTCAGCTTTGGAAGTACCAGATGTATATTTTTGATCTTGATCTTACGAGAGCCAAATCAAAATTTGCTGAACAGATAAAAGGTGTTTTACCGAAAATAAACCGTCATAAAACATTAAGATTAAAAGATGCTTTCCATCCTCTATTGTTTTTGAGAAATAAGATTGAAAATAAAACCATTTACCCTCAAACATTAGCTTTAACCGAACACAACAGAATCATCTGTATTTCCGGGCCAAATGCGGGTGGAAAATCAATTACTTTAAAAACTGTAGGATTGCTTCAATTGATGATTCAGAGTGGTATTTTGGTACCTACGCATCCGAAATCTGAGATGTTTTTCTTTGATAAAATCATGACGGATATTGGCGACAATCAATCCATAGAAAATCATCTTTCTACCTATTCTTCAAGACTAAAGAAAATGGGTGGTATAATACGTGAAGCTGATGGAGAAACACTTTTACTGATTGATGAATTTGGTACAGGTTCAGATCCTGAGCTGGGTGGGGCTTTGGCAGAGAGTTTCTTAGAATTTTTCTATGACAAGAAAAGTTTTGCGATCATCACAACACATTACACCAATATAAAACTGGTTGTAGAACAGCTTCCGAACGCAGAAAATGCGGCTATGCTCTTCAACGAAGAAACTTTGGAGCCCATGTACAAACTGGAAGTAGGTTCGGCCGGAAGTTCTTTTACCTTTGAAGTTGCAGAGAAAAACAAAATCCCACGATTTATAATTCATTCTGCGAAGAAAAAAGTGGAGCATGATATTGTAAATTTAGATAAAACCATTGTAAAACTTCAGCAGGAAAAATATGAAGTTGAAAAACTGAAAACAGACCTTGCCGAAAGAAAAGAATCGGTGGAAGATAAACGGGATAATCTGCAAAAATTGAATGAACAGCTGCAGCAAAAACTGTTTAATTTTCAGAAATTATATGAGGATGAACATCGTAAACTTCAGTTTGGAAGCAAGATTGAAGGCTTTATCGACGGTTATGTAAAAGGCAGATCTAGGAAAGATGTGGTAAAAGATTTTGTGAAGATTCTGGAACAGGAAAAATTCAGAAAAATAGGAGCTGATAAGGATGAAAGCAAACGACTTCAGGTGGTGAAAAGAAAAATTACACAGCAACTGAAGAAAGAAGATGTCATCGAAAAAATCACTGAAACCAACGAAAAAATTGAGGAAAAACGTAAAACAGACCGTGATCTTTGGATGAAAATAGGACAACGTGTGAGAATTACCGGTAGTACGAGTGTGGGAACCATTGAAAAAATTTCTAGAAATAAAGTGACGGTGAATTACGGAACGTTCAAAACGCTGATTGATGCAGATGAATTAGAAAGAATTTAAGAAAAATTAATGGAAGCAACTCATCAAATAAATTCTAAAGATTATGTAAAACTGATGTTTTCTCTTGCCTATAGAAAACCTGTTTTCATATTTTTATTTCTTTCTGGTTTTTTTCTAGTCTTCAAGCTGATAGATTCAATTGCGACAGGGAAATTCATGTATTTGGAGTTATCAACACGGTATTTTATCGTCATGATGATCATCTATATTTTCATCATTAGTCCCTTGATGTTATTTATTAGATTCAGAAATGCATTTAAAACCAATAAAGGTATTGGAGAAAAGGTAACAACAACGATCACAAGTGAGTCTATTAAACATAGTGCAGAATCTTATATCTCAGAAATTGAGTGGAATGTTATTCATAAAATCAGGGAATTAAAAAGTTGGTTTTTATTCTACCACAACAATATTTCATTTGGTTTTCTTCCTAAAAAAGATCTTTCTGAAGAACAGATTTTAGAGTTGAGAACTTTGATCGGAAATAGCGGCGTGAAAGCAAAGCTTTTGAAAAGTTAAAAATAAATTGAGAGCATCTGAATAGGTGCTCTTTTGTTTAAAAGTTTATTACATGATTATTAATTAAAAAATTCTGTGGATTTTTTACAAAAAACACTGATTCCGGCGATTATTTTTTCACTTTTAACTTCATTATCTCAAGGATTAAATTATAAAAAATTTAAGTTTAGGCTTTCTATTTATTTTTCCGTTGATGCATTATTTTATATATGAATTAAGGTTGAAAAGCAAATATCTATTTGTACTAATTTCGGATTTTACAACTTTCCATCTGGATTATCACAGTTAGTTTCTCTGTGGTTTTGAAATTAATTGCCATTGTTGCTTGTTTTTAAAAGGAAAAACTCAATGTATAAAATTAAGTGATACAATTTAAAACATTTATCCAAGCGCAAACTAAAAAAGGATTTCTGATCTGTAATCATCAATATCATGATGTTTTGGAGATTTCTCATGATAATTTCTTACTTTCTTACGGATATTTGAGAATAATTAAAGATTTAAGAGAATTGCAAAGATTTAATTACCTCCCGAAAAATATTTAATTTATATCTTTGAAAATAAATATTCTTCCCAATGACTTTTATCAACAAAGCAGTTTTATCTTTATTCAGTATATTTTCTTTCAGTTTAATTGATGCTCAAAATAAACTTCCTTTCGGGGTAGTAAAAGCGCAGGAAGGCTATGCGATGGTGCGTGTACATAAGGAAGATTATCGCAAGATTGTTGATAAAATAAGAATGAAAAAAGGCGATGTTTTCGTTTACGTAAAACCTGCTCCCGGAGAAACAGAATGGATTTGGATAAAATATCCAGAAAAAACAGACGATGAGAAGCCATTTGTAAGGTACGACAGTCTTACCAAAGAAGGAATGGTAAACAAAGACCGTATAGCCTTTATCGATCAGCTTCCGAAATTCACGCCTTCAAAATCTAAAAACGGAAGATCATTAATTTTTATTGATAATTCTAACGAAAAAATTCCTACTGCGCAGCGTACAAAAGTGGTAATCGACATCTACCCTTCCAACGCAAGTTTTAAAAAGCAGGAAAAAGATGACGATGGAAATATCATTAAAATTGATAAATCTAAACCATGGGGCATCGGTAAAACCTTACCTGAAGGTCTAACAGAAGTAAAATCTATCCGTGTGCAGCAACCAGGAAGAGGTACCGTATTTGTACGTGAGGCCATTAAAAATTTATTTGATCCAACCACCGATTTCGAAAACGTGGGCGTAACAGCAATGGATGCAGATCATATTTATGTATACATGATCAACGGCTCGGGCGAGAACCGATACACCACTTTCTGGACAATAAAAGAAGGAAAAGTGATGAGTCAGATTATTTACAAAAATCCTGAGTAAACTGAGGAACTTTTCCATCATTCAGATAATTAATTGGTTAAGCACTTTTAAGAGCCTATTAAAATTTTCACCAAAATTAAAGGATATAGTTTTGATGAAATTTTCAAGCATTTTTCAGCTTTTAAGGATGGCAAAACAAAACAAAAAAATTAAAATTTGATTTCTGATTAAATTTTTAAACATTCTCTAAGAATCAGTAAAATTAATTGAATCATATAACAAATTATTTTATCTCATTATAAAATAAAAATACTATAACCCGTTTGTTATCAGCAACTTAATTTACTAAATGATTGAAATTTTTATAAATTATTTTGAAAATATTTAATCATCATTGAATCAAACTTTATTACAAGTTTATTTGTACTTTTGCGACCGGAAAATCTCATCAAATGATTTTCTAGAACTAGGTTTTGCTTAGCCGCAAATGAAAAGGGAATCGTGTGAAAATCACGAACTGTCGCGCAACTGTATAGTAACCGAAGTCTTTATAAAAACCACTGTACATAAGGTATGGGAAGGTATAAAGATGTTACAAGTCAGGAGACCTGCCTATTTCTTTAGACAAAAACTTTCGCGATTTGAAGTTTATTGATCAGTAGTAATTTCAGAAATCCCAATTTCTGAATAATTCTGTTTGTTTCAATAGAGTTCATTTTTCGTATAATTTATAATGAAATATGACAACAGAAGAAAGAATTCAATCCTCAGAAACCCGAATTTTCAAAGCCGTTTTCCCCAACACAACCAATCATTACGATACACTTTTTGGTGGAACTGCAATGCAGCTGATGGATGAAGTTGCCTTTATTACAGCAACAAGGTTCGCAAGAAAACGTGTAGTAACCGTAAGCAGCGATAAAATTGATTTTAAGAAACCAATTCCTGCAGGCACAATCGTGGAGCTTATTGGGAAAGTTTCCTACGTTGGAAAAACCAGCATGAAAGTAAATGTAGAAATCTATACCGAACAGATGTATTCTTACGAAAGAGAAAAAGCAATTGTAGGCGATTTTACTTTTGTAGCCATTGATGAGTTGAAAAAACCAATTCAAATTTTATAATAAGTGTAGCGGCAGACTTTAGATGCCGCTCACTACTTTTATTTTTTACTATTTCGGCAAGCGGAAATCTTTATTTTATTCTGATCGTCAGCAATTCGTGTATAATTGAAAAGTCTTTGTGTTTTTTGCTCAGCTTGCACTCTTGCGAGTCTTAAAAACGGGCGGTAGTTTAAAAAAACCTTATGAACTTTGATTTAAAAATTGGCATTGTGATTACTTTACGAACAATCAATTTTTATCTCAAAACTTTCTCAGAATCTAAATTTAAATTCATCAAATAATGAAAAGCTTCGCTCATCTCATCTGAAGCTCTACAGATGGCGTTTTCTAATATTTTTCTTACCTGAGCCTCTGTTACTTTAGCTTCTGTCCAGCTTTTGCCAGAGGTGTGAGAATTAAGAATGAATGGCATAATTCTGTCTATGGCGCAAGCAAAAATAGCATCCGGAGTTTGCTCTTCCTCAAATTCCAACCAAAGATTAAAAAAATCTGAACGGATGGGTTCATCTAAAATTCCGAAAATCTTCTGAGCAGACAATTTTTCTCTTTCAAATTTCCCTAGCATTGCAACTTCATCAAAAATAAAAGTATCACCCGCTTCAATCTCTACCAAATCGTGGATTGAAAGCATTCTCAGTACTCTCAAAAGATCAATATCTGTGTTGTTTTTTGCATAAGGAAATAGAATTTGGGCTAAAATAATAATCTGCCAAGAATGTTCTGCAGTATTTTCTCTTCTAGAGTCATCTGCGTTATAATTTCTTCTTTGAACGTTTTTCAAAGCATCAACTGCGATAATAAAATCTATTTCTTTTTGAATTTTCATACTTCAAATTTAAGAATTCAAATTTAAGAGTGAGTTTTATTTTACCACAAAAGCTACAAAGGAAATGATTGAGGAAAGAAATTAAAAGTTTTCAAAAGTAAATCCTCAATTTATTAGTTACTATTTAATAAAAACACAATCTTTTTATGATCTGAATTGGCTATACAAACAAATTCAAGATCAAAAAACGGCAATATTTTTATAGATTATTCAAAATTCCATTAAATACAATTGAAATTATTAAATTGATTATCAGTCATTTAAATCAAAAATAAAAATAATTTCACTACTTTGTATTGCATATTACCATTTTTATTACATATCTTTGTAATGTAAAATCGGAAGAGGTTCAACTAGCTAGGAGCTGAAACCGAAAATTATAACCAATTAATTAAAACCTTATTAAGAATGAATACCGAAAATACCAAAGCGCAAATGCGAAAAGGGATTCTGGAATTCTGTATTTTGAGCCTCATTAATAACCGCGAAATGTATGTTTCTGATTTGATAGATGAGCTGAAAAAAGGAAAACTAGATGTAGTAGAAGGAACCCTCTATCCTCTTTTAACAAGATTAAAAAACGGAGAATTTCTCTCATACAGATGGGAAGAATCTACAGGAGGACCACCCAGAAAGTATTATCAAATCACAGAAAAAGGCAAAATGTTTTTATCTGATCTACAAATAACCTGGAAAGAATTAACAGACTCTGTAAACCAAATTACTCAAAAACTTTAAAAACAAAAGCTATGAACAAAACACTCTCTATAGGACTCGCCGGTTTTTCTTTTACAATAGAAGAGCACGCATATATAAAACTAAGTGATTACTTAAATGCTCTCAGAAGTTCACTAGACACAGATGAAGCAGATGAAGTAATGCATGACATAGAAATCAGAATGGTAGAAATCTTCAGAGATACCTTAGGAAAACGTGAAGTAATTAACGATACTGATGTAGAAAAAGTAATTGCTCAAATTGGTTCGCCTGAGAAAATCGAAGAACAAGAAGAAGCATATTATTCTGAAAAAAATACAAAAAACCAATCTACAGGAACGAGTTATTCAGACAAAAAACAATTGTTTCGTGATCCTGAAAGACAGAAAATTGCAGGAGTTTGCGCTGGTTTGGCTCATTATGTTGGGATGGATATCACGGCAATGAGAGCCATCTGGATCGGGGTTTTCATCATCGGAGTTTTCACAGCTGTTTCCGCACCATTGATTATCGTTTTATACATCATTCTTTGGATTGTTTTACCACAGGCAGAAACTGCAGCAGATTTCCTGAAAATGAAGGGAAAGCCTATGAACTTCGACAATCTTAAGAATGAGTCTAATAAATTGGTGCAGTTTGCCAATGAATCTACTCAGAGAGTCGGAGAAATCTACATAGAAAACAAACCTCATATTCAAAATGCAGGAAGCGGAATCTGGAATGTTTTCAGATATATTTTAGGAGCATTCTTCGCACTGCTTGCCTTCACAATGTTTGTAGGATCATTCGTGGTTTTTGCTTTCATCGGGAATGATTCTTTCCCGCCTATGAACCACATGAATTATTTGTTTGATGACGGAAATATGCAATACATTCTTGCAGCAATGATCGTGATTGGATGTATTATCCCGGCAATACTGTTCGCTCTTTTAAGCATAAAACTGATTTCTCCTAAAACAAAACTCAGAAATATTGGGTGGGTTCTTGGCGGTCTGTTTTTCATTCTTATCGGTCTGAGCGCTTATTTTGGAATCAATATGGCTAAAAAAGATATGTTCTGGAAAGGTCATAAAGAAGATACTGAAGAAATTTCCATCAATACTAATTCTGATACTTTATATGTTGACATTAAGCAGATTACAATTCCTCAGAACTTTAAAGGATATGAAGATGACATTTATTCTGATAAAAAATCTGTATTTGAAAAAGACTGGATTCATGTAGACGTTACAAGAAAAGCCAACATTACAACCCCTTACCTTATCATTAAGAAAGAAGCAAGAGGATATAATTTACCACTGAACATCAGCGTTCCTGTAGAAGTTATCAACAACAAAATTTCACTTCCAAATTATATCAAATTTCCTTATGATCACCGTTTCAGAAATAATGAAGTTGATTATGAATTGGTAATTCCTCAAAATATGATTGTTATCGGATTAAAAGACAACGGATTGAATTTCAATGGCGATTTAAACAACAACGGAATTAATGACGACGAAGAAGATAATGATGACAGCGACGGTAATGATAATCTCAACGAAAATTCATTAAAAATTGAAAAAAATAAAATTACCATCAATGGTTCTACAATAGAATACGCAGACGGAGATAAAGACAGTGTCATCATCAACGGAAAGAAATATCCGAAAGAAAAAGCAAAACAGATCATGGATTCTGTGAAAGTAGATATCGAAAAAATAAAAGATTTAGACATCAAACTTAACGCCAACAAAAAAGAAATCTCTATACAAACCAAATAACCTACCAATGAGAGTGGCAGAAGATGTGGATGAATAGCCAAGTGTTTGAAGTCCACACTCTTCTTCTCTCAATAAAATCACAAAAAAATCAATATTTTGTGTGTTATATGTAGAATTTTACTTAAATTCGTAGAAAATAAACTAATCCCAACACCAAAAAATATTTACAAATGATACAAGTAGTTTTAGAAATTGCAGTAATGATAGCTGATTTCATCAGCAGTCTGTTTTAAGAGCCATAATATTTCAATATATTTGTAAAGTATAACCATTGTATGTTGGTTATACTTTTTTGTTTTAAATCTGAATCTTTATGAAAAAGTTATTAGGCAAGTTGATTTTAAAAATCGTAGGGTGGAAAGTTGTCTTGCAAGGCGATGTAAATAGTCTAGACAGATGCATTCTCGTTGTAGCTCCGCACACGCACAATTCTGAATATCTTTTAGGAAATCTCGCATACTGGTCTTTGGGGAAACCTCTAAAAATCATTATCAAAGATGCTCATACAAAAGCCTGGTATGGCTCTGTAGTGAAAAGCTTAGGAGGCGTAGGCATAGACAGAAGCCAGAAGAATGACTTGGTTAATTTTGTCGCAAAACAGTTTGAAAAAGATGATTTCAGCTTGGTAATTACACCAGAAGGTACCAGAAGCTGGGTTCCGAAATGGAGAAAAGGATTTTATCACATGGCAATGGCAGCAAAAGTTCCTATCGTTTTGGCGGCGGGAGATTTCAAGAGAAAAACAATGTTTTTGGGCTACACTATTTCTTATGAAAAACTATCTACTTTACCTTATGAAGAAATCATGCAAGAAATTGAAGATTATTATGTAAAATATGATATTACTCCAAAAATCCCTGCCAACTGGAATCCTGATATTACCGGAAGCCAGCAGGCGGGAAGCTAAAATATGAAAGAATGAAAGCGTACCAATATAAGATTAGCGATAAGCTTTAAGGAAAATACTCATATCAAGATGTATACAAAAGATAAAACTAAAGAAGAAATACTTGAATTCATCAATAATTGGGGTGAAGAAACGTTTGCAAAAACTCTAGACATCCATTTTACTGATATTGATCTGGAAAACGAAACGTTAACAGCAACAATGCCTGTTTCGCCAAAAATCCATCAGCCTTTCGGCATTATGCACGGCGGTGCTACCTGTGTTTTGGCAGAAACAATGGGCTCTAGCCTTTCTAATATTTTCATTGATGGAAGTAAATATTTTGGAGTAGGAACCAACATCAATTCTAATCATTTGAGAAGCAAGAAAGATGGTGTTGTAACAGGATTTGCAAAATTCATACGGAAAGGAAAAACAATGCACGTTTCAGAAATTGAAATCAAAGATGAAAAAGGAAATCTCATCAGCCACACCACGATGACGAACAATATCATCAACAGATAAAATCGGGTGGACAATAGCAAAAAACAACAACCTTCTTTAGAAAGACATATTATTGCAAATCAAAGGCTTTTGCTACATTAAAACCAATAAAATTAACCATAGATTTTCCTTGGGACTGTAATATCGTATTTTGAATAGATTTTTGTTGGAATGAGAATATGACCAGTTTACAATCATCAATATTTCATTAAAAAACAGTTCATTTGATTTTGACATTTTTAAGACTAACAATACCTTTGTTGAAAGAAAACTTGGTTTAGGAATAGTGTATTTTATTTCCAGATGAAAGTTTTCAAAATGCTTCAATATTATGATTTATTTCAAATTTCCCTTTCTCGAAACACTTTACTCTACAGACGAAAATTCAGATAAAAAAGCAGTGAATTTCAACTCTTTTGATCAAGCTGAGAGTATCTATTTCTATGGAAAAAGCATTGAAGTAAATGGTATCCCAGACACGTTTTCCAACAAATTATTAATGGAAGACCAAACCAATTTTTTTGAGGAAACTCATGAAGAATATTTAGAAAAAATTAAGCAAATTATTGAGATCATCAAAGAAAATCAACTTCCCAAATTGGTACTTTCTAGAAGAAAAATTTTTAAAGATTTTAATGAAATAGATTTAAAAGAAAGCTTTAATAATTTGTGTAAATCTTATCCCAACGCATTTCGGTACATTTTCATTAAAGGAAATAATGCCTGGATGGGTGCATTTTCTGAGGTTCTAGGTAAATACAATAAAGATACTCACACTTTTGAAACGATGAGCTTAGCGGGAACCATTCCTGTTTCTGAAAGCTGGACAGATAAAGAAATTGAAGAACAGAAACCCGTTTCAAAATACATCAGAAATATTTTAGAAAAATACAAAACAGAATCAGAAATTCAGGAGTCTGAAACTTACGACCATATTTCAGGAAACATCAAACATCTAAAGACAGATTTTAAGCTTAAAATAAAACCTGAATATCTTGATTCAATCATTAAAGAACTTCATCCAACACCAGCCGTCTGTGGAATTCCTAAAGATTTTTGTAAAGAAAAAATTAAAGAATTTGAAAAATTTCCGCGAGAATTGTATGCAGGATATATAAAAATTGAAACCGATAATTTCGTTTACTTTTTCGTGAATCTTCGTTGCGCAAAGCTTTACAAAAATGCTATCCATGCATTTGTTGGCGGCGGAATAACAACAGAAAGCGATCCAAAAAAAGAATGGCGGGAAACCGAACTTAAATCTGAAGCAATACTGAAAAATCTTGTTTATAAATCTTAATTTTAAAATCAACCCGTTAAGTTGCTAAGCAAAAAGCTGAAGATTTTTTTAAGCATATTTCTATGTTGAAAATAAAGTATAAAAAAAGCCTTTTTCGAAAAAAAGGCTTTGAGATTTGAATAAAAATTCAAATTATTTTTTGACCCCGATTTTACTCCAGGTATTCATCACAAAAAGCAAAGCTATGCCCAAAAGAGCGGCAATAATAGAGAATACTTGTTTAGAATTATCTTCTTCCATAAGATCTAAATTCCAATTAATTGCATATACATTAATCGCTACAAATACGATAAAAACCACTAAAAATACTTTATAAAACTTTCGCATAATCTAAAAATGAATATAGTTTTGTACCAACTGGGTAAAGTTGGCAGTGAACAGTTTAATTGAAATCGCAAGCAATATAATTCCGAAAACCTTCTGTAAAATCGAGAGTGTTGCCTCTCCCATTTTTCTTTCTAGCCACGGTGCAGATTTCAGCACCAAATATACGAAAATTGTATTGAGAACTATTCCTAAAATAATGTTAATATCATGAAATTCTGCTCGTAAAGACAAGGTAGTGGTTAACGTTCCGGCTCCTGCTACCAAAGGAAAAGCGATAGGCACAATAGACGCAGCTCTTGCCTCAGTAGTTTTATTTATTTCTATACCTAAAATCATTTCAAGGGCGATAATAAAGATAACAAAAGCACCGGCAACAGCAAATGAATTGATATCTACTCCCATGAATTTCAACATCTTATTTCCTACAAAAAGAAATAGAATCATGATAATCCCCGCAGTAAGTGAAGCTTTTTTAGAGTCTATATGACCAAATTTCTGCTTTAAACTTACAATAATGGGGATTGATCCCAAAATATCAATTACCGCAAAAAGAACCATAAAACAAGTGATTGTTTCCTTTAACGAAAAACCTTCAAAAATTTCATTCATAATCGTTTTTTAATAATTTCGCAAAATTATGAATAAAAAATGATTATTTGCTAATTCTGGGGTACAATTTAACTATATCGTTATATAAGTCATTAAGAGATTGAGCAGAACGTACGGGAGAATATTTTTCAATTTGAATTCTTTGTTGCAATGCTTCGTATTCTTCGGCAACAGCTCTACCTTTGTAATTCTCAATAAAACTGCTGAAACTACCAGTTGCACCGTTAAAGTATTCGCTGCGTACTTCCGCATCCATCTCAGAAATTGTTGCAAAAAATGAATCAAAATTTTCTTCTTGTCTCAAATTATTCAAATAGGAGAAATAATCTGATATATCTGTTTTCAAGGTTTCTCTTATTTGCGCTTCAGTTTCTGCTACCGAACCCAATGATTTTGAGCGTGTAGCTTCTATTAGCAGACGTTTGTTTTTTTGCCATTTTCTGAATAATAAGAAGATAATAATTAAACTAATAAGAATAGCAATATTGATCATTAATGTATTCCAATGGAATTTTCTTTTTTCTTTTACTTTAAATGCTGTTGTTTTCAAAACAGGACTATCAACAGTTTCTAGGAAATCATTGGTGTAATCATTCATCTTTTCTACGGTGGTCATGCTTGCGTTAAGCTGCTCTTCTGTAAGAGAATTTAAAGATAATGATTGAGGACCAAGATTTACATATTTACCATTTTCAGGATCAAAGAAGGAGAAATCTTCCGTTTTCACATTCAAAATTCCTGCTTTATTTGGAATAATAACGTAATTTGCAAAGATGTCACCTTTTAAACCAGTATTTCCAGGCAAAATAGTATTAACAATTTTAGGCGCAAAAATTTCGTAATCTTCAGATTTTTCGATTTCGGGAAGGTGCATGGTTGTCATATTTCCTTCACCTGAGATTTTCACAGTAATGTTTACTGGTTTTTTGGCCTCAATTTTTTCGTTAGTGGTTGTATATACATCTATTTTAAATTTCCCAACTGCATTTTTGAATCCTTCTGGTGCATCTTCAGGAAGCTTTTTCACGTTTAGTTTTACCTTGTTTGAAACAATTTTACTGTTGTTAGAATAGGTACTTACTGATGCGGAAACAGATGGTACTTCTACATAACCTGCCTCATTCGGAAAAACCATAAAAACGGCTAGAACCTGAGTTGGCATATTTGAAATGCCCGATGGATCTATCTCAGATTTATTGAAGTTTACTGTATGTACATCCAATCTATCTTGTTCTGGAAGATTGATATTTTTTACTTTTCGAAGATTATCAATATTTCTAGAATAGCCTCTCAAAATTGCTATAGTGGGTTGGTATTCATAGACATCCCGATTTTCAATATCCATATTCAGATAGACTTCGTTGGAAGCAGTAGATTTTGTAGGAACTTTTTTCTCTACGTCCTTTATAAAAATATCGAAAGGTTCAGTTTTATAAATCTTGTTATTTACAGTTACCAACACAGAACCTATTTTTATTTTCCCTTTTTGCTTTGGTTCAAGGGCAATTCTTGTAATAGATTGTGAAAGTGAAGTATTGCTTTCGGGGAGCAACACGCCATCTTTAAAAGATGCGCTTCCCACCATATTAAATTTTGAAAGATCGGGTAACTGAAGACGGCTTTGCTGAACCAATTCATCTCCGTTTAGCTCGAGAATAATGGTCAAGTTAATCACCTCCCCGCTTTCATAATCTATTTTATCGGGTTTCAAAGACAGATTTACCTGGCCATAGGTGGCTATGGAGGCAAATAATATCAATATGTAATTTATTTTTTCTTTCATCACCAATCTTTCTCGTTGCTTTCTGGCATCGAAGAAGCATTGTCATTTAAAATTCTTCTGGCAGTTTGTTTTTCACTATTGCCAATATGTTCTAATAATCGTTTTTCGTCTTGCTTAGAAAGTTTTCCTTCTTCATTTCCTTCTTTTGCATCTTCCGGATTTTTACCCACGCCATTATTTTGCTGCCCTTTCCCCTGACTTTGATTTTTGTCTTTGGTTTCTCCGTCTTTTCCTTTATTTTTATCGTCTCCTCCTCCCGATTTCCCAGAGCTGGAATCTTGTTCGCTGTCCCTTTTGTCTTTTTTCAGTTTAAGCTTTGCAATTTCAAAGTTTTTGCGTGTATGCTCACTGTAGGGATTTTGTTTTAATGCACTTTTGTAGGTTTCTGAAGCTTTCTCTGCATCTTCCAATTTCATATAAGTATTTCCAAGATTATGAAGTGCAGCTGCTTTATCTTCTACTGATTGTGCCAATTTTTCAGCCTTTTTAAATTCTGATTTTGCGTCCTCATATTTTTCTTTCTTATAGAGTGCATTTCCTAAATTGTAATGAGCTGCAAAATCATCATCCTTTTCCTTTACGCTTTCTGCAAACTTTGATGTAGCTCCGTCGTAGTCTTTAGCCTTAAACTTTTTATTGCCCTCGTAAACTAACATACGATAACTATCTTGTCCCAAAACAAAGTTTTGGCCCAAGACAACAAACAAAAACGACAAAAAGAATATTTTAGTATTCATCTTATGCAAAATTATTCGTTTATATGTTAATAAACAGTGTCTTATTTGTTAAAATTCGGTTAAAGTATGGATAGAAAATTAAATAAATCAAAATTTTATATCGTAAAATCTCTCTTAGGGTTGAATAAAAAAATGATTATAAACAAAAAGATAGAAATTCCTAAGAAATATTGATAATAGTGGTTGGCATTTTGAGATTTCACAAGTGTATTCGAAGTCCCTTCTTTTTTATTTAAATCGGCAACAATAAGATTGGGTGCATCTTTTATAGAATTCCCATCGATATAGCTTCCATTAGTAGCCTGTGCCATACTAACCAATGCTTGGGTTTGTCTTTTGCTGATAACCATTTGCCCATTCCCATCAATTTTATACCCCATCAGCTGACCGTTTTCATAGATGGGCACTGGCGCTCCTTCTTCTGTACCCACACCTACTGTTGTAATTGTAATTCCTTCTTTGTTTGCTAATCTCACAGCTGCATTATCGTGTCCTTCATTATCTTCACCATCACTTATTAAAACAACTTTTCTGGAACCTTTTGCTACATTCTGAAACTTTTCCACAGCCCTTTCTATAGCAATTAAAAAATCTGTTCCTTGCCAACGCATATCTGTGGTCTCCAAAGCAGCAAGATACGTTTCAGCAGCACTATAATCTGTGGTGAGAGGCATTACAGAAACTGCATTTCCTGAAAATATAACAATCCCTACTTTGTCGTTTTTCATTTTAGACAAAGTATTGATGATGAGATTTTTTTCTTGAGTTAAACGACTTGGTTGCACATCTTCCGCATTCATAGAATTTGAAATATCCAATAAAAAAATCACATTATTCATCTTTTGTTTAGACTTTACCATTTCTGAGCCGCTCAAAAGATCAATAATTGAAAAAATTAAAAACAAAACTGCAAACAAATATAAAAATGGAAAAAATCTAACGAAAGACGATGGTTTTTCGAACAAAATTTCTTGAAATTTCGACTCTGCAAAAATGGCTTTTCTGGCTTTTTTCCATCTTAAAAAACGAAGCATAATGAAAGCAAGCAACGGCAAGAGCAGCAGCAAAAATAAGTACCAATAATTCCCTAGATCCCAATTCATCAATTCAAAAATTTATATAAAACCCATCTCAAAAAGGCATCAAACAGTAAAATCCCAAGTGCAATCCACAAAAAAAGCCTGAAATGTTCTTCATAGTGGTACGTTCGAGAAGAATTGATATTTGATTTTTCAAGTTGATTAATTTCATTATAAACCTCTTCCAACTTGTCGCCAGAAGTTGCGCGATAATATTTTCCGCCTGTAATTTTCGCTATTTCTTTTAGCGTTTCTTCATCAATGTTTACTGGCATTTCTCTATAAATAAGCCCAAATTCATCTCTATTTACGGGCATTAAAGCATATCCTTCGGTTCCTATTCCAACACAATAAACTTTAATATTATTAGATTTAGCCAGTTGAGCAGCCAATAATTCTGGTATAGCATTAATCATATTGCTTTCGCCATCTGTCATTAAAATAACAACTTTGCTTTTTGCTTTACTTGTACGAAGATGGTTTACAGCCACTGCCAGACCTTCTCCCACCGCTGTTCCGTCCTCCATTTCACTCTGGTTGATGTTTTGAATTTCGTGAATTACAGCATCGTGATCAAACGTTAACGGTATTTTTGGGAATGCTTGGCTTTTATAGGTTACCAAACCAATTCTATCATTAGGTCTTTTGCTAACAAAATCAACTGCAATTCTTTGTAAAACCGAAAGTCTGTCAGGCTCAAAATCTTGTGCCAGCATACTATAAGATACATCTACTGCAAGCATAATATCAATACCTTTCGTTTCATCTTGATCTTGGCTAATGGTAAAACTTCTCGGTCTTGAAATAGCAATAAATAGACAGCTTAGAATAAAATATTTTGATATTTTAAAAAGAAAAAGTACCGCTTTTATTCCTTTGCTTTCTCCCATATTTTTGATGGAAGGAACTGGGATACCTTTTCTTTTTTTCTTCTTCTTGATATCTAAAATTAAAAGTGGCAAAAACACAAGAAATAAGAGTAAAAACCACGGACTGTAAAATTCCAGATTATGCATCTTTTCTCAGGTTTTCAAATTCAATATCCTTTGTAGACCTTTCCACTACTTTTTTTATAACTGAAAAATCGTTTTCCATCGTTTGCTGATCTGGAAATGTTTTGGCAAACTTCACCAAATCCCCTCTCAGGAAGACTTCTTCTACAATTTTTTCGCTTTCAGAGGAGATGGTATTGTTTTTTTTCATTGCATCAATCAAATCATCGGTCAACAAAACTTCTGCCGGCAAATGATATTGAGTGGTGATAAATCTTCTTGAAATATCTATTAACTCAACATAAAACGATCTAAAATCTCCGTTTTCGATGTATTTTTTCTTTTTCAAACCTTCCAATTCTTTCAAAGTAAGATTGGTTGTAATTTTTGGGGAAGATTTGGGTCTTCTTCCGTATTTTAAAATGATAATAATTGCGATGAATAGAGCGATTATTGCCAAAACAGCGAGAATATAAAACTTGTAAAGCTCCCAATAATCTGAAGCTCCCAACTTCAGTTCTTTATTGTTCATAATGTCGTTGATGACATCTTCTTTTTTAGCCGTATTTACAACTTCTATTTCATAAGCCTGAGTTTTCAATAGCTGATCACCAGCTTTAAATTCAAGCTCAGGAATAGTAAATTTTCCTTCTTCAAAAACTGCAAATTCTATTTTTCTTTCATAAAAATCTTCTCCTGTGCCAATGCTGTCTTTAATTTCTTCAAAATGAAAGGGCAAAAGCTCGTTTTCCGGAGCGGCATTAACTTTTTGTTGGTTCAGGTATTTTATCCTAATGGTTAACTTATTGGTTTCTCCCAACGCCAGCATGTTTTTTTGCAAGTTGGAGGTAATCATCTGCGAAAAATACAGTGATGAAATGAGTATTGATATTATGAAAAGTGTTTTTTTCAATTGAATTTTAAATTTTTAAATTTCATTAAATTATTTCTTCTGAAAGTACTGATAAAGCATTTTCGAATATTCGGTTCCGCTTCCTATATTCATAAATCCGGCTGAAGAATCGGCGAAATCTTCTTCTAATTTTTTCAGTTTCTGTTTTTGAGCTTCTGCAAAAGTATAACGCCATCTTGCGTTGGAAGTGTTGGCGTAAATTTCATTTCCGGTTTCGGCATCGTAAAATAAAGTGTAACCCACATCGGGTATTTCATCATCTTTTTCGTCATAAATACGAATTCCTAAAACCTGATGTTTTTTTGAGGCTACTGCCAATATCTTTGCATCGTAATCGTCATTAAAATCAGAAAGAAGAAAAACCAGCGACTTCCTTTTAAAAATTCCCATCATGTAGTGCAGAGCATAATCAATTTTAGATTGTGCCTGAACATAATTTGCTGTAAGAATACTGCTGATTATCGACAAAACATGCTTTCTTCCTTTTTGTGGTGGAATTACTTTATAAACTTTATCTGCAAAAAGAATCAATCCCACTTTATCGTTATTTCCTGCAGCTGAAAAACCTAGGCTAGCGGCAATTTCCGCAACATACTCTCTTTTTAACTGATTTTGGGTTCCGTAGTTCATTGATGCTGATATATCTACCAAAATCATCATTGTAAGCTCACGCTCCTCTTCCATAACCTTTACAAATGGCTCACGAAAACGGGCTGTTTTATTCCAATCTATTCTCCGAATTTCATCCCCAAACTGGTATGGTCGAACCTCAGAGAAAGTCATCCCCTGACCTTTGAACGCTGAATGATACTGTCCCATAAGAGAAGATTCCGTTTTCCTTCTGGTACGGATTTCTATTTGTTTTACTTTTTTAACGATATCTTTTATTTGCATAAAATCTATGTGATAGTGAAATAATAAACTTACAATAAGTACACCTTTAAACTGATAAACTATTGAATTATTAAATTGTTAACTCATTTACGGTGCTTGAATTTTAGCTAAAATTCTGCTCACAATTTCTTCGGAAGTAATTTCTTCTGCTTCAGCCTCAAATGTTAATCCAATTCTATGTCTCAAAACATCTTGCGCTAAAGATTTCACATCTTCAGGAATTACAAATGCTCTTCCTTTTAGAAATGCATAAGCACGTGAAGCTATTGCAAGATTAATTGAAGCCCTTGGCGAAGCTCCAAAGCTTATATAATTTTTAAGTTCTGCAAGTCCGTATTTTTCTGGAAAACGAGTAGCAAAAACCATATCAAGAATATATTTTTCAATCTTTTCGTCGAGATAAATTTTATTAACAATTTCTTTTGCGTCTACAATGTTTTGTAGTGAAATCACTTGCTTCACCTCTTGTGTTTGTGACGTGGATACCATTCTCATTACAGCTCTTTCGTCTTCAAATTCAGGATAGCTAATAGTGCATTTAAGCATAAAACGGTCGCTTTGTGCTTCCGGTAAAAGATAAGTACCTTCCTGATCGATTGGGTTTTGTGTTGCTAAAACCAAGAAAGGCTTGGGAAGCTTCATCGTCTCATCACCTATCGTTACTTGTTTTTCTTGCATCACCTCGAGCAATGCAGATTGTACTTTTGCCGGCGCACGGTTAATCTCATCAGCCAAAACGAAATTAGCAAAAACAGGCCCTCTTTTTATAGAAAAATCATTTTCTTTGATATTATAAATCATTGTTCCTACCACATCAGCAGGCAAAAGATCCGGTGTAAACTGAATTCTTGAAAACTGTCCATCAACTGCATCTGCCAAAGTTTTTATCGCCAAAGTTTTTGCCAAACCTGGCACACCTTCAAGCAGAACATGCCCGTTACCCAAAAGCCCCACCAAAAGGCGATCTACCATATATTGCTGGCCAATAATTACTTTATTAATCTCTTGTCTGAGAAGTGTGAAAAAATAATTTTGCTCTTTCACTTTTTCGGTAAGCTGACGGATGTCTTCTGCTTGAAATGTATCTGGCATAATAATATTAAATAATTGGTAAATTTCTGATAAATACTTCCATTTGCCAACATAACAAATGCCATTATTGAGTTAAAGTTTGTTAAATCTAAAATATAATTAGTATTAAAAAAACTTAAAACCAGGCTTTAAATTGTCTCTTCCACTTTATTAAACTATTTTTGAAGATTAAAAAATTCTGTACGATGAATTATCATTTTCAGGCACACAGACAAGTGAGAAAAAACCTTCTCCAAATATTGCAAGAAACTTCGCACGAAGATCTTCTTCATATCCCGGATGGTTTCAACAATAATTTGTATTGGAATATTGCTCACACCGTCGCAACTCAGCAGCTTTTACACTATTATCTGAGCGGAAGCCCGTTCAGAATAGACAAATATTGGGTAGAGACTTACAAAAAAGGTACACTTCCTAATTTGAACGTGCAAAAATCTGAGGTTGAAGATCTTGAATTTTTATTAACAGAAACCTCAAAGATCCTGATGAAAGATTTTGATGCCGATTTGTTTGCAGATTATACGCCGTACACTACAAGTTTCGGCATAGATTTAAAAAACATTCAAGATGCCATTATTTTCAATAATATGCATGAATCTCTGCATTATGGATATGCCATGGCTCAGAAGAGGGCAATTTTGGGAGAAAAATACTGATTGGTTTTGAGTTGCATTTTTTAGATTTAGAAATAAGCCAAAAAAACAGATTTGTGGATTTATATATTTGAAAAGTATTCCAGATTTTGTGTAATTCTATTTTTAAAATTACCGAAATAACTAATCTTAAAAATAATTTTAGATTAATCAAACAGATAGATAATTCTTCCATTTCCATTCTGTAGGCTTTGAAGATAACAGAACCAAAAAGTAAATTAATTTTTTATTGATTGCCTAAGAATTTTACAATGAAACAAGATCACAATTTTACATCATTTTGATTTTTATTTTATTGATGAAGAAAAATTTGAAAATTTAAAAGAAAAAACAGCAATATTGAGCCAAAAAATAAGCTCACTTATTAATTATAAAAAAAATACTGAAGTGAAAGGAGCTAAATTTAAATAAGTTAGAAAACACTGACTTCTAATATTAAACCTTAAACTTTAAACAACAGAAATATGAACGACGATTTTATTTTCGGGCTGCGACCCGTATTGGAAGCTTTAGAAGCCGGAAAAACAATAGACAAAATATTTGTGCAAAATGCTTTGCAAGGAGAAATTTATGCGGAACTGAAAGTTGCTTTAGCAAAAAATAAAATCCGTCCCAACTATGTTCCGGTAGAAAAACTAAACCGTTTTACAAGAAAAAACCATCAAGGTGTGGTGGCTTTTATTTCGGATGTTCCTTTTCACAGAATTGAAAATATTGTACCCGAATTATTTGAACAAGGAAAAACACCTTTTATCTTAATTCTAGACAGATTAACAGACGTAAGAAACTTCGGAGCGATTTGCAGAACTGCAGAATGTGTTGGAATTGACGCGATTGTGATTCCCGAAAAAGGCGGAGCACCAGTGAACTCTGATGCTATAAAAACTTCAGCAGGAGCACTTTATAATATTAAAATCTGTAAAGAACCCAATCTGGGACATGTTGTAGATTTTCTTCAACAAAGTGGAATTTCTGTTTTTGCAGCTACTGAGAAAGCCCAGAAACTCATCTATGATGTAGATTTTACAGAGCCATGCGCCGTTGTTATGGGAAATGAAGAAACCGGAATTTCTAAAGAAGTAATGCATCATTCAGACGAAAAAATAAAATTACCTATTGAAGGAAAAACTCAGTCACTCAACGTTTCTGTAGCCTGTGGTGCAATTTTGTATGAAGCCGTAAGACAGAAATTGATTAAAACAAACATTTAAATATAATTCATGAAAAATATAGCAGCATTTGCATTACTATCAATCGCATTGGTATCTTGCAAAAAGGAAACCGCAACCATCACAAAAGTAGATCCGAAAACAGGGAAAACGATAACGGTGGAAGTGCCTGCAGATTCTATAAAAAAAGTAGAAGCCAACCCCGCAATTAAAGATTCTTTAGGAGTATACAAGCAAACTTTTAAGCTTAAAAAAGGAGAAACATATCCGCTCACAACATATCAGAGAGACATCAGAACGATGACTGATCCTAGTGGGAAAACAATTTCAGGAACGAGTGAATCTACTGATGAAATGACTTTCAAGGTAGATGATATTAAAGGAAATGTTTATGACATTACCATCAATTTAATTTCAAAAAGAAGCTCACAAAATTCTCAGGGAAAAACCGTTACTATAGACACCAATTCTCCAGCTCCAAAAGACGATCAAATGACAATGGTTTGGAGTATCAACAAAGCCTTGGTAGGAAACAAGCTTCAAATGAAAATGGACGACCACGGAAAAGTGATTTCTATTACCGGATTTGATGTTGTTTACAAAAAAATTTCTGACGTTGTTGCAAAAATCGTAAAAGAAAAAGCACAAGCAAATGGTGTTCTTGGAAGTTTAAAACAAACTTTTAATGAAAAAGTTCTGAAAGATCAATTCGAGAAAAACCTAAGCGTATTACCTAAAAATGGAGCGAAAATTGGTGGAAAATGGACTTTAAGCGAAAGTGCAGATGATGCTGGAAAGGTAAAAGTAACCTCCAACTATCAGCTGAAAAGCGTAGGAAATGGTATTGCTGAAATATCTGTAACCGGTGGAATTCCTAAGAAAACCGATAAGCAGAAACAAGGTGATATGACTCATAGCTTAAGCAGTGAACTTTCTCAAGATGGAACAATAAAATTTGACCAAAATACAGGCTGGATTACCCATCAAAACATCAGCGTAAAAACCACACAGGTAGAAACAATTGCCAATGCAAAAGAATCACAATCAATGAAGAGTGTGTCTAATTCTACTGTGATGGTGAATCCTTCTGCTAAGTAATTTTAAGATTTAAAAATTTGCAATAAGCGTTGGTAGTTTAAACTCTAGCAACGCTTTAAAATCAAAAATAATTATGTTTAAGCACATTTTTGAGTTTATTCTCATCACTATTGTATTATTTTTCGTCTGGAATATTCTGAAGAGAATTTTCTTCAATAAATTTTATAAATATACCGGATTCAGGCCACAGCAAAATACACCAAAAGAGGAAACAAAAAAAGCAAATATTGAGAAAAAAGTGAAGTGGGATGCAGAAACGGTAGACTACGAAGAAGTGAAAGAAGATAAAAGATAATCGTTTCATCCAAAATTTAAGATAATAACCCTCTATATGGCAAAAAATAAAAACTTAGTCTACATTGCAATTTCAATAGTTGCATTCTTAGTTTTAGCATTTTTATATTCTACACCGGTACTTACCGGAAAACAGCTTTTCCAACATGATATTGTTCAGTATCGTGGGGGTGCAAAAGAACTCATCGATTACAGAGATAGCAACAATAAAGAAACCTATTGGAGTGATTCTATGTTTGGCGGAATGCCTACTTATCAAATGGGAAGCCGTTTTGAAGGCGATATAATTAAAAAAGTAGACAGTTATCTGAATATTCTGCCAAGACCTGTGAACTATATTTTCCTTTTGTTTTCAGGATTTTTCCTTTTGGGGATGGTGGCCGTAAGAAACTGGAAATATGCGCTTCTCGGAGCCACATTTTTTGGGCTTTCCACTTATTTCTACATTATTATTGCAGCAGGACACAACGGAAAAGTGAATACCATTGAATATTTCGCACCACTTTTAGCCGGAATTTTATTGGTCTATATCCGAAAAAAATACATCCTCGGATTTATCATCACTACCCTTTTCTTCGGGTTGCAGGTAGCGGCAAACCATCCACAGATGACCTATTACCTGTTTTTAGGCCTTGGGTTTTTATTTATTTCGGAACTCGTAAGAGCGATTTTGAAGAAAATACCGATGAAACATTTCTTCATTTCATCAGGAATTATCGCTTTTTCTTTGGCTATTGGTGTAGGGATGAATTCTCAACGAATAATGGCAAATTCTGAGTACATCAAAGAAACCGTAAGAGGAAAACAAATTTTAAATAACGAAAATCACACCGCCGGAAATACCGGAATGGATAAGCCAAGCATCCTCAATTGGAGCTACGGAAAGCTTGAAACACTGAATCTTTTCATTCCTAAATTGATGGGAGGCGGTAGCCAAGAAGAGTTTTCAGATTCTTATGAAAATAAATTGAGGGAATCTTTGGCTACACAAACCAATGACGAAAACCAAATCGAGCAGGGTGTGCAAAGTATTGCAAGCCAAACATCACCGTATTGGGGAGATCAGCCGGGAACTTCGGGACCTGCGTATCAAGGTGCAGTTGTTTGTTTTCTTGCTGTTTTAGGATTCTTTTTTGCGCCAAAAAAATACCGCTACTGGATTTTGGGAGCTACTATTTTAACTATTTTACTAGCTTGGGGAAGCAACTTTATGCCATTGTCTGATTTTTTCATAGATTATGTACCATTTTATAGCAAATTCAGAGCGCCATCGTCGATTTTGGTCGTCGTAGAATTACTTTTCCCACTTATTGCGATTATCGGCTTGTACCAATTTTTCACAGATTCAAAATTATCAGAAGAATATAAAAAGAAAATACTGATTTATGTAAGTGGAGGAACTTTGGGTTTAACTTTAATTCTGCTTCTTTTTGGCAAATCTCTTCTTGGCTTCACAAATGATTTTGAAAAACAAATTCCCAATTATATTTTAGATGTAATCATCGAAGACAGACTAAAATTATTCAGAATTGATGCCTTCAAAGCGTTAATTTATGTAGGAATCACAGCAACAGTTTTATTTTTAGGTTTAAAGCAGAAAATCAATCAGAATATAGCACTTGTAATCATCGGAGCAGTAAGCTTATTTGATTTATGGAGCGTCAACAGAAATTATTTGAATGATAAAAACTATGTAGACGAAATCTTTGCTGAAAACCCTTTCCAAACAGAAGGTACAGATTATTTGCAGGAAAAAGTAGGAGACAATCCTAATTTGCAGTCTATTTTAGTAAGCATTCCGGTCAACAAAACATTGGAAACTATTGCTCAAAAAGACAAAAATCATTACAGAGTTTATAATCAGGTTTTAGGAACTACTGGGGAAACCAACACTTCCTATTTCAGGCCATCTATTGGTGGATATCACGCTGTAAAACTAAGAAGATATGATGATTTACTGAATGAATACATCGTAAAAGCGGACAGTATAAAAACTCCAAAAATATTGAATTTGCTGAACACAAAATACATGATTTTCGGGAGTGCAGCTCAGCCGCAAGTTGTTCCTAATCCTAATGCTAACGGAAACGCATGGTTTGTAAGTGACCTAAAATTCGTCAATAATCCAAACGAAGAAATTGCTTCACTAGGAACAATCGACAGTAAGAAAACAGCAGTAATCAATGTAGAAGATAAGAAGTATTTTGAAGGAAAAAATCTTCAGGCAGATTCTTCCGCAACAATTAATTTAACGAAATATGAACCGAATGAGTTAGAATTTAAATCAAATTCAAAGACTCCTCAGTTAGCTGTTTTCTCTGAAATCTACTATCCCCATGGATGGAAAATTTCGGTTGACGGAAAAGAAGTAGATTATGTAAAAGCTGATTATTTGCTTCGTGCAGTTCATGTTCCGGCAGGAACTCACAATATTAAAATGGTTTTTGAACCCCAAGTAATAGAAACCGGAAAATGGATTTCATTGGTTTGTTTCGCCTTATTTATTTTGCTGAGTGGCGCAGGAATTTATTTTGTTTCGCGTAGAAAAGATCACAAAACTATAAGTATAGATTAACGTAATTGCTAGGAAATACAACGAAGCCATCTGTTTAATTCATAAAAAGTGTTCATAAGATGGCTTCATTTTTCGCAAAGACAGTATGCAAAATTTAGTATGGAATTAAAAAAAATCCTTATCATCACTTACTATTGGCCGCCCGCAGGAGGTCCTGGCGTTCAGCGATGGTTGAAATTTGCAAAATATCTACCAGAGTTTGGCTGGAAACCAATTATTTACACTCCAGAAAACCCAAGCTATCCTTTGCTGGATGAGAGTTTGATAAAAGATATTCCTAAAGATTTAGAAATTGTAAAAACAAAGATTTGGGAACCTTATCAACTCGCTGAGAAGCTCAACAAGAGCAACAAAAAATTCAAAGCTGGGCAGTTTGATGTTGGTAATAACCAAAGCTGGAAATCTAAACTTTCAATTTGGGTACGAGGGAATTTTTTCATTCCTGATGCAAGAGTTTTTTGGGTAAAACCTTCGACTCATTTTCTTGAAAAGTACTTGAAAATCAATCAGATTGATACTATTGTCACTTCAGGACCGCCCCACTCTATGCATTTAATTGGTTTAAATTTAAAAAAGAAATTTCCTGATCTGAAATGGATTGCAGATTTCCGCGATCCGTGGACGGAAATATCCTACTATAAACATTTAAAACTCACAAAAAAATCAGATAAAAAACACCGTCAGCTTGAAACTGAAGTTTTCAAAAATGCCGATATTACTTTGGCCACAAGCTATACTGATGCGGAAAATTTTTGTAAAAACGGAGCTAATGCGTTTTGCATCACAAACGGTTTTGACGAAACCGATTCTCCTCAAACTCATAAAAAATCAACCCATCAAACGAAATTCACGTTAAGCTACATTGGTGTTTTAGAACAACTAAGAAATCCTGAAAACCTTTGGGAAGCCTTAGATTATTTAGTAAAAGCCAATCCAGATTTTGCAGAGAATTTCTGTTTAAAATTTGTGGGAAGAATTGATGATAAGATTATAGATAAGATTGAAAAATCTGGTTTAAAAAATCACATCTTTAATCTTGGCTATGTATCTCACGATAAAGCTGTAGAAGAAATGGCAAACTCATCACTTTTATTGATTACCAATTTCCCTAATGACTCTTCAAAAGGAATTATTCCGGGTAAAATATTTGAGTATTTGGCAACCGGAAAACAGATTATTTCTTTTGGACCAAACGAAGCCGATGTTGCCAAAATTTTAGATGAAACAAAAGCTGGAAAGCATTTTAGCTACAATGATTCAAAAAAAATTGAAGATTTTATTCTAGATAAATTTGAGCTTTGGAAAAACGGAAATATTGCTGAAAACAAGCAAAGTATTGAGCAGTTTTCAAGAAGGAATTTAGCAAAACAACTTTCGGAGATTTTATAAATTTATTTTTCAAAAAAATTCCAATTTCAGATTACCCCACAATTGTTTACAAAACCCAGTCGCCTTAGGAATAGATGGCAACTTATTAATAGTACAAAAAAAAATTCACAAATTATTGTTTTGTTTTTATGTAATCAAACAAAATTACCTTAAAATAGTGCAAACAAAAATCCGAAAACAGGCAAATTCCGTGACATATAATTTACATACCTCTCTGAAAATCTTTAATTTCGTGACATGGAAATTTTAGATATTCTGATTATCGGAGCCGGGCCAATAGGTTTGAATTGCGCTCTTGAAGCAAAAAAAAACAAACTAGACTATTTAATTATAGAAAAGGGAACTATTGTGAATTCTCTTTACAACTACCCTTTATACATGACGTTTTTTTCAACTGCAGGTAAGCTTGAAATCTCAGAAATTCCTTTTATTACAACAGCTCCAAAACCGGGAAGACAAGAAGCACTAGAATATTATCAGGGCATTGCAAGACAGAAAAAGCTGAATATCAATCTTTATGAAAAAGCTTTAAAAGTCTCTAAAAATGAAGATTTTTTTGAGATTACAACTTCAAAATCTAAATATTGCGCAAAAAACATCATTATCTCCACCGGATTTTATGACATTCCGAATCGGTTAAATATCACGGGAGAAGATTTGCCTAAAGTAAAACATTATTACACAGAACCTTATCCTTTTGCACAACAGAAAATTGTAGTTGTAGGCTCTAGTAATTCTTCAGTTGATGCGGCACTTGAGACTTATAGAAAAGGTGCAGAAGTCACGATGATTATTCGCAGTAGTGAAATATCGTCTAATGTAAAATACTGGGTAAAACCGGATATTGAAAACAGAATTTCTGAAGGAAGTATACAAGCTCATTTTAATTCTGAATTAATTGAAATAAAGGAAAACTCAGTCATTTTTAAAGATAAAAATGGAAATATCACCGAAATTGAAAATGATTTTGTTCTTGCCATGACAGGGTATCTTCCTGATTTTGATTTCCTGAAAAACTCTGGAATTACACTGCAGGGCGACTGTTTAAATCCTTTTTACAATCCTGAAACAATGGAAACCAATGTTCCTAATTTGTATCTCGCAGGGGTTGTTTGTGGCGGCAAAGACACGCATCTGTGGTTTATAGAAAACTCCAGAATTCATGCGGAAAGAATTGTGAAAAATATTGTTTCAAAATAAGTTTCACAAAGAGAAAACAGAACAATCTGCCAGGATAAAATTAAAAATCAACCTTCATTCCCAAGATAAAGTTTCTTTTCGCAGCGGGATTGTAGTATCGGCTTCCAAAAGCATTGGTATCAAATCCTAAAACGTAATTTTCATTATACAAATTCTGAATTTGGAGGTATAAATTCAGTCGCGTTTTCTCAAAATTTACAGGAAATTTGAATTTGATATTTCCTATTAAATTAATGTCTGACCACACAGAATTGGCATCATTTAAAGGAATTTTTGAAGTATAAATGTGAGAATAATCAAGTTCTAATTTTTTGAAAAAAGTAAAATTAAGTAAAGAATTAATTGTAGTTTGAGGAACTCCCGTCAAATCATTTCCTGAGAAATCATTTCCATTTTGTTGATAATTTTTAAATTTAAAATTGTAAAAACTTCCTGAAAATCTAAATTTGAAATTACTGAAAAAATCATTTTCAAAATCAAAATTTTTAGATTCTAAAAGAAGCTCTAATCCTTTCTGAACTGTTTCTCCAGAGTTTACAAAAAACTCTTCTCCATTGTCATTTTGCCTTCTTACAATTGCCTCTTTCATTCTGAAATCAAAATATCCTACTTCTATAAAAAAAGAATTTCTAAATTGTTTTCTTAATCCTAATTCCTTATTCCAGCCATATTCTGGTCTTAAATTCTGATTAAATTCTTGCGTTGAAGAGCGAATTTCTTCATTCGTAGGTGCAGAGTTTCCTTTGCCTATTTTTCCTCTTGCCGAAAAACCTTTTCCTAAAAGATAAGTAAAGCCAAAATTCGGTAGCCATTGATTTTTAAATTGAATTTTCCCCGTCTCTTTTCTTGGAAAAACCCTTTCCCAATCGTAAGAATTTGAATTTAAACTGATTGAAATATCGGAGAATAATTTTTCATTAAAATTTAGTTTTTGCGAAAGAAAATAAAATCCTGAAGTATTTTTCAGTTGATCAAAATTTTGTGGTTTTCCTTCAAAACCTTTATTATTATCGTAATTTTTAATTAAAATATCATTAATTCCGCCTTCAAAACCCAATCGGTAAGCCAAAGAAATTTCACCCCAATTTTTGTCATAATTGAGGTGTGTTCTTACAGCAAAATTCTTTTCAAATCTGTTTTCAAAATTGGTGATAAAAGGATTTTCAAAATCTACGTAAGAACCCTGAACTAAGATAAAATGCGAGAAATTAGTATTGAATTGATATTCTTGAGAAAGTCCTGCAAAAATCATCTTATTTCTGATTCCTGCATCTTGTTCTGAGGCACTTGGAAGCGCTGCGGTTTTCGGTCTTGCCTGCTTTCTGTTGAGATTCATCTGCTGTAAAGTTAAACCACCTGGAGTTTGGTAATCAAGATCAGAATACATCAACATCGCTTTTAAAATTCCCTTGCTTGAATATTGAAAATGATCTTTTACGAAAACCTGTTTTCTCTGAACTTTAGATTGTTCACGGTAAGAATCTGATTGATAGTAATTTTGAAAAACTTCCAGAAAATGTTTTCCCATCTGTGCTGAAAAATCAAAACTCTGATTGAAAGTTCCATAGCTTCCGGTGGATATATTGGTTGATAAATTATCTGAATTTTTTGTTTTTAGAAGTATGGTTCCGCCTGTAACTGCTCCGTAATCTCCACTTTCAGGCCCCTTGTAAATTTCCATTCTATTAATCAATTCGGGAGAAATCACATTGAAATAAGTGTTTCCGGAAGCATCAGACAAAATAAAATCATCTAGATACACTTTCACATTCCGAACCCCAAAAGGTGACCTCAAAGTGCTTCCCCGCAATGAAATCCTATAACTTCCAGGCGACCTTTCCTCCATTCTTGCCCCAGCAATTTGATTGATGGACTCTAGCATTCTTTCCGGTGTATTTTGATTCAGCAAATTTTCTGAAATCACCGAAACTGATTTTGTAGAATTAATGAAAGCAGTTGGTTTTTTATACGCATCAATTTTCACTTCTGAAATCAAGTTGGCGGAATCCCGTTTTTGAGAAAATAAAAATGAGCCGGAAAAAAAAAGGAAAAAAAGATAAAATTTTGTCATTGAACAAGTAAAAGCAAAAACTGTACACTTTAGGTCTGAAAACAAATTTTATAAAAAAAAACCTCCACAAAAATTTTGATCTTTGTGAAGGTTAATTTTCTATTGGCAGATTAAAATTACACTAACTTTCTTTATTGTCTTTAACCATCCACGGAACAGTAAAGTAAAATGCAATAGCAATAAGGGTTGCTACTATTCCGGTTCCAATCCACAAAACGGTGAAGCCCCATTTTTCGGCAATTAAAGTTCCTAAATAAGGTGTTACGATGAACGCAACTGAAAATGAAATCCCGTTCAGTCCCATGTAAGCACCTTTGTTGTTTTTCCCTGATCGTAAAGCTGTAATTGTAGACATAAAAGGTAATGCCCAGATTTCTCCTACAGATAATAAAGTCATAGAAATGATTAAGGTTAAAATACTATAATCAAAACCTAGCATTGCATAAGAAAGTCCGCAAATAAAGGTTCCTAAAAACATAGTTCGTGCTGAAGTTAAATGTTTTTCTGCGATTTGCACCAAACCCATTTCGAGCAAAACAACAATAAATCCGCTGTAACCTAAAAGATAACCGATATATTGCTGACTTAGATTCGCTGTATCTTTATAGAAAATAGTTAATGTACTGAATAGCTGAAAAAAACAAATGGCAAATAGCATACATAAAAAACAGTAAATTAAAAATTTACCATCACGGTACGGGGAGTTTTCTTTTTTAATCTCTACAATTTCTTGTACTTTTCTAGCTTTAAGTTTTGCCAATTTGTTGCGTTTTCGAAAGAAAACAATGTATAAAATACCGGCCGATAAAGCAGCTAATGCGTTGGAATAAAACAAAAATTCATAAGAGATAGCCGACAAGATACCGCCTAGAGCTGGGCCTATAGAAAATCCTAAATTTACTGCCATTCTGTTTAATGAAAATGCTCTGGTAATATTTTCTGGTTTAGCGTATTTCGTAATTGCTACTGAATTTGCAGGACGAAAAGCATCGCTTACGATACTTTGTAACAAAATAATCGCAGCTACGCCCATTTCTGTTTTGAAAAGCGGAATTAAACAAAATAAAGGAACACTTAATAACAGACTGAAGTACTGTACTTTATACTCTCCAATTCTATCAGTTATAAATCCACCTAACCATGAGCCAATTACCGAACCGATTCCGAAAAAACTAAGTACAATTCCTGTATTTTCTATACTGAAATTGAGATGTGCAGTCATATAAACTCCTAAAAACGGGAGTACCATAGAACCTGCACGGTTGATGAGCATAACCAAAGCAAGCATCCAACTTTCTCGTGATAGCCCTTTAAATGAATTGGTGTAGAGATTAATTAGTTTCACTTTTTAAATTTTAAATTGATGCATTTTCTAAAAACAAATGGTTGTATCTTTTTTCACAAATATTAGAATAAAATCTAAGAAAACATGCCAAAAGATCTTGTAAAATAAATATTCAAAATAAAAAAAACAGGACTTAAAAAAATAAGCCCTGTTTCATTTATAAGATATAAATAAATTTTTACTCTGGCTTATAAGAGTCTTTTAAGGTCACAGTTCTGTTGAATACAAAATTTGTATCTGTAGAATCTTGATCTTTTGTAAAATAGCCAATTCTTTGGAACTGAAGCGGTTCACCTACCGCAACATCCTTCAAGCTCGGCTCAGCAAATCCTTGAATAATAGCAACAGATTCTGGATTAATGAAATTTAAAAAATCCACATCTTTCTCAGCATCAGGCTGTTCTACTGTAAATAGCTTTTCGTAATTTCTGATTTCTACAGGAATCGCATGTTTAGCAGAAACCCAATGAATCGTTCCTTTTACTTTTCTTAAACTTTGCTCCGTTCCGCTGCCAGACTTTGATTTTTCGTCATAAGTAGCATAAATGGTAGTAATCTCACCATTTTCGTCTTTTTCTACTCTTTCACCTTTAATGATATAAGCAGATTTTAAACGGACTTCTCCACCTAATCTCAATCTAAAGAACTTATTACCAGCCTCCTCTTTAAAATCCTCGCGCTCAATATACAATTCTTTTGAGAACGGGATTTCTCTTGTTCCGGCATTTTCCTGTTCATTATTGTTTTCGGTTTCTAGCCATTCCTCTTGATCTTCAGGATAATTCTCTATCACTAATTTGATAGGATCAACAACTGCCATTACACGTTTTGCAACTTTATTCAAATCTTCGCGAACGCAAAAATCTAATAATTGAATTTCAATTAAGTTTTCTCTTTTTGCAACACCTACTCTATCAATAAAATTCTTAATAGCATTTGCCGTAAAGCCCTTTCTACGCATTCCTGAAATGGTAGGCATCCTCGGATCATCCCAACCGTTAACAGCATTTTCAGCAATAAGTCTTTGCAGCTTTCTCTTAGAAGTAATCATATAAGAGACATTCATCCTTGCAAATTCTCTTTGCTTATTTTTAATTTTTCCTTCCTCGTATACTTGGTCTAAATACCAGTTATACAATGGTCTATGATTTTCAAATTCTAATGAGCATAATGAGTGAGAAATTTGTTCTAAATAATCAGACTCACCGTGTGCCCAATCATACATTGGATAGATCTTCCAAGTCGTTCCTGTTCTATGATGTGGTCTTTTCAAAATTCTGTACATTACAGGATCGCGCATATTCATATTCGGCGAAACCATATCGATTTTCGCACGAAGTGACATTGACCCTTCCTCAAATTCACCATTTTTCATCTTTTCGAATAAATCTAAAGACTCTTGAGTAGGACGGTTTCTATATGGAGATTCTACACCTGGTTCTGTGGGATTTTTTCTTTGCTCGGTAATCAGTTCAGAAGGTTGCTCATCAACGTAAGCTTTTCCTTCTTTAATCAACTGCACTGCCCAATCGTAAAGCTGCTGAAAATAATCGGATGCGTACAATTCTTTATCCCATGTAAAACCCAGCCATTCAACGTCTTTTTTGATAGAATCTACATACTCTTGCTCTTCTTTTTCAGGATTTGTATCATCAAAACGTAGGTTTACAGGAGCATTGTATTTTTCACCCAAACCAAAGTTGATGCAGATTGCTTTCGTATGACCTATATGGAGATAACCATTGGGTTCAGGTGGAAAACGAAAACGAAGTTGATCATTCTTCAGGCCGTTTAACAAGTCATCTTCGATAATTTGCTCAATAAAATTGAGTGATTTTTTTTCTTCTTCCATTAAAATTCGCTTTAAAATATCGTATTTACCGACAATTTGCAAATTTAGGAAAATTTAAGTGTTAAAAAAAAAGATATTTTAGTCTGTAATTGTATAAAGTATAGAAATGATTAATAAACTTTATCTTGGAAAAATTATCTGAAAAATTTATACCTATTTTACCCTTCAATAAGATTGAGAGTTGAATATTTCTATAGATATTAATTTTTAAACGTAATAATTAAACTTTTACAAAAAAAATATAAGTAGAATTCCTAATCAATATCTTCAATACAAATATCAATAAAATCGGTCATTAGTTGTGATATAGATAAAATAACCTTCTCGATAAATTGGCATGAATTTTGCTGATTTAACATGCTTAAACACAACTCAAAATGAAAACGATGAAAAGAAAAATTACCCTCTTTTTAGATTACTTAAAACGCACTATTTTTATTGAAGACGTAATCTAAAAACCACATTTATTTTTTGTTAAAATAAAGTTGATCTCCTATAAGACTAAGTGGGGTATCAAAATTATTAGTAAACAGCCCTCCAGTGCCTAATCCTTGTGGCATTGTATTGTTTTTTGTGTAAGTATATTGTGATATGGCATTCAATCCTACATTACTTTCTAAAGCAGAAGTTATCCACCATTGAATATTTTGTTGTTCTGCAAGAAAAATCCATTCATCACAACCTGAAAAACCTCCTACTAAAGCAGGTTTTAAAATGATATATTGAGGTTTTATCTTTTCTAAAAGCTTCTTTTTTTCAGAAAATTCAATAATTCCTATCAATTCTTCATCCAAAGCAATTGGTGTAGAAGTCTCGGAACAAAGTTCAGCCATATCTTCCCAGTATCCCGCTTTAATCGGCTGTTCTATTGAATGAATATTTAAATCTGAAAGTTGTTGTAAGATAATTTTGGCTTCATCTTTCTTAAAGCCTCCATTGGCATCTACGCGAAGCTCAAGCTGATTTTTAGAGAATTTATATCTTAATTTTTGAAGAATTTCGTATTCGGATTTCCAGTCAACACCAATTTTAAGTTTAATACATTGAAAACCTTTATACAGTTTATCCTGAATTTGCTCTTCCATAAAACCAATATCGCCCATCCAAATCAAACCATTAATAAGAATTGGAAATTTACCTTCTGTAAATTGACTTGGAAAGTATAAATTTTCACCATTTTTTAAATTCAAAATAGCCTGTTCATAACCAAACCAAATTGACGGAAATTGTTTTAATTCTTCTTTTAAAAGAAAAGTATCAGCATTTATGTTTTCACAAAGCCATTTCAGTTTTTCTTCATATTCTGGTTTATCGTCATAACTCAAGCCTCTGAAAATTGCACACTCACCTATTCCTTTTTTTTCGTTTTCTGAAATTTCAAGAATAAACGTCTCTTTATCAAGCAAAACGCCTCGAGAAGTACCTCCCGGGCGTTTGAATTTTAGTAAATATTTAAAATATTGTGCTTTCATTTATTTCACGCTGTCAATTCGCATGAATTCTTCAGCTTTCTCTACCATATCTATGCTTCCAGCAAAAAATGGGATTCTTTGGTGTAGTTCTGTAGGCTCCACTTCCATGATTCTTCTGAAACCATCTGTAGCTTTACCACCGGCTTGCTCAGCCAAAAATGCCATTGGATTACATTCGTATAGCAATCTCAGTTTTCCGTTTGGAGACTGGCCATAAGATGGATAGATATAAATACCTCCTTTTAACATATTTCTATGAAAATCTGCAACTAATGAACCAATATATCTTGATGTATAAGGACGGTCTCCTTCTTCCATCTGGCAATATTTCAGGTAATTTTTAACTCCTTGAGGAAATTTAATGTAATTACCTTCGTTTATGGAATAAATTTTTCCTGTTTTTGGGAACGTCATATTGGGATGAGAAAGGTAATAAGTACCTAATGACGGATCTAAAGTGAATCCATTTACTCCGTTTCCTGTAGTGTAAACAATCATCGTTGAAGAACCGTAAATAACATATCCTGCAGCAATTTGATTAATACCTTTCTGCAAGAAATCTTCTAGCTGAACTGGAGTTCCTGGCTCTGTAACTCTTCTGTAAATTGAAAAAATTGTTCCTACAGAAACGTTAACATCAATATTTGAAGAACCATCTAGAGGATCGATTAATACAACATATTTACTTAAATGGCCGTTTTCACCGCATTTAATATCAATAAAATCGTCGTTTTCTTCAGAAGCAATTCCACAAACGACTTCTCTTTGAGAGAGTGCAGTGATAAAAATATCATTGGCAATGACGTCTAGCTTTTGCTGCTCTTCCCCCTGAATATTTTGATTTCCTGCCGCGCCCGTTATATCTACAATCCCGGCTTTGTTTACTTCTCTGTTTACTACTTTCGAAGCAAGCCTTATTGCACTTAATAATCTAGAAAATTCTCCGGTAGAATACTGAAAATCCTCTTGTTTATCTATAAGAAACTCACCTAATGTCTGTAATGACTGCTCTGACATAATTTTTTTTAATAAATCGGTTTTGCCAAATATCGTAAAATTTAAAGACTATATAAAGTAAATATCAATATTTTAGTTATCACTTGAATATCAATACCTTAACAAGGTAAATCTAATGAAATCTAATTTATTTTATTAAATTTAAATTAAAAAAATCACTAAAAACAGATCTTAGGAAGTGATTATGTGAATTTTAAATAAAAAAATGAAAATTACTATCCAAAGACAAGCCTTTCATATATCGTTGTAAATTTATAATTTTGACCTCCGTAAAAAAACCCGAATGATTTTTATATAACAATTTTATTCTTAACAATTTAATGAAAATTTTCAAGTTTGGTGGTGCATCTGTAAAAGATGCAGAAGGTGTAAAAAATGTATCTGCAGTATTGGAAAGCCAAGGCTTTTCTAAATGCCTGCTTGTGATCTCTGCAATGGGGAAAACAACAAATGAGTTGGAGAAAGTTGTAGAATTTTACTTCAAAAAAGACAACTACCAAAATGAAATTGAAAAGATAAAACGAAAACACACTGAGATTGCCGAAGGTTTATTTCCTGAAAACCATCCTGTTTTTGCAGAAATCAATCTTTTTTTTGATGATATAGATTCTTTTCTGAGAAGAAACAAATCACCAAATTACAACTTCGTCTACGATCAGGTTGTAAGTTGCGGCGAAATGATTTCTACAAAAATAGTAAGTGAATATCTGAACGAAATTCAGTTTACCAACCAATGGCTAGACGCCAGAGATTATATACAGACTGACAATTCTTACAGAGAAGGTATGGTGGATTGGGGGAAAACTGAAGAACTGATTTCTCATCTAAACAAAGAAATTTGCTATGTAACACAAGGCTTCATTGGTTCAGACGATAATAATTTTACGGTAACGTTGGGAAGAGAAGGATCAGATTATTCTGGGGCAATTTTCGCCTATTGTTTAGACGCTGATGCCATGACTATTTGGAAAGACGTTCCAGGTGTAATGACTGGAGATCCAAGGAAATTTAACGAAGTAACGTTGCTCTCCAATATCTCTTATGAAGAAGCAATAGAAATGGCCTATTACGGAGCGAGTGTAATTCATCCAAAAACATTACAGCCACTTCAGCAGAAAAACATTCCTTTTTATGTGAAATCTTTTTTAGAACCTACAGAAGCTGGAACTAAAGTTGGTTTTTCCGATAAAAATCAAAACGAAGAATCTTACATTTTAAAAGAAAATCAAACCTTGCTCAAAATCTCCACAAGAGACTTCTCTTTCATTGCAGAAGATCACATGAGCCAGGTTTTCGGATTTTTATCTAAATACAAAATTAAGGTTTCATTGATGCAAAATTCAGCAATTTCATTAGCTTTATGTCTTGAAGACAAATTCGGGAGAGCAGATGATTTGAATGCTGAATTGCAGAAAGAATTTAAAACTGAAATGATCAAAAATGTATCTTTATTTACCGTAAGACACGCAAAGAAAGAGAACATCGATCAATTTTACCAACAAAAAAACGTGCTTTTGGAGCAAATCTCTAAAAACACTTTGCAGATGGTAACACAATAAAACTAATTGCGACTAAAAAACATGAGTTTAATATCGAAAAATGATCTTATAAAAGCTTCCGGATTAGGACGTTTTGGTTTTTTCAAAAACCCTATAGCGTCTGCTGTAATGAGCCTCACAAAAATAAATGAGGTGAACAAGCTTTATGACAAACTTAAAGACAAAACAGATAAAGATTTTTTCGATTCTTTTGTAAAAGAAAGAAATTTAAGCTACATCGTTTTTGAAGAAGATCTTGCCAAAATACCCAAAACAGGACCTTTTATATTGGTTTCTAATCATCCCCTTGGTGCAATAGACGGGATTTTGATGTGCAAAATACTGTCTGAAATACGACCAGACTTTAAAGTAATGGGAAACTTTCTTTTAGAAAAAATCAAACCGATGGAACCTTATGTAATTCCGGTTAATCCGTTTGAAAAAAGAAAAGATGCTTACAATAGCTCTTCTGGTATGCGTGGCACTTTAAAACATCTTGAAAATGGAGGTTGCGTGGGAATCTTCCCTGCAGGTGAGGTTTCTAATAAAAACAATCCTTATGGAGAAATTCTGGATAAAGAATGGGAAACACCGGCACTTAAGCTCATCAAAATGGCTAAAGTACCTGTAGTACCGATGTATTTTCACGCTAAGAACAGCAGAGTTTTCTATCAAGTTGCCAAGCTTCATCCAAATCTTCAAACCATTATGCTTCCATCTGAAATGATGAAAGACAGAGAAGATCCTATCAGAATAAGAATTGGCAAACCTATTACTGTAAAAGTACTTGATGATAGTGAAAACATTGAAGAACTCGGCGAATTCTTACGCAGAAAAGTCTATATGATGAAGTCTTATTATGAGAAAAGAAAATCGCTTGCTCAAGTCATTAATCTTAAAAATTTATCGCTGAAATTCCCTCTTTTAAAGGAAGAAAACATTGTACAAAACATTATCGATGAAACTCCCAAAGAAGACTTGATAAAAGATATATCTAAACTGAGAGGAACAGATAAAATGCTTTTCAGTAATGGGAATTATGAAATTTATTTTACCGCATACGAAGAAATTCCGTCTGTGATGAGAGAAATAGGCAGACAGAGAGAACTTACGTTTCGTGCAGTGGGCGAAGGCAGCAATATGCCTTTTGATCTTGATGAATACGACAAACACTACCACCACTTATTCTTATGGGATAATGCTGCAGAGAAACTAGCTGGAGCATACAGAATGGCATTAGGTAAAGATGTTATGAAAAAATTCGGGATTAAAGGGTTTTACACAAGTTCTTTGTTTGAATTTGAGCAAGACATCCATCCTTTTTTCAAAAAAGTAATTGAAATGGGAAGAGCTTATATTTGTGAAGAATATCAGCAAAAACCTCTTCCATTATTTCTTTTATGGAGAGGAATTGTGCATGTGTGTTTAAGAAACCCCGATCACAAGTTTTTGATGGGAGGAGTAAGTATTTCTAATAAATTTTCTGAATTTTCAAAATCTTTGATGATTGAATTCATGCGTTCCAACTATTACGATTCAGCTGTAGCTCAATACATTACACCAAAAAACGAATTCAAAGTAAAACTTAGAGATCGAGACAAGCATTTGTTTTTGGATGAGATGGAGTCTGACCTAAATAAATTAGATAAAATCATTGATGACCTTGAGCCTGAATTGAGAATGCCTGTTTTAATAAAAAAATACATCAAACAAAATGCAAAGGTAATCGCCTTTAATGTTGACCCCAATTTTAATGATGCAATTGACGGGTTGATGTATATAAGAATCAGCGATCTCCCAGAAAGTACTATAAAACCTGTTTTAGAGGAAATGAGCGAGCAAATAAGAAAAGAGCAAGAAAATAATCAAGCTGAAAATCAGTAAGTTTTTATTTAAACTCAAAAAAGTTTCATTAATATTTGTTTCATATCTCAAAACTTCCTACTTTTGCATCACTTTAAAACAACGAAGTAAAAAGAATGGTTTCTTAGCTCAGTTGGTAGAGCAATGGATTGAAAATCCATGTGTCCCTGGTTCGATTCCTGGAGAAACCACAAAAAACCGCCTTACAACCATAGGCGGTTTTTTATTCCAAACTTGAAACTTTGCTTAAAGTACAAAACCCAATGGTTTCTTAGCTCAGTTGGTAGAGCAATGGATTGAAAATCCATGTGTCCCTGGTTCGATTCCTGGAGAAACCACTTAAAACCACACTTTGCGGAGCGTGGTTTTTTTGTTTTTAAACATTTGAGTATTTTTAATGAATCAATATCAAAACTTGGGGACTAGGCAAAAAGCTTAGACAACCTAAACAAGAAAAATGCTTTATCCCGCACACCTCTTAGTTGCAATCTGAAGTTTTTTATTTGGATCAATTCCAAAACTTGGGGGCTAGGCAAAAAGCTTAGACAACCTAAACAAGAAAAATGCTTTATCCCGCCCCTCGCTGCCGAATCCCGCTGCGCAAAGTCTCCCGACTTTGTGCAAGAACTATAAAGCACAGATTCCCGCTGCGCGAAGTCTCCCGACTTTGAGCAACAACCTTTGAAGCACAGATTATGTTCTGTGCTTTTTATATATTCAAACATAAAAATTTATAAATTTGAAAAAAACATAAAATGAAAGAAGGTTACATCATAAGAGATCAGGGCTCATTAAAATTGAATTAGCAGATAATCCAATCATTTTGATGTTACCAAAACAAATGAATTTTGGAAATATAGTAATTATGATAAAGATTAATAGTTTGCTCAAAGTCAGGAGACTTTGCGCAGCGAGGGTAATGCGCCATCTCCCGCTGCGCGAAGTCTCCCGACTTTGAGCAACAACCTTTGAAGCACAGATTATGTTCTGTGCTTTTTATATATTCAAACATAAAAATTTAAAATTTGAAAAAAACATAAAATGAAAGAAGGTTACATCATAAGAGATCAGGGCTCATTAAAATTGAATTAGCAGATAATCCAATCATTGATGTTACCAAAACAAATGAATTTTGGAAATATAGTAATTATGATAAAGATTAATAGTTTGCTCAAAGTCAGGAGACTTTGCGCAGCGAGGGGATTTTCACTTTTAAAAAAATATTAAAAAAATGGATATTAAAATAAAAACATTAAAATATTTCAATCTGACTAAGAAAAATGGAAGAAGTTATAGTGATTTAATATCATTAGATAGATACTTAGTAAACGTTGAAAAAGAGAGAATTTATTTAGGCGAATTTTTAATTGCTGAAATAGATAAAATGATCACACAAGGTTTAATTGATAAAAAAAATGAAAAATATTCTATAACTGATAAGGGAACTGAATATTTGATGGAGTTTAAATAAATAATTATATTAAACTATGAATTATATTGAATGTTTTTTTTCAAAATATGATTATTTTCAATTCAAAAGCTATTTTTATGAAAACCCGCTGCGCAAAGTCTCCCGACTTTGTGCAAGAACTATAAAGCACAGATTCCAAGTTTGTGCTTTTTATATATTCAAACATAAAAATTTAAAATTTGAAAAAAACATAAAATGAAAGAAGGTTACATCATAAGAGATCAGGGCTCATTAAAATTGAATTAGCAGATAATCCAATCATTGATGTTACCAAAACAAATGAATTTTGGAAATATAGTAATTATGATAAAGATTAATAGTTTGCTCAAAGTCAGGAGACTTTGCGCAGCGAGGAAGGAAAACTCCCTAAAGGTTACCCCGCTGCGCGAAGTCTCCCGACTTTGAGCAACAACCTTTGAAGCACAGATTATGTTCTGTGCTTTTTATATATTCAAACATAAAAATTTATAAATTTGAAAAAAACATAAAATGAAAGAAGGTTACATCATAAGAGATCAGGGCTCATTAAAATTGAATTAGCAGATAATCCAATCATTTTGATGTTACCAAAACAAATGAATTTTGGAAATATAGTAATTATGATAAAGATTAATAGTTTGCTCAAAGTCAGGAGACTTTGCGCAGCGAGGCGTTTATTACAGGAAACCTTTGATGTCGGAGTAAAATTTGTAGATCAAAACCCAGCTTTAAAAGCAAAATTAAAAGACTGGACCGCAAGAAGGGTCGCAGGATCTTTTAATATGGTAGAAGGAATAATGTATTTGCGAAAAAGTGTTACAGCCTATACAGTACAACATGAAATGTTCCATATGAAACTGTGGTACAAAATGACCAAAGAGTTTCCGGATTTAAAAGGTCTTTTCGAGAAAACTTTAGGCTATGAAAACCGCTTATTTCATGAAGAATATGTATTAGCACAATTTATGAAGAATCCAAGTAAATGGAAAGATTTGGATTTATTGAATGACTTAAAAGAAATAAACAGATTAAGAGATTTAAAAAAAATGAACAAGGTCGATCTGCAGTATTTTAAAAATTGGAATTTAGAACAAGAATTATTAAAATTTAAATAATATGGAAAAAGATGAGAAAGTAATAGAAATCTCAAAAAAAGTATTAACCGATTTTGGAAGAGAATATTTTGAGAATACTTTTAAGGTTTACTCCCCTCAAAAAGTCAAAGAATTGAATATTGATCAATTTAATTTTGATGTTTGGGAAACGATTGTCAATGTACCTGATGAGCAATTTGGCGGTCAAAGTCCATATTTCATTTTCTTCAAAAATGATACACTAGAACCTTTTATGTTTCATGATAGTGGTGCAGAAGGAAGAACTCCTAATTTAAAAATTATCAAAAAAAATGGTAAATATGGAATAGGAGATGAATGGACTGGATAAAATTGTTAAGTTGGTGTAAAAGCCAACTTTTATCATTTAAAATTTGCACAAACTTCAAGAAATATTTTCCGTGAGATGTTGGCATTATTCTCCAGAGTTTTGGACGAATTGAATGTAGTGGGTGAAATGTTAAAGCAAAATGCTAAAAAAGTTGGAAAATGGAGTTTGGAAGATATTCCCCCGCTGCGCAAAGTCTCCCGACTTTGTGCAAGAACTATAAAGCACAGATTCCAAGTTTGTGCTTTTTATATATTCAAACATAAAAATTTAAAATTTGAAAAAAACATAAAATGAAAGAAGGTTACATCATAAGAGATCAGGGCTCATTAAAATTGAATTAGCAGATAATCCAATCATTTTAATGTTACCAAAACAAATGAATTTTGGAAATATAGTAATTATGATAAAGATTAATAGTTTGCTCAAAGTCAGGAGACTTTGCGCAGCGAGGGGGATCAGCGAGACTTTGCGCAGCGAGGAGAAATTTTGTACATTTATCTGCAAATTTTAATGCACCCCTGGCTGATGCTTTAGATCATTATAATTTTGCATATGCTAATGTACCACACTTCACCAATGAAAAAGAGTTTAAAAATCCACCCTATAAAAGAAAATATTATACACCTATTTTGGATGTTAGTGATATGCATTAGTATGTTGCAGTCTTGTAGTAAAAATAAATATCGTTGGGAACCTGGTATTTCTGCTCCTAAGTTTTATCCTGTAGCAGGAAATGTAGATTTTGAGAATGTCGGAAATGGAAGTAATACGAGTTTTGCTCCGGGTTGGGGACAATCTTATGGTGCAATAGTCAGTAACAAATGGAAAGATGTACCAAAAGAAGTATCTATAGATTATTACAGTGTAGTTGACGGTAAAGGCTATAAAGGAAAAGTATCGTTACCGCAAAAAAAGATTAGAGATTTATTTAATGAATACCATTTAAATTCTAACGATAATTTAGGGCATCTGGTTGTAGGTATGGCACCCGGGGGTTGGATAAGAGTTTGGTTTCAGACTATTAATACAAAATCAAATCATTTGGTAAATGTGGAAGTGGTAAAAGGACAATTGAAGGAATATAAAAATGAAACTGTAGGGGTAAATTTAAAAACCAAGGATTTTAAGACATGGGGAAATACATATATTTACTGGCAACATCATGGTATCCCTTTGGAAGCATGGGCAGATAATGAAAAAGAGTATGATATCATATTTGACTTTTATAAACAGGAAAATAAAAAAGTAGGCTTTAACTACGTATCTGCAGATGGCACTTATTACCAAAAAGAAGGAGAAAAAGTGCATCAAAAACTTCCTGTACAATTCAATCCAATAGCTTGGCATAATAAATCCGGAAATGTCTACGAATGTAATCTACCCATGCCTAAAAACTTTAAAAAATATGTAGAGCATAAAAAAGTAAAGGAATTACGATTGGAACTGGAAATAGAAAGCGATGACGAACATGGAATAATATACTTAGTTACTAACAAGATTAGAGAAAAAATAGTGCGTTTTAAAAGCACGCAACCTACTGTAGAAGAGAAAAAGAACAATTCTTATTCTTATGCTACAGACATAGAATATTTCATTCCATAGCTTTCCAGATCAATTGATTTCATCATGTCTCTTTTTATATTAATTTTGAACTGATTATATATAAAATTATTTTGCCACACAAATCCTTCGTGTATTACAATTATAAGAATAAAATATTGTCGTCACGAAAGGTTCACCCTTTGGCTTTAAAACAATCTAAAGACAGGTGGTATCTCATTGCCGTAGACACCAATGACAAGGCTTTAAAATCATTCGGCTTAGACAGAATCAATTATCTGGATGTTTCAGATAAATCTTTCAGGGAAAAATACAATTTCAATTTAAGAGAACATTTCCGAAATGCTTTTGGAGTCATGAATCTCTCCGAACAAAATCCTGAAAAAATAGTCCTGAGATGCAGCCGTCATCAGGGAGAATATATCCGTAGCTTTCCTCTTCATCATTCTCAGAAAGGTTACCTTACAAAATAAACTTTCTAAAACCCTTTATGGCAAAGGATTACGAAAGAAAGCATATATTCCTGGAGAAACCACTTAAAACCACACTTTGCTGAGCGTGGTTTTTTTGTTTTTAAACATTTGAGTATTTTTAATTATCTTCGCTTACTCAATTTTTTAATTTAGAAATGAAAAATTTCATAACGACACTTCTTATTCTTGTGTTTTCGTTCTCATTTGCTCAGGAACAGGGAATTAAATTTGACCAGAGTTCTTTTAAAGATCTTCTTACAAAAGCCAAAAAAGAAAAAAAACTTGTTTTTATAGACGCATACGCTGTTTGGTGTGGTCCTTGTAAAATGATGGATAGAAATGTTTTCACCCAAAAATCGGTTGGAGATTTTTTCAATAAAAACTTCATTAGTTCCAGAATTGATATGGAAAAAGGTGAAGGCCGTGAGATTGCTCAACAATTTTCTGTACGCTCCTATCCTACTTTTCTTTTTATGAATGGAGATGGTGAACTGGTTTCACAAAACTCGGGATATATGGAACCTACTCTATTTCTTGCTATGGCACAAGATGTAAAAGCAGGTAACTCTAAAGAAGGTTCACTAAAAGATCGTTTTGCAAAAGGCGAAAACAGCCCAGAATTTTTGATTAATATCATGAAACTGAATTCTACTTCAGATTTTGAATTTGCCAAAAAAGCCTCAGAAAAATATTTTGCTACAAAAAAACCTACAGAACCTATAACCAAAGAAGAAGTAGGATTTTTGTTTTTCTTTATTAAATCTTCCAAAGATTTTAATTTTAAATATCTGCAGGATAAAAAAGCTGAAATAATTCAGTTTTTACCAGAAGAACAGTATAACGAATACAAAAATCAGATTCTGCTTTCTGATGTTATGGAAACTGCGATTGACGACAAAAATCATAGAATTGACGAAGATAAATTCATGAAAGCAGCCGAACCTTTGGTAGGAAAAGAAGCAGCTACAGCAAAATTGAATCAGATTAAGCTGAGCTATTACGAGCAAAATCGCAATTTTACAGAATATGAAAAAACAGCTTTAGAATATTATAAAAACCCTGATCTTTTTGAACCTAACGAAACCTTAAAAGCCGCTTGGATTTTTGCCGAAAACATAAAAAACAAGGCATCATTAAAAAAAGCAACCGAATGGGCAGAAAAATCTGTAATGCGTGGAGAAACTCCCGAGAACACATATATTCTAGCTCAACTTTATTACCTTATAGGAAATAAAGATTTGGCAAAAAATTTTGCTGAACTTTCTAACAGTATTGCTAAGCAGACAGGAAAAGACACCAAACTCTCTGAAGAATTGTTGAATTTAATAAAAAAATAAAACTTTGAAAAATACAGTAATCGCCATCGTTACATTATTTACGATTGCCGGCGCAAAGGCACAACAAAACGAAGTAACAGCTACAGAAACAATCTCTCCAATAGATAATTCTGAGAAAGGGATACGATTGAAAGCCAATTCCCTTTTCCTCCCCATTGGAATTGTAAATGTGGCAGGAGAATTTCAGGTTGATAAAAAAATTACAATCCAAGGGGATGTTTTCATTTCTCCATGGAAATCTTTTTCAGGACATGAACTTCAATATTATTCAGCTTCTGTAGAGGGTAGATATTATTTTAAGCAAGCATTTAACGGATTTTATCTTGGGGCAAACATTGCAGCATCTCAATTTACGCTTCAAAAATGGAACTATTGGAATGATGACATTTACATCAACGAAAAAAAAGAATCTTTTATAAAATCTGATCTTTATCAAAAAGGACATTCAATACTTTTGGGGATAACTGCGGGATACCAATTCAGACTTTCAGACAAATGGTCTATGGACATCTATGGTACCGTAGGAAGTTCTCAAGATTTCTATAAAGGCTACGAAAGAGGAACGGGAAAAAGATACGAAGATGCCACGGGATATAACAAAAGCAGTGAAATTCTTCCATACAGAGGCGGTGTTATGATAGCTTATAAAATAAGATAATTATGAAACTTTTTGGAAGAAATCACATTGTATTAATGGTAATTACATTTGCTATTTTATTTGCAATGAACTACATCGGAAATAACGAACCAGATAAACTTGAAAGAGCACTATTAACTGCAGGCTGTGGAATCGTAGGATTAACCATAGGATTAATCATCTACAACAGAGGGAAAAATGACAACAGCCCACCTCAAAATTTTGATTAAATTAAACGAATTTAGTTTTTGATACAAATTTAGTTTACACTATAACAAAAAATCGTCTGGGCTTTGGCTCGGACGATTTTGTTTTCACAGAAATTGAAAATACTCTGTTATTTAATTTTCATAAATAACATATTTCGATCTTATTTTTTTAAATTTTTCAAGACCAGTTTGCCACGAAGTTCTAATTTCTTTTTCAGATTTACCAGCGATGATTTGCTTTCTTAATTCATCACTTCCGGCTAATTTGTCAAAAAATAAATTCTTCAGAAAAAAGTCTTGCTGAGAATTTTTGTAATTTTTATACGCTTTCAGAAGCCAATGAAGATTCAGTTCTCTTAAATCATCTTTGTTATCTGAAATATTTTCGCCGTAGCAGATTTGCCCGTTCAGAAAAGGATCTTTGGCACCAGATGTTGGTTTTGGAGTGAATTGGTAAGGCAGATTTCTCGTCCATGGAGAACCGTAAATCTGGAAAGGCAATTCTGTTCCTCTTCCCACAGAAACCTGAGTTCCTTCAAAAAAACAAAGACTTGGATAAAGGTTGATTGATTTGTTGTTGGGTAAATTTGGGGAAGGTTTATCTGAAATTGCATATCGTTTTTTCTTATGATAATTTTGCATTTCTACCAAAGTATACCGAGCCTGAACACCGTTTTTAAGCCATTTTTCGCCGTTCACCATTTTGCCGTATTCCCCAATCGTTAATCCGTAAACTACAGGAACTTCGTGCATTCCTACAAAACTCTCCCATTTCTTTTTTAAAACCGGGCCATCAACATAACCGTCGTGCGGGTTGGGTCTATCGAGAACGATTAATTCCACATTATTTTCAGCGCAAGCTTCCATCACATAGGTTAAAGTTGAAATATAGGTGTAAAATCTAACACCAACATCCTGAATATCAAAAATAACAACATCTACCCCTTTCAATTGTTCCGCTTTAGGTTTTTTATTACTTCCGTAAAGCGACACGATAGGAATTCCTGTTTTTACATCGATTCCGTTTTTCACTTTTTCGCCCGCATCTGCATCGCCACGAAAACCGTGTTCTGGGGCAAAAATAGATTTAATTTTAATCTTATTCTTCACTAAAAAATCTACCAAATGTGTTTTGTCATTCAGCAAACCCGTTTGGTTCGTCACAATGGATACAGATTTGTTGGTAAGCATGGGTAGATAAATTTCTGAACGGTCGGCACCTGTTTTATAGGTATTTTGATCTTTATTTTGTGAAAAGTACAAATTATATGTTCCTAAAAAAATTAGGCAAATAAGAAGTAAATCTTTAATTTTGAAATCTAAATTCATAAGTTTGAAGTTCCCTTTATATTTCTCAAGAAAAATAGCGTTTTCCAAAGATAACAAAAATAACCTATCTAAGGTGATTATCGTGATTGGTAGACTCTCGGTAGCCATTGGTATCATAGTTTCTCTGATTACAATCTCTACAGGATACGGCTCCAAAAAAGCCATTAAAGAAAGGCTTGCGGACTTCAACGGACATCTTAATGTAAAATCTACACGCTCCAACTCATCCTACAATACATCTGTTCTTGATAGTACGGGATTGAATATTAAAAAAATAAATGAACTTCCAGATGTAGATGGTGTACAAAAATACGCTACAGTAACCGGAATCATGCGAACAGAAAAAGATTTTGCTGGCATTATTTTTAAAGGGATTGGGAAAGATTTTGACAGTCTAAGATTCAAAAAATTCCTTGTAGAAGGAATTGCTCCAAAGGTTTCGGAAAAAGGATACTACAACGGAGTTACCATTTCACAAAAAATTTCTATAGACCTTCATTTAAAACTTCATGATAGTATTGTAACGATCTTTTCAAAAGCAGATCAACAGCCTATCTACAGAAAGTTTGAAGTGGTGGGAATATATAAAACGGATATTAAGATGATTGATGACCAAACGGTTTTGGGAGACATCAACCATGTGAGGAGAATTCAGAATATGTCAAAAAACGATATTGGTGGTCTAGATATATTCATTAAAGATTCTAGCGTTTTTGAAACTATTATTGCCAAAATAAAAAAAGCAAATAGAACCGAAAAATCTATCCCTCACATTTTAAGTTTGATTTTTGATAAGTATGATAGTACCTCAGAAGCCGTACCTCAAGTTGAAAAATTTGTTGGCTACAAAAACTACATAGAAAATGCACTAGAACGATATCCACAAATAAGAGATTGGATCAGCATTTTTGATGTTAATATTGCTTTAATTATCATTATCATGCTTATCGTTGTGATTATTAATATTATTATGGTGCTTTTAATTTTAATAATTGAAAGAACCAATTCAATCGGGTTACTCAAAACTTTAGGAGCCACCAACGCTCAAATAAGAGCAACTTTCATCAATTACACTTTAATCATCATGGTTCCCGGGCTTGTTTTTGGAAATGCTATTGGGCTTTCGCTTCTTTTCATACAAAGATTTTTTGGCATTATTACACTCAATCCTGCCAACTATTATGTAAGTACAGTTCCGGTGGATTTGGATCCCGTGGCTATCATTTCTATTTCAGTAGGAATTTTAATCATTTCGGGTCTTGCATTGATCATCCCAAGTTATCTGATTAGTAAAATTTCTCCTGTAAAGGCGATTAAGTATAATTAAATTACCTGCTTGCTATCGTGAAAAATAATTACAAAATTTCAGACTTTTAAACTGAAGTTTCAAACTGTTATTTATTTTTTCTTATTTAATGGAATTTATTTTTAAATTTCCAACGTAATTTAAAATTTATATCATTTACGATTTTAATTGATTTAAAACCTTAAAATTGAAAGGTTTATATTTGTGACTTTAGAAAAAATAAGTATGAAATACGCAAACAATATACTCGAAACGATCGGGAATACGCCTCTTGTAAAGCTAAATAAGGTGTTGGGTGAAGATTTCCCGGCACTTGTTTTGGCAAAAGTAGAAACTTTCAACCCCGGTAACTCTGTGAAAGACCGTATGGCAGTAAAAATGATTGAAGATGCCGAAAAAGACGGAAGATTGAAACCCGGCGGAACCATTATCGAAGGTACATCAGGAAATACAGGAATGGGACTCGCTTTGGCGGCAATAGTGAAAGGTTATAAATGTATTTTTGTAACCAATGCTAAGCAATCTAAAGAAAAATGCGACATTCTAAGAGCTGTGGGTGCAGAAGTAATCGTTTGCCCTACAGATGTGAAGCCTACAGATCCTCGTTCTTATTACTCAGTTTCTAAAAGACTAGCTAAAGAGACTGAAAATGGATGGTATGTGAATCAATACGATAATTTATCAAACCGTACGGCACATTATGAGTCTACAGCTCCAGAAATATGGGAACAAACTGAAGGAAAACTCACTCACTTTTTGGCAGGAGCCGGTACTGGAGGTACAATTACAGGTTGTGGGAAATTTTTTAAAGAGAAAAATGAAAATATTAAAGTAATTGGAGTAGATACTTATGGGTCTATCCTAAAAGAAATTCATGAGACTGGAGAAATTCATTTAGAAAATGCCTATACCTATATTACAGAAGGAATTGGAGAAGACATTCTTCCTGAAAATTATGACATGTCTGTAATTGATCATTTTGAAAAAGTTACCGATAAAGACGGTGCTATTTACGCAAGAAAACTAGCTAAAGAAGAAGGAATTTTCTGCGGATATTCTGCAGGAAGTGCTATAGCATCTTTGGTTCAAATGAAAGATCAGTTTACAAAAGATGACATCATCGTTGTTTTGCTTCACGATCACGGTTCAAGATATGTTGCGAAAATTTACAATGATGAGTGGATGCGTGAAATGGGTTGGCTAGACTAAAAAATTTCCGTTTAAAATACAAAACTCAGAGTAATTTGCTCTGAGTTTTTTTATTTAAAGCCTCTGCTGCGTTAGAGTTCAGTTTTATCATATCTGATTTCTTCCCCAGAAGTTTGATTCTTGCTGTTCAATTCTCTGATGCATCATCTATTTTCCAACTTTAGAGAAAAAACTAAAAATTTACTCTTTTAACTGAGTTTCTATCATTTTCTTTAAGGCTGAAAAATCGTTTCCGTTCATTGATTTTTTCGGGAACATGTAACTGTATTTTCCCTCCAAAGCAATGTATCTTTCGTTGATGTCATATACTTTAAAATCTTTCCACTCGCTGGTTTCTTTTTCCTGGTCTATATTTACAGTGAAGAAATTTTCATCAAAAGTTATCTCGTAAAGATGGCAGTTTTCTAGTTTAAGTAAATAAGTTTTCACTTGTTTTTTCCATCTTGAAACTTTATTCACGCTTACTGAGAGAAAAACGGCACTCAATAGAAAAAGAAAACTCACAAAGTACAGAATCCCGAATTTCTCTTTACTAAGATCATCTTTAAATAAAAACAATATTGCCAAAATCACTGCAATAGCAATCACTGTAAATGTTTTCCCTCTTGTGTCAGAAGACAGAAACAAATTTCCCTGATTACCAATAAAATATATTTCTTCGAAATCTCGTCTTTTTGGGTTAATGATGATTTTCTTTTCTTTGCTCATACTATCTATCTATTGAATTCTACAAAGATATGTTTTTAGGACTTTGAATGAAAGTGCAGGTTGAGAGCATTCGAAAATGAAGAAATCTATTCTATAATTACACTTTTTTGTTTTAATAATCATCTATTTATTTCTCAGCATTGTCACCTGCATATTTTCCTAGAATATGTTCTGTTACAGGCTTTAATTCTTTATTATTATCTGGATTTATCCCATCATTTGTAAAAAATTCAACTTTATTTTTATATTTAGAATACCAAGATTTGCCCATCGCATTATCTACAGTTAAAGTATCTGGACGCAAATTTTTTTTGAAATATTTAATTTTTACAGAATCTAATATCATGAGTTTGTGTAAAGGATTTTTATCTTGAGCGGTGGTCATTTTATACCTACTTTCTTCCCAATACATGAATTTTGTGTCAGAAGAAGACGCAAAGAGATGTGGTTTCGTTTCATTAGGCTTGTTTAATGCAAAACTTCCTCCCGCTATCATTAAACCCGCAGCTCCCAGACTCATGCCTTTATGTTTTGTAAAAAATTCAGGAATTTTAATAATATTCTGAATGGTAATATGGATGATATTTTCTTTGGAATCTGAAGAGTTACCTTCTATCGGAAACTTGTGTTTGATGGTATTTTCTTTTATATCAACTACTGCGGTTTCATTATTTACAAAATCTTGGTAATCTGTAAAGCCGAGATATTCGCTAAACTTATTCAGTTTAAAAATTTCAATTCTAATTTCGTCATTCTTGTTTTCTATATAAGCATCATAATATCGTATAAAGGTTCTATCGGAAATTTCAAATCCAAAATGATCTTCGAAGTAAGCCCAGAGATAGGTTGCCAAAGCATTTTTTGTGGTTTGGCCGGAATCTTTTTTGGCTTTGTTGAAAACTTTGTTGATGAGTTTCTTTTTATTAGACATAAATGGTTATTAAGCAGTTACAAAAAAAACACTTTTTCGCGAGATATTTATACGGGATGTCGTAAAATATAATTTCTGCAATACTTTTTGTCAAAGATTTGTCAAACGATGTCAGAGTATTGTCAGAATTCCAAAGTCATTTCTGTAGTTACTTTGCGTAAGAAATCAAACAAAAAAAACAATACAAAATGTAAGATTTCTTATCATCCTAAAAAACGAAAGAACATTCTCTTGACCGGGAAGCAAAGATTTTTCTTTCGTTCCAAAGGGTAATTACTTCCCAAAATTTAAGAAGCGCTTCTTTTTTCAAAATGTGACCACTGCCTGCCATCTGTTTTGCGGGGAAGAGCACTAATGTCAATTTTTAAATTTTACAATCGTGATACAATTATTATTGATCCTGCTTGGCTTATCAACCTCAGGAAGCAACGGAGATACATCAGGAAATTCTGATACAGCAACAGTACAGACTTCACAAATAGGAAATGATTACAATTCTACACCCGGAGACGGACCTGGAGGAACAAGCGGAAATACGGGACATCTTCCGCCGCCGCCATTTACTTTACCATAAATTTATAAAGGTTAGATTGCATAAATCTGACCTTTTTTTCATAATTTGCTGACTAAACCACCATCTTGAATAAATTAATTCTTTTAGCTTGCCTAATAGGCATACTAACTAGTTGCAGCAAAAAAACAAATAGCCCAAAAAATTCTGGAAAAGACAACGAAAGCTACGCAAAAGCTCGTGAATGTAGAGATTCTGGTCATAAAGATTCTGCTTTTATTTACTATAATTCTGCAAAGATAAAATATAAGGAAGTAGAAGATTCTTTAGGAGTAGCTCAATCACTCATTAACATGGGAAGAATCCAAACAGATTTAGGTGATTATTACGGAGGAATTGAATCCTTAATTGAAGCAAATTCGTATTCCAAAGATATTAAAAATCCTAAAATAAAAGAATTTCTTCCTGGTAACTACAATACCTTAGGAATGGCTTCTGCAAGACTTGGTAACCATAAAGATGCACTAAGGTACTACCTTAAAGCATTGCCCTACAGTGAAAAAAAATACCAATCTATCATCTATAATAATATGGGAGATTCTTATAGTGAGTTGGGAAATTATAAAGAAGCAATTAAAATGTTTCACCGGTCTATTGAAGGCTCAGACAGTACAAATTTTGCAAGAGTAATTAATAATCTTGCCACAGCAAAATTTAAGCTTGATGATAATTACAACCCAATTCCAGAATATAGAAAAGCTATAAAAATAAGAATTTTTCAAAATGATCCAACTGCGCTTAACTCAAGCTATGCTTCGGTTTCAAACTATTACCTTAATAAGAACAAAGACTCGGCATTGTTTTATGCAAAAAAAATGCTGGTATCTGCTAACTCAATAAAAAATCCTGATGATCAACTTCAGGCATTAAGAAAGATTATTCATATAGACAAAAAAAACTCTTCAGAGTATTTAAAAAGATTTTTTTCTATTCACGACAGTGTCAACAATTCTCGTTATAAAGCTAAAAATCAATTTGCTTTGATAAGAGCAGATATTGCTGAAGCTGAAGCTAAAAATAAGGAACTTGCTCTTAATAATCTCGAAAAAGATAATCAAGCAATCTACACAAATTCTGCTGTAGGAATTCTTTGTTTTGTGATAATATTCAGTATAATCTATTATAAAAAAAGAAAAGAACTTGCTGTAAGAAAAACAGAACTCAAATATTCTAAAAAAGTACATGATGTAGTAGCCAATGGTGTTTATCAAATTATGACCAAAATAGAAAACCATCAGGATATAAGCAGAAATGAGACTTTGGATGAGCTGGAAGAAGTCTACAATCGTTCCAGAAATATTGCCTACGATTCTTCAGAAGAAAATCTAGAGGATGACTTTTCTGAGAAGATTAGAAAGCTTGCTTCCTATTTTAAAAACGAGCATACAGAAACTTATCTTGCTGGCAACGACCCCGAATTGTGGGCAAATGTATCAACCCCTACCCGCTCAGAAATTTACAATATCTTGCGTGAAATGCTTGTCAATATGAAGAAACATAGCAAAGCAAATAGAGTAATTTTACAATTCAAAAAAGAACAAAATAGAATCGGTATTTCTTACAAAGACAACGGAATTGGTATACAGAAAAAAAGTTTTTTTAAAAAAGGTCTCCAAAATGCGGTTTCCCGTATTGAAAATATAAATGGAGATATTATTTTTGACACCGAAACAGAAAAAGGACTGAAAATCAATTTTTCATTTCCGATTTCATAAAACTTAAATGATGTTTAAAAAAATTCTGATTGCCGAAGACCACGAAGTCATCAACCTTTCTATACAACAAACTGTAAAAGAATTAGAAATTCCTATTGTAGACCATGTGTTTTATTGTGATGATGCCTTAGAAAAAGTAAAGAAAAGCCACCGCAACAATGAACTCTACGAATTAATAATAACTGATCTCTACTACGACGACGATCACCACCCGCAAACACTTAAAAATGGCAAGGAAATGATTGCCGCAATTAAAGAAATTCAGCCCGAAGTAAAGGTCATTTTCTTCTCTTCCGAGCATAAATCTGGAATCATTGATTCTCTTTTTACAGATTTACAAATAGATGGTTTTGTAAGGAAAGGAAGAAACGATGCAAAAGAATTGAAAAAAGCAATAAATACCGTTTTTGAAGGAAAAAAACACCTTTCTTTGGATGTGAAAAATAACCTTAAAGAACTGAACAGTTATGAATTTACAGCATACGACATTACGCTTATTTCACTTCTTTCACAAGGTGTTTTTCAAAAAAACATTCCCACATACCTTCAAAATAACAATATAAAGCCAAACAGCCTCAGCAGTATAGAAAAAAGATTGACAATTTTAAAAGAAGGCCTCAAAATTAATAACAACGAGCAATTAGTAGCATTTTGTAAAGATTTGGGGTTGATTTAAAAATATATCACAAGTCCCTACACTCTATTTGCTATTTTTGCAAACATCAAACAGATAGTTTCTTTTAAAAATATGCATCACACTTTCTTTGAAAACAAGCAAATAGAAGTAGTTTCTACTTTTTCTGAACTTTTAGGTAAAATTTTTAAAGGAAATACAAACGCTTTGTGCTGGAAGCGAAATTTGGTGGGAGATTTTGAAGAAATAGTTAATAAACTTCAACTAAAACAAAACATTACAGAAATCTCTGTAGAAAATCTCTTGTCCCTAGAATTATCTGAAAAAGGAAACATGGCAAGAGAAATCATCCTAAATGATTTGCAATTATTAACAGATTCTGGCGCATCTCCTTCTCTCAATTTACTCAAAAATTATGAACGTGATGATGAATTTGATTTTATTTCTACCGATGTGTATTCTTATCATGTAGATCGGTCTCCAATTGAGACAAGTACTTTTTTGTGCACCTATTTTGGCGCTACAAGTGACATTTTGCCCAATCATCAGGCGGTGCAAAAAATATTAATTCCTGAAATCCGAAAAAAACTGAGAAAATTACACAGCAGTTCAGAAGAGAGTTTTGAGGCATTTTTACAAGAAAATTATTTTGATCTTCATTACGAACCCACTCCGGACGCTAAACCCACAAACCTTGGAACAGGAAATATTTGGAGATTGTCTGTAGACCACCCAAACAATCCTGTTTTGCCTTGTATTCATCGCGCTCCTGTAGAAAATAGCGGCGAATACAGATTGCTTTTGATTTGCTGATTTTATTTTGATAATCATTATCAAATGTTTTAGAAAAATAATATCTTTTAATTTAAAATTGTAAACCCCAAATTTTCATAATATTTTCTCTGGTTATGGTAAATTTAGGTTTTCATCTTTATCGGCGGCAGCAACTTTTCTTTCTTCTTCAAAGTAGGTATTTTTCTTAAATCCATTTTTATTTTTTTAAACTTTTAAAATTTACAAATTATTTCAAAAATTGCAGATTTATTTCTCAATCCCATGAGATTTATAAAGTGTAAAGAGCTTTTTTATTCTTAATAAGTTGATATGTTTTATTGAAACTTGAAAAAATTAGAAATAAAATATTGATTTTCAGAATATTAAAATTTATTTATTCATAAAACAATTAAATTTAAAAAATATTCAAAAATTGTATATTTACTCAAAACCATTTTGTGCTAAAAAAAACCATCTTTTCTTTATTCGTATTTCTGTTTACATCGCTTTCTTTTGCGCAAGAAAAAATAAAATATTTCGACAACAATTGGAAGGAAACCACACAGAAAAAAGCCTTTTATTACCGCCCCTTACCTTTACTGAAAAAAGGAAATCTACAGCTTTTGCGAGATTTTTATATGCAAAATAAAGCAATGCAAATGCAAGGATATTATGCTGATGGAATAGAGAAAAATTTCGTGGGAGAGCTCTTTTGGTACAGAAGTGATGGCGAAGATAATTATGATAATATCTACATCAATAAATCTAATCAAAAGAAACTTAGCTATTATTTTGATGATGGCACACTTTGGAAAACAGTTGAGTATGGTGATAGTTTGAAAAACGGAAAAACGGTAGAGCTGAAAACAGACGGAAGCCTACTCGGAGAAAGCATTTACAAAAATGGCCACCTTATATCCGGAATTTTAGGGGCAAATTATAATTCTGGAAACTACAAACGATACAACAAAAAAACAAAAAATGATGAATCTGTAGATCTGCCCGACTATAAGGGTGATGACAGAAATTACTCCACGGTTTACTATTGGAAATCTACCTTGAAAACTGCGGTAGAATTTACCTATTTAAACGGAAAATTGATCACCGAAAAAAATTTCGATGAAAACGGAAACTTACTCCAGCAAATCGATAGCACTTCTTATTTCAAGAACACAGATGAACTCAAAAATGGAAGAGAATATTTTTATGACACTTATAAAAGCGGAATAAAACTAGCGCCTTTATTTATAGAATACCGCAGTTATGGTTTTTCTGATGTGAAATTAGACTACATCAGTCATCTCATTTTGTATCGTGGGACGATTCATTTTCTAGAAAAACATCCAGAAAAAAATCTGTATCGTCTTACAGAATATAATTTTTTCAAAGAAAATGAAAACCATTTTATGAGATTAAAACTTAATTTTCGTTCGGAAAATGTTTGGGAGACTTTGGAAAAATTTTTAGATGAAGAAACCCAACTTATTCCTGTTTCAGAAATAGAAAACTATTCTAAAGAGAAAATCTTTGAAAAATTCTCACAAAAAACCTGGAAAAATAAGGATTTGAAAAATAAACCTATTTTGGAGGAATTGTATTTTGCTTCGCCAAATTTCATGGAAAAAAAACTAAAAACACCTAGCAAAACCGAGACTAATGATAAAGAATCTGCTTTAATTTATCTCAACATCGCACCCGGAAAATATGTGTTATTTAGGGAAAACGGAGGTTATTTTATTCCTAAAATAACGGGCGATATTATAGAAATTCCCAATTTTATTTTAAACTAATTTCTTTTTTAAAACACATTCCGATGAAACTTTTCCTCAAAATATTTTGTACTCTCTTTTTATTACATTTTACAATTGGTTTTTCGCAAATTCCACCGAAACCTCGTCTTGTAAAAGTGAAAGCTATAATACCAACAGTTGGCGGCGATTATAGACCCGAAAAGCCAAAACCAACAAAACCACTTTCGCCCAGAGATTCTATCCAGGACGAAGTTCGGGATGTGGTGTATCTAGGTTATTATGATTGGGACGAAGAAGACGAAGAAGATGAAAAAGAAAAAATAGACCCAGAAGAGGATATGATTTTGGTTTTAAGAAAAAAAATTGAAGAAACCAAAGGTCTGCGCAAAACGCTTTTCAGGTTTTATCTGGCTAATATTTATGATTCCTATATCAATGAATACAGTTACAGAATCACAAAAACCGACATTACTCCTTTAGAAAAGCTTTCCCAAGATTATAAAACCTGGGCTATAAAAGATTTCGACAGAGAAATTGACAGGCTTTACACCGAAGTACTTTCTGATAAAAAAAATCTGCAAAACGAAAAAGTTGAACTATGGAAAAAACTCGTCGAAGATACTGAGTTCGCAAAATTCAAGCCTACTTTATATGATTTTGTTGCCACTTCTTACCTCCAATTTTTAGAAAAACAACCTTTTTCTGCAGGAAATGAAAACGAGAAAAAAATTGAAATTATAAAAAGAGAACTTACCGATTTTCACGCAAATGATTCAGACAAATCTGCGCTTTTGTATCTAAAAAGCACTTTTATTAAAGGAAATGCTCAGGAGCAAACCAAAGCCTACGAAAATTTAGCCGATACTTACCTTAACGAGCCATTTTCTGCCTATTTGCTTGAAGAAGCTGCTAATCTTGCAAAACAAGAAAATTCAGAAAAAAACCTTGTGAATGCCCATAGAATATGTACAAAAGCAATTGAGAAAGTTCCCGCTTCCGACTGGCAAAACCGTTGCAAAATTTTGATTAATGAAATAGAAAACAAATCTATATCCATAGAAATCCCAGAGAGAAGTCTTCCCGGTGAATACATTCCGATGAAAACTACGCATACAAACGTGGGAGAAGTGAAAATCGGAATTTCCAAGCACTCGAAAAACAGGAATTTCGAGAAAGAATTCTTTTGGGAAAATGGTAGAATTAATCACGGCTTAATATATGAAAGCAATAACAATTTCAATGATCAACAATTCAGAATTAACACTTTCAAACTGAAAAATTTCACTGATTACAGAACACACCAAACCACATTGGCAATTCCCCCTTTAGAGGAAGGAATTTATCTAATATCTGTGTCTAACATTGAAAACGAAAGAAAAGAAACGTTTGATATCGTAGTTTCAGATATATACTACATCAAAAGATTTGAAGATGATACGAAGGTAGATTTCCAGGCAATACATTCTAAAACAGGTAAAAACATTGCCAATTCTGAGTATGTAATGTATCAAAATTTAAGCGATTTTACAGATAAATACCACGAAAACAAAGACAACAAAGTCATCAAAACAGGAAATGGAATTACAGATAAAAACGGAATATTTTCTTTGCCAAAATCTAAAGACAGAGAATACGACAACAGCATTATTTATTTCCCGAATCTGAAAAAATATGTTTTGTTAAAAAGCGATTATAATGAGATTAGAAATGACAAACAAGAAGAAACAAAAACTGAAGAATCACTTCTCAAAGATTTTATTATTTATACAGACAGAGCCATCTATCGTCCAGGGCAGAAGGTTTTCTATAAAGGAATTTTGAAACAAGAATATTACGAAAAAACCAAAGTCCTTCCGAAACAAAAGGTTTTGGTAAAATTATTTAATAATAATCAGGAAGAACTCTCAAAAATAGAAGCTGTAACCAATGAATTTGGAAGTATTTCGGGAGAATTCATGCTTCCCTCTGGCGGAATCACGGGAAGATATTATTTTATTATGGAAGCTATTTCCGGGGAATCTGATAAAAAAGAAGTGAGCTCTTACAAAGAATTTTTAGTGGAAGAATACAAACGTCCGAAATTCAAAGTGGTGGTAAATCCTGTGAAAGAAGCCTATAAACTCGGAGAATCTGTAAAAGTTGGCGGTAAAGCCGAAGCTTTTTCTGGGGCAAATATTTCTGGAGCTACTGTAAAATATGAGGTAAAAAGACAAAGAATTTACTTGTGGAGATATTACTATGATGATGATTACCCAAACAATGAAAACGACACCGAAATTGCACACGGCGAAACCACCACAGACAACGACGGAAATTTTAATATTTCGTTTACCGCTGAAGCCGACAGCAAATCTACTGGCAACAAAAGAAGCTACCAATACATTGTTTCGTTTTATGTAACCGATATTAACGGTGAATCTCAGAACAATAAATCAATTGTTACCGTGGGAGATTTGAAGGCGAAAATAGAACTTTCTACCCCAGTAAAAATATTGCAAAAAGATTGGGAATCGGTAAAAGTATCGGTCAATAATTTGAATAACCAGAAAATTGCTGCCAAAGGAAATCTTACTGTAACCAAACTTTTGGGACAAGATAAAATTCTTTTACCACGTTTTATTGAACAAAATTTTAGAAGAAATTATAATGACTACAACAATAGAATTTTGCTGTATCAACATTATGAAAAAGAAGTTTTTGATGTTTATTTCCCGTACATCAATTACAATTTGCCAGACAACAGCGGGAAATTTAAAAAAGAAGAAACCGTTTTTTCTGAAAATTTCAACACCCAAAATTCTGAAAATGTAGTACTCAACAAAAATCCGCAACCCGGAAAATACTTAATAGAAGCACAAACTATGGTAGAAAACGACACCATTTCTACCTTCAAAATTGTGGAAGTTTTGGATAACGAAACCTTCAGAAACGGAAATCCTGTTTTTGTGGGTATAAATGTAGATAAACCATTCTACAAAGTGGGCGAAAAAGCTACACTTACAGTGTTTTCAGATTTTGAGGAAGGTTTTGTAAACTATAGATTCATTAGAAATAATAAAAAAGAAAACTACCAACAAATCGCCATGAAAAACGGTAAAGCCGACATTAGCTTTACTGTAACCGACGTAGATTTGAAGAACAAACCTTATTTTGAGTACGATTTTATACATGATAACGATTATATTTCAAACAAAATTACATTTGATGTAAAAGAAAACACCAACCGTGAACTCGACATTACCACGCAGGTTTTCAGAGATAAAATGCAACCCGGAAATCAGGAAAAATGGATTCTCACCATCAAAGGAAAAGATAAGGAGAAGATAAATGCAGAAGTTCTGGCAGCGATGTACGACGCTTCTCTAGATCAATTTGCAAAGAATTCTTACCAATTTTCTCATTACATTCCGCAAAATGACAACTATCGATATAATTATAATTACGATTATTACGATTTATCAACAAATGATTTTCTGACTGCTTTGGTTTCAACGGAAAGTGCTGATTTCAGTTTATCATCAGGAAAATTCAAAATACCCTCTGGCGAGAAGTATTTCCCAAGACCACAAGTTCCTACATTCGAATATACTTCGATTAGAAAATTAAGACAATATTCTTATTCTACAGCATCAATGATTAGTGCAGATTCATCCAAAAATATGGAGATACAGGAAGTTGTAGTTACTGGTTTTGCCTCTAAAAAAGAAACCAAACCAACATCTTTATATGTGATTGACGGAAAAATTTCAAACCAAAACCTTAATGAAGATGAAATTGCCGAAACCGTTTTCCTTAATCCTACCGAAGCTGTGGCACTATACGGACAACAAGCTGCCAACGGAATTTATGTGGTTACTTCTAATAAAGCAAAGCAAGAAGAATTGCTGAAAAATGTAAAAGCAAGAACCAATCTTAGCGAAACCGCCTTTTTCTTCCCAAATTTGTATACCGATGCGGACGGAAACATTAAGCTAGAATTCACTTCTCCCGAAGCACTGACCCAATGGAAACTACTTTTGTTTGCCCATACCAAAGATCTAAAAACAGGTTCCGGAGAATTTCTTTCTAAAACCCAAAAAGAACTGATGGTAACGCCCAACACACCAAGATTTTTACGTCAAGGCGACGAAATTTTACTTTCTGCAAAAATTGATAATTTATCAGAAAACAAGGTTTCTGGAAACGCAATGCTTTATCTTTTTGACCCTGAAACCAACAAATCTCTGGATGCAGAATTTCTGAATAAGGAAAATTTAACTAAAATTAAAATTGATGCAAAACTTGCTACAGAAGTCATTTGGAAAATAAAAATCCCTTACAATATCAACTCCGTGAGTTATAAAATTATAGCAAGTACTGGGAAATTTTCTGATGGCGAAGAAAGTGTACTTCCCGTTCTCACAGACAGAATGCTCGTTACAGAAACCTTCCCTATTTTCATTAAAGAAGGCCAAAGCAAAACCTACGAAATGAAAAGTATTACAACTCCAACTTCTACTTCTGCAGCCAATTTTAATCTGAGTGTAGAGCTTACAGCCAACCCACTGTGGTTTGCCGTGATGTCGGTTCCGTATTTGAGGACGTTTCCACATGAATGCTCTGAGCAACTTTTCAGCAGATTGTACGGTAATATGTTGTCGTCTCACATCTTGAATTCTTCCCCGAAAATTAAAAAAGTTTTTGATGAATGGAATGACAAAGAAACGCCAAGCAATCCTCTGGAAGCCAATGAAGAACTAAAAAATATTTTGATTTCTGAAACGCCTTGGTTGCAAAACATTAAAGACAAAGAAAAACAAATGCAAGAATTGGCGCTCTTTTTCAATTTAAATAAAATGAAAAAAGACCTAAAAAAAGCGCAACACGATTTGGTAAAACGACAAAATCCTGATGGAAGTTTTTCTTGGTTTCCGGGCGGAAGTAACGATAAAACTATTTCCGGACACATTCTCGGCGGTTTTGGAAAACTAAACAAAATGTTGAAAGATAAATCTGATGCTTATTTTACCAATGAAATACAAAAAGTAATAAAAAACACGATCGATTATTTGGATAAAGACTATTACAATCAATTAATCGAAGACCGAAAACAAAGCGAAAAGTTGGATTTGGCAGACTACTCTTCTTACTTTTATTATCGAAGTTTTTGGACGCAAGAAAAAGAAATCCCGTCTGAACTTAAAAAAGTTTTGAATGAATTATCTAAAAATTACATTGCCAATTTCGAGGAATATAGTTTGTACCATCAAGCCATGATTACCACATTTTTGCAACGTTACGGCTACAAAGAACATGCGAAAAACCTGGTTTCAATATTAAAGAAAAACGCCAAAACATCTGAAGAAAACGGAATGTATTGGGAAAACAATTTCTCTGGTTGGTATTGGTACCAAGCTCCTGTAGAAACGCAAGCAATGTTGATAGAAGCTTTTGCAGAAGCCACTCCGGAAGATGAAAAAAGTGTAGAAGAAATGAAAATCTGGCTTTTAAAAAACAAACAACCCGAAAGTTGGGGAACTACAAGATCTACCACTGAAGCCGTTTATGCTTTATTAAATTACGGAAAATCTTGGCTCGATGCCGAAAAAGGAATTAGCATGAAATTGGGAGGAGAAAACATTTATCCCGAAACCCAAACCACAAAAACTTCTGAAGCGGGATTCTTCAAAAAATCTTATTTCTGGGAAGACATTACCCCTGAAAAAGGAAAACTGGAAATCACAAAAACAAGTCCAGGAGTCGCATGGGGCGGAATGCACCGTCTTTTCTACGAAAACATAGACAAAATCACCAGCAGCAATTCTTCAGATGTATCCATAGAAAAGAAATTATTTGTAAAAACATTTGAAGGAAACGAGGCCAAACTGCGAGAAATAACATCTGAAAACAAGCTAAAAGTGGGCGATTTGGTGACGGTAAGAATGGTTATTAAAACCAAAAAAGACATGGAGTATATCCATTTAAAAGACATGCGAGGAAGTGGTTTCGAGCCTGTAAATGTTCTTTCATCTTACAAATGGCAAAACGGAGCCGGCTATTATGAAAGCACGAAAGATACAGCGACCAATTTCTTTTTCAGCTTTTTACCAAAAGGTACGTATGTTTTCGAATATCAATTAAAAGCCAATAACGCAGGGGATTTTTCTAACGGAATTACAAGTTTCCAAAATATGTATGCTCCTGCAATGAATGCACATTCTGCTGGAATGAGAGTGAAGATTGAGAGGAAATAAATTGTTTATCGAAAAAAGTATCCGAAGAAATGATTAAAAAAAACAATCCTATAGCATTATGCATTACAATAATCGTTTTGTACACCTGCGTTTAGTCTCGTTAATGAAAGATTTTGCTTTTATAAAACGATCAATTGCTTACGATTCTTTGTTGAGAAAGTTTTAGCGTTGAATTTCTCTTTGCAGAAGATGCCAATCTTCTCTATCCTAATGTTACTACTCATTTGATACTTCCAACGCTACAGAATCTAAAGAAGTGTTGATTAATGGTAGTTTATACAGCTTAAGATGTACAAAATCGGTGTAAATATTTAAAATAATTTTATAATTGAATAAATTCAGATTCAATTTTATCAATAACCTTTTGAGGAATACTTTGCTTTTCTGAAAAAGGTTTAAACAATTTGGTTGCTGAAATTACACTATCAATAATCGCATTTGGATTTTTAATGGTAAACTGATCGGCAATTTCTAATAAATCTTCTCTGTTTATAGAATTTCTCTTTCCATTGATCGACATGGCTCTTGAAATTCTTACATAATTTTTTAAAGCATCGAGTGGATAAGTTAAATCGTATGCGGGAGCTAGGTTCCAACGGTCTTTTTTTAGGTTATAAATGAATGAAAAATTCTTTAAATGATCATCAATATTGGCAAAAACCAAATTGAACACCATTCGTTTAAATAACTGTTCAATATCTTTATGAGGAAGCCTAAGGTCTACTGATAATTTAAAGAGATTTTCGTACGTAGAATGTTCAGGTTTTTTGAAATCCCAACCCGTCATTCCTGAAGCTGTAAGAATGTGATATTTCTCGCCATGTTGTCTATCAAAACGCAGAGTAGCAAAATGCTTATCATCAATCATTTTAGAGTCCATCATTTCAATACCTAAAGTTTTAGCAATTTCATAGTAAACAAATTCTAGTTTCTCCTTAGAATAACCTTCGTTTTCTTCTACCGAAAGTTTAATCAGGTAGTGATTATAATCTTCTGATGTTTCTAAATCACCGGCTTTTAACACACCCGTTTTCTTATGTTCTGAGACCAAAATTTTCGGTCTTGCACCGCCAGCCGAAGTTCCAATCTTGAAAATATTGAGTAAAGCGAAATCACTCAAGCCCTTTTCTTCAATAGATGTTTTAACGTCGAGGACTTTTTTTACAACTTCTGTAATCTCCTCAATATTGATTGAATTATTTGAACTAATATCTTTAGCTGGCGAAAACTCTAAGGCTCCCATTGCTCTTTGACCAACGTAAGTAAGCTGTTCTAACGGAAAAATATTAACAAAATCTTTTTGAGTAGCTTCTAACCATTCTTTAAACACTATATTTCCAAAATAATCAGGTAAAGAATCAGCAATCATCGGAGGCAGCCCTCTAAAAGTTTCGCCTTCAAATTCTGAAAAAACCTGAACATTTGGACTTCTTCTAATGACATACGGAAACAGCCTTTTATACAAATCCATTTCCAAAAATGCAGGATTATATTGGAAAGATGATTTGCGTTGATTTTCATCATAACCAATTTTTCCAATTTCTAAACCCCGAAAATGAACAGATACAATTTGATTTTTGGCCATATCTAATACATAGATTGATTATCGTTAAGATTTTCTGCTTTATTGACAACAAATTGATTCAATGATTTCATTTCATCGAAATATTGTAATACCTTAAGTAAGGTTTCAAGTGTGGGATTTTCCCCATTCTCAAGTTTTGCGATAGTAAACCTCGAAAGTTCTAATTCTTCGGCTAGTTCTTGCTTTGTAAGATTTTCTGCTTTGCGCATTTCCCTACACCAACTCCCAATACTATTTTTAACTTCTTTTATCGTAATAAAATCAAGCATAAAATTGTTTATTATAATAAACAAATATAGCAAAATTAAACAAATTGATTACTATAATAAACAATATAATCAATATCTTATTTAAGCTAACATATTATAAATGATTAGCATAGTTTTTTGAAATAAGTTTCAATTGTCCTAATTTAAATGTGTAGCTAAGAAAATTTTATTAACAAATGCTTACTTTCTATTTTAAAATTAATATTGTACAAAATCTGTAACAAAAACAAATTCTTACAAAAGAAAATAAAATTCACATAAATATTTGAAAAACAAACAAAAGACAATAAAATAAATCAAAGAAAGTTAATTTATTTCCCGATACAGTATCTATAGAAGTGTTTATTGATAGCGGTTTGTGTAGCGTAAGGTGTACAAAAGTGGTACATTTTGAATGTAGTATAAAGCCTTTTTTTGCATTTTTGCAAGAATACCATTATCGCAAAACTACTTTAAGCAAAGTTTTAATTTTCCTATTAGCTTTAGAACACACTTTTACTACCAATGTAAATTATCTATATGTTTTGAAAAATTATTTACCACTCAATTTCATAAATTTCATTATCATCATCAATATCTAGATCATCAATCTTACAATTGTATTTCTGCGCTTCGAACTTCAAGAAATCTAATAATTCTTGATACTCATTCGTAAAATTAGATGCTGTTTTCATTAAATCTGACAACTTTCTAAAAGACATTTTTCCACCTTTCATTTGAAAAAATCTCATATTTATATTTCTCATATATTGATAAATATATTCATTGTTGCCATGTATAGCTCCATTTAAAAAAAATGATAATTTTTCAGCTCCTACACTGTCATATTCGTACATTGATTTTTCTATCCAATATTTAAGCTGAAGGAATATTGATACATCATATTTAGTTGTTTCAACCCACTGTCGGTTAGAATTTAAACAAGACATACAAAAAAGAATATGTGGCCAAGAAATCTGAAAACCTAGATAAGGAATTTCTGCCGGAGTATAATGGCTACTATTTCTTTTAAGCCTACTTCCATAACTTGCTTTTCTAATTTCATGAGCAAAACCGCTTATTACATTAGCTTTATTTTCGTAACCAAAAATTAACGAGAAATTGTCATTATTCCAAAATTTGCTAATAGCATCGTATAAATATGTCAAATCATCATCAGTTCCCCAAAATTCTATTCCCAATCCCTTTTTTGTTGGAACTGTGTAAATCATTATTCTATTTGTTAATGCGTATTTTTAAACTTTTTACTACCTTTCTGCGGAAATCAGTACTTTTAAGATAAAGTTCTATAAAACTTCTCCTATCAGTTGATGATAACTATTCTTTGTTCTACTGATGCCTTCGACACATCGCCTGAAATTTGCTTTAATTTTAGTGTCGATGTCAATTTCAATCTGAATTCTTAAAGCTAAATTTTCATCGATATGTTCGTCTGCCATTTTAACTACATATCCCATTACAAACCAACGATTATGTCGTTCAGCTAATTCAGCTGCAGAAATAACACATTTTGATTTTAAATCATTATCATTAGCTTTTTCATAAATATTGTAAAGAATTTTTACAATTACATCACAATAATCAAAATTAAAAGAGGTATTTTTTACCCAGTCTACATATAATAGACAAAATTCCGTAAATAAATCAACATCTACATTGTAAAAATGGTCTGTGATTTCATTATTTAATTCATAAAAAACTGGACTGATTTCGGAATCTTCATCTTTTAAAAAAAATATTAAATCCTCAAATTTGTCAACATTAAAGGTTGATAAATCCTTAAATTTATCAACTTGCTCTTGGAGTGTGGATGAAACAGTAGTTGTATTTTTTGATAAGATATATAGTAGTTTATCTCTTAAAACTTCAACATTCCTAAATCTTTTTTTAGGCTCCTTCTTAGAACATTTATCTACGATTATACCTATTTCACCATTACAGGTGAAATTTGAATAAGGTGTTCTTGGACTATTTCCAAAAATATCATGTAAGATTGCTCCAAATGAGTAAATATCTGCTCTGTTATCTACATGTTTAAAATGTGTAATCTGTTCAGGAGCCATGTACATACCGGTACCAGACCATTCGTTTGAAGAGGTTATTGATAGTAATGTAATTTCTTTATCTGGAGTTATCAAACCTAAATCTGAAAGTTTCCAAAATCCATCATGATATAGAATATTTCCAGGTTTTAAATCACGATGCACATATTGGATATACTAATTTAACGTCCAGTTAAAGTTAAGCATAAAACCTTAATTTTAAGATATGAAACAAGAACGAAAAATTTATGATCCTGCTTTCAAAACCCAAGCAGTTCAATTGAGCAGAGAGAGAAATAATATATCAGAATTAGCCAGAGAACTCGGTATTAAAGTGACTTTGCTATACAAATGGCG
>NZ_FTOJ01000015.1 GCF_900156685.1 Chryseobacterium piscicola
TTACCCCACAGCAAGGGTTGGAGCGCATGGGTTTTGGCGGTGGAGAGTTTTGGAGCGAGGAGTAGAAGCGGATAGCAGGAAATAGCTCCTTAAAAGAAATATTTTAGGTGTTATTTGTTTAGAATTACTTTTAGAAAAAACTCTACTTGCAATTTTTTTTTAGACTTTTATTTGTCGATTTTTGCACTTCGTAATTTGATTTTTAAATGAAACTTTGTATCGCAGAAAAACCGAGTGTAGCAAGAGATATAGCTAAAGTTTTAGGAGCTACAATGCCTAAGCAAGGTTATATGGAGGGAAATGGATACTGCGTTACCTGGACTTTTGGACATCTTTGTACTCTGAAAGAACCACACGATTATGGACAAGAGCTTAAATCTTGGAATCTTATATTTTTGCCTATTATTCCTAAGAATTTTGGAATTAAACTTATACCCAACAAAGGAGTTGAGAATCAGTTCAGGGTGATTGAAAGATTAGTAAGTGAATGTGATGAAGTGATTAATTGTGGTGATGCTGGGCAAGAAGGAGAGCTTATTCAAAGGTGGGTACTTCAAAAAGCAAAATGTAACAAACCGATCAAGCGTTTGTGGATTTCTTCATTAACAGAAGAATCTATAAAAGAAGGTTTTGAAAATCTAAAGCCTGCCGAGGATTATAAAAATCTTTATCTTGCTGGAAATGCGAGAGCTATAGGTGATTGGCTTTTGGGAATAAATGCAACGCGTCTTTTCACGAAAAAGTTTGGAGGAAACAAAGGAGTGCTTTCTATTGGGCGAGTACAAACTCCTACTTTGGCAATGCTGGTGCAAAGACAGAAAGAAATTGATAGTTTCAGCACTGAAGAATATTGGGAACTGAAAACGAAATATAGAGATGTGATTTTTAATGCAGCGATAGACCGATTGAAAACTCTTGATCGCGCAGAAAAAGGTCTCTCTTATCTCAAAGAAAATCTTTTTGAGATTGTTTCTTTCGAAATTAAGGAAGGTAAAGAGAAAAATTTAAGACTTTTTGATTTAACAGGACTTCAGGTGGAAGCTAATAAAAAGTATGGTTATTCTGCTGAGAATACATTGAATTATATTCAGAGTCTTTATGAAAAGAAGCATGTGACTTATCCTCGTGTGGATACTACTTATTTATCAGAAAGTTTATATCCGAAAATTGAGGGTATATTGAGAAGTTTGACTTTTTATCAGGATCTTATTTTGCCATTATTGCAACAGCCAATTCCGAAAAGCAAAGCTGTTTTTGATGATGCTAAAGTAACAGATCACCACGCTATTATCCCAACAGAGATTTCGCCTTCGCAAAATTTAAGCAAAGAAGAGAAATTGATTTATGATTTGATTGCCAAAAGATTTATTTCTGTTTTTTATCCGGAATGTAAAATATCTAATACTCTGGTAGAAGCTAGAGTGGGCACAATACCTTTTAAAACAAATGGGAAACAAATTTTGGAGCCTGGTTGGCGAGCAGTTTATGCAAAAGAACCAAAAGACAAAGAAGATTCTACGGATAAAGAAAAAAGTGCTGAGGAAGAACAATTAATTCCAGAATTTCTTGCTGGAGAATCTGGTCCCCATGATCCCTACATTCATCAGGGAAAGACATCACCTCCCAAATATTTTACAGAAGCAACATTGCTGAGAGCCATGGAAACTGCAGGTAAGCAAATTGATGATGATGAACTTCGTGAGATGCTAAAGAATAATGGTATTGGTAGACCATCTACAAGAGCGAATATCATCGAAACTTTATTTAAGCGTAAATATATTGAGAAAAAAAGGAAAAACCTTATTGCAACCCAAACAGGAATTCAATTGATTGATACTATTGAGGATGAAGTTTTGAAAAGTCCCGAGCTTACAGGAGAATGGGAATTTAAACTCAGAAAAATAGAAAGTGGAGAGTACGATGCTAATACCTTTAAAGAAGAACTCATTACAATGGTTACCGAGCTTACAAAAAAAGTAAAAGATGGAAAAGGTAAATCGTTTACTTTTGAAGATGAAAAGCCTAAAGAGGAAAAAAAGACGGTATCAGCCGCCAAAAAAGAGATTAAAGAGTGGGATATGCTAAAATGCCCAAAATGCAAGCAAAACCATTTGATGAAGGGTAAAACTGCTGTCGGCTGTTCTGATTTTAAGAACTGTGGATTTAAGGTTTTATTTGAAATATACGGTAAGAAATTAACAGAAAAGCAACTAATGGATTTGGTTGTAAAAGGAAAAACTTCAAAACTAAAAGGTTTCAGTTCTCATCCTAAAAATATTCAAGAAGGGGTGATTTCTCTCTCAGAAAATGATTACAGTGTGAATCTTGCATAAAAAAAACAGTAAGCATGGTATATGCTTACTGTATTAAAAACTAAAATATTAAACAGAGAAAACTAATCAATAAATAGTGCTGCAATAGCTTGAGCTTGGGATCCTGTTAAAATCTCATCATAAGCAGCAGATCCTGCTTCGGGACCAAATGCTGTGGCAGTATTGAATCCTGCTTGCATTGTTACTTGCTCGCCTGCATAAACTGGGTCTGTAGCTGCTGGCATGTTTCCACCATTATTTAGCTCAATCCACCCTTTGTTCATTCTCATTCTTCTTACTTGTGAAGCATGTCTAGCTTCTACAGAGTGTATTTGTAACGCTGCTTGTAAAATAGCTTTGTTGCCCATTACATTTCCTGCCTGGCCTTTATAAGCTCTCACTCCAGTATCTTCAAATGCCTGAGCAAGAATTAAAAATTGCTGATAATTTGTAAAAGGTGTAAATGCTCCATTCGCTGTAAAGTCAAAAAGAGGTTTAGTTCCAGGAGTTGCTCCGAGCGAAGTAAGTGCTGCTTTCAAGAATGCAACGTGAGCAGTTTCATGCTTGGCAATTTGTTGAAAAACTACACGGTCAGCTGTAGGAATTAGTCCTGCTGTAGCCAATCCTTCAGCATAGTATTGATCTTCAAGATATTCTAAAACCAAAGCCAATTGTAAGGCATCTGTTAAAGCATCTTTTTTGAAGGCTACACTTTCTGTGGTATCAGCTTTTTTTGTTTCTGCTTTTGCATTTCCCGAAAGGAAAGCTCCTAAACCTAGAGGAATTGCAGCTGCGGCTGTTTTTTTTCCGAAAGATGACAGTTGGCTCAAATTTTCATTTCTAGAAAATGATTTGGTATATAAAGCGTCATCTGATAATGTATCAAGTATTTTAAGAATATTCATAATGTTTGATTTTGCGGTTAATTTTGATGATTTTTTTTTATCCTATACCTCTTTCTTTCCAGGTAAATGGAGTTTTGAAGAATCCGCCAGCTGCGGCTACAACGTCTTTTGGTTCTTTTGCTACATCCAGACCGTTGGCATCAATTACATCATCACCCGAAAACGCTGCTGTACCAGGGTTGATTAAATCTCTAATTGCACTTGCGTGTCTTGCTTCTACAGAAACAATCTTTCCAGCCAGCACAAGATAATCAGGATTAGTAATATACTTGCCTGCAGCATTATAAGCTGCTACTCCTGTATCTTCTAATGCTTTTGCAGTAGCCAATACAGATGCTCTGTCACTGAAATTCACATTAGGATATTGAAATTCAAGCTTTGGCAGAACTTGGCTTGTAACCCCAGATAAAGCAGCCTTGAAAAAATCTCTGTGAATAACTTCGTGATGATAAAGATCTGTAAGCACTGCTTTTTCCACAGTAGATGCTCCTGTATAGAAACTGTTGACTACTTTAGTGTAAAAATCTGCCTCTAGCTGTTCTAATGCATAAGCATAGTTTAAAACACCTACATCTCCTGTACCTAAATCGAAAATATTAGGATTAGCATCCTCAAACTCATCGTTACAACCTACTAGTGCAAGACCCGCCACCAAGGCACCTACACCACTCATTTTTAAGAAACTTCTTCTTCCGGAGTCCAAATTGGTTTTGCCGGAAACAGTAATTGTTTTTTTCATAATATTAATAATTTAATGGGTTCTATTTTTAAGTAAAACCTGCATCAAAATCAAGAAATGATGCAGGTAAAACACTAAACTAAGGCATTAATACTGTGTCGATAACATGTATCACACCATTTGATTGATTTACGTCTGCGATTGTAACTTTTGCTTTATTACCTTTTACGTCGCTTACATATAAGTCTTTTCCTTTCGTCCAGAATGTAAGAGCTTCTCCTTGTACAGTTTTCATTTCTGCTTTACCGCCTCCAGCTTTCACTGCTGCCCAAACTTGCTTTCCAGAATATTTACCTGGTAAAACATGGTAAGTAAGCACACCTTGAAGCATAGATTTATTTTCTGGTTTCAGTAAATTATCTACAGCAGACTTTGGAAGTTTTGCAAACGCTGCATTAGTAGGTGCAAAAACTGTGAAAGGACCTTCACCTTGCAAAGTTTCTACAAGACCTGCCGCTTTTACAGCTGCTACCAATGTAGTATGGTCTTTAGAATTTACTGCATTTTCTACAATATTTTTAGAAGGATACATGGCAGCGCCTCCTACCATTACTGTTTTTTCTTTCATTGACTGTGCAGCTGCGTTTCCGCTAAATGCAAATGATAATGCTACCATTCCTGCTACTGCGAATTTTGATGTAAAGTTCATTGTTTTAAATTTTTTAATGATTTTAAAATTGAGTTTTGATCTGTTTATTGGGATCTTATAGACATCTACGACAATATGATAATTATCAGTTTTAATTAATTCAAAATATTTTATAACAACTTGATAATCAAGTGTATTTATTTTCATTTTTATTTTTTTTGTGGTATGTGCTTGGGTTGATTTTTATTTTTGACTTTTTTTATCTATAATATCATCCCAATTCTAATCATTTTATCTATAAATTGATTATATTTGAAAAACTTAAAAATCGCATCATCAAAACAAAATACTCTGAAGACGAGATTATCCTCATGATCAGTAGGCATGACGAACGTGGATTTCATTATTTATATGAAAACTATTCGGCTGCCTTATATGGAGTTATTTTAAAAATAGTACAATCGAGAGAAGGAGCCGAAGAAATAATCCAAGATACATTTGTAAAAATCTGGAATTCTATAGGGCAATATGACAAAGTAAAAGGGAGGTTATACACCTGGATGATTAATATTGCCAGAAATACAGCACTCGATTATATAAAATCTAAAAGTTTCCAAAACGATCTAAAAAACCAATCGCTTCCAGATTTCGTATATAACGATACAAATCTTTCTGTATCTGGCGAGCATGATTTTATTGGTTTCAGTAAAATTTTAGATAATTTAGATGCAGATAAGAAAGAACTTATTGATTTGGCTTACTATAAAGGCTACAGTCAATCTGAAATATCAGAAAAACTAGAGATGCCTTTAGGCACAGTGAAAACAAAGATGCGTAATGCGTTGATGAAATTAAAAGATTTGTTAAAAGATTACAGGTAAAGTGAACACTCAGGAATACATATCATCAGGAGTACTTGAGGCATATATTTTAGGCACAGCAAGTCATGAGGAAGCAGGCATTTTAGAATGCGTGATGTCTCATAATGCAGAAGTGCGTGCTGCGTTTGAAGAAACTCAAAAAATACTTGAAGATCTTGCTACAGCTCAAGCAATAAAGCCTGCAGATGACCTGAGAGATAAAATTTGGCTAAAAATTTCGGAAAATAAATTAGACATTACACCTGTCTCAAATCAAGACGAAGAAATAAGAAAGATACCATTACCAGCAGAAATATCAATCTCTAATTCAGAATCTGGAAAATCATTGTGGAGTAAAATTTCTGTTGCTGCTTCTATACTTCTTCTATTAAGTCTTGGAGCAAATCTTTTTTGGATTTCAAAATCTTCTGATAAAGATGTACAGATTGCCGAACTTACAAATCAAAGAACGGATACCGAAAATAAAATCAAAAATATCAACGAAAAGCTAAGTCTTATTTCTAATCCCGACTTACAAAAAATCGTTTTAGCGGGTGTAGCAACACATCCTGATTCAAAGGCTGTTGTCTTTTGGGATAAAAGTAGCAGTAAAGTTTATCTTAATGTACAAAATCTTCCTGAAGCACCTTCAGGAAAACAATATCAACTTTGGGCTATTGCTGATGGCAAACCTGTAAATGCAGGAATGTACAGCAAAGACAAAGATACCAAAATTGCACTGGCAGAAATACCTTCTGCACAAGCATTTGCTATTACTCTCGAAAACGAAGGTGGCAGCGAAGTTCCTACTATGGAAAATATGTATGTGATGGGTGCAACCCTCTAAAAAGATTCTTGAACAAGAACAGCTATAATAGCCAAAATGGCAGGTAACGATTGAACAAAAAATATTTTTTTCGTAGAAGATATTGCTCCAAAAATCCCTGCTATAGTTACACATCCCAAGAAAAATAACGCAATATTATTTTGCCACTTTTCGTCACAGATGAAAAGAGACCAAATGAGACCAGCAGCCAAAAAACCGTTGTACAAACCTTGATTTGCTGCCAAACCTTTCGTGGGTTTAAACATTTCGGGAGGTAAAGCTGCCTTAAATACTTCTTTGCCCTTGGTTTCCCAAGCAAACATTTCCATCCATAAAATATAAATATGTTCCAATGCTACAATTGAAATAAGGATTTTGGGTAGAATTTCCATAATGTTTTTTTGTTTTGGTAAAACTAAAAAAATAAACTTTAGTTTGAACAGCTAAAACTAAAAAGGGAAAGTTTTAAACACATTTAAATAAATTCATAACTATTGCTGACGAAGAATTTTTTTCAGTAATGTCGTTTTTTGAAATTATGCATATAACGAAAAAACACAGTTTAATGACAGGCGGAGATGTTTGTTAAAGAATTTACTTCTTTTCTGAAGGATGTCTTAGGGAATTTTTCATTATTCTAAAAGGTATTGGGCACACTCTGAATTTTCCATTGAGAATTTTCCATTGAGAACTGGAGGATTTAGAATTGCTATAAACGAAAGTATAAACTAGATAACAGCAAAATAAATCGGCAATAAATTATTTCTCCATCAGTAAGGGTGGAGTTTTTTATGATCATTGTATAATGTAACGGAAGATTTTGAAGAAGTCAATAAGACAAAAAGAAAGGCGAGTTGCCCCGCCTTGAATGTTTTCACAACGGAATAATCCTTATTGTGAATTGCTTTCGATTTCAAAGATAGAGATAAATTTTTTTAACCAAAAAAAGGTTACCCGTAAAAAACTTATTTTTTTTCTTATTACATTTATACAATTTCAAAAAACTCAATAATTATGACAAAAAATATTCTTGGATTAGACTTGGGAGTTTCATCAATCGGTTGGGCTTATGTTCAGGAAGATGATAAAAATTCTGCGAATAATAAAATCATCAAGTTAGGAGTTCGTGTAAATCCTTTGACTGTTGATGAACAAATAAATTTCGAAAAAGGAAAACCGATTACAACCAATGCGGGAAGAACTTTAGCAAGAGGAGCAAGAAGAAATCTGCAAAGGTTTAAGTTGAGGAGAGCTAATGTTATTGATGTTTTGACAAAGGGAAATATCTTGAAAGATGGTGATTTGCTTACAGAAGTTGGGAAAAACTCTACGTTTCAAACTCAGGAATTAAGAGCAAAATCTGCGAAAGAAAAAATCGAACTTTCAGATTTTGTGAGGGTTTTACTTTTAATTAATAAAAAAAGAGGCTATAAAAGCAGTAGAAAAGCAAAGAACGAAGATGAAGGACAAATCATTGACGGAATGGCGGTTGCTAAAAAATTATATGAAGAAAGCCTGACTCCAGGAGAATATTCTTACCAACTTTTAATAGAAGGGAAGAAGCAATTGCCAGATTTTTATCGTTCCGATTTGCAAGCCGAATTTGATAAAGTTTGGAAATTTCAAAAGCAATTTTATTCTGAAATCTTAATTGATAAACTTTATAAAGAATTACAAGGAAAAAATAAAAATGCGACTTGGGCAATTTTGAAAGAACCGTTTTCTCTTGTTGGAATCAAACAAATGGGAACTATGCAGGAAAAAAAGATTGAAAAATATCTTTGGAGAAGTGAAGCTGCAAAAAAACAATTGGATTTTGAAAGTTTAGCTGTAGTGTTTCAAGAGATTAATAGTAACCTAAATAATTCCAGCGGGTATCTTGGCGCAATCAGTGATAGAAGCAAGGAGCTTTATTTTAACCATCAAACGGTTGGCGAATATCTTTATCAACAACTTAAAGCAAATCCGCATACCAAACTCAAAAATCAAGTTTTCTACAGGCAAGATTATTTGGATGAATTTGAAAAAATATGGGAGACACAAACTCAATATCATTCAGAATTAACCAAGGAATTAAAAGAACAAGTTCGTGATGTCGTGATTTTCTATCAGAGAAAACTCAAATCCCAAAAAGGTTTAATTAGTATTTGCGAATTTGAGAACAGAGAAATTGAAATCATAGAAAACGGAAAAACAAAGAAGAAAACAGTAGGATTAAAGGTTGCTCCTAAATCTTCGCCATTGTTCCAAGAGTTTAAAATTTGGCAAGTTTTAAATAATCTGCAATTTCAAAATTTAGAAACAAAAGAAATTTTCCCAATCGATTTAGACTTCAAACAATCAATTTTTGATGAAGTTAATGTCAAAGGAAGACTTTCTGCAAAAGAGGTTTTAGATATTGTAGGTTATTCCGGTAAAGAATGGAAAACTAATTTTAAAGATATTGAAGGCAATAATACCAATGAAAATTTATACACTGCTTTTTTGAAAATTATTGCTAATGAAGAAAAAGAATTCCCAAAAGAGTTTAAGTTAACTATTGAAGACGATATTAAAGTTACTAAGATTCATTCTTCTGCAAGTAAAATAAAAGAATTTGTAAAAGAGAATTTTTCGTCATTAGGAATAAATACATCAATATTAGATTTTAATCCAGAATTTGACGGAAAAGATTTTGAGAAGCAAAGTTCCTATCAGCTTTGGCATTTATTGTATTCTTACGAAGGCGATGATTCTGCTTCTGGTAATGAAAAATTATATGAGCTTCTGGAGAAGAAATTTAGCTTTAAAAAAGAACATTCCAAAATATTGGCAGAAATTGGTTTCTCTCCAGATTATGGAAGCTTGAGTTCTAAGGCGATGCGAAAGATTATTACTCATTTAAAAGCAGGATTTTCATATGGAGGAAGAAAAGATAAACCTGAAGAACCAAGCGCTTGCGAATTTGCAGGATATAAAAGTCATTCTAAAAATTCATTGACTAAAGAACAATTAGCAAATAGAATTTTAAAAGAAAAACTAGAAATTCTTCCAAAAAATTCTTTGCGAAATCCTGTGGTTGAAAAGATTTTGAATCAAATGATAAATGTGGTCAATGAAGTATCCAAAGAATACGGAAGACCAGACGAAATAAGAATTGAGCTAGCAAGAGAACTGAAAAAAAATGCAGAGGAGCGTGCAAATATGACTTCTGAAATTGGCAAAGCAACCTTGCTTCATCAAAAATATGCAGAAATATTACAGAAAGAATATGGGATAAAAGTACCATCAAGAAACGATATTATTCGGTACAAACTGTATTTGGAGCTGGCAAATAACGGTTTTAAAGATTTATACACAGGTCAAAAAATAGAAAAGGAAAACATTTTTACCGACAAATATGATATTGACCATATTATCCCGCAATCTCGATTTTTTGATGACAGTTTTTCAAATAAAGTTTTGGTACCGAGAGGTGCAAATCTTAAAAAAGGAAACGCAACTGCATTTGATTATTTGGAAATGGAAGGGAAAGATCAACTGGAAAAATTCCTCAACACCATCAAAGATTTGTTTGATAAAAGTTTGATTTCTAAAGCTAAATTTGAAAAACTTCAGAAAAAGGGAAGTGAAATTGGAGATGGTTTTATACAAAGAGATTTACGAGATACGCAATATATCGCTAAAAAAGCAAAAGAGATTCTTTTCGAAATTACCAATTCTGTGGTTTCTACATCAGGAAGAATCACAGATAAATTACGTGAGGATTGGAATCTCGTCAACACAATGAAAGAACTTAATCTCGATAAATACAAGAAATTAGGTTTAACGGAAACGGTAATTAATTCTAAAGGAGAAGAAAAAGAAAGAATTACGGATTGGAGTAAAAGAAATGATCATCGCCATCACGCAATGGACGCTTTGACAGTAGCTTTTACGACGCATAATCATATACAATATTTGAATCATTTGAATGCTAGAAAAGATGAAAAGCATAATCAGCATATCATTATTTCAAACATTGAAAATCTCATAACAAAAGTCTTTGAAAAGAAAAAAGGTTCATCAAAAAGAAAGTTTATTGAACCGATTCATAATTTTAGAATTGAAGCCAAAAAGCATTTAGATGAAATATTGATTTCTCACAAAACGAAAAATAAGGTTGTTACCAAAAATATCAATAAAGCCAAGAAAAAGGGTGGAGTAGTGTCTAAAGTTGTACTTACACCGAGAGGTCAACTTCATAAAGAAACTATTTATGGAAGCTCGAAATTTCTTAAAACTAAAGAAGAAAAAGTATCAGTTAAGTTTGATTTGGAAACCATTAACAAAGTTCAGAATGAGAAATTTAGAATTGCTTTATTAGAAAGATTAAAAGAATTTAATGGAGATTCTAAAAAAGCATTTACAGGAAAAAATGTGTTGGCGAAAAATCCGATTTATTTGAATGATGAAAAGACAGAAAATGTTCCTGAAAGTGTAATTTTAGCTTGGTATGAGATAGGTTACACCATCAGAAAAGCCGTGAATCCAGATAATTTTAAAGATTATAAAAACCTTGAAAAAGTAATTGATAATGGCGTAAAAGAAATCTTAAAAAATCGTCTGGATGCATTTAAGGGTAATGCAAAAGAAGCATTTTCTGATTTAGAAAAAAATCCGATTTGGTTGAATGAATCGAAAGGAATTGCCATAAAAACGGTCACCATAACCGGAATCAGTAATGTTCAAAGTTTGCATAACCAAAAAGACCACTTAGGCAAAGATATTCTTGATGAAAACGGCAATAAATTACCTGTGGACTTTGTAAGTACAGGAAATAATCATCATTTAGCCGTTTATATTAACGAAAATCTAGAGCTTGATGATAATGTAGTGTCGTTATATGAAGCAGTTGAAAGAGTAAATCAAGGTATAGATATAGTTGATAAATCTTATAAGTCTAATGATGGATATCACTTTTTATTTTCTTTGAAACAAAATGAAATGTTCTTGTTTCCTTCTGAAGATTTCAACCCAAAAGAAGTTGATTTGTTTGATGATAAAAACTTAAGTCTGATTTCTAAGAATATGTTTAGGGTTCAAAAGATTTCAAAAGTTGGTTATGGTAATTCTTTCGTAAGGGATTTTGTTTTTAGACACCATTTGGAGACTTCTGTTGAAGAAAAAAAAGAACTTCGAAATATTACCTATGTACAATTGAAGAGTTTAGAAGGTTTAAGAAATGTTGTAAAAGTTAGACTTAATCATATTGGGAAGATAGTTCAAGTTAACGAATACTAAATAATTTATGATCACCCGCTCCATCTACATCGGCAATCCTGCTTATCTCAAACTCAAAGACGAGCAAATGTACATTCTTTGTCCCGAAACCAAAGAAATGAAAGGCAAAGTCCCTGTCGAAGATTTAGGATTGTTGATGTTGGATCACTTCCAGATCACCATTTCGCATCAGCTCATCCAAAAAATGATGGGAAATAATGTGGTGGTTGTAAGTTGTGATGCGCATCATTTGCCACACGGAATTATGCTTCCGCTGTATGGCCATACTGAACATTCAGATAGAATAAAAGACCAGTTAGAGGCCAGTGAACCCCTCAAAAAACAACTATGGAAACAGACCGTTGAATGTAAAATTGAAAATCAAAAAGAAGTTTTAACACGTTTGGGAAATTATTACGAACCGATGATTGATTATCAAAATAATGTAAAAAGTGGCGACATCACCAATATGGAAGGCATCGCCGCACAACATTATTGGAAGTATCTCATCAGTTTAGATTTTCTCAGACAACGTTTCGGCGATTCACCCAATCAGTTCTTCAATTTCGGATATGCTGTTCTCAGAAGTATTGTGGCACGGGCTATTGTGGAAACCGGACTGCTTCCCGTTCTCGGGATCTTCCATAAAAATAAATACAATCCTTACTGTCTCGCTGATGATTTGATGGAGCCCTATCGTCCTTTTGTAGATTTATTAGTAATGGATTGGCTGGCAAAGAACCCGAACGTTGAGGAACTTACAAAAGAATTCAAATCACACATCCTGCAAATAGCAACCAAAGATGTATTGATAGACACGAAAACAAGACCATTGTTGGTGGCGGTAAAAACAACTGCTTCTTCACTTTATAAATGCTATACAGGAGAAAAAAGGTTGATTTCTTATCCTGAATTCAAATAAATGGATAGTATGGATATTGTACTTTTTACATCGTACATAATACAATAAAAAATGAATGCCGAAAGGTTTAATGCTTACAGAATTATGTGGGTTTTAGTATTATATGACTTGCCGACAGAAACTAAAACCAATATGCGGGATGCCAATAAATTCCGCAAAGGTTTGCTGGATGATGGTTTTACGCTTTTTCAGTTTTCAATGTATGTTCGCCACTGTCCGAGCCGAGAAAATGCAGAAGTTCACATTAAAAGGGTAAAGTTTATGCTTCCAAAAGCGGGTAAGGTTGCCATAATGTGTATTACCGACAAACAGTTTGGTGACATTGAAATTTTCTTTGCCAGAAACAAAGAAGAACCCCCACCAACCTTCCAGCAGCTAGAATTGTTCTAAATTTTGAATCCTAAAAACAAAAATAATCTACTGATTTTCAGTAGATTATTTTTTGAGGTTGTTGTGTATCCCAAAGATACTTAAAAATGAAAGCAATTCACAACTTTCACCGGGTTATCCTTATCAAAAATGAAGTTGTTGTGTATCCCAAAGATACTTAAAAATGAAAGCAATTCACAACTTTGGCTGCTTTCGTTGTGAATTCTGCAAAGTTGTTGTGTATCCCAAAGATACTTAAAAATGAAAGCAATTCACAACTAACGGGGCTACTTTCCAAGGCTTATAAATGTTGTTGTGTATCCCAAAGATACTTAAAAATGAAAGCAATTCACAACAAAAATATACTTTTCATTTGTTAAAATATTGTTGTTGTGTATCCCAAAGATACTTAAAAATGAAAGCAATTCACAACCACGGGACAAATGATCCTTGGAGTAATTTGGTTGTTGTGTATCCCAAAGATACTTAAAAATGAAAGCAATTCACAACCTGTAACCTGTTTTGATTTTTACTTGCCCGGTTGTTGTGTATCCCAAAGATACTTAAAAATGAAAGCAATTCACAACGCATCTATGGATGTTATTTCTTCCATGGCAGTTGTTGTGTATCCCAAAGATACTTAAAAATGAAAGCAATTCACAACTTTTTAAAATAAATCAAAAATACTTTGAAAGTTGTTGTGTATCCCAAAGATACTTAAAAATGAAAGCAATTCACAACGTCAGTGATTCAGTTGCTGGAGCCTACAAAGTTGTTGTGTATCCCAAAGATACTTAAAAATGAAAGCAATTCACAACACAGGGGGCAAATAATTGATTCTTTGGCGAGTTGTTGTGTATCCCAAAGATACTTAAAAATGAAAGCAATTCACAACAAGCAATGACAATAGAAAATTATCTATCACGTTGTTGTGTATCCCAAAGATACTTAAAAATGAAAGCAATTCACAACCAAACGTAGCAGAGCTAAGAGACGGAGATGGTTGTTGTGTATCCCAAAGATACTTAAAAATGAAAGCAATTCACAACGGTGTGGTTAGCGTTAATACAAACACGTCAGTTGTTGTGTATCCCAAAGATACTTAAAAATGAAAGCAATTCACAACCCATTGGTTAAATATTATGAATTGGCAAGAGTTGTTGTGTATCCCAAAGATACTTAAAAATGAAAGCAATTCACAACCGTAACTCTCTATTAAAAGAGTTGGCAGCTGTTGTTGTGTATCCCAAAGATACTTAAAAATGAAAGCAATTCACAACGGATCAATATTTTGTCGAAAACAAGACTAAGTTGTTGTGTATCCCAAAGATACTTAAAAATGAAAGCAATTCACAACGTTTTCATGGTTTCATCCTCGGCTAAGGTCGTTGTTGTGTATCCCAAAGATACTTAAAAATGAAAGCAATTCACAACGGAGTCCTATTTCAACAAAAAACAATTGGAGTTGTTGTGTATCCCAAAGATACTTAAAAATGAAAGCAATTCACAACGGAGACAAGAAAATTTCGGTTGCGGAATTAGTTGTTGTGTATCCCAAAGATACTTAAAAATGAAAGCAATTCACAACACCGTCTAATGTGTAGAGGTCTGCCATTTCGTTGTTGTGTATCCCAAAGATACTTAAAAATGAAAGCAATTCACAACTAATGAAGATTGCTCCAGCAAATTTAGATGGTTGTTGTGTATCCCAAAGATACTTAAAAATGAAAGCAATTCACAACTGGTACAAACGATTCTGTAATTGATGGTTTGTTGTTGTGTATCCCAAAGATACTTAAAAATGAAAGCAATTCACAACTATGGTGAAGGTGTAAGATACACCGCAAAGTTGTTGTGTATCCCAAAGATACTTAAAAATGAAAGCAATTCACAACTTGAGCCTGCCGTTAAAAAAATGGTTGATGGTTGTTGTGTATCCCAAAGATACTTAAAAATGAAAGCAATTCACAACTAATGGGGAAAATATGTTTTTTATATCCGAGTTGTTGTGTATCCCAAAGATACTTAAAAATGAAAGCAATTCACAACTACCACATCATAATTTCCTGTTGCGCCTCCGTTGTTGTGTATCCCAAAGATACTTAAAAATGAAAGCAATTCACAACTAAACGGTGCTGCTTTCTCCAAAAGACCGAGTTGTTGTGTATCCCAAAGATACTTAAAAATGAAAGCAATTCACAACTGCATTTAATGGTGCGATTGGCTTATTTGCGTTGTTGTGTATCCCAAAGATACTTAAAAATGAAAGCAATTCACAACTAAACAGGGGCTGGGAAAGCTTGGCTTTAGTTGTTGTGTATCCCAAAGATACTTAAAAATGAAAGCAATTCACAACTAAATTTCATGTGTTTTTATTAATATCATTGTTGTTGTGTATCCCAAAGATACTTAAAAATGAAAGCAATTCACAACCAGCTTTAGCAAGTGCCGCAGTAAGTGCCGGTTGTTGTGTATCCCAAAGATACTTAAAAATGAAAGCAATTCACAACAAGAATTTGAAAACGGTAATGTTTCATCTTGTTGTTGTGTATCCCAAAGATACTTAAAAATGAAAGCAATTCACAACGGAGACAAGAAAATTTCGGTTGCGGAATTAGTTGTTGTGTATCCCAAAGATACTTAAAAATGAAAGCAATTCACAACAGGAAATAAAAAGTGCAGACCAGTTAGAATGTTGTTGTGTATCCCAAAGATACTTAAAAATGAAAGCAATTCACAACAGGAAACATCTATCGGTGCTCTTCGGAATAGTTGTTGTGTATCCCAAAGATACTTAAAAATGAAAGCAATTCACAACAGGAAACATCTATCGGTGCTCTTCGGAATAGTTGTTGTGTATCCCAAAGATACTTAAAAATGAAAGCAATTCACAACAGGAAACATCTATCGGTGCTCTTCGGAATAGTTGTTGTGTATCCCAAAGATACTTAAAAATGAAAGCAATTCACAACAAAAAAGTTTTATGGCTAGAACAGTAGTAAGTTGTTGTGTATCCCAAAAATACTTAAAAATGAAAGCAATTCACAACTTAGAATGTTTAAATTTGTTAGAACTGTTTGTTGTTGTGTATCCCAAAGATACTTAAAAATGAAAGCAATTCACAACTCGTAATAAGCAACAGTTTTTCTCACTTCTGTTGTTGTGTATCCCAAAGATACTTAAAAATGAAAGCAATTCACAACCCTGCAGACTAAACGGAGTATTCGCAGCTAGTTGTTGTGTATCCCAAAGATACTTAAAAATGAAAGCAATTCACAACCGTTTCCGTAGGATCATCCATATTAATAGAGTTGTTGTGTATCCCAAAGATACTTAAAAATGAAAGCAATTCACAACTCAGGAGGTGTATGATCATCACCACATACAGTTGTTGTGTATCCCAAAGATACTTAAAAATGAAAGCAATTCACAACTCTCTGTCGTTCTTGTCTTTGATTGTAAGTGTTGTTGTGTATCCCAAAGATACTTAAAAATGAAAGCAATTCACAACGCTTCAATATGAAAAGAAAGAGCACGATTAGTTGTTGTGTATCCCAAAGATACTTAAAAATGAAAGCAATTCACAACTACTGAAAGACCATATAAAGAAAGATTGATGTTGTTGTGTATCCCAAAGATACTTAAAAATGAAAGCAATTCACAACACAAATTGTAATCACCAATTTAAAAAAATCAAAACATATTTATTTACTTTTGCCCTATGTTTTATTTCATTTTATTATTAAACTTCATAACATTCTCAGCGTATACAATTGATAAATGGTATGCTATAAAACATAAAAAAAGAATATCAGAAGCTATCTTGCTTATTTTCTCATTTTTTGGTGGCACAATCGGGGCTGTTTTAAGTATGATTATTTTCAATCATAAGATAGCAAAGAAAAGTTTTTTGCTAAAGTTGAGTCTGGTTGTATTGTTGCAGATATTCATTGCAGGGATAATATATTGGCTACAAAGTGGTAGACTATAAATTTGGAGAAAATCATATATCGTGCAAATTAATTCTAAAGTCAATATTTTTATCAAAATAAATATAGCCTTTATCTGGTTTTAAGTATTTTAACATTTTTTTAAATACATAATCGCTCTTCATGGCACTGTATTTTCTTAGTTTGAAGAATTAACACCAAAAAATATTAATTATGTCTAAGAAAATTGCCATTTTGGCTACTCATGGTTTTGAAGAAAGTGAATTAAGCTCTCCCAAAGAATATATAGAACAACATGGATGGGTGGCACACATCGTAAGCCCAAAAAGCGGAACAATTAAAGCATGGGCAGAAAAAGAGTGGGGGAAAGAATATGCAGTAGATAAAACTCTAGATGAGGTTTCAGCATCGGATTACGATGCACTAGTTTTGCCAGGTGGTGTTATTAATCCAGACCTGCTAAGAACCAATGAATCGGCTTTAGGTTTGGTGAAAGAATTTTTCAAGCAAAAAAAAATAGTAGCAGCAATCTGTCATGGACCACAAATTCTAATCAATGCCGAAGTGGTTGCAGGTAAAAATATTACCTCAGTAAATTCTATTAGTATTGACCTCAAAAATGCTGGCGCTGATTGGGAAGACCGTGAAGTAGTAGTTCATCAAAATCTTATTACAAGCCGTACACCCAAAGACCTTCCTGTTTTTAATGCTAAGTTGATTGAGGAGATGGAAAAAAGATAAGCAAGTTGTCTGAAATAAATGAGCATCAGTTTTTTGTGGAGAAAAAAACATATACCAAAACCAAATACATCACATCAAAACTTTATTTAGAAAAATGAAGGTTTATTGAAAGAATGTTAATTGTCCTACAAATAATTTGTATTTTTTTTTTGAAAAGATATTTTTTAATTAATTATTAATATTAAATATAAACTAATTAAAATTTTAGATCCAATAGCGATCTGAGGCAACTGTTACAAAGGAAATTTTAAAAAGTATATCAAATGATACAATATCTATTTGCTTACTATTATCTATTTTCAACTAAACTTACTCATTATGAATTTGTTAAATATCATAAGTATTTTATTATATATTGATAAAAAAACACTATTTTTGCACCCGTAAAAATCTTATATGCAAAACATTAGAAATATTGCGATTATCGCACACGTTGACCACGGTAAGACTACTTTGGTTGACAAGATCATCCACGCTACCAATATTTTCAGAGAAAATCAGGAGAGTGGAGAATTAATTATGGATAACAATGATCTTGAAAGAGAAAGAGGGATCACTATTTTATCTAAGAATATTTCTGTTACTTATAAAGACACTAAAATTAACGTAATCGATACACCCGGTCACGCCGATTTCGGTGGTGAAGTAGAGAGAGTATTGAAAATGGCAGATGGAGTAATCTTGTTGGTGGATGCATTCGAAGGACCAATGCCTCAAACAAGATTCGTATTGCAGAAGGCTTTAGAATTAGGTCTTAGACCTTTGGTTGTTATCAACAAAGTAGACAAGCCAAACTGTCGTCCAGAAGAAGTTCATGATCAGGTATTTGATTTGTTCTTCAACCTTGAAGCTACTGAAGAGCAATTGGATTTCCCAACGTTCTATGGTTCATCAAAGCAAGGTTGGTTCAATACTTCATTAGAAGAAACTGAAAACATTTTCCCATTACTAGACGGAATTTTACAATATGTTCCTGAGCCTAAAGTAGAGGAAGGTAACTTGCAAATGCAAATTGTTTCTCTAGATTTCTCTTCTTTCTTAGGAAGAATTGCAATCGGAAAAGTAATCAGAGGTGAGATTAAAGAATCTCAGTGGATTGGTCTTGCGCAAGCTGACGGTAAAGTTTTAAAAGGAAAAGTAAAAGAATTATACGTTTTCGAAGGTCTTGGAAAGAAAAAAGTAACTGAAGTAAAAGCTGGAGATATTTGTGCTGTTGTAGGTTTCGATGCTTTCCAGATTGGAGATTCTTTCGTAGATCTAGAAAATCCAGAACCATTGCCAAGAACATCAATTGATGAGCCTACGTTAAACATGACGTTCTCTATCAACAATTCACCTTTCTTCGGTAAAGACGGTAAATTTGTTACTTCAAACCACCTGAAAGAAAGATTAACTAAAGAATTAGAGAAAAACTTAGCATTAAGAGTTGAGCAAACTGGTGATGCAAATACATTCTTGGTGTTCGGTAGAGGTATTCTTCACTTGTCAGTGTTAATTGAAACAATGAGAAGAGAAGGGTATGAGATGACGATCGGCCAGCCACAAGTTATCCTTAGAGAAATCGACGGAGAAAAATGTGAGCCTTACGAATCATTGGTAGTAGACGTTCCTGAAGAGTATGCTTCTAGAGTAATCGATTTGGCGACTCAAAGAAAAGGTGATCTTCACATCATGGAAACTAAAGGTGAAATGCAGCACTTAGAATTCGAAATTCCTTCAAGAGGTTTAATCGGATTGCGTTCTCAAATGTTGACCGCTACTGCTGGTGAAGCTATCATGGCACACCGTTTCACAGAATACAAACCTTTCAAAGGTGCTATTCCTGGAAGAAGTAATGGTGTTTTGATTTCTAAAACGCAAGGTCCAGCTACAGAATATTCTATCGCTAAACTACAAGATAGAGGTAAGTTCTATGTTGATCCGGGCGAGGAGATCTATGCTGGTATGGTAATCGGTGAGCAGAATAAGCCAGGCGATTTGGTAGTAAACATCGTTGAAGCTAAACAGCTGAATAACATGAGAGCTTCAGGTAAAGATAAAGATACAGGTGTTGCTCCAAAAATATTATTCTCTCTAGAAGAATGTATGGAGTACATCCAAGCTGATGAAGCGATTGAGGTTACTCCAAACTTCATCCGTATGAGAAAGAAAATACTTTCTGAAGAAGAAAGAAAAAGAATCGAAAGAGGAGCGAAAGCTTAATCTGAAATTCAAAAATATAACTAAGCCTCGATTTTTCGAGGCTTTTTTTGCTTTAAATTTTAAATACCCACTTTATAATCAATCATTTCTTATTTCAGTAATCTTTATCACCACTTCAAACTTTTTTTATCGGATATATTACAAATTTTGCAAGTGTTGGTGGGCAGTTTCGAATTTACTTTTGGGTATTTTAACAATTGTTTTAAACATTTTATTTATTTTTAAAAACGATATAAAACTGATTAACAAATCTAAATATCAAAAAAAACTCAATGAACAAATAAAAACATTTAAGAAGTTTAAATTGCTCACTTCTCCCTATTTTACAAAAATTCATATTATTTCTGATTTTTTTTTATTTAATTTAAATTTTGCGGAGTGAGATTTCCAAAATTATCTTTATATCATTAGTTTTGTCTTTTTACAACTCAGAATTTTTTTTTAAATCCTTATGAAAATCTCTACAATAAAATTAATCACTATATTAAGTTTCTTTGCCTCATTCAGCACTTCATGTGCCGTAAAAAGTGTTTCAGAAAAAAAAGCACCTCGTAAATCCACAAAACTCACTGATAATATTTCGAAAAAATCAGATTCTCTCGTTTTATCTGTTCCTAAGAAATCCCTGCAAGAAGATTTTAAAGTGAATCTTCCGGAAATCAATCGAGAATTCCGTGGTGTTTGGATAGCGAGTGTGGCAAACATCAACTGGCCTTCAAGAAATAACCTCTCAGTAGATCAGCAAAAATCGGAAGCAATCAATATGCTCAATATGCTGCAAGAAAATAATTTTAATGCAGTTGTTTTCCAGGCTCGCCCATCTGCAGACGCTTTGTACACAAGTGAATTGGAGCCATGGTCATATTTTTTGACAGGAAAAACTGGTGAACCACCATTCCCAAACTATGATCCTCTTCAATTTTGGATCGAAGAATCCCATAAACGCGGAATGGAACTTCATGTCTGGCTAAATCCATACAGAGCACACCATTCCAACGGAGGTGCGGTTACTTCGCAATCTATGGCAAACAAACTTTCTGATATTACCATTAAATTAAAAAACGGAATGTATTGGCTTGATCCTGCAAATCCCAGAACGCAAGGGCACGTTTCTAATGTCGTTAAAGATTTGGTTAAAAGATATGATCTAGACGCCATACATTTTGATGACTATTTTTATCCATACGCAACCTACAACAAAGGAGCAGATTTTCCTGATAATGAAAGTTGGAGTGCTTATCAAAGTGCCGGTGGTGTGCTTTCTAGAGCCGATTGGAGAAGAGAGAATGTCAATCAATTCGTAGAAAGAATCTATAAAGAAATCCATGCCGAGAAAAACCATGTGAAATTCGGAATCAGCCCTTTCGGAATTTGGAAACCCGGTTATCCCGAAGGAATTGTAGGCTCTTCTCAATATGACGAATTATTTGCAGATGCAAAGTTATGGTTAAATAAAGGTTGGGTAGATTATTTTTCGCCTCAATTATATTGGCCAATCAATTCAAAAGGACAAGGTTTCGTATCTTTATTAAATTGGTGGAAATCTGAAAACACAATGGGTCGTCATCTATGGCCAGGATTAAATACGGTGGAAGTAAAAGTTTCAGATCGTTCAGAAGAAATTAAAAATCAAGTAGAATTATCAAGACAAATTTTAAAAAATAATGCGGGAGAAGTGCATTGGAGTATAGCTGGATTAACCAAAAACTCAAATATGCTTTCAACTCTAAAATCAGGACCATATAAAGAAAAAGCTTTAACGCCGAAAAGCCCTTGGATAAAAACGATTCCTGTAGAAAAACCAACATTATTCATCAAAGACAACGGAACTTCTATTCAAGCAAGTTGGAGTTCGAAAAAAAGCGCAAATATTTTCCAATGGGTACTTTTTACACAGTACAACAGCGTTTGGGAAATAGAAATTCTCACTTTAGATAACGTCTCAAAACAAATAAATAAAATTAAAGATGGTAAAATTTTAAATGCAGTAGCCATAAAAGCAATTGACCGTTTAGGAAACGAAAGCGATTATCAAGCAAAAAAAATCGATAACCTATCATCTCCTTTCCCACCTCCGACCTCAAAAAATGACAACTGATCACCGCAGGAATTTGCATTTTTTTTAAGAGCCGGGAACCCGCTGTCCGCTGTATCTTTTGCTCTTCGTTCCTCATCACAAAAGGATGCCGCTACCATCGGGGCTATAAAGAAGATTTAATCC
>NZ_FTOJ01000027.1 GCF_900156685.1 Chryseobacterium piscicola
GCCCGCAATCAAATGGTTTTTACGAGTTTAGAAGATTCGATTTTTGAAGATAATCCGGTTCGCTTTATTGATGCTTTTGTGGAGAATATCGATTTAAAAGCCTTGGGTTTTGAACTTCGAACCCCGAAAACGGAAGGAAGACCGAGTTTTAATACGAAAATCTTTCTCAGAATCTATTTGTATGGCTATCTCAACGGACTTCGCAGTTCACGGAAACTCGAAAAAGAGAGTATTCGCAATATTGAATTACAATGGCTTTTGTTCGGACTTACACCCAATTACCACAGCATTTCTGATTTTAGAAAAGACAATGCGTCGGGTTTAAAGAAGCTCTTCAAAGTTTTCGTTTCTTTCTTGAAAGATGCTGATCTAATTGCCGGCGAAACCATTGCCATCGATGGTACCAAAAGCAGAGCTCACAACAGCAAAAAAGCGAACTTCAACCAAAAAAAGTTGGATCGACATTTGGCTTATATTGAAGAAAAAACGCAGGAATATTTGGATGAACTGGCTCAGAATGATGAACTTGAAAAAATCACTACAATCACCCATATTCAAGAAAAAATAGAACGTTTAAAGAAGAATAAACTGCACTACGAAGTCTTAGAAGAAAAACTAAAAGCAAGCGGCGAACCTCAAATCAGTACTACCGATGAAGATTCCAGAGCATTATTGGTTCAAGGGCAAGTGGTAGAAGTGAGTTACAATATTCAGGCAGCGGTGGATGAAAAGCACAAACTCGTTGTAGCAACGCACACCATTAATCGCAATGATAGAAATGCTTTGAGCGCAATTGCGATGGAAGCGAAGGAGAATTTGGGCGTTGAAACTTTCACCGCTTTGGTGGATAAAGGCTATCACAATGGTCGTGAAATCACCCGATGTAAGGAGGAAAACATCATCACGATTGTTGCGCATCCTGATCAAGGTAAAAGCAATGAAAATGGGACGCAGCCGGATTATTTTGTTTCAAAATTCATTTATAATAAAGAAGAAGACACTTATACTTGTCCGGCAAATCAAGTTTTAAAAACGACCGGAAGATGGCATAAGAAAACCCGCGATAGAGACAGTTACGAGTTCAAAAAATACCGAACTCCCGCTTGCAAAGAGTGTGCTGTAAAAACACTTTGTACGAGCCGAACAGGCGGCCGGGAAATCGATAGAAGCCAGTATGCGGATGCAGTGGAAGAAAACAATCAGCGTTATCGAGAAAATGGGCAATTGTACCGAAAAAGGCAGGAGATCAACGAGCATATCTTCGGAACCATCAAAAGGCAATGGGGTTACAATCACACGAATTTAACGGG
>NZ_FTOJ01000003.1 GCF_900156685.1 Chryseobacterium piscicola
CGCCATTTGTATAGCAAAGTCACTTTAATACCGAGTTCTCTGGCTAATTCTGATATATTATTTCTCTCTCTGCTCAATTGAACTGCTTGGGTTTTAAAAGCAGGATCATAGATTTTTCGTTCTTGTTTCATATCTTAAAATTAAGGTTTTATGCTTAACTTTAACTGGACGTTAAATTAGTATATCCAAAAAACGAATTTTACGAATTGGAAAGCAGGATTTGAGATGAAGTCGGGATGGACAAAATTTGTTAATTACGAATTTGGATATGATTGGATATTTAATAAAATTAGTTCTGAAGTAAATTCAAATAATTATATGGACCAAAAGGGATTTGCTAATCTGTATTTTACAGTTAATACCCAATTTAGAATAGAATCTTATCTTGAATACTATAAATTTGGAAATACCAATCAAAAAACCACACAGTTTTGGGATATAAAAATTAATTATATTTCAAAAAAATATGATTTTAATATTTTTGTTCAAGGAAATAATCTGCTGAATTCAAACAGTATTCAAAGATATTCAATCAATAATATAAGTGAAAGTTTATATAATCAGAGATTGATTCCTCTGCATATTGTTTTTGGAATTAATAAGAATTTTTAAAACTCAAACTCCTCCGTCAACCTCCTATCCTCATCCAATCTCTCAACCAACTTTTCAATTCCTTCAAATTTAATTTCCTCATGAAGAAAATCTCTGAATTTCACAGTGATATTTTCATCGTAAATATCGTCATTAAAATCTAGAATATAGACTTCAACGGTTAATTTTTCACCGTTCACGGTTGGGTTGGTTCCCACACTCAGCATTCCTTTGTATTGATGGTTTTTTATGAAAACTTCTACAATGTACGCTCCTTTTTTAGGTAAAAGTTTAATAGATTCTGGTTCAATATTGGCTGTAGGATAACCGATCGTTCTTCCCAATTTTTTACCATGAGCCACCGTACCTGAAACAGAGTAGGAATAGCCCAGCATTTCATTAGCATCAAGAATATTCCCGTTTAGTAAAGCTGTCCGAACTTTGGTAGAGCTGATGTTATTTTCATGAATGTTAATGGCTTCCATTTGTTCGACCTCAAAATCGAGTTCTTTTGAAAGCTTTTGCAATAATTCAAAATTTCCACTCTTATTTTTACCAAAAACGTGGTCATAGCCAACGATGAGGTATTTTACATTGAGCTTTTCAACCAAAATTTGTCTTACAAACTCTTCTCCGGTAAGATTTCTGAATTCGTCGTCAAATTCTTTTAGAAAAAGATTAGCAATCCCGTATTTTTCTATCAGAACTTTTTTTTCATCTAAAGTATTGAGTAGTTTTAAGTCTTCCTGAGGATTAAAAACAAACCTTGGATGTGGCCAAAAGGTAAGAATTGCGGTATCAAGGTTTTTTTTAGAGCCAATTTTTGTGAGCTCATCAATTATACTTTTATGCCCCAAATGCACCCCGTCAAACATTCCTAATGACAATGCCAAAGGCTTTTGAGACAGATAATCGCTAAAATTTTTGAAAACTTTCAACCGGAAAAATTTTTGACTGCAAATATAAACATAATGTAACAATTTACCAATGGAATCGTGTAACAGTAAAATGATGTAATTTCTATAGTCATTTATTGGTAAATTGCTAAATTTTTATATTGACACATTGTTTAAAAAAAGTATGATAAAAATCTTTTTTTTAGCAATTGTGTGTTTATGAAGAATCATTATATTTGCACCAAGAAAAAATTTAGCAATGGCAAACCAAATAGTAGGTAAAATTTCTCAAATCATTGGTCCGGTAATCGACGTTGTATTTTCAAACGTAGAATCAGTACCAAGCATTTACGATGCATTAGAAATTATAAAAGTAAACGGTGAAAAAGTAGTATTAGAAGTTGAGCAGCACATTGGTGAAGATACAGTGAGATGTATTGCAATGGATGCTACAGACGGTCTTCAAAGAGGGCAAGAAGTTATAGGATATGGTAATCCTATCATGATGCCTATTGGTGATGCAGTAAACGGAAGACTATTCAACGTTGTTGGGGATGCTATCGACGGGCTTCAAAATATTTCTAAAGAAGGTGGTCTTCCAATTCACAGACCAGCTCCGAAATTTGATCAACTTTCAACTTCTGCAGAAGTTTTATTTACAGGTATTAAAGTAATCGACTTAGTAGAGCCTTACGCAAAAGGAGGTAAAATTGGGTTGTTCGGTGGTGCTGGTGTAGGTAAAACAGTATTGATTCAGGAGTTGATTAACAATATTGCAAAAGGACACGGTGGTCTTTCTGTTTTTGCCGGTGTAGGTGAAAGAACGAGAGAAGGAAATGACCTTTTGAGAGAGATGCTTGAATCTGGTATTATTAAATACGGTGATGACTTCATGCACTCTATGGAAAACGGTGGTTGGGATCTTTCTAAAGTTGACCTTGAGGTGATGAAAGAATCTAAAGCTGCTTTCGTTTTCGGACAAATGAATGAGCCACCAGGAGCAAGAGCTAGAGTAGCACTTTCTGGTCTTACATTAGCTGAGTATTACAGAGACGGTGGAGAAACTGGGCAAGGTAGAGACGTATTGTTCTTCGTAGACAATATCTTCCGTTTTACACAAGCTGGTTCTGAGGTATCTGCACTTTTGGGTCGTATGCCATCAGCGGTAGGTTACCAACCGACATTGGCATCTGAAATGGGTGCGATGCAGGAAAGAATTACTTCAACTAAAAATGGTTCAATTACTTCAGTACAAGCGGTTTATGTACCAGCGGATGATTTAACGGATCCGGCTCCTGCTACAACGTTTGCTCACTTAGATGCAACAACTGTACTAGATCGAAAGATTGCTTCATTAGGTATTTACCCTGCAGTAGATCCATTGGCGTCAACATCAAGAATCTTGGCTCCGGAAATCATCGGTGAAGAACATTATAACTGTGCTCAGAGAGTAAAAGAAATTCTTCAGAGATACAAAGCTCTTCAGGATATCATCGCAATTCTTGGTATGGAAGAACTTTCAGAAGAAGATAAATCTGTAGTTTACAGAGCTAGAAAAGTTCAGAGATTCTTGTCTCAGCCTTTCCACGTTGCAGAACAGTTTACAGGTCTTAAAGGATCTTTAGTAGACATCAAAGATACAATCAAAGGATTTACTATGATTATGGATGGTGAGCTAGATCATTTACCAGAAGCTGCTTTCAACTTGAAAGGAACTATCGAAGAGGCAATTGAAGCAGGAGAAAAAATGTTAGCTGATAACGCTTAAGAAATTTTAAATGTTAAATTTTAGATTTTAGATTCTAAAATATCATTTAAAATTTAAAATCTATAATCTATAATTCATAAAAGATGAATATAAAAATTTTAACACCTGAACACGTAGTCTTTGAAGGAGAAGTAAATTCAGTTTTGCTTCCTGGAAAAAATGGTGAATTTCATATTATGAAAAATCACGCAGGAATCGTTTCTTCACTTGTTGGTGGTAAAGTGAAACTTTTTACACAATCTGTGGATGAAGCTTTTGCCAAAAACCTTACCAAAGAAAATGATAAAGATTCAATTTTTTCTTTCCCCATCAAAAGCGGTGTTGTAGAGTTTAATCATAACAAAGGAATCATTCTTTGCGAATAATTAATTTGAAAAGCTAAATATATTTTCAAGGAAAGTGTAACTTTGTTACACTTTTTTTTTATTCAACCCAATCATATTATGTTTTCATGAGAATATTTTTTCTAATCTTATTTTCGGTCTGCAGCAGTTTTTTTAATGCTCAGATTATTAAAACTAAAAGAGGAATTGTAAGTATTGACGGAATTCATGTAGCAAAAATTTCAGAAAAATCTGGAGTGTACACTTTTATGGATTTGAAAGAAACTCCCATGTACACCATAGAATTTGTTGATAAAAGTATAACAGATTCTGTACGAGATAGCTATATAAAAATCAAACGTATTTACAATCAAGAAAAAACACTTGAAATGGATTATGTTTCTCCTTCAGCGTTTTCGGGTGAAGAAAAATCTGCGGTTTTTACTTGTATTAAAGAATTAAAAGTTATCGACAACAGAGGAATAAATATAAGAAATCTTGATGCTATATTTACAAATTCCCCAAAACGAAAATTTGATAATCGAACAAAAGAAGCATACACTATAAAATCTAAAGTAGACAGATTAAACATTACTGTAAATAATGTTGGCGAAATATTAAGTAACGGAAAACCAGTTGGTTATTTTACTAATTTGCCAGTGAGTTTCGGATCTGAGGATACGGTTTCAGATAAAACATTTATTGATATTGAAATTTATGACGCAAAAAGTAAATACATCGGTAGATACATTACCACAACAAAGCAAATTAAAAGTGCAGCTGGTAAAACTTTTACTTTGTATAGAGAAATGTCGGGTAGAGCATCCATTTTAAAGTTCCCCACTTATAAAGCTATTGCCGAAAGAATGGCTATAATGGATCCAAATTTTATTAAAATACAAGAAAAAGTAAGTGTAGGAGAAGTGGTGAGAGATGGAATTGAAAAAGATAAAACATAAATTATCAAAATTAAAAACTAAATTTTAATGCACTTTGGCCAGTTTTCTAAATCAATACGAAATGGTTTCAGATTAAACACAAAATATTCTGAAAACTTATTTTCAGAATATTTTTTATACATTTTACTCTCGTTTATTTTGTCATTGTATATCTTAAATACTAGATTTTCTTTCTATAAAATATCCCTATAATTTTAAAATCCTTAATTATAAGCTCAAGATCACCCCATTTTCTTTCAACTGTTGCAGTGGTTTTGAGAACCAAAACATTTCAAAATTTTCGAAGCGATTTTCAAATTGATTTTTAAGATGTTGAAGCGTAATCTTTTGAGATTGTTCTGTAGAATTTTCCTGCATTGCTTCCATCAGCCATTCTGCGTGACCAGGCTCCAAATCAACACTTACAATATTTGTTTTTAGATGTATTGTAATTTTGATATACGGATATTCGTTTTGTTTTTTCTTTTTTAAACGATTCTCAGCGATTACATTTTTTGATAAAAATATAATTTTTGAATTGGGTTTAAATTTAAAATCCTCTTCCTCCAACAAGCAATCATGAATATAATTGGGATGAATTGTTGTTTTCGGAATTTTAAAATCAAACCAATCCTGAAGTGGAATTTCAAAATTGATATTATGCATATAATTGAAAAGAGATTTCTTCAGACCAAAACTGAATTTACCATGATCAATTCCTGTTTTGTCTGTAAAATCTATATCATTATTGGCAAAGAAGATTTCTTTTTTGTTTGGTGTGACTTCAAACACCTCAGGATTTAGGCCTACCGGAGAATGTGCAGTCATTGCAAACTGATGCCAAAAAGCACTTTGAAGAATTCCCATTTCGAAAAGTTGGCGAACCATTTCCAAAGAATCAATTGTTTCTTGAATAGTTTGTGTAGGGTAACCATACATCAGATAAGCATGAATCATTATTCCAGCTTCGGTAAAATTTCTTGTCACTTTGGCTACTTGCTCTACAGAAATTCCTTTGTCTATTAATTTTAATAATCTATCACTTGCCACTTCAAGACCGCCGGAGACGGCAACACAGCCGGAAAGTTTCAGTAAAAAACATAAATCCCGAGTGAAACTTTTTTCGAAACGAATATTTGTCCACCAAGTTACGACAAGGTTTCTTCTTAAAATTTCCAGAGCAACTTCTCGCATTAATGCTGGAGGAGCAGCTTCGTCCACAAAATGAAATCCTGTTTCTCCAGTTTGTGCAATCAATTCTTCCATTCTGTCGACCAGAATTTTCGCGGAAATGGGTTCGTATATTTTTATGTAATCTAACGAAATATCACAGAAAGTACATTTTCCCCAATAGCAACCATGGGCCATCGTAAGCTTATTCCATCTGCCATCGCTCCATAAACTATGCATCGGATTGGCAATTTCAATCACTGAAATATATTGATCTAATTGTAAATCAGTATAATCTGGGGTTCCAATATCTGCTTGTTTATAATCGTGTCTTTTAGAATTGTTTTTATAGACAACTTCTTGGTTTTCAAGTAAAAAAGTTCTTTTAAATTCTAAATTTTCAGAATTTTTCAAATTTTCGCAAAGCAATTCCAGAGGTAATTCACCATCATCCAAAGTAATGAAATCAAAAAATTCAAAAACCCTTTTGTCTTTTAGTTCCCGCAGTTCGGTATTCGGAAAACCGCCGCCCATCGCAGTTTTTATATGAGGATATTTTTCTTTAATCCATTTTGCACAACGAAAGGCTGAATATAGATTTCCCGGAAACGGCACCGAAAAACAGACCATTTTTGGCTGAACAAATTTTAATTTTTCATCTAAAACTTCTAAACTTATTTCGTCAATAAATGTTTGATCTGATCCTATTTTAAGATACAATTCATCAAAAGTATTGGCACTTTTTCCTAATCTTTCGGCATATCTGCTGAAGCCAAAATCAGAATCTACTGCTTCAACTATATAATCAGATAAATCTTCTAAGTATAATGTAGACAGGTGTTTAGCTTTGTCTTGTAATCCCATATTACCAAACGCAAATTCTATGTCATCTAACTGATTGAATCTGGATGCTTCCGGTAAAAAATTCATTGAGCAGATTTGTCTTGCCAAAGTAGGATTTTTGCCTTGTAAAAAAGAAATGACTTGATTAATGGTTTTTATATATTCATTTTGTAAAGAATAAATTCTTTGAGAATTTTCTGTAATAGATTGAATTTCAATTTTTTGATTAAAAATTTTTGACAAGCCTTTTTTTGAAAATAATTCCAAAATGACCTCAATCCCCAAATCTATCTGGTAGCTCGAAATGTTTTTAGTATTCAAAAAACCTTTGATATAAGCTGTAGCAGGATAAGGAGTATTGAGTTGCGTAAAAGGCGGAGTAATAAGAAGAAGATCTTTCAAGAAAAAAATTTTTACAAATTTACGTTTTAAAATGAAAACAACATATTTCATTTATACAGAATAAATTTTAAATAAAAATTTTTAAATTCACACTATGAAACTTTCTCTTACGATTTTACCAGCCGTTTTTTTTGCATTTTCCTTGAATGTAAAAGCACAAAATATTGAAAATGAAATTGTTTTGAAACCGTTCTTCGAAAAATTGAATAAAAATGAAGTGAATCATATTCTTTTTATTGGAGATTCTCACATTCAGGCAGATCATCTAACAGGTTATCTTCGCAAGAAATTTCAAAATAAATACGGAAATGCTGGCCGTGGGCTCGTTTTTCCTTATCAGATTGCCAATACCAATGGTGCTGAAGATTTTGTTTCGGTAAGTAATCAACCTTGGGAAACATTCAGACTTGTACATGAACAAAAGATTTTCCCTCAAATTGGGGCTTCGGGTTTTGTGATTGGAAATAAAGAAAATTCTTTTCTAGAAATTGCTTTTAAAAATCCAGATGATAGCTTTGATAAAGTTGTGATTTACAATGACTCTAAAATGAGTGGAGGAGATTTTTATTTGTATACTGAAAAGCAATCTTTGAAAGATTTTATTCAGAAAAAAACAGAAAAACTGAATCATACAGCTATTGCCGAGCAGACTTTTCATGAAATTGTGTCTAAATATAATACAACTACCACAAAACTACGTGCGCTGAATGGTGATAAAATTTTAAACCCAAAAGAAGGTTTTGTTTATAAAATTGAAAGAAATTTTTTAATTTATAATCCTGATTTTGAACAAAATATTGATCAAATAGGCGTTTTTAAATTTTCAAACTCTAAAAAAGAGGTTGATTTTAAAATTCCTCAAAATATATTTTTATTGAAAACAAATAACCCAAACGGAAATATATTTTATGGTTTTCAGTTTCTAAAAAATGTAAATAAAGGTGTTGTTTTCAATACTGTTGGAGTAAATGGTGCAACGTACAACGATTTTCTAAAATTTCCACTTCAGCTTGAGCAACTTTCAAAAATGAAGTCTGATGTTCTTATCATTGCATTAGGTACAAATGAAGCTTTTGGGAAAGTAGAAAAAGAAGAATTTCAAAAAAATGTTGCTGATATGATTTCAAAATTTAGAAATGAAAATCCTGCTTTACCGATTTTACTAATTAGTCCGCCGGATAATTCGCCAAAGGAAAATCGTACTATTGAAGTAATTGGTTGGATTGAAGAAAGTGCGATACAAAATAACACTGCTTTTTTTAATCTCTTTGAAGCAAGTGGTGGAAAAGGTTCTTTCAAAAAAGCACAATCGCAAAAAGAGGCGAGTGGCGACGGTGTTCACTATCTAAAACCAGGTTATGAAAAACAAGCTGAAGTGATTTGGAAAGCATTACAAAAAACTGCAGAAAATTAATCTGCAGTTTTTTTATTTTTTAAAACTGGAGGTAAATTGGTAAAACCTGTTCTGCAGATTTAAAATAACCGTATAGAATTAGGAAGCCGAAAAATACAATGATGTAAACTCCAAGTGGAACAGTTTTTATTTTAACAACTGCTTTCTCCGCCCAGTCATCAGGTATAAAATGAATAATCATTGCAAAAACAATCATCCAAATTACTTTTTTATAGTTATCATAGAACGGTAAAAATACTTCTGCATCAAAATTATAAATGATTTGATTAATCATCGTGATGGCAGCATCATAGTTTTCTGCCCGGAAAAATATCCAACCGAAACATACAAAGTGAAAGGTGAAAATTCCCATTATAACTCTATAAACTATTGAATTATTAAAACTTGCAAAAGTTTTACCTGTGAGTAACATCCAAATTTTGTGAATTCCCAAACCTACGCCGTGAATGGCTCCCCAAATAATAAAATTCCAACTTGCACCGTGCCAAAAACCACCTAAAAGCATTGTTGTTAAAAGATTAAAGTTTGCTGCAATGCCTTTTGAGTTTTTGGTAATAATTGCCGGAAGCAAGAAAATTAAAAGTAAAACTACAGAAACTAATGAAGCATAGATGTAATTTAATTTAAATAAATTGACTGACATTAAAAAAGCTCCTACAAGAAATAATGTTACAAAAATAAACGATCCTACCGAGAATTTTTTGTTCCCACCAAGCGGAATATAAAGATAATCTTTCAGCCAAGATGATAGAGAAATATGCCATCTTCTCCAGAATTCTGTGATGTTTTTGCTCTGGTAAGGCGAGAAAAAATTCGCAGGAATTTTGAAACCAAGCCAAAGTGCAATTCCTATTGCAATATCGCTATAACCACTGAAATCACAATAAATGACCATCGCATAACCGTATACTGCAAATAAATTTTCTAGTCCTGTGTGAAGTGAGGGAGTATCAAAGATATAATTAACTAGGTTGAGTGTGATATAATCTGAAATGACCAGTTTTTTTATTAAACCCGAAACAATTAAATAAAATCCCATAGAAAAATCTCTTTCAGAAATAATATATGGCTTATTGATTTGCGGAACAAAATCGTGCGCTCTTACAATCGGTCCCATCATTAATTTTGGAAAAAACGAAAGGAAAAGTAGATAGTCTGTAAACTTTTTTGCAGGTTTAAAATCTCCGCGATAAACATCGATAGTGTAACTCAAGTTTTCAAACGTAAAAAATGAAATTCCAATGGGAAGAATAATGTGTAGTGGATTAAATTCTGTAGTGAAAATTTCATTAGATACCGTAATGAAAAAATTGGTGTATTTGTAATAAAATAAAATTGCAAGGTTAATTATAATGCTTAGAATCAAGAGAGAAATTTTCCCAGATTTTTCTTTTGATCTGTAAATAAGATTAGATAAAGCAAAATTTATCATTGCTGAAACTATCACCAAACCAACAAACCAGCCACTCGCTTTGTAAAAAAAATACAAGGAAAAGAAGGTAAAAACATATCTTCTCGCAGTATGATGATTTTTCAGCAAGAAAAAAAGCAAAATAAAAAGTGTGAAAAAATACACAAAAAACCCATTATTGAAGAGTAAAGGATTTTTCGGATCGTATAGAAACTGGTTTAGAAAAGCATTCCAGTCAAATGAAGAAAAAAAGTTTTCTAACTGTTTCATTTTGCTGATGGGGTAGTTGGTTTGTATTTTTTGTAATCTTTCATGAGTGCCTGATAAATTTTTTGTGCCAAAACATCTGTGCCACGGGCATTAGGATGTATGTAATCTTTATTTGCTAATGGTGGATTTTGTGATGCCCAGCTTACGATAGAATTTTTGCCTCCCATCGTTTCAAAAAGGTTGAAAAATGCTAAATTATGATTGAATGCTAGTTTCGCCTGAGATTCTAACACGTTTGGCAGTCCTATTGCTGTTTCGTAAGTTCCGTTGTACATAAAAGCTCTGTCTGCACTGCTTACCAACATAATATCGGTTTTCGGAAAAGCTTTATTGAATTTTTCCAAAACAGGATTCATATTTTGCGTGTAGAAAGAAAAATCTGTAGTATCTGGTTTCCAGAGTAGGTTTACACCATATTGCATTACGATAAGATCATAATGATTGGCATTTTGAACAGCTCTTAAAAAGTCTTCATCAATTTTTTTAAATTCTATTCCGGTGATGCCTCTGAAAGAAAAATTGTCTAGAATAATTCCGTTTTCAGATTCAAAACTTATCCCATATAAAGGGAGATTAGCAGAATTGCTTTTAATATTTATCGTGGCTGTGTTGTCTGAAGAAAGCAGTTGAGAATTTACCGCAAGATTTCCTGGGAGTGAGACAATTGTTCCATTTGAATTAATACTTGCTCCATCAGCATTTCCGTATAGTACATATTTTTTTAATGAAGGAATTGTTGCCACAGATTTGTCGGTAAATTTTGTATTTCCCAAACCACTAAAGCTGAAACCAGAAACATACATGTTTTTTGCTCCTTTATCCATAAAATTAACGGTTTTCCACCCAGTACCGTCAATAGAAGCTGTTGTTCTGAAACTTCCCACGTTTGTTTGGATAGGAAGAAAACCAACTCCATATCCACCGAATTCTTTTTGAAGAAGTTGGCGTAAAGTCTGTGTCAGTAAATCTCCTTCAATCATACTATCTCCAAAATACGCAATTCTGAGTTTTCCTTTTCCTGTTGATTTTATCTGCTGCAATTTTTCAGAGAAATAGGGAAGTGCATTTATATTTTCATCTTTATAAAAACGGGTGATAAGATCTGGTTTTCTATACAGCTCAAAATCTGTTGCTAAATTTTGATTATTGGTATTAGCTTTGCGAAGTTCATTAAGATTTTTATCTTCTTTTTTCTCTTTTTTAAAAACATCAGATATTAGATTTACTTTGTGAAAAGGTTTCCAAGAGAAACCCGAAGCAAAGCTAAGCACCGATAGGATAAAGTATATACCGAAACAAATGGTAATCAGAGATACCACCCGCCAATTCTTATTTTCAAACATAAAATTTCAGGGAAAATTTAGAGTGCTAATTTAATCAGTTTATATATTCCATACAAGATGAAATAAAAAAAAGCTTCAAATATTTTTGAAGCTTTTTTTGTCTTTTTTTTCTTTCCTCTCTTCTGGGATTTTAGTCCTTGAGTTGATATTTTTGGATGATACTGTTTATTCTTTTCATCCATTCACTAGGCTGTGTAGAGTAGCCGGCGCTTGCCATGGCTTTTACCCATTTTCCAAAGTCTTCTGTACCTTTTAGAGCGCTGTAGTAGTTTTTCTTTACCACTAGTTTGCAGAATGCTTCATAGCTTTCTTCTTTAGATTCAAATTGTTTGTATTTTGAACCGATGTTGTTTTTTCCTACAATCCCGAAATGATTATTTAAACTTTTAGAATTTCTGCTTGTTCCGCCTCCTGTTTCTACAAAAGCAATGGCTAATATAACAGAACTTGGTATGCCGTACTTAGTTGATAATTTTTCTGCCAGAGTTTTGTTTGTTTGTATGTAGCTTTGTTTCTGTGCATTTACTTGTAAAGAAACTAAGCTAAAAACTAAACTCAAAATTACAATTCTTAAGTACTTTAGATTGTGTTCCATAATTGTATGTTTTGAAATCATGGTTGCAAATTTACCCCTATCTAAACTAAGTGCCTAATTTTTAACAGAATATAACGCACAAACAGCCTCTGAGAGCGTTTTATTGTTAAAAATTGTTAAAAATTTTGTTTTGTTAATTGTTTAAAATATTTAATTTTTATTTGCTTATTTGTTTTTAAAATGATAAAAATTAAACTAATTATTGCGGAATAGATATTTTTTTTAATCGATATTCGTTTTTTTTATTGTTTTTGGGTGTTTTAAAGTTTTGAATTTTTAGTTTCAAATTTTTTGCTTTTTTTTAAAAAAAAATTAAATTTAGTATAGATGTTTTTAGAAAAGGTATTGATTTTAAATAAATTATGCTTCTTTATCTCAATTTTTATTTACAAAAAAAACAGCTGGAAAAATTCCAACTGTTTTATATATTCAATGAAGATTAATATTACATTTGTTTGTACTCAATATTCATTTGTTTTTCCATTTCTGCATATACACCAGAATTTAATTTTTCTTTGATGCCATCGAAAGCAGCTAAAGTTTCGTTAATTTCAGAATCTGTATGGGAGGCTGTAGGGATTAATCTCAACAATATCATTCCTTTTGGAATTACAGGATATACTACAACCGAAGTAAATACGCCATAATTTTCTCTTAAATCTTTTGCCAAAAGTGTTGCTTCAATTGTTGTTCCTTTTATGAAAACAGGCGTCACACAAGTATCTGTGTTACCAAGGTTGAAGCCTCTTTCTTTTAATCCGTTTTGAAGCTTATTTACGTTTTCCCATAATTTATCTTTGATTTCTGGGCGTGTTCTCAGTAATTCTAATCTCTTTAAACCACCAATTACCATTGGCATTGTCAAAGATTTAGCAAAGATTTGAGAACGAAGATTGTATTTCAGGAACTGAATAATTTTTTGGTCTCCGGAAAGAAATGCTCCGAAACCAGCCATAGATTTTGCGAAAGTTGAGAAATAAACATCAATCTGATCTTGGCAACCTTGCTCTTCTCCAGCTCCGGCTCCCGTTTTACCCAAAGTTCCGAAACCATGTGCATCATCAACTAAAAGTCTGAAATTGAATTTAGACTTCAAATCACAAATTTCTTTAAGTTTCCCCTGCATTCCTCGCATTCCGAAAACACCTTCTGTGATTACTAAAATTCCGCCACCGTTTTCTTCAGCTACTTTAGTTGCTCTTGCCAGGTTTTTCTCTAAACTCTCAATATCATTATGTCTGAAAGTGAAACTTTTTCCCATGTGAAGACGAACTCCATCAACGATACAAGCATGAGAATCTGCATCATAAACGATAACGTCATGTCTTGTCACCAAGGCATCAATACAAGAAACCATTCCTTGATAACCGAAATTTAAAAGATAGGAAGCTTCTTTTTGAGTGAATTCTGCCAATTCTTTTTCCAACTGCTGGTGCTGTTGTGTTTCTCCAGACATTGCTCTAGCCCCCATTGGGTAAAACATTCCGAATTCTGCGGCAGCTTTTGCATCTGCTTCCAACACTTCAGGATGGTTGCACAATCCCAAATAGTCGTTGGCACTCCAGAAAATTACTTCTTTACCTTGAAATTTCATTCTTGGGCCAATAGGTCCTTCCAATTTTGGGAAAACAAAATATCCTTCTGCGTAATCTGCAAACTGGCCCAATGGTCCTGGATTTTGTTTTATTCTTTCAAATATATCTACCATTTTTAATAAAGGGTTTAATTGTAAATTTTAACAAACAAATTTAGTTAAATTATATAGAACGAAAAAAGCCTTTCGTTTTTTTTCAAAAGGCTTTTATTTTATTTTTTATTTTATGATTTCTGTTTTGAAAACTTGTTCATAATTATGAAAGCAATTGTTGATGAATCCTTGTTCTTCCATCCATTTATCACTGTACACTTTTGTGATGTATCTAGAACCATGGTCTGGATAAATCAAAACAACAAGATCATTTTCTGTAAGTTGATGAGCATTGGCATACTGAATTAATCCTTGAGTAACCGCTCCTGTGGTGTAACCTCCCATAATGGCTTCTTTCAAGGCGATTTCTCTAGTTCTGTAGGCAGACATTTCGTCGTTTACCCTTACAAACTCATCAATTTTATCAAATAAAAGTGCAGAAGGAATTAAATTTTTTCCCATGCCTTCAATCTGATAAGGGTGTACCTCTTCTTTATGAATTTCTCCTGTCTCGTGGAAGCTTTTAAGAATAGAGCCGTCAGCATCTACACCAATAATTTTGATGTCAGGATTTTTTTCCTTTAAATACTTTGCAGACCCCGATAATGTTCCTCCAGTTCCTGTGCATGCAAAAAGATGCGTAATTTTACCTTGTGTCTGTTCCCAGATTTCAGGCCCTGTACTTTGATAATGCGCATCAATATTCAACTCATTGAAATACTGATTGATGTATACAGAATTTGGAGTTTCTGCTGCAATTCTTTTTGCGACTTCATAGTATGATCTTGGATCATTTGCCGGTACATTAGCCGGGCATATATAAACCTGTGCTCCCAGAGATTTCAGGTAAGCAATTTTCTCGGGTTTGGTCTTATCACTTACTGCAAGAATGCATTTGTATCCTTTTATAATACACACCATAGCAATTGAAAATCCGGTATTTCCGGAAGTGGTTTCTACCACTACAGATTCACTGTTCAAAAAACCTTTTTTCTCTGCGTTTTCTATTATATGAAGTGCAATTCTATCTTTGGTTGAATGTCCAGGATTATATGATTCTAACTTGGCATATACGGTTGCTGCGATATCTTTTGTAACAGTATTAAGCTTCACCATAGGAGTATTTCCTATAAGGCCAAGAATATTATCGTAAACATTACTCATTATTTGTTAAATTTTTCAATAAAAATCTGAGTGCAAAAATACAAAAAAAAAAATAATTTTTTGAAATTTGTTTTACTATCCATTAAATGTATTGTTAAAATGATGAATAGGCAGTTCAAATATTATTGTTTTGATCTAAAAATAGATGCTGTTTTCTTTTAAAGTGTGTTAAAATCAATATAAAATGATCTAAATATCTTATTTTCGCAAGATTGATTTTAAATTATGAAAAACTGGACTTTCAGGCAATGGAATACCGTTCTCGGATGGGTAATTTTCGCCATTGCATTTATTACTTATCTCTCTACCATAGAACCCAATTTCAGCTTTTGGGACTGTGGAGAGTATATTTCTTCTGCTGTAAAACTTGAAGTAACCCATGCTCCCGGTGCCGCACTCTTTCAGATTGTAGGTGCAGTTGCAGGAATTTTTGCTTTAGGCAATGGAGAAAATTATTCTCTCGTGATTAATGCAATGTCAGCTCTTTTTAGTGCTTTTACTATTCTTTTCCTTTTTTGGACCATTACTCATTTTGTAAGAAGACTGCTTAATAAAGATTTTGATGAAGTTACAAGACATCAAGAAATTGCAATTCTTTTTGCTGGAGTCATTGGCTCTTTGTGCTTTACATTTTCAGATACATTCTGGTTTTCTGCGGTAGAAGGAGAAGTGTATTCTATGGCTTCAATGTTTATTGCGTTATTGGTTTGGCTGATTACCAAGTGGGAAAACGAATACCTTGCAGCAGATTCTGATCGTTGGATTGTTTTAATATTTTTTATTGTTGGTCTTTCTGTAGGTGTTCACATGATGTGTATGCTGGCAATTCCTGCTGTATGCCTTGTTTATTATACTAGAAATTACGAGTTTACTTGGAAAAATTTTTTAATTGCAAATGTTGTTACGTTATTAATTTTAGCCATTGTATTTAAATTTATCTTTCCTTTAATCATGACAATGTTTGGAAGATTAGAGATATTTATGGTTAATGGATTAAGTCTTCCTTTCCACTCTGGTACGATAGCAGGATTTATTGTGATGGTGGCAATTTCTTATTTTATCATTAAATATGCTCGAAAAGCTAAGAAGAAGATTTATCAAACAGCTGCACTTTCTGCGGTATTTATGATTATCGGATTTTCTTGCTGGATGGTAATTCCTATCCGAGCGAATGCGAACCCACCAATGAACCTGAACGATCCGGATACAGCAATTGGAATGCTTGATTATTACAACAGAGAACAATATGGTGACTGGCCTACTATTTACGGACAAAACTATACTGCTTTCTTGGATGCCAACGGTATTGAAAAAAATGAGGACGGCAGTTTTAAAACCAATAAAACAGGCGACATTTACGAGAAGGACGAAAAAACAAATTCATACAGAAAAACAGGTGAAAGATTTAATTATGTATTTAATAAAGATCACGTAAGTCTAATGCCGAGAATGTTTAATGAAGACAAAGCGGTAATGGCTAATTATATGTCAATGTATGGTGCACCGAAATTCGAATTTAATTTTGATAATCCAGATATTGCAGATAGCCCTGAAGCTCAGCAAATCTTCAGCGAACTACAAGCTAAATTTGATGAAAAAGACATTTCAGTTTCGGATTATTTAAAAGTAAGACCTTATAATTTGATTAAAGTTCAGAGACCATCTTTTGCTGATAACATGCATTATTTCATTACCTTCCAAAATGGTTATTATTTTGTAAGATACCTTTTTTGGAACTTTGTAGGTAGACAAAATGATCTAGAAGGAAGCCAAGAAATAACACGAGGAAACTGGATTTCCGGAATTCCTGTCATTGATAATTATCTGTACGGAGATCAGAATTCGATGCCGGCAAAATTCAGAAATGAAAGTACAGTAACTTTCTTTTTCCTTCCACTTTTATTAGGGTTTTTGGGATGTTATTTCCAACTCAACAGAGATTTCGGAAGATTTTATGCCTTATTGTCATTATTTATTTTAACGAGTATCGGGATTGTATTCTACACCGGAATGAAACCTTACGAACCTCGAGAAAGAGATTATGCAACAGTAGGTTCCTTTTATGCTTTTGCTATTTGGATAGGTCTTGGTGCCGCCGCAATTTTATGGTATTTGCAATCTAAAGTAAAGTCTAATATTGCCAACATCGGTTTCGGTATTGTTTTGCTTGGGGTTCCGTTGATGATGGGTTTCCAAAATTACAATACTCATGATAGAAGCAATAGATATACTGCATACGATTATTCTCATTCTGTTTTAAAATCTTTACCGAAAAACGATATTTTATTTGTTTATGGAGATAATGATACCTATCCGGTTTGGGCGATGCAAGAAACTGAAAGATTCAGAGATGATGTGAAAGTAGTTAACTTCACACTTCTTTCCACACCTTGGAATATAGATCAAGTAAAAAGAAGAACGTACAATGCAATGCCTATTCCTAGTGAATTGACGCATGAAGATTACAGAGACGGTGTAAATGATCAAGTTTATATTATGAAGCCTGGCGATTGGAAAAATGTTTTTGATAACCTTCAGGCAAAAGGTACCGCAGAAAGTGTGGTAAGAGCTTTCCAAAATTATTTGGTTAAAGATTCAATGACAATTAAAGAAGCCGTAGATTTCATCAAAATACAGTCTCCTGAAAAAGACGAGGTTCTAAAAGAAATATTTGGTGGAGATAAATATGAAAAATACAATTTCCTACCTGTTAATAAATTTGTAATTCCTGTAAATAAAGCCAATGCAGTGAAGTCTGGAACTATTACGGCTGCTGATTTACCTAATGTTGTAGATCATATTACCGTAGATTATCAGGCAAATACTTTATACAAGAGTAATTTGATGATGTTTGATATACTTGCCAATTTCGATTGGAAAAGACCAATAAATTTCTCATCTGGCGGTGTTTATGAAAGCGAAAATATTTTCTTTCTTGATGAATATCTTCAGTTTGACGGTTTCAGCTATAGACTGGTTCCTATCCACACACCAAGAAGTACTGATGGTGAACTAGGGAGAGTAGATGGTAATTCGCTTTACAATATTGTGAAAAATTTCAAATGGGGTAATTTCAAAAATTTAAATGTTCATTTTGATGAAACTGCAACTTCAAATATCATTAGCTACAGAGGTTCTGCAAGTAGAGCAGCGGCTGCTTTGGCATTAAAAGGAGATAAGAAAAGAGCAACTGAAATTTTAGATTTAGCCTCAAAAGAAATTCCGGCAAGCAAATACAATGATCCTAGATCTCTAAGTTCTATGGCGTACGGTTACATCATGGCGGGACAAGAGAAAAAAGGCTTAGAGATTGCTGAAGTTCTAAAAAAAGGAATTTTTGAAGAATATGATTTCTATTTGAAACTAAAGCCAGAAGACCAAAGAAATATCGGCAGACAAATGAAATCAAAACCTGCTGAATATTCCTTAGTTGTAACTGCTGTTACCGATGCTTACAGAAAATTGGGGCAGAAGCAGAAAGCCTACGATTACCTTGTAAAATCTATTGCACCTATTGACAAGAAATTCAATATATTCATCAATAATCTTCAATCGATGAGCAAAGAGAAAGCAAAAGAAGAGGTAGAAAAAAATGCCCAAAAAGTAACATCTTATTATTCTTACCTTATTGATGTGATAGAGCCTATAGATTCTAATTACGCAAGGAAAAAGGAAGAGGAAATAAACAAAGCACTATTTAAGATGGCTAGATAAGCAATCTATTGAAAAGCGGAACTTCGGTTCCGCTTTTTTTGTCTTGAAAATCACAGAGAATAGGTTTATATTTGCAGAAACAAATCTATGATGACCAAATCTGGAAACAAAAAACTTCCCATTTATGCATTTTTTATTGCTCTCATTGTAAAAATATTTTTCCTCCTCACGCATCACATTCAGGAAGATGCTTTCATCACTTGGAGAGTTGCCCAAAATCTTTTAGACTATGGCGTGATAGGATTCAATGGAGAAACCAAGATTTCTGCGTCTACCACACATCTTTACGTTTTCGTATCTTATATTTTTAATTTTATTTTTGGCAAAGAAAATTTTATAGAGCCTTTATTAATTTTCAATTCTGTACTTTTTACTATAGGAACTGTTTTTTTGTCTCATCTTTTATTTAAAAATAATAAACATAAAGCGATTTTTATTGTTCTTTTCGGGTTATTGCCTCCTTCCATAAAAATTTCAATTCTAGGAATGGAGTATGGAATCCTCTTTTTCCTGGAAATGGCTTTGCTATATTATGGTTTTAAAAAAGAGAAAAAATGGGCTTTGCTTATAATTCCCGCCTTTATCATGTTCACTAGAATTGATACTGTCATTTTTCTTGGAATTACATTTTTAGTAGATTTAGTATGGACAAAAAAAATACGCTGGAATTATATTTTTGGTGGAATTTTCGCACTTATCGTTTCGCTTTCATTCAATTGGTTTTATTTCGGCGAGGTGGTAAATAATACAATTGTTGCTAAAAAATTAAGATACGACGGACAATTTAATCTAAAACAAAACTGGGAGTATTTTAATTTGAATTATGGCAATTTCTGGGGAATGATAAAGCTTCCTGCGGATTTTAATCCGTTTACGATTCTTATTGCTATTTTTGAGTTGCTCTGTTTTATCTATTTAATAAGACAAAAACAAAAGAGAAATTATTTCTTATGGATTATTTTTCTATTTGGCTGGACAAAGCAAATCATTTTTCTTTCTCAAAAAAGTCTTTTTGATTGGTATTATTGGGTTCCGCAGATACTTTTATTTGTTCCGGTTCTTATTTTTGTTTTGGAAATTAAAGAAAAAAGAAAACTTTGGCTCAGTTTGTTTGTCGTATTCTATATCATTCCAATGCTGGTATTTCAGGCAGTACATTCTATTGCCACAGGAAATGGTGAATGGAATTACCGCAGGAATATAGGTATTTATTTAAATATTTACGAAAAAGATAAAAAACAATGGATCTTCCTAGAGCCTGCAGGATATGTTCCTTATTTTTCAGGCTTAAAAACAATTGATGAAGTAGGATTGGTAGATAAAAATATTCAGAATGAAATTGTTAAAAACAAAGAAAATTATTGGATAAACACCGTTAAAAATAGAAAACCCAAATATCTTCTTTCTTACAAAAACCTTTTCGAAGATAAAAACCAGCAATTCTATCATCAAAATTATAAATTAATTAAAGAATTCAGAATAAAAGATCATCTTAAAAGTGATAACAAAATTCTTGAGAAAATTTATCGATTAAAACCGTCGGGAACTGATTACAATTTGTATGAAAAGATTGATAAATAAGTTTAGATATTTTTTTCTGAAATTTGATGAGAACTTTTTAAAAATAATTTAAAAAGTATGCAGTAAATCTTTTGTTAATCAGGTTTTTATTGCTAAATTTACTTTCTTTAAATTTATTTTGCATAATGACCCAGACAGGCGAATCAGATTCAGAAATAAAAAAAGTTGGATTTTACTTAAAGCCTCTTACAGAGGTAATTGAAATCAACAAAAACTCCAGATTATTTACAAATCATCAGTATTTTGCCATCATTATTTCTGCCGATGAATTTACCCTAAAAACGGATGTGGGAGAAGCTGTTGTAAAACCCAAATCTGTAGTCTACGTGGGGCCAGGTAAAACATTTCATCTTCTGGGTGATGTTACAGAAAAATCTTTGTGTATTGTTTTTAGATCATGTTTTTACGAAAAAACACCTCAAGATAGTTTCTTTATTAATTCAAAATTGTTTTTCAATCACAAAGCCAATTTTTTTATCGTCCCTATTTGTGAAAACTGTTTCATGGAAAAACCTGCTTTAGCAAAAAGAGTAGAAGACTTTAAAATGAGATCTGAAGGTCTTTATGTTTCTGCAGCACACAATTTTATAGAGTCTCTTCTTTTGCATGCGTTTCTGTCTGTAGAACAAGATATAACTATAGATGATGAAAAATTTGAATTTGTATCTCTTGTCAATCGTTTCAGAGTACTATTGCAGAGAGATTTCAAAGAGCATAAGAAAGTTTCTTATTACGCAGACGAACTCAGGATTCCTGCAAGAAAGCTTACCGAAATGACAGAGTACGTTTCTGGTAAAAAAGCAAAACAAATTATCATAGAAAAAATCATCAAAGAGTCTGAAAATGCTTTAAAGTTTTCATCGCAAACTATTTCAGAAATTTCTTACAATCTTGGTTTTAACGATGAAGGAAACTTTACCAATTTTCTAAAAAAACATACCGGGAGAATACCGAGTGAAATGCGTGAGGTAACCTATAATTAATTATTTTAGCAAGCGTTTTTCTACCCTATTTTATTTAAATTATGCAAATCAATTGGAAAGAACTTTGGATGGGAACCGAAAGCTGGGATTTTCTGTTTCAGGTCATCTTTCGTACTGCCGTAATGTTTTTTACCATAATTATTGGTATAAGAATTTTGGGCAAACGAGGGGTGAAGCAACTTTCTATTTTCGAATTGGTTGTTATTATTGGTTTAGGCTCTGCAGCAGGAGATCCCATGTTTTATCGTGAGGTGGGTCTTTTGTCTTCTATTATTGTTTTTTCTGTCATTATATTTTTTTATTCATTAATAATATATCTTATAGGAAAATCAAAAAAAATTGAAATTCTTCTGGAGGGAAAACCCGTTTTGCTTATTCAAGATGGAATTTTTTCTATTGAAAATTTTAAAAAAGAAAATCTTGGAAGTGATGAATTTTTTGCTGAACTACGTTTGAAAAGTGTTTCTCATCTTGGCCAAATAGAATCTGCAATCGAGGAAACTTCTGGGGAAATTAGTATTTTTTATTATGAAGATAAAGATGTGAAATATGGTCTTCCTGTTATTTTAAATTCTTTAGATAAAGCAACGCCATTTTTTAATGAAAATTGTCATTACTCCTGCACATTTTGTGGGTTTACCGAATTTAAAAATCAGCATTCAGAAAATTCTTGTAAAAATTGTAGCAGACATTATTGGGTAAAATCTAGCAATGTACAAAGAATTTCATAAAAAAATCTGCAAAAAAAATTGCAGATTTAGATGTATTTCTGATCGTATTTACTTTATGAAATTGCTCGAGTTTCTTTTTTTAGTCCAGAGAAAATAGATTTCCCAAGAAGACTAGAAAAAATATTTTGTACTTCGTGTATGTACTTGCATTTTACAGAGTTACCATATATTTTAAGACCTTCTACAATCTTTTTAGTATTTAAATCAAAATCGTATTTCATGAAATGTTCGGGTCTTTCATAACGTATTCTTTGTTCAGAACTGTATGTTTTTGAGAATCCTAACTTCTGTAGCCAATCTTCATCTATTAATATAGGCTTTATGGCTTCTGCAGAAACCGTAAACATTTCAGTATCATTCTCTATTTTTACTTGATATTGATTTTCCGTAGGTTGCAAAATTTCTTTTACAGTATAAATATGATTTTCATATTCTACCAGATTTTTAATTTTTAGATCAGTAATATTCATAATAATTCTAGTATTAATGGTGTATGTAAAAGATCTTACAAATTATATGCCCCAAATACTAATTGTGTGGTATCAATTGAAAATTTAATGACCTTTTAATTTCATTTAAAATTTTTACAAGTCTTTCACTGCTTTTTTATAAACTTCCAAAGCTCTTAGTCTAGCAAACTTGTGCTCAACTATTGGAGGATTGTTTTCGTTTTTCGGCAGCCATTTATTGATGTACTTGTATTCTTTATCAAATTTTTTCTGTTGCTCTTCTGGATTGAAGATTCTGAAGTAAGGTGCGGCATCACAACCGCAACCTGCCGCCCATTGCCAGTTTCCGTTGTTAGAGGATAAGTCGTAGTCTAACAATTTTTCTGCAAAATAAGCTTCACCCCATCGCCAATCTATCAAAAGGTGTTTTGTAAGAAAACTTGCTACTACCATTCTTACCCTGTTGTGCATGAAACCTGTTTCGTTAAGTTCTCGTATTCCTGCGTCCACAAGAGGATATCCTGTTTTTCCTTCGCACCAAATTTTAAAATCTTTTTCGTTATTTCTCCATTCAATATTCTCATATTTTTCCTTAAAACTACGGTTTACAACTTTTGGATAATGATAAAGGATTTGCGTGAAAAACTCTCTCCAAATCAACTCATTGAGCCAGGTTTCATTATATTCTGAGGCAAATTGCACACATTTTCTTACAGAAATAGTTCCGAAACGAAGGGCTACGCCAAGACGTGTTGTTGCATCTAATGCTGGGAAATCTCTGGTTTTATTGTAGTTTTCTATTAATTCTTTTGAAAGTTCTGGATTTTTAAATTCTATTTCCGTTTTTTCAAATCCTATTTCTTTTAAACTTAAAACCTGATAAGTGTTATTTTTATATAAATTGGAATAGTTATTTTTTTCGTCTTTAATTTTTTCTAATTTAAAAGCTTCTTTCCATTTTTTAGAGTAGGGCGTATAAACGGTGTAAGGTAAACCATCATTTTTTACAATTTCATCATTTTCAAATATAACTTGGTCTTTGAAATTAAAAACTTCTATATTGTTTTTTTCTAAAAAATTTTTTATTTCATCATCTCGTTTTATTGTATTTGGCTCATAATCTCTGTTATAAAAAACAGCTTCCACATCAAATTCTTCAATTATTTGTTTGAATGCATCAATTGGTTTTTCGAAGTAGGTTTTTAATGAGCTTCCATGTTTTTTCAAATCATCATCAATTGATTCTAATGCTTGATGAAAATAATCTACTCTTTTGTCTTTTTTATCAGTGAGTTTAGAGAGAATTTCTTTATCAAAAATAAAAATAGAAAGTACGTTTTCTTTTTGTTTTAAAGCTTGGGTAAGCGCAGTATTATCATCTAAACGAAGATCTCGCCTAAACCAAAATATATTTATTTTGCTCATATTTTTTAAATTTTAAAAAGAAGAAAAGATTCCATAAAATCATTTCAAAACCGTAAAAAAAATCTTCAACAGGAATGGTTAGAATTCTGAAACCCATAAATTCATCCGGATTGTAATTCACAACAGGAGAGGGAAGCCCAGTTCCTGTTAGCAATCCATTAACCAATAAAAATCCGGGGCTGAGTAAAATATAAATTACTAAAGCTTTTCCTAGCCAATCGGCTTTCAGAATACTTTTTAGAACTATAATACTCAATGCACACGTTGTAAATGCGGTAAATGTATACAATTGTTGATTGTAATAAACTGCAAATCCTGTGAATATTAAAACAAGACTGTATAAGAGATAATTTTCAAACTTTTTAATCCATTGAAAATCGAAAAACTTATCAAGGCAAAAATAAGTAAAAACACAAGAAAACGGGATGCATATAAAGAATAGAATTTCTTCAATTGGAAGGTTGTAAACAAGCATACCAATGGTATATTGATGATCAAACCACCAAACTTTTTCTGCAGTGAAAATCATGTCCCAAACTATGAAAAATAATGCCACAAAAAGTGATGCTGCAATAAATGATCTGAAATACCTGTTGAATTTAATCTTAGGATGAAATGAAAAAGCAAAACAGATGATTACTGTAAATAAATTGATTAGCAAATAGGTAAACTGCATCATAAATTTTTATCTTTTTTAAAATACATTTTAAAATATTTTATAGGAACCCAAAGAAATCCGAAACATTCTCCATATTCTTTTCCGGTATGTTTGTGATGTTGTTTGTGTGCTCTTCTGATAGAAAGGAGATAAGGATTTTGTGTATTTCGTAAAATCTTGAAACGCTGATGAATAAAGATATCATGAACAAAAAAGTAGGCCATTCCGTAAATTGAAATTCCCAATGCAATGTAAAAATATTCGTTGAAACCATTGATGGTTCCAAAATACATCAAAACGATGGTAGGGACAGCAAAAATGAGAAAAAAATAATCGTTACATTCTATATGTCCTTCGTTAGAATGGTCATGATGGTCTCTATGCAAAAACCACATGAATCCGTGCATTACATATTTGTGAATGCACCAGGTCATGCCTTCCATGATAAAAAAAGTGGTAATAACAATCAGAAAATTCATTTTTTATTAAATTTAGATTCCAAAATAGAGTTACGATAGTTGAAAATATTTTCAAGTTTATTTTTAACTAAAATTTTGTGTGCAAGCTCTCCCAAAATCCCCAACGGAAGTTCATAATTTACAGTATCTGTCATTAAAACACCATTTTCATTTTCTACAAATTCATGATGATGGTTCCAAAGTTTGAATGGGCCTTTTTTCTGAAAATCTGTAAAGCTTTTTTCTTTTTCTACCTGCGTAATTTCTGTTTGCCATCTTAGTTTTAGACCAAATAATGGCGAAACATAATAATCTATGAGCATTCCTTTATAGATTTCTTCATCTTTAAGATCCGTTAATACAACAAATTTCATATCATTAGGAGTAATCTCAGTAAGATTTTTTGCTGACGAAAAGAACTTCCAAGCCGTTGAAAGATCACAATGTAGTTGCTGTGTGCGTTGTAGAGTATGTATCATAGTTTAAGATTAAATAAGAGCAATTTTATACTGTACATAGCTGCTCATCATTAGAGAAAATTTTCTGCTGTTTGAGATTCTTATTCTTTTCTTTAAGATTACTTTTGCAGGAGTTTTTTTTATTTTATTAAATAAAGAAATATAATATCTGTAGGCAAGGTAAACCCCAAATTTAGAGGATTTTGGTAACATTCTGATGCCTTCTAATGCGCATTTAAACTCTTCGCTAATGTCTTTTTCAATTTGGCTTTTTTCCTTGGCATCAAAGTTGAGGATATTTACACCAGGAAAATAAGTTCTTCCCAAAACTTCAAAATCATCATTTAAATCTCTTAAAAAATTTACTTTTTGGAATGCAGAACCAAGCTTCATAGCGAAAGGTTTTAGCTTTTCAAAAACTTCTTTATCTCCATTCACAAAAACATGAAGACACATCAATCCAACTACTTCTGCAGATCCTAGAATATATTCTTTATAAAGATCAGAATTATAATCAATTTTATAAAGATCCATTTCCATGCTTTTCAAAAACTGTGAAATTAAGTTTTTATCAATGTTATATTTAAAAACCGTCTGCTGAAATGATTGTAAAATAGGATTAAGTGAAATTTTTTCTGCCAAAGCTTCCTCAGTCTGAATTCTGAATCTGCTGAGCAAAACGTCTTTATCATACCCATGGAAACTATCAACTATTTCGTCTGCAAGTCTTACATAGCCGTAAATAGCGTAAATAGCGTCTCTTATTTTAGGAGAAAGTGCCAAAATTCCTAGAGAAAAACTTGTGCTGTATTTCTGTGTGGTTTGTTTACTGATCTGAAAGGAAAGATCATCATACTTTTGTTTCATAGTTATTATATTAAAGTGTGGCTTGATAAGCTGCAATTTTCCCAGAGATAATAGACGGCGGAACTCCTGGTCCAGGAACTGTAAGTTGGCCGGTGTAGAAGAGATTTTTTATTTTTTTGTTTCTTAAAGATGGTTTTAAAACTGCTGTTTGGCTCAAAGTATTGGCTAAACCGTAAGCGTTGCCTTCATAAGCGTTATAATCTTGTATAAAATTATCTAAACAATAGCTTTTTTTATAAATTATCTTTTGTGCTAAATTTTCTGTGCCGGTATGTTTTTCTAGTCTTTCAATCATTTCGGCGAAATATTTTTCTCTCATTACCTCAGAATCTTCTATTCCTGTGGCAATCGGCATCAACAAAAATACATTCTCGCAACCCTCAGGAGCTACTTTATCATCAGTTTTTGATGGGCAACAAGCGTAAAACAAAGGCTGAGAAGGCCATTTTTTATCTTTATAAATTTCGTCTGTATGTAAATCTAGGTCATTTTCAAAAAATAACGTGTGATGTTTAATATTTAATTTTTCTTTAATACCTAAATAAAAAATCAAACAAGATGGAGCAAAAGTTTTTGATTTCCAATATTCTGAGCTGTAATTTTTGGCATCTTTATTTAAAAGTTTAGAATCGGTATGGTGATAATCGCAGGAAGCAATAACGCTGTCGAATTCAATTTCTTCTCCGTTTACGATGATGGATTTTACCTTACCGTTCTCATCATTAATTTTTTCTACGGGAGAATTATTGTGAAATTTCACATCTAAATCTTTACAAATGCTTATCATGCCATCTATAATTTTATAAAAACCTCCCAAAGGATAGTAGGTTCCCAGCTTGTAACCGCCATAATTCATCAAACTGTATAAAGCAGGAATCTTTGAAGGAGATGCTCCCAAAAAAATTACCGGAAATTCCATCAAAGTTTGTAATTTTTTATTTTTAAAATATTGGCCAACAAAACTTCTAAAGTCTGAGAGAAGATTTAATTTAAAAGCACTTTTTAAAATTTTCAAAGAGAAAAATTCTGTCCAAGAAAAGCATGGTTTATTTACAAAATCCTTCATTCCTACCTCATACTTATATTTGGCATCTTCCATGAATTTTTCAAGCATATTTCCTGATCCAGGTTCTAAAGTTTCGAAAAGTGTTTTCATCTCTTCAAAATCTTGGGGCAGATCTATATTGCTGTCTGAAAAAACCATTTCAAATTGCGGGTTTAGAGAAATAAGTTCATAAAAATCTGAGGTTTTTCTACCAAAATCTGCAAAATAAGAGTCGAAAATATCGGGCATCCAATACCAGCTTGGTCCCATATCAAAAACAAACCCGTTTTCTGTTGTAAATTGTCTGGCTCTACCACCAAAACTGCTGTTTTTTTCGAATACATGTACATCGTGACCATTTTTTGCGGCGTAGGATGCAGCAGAGAGTCCCGAAAACCCAGACCCAATTACAGCAATTTTTCTTTTCATAGTAATTATTGTTTTTTTCTCAATTTTACAGCTTCAATATTTCTGCCAAAATCATTATTTATAAGGTTTTTTACCTAAATAATTCGTTAAAGATAAATTTTTATCAAAAAAGTGATACCACATTCAACTTTTTTATATCTTTACAACCACTATTTCAATTTCTGATACCTCTTTTGGAACAGATTTTGGATAAAACACTAAGCCAACCTCAAAATATTTTATTAGCATTTTTAACACAAAAAATATTAATTTAACTACTATAAAAACAGAGGATTTATTTTTTAATTGGTAATTTCAGATTTCTTCAACGTAAAAGATACAGTTATCATTTATTGAATGTTAAACTTTTGTTTAAAATTTAGTTCAATATGGTTATATTTTCAGCACTTTAGGTGTTTTAACTTTATTAAATTAAAAATGATTAAATTTTCAAAACACAAATTGCTCGAATTTAAATTAATATATAGATCGAAAATTAAATAATTCATAAATATTCAGTTTAAGTTCAAGTAAAAAATATCAATTGCACATTGCAGAAATAATAAAAAAAATGCCAAGAAAAGTAGTACAAGGTCCTATCAGAGACAAAGAAAAGACCAAACAAAAGCTCCTAGGAGCGGTAGGGAAAATCCTTAAAACCAAAGGATATTCGGGATTAATGGTAAGCAAAATCGCTGCTGTTGCAGGATATGATAAAAAGCTTATCTACGAATATTTCGGTAGCACAGATAAACTTATCGATGAATATATAAAATCTCAAGATTACTGGAGTAATTTCAGTGGTGAAAATGATGTTGATCTTTCGGATGGAGGAAAAAAACTTTCAAAAATGGCTATGCTAAGCCAATTTGAGAATCTTAAGAAAAATAAAGAGTTACAGAAAATATTGGTTTGGGAACTTTCTGAAAGCAGACCAGTTTTGAAGAAAATTCTAGAAGAACGTGAGATTATTGGTGAAGAATTGTTTAAAAATATTACAGATCCTCATTTTGGTGACGATTCTAGAAGCTATAGAGCAATGACTGCATTGATGATAGCAGGTATTTACCATTTAAACCTTTACACAGCACACAATGGAAGTACTTTCTGCGGAATTGATTTAAAAAGTGAAAGCGGAAGAAAAGAAATTGAAGCAGCTATTGAAGAAATGGTAGATTATGCCTACTCAAAAAAAGAAACTAAAAAGTAAATCTTCTTCACTGAAGATTTACTTTTCTGATAAAATTTGGAGATATAAAATTTTCAAATTAAAACAATTATTCTTACTTTTGGGCAATGGAAAATTTTATAGTATCTGCAAGAAAATACCGTCCACAGCAGTTTGACACTGTAGTTGGGCAGTCTCATATTACAGATACCTTAGAACATGCTATAGAAGAAAACCAACTTGCTCAGGCTTTGTTATTTTGTGGACCGAGAGGTGTAGGAAAAACAACCTGTGCAAGAATTCTTGCCAGAAAAATAAACGAAAAAGATGGTTCGCTTTCAGAAGATGGATTCGCTTATAATATCTACGAGTTGGATGCTGCATCCAATAACTCAGTTGATGATATTCGTGAGCTTATAGATCAAGTAAGATTCGCTCCACAAGTTGGTAAATACAAAGTTTATATTATAGACGAGGTACACATGCTGTCTCCGTCTGCTTTTAATGCCTTTTTGAAAACTCTAGAAGAGCCACCAGCTCATGCTATTTTTATTCTTGCGACAACAGAAAAGCACAAGATTATCCCAACTATTCTTTCAAGATGCCAGATTTATGATTTCAAAAGAATCACTATTTCTGATATTCAAGAACAATTGAAAAAAATTGCTGAAAAAGAATCAATTTTATATGAAGATGATGCTCTGTACCTTATAGCTCAAAAGGCAGACGGCGCCCTCAGAGATGCATTATCTATTTTCGACAGGCTTTCTACATTTTCTCACAAAAACATCACACTTGCAAAGGCTGCTGAGGTACTCAATATTTTAGATTACGATCAATATTTGAATATTGTTGACCTAGCGAAAGAAAATAATATTCCTGCAACACTTTCTGCTTTTAATGAGATTGTAAAGAAAGGTTTTGATTCTCATACATTCATTGCAGGTCTAGGAAATCATTTCCGAGATTTGATGATGGCTCAAAATACTACAACTATTGATTTGATTGAAGTAGGAGATCAAACTAAAGCTAAATTTGCAGAACAAGCTAAAAGCTGGAGTCCACAGTTATTAATTGATAGCATAGAAATTTGTAATCATGCCGACATCAATTACAAAAACTCTAAAAATCCAAGACTTACCGTAGAAATTGCCTTGATGCAACTGTCTTCACTTACAAGTGGAGCTGATGTTTTTAAAAAAAAAAGTTCTTAATACTCGCGCCATTTCTTGATGAAAAACAAGAAATAAAAAAAAGTATTCCTGAGAAAAAGCTCGAAACTCCAAAAACGGAAAACACTGAAATAAAAGATAATGTTTCACCAGAAACTTATATTCCAAAAAAAGTAGCAAAACCATTACAAAAAGCTTCTTTTGGAGGGGTAAGTATTTCATCTTTTATGAATGCTAAACCAGAGATAGCAGAAACAGAAGAAGTTTTCAGTATAAAAACAGAAAATTTACCAAAAAATCATTTTACAGAAACTGATCTCCAAATGGAATGGAGTGTTTTACTAAAAAATCTTCAAAATAAAAATGTATTCGTTTTTAATGCCATTAAAAGTTTTAAACTAGAGAAAAAAGGAGAAAATATTATTCAGGTTTTATTTCCTTCAGACTCTGCAAAGACAGAATTTGACAAGATAAGCGGAGAGTTTTTTAATCATTTTAAAAGAAAAGTTCACAACCATTCTATAGAAATTGAATACATAAGAGATTTTGAAAATTTGAAAATAGAAGTTCTTACAAAAAGAAAAATCTACGAAAAATTTACAGAAAAAAATCCGTTATTAAAAGATTTAGATGACCTTATGAAGTTTGATTTAACTTAAATTTTATATATTTGCTGAACTATTTTCATAGACGAAAATAATTATTCAAAAAAAACAAAGTATAATCAACTGATTTACAGGTTATTTTAAAATTTTAAATGAAAAATTTTTCAAATACAACTCTGTTATTTAGCTCATCTTTTGGGCATCAGGCTGCTGAATTTATCAGTGGTTGTTCTGTTTTGTTGGGTAATTATTATAGAAATTTGAATAGCTATTACCGTTATTATTGGTATAGCTAGTTAAAATTTCTTTTCCTAAAAAACAATGCTCATTCTCATGGGTTTTTGTTTCCATCAATTTTTTAATGGCAATTTTGAAAAGAATTATAAAAAAATTATAATTTGAATTCTCATGTATTTATAACAAAAAAAATAATTAATATGACACTAAAAGATTTAAACAGCAATTGGATTGATGATTTATCTCAGCCCCTAATGATTGCAGGACCATGCAGTGCAGAAAGCGAAGCACAGATGCTAGAAACAGCGAGAAGAATAAGAGAGAATAATATTAATGTTCCTATTTTCAGAGCAGGAATCTGGAAACCGCGTACCAAACCAAACGGATTTGAAGGAGTAGGAGTTATCGGTCTCAATTGGTTGAAAAAAGTAAAAGAAGAATATGGTTTTAAAACAGCTACTGAGGTTGCCAATGCGCATCATGTTGCCGCGGCCTTGGAAGCAGATGTAGATATTCTCTGGATAGGAGCGCGGTCTACTGTAAATCCTTTTACGGTACAAGAAATTGCAGAAGCTTTAAGGGGAACGGAAAAAACAGTTTTGGTAAAAAATCCAGTAAATCCAGATCTGGCATTGTGGATTGGTGCATTAGAAAGATTGCTAGGCCAAGATATTAAAAATCTCGGCGTTATTCATAGAGGATTTTCAACATACCAAAAGACTAAATACAGAAATAATCCTAATTGGCAGATTGCTTTGGATTTTAAAAGTCAGTTCCCAAATATTCCAATGCTTATTGATCCTTCACATATTTGCGGAAACAGAACAGGATTGGCAGATGTGACGCAAGAAGCTCTGAATGTGGGTTACCAAGGCGCAATAATAGAAACTCACAGCAACCCAGATGAAGCTTGGAGTGATGCTTCACAACAGATTACTCCGGAAATTTTGGCAGATTTGATTTCAAATCTAAAAGTGAGAAATTCTGATTTTGCAGGCTTTGAAGGAGAAATGGGTAGACACCGTACCTTAATTTCAGATATAGATTTTCAAATTATAGAGCTGCTTTCACAAAGAATGAAGATTTCTGAAAAAATAGGAAAACTTAAAAAAGAAAACGATATCGCCATATTTCAGCCTGCAAGATGGAAAGAAATTACAGAATATGCTACTCAGAAAGCTACTGAAACAGGCATGTCTCCTGATTTTATAGAGAAGATTTTCAAAGCTGTGCATGAAGAATCTATAGAAGTGCAAAATAGCATTATGATTAACAGGTAACTTTAAAATTCATATTTAAAATTAATACCGAAAGGTCTGAAAAAGTAAAGCAATATGTTTTATACTTTTCAGACCTTAATTATTTATATTTGCATGACTATAAAAAATGAGAGGGAAAATCATAAAATCTACAGGTAGCTGGTACCAAGTTTTACAATTCGAAACCAATAGAATTTTCGAGGCAAGAATACGAGGAAAATTTAAGCTAATTAAAACAAGGCTTACGAATCCGCTTGCGGTTGGCGATTTTGTTGAGTTTCAGCTAGAGAGCGATGATGTAGCATGGATAACAAAAATTGAAGCGAGAAATAATTATCTTATTAGAAAATCGGTCAATTTGTCTAAAGAAGCACATATAATTGCGTCTAATATTGATATTGCTTGTTTTATTTTTACTTTAAAACATCCAGAAACTTCGCTCGGTTTCCTCGATCGTTTTTTGGCATGCTGTGAAGCTTACAATATCACGCCATTAATTTTATTCAATAAAATAGATGTATTGAATGAAGACGAAATAGAACTGGTAAAGGATATTGAATTTCTTTATAATGAAATAGGATACGAAACCCTCGAAATTTCCTCGTATTCAAAACTAAATCTTGAAGATCTCCAAAATCTTCTTAAAGACAGAACATCGGTTTTCTTTGGGCATTCGGGATGTGGTAAATCTACTCTGGTAAATGCTTTGCAGCCCGATCTAAATCTAAAAACATCCGAAATTTCAGATACTCATCTCAAAGGGAAGCATACCACAACATTTGCACAAATGCACTTCTGGCATTTTGGTGGGAATGTGATTGATACGCCTGGAGTACGTGAGTTTGCAATGATTGATGTTGAAAAAGAAGAAATTCAACATTATTTTCCTGAAATTTTCAGAAAAAGAAAAGAATGTAAGTTTCACAATTGTCTTCACGTAAATGAACCTAAATGCGCTGTTTTACAATCTTTAGAAACTGGAGAAATTCAACATTCCCGGTATTCTACCTATATTAAATTGATGGATGAAGCAGACGAAGAAGCTTTAAACAATTTCTAAGCAAGTGATAAAATTATTTTATTTTTAATGTTTCTAATGGAAATATTGAAAATAAATGCATAAAATTATTTACCATTATTGATTCTTTAATAAATCATGTATATTATTACAAATAAAAAACCCAGCCGAAGCTGGGTAAAAACTAATAACCATGAAAACTCAAATTAAACATGAGAATCGGAATCTAATAAACAATTACTATGCCAAAGGAATTTTGTTTTTTTCTTAAAAAAAGTTATTTTAATGTTAAATAAAACTTAAAAACATATTTTTCAAAAATTTTCGTATTTTTGTGCAAATAATTAAAAAAATATTATGTCTAACATTACATTCACTATGATTAAGCCAGATGCAGTTGCAGACGGGCATATCGGTGCAATTTTAGGAAAAATTTCTGAAGGAGGTTTTAAAATTAAAGCATTAAAATTAACTCAGCTTACTGTATCTGATGCAAAAAAATTCTATGAAGTTCATGCTGAAAGACCATTTTATGGAGAATTGGTAGAATTTATGAGTTCAGGTCCAATTGTAGCTGCAGTTTTAGAAAAAGATAATGCTGTAGAAGATTTCAGAACTTTAATTGGTGCTACCAATCCTGCAGAAGCTGCAGAAGGTACAATCAGAAAAATGTTTGCAAGAAGTATTGGTGAAAATGCAGTACACGGATCAGATTCTGACGAAAATGCTCTTATTGAAGCTCAGTTCCATTTTTCTGGAAGAGAAATTTTCTAAGTAAAAATTCAAAAAAATATATAAAATCCAGACATTGTCTGGATTTTTTTTGTTTTAAAGACATCCTCCAATTCAATACCGGAATTATTTATTAAATACCGTGTTTTTACGGATTGATTTGTGTTTTAAGTTGTAATATATTTGTATAGAAATAAATGAAAATTTGTTTTATCAATTAAAAACTAAAATAAACTAATCAACCATCCGCTCAAATTTGAGATGACAAAGGCTGCCTTTTGGCAGCCTTTTTATTTATAAAAGTTGTCTGTTATTAAACTTTTAAGAGTTCAATCATTTTTTCTGGGCTTTCTGCTGAGAAAACTGCGTTTCCTGCTACCAAAACGTCAGCACCTGCATCAAAAAGTTTTGAGGCATTATCAATATTTACACCACCATCAATCTGAATCAGTGCCGTAGAATTGTTGCTTAAAATTAAATCTTTTGTTTCTGCAATTTTTTTGTAGGTATTCTCAATGAATTTTTGTCCGCCAAATCCAGGGTTTACACTCATCAATAGAACCAAATCTACATCATTAATAATATCTTCCAACATCAAAACAGGTGTAGACGGATTTAAAACAACTCCAGCTTTTGCACCCAAATTTTGGATGTGATGAATTGTTCTGTGGAGATGCGTGCAAGCTTCAAAATGTATAGACACCAAGTCTGCACCGTGATTTATAAATTCTTCAACATATTTTTCAGGCTCTACAATCATTAAGTGTACGTCTACAAATTTTTTAGCATGTTGTTGAATTGTTTTCATTACCGGAAAACCGAAAGAAATATTCGGGACAAATCTACCATCCATTACATCCACGTGCAACCAGTCGGCATGTGAATTGTTGAGCATTTCAATGTCTCTTTGCAGATTTCCAAAGTCTGCGGATAATAAGGAAGGAGCGATGAGTTTTGTTTTCATTTTTACTTTTTATACTTTCTTTTTAGTTTCTTAATGGTATTTTAGTTTCATTTCTGGAGTTATTTTCAATAGAGTTTCATAGATTAATTTAATAACGTTTTGAACATCGTTTTTTGAAACCATTTCTACTGTGGTGTGCATGTATCGTAAAGGTAGAGAGATAAGGGCACTAGGTACGCCACCATTAGAGTGGGCGAAAGCATCGGTATCAGTTCCTGTAGCTCTACTTGCAGCTGCTCTTTGGTAAGGAATTTTCTCAGATTTTGCAGTATCTATAATTAATTCTCTTATTTTGTGATGTACACTTGGGGCGAAAAAAACTACTGGGCCATCTCCGCATTTTTGATCGCCTTCTTTTTTCTTTTCAATCATTGGTGTTGTGGTATCATGAGTAACGTCGGTTACAATAGCGATATTGGGCTTAATGGTGTCTGCAATCATATCTGCACCATACAAACCTACTTCTTCCTGTACCGAATTGGTGATATACAAGCCAAAAGGAATCGTTTTTTTATTTTCTTTTAAAAGTCTTGCCACTTCAGCAATCATAAATCCACCGATTCTATTATCTAAAGCTCTGCAAACGAAATAGCGGTCGTTCATTTCAAAAAATTCGTCAGGATATGTAATCATGCAACCTACATGAATTCCCAATTCCTCAACTTCTTCTTTTGAAATCGCACCACAATCGATGAAAATATTATCTATTTTCGGGGTAGGTTCATTTTGGTTTGCGCTTCTCGTGTGGATTGCTGGCCATCCGAAAACACCTTTTACAATACCTTTTTCGCCATGAATACTTACCACTTTTGAAGGTGCAATAGTTTGATCTGAACCGCCGTTTCTGATGACATAAATTAACCCATCGTCTGTGATATAATTGACGTACCAAGAGATTTCGTCTGCATGAGCCTCTATAACGACTTTGAATTCTGCTTCAGCATTAATTATTCCGTAGCATGTGCCATAATGATCTACCTCTACTGTGTCTACGTAGGGTTTGATGTAGTTCATCCAAACTTCTTGACCTTTATGTTCATATCCGGTTGGTGACGAAGTATTGAGATATTGTTCTAAAAACTTTAGAGATTTCTTTTCAAATTTCATATAAAAGGAATGATTTTTGCGTTGATTTTTTTTGATAGGAACTGTAAAAATAATGATTTTAAATAAAATTTTCTTCCCTTTTCTCGTTTTTTTTGCGATGTGTACACAGGCTCAAACTGTTGATTCGTTGGGAATAAGGCCGTTAAGCCAATATCCACAAGATCAACTCCGGACTGATGAATATGGGCAAAAGTATTTTTATGATGAAAGACAAAAAGCCAAAATCTACGAAATCAATGGTGAAACTGTTGTTGTAATGGATGAATTGCGCTTGGTAAACAAACCAAAGTTCAACAATCAATTAGACAAAAATTTTTATCTTTTTCTAAATAAAAAATTGTATCGAGTTTATCCACTTTTTTTAACGGCACTTCAGCAATATACAGATATACAGGCGGATATGCAGGATATGGATTCTGATGCAAGAAGAAAATTCGTAAGAGACCGCCAAAATATGCTTGCTGATCAATATGAAAAGCAATTAAAAGATTTAACGACAACTGAAGGACAGGTTTTTGCTAAATTAATGAATCGCGCAACAGGAAAAAATGTTTTCGAAATTATTAAAGAGTTGCGTGGTGGATGGAGCGCGTTTTGGTGGAATGTGAAAGGAAAAGTAGCAGACATTGACTTGAAGCAAAAATACAATCCTCACGTCAACAGAACAGATGAGTTTTTAGAATCTCTCTTGCAGTCTAACTGGAATTCGGGTTATCTGCAGCCCTATCCAGGAGCAAAAAATTTTAAATATCCACGATAAATTAGAAATTAATTTTACAATTTAATATTTATTTTCATCCATTTTAAGTTTCTATTAAAGTTAGTTTTTAATTCTAACAATATCTTTTTTTAAAAATCAAGACAAAATCATGCAGAAAAAATATCAAGGTCAGCCAACAATTACTCTTAATAATGGTGTGGCAATTCCATCTTTAGGTTTCGGAGTTTGGCAAATGGAAAATCTTACGCAATGTGAAGAAGCTGTAATTAATGCAATTAAATTGGGCTATAGAATGATTGATACAGCATCAATATATCTCAACGAAGTTGCTGTGGGCAAAGCAATTCAAAACTGTGGAGTTCATAGAGATGAACTTTTTATTACTTCAAAACTTTGGGTACAAGATCACGGATATGAAAATGCAAAAGGAGCTTTCCAAAGAACATTAGAAAGATTACAGCTTGATTATCTAGATATGTACCTTATTCATTGGCCTTTTGGGGATTTTTTAGATGCTTGGAAAGCTTTGGAAGAATTGTATAATGAAGGAAAAATAAAAGCTATTGGTGTTTGTAATTTTACAGTAGAAAAATTAGAAGTCTTGAAAGCTAATGCTGATATTCTGCCGGTCATTAATCAAATAGAATTACACCCAATATTCCAACAAAAAGAATTGCAAATTTATCATCGTGAAAATAACATTATTACTCAGCCTTGGAGTCCTCTTGGAAATGGTAATAAATCACTTTTGGAAACTGAAAGCTTAAAAAAAATAGCTTCTAAATATGATAAAACAGTTGCGCAGATTATTTTAAGATGGCATTTGCAAGAAGGTTTCTGCGTAATTCCAAAATCTGTTACACTTTCTAGGATTGAAGAAAATTTTAATGTTTTCAATTTTGAACTTACAGAAGAAGAAATGAATGTGGTAAGAAGTTTAGATACTGGAAAAAGACTTTTCTTTGATCCAAAAGATCCGGAATGGGAACAAAAAATGCTCAATTCACGAGCAGATATTTAATAGTAAAAAAACAAAGTCCGGCAAAAAAGCCGGACTTTTATTAACTGTAAAAACTCTAAAGATTTATAAACTTTTCAACAAGCTTTCTGTTTCTCCCACATCTTCACCCGCTGCTTTTCCTAAATTAACAGATTTTTCTGCCCAAATTTTAGCGTTTTTCTTATCTCCAAGTTTGTTATAGAGATTAGCTAAAGTATCTGTATTAGCATAGCTTTCTTCTTTTTTTATAGATTCTTGCGCCCATTTTACTGCGGTCTCAAGACCAGATTTTGAATCTACGTTTTCAAAGAAATTCCAAGAAATTTCGTTTAGCTCATTAGAAGAAAGAGTTTGGTAATCTTTATAGATTTCCAAAGCAAGAGCTTCGTAGGTTTTGAAATCTTTACCTCTTGCGGCTCTTCCCATTTTTGCTTTTTTCAAAACTTTTTCAGCTTCTTCTTTAGATAAAAACTTCTGAGCTTCTGCTAAGAAATAGGTGTCATCCCAAGATTTTTTTTCAGCATTGTACGATTTTTTAAAAATTGCATTTACTCTTACGTTTTTATCAAATGCTTCATAATTCGCTTCAGGAAAAACTTTGATAATATCTGCTTTTCTCTCTTTGAATATTTTATACAAAGGGCTTTCTGTATTTTGAGCCGATGTCAACAACATTTGAACATCTTCCATATCAAAAGTTGATTTTTCTTTGAAGTAACGCTCAAGAACTTTTTCTGCAAATTGTGAATCATTGTAAATAGTAAGTTTTGCAAGATTTTTTAGAAATTCAGGGTTTTTTTCTCCCTTGTCAAATTTTGCTTTAAGAGTGGTAAGTCTCTTATTTGGGTCTCCTGCATCCATTGCAAACTGTATAAACTCTTTTTCTTCAACATAACCCAAAGTTCTATGTACTTCTTCGCCATCTCCGTTGATGAAAAGATATGTTGGGAAAGCTTTTACATTGTATTTCTTTGCAAGATCAATACCTTCGCCTTTTTCCATATCAATTTTGGCATTTACGAAATTTGCGTTATAATAATCACCAACATTTTTTTTAGGAAAAATATTTTTTACCATTAATTTGCAGGGTCCGCACCAAACGGCGTATGCATCAACGAAAATAAGTTTGTTTTCTTTTTTTGCTTTTGCAAGAAGACTTTTAAAATCGCCTTCTTGAAATTTTATTCCTTGTGCGAAAGAAATTACGCTAATAAACAAGGAAGAGATGATTGCAAGTTTTTTCATTTAAACTAATAATTATTTTATACAAATTTAAAAATTATTCTATTTGTTCGTGAATAATATTGATAATTAACATTCATTAAGTTTTCAATTGATATATTTGATTATGCAAAACAGAATTTCATCTTTTCCACCTATTATTGACCAAGAATCTAAAATCTTAATTTTAGGATCAGTTCCAGGAGTGAAATCTTTGGAAAAGCAAGAATATTACGGTCATCCACAAAACAAATTCTGGAAAATTATTTTTGAATTGTTTGAGGTGGATTTTACTGAAAATTATGTTGAAAAAATTGAGATTTTAAAGAAAAATAAAATTGCAGTTTGGGATGCAATAGACACCTGCGAAAGGAAAGGCAGCCTTGATTCTGAAATCAGAAATGAGGAAGCCAACGATATTAAAAATCTTTTGCAAACCCATCCAAATATTCGGGCAATATTTTGTAACGGCGGAAAGTCCTATAAAAATCTGAAGAAAATTTTAGACAAAAATTCTGAAATTCCTTTATATTTATTGCCGTCAACCAGTCCGCTTCACACAATTTCATTTGAAAAGAAGCTGGAAGACTGGAAGATTTTAAAGACCTACTTATGAAAATATTTTTATCTGCAATTTTCTGTTTTGTTTCATCGTTCCTGTTTTCTCAAAAAACCTATCATTTTGATAATTATTTAGGATACACTTCAGAAATAAAACGAAATAAAGAAATCTCATCAAATGAGTTTTACAGTCTTATAAATTCTAAAAACCAGAGTTACAAAGCCAAGATTATTAAGGGGGAGAAAACGAGATCCGGAGTGATGATTGCAGATTATCCCAATGATATTCTGTATTATTTTGATCTCAAAAATGAAAATTTTCCGCTAAAAAATGAAGATTTTATTTATGTAAAATCAGAGAAACTGAAAAATGTAAAAAAACAATTTGAAGATGAGTTTAACAATAGAGTCATAACCGCCGTTCCTTTGTATAATGACGGTATTATTTTCAATTATGAAATTAAAGAATCTAAAAAAGCTGACTCTAAGAAATACAGTACGAAAGCTCTGGTCTCGTTTCACAAATATAAAGATGATCTGGCATTTGTAGGTTTAGAAAACTTGCTTGACTTTTATGGTGTAAAAAAGAAGATTTCATTGCCAGAAAATATGATCTTAACTTCCGCAACCAGCGAATTTGATGGTGCTACAAAAAGCTTAGAATTAAAAGTGATTGAACCGGTAGAAATCATTTTCACTGTAGAATAAAAATTCATTAAGTAATTTTAACGCGCCAAATTTTCAAATTTCATTCTCTGACAAATTATTCTCAAAATAGAGTAAATAATTATTGTGATTTTTTATTTCCTCCAAAACACTTGACAAAGGGGTGTTGAATGTCGTATATTTGCACCTCGTAAATTACATAATGTAATTGATAATTTTTAAACCGTAATTTAAAAAAATGAAAACATCAGACTTTAATTTTGACCTTCCTGAAGAGTTACTAGCAGAACATCCTGCCGAACATAGAGACGAAGCAAGATTGATGGTTTTGGATAGAAAGAACCAAACTATTACACACAAACAGTTTAAAGATGTCGTAGATTATTTTGACGAAAAAGATCTTTTTATATTCAATAATACAAAAGTTTTCCCGGCACGTCTTTACGGAAATAAAGAAAAAACAGGAGCCAAAATTGAAGTTTTCTTATTAAGAGAGCTTGATAAAGAAACCCGTGTTTGGGATGTTTTGGTAGATCCCGCTAGAAAAATCAGAATAGGTAACAAATTATTCTTTACTGAAGATGAGTCTTTAGTTGCTGAAGTAATAGATAATACTACATCCAGAGGTAGAACTTTGAGATTTTTGTATGATGGTCCTTATGAAGAATTCAGAACCAAACTAAAAGAATTGGGAGAAACACCACTTCCAAAATACATAAAAAGAGACGTTGAGCCAGAAGATGCTGAAAGATATCAAACGATTTATGCAAAGGTAGAAGGAGCTGTAGCAGCACCTACTGCAGGTCTTCACTTTTCAAGACATTTAATGAAGAGATTAGAAATCAAAGGAATTGATTTTGCTGAAGTAACGCTTCATGTTGGTCTAGGAACATTCAACCCAATTGAGGTGGAAGATCTTTCGAAACATAAAATGGAATCTGAAGAAATTTTCATTGACGAAAAAAATGCTGAAATCATCAACAAAGCTGTGGATGAAAATAGAAGAGTTTGTGCCGTAGGAACTACAACAATGAGAACTCTTGAAACATCTGTTTCTTCAAACAAAAAAATCTCTGCATTCAGTGGTTGGACCAATAAATTTATTTTCCCACCACACGATTTCGGCGTTGCCAACTGTATGATTACCAATTTCCACACACCAAAATCTACATTAATGATGATGATTGCGGCGTTTGCAGGAAAAGATTTTCTAATGCAAGCTTACGAAGAGGCTGTAAGAGAAAAATACAAGTTCTACACTTACGGTGATGCTATGTTGATTCTTTAAAAAAGAAAGCTGAAAATTGGGTACTTGAAGCATTAAATTCTGTACCCAAATTTCTAACATTATATCATCCCACATCCTACAATTTAATGAAAGACATCAGAACCTTATCTCTTGATCAACTCAAAGACTATTTCGGCACTATTGGCGAAAAACCTTTCCGTGCAAAACAAGTCTACGACTGGATTTGGAGTAAAAATCTTCACTCTTTTGAAGAGATGACGAATCTTTCTAAAAATTTGAGGGAAAATCTTATTCGTGATTTTATAATGAATCCTGCGGCTGTAGACCAATTTCAAAAATCTACAGATGGAACCATTAAAAATGGTGTAAAATTGCACGATGGATTAATGGTAGAATCTGTAATGATTCCTACAGAAACCAGAACCACAGCTTGTGTATCATCGCAAGTAGGTTGTTCCCTGAATTGTGAGTTTTGTGCAACAGCCAAGCTCAAAAGAATGAGAAATCTTGAAGTTGCAGAAATTGTAGATCAGGTAGCACTTATTGACAGGCAGAGTAGAGAATATCACAACAGACCGCTGAGCAACATCGTGTTTATGGGAATGGGGGAGCCTATGATGAACTACAAAAATGTAGTAGAAGCCATCAAAAAAATTACTCAACCTGAAGGTTTGGGGATGTCGCCCAGAAGAATTACCGTTTCTACATCGGGGATTCCAAAAATGATTAAGATGTTGGCAGATGACGAATTGCGTGTGAAATTGGCTTTGTCTCTTCACTCTGCAGTGGAGTCTACCCGAAATGAAATCATGCCTTTCTCGGATAAATTTCCTTTAACAGATATTATGGAGTCTCTGCAATATTGGTATAAAAAAACAGGCTCTGTCATCACCTTTGAATATTGCGTCTGGAAAGGCATCAATGATAAAGATGAAGATATAAAAGCTTTGATTAAATACTGCCGACAGGTTCCTTCAAAAGTAAATTTAATTCAGTACAACCCAATTGGTGAAGGTAAATTTGATCACCGAAGCATTGCCGCAGAAGAAAAATACGTTCGTGAATTGGAAAAAGCCGGCGTAACTGTCATGGTAAGAAAAAGCCGTGGTGGCGACATCGATGCAGCTTGCGGACAATTGGCGAATAAGACTGCTGAATAATGATTCTTTTTTGGAGTATTCTATTTTATTCAAATTCGATTTTTGCTGTCTTTTCAATTCTCTATCTTATTTATGAAAAAATAAAAAAGAAAGAAGCATTCAAAGGAATTTTTATGCTTGTCTTTTCACTCTTTATCATGTTTTTTTCTCAAGATAGATTGTGTAATTTAATTTTAGAAGAAATTATTACTGATCTGAAATCCGGAAAACTGGTTTTAGAGAAAAACCAAATTTTAACCAACTCAAATATCTATAACTTAGAAGTTTCATCTCAAAAACATAATTATTCTGAAAAAACTTATGCTGTAACACTTTTACCTTCTAAAGATGATTTGATTATTAAACAAGATTATTCAAACAACAGGTTTTGGGTTTTTTATACGAAATATTATTACAGTAAACACCATGCAATTGGATACGTTAAATAACTTAAATATAATTTTGACATTTATCATTTAACAAATCTTAAAAAGAAAAACTTTAATTTTGCCCAATGAAGAAGCTTTTTCTAATCCTTTCCATCATTTTTTCGATTCTAAATTCCGCACAGCAATCTGAAATTTTTAAACTAAAAAAATATAGAGTTTCTGCGCTGAATGATTCAATCCGTGAGACTTCAGGTTTAAGTTTTTTTAACGAAAAACTGTACACTTTCAATGATAGTGGAAATACTCCAGAGTTGTATCAGATTGATGAAAAATCCGGAAAGATTATCAAAGTTTTGAAAGTAAATGCTGAAAATAAAGATTGGGAATCTATCGCCAACGATGGCAAAAACTTTTATATCGGTGAATTTGGTAATAACGAAGGCACTCGCAAAGATTTAAAGATTTATAAAATTCCTTTCAATGAAAATCAACTCCAAAATGATTCTTTGAAGACAATCTCCTTTTTTTATCCAAATCAAAAAGATTTTACTCCCAAAAATATTGCTACCGATTTTGATTTGGAATCTATGATTTATCTCAACGGAAAAATTCATATTTTCACAAAAGAATGGGTTTCAAAATCTACGACTCATTATATTCTAGATCCAAATAATTTTGAAAAGCAAGCGGCTCAAGAAGTAGAATTTTTTAAGACAGGCTTTATGATTTCAGACGCATATTATTTTGATAAAAAACTATATGTAGTAGGTTATACCAAAAAAACAGAAGTTTATCTTACAATTTTCTATGAAACAGAACTTGGGATTTTTTTCAAAGAAAAACCCAAGAAATATTATTTGGGAAGCGCTTTAAGCATAGGGCAAATTGAAGGAATTGCTGTAGATCATAATGGAATTTATATATCAGGAGAAAAATTTTACAATCCCATCAAAAATAGCAATGCTTTTTTCTATTTCGTCCCCAAAGGAATATTAAAATTTTAAAAAATCTAGCATTGAGATTAAAATTAATTTTCCGTTAAAATTGGAGTAAAAATTTTATCTTTGTAAGAAGTAAATATCAATTACCCATCATTCAAAAATAGTGGCGAATACTGTAGAAGAAATCAAACGACCCATCAACGAAGAAATGAAACTTTTTGAACAGAAGTTTTATGAATCGATGCAAAGTAAAGTACCTTTATTAGATAAAGTCACTCGTTTTATTGTTACCACAAAAGGGAAGCAGATGCGCCCAATGTTTGTGTTTTTATGCGCTAAATTAATAGGTGATGTCAACGAAAAAACGTATCGTGGTGCATCAATGATTGAGTTGATTCACACTGCAACTTTGGTACATGATGATGTGGTTGACGAGAGTTTTAAACGGCGTAATTTTTTTTCAATCAATGCATTATGGAAAAATAAAATTGCTGTGCTTGTTGGTGATTTTCTTTTGTCTAAAGCCGTATTGCTTTCCACAGACCATAAAGATTACGATTTGCTTTCTGTGATTTCTAGAACGATAAGAGAGATGTCTGAAGGTGAACTTCTTCAGCTGGAAAAAGCTAGAAAACTTGATATTACAGAAGAGGTTTATTTTGAAATTATTCGCCAGAAAACGGCTACATTAATTGCTGCTTGTTGTGAAATTGGTGCTTTGTCTAATAATGCTGATGAAAATTTAGCCAAGAAAATGATGGAGTTCGGTACCTATACAGGGATGGCTTTTCAAATTAAAGATGATTTATTCGATTATTTAAGCTCAAACTTTATAGGAAAACCTGTTGGGATAGACATTAAGGAACAAAAGATGACGCTACCGCTGATTTATACTCTAAAAATAGCCAACGAAAAAGATCGAAAATATTATTTTAATACCATCAAACGTTACAATAACGATCAAAAACGCGTGAAGGAATTAATTAATTTTGTGAAATCTTCCGGAGGTTTAGATTATGCAATTACGGTAATGAAAGATTTTCAGCAAAAGGCAAAAGATATTTTAAACGAATTTCCGGATTCTGAAGCCAAAACCTCTCTTAATCTAATGTTGGATTATGTGATTGAGAGGAACTTTTAGATTTCTCTTTCATCATTTTTATAAAGTAAGAAGGTTTAATTTCAAATTTTCTGTAAAAGTTATCAGAAAAGCTTTCTGCGTTTGAGAACCCACAAATGTTTGCCAATTCTTTTACATCATATTGAAGATATTGAGCATTAGTTCTTAATAAATTGATAATGTAATTTAAACGAAGATTATTTATATATACATTAAAGTTGGAACCTTTATATGTATTGATTATTTTTGAAAGATAAGTAGAGTTTGTACCCAATTCTTCAACCAAAATCTTTTGAGTCAGTTGACTGTCAAGATATCTTTCTTCTGCTTCAAACACCTCAAGTTGAGTTAAAATACTTTTTACTACCAAAGTATTTAGGCTTGGAATCTTAGAATAGTATTCATCTTGTTTATCAAGTATTTCTAAATTAAGTTCTTTTACATCTTTGTCTGAAATCGCAATAGGTTTTTGAACTTCCAGAATAGGATTTTCTACAATTTCTTTTGGTGCGAAATGTTTTTTATGCTCTGTTTCAGAATTTGTAATAATATTTTCAAACCTCTGTTTGTACAATTTTTTGATTCTGTAATATCGAATACTAAAAAATAAAATAATACCTAAACTTATTACAAGAATAAGAATAAAGATATTGCTTCTCAATATAAGAAGATTTTCTACTTTGTTTTTCTCAGAAATTAATTTTTTTGTATCATATTCTTTATTGATTTTTGGATATAAATACTTAAAGTTTTTCTCGTATGATTTATCTAGAATCATCAGTTTATCAATGTATTCTAGCTGCTTATCTCTATTTTTAATTGAATCATTGTATTTAATCAATATTTCATAAGCAGATCTGAATTGAGGATCTAATCTGTTTGATTTGTTGTACTGATTATCTATTACCTCCATGAATTTTACTGCGATCGTTTTTTTACCAATCTTCCAGTTATTTAGCCCCAAATAATAAATTTCTGTAATGTGTGGATATTTATCATTATACATCTCTAATGCTTGTGTGAGTTTGGCAATTGATGATTTGTAATCTTTCTGGTAATAGGCGTCTGTACCTTGAGATGAGATAAAGTAAGGTATGAATTGTTGTAGATCGTTGTCTTCCAGATAATTGATGCTTTCGGAGATAAGCTTTTGATTCTCCTGCATTTTACCCATTTTAGTATTATTATCTATATAGCTCAACATAGAATAGATATAATATGTTTGATAATCTTGCCCAAATTTTGAATCTGTGCTTCTTTTTTTAAAAAAATCAATACATATTAACAGTTCTTTTGCTGCATCTTCGTGTAAACCAAGATAAATTTTGTTTTGAGCGATTAGGTAAATGCTTTTATAGATGATATATTCATCGTTGATATTGTTTGCATTAATATTGGCAACCAAAACATCATCTAATGACTTTTGGTAATAGCCTTCCTGGAAATACATAGTTCCTCTATTCAGATATGCATTTGCCAATAGTCTTTCGTCTTTAGAATCTTTAGCAATAGAAAGAGCCAGATTTGCGTTTCTTATATTTTCTGGATATTGAGAAAAATTGCTCGCATAGCGGTATGCATATACAAGTGCTTCTTTATTACCTTCATCTTTTGCTTTCTTAATATATTTTTGAATAAGTTCCCATGCTTTTTTTTGATCATTGTGGAAACTATCAATCTTTAATTCAATTTCTTGATATTCAATCTTTTTTTTAGAATTATCCTGCGCATTTAGATTATCTGTAAACAAGAAAATCGTAAATAAACAAAGAATAAGTCTTACAGTCAGTCTGTTACGGAGAATATGTGGGAACTTGAGACTCACTTTAGGTTTTTTATAAATTTATAAGTCTACAATATTAACATAATTAATTTGAATAAAAAACCGAAAATTTAAAAATTGCCGGTCATTTTTTATGTATTTCCCGTTAGAAAATTTGACTTTAAATTCTTTTACGCTGTATGTTTGCAATAGAAAATTATTCGAACTAAAAATTAAACTTTATAAAATAAATAATATGAAAAAATTAGTATTATTTTTTTCAGCAGTATTACTAACAACAGTAATTTCTTGTCGTCAAGATGATGACAATTTTAGCAATGAAGATTTTGAAAATCTTAAATTGATTAATAAAGCTTCACAGAAGATTCAAGATTCTACTAATGCAGCTATACCTTTAGAGGGGGATCCAATCCCACCTCCCAAAAGATAACCAAACCACTTTCATATATAACAATTTTTTTTTTTTTTTTTCATCATTTGTGTTTTTAGATTCCTTGCGTGTTTTACGTAAGGAACTTTTTTTTTCATCATATTTAAAATATAAATAGATTTTTACTGTTGAATCTTTGAAATTCAATTTTTACGGAATTTTTAAAAAATCATGTTTATAATAGGAAATCTGTAAAATTGTCTTTTTCAATACAGTAAAATTTATATATATTTGTAAAAATCATAGTGCTATGCAGACAACATATATAGAAACGCAACAGATATCTTTTCAGGATTTTAAAAATCAGATACTTAACGACTACAAATTAGGAAGAATCTCTCGCGAAATGTCTTATCTTGGAAGAAGAGAAGTGCTTACAGGAAAGGCAAAATTCGGTATTTTTGGGGATGGGAAAGAACTTCCTCAGCTTGCAATGGCAAAAGTTTTCAAGAACGGAGATTTTAGATCAGGATATTACAGAGACCAAACTTTTGCGCTGGCTGTAGATGCATTATCTGTTGAAAGTTTCTTTGCACAGTTGTATGCAGATACAAGTGTAGAGAGAGAGCCTGCGTCTGCCGGAAGGCAAATGAATGGGCATTTCGCAACCAGAAGCCTTAATGAAGATGGTAGCTGGAAAGATTTAACAGCTCAAAAGAATATCTCATCAGATATATCTCCCACAGCTGGCCAAATGCCAAGGTTATTAGGTTTAGCACAAGCTTCAAAAATATATAAATCAGTAAAATTTGAAGGGTCAGAAAAATTTTCAAAAGAGGGTAACGAAATAGCCTTTGGTACTATTGGTGACGCTTCTACTGCAGAAGGACATTTTTGGGAAACTTTAAATGCTGCTTGTGCATTGCAAGTACCGATGATTGTTTCTATTTGGGATGATGGTTACGGAATTTCTGTTCCTACAATGAAACAAAGGGCTAAAGCCGATATTGCTGAAATGTTGAGCGGTTTTCAAAGAAAAGAAGGCGAATTTCAAGGATGTGAAATAATTCAGGTAAAAGCATGGGATTATGCGTCATTATTGGATGCCTATGCAAGAGCAGAGCATTTTGCAAGAACAGAATCTGTTCCTGTAGTAGTTCATGTAATTGAAGTTACACAACCCCAAGGTCACTCTACCTCTGGATCTCACGAGAGATATAAAAATGAAGAGCGTCTTTCTTGGGAAGCAGATTTTGACGGTTTGGTGAAATTCAAAGAATGGATTTTAAATTATTCTATTGAGATTGAAGGAAAAGATGAAGTGTTGGCAACAGCAGATGAACTGAATGCTATTGAGGAAGAAGCCAAAAAGCATGTGAAATCTGGTCAAAAAACAGCTTGGGAAAGCTATCAGAAAACCATTACAGATTTGATTAATTCTGTATTACCTTTGGTTGAAAAACTTAAAGAAAATAATTCTGAAATTGAAAAATATATTGGTCAATTCAATACATCTGTTTCTAAAGCTAAAAAAGATGTTTTCCATTTGGTAAGAAAATCTTTGTTGGTAACAAGAGGAACAAATTCTGCAGAAAGAAATCAGTTGATGCAGAAGTACAACGAGATTTTTGAAGTGGAGAAAGACAATTACTCTTCACACTTATATTCTCAGTCTCAATGGAAATCTGAAAATGTAAAAGAAATAAAGCCGGTTTATTCAGATAATTCTGAAGAAGTAGATGGCAGAGTAGTAATCAGAAATAATTTTGATAAAATATTTGAAAAATATCCTGAAACTTTGGTCTTTGGTGAAGATGCTGGAAATATCGGTGACGTAAACCAAGGTCTTGAAGGTATGCAGGAAAAATACGGTGAACTTCGTATTGCTGATACCGGAATCCGTGAAGCTACCATTCTCGGCCAAGGAATAGGAATGGCGATGAGAGGTTTAAGACCCATTGCTGAAATCCAATATTTAGATTATATCTTGTACTGTCTGCAGGGAATGAGTGATGATTTGGCAACGGTTCAGTACAGAACAAAGGGCGGGCAAAAAGCTCCTGTAATCATCAGAACAAGAGGGCATAGATTAGAAGGTGTATGGCATTCTGGTTCGCCAATGGCAGGGATTTTAAATCTTTCTAAAGGTATTTTGGTATTGGTTCCTAGAAACCTTACAAAAGCTGCCGGATTCTACAACACCATGCTTCAAAGCGACGATCCAGCTGTAATTGTGGAATGTTTGAATGGTTACAGATTAAAAGAAAAACAACCGGATAATTTAGGTGAATTCACAGTTCCTGTTGGGAAAATTGAAGTGACAAAAGAAGGTAAAGACGTCACTTTGGTAACGTACGGTTCTACTTGGAGAATTGTGATGGAAGCAGCAGAGGAATTAAATAAATTAGGTATTTCTGCAGAAGTTATTGATGTTCAATCATTAATTCCTTTCGATTTAACCAATGAAATTTCCGAAAGCGTAAAGAAAACCAACAGATTAGTTGTAATTGATGAAGATGTTCAGGGTGGAACTTCAGCATTTATTTTACAGCAGATTTTGGAAAAACAAAAAGCATTCAGATTTTTAGATTCTGATCCTTTAACGATTGCTGCGAACGATCACAGACCCGCTTATGCAAGTGATGGAGATTACTTCTCTAAACCATCTGCAGACGATATGGTTGAGAAAATCTACGCCATGTTTAATGAAACAAATCCTGAGAAATATCCTGCGATATATTAATCTAGGATATTTAGATATATATTTAAACCGCTTTCTTTTAGAGAGCGGTTTTTTGTTATATTTAATTAAAATTTTGAAAATGATGTATAGGGTTTTCTATATAGTTATATTAATAGTTGTTGTTGGCTGCAAAAAAGAGAGAATGGTGGAAGATTCTAAAAAAGAGCTACTTCCAAAATATAAAGATTTTATAAATAACTATGTTAAGTCGCCAAATAAAAATGATGTGATGTGTAGAAATGATATTGAGAAAGCCAAAAACGATTTAATTAAATACAAGAAAATTTATGTTACAACATCGTGTTTTGGATGCGATTTTCCTATTTATAGTGAAGAATTAAGTGAATTTTCTATTCAAAACAATGTTAAAGTTGTAAATAACGACCTTAGTTGTATTGTGATTGATGGGCAAACTGCAGGTTGTTATACAGCGTATATTGATGGTGAAATGTTCAAAAAATTTGGTGAAAATTTTAGAAAAGAAATCGAAAACGGTGCAGATAAATTACTTGTTGAAAAGATAAAGAGAGGTAAAGTTGTGAGTGTTTATGATCTAAATGATAGTGATAAGCCACACTTACCAAATGAAACGAATGAATTGAAGGAAGGCTATACTCCCTTTTTAATATCAGGATTGCCATTAAAAATTTCGCACAATAATTATCCGTTTATGGATATAAGTTTTGTTGTAGAAAAAGATGGTTCAATATCAAATTTACGAAAAAACAATTGGGTTAGCAATGGGGATGAAAACGAAAAATTCAGTAATGAATTGGAGAATAAAGCAATAAAAATGATTATGAAGAATTACAGTAAATGGACTCCAGGAAAATATAAAAATAATGTTGCCCGAGTTGAAAATAATTTTCGTGTGAAATTTAGATAAAATTTACTTTTTTATTTTATTCACTTCTTTCACTAGTACATATCTCAGAGAAGATGCATATGCAGGAAGATTTTCGAGTTTTTCGGTTTTTATTTTCAATTTATTTTCAAAACCTGGTGTGTAAGTTAAACCTTCGATGTTGGAATAGAAATTTCGCCAATTATAAGCTGTTTTTTCTTTTACCTAAAGGCATCTAAAGAGAGCTACTCATGTACAGTCTTTAGTTTCATGATGCAATGAATGTTGTTTTGAAATAGGAAAGTGGTCTTATGATCTTTTATTTTGAAATTTTGTTTTCAGAAGTTTTTTCCGCAGATGTACTTTCTGTTTTTTCAGAAAACTTTTGTCTACCTACTAAAAGTTCAAAAAACATCTTAAAATCTGAAATTAGAGACCAAAGCGGGTATCTGAAAGTTGAAGGTTTATTTCTTTCAATTACAGCATGACTGAACCATGCAAAGCCGTAACCAAAAAGCGGAACATACCATAGAAACCTTTCCTTTCCAGAATAAATGACGTAACCAATAACGAAAAATACCAGCAGGGTACCAATGAAATGTAAGATGCGTGTTCCTGTTTTACTGTGTTCAGTAAGATAAAATTTATAAAATTCGTTGTAGGTTTTTATTCTCTCAGTCATAACTTTAGTATTTTAAAGTTCCAATCATAAAAGTTTTTGACGCGTTTAGAGCTTGCGAGCTTTCCGTTTTCTCTTTTACCACGCCTTTATTTTCAATATAACTGGAGTGAATAAAATACGTGTCTTTATTTTCTTTTGTAATAAATCCTGTATGGAAATCTAGTCCGACGATGTAAACCGTATTTTTAGATTTAGATAAAATGTAATTCTCTAAATCTTCTCTTTTCGTGAAATATTTAATGTCAGTACAAAGTTTTTTAATCATCACAGAAGACGCTTGTTGTGCTAAATATACTCTTTCAATTTTGATACCAAAATCGCTTACAATATTGGTGACAAAATATCCACAAGCAATTGTTCCGGATTGTGGACTGCGCGTTGTACCGCCAAAAGACCACGGAGTTCCTTTCCAGTAATTTGGAATGTCGTAGTTGATGAATTTGAAAAAATACTTTTGCTTTTCGCTTTCTGTTTTTGATTGAATGTCAGCTATAAACTCTTTATAGGAGACTTTTGCCACATTTTTTTCCGACGAAGAATTATGCTGAAAACTATCGTTCTTTTTACTGCATCCCAAAATAATCATCAGAATGAAGAAAAACATAATTTTTTTCACGGTATTTAAGCTTGTCTCAGTTTGCTGTTTCTGTATCCGTAGAAGAAATAAATTACGAGTCCGATTGCAAACCAAAGTCCAAACCAAAACCAGTTGTCATGGCTCATACCTGTTAAAAGGTATAAACATGAACTTAAACCTATCAAAGGAATCAGAGAGAAGTTTTTGATGAAAGTGAAAACACACAGAATCAAATTAACAATTATGAAAAAGAAAATAGAAGCTCTGAATTCTCCTTCATTAGGATCTTTCCAATCCATTAAATTACTAAAAAATTCAGGTTGAAAATAATGAAACCCAACTAAAGTTCCAATGAAAAGTACAGGAAAAATTATTTTTCCATTGATATAAGGAAGGTGGAATCTGCCTTTAATTTTCTCTTTGGCCGGCAACATTAAAACTCCGGCACAAACCAATACAAATGCGAATATAGTTCCGATACTTGTGAAATCTAATATGAAACTTTTATCCGTAAAAAGAATAGGAATACCCACTACAGTTCCGGTAATAATTGTTGCGAAGGAAGGTGTTTTATATTTAGGATGTACTTCCTGAAATTTCTTTGGCATCAACCCATCACGACTCATCGCATACCAGATTCTCGGTTGCCCCATCTGGAAGACCAAAAGTACCGTTGTGATGGCAATAATGGCAATAAAAGACACGGTAAGTTCCATCCACGCCACATTGGCATTGGTTTTTTCAAAAATAAAAGAAAGTGGATCTCCCACACCGTCAAATTTTCTGTAATCTACCATTCCTGTTAAAACTAAAGTCAGCGCAATATAAATTACAGTACAAAGTGCCAGAGAAATAATCATTCCTTTAGGCAAAGTCTTCTGTGGATCTTTGGTTTCTTCTGAAAGTACGCTTAACGCATCAAACCCGATGTAGGCGAAAAATACACCCGAAACGGCGCTCATCACTCCTGCAAAGCCGTTTGGCATAAATGAAGTTACCTGTGTTTCAGGATTCAGAGGTGTCCAGTTTCCTGTGTTGATGAATTTATAACCTACTAAAATAACGAGTACAATTACAGCTAGTTTTAAGATGACCAAAGCGTTGTTGAAATTCTTACTTTCCTTTACCCCAACGAAACACAACCACGTAATTAAACCATTGATAACCAAAGCAGGAATGTCAAGAATAATTTTTAAACCTCCCAAAACAGGAGCGTTTTTCCATGCATTCAAAAGTTCGCTGTTTGTAGATTGAGGCGTGCTGAAGAATGCTTTTTTTGCTTCAGTATAGCTGCAGCTGAGATATTCGGGGATGTGAATGTCTAATCTTCCCAAAAAACTGGTAAAATAATCTGACCAGGAGAACGCCACGTAAATATTTCCGAAAGAATATTCCATAATTAATGCCCAGCCGATAATCCACGCGATGAGTTCACCGAAACTTGCGTATGCGTAGGTGTAGGCTGAACCAGCAGTAGGAATTCTGCTCGCAAACTCAGCGTAGCAAAGTGCAGTAAAACCGCATGCAAAACCACAAATCAGATATAATACTATAACCCCAGGTCCACCGCGGAAAATTGCTTCACCAAGGCTGCTGAAACTTCCGGCACCAATGATAGCGGCAATTCCGAAAAAAACAATGTCCCAAACCCCTAAAACACGAAGCAATGAAGTTGAAGTATCTGTATCTGAATAGATTTTTCTCCTGAAAAGTTGATTCATTAATAATTTATTTGAATTGAAAAAAACAAATTTAATTAAATCTTTGAGAATATTACGTTTTTCTTAACATTTCTTAATGGAAAGTTAATTAATTTTAAAATATAATCCACAAACTAACAATATGTTAAAAATCTTGTTTAAGCAATATCTTTTTGATATTTTCGTTGGTAAATTGTGGATAAAAACTGTCTTTAACCTCAAAGACCTAATGTACTAGTTTTCAACACAGATCATTCAAAAATTTTTCAATTAATGAGATCAAAAAAAATACTTTTAGCCGCAGCTGTCATCTATTTCGGTGTAGTTGATGCCCAGCAGTCACAATATTTCACCCAAAAAGAAAATTACAGATTCGGTCTTGCCGAAAACCTGTATCAAACCAAGATATACAATTCTTCTCAGTACGAATACGCAAGACAGTATTTTTACAACCAGAATCTTTCTAGATCAAAAAAAGAAGCTGCGCAGTTTTTTGATAATGTGATTGGTGTGATTTTACAGAAAAATCATGCAGAAGAAGGCCTAACGGCTTTCATCAAAGAATATCCGAAATCTGCCTATTTCGCTCAAGCAAATCTTCCGCTGGCTGATTATTATTTAGCCAAAAAAGATTTCAAAACAGCTTTGCAGACTTTAAAAAAAGTTAATCAATACCAATTAACGAAAGAAGAAAACACGCAGTACATCATGAAATTGGGCTATGCCAAATTTATGCTCGGAGATGCGAAAGGTGCGATTGATGCACTTGAAGAAGCATACAAAACTTCAGATGGAACACAAAAAGGAGACATTGCTTACATGCTCGGACATTTAAATTATGCCGGAAGAAATAACGAAAAAGCTTTCCAGTATTTTGATTCTATTAAAGAGGAAGCAAAATATTCTAAACTGGTAAGACCTTATTATGTACAGATGTATTTTAATGATAAGGAGTATGATAAAGCAATTTCAGAAGGAACGGCTCTTTTAAACGAAGATATTTCTGAATCTTACAAAGCTGAAGTTCACAAGATCATCGGCGAAAGTTATTTCATGAAAAATGACTACAATTCGGCGTACCCGCATTTGAAAGATTATCTTGCTGTACAGACCAATCCATCAGAAAATGATTTGTACGAAATGGGATTTGTTGCTGCAAAACTCAAAAAATATGACGAGGCGGTTTCTTACTACAATCAGTTAGTGAATTCCAATTCGGCGTTGGCTCAGAATGCTTATTATCAGCTTGGAAATGCCTATTTGGAAGTAGATAAAAAGCAGGAAGCACTTTCAGCTTTCAGATCTTCTTATCAGATGAATTATGATAAAGGAGTGAAAAAATTGGCTCAGGAACAGTATGCGAAATTAAGCTACGATATCGGAAACCCGTTTGAAAATGCTTCTCAGGTTATTCAGAATTATATGACTGAAAATAAATCTGAGGCAGACAATACCGAAATGAAATCTCTTTTGGTGAAATCTTATCTGTATTCTGGTAACTATCGCGAAACCTTGAATGCCATAGACAGACTTCAAAATTCTACTCCGGAAATAGATAAAATTGATCAGGAGGTTTCTTATCTTTTGGGAACAGAAGAATTTAATAAAGGAAATTTTGATGAAGCGGAACGTTTTCTTTTGAGAAGTTTAGAATTTAATATTAATAAAGAATTCAACAGCCGTGCTTTATACTGGCTAGGGCAAACCTACTACCAAAAAGGAAATTATCCCTCAGCAATCGTTCGTTATGAAAGACTTTTAGCCGAAACTTTCCCAGAAAAACAGCAGTTGTCTTACGATTTGGGCTATGCTTATTTTAAATCTAAAAAATTTGATCAGGCTCAGAAATATTTCAAACAGTATTTAGCCAACCCTAAAAGTGAATATAAGAGTGATGCCCAGCTTCGTTTAGCAGATATTGATTATGCCAACAATAATCTGGATGCAGCAATTGCCGTGTACGATCAAAATGTAGATGCAACAGATTACACTCTGTTCCAAAAGGCAATGGCGCTTGGTTTTAAAGGTGATAATAATGCGAAGATTTCCAACTTAAAATCATTAATATCAAAATATCCAGATTCTGAATATAATGATGATGCGCAATACGAAATTGGTGTTGCCTACGCAACTCAGGATGATTTTGCTAATTCTTCAGATTTCTTCGGAAAGGTAATTAAATCTTCTTCAGACCGCGATTTGGTGGCAAATGCTTCCATTTACAAAGCTCAGAACTTTATGGATCAGAATCAAAGTGATAAAGCTTTAGCAGAATTAAAAACTCTTGGTCAACAGTATAAAAACACGCAGTATGCAGATAAAATTGTACAAGCTGCGAAACCAATATTCACCAAAAACGGCGATGTATCGGGATATGAAAATTTTGCAAGAAGTTTAGGTGTAAATGTAGCAGCTTCAGAAATCGACGAGATCAATCTTTCAACGGGGAAGCAATTCTTTGCTAAAAAAGATTATAAAAATGCGATTTCTTATTATGAGAAATATTTAACTCAAAACCCAAGTGGTGAAAGTCTTTACCAGGCTAAATATGAGTTGGGAGAAAGTTATTATCAGACTAAAAATTCTACTAAAGCATTACTGGTTCTTCAGGAAGTTGGAAATGTGCAAAACGATTATCAGGATGATGCTCAAACGAGAGTTGCACAGATTTACTTAGCACAAGGGAATATTTCTGATGCCAAAAAAGCTTTGGAAAACTTAGTTAATTCTTCAGACATAAACATCAGAAACTACGCAAATGTAGAGTTGATGAAGATTTATGCAGACGAAAAGAATTTCTCTCAGGCTGAAAAACTGGCAGAATCTGTTATTGCAAACAGTAAAAACTCTCCGGCAGTGATTGAAACCGCAAAAGTAATTAAGGCGAGAAGTTTGATGAACTCTGGAAAAGATAAAGACGCTCAATCTGCATACACTGCACTTGAAAAATCATCAAACACGGAAGTTGCTGCAGAATCTTTGTATGCAAAAGCATTTTATCAGAATAAAGCCAAATCATTTAAAATTTCTAATGAAACCATCTTCAAACTGGCGAACAATTATGCTTCAGAAGAATATTGGGGTGCTAAAGCTTTGGTTTTAATGGCTAAAAACTATGTCGGACTGAAAGATAATTATCAGGCAAGTTACACTTGTGATCAAATTATTTCGAACTACGCAGATTTCCCTGAAATTGTTGCGGAAGCAAAAGAGGTTAAGAAAATGATTAAGAAGTAAAAAGAGCCAGGGTAAAAGTTAAAAGCAAGAAAAAAATGAACAAACAAATTCAAATACTATCCATATTATTTTTAGGATTCTCTTCGGTAGCATTTTCTCAGATCAAAGAAGAAAAACTGATTCTTAATAAAAAAAGAGAACCGGAAGTAAAAAAAATAGAAAAGAAAAAAACTTCGGTGGAAACGGTGAAAAACTATCCGCCTGAAGAAAAATCTGCCAACCCGGTGAAGTATACAATTACGGATGTTCCGGTGGTGAGCGATTTTAAAACCTCCACAATTCAGGGTGAAGATGTTGCTCCGAAATTTGATGGAACAGCACAAGATAATTACATCCAGTTCGGAATGGGAAATTATGGCAAAATTTTAGGTGATGCACATGTTTCTAAAGTTTTGAACAACAAATTGGAAGTTGGCGCAGATGCACATTGGCTTTCAACACAAGGATTGAAAAAAGAATACATCTGGGATTCCAAGCAAAGTTCTGCAACCGTGGGAGCATTCATGAATTCTTACGGCGAAAAAGGGAAATTTAATTTAAATGCTGAATACGGTTTAGATCATTACAATTATTACGGAATTTATGCACTCCAGCCAGATGCCGGTGTGAATTTAGATCAAAAAGTCAATCAGTTTAAGGTAAACGGTTATTATGATTTTTATTCTAATGAAATTTTGAATGATGTAAGAGTAAAATCTTCCTTTCTGACAGATCATTTTGATGCGAAAGAAAATCAGGTTTCTTTACTTGCAAATCTTTCGAAACATGCGGTAGAATTGGGTGATTCTGGTTTCACACTGAATGCAGATTTAGGTCTAGGATTGGAAGCCGTGAAAACAGAATTCACTATCAGAGATGCCAACTCGTCTAATTTTGTGAATGCAAGTTTGACCCCAAAAATAAGTTTTAGAAAAGGGGATTCTTATTTAAGTATAGGTTCTTCATTTTCTTTTTTAAATTCTAAAAATGATAATTTAATTTTAGCTGAACAGTTAAAATCAAATAAAACCTATTGGTTTCCGCAAGCTGAATTTCAATATGCTGCAGCCAACGAATTTAAATTTTATGGTGGAGTAGATGGGGGGCTAAAACTAAATACGTATGGTGAACTATTACAAGACAATCCGTTTTTGGTTTCTGATCAATATTTGAGACCAACGGAAACAAAATACCACTTTTACGCAGGTTTGAGAGGAGACATCGACGAGACTTTTAAATATGACGTGTCGGCAGGTTTTGGGAAAATGAATAATATTATGTTTTTCAGAGCCAATACATTATTTGATAATGCATTTACATTAAACCGCTCTGCCTACAATTTTGCCAATACATTTTCTACTGTTTATGATGATGGAAATGTGAGTGATATTAAAGGAAGTTTACAATATTTCCCGCTAGAAAACTTGGTGATAGACGGCGAAGTAAGGTTCCAAAAGTTTGATTTGAACAATTATAAAAATATTTATAACGTTCCTTTGCTCACTGCATCCTTCGGAGCAAAATATACTATGCTTGCCAAAAAACTTCTATTGGGCTTCAAAGGAATTGTTGCAAGTGATAGAACCACAAACTCTTACATCTTGAATGCTGTTCCTGGTCCTTTGGTTGCAGGATCTACGGTTTACCAGTCTACAGAGAATACTAATGATAAAGTGGGTGGATATGCAGATTTAAACTTGTCCGCAGAGTATAAATTTCACAAAAATTTTAGTATTTTCGCAGTCGGAAACAATCTTCTCAACTCAAAATACCAAACGTATAAAGGATATAAAGTTCTTGGTGCACAGGTTTTAGGAGGTGTGAAAATAACGTTCTAAGATAAGGTAATGAGTAATTGGTAATACGCTACTTGAATTACTTATCATTAATTACTCATTACTTATAAAAATAGGCTTCGTAGTTCAACTGGATAGAATATCGGATTTCGGCTCCGAGGGTTGGGGGTTCGAACCCCTCCGAAGTCACAAGGTACTATTAAATAAAAGCAACGCCAATAGATTATATTGGCGTTGTTTTTATAAAAAATCCTTGTTTATTCTTGTGTTTTTTAATTGCTAAGAAAAACAAAGATTTTATAATAGATTTCTTTTTAAAGACAAACGATGGCATTTCATTTATCGAAGCAATACAATTGTTTAAATATCAATTATTTAAGAATATTACAGTATTATTTGGAAATAGTAATCTATTTTTCTTCAAAACAAAGCCTTGCCATCAGATAGCTTACGGTAGATTCTGCACCTTGGTTCAGGTTCACATTTTTCTCTTCTAATCCATCATAACAACCTCCTGTGGCGGGATTGTAAATGATCTGATTCAGATGATTTTTTCCCAGAAACCAATTGAAGGCATTTTTCATCATTTTTGGATAATGTTCATCATTAAAATATTTTGTAAACTTGAATAATGTTAAGATAGTGTACGCCACATCAATGGGTTGTTCGCCTCCATTTGCTTCTGCTTTGATTTCGTTTTTTTGAAGCCATCCTTTGTTGGAGATTACTTTGATAGCATCCTTTACGAATATTTTTGATAACAAAAACTGAAAAGATTCTAGTGCAACTTTTTTGTACATTTTGTTTCCTGTAGAGATCCAGGCGCAAAGCATAGCTTCTGGAAGTACGCTGTTGCCATAGGTGAGGTAACTTTCAAACCAGTGCCAGTTATCCTGTGCCTCGTGTTCGTACATTTTCTCTAATCGGTTGGCCAATGTAATTAAGACTGGTATATTTTGTGTTGAATTTTGATAATGCAAGCCTTTAATGATAAATGCCATTGCTCTGGTAGAATGCATTTTTTCGGCAAATGGAAGGTTTTTTTTGATGATTTTTTCTGCTTTTAAAGACAAATTTTCCGGTAAAACAGTTTTTTTGGATATCAAATAGCCCAAAGCCCAGATTGCTCTTCCGTTGGAATCCTCCAGATTGGTTTCATAGTTCTGAGGGGTAAATTTCTTATATTCATCTACGTAATTAAGAAAACTACCGTCTGGCTGTTGACAAAATTCTATAAAATCAAGATAAATAGTGATCAGTTTCAGATCTTCATCGTCATTGGTTTGCCCGAAATGTTGGCAAATGGCGATCATCGCACGGGCATTGTCATCCAATGTATAACCTGAATCTATATCTGGTCTGTTGATCTTTGAAAACTGGATCATTCCAAAATCTGTGGTCATATTTTGAATGTGTGTCAAATTGATTTTAGGCAAACTGTATTTTAGCTGGATTTTGTGGTTTCCAAATTTTTGAAAAAGCAAAGCGTGCAGTAGGGAAGAATTTTCCCAAGCTGTAGGTGCCATTCTTTCCAATGCATTAGAACTTAATTGTTCCTGCATTTGTTCATTTTTCAAGACCTTGTTTACGGCGGAAGCAAGTTGTTCCGGCGATTCAAAATCTATAATAATTCCTGTATCTTCTTTAAGGACTTCCAATGCGTGTGGAATAGGTGTGGAAATGATTGGGCAACCGCAACTGATGGCGTAGGAAAACGTCCCACTTACTGCCTGATTTCTATCTTTGGAGGTAAAAAGATAGATGTCTGTCAACTGAAGATACTCTAGCAATTCTGCTAAGGGAAGGTATGCATTGACAAACCGTACATTGTTCTCCAAATGTAGTTCCTGTACTGTTTTTTCTAGAGATAAGCGGTATTCCTCTCCGTCATTTTTAATAATGGTAGGATGTGTTTTTCCTATAATCAGAAAGAGAACGTCAGGATGTTCAGCAATGATCTTTGGTAAAGCATTCAAAGTAGTTTCGATGTTTTTTCCCGAACCTAATAATCCGAAAGTAGAGAGAACTTTTTTACCTTTTAGCTGGTATTTATCTTTCAGTGAACTTTTTTCTGTTAATGGCAACAGGTGTGTTCCGTGAGGGATGAGGTTAATTTTTTCGGGTGATATTTTATATTCTTTTGCTAATATTGTAGCAGAAATATCAGTCATTACAATGATTGATTTTGCATAATGGGCGATTTCCTGCACTTGTTTTTTAAGTCCGGGATCGGGTTTTGGAAGCACCGTATGAAAAGTGACAATAATGTCTGTTTCTAACAATTCTAAGAATTTTGATAATCCATTTTGTACAGCACCGAAGAACCCGAACTCGTGCTGAAGCATCACCAGTTCAATAGCATCACTTTTATTGATTTTCTTGGCCAGTCGGATGTAAGAATCGTAGTCTGAGGTGTTAAGATGATAGGCTGTATTCTGAGCATAGTCATAGTGCTCATCTTCAGTTTCTATCGGGCAGATAATGGCTTTGAAAGATTTTACGAATTTGGTTTTCAGGCATTGTATAAGATCTTCCGAGTAAGTGGCGATGCCGCATACTTTTGGTGGAAAAGAAGTAATAAAAAGGATCTCCGGCAAAGCTTTCGCACTCTGGATATTTTCTTTAATGAACCTTGATGGTCTTTCAATTTGTTCTTCCACATCTGTTTTGTTATCCATTTTCATTTTTTTAATTTTTTAGTGATTTGACTTCATTTTTATAGACTTACCTTATATTTTATAAGTTCATCCAGCAATTCAGAAATACTTAATGAAACCACTGCTATCCGTTCATCAGCAGCGCCGTAATAAATATAAAGTGTATCATTTTCCACAACAGTTCCGGTAGGGAAGCACACATTGTTGACCTCGCCCTTCAGTTCCCATTTTTCTTCTGGGCTGAAAAGCGCATAGGGAAGTCTCGCAATTTCTTTTTTCGGGTTTTCCAAGTTCAGCAACGCAGCACAAGCACTATACACATAGCCTTTCAAAGAATCGTGAACACCGTGATAGATGATGAGCCAGCCTTTTTCTGTTTCGATTGGCGGACAGCCACCCCCGATGTAGCTTAATTCGTGATTGTATTTTGGTGCCAAAACAATATCTTCTTTAAAATGCAGAAAATAGTTGGTCCAAAATTCTGGCGTCAGTTCTTTTAAATTGTCAACCCCTAGAACAATCTGAATGTCAGGTCTTATCCTGTGAAAAAAAAAGAATTTGCCTTTGATCTTTCTTGGAAAGAAAATGAGATTTTTGCTCCATATAAAAACGTTTTTGTCATCCTTGTTATGGCTGATCTGAAATTCATTAAAACGAACATATTTTTCAGGAATAGAACCGTTATCCCTGGACAGATCTTTAAATTCTTCATAGGTGATTTGCGGAACAATAATTCCTTGCTTCTCCCAGGTCTTCAGATCGCTGGAAGTTGCCAATGCACCTAAAGCATTAATGCCGTCATAAGCAGTGTAGGTAAGATAGAACAGCTCTTCAATTTTCACAATCCGGGGATCCTCCATTCCGTGCCTTTCATAATCATATTCCGGAGAAAGAATAGGAAATCCTAAACGTTCTTCAATCTTTAAAGGATCGGAAAGCCGGCAGTAGCCAATCGTAGAAAAATTGCCTTTGGCAACGGCTCTGTAAAATAAATGTATAATTCCGTTTTCTTTGATGACTGCAGGATTTAGTACGCCATCTGCTTCAAAAGCCAATTCTGTTTTTCCTAAGAGAATCCCTTCTTTTTTTATTTTAACTGATTTCATTTAGAGATCTGTAAGTCTGCTATTGTTTTCTTTGTCTTTTCTTTTCGCCAATTTATCGACCCTTTTTTCTTTGGTAGATTTGGTGGCTGGCGTTTTGTCTGATTTCTTTTTGGTATCTTTTTCTTTAGACATAATAATGGATTTAGTAGTGCATATAAAGATGGGGATTATATAATCGCATTGTTTGTAGTGTTCCGTTTAATATTTACATCTATCACATCTTTTTTGTTTTTAATTGATTGTGATTGAAAGCTGTAAAACAAACCATCTTCATATGATCATTAGTGCATTCCGTCGCCAGAAGGAAAATGATGAGTATCTCTACCCAAGAAATGAAATAATTTATTCCAAATATTTTTTTTCCTCTCATAATGATTATTGTAATAGTCTAAAACAGTATGATAATTTTGTTGATACTTTGTAGCCTCTTCCAGAGTACAATCTGCTGGAATGCGATTGATGATCTGCTGTGAAGTTATATCAACTGTATCCGGAATATATTTCTCAATAAAATCGAGTTCAACTTTGCAAATATTGGTGAGAGACGCGATTAGTGAGAAAATTTCGTCTTGTGCATTGCAAATGCAAGTACGCCAATATAGTTTTTCTTCTTCCGGAAGAATCTGTAGACCTATTTTTTCTAAGCTTTTATAGTTTTCTGTTATGCTGTCTACATAGGATTGATTTTGGAACCAGAATACAGAAGAGTTCAGGGGATTTTTTTCGGCAATATTTTTCTTCAGATATATAAATTGTTCTTTAAGTAATGCAGAGCTGCTGTTGATTTCTGTAAGAATCGTCATCCATTGGTTTTTTGTGTTTGGTAATAGATTGATTTTAAAGATCAGGCCCGATCTGTTGTTGAGGTTTTCCAATTCCTTTAGTGAGTTCAATACTTCGGTAAGGTCTTTATCTAGATGGGCATTGGTACTGCGGATATAAAACAACGCAGTAAACTGAATATCCTGCAATATTTTATTTTTTTTAGAATCTCTCAATCGAATTCTATTGGTATTTAATAAATTTTTCATCTTATTTTTTTGGTTAAAGTTTTTTTTTTGAATTCCATTTTTTTTAAAGAAAAAGGATAGCGCTTATAGCATCTATCCATTTCTTAAAACCTTTAGAAAACATATAGACTATTTTCTATTGGCTTTAATTTGAAAATGAATTATGCTATCGTTATTTTTTTGCCCTATAAGTAATTTGTTCTCATCTGTTTCGCTTAGGCTTTTAATCTGAGGGTAAAAATCTTTTTATAGTGAATAATTTTTTTACAATGGTTTTTAGGATTTAGTTTTCAATCTCTTTACTTTGGAGATTTCATTTTCCTTGTAAGATGTGTTTCCATCAGCAGAATGTTTAACGTAATATCATTATTACTATACAAAGGTGGATTTTATTAGATCATTGATGTTGTGCATTAATACATAAAATTTATATACATCACACATCCATTATTCTGCGAATAGTTTTGCCATTGTTTTCAATGTGTGATAGGTGTAAGCCTTTTTAATTGGTTTGTAATGTTTTGATTTTTAATCAAATGTAGCTTTACAATATTGAAACAACGAAGTTTCGATTAAAGTCATTACAAATGAAAACAAACGCAGAATTACAAAAAGATGTTCAGGATGCTATTAAATGGGAACCCTCATTAAATTCAGCAGAAATAGGAGTCACAGCAAAGGATGGCGTGGTTTCTTTAACTGGTATTGTTGACAGTTATGCCAAAAAATCCGAAGCCGAGGAAGCTGCAAAAAAGATCTTGGGAGTAAAAGCCATTGTTGAAAATATAGAAGTTAATTACCCTAATTCTTTTATGAAAAGTGATTTGGAAATTGCCAACGAGGTGATTGCAGCATTAAAATCAGACTACATTGTACCGAATGAGAAGGTACACGTAAAAGTAGAGAAAGGAAGAGTAACATTGGATGGTGAACTGCACTGGAATTATGAAAGAGAAGCTGCAAGAAATGCGGTAAAGCTTCTTCCCGGTGTGAAAGCAATCACCAATAATATAAAAGTTAAATCCTTATTTCACGATAAAGTTGAGCAGCAAGATATAGAAAATGCATTGAGAAGCAGTGCCATCAATGATGATGGTATTGAAGTTTCAGTTTCTGGAACTGCAGTGACTTTAAAAGGAACAGTTCATTCTTGGTACGCCAAAGAAGAAGCTGCCCGTATCGCCTGGAAAACGCGCGGCATCTGGGAAGTGAAAAATGAACTGACGGTGGATTACGAGTATGCTTTTTAACAGAACTTAAATATGATTAAGACTAAAAAGTACGAAGCAAAAAGTACTTTTTAGTTTTTTATCAGTAATAACAGTAATTGGCATTCCCGTCATTGTATTCATTACAAAAAGTTTCAATTAAATTTTAAATCAAAAAATTATGGAAAAGAAAACCCTAAAACAGGAGAAAGTGATAAAACCACTGAAAGACAAGCTTTTGGCAGCAGTGAACAGGGTGCTTACCAATAACAAGTCTGAGCTTACCAATAAAATGGAAAAAATTGTAAAAAAATCACTGAAACCTATTTCCAGAAAAGCGAAGAAACAACGCGAAAAAGTAAATAAAAAATACATTAAATAAACATATTATGAAAGTACAAATAGGAATAACAGATGAGCATCGGCAGCTGGTGGCAGATGAATTGGTAAAAATATTGGCAGACGAAAATGTGTTATACGTAAAAACCAAAAATGCCCATTGGAATGTTGAAGGGCCTGATTTTTATGAAAAACATAAATTTTTTGAGAGCCAAGTGGGGCTATTAGACGAAGTTATAGACCGTGTGGCTGAAAGAATTCGTTCGATTGGGCATTATGCTCCTGCCAGCTTAAAATCTTACCTCAGCCTAACACACCTTACAGAGCAAACGAGAGAGAAGAATAACAGTAAAGGCTTTATCACAGAATTGCTTGCAGATCACGACAGCCTCATCATTATTCTCCGTGAGCATATCCATAGTTTTGGAAATCGGTTTCACGATTTGGGAACCGCTGATTTTATTACAGCTGTTATGGAAACACACGAAAAAATGGCTTGGTTTCTACGCTCACACCTAAAAAATTAATAAAATGAACTACTTTGAGAATTATGAATATTTTGGAATGCACTTCATTTGGTGGATTCTTTGGATTTTCTTCTTCATCTGGATTTTTGCAACCCCATACAACATCCCAGGGCAGAGAATGAGGAAAGATACACCGCTTGATCTTTTGAAGAAACGCTTTGCCTCAGGAGAGATCAAAACGCAGGAGTATGAGGATAAGAAAAAAATACTAGAAGGCTAGAATATAAAAAAAGAATAGGCTACATTGTAATCTATTCTTTTTTTTAACCTTAGAAAATAAGCTTTCTTTTTTCTATTCATCCTAGATTGGAAGTGATGTAAACACATCGTTCTTTCTCATCATTTGTACTTATTGTAAACGCATTTTTTCATCCTTCCCCAAAATTTGGAAGTGAGTAAAGGTGATAATGTTTTACCATACAAAGCTTGTGATTTTTATGATACAACCGTTGTATTTTCTTTACTTAATTTTATATATATCCCACTTTTTTTTGTTTAATTTTCGCGGACATCTGTTGGCCTATTGATTTGAAAATAAGAGATATGACAGGTTCTGAACAAAGACCAAAGAATTTCGGTATATCTTAGTAATAATAGCTTACCTTTGGTAATAATGATGAGGTAATCATTTCAATTCCCAGAATTTTCATTCAGGCAAAAAGCCTTTCTTACCTTCCGTTTAATATCATAAATCATCATCATACGATGCAAATACTAATTAGAGGTTATGAAATTATACATCAAATATATGGTAAGCCTACGCTGCAAAATGGTGGTCCAGGATGCGTTGGATAGTTTAAATATAAAATATCTGAGTATAGAATTGGGATTAGTTGAAACTCCAGAAAAAACCAGCGAAGAGCAAAGGCAGCAGCTTTCGGAGATTTTAGCAAAATCTGGATTGAAACTTTTGGATGACAAAAAAAGTATTCTGATAGAAAAAATAAAAAATGTCATCATAGAAATGGTGCATTACGCAGACGAACTTCCGAAACAAAATTTCTCAGATTATATCAGTGAAAAACTGGGTTATGACTACACTTATCTTGCCAATACATTTTCCGAAGTGAAGGGCATTACCATTCAGCATTACATCATCAATCATAAAATAGAAAAAGCCAAAGAGTTGCTTCTTTATGATGAGCTGAATCTTACCGAGATTGCCTACAAACTTAATTACAGCAGTGTTGCCCACCTTTCCAATCAGTTCAAAAAAGTAACAGGGCTTAGTCCATCATTCTATAAACAACTCGGGCAAAAAAGAAAGCAAAATCTTGAAGATATTTAGCAATCTATTATTCTTCACAATATCATTTGAAAATAAGAAGTAAAATACTTCCTTTTAATATTCATCACACTATCAATATTATGGATAATAACGAACTCGAAAAATCAATTGCCTACATCACTGTAGAAATCATAGAATATATTCCCAATTCTGTCGTCATCAAAACGATTTTGAAAAAATCTACAGGCAATATTAGCGTAATGTCTTTTGACAGCGGAGAAGGCCTTACAGAAAAAATCTCACCGTTTGACACCTTTGCCCAGATTATAGAAGGTAAAGCAGAAATCGTTATAGACGGCCAATCTTTTGTTTTAGAAACGGGGCAGTCTATTATCATTCCTGCACATAAACCCAATGTTGTAAAAGCCAATGAAAGGTTTAAAATGATATTAACAATCATAAAAAACGGTTATGAATGATCAAAACAAAACACAGCCGTTGACGGTAGAGATCGTTGATAGTGCTTCTGAAAAGAAAACCCAGTGTAAGGAATTGCATTTTCCTTTAAATGAAACACCCAAAATCAAAGACGTCTTATTGATCAATAATGTGGAATACCAAAACAACTCAATTGCCAGACAATTACATAATTTTCAGGAATGGAAACTAAGATTGACAGACAAAAATTCGTTGCATTTCGGGATTTCATTTTTTATTTGATTAAGTGAGAGTTTGGTTGAAAATTATTGTGATGGTCCGGAATTAATAATCCATTGCAAAAACTTTAAATTTATAATTAAATCTATCATAATGAAAACGAGCTACATCAGCCATCAGAAAATAAATGAAGGTGAAGAGGTGAAAGGTGAAGATCTTCGGGCAGGAATCTTTCTTCTCATCACAAGACAATTCCCTGAGTTTGGTAAAGATGATTTTATCTCAATCACCGAGCTCAATCAATACCGTAGATTATACCTAACCTCATTGATTGTGGAAGAAAAGGGAGAGCTGGAGATCATAGACCTCGATGTGATGGATGCCATCAAAAATAACTCTATCCTTTCTGAAAATATCCAAGACGAAATTGAGGCAGATCTTACCACGGGAGAAAAGCTGGCGGACAAGGTGGCTTCTTTTGGAGGAAGCTGGTTATTTATCATCGTGTTTTTTTCTTTTATAATGTTCTGGATCTTCATCAATATATTGTTTATATCGACAAAACCGTTTGATCCTTACCCATTTATATTATTAAATTTACTTCTCTCTTGCCTTGCTGCCATTCAGGCTCCAATTATTATGATGAGCCAAAACCGGCAAGAGCAAAAAGATAGAATAAGAGGAGAACACGACTACAAAATTAATTTGAAAGCCGAACTAGAAATCAAACTACTGAGCGAGAAAATAGACCATCTGCTGGTAAACCAAAATAAAAAACTACTGGAAATACAAGAAATACAAACCGATTATCTGGAAGATCTAATGAATGTCCTGAAAAAAAAGCCAACCAACCAAGTTTAGCTCCTATAAAATCACCAAAAACCAATACAAATTCTAATAAAACCAATGAAAAAAATTCTTGTTACCACAGATTTTTCTGATCATTCAAAAGCAGGATTGCAGTTTGCTGCGCAATTAGCATCTCAAAACAAATATGCGCTTACTTTTATCAATGTTCACCACTTGCAAACACCTTCCGCTTGGGATTCTGTAAGGATGGATCAATATCAGCAAGAGCAGAAAAAACAGATAATGGCACAATTGGTTCCATTTGTAGAAAAAATATATGAAGATCTTAATATTCAGCCTGTTGATATAGAATGTGTTGTGGAAATTTCTATTTTACCAAATGCCTGCATTATAGAATATGCCGAAAAGCATCATTACGATTACATCTGCATAAGTACAAGAGGTGCAGGGATAATGAAAAGAATTCTAGGAACCATCACTGCAAACGTTATCAACCATTCTAAAGTACCAGTACTTGTGGTACCTTATGATTGTCAGATATTTGAAATTAAAAGTATCTTGTATGCATCTGATCTGGATGATTACAAAAATGAACTCGGTAAAGTAGTATCGTTTGCAAAACCATTGAATGCTGATTTAGAACTGCTGCATTTTATATCAAATCCGGTTGCAGCAGAACATTGGAGCACACTAGAAACTCAGATAAAGAAAATTACAGATTATCCTGTAAATATCTATATTGTTGAAAAAAAACAAAACTACAATCTGGTGGAAGCCATAGAGTTGCAACTGAAAAAAATGCCTTTTTCTCCTTCTTTATTGGTAATGTTTACAGGGAAAACAAAAAATTGGTTTGAGAGAACATTCTATTCCGGCAATTCTGTAGAGTACGCATTTCAAACCCAGGTTCCTTTATTGATTTTCAATAAATTATAGAGCAATTTCATTTATTTTCAACATCATATCATCTTTACAATGTCTATTCAAAATTTCAACATACAGGGTTTATCAGGTAATGAAGTTACCAAGGCCCGGGAAAAGTATGGAAAAAATCAATTAAATTACAAAAAAGAAAATACGATCATAGATACCCTCATTCGTATTGTGAAAGATCCTATGCTTATATTACTTCTGGTCGCCGCTTCTATTTATTTCGTCAGCGGTAGTACAGGAGATGGTATTTTTTTATCTTTTGCCATTGTTTTCCAAACCTCTATTTCCCTGTATCAATATTCTAGAAGCAAAAATGCTTTGGAAAAACTGAAAGACCTTTCCCAACCCAACTGCAAAGTGATCCGAAATGGTAAAACCTCAGAAATTAAAAGTGAAGAATTAGTAGTTGGAGATTGTTTAATTGTGGAAGAAGGTACTTTGATTACCGCAGATGGAAGCATCATTCATTCTAATGATTTTTCAGTCAATGAATCTATTTTAACAGGCGAATCGTTTTCTTTATTTAAAGATAAATCCAAAGAGGATCATTTTATTTACAGCGGTACAACGGTTGCCAGTGGCTTAGCAGTGGCTACCATTACTGCAATTGGCAACGGCACCAAATTAGGAAAAATTGGAAGCAGCCTAGAAAATATACAGGAAGAAAAAACACCCTTAGAAAAACAGATTGCCAATTTTGTAAAGAAAATGGCAATAACCGGTGCTGTGGTTTTTGTCATTGTTTGGGGCATTAATTATTGGAATACGAAAGAATTATTACAAAGTCTATTACAGTCACTCACATTGGCAATGAGTATTTTACCCGAAGAAATTCCTGTTGCATTTACCACATTTATGGCTTTAGGAGCGTGGCGGCTTATGAAACTTGGGATCGTGGTAAAGCAAATGAAAACCGTAGAAACACTAGGAAGTGCTACTGTAATCTGTACAGACAAAACCGGAACTTTAACAGAAAACAAAATGACGGTAGCAAAAATGTTTTTGCTGTCCTCCAACACAATATTTAACGTTCACGAAGGGGATTCTGATGATAAAACAGAACTCATTACCGCAGCAATGTGGGCAAGCGAACCCATTCCTTTTGACCCGATGGAAATAGCTTTGCATAAAGTCTATAAAGATGCTGCGAACCAGGATGAAAGAACCAGTTACAAGCTTGTTCACGAATATCCTTTAGGTGGAAAACCGCCGATGATGACCCATATTTTTGAAAATCAAACGGGGCAAAGAGTGATTGCTGCCAAAGGTGCACCAGAAGCCTTGATGGCTGTTTCTAATCTCACAGAAACTGAAAAAAAACAGATTAATGAAGCCATCCACATTTTAGGAAAAGATGGATTTCGTATTTTAGGTGTGGGTATTTCAGATTTTAAAGAAACTCAATATCCGGAAAAGCAACAAGATTTCTCGTTTCAGTTTAAAGGAATTGTGGCATTTTATGACCCTCCAAAAAAAAATATCCAAAAAGTATTGGAAGATTTTTATAATGCAGGCATTGCCGTGAAGATTATTACCGGAGATAATGCTGAAACTACGGAAGCTATTGCAAAACAAATTGGTTTCAAGGGTTACGAAAACTGTATTACAGGCGAAGAATTAATGAAGTTAAATGATAAAGACTTGAAAATTAGTGTAACGGAAAACACCATTTTTACTAGAATGTTCCCCGAAGCCAAACTGAAAATAATCAATGCTTTAAAATCGAATAATCAAATCGTTGCAATGACAGGTGATGGCGTGAATGACGGTCCCGCTCTCAAAGCCGCACATATTGGGATCGCAATGGGCAAAAAAGGAACAGAAATCGCCAAACAGGCCGCATCGCTGATTTTGCTGGAAGATGATTTGTCTGAAATGGTAGATGCTGTTGCAATGGGCAGAAAAATTTATACCAACCTCAAAAAGGCCATTCAGTATATTATTTCCATTCATATTCCTATCATCTTAACTGTTTTCATACCATTGGCGCTAGGCTGGGTATATCCCAATATATTTTCTCCTGTTCATATTATTTTTCTGGAGATTATTATGGGGCCTACTTGCTCTATTATCTATGAAAACGAACCTATAGAAAAAAATGCAATGCAACAGAAGCCCAAAGCCTTAACTACTACTTTCTTCAACTGGAAGGAGTTATCTACCAGTATTATACAAGGATTGGTAATTACTGCAGGAACATTATTAGTCTATCAATATAGCGTACAAAAAGGCTATGATGAAGCATTAACCAGAACAATGGTATTTACAGTTTTAATTACTTCTAATATCTTTCTTACGTTAATCAACCGGTCGTTTTATTATTCCATTTTCACAACACTCAAATACAAGAATAATCTGGTTGCGCTCATTATCTCTATCACAGTTTCCCTTGTAGCATTAATGCTCTATGTAAAACCAATAACCAACTTTTTCAGCTTTCAGACCTTGAACCTTTCACAATTATTCATTGCCGTTTTAATAGGTTTTGTTTCCGTAGTTTGGTTTGAATTGGTAAAATGGTTGAAAAGAAGAAAAATGATGAAAGATTAACTGAATACCCGCAATTTATAACAATTAAAAAATATTTGTTTTTCATTATTAAGTTTACGCCTTTCTTTATCTTAAAAACGATGATTAGTAAAAAAACTTTGTGTGTCCCTTTGCGTTAAAATTTAGCATTATGAATAAAAGCGCACAATCATAAAGATTAATTCATTTTGCACTTGAAAAAAACGAAAAAGTAAAAAAAATAGAAGTATTTGGTGTCAAAAATAGCTTAAATTTGAAATAAATTGATAGTAATCTGCAAAATAGTCAACAATAATTCTTTAAATAGCGGTAAATTCGTTATCTATTTTTTTTCATCATGAACCCAACAACTTTTTCCTCTGAATTCAGTTCTTCTAAAGAGTTAACAGATCAACTTTATAAAAGTAGTATAGTGAAAACCTACCACGAAGGTGACATTATTTTGGATGAAAATGCTTCCATCCGCTCCATACCGATTGTGATGAAGGGATTATTAAAGGTAATCCGTACCGAAGAAGACGGGCGAGAGATTTTACTCTATTACATCAAAGCTGGTGAAAGCTGCATTATGTCTTTTCTTGGCGGGATGCACAATGAAAAAAGTATCGTGAAAGCAGAAGTGGTAGAAGATTCTGAAATCCTTTTTCTGCCCATAGATAAGGTTTCACTCTTCATTAAAGAGTATCCGGAATGGTTGGATTATATTTTCAGGCTCTACCACAAACGCTTTGAAGAATTGCTGGATATTATCAACGCTATCGCTTTTAAAAAAGTAGATGAAAGATTATTGAATCTCCTCCATAAAAAATCTGAAATTTCTCATTCAAAGAGCATCGTTATTACCCACGAACAACTTGCCAATGAGCTTGGAACGGCTAGAGTAGTGGTCTCCAGACTTCTGAAACAGCTCGAAGATTCCGGAAAGCTTACTTTGGGAAGAAATAAGATTATACTTTCAGATTCTATTTCTTGAAATATTGTACGCTTTAAGACTAAAGAATAATTTTGATGAAATCTAATTGTCCTTCTGTAACAAAAGTAGCAGTACAGCTAGATCAATAGTTCCATTTTTGCACCATAAAAGTTGAAGAATGGAAATATATGGTTACATCGCATCGGTTTTTATTGGTGTTTCTTTAGGATTAATTGGCGGCGGCGGAAGTATTCTTACCGTTCCCGTTCTCGTTTATCTCTTTGGGCTAGATGCTTTCTTGGCGACAGAATATTCACTTTTCATTGTCGGAATAAGCAGTATGGTGGGCTCGGTTTCTTATTTCAAAAAAGGTTTGGTCCATTTCAAAACGGCTTTTGTGTTTGGTCTTCCCTCTATCATTTCTATTTTTATCACACGGAAATTCCTTTTACCGTTGATACCTGATGATATTTTCAGTTTTGGAAGTTTTATGGTAACCAAAGATTTATTGTTGCTGATGATTTTTGCAGGATTAATGATTCTTGCCTCCTATAAAATGATCCGAAAAGGAGCAGAAGATAACACAGAAATACCCCATCCAGACCATCACAATGCGCTTCTGGCAGCAGGGGAAGGCTCTGTAGTAGGAGTTTTAACAGGTTTGGTAGGCGCAGGCGGAGGCTTTATGATCATTCCCGCTTTGGTAAATCTTCTGAAAACGCCAATGAAAGTGGCCATTGGAACCTCTTTGGTCATCATTTCTTTTAATTCTCTCATCGGATTTTTCTCTTCATTCAATACAGTGAAAATTGATTGGAATGTATTAGTAACCATCTCAGCAATCGCTGTTGTAGGAATATTGATAGGTACCCAATTATCAAAGAAAATTGATGGTAAAAAACTAAAACCGGCTTTCGGATGGTTTATTTTGATGATGGGAATTTACATTATTATTAAAGAACTTTTCTTCTAATATTATTTGGGCAGCTTTATCCGCCTTCCACTCCCGCTTTTTTGCTCGTCGTTCCTCCTCACAAAAAGAGCTCCGTTCAAGTCGGGCTGCAATCATTCGGCGTTTCAAAATAGGAGATAATTAATTAACACCCTTATGTAACAAAAGTAGCTGTACAACAGAATTCAAACCCAGAAATTTGTATCAAATTAAAATTAAATAAAAAATATCAAAATGCAAATAGAACAAATTTATACAGGATGTCTCGCTCAAGGAGCTTATTACATTGTTTCAAATGGTGAAGCTGCAATCATTGACCCTTTAAGAGAAACCCAGCCTTACATCAAAAGACTGCAAAAAGACAATGTAAAACTCAAATACATCTTTGAGACTCACTTTCACGCAGATTTTGTGAGCGGTCACGTAGACCTCAGCAAAAAAACAGGTGCACCCATCGTCTACGGACCAACTGCTAATCCGGATTTTGAAGCCATTATAGCAAATGATAACCAGATTTTTGAAGTGGGAAACATCAAAATAAAGGTTCTGCATACACCCGGACATACAATGGAAAGCTCTTCCTTTTTATTAATAGATGAAAATGGAAAAGAAAATGCCCTTTTCAGCGGTGATACTTTGTTTCTCGGTGATGTTGGCCGTCCCGATTTGGCTCAGAAAGCGGCAAGTATGACTCAGGAAGAATTGGCAGGGCTTCTCTACGAAAGTTTGTATCAAAAAATTCTGCCTTTAGATGATGATATTATCGTTTATCCGGCTCACGGTGCTGGTTCTGCGTGCGGAAAAAATATGCAGAAAGAAACGGTAGATACCCTGGGAAATCAAAAGAAAACCAATTACGCACTCAATCAAAAAGATAAACAAAGCTTCATAAAAGCGGTTACAGATGGGCTTCTTCCGCCACCTTCCTATTTCGGGATGAATGTGGCATTGAATAAAAAAGGCTACGAAAGTTTCGATAAGGTCTTGTCTAAAGGTCTACACGCACTTTCCCCCGAAGAATTTGAAGAATCGGCAGAACTTTCCGGCGCTTTGATTCTGGATGTAAGAACGAATGACGATTTTGCAAGAGGTTTTGTTCCCCAATCTATTAATATCGGTTTAAACGGAGATTTTGCCCCTTGGGTTGGCGCTCTGATTGTAGATGTAAAACAACCGATTTTATTAATTACCGATGAAAATAACCAGGAAGAAACGGTTACAAGATTAAGCAGAGTTGGTTTTGATAATGTTATAGGTTTTCTGAAAGGCAGTTTTGAAGCCTGGAAGAGCAGCGGAAAAGTAATTGACACCGTACACCGTATTTCTGCACAAGAATTTGAAAAGGAAATTGAAAATAAAGATGTAAAAATCGTCGATGTACGAAAAGAAAGCGAATACCAAGCAGAACACGTGGATGAAGCCTACAACAAGCCTTTGGCTTACATTAATGAATGGGTTACAGATATTAATCCTAGCGAACATTTTTATCTGCACTGTGCGGGAGGGTACAGAAGTATGATGGCAGCAAGTATTCTTCTGGCAAGAGGTTACAGAAATTTTACCGAAATTGCCGGAGGTTTTAATGCAATTGTGCAGACTGGTATCACAAAAAGTGATTTTGTGTGTCAAAGTAAAGTTTTAAAATAATTTAATTTAAAAAATAGTATTAATGTTAGAAATCATAAAAGAACCTTGGGCGTGGTATATTGCAGGTCCGCTGATTGGTCTCACCGTTCCTACACTCTTAATTTTGGGGAATAAATCCTTCGGAATCAGTTCGTCACTACGGCATATTTGTGCAGCGTGCATCCCCGCAAATATTAATTTTTTCAAATATGACTGGAAGAAAGAATCTTGGAATTTGTTTTTCGTTTTTGGAATTTTCTTCGGAGGAATGATTGCCGCTCACTTCTTAATGGATGGTCAAGACATCATCGTCAACCCAAACCTCAAAGCAGAATTGGCAGGCTATGGCATCACCAATTACAGCAATTTGGTGCCAGTAGAGTTGATGAATTTTGAAAATCTGGTAAGTCTAAAAGGGTTTTTCATAATGGTGGTAGGTGGTTTTCTGGTCGGTTTCGGAACCCGATATGCTGGGGGCTGCACAAGCGGTCACGCTATTATGGGACTTTCAAATTTACAGTGGCCTTCATTGGTTGCAACCATTTGCTTTATGGTAGGTGGTTTTTTAATGGCCAATTTTATTTTCCCATTTATTTTATCCCTTTAAATTGATTAAAAATGAAAAAAGAAACAGATATAAGACATCAAGATTCTATTTGCACCAACGAAAGTCGTATTCAGCATCGATGGTACCATCTTTTGAAATACCTTTTGGTGGGGATTGCATTCGGGATTGTGTTTGTAAAAGCAGAAGTAATCAGCTGGTTCAGAATTCAGGAAATGTTCCGCTTGCAGTCGTTCCATATGTACGGTATTATAGGAAGTGCAGTGGTAACAGGAATGATTTCCGTTTGGATCATCAAAAAATTCAACATCAAAACAATTTATGGAGAGCAGATTTCTATCGCCCCAAAGAAATTCAGTAAAGGCCAAATTTATGGCGGACTGATCTTCGGATTTGGCTGGGCAATAACAGGAGCTTGTCCCGGACCGCTTTTTGCACAGATCGGAACCGGAGCAGTAGCCGTAGTCATTACCTTGTTGAGTGCCGTTATGGGAACTTGGGTTTATGGATATTTCAGAGATAAATTGCCGCATTGATATAGGCTTTGAACCTACCATACATTTTAATGCTGCTTGTTATAACGGTTTGAATACCTATTAAAAATAAAGACAAATATTTTTAAATATTTATCGGCGTAGTGCAATAATTGAAAAAACTTTGCTTCTCTTTGTTAAGTTTACTCCCTTGTATAACTTAAAAAACGGTCAATATTTGAATTTTTTGTTTGATTTTTCGGTAAATTAAACATTATTTAGAATAATAGATAAACATAAAAATATTCGATTTAATAACCTCATCAAAAAAAATCAGCATTTGTCAAAAATAATAAAGAAAGCCTTATTTCTAAGACTTTCTTTATTATTTACGGTTAAGATGAATCAACTATTTTACTTTCTTTTTCGTTTCATTTACCCATTTTTCTATTTCAGACACATCCAAAGCAGACAATTTTGCCTCCTGATGAATCACCGTGTAAGAAGTGAGCGGCATTTCGCCTTCTTTTATCGTTTCTACGATCTCATCCAGTTTCTCAAGCTTTTTTTCGCGGCTGTAAGAATTGAATTCATCAAAATTAAGATGCCTTTTACCGGAATTAACGTGATCTGCCAACCACCATTTCACAGGCTGTATCTTGCTGTACCAAGGGTAAGAGGTGTTGTTGGAATGGCAGTCATAACAACTTGTTTTTAAAATCGACTGAATTTTTGGAGGTACATTATAATGATTTCCGATTGCATTGGCAGATTGATCTTGGCTGATATTCTTTTTAATATCAATAAACTGAATGCCGATAAACAGCAACAACAGTACAGTTAAAATATTTTTTAGATTAAAAATTGACTTATTCATTATTTTAAGTTTTTGAATTTATTTTTAAATTATTGAAACAGAATTATTCCTCTTCACTTTCCGTATTTTTTAGTTTCATCAAAAGCGTGTAGGCATTTTTCGTTACGATTTTTCTGTTCTTAAAATCTTCAAAGTTTTTGATTTGAATGAAACCGTTTTCAGATTCTCCCAACGTTACCGGAATCAATTGATACGTTTGCTTTTTTTCCTCTACAAAAACATAATCTTGGCCTTCAAAATTGACGATACTTTCCTCAGGAAGCGCGTTGAAAAATGATGTTTCGGTCTCTATTTCAGCGTTCATATACATTCCGGGAGTCAGGTTGTGATCGTACTGTTCAAAATGGCAATGCACATCTGCTGTTCCGTCTGTGTTGATATCTTTGCTGATCAGAATAATTTCTCCACCGTATTTTTTCTCCGGCTGCGTATTGGTATTGGCAGTAAATCGTTGTCCTATTTTCAGCATTTCCAGGTCTTTTTCATACACTTTTAGGTTCAGATGAATGTCATTAGGATTGATGAGCTCAAACAAAACATCAGACGGATTCACAAACTTTCCGATATTCACATTCACTTTACTCACAAAACCGTTAATCGTGCTGTACACAGGAACACTTTTCCGGATACTTCCTGAAGTTAAACTCCCGGGATTAATATTGACGAGTTTTAGCTGCTCTGCCAAAGTATTCATCATAATTCTCTGGCTGTTCATCTCAGATTGTGCTTGTTGCATTACTTTGTCACTGCTTGCCTGGCTTTGGTTCAGCTTCTTCTGTCTGTTATAATCCAGTTCTGCGAAATGAAGTTTAGATTTTGCCATCAAATAATCCTGCTGAAGCTGTATAAACTGAGGATTTTCTATTACAGCAATCACCTGTCCTTTACTTACTTTCATTCCCGGAAGCAAAGTGGTGTTTTTCAGATAACCACCCAACGGAACGCTTACCGAAACCAAATTCTGTGGCGGAACGTCTATTTTTCCATTGATTTTGAGCACCGTAGAAATATTTTTCACAGAGAGGGACATTGTTTCTATCGGCGTATTTTTGAGTTGAGCATCAGTCAATGTAACCGTAGTTTCATCTTTAGGAGCTGTTGGCTTTACAATAGTTTCTTCTTTTTGATGGCACTGAACCGAAAAAAAGACGGCAAGTATTAATAAAACCGAATATTTATTTTGAATTGATTTTAACATAATTTATTGATTTAAAGTGATATATTCCAACTCAACAATACTTTCATTGAGATTCCACACGGCATCTGTATAATTATTTTTGATGCTGATCGCCTGGTTGGCAAGCATTACAAATTCCAGATAATTGATCTCTCCGTTGATGAACTGTTTTTGGGCAGTTTCCAGAATCGTATGGGCATTTTTCAGTTCATATTTCTCGTACTGAGAAACAATTTCCAGGTTTTTTTGCTGAATCTCTGCTAGTTTTTCATATTGATTTTTTAATGTAAACTCCGCGTTCTGAAAATCATTTTCGGTCACAGATTCTGCAATTTTTGAAGCCTGAATCCTCGCTTTCTGTCCGCCAGAAAATATGGGAACTGAAACGCCGACCTGAACCGAATGAAATTGTGGTGAAGCATTGTACACTTGATCATCTGCGCCCATCCCACGAAAACTGTTGAGGTTGTAAGCGAGCTGCAAACCAGGTAATAATTTAGATTTTTCCAGAGCCGTTTGCTGAGCGGCAATGTTTTTTTGCTGTTCCAGTATTTTTAACGAAGGATTGCCGGAAACATCATTTTGAAGACTCGAAAGAGAAAAAATACGCTCTCCATCAGGAATTACTTCTGTTTCTGAATTCAAAAGCCATTGCAATTGCAGCTGCAGAGTTCTGAGTTCCTGTTTCACCTGTTTGATCTGGATTTCAATAGCTGATTTTTGATTGGCAGCAGTCGCTTTTTCCAAAATATTGCTCTCGCCGCTTTTTAGTCTTAAAGTTGCCTTATCCAGAAATTGAGAATAAAAATCTAAAGATTCACTCAGGATTTTTTCCTTTTCCTTCCAATACAGGATGTTGTAGAATGTGAGCGTGACGCCTTTTTTCAGCTGATATTCTTTCAATGAAATATTGAGCTCACTTTTTTTCCATTCTTCTGTGTAAAGATTTTTCTGTCTCTTGTAAACGGTGGGAAATGAAATGCTCTGGGAAACCCCGAATTTCATATCACGGTAAGCACTGTTGATTTGCCCGTAATCCGCAGAAATTCCTGTCTGAGGAATATCTGAAGAAGTTTTTATCAAAGCTTTTGCATATTCTGATTTCAATTTCTCACTTTTAAGACCTCTGTTGTTTTTTAAAGCGATGGCAACCGCTTCATTTAAAGTGACTTTGGTTTGAGAATTCATTCTATTTCCCGTTAAAACAAAGAAAATAATGAGAATGGGCGTTATTATATTTTTGTGATTATTTTTCATTTTAAATCCTTTTTCAATAATTACGTAAAGCAGAGGAAGCACAAAAAGGGTGAGTAATGTGGCAATCAGAAGTCCGCCTATTACCACCGTTGCCAATGGTCTTTGAACTTCTGCACCCGCGCCGTTACTCACTGCCATCGGGATAAATCCTAATGAAGCCACAAAAGCAGTCATCAACACAGGTCTTAATCTGGCTTCTCCGCCGTCTACCACAATTCTTACAATATTTTTAATTCCACTTTTATAGAGTCGGTTAAATTCGGAAATAAGTACGATTCCGTTGAGAACAGCAACTCCAAAAAGCGCAATAAATCCTACACCAGCACTGATGCTGAAAGGCATTCCTCTTGCAGCCAATAAGAATACGCCTCCAATGATAGAAAGCGGAATCGCTGTATAGATCAAAAGACTTTCTTTCACCGAATTAAACGCCAGAAACAACAGCACAAAAATCAAAACCAAAGCAATTGGTACTGCAATCATCAGTCTGTTTTTGGCATTTTTGAGGTTTTCAAAAGAGCCTCCGTAGGTGACGTAATATCCTGGAGGAAGCTTTAATTGTTGGTCTACCTTAGTCTGAAGTTCTTCTACAATTGCCTGAACATCGCGGTTTTTGATGTTAAAACCTACTACAATTCTCCGCTGTCCGTTTTCGCGCTGAATTTGGTTAGGTCCATCTTTAATATCAACATTGGCAAGCTGCGAAAGCGGAATCTGATTACCTGATGGAGTAGGGACGAGTAAATTCTTCACGTCATTCAGGTTTTTACGGTCATTGCTGTTTAATCTCACCACCATATCAAAACGTTTTTCGCCCTCGAAAACCAAACCGGTACTTTGTCCGGCAAAAGCGGTATTGATGACTCTGTTGATGTCTCCAATCGACAAATGATATTGCGCAATAACCGGACGATTGTACTGAATAATAACCTGCGGAAGACCAGAAACAGGTTCTATATAAAGATTCTGAGTTCCTTCTACGGTATTGATTATTTTCCCAAGATGATTGGCATTTTTAACCAAAATATCAAGATCTTCTCCGAATATTTTGAGAACAACATCCTGTCTTGCGCCGGTCATTAATTCATTAAAACGCATTTGTACAGGATACTGAAAGCCCACCGTAATTCCGGGAACGTCTTCCAAAGCTTTGCTCATTTTCTCGGAAAGCTCCGGAAAAGTTTTGGCAGAAGTCCATTCGCTTTTATCTTTCAAAATTACCATCATATCAGAAGCATCCATCGGCATTGGATCTGTGGGAACTTCGCCGCTTCCTATTTTGGTAACTACTTTCTGAACTTCTGGAAAGCGGGTTTTCAGAATATGGGCTGCTTTCTGCGTGCTTTCAATCGTAGTTTTGAGGTTACTTCCGGGTAAAACTCTGGTATCTACAGCAAAATCTCCTTCTTCTAATGACGGGATAAATTCGCCGCCCATTCTGCTTAAAATCACGATGGATAAAACAAAAAGAGCAATGACAACAGCAAAAATGGTTTTTGGTATTCTTAAAACTTTCAATAAGGTTGTACGATATAAATTTTCAGCCCTTGCCATTAAACGGTCTGAGAAGTTCATTTTGTGGCTTATTTTTTTGCTTAAAATAATAGAACTCATCATCGGAATATAAGTCAGCGAAAGCAGAAACGCGCCCAATAAAGCAAACGCAACTGTTTGTGCCATTGGTTTAAACATTTTACCTTCAATCCCTTGTAATGTTAAAATTGGTAGATACACAATAAGGATGATAATCTGCCCGAAAACAGCGCTGTTCATCATCTTTCCTGCAGAATCGATGACAATGGTGTCCATTTCCTGCTTTGAAACTGATAATGCTTTTCGGAATTTTGAATTGTGGGTAAATTGATGCATTACTGACTCCACAATAATCACGGCGCCGTCTATAATCAGCCCAAAATCCAGCGCACCAAGGCTCATCAAATTTCCGCTGACGCCGAAGAGATTCATCATACAAATTGCAAAAAGCATTGCCAAAGGAATGACTGACGCAACCAACAAACCGGCACGGAAATTCCCCAGAAACAGAACCAGCACAAAAACGACAATTAATGCGCCTTCCATCAGGTTTTTTTCAACAGTACCAATGGCATTGTTTACCATTTTGGTTCGGTCTAAGAAGGGCTCTATCACAACACCTTCTGGCAATGTTTTTTGGATCTGCTCAATTTTAGCTTTTACATTTTTGATCACCTCACTGCTGTTTTCACCTTTCAGCATCATCACAATGGCACCAGAAACTTCGCCATTATCATTATAAGTCATTGCCCCAAATCTTGTAGCATAACCATAACGAACGTCTGCAATATCTCTTATAAATAAAGGAACATCATTGTTTTTGGTGGCGATAGCAATGTTTTTGATATCCTCCAGATTTCCAACCAATCCTTCACTTCGAATATATAAAACAGTCGGCCCTTTTTCAATGTAAGAACCGCCTGTGTTCTGGTTATTGGTTTTTAATGCATCGAACACATCGGTAATGGTAATTCCGTAAGCGTTGAGTTGATCGGGATTAACGGAAATTTCATATTGTTTCAGTTTTCCACCAAAACTGCTGACTTCCGCAACGCCTTTTACACCAAGCAATTGTCTTCTTACAATCCAATCCTGAAGTGTTCTGAGTTCTGCAATGTCATATTTGTTTTCGTATCCTTTTTTTGGACGGACAACGTATTGATAAATTTCACCAAGACCTGTGGAAATAGGTCCTAAACTAGGCGTTCCAACATCCTGTGGAATCTGGTTTTGAACCTGCTGGAGACGCTCTGCAACCTGTTGTCTTGCCCAATATATATCAATATCATCATTAAAGACAATGGTCACTAAAGAAAGTCCGAACCGTGAAAAACTCCGGATCTCTTTCATCCCCGAAATATTACTGTTCGCCTGTTCTATGGGGAAAGTGACTAATCTTTCAATATCCGTAGCTCCAAATGAAGGAGCGGTTGTTATCACCTGAACCTGATTATTGGTAATGTCAGGTACGGCATCTATTGGTAATTGGGTCACCTGATATGAGCCTACGCCAATCAGTCCGAATACCAGTAATGCAATAATGAGTTTATTCTTTACAGAAAACTCAATAATTTTTGTTAGCATAAATAATTCTGTTAAAATTTTTTGAAATTGAATACGTTTTTAGCAGACAAGGAAATAGTAAGCACGAGCAGATGGTGAAATACCGTTGATAATCTTAGTTTTGAATATCACTAAGAATACCATCAACATCACTGTTCACAATACTATTGACGTTATAAAAACGAAAAATAAAAACGAAAAGATTTTAACAGTTTTTTGGCGGTTGCCAGATAGAATTTACAGCATCTTTATTATAGAATAAATGATCCTCGGAAAAAGTTTTTTTATCAGTATCCGATGGTATATGCTTTTTAATTTCAATAATGAACTCTGGATTTATAGTAAATACAAGAGTAAGCGGCAAAGAATGGGCCACAAAAGGCAGTTTTTGGTCTGTGGTATAATCTGCATCTTTCACAGGGTCATCATAATGCATTTTTATAAAATCGATAAAAGTAATATCTCTATTTTTTACTTTGTGTTCTAAGAAATGCTCCACAAGGACTGGCATTTTCAGCAACTGATACAGTTCAGTTGTTGAAACCAAAAATAAGGAAAGTAATACTATGGATACCCATTTTTTCACGAAGTAAAATTATGCAATGTTTTGTTAAGAATGATTTTAAATATCTATTTAAAAAGAAATTCTCAGGTCTGCACCCAATTGTTTATCATATCCCAGTTTCCTATAAACCTCGAGATTTGTACCTCATATCGCAGTTTGGTTTAGTTTTCCATTGGTAATTAAATTAGTTTGTGTACTTTATTTCAAAATGGAATAATTCTAAATTTATGTTTTATTTTCTTTTAGTGTTGTTTAAAATTTTAATAGATGTATCTTCAACCACCAATTATTTTGAATAAAATCTATATTTTTTAAAATATTTTTAATATTTGAATTGGCGATATGAAAACTAATAATTTTTTAAAACAATAGCTAAGAAGTCTTAAGTACATATCTGGAGGCGCATTGTATTTTCGAAAACAGAACATTATATCATGACACAATCTTTCATTGGAGCTATTTCTGTATTCTTATTTTTGCTCTTATCTTCAACTTCCAAAGGCATACAGTATTTTAAAAACGCTTTTTTAAATACATATTTTCCCAAACGATGACATTCAACGTGATTTCATTTTTAATATTACCCATTTTAATACATTACCCTTACTCATGAAAAAATTATTCAATGGCAGATTTTCTACACTGTTTGGTGTTTTAAGTTTATATGTTTTTTTATCACTTTTAGTAAGGATTGTATTACTGGTATGGTCTGTAAAAGATTTGGATCTCAACATTATGCATATTTTAAGATCATTTTTTACAGGATTTGCTTTCGATCTTACAATGGGTTTGTTATTTTTGGTTTTGTACTGCGTTTACCTCTTGTTGGTTCCGAAAAAATGGATCGGTTCATTATTCGATAAATGCTTTACCTATTTTTATTTAAGTTTATTGTTGATTATCATTTATTTCAGTCTTTTGGCAGAATTTCCTTTTTGGGCTGAGTTCGGTGTGAGATTTAATTTTATTGCCGTAGATTATTTAATTTACACCTATGAGGTTTTTGAAAACATCAATCAGTCTTACCCTTTACCATTGATTGGAATTGTATTGATAGGATTAATAGTTTTCACATTTTTTTTATTCAATAGGTTCAAAATTTTCAGAAATACTTTTTCCGACAAAAATTCCATCCGCAACCGTTCCCTTTATGCAACTCCGATTTTAGCCATAGCACTAGTTTTGGGATTGGTGATGAAAAACAAACAAGCCGATTTTACAAACAATCTTGTGGTGAATGAATTGGGGAAAAACGGGGCTTTTTCTTTTGTTTCTGCTTATCAGTCAAACGAATTAGATTATGGAACATTTTACCCTACACTTCCTGAAAAAGAAGCCTATTCGGTTTTGAAATACGATCTTTTACAAGACAATCAAAAATATATTACTGAAACAGATGACGATATTTCACGGTTAACGCAGGGAAATCAGGAACTAAAGCCAAATATTATTTTAATCACAATAGAAAGTTTCAGTGGAGAATTTTTAAAAGCATTCGGGAATAAGGATAATATCACCCCGAATTACGACAGGCTTGCGGAGCAAAGTGTTTTTTTTACAAATTTGTATGCAACCGGAACCAGAACTGTGCGTGGAATGGAGGCTTTGACGCTTTGCGTGCCGCCAACTCCTGGAAACAGCATTGTAAGAAGACCAGATAATCAGAATTTATTTTCTATTTCAACAATCATGAAAGCAAAGAAGTATCATCCTTACTTTATTTATGGTGGAGATGGTTATTTTGATAATATGAATAACTTTTTCGGCGGCCAGGGCTTCGATATTGTTGATAGAAATAGAGGAAATGCTTTATCTGATGATATTAAAACAACACGTTACCAAATCCCGGATAACGAAGTGACTTTTGAAAATGCTTGGGGAATATGTGATGAAGATATTTACAAACAATCGATAAAATACGCCGACAAAAGCGCCAAAGCAAATCAATCGTTTTTTCAGTTTGTAATGACGACTTCCAATCATAAGCCTTTTACCTTCCCTAAAGGTAAAATAGATCTTCCGCAAGGAGACAGAAATGCTGCTGTGAAATATACAGATTATGCTTTAGGTAAATTTTTGGATGATGCCAAAACAAAACCCTGGTTCAAGAATACTGTCTTTGTAATCGTTGCAGATCATTGTGCCAATAGTGCAGGGAGATGGGAAATCAATATTGCCAATCATCACATTCCTGCTATCATCTATAACCTTCCCCTACAAAAAACTGAAAAGATCAATCGTCTTACATCACAAATTGATCTGATGCCAACATTATTCGGGTATCTGGGTTGGGATTATACTACATCTCTTTACGGGAAAGATATTCATAAAACCAAAATTGGGGATGAACGTGCATTTCTAGGAAATTACAGAACTTTAGGAATGTTGAAAGACAATGTTTTCACTCAAATAGATGACAGAAAAAGAGTAAAACAGTTCAACGTTTTTGGAGCCAGCCAGTCTTTATCTGAAGTAAAATCAAAAAATAGTAAACACATTTCACAGACTATTTCTTACTATCAAACTGCTAGCGAGAGATTCAAAAATAAAAAAATGAAGGAAAAATAAGTGCTTTACTATTAACCAACATTCAAAATAAACACGAATATCTATTGGTATATTATGATTTTATGAAAAATAGATTTTCTAAGCTTGAATTTAAAAAGTAGGTAACATTTTTACATACAAATTTATTGACATTAGTAATTCTGAATGTTTAATCATTTACTTTGTGGTTTTTAATCTTACATTTTTAATCCGTAAACTCACAAGACAACTAAATAGTATCTCAAGTACTTATTCCTTAAAATGTGAAAAAGTAGTATAAAATTTATTAAATTATAAGTAATAGCATTTGTTAGAATCGATGAAATTATCTGTGTATAAAGTTTTAATGTTATCCATCAACTTTTTTGCAGCAATAGTTCCCATTTCATATCCGTCATTGATCTGATATTCGTACGTCTCATCAAGATATTTCGGTAAAGTTCCCTCGCTTATAGAAACCACTTTTTTATTCGTGTTATTCAGGCTTCTTTTAATCAGTGAGCTATGTAAACCCATCAGCGTTTCATCACTCATGGCAAAAAAACCATCTATAGAATCATCATTCAATAATATATCTAATTTTTCTTTTACAAGATCAGCAGATTGGCAATAAATAATGTTCAGGATAATGCCAGGAAATTGCTTAATTCGAGTTTCAAAAGAAACTAATCTACTTTGTGTAATTTCTAAATTTTCATCACCAAATATTCCGAGAATATTTTTGCATCCGTGATTAATTAGCTTGTCGGCGCACAATTCCGCATTTTTAACATTATCAAAAATAACAGATTCGAAAATACTTTTAGGAACAGTTTTATCAAAAATGATAGCTGGGATTTCCATTTCTTTCAGTTTTTTTAAATGCTCACTATCCTTAGTTTCATTGGTTAGTGAAATTAAAATACCGTCTACTCTTGAATTGATGCAGGTTTCCAGATGTTCTTTTTCAGTATCAAAAGAATCATTAGAAGATAATATGAAAAAATGGTAACCTTCTTTGTTTAATACAGACGAAATACCGTTGATAATCGATGGAATGAAAAACATTGTTATTTCTGGAACAATAAGACCGATAACTTTTGACGATTTTTTCCTGAAATTAACTGCAAAGTCATTAGGTACATAATTAAAAGTCTCCGCAGCTTCTTTTACTTTTGTTTTTACAGCGTTGCTGATGTCGGGATGATTCTTCAATGCTCTTGAAACTGTTGAAGTACTGATTTGTAGCATTTCAGCAAGGTCTTTTAGGGTAGTTCTTCTCATTTTTTATAATTACATCAATTATTAGGAGAAATTAAGAATATTTTCCACTCATATTTTGTTAAATTTTGTTAAAAAAACAATCAACAATTGTTAAATAAAAGTTAATTTTAATAAAAGTTATCAACCGCAAACGTTTGCGCAAACGTTTGATATTTTGTTATCGTTAACATTGAGTTTAAATCTCTTTTTTGATACCTTAAAAAAAATACTTTTGAAACATAACAAAAAACTCAACATAATTATGGAATCACAAGTACTAAAGAAACTATTAATTTTCGGGACGATGAATGTAGCAGCGTTTATGTTTTCTCAGACTACGGCAGTTGATACAATATCTTCCAAAAGCAGAACAATTGATGAAATAGTCATTACAGGAAACTCGAATCCGAAAGCCTCGATGAAAACCAGTACATCAATTTCTACTTTAAAATCTGCAGATATTATCAATTCAGCCCCACGTACCACTGCTGAAATTTTCAGAACGATTCCGGGAATTCGTGCCGAGTCTTCGGGAGGTGAGGGAAATTCAAATATTACGGTGAGAGGAGTTCCTGTTTCTGCTGGAGGTTCAAGATATTTATTAATTCAGGAAGACGGTCTTCCGGTGATGCAGTTTGGAGATATTGCTTTTGGTACACAGGATCAGTTTACTAGATTTGATTCTTTCGTATCTCGTGTTGAAGCATTAAGAGGAGGTTCCGCATCTGTTTTTGCGTCTAACTCACCTGCGGGTATTATCAATTTTATTACAAAGACAGGTGAAAAAGAGGGTGGAAGCATCACGCAACAAGTGGGTTTAAATTATAAAAACTTCAGAACAGATATAGACTATGGAACCCCGCTTGGTAAAGATTTTTACATTGGGGTTGGTGGCTTTTACAGAAGCGGGGATGGCCCTCGTAAAACAGGATATACCTCGAATAATGGTGGGCAGTTCCGTTTATCTTTATTAAAGAAATTTGAAAACGGAAGTATTAGAATTTATGGTAAATATCTTGATGATCGTACAGCAGCTTATATGCCAATGCCGGTATCAGTTTCAGGATCAGATTCAAACCCTGATTATAATTCGCTTAGTAACTACAACATCTTAACTGGTGCTCTGCAGTCTTCAAACTTCAAAAATGATGTTACTTTTGGCGGAAACGGGCAGATATTGAAAAGTGATATCAGAGACGGTATGCATTCGGTATCTAAAACTGTAGGAATGGAATTCAATTATAATTTAGGCTCTGGCTGGAAAGTAGATGCGAAAGCAAGATATGCTGCAAATGATGGTCAGTTTTTAGCACCTTTTCCAGCATCAGTAGGTAGTAAATCTGAGATTTTAGAATCTGTCACAGGATATGGCAATGCGGTATACGCCGAAACCAATACTCCTGTAGACGGTAATGCAAAATACATGAAAACTGTTTTATTCAATACTAAGTTGAATAATTTAAACAATTTTTTCAGCGATGTCAATATTAGCAAAAAATGGGATAAAGTAAAGCTTAATACAGGAGTTTATAATAGTTCACAAAACATCAATCTTTCTTGGAATTGGAATACTTATTTGATGGAAGTTTCTGATAATAATGCACGTCTGGTAGATATTGTAAGCAACACGGGAACAAAAATTACAGACAACGGTCTTCTCTACTACGGTGTTCCAGGATGGGGTGGTGTGAACAGAAATTACGACACCAAATACTCCGTACTCGCTCCACACGCTCAGGTAGAAATCAATCCTATTGATAAACTAACTTTGGATTTCGGAGCAAGATATGATTTTGGAAATGTATCAGGAAGTTTTTCTGGGACAAAGAATACCAAAAAAGCGATAGATATTAATCAAAACGGAACTTTTGAAACTCCTGAATTGTCAGTTGAAGTTGTTAACGGAACAGTTCCGGTTGATTATAAATATGGTATTTTCGGATATTCATTTGGAGCTAATTACACTTTAAATTCCCGTAACGCAGTTTTTGCAAGAATAAGTCAGGGGGGAAGTGCGTCTGCAGACAGAATTCTTTTTGCCGGCTATAACTATACGAATAATGATGATCCTGCATTAGAAGCAGTGAAAGTTAATAAACTAAATCAAATTGAACTAGGCTACAAATTAAGAGGTTCCAATTATTTCTTGAATACTACTTTGTTTCAAGCAAGAACTATTGAAGCAAATTACGAAGCAACCACACAGCTCAGAACAGAAAATAAGTATCAATCATTTGGGGTAGAGTTTGATGGATTCTACAAAATCAATAAAAATTTTGACATCAAAGCAGGATTGACTTATACCCACGCTGAAATAAAAAATGCAATAGATAAGACTATCATTGGTAATATGCCTAGAAGAACTCCCAAAGTAATGTATTCTTTCAATCCTAATGTGAATATTGAAAAGATAAGCTTTGGTTTCTTTGCAGTGGGATCTACAAAAGCATTTACCCAAGACAGCAACAAACTCATTATGCCAGGTTACGTTATTGTAAATCCTTACATTTCATACAGATTGCTGAAAGATTTAACTCTTAATATTAATGCAAACAATGTCTTTAATGCATTGGCTATTACAGAAGCAGAAGAAGGAACTTTACAAGGAAGCAATGGTATCATCAGAGCAAGAGCATTGCCGGGACGAACTATCGGAGCAAGCGTAAAATTTGATTTTTAACAGAAAAATTACTGTTAGATCAAAATTTATGTGTGGTCAAAATTATTAATTATTGGTTACTAACAGCATATTGTGCTGTTAGTTTCCTTACTCATATTTAAGATTAAATGTTTACAAAAGAAGCCTTAAACGTAATAGAAAAAGCCATTTCAGATCAGGGTATTCTTGCGTCTTCTGAAAAAAAAGATAACTATGCGAGGGTTTGGTCTAGAGATTCTATGATGACAGGAATTGCAGGAATTTTAATTAAAAACCAAATCATCGTTGATGCGCTAAAAAAATCTATACAAACTCTTGTAGATCACCAAGCAGATAACGGACAGATTCCTTCCAATGTTTTTGGGAATAAAGCCAGTTACGGAACACTTGTTGGCAGAACTGATGCTACGATTTGGTGGGTCATTGGAGCTTGTGAATATATACTCTATACAAAAGATAAAGACCTGAAAGAAAACTTAAAATATAAAATAGATAAAGCATTATCTTGTCTTAAAACCTGGGAATTTAATCAGCGAGGTCTGCTCTATAGTCCATTGGGTGGAAATTGGGCAGATGAATATGTTACATCTGGCTATGTTTTATATGATAATGTTCTCCGTTATTGGGCTTTTAAAAATGCAGCAGAAGTATATGAGGATAATGAACTGAAATCTCTCGCTGAGACAACAAAAAGTATGATAGAAAATAATTTCAGAAAAAACAATTCTGAGGTAACAAAATATCATCAAACTGCTTATAAAAAAGCCAATGAAAAACCTTACTTATGGGCATCTTTGAATGCAAATGGCTATGACGAACGTTTTGATCTTGCCGGAAATGCTTTAGCGATTTTTCTAGGATTTAATCTAGATCTGGACGGTTTTAGTACGTTTTTAGAACAGATAAATAAAGAGTTTAATCATTGGATGATTCCCGTTTTTTATCCTATTATCTTTCCAGAGGATGATGACTGGAATTTATTGGAAAATAATTACAGTTATGATTTTAAAAACAAGCCCTATCAATTCCATAACGGAGGATCGTGGCCTATCTATCTCGGTTGGCTCTGTCTAGGATTGAAAAAAAGAGGACACACCAAAATTCCTTTGAAAATCTTAAACCAATATGAGGAACTTCTTAGCGAGAGAGGTTCTAGTTTTAGAGAATATTATTCTACAGATCATTTGATTCCTTCAGGAACAGATCAATTGTGCTTTTCAGCCTCAGGATATCTTATGATGAAAATTGATCAATTGTAAACAAAACTATTTATTTTTAAAACAGATTAAAAAATGATTGGAGATGTAATAAATTTAGAGCAGAAACATTTGGATACTGCTGAAAATATATATAAAATTTTAAAGAAAAATGAGAATCACACTGATAAATGGGCTGTAGGGATTTGTGGAGAAAGTGGTAGCGGAAAATCTTTAACCGCCTTTGCTTTGAAAAAAGTATTGGAAGAAAATGGCATACAAAGTGTCGTAATTCAAATGGACGACTACTTCAAACTTCCTCCTAAAACCAACCATGAGAATAGACAAAAAAGTTGGGATAATGTTGGAATGCATGAAGTTCATTTGGATGCCATGCAAGAAAACATAAAAGATTTTAAAAAAGGGACATCTTCTATAGAAAAGCCATTGGTTGATTATAAAAACAATTCTATTTCTAAAGAAATTTTGAATCTAGATAATGTTCAGATTCTCATTATTGAAGGCACATACATCTTAAGTATTGATGCGTTTAATTTTAGTATTTTCATAGACCGAAATTATAAAGACACTTACAAAAACCGAATAGAAAGAAACCGAGATGTACAAAGCGATTTCGTTGAAAAAATACTGGATATTGAACACAATTTAATCCGACAATTTAAAAATAAGGCAAATGTTGTGCTAGGAAAAAATTATCAAATTGTAAAGCCATAAGCCATGAATAAAAAAATAATTCCTAAGCTCAGTTTTTGGCAAATCTGGAACATGAATGTCGGTTTTTTCGGGATTCAATACAGTTTTGGGCTTCAGCAAACTGCTGTAAATCCTCTATATTCATTTTTAGGAGCTCATGCAGATCAGCTTCCAATTCTCAACTTGGCAGGTCCAGTTACAGGTCTGCTGATTCAGCCGCTCATTGGCGCAATAAGTGACAAAACTTGGAGCGTAAAATGGGGGCGTCGGAAACCTTTCTTTTTACTTGGTGCGGTATTTTGCAGTTTGGCTTTGTTTGTTTTTCCTTTCAGTTCTTCCATTTGGATGGCGGTAGGTCTTCTTTGGATCTTAGATGCTGCAAACAATACTGCAATGGAGCCTTACCGAGCTTTTATCGGAGATAAACTTCCAGAGGAACAGCAAACCTACGGTTTTCAGATGCAGAGTCTTTTTGTAGGAGGAGGCATCACGCTCGCTAATCTCTCTTTGTTTGTTTTTCAAAAATATTTTGGAGGAAGTTCAGAACCTGGAGGGATACCTGCATGGGTTTATTATTCGTTTTTCTTAGGATCTTTCTGTTCTATTGCGTCAGTAGTATGGTCAGTTTATAAAACCCCAGAAATTCCTCCTACAGATGAAGAACTTATAAAATTGAAAGCTGAAAAAGAAAATGATACAATTTTTACACCTTTTACTGATATTTTCACAGCTATTGTCAATATGCCTAAAATACTTTGGCAGTTGGCATTGGTGTATTTTTTTCAGTGGTATGCTCTTTTTTGTTATTGGCAGTTTGTAACCCCAATGATTAAGCAAACCTTGTATCACGTCTCCGAAAATGATGAGGTAAAGGCCAAGCGTATTCTTGATCTTTCAAATACAAATACAGGTATCACAAATGCAATTGATGTTGAGTGGGCTAAAAATATACTTCGCTTAGTAGAAACGGCGGTGGGACAAACAGGATTAATGAATGGTTTTTATAACTTTATTACCATGATTTCAGCTTTGTTGCTAATTCCGCTTGCTCTTAAATATTCTACCAGAAAGGTGTATATATTTTGTCTTTTGGCCACCGGAATCGCTCTCTTAATCTTACCTTTAGTTAATAATGAGTACTTAATATTATTACCGATGGTTCTTTTCGGAATTGGTTGGGCTGCAATGATGGGATTGCCATATTCAATGGTTTCTCAGCATATACCAGCCAATAAAAGAGGCATTTATATGGGGGTTATCAATATGATGATTGTTATTCCAATGTTAATTCAGACCGTTTCTTTTGGTTTTATTTATAAAAACTTTCTAGGAAACGATCCTTCAAATGCTATTACATTGGCTGGAGCATTATTTTTAATGGCATCGTTATCGGTAGTCATGATTAAAGTAAAAAGAAATTAATTTTCTTGTAAGAAGAAAATCAAAACCTCAATAATTAAGTTCTAAGGGTGAGAAAATATTGAACACACAATATTTTCTTATAAATAGTGAAGAGAAATTGCAAATTCAATATAAATTAAATGATATTCTGTTTTTAGAAAAATATGTTTTTTTTCAATAATTTATTTGAAAATCTGTATAATAACAGCGAAAATGAACTTTAGATTTCTGAGCTTAGTATCGTAATTTTATAACCAAAATTACCCGAAAGCCTTCACAATCATATCAATATTTACGGTTTTATAATCAGTATAAATATGAGAGTGAAATTCATTTAATTTCTTCAAAATATTCAGAAATTCATCTTTCTCATCATCATTTAATTTCCCAGATAATATTTTTGAGGTTTGGTTTACTTTTTCTACAGATTCATGAAAAATTTGTTCCCCTTTTTTGGTTAAATTTAATCGTTTACTGCGCTTATCTTCTTCATCATTTTTTTCTTCTAAAAATCCAGCTTCCAAAAGTCTTTTGATAATTTGAGTTCCGGTTTGCTTTTCGTGTCCGTTTTTTTCAATTAATTGAATTTTCGTTAAAAAAGGTTCGTCTTTTAATCGATATAAATAGGTGAATTCTTCATTGGCTAAATCGGGAAAGTCTCCCAATCCTTTTCTAATCAATAATTTAGAATATCTTCCTAACAAGAGTACCTGTTTGCAGATTTCATTTTCTGTAAATGATGCTTGATGGTTTTCATTTTTAAAAAGTTTGGTAGGGCTTTCTTCAGCATATTTTTTAGCATTCATCCACATCCTAAAATCCTCCACATCAGCATTAGATTTGTAGGTGTTAGAATTTTCAAATTCTTTAACTTCATGGAGTAGGTGTATGAAAAAGTCTGTTCCCATAATTAATTTTGGTAAAGATATTGGTTTTTTGTTTTTTGGAAGTGAATTTAGAAATCACAAAAAATTGTTATACAAATTTAAGCAAGTTTTGAAAGCAAATTATAGTTTCACACTGCTCATTCCACCGTCTATTCCGATGATTTGTCCCGTGATCCAAGCTGAATTTTCAGAAAGTAAAAATTCAACCATTTTTCCTATTTCATCTGCATTTCCAATTCTTTGCAAAGGATGTCTTTTTCCTGAAGCTTCCCGTTTTTCTGGCGTTGATAAAAGTTGAGATGCAAGGTTTGTGTCTGTTAATGATGGAGCAATCGCATTAACTCTAATTTTCTGAGCAGATAATTCTGCCGCCAAACTCTTCGTTAAACCTTCAACAGCACTTTTGCTTGCGGCAATAGAAGCGTGAAAGGGCATTCCCAATTTTGAAGCAACCGAACTGAATAAAACAATTGAAGCGCTAGCAGATTTTTTCATATTAGGCAATAACTTCTGAATTGTTTTCACAGCACCCAAAACATTGATGTCAAAATCTGTCTTAAAATCATCTAGTGAAAGTCGGTTAAAAGGCTTTAAATTTATACTTCCGGGTGCATAAACCAATCCGTCAATCACATCGGGAAAATTAATTTTATCCAGATTTCCGTCTGCAATATTCATGGTATGAAATTCAATATTTAGATTTTTAATTTCATTATTTTCAGTTTTTGAAATGCCAATAACATTATAGTTTTCCGACAATATTTTGGCTGCAGAAAAACCAATTCCTTGTCCACAACCGATGATAACTATGTTTTTCATTTTCTATATTTTATGTTTATAAGAATTTTCTTCATTGAGAGTTGGTGGCAAACAAAATTTTACCGTTTAGAAATTTTATTAAGGCTAATTGTTCGCTGTCTGCTGCATTTAAACCGATCAATTTCATGATTTCTTTTCATTAAATGTTTTTGGCTTACTCCCGAATTTACCCTCTTTCTCCAAAGCCTAAAACTTGATGGTTTTAATTCTCTTCTCATGAGTTCTATCACTTCAGATTCGGTAATTCCAAACTGAAATTCTATTGCTTCAAATGGTGTTCGGTCTTCCCAAGCCATTTCAATAATGCGGTCTGTTTGTATTAAATCAAAATCTTTCGCCATTGTTGTAAATTTTTAATCTTTTTTTTGTGATCTTAAAATGGTTAGAATTTTTCTCCTTCATTATTTTATCCAATGTTTGCAAGATTATTCAAATTCTAAAATTTAGTTTAAAAGAAAACTTATTTGTTTTTTCAAAAACTTGCAAAAATACAATATTCTATTTTTCAATACGTTCCATTACAGATGTTCTCAAAATCTAGATATTTGAATGTATTTTCACCTTGTTTTTGCGGCATTTCTCACTGCAATATTTTACTTCGTCCCAATTTTTTTTCCATTTCTTTCTCCAATTGAAGTGCAATCCGCAAACTTCACAAATCTTTGAAGGTAAGTTGGCAGGCATTTATGAGATAAAATTTTTATATTGATTAATCACGATATTTTTGGCTCTCAAATCGTGCATCATATTGTATAAACCAAAAAATGTTCTGTTAAGATAAATAAAGTGTCTAGAACCTCTATTGGTGTTCATTCCTTTCATATCGCTTAGTTTCGCGTATCTCTGCCCCAAGTCTGCAATTTCTTGAAAGAAATTTTCATCAGAAAAATCAAAATTTATTGCGTTGAAAGGTCTTGTGAACAATTCTAGTAATTCATAGAATAATTTTGTGAAAAATGCCTGTTCCTGTTGAGAATCGTTCGAACGTAAAATCTCTAGCTGGAAAAGCTTTTCTCTGAAAACATCAGGATTATTCAAATTCTCTCGTTTAGCCAATTCAAAATAAGGTTTGTAAAAATCATTGGGAATTTCCTTGATACATCCAAAGTCAATTACCAAAAGTTTTTTATCTTCTGAAACCAAAAAATTTCCTGGATGCGGATCTGCATGCACTTGCTTAAGAACGTGCATTTGGTACATATAAAAATCCCAAAGCGTCTGTCCAATTGTGTTTAGATCTTCCTGAGAATTGTCTTGTTTTGTAAATTCTGAGAAATGTTTTCCGTTCATCCAATCCATCGTGATGATTCTTTCACAAGAGAACTCAGGATAATATTGAGGAAATTCAAGATTAGGAAGATGGCTGCATTTTTTAGAAATTTCTTGGCTTCTTATCAATTCAAGATTATAATCGGTTTCTTCAAAGAGTTTATTTTCTACCTCTTGAAAATAAGATTCTGAACCTTCTTTTTTGATGTTAAACATTTTCATGGCAATTGGCTTTACCATTTTCAGATCGCTTGAAATGCTTTCTCTTACTCCGGGATATTGAATTTTTACAGCAAAATTTTTATCTTCTTTCTTTGCTTTATGTACTTGTCCTATGCTTGCTGCGTTTACAGATTCATTTGTAAATTCATCAAACATATCTTCCGGGTTTTTCCCGAAGTATTTCCTGAAAGTTTTCTTTACCAAGGCTCCGGAAAGTGGTGGAACAGAAAATTGTGACAAAGAAAACTTCTCTACATAAGCCTGTGGAAGTATGTTTTTTTCCATACTCAACATCTGTGCAACTTTTAAAGCAGAACCTTTTAATTCTTTTAGTGAGTCATAAATATCTGTAGCATTATCTTCATTTAAGGTTTTTCGTGCCTCCACCTCATCTTTGATGATTTTATTTCCGTAATATTTGATGTAGTTAACGCCCACTTTTGCACCTGCTTTTAGCAAACTGCTAGTTCTTTCTAGCTTTCCTGTGGGTATTTTATTGAGTGTTTTCATTTTTAAATTTTATTATTAATGCACTTAAAGAGTTTCATTATTCAGATTTATCATTTAACTTTTTCTGAATTTTTCTTTAAACAAAAATTTTCCAAGGTCAATTACTTTTCTCAGAGGCTCATTATCCATCAACTCAAAACCTGTGTCTACCGTTTTTTCAATGAAAACATCTGTCTTTTCAAATGAAGGTGAAGTGTCTTTTTTCCAAAACTCTATGGAGGAAACAAAATGAATCCACAGAGCTTCTTCTCTAGCTTTTTCATGTAAGTTTTTCATGTCTTCTTTTGCTTTTTTAATCATTTCAAAATCATTAAAATCGAGCGTTTTGATGAAGTTTCTATGCGTTTCTTTGAGATGATTAGAAAGTTTTGGGGAATGCAGTTTGTCACTGCCCAAAATCATTAAAACCAAAGAACGGTTCATTGTCATATTTTCAAAGAAGATAAAATAAACATTCAATAGCTTTTCTTTTGACGTGATTTCATCAGAATTATTAACCTCTGATGCCAGTGCTACAGATTGATCAAAAAGATTAACCAACATTGATTTTTCAATTTGCTCAAAGCTTGAAAAGTAATTGTAAAAGTCTTTTTCTTCAAACTTATTTTCTTTTGCGAAGCGGTAAATATTTTTGGGTCTTTCGCCGTGATTCAAAATGTAATCTCCGTACAATTCAAATATTTTTTCTTCTGTAATTAGATTTTCTTTTTCCATTTTCAAATTTTATTTCAACAAATTTAGTAATTTATTTTACTAATTAAATAAATAAAGTATAAATTTGTACTATATAAATGATTTAAAATATAAGTAATGCTCAAAATACAAGCTCAAACTAATGTACCAACTGATTTCGGAATGTTTACCGTATATGCATTTTCTGAAAATGAAAATGACTGGAGCCCGCATTTGGTTTGGGTTGCTGAAAAAACAGATTTTAGTGCGGTGGTCAATGTACGTTTTCATTCGGAATGTATTACAGGAGAAGTTTTTCATTCCAAGAAATGTGAATGTGGACAACAACTGGATGCTGCCATGAATTTCATGTCAGAAAATGGAGGAATTATTATTTATCTCAGACAAGAAGGGAGGAATATTGGAATCATCAATAAGTTAAAAGCTTATGCTCTCCAAGAACAGGGTTTTGATACGGTAGAAGCTAATTTGAGATTGGGTTTGCCGGCAGATGGTAGAAATTTTGATATAGCAATTGAAATGCTGAAAATTCTGGGAGTATTAGAAGTAAATTTACTAACCAATAATCCTGAAAAACTGAAAGCTTTCAATAATAGTGGGATTTTGCTTAACAAAAGAATTTCTTTGGAAATTGCATCAAATCCAATTAATGCTTCTTATCTTACAACAAAGAAAGATTATTTCGGGCATCTTTTGGAAAAACTTTAATTTCAATCTTTAGATCAGAAAAATCTTTTTACTAATTCAAAAAAAATAATCTCGTATGAAAAAAATTTTATTAACAGGAGCAACAGGTTATATTGGTAAAAGGATGATAAGTGTGATTACCGAGCAAGGCTATAAAGTTGTTTGCTGCACTCGTGACATCAGTAGGTTTTCTAAACCTGCGGGTATTGATGATAGTTTAATAGAGGTAATTGAGGTTGATTTTCTGAAAAAGGAAACTCTACAGAATATTCCCAAAGATATTTCTGGTGCATATTATCTAATGCATTCTATGAGTACAACTGCTGATTATGAAGAATCTGAGAAAATTTGCGCTCAGAATTTTGTTTCTGAGATTGAGAAAACTCAGTGTAATCATATTATTTATTTGTCTGGATTGGTTAACCAAAAAGAATTATCAAAGCATCTTAATTCAAGATTTAATGTAGAGAAAATATTGATTGATTGTAAGATAGCAACTACGGTATTAAGAGCTGGCATTATCATTGGTTCCGGGAGTGCGTCTTTTGAAATCATCCGTGATTTGGTTGAAAAATTACCAATAATGATTACCCCAAAATGGCTCACTACCAAATGCCAACCTATTGGAATTGCTAATGTATTGGATTTTTTAATCTTCACTCTATTCAAGAAAGAAGCCTACCGTAAAAGTTTTGATATCGGTTGTGATGATGTATTGACTTACAAAGAAATATTATTGGGCTTTGCTAAAATTAGAGGTTTGAAAAGAACCATAATTACCTTGCCCATAATGACGCCAAAACTGTCTTCTTATTGGTTATACTTTATCACTTCTACCACATACAGTTTGGCAAGTTCGCTCGTTGGAAGTATGAAAATAGAAGTGGTTTGTAATAAAGAAAGTTTATCAAATATTAAAAAAATAACAGGCATAACCCCATTTTCTTATGAACAGGCTTTGCAGAGGACGATGGCAAAGATTCAGGCAAACGAAATACGTTCCAGCTGGAAGGATAGCTTCATCAGCAGCAGAAACGATTCTTCACTGAAAGAATTTATAGAAGTACCGCATTTTGGTTGTTTCAAAGATATTAGAAATGAAAAATATGACGACCGAGAAAAATGTCTCGATCGTGTTTTTGGTTTAGGAGGCAAAAACGGTTGGTACGGACAAAGCCTATGGAAAATAAGAGGTTATATGGATGTTCTGGTTGGTGGTCCTGGTCTTAGAAGGGGAAGAACGCACCCGCTACAGCTTCACGAGGGAGACGCTCTGGATTTTTGGCGTGTTATTTATGCCAATAGGGATGAAGGTAAACTTATACTCTTTGCAGAAATGAAATTACCTGGGGAAGCCTGGCTGATGTTCAAATTATATAAAGGAAAACTCTGGCAGAAAGCCGTTTTCCGACCAAAAGGATTGTGGGGTAGATTGTATTGGTTTTCTGTATTACCTTTTCATGGATTAATTTTTAAGGGAATGCTGAAAAGATTGGCGAATGGAACAATAAAATAAATTTTTGCACCTATGTGGCTCCTATTTAGCAAACGAACAGTGTAATCGTATTTATCTTTACCTATATAACATAAAATAGATTGAGACTGAAGTTTTTCTGAAATTTGTGGAGTAGGAAAAGATACTTGCGCAGGCTGAAACTAATAAAAAATTTATCTTGAAAAAAATAGAATAGTGTAGAATGATTTTTTTTGCAAAAAATATATTTCTGGTTGATAGAATGTGAAACCCTCCCCGCATGGCGAGGGTTATTGTTTGCAATTAGTAATAGCTATTTTTTTTTAATTTTTAAAATAATATTTTTTCTTTAATGCTAGGCTTATTTTTACTAATACTATTAAAACAGGAACCTCCACTAAAGGCCCAATCACACCAACGAATGCTTGTGAAGAATGAATTCCAAAAACTGCTATGGATACAGCAATAGCTAATTCAAAATTGTTTCCTGTTGCCGTAAAAGCAATAGATGTATTTTTGTCGTAAGGAATCTTCAGTGCTTTGCTAACGAAAAAGCTAATAAAAAATGTGAGAATAAAGTAGATTACTAAAGGGATGGCTACTTTTACAACATCCATAGGTAATTCTAAAATTTTGTTCCCCTTCAAACTAAACATAAATACGATGGTAAATAACAAAGTATACAATGTAATAGGAGAAATTGTTGGAATAAATTTTCCATTAAACCAGTTTTTTCCTTTTAATTTAATCAGAAAATAGCGGCTCACAAATCCTGCAATAAATGGAATTCCTAAATAAATAAAAATACTTTCGGCTACCTCTTTAATCGGCACGTTAATATTGAAACTACCCAAACCCAATTTTTGTGGCAAAACATTTATAAAAAGCCATACGTAAAAACTATAAAACATCAATTGGAAAATACTGTTGAGTGCTATCAACAAAGCTGCATATTCTCTATTTCCTTTTGCTAAATCGTTCCATACAATTACCATTGCAATGCATCTTGCTAAGCCAATCAAAATTAAGCCCACCATATAATCTGGCTCATCTCGAAGAAAAATAATAGCCAATACGAACATTAAAATAGGACTGATGATCCAATTTAATAATAATGATACGGACATGATTTTTTTGTCTTTAAAAGCCATTGGTAATAAAGAATAATCCACTTTTGCCAAAGGCGGATACATCATCAAAATTAAGCCAATGGCTAAGGGAATATTTGTTGTTCCTACAGAAAGTGAGTTAGTAGCACTAGATATATTAGGAAAGAGATATCCTAAACCAACACCCAAAAGCATTGCTAAAAAAATCCAAAGAGTAAGAAAGCGATCGAGAAATTTTAATTTTGGTTGCATCGTCTAATTTTTGAGTTGAGGGTATTGTTTTGTAATTATTAAATTTTCAGTTTCTTTCATAGCTTCAATTTCAATTTTTACCATTCATTTATCATCCAATGGATTATAATTTACATATTTGGGTTTATTTAAAATTTGCCCATTGTTTTCAACTATTTTTATTGATAAAGGCATCAGTATTTTAAAGTAATTGAAAGCTATTGGAAATTCTATTTTTCAATTTTTTTTAAATTTAATAGCCACGTCTTAGATTTTCTGCGTACTCGTTTGGAAGAGGGCTGTTTTCTATTGCTTTTGCGGCCTTTTCAAAGTCATAATCAAAGCGGATAAATTCTACACTGATGCTTTCTTTGTTTAAAACAGAACTGTTTTCATTAATCGTCAACATTACATAACCTCCTCTTATGTCGTTGTCTTTTGGCTTCCCAACGGAACCTATATTTACTGCATGACGAAAATGATTTTGTCCATCAATACATGAATTTAAAACTCTGTGATAAGGTTTATGCGTATGTCCGAAGCACATAATATCTGCATCGGCTTGTTCCATAATACGGAGCATGCTTTTTTCTTCCCGATCTTCGAAAAGATATTCATTTATTTTTCTCGGACTCCCGTGTACCAAAAGCAGGTTTAGTTTGTCTTCATTCAATTGAAATTCTACTTTAATATGTGCTGGAAGTGTACGCAAATAAGAACGTTCGTCTTCATTCATCAAAGAATTTGTGAAAGAAATAGAAATATTGCCATTGTCTTTTTCACTATCTGTTTTGTATGCACACCCACATTCGTTGCTCATTCTCCCGATGCCAAAATCGTAGTTCCCCGCAATAGTTGGTATCTTTCTTTTACGGATTTCATTTACCACTTCGTTTGGCCATATATTGTAACCAACTAAATCGCCCAAACAATAAATACTGTCGGGATTTCTTCTATCCACATCTGCAAAGAATGCTTCTAATGCCGGTAGATTAGCGTGAATATCGCTGAATAATGCAATCTTCATTTCTATTGATTTTTTATTATTTATATTATTTTAACAACACCCGCCACCTGGTGTGCAAGAATTGCCATTACTTATGTTGAGTTCAGATAAATTTTTCTTTTCTTTTTCTGTTGGGACTCCACAAGCGTCTTGCGCTAAACAAGCTGTGGTTTTATTCTTTAAAACAAATGTTTTTCCATTAAATTCTAAATCATATTTCCCGATGGTATCACTTTGATATTCAACTTCAATATCAAAATCTCCGATACCCAATTTATCTTCAGAAAGTGTAATGATGTTGAGTAATTTGTGCGGTTTCAAACGGTGTTCAAAATCATTGGCATTCCACAATTGAAAATTCACTACTTTTTCTGAACGGATTATACCGCCACAATCGATAAAGTTTTTGGTAATCATTCCCACCTCTGTAACGTGGAAATGTTCGGGAACATAAGTTCCATTTTCTAGTTGAAATTCAACATTTTCTAATGTTGGTAAAATTTCTTTAATCTCTGAAAGTTTCATAATAAAATATCTATAGTTTAAATGCAATATTGCGATAAATCTTATTTAAAAAAAAGCTTAACAGCATTTTGATTTGGTAACAGATTGCACTATTTGCGAGAAATATGTGTTTAATATCTCTATTGTTTTTTCATCTATACAATAGCAAATTGCATTTCCTGTAATATTCCCTTTTATAATTCCTGCATTTTTTAATTCTTTTAAATGCTGAGAAACCGTGGGTTGAGCTAAAGGTAATTCACTCACTATATCTCCACAAATACATGCGTCTACCTTCATTAAATATTCAATAATAGCTATTCTAGCAGGATGTCCTAATGCTTTTGCAATACTTGCAATTTGATTTTGTTTATCTGTAAAATGTTCAGTTTTTGTTGCTCCCATTATTGTAAATTTAATATTGCAATATTACGATAAATATACGGAGTAATTACTTTAATAGAGTAGTTATATTTTGCCTGTAACAATTTGTTAACATTAAATAAGAAAATTACCCTTAGAAAAACGTAATTTTACAGCATGGGAAAGAAGAAAAAAAAAGTAACGAAAGAGCAGCTGGATGAACTGAAGGGTTTAAGAAAACATCTGTCACAACAGTTATCTGTTGACAATAAACTTAATACTTTAATTCAGGTAAGCCAAGTCTTAAGAACGATTAACGTGACTAGTACTTTTGCAAGCAATATCTCTACAGAATTTACCGGACTGGAAGTTTTTGGAGAACGATACAATAATTTTCCGAAAATAACTTCTGTGATAGATGACGCGATAGACTATTATGATGAGCAATTGAAATCTTTCTAGAGATTACTTCTAAAACTAATTTTTAAAATTTTCATTTATTCTTTTAAAAATTAGTTTTTTATAATGCTTTCTTAATTTGTAATCAAGTTTAGGGTCTTGAAGTAGTTTGTTACTTACATCAAGGCCCGTAAAATAGATTTTTGTTTTGTTTTCGTTGATTGGGAAAATGGTAAAACTCACATTTTTGAGCGTATCATTATCTAAAATGAGCAATTTTTTGAGGTATTTTTTCCCTCCACTCACAGTATCAATTTCTCTTCCGTATTTAATCGGCATTACGGTATCAAACTCAATTCCATTTAGTTTTAATTGCTGTAGCACAAACATTTTATCTTTATGAATGGTCATTTTACAATTGTGACATTTCAGATTTCCTTCGTTCATTGTATAATAAAAACTTGGTGGAGGAGATTCTGAAAAGAGAATCAATAGAGTAGGAAAGAGAATCAGTTTAGAATTGAGTTTTTCAATTCTAAACTTTTGCAGCATTTTTTCATTTCGAATTAAGTAATAAGGAATTGGTAAGAGTAGAAGAACAAGTAAATCGCTGTAATCTACAATTCTAGAAGTTTGGATTGGCGAAATTTTGTTATAAAAATCGAGCAATGACTGAGAATATTCGCTTTTCCAAAAAGAAAAAATAGCAGCTGCTATAACGATGCTGTATTCTTTTAATTTTGGGAAAATATAGGTCAGCAATAACGGGAAAATAAGAATTCCGAGAACATCAGATAACTTTCCGGTAATAAAATTAGGGTATTTAAATTTGAAAATATGATCGTTCAAAAATAAAATCAAAATTCCCAGAATGAAAATATAATTAACGATTAATACTTTGTTGCGTTCTTTATTCATAAGGTTCTCAATAAATTTCAGATTATTATTAAGGCTTTATTTAAAGTGAAACGAAAAATCAGGTTTATTATTTCATCAGCTAAATAGGTAAAGCTTAAATTCATCAAATTAGTTATTTCAAATCATTTTAAAAACTCATTAATTTTAAAGTCTTCCAAGAATTTTTAAAGTTAACCAGATGATTTCCAACGCATAATACAAAAGTGTTTTCAGAGAATTAGAGAATGATGATTTTGCTTTGTAAAAAAAAAACGGAGCCTGAAAAATCAAACTCCGCTTATTAGTTTTTTCAACTAAAATTATTTACCTAAATAAGATTTCAAAATCTTACTTCTAGTATTGTGTTTCAGTCTTTTAATTGCTTTTTCTTTAATCTGGCGAACTCTTTCTCTTGTAAGATCAAAAGTCTCTCCGATTTCTTCTAAAGTCATTGGGTGTTTTCCATTTAATCCGAAATACAATCTTACCAAGTCAGCCTCTCTCGGTGTTAATGTATTCAAAGCTCTTTCAATTTCAATTTGAAGAGACTCAAGCATCAAATCTTTATCTGGGCTTGGAGATTCTCCAGAACGCAAAACGTCATACAAGTTAGAATCTTCACCTTCTACCAAAGGCGCATCCATAGACAGGTGTCTTCCGGAGTTTTTCATTGATTCTTTGATGTCTTCCTCGCTCATATCCAAAACTTCAGCCAATTCTTCCGGAGAAGGTGGTCTTTCATTTTCTTGCTCAAGGTGTGCGTAGGCTTTGTTGATTTTATTGATCGAACCGATTTTGTTCAATGGCAATCTTACAATTCTCGACTGCTCTGCCAAAGCTTGTAAAATCGACTGACGGATCCACCAAACTGCATAAGATATAAATTTAAAACCTCTGGTTTCGTCATATCTTTTTGCTGCTTTCATCAATCCTAAATTACCTTCATTAATTAAATCGGGCAAAGAAAGACCTTGGTTTTGGTATTGTTTAGAAACTGAAACTACGAAACGAAGATTGGCTTTGATTAGCTTTTCCAAAGCGACTCTATCGCCGGCGCGGATTTTTTGTGCCAAATCTACTTCTTCGTCTGCGGTAATTAGTTCAACTTTACCAATTTCCTGCAAATACTTGTCTAATGAAGCGGTTTCCCTGTTGGTAACCTGCTTGGTTATTTTTAGTTGTCTCATTTATTTTTCCTCAAAAAAGAGTTAGTATTATATTATACGTATAAGAAACCAAAAAGGTTACACTGGTTTTGATTTTATTTTAATTTAATTTAAACCGATTGGAAAATAAGTTGTAAATTATAAAACTTATTTAATAAGTTTTCCTTGAATTTTAGGAAAACATAAAAAAAAGCGAAACCAAAGTTCCGCTTTATAATTTAATGTAAGAAAGTGTTACAAATCATTTTTAGAACAAATCATTCAACAATTTCGCCAATCTCAAACCACCGTTTAGAAGTTGTGTTTCCATTGTACCGTTAAATTTGTACTGGTAATCGTAAGACAATTTTGAGTCATTGGGAGTTTGCGCATAAATTTTGTTGGCAATTTGGTGAGAATCGTACAACCAGTTTTCTAATGTTCCAGATTGAATTTGTTTTACTTCATCTTTGGTTTTAATATCCAAAAGTTTAGCATACTCTGTATAACTGTATTTTTGAGAATCAACCAACTTGCCATCCCAAACAGAGTGAAGATTGGTTTTTTCTCCGAAATAAGTAACATTAATTTTGTTTCCACCCAAATCTTCTGATCTTCCGGTATGCATTGGTTGAGACAAATCTCCCATCATGTGAATAAGAAAAATCAACGCTATTTTTCTGTCTTTTTCAGGAGTTTTTTCATCTTTAATTTGTGCAGATAAAGTTTTTATTTGGCTGTATAGACTAGCTCCAGACTGCGTTTTCAAATTCTTCTCAAATGCAGTGAAATCTGTTTGAGGATCAATGTTTACATAATGCCAAACTGAAGTTTGCTTCCAAGTTTCGGTGGTGTCAGATTTTATAAAGTCTGGCCAGTTTGCCCAATAGGCCAAACGCTCTTCTCCCATCATTTTTTTTATTTCTCTTCTAGCTTTACCAGATAGGTGATTTTCTGCAATCTCTGCAATGATACGATGACCCGTAAGTCCCCACGCATAAGAGTAGGCTGAACTTGCGATAAATGCTAAAAGCAAAATTTTCGAACAAATATTTTTCATTTTTAAATAATTTTCAGACTGCAAAGATAAGCTTCATCAACCAAAAAATCTTTGAATTAATAAAAATTCATAGTCAGAAAAAAAAACAACCGTTATACAAATAGGTCCAAATAGCAACCCTAACTAAGCTTGGAATTGTATATCATAAAAAAATAGAATAGGAGTAATGAGTGAAAAAGATAGCCTTATTTTTTCACCAAAATTTTCTCGGTTGCTTGCCTGCTTAAAATTTCTTTAGAATTATTAATTTCTATTGTCATAGACTTGTCGAAATTTTCAATTTTTAAGACTGAAATTTCAGTATTCAGCAATAAATTCTTTCCGGTAAGATACGTAAGGAAACCATCATCAGACAAAGTAAGTGATGTGAAAATAACTTTATCGCCCACTGAGCAATTAGATAACTGAAGTAAATCCTGTGCGATAATGTTTCCTTGTTTATCTGGAATTGGCTCGCCATGAGGATCGTATTTAGGATAATTCAGAATTTCATCCATTTTATCAAAAAAGATTTGAGAATGTAGGTGCTCTAGTTGTTCTGCAATTTCGTGTACATTTTCCCACCCGAAATTCATTTTTTCTACCAAAAACATCTCTGTAAGACGGTGCTTTCTTACAACAAGTGAAGCTTCACGCATTCCAGAAGAAGTTACGGTAAGAGGTTTGTAAGTTTCATAGATGACCCATTTTTTCTCTGCAAATTTCTTCATCATATTGTTTGTACTGGGCATTTTTACATTCAAAAATTTACTCAGTTCGTTGATTGTTACATTATTATTATCATTAACGAGATGGAATAATGCTTTTAAATAATTCTCTTCGGTAAGTGTTGTTTTCAAAATGTTAGAAACTTATAGGTACAAATCTAACAAAATAATATTTTATGAATAAAAATTTGTAATTAAATTTTATCTTTACTTCATGAAAATCTCTTTTAAAAACGACTATTCTGAAGGGGCTCATCCTGATATTTTACAAGCATTAGTGAATTATAATGAAGATCAGCAACCAGGATATGGTGAAGATTTTTATTCATTAAAAGCGAAAGAAATTATAAAAAAAAAATTGAACTCTGAAAAATCTGAAATTTATTTTGTTTCTGGTGGAACTCAGGCTAACTTAATTGTAATTTCATCTATACTAAAACCTTATCAAGCGGTTATTGCAGCAACCACAGGACATATTCTCAACAACGAAACTGGTGCGATTGAGGCTACAGGACATAAAATTTTAGGGGTAGAAACTGCTGATGGGAAACTTCGTCCTTCAGATATTGTTCAGATTCTTGAAAATCATAAAAATATTCCGCATCAGGTAATGCCAAAATTGGTTTATATCTCCAATTCAACAGAATTGGGTACAATTTATAAAGCTGAAGAATTACAATTACTTTCTAAATTTTGTAAAGATAATAATCTCTATCTTTTTATGGATGGAGCAAGACTAGCACAAGCTTTAACTTCGGAAATTAATGACTTGAAATTTGATCAAATTGCTGATTTAACGGATGTATTTTATATTGGTGGCACAAAGAATGGAGCTTTAATAGGTGAGGGGATTGTAATTAATAATCCGGATTTACAACAAGATTTTGCATTTAACATTAAACAAAAAGGAGCCCTTTTGGCGAAAGGAAGACTTTTGGGTATACAGTTCCTGGAACTTTTTAAAGATAATTTATATTTCGAGCTAGGTGAAAATGCCAACATTCAAGCGATGAAAATCAAAAAAGTAATGACTGAAAATGGGATTCAATTTCTAAGCGATACATCAACCAACCAAATATTTCCGATTCTTGAAAATACTATTATTCAGAAACTTTCAGAAAATTTTGAATTTTATGTATGGCAAAAAATTGATGAAGAAAAATCAGCGATTCGTATAATAACATCTTGGAATACAAAAAACTATGTTGTAGAAGAATTTACTAAAAGATTGAAAGATTTTTTTTTAAAATAACAAAACAGCCATTTGCCTGTTTTGTTATTTTAAAATCTCATTTATTTTTTCGCAATTCGCTGTTTCCAATTTTTGATTTTCTGGGTAAGAAATTTTCTTTTCGTTTTCGTAAATCATTTGCCCTGCATTATCTTTTTGATTTCCTATACCTTCAAAAAGTGAATTATCTTTTTGCAAAAAGTAAATATCTCTTTTACTGGTTGTTCCTTCAGCAGTAAATTCATAAGTCAGTTTTAAGGTATCACCAGATCTAAATCCTGAAACATTGCCTTTTGAGCTGTCTTTTTCATGATTTTTATACATTAATTTTCCGGTAATTGTCCCCAAGTTGTCGTCAAAATTAGCCACAATTGTGTCTTTGCCAATAACTTTCATGTAGCAGAAATTTTTTGCACCTAGCGTATCAATTGGTTGATTTGCAATTTCTGTAGTGTCTTTTTTCACAGTATTATTTTCTTGTTTTTCTTGTTTTTTGCAACTAAAAACGAGAATGCCTAAAATACCTGTAATTATTAATTTTTTCATTGTAGAAGATTTCTTTAATATTGGTTTAGCGAATGTAAGTAAGAAATCACAAATTGACAAACTTAGTTTTCGGGATTATTTAGAGCTATAATACTCAATTCTATAATGTCCTATAATTTATATTATGTTAACTTTTAGATTTTCCCTGTACTTTTTTTCTCACTAAAAACACAAATTAATGCTTCAGAATCTTGAAGCATTATGTTGTTTAACTGTTTGATAATGTGTTGTATTCGTCTCTATTTCTTTAGGAACTAATGCCTCGATATAGTTTTTTAATCACATCTTTATAACTTGTTTTTTACTTTTTTTGAAAGAAAATAAAAAAAATATTTTTCCGAATTTTCAAAACTATTGCAAAAATTTCCAAAAATTAGATTCGTAAAGTTTTGTCTTTTAATAGTTTAGATTTGAATTTAATTTATTTTCTTTCAACAACTTAGGTGTTTTCTGATGTCTGTGAGAAAAAAATAATGAAAAGACGACAAACTATTCTATAATTAGATTTCCGAGAGAAACTTCATCGTATCTACATTATCAGCATAAGTATCTAAACTAGGATTTTGCGCTTCGCCAAAGGCAACTGAGTTTTCAAAACCTTCAGTTTGAGAGACTACACATTGAATGTTTTCTTCATTTTGAACAAGAAAATTTTTCACGTCATCCAAATTATCATATCTGCTGAAGTTAATCACAGAAAGCGGGCTGAATAGCTTTTCATCTTCTTTCAACATTATAAAATTATTATCCCAAAATTGATCTTGATTTAATAGATATACTGCCCTATTGTAATCATAATTATTAGCATATTTATTATGATTTATAATGTCTTGATAATTGATGAAATTTTCAAAAATTTTGTCAATTAAATAATCTTTTGGTAAAAAAAGACGGGTTACATTTCTGCATCCTAAACCAAAATACTGAAAAATATCTTTAGCTAAAAATGCTAGCTCTTCATTAGTTTCATTTCCTGAAATTATGGCTACAGAAGTTCTGTTTTTGCGAATTATTGAACGTTGCTTTCTAAAATAATATTCAAGATAACGTGCCGTATTGTTACTTCCGGTGGCAATTACCGCATCGAAATTTTCAAGTCGCTCTACAATTTCGTATTGAAGATTTCCGTTGGAGATTTCATTCCATTTTTTAAGTAAAAAAGGAAGTAGTGTTTTGTCTTTAGATGATAATTTAATCACTGGAATGTGATTGCTCAATATCACAGAAATTACATCATGAAAACCTACCATAGGAATATTTCCGGCAAGTATCAAACCTACTCTTTTTTGAACTTTGTTTTCAGAATATTGGCTCAGCCATTCCGTAATCTGGGGATAATTTAAAACCGAAACCCATTGTTCTAGTGCCTTTTTTTGATTTTCTAAAGTAAACCAAGGGTTTTCAATTTCTGATTTTCTTAGGGTTTGTTCCAATTCTAAATCATTTTCGTTGAAATCTTCAGAATTTTTTGTTAAATATGTTTTTATTAAGTCACTTAATTGGACAAGTTCTAAAACTTTGTGTTCAACATTCATAATTCGTTTAAATTTGGGAATATTTCGTAATTTTGTACAAATTTAAAAAAAATTAGCGATGGCTATTAAAATAACTGATGAATGCATTAATTGCGGTGCCTGCGAACCAGAATGTCCCAACAATGCAATATATGAGGGAGCAGTAGATTGGAAAGCATCTGAAGGTACTGAACTCAGAGGAAAAGTGACCATGCATTCTGGTCTTACGATTGATGCGGATTCGCCTCAAGAACCCGTAAGTGACGATGTGTATTTTATTGTAACAGATAAATGTACAGAGTGTAAAGGTTTTCACGAAGAGCCTCAATGTGCCGCAGTTTGCCCTGTAGACTGTTGTGTGCCAGATGAAGATCACGTAGAAAGTGAAGAAACATTACTTAATAAGAAAGCATTCCTTCATGGCGAATAAAATCTGCCGTCTCACTTGAAATGAGGCGGTTTTTTTTTATCTTTAAATTTTTAAAATAAAATAAACTCTTATAAATAAAAAGCAGTGTAATCTCTGCAAAAAAAAAACTTTAAAATTATGAGTAAAAAGCACAACTTCAGCGCAGGACCATGTATCTTACCTCAAGAAGTTTTTCAAAAATCAGCAGAAGCCATTTTAGATTTCAACGGTATCGGTTTATCTCTTCTTGAAATTTCTCACAGAAGTAAAGATTTTGTTGCTGTAATGGATGAAGCACGAGCAATTGTAAAGCGATTAATGAATCTTGGAGATGATTATGAAGTGCTTTATCTTGGTGGTGGAGCAAGTTTGCAGTTTGCAATGGTGCCTTATAATATTCTAAAAGTTGGCGGTAAAGCAGCTTACTTGGATACTGGCGTTTGGGCCGCAGGAGCTATTAAAGAAGCTAAAAAAGTAGGAGAAGTGGATGTAGTTGGTTCTTCAAAAGAAGATAATTACTCTTACATTCCAAAAGATTATAAAGTAGGTTCAGAATATGATTATTTCCATTGTACATCAAATAATACAATTTACGGAACGCAGATAAAAGAATTTCCTAAAGTAGATACTTTGATGGTTTGCGACATGAGTTCAGATATTTTCTCAAGACAACTTGATTTCTCAAAATTTGATTTGATATATGCTGGAGCTCAGAAAAATATGGGACCTGCTGGAGTAACTTTGGTTGTAATTAAAAAAGAAATTTTAGGAAATACAGGAAGAGAAAATATGTTTTCAATCCTAGATTATTCTCAGCATATTTCTAAAGAATCAATGTACAATACGCCACCAGTTTTCCCAATTTTTGCAACTTTACTAACGCTGCAGCATTTAGAAAACAACGGAGGAATTGCGGCTGCAGAAGAAAGAAATATTACAAAAGCAAAACTTTTGTATGACGCTATAGATAATCATCCTTTATTTGAAACCTATTGCCATGAAGAAGATCGCTCTTTGATGAATGTTTCATTTAAGTTAATTGATGATTCTAAGAAAGAACAATTTGATGCAGCATGGAAATCTGCTGGTATAAGCGGACTTAATGGTCACCGTAGTTTAGGGGGGTATCGTGCAAGTATCTATAATGCATTACCTATTGAAAGTGTGCAGGTTTTGGTAGATGTGATGAATTCAATAAATTAACATATATTAGACAACCCAAAATTTATCACAATTTAAGGTAAAATGTCAAATCTTAACAGAGGATAATCTCTTCTTTACTATCTGATATTGAATAAAATAAAAATGAGTATGAAAATTTTAGCCAACGACGGAATTTCAAAAAGTGGAGAAACAGCACTTAAAAATGCAGGTTTTGAAATTTTGGAGCATAGAGTTGCTCAAGATCATCTTGCTAATTTCATCAACGAAAACAAGGTCAATGTACTTCTTGTAAGAAGTGCTACCAAAGTGCGAAAAGATCTTATTGATGCCTGTCCGAGTTTGAAAATTGTGGGAAGAGGTGGTATTGGTATGGATAATATAGATGTAGAATATGCTATAGAAAAAGGTCTTTACGTAATTAACACACCTACTGCTTCATCAAAATCTGTTGCAGAGCTTGTTTTCGGACATTTTTTTTCATTAGCGAGATTTCTTCACGAATCCAATAGATTGATGCCTTTGGAAGGAGAAACTCATTTTAATGCTATGAAAAAATCTTTCAATAATGCTTATGAACTTTCTGGCAAAACGTTGGGTGTTATCGGTTTTGGAAGTATTGGGCAAGAAGTAGTGAAAATTGGAATTTCTTTAGGTATGAAAATTAAAGTTCTTACAAGGAAACCCAAAACTGAAATCTTGAAATTAGAATTTTTTGACGGACAGAATTTAAGCTTTGAAATTACTTCAACCAACAATTCTGATGAATTTCTAAGAAATACAGATTTCATTAGCATAAACACACCCAAAACAACAGAATACATCATAGATACTCCTCAATTTGAGAAAATGAAAGATGGAGTTTATATCGTAAATACTGCAAGAGGGGGCGTTCTGAATGAAGTTGCACTACTCGATTTTATAGAAAATGGAAAAGTTGCTGGTGCAGCTTTAGATGTTTTTGAAACAGAACCCAACCCAGAATTAATCCTTTTAATGAATTCTAATCTTTCACTTTCGCCACATATTGGTGGAAATACGATTGATGCACAAGAAAAAATTGGGATTGAGCTTGCAGAGCAAATTATTAAAATCAACCAAACTATATTATAAAATATGCCTGTTTTTAGACCATTCCGCGGAATAAGACCTCATAAAGATCATGAGTCGACCTTCCCTACACATCCTTTAGACAACTTTACTCAGGCTCAGATTACAGAAAAGGCTCAGAAAGAAAATACATATATCAATATGATAAAGCCTTATGTGGTGAGCAAATCTAAAGACGTAGATAGGAATTTAAGGAAAATACGCACCACTTTTGAAGAGCTTGTAGAAGAAAATATATTGATACAAGACAGTTCTTCTTTCTATTTGTATGAGCAGATTTACCCAAACAAACAGGTGTATAGAGGTTTGATGGGGCTTGCAAGCATAGAAGATTTCTTGAACGGAAAAATCAAAAGACATGAAAGCACGATTCCTCAGAAAAAAGAGAAACTCGCCCATTATTTAGATAAAGTAAATTTACAGGCAGAACCCGTGTTGTTAACCTATCAATCTAGCCCCAAAATTGAGCTTTTGATGAATCATGAAGAGAAAAATGTCCCTATTTTTAATCATGTTGATACCATCGGAATCCGACATAAAATTTGGAGAATTGATAATCGATTAAAACTTCAACAATTTAAAGAAGTTATTGATCAAATTGAATCTTTTTACATTGCCGACGGGCATCATAGAATTGGCTCTACCGCCTTATATGCACAACGTCATAAAGAGAAAAACAAAAGACATAGCGGTACTGAAGCTTATAATTTTGTTTATAGCTTCATTGTCTCCAACCAATCAATAAAAATTCACGATTATAACCGTGTAGTGACTGATTTAAACGGGCTCTCTACAGAAGATTTTTTAAAGAAAATAGAAAAATATTTTTTGATTCATGAGAAAGGAGAAACCCCCTATTACCCGTCGCAAAAGTTTCATATTTCTATGTATCTAGATGGTAAATATTATTCCCTTCATGTAAGACATGATCTTCGTTCGCAAGAGATGTCGTTAGATAATCTAGATCATCATCTTATAGATAAATATATTTTCAACGATATTTTAGACATCAAAAACTCTGACAGTTCAGATAAAATCTCTTATGTAAAAGGCTCATCCAACCTTACAGGAATCAGTCTTTTGAAAGAAAAAGTAGATAATGGAGAAGGAAAAGTAGGATTTGGAATTTTCCCTGTAAGTTTTAATGATATGATTAAAATTTCTGATTTAAAATTAAGAATGCCACCAAAATGTACTTTTATAGAGCCAAAATTAGTTACAGCTTTGTTAATGTATGACATGAAGCAGTAACTATTTTATTTTTTAATTAAATTTATGCTCTGAAAAGATTCGGGCAGTTTTAAAATGAAAAAAATACTCATTATAATTCCACTCTTTCTGGGTGGATTTTTATTTTCCCAGAAAAAACCTGTTAAGAAGCCAAAAACGGCTGCAGAAAAATTTAATTATCATGAAGAATTCAAAAAAATTTCTGATGAAATATTAATTAACAGTACGGCTTATAATAACTTAGGGGAATTAACCAAAAGTGTAGGTGCAAGATTTAGCGGGACAGTCGGTTATGCCAAAGCTGCAGATTGGGCAGAAAAAAACCTTAAGGAAGCTGGTGCAGAGAAAGTTTGGAGACAAGATGTAAAGGTTCCCGTTTGGATTCGGGGTAGAGAATATTTGCAGATAAAAGCAGCAAACGGCGATTGGAAATCAATTAAAATGCTGTCTTTTGGAAATTCTGAAGGTACAGATGGTAAAGATATGATTGCAGATATCATGATGATTAATGATGTGAAAGATTTAAATAAATTGATTTCTGCTGATGTAAAAGACAAAATTATTTTTGTGAATTACCCTATGGACCAAACGTATGTAAATCCTGTTGATGCCTACTTGAGTGCAGCCAAAAATAAACTTCTGGCAGCTTCAGTTATTGGCCAAAAAGGTGCTAAAGCATTAATTATAAGATCACTTACAACAGCAATTGATGATGTTCCTCATGCGAAAATGATTGTGTATGAACCGGATGACAAAGCAAGAATTCCTGCTATAACTATTGGGGCAAAATCTGCTGATGAACTAGAAAAACTTTTGTCTAAACAAACTGTGAAGGCGAAACTCAATATGTCTGCGCAATCCAAAGGCGAAACGGTGAATCAAAATATTATTGCCGAAATTCCCGGAAAAAAAGACGGGAAAATAATTTTGCTAGGTGCACAATTAGATTCTTGGGATTTTGCGGAAGGTGCTCACGATGACGGTACTGGTGTAGTACAATGTATTGAAGTTTTGAGGGCTTTTAAGGCTTTAGGTTTAGAGAATAATCATACCATTCGAGTAATTTTATATGCCAATAGTGAAAATGGCGGACAAGGGCGGGATATGTACGCAGCTTATGTGAAGAAAAAGGAAGAAAAGCATATTTTAGCATTAGGCTCAGATTCGGGCGGTTATTCGCCACGAGGTTTCAGACTAGATATGTCGCCCCAGAGAAGAAGACTGATTTTTGAATGGAAAAACTATTTTCTACCTTATGGCGTTTATGATTTTGATCAAACTGAAGCTATACAGGATGTTTTACCTCTAAAAAAACTAGATATTCCTTTAGCTGAAATGGTGGTAGATACCCAAAGATACTTTGATTATCACCACTCTACCGAAGATACTTTAGATAAAGTAAATAAGCGTGAACTCCTTATGGGGGCAGTTGTGATGACTCAGTTGATTTTTATGGTTGATAAAAATTGGTAAAACAAAAACGGTACTTTTAATGTACCGTTTTTTTATTTTTTTTAGCTTCTGTTTAAGCGAAATCAAAGCAGTGTTTGTATTTACTTTCTGTAATAAGGGTAATGAAGTGACCATATTGCGGAAATATTACACCTCTTTCTTCCTCTAGGCAAAGTATTTTATTTTCTTCGTCATAATAGAGGCAAATATATTCAAAGCTTTCATTATAAATGCTTTCTAAGAAATTTTCTATCTCGGAAATGTTGATACCACCAATTGAAACATTACCCAGCTCGAGACCAGATTCTGATAAGAATTCGATTTTTTTCATCTTTGTATTTTTTTCTTAAAATTAAGCAAAATTTTGTAATCTCCAAAAAAAAATTGATTTAGCAGTTAAGTTCACATATATTTCGATTAATTTTGTTATAATCGATTATCTATAAATTTAATTTAAAATAGATTGATTATTGTAATAGATTTAATAAACATATTACTTCCTTGAAATTACTGTATTCTGCTTTTTTTGTTATTAAATTTAAATTTTAAACATGAAAACTTTATTGACAGAATATATTTAAATTTAAATCTAAAATATATTAAAATATTTAACCAACTAGTGCAATTATGTGATTGTGTTTGGTTCAACTACTATTGATGGCTTAATAGAATATCTGTAAATAGTTTTACTTTTGTACTTCTTGCTTGGTTGTTTCTAGTTTATTAATATCAAGATAAGTTCAAAACATCTTCTGTGGGACCACATTTGCCTTTGTAATTTAAAACCTATTGTTTTATCAGAAACTTTGCAGATAGATTGTGGTATTTTGTGTTCCGATTTTTTTAGACGAATCAAATCCTACTCTATTAATGCATAACGCGTTGTTTGGTAATCAAATATCCTTAACTTTACCCGCTTTTAATATTGTTCTACATGATTGAAAATACCTTTGGATTAAATATAATACCCGAGAATGAAAACGAGAGGCTGCAAGCTCTACAAAGATATAAAATTACGGATACACCTTCTGAAGATAGTTTTAATGGTATAGCTAAACTGGCAACCCAGATTTTTAATGTTCCTATAGCGTTGATTTCTCTTGTAGATTCAGAATCAGTTTTTTTTAAGGCAAATATAGGAATGGGAAGTGCAAAAAAAACCAACCGTGGTAAAAGTTTGTGTTCCTTGGCGGTATTGAACCAAAATGTTACTGTTTTTGAAGATGCATTGAAAGAACCTTGTTTAATGACAAATCCTAATGTAATAGGTGATTTTGGACTAAGGTTTTATGCAGGTGCTCCTTTGATTACACATGACGGACATTTAATAGGAACTTTGTGTATCATAGATCAAAAAACAAGATTATTTTCTGCGCAAGAGAAACAAATTCTTGAGGGGTTGGCAAAAACGGCAATGGATCAAATTGAACTTAGACTTTCTTCCTTAGATACTATTGAAAAGCTTGAAAACAGCGAGTTACGTTTAAAATCTTTTATAAAAAATGCCCCTGTAGCTTTCGGAATTTTAAGTGGCGAAGAATTGATTATAGAAACAGCCAACGAAATGATTCTCAAACTATGGAGAAAAAATAAAGACGTTATAGGTAAACCTCTTGCAGAAGCTCTACTTGAATTGAAAGGGCATCCATACCTTAATATTCTTGCTGATGTGCTAAAAACAGGAACGCCTTACGTGGGAAATACAGCAAAAACAAAACTTGAAAATAACGGAAATCTGTATGATGCATGGTTTGACTTTATTTATGAGCCCCTAAAAGATGAAAATGGAAACACTACTTCAATCATTGTAATCGCTAACGAGGTAACAGACCAAATAAATAAAAAACAAGAGCTGGAAACTCTTAATCAACAATATGAAATGGCTTTAAAAGCCGGGCAACTAGGAACTTATACCCTTGATCTTGTTACAGGTAAAATGATTTGCTCTGAAGTATGCAAAAACAATTATGGTCGTTTAAAAAATGATTTGTTCAACTTTGAAGATTTGTTGGAATCTATTGTTCCGGAATATAGAAATATAGTGACTGCGAAAGTAAATGATTCTATTGAAAATGCAGTTCCTTATAATGCTGAATATTTAATACAATGGCCGGATGGCTCTTTTCACTGGATGAATGCTTCTGGATTAACAAGTTACGATTCTGAAGGGAAACCCGCCTATATGAATTGCGTGACATCTGATATTACAAAACGCAAAAATTACGAAACTCAAAAAGATGATTTTTTAAGCATTGCAAGTCATGAGTTGAAAACTCCTATTACAAGTTTAAAAGCCAGCATACAACTTTTAGATAGGTTAAAAAATCGACCTAATCACGACAAGATTCCTAGATTGATTGAGCAATCTGTGAAGAGTATTGATAAACTTACAATACTGGTAGATGATCTTCTTAATCTAAATAGACTGAGCGGCGGAAAAATGGAACTCGTAAAAACCAACTTTATTATATCTGAAATGCTCGATGCCTGTTGCGAATCTCTTAGGCTTGCAGAAACCCACCAAATAAAAATAATTGGAGATTTACAGGCGAAAGTGATTGCAGATGAAGATCGTATTTATCAAGTAGTTGCCAATTTTCTTAATAATGCATTGAAATATGCCCCACATTGTAAAGAGATTTTTTTGACGATAGAGAAAATTGGTGATTCAATGAAAATTGGCGTAACAGATTTTGGAGATGGAATTGATGAAGAAATACAGCCTCTCTTGTTTGAACGTTATTTTAGAGCACATTATGAAGAAAAACAATATTCTGGTTTAGGCTTAGGATTGTATATTTCAGCAGAAATTATAAAACGGCATGGTGGAGAAATTGGTGTAAATAGTACAAAAGGCTACGGTAGTACGTTTTGGTTAACGCTACCAATGCATGAAGAATCATGAATTACCAAATTCAATTGATAAGAGCAATTGTAGTTTAGTTTTTATAGAGATTTAAAATTCTTTGCATAACGAAAATAATATTTTTTGCTTTAATTTAAATTTTAACAATTAAAAAAAATAGTATATTTAAAAATGGAAAAAAGAGATCAACTCATCATCAAATACCTCGTTGAAGGCTTTAAAGTAAATGAAATAAGAGGTCAATTAAATTTGCATCATTCCATAGTTATGAGTGAGAGTCTAGTGGAAAAAAGACTAAGCAGCCTTAGAAAACTATACAAAGCGAAAACTCTTTTTCAGCTTGCTATACATCTAAAAGATGAAAAAGTAATTTAATTGTTTTAAGATTAAAAATAATTTTAATGTAGAATAATTTTGGCTTCTGATTTGCTTAACCACGGATATGAAAACTATCTATATACTTGAAGACGATACAGGCATCAGAGATGCTTTACAATTGTTATTATCATTTGAAAACTATGACGTTCGTTCATTTTCAACTATTTCCGCATTTACGGAGAGAGATAAATCTATTGTTCCAGACTTATTTATTTTTGATGTCATGATGCCAGATGGTTTGGGTACTGATGTTTGCAATCAAACGAAGAACGACCCTCAATCTGCTACGGTTCCAGTTATGATTATTAGCGCACATGCTAAAAACGATGATGTTGTAAAATCTTGCAATGCAGATGTATTTATAAGTAAACCTTTTGATATTGATGATGTAATCACTCAAATTGAAAACTTAACGAGAGACTCAAAATCTGAAGGATAAAATTCAAATTTTGGGATTTTTCAATTATTATTTAATAGAGATTTTTCCATTTTTTTCTTTACTAAAAGCAATATTTATAAAATTAAAAAGACTTTTCAGTTCAAGAAAAGTCTTTTTAATTTTATAAAACAGTACAAAAAGTTAATTGATTTAAAAACAATTTTATCAGATAAAAATCACAATAATTGTTTAATCCTCGGGAGCTGTTGTTGTGAAAAAACTATTTTCTATTACTGTTGTTTTCTCGTGGAACAAGACTTAATCTCCCTGTATAAACCTAATTGATTACTATATTTCTCGTTCTTACTGTATGTGCAGAAAAATAACCTAAAGCTCCATTACTAATATTACTCGGAGGATTGGCTGGAGTAACTCCGCCTCCCGGACCGCCACCAGAAAGTTGTAATAAAGCAGCATAAAATAAATAAACTTTATCATCTATGCATTGCATTTCTACATGAACGGTATCTCCCACCACCACTTTTATATTATCTGGCTCATCGCCATTGTCATTTGGTAATATTAAAGGTCTTTGGTTGGGCAATCCGTTGTTAACATTATCAGAAAATTCAGAGAAATATTTTTTGGGATTGTTATTAATCGTGTAAGTGAAAAGATAACGATTTCCTAATGTCTGTGGATCTGTAAAAACAGGTAAAAGTGTATAACTGGTTTCGCCACCTACTACAAATGAGTCTTGCTCCAAATTATCAAAAGAAACCGCTTCAGGCATTTTACTTGTTGAAGTATATTGTTTCCCTTCTGCTTGAATTTTTAGAGTATAGGTTCTCCCAGATTGGCCAATAAAAGTTGAAGTTTTATATCTTCCGTTTCCTACGTATTGTAATGTTTCGGTTTGTCCGGTATTATCGCTCAAAACTACTTGTGCATTCTCAATGGATGGATATTGATTGGCTTGGGTAAAAGCGACCGTTTTTGTTATTTTAACGTAATAAGGACCAGCTTGATCTGTAATGTTGGCTTCTATCACTATGTTTCCACTTTGATCTTCCAAATCAAGGTTGATTTCTTTTTCGCAAGAAATCACTAAAAACAGGGATAATATAATTGAAAATATATTTTTCATAGTTAGCTATATTAAAATTTGAAGTTATAAGTAATATTCGGAACCCAACGGAAGAGTGAAGTTTGCATCGCTCTGGTTGTTCCTGGATTATTTGGGTTATCTTCAAATGTAATTGTGTATGCATTTTGCCTTCCGTAAACATTGTAAACTCCAAAAGACCAAGAACCTTTAAAACGCTTACTAGACGTTGGTTCATACGTTGCACTCACATCCATTCTGTGGTACGCTGGCATTCTATCAGCATTTCTGTTGCTGTATTGAAAAACAGTTTCTCCGTTCAATTCATATTTTCCTGTTGGGAAAGTGACCGCATTCCCAGTACTATAAAGGAATAATCCTGAAAAAGACCACTGTGGATTCAGCTGATAAGTAGCTACTACAGATAGGTCGTGTGTTTTATCTTGTCTTGCGTCATACCATTCATTATCGTTGATTCCGTTGATTTTTCTTTCGGTTTTTGATAAGGTGTAAGAAATCCAACCGGTTAGTTTTCCGCTTTTCTTTTTAGCAATTAATTCTAAACCGTAAGCTCTTCCTTTTCCGAATAATAATTCGCTTTCAACATCTGCAGCAGTATCGAATGAAATTTGCGCTCCGTTTTTATAATCAATTTGATTCTGCATTGATTTGTAGTATATCTCAGCATTCACTTCATAATTATTATTGTTGAAATTTCGGCTGTAGCCGGCACTTATTTGGTCTGCAATTTCAGGTTTCACAGTGTAGCTGCTTCCAATCCATTGGTCGGTTGGGTTTCCGCTTCCGCTATTGCTTAATAAATGTAAGTTTTGTGTGTTTCTAGAATAGCCACCTTTCACGCTGCTGACTTCATTGATTCTGTAATTTGCAGTGATTCGCGGTTCAAGATTAACGTAGGTTTTCCCGAATTTCCCTTTTTCCAAAAATTCAGAACCGATGATAGTTCCGTTTTCATAAGTGTTAAAAGTGTCGCCACCCAAAACACTGAACATTGCTAATCTCGCTCCATAATTAATCGTTAGTTTTTCTGTCGCTTTGAAATCGTCATTAATGTACAAAGCATTCTCCCAAGAATATCTAGGATTTCTCGGGAAACTGCTTACGCTGGTTCCGGATGCACTACTAGGTGTAATCGTGTGGTATATAGACTGTAAACCAAATTTCACAGAATGCTTATTTCCTGCAAACCAAGAGAAATCTTGTTTCAAATTCCAGTCTTCAATTGTAGAATCTAATCCGAAAGTATTATTGTTACTGCTTAAACTTACATTGTAATTGTAATTGCTGTAAATGAATGAGGTGTTGGAGAATAATTTACTGCTGATAATACTATTCCAACGCAACGTTGCTGTGGTGTTTCCCCAATCTGTGGAAAAAGTATCGCCCAAGCCTAAAACATCTCTTCCAAAATATCCAGATAAATACAAACGGTTGTTTTCATTAATTTGATAATTGGCTTTTAAATTTAAATCATAGAAATACAGCTTGCTATCTTTAAAATCATCCGTTGCCTTTAAAAATACATCTGCATACGTTCTTCTTCCCGAAACAATAAATGAAGATTTTTCTTTTTGAATAGGTCCTTCAACGCTTAATCTACTGCTGATTAAACCAATTCCGCCATTCACGTTATAATCTTTGTTGTTGCCGTCTTTCATTTTTACATCCAAAACAGACGAAAGTCTACCGCCATATTGTGCCGGACTGTTTCCTTTGATGATACTCACATCTTTTAGCGCATCACTATTAAATGTACTGAAAAAACCAAGCAAATGTGAAGCATTGTAAACTGCAGCTTCATCTAATAAAATCAAGTTTTGGTCTATTGCACCACCTCTCACAGAAAAACCACTGCTTCCTTCACCATTGCTTTTAATTCCGGGCAAAAGTTGAATGGTTTTCATCACATCTTTTTCACCAAACAAAACTGGCAGTTTGTCTATTTGTTTAATACTCAATGTTTCGGTTCCCATTTGCGCAGAAGAAAGATTTTTGTCTTTTTTTGCTGCAACAATCACCACTTCATCAATATTAGAAGTCTTTTCTTCACTTTGTTGCTCTAGCTGAATGTTTTGTTTTAGATCATTTTCAACGATTATATTTTGCTGAAAATCTTTAAAACCAGGATTAGAAATAATAACAGTGTAAGAGCCTTTTGGAAGCGAAAGCGAATAAAAACCATATTCATTGGCAACAACTGATATTGATGGGTTTTCAGCAATTTTTACGATTACTCCAATGAGCAATTCACCATTTTTTTGATCTTTTATAGTACCGCTTACGGAAAAATTTTCTTGTGAAAATACGGCTGTACTGAAACAAATTGCTGCTATAGAGGTAGCAATTTTCAACGAAGATATATGCATGCAAATAATTTACGCAGTAAAGATATTGAATTTAAATTTCAGTAAGGGGTGATATCATCGTATTTAACTTAAATTTAAAAAGAAAAAAATAATTTCAATAATCAATACTCTAGCTTTCTATTTCTACAGATATATTATTATGATTTTTTTTGAAAATTAAATCTAAAATTAAGTTTGTATTCATAATTTTATTTTTATTACTAATGCTTTCTGCAGTTTTTGTAAACAACTTACTATTCACCTAGATACTCACTTTTTATTTGTATCGTAATGATATTTTTTTAATATCGTATAAACACAAAAAAGCCTTTAAATATCACTATTTAAAGGCTTTTGGTGTTTTTTATTTTCTCTACCAGCGGAGAGAGAGGGATTCGAACCCCCGGACCTGTTACAGTCAATAGTTTTCAAGACTATCGCAATCGACCACTCTGCCATCTCTCCCTAAAACTCAGATAGTATCTTTGTTTTCAGTGGTGCAAAAATATAAAGTTTTTTTGTATTGGCAAAGAAAAATTTAATAATTATTTTTATTAAAAAATTAAACTAAAGGTAATGAGTGATTTAAAGTAGTTGAGATTTCCTCAATTGCTTCTTTATAATTCATTGGATCGGCTATTTTTTGATATATTGGTTCTAAACGTCGAGTGATCTCTATTTTATAAATATGCTTACAAAATTAGCCGATGTTTGAAAATAAATTTAGTAGCCGAAAAAGAAAATTCTCAAAAAAAAATTGGAACTGTTTTTTTAAAACTGATTTAAATAGTTTTTAATAGTCTCCATAACGCCAAAACTGTCATTAGAACAAGCTTCAAATTTTGCAGCTTCTTTTACTGATGGATGTGCGTTTTTCATGGCGAATGAATAATGTGCATTTTTAAGCATTTCAATATCATTAAAATAGTCTCCGAATGCCATGGTTTGCTCGGGAAGAATATTAAGAGATTTTTGAAGTTTCTCAATGGCAATACCTTTGTTGGTGTGTTTGTTCATAATGTCTAGCCAGTTTTTGCCAGAAACTACAACTACAAGGTCTTCGTTTTCAAATTTTTTCAAAGAAGGATATAGAAAATCTTCAGAACTTAGAGGATGATAAACTGCAATTTTAAATACAGAATCTTCTACAGGTTTGGTAAGGTCTTCTTTTTTTTGATTTTTTATATAATATTTGCTGAAATAATCTATAAAATCCTGATCACTACTTTCGTAATAAGAACTGTTTTTCGCACTCAAAACAGCTCTTGCATTAGGAATTTGTCTTATGGTTTTTATAATTTCTACAATGGCAGTTTGATGAAGCTTATCAGCGAAAATTTCTTTATTCTGGTATACTATGTAACCTCCGTTTTCAGCAATGAAACCTATTTCATTTTCAATTTCTCCGAAGTATTTTGTTATTCCAGACATTTGCCTACCACTTGCAGGAACGAATATGATTTTTCTTTTTTTTAGTTCTTTATAAATTTGTGGGAAATCTGGGCTTACCTCGTATTTAGAATTCAGAAAAGTACCGTCCATATCTGTTACAATCAGCTTTATATCCTTCATTTTTCTTTTTTTTTTTGACTTTTTTTTGATGCTTTTAAGATGCACAAATGTAGGTCTTTCTAAATGATTCAGTTTTAAGCAAAGATTAATGATTCGGAGGTCACATTAGTTTATTTTTTAGATAATGAAATCTTTACATAAAAGTAATTTTTGGATTGAAAATTGGATAATCCGAAAAAAAATATTCTATCTTTCGTAAGCTTTTGTATATTTTGCTTTTAAAACCTTTTATTAATATGTAGCTGCTCGGCTGTTGTGTCGAATGATAGATGGTCTCAAATGATTATGATTTTTAGGATGCGATTTATTTGATGAGTTTTGTATTGTTTTTTTTGTAAATCTTTGGATCAAACTTATAATATCTTGCTGCACGATGTGCTACGTTGGTCTCAATCTCATCCAGCTGAATGATATAATTGAATGAAGATATTTTTTTGTGAAAATTCTTAATATCGATATATTTTTCACTAATTGCACTGTATAGCTGATATAGCTGTCTGATGGTAAATTTTTTTGGTAAAAGTTCAAAAATTATAGAGAAATCAGATTCTATCCATTTTCTGATTTCGATTAAAGATTCATTAATAATTTGATTATGATCAAAAGGCAAGTCTGGAACTTTATCTATTGGGAACCAATCTACAGTTTCATATTTACTGCAGTTTATTTTTCTATTAATTTTACATAATGAGAGATAAGCCACTGTAATAATTCTGTCGATATGATGGTTATATTCTTCAGCCATCCACTGCACATCTTTTTTATTGGCTCTTTTGGGATCTGCAAAACATTTAAACTGTTTCAAGACCATTTTTTTTATCCCTGTAAGCTCAGTAAGCACGCGTTGTGCAGCATCGTCTACGTCTTCGTTGTTCATGATGAGACTTCCTGGGAGTTTTCTCTGTTTTTCTTCGGGAATATTTTCAAAATGCCTCTGTACCAAGAGAATGTTGAGTCTGTTTTCGTTGTCAAAACCAAAGACAACGCAATCTATAGAAACGTAGGTGTGTATAAAATTTGAAATCATGGTTGGATGTTAGCAGTTTCGTAATATCACAAATATAAATATTCAAAAGGATTAAAAAAAATTAATTTGAATTTACGTTCTGTTAATCAATGTTTTAAGTTCAGATTGTATATAATATTAATTGCTTTTAATTTATGATAAGCTTATGGTTTAAAAGAGGATGCTTTTTCAGTTGTATAATCTCATTTATAACTACTTAGAAGTATAATTTTTACTTAATAATATTGTTGAGATTTTGTTTTGAAATATGATATTATATACATTTTAATTCATTTTTAACTGAAATGTATTTATTCTTGAAATAGATTATTTTTTTGTTAAAACTATGTATTAGTTTATAAAAAATATTTTGATTTTTTATCTGAATTGCTTATTTTGAATTTTGATTCAATGAATTATAAAAAAAGTAGCGTTATGTGAAGCGCAATATTTTTTTTAAACAAAAAAAACTGTCTCCAAAGAGACAGTTTATATTTTAGCTAAAAAATTTTTCTAAAGCATTTTTAGATTATTCACTTCCAATTCTGTAAGAATTCTCCAGTGGCCTCTTTTGATGTTTTTCTTGGTTAATCCCGCAAACATTACTCTATCCAACGCTTCTACTTCATATCCTAATCTTTGGAAAATCCTTCTGATAACACGATTCCAGCCAATATGAATCTCTATTCCTACTTCATTTCTTGGTTTACCTTCGATAAATGAAATTTGATCTACCTCTGCAATACCTTCATCCAAACGAATACCTTCTGCAATAAGTTTTAGGTCTTCGTTCGTTAGCTTTTTATCTAAAGTTACATGATAAATTTTCTTGGCATCAAAAGAAGGATGTGTAAGTTTTTTCGTCATGTGACCATCATTTGTCAAAAGAATAACTCCGGTTGTTGAACGATCTAATCTTCCGACTGGGAAAACTCTGTATGGCGAAGCATTAGCAACCAAATCCATTACTGTTTTTCTAGCTTTGTCATCTTTAGTAGTAGAAATATATCCTTTTGGTTTATTCAAAAGTACATAAACTGGCTTTTCTGGAGTAATATTTTGCCCGTCAAATACCACTTTATCAGATTTTTGAACTTGGTAACCCATTTCGTTTACCACCTTTCCGTTTACTTCCACCAAACCTTGAGTAATTAACTCATCAGCCTCTCTCCTGCTGCAAATTCCAGAATTAGCGATATACTTATTAAGACGAATGGTGTCTTTATGTACATCTTGCTCTACTTTTTTGAATCTTCTTTGCTGAACGAAAGATCTTGCTTTATCTCTATCTTCATCAGTTCTTTCTGCACCTGGCCTTCTTCCATATTTCAGGCTGCCTCTTTCATATTTATCTCTGGTGTCAGAGCTTTTAGGTCTGCTACCTCCTCTGCTGTTAGTTGCTGATTTTCCGAAAGCCTTTTTATCTTCACTTGAGCTGGTAATAAAAGGTTCTTGTTCAGTTTTTGAAAATTTCTTGTCTATTCGGGCTTGGTAACTGTTGTCGCCATTTCTCCTAGAATCTGAATTTCTTTCACCTGCTTTCGGAAAAGACTTTTTAAAGGAGTCTGATCCTGAATTTCCTGATTTTGAAGCACGAGGACTGTCTGAATTTCTTGTTGAAGATCTAGGTTTTTTAGGTCTCCCCGAACTATTATTGTCTCTGCTCATTCTAAATATTTTTGCAAAGATAGTAATTTAGTTACGAGTTAGAAATTAAGAATCATAACTTTGTAACTTTGTACAGCTTTAAATTATCAAAAAATTATATGATGATTACTTTATTAGACGAAAATTTCTCGCAAATCAATCAATTTTTAAGTGAAAAATCATTCAGTAAAATTTTTATTTTAGTAGATGAAAATACTCACGAATATTGTCTTCCTATACTTTTGGGAAATTTAGAAACAGAAATTAGTTTTGAAATTTTGGAAGTGGAACCTGGTGAAGAGATGAAAAACATTCAGACTGCCAATCATTTATGGGAAATTTTAACAGAGATGCAAGCCGATAGAAAAGCCTTGATCATCAATCTTGGTGGCGGAGTTATCACAGATATGGGCGGTTTTGTAGCTTCTACCTATAAAAGAGGAATTCAGTTTATTAATATTCCTACTACTCTTCTTTCTATGTGTGACGCTTCTATTGGTGGAAAAACAGGAATTGATTTGATGCATTACAAAAATATGGTGGGAACATTTTCTTTCCCTGAACAAATTTATGTGTATACAAAATTTTTAGATACGCTTCCGGCGAATGAATTGAAAAGCGGATTTGCAGAAATGCTAAAACATGGTTTGATTGCCGATAAAAAACACTGGGAAGATTTAATTCAATTAAACGATGTAGATGTGTTGGGTGTAGAATCTTTCATTGCAAAGTCTATGGAGATAAAGCAGGAAGTTGTAAATGCCGATTTTCATGAGAAAAATGTGAGAAAAACTTTAAATTTCGGCCATACAATTGGTCATGCCATCGAAAGTCTATGTCTTCAGAACCAAAACCCCATCCTTCACGGTGAAGCGGTTGCACTGGGAATGATCTGCGAAAGCCATCTTTCTTACCTCGAAAGTTTGATTTCTAAAGAAGATTCAGATTTAATTGTAGAAAATATTCAGAGATATTTCAGTTTTATCAACTTAAGTGATTTTAAGGATGAAGAAATTTTCAACCTATTATTAAATGATAAGAAAAATACAGATGAAAAGATCAACTTTTCTTTGCTTTCCGGAATAGGTTCTTGTGTCTTTGATCATGAATGTAATACTGATAATATTAAAAAATCATTGGATTTTTATAAAGAACTTAGTGGATTTTGATTTTGAAAATAATAGAAATACATGATTAAAATCATGTGCAGCTTTTGATGATATGTCAATTGTTATTGTTGCAATTATTTGGTTTTTAGTTAGATATATTCGAGGCTATTCACAAATGTGAGTAGCTTTAATTTTTTAGGAAACATCAAATATTAATTTTTGGCAAAGTATTTGGAAGACTCCACACGTCTTATTAAAAAAAGACAATCAAAATTTAAAATAAGAATAAGTAAAATATTAAAAATTTAAAGTTATGAAAAAGTTAATTTTAGGACTAGCGGTTACAGCAAGTTCATTAGCATTCGCTCAAACAACAACAACAAAATCAATGTCTTCATCAGATGTAAGATTTGGTATCAAAGGTGGTATGAACGTGTCTTCTTTATCGAAAGATGGTACATTAGAAGATCAAGGATCTAAAATTGGTTTTAATGCTGGTTTATTTGCAACGATTCCGGTAGCAGAATCTTTCAGCATTCAGCCAGAGGTTTTATATACACAATATGGTGATAAATATGATTATAGAGCACCAATTTCAAACGATAGAATCTCATATGCAAGACAATTAGATTATGTAGCTGTACCTGTGATGTTCCAGTACAATTTTATTCCAAATTTTTATGTAGAAGCTGGTCCTGAATTCGGACTTTTAGTGAGTGCTAAAAATAAATTGAAAAACGAGTCTAATAATGATCCTTTAAATACAACTGGAAATTATAAAGACGATTTGAATACCTTTAATTTAGGTATTGGTCTTGGTGCTGGTTATTATTTCACAGATAATATTGGTATTACAGCGAGATATACAGCTGGTGTAACTGATGTTGCTAAAGACAGACCAAATGGTTCTGATGCTGTAAGAAACAACAACTTTGCAGTTGGTTTAGCTTACAAATTCTAATAAGAAAAAATCTTAGTTTCAATAAAAAAGGTCAGGTTTTCATTACGAAACCTGACCTTTTTATTTTATTTCAAGAAAAAAATTAATTGAATAATTCAATCTCCTCTCCTTTTGCTACTGGATATTCTTCTGTGAAGCATCCAAAACAATGGTTGGAAGAACCTAAAATTACTTTTAAATTTTCTGTACTTAAGAATTCTAAAGAATCTACTCCCAGATAATCTCTTAATTCTTCGGTCGACATATTTGCAGAAATCAAATCGTCTTTCGAAGGCGTATCAATTCCCAAATAACATGGTGCAATAATGGGCGGAGAAACACTTCTGAAATGAATTTCTTTAACACCTGCTTCTTTCAGAATTTTAACCAATCTCTTAGAAGTCGTACCACGAACGATGGAATCGTCAATAATTACTACTCTTTTACCTTTGATTTCAGAAATAATTGGGTTTAGTTTCAAATTCACTACCCTTTCTCTCATTTCCTGAGTCGGAACGATGAAACTTCTACCAATGTATCTGTTTTTAATCAAAACCGGGCGGAAAGGTATTCCGGAGGCTTTAGAAAAACCAATTGCAGCAGGAACTCCCGAATCTGGAACTCCAATCACAATATCAGCTTCTACAGGAGCCTGTTCCCATATTTTTTCACCAGATTTTTCTCTGATTTCGTAAACGTTGATGTTTTCTAAAGTAGAGTCCGGTCTTGCAAAATAAATGTATTCAAACGAACAGATTCTTTGTTTTCCTCTTTCTTCATTCACCATGTAAGAATTCAATTTTCCAGGTTCGTTTTCATTGGTATAAATGATTTCTCCAGGAAGAATGTCTCTTACATATTGAGCTCCAACAGCGTCTAATGCTACCGATTCTGAAGCTACAACATACGTTTTTTCGTCTATAGCACCTAAAACCAAAGGTCTTATACCGTTGAAATCTCTGAATGCAAAGAATTTGTTTCTCGTCATTCCGACCACAGAATAGGCACCTTCAATTTTCTCCATTGTTGCTTTAATAGCACCACGAAGACCTAAATCAAGATTTTTTTGAATTAATCTTAAAATAACCTCAGAATCTGAAGTGGCTCTGAAAACAACGCCTTCAGCTTCCAATTCTGTTTTTAATTCTCTCGCGTTGGTTAAATTACCATTGTGAGCGATAGAAAGTATAATCTGGTCATATTCGTTTTTGGCAAAAAATGGCTGAAAATTATATTTCTTTTTGTCTCCTGCAGTTGTGTAACGGGTATGACCGATTGCAGAATTTCCCATAAAAGTTTCCGGTTCCTGGATCTCTTTATAAACATCCAAAACCAAACCTTCATCTTTCATATTTGTGATTTTCCCTTCCTTAAGAACAGAAATACCACAAGCTTCTTGGCCTCTGTGCTGTAAAGCAAAAAGCCCGAACTGTGAAAGAGAAAACGTATCGAGATCATTATCAGAATACATCCCGAAGATACCGCACTCCTCATTCGGAGCGTCTAGTCTTTCTTCTTCCTGCGTTCTGAAAAGATTTCTGCCGTAAGTTTCAGTTTCAAACTGTTTTAAATATTCACTTTTATGAATGTCTAAACTTTTCATTTCTATTTTTTCTAAATTAGAAGTTAGATATTAGATGTTAGAGATTAGTCTAAGTTAACTTCAATTATAATTTTAAACTTGTCTTTAATGAGTAAATCATTTTCTGTATCTCAGTTAAAAGTTCTTTTAGAGGCAGGATTTTAGTTTCAGAAATAAAATTTAAGTCAATTAATAATTGTAATTGAGTTTGTAATTCATGTGTTGATCCAAACGCAATCCCAAGAAATTGATAAAATTCATTCTTAATTATTTCTTGCTGCTTCTTCTGCGATATTTGAAGGGATTGAAACAGTACATCTTCTGATTTGAGAAAGTAAACCAAATTTTTCTTCGACTGGAAGGTTCTGCAGTAACCAAATAAACTTCTTTTAATAAGGCCATTGACTTACTCTAAACTTTCAAATCTTCAATTCGATGTGATTTCATACTAACTTCTAATATCTAGCTTCTAACTTCTAAACTTTATTTATTAAGTAAAGTTTTCAGTCTGTTGTAGATCTCCACGTAAGCTTCAGTTACTTCACCTAGATCTCTTCTGAATCTGTCTTTATCTAGTTTTTTCATCGTATCCTTGTCCCAAAGTCTGCAAGTATCAGGAGAAATTTCGTCAGCAAGAATGATTTCTCCAGTCGAAGTTTTTCCTAATTCAATTTTGAAATCCACTAAAATGATATTCATTTTATCAAAAAGATCGATTAGGATTTGATTGATTTCTGCAGTTAGTGCATACATTTCATTAAGCTCTTCATAAGTTGCTGCACCCAAGAAAACGGCATGGTGATCGTTGATAAGCGGATCTCCTAATTCATCTTTTTTGTAGCAAATATCGAAGATTGTTACGGGAGATTTAATCCCCTCTTCAACACCTAATCTCTGAGCCATGCTTCCTGCAGAATAGTTTCTTACCACCATTTCCAAAGGAATAATTGATACTTTTTTTACCAATTGCTCTCTTTCGTCTATTTGTTTGATGAAATGAGTTTTAATTCCTTTTTCATTTAAATATTCAAAAATAAGGGTAGTGATGGCATTGTTCATTTCGCCTTTCAAATCTACAGATCCTCTTTTTTGAGCATTAAATGCTGTTGCATCGTCTTTGAAACGTACTACAACTTCTTCAGGATTTTCGGTTGCAAATACTTGTTTTGCTTTCCCTTCGTACAACATTTCTAGCTTTTGACTCATAATTTTTTTACTTTTTTTTTACTTTAGAAAACCTTGAATCAAAGGTTTTCGATTATGGTTAGATTTATATTACTTTATTATTTAATTAAAATTCCGGTTAAAACAGCTAATCCAAAACTTAGTAATGTACCTATTAATACATATTCTGTGAGTTTGCGCTGTTTTGCTTGTGCCAAATCACTGAATCTGAAAACTGATTTTGCTGCCACCATAAAACCTACGCCTTCCCAATGATTTACCATAATAAATGTGAAAACCAAAAGACGTTCTAAAATCCCGATATATTTTCCAGCGTTTGATAAAGATTCTGTTTGTAGACTTCCTGCCTGTTCATTTACAGGAGTCCACGATGACAATATTAGTTTAATAAAAATGGAAGCCGGCGAGGTTAAAAATAAAGTAGCCATCAAAATTTTCAAAAAATCTTTATTTTTCAGAAAATTAAATTCAAATTCATTAAAATAAAGAGAAACCCCTCCGATTACTGCTATATGAAGAATCTGATCGATGAAAAACCATTTTTTTGTTGTCTGTATATTTTGAAAACTTAGCTTGCAAACGTCAATAATAAAATGGGTGATTCCTACCAAAACAGCTACCCACCAAAGCTCAAGATTCCAAAGAAAAATAAAACTTAAAACAGTGTGTATCAAAACGTGAAGGTACAAATATTTACTCTTCAGTTTTTTGTTTTCTTTATCTGCAACCCAAGAATTTGGCTGAAGAATAAAATCTCCGAGTAAATGCGCCAATATGAGTTGAATAAAAATCATCTTATAATTCTGAAATTTTCTTTTTGAAGTAGTGGTTGGTCTCTACGATAAGATCGTAGTTGGCACGTTTCAGTCTTTGGCTGATAGAAGATTGTGAAATGGTAAATTTTTTGGCAAGATCTTCTTGTGTATTGTCTTGGTTCATAATCATCTCGTGAATGATTTCTGAAGTCGCCATCGTCCAGCTGTCAAAATCTTTTGATGACCATTTTAATAAAATATTTAAATCTCGGTCTAAAGAATCATTTGAAGTTTTGATGGATACGGTATGTCCGTCACTTTTCAGATCATTTAATAATCTTCCGGAATTTACGTAAGCTGTTCCGTTGGATTCAGTAATTTTTTCTGAAGAAAAATTTTCTTCTCCAATGCCAATGGCTATTCTTACATCTAAATTTTCCTGACTTTTAATAAGTGATTTTATGGCTAAGAAACGCCAGAAGACATCATCTATACTGCATTTTATCTGAAACTCATCGCCTCGATAAATTTCCCATGTGTGTGGGCTACTCCCCCATTTTGCAAGGAGATTTTTTAGTTTGGTGATCCAAACTTCAGTATCTGCGTGTTGAGAATTAATAATATCACCAGTGATGACCGCTATCATTTTGCAAATATAAGCATTATTACTTATAAATAAAAAATATAAGCAAAAAACCTTATAATGATTGATTATTAGCTTTTTTGCTTATATAGTATTTTTGTTAAAATTAAATTAATCTGCTCCCGGAAAATGATAGGATTCGTTCTTATTATCACTATTATCAATATTGATATTTAAAGCAAGGTAAAGGAAATGTATATTTTTGTTGCCAGAAGCTTCAAATTCTCTTTGCCAAAGATAACCGCCCAGCATTCCGAAATTTTCATCAATTTGATAACCAAATCCTCCGTAAACTCTGTTTCTTGCGAAAGTGGGTTTGTTTGGGCTAACAAGAAAAATCTCATCGTATACGTTGGCAAATACAGTTCCGGGTTTTACTGATTTTGCATTGAGGGGAAGTGTAACATTGAGCCTGTAGCGATATCTCATTCTTTTAGAGTTGATATCTTTAATAGGATCATGAAACCAGCTTTTTTCTACACGGAAACGGTTTTCAAACTTCACAACCCCTTTTTTAAAATCGATTACATCCTGCAGCCAAACCCTAAATTCTTCACGGCTGATGGTGTGATTTTTGTAAGTTGCATATCTTCCCAATCCCACAAAAGGTTTGTGTGCTTTGGTTAAATTGTAGCCTAAACCTCCCTTTATTTCGTAATAATCGGGGTAAGAATACTCCTCAATTCCACGCATTTGCGTTTCTGCGTACAGGAAAAATTTAGGATGAAATTTATACGTCAACGTTATTGCATTAAAACTGGAAATATGTTCCTGTGCATTGGCAAAACCTAAACCTAAAATCAATCCCAGACCGACAAAGAATCTCATCTAAAAAATTTTTGCAAAATTAGATTAATTAACATTTTGTTCATATTAAATTTACATTAACAATTATTTGAAATTAATCTGATATGTAAAACCTAAATGAAACCACCTTTCCGGCATCGGTATACCGAAGGTTTCTGTATATTTTGTATTGGTGATGTTATTAATTAAAATGTAAACTGAAAGATTATTTTTTGTAAAGCTTAGTTTTTCATCTAAAAGCTGGTAGCTCCCAAAATTCAGCCTTTCATTATAACGGTAAACCAATTCGTTTGCAAAATATTTCAAGAAACGGTTCTGAAGTTTTCCTACAAACTGATGCTTCAGATTATCTAGGCTGTACCTTGCCAAAAGTGATTCAGAATTGACTAATTTATTTTCCAGAAAAGTATAGCCCACGGTATACCTAAGCCAATCTGTCACTTTGTGATCAAGCTCTAGTTCAATACCTTTTACGGTATTATCACCCACGTTTTTTGCATACCATACGGGATCTGTGAGACTTATTTTTGTCCAGTCTATAGCGTTGTTGGCATCTCTCACGAATCCGCTGGCTTTCGCTAAAATGTTTTTAGTCTGATACTGATAACCGATTTCTGCATACAAAGCATTTTCAGGTAAAAGATTCATATTTCCCTTCTCGGTTTTGCTTACATAGTACAAATCTGTAAACGTAGGAACTCTATGAACTCTGGCAATATTTCCATAAACTTTGCTGTTTTCAAGAAAAGTATATCCCACATCAATTCCCGGATAAAAAAAGTTTCCGTCTGTGGAGTAATTCGCCCATGAAGCCCCCGGACTGATGTTTAATTTCTTATCAAAAAATGAAAAATGATGTTCAAAAAATACTTGCGTAACAAATCTTTCACGATGTCCTAGATTATTACTTGCCAGAAATTCTTTTCTCAATTCCACACCCAAGCCTGTAGTTCCTAAAGCAGAATTATAGCTTGTATTCACTTCACCACCCACATTGTTTCCGATGTGCATATTTCGGTAAATCTCTGGTTTGGCACGGTTGAAAAGATACATATCTTGCCCTCTTCTCCAGTACACATTAGAGTTGAGTTTGAATTTTCCAAAAGTTTGCTGATGTGCTAAACTTACGATGGAAGCTTGTAATTCTTCATACTGCTCAGTCGCGGCCGGAGAAGAATAAAATCCGTTCGCTCCAAATTTTTTCTCGGAAATTCCGGCTTGAAGTCTGAAGCTTCCATTTTTTATTTTAAGCTGATTTTGATAATATGCATTTCGGATTTCGTAATCTGTATTGTAACGGTAACCCTGTGAAGAATTACTGTTTACTTGTAATAGATTTGAGAATTTTTCATTTCCAAAATTGGCATTCAATCCCATTCCGTATGTTTCATAATCACCCGCTTCAGCATTTATTTTCACCCGCTTTCCAGGTTCTGCTTTTGTGATAATATTAATGGCTCCTGCGTAAGCATTTTGTCCAAAACGTCTTGCAGCAGGACCTTTGATTACTTCAATTCTCTCCACGTCATCCAAATCAACAGGGATATTCAGAGAATTGTGTCCTGTTTGTGAGTCATTCATCCTGATTCCGTTGATGAGAATCAGCATCTGCTCAAAAGATCCACCTCTGAAACTCACGTCACTCTGCACTCCGTTGGCTCCACGCCTTCTGACGTCCATTCCAGGAACGAGCTGAAGGATTTCGTCAATGCTTTTTGCTGGCGATGCAAGAATGTCAGCTTTTGTAATTATCGAAATGTTTTGATTAGCAGATTTATAAGGAGTTGAAATAAATTTTCCTTGAATTTGTACAGAATCGATATCTGCCGTTTTTTCCTGAGCCGAAACGGAGAAAAATACTGCAACAGTGGAAATAGCAACCAGTTTTCTGATCATAGTCTATATAGTTTAGTTTGAAGCTTTCAAAATTAGCAGTCTTCCTTCAGACAAAAAAATGATACTTGTCACTTTTTTAACATCAAAAAAAATCTATGGACATAAGAAATTATTTTAGCCAAATTTCATTAATTTCCAATGGATTGTCATGTTTTTTCATCCAATCCCAATATTGACTGTTTTTCCTCGAATAATATTCTTTGTCAATCTTAAGTTCTTGATTTTCAAAGGTTGTTATTGAAGTTAAGTTACGATTATTATTCAACTGCCTTATATACATTGATGGATCTGCTATGAAGTCTTTCCTAATTTTATGAAGCTCGTTAATATCTACATCAATTGATTTCGGAATAAAAATTTTATTACTAGTATTTTTTTGTAAAGAAATCATTGTGTAATGGTATTCATCATCTAAAGAAAAAATTTCCAAAATTAATCCTGGTAATCCACTAAATTTATATGGACCATCAGAGATAGGAATTTCATTTGTGTACCAAGCTATCCATTTTCGTTGACCAAAATTCATGCTTGCTTTATAGCAATTATAACCTAAGATTATTTTTTCATCGTTTAAAAGACTCCATTCTTCAACTGGTTTTGAGTAACTTATTTTAAAATATTTTTCTGATATTGAATTATATTGAAAAAATAGTTGAGAAGAAAAATTTTTATATATCAAATCAAAAAAATTTCTTCTTTGGTTGAGGCTTACGCTTTTTAATATCTTTTCATTAAAATCACCTATACCTTCAATATCAAAATTCTCTCTGTTTTGAAAAAGCGACTCTTTTGTTTGGGTATTGATTATCAAAATCATTTCCTCTTTTTTCTTTAAAGAATCACTTTTAGAAAAACGACCATTTACTTCATAAACTATACTCAAATTTTGGCTTAAGCTTTTTGTGAATATTGATAGAAAAATTACAGCAAAATACTTCATTATTTTTCCCATTCAAATTTTATTTCTAATCCATCTCTCTTTTGTTCTGTCATTTTATTGCTAGGATCGTTCTTTAACATCTCTTTCATTCTTTCGGATAAACCAAATCTTATTTTTGGATAGTTTTTGTAGTCAATTGCACTTGCTTTCATTTCATCAGTAAAGGGATTTGTAATTTCTTCATCTGTAGTTTTTAAATCAGTCAAATTCCAAAAAATCATTTTTCTATCGTCATAAATTTCATAAACTAAGCCTGGAACATTATTGAATTTCCAAGGCGCAAGACATATCTTTGAGTTAGCATCATACCAAATTGTATAGATTCTACCTCTAAACTCCGCAGTAGCACTATTTAAAGTTAAATTATTAATTTTTTTTCTTAAACTTCTTTTCTTCCATTTAATTTTAGGGATTTTATCTTTTAAGATATATTCTTTTTTCTCAATTACATCTTTTATCAAAGAAATGCTGTCATTGGCAGAATATAAAATATATGTTGATATAATTTTGCTTCTTACCGCTGGGATGCCTTGAATATATGGGTTAATTATTTTTGTATTATCATCATTTATTCCATAAAAAATTTTGAAAAGTTTATTTTTTTTAATATTATTATAATATACTTCAGATTTAAAAGTATAAGACTTGTTTGAATCGAAGTTTTTATATACGTGCTCATAAGTAGCTTCTATGGTTTGAGAATAATGATAAATTGATGTTAAAATTAATAATGTTGAAATTGTTTTTTTTACAGACATAATTTTCTAATTTTTTTAAAAAAATAGACTATTCACTCTTCGGTAAACAGCCTATCTTCAGTTATATTTAATGAGATATTCAAAAGAATATTACCATCCTTCTAATTCTGCCAATGCTAAAATCACATCTCGAATCGCCCAACATTGCTCTGGTGTTTCAGTTCAGAATTGATGATAAAATACTTGACTAGAAGTACCATTATGATTATCTCTGAATATCTGTACTGTACACGTACCCATTATAAAAACTGTTTTACTAATGTAATTTTCAGATTTACTAATGTTTTCAGACTTGCTTATCTTTTCAGACTTTACAATTTTGTTGGTTTCACTTACTGGTTTAGCACTCGCCAATCCCGCAACTCCTAGAGCTGCCAATAAAATTAATTTTTTCATGTTAATAAATTTTTTATTTGTTATTTATTCAACACTAAATTAAAATTAAAATTAAAATTATAATAAGCAAAATTATTTTCTTTTTTTTTATAAATTATCCATAAATCATTTTCCTTACAACTTATCCTCTAAAAAATGTTTTAAATTTACAAGTCAGAATTTCGTATTTTTGTCGGTCATAATTTTACTATGAAATTATTATCTTCTTTGTTATTTGTAATAGGTGTTTTTGTAAAATCTCAATTTCCCTATCCTAACGTATCGATTCCAGATCCGTTATCTAAAATTGATTTTGATGACGAAAAAGAAACAATATATTCCGCAGAATCTATTATTACTAAAAATAAAAAACTAAAAGAATTTTCGAAAAAAGGAACGTTTTTAGGACAAACCAAAACTGAGATTAAAAAACTGGATATTTCAGGAAATATTATATACACACTATATTCTACAGAATTACCTGCAGATTACAGACAGGCTCCGTTATCATCAGCTTTGGTTGATATCCCTGAAAACAAAAAAACCGAGTATAAAACCGTATTGATCAATGATAAAATAGTTTCATTCTATTCGGAAAATTCTGGTAAAATAGGCACGAAAACTGATGTATCTTATAATAGCAATAATCAAATAATAAAAACTGAAAATAAAGATGAGACTAACGAATATTTTTATGAAAATGAGCTTCTAACTAGAATTTCATCAAAAGAAAAAAGCTTTAATCGTCAGTCATTTTTCACTTATGATTCTAATGGGAAACTTATTTCTATAAATTCAGAAAACACATTTATTAATGGGCAAAAAATGTTACGAAGCAATACTTTTGAATATAATGATGCCGGAAATTTGATTTTAAATTCAGAAAATAGCAGTATGCATGGTATTAATGAGAAGAAATATGTGTATCAAAACAATAAAATTATCAAATACACTCACTTAATCGCCAATAAGGTTTGGGATGAAAGATTGTATGAATATAATATTGATAAATCAATAAAGAAAATAACAAAAACTAAAATAGACTCCGGAATTATCACTATATCATACAAATATGCAAACAAGACTTTAATAGAAAAGAGTATTGGAAGTGATAAAGAAGAAAAAATATTCAGTACATTATATTTTTATGATGATCAGGAAAGATTAACAAAGGTCGATCACAAACAAAATAATGTTATTAATCCATTATTCACAATTACTCATAGTAAAAACAAAATTACCCAAACAGGATTAGGTTACGAATCTGTTTATACATTTTACGAATAAAAATTATGGCTGCAACTACAGAAATCGATATAAAAAAACAACTTTTCGTTAAAAATGCTCACTTGAACAACTTGAAGCATATAGACGTTCTGATTCCTAAAAACAAGCTCATCGTGATTACAGGTGTCTCGGGAAGCGGAAAATCTTCATTGGCTTTCGATACCATTTATGCCGAAGGACAGAGGAGATACGTGGAAAGCTTAAGTTCTTATGCCCGTCAGTTTTTAGGTAAACTCGAAAAACCAAAAATTGATGATATTAAAGGGCTTGCACCTTCCATTGCGATTCAGCAAAAGGTAATTTCGTCTAATCCGAGATCTACAGTGGGAACTTCTACCGAGATTTATGATTATATGAAGCTCCTTTTTGCCAGAATAGGAAAAACTTTTTCACCAGTTTCTGGCTTGGAAGTGAAAAAAGATTCAGTTTCTGATGTGATTGATTATATAAAATCTGCAAAAAAAGAAACTGCATTCTTACTAACTGCTCCTTTAAATTTTGATGCAGAAAATTTTAAAGAAACTTTAAATGTTTTAAAACTGGCGGGTTTTACAAGACTCGAAATCAACGGAAACGTTGCAGGAATAGAAGATTTGGAAAGCTTCGGATTTACTCCAGAAAAAGATATGCTGATTAATTTGGTCATCGACCGTTTTTCTTACGAAGAAGACGAAAGTTTTCTCCAGAGACTGGCAGATTCTATTCAAATGGCGTTTTATGAAGGAAGAGGATATTGTTCTTTAAAAAATATAGAGTCCGAAAAAATACAAGAATTTTCGAATAAATTTGAGCTAGACGGGATTGAATTTGTAGAGCCTAATGTTCATTTTTTTAGTTTTAATAATCCTTTCGGAGCTTGCCCTACCTGCGAAGGATACGGAAAAGTAATCGGAATTGATGAAGATTTGGTTATCCCCAACAAAGCGTTATCTCTTTTTGAAGACGCAGTAGCATCCTGGAAAGGAGAAAGTATGAGCGAATGGAAAAAAGATTTCATCAAAAAAGCCGGCGACTTCCCTATTCATAAACCATATCATCAATTAACAAAAGATCAGAAAAATTTTCTTTGGAAAGGCGACGGGAAAAGTACTTTTCCATCTTTGAATAATTTCTTCAAAATGTTGGAAGAAAATTTGTACAAAATTCAGTACAGAGTGATGTTGTCCCGTTACCGAGGCAAAACCCTTTGCCCAACCTGTGAAGGTTTGCGTTTGCGCGAAGAAACTACGTGGGTGAAAATAGATGGCCACAATATACAGTCGATGATTGAACTTCCTTTGGATGAGCTTTTTCCTCTTATTGAAAGTTTAAAACTATCTGATCACGATAAAGAAATTGCGAAAAGACTTTTATACGAAATTACAACCAGAATTGCATTTTTATTAAAAGTTGGTTTAGGGTATTTAACTTTAAACAGAACTTCCAACACGCTTTCCGGAGGCGAAAGCCAGAGAATAAATTTAGCCACAAGTTTGGGTAGTTCTCTTGTAGGGTCAATTTATATTTTAGATGAACCATCCATAGGGCTTCACTCTAGAGATACAGAAAACCTGATTGGAGTTTTGAAAAACCTGCGCGACCTCGGGAATACTGTGATTGTTGTAGAACACGATGAAGATGTGATGAAAGCTGCAGATTATATCATCGATATTGGCCCGGAAGCGGGATATTTGGGCGGCGAACTGGTTTTTGCAGGCGATTATAAAGAATTAAAAGATGCCGATACTTTAACTTCAAAATACCTTACGGGAAGATTGGAAATTGAAGTTCCGAAAAAGAGAAGAAAAGCGAAAGAATTTATCCATATAAAAGGAGCAAGACAAAATAATCTTAAAAATATTGATGTAGATATTCCTCTTGAGAATCTTGTAGTAATCACGGGAGTTTCGGGTAGCGGAAAATCTACTTTGATGAAAGAAATTCTTACGAATGACGTGCAGATACAGCTTGGGATGGGCGGTAAAAAAGGAGATTATGATTCAGTTGAATTTCCTTTAAAAATGATTAAAAATATTGAGTTAATCGACCAGAATCCTATCGGGAAATCTTCAAGATCAAACCCCGTAACTTATCTAAAAGCTTACGACGATATCAGAGATCTTTTTGCCAAGCAGAAAATGTCTAAAATGATGGGCTATAAACCAAAGCATTTTTCTTTCAACGTTGATGGCGGAAGATGTGATGAGTGTAAAGGCGAAGGTGTAATCAATGTTTCGATGCAGTTTATGGCTGATATAGAATTGGAATGTGAAACCTGTAAAGGAACCCGTTTTAAAAACGAAATTCTGGAAGTAAGATATGATGAAAAAAATATTTCAGATATTTTGCACATGACTGTTGATGAGTCACTTGAATTTTTCAGAGAAAATAAAGAAGATAAAATTGTGACGAAACTTACCCCGCTACAGGATGTTGGTTTGGGGTATCTTCAACTCGGGCAAAGTTCTTCTACCCTTTCTGGCGGGGAAGCACAAAGGGTAAAACTTGCTTCTTTCCTAGTGAGAGGTGTTACGAATGATAAAACCTTATTTATTTTTGATGAACCGTCTACCGGATTGCATTTTCACGATATTCAAAAATTATTGAAGTCATTGCAGGCATTGATTGATCTTGGACATTCTGTAATTGTTATTGAGCATCAGCCGGATATTATAAAATGTGCTGATTATATTGTAGACATAGGTCCCGATGCCGGAAAATATGGTGGCGAAGTGGTTTTCACAGGTACACCTGAAGAATTGGCAAAAAATAAAAAATCACATACGGCGAAATATGTCGCAGAAAAGTTGGTTTAAAAAATAGAAACTTTACGAATTTTGAAAATTTGAAAGGTTTTTTTTCCTGTTAGGAAAAAAAACACCTACCGTTCCACGCACAGCTCCATTAGAAATTAATTGGATAACAAAATAGGAAGCAATTTTTGCTTCCTATTTTTATTTTACTGTTATTTTAAAAACCTTCATCTGTTCGGCTTTTTCAGAAAATACTTCCAAAAGATAATTTCCTACAGAAAGTTTTCCCTTCATTTGTATAAAATTGATTTTCTCTTTTTCCAAATTTTGTGTGGCAATTAATCTTCCAGACCAATCTGAAATTTTTATAGAAGCTTTTTGTTTTTGGAGAATATCTCCTTTTATGTAGAAATTTCCGTCATTGGGATTGTCATACAGCTGAATATCTATTTGTGATAGAACTTCGGATGTTGATAGAGGGTTTTTTAAATCAAATTTTCCGATATAGCCAAAAGATTGTTGTATTGCCGGATTTAGCATATAAGGGAAAGCTCCGTTTTCTGTACCGATTCCTGTAGGTGAGCCTGTTGTACCGTAAAGTATAAATGAGCCGTCATTTAAAAATCGGGGTGTTATGTATTCTCCCCAAAAGCTAGTGCCCGGACCGCCATAATATGAGCACCATTTTCTTGCTCCACTGGCGTCAAATTCTGCAAAATACATATTCGACCAATTGGTTGAAGTATTTGGTATTGTATTTAGAAAAGCTAGTGGTGTAGAAATGTTGTCTGTGGCACCATATTGATTTCCTGTAATTAATATTTTATTATCAAAAACAGAAAGATTACTGAAAGCGAGGCTTGTATCATAGCCGTTTGTTCCAAAGTAAGTACTCCACAAGCGATTTCCGGTAAAACCAAATTTGCTTAAAAAAAGATCGCTGTCACCTGTTAACTGAGGCTTAAAAGCTCCAGAAGTTGCAAAATAGGTTGGGTTGCTCTGGTCCATATTTTCACCCGAAACGTAGACTCCGGTAGAACTTACTTCAATTCCATAAATTCCTGCTCCACTGTATAAACCCGATGAAAAAGGAGTTCCGTAAAATGTACCCCAATCTTTTTGACCTGTATTGGCATTTATTTTTATAATTAAATTTTGTGCGCTAGCTAATGGCTGAAAAGTTCCGGCATCTGTGTAAGTTCCCGGCATATTTTGCTCATAATCTGTAACTGCGTACATAGAACCATCATACAGTTCATAATCTATAATCAAAGGTGAGTAGGTTGCCCAAAGCTTTTGCCCAGAACTATTGAGCTTTACAATATAACTGTTGGATAACTGCATATTTGCAGTTTGATAATCTATAAAATTTTCCACAAAAACACCTGGCGTTGTAAGCCCGGGAATATCAGCTTTGGTGTCGGAAACCAAATAAATATTAGAATCTTCATCAAATCGCAGTATAACACCTCTTGCTGAAGTTGTATTGGGCAAGTAAGTCGTCCAAAGAAGTATTCCTGATGGTGTATACTTAGAAAGTGTAACGGTAATGTTTGAAGGTAAATTTTGATTTTGAGTAAGCCATACACCGGAAGTTGAAAGATTATTTATAATGCCGCTATAGGCTTTTAATATGTATTTGTTGTTATTATGATCAATACCTCTTAGAATCTCAAAATTGTGAATTGTTCCGCTATCTATACCTTTATATCCTCCCCATATCATTGGTGCATTTGCACTGTAAACAGAATGATACAAATTGGGAGAAACCGATAAATCACAGTTGTTTCCTCCCAAAACATACTGATCGTAATAGCTGTTTTGATAGCCACTTACCAAATAGGCAGTAGAGTTTGTATAAATATTGTTTTGAGAATCATGGAAGACGTTTGTTCCTACTTTATACTCATCGAAAAGAAGATTTCCAGTTCCGCCAACGTAGGTACCCCAAGTTCTTTGGTATGTAAAAGTTGTCTGAGAAAAAGCTGAATTAAATAATAAAATAATTAAGGATAAGCTAATAATATTTTTCATACTTTTATTTTGATTATTGATTTGCAAGAAGTTTGAAGACTCTTATCCGATTTCCTTTTTCAGAAACTGTTTCTACAATATAATTTCAGGCAGCAAGTAGTCTTTTCAATCGAATATTTTTTTTCTTTTCTAAATTTTAAGAAGCTATTAATCTTGCAGACATATCTATTACTCTTTTTTTGCATTTTGCTTTTCGAGAACAAATCATTTACGATAAAAATTTCCGTTATGGGGATTGTTGTACAACTGAATATCTAATTGATCTGTTACTTCAAAAGTAAATATCTAGTTGTAAACCATTTCTGTACTGATTTTATTCATTGAGGTGAGTTCTGTAACCACCAACATAAGTTTTCCAAGTTTTAATATGCTGGAGAAGAGTTTGAGATTTCATGCCTACAAATAAAAACAAAACCGAAAAGATTGTTAAATTATGTCTCATACAAGAGAGTATTCATCAAAGATATAAAATGATTATGAATTATTAAATAATAATAGTTTTTAATTTGAATTTAATCTGTTGTGATGTGTTTTTATGCAAAATAATACAAAAATGAGAGATTGGCTTTCCTCTAAAATTTTCGCCCTATTTTTTGGGAGATAATTTTTTAATTTTAATATTAAATTTACATACCCTATCGAAAATGTTATTAATTTTACGATGTAAAAAAATGAAATGAAACCTTTTTTTCTTTTCTATTTTCAGAAATTGCAATTAAATTTGATATAAAAAATTTAAGCACAGCATCGTCGGCTGTGCTTTTTTATTGTTGTCTAACTAAAAAATGAGATTTATTTATCTACTGAATCCGCTTCTAAAAAGCGGATTCTTTTGTTGCTTTAATCTATATGATTTTAATGAATAGACTTTATTTAAATTATTAAAATATCTTTTCTAGATTAACTGATAATTAAAAATAATTAGCATCAAAAAATTGTATTTTTTAACGAATAAAATAATAAGGAGATATAAAATAGTGAAAAAAAACAATAAAAATATTCTCATCATTCAATCTATTTTACATCATCAAAACAATCCTATTTATAGTTTATAAAACATGAAATTTTATCAATAAAAAAATCCTGAAGATTTTTCTTCAGGATTTTAAAATAGTATTTTAAGTTTTCTATTTTTTAGTAAGAGCCTTAAATTTTATAAATGAAACTACAGACAGTACAACCATTGTCGCAAAGCCGATATACACCCAAGCCGGAATAGGAACAGGATCACCTGCTGCGTAGGAATGAAGTCCGCTTAAGTAGTAATTTACTCCAACGTAAGTCATTAGCATTGAACAGAACGAGAACATTGTTGCTACGTGAATTGCCCATCTACTTCTCAATCCCGGAACCAATCTCATGTGTAAAACGAAAGCATAAATGATTACTGAAATGAAAGCCCAAGTTTCTTTAGGATCCCAGCTCCAATATCTACCCCAAGATTCATTGGCCCAAATTCCTCCAAGGAACATACCTACTGTTAATGCAAAGAGCCCGATGGTGGTAGACATTTCTGCAACAATTGCCAGTTCTTTCAGTGTAGAATCGTTATGCGTTTTGAATAATTTTTTATCTGAAATAATATAAAATACCAATGAAATTACCGCAATAATCATTGATAGTGAGAAGAAACCATAACTAGAAATAATAATGGCAACGTGCACAATGAGCCAATATGATTTCAAAACAGGAACTAGGGGTGTGATTTGAGGGTCTAGAGATGATGCACCATGTGCAAATCCCATCATGATTACCGCAACCATATAGCCTGCTGCAGGTATCAATGCATTTGAGTTGTTTTTAGATACCAAATTTTTAGCGCCTTCAGACTTGGTTTTATCAGTAAAACTACTTTTCCCAAATCCAAAATAGAACATTAATCCCGCAGAAATACCGACCCAAGAAATAAAGATAATGGCCTCATAACCGTTACTCCAAGGAGCGTGACCTGAGATGTACCATCTCCCTATCAATCCTAAGAAATGACAGAAATATCCTATTAACCCCAGATAAATGAAACCCTTGATGATCTTGTTCAAAATTTTATTTGGCTTAAATAATTCAACAAAACCAAGAATTAACAATAAACCACCAATTAAAGTATAGAAAATCAAAAGCTTAAAATTGATGTCGGTTTTATTCATAAAAACTTCCAAATCAACTTTAGATTGTGTAGGAACTACAGATTTACCCCACTTTTGCTGATAATCTGAAAGCTTTTTCAATTCAGCATCTGCTTTGCTCCAGTTTCCTGTTTTTTGTGCCAGAAGCACTTCTGCAAAATATGGTCCCATCACTTGTTGAGATTCTGTATCTGGTTCCATTTTTTGATTTAACCATGAATTCCAAGTGTGATTCGGATCATTCTTTACGGGTACAATTCTCATAAACTGACCGCTGAATAAACCGTTAAAAATCTGTACTCTTTCGTTTATTTTGATAATTTGTTTATCATATTCCGACTGCTCAGCCGGTTTTTTACGGAATGCAGTATTGTATTCAGCTTCTAAAATGTAAGTTAGATTTCCATTAGCATCTGCTGGGAAAAGATTCATCAAAGAAGTATAGCCATCTTCATTCGCTTTTGTCATTTTCAAAAGTTCTTTACCTCCTTTGGCATCTACTTTTATTAGCGGAACCATCGTCCAGCTAGGAGTATCTGTATTAATAGAAATAAACCATTGTTCGGCTGTTAAAAATTTACCGTCTGTTCCTTTGAATTTATCTCTTTGGTAAAGTTTTCTTAAAACATCTAAAGCTTCTGTATTGATAGGAACAATTCTTCCTTCAAAATTCTGTACCAAAAGATACCCGAATTTATCTGCGTGTTCTTTGCTTATTTTATTTTTAGATATGATTTCGTCTGGCGAAATATTTCTCATTTTCGTTAAAGGAGATGCAACAGAATTTTGTTTTGGTTGAACCAACTCTGGAGCCACGTCGTGGGAGTGGTCATCGCCTTCTACATGTACATGCTCTCTGCTTCCGTCGCTTGTTCCGTGGGTTTCAATTTTTTGAGCGTTTAAACCCAAACTCAAAAGAATGAGAAGAATCATTGTTGCCTTCTTTTTACTGATGTCTTTCAGCATTTTATTAAGCTTCCAAAAATGGGTTCCTTTCCAGAAAAACATCACAAACATACCTCCAAACAAGAAAGCATAACCAATATAGGAGATTAAAGTTCCCCAGAAATCATGGTTTACAGAAAGTAACGTTCCCATTCTGTCGGGCGTGTAGCTAGCCTGAAAAAAACGATAACCTTTATAATTCAAAACATTGTTCATATAGATTTTATGAGGAGTTTCTTTGCCTTCATCAATCACCTTTATATGGCTTTCGTAGGCACTTGGAGAAGTACTTCCTGGATAAGTTTCCATTACAAAATCATCTAATTTGATGCTGAAAGGTGTAGTGTATTTTTTTGGTCCGAAACCAAGCATAATATTCAGTCCGTCCATTGTTACTTGCTTATAAGCGTCAGGATTTCCTCTTTCAACAGAAAGATCAACAAGCTGTTTAGTTTTTGGTCCTTGAATTTCAACTGTCAACTGATCCGGAACATTCTGGTCTTTCTTCTTGTCACCTTCAATAGCCATTAGTTTTCCTTTTTTCAAACCTTCCGGTACTACTAATTTCAATTCATTTATGGTGTATAAACTTCTTAGAACTAAAGGCTGAAACTGATTTTTAACTGTATTTCCTGTTGCCTGTGTTGCCATTGTCATGTAAGCTGCATCTACAGGTGTTTTAATCATTAACTGCCCATTGTTATTGGCAAACTCTACAGCTCCTTCAATTGCTCTGCCGAAAGAAACCAAAGTTCCGTTGATAGATTTGGTTTCGCCTTGTTTAAGATAGATGTTTTGTCTTCCTGTACTACCTGTAGAAACCAAATGAAGATATTCTGCACCTTGTGTATTAGGAACTAAACTGTCTTTTTTTCTTTGAATATATTCTTTGGCTACAACTTTTATTTTTTTGTTGTGAAACTCATAGTTGGCCTCAAAACTTTTGTGAAGCGGAGACATTAAATATGGGATATCCTGATAAGTTAAAACATCACCTTTTTCTTCAATTTGAATTTTAAAGAAATGCTTATCGGTAACAATCTCATTAGTGGTTTCTCCTTCACGAATGCTCATTTGACCTTCAAAACTGATGTATCTGGTAACTGCACCACCAATAAATATCAAGATAAAAGCCAAGTGGAAAACCAGAACAGGCCATTTTTCTCTCTTCCAAAGACGATATCGGGCAATATTACCACAAAAATTGAGAATTAGCAGAAACATAACGAGCTCAAACCATTTTGCTTCATAAATTAAAGCTTTTGCTGTGGGTGTGCCATAGTCGTTTTCCATGAATGTGGCGTAGGCCATTGAGAAGGCATATACCAGTAAAAGTACTGCCGTAGTTCTGGTAGAAATCAGGAGGTCTGTTAACTTCTTCATTTTATTTTTTACTTGACTTGCAAAAATAAGGATGATTAGACGAAAGGCAGTGAAAAAAAGCTGTTTTTTGTCACCCAATACTCTTATTCAGCTTGTTTGGAATGATTCTTAATAACGATTGAGTATTCTCATTTTTTGTAAAAATATAGGCTTCTAGCTCAAAAACTTAGATGAAATTCTACAAAATTGGCTTACTCAAATGCCAAACTTTAATCTAAAAAAACATTAAATTTGCCCCCATTGAAGCTATGGAAAAGAAAACACAAAAAACACAGACCGTTTTACAAGAGCAATCTAAAATTTTATCTAAACCGAGAATCTTTTTCGGTTTGCTATGTATTGTATTTGCCGGAATCTTAACGATATCGTTTATTTCTTATTTAGTTAACTGGAAATCAGACCAAAGCCAAGCTGGTGCATTGCTAGACAAAACCATAAAATCTTCTAATATTTTTGGGAAAATGGGTCAGTGGTTTGGCAAAATATTCATTTATGAAAGTATTGGTGTAGCAGCATTTATCGTTGCATTTTTGTTTGTGGTTTTTGGTACAATGATACTCAAGAAAAAAATATTTAAACCCTGGAAAACCTTTGGGCATTCTTTGTTTTTTATTTGTTGGCTGCCTATTTTTTTTGCAGCAATACCAATTGGGCAAAGTGTTTTGTGCGGCGTTTATGGCTATCAAATCATGGATACATTGGTTTCAATGATTGGAAGTGTGGGGCTTTGGGTAGTTTTGTTTGTAAGTATTGCTTTGTATTTTATACTTGAGTTTAATATAAGACCAAGCTCTATTAAAAATAAATTAGATTCTATAAACGAAAATACAATCGAAAGGGTAAAAGCGATGATGCCAAAATCTGATGAAAATTTTGAAGCAGATCAAGAACTTACTGAAACAGAAGAAAATCCTGAACCAGAAGTGAAAACTGCAGCACAAGAAAGAATTACTACTGCTAATAATATAGAGATTATTCCTGAAATAAAAATTGAAGAACCAAAACTCGAACCAATTATTACACCGAACCAAACATCTTTTGCAGAACAGAAAGAAGAAAAAATAAATTTGTCGAGTACAGTAAATCTCTCAATGAATACACCTGTATCTCTTCCGAAGACTGAGCCAAAAGAGGCATTTGATGTAATAGTTGATTCAAATTCTTCTGCAGATAATATCTCTTTTAAAGTTGAAGTTGCACCGGTAATTGACATTGTGGATGATGTAGATAGACAATCTCAGGATTTGGTTGATAAGCATGGATTGTATGATCATAGATTAGATTTAGCAAAATTTCAGATGCCTACTTTAGATTTATTGAAAGATTATGGAAATGAAGAAATTTCAATTAATAAAGAAGAGTTAGAAGAAAACAAAAACAAAATTGTTGGGCTTTTGAAAAACTTCAATGTTGGAATTGCTGAAATTAAAGCGACCATCGGACCAACAGTTACGCTATACGAAATTGTACCCGAAGCAGGAATTAGAGTAGCTTCTATTAAAAAATTACAGGATGATATTGCATTGAATCTTTCTGCTTTAGGAATCAGAATTATTGCACCAATGCCCGGGAAAGGTACTATTGGTATTGAAGTTCCAAGAAAAAATCCTACGATGGTCTCAATGAGATCAGTAATTGCTTCACAGAAATTTCAAAATACTGACATGGATTTGCCAGTAGTTTTTGGTAAAACAATTTCTAATGAAGTTTTTATGGCAGATTTGTCTAAAATGCCTCACCTATTAATGGCGGGGGCTACAGGACAAGGTAAATCTGTAGGTATCAACGCTATTTTAACTTCCCTACTCTACAAAAAGCATCCTAGTGAATTAAAATTTGTAATGGTTGACCCTAAAAAAGTGGAACTCTCTCTTTATTCTAAAATAGAAAGACATTATTTAGCCAAACTTCCAGATTCTGATGATGCAATTATTACAGACACCAATAAAGTAATCAATACACTTAATTCACTTTGTATAGAGATGGATCAACGTTATGATTTGCTTAAAAATGCTTTCTGTAAAAACTTAAAAGAATACAATAAAAAATTTACCGAAAGAAAATTAAATCCTGAAAACGGACATCGATATTTGCCTTACATCGTTTTGGTAGTAGACGAATTCGCAGATTTAATAATGACTGCAGGAAAAGAGGTAGAACTTCCTATTGCCAGATTGGCGCAGCTAGCCAGAGCTGTGGGAATTCACCTGATTGTTGCAACACAAAGGCCTTCTGTAAATGTAATTACCGGGATGATTAAAGCCAATTTCCCTGCGAGAGCAGCATTCAGAGTGATTTCAAGTGTTGATTCTAGAACGATTTTAGATTCTACCGGTGCAGACCAGCTGATTGGAAAAGGCGATATGCTTTATTTTAACGGAAATGAAATTCTAAGACTTCAATGTGCATTCGTTGATACTCCTGAGGTGGAAAGATTGGCAGAATTTATCGGTGAACAAAAAGGATACGCTTCTGCATTTCTACTGCCGGAATTTGTTTCTGATGAAGGATCAAGCAACGTAGGAGCTTTTGATCCGAACGAAAAAGATGTATTGTTTGAAGATGCAGCAAGAATTATTGTTTCAACGCAACAAGGTTCTACTTCTATGCTTCAGAGGCAACTAAAATTGGGCTATAACAGAGCCGGAAGAATTATGGACCAACTGGAAGCAAGTGGTCTAGTGGGTGGTTTCAACGGAGCAAAAGCAAGAGAGGTTCTCATCAGTGATCTTCATTCTTTGGAACAGTTTTTGGAAGATTTACGCAGTTAAAAATAAAATGAAAACTTAAATGATTTTTAAGCTCGAATTACCTCTAAAATAATAAAAATATTTAAGTAGTTTGATTGTCTTAATACCATACTTGAAGATATTGTTTATCTTGATATTAATTTATGCTGTATTTAAATCTTTAAAATACAGCCCAAATGATAATCAATAGTCTTTTTTCTAATCAATATAAAACTTTTAACTTAAGACTTAAAATAACGTCTAAAGAACAGTACAGAAATTTAAAAATGAAAAACCTATTATTTAAAATAACAGCAGCAGGATTAATTATCATGAATGCTGGTTTATCACAAGCGCAGAAAATAGATGCAAAATCTAAGAAAATTTTGGATGAAGTAACTGCTAATTATAACGCGAAAAAAAATTCATACTTTAAGTTTTCTTTTGGTAGCGGAATGAACGGAAAAGTGAGCAAAACGGAAACAGGGATCTACTACTCTGCTGGTGACAAATACAAATTGAAAATCATGGAAATTGAACAGATTTTTGACGGCAGCAAAATTTACAATATCAATACAGAAGATATGGAAGTTACCGTTGCAAAACCAAACGCCGGCGGACAAATGTTTTCTCCAATAAACTACCTTTCCAGCTATAGAAATGATTACAATGTAACGTATAATGGCAAGAAAACAATCAACGGTGTGAGTGCAGATTTCATTAAGTTGACCCCAGTAAAATCAAACGGATTACAACATGTTTATCTCTACATTGATTCTACGAAAAAACAAATGCTAAAACTAGAACAATACGGAAACAACAAAGATATTGCTGTAATTGCCATTCAGGAATATAAAGAAAATCAGAAATTAGATTCGCAGATGTTTAGTTTTGATAAAAATAAATACAAATCTTATCTTGTTACAGAACTTTAAAAATAGAAACACCCGCTACCAGCGGGTGTTTTTTTGTAGATGAATCACATTAAATATTTTTCAGATAAGAATCTAAAAAAAAGTTTGTGAATTTCAAAAGTATTTTGTGAAGACAATTTACTTTTTAATTATTTTGAAAGTTTGCGTTTTATCTTTAGTTATCACTTTAAGGATATAAATTCCTTCTGTTATTTTTGAGAAATCCAACTTATTGTTTTCATCTCTTTCTAAAGAATAAGTTTTGAGTAACTGACCAGCACTGTTGTACAATTCAGCATTTTTCACATTTATATTTTTGCTGTTGCTGATGGTAATGATTCCGTTTGTTGGGTTCGGATAAACTGATAGGCCTTTTGTTTTTACGGTTTCTTCAACGCTTAAACTTGCAAAGCTACAGTTGTAAACGTAGACTTCATCAATATACCAACCCTCTACCCCATTACATCCGTCGGTTCCCATTTCAAATCTAAATTTTATATTAGAATTTGGAGTTACACCAATTAATGAAAGATTAACAACGCTTCTTCCCCAGCTTCCTTCAAGCCCACCTCCATCGGTTCCTGAGAAAGCAGGCTGGTTTTTTATCGGATTATCATTTCCTGTATTAGCAAGAGTTTTATTATACGGATTTGTGGTAAATGCACTTGCCGGAAGAAGTGTCCAGGCACCACCGTTAAGACTATATTTAATGTTACCGCCATCATACAAATTTTCAGTAGTTACATAATGATTGAATGCCATTTCATAATTTCCAGCGGTGTAAGCGGGAAAGGTGATAAGTGGGCTTTCAAGACGCAATGTTCCATTTTGAAAATCTGTAGAACAATTTCCGTTAACAGGATCAATCCCAAAAATTCCTTTTCCTGCTCTGCCTTTTGGTAAAGTGGTATCAATAGCCCAGTTTCTTGGGGTCCAAGTAGGGGTAACACCAATATTGCTTACCGTCCAGTTACCCATACCATTTTCCCAAGTTTCTTGAAATAACGGAGCTGAAGTTGCGTTGGTGCACAAAGCTGGTGCTGCAGCTAAAATAGGCAAGAAATTACAACTTGCCGGCGGCGGAGTTCTTAATTTTACTGCTAAAAGAGCATTTTGTAGATTTTGAAGTTCTCCAGCAGCAAAAATTTGTCCAGATAATCCTGCAGGAGTTGATGTTGTGGATAGCCCTTGAAGGTTAATGCCTACTAAATCATTAAAGGAAGCTTCAAGTGCATTGGCAAAAGTTTCGTATCCACTTGTGGAAGTAAGGTAAACTGCTTGTGCTCTCCACCACAAGTGAGCAGCTTTTGTAAAACCAATAGGGGTAATCGTGTATCCGCCGTAAGTTCCACCATCTACTAGCAAAGAGTAAAGGCGATTTCCTACACCAGAATTGATGTGAACGCCTCCAGAATCTGTGGTAGCACAATGGTAATAAGTGTCATTCATATTCCCCGGATCGTTGTTGCAATTGGGATTCCACATATCTCGGATAGGGCCACCAAAAGAAGTGGTGTCTTCTCCCATTTTCCACCTTTGTGTACCAGTGCAGGTTGTACTTGTTCTTACTGCCAAATTTTCTCCCGCATCTTGGTAATTATTCAAGAGGTCAATCGTTTCGCCCCATACATCAGAATAAGATTCATTAATCGCTCCAGATTGATAAGAATAAATCAGTTCACTGGTGTACTCTGTGTATGCGTGTCCCCATTCATGTGCTACAACGTCGTCTGCAGCTGTACCTGTGCAATAGTTTGCTGTAGTTCCGTTCCAATTGGCATTAGGGCAGCTAATGTTTGGGTTGTTATTTATTGTAGTCATGCTATGGTCTGCACCATCATAAGAGATGTAGTTGAAAGCATTTTTGAAGAAATTGTAAACATGTTCAGAAGTAATTACTTCATTTTGCTGCCATTGATCTAGCGTTCCTGGTAGAGGATCTCCTTCAGACCATTTAAGATTGGTTGGGTTGGTAGTGTTCGTTTCATAAAGTTTTCTATCAAGCACATTATGAATTCCTGTAAACTGCTCTACTATTTTACCCGTGTGGGCATCTATATATAAGTATTCTCTTACATCATTTTTATTGGTTATTTCAATTTCATAAGCAAGATGTGATTGTACGATTTCGTTTTGAGCAAGTCCTTTAGGGAATATTAAAAGTCTGAATTTTCCTACTTCTAAAGGCAATTCTGCGAAACTAAGTTTTTGATCTTTTACAACAGATTTCGCTTTTTCTATTGCATTTTGTTTTGTAATTTCTGCAATTCCAGTATCATTAATATTAGGGATAATGTTTCCGTTGATTGAAGTAAGTTCTTCATTTTTATTAAAATGAAATTTTAAAACGCCATCGTAAACGGGAACCCCTTTGTAAACTTGTGCATAAAATACATTCTTTAACCCATAATTATCGGTAAATTCTTTTACAAAAACCAAATCTTGGGCAGAATTTAAATTGAAAATTTTGAAGTTTGTAGAAATAAAGTTTTGCACTTTTTCAGTAACACTCTCTCCGGTAAGTTTTAAATGTTGAGAATTTGGAAAGGTTATAAAACTTGGTGTAGAAGTACTGTTATTGATTGTCACTTCTGCTTTGGTTTCATTAATGAAAAAATCAATATTTTTCGATTTTTGTGCATAACCAAGCATCGAAGCGGCTATAAGAATAGTGCAAATAACTCTTTTCATATAATTTTACTTGTTTTAGATATTAGATTTACAAATATACATTTTTTGTTAATTTTCATAGTTAATTTTATAAAAAATAATCAAAATAATGTAATATATTATAGGGAAAAATTGCTTTATAATAATTTATAATAATTTGTTTTTGATGGACCGTTATTCCTCGTAAAACCAATTTTTCACTCTAAATGCACAAGCTTTTTTTAACTACTAACCTTTTTTAAGGCTCGCAAATGAAAATTCAGCGATTCCATTAAAATTTTAAAAAATTAAAGGTAAATACGTAAGCTTAGCAAAGAATAAAAAGGCTTTTCAATTATGGCGGAGTACAAACACTCCTAATTTGTTTAAACAAATTTTATTCGGATACAATTTATCAATAAGAATCTTTTGTTTTTTTATAAATTTGCTTCATGTTTAAAATTTTAGACCGATATATCATCAAGACCTTTTTTGGTCCTTTCTTTTTCATATTCAGTGTGCTGTTTTTTATCTTTATTGTCAATATTGTTTGGATTCAACTTGGGCAGTTTATGGGTAAAGGATTATCCACATTTCAAATTTTGAAGCTTCTTTTTTATCTGGGAGTAAATGTCATAACGTTGGTATTACCACTTACGATTTTGTTGGCAAGCATCATGTGTTTTGGAGAATTTGGCGAAAGGTATGAGCTTGCTGCCATGAAAGCTGCCGGAATATCACTTACCCGAGTGATGATTCCTCTTTTTGGCGTCACAACACTTTTGGCAATCTTACTTTATCTATTTTCAAATAATATTGTTCCCGATTTTCAGAGGAAGGCAAAAAATATGCTTTTCAATATTGCGCAAACAAAGCCTGCGCTTAATTTCACACCAGGGCAATTCATTGATCAAATTCCCGGATATATGGTGAAATTTGATAAGATTGAAGGAAAAAATGCTGAAAAATTGGATGGAGTTTTTATTCATAGAAAAGCAAATACGTTTGATAATCAGCAGTCTATTGTAGCGCAAAGGGGTGAGTTTCTGCCGGCAACCAATCCTGCATTTTTAAAACTGGTGCTATACAATGGGTATATCTTTGAAGATAGCTATGCCGGAAAAGGTGAAAACGTTCGAGTAAAACAACCAGATCAAGCAATTAAATTTGATACCTTGGTTTCTCATTTTGACATCAGTGAGTTGATTAGTAAAGCTATTGAAAAAGAGCAAATTACAGATGATTATCGTTTTCAGACTTATAACGAGCTCAATGCTACTATTCTTACAGTGCAGAAAGATAATAAAAGGCTTGCAGAGAATATAAGTTCAGATTTACTTTCTCAAACAAGTTCGGTGATGTCATATATAGATCAAAACAAGTCTAAAGTACCTTTGAAAGCTCAGTATAAAATAGATACAATAAAATCAGACAAAAAACTAGACCTCATATTTAATGGATATAACAGATTAGATAATCTCAAAAGTAGTTTAGATAACAAAAGTAATGAGCTTAATCCGAGTGTGAAATACTTCAGCAAAGTAATCATTTACCAGCAGAGAATCGTTACTTACTCATTTACTTGTCTCATTTTTTTCATGATTGGCGCTAGCTTGGGTTCTATCATCAGAAAAGGAGGAATGGGTCTTCCTGTAATTGTAGCCATCGTGATATTTATTATTTTTTATGTCATCAATGTAGGTTTTGAAAATTTAGCTTGGACAGGTAAACTCAATCCTTATCTTGCAGCTTGGTTACCAAACATTATTCTTTTACCTTTTGGTGTATGGATGACTTATAAAGCCCTTACAGACTCGCAATTGTTTGATGCAGAAAAATATAAAGCTTTACTAAAACCAATTACAAAAAGATTTGTTAAACAGAAAGAACATCAAAGGTATCAATAAGGTATTGTTTATGGCATAGTTTTTGGTTATTTCAAAACATAATTTCATCATTCACATCATATATTAAATTGAAAAAATCCTCAAAAATAATTTTTTGAGGATTTTTTTTTTGCTTAAATCTAAACGGTTTATTTTTTAGTAAACTTAAAGGATTTATCGTCAAGCAAAAGAATGTAATTTCCAGAATTAATATTTTGTACTGAAATACTCTTTTTATTTTTAAAAGGATTATTTTCAGTATAAATTAATTTACCTGAATAATCTAGAATCTGAGCGTTTTTAATATTTTCAATCTTTCCACTAACAAAGATGTGCTCTGAAACAGGATTCGGATATATTTTAATTTCAGAAGCATTGATTGCAAAATCCGAAACAGAGAGATTGCCTAGATTTTGGCAATAGTTTACAGCATAAGAATCCCATTCTGTATTGATGTAGCTATTATTTGGTTGTGTCACAGTATTTTTTCTATAAAGAGAAATATCGCCAAGTGTGTTATTCACAAATTTGCTGCCTACTGCATCTACAGTTGTAGATTTATAAGCCAATTCTATATACTGTGTTCCCGAAAAATTCATTGCATCACCTGCTGTCAAAAAATCTGCTTCATTATTTGTATAACAAGAAAGTGCACCTTTCGGATTGAGAATAACACGACTCTCATTATTGGAAATTTTTCCCTCAAGTTCAAAACTATTTCCGAAATAATAGGAATTAGTAACACTGTTATAATATTGCACTTTGATGCTGTAATTATTCAAATCAACCTCATGTCCGGTTTTATTTAATATTTCAATAGCTTTATTATTGCCAGTTCCTTCAATGTATTTAGTGATATAAAGATCTTTAGCATTAGAATCTGTTGCAAGAGTAGAAACGTTAACTGTATTGCTGTCTGGTGACACAAGGTATGCTTGATCATAAGCTTTTACAGTAAAAGAATAAGTAGTGGATGCTGTGAGATGATCAATTACTATCGAAGTTGATTTTGTTGTAGCAACGTAAACTCCATTTTGATAAATATTATATCCTAAAACATCAGTATTCGTACTTGGAGACCATGCTAAATTGGTGAAGTTAGCTCCCGTTTGAGTTGAATTTAAATTTAGAGGCGTTTGAGGAGCAATAGAATCGGCAGTTTGCAGCCAGATTGAATCCACCCATTGTGGATTGTCAATAAAAGGGTTTCTATTTTTTTGAAGATTATATACTGCATTATTTCTGTCAATTTCCCTTTGAGAAACAGGGTCTTGCTGATGCCATTGTAGCAACATTGTAATATAAGCAGGCTCAAAAGCCCGTTCGGCAGTTCCATCAAAAGCAGATCTGTCAATTGCTGGGTTGATGTTGGTAGAATGATTAAATGAGGGCAATTTATCCTCATATCTTACTGCGAAATAAAGTAGCATTCTGGCAATATCACCCCTGAATTCAGCAATCGGCTCGTAAACACGATTGGTATAAACGTAATTCGGGATAGCGCTATTGCATATTTTCGAAGTGTTTGAAAATGTATAATGTACTGTAGAATTTCCTATTCCATAAGGATAATTATTTCTCAACTGATTAATTCTTGCATCAGTAGGGATTACAAAATGCAAATCAGAATACATAGGATAATTGCTGTTGAAAGTACTTTGCGGTACTGCATGCTCTCTATTGTATCCCAAACCTTCAGCTCCGGAAGTGCTGATTAAGTTGGCAGAACTGTATTCATAAGAATCTAATCCCGATGGTATTTCAGAATAAATATCTAGCAAAATAGTGGTATTATTTGCATCATGATCATAATATTTATCCAAATCTGTCTGATTATAATACGTAGGCAAGTCACTATAATGCCAATTAACATTTTTGTTCGAAATAATCTCGTGCAGCTTTGTTTTTAATGCATAACCTGTTAATCCGATGGTATTATCGTAGTATCCGGAAGGTGCTTGTGCTGAAACAATTGCTGACAGAAACACAGCCGAAAATAGAATTTTTTTCATAATTCAAAATTGGGCTGCTAAGATAAGATTTTATTATTTTTAAAAATTTATGTTAAATATTAAAATTACATTAACAATCATTTTAATTAATTGATTACAAATTATTTAAATTTTGTAATAAACGTATGTTAATATATTTTTGCAATTTCGTCAATTTAATTATCTTTGGGCAGAAACTTTTTACAGATTATGAATACAGAAACAATGGATAACATTAAAATGATAGCCGAGACGGCAAAAGACTTTGCTGAGAAAAACATCAGACCCAATATTATGGAATGGGACGAAAGCCAGACTTTCCCGAAAGAATTGTTTCATCAGTTGGGGGAAATGGGATTTATGGGAATTGTAATTCCTGAAGAATATGGAGGTTCTGGTCTTGGATATCATGAATATGTAACTATTTTAGATGAGATTTCTCAGGTTGATCCTTCAATCGGACTTTCTGTAGCAGCTCACAACTCTCTTTGTACCAATCATATATATGAGTTTGCTAATGAAGAGCAAAGACAAAGATGGCTTCCTCAGCTGGCTTCTGGTAAAGTAATTGGAGCTTGGGGGTTGACGGAGCACAATACAGGATCAGATTCTGGAGGGATGTCTACTACTGCAGTGAAAGACGGTGACCATTGGGTAATCAACGGTGCTAAAAACTTTATTACCCACGCTATTTCAGGAGATATTGCTGTAGTAATGACGAGAACCGGAGAGATTGGTGCTAAAAACAACTCTACTGCTTTCGTCTTAGAAAAAGGAATGGCAGGGTTTACTTCTGGTAAAAAAGAAAACAAATTGGGAATGAGAGCTTCTGAAACTGCAGAGCTTATTTTCGATAACGTACGCGTTTCTGATGCCAATCGTTTAGGTGAAGTTGGAGAAGGCTTCAAGCAGGCAATGAAAATTTTGGATGGTGGTAGAATTTCTATTGCTGCACTTAGTTTGGGAACTGCAAGAGGTGCTTACAAAGCAGCTTTGAAATATGCTAAAGAAAGAAAACAGTTCGGAAAATCAATCTCTGAGTTTCAGGCTATTAATTTTATGTTGGCAGATATGGCAACAGAAATTGACGCTGCAGAATTGTTGATCCAAAGAGCTTCTACACTTAAAAACGCAAAACAAAAAATGACCAAAGAAGGTGCAATGGCAAAATTGTATGCTTCTGAAGCTTGCGTAAGAATATCAAACAACGCCGTTCAAATCTTCGGAGGTTATGGCTATACAAAAGATTTCCCTGCAGAAAAATTCTATAGAGATTCTAAACTGTGTACAATCGGAGAAGGAACTTCAGAAATTCAAAGATTAGTAATCGGTAGAGATATTACTAAATAAATTAGTATTTTTTTTGTTTAACACTGAAAACCGTCTTTTAATTAAGATGGTTTTCTTTTTTTAATTTAAAATTTTAATTATCTCAATAAGAGTTAATGTATATTTTGTTATTCTTATTCATAATTGTATTTAAGTTAATTAAGTTCAATGTATCGCATATTAGTTTATACAAATAATCTAAATTATTCTTAATTAATTTACATTTTCATAAAGTAAATTTTAATAGCTTTGGATTTTCTCAAACAAAATAAGATTTATATGAAAAAACAACTATTGGTCATTGGGATGCTTACATCTTGCATTTCATTTGCGCAAACAGATCAGCTTTGGTCTAGCACTTTTGCAAAATCTAATTCTGAAATTATTGAAAACAAAACCTCACTCCTCAGTCCCAAAATTTATGCACTAGACTTTAACGGATTAAAAAATGCTTTAGCAAAAGCTCCAAAAAGACTGTCTGTAGGAGAAAAATCTGAAATTATCATCTCTTTTCCAAATTCTGAGGGTAAAATGGAAAATTTTAAAGTAAGAGAAAACTCAAACTTTGATCCCGCTCTTTCTGCAAAATACCCAGATATCAAATCTTATGTAGGCGATGGTTTAGATAATTCAAATTCTACCATTTATTTCAGTATTTCGTCACTCGGTTTATCTTCAATGGAAATTTATGGCAACAAATCTGCAGTATTCATCGAACCTTACACTAAAGATCTTTTAACCTATGCTGTTTATAAAAAATCTGATAAAAAATCTGATTTAAATCCTTTCGAATGCAGCGTTATAGATGTTGCCCAAAAAGGAATTTCAAATAATAATAGCTTAGTTTTAAGGCCAAATGCCGACGATGCTAAATTGAGAACTTTCAGATTAGCATTATCAACTACCGGTGAATACACTACTTATTTTGGAGGAACCAAAGCCAACGCCTTAGCTGCTATAAACAATACAATGACCCGTGTTAACGGTGTTTTTGAGAAAGATTTTTCCGCAAGAATGGTTTTGATTAGCAATAATGACGCTGTAATTTATACCAACGCATCTACAGATCCTTATTCTCCATCATCACAATTGAGCAACTGGAATTCTCAACTTCAATCCACTCTAACTTCGGTAATTGGTGAAGCTAATTACGATGTTGGGCACTTGTTCGGAGCTTCCGGTGGTGGTGGAAATGCAGGTTGCATAGGATGTGTATGTGTGAATGGTTCTAAAGGCAGTGGCTATACTTCGCCAAATGATGGAATTCCTTCGGGGGATAATTTTGATATTGATTATGTTGCTCACGAATTGGGGCATCAGTTTGGAGGAAACCATACTTTCTCACACAGTAATGAAGGAACGGGCGTGAATATGGAAACCGGCTCAGGGTCTACAATCATGGGTTATGCAGGGATTACCGCTCAGGATGTTCAGTTGCATTCAGATCCTTTTTTCCATGCAGTAAGTATTCAACAAATTACAGATAATATCAAAGCTAAAACCTGCCCAACCACTACTAATACAGGAAACGCAATTCCTACAGCTAATGCAGGTCTAGATTATACTATTCCTAAAGGAACTCCATTCATGTTGACGGGTACTGGAACAGATGCCAATGGTGATGCTTTAACCTACATTTGGGAACAAATGAACAATGCTTCGTCGTCTCAAACGGCTGCCAATTCAGCAGCCAGTGCTACAAAAGCTACAGGGCCTACTTTTAGATCTTGGGCTCCACAGCTAACGCCTACAAGATATTTACCACAAATGGCGTCTGTTTTAGCAGGTGCTACTACAACTGCTGGTTCAGAAATCACTGTAGAAGCTTTATCAAATGTAGCAAGATCTTATAATTTCAGATTTACAGTTCGGGATAATAAGTCTGGAGGATCGGGAAATAATTCAGATGACACTGTGATTACTGTAAACGGAACTGCAGGGCCTTTTAGTGTGAGTTCTCAAAACTCTGCAACCTCTTATACAGGAGGAACTTCTCAAACTGTTAATTGGATCGTTGCCGGAACTACAGCAAACGACGTGAATGCTACCAATGTAGATATTCTTTGGTCTACAAATTCAGGAATTACATGGACGACGCTTTTGGCCGCAACTCCAAACGATGGTTCTCAGGCAGTAATTATTCCAAATGTTTCTACCACAACCGGAAGGATTATGGTGAAAGGCTCAAACCATATTTTCTTTGATGTCAACAATGCCAATATCACAGTAAATGCAGGCTCGGGAACTGTTGATACTACTCCACCGACAGCTCCTGCATTGGTTGCTTCGGGAACAACTTCTACAAGCACAAGTCTTGCATGGTCGGGCGCTACAGATGCTGTGGGCGTAACGGGGTATGGTGTTTATCAAGGTGCTTCTATGATTGGTTCTACATTATCTACAACTTACACTGTTACAAGCTTAGCACCTTCCACTACGTATAGTTTTAATGTAAAAGCTAAAGATGCAGCAGGAAATATTTCAACTGCAAGCAACTCGGTAAGTGTTACAACTTTGGCGGGAACTACCGTTTCTTATTGCTCTGCTGCAGCTACTAATACTGCAGATGAAAGAATTGGAAATGTGAAATTCGGAACGATTAATAACACTTCTACAGGAACAGCAGGTTATGAAAATTTTACTGCAATTTCTACGAATGTTATAAGAGGAAGTGCGTATTCCATCTCGGTAACTCCGGTTTGGGCTGCAACTAAATATAACGAAGCATATTCTGTCTATATTGACTACAACAAAGATGGCGATTTTTCCGACAGCGGCGAATTGGCTTGGTCTAAAACAGCTTCACAAACATCTCCAGCTACAGGATCTATCACGATTCCTTCCGCTGCAACCTTGGGAGCAACCAGGATGAGAGTGATGATGCAGTATAATGCTTTACCATCTTCATCTTGTGGATCTTACACTTACGGACAAGTTGAAGATTATACTTTGAATATTGTTTCGGCTGGAAGAAATAACGATGTAGATACCGAAAACTTGTTTACTAACATTAAATTGTATCCGAATCCTGCGAAAGATATTATAAATGTTTCTACAACAACAAATGAAGATTACAAAATCTTCGATATGGGCGGAAAAGTAATCATTTCAGGAAAGCTCCAAAGAGGTTCGGCTAATGTGAGTAATTTAATCAAAGGTGCTTACGTAATACAGGTAGGAGAAATTTCTAAAAGATTTATTAAAAACTAAATAACTGTAATTAACTTTAATAAGGCTGTTCGGAAACGAGCAGCTTTTTTCATGATGCATAAATGATAGGAGATTCTATTTCTGTTTATAAATAAATCATACATTATTTATTAATTAGCAATGATGTTTTGTCATTCCTAATATTTATATTTGTCTAAATTTTATTAAAATATTCATGGAAAAGATAGACAGCCTCAATCAAGTTGCAGAATTTCATACAACTTTCAAAGCCCCTATTCTAGACACGCCAACAATCCCATCAATGGATCGTTGTAACCTAAGAGTTGAACTTTTACAAGAGGAATTAAACGAATTGAAACAGGCTATCGCAGATAATGATATCGTAGAAATTGCTGATGCTTTATGTGATTTGCAGTACGTTTTGAGCGGTGCAGTTTTAGAATTTGGGCTAGGCGAAAAATTTGTAGAACTATTTAATGAAGTTCAACGATCAAATATGTCTAAAGCTTGTGATAATGAGACCCAGGCAAAAGAGACGGTAGATTTTTATAAAGAAAAAGAAGTAGAATCGTTCTACGAAAAATCAGGAGAAAAATTTAATGTTTACAGAAAAACTGATCATAAAGTTTTGAAAAATAAACACTATTCTCCCGCAGATTTAAAACATATTTTAGACAAATAGTATGAAAAAAATTATCAGAAATATTTTTGCAGCGTCCTGCATTATCTTGGCTTCCCAGCAAATGGTTGCTCAAAAAGTGGTAGTTAATAGAGAAGTTGAAACTACAGAAGATGGTAAAATGCTTTTAGGACATCAGCTGAAAGATCAATTCTTAAAAGAACCATATTCTAATTGGTTTGTGAAAGAACGTGACGAGTATGCTTTAGACCAAAATGCTATTAAAGATTTAAGAAAAGCTAAACTCTCAAGCTATAGCCTTATCGTTTTTATGGGAACTTGGTGCGAAGATAGCCACAGAGATTTCCCTCGTTTGATGAGAATTTTAGATGAATTAAAATATCCTGACGGAAAACTTACCATCATTGCGGTTAATAAAAAGAAAGAATCACCAACAGGTGATGAGGGAATTTACAACATCCAAAAAGTTCCTACAATTATCGTTCAAAAATATGGCAAGGAAATTGGTAGAATTATAGAAATGCCTACTACAGGATATATTGAGAGAGATTTGGTAGATATTTTAAAGAAAGATGATAAATCTGTCATCAAAGAAATTTTTAAATAACAGTCTTGAAAAACGTTAAATTACCTATCGCATTTTTAGCAGGAATTCTGCTGATGACAGTATTGTTTTTTAGTTTTAAATCTTGTTTTAAATCATCAGACAAAACTGAAACTTCAGATTATTATCTCATTACCAACCAAATTTCTAAGATGAATAAAATGGTAGTAATGGAGCAAAATACTTCCGAAATACAGAAAACAAAGTACAGCTATACTTTTTTGGGTGCTGAAATGACGAGTACAAATATTGTTACGTATACTAAAACCAATGCACAAGTTTCGTATGATCTTAATAAGATGAAAATAGAGGTGGATTCTATTAATAAGAAACTCATCATTAAAGAAATCCCCGATCCAGACATTAGAATTACGCCAAGTGTGGAGATTCAGTCGATGGACGATTCTTTTACGCACAGGATTACAGAGAAAGATGTGAAAAGCGTTACTCAGAAAGCAAAAACAGCTGCTGTAAAATCAATTGATCAAAACAGACTTCGCAACGAAGGAAGAACGCAACTTATAGAAAATTTAAATAATATTTTCGTTTTGGCAAAGGCTTTGAACTATAAAATCGAAGATCAATCCGGAAAACTCGGAATTCTTGGAATTTAAAAATTCAAAATTATGGATTCGAAAGACATTAATAAAAAGAAAGAGTCTGCTAATTCTGCAGAAACAAAAAAACAAAATGAAGACTTCCGAGATATTCCGGCGTCTTCAGAAAAACAAAACCCTTCTGATGTTGATAAAGAAGATATTCAAAAATATTCAAAAAACAACAAATCGGGAAAAACAGATAATACTAAGTGAAAACTTAGTATTTTTTTTAAGTCCATAATCTTTTTATGAAATCTAAAGCATTTTTATGGCTAATTTTCTCCATGATTTCAGAAGAAAATTCTTCATTTAATCTGTTGTTAATTGCATTGTAAGCTGTAGCATTTTCAAAATCTTTGAAAAAGAAAGGATACCTAGATTTATCTGGATGATTTTTATCAAAAAAGAAATCAGCTCCATACGCCATATTATCTCCTGCGCCTAAATGTAAACCATGTTGAATATGTTCATAAAATCTTTCCGGATGCTCTACATCAATATAATCTCTAATAAAATTCAATCCAATTAATCCTTTTCTGGCGATCATTTCATTAACCAATTCATCAGGAAGATTTCTGTTGTTTTTATAAATCGTTCTGAAATTTGAATGACTAGCCAAAACTGAAATTTTATAATTTCTTTGATCAATATAATTCAGTATATCATAAGCTAACTGATCGCTTGTATGAGCAAAATCTATAGCAATTTTCTTCTCATTTAAATAGTCTATCAATACTTTTCCGTCAGGTTTTAAACCTGCTTCAGAATTATTTCCTCCTCCAAAGCGATTTTCATCATGATGAGTTAGGCTTATATAAAAAAGTTTTTTTGTATTCTGAATGATTTTTTCTAAATTTTCAAAACCTTTGTTCAATGGGGAATTTTCTTCACAAAAACAAGAAGCGTTTTCTATAGAAGCTAATATTCCTACTCTACTTCTATTCTCCAAATCATCGTAATTATTAAGATTAAAATGGAAAAAATTAGAATCTTCTATTAATTTACCGAAAATTTCACTTTGTTGTAAAGCTAAAAAACAACTGTTTTTAGAAGTAGGAGCATAAATTGCCATTGTCTGCAATCTTACATTTCCTTCTTTCAGAAAAGGCAAAGAACAGCCCAATTCTTTGTCATCAAGTTTAATATCTGCTCTTAATAAATAATATAATAGGTCACAATGCAAGTCTATATTGAGGTTATTCATAATTTGTTTTTTTAATATTTACTTTAAATAAAATGAATTTTTCACGAGTTTCAACATTAATTCTCAATTCAAATATATGGTTTTGTTCGGTTTTAAATAAAAAAAGCGTATTTTTGCAACCTAAAATTTCTTAGTAAACAATGATAAAAATTACCCTTCCAGACCAAAGCGTCAGAGAATTTGAAGGAGAAGTAACTCCTTTAGAGGTGGCAAAATCTATAAGCGAGGGATTGGCTAGAAATACCATTTCCGCAATTGTAAACGGCACACAAACAGAAGTTACCACGCCTATCACCACAGATTCTACGATACAGCTTTTAACCTGGAATGACGATCTTGGAAAGAAAGCTTTTTGGCATTCTTCGGCGCATCTTTTGGCGCAAGCAATCATGGAATTTTATCCCAATGCTAAGCTTACAATTGGCCCAGCAATTGAAAATGGATTTTACTATGATGTAGATTTCGGTGACGAAACTTTATCTGAAAAAGATTTTGAAAAGATTGAAAAGAAAGTTTTAGAAAATGCTAAAAAAGGATCTACATTCTCTCTATATCCAGTTTCAAAAGAAGAAGCTTTAAAAACATACGCAGATAATCCGTACAAAGTTGAATTAATCTCCAACCTTAATGATGGAGAAATCACTTTTGTAACGCACGATAATTTCACAGATCTTTGTCGTGGAGGGCACATTCCAAACACAGCGATTGTAAAGGCTTTCAAAGTTTTGAATGCAGCAGGAGCTTATTGGAGAGGAAATGAAAAAAATCCTCAGTTGACCAGGGTGTATGGTATTTCTTTCCCAAAACAAAAGGAACTATCCGAGCATCTTGAGAGATTAGAAGAAGCTAAAAGAAGAGATCACAGAAAATTGGGTAAAGAACTTGGGATTTTTGCCTTTTCCGAAAAAGTAGGTGCTGGCTTGCCTTTATGGTTGCCAAAGGGTGCTTCTTTAAGAAAAAAATTAGAAAATTTCCTTTCTGCTGCTCAGAAAAAAGCAGGTTACGAATTTGTAGTGTCTCCGCACATTGGAGCTAAAGAATTATATGTAACTTCAGGACATTGGGATAAATACGGAGCCGACAGTTTTCAGCCTATCAAAACGCCCAATGAAGGAGAAGAATTTATGCTGAAGCCTATGAACTGCCCACATCATTGTGAGATTTACAAAACTTCACAATGGAGCTATAGAGATTTACCAAAAAGATATGCAGAATTCGGGACAGTTTACAGATATGAGCAGAGTGGCGAGCTTCACGGCTTAACGAGAGTTCGTGGGTTTACTCAAGATGATGCCCATTTATTTTGTACTCCGGATCAGCTGATGGATGAGTTTAAGAAAACAATAGATTTGGTTCTGTATGTTTTTGGATCATTAGGTTTTGCAGACTTTACAGCTCAGATTTCTTTAAGAGATCCAGAGAACAAAGAGAAATATATAGGAACCGACGAAAACTGGGAGAAAGCAGAAAACGCAATTGTAACTGCAGCAAAGGAAAAAGGTTTAAATACTGTTACAGAATATGGTGAAGCGGCATTCTATGGTCCAAAATTGGATTTCATGGTAAAAGATGCTTTGGGAAGAAAATGGCAGTTGGGGACTATTCAGGTAGATTACAACTTGCCTGAAAGATTTGATCTTTGGTATACAGGAAGTGATGGTGAAAAACACAGACCAGTAATGATTCACAGAGCGCCATTTGGCTCTTTAGAAAGATTTATTGCTATTTTGATAGAAAATACAGCAGGAGATTTTCCTTTGTGGTTGGCTCCGGATCAGTTTATCATCCTTCCGATTAGTGAAAAATATGTAGATTATGCTAAAAAAGTTTCTCAACTTTTAGAAAATCACGACATTAGCGGTTTGATAGATGAGAGAAATGAAAAAACGGGTAAAAAAATCCGTGATGCTGAGCTGAATAAAATTCCATTTATGATTATTGTAGGAGAAAATGAGGAAGGTGATGGTACGATTTCTGTAAGAAGACGTGGTGAAGGAGATCTTGGAGCAATGAGCATTGATAATTTTGTTGCTTACTTTAAAGAAGCATCTAAAACAGGATTTGAATTTCGTGGATAGTTTTAGCTAAAAACTAATAGACTTTACCATAGAATTCATTATATTTATAAAAAATTAGCTAAAGCTAATTAAGATAGAGATTAACCAATAAATAATAATACAATAGCACAAAGATTTAACAACAGGGGCCCACAAAGACGTCCTGTACAGGAGGACTTACACTTGATCAACGATAAAATTCGTGTGAGAGAGCTTCGTTTGGTGGGCGATAACGTAGAGCCGGGAATTTATCCGATAGACAAAGCAAGACAAATTGCTTCGGAACAAGATTTGGATTTAGTAGTAATTTCCGATAAGGCAGAACCGTTTATTGCAAGAATATTAGAATATAAAAAATTCTTATATGAGCAAAAGAAAAAGCAAAAAGAACTAAAGGCTAAGCAAATAAAAGTGGTCGTAAAAGAGATCCGTTTTGGACCTCAGACAGATGAGCATGATTATGAGTTTAAGAAAAAACATGCCGAAAAATTTCTTGAAGAAGGCTCTAAACTAAAAACCTACGTGTTTTTTAAAGGGCGTTCTATTATCTTTAAAGATCAAGGAGAAATTTTACTTCTAAAGCTTGCTCAGGAATTGGAGCACGTAGGAAAAGTAGACCAACTTCCTAAGCTTGAAGGGAAAAGAATGATTATGATGATGAGCCCTAAGAAGCCTGCGAAATAAGCAAATACAATGTTTTGATTGAGAAGATTTTGCTTACAAATCAAAACCGAAACATGTAAAAGAGATTTTTGATAGAAAGTCTCTTTTTGTATTGTTTAATTTTGTAATTTTGCAACCTCATTTGCGGAATACCTATTTAGTATGCATACATCATTCATGATTTTATTTTAAATAGTAATTCGCTTAGCTAAATGCTTGCATAGCAATTAGCTCTTAAAAAGATATTGATAACAAAAACATAAAAAAGCAGAACAATGCCAAAATTAAAAACGAAATCAGGTGCTAAGAAGCGTTTTGCTCTTACTGGTTCTGGTAAGATCAAAAGAAAAAATGCTTACAAAAGCCACATTTTGACTAAAAAAGAAACTAAGCAGAAGAGAAATCTTACTACTACTTCTTATGTAGCAAAAGTGGACGAAAAAAGCGTTAGACGTCAATTAGCCATTCAGTAGTTTTTATAAATCTTTGTCGGTTTATAGGAATTCAAAAAAATTCAAAAAATTTAACCCTGAATTGCAGCTCCAAAGTCTGATGAAACAAGCAGCGCTGAATTCAAAAAAACAATTACATTATGCCTAGATCAGTAAATGCAGTAGCTTCAAGAGCACGCAGAAAAAAAGTTATAAAGCTGGCTAAAGGTTTTTTCGGTAGAAGAAAGAACGTTTGGACTGTAGCAAAAAACGCGGTAGAAAAAGCAATGCAATATGCTTACCGTGGAAGAAAAGAGAAGAAAAGAAACTTCAGATCACTTTGGATTACTCGTATTAATGCGGGAGCTAGAGAACACGGAATGTCTTACTCTCAGTTTATGGGAGCTCTTAAAAAGAACAACATCGAATTGAACAGAAAGGTTTTAGCTGATTTAGCAATGAATCATCCAGAAGCTTTCAAAGCTGTTGTAGATCAAGTAAAATAATAAAAACAATTTTGTTATCAATATAAAATCCCGAGTTTTTTGCTCGGGATTTTTATATTATCTAAATTTGTTATAAGTAATTAAAATTTAAAGTGAAAAAAGTATTCTCTATTTTGTCTTTAGGCATGCTTGGTTTTTTTCAAAGCCAAACCTTTATACAAGCATATCAAGATCGAGCCAATCAAGTGACCCAAGCGAATATCACGAGTTTGCTTCAGCAGTTTTCTAATCTTGGAACAAAAACCACAGGATCTGTAGCCAATAATAATACGTTAACTTGGCTTACAAATCAATATTTAGCTTACGGATATTCTGCAAGCCAGATTACAGAAGATACTTTTACCTCTGGAAGCGCGACTTCAAAAAATTTGATTATAACAAAAACCGGAACTTTATATCCGGATATTTTTGTAGTTATTTGTGGGCATTACGACACAATAAATAGTCCAGGGGTAAGCGATAATGGAAGTGGTACTTCTATTTTATTGGAAGCCGCAAGAATTTTGAAAGATGTTCCCACTGAATATTCAATTAAGTTTATTCACTTTTCAGGTGAAGAGCAAGGTCTTCTAGGAAGTACTCACTATGTGAATAATGTGGTTTTTAATAATAACGTCCGCCAATTAAATTTAAAAGTTGTTTTCAATATTGATCAGGTGGGCGGCAAAATTGGAAACCCCAATTCCACCATAACGTGTGAAAGTGATATGAGTGGCCAAACTGCCAACAACGCACCGTCTCTGGCGATGACTCAGCAATTAGCAAACTGTACAACACTCTACTCTCCTCTTCAGGTCATCATGTCTAATGCATTTGCATCAGATTATATTCCTTTTGAAAACAAGGGAGATATCATCACTGGTTTCTACGAAACTCCTGTAAGTGGCAATCAGCACACGGTAAATGATACTTTTAACAATGTAGATCCGGTGTACGTTTTTAAGGTTGGGAAAGCAGCCGTAGGGGCGCTTCAGCATTTTGCTGTTGCCAATTTAGTTTTGGCAACAGATGAGGCAAAGCAGAATTTAGATACTTTTAAATTTTATCCCAATCCGGTAAAAAATACTTTATATGTTGAAACTCCCAAAGATGTAAGAAATTTTACTATCGAAATTACAGATATAACTGGAAAATTGATTTTGAAATCAGAAAACCAAAAAGAAATCAATATCTCAGGAATAGATTCTGGAAATTATATTGGAACGGTAAGTTGTAATGGCGAGAAAATTTCTAAAAAACTTATTATAGAAAAATAGTTTAGTTGTAATTTTCTTCTGTTTATTTTAAAAACCAAATATGAAAAAACTCATTGCTTTTTTACTTTTAGGAATAGCCTTAGAAAATATTGAGGCACAACATTTTATTCAAACCTATCAAGAACGTGTTAATTTATTGCAGCTTGAGAACATCACTTCTCATTTGAGAGAATTTGAAAAACTTGGAATAAAAACAACAGGTTCATCAGAAAATAACAAAGCATTGCTTTGGGTTAAAGATAAATATATTTCTTTTGGTTATAATGAAGATCAGATAATGGAAGATCCGTTTTCAGTGGGAAGAATGAAGTCTAAAAATCTTATTATCACTAAAAAGGGAACAAAATTTCCAGATAAATACATCATCATCTGCGGTCATTTTGACAGCATCAATGGTCCCGGAGTGAATGACAATGGAAGTGGTACATCTATCATTTTGGAAACAGCTAGGATTTTAAAAGACGTTCCCACAGAATATTCTATTAAATTCATCCATTTTTCGGGCGAGGAACAAGGGCTTTATGGCAGTAAGCATTATGCAAATGAAGTAGTATTCAATGGTAAACAACGTTTGATTGATATTAAAATGGTCTTCAATCTTGATCAGGTTGGTGGCAAGAAAGGGTTATTTAATGACACTGTTTTTTGCGATGAAGACCAAGGAGGAAGTTCCAAAAATAACGCGGCTTCTACTCAAGCTACAAAAGAACTGATGACGTGTACAACATTATACTCCCCTTTAAAAGCTAAAATAGATCCTGCAGAGCACAGCGACTACATTTCCTTCGAGAAAAAAGGTGAAGTAATAACCGGGTTTTTTGAGTATTTAAGAAGCGAACTGCCACATACAGAAAATGATACGTTTGCCAATACAGATGTGCAATATGTTTTTAATATTGGAAAAGCAACCATCGGAGCTTTGCAACATTTTGCAGTAGCAAGTAAAATTTCAGATGTGAAATAGGCTCATAAAAAATAAATTACAGATAATAATATCATCAGTTTTAAATTAATTATAAGCGAAACCTGCAGATTTGCAGGTTTTTCTATTGATTTCTATTCAGGAGAATTTTTTCTATTTCATTTAAAGAAAAGTTCTTCGCTTTCAACAAGATTAAAAAGTGATACAGTAAATCAGCAGCTTCATTTTTAAACAAATCTTCATTATCATCTTTAGCTTCTATAACCAATTCCACAGCCTCCTCGCCTACTTTTTGAGCCACTTTATTGATGCCCCTCTGAAATAAAGAATAGGTATAAGAATCTTCTACTTGATCATCAATTCGCTGCGCAATTTTGCTTTCCAATTCATACAAAAAACCTTTAGAATCTTTTTCACCAAAACAGCTGAAGCTTCCGGTGTGACAAACTGTGTTTTTTGGTATCACTTTAATTAAAATCGTATCCTGATCACAATCAATCTGAATATTTTTTACCGTTAGAAAATTTCCAGACTCCTCGCCTTTCGTCCATAATCTATTTTTAGAACGGCTGAAAAATGTTACTATTCCTTCGGTTTTTGTTTTGCTGAAAGCTTCTTCATTCATGTAACCAAGCATTAAAACCTGCAAAGTTCGCTCGTCTTGAATGATTACCGGAATCAATCCGTTTGTTTTATTAAAGTCTATTTTCATCTTACGTTGATATTTTTATTTTTGAGGTTATTTTTTAAGTCACCAATTCCAATTTCGTCAAAATGGAAAACGCTAGCGGCCAAAGCTCCTGTTGCTTTTGTGAGATTAAAAACATCTTCAAAATCTTCAGTTTTTCCTGCTCCACCAGATGCAATGACCGGGATGTTTACGTTTTCTGAAATTAGCTTCGTCAATTTCAAATCAAAACCATTTTTAGTTCCATCACTATTCATTGAGGTTAAAAGAATTTCTCCCGCACCCAATTCTTCTACTTTTTTTGCCCACTCTAAGGTTTTTAGATGAGTCATTTCTCTTCCACCTTTCACAAAAACCCAATCTTCGCCATTCACTATTTTTGTATCAATTGCTACAACTACGCATTGGTTTCCGAATTCTTTTGCTAATTCAGAAATCAGATAAGGGTTTTTAACAGCAGAAGAATTGATACTTATTTTATCGGCTCCCGCTTCTAGTAATTTTCTTACATCTTCAATGGAAGATATCCCACCACCCACTGTAAATGGTATACTAAGCTCTTTGGCAATATTTTCTACGAGTTCTACAAAAGTTTTTCGTTCTTCGATAGTTGCGGTGATATCAAGAAAAACCAGTTCGTCAGCGCCTTCATTTTCGTATTTTTTGGCTAAATCAATCGGATTTCCTGCATTGATCAGTCCTTCAAAATTAATCCCTTTCACGGTGGTTCCGTCTTTAATATCTAGGCATGGAATTATTCTTTTTTTAAGCATTTTGAATAAAATTTTGAAGTTGATTTAATGATATTTTTCCTTCATAAATAGCTTTTCCAATAATGGTACCAGCACATCCGATTTCTTTCATCAAATAGACATCTTCAATGCAGGAAATCCCACCACTTGCCACTAGCTGAACGGTTGTTTTATCCAAAATATCTTGATACAATTCTGTGGAAGCACCTTGCAACATTCCGTCTTTTGAAATATCTGTGCAAATTACATTCATAATGCCTTTCATTTGATAATCAAGAATAAAATCAATTACATTTTTATCACTTTCTTCCAGCCAACCAGCAGTTTTTATTTTTTTATTTTCACAGTCAGCTCCTAGGATTATTTTTTTTGCGCTGTATTTTTCTATTAATGAAATACAGAATTCGGGATTTTGAACTGCGATACTGCCTATGGTAATTTGTTTTGCTCCAGAATTAAAAGCTATTTCAATATCCTTATCAGTTTTCAGTCCGCCACCAAAGTCAATATGCAAAGAGGTTTTTTTAGCTAAATTTTCTAGTACTTTCTGGTTGATAATATGTTTTGATTTTGCACCATCAAGATCCACCAAATGCAGAAATTCAATTCCAGCCCCCTCAAACTCTTTGGCTACTTCGAGTGGATTTTCATTATAAATTTTTTTGGTATTGTAATCACCTTTTGATAATCTTACACATTTTCCGTCGATGATGTCTATGGCAGGAATAATTTTCATAAGTAGTTTTATTGTTTTTATAAATTATATACAATCGCTGTTTTTCATGGATTTTCTATTACCAATCATTGCGATTTCATCATTAAATTTTTAAGAAGTTTTTGAGTATTTGATTCCCGAATTTCCCTGACTTCTCTGGATGGAATTGAGTCGCAAAGAAATTATCTTTCTGCAAAGAAGCGCTAAACGGTAAAATATAATCACAAACTGAAGTCGTATGTTCAGATAATTCACAATAAAAACTGTGTACAAAATACAGATCACTTTCTTCTGAAATCTCTGAAAACAGTGGTGGTTTCAAATCTGAAACTGTATTCCAACCCATGTGTGGAACGAGATCAAGTGGAGGAAATTTTTTCACATTACAATCAAAAATTCCCAATCCTTCAGTATTTCCCTCTTCATTATTTTTACACATCAGTTGCATTCCTAGGCAAATTCCCAAAACAGGCTGCGTTAATGAGGGAATAAGTTGATCCAAACCTTTTTCTCTTAGCCGTTTCATCGTAGAAGAAGCTTCGCCTACGCCTGGGAAAATTATTTTTTCTGCGTTTTTTATCAATTCAAAATCATCGGTGATAATAGAATTTGCACCTAATCTTTCTAAGGCGTTCTGAACAGAATTAACGTTTCCGCCGTTGTATTTTATAATCGCTATCATCTTATAAACTTCCTTTGGTTGATGGTAAATTGTAATTTTGATCGGTCTGATTGACTGCCATTTTTATCGCTTTTGCAAACGCTTTAAAGACTGATTCAATTTTGTGGTGCTCGTTTTCTCCCTCAGATTTAATATTCAAATTGCATTTTGCAGCATCTGTAAATGACTTGAAAAAGTGGTAAAACATTTCCGTTGGTACGTCGCCAACTTTTTCTCTTTTAAAATCAGCTTCCCAAACCAACCAAGGACGGCCGCCAAAATCAATCGCCACTTGAGACAAACAATCGTCCATTGGAAGTAAAAAACCATATCTTTCTATTCCTTTTTTATTTCCTAAAGCTTTTAAAACGGCTTCTCCGAGAACAATTCCCGTGTCTTCGATTGTGTGGTGTTCGTCAACCTGCAAATCTCCTTTCACCTTTATTTTTAAATCTAAATTTCCATGTTTTGAAATCTGTTCAAGCATGTGGTCAAAAAAATGTAAACCTGTTGAAATTTCCGAATTTCCGCTTCCGTCAAGATTCACTTCTACATCGATTTCTGTTTCGTTTGTTTTTCTGAAAACTTTTGCTGTTCTGGGAATTTGCTTTAAATATTGATAGATTTCGCTCCAGCTTTTGGTTGTGCATTCAGCATTTTCATTTTCAATCTCATTAATAAAAATACTTTTTGATCCTAAGTTTTTAGCTAACTGAATATCCGTCAATCGGTCTCCAATTACAAAAGAATTTTCAAGATCATAATTGCCGTAAATATATTTTCCAAGCATTCCGATTTCAGGTTTTCTGTTGGGAGAATTCTCATGCTCAAAACTTTTGTCAATTAAAATATCATTGAAAACAATACCTTCATTTTCAAAAGCTTTCAACATTTTATCTTGTGGCTTTACAAAATCTTCAAAAGGAAAACTGTCTGTTCCCAAACCATCTTGGTTGGTTACCATAACCAATTCGTAGTCTAATTCCTTTGCTATTTTGGCTAAATTTTGAAAAACTCCCGGATAAAATTCCAGCTTTTCCAAAGAATCTACCTGAAAATCTGTTGGCGGTTCTATAATCAATGTGCCATCTCGGTCTATGAATAATACTTTTTTCATGTTTAAATATTTTTTAAAGTATTGATTAAAATTTCATTTTCATTTCGGTTTCCAACATTAATTCTGATGCAGTTGGGAATCTGAGGAAATCTTTTGCTGGTGAGAATTTCATTTTCAACCAATGTAGAATACACTTTTTCTGCATTTTCAAATTCAATAAGAAAGAAATTAGCATCTGTTGGATAAATTTTTGAAATGCATTTTACACTTAAAAGTTGATTTTTCAGCCAGTCTCGCTCCTTCAAGATTTCATTTAAATTATTTTGGAAATCTTCAATCTGATCTAATTTTTCTAAAACCAAATTTTGGCTCAAAATATTCACATTAAAAGGTGATTTTACCGTATAGATAAGATTGGTAATTTCTACTGATGAATAAGCAATTCCAACTCTTGCTCCTGCTAAGCCCCAGGCTTTTGAGAATGTTTGCAAAACAATCAAATTAGGATATTCGTTGATTAGTTCAAGACATGATTTTTGCTCAGAAAACTCAATATATGCTTCATCAACGACAACAATTCCTTGAAAATTCTTGATGTAAAATTCTATGTCACTTATTGAATTCCCTGTTGGATTATTGGGCGAACAGATAAATAATAGCTTAGTTTGATTTTCTTTACTACTATTTAGAAAATCCTCCTTTACAATTTCAAACTTTTCATTAAGATTGAGTGGTAGTACTTTATTTTCATTAATGGATGCGTAAAATCCATACATTGCAAAAGAAGGATTCATCACCAAGACAGAATCTTTCTTTGGTTCACAGAAAATTTTTATAATCAAATCAATTAATTCGTCACTACCATTTCCGAGGGCAATCTGATTGGCTGCAATGTTTTTAAAAGCTGATATTTTATCTCTTAAGTTTTTGTGCGTAGAATCCGGATAGCGATTAAATTCACCAAACGGGCTCTCGTTAGCATCCATCATTAAAGGTTTTATAAACTGATTGTTATCTCTGAAACTGATGTATGGTTTCAGTTCCTGTATATTTTTTCTAACAAATTTTTGAATATCTAATGTTGTCATAAGTTTATTTTAATCTAATGGATACTGCATTTTTGTGTGCAAAAAGTCCTTCTGCTTCCGCCATCAATTCAATAGTTGTTCCTAAATTCTGCAAGCCTTCTTTTGATAAATTCTGAAACGTAATTTTCTTCACAAAACTATCTAAAGAAACGCCGCTGTAATTTTTGGCAAAACCATTGGTAGGAAGCGTGTGATTTGTTCCGCTGGCATAATCTCCGGCACTTTCACAAGAATAATTGCCGAGAAAAACCGAACCTGCATTTTGAATTTTTTCAATATAATTTTCAAAATTTTCAATGGCTAAAATCAAATGTTCGGGAGCATACAAATTGCTGAATTTCAAAGCTTCATCCATAGATTCTAAAAAAATAAAGTGGCTGTTTTCCAAAGATTTATTTGCAAATATGTTTCTTGGAAGTTCATTTACTTGTTTTTCTACCTCCTGAATTGTTTTATTTAAAATATTGAAATCTGTTGAAATAAAAATCACTTGACTGTCGCTTCCATGTTCAGCCTGAGACAATAGATCTGCTGCACAAAACTCTGGGTTAGCATTTTGGTCGGCAATAATCAAAACTTCACTCGGTCCCGCAGGCATATCTATGGCCACCCCAAAATTCTGAGCAAAATCCTTTGCTGCAACTACAAATTGATTACCCGGACCGAATATTTTATACACATTCGGAATAGTTTCTGTACCGAAAGTCATTGCTGCTACTGCTTGTGCACCACCCACTTTGAATATTTTTGAAACTCCGCAAAGTTTTGCAGTGTAAAGAATTGCGGGGTTGATATTTCCATTTTTATCTGGAGGTGTGCACAAAACAACTTCATTGCAACCCGCTAATTGAGCCGGTATAGCGAGCATCAAAACCGTAGAAAATAAGGGAGCTGTTCCGCCGGGAATATAAATTCCTACTTTTTCGATGGCACGGCTTTCTCTCCAGCAAATTACACCTTTTGTTGTTTCAATTTTTTCAATTTCTACAATCTGAGAAGCATGGAATTTTGTTATATTTTCTTTTGCAACCTGGATTGCTTTTTTTAAATCTTCGGAAATTAGATTTTCTGCAATATCAATTTCTTCTATGGTTGTCTGTAACTGATTTATTTTAGCAGAATCAAATTTTTCAGCATAATTAATCAAAGCTTGGTCTCCATTTTTTTGAACTTCTGTAAAGATTTCTTTAATGGTTTCTGAAATTTCATTATTTTTAAAAAGCGGTCTTTTTACGAGTTCAAACCAAGTTTCTGTTTTAGGATTTTTGTAAATATTCATCTTAAATAACCATTTTATCGATTGGAATTATCAAAATATCTTGCGCTCCGTTTAGTTTTAATTCGTCAATGACATCCCAAAAGCGTTCTTCGTCAATAACAGAATGAATACTGCTCCATCCTTCTTCAGCGAGGGGAATTACTGTAGGACTTTTTAAAACAGGTAGCACATTGGAGATTTCTGAAATCTTATCATTAGGAACATTCATCAGAATATATTTTGAATTTTTTGCCTTCAAAACTGCTTTAATTCTGAATAATAATTTGTCTAAAATTTCTTCCTGCAATGTATTCAGATTGATGTTTTTTGCTAAAACAGCTTCGGATTTTAAAAGGGTAACGGTTTCTCGCAATCCATTTTTAAATAAAGTACTTCCTGAACTCACAATATCGCAGATTCCGTCTGCTAATCCTATGTTTGGAGCAATTTCTACAGAACCTGAAATCACGTGAATATCTGCCTGAATATTATTTTCGCGTAAATATTTTTTTAATGTATTGGGATAAGATGTAGCTATCTTTTTTCCTTGAAAATATTGGGGTTGGTCTGTATCAATATCTTTAGGAATGGCTAAGGAGACACGGCATTTGGAAAAGCCTAGTTTCTGTACAATCTCGTTTTGTTTTTGTTTTTCAGCGAGAAGATTTTCACCAACAATAGCAATGTCAACTACTCCATCTTCCAGATATTGTGGAATGTCTGAGTTTCTAAGGTACATAATTTCCAAAGGAAAATTATCTACCAAAACCTTAAGTTGGTCTTTGCCGTTGTTTACAGATATACCACAATCCTTGAGGAGCTGAAGAGATTCTTCGTATAAACGCCCGTTTTTCTGAATAGCAATTTTTAATTTACTCATTACTTTAAAAGATTTTGTCTGAGTAAATAAAGGTGATTAATGAGATTTCACAGAATTGTGGAAATAAAAAAAACCGTCTTATACTCAGACGGTTTTTAATTTATTTTTATGAATTCAACACAAAATATCAATCACTTCCGCCTTAGCTGAGATGATGATAATGATGAAGTGTTGAGAAATTCGGTTTCATTTTTTTGAATATTGTGATGCAAATATATAACTTATTTTTAAACTTCCAAGAAATTTATAAAATAATTTTTTGATAAAGATTCATCAGCTCATTCGCAATAGGTTCATCATTGAACTTTTGTACAAACTCAAAACCCTTTTCTGCACGGCGTTTTCTTTCAGATTCGCTGTTCCATAGAAATTTTATTTTTGATTTTAAATCTAAATAATTTTTTGGGTCTATGTAAACAGAATCTTTACCTCCGGCTTCTGGGAGGCAACTTGTGTTGCTTGTAATTGTAACGGTTTTTGAAAACAATGCTTCAATAACAGGGATTCCGAAGCCTTCAAAAAGACTTGGGTAGACAAAAATATCTGCAAGCTTGTAAATCACAGCCAGTTCATCCATGGAAACGCCTTCCAGAAAATGAATTTGCTTTTCTATTTTATTTTTTTGAGTATAATTTTTTATTTTTTTGAAATATTTTGTTTTTCTTCCAACAACAACCAAAGGAATATTGGTTTCATCGATAGCTTTTATAATATTTAAGAGGTTTTTGCGTTCTTCAATTGTTCCTACATTTAAGATAAATCGTTCTGGTAAATTGAATTTTTGTTTGGTTTTATGAATGAATTCTTGAGCCTGATTTTCTTTAAAAGCTTGATGACAACCTTGGTAAATAACTTCTATTTTACTTTCAGGAACTTTTAAATAATTAACAATATCTCGCTTGGTTTGTTCTGAAATGGCAATTATTTTATCCGCAGATTCGGCTGCTTTTTTAAATTTCCAAAAGTGAATTTTTCTATCAAAAAATGAGTAATATTGGGGATATCGCATGAAAATTAAATCATGAATTGTAACTATTTTTTTGATCGGATTTTTATTCCATCTTAAAGGTAATTCACCAGATAATCCGTGGAATATATCTGCGTTTTCAGCTTGTGCATCTTTACCCATTTTAAGTTGACGGGAAAATTTTCCTTTTGAAGATTCTATAAAGTGAACATTTTTTTGTTCCAAGATTTCACTTCCTCTTTCGGACTTATTTTTGTTGAGTAAAAAGAATTCATTTTCCGGAAAATATTGAGATAAAATTCTTACCAAATCACGGGAATAGTTGCCTAAACCTGAAGTATTGTGAAAGAAACGTTTGGCATCAAATGCTATCTTCATTCTCGGGTTTTATAATATTTTGTGTGAGTTGCTTCCTCTTCCAGTGTTCAGATTTATCACTGTAAAGAAAAAATTTGCCCATTTTATATTTAAATTGCATTTTATTGTCATAATGTGGCGCTAAAAAACGGTGAGGAATATTGGGGTTTTCTGCGAGACATTGTTTTATGGAGTCTGTATAAACTGTAGGACCTGTGGTCTTATGAACGTTGTGAGGATGCGGATTGTTTTTGATATTATCCAGAATATTCTCTAATGTTTTTTGTAAAAATGGGTGTCCGGCTTGGTAAACCAGACCCCATTGTACATAATATGTTGGCGGAATTTCATCCGTAACTAAAGCAACGTCGTTTTCACGAATGAAGTCTCGCAAAGGGCTATTAATTCCACTATCTATATCCAGATAAACGCCGCCTTTTTTGTATAAAATGGCATATCTGAAAAAATCTGCTTTAGCAGCTCCGATGGTTAATCTATTATAAGCTTTAAAATATTCAGGAGGAAACTCATCCTTAAAAAACGACTGGATTTTCTCGTCATCATAAAAATGATATTGATATTCAGGGTTTTTTTTGAGCATTCTTTTAATGTAAAACTTCGTAATCCAAGGAAGTTTATGGGTTTTAAAAGTTTGAAATATTTGCTTGGGAATTGCCATCGTAGAATCTTTATACTGCTACATTATTTTCTCTCAAAGCATCATTAAGAGATGTTTTTTTATCTGTAGATTCTTTTCTCTGCCCAATAATCAAAGCACAAGGTACCTGATATTCTCCGGCAGGAAATTGTTTGGTATAACTTCCCGGAATTACAACTGAACGAGCAGGAACTCTACCTTTAATTTCGATTGGTGTTTCTCCGGTAACATCAATAATCTTTGTAGAAGCTGTTAAAACTACATTGGCTCCCAATACTGCTTCTCTTTCAACATGAACACCCTCTACAACGATGCATCTAGAACCTATAAAACAGTCATCTTCAATAATTACAGGTGCGGCCTGAAGAGGTTCTAATACTCCTCCAATACCAACGCCACCACTTAGGTGAACATTTTTACCAATTTGCGCACAACTTCCAACTGTTGCCCAGGTATCAACCATTGTTCCTGAATCTACATAAGCCCCGATGTTGACGTAAGAAGGCATTAAAATTACGCCAGGTGCAATATACGCTCCTTCTCTTGCAATGGCATGTGGAACAACCCTCACTCCTTTTTCAGCATAGTTTCTCTTCAAAGGCATTTTATCATGAAACTCAAATGGCCCTACTTCAATAGTTTCCATCTTTTGAATAGGAAAATACATTACAATGGCTTTTTTTACCCACTCATTTACCTGCCATCCGTTTTCTTTAGGTTCTGCGGTACGAAGTTCACCCTTGTCTACCAAAGAAATCACTTCTCTGATGGCTTTTTGGCTGTCTTCGTTTTGTAATAAATCTCTGTTTTCCCAGATGTTTTCGATAGTTTGTTGTAATGACATTTTTATTTGAATTTTATTAAAATAGTGACTTCAAAGATACAAAAGTTTTTAAGCTAAATTGGGGTTAAATTGAAGATTAAGTAGAGAGATTATAGCAATTATAAAACTCTCTGCGCGTGTAGGAAAGCTTTGTTCCAGTATTTTTCGTTTAAAGAAGATATGATAACTCCCTTTGAAGTTGATGCGTGAAGAAATTTTATTTCGCCGTTGTTTTCTATGGAATGAATAATCCCAACATGTGAAACCTTGTTTCCTCCTGCTGTTGCAAAAAATAACAAGTCGCCGGGTTGGGTATCAGCAATATTAATTTTTTTTCCAAATTCTGCTTGATCTGCGGATCTTCTTGGTAATTTGAGATTGTTTTCTCCAAAAACTTTGGTTATAAGTCCCGAACAATCAAATCCTTCAGCGGTATTTCCTGCAAATTTGTAGGGAGTGCCTAAATATTTTTCGGCATCATTTAAAATTCGTTTTGCTACCGAACCAGCTTTCCCGTTAAAATCAGAATCTAGCGATCGTAAATTTTCGTTTTTAACTTTGGATTTTGTATTTGAGGTTGCTGGTTTGGAGCTTCCGCAAGAAATTGTTGCGATGCAGACTACAAAAAAAAGAATGATTATTTTTACAGAAAAGTTCAGTTTCATTATGGATTTTATCAAAGACTTTTCAAAGATAATAATTTGTTTTTGTGAAAAATAAAAATGTAAGCGTAAAAACTTAGATATGGCGGAAAAAATGGTTCACATTTTTTTATCTTCATGTGTTTTTACAGCTTTAAAGTATAATGTATTTTTAACCTCAAAATAGTTTAATTATAATACTGTATTCGGCAATTTTTTATTAAAAATATTTTGTATCTCTTTACAAATTTTGAAGTTTATACTGTGTACGCAGCATTTATTTTGAGTATTTTATAGAAATAGAAATTTAAATTATTTGTTTGCCAATGCATTAAATTAAGCATTATGTTTACTAATATTCAAATTTTACATCTTGTTTTTTCAAAATTAGTTTTTATGCAAAGTAAGTAGCGTCTGAAAGTGAATTCAGTACGTGTAATAATTTTCTGAATTCATTAGAATATTTCGTGAAAGTAGAATCTCCTGTTTTTTCGGGAAATTCTTCATATCCGGAAAAACAATAGTGTTTTTGCTCATTATTTATTTTCATCTCCAGCTCCCATTCTGTCCCTTCAAAAATTGGGTTGTTATCATAATTTTCTTTCCAATCTTTTATGCCTATTTCTTCCAGAGTAGTAATTAATTTTTGTTCATTGTTTTGAGCAAAATTTTTATCTGATTTTTGTAGTATTTCTTTGAAATATCCGAAGTATTCACTGATGTAAACTAATCCTTTATCAATGATAAGTTCAGCACTTTTGCCATGGGCATTTCCCAAAAAGAAACGCAGAAAATCTATTTTTTCTATAGGAGTATGAAACATTATTTTTTTTGAATTATTGTAGATTATTTGGAGTGGAAAAAAGAATTCACTATTTAGTATATATAAAGTATTGAAAAACAATGTTGAGTAATTGATGACTGTCTCTTTTTATTGAAAATTTTATTTTATTAAAAATTATATGAAAGAATCTATTTCTGTATTGTCTGTAATTTGATTTTTGTTTCTTCTGAACCGATCGGTTGAAGAAAAACAGTGCCTGAATGATTTTACAAGCATCATGGTACACCAGGTTTTTATTTCAATTTTAGTATTATCAAAACTTTCCAATTCTCTCCAAATATTGGTAAATGTAATGAGCATCAATTCGTTTGCAAGTTTCTCCTCTCCCACGCATTGTAGGGCCATACCATACAGTTGGCTTCCGTATTCGGCATACAATTCATCAAAAACTTCGCGGTTTTTGGTTTTTAGTAGGGAACAAAATTTACTTTTGTTTTCGGAAATACTCATTGTAAGTAATGTTTAAATTTCTAAATAATTTATGATGTCAATCTGTATACTTACTGTCTTGATGAACACTTATTCTACCATCATAAAACTTGATAGAAATTTGTTTTGCCTCAGCAAAATTGATAGTATGAAACCCATCTTCTTTCGATTTATTATTTTCTGTAGACAATAAAATACTAAAAGGGTTGATCTGTAATTTTGAAATAACTCCTGATATGATGAGTTTTTTAGTGTATTTTACCGTTACTTTTTCAATGTTTTCCGACGGTTTTGTAAGTTCTTGTATTAGGAGATCATTTATTTCCATGCTTGTTTTGGATTAAATTTTATTTTGCAGTTTCTTCTTTTCTAATGCTTACAATTTCATAATTATCTGAAGAAGAAAATTGTTTGCAGGTTTCGTCATTGCAAGATTGTGGATTTTTCAGAAAGTGATTTATATAATTCACACTTTCTTCTGTATTAGCAGGAGCAATCAAAATATGATAAAGTTTTAGTACAGATTCATCAGCAGACTTTACAGATTCATTTTTATGCTTTATAGATTCTTCAAATGTCATAGTTTAAATTTATTAAAAATGAAATGTAAAATATTAAGTGTTTTTATACATTAAAGTAAATAATGATTAAAACAAAAATTGGTAGCAAGATTTATAAAAAGATAATTTTTTAAGGATATCTGAAATTTGAAATACAATTACTCTGCCTTTCTGTTTAATAATAAAAACTTTAGATACCACACTTTGTTTTAGGCGTTTTTTTGGCTAAGTATTTTAGATTGATGAAAACCAACAAATCTCAATATAGAGAATACAATCACATCTTCCGAGTCTATTTCTCTTTTTCAATTTCAAAGAACGAAAAAGTTGTGAGTAAATACAACTAGCGGCTAATTCTAAAAAGAAACAGTAAATTTTGATTTAAAACTAAAATAAAATTTATTTTTGCATCTACAAAATCTCTTTTATGCAAAACTTTACTGCCGAAAACATCTCGCACGAATCTTTGGTAACGTTATTTAGCAAAGCACCTGTAGCGATGTCTTTGGTAATGGGTGATACTTTTGTTATCAGTAACGCCAATCCGCAGATTTTAGAATTGTGGGGAAGAGATTCCTCAGTGATAGGGATGTCTCTATTTGAAGCTTTACCAGAAATAGAAGCTCAAGGTTTTCGTGAAATTTTTGACAAAGTATACAAAAGAGGAGAAATTTTCAATGGAAACAAGTGGTCTGTTTTTCTTCAGAAATATGGCAAATACGAAGAGCATTTTTTCAACTTTATTTATGCCCCAGTATACAGTGAAGAAAACATAATTGTAGGCGTAAGTATTGTAGGAACAGAAGTTACAGATCAAGTAATTTATGAACAAAAACTTAAAGAAAGTGAGTACAGATTTGAGGATCTCATTAAACAATCAGATTACTCTATTGCCATTTATTATTCAGAAGATCTTTTTATAGAATTAGCAAACGATCCCATGCTGAAAACTTGGGGTAAAGATAAATCTGTAATCGGGAAAAAACTAGAAGAAGCGCTTCCCGAATTGGAAGGTCAGCCTTTTATAGGAATTTTAAAAAATATCTTCAAAACCGGAGAAACTTACACTGCAAAAGAAGATCGCGTAGACCTTGTTGTAGACGGAAAACTACAGACATTTTATTTTAATTTTTCTTACAAGCCTCTGAAAAATGTTTCAGGTGAGGTATATGCAATTCACAATACTGCAGTAAATGTTACAGATCAAGTGACAGCGAGAAAAGTAATTCAGGAAAGCGAAATAAAGTTGCGTCAGCTTGCAGATTCTATGCCTCAATTTGTCTGGACGAGTGATAAAGAAGGGAAAATTACTTACATGAATGATAATTGGTATCAGTACATGGGTTTTAGTAAAGATGAAGACTCCAATGAAGCGATACAAAGAATTATAAGACCAGAAATTTATCCTCGAATCATGGAAATCTGGGAACAAAGTTTGAAAACCGGAAATCCTTTTGAAGTAGAATATGAATTTCAAGATCCAAAAAATCCTGAAGTTTACCGATGGTTCTTAGGAAGAGCTGTTGCAAACACCAATCAAAATGGAGAAATCGTACAATGGACGGGTACTTTCACTGATATTGATGATTTTAAACAGCTTCAAACTCAAAAAGACAATTTTCTCGGTATTGCTAGCCATGAACTTAAAACCCCTCTCACTAGCTTGAAATTGTATACTCAATTTATTGAGAGTAACCTTATGAAACTAGGCGATACAAAAAATGCTGATGTTGCAAAAAGGATGAACTCCCAAATCGATAAACTTTCAGAATTAATCAACGATTTGCTGGATGTTACCAAAATTCAAAAAGGAAATATTCAAATGAATGAATCTGAATTTAATTTTGATCAACTTATCGATGAAGTGATTGTAGAACAGCAAATGAGTGCAAGACACAAGATTATTCTTAGTTCAGATACCATTGGTAATGTCACTACAGACCGTCACAGAGTTTCGCAGGTAATGAGTAATCTCATAAGCAATGCAATAAAATATTCGCCGAATGCAGATGAAATAATCGTTACAGTGGAAGTTCGTGATGGTATTATTAAATATTCTGTACGAGATTTCGGGATAGGAATACCAGAAGACAAACAACATAAAGTTTTTGAACAGTATTATCGTGTAAGTGGAAATAAAGAACATACCTTCCCAGGGCTTGGTTTGGGGCTATACATCTCGTCAGAAATCATCAAAAGAATGGGCGGGAAAATTTATGTACTTTCCACAGAAGGAAAAGGGTCTGAATTTTGCTTCGAAATACCAAACGTATAATTTTTAATTATGTCTACCGCCACACAAATTGTAGTTTTGGACGACAGTCCTGCGATTGTTGATTCAATAGAGCTAATGATGGAACTTGAAGGACTTTCAATTTCTAAGTTTTATAAAGGAACAGATATGCTTGATGCATTAAATGTAAAAGAAAAGCCAAAAGTTATTTTGATGGATATGTGGCTTTCTGGTGAAGATGGAAGAGACATTTGTAGACATATAAAAGCTGACGAATATTTGAAAGACATACCAGTGGTCATCATGTCTGCAAGTAGAGGTCTTGGGCAATCGGCACTAGATGCGGGTGCAAACGATTTTATTGCAAAACCTTTTGATATGGAGGATATTATTGAAAGATTAAGGGTTTATATAAAATAATTTTGATGAGGAAATAAAATAATTTAATCAACCGAAGAAATATTACTTAGCTTTTTTTTCTATCTCTAGATTATTTTTTAAGCTGTAAATGTCAGTAAAAAAAGTTTTTTTTCTTAATTTTTGATACTGATTTCTGCTATTATTTTCGGGTGTTTTATTATATTTTTTCAATGCAAAAAAAATGAATGCCTAGTCACGTATATTCGTTGGTTCACTTTTAGAACTTTTGATTTTTATGATTTTAAAATTTTCACCATTTTGCAATAATTCTATATTTTCATAAATCACTCCTAATCTTTCAAAATAAAAACCATTTACTTGGTGGAATATTTCATTTGTTTTTTCATCTAAAGTTTCTCCAAAGTCGGTTAAAGTATAAAATAATTTTGCTTCTCTGATGCAGCTTCTGAACAAAATAGAAATGATTTCCTTATTTCAGGAATTATTTTTTGAATTTCGCTTTCCAATTTTTTATAACTTTAATTTGAAATGCAATTCCGGGATTTTCTATCGCCAATTACTTATAAAAATCTCATTATTTATTATAACTTTTTTTATGAATACTTAGTTTTATTTTTAGTATTTATAAATTTGCACCAACTATTAAAAAAACATGATCAAAAATTATCCTACCAAACCGATTGACAAAATCACACAGCCTGTACAGCGGTTTATAGAGCAAGAAAAATCAGGGGGATTACTTTTGGGGATTAGTGTTATTATTGCATTGGTACTTGCTAATTCTCCTTTGTCAGCGGCATACCATCATTTTCTTGAGCAGACATTTGGATTTCGCTGGAATGGCAAAGTTTTTTTTGATTTTACTCTTCATCATTGGATTAATGATGGATTGATGTCTATCTTTTTTTTTGTAGTAGGTTTAGAACTCAAGCGCGAGATCATTGGCGGCGAACTTTCCAACCCCCGAAAAGCCATGTTACCAATCGTAGCTGCAATCGGTGGAATGGTAATGCCTGCTTTAATCTTTTTATTGCTTAATCCTAGTGGAGAAATGCATAAGGGTTGGGGAATACCCATGGCTACCGATATTGCTTTTGCATTAGGTGTTCTTTTTCTGTTAGGCAAAAAAATACCACTTTCTTTAAAAGTCTTCTTAACTGCATTAGCCATTGTGGATGATCTGGGAGCGGTTCTTGTAATTGCATTTTTCTACACAGCAGATATTGAAATGACTTATTTATTGATCGGTCTTTTCATTCTTGCCATAATGTATCTAGGAAATAAGCTAGGAGTAAGATCTATATTTTTCTTTGCATTTCTTGGTATTTGCGGAGTATGGACTTGTTTTGTGATTTCAGGTGTTCATGCAACAATTGCTGCCGTTTTAGCAGCATTTACCATTCCCGCAGATGTAAAAATTAAGGAAACTATTTTTATTTCTAAAATTACCAATTATCTAGAAGCATTTAAAAATATTGATCCTACAGAAAATAATCCTACTTTAACCAACGATCAGCTTCATGTATTAGAAAAAATCAATGTGGCTACTATTGCCGCAACTCCTCCACTTCAAAGACTTGAACATGCTATGCATCCTATTGTAACTTTCGTAATCATCCCTGTTTTTGCCATAGCCAATGCTGGTGTTTCACTGGATATTGACTTTTACAGTTTGTTGGATACCAATATTGCATTGGGAGTGGCTTTAGGTCTGTTGGTAGGAAAGGTTTTGGGTGTAGTAGGATTTACAGCAATTTTCATAAAACTAAAAATCGCAAAAGTGCCTGAAGGAATGACGATTAAGAATCTCTTTGGTCTAGGCTTTCTTGCTTCCATTGGTTTTACTATGTCATTATTTGTAACTTCATTGGCCTTCACAGAGGAAGAGTATCAAACCCAAGCCAAAATAGGAATTTTTGCAGCATCTATTATTGGCGGGATCTTAGGTTATATTATTCTTAATAAAAACACTGAATCATCAGATGACAATGAATAGTATTTTCAATTTCATCAATCTTTAATAAACGATAAGATATAGGGAAATATTACTCGTAAAACTACTTTTGATTAGGCAAAGCAGCTGTTTCTTTTCAATTATAGAAAGATTCAGTTTTTCATTCAAAAGCGTTTGTTTTTCATCAGTAAACCAAGCCTCTCCTCTATCTTCCATTATAAAATTCAATCATTTCTTCTGATGCATTTTTTTTTTAGAAAATTGTTAATAGTCTTTATTTCTTCTTTCTTAGTTCGTGTTTCTTTAGAAAAAAAACCAATTCATTTAAAACCTGTAACTCTTCTGGTGGCAATGTATTGGCTCTGGTTGCGGATGTATTGAGGTGAATTTTGGTAAATTCTGAATAATATGAAGATGCAAAAAAATCGGTTTCTTCAGATTAATTTCTGGCATTTTTAATATTTCAATGATGTTTTTCAGAGGATATTTTATATTAATAGAATAATTTAATGAATATTTTAACTATAAATTAAATAATGTTTACATCTCGTTTACGTCAATTTTAGTATTTTTAGAAACAGAAAAATAATTATTATGTTTAATCAACTTGCAGATTCAGAACTTATTTTAAATGAAGACGGTAGCATTTATCATCTTAATCTTTTACCCGAAGATATTGCCGAAAAAATCATTCTTGTAGGAGATCCAGACCGTGTAGCAAAGGTTTCTAAACATTTTGACAAGGTAGAAATTAAGAAAAACAAAAGAGAGTTTTATACTCACACCGGAATTTTAAGAGGAGAAAGAATCACGGTAATGTCTACGGGAATTGGTACTGAAAACATTGATATTGTGATGAATGAGCTGGATGCTTTAGTTAATATTGATCTTCAAAAGAAAGAAATAAAATCTCAAAAAACTTCCCTAAAACTTTTCAGAATGGGAACATGCGGTAGTGTAAATCCAGATGTTGAGGTAGATAATATGCTTGTAACACAAAATGTAGTAGGACTTGACGGACTGATGAATTTTTACAAAGATTATCAATTCGAGAATGAATTTTCAAGGAGTTTTTATCAAAAATTCCCTTACGATAAAATAAAATCAATGCTTTATTTCTCAGAATGGTCTGAAGAATTGGGCAATTTGTATAAAGATGCAAAATACCATGGAAATACAGCTACTTTCCCAGGTTTTTATGCTCCACAAGGCAGGCAATTACGTTTGGAAGCTACAGATGAAAAGTTTTTGGAAACTTTAAATGATTTGGGAATTACCAATTTCGAAATGGAAACTTCTGCTATTTATGCTTTTTCAAAATTACTGGGTCATCAAGCTATTACAGTTAATAATGTGATTGCAAATAGACGAAGAGGCGAATTTTCTAAAGATCACCATGCTTCCGAACAAAATTTGATTGAATGGGTTTTGGAAAGAGTTGTAAAATAAGTAAAAAAGGATTTCATATTTTGAAATCCTTTTTTACTTATTAATACTCGTGTATAGTGACGAAAAATATCTAGAATACAAACTCGCATAGCTTTCTAATAGATTTGTAACATTAATTTTTTATTGGAGATGTTGAAGACATTCTCGCATTGGAAAATTCTCGACAATTTCATCATAATTATACCTTTTAAAGTGAACGGAATTAATTTTGGTGAAAATTAAAACATTTTTTTACAGTAATAAAATATTGGGAAAACTTTAACATCATAGAATTATTTTAGGAATACTTCTTGTTTATTCTTTATCACACAATAAAATATTACATTATGAATAATTCAGATTACAACAAAGCAGAAAACGCAGTAGACAACACCAAAGATTCTTTGAAAGATGCTGCTAACAACACAAAATGGAAAGTTGAAGAATTGGCAGATAAAGCCAAGGAGTATATCAACGAAAGAAGAAATAATGATGAAGAAGCTACAAACGAAGGTTGGCTAGATAAAGTAAAATCAAATGCAGCAGATGCGTGGGAAGACATTAAAGATGGTGCAAATGATGCTTGGGAGAAAACCAAAGATGCTGCAGAAGATGTGAAAGCAGAATGGAATAAAAAAACGAATTAAAATTCAGTCTTATAAATATATCAAAAAAAACGAAGTCTTTTATATAAGGCTTCGTTTTTTTTATGTTTTAAACACAAATAATCGTTACATTTGTGAGATTAATAAACATTAAAATACTATGTCATACGGTTTACTTAAAGGCAAGAAGGGAATTATTTTTGGAGCCCTTAATGAACAATCAATCGCTTGGAAAGTTGCAGAAAGATGTCATGAAGAAGGTGCAGAATTTATTTTATCAAACGCTCCTATTGCACTAAGAATGGGGGAATTAAATGCATTAGCAGAGAAAACAGGTTCTGATGTGATTGGTGCAGATGCAACATCTATTGAAGATCTCGAAAAACTTTTTGATGCTGCTGTTGAAAAATTTGGTAAAATCGATTTTATCCTCCACTCAATTGGGATGTCTATCAACGTGAGAAAAGGAAAGCATTATACAGAGATGAACTACGACTGGTTAGAAAAAGGTTGGGATATATCAGCGGTTTCTTTCCACAAAGTAATGAGGGTTGCTTACGAAAAAGATTGTATGAACGAATGGGGAAGCATCTTGGCACTTACCTATATTGCAGCTCAAAGAACATTTCCAGATTACAACGATATGTCTGACAATAAAGCTTATCTTGAAAGTATTGCGAGAACTTTCGGGAACTATTGGGGACAAAGAAAAGTACGTGTAAATACGGTTTCTCAATCTCCAACTCCTACCACTGCAGGAAGCGGCGTGAAAGGTTTTGGCGGATTTATGGGTTACGCTGAAGATATGTCTCCACTAGGAAATGCTACAGCTTTGGAATGTGCAGATTACTGTGTAACTCTTTTCTCTGATTTAACTAAAAAAGTAACGATGCAGAATCTTTTCCATGATGGAGGATTCAGCAGCTCGGGTGTTACCCAAAAAGTAATCAGCAAATATGATGTTGAATAAGTGAAATTTTCACTATAAATAATTTAATCCGAAACATTTTTTTGTTTCGGATTTTTTTTGATAGCTTTTGTATGCCTTGTTTTGAAAAATAAATTCGGCAAAACCAAAGGTACTGCCGATTTTTAATTAAAAATATTGATATGAAATTTGCTGTGTATTAAAGTTTAGAATTTTAAAATTTATGTTACGATCTATATTGTTTTTTTTAACATAAAGTTTTAGTTCAAAAAAAATATGACTGTCTTGTTCTCACGAAAGAAGAATCTTAATTATTAACTTTTGAAGAAAACCTGTTGATATGCACCAATTTTTTCAGATTGACAGAAGGGATGTTTACACTCATTAAGAAGAATGTTTTTTTACCAAAAAAAGCGGGTTTTATTCCGCTCTTAGTGATGAAAACTAATATTATTTTGACCAATAAATCCTTTTTGTCTGAACATTTTGAGAATCGGTTCCCACCATGATATCGAAATCACCTTCTTCCCAATCATAGTTTAATTCATCATCATAAAATTTCAAATTTTCGGGAGTTAAGGTGAAATTTACGGATTTAGTTTCTCCTTTTTTAATGAATATTTTTTGGAAACCTTTTAATTCTTTTACAGGTCTTATTACCTTTCCAAATAAATCTCTGATGTACAACTGCACCACTTCTTCCCCATCATAATTTCCCGTGTTTGAAATATCTACAATGATATTTAAAGTCTGATTTCCTTTAAGATTTGTAGAACTTAAATTGATTTCAGAATATTTAAACTGAGTATAACTTAAACCATACCCAAAAGGGAATTTCGGGTCATTATCCAAATCAATGTATGCGGAAACATAATTTCTGTCTTTGTTGCTTTTTGCGGGTCTTCCTGTGTTATAATAATTGTAATAAGCAGGAATCTGTCCTTCGGTTCTAGGGAAAGTCATTGGAAGTTTTCCACCAGGGTTTACGTTTCCGAAAAGAACATCTGCGATAGAATTTCCGGCTTCAGTTCCCAACCACCAAGTATAAACAATAGCTGGAATGTTGTCTGCAGCCCAATCAAAAACCAAAGGTCTTCCTGCATTGATCATTAAAATAATTGGTTTTCCGGTTTTCGCAACTTCTTTTAAAAGATCCTCCTGAACTCCTGAAAAACGAATATTACTTCTGCTTTTCGCCTCACCACTCATGGCGTGACCTTCACCTAAAGTCATAATCACAACGTCTGCTTTTTTTGCCGTTTCTATAGCTTCTGCAAACATCGATTGGTCTTGGTCGTCAACATTTGCACCTTTTGCATACAATAAAGTGGAATTTTTATCTAATTGATTTTTAATTCCGTCAAATTGAGTAACAATTCTTTGATTATCATCTTTAAATGCAATAGACCAGAAACCATGATTGGCAACGGTTTCTTTTCCGAAAGGACCAATTAGCGCCACGGTTTTAATAGATTTTGAAAGTGGAAGAATATTCTTTTCATTCTTAAGCAAAACAATAGATTTCGAACCAAATTCTCTCCCAAATTTTCTATTTTCCTGATTGTTCAGTTGTTCTTTTTGCCTTTTTTCGTTACTAAATCTGTAAGGATCATCAAATAATCCCATTTCAAACTTTTTAAGCAAAATCCTTCTTGCTGCATCATCAATAAGCTTAGGATCAACTTTTCCTTCTTTAACCAATTTTGGAAGTTCAGCCATGTAAGCACGGCTTTCCATATCCATATCTGTTCCTGCATTAATCGCTTTTTCTGCTGCCTCTTTATAATCTTTCGCATAACCGTGAGGAATCATTTCGCCAATACTTCCCCAGTCTGAAACCACAAAACCTTTATATTTCCATTGGTTTTTTAAAAGATTTCTTACAATATATTGGTTTGCTGTTGCCGGAATTCCATTGATGTCGTTAAAAGAATTCATAAAAGTAGCAACTCCGGCTTCTGCAGCCGCTTTGAATGGCGGTAAATACGTTTCGTGAAGTTGTCTTAAGCTCATGTCTACGGAATTGTAATCTCTTCCACCTATCGCTGCTCCATACGCTGCGAAATGTTTTGCGCATGCCATAATTGCATCAAGATTTCCAAGACCTTTTCCCTGAAAACCTTTAATTCTTGCCATACCAATTTGACTTCCTAAATAGGTGTCTTCTCCCGAACCTTCCATTACTCTTCCCCATCTTGGGTCTCTTGTAATGTCTACCATTGGTGCAAAAGTCCAGTGAATACCGTAAGCTGAAGCTTCCGTTGCGGCAATTCTTTCAGATTTTTCAATTAATTTTAAATCCCAACTTGCCGCTTGACCTAAATTCACCGGGAATGTTGTTCTATAACCATGAATCACGTCCTGACCAAACAGTAATGGTATTTTCAATCTTGATTTTAAAGCTAATTCCTGAAATTTTTTTGTTTCTTGTGCTCCTGCTACGTTGAGCATAGATCCTACTTTTCCTTTTTTTATTTCTTCTAAAACCGTTGCAGAACTTGAATTTTGCGGACCAGTTGCATAGTCAAAACCGCTGTATTGAATGAGCTGTCCTACTTTTTCTTCCAAAGTCATTTCAGACAATAATTCAGAAACTCTCTGGTCAATTGTTTTTTGACCAAAAGCGTTGAATCCGAATGCTGTAAATGCTAATATAAAATAAAGTTTTCTCATTTTGATGTATTTTTTATTGAAGCTTTACATTAATTTAAACGCAAAAGACACAAAGAATTTTTTAAAGCTTATGTATATTTTTAACTTAGGAAAGCCGTTCTACCTAGGAAAGGAAAAAAAATAATTTAAAAATTGTATTTTAAAAAATATAAGTAGCAACAGAACTTCCAGGGATGTTTATAGGAGCTGTTTTATTTTTAAATTTAATATTAAAATTTTCGTCTGTTTTGCTGTAATTCTGAACAATCAAAACTGTTTTTCCTTCGGGAGTTTTAAAAGCAACTGTAGACAAGTTTTCGGTTTGTGTAGAAGCTATTCTCTGAGAATTTGCCGGAACAAATTTTGAAGCATGGGCAATTATATAATACGCAACATTTCTTGTGAAATTTTCACTGTCTGAAACCGTAATTGCACCTTTACATTCTGTGCAGCCTCCCGGAGTATGAGGTTTGTATTCCGGATCATTGGCAAGGTTCCATTCTAAAGCGATTTTGCTCCAATTTCTCATCGAGCCAATGACTACGTTTTTGGTATGCCAGTTTAAATCTTCATTGAAAGTTCCTTTTGCACCCGTCCATTGCTCTGTAAAATAAAGATTTTTATTTGGATGAGCATTATGAACTGTACTCAAAGCTGAAATATCGCCTTCATATAAATGAAAAGCCGAACCGTCAATGTATTGGTTAGCTTCAGTATCATTCAAAATATTGATAGCGTATTCCGGTTTATTGCAATTGTGATCGTAAACAACAATTTTGGTTTTAATATTATTTGATTTAAAAATAGGACCTAAACTTTGCTTAATAAAATCTCTTTGCTGATCTGAAATCATTAGCAAACTCGGATTATTTCCGGGATGTAAAGGTTCATTTTGAGGAGTAATTGCATCAATTGTAATTCCCTCTTTCTGCATTCCTTGTATATATTTTACGAAATATTTTGCGTATACATCATAAAATTCAGTTTTTAAACTTCCTCCAACTGATTTCCCATTGTCTTTCATCCAAACCGGAGGCGACCATGGAGCAGCAATGATTTTGATTTTCGGATTGATGGCTAAAATTTCTTTTAACATCACGATTAAATCTTTATCTCTCGCCAGACTAAATTTTGATAAAGTTGGGTCAGTTTGACCTTGGGGTATATCATTATAAGAAAAAACTTCACCATCTAGATCGGATGCACCAATACTTAATCTTAAATAATTGATGGAAATTGAGTTCTTATCATTACCGAAAAGTTCATTTAAAAGTGCTTTTCTTTTGGAAGTTGAGAGACGATTGATTACTTCTACACTTCCACCAGTTAAAGTATACCCAAAACCATCAATATATTGAAACTTTTGAGCGTCATCAATTTCAATATTCTGAAAGGTATTAGAAATATTTACAAACGCTGCTGCATTTTGTTGCTGTAATTTTACACTTTCATCACCTTTTGTCATCCAGCTTTGTATTTTTTCATCTGTATTGGCTACAGATATACAGGAAGATAAAGGCAAAAGTACCACACCGCTAAATAGCAGTGCAGTACTTTTTAAAAAGAAACTATAAGAATTTTTATTTAGCATATTTAATATCCAGGATTTTGAGTTAAATTCGGGTTATTATCCAATTGGGTTTGCGGAATTGGCCATAGTAATCTGTTTTGATTTAGATTATTCACATACGGCAGAAGATTTCCTTGAGCATTTTTTTGTTGTGAAAGTATAGATATTGCTTTTCCTGTACGTTTCAAATCAAACCATCGATGGCCTTCGAAAGCTAACTCTAATTTTCTTTCTTTTAGAATTTTATTGATTCCATCATCTGTATTGGCAATTGTAATAGGCGCTAAAGTTGAGCTCGCTCTTGCTCTCACTTGGTTCACCAAAGCTGCAGCCTCTGTGAAATTTCCTTGTCGAACTAAAGCTTCCGCTCTGATTAGTAATAAATCTGCATACCTCATCACGTAGAAATTTTGATGTCCTGAAGTAATTCTCATTTTATACATGAAAGGGAAATTATTACTCTGCCAGTAATTATCTGACCAGTTTACTGTATTGGTTGAGAATAGGATACTGGCGTTTTTTCTAACATTATCATTTTCTGTATTGAATGTGTTTACGATGTCATAAGACGGGGTATTAAATTTTTTCCAATCTGTTCCGTAAAACATTAAAGATCCCCATGCCCAAAGATTTCCTGCATTTCCGTTGGACTCGAAAATAGATTCTGCATTGGCTTCGTGGTTTCCATCAAAAAGGTGATCGTAATTTGGAAGTAAAGAATATCCTTCTCCCATTAATTGTGTTGTATAATCAATCACTTTTGCATAATCCGGATTTGGTTTTGTTGCATGCACTTTTGCCAATAATGATAACGCTAGACCTTTGGTTGCTTTATATTTGTTTGAGCTTGCAGGTGCACTTGCTAAAGCCCCTTCCAAATCAGCGATAATTTGAGAGTAAACTTCGTTAACAGATTTTCTTTTAGGATAAATCTGCTCATAAACTTCATCAAAGTTTTCGTCATTTACACCAATTACTGCCTTGGTTACCAAAGGAAAATCTCCCCATAATTGCACACCATGAAAGTTATACATTGCACGCATAATGGCTGCTTCAGCCTTCATTTCAGCTTTACGTGAATTTGTAAGTGCAGTATCTGGTATGTTATCTACGTAATTTAATATTTTATTACAGTTATTGATCAACGTAAAAAGATAATTCCAATCTCTGTTTACGTTTGAATTGGTAGCAATAATTCTATATTCATCAATTTGAAAATTTTGAACATTATCACTTCCAGCGTGGGCAATGTCTGTTTGTGCATCACCATTGAAAAAATAATCCAGTTGCCAGTATTCATTACCCAAATCAACGTAAATAGCAGTCATTAAACCCTCTGCTTCTGAGGCTGTTTTGTATGGAGTGTCGGTTAGTGGAATAATTTTGTCGGTTAATGGCTCAGTATCAAGATAATCACTGCAAGAAGTGGCTGTAATTGTAAAAGTTGCACCAAGCAAAAAATAATATATTGTTTTATTAAGTTTCATAATATTAGGTTTATTAAAAATTAGCTTTAAGACCAAAAATAAATGTTCTTACTTGCGGATAAGTGCCATAATCAACGCCAGAAACACCGGCTGTTGTATTGAAAGCATTTACTTCAGGGTCAAAACCTGTATATTCTGTCCAAGTCAATAGATTTTGTCCTGTTATATATAGATTGATTTTACTTACGCCTTTAAATGGACTTAAAAAGTTATAACCCAAAGTTGCACTCTTTATTTTAAGAAACGAACCGTCTTCTACAAATCGATCAGATACAAATTGTGAATTTGCAGAATTAGCTCTTGGGGTATTGGTGATTTGTCCGGGAGTCGTCCATCTGTTGAGAACAGCCGTTGATTGATTTTTAAAATCGTTCATCATTTCAAGATCGAATCTTGAGGCATTGTAAATTTCTCCGCCATAAGATCCTGTAACTAAAACATCTAAATACCAATTTTTAAGTGAAAAACTATTATTAAAACCAAAAGAGAAATCAGGATTTGGATTTCCAATTATCGTTCTATCATTTGGGTCAAATATTCCGTTTCCATTATTATCTTTATAAACAAGATTACCTGTTTGGGGATCTACATAATCCACCTGATATCCATAAAAAGAACTTATTGCTTGCCCGGGGGTGAATCTTACTAAATTAGCTCCTACTGTTTCTATATTTGCTTTATCAATATTTGGTTGATATTTTAGGCTTGTAACTTGGTTTTTCGTAAAAGAAATATTGAAGTTAGTATTCCATGTAAATTCTCCTTTAAAATTTTGGGTATTTAATCCAAATTCTACACCTTTATTTTGCATACTTCCTACATTTTTAAGAATATTGGGAATTGTAGGTCCCATTGAAATTGGAACTATTAAATCTTTCGTATTTCTCTTGTAAGCATCTACACTTAATTTCACTCTATTGCTTAAAAAACCAAAATCAACACCTATATTAGCATCGCTGGTAACTTCCCAGCCTAGATCCCCGCTATCCCATTGATAAGTATAGGGCGTTCCTGCTGCACCAAGTCGTGTTAATCTCTCCAAATTATAATGAGAATATGGTGGTATTCCTGATGCATTTCCACTTTGTCCCCATCCTCCTCTAAATTTCAGTTCAGAGAAAATTTTGTTATCAGACATAAAATCTTCGTTAGAAACCGTCCATGCGGCAGAAACTCCTGGAAAGAATCCCCACTTATTTCCTGGTGCTAAAGCTGAACTTCCATTGTACCTGAAAACTCCCATGATGGTGTACTTGTTATCATAAGTATAAAGTGCACGCCCGAAAAACGAAAGTTCTCTTAAATGCTCTTTCACCAAAGTTTCTTGTCTGTTATCAATGGCAGCATTAAAATTGAAGGCTGTAGTACCTTCTGCAAAATTGTTACCCGAAAAATTATTCCACGAATTTCTTTTCTCGTGAATCTGGTTCCCTCCTAGTAAAGCCAAATCATGAACTCCAGATTTTATGATATATGTTAAAGTATTTTCAATATTCAAATCCTGATACGTAGATAAATATTTGCCACCTATACCTTTTTGCTGTCTTCCATAACTTGTTTGGTAGCCATCGGTAAATTGATCATTAGTAACATCAATTAAGTCAAAAGAAACGGTTGGTTTCCAGATTAAATTTTTCAGCAAATTTACTTCCAATCCCAAGTTACTCATGAAACGTTGTGTCTGAGTTTCATTTTTTCTTGATTGATATGCAATAGGATTTTCCCAAGAAGATTGGAACGGATTTAAAGCAAATTGCCCATCTTTAGAACCATCAATATAGTTTCCGGAAGCATCTGTATCTCTTATAGTAAGTTGATTGCCGTAAACAGGAAGAAACGCAGGTGTATTTAAAGCACTAAGAATAACGCCACCTCTTGAAGTTCCCAAATTATCATTGGTGTTTTTAAGCGTGGTATTAATGTAGTTGAAATTCCCTGTTAGCTTTATCCAATTGGCGAGTTTAGCGTCTAGGTTTATCTTTGCCGATACTCTATCAAATCTCGCTGGGTTGATAATACCGTCAATACCTTGATAGCCTAATGCAGTGTAGGCTCTTACTTTTTCGTTTCCGAAAGAATAATTTACATTGTAATTTTGGTCAAAACCTGTTCTGAAAACTTCATCTCTCCAATTGGTATTGATTCCTGCGTATTTAGGATTGTTAATGGTCGGTAGATAATTTGTGCCTCCGTTGGCAGCAATATTTTCCATTAAAGATTTGTACTGATCTAAATTTAAAACATCAATATTACTTACTGTTTTAGACATTCCCCAATATGCATTAAATGCCAATTGTGGTTTGTTGGCTTTCCCTCTTTTGGTAGTAACTATTACCACACCAGAAGAACCGTTGATTCCGTAGATAGCAGCAGAAGTTGCATCTTTTAAAACCGTTAAATCTACAATATCATCAGGATTTATTCCACTGATGTCAAAGGTTTGAATTCCGTCTACTACATACAGCGGGTTTACACTTGAAGAAATAGAATTGTTTCCTCTGATTTTTACATCAATTGCAGCTCCTGGTTTTCCTGAAGACTGAATTACGTTAACACCTGCCGCATTTCCTTGTAAAGCTTGTCCTACATTGTAAATAGGTCTGTCATCAAATGTTTCAGCCTTTACGGTAGATACAGCACTTGTAAGGTTAGATTTTTTTACAGAACCATAGCCGATTACCACAACTTCTTCAATGTTTTTTTCTTTTTGAAGAGTGTCTGAAATTGCTGTTTGTGCACTGAAATTTGCAGTAAAATAAAGTGCAGCGATAATTCCTAAACTTCTAGATAGTTGTACATTCATATACAGTATTTTATTAATTCTCAAATTGAGACAATAAAATTATATTTTTTTTGTTTACTGTTACCAAAAAAATAAAAATTATTTTAAAATTTAAATTTTTTACTCAAAATCAACAATATTTACAGTTTTAATGATTTAATTTTATAAAAAATTTAAAATAATATCAATATTTATTCACTTTTAATAATGGGTAATTTGGGCGTGGAGTTGATTTGAATATTATTTAGTGAAAAATAGTCACCAAAAAAATTAGATGAGTTAGAATAAATCTTGTAATCTTAAGACATAATGAATTTTGAAAGTTGTAGTCTCTATACTTTACAATTGAATCAAGGTATAATTTGATTTATGTGTATTACAAATCGGCTTTTAAAATAAAATCTATTTTAAACGTTATAAAAAAATTAATTCTTCGAAAAAAAAATGGAAATTATACAGCTTCCCCGAAAGTTAAAAGATTAAAATCTGGATCTAGAAGAGCAAATTCTTTTTGTCCCCAAGGTTTTTTCTGTAAACTTCCGTTGGGATGAATGGCGACTTTTGTATCTAATAGTGTTTGATATTGCGCTTCAATATCTGCTACTCTAATGTAGACCATTCCGTAATTTTCTTCTGGTTTTAAGTCTTTAAACAAAAAAAAATGAATTTCAATTTCATCTTTTTTCAGCATTAAATAATCGGGAAAATCATCTGAACCTATTTGCTCAAAACCAAGATTTTCGATGTAATATTTTTTAGTTGCCGTTTTATCTCGCATCGGCAGTTTGGGGTGAATTTTTGTAAGCATTATTTTTAAAATTTAAAATAAAAAAAGTCTGAATTTTAAAAGTTGTATTTTGCAATTAGATTTTAAACATTTTTTAAAAGTCTGTTTAAGAATGATTAAAAAATTTCGTTCTTTAGAGTTGGAGGAAAATTTTGCGGAAATTGAAACAAGCTCTAAGATTATTTTCTGAGTTTTAATTAATTTCTAAATGGATTTTTATAACAGAACCCCTTTTTTAATATTTTAAAAAAGGGGTTGTTTCAATAGTATTAAAAAATATGTTATGCCGAGTTTCTGCTTGCATTAATATTCCCAAACAGCGATCTCGTAACTAGTTTTTCATAAGCCTCTTTGTTGCCTTCGCCTTTTTGAATCTTCATTAAAGCATATTGCTGAATACTCAATAGAGGTAAAACAATTTTCTCACGTATTTTTACAGATTTTCTGGATAAAGGATCTTCTTCTTGCAACATTTTAAATCCGGTTAATTCAAGCATAATATCGCGTGAAAGCTGGTATTCATCAAAAAGAATGGTCCAGAATTCGCCAAATTTCGGGTTGTTTTTAATATAATAAGTGAGCGGGAAATATGTTTTATTCATACTCATCATAGAGTTGAGAACTAAAGTTTTAAAGAAATCTGAACCTGCATACAGTTCTTTAATTTCATTAAATCTTCCGTTTTCTTTCAATTTATTCATTGCAAAACCAAAACCGAAAAATCCGGGAACATTTTGTTTCAACTGTGCCCATGATCCTACAAAAGGAATGGCTCTGAGGTCTTCAAATTTAAGCTCATTACCACTTCCTCTTTTTGAAGGACGGCTTCCAATATTGGTTTTGCCGTAGTATTGTAAAGTACTCATTTCCTGTAGATAAGGAACGAACATTTGATGTGCTTTTAAGTCTGAATATTTTTTGAAGCTACTATCAGCCAGCTCAGAAATTAATATTCTCTCTTTTTCAGTTAAATCTTTTTTACTGCTTTTAAAAACATCATTTTCTACACCTGCACTCAAAAGTTGCTCAAAATTGAAAGACGCCTGCTCTTTATTTCCGAAAATACTTGTAATGGTTTGCCCTTGAATGGTTAATTCAATTTTATTATTGGCAATGGTTTTACCTTGAGATGCATAGAAATCATGCGTCTTACCACCACCTCTTGCGGGCGGACCGCCTCTGCCATCGAAAAATATTACTTTTATTCCGTTTTTTTCGGATATTGTAGTAAGTACTTCTTTAGCTTTATAGATTTCCCAATTGGCTTTCAAGTAGCCTCCGTCTTTAGTTCCGTCTGAAAAACCAAGCATGATGGTCTGTTGATTTCCACGATTTCCGATATGTTTTTTATAAATAGGATGGCTGTACAGAGCTGTCATTACAGATTCTGCATTTGCAAGACCTTCCATGGTTTCAAATAAAGGAACGATATCCATTTTGATGTCGTTTTCCTTGTAACCACAAATTTTGAAAAAAGCGTAGACATTCATCACATCTTTCACATCGTCAGAATTAGAAATAATATAACGATTCATTCCTCTCCAACCGTTTTGTTTCTGTATTTCAGTGATTTGTGAGACTGTTTCTAAAGTATCTTTTACAATATCTTGAAAATTGTCTGCATTTACTTTTTCAGAAACTTCTATTAGTTTAGAATACTTGGTTTTGTTATCAACTTCCTGGTTGGGAAATAATTTAGAATAAACTTCATCAATAACTTGCTGATGAACTCTGCTGTCTTGTCTTATATCTAAGGTTGCGAAATGGGTTCCGAAAATTTTTACTCTATCTTTAAAACTATAAAGAATATCAAGGAAAAGACCGTTGTGATGCTTAATCAGTATATCTTCTGCTTCATCAATTTTATTTAAAATCTGCTCAGAACTTATGTCGTTTTCTTTAAATATGGCATCATAAAGTATTTCACTTAAATCTTTTAGGATTTCTGATACATCTCTGAAGCTCAATCTTCTTCTCACAAATTTTAGATGATTGTAATAAGATTTTAAAATAGCTGAGCGTAATTCGTAAGCTACTTTTTTAGTTACCTCGGCAGTTACAAAAGGATTTCCGTCACGGTCACCACCTGGCCAAAAACCGAGCTGAATAATATCTTCATGCAACTGAAAATTTTCGTTATTAAATGTTTTCTTTATCTTCGTAAACAAGTCTCCAACGGTTTCGTAATACACAAACCTCAAGTAAGTTATGATACTCAGAGCCTCATCAATAGGTGTAGGTTTTTCTTTATTTACAAAAGGAGTTTTCCCCAGTTGCTGAAGTAAAGTATCAATTTGAGTTATAGAATCTGCAGTAATTGCAGCTCTTAAGTCATGAATGATTTTTTGAACAGAATTGGGGTAAAATTGTGTAGGGTGCGCTGTGAAAACTACTTTTACATTAAAATCTTCCAGTTTTTCTCTTACTTTGTCTAGTTGATGATTATTGATAGCCTTTTCGTACATATTACCTACCGTTCCGTTATCATTTTCAGAATGCAAACTTGGGAATGCGGCATCTTCAATACTATCAAACAAAACAACTTGTCTTTCAATATATTGAATGATTTTAAAAAGGAGTTCTAGTTTTTGATCTTCGGTTTTAAGATCTGTATGGCTTGTAAAAAATTCTTCAACGATTTCTTCGGGAGTTTTTCCAGCTTCATAGCCTGTTTTGCTTTCTTCGTATAGAAATGGAAGGAGCATCCCTATATTGGTCATTTTATCATAAGGCAAACTCATAAAAAGTGAGTTGTAGATTTGAAATTTATTTTCGACGATTTGTCTAAATTTTTCAGCGCGGTTCTCATGTATCATATAACAAATGTAGTAGAATTATCTTTAAAATTGTAATTTTTGAAGTTTAAAAGTTATTAAATTTTCATAAAATTATTGACTTAAATTATCAAATTAGCTATTAAATTCTTAATTTTAAAAATGAATCAGTTGATGAATGTTTTTTATGAAAAAATCAGGATTACTATTTATTTTTTTTTGTCAATTATTTTTTTCTCAATCAGAGATTCCGAAAGATTTTTTGAAAATCCCAGAGGTTTTTGATACCACAGAGAACCTTTATGCTTTTATACAGCCTGGCGAAGACGTTGCTTATTGGAAAGCATTCATTAATAATAGTGATTCTGAAAAAGCGGTTTTGTATGAAAGCCAAGCACCTGTTTCTATGACGATTTTGGAGCCTATTCCAGAAAAAGGATTTTTTCAAAATTGTCTTGGTGAAAATTGCTTTAATTATATTATTGCTTGCAAAAACGGAAGATCTGTATTCTTTTTAACAGAGAAAAATCTCATTCAATTTATAGGAAAAATAGACAATGTTGCTGAAGCGATCTTAGTAGCGAAGACTCAAGGTTTTTTGGTGGATACTAGTGATTTGAGAGGTGGATCATTTACAAAAGATGATGAAAATTTTTATTTAAAATTATACAAGCAAAAAAAATGTTCAGAAGTGAAAGAATCTTTTACAATTACAATAGGAAGAAATAATTCTAACCTGACATATAAAACCAACACTATTTATAGCATAAAAAAGGCGTGTGATTGAATAAAAACTCAGAAATTATAATCGAAAAAGTTTTATTTCTAAATTTTCGTCTAAAAAACGCGATGTTCTTTACAAATATTTCAAATTTATTTATATTTTAGCATATTCTTAAAATTGTGAAAATGAAAAAACACCTACTTTTATTTGCCTTTTCTGTATTAGCACTGAATTCTTGTAAAGAAGACGACGTTTTTGGATATGAATTAGATATGCTAAAAGGTAATTGGAAGACAGAAAAAACCGAAATCATATCGGGAGCAGATAATACAACAGTATTAAATACTGATATACCCAATTTTTGCAGTTCAAAAAGTATAACTGCTTTCAGCATAGATTTATCTACAAGCTATCAATCTTACTCAGGATCTGGTACTACTTGTGCAATGACCTATACAAAAGGAACCTATACCTATAATGCGGAAACAAAAGAAATGATAATTAGCTACGAAAAAGACACACCTCGACCTTATGAAGTTGTAATATTAAGCAGTTCTGAGCTTAGATTAAAGCAAAAAACAGGTAACATTGATATCAACGGAGATCAAAAAATTGATGTTTCTTACATCACCTTTAAAAGATAAATACAAAACTCCCGAAAAGTCGGGAGTTTTTTTTATTACCTTTAGCTGAATTATAATTCAGATATTTATGAAGAAGATTTTTTCAGTATTTCTTTTGCTGACTTTAGCCGTGGTTTTCGCTCAGGAAAAACAGCCCATGTTCTGGGAAGATATTCAAAGTTTTAAAAAATTAGACCAGCAAACTGCACCACCTAAAAATTCTATACTTCTTATCGGAAGTTCTTCATTTACAAAATGGGTTGATGTAAATGATTATTTTCTTGGAAAAACTATTATAAACAGAGGTTTTGGAGGTTCCAGACTTATTGATCTTAATTTTTATTCTGAAGATTTACTATCTCCTTATCAGCCAAAACAAATTATCATCTATTGTGGTGAAAATGATTTTTCAGACAGTCCTAAACTTGATGCAGAAGTGGTAGTCGATAGATTTAAATCTTTTTACAAAAAAATTCGCAAAAAATATCCCAATATAGAAGTTGATTATATCTCAATAAAATATTCTCCGAGCAGGGAAAATCTTTGGCCACAAATGAAAGAAGCCAATAAACAAATTGCAAAATTCATGTTAAAAGAAAAAAATGCTGAGTTTATAGATATCACCAAAGTAATGAATGATCAAAACGGAAAAACCAGAAAAGAACTTTTCGTAGAAGACTTGCTTCACATGACGCCGGAAGGCTACAGACTTTGGACTTTGGTAATGACTCCTTACATGAAATAAATGTTGTAAGTAAGGGAATTGAAACTGTAACTTACGCATAAATTATGATGCAGTATTGGGCGAAAATATAGAAATTGTTGGCCTTACTCAAATAGAATTGAAGTTCACAAGTTAAAGATGACGGAGTAAAATGATAATGTAATTTTCGTGATGACGAAATAAAAAAAACACTTCCGATTGGAAGTGTTTTTTTATACTATTTTTTACGTTTCGATTTAGAAATTGCTTTTTGTTGAGCTCTATTGGCTCCGAATTTTTTTGGAGTTTTTCTTTTCGTTGGTCCGCCCCAGTTTTCTTTCTTGTTCTTATCTTTTTTCTCGTGAAAAGCACCGCCGCCTTCAAATAATTTTCCGTGTGCCGGATTTTTCATCACGATTAAATCTTCTTCAGATGCTATTTTCTTTGGATTAATTTTCACCTCTTCAGGGAAATCGATGTAGGCCAATTCTTTATCCATCAAAAATTCGATTTCTAAAGCAGATTCTTCTTCACTTTTAGCCACAAATGTGATGGCAATACCATCTTTATCTGCTCTACCGGTTCTACCGATTCTGTGAATATATTGTTCTGGAACTTCAGGAGTTTCAAAATTGATAACATGAGTAATATTTGAAATATCAAGACCTCTGGCCATAACATCTGTGGTGATTAAACCTCTAATTTCTTCATTCTCAAAGCGTTTCATGGCTTTAAGTCTGTAGTTTTGGGATTTATTAGAGTGAATAACATCAAACTGCTCCGGAAAAAGCTCGTTAATTTGAGTGAAAAGTAAGTCAGAATGCTTCTTATTATTAGCAAAAATCAACACTTTAGACATTTCTTCTTTGCTTTTCAACAAATGCTCAAGCAAATTGATTTTGGTATTGAAATTTTCAACTTTATAGGCAGTCTGCTCAATTTTCTCAAGCGGAGTTCCAGATTTTGCCAATGAAATTTCAATGGGACCTGCAAAATACTGCTCCAACATTTCGTCAACAGCTTCTGTCATCGTTGCAGAAAAAAGAATATTCTGTCTTTTATCACGCATCATTTCGAAAATATGCGTCAACTGCGGTCTGAAACCTAGATTCAACATTTCGTCGAATTCATCAATAATCAGTTTTTGAACATCTTTCAGAGAGATAGCATTGTCAATAGACAAATCCATTATTCTACCAGGAGTTCCTACTAAAATATCACACCCGTTATTAAACAATAGTTTTTGTGTGTTGATATTTTTCCCACCATATATTCCGATTACTCTTGCAGTAAGATTTTCTGTCAGTTTCTCTATGATTTCGGTAACTTGAACCACCAATTCTCTTGTAGGAACCAAAACGACAATGGTAGGATTTCCATTTTTATTGTATTTCCAAGTTTTTAAAACCGGCAACAAATACGCTAAAGTTTTTCCCGTTCCCGTCTGTGCAATTCCCATCACATCTCTTCCCGAAAGAATCGGGCCGATACTTTTTTCCTGAATTGGAGTGGGCTCAAATAAATTTAAATCTGCTAAAACATCAAGAACCTTCACTGGAAGGTCAAAGTCTGCAAAAGTGAGTTTTTCCATTTTGCAAAGATAGGGAATTAATTGGATTGGTTTTTATGGTTGGAAGATTGATGTTGAATACCACTAAAATTCAATGTAGATAAGTAGGGAATTATCCAAACCGTTGTTCTCCAGAAGGAATCTAAATGGTAATCTGAAATTTTGTATAGATTGTTTCAGAAGTAGTAAATTAAATATTTATTTTCCTGAATTTGTAAAAATCTGCATGATTTTCAAAATTACTTCCTCATAATTCTCAACAAAAGAATGATTACCAATAAAACTGAAAAACAAAATCCAAGAACAGCAATCAAAGACATTTCCCCAATTCTCGGCCCCGATTCTGAAACAAAAACAATTGCCGTTGCAATAATATTTGCTCCTAAAATCATTGCCAAAATTAAATTGATGATGCTTGATTTGATAAGATTATTGGTCTTTTCAATATTTTTAATTTCACTTGAAATGGTAAATTTATTATCATCCAACTTTTGTAAAACAGAGCGAAGTTCTTTAGGAATTTCATCCACATTGTCTGTGAAAGCCATGATTTTATCCATCCCAGATTTCAAGATTTTCTTTGGACTTATCTTTCTGGCCAAGATTTTTTTAGTGTATGGATGAAGGCTTTTTACAATATCCAAGTCAGGATTAATGGTTCTTCCTACACCTTCTATCAAACCAATTCCTTTGAATAAAAGATAAAAATAATCTGGCATATACAGCTGGTTATCTTTTAAAACATCTTTCATCTTATTAAGAATGATATTGGGGTCTATATCTTTCAGTGAAGTGCTGTGAACGAAATTTATAACTTCATCAACATCGTTTTCAAACCTTCTTTCGTCTGGAATTTCGTAGCTGACTGCCATCTTTTTCAGGTAACGGACAATTTTAGGAGAATTTTTTGCGACAAAAGCCACAATTAAACTTTCTAAAATCTCCTTGTCATTCGGTTGTATTTTTCCTACAGCACCGAAATCTATGAAGACAACTTTTCCGTCTTTTTTCACCAAAATATTTCCGGCGTGTGGATCAGCATGGAAAAAACCGTAATCTAAAATCTGTGATACGAAAAGCCTTAAACCTACTTCGGAAACTACTATAGGATTGATATTATGCTTTAAAAGTTCTTCTTTATCTGTCACTTTAATTCCGGCAATAAATTCCATGCAAAGAATATTATTGTTGGAGAATTCGTCATAAATAATCGGAACATAAGTTTCTTTATTGTTTTTAAAATTTAAAGCAAATTGTTTGATGTTATTTCTTTCGTTAACCAGTGAAACTTCTTCTAGTAAAGACTTTTCGAAAGTTGCAACCGCTTGTTTTAAATTTAATTTTGAGCCAATTTCAGAATACGTAGAAATGAGTTTTACCAAATCTTTGATGAGCAGCAAATCATCTTCAATTACACTGAGAACATCAGGTTTTTTGATTTTTAAAATGACTTCTTCTCCCGTCGTTAAAGTAGCTTTGTATACCTGTGCAATAGAGGCTGTTGCTAAAGGCTTATGAATAATATCTGCAAAATGTTCTTTAACAACAATATTAAATTCATTTTCAAGAATTTCTTCAACGTTCATTTCTACCACTTCTACTCTATCCTGAAGCTTCTGCAACTCTTTAATGAGTTCCGGAGGAAGCAAATCTTCACGGTTGCTGAATGTTTGTCCGAGCTTCACAAAAGTGGGACCGAGTTCTTCTAAAACAAGCCTAATTCTTTCGTATACGGTTCCTTTGGAAATAATTTCTTCAAACTGTGCAGAGTTTTCCTCCGATTTTTTGCCCATTCTGGCGATGATGTCTTTGAAGCCATATTTGCTTAAAACGGATATTAGGCGGGCAGATCTTTTCAGCTTTCGCTGCTGTTTGTCGAACATAATTTTGAGTATGAATTGAATTAAAAAGTAAGTTCAAAAATTATTCCTACTAGAAATTAATTTAAGTAAAGAATGCTTTTTATAACTAAAAAAAAACATTTCTTAAAGCTAAATTTATAGATTGTATTTAAATGTTACTTTATTTTAAAATAGAGCCTGCTTTAGAGATAAATTATTTTCAACTGAATTTTTATTTCAAATAAATTTCATAGAGATCAGTTCTGCGGTCTTTCAAAATTTGAACAGATCCGTTGTGGTGAAGGTCTTTCAAGAGATTTAAATCTACATCTACAATCAGTGTCATTTCGGTGTTTGGAGTAGCTTCACCCTTTACAGCATTCGATGGGAAAGCGAAATCTGAGGGTGTAAAAACAGCGGCCTGCCCAAACTGAATATCCATATTATTCACTCCCGGAAGATTTCCTACGCAACCAGCAATGGCAACGTAACATTCGTTTTCAATGGCTCTTGCAGCGGCACAATGGCGAACTCTCATGTAGGCATTCTGAGTGTCTGTAAGATAAGGCACAAATAGAATTTTCATGCCTTGATCGGCTAAAATCCTTGGTAATTCAGGAAACTCTACATCATAGCATATAACAAGACCAATTTTTCCACAATCGGTATCAAATGATCTTATTTCGCTTCCACCTTTCATTCCGTAATATTTTTTTTCATTCGGGGTGATATGAATTTTTCTGTATTCATCAATTTTGCCGTCACGATGCATTAGATATGAGATGTTATACAAATCGTTATCGTCGTAGTAAGGCATACTTCCGGATATGATATTTACATTGTAACTGATGGCAAGTTCAGAAATTTTCGTTCTGATGTCTTCTGTTAGTTTTGCTAGCTCTATCATGCTGTCTCTTTCAGATAGATGGTTGAAAGGAGCCAATAAAGGCGTGTTGAATAATTCTGGAAAAAGCACAAAATCTGCTTTGTAGTCTCCCATTACATTGACGAAAAATTCAACTTGTTCATAAAAAGCGTCAATATCTTTAAATTGCCTCATCTGCCATTGCACCAAACCAAGACGGATAACGCTGTCCTGCATTGTGTTGGGTTTTTTGCTGTAATAAATGTTGTTCCATTGCAAAAGAACAGCGTTTTCTTTAGATGATTCATCTTCAAGAAGATATTTTTTAAGAACTTTTATTGGTAGAAAATTATTAGACAATTGAAAAGAAAGTACTGGATCGTAGATTTCTTTATCTCTTACTTTTCTAATATAGTCTCTTGCAGATAACTCATCACTGTACTTGTGATAATGAGGAATTCTTCCTCCCAGAACAATCGCTCTTAGATTAAGCTGTTCACAAAGCTCTTTTCTGAGATCGTATAATCTTCGTCCTAATCTTAGTTCACGATACTCGGGATCTACAAAAACTTCGATTCCGTAAAGTACATTTCCGGAATTTGTGTGGGTGCTGAAAGTATAATTTCCTGTAATATCTTTATAGGTATGATCGTCGCCAAAATCATCATAATCAACGATGATTGACAGTGCAACTGCAGCCAATTTTCCGTCTACAGTGATGCAGATTTGTCCTTGCGGAAATATTTTTGTGAGTTTTTCTATGCTTTTTTTTGGCCATATATATTCAGACATTGTGGGATACGCTCTTTTCATCGTACCTACCAATTCGTCGTGATCGTCTACACTTAGATTTCTTGCGTCTATTTGCATTTATTTTCTTTTAAAATTAATTCTTTTACAATTTAAAACTTTGTTTTGAGCCTTTATTTAAACAAGATTTAAACCAGACTGTATCGTTTTTGTATTGATAATGTAAAGTATGAAAAATATCTAGATAATGCTCACTTTCTTTCTTGTTTTTTATTGTTTAAAAGATAAAATGTTATTTCAATCTAAAAAAAATAAAAATTTCGGTAAAACCATAAATTCTAAGATTATTATAGAAGTTTTTCAATTTTTTCAAAAGAGGATATTAAAGAATATACTTAAATTCAAAATGAGATAGAAAAAATGAATTAATAGATAATATGAAAAACCGAAATTATAGTTTTTGCATGTTGAAGTGATTAATATTGCGAAAAAGAATTACATCAAAAATTCTAATTCTAGGGAAATACCAGATTTATAAAAAAATCAAATCAAAATAGTATCTTTCTAAGTTTGCTGATCTGCTCTTAGAATTGAAGAAGTTTGCTGAGCATAAAAGTGATATAACCAATCTTAAAATTGTCTTTAAAACAAAAAAAAGAGACCTCCAAATTGGAAAATCTCTTTTATATTTAAATGAATTAATGAAGATTAAACCTTCATAATTTCAGCTTCTTTATTTTTAAGGTGTTCATCACAGATTTTGGAGAACTTGTCGGTTAGTTCTTGTACGCTGCCTTCAGAATCTTTAATAATATCTTCAGAAACACCTTCTAACTTCTTAAGTTCTTTAATACCATTTTGTCTTGCATTTCTGATTACAATTTTGGTATCCTCAGTTTCACCTTTAGCTTGTTTTGCAAGCTCTTTTCTTCTTTCCTCCGTCAATGGCGGAACATTCAGAATGATATTTTCACCATTATTAGAAGGCGCAAAACCTAAATTTGAATTGATAATTGCTTTTTCAATAGCATTGATGGCAGTTCTGTCCCAAGGCTGAATAGCTATCGTCATCGCATCTGGCACAGAAACATTGGCAACTTGATTAAGTGGCGTGGGCGCACCGTAATATTCTACCATTACATCTTGCACCATAGACGTAGAAGCACGTCCTGCTCTAATTCTTTGAAATGCATGATCCAAATGCTTTACTGCCGCGTCCATGTCATGTTTTACAGATTCTAATATAAGATCTAATTCTTCCATTATATATTTAAAATTTGAAAAGTTACACATTTTTAATGAGTGATAAGTGTTGGGTAATGAGTAATGTATAATCAGTAATAAACTTCTTTACTTTCATTTAATTATCCCTACTTGGCTCTTTTTTACTTTTTTCTTTGGTTTCTACAAATTAACCAATGTTCCTACATTTTCTCCCTCCACAATTTTAAGAAGATTTCCTTCTTTATTCATGTCAAAAACTATGATTGGAAGCTTATTTTCGTGGCTTAGTGTAAAGGCAGTCATATCCATTACTTTTAGGTCTTTTTCAAAAACTTCTTCAAACGTCAAGGAGTTGTATTTTACAGCATTTGAATTTTTCTCAGGATCACTGTCGTATATTCCGTCTACTCTTGTCCCTTTTAAAATGACATCGGCATCAATTTCTATTGCTCTTAAAGTGGCTGCTGTATCTGTTGTGAAATAAGGATTTCCTGTTCCTGCTCCGAAGATTACAACTCTTCCTTTTTCAAGGTGCCTTACCGCTCTTCTTTTGATGAAAGGTTCAGCAACTTTATCCATCTCAATTGCAGACTGAAGTCTTGTTTTTATTCCTGCATCTTCTAAAGCGCCTTGCAATGCCATACCGTTAATCACAGTAGCAAGCATTCCCATATAATCACCTTGTACTCTATCCATTCCTTTTGCAGCACCTGCTACGCCACGGAAAATATTTCCTCCTCCTATTACAATTGCCATCTCACAACCTTTCTCAACTACTTTTTTTATCTCTGCAGCATATTCCTGAAGTCTTTCTGTGTCAATACCGTATTGCTTATCTCCCATTAGGGCTTCACCACTCAATTTTAGAAGGATTCTTTTATATTTCATGTTTTTTAATAATAATTTTAAAACATTAATTTTTTTGAAAATTAACACTGCAAATATAAACATTAATAGCAATTATTTTTTAGAAATTTTCATGCTTCAAAAGTTTTAATTTTAGATTGAATTATAATGATATTTAAGAAAAAAACTTTGAAAATTAAATCAAATAAGCTTCATTTAATTTTCGAAAAAAAAGTAAAAAAACGATACATTAATCTTAAACTTCAATATATTTAACAAATAATAGCGTAAATACTTAAACAAATATTTTGATAAGTACTAAAAAGGATTATTTTTGCATTAATTATATAATGAATTGAAGAAAGTTTTATTTTTCCCTCTCGTGCTCGCAGGTTTTGTTTCGTTTGCACAAAACGGAATGAATGTATATCCTTTCTTAAACATTCCAGTGTCTGCCAGACAAGCAGCTTTGGGTGGTGATGCGATATCTGTAAGAGATCAAGATGTGTCGTTTGCAATTGCCAATCCTTCTTTGTTAAATAAAGATTCTGATATGCAACTTGCTATAAATGCGACCGCCTACCTAGCAGATTCAAAATACGGAACCGTTGCTTTTGCAAAAGATATGGATAATGGTCATTTTTTGACTGCTAATGCAAGATACCTAAGCTACGGAAATATCCCAAGAACTGACGAAAGCGGTTTCGAAATGGGGGAATTCTCCGCTTCTGATGTTGCCGTAGGTGCAGGATATGCTTACCAATTTGAGGAAAACTGGACGATAGGTGGAGGTTTAAATTTCATCACTTCAAAGATAGATACTTACTCATCTTCTGCGATTTCAGGAACTGGTGGTATTACCTATCATCACAAAAAAAATAAAGAAACGGCTTCTTTGGTTTTTAGAAATTTCGGATATCAGTTTAAATCATTTAACGGAGTAAGAGAAAATTTACCTTTCAGAATTGATCTTGGGTACACAAGAATTGTTCCTAACTTTCCTCTAGCTGTAACGATTACAGTACATGACCTTCAGCAGTTTGACATCTCCTCAGAACTTAACGCCAACGGGCAAGAAGTGAATATCGGGAGAAAAATTGCGGATCACTTTTCTCTGGGTGCCGAACTTTTCCCAGAAAGAAGCTTCAATATCCGTTTAGGGTACAATGTCAGAAGAGGAAGCGAACTTACTGTAACAGATCAAAGAAGTTTTTCGGGTCTTTCCGGAGGTTTTGGAATTAAACTTTCAAGATTTCGTTTAGATTATGCTCATATCAGATATCATAATTCTGCCAACGTCAATCAACTCGGTGTTTCTGTTGATCTCACAAGTCGTAGTGGAGAATGAAATCTATTTAAGATTTAAGAAAATGATATTTACCGTACTCATTTTTTGATTTTTTAATAATATTCTTGAAATTTGCATTTATGAAAAAACCGGTAATTGCCATTGATGGATTTTCTTCTACAGGGAAAAGTTCAATATCTAAAATAATTGCTCAAAAACTTAATCTTGTACATTTAGACACAGGCGCATTATATAGAGGTGTAACTTGGTTTGCGCTTCAGAATTGCTGCAAAGAAGACGGAACAGTTGATGTAAATAATTTATTCAAAAACTTTGATCATATTCATCTTGAATTTAAAAGTATTGAAAACGAAATGGTTCTCTTCCTGAATGAAATCAATATTACCAAAGAAATAAGAAGCAATGAAGTGTCTGAAAATGTAAGTAACGTTGCAAAACAGCCAGAAGTGCGCTACTTTTTGCTTGGCTACCAAAGAAAACTAGCAGAAAAAGGCGGAATCATTATGGATGGAAGAGACATCGGAACTGTGGTTTTACCAAATGCAGACTTCAAATTTTTTCTTACTGCAAGCCTAGAAGAGCGTACAAGAAGAAGATATCAGGAACTTTTGGGTCTTGGTATTGCGACTGATGAAAAGCAGGTGGCAGAAAATTTAGCAGAAAGAGACCGTATAGATAGCGAAAGAGAGGTAGCACCACTTAGGCAGGCAGACGATGCAATTGTTATTGATAATACTGAGATGACAAAGAAAGAAACTATCGAGGCAATATTGAACTATGTGAACAACTTTTAACAGTTTTTATAATTCATTTCAATTGATTGGTATATTAATTGCAAACTTTAAAAACATTAAACCGAATATATTAACCATTTAAAAAAAACAAAAAATGTCTAAAAAAGGAAATACAGCAGGAATTTTAGCAGGATTATTAGCAGGAGCCGCAGCTGGCGTGGTTTTAGGAATGCTTTATGCACCTGAAGAAGGTAAAGAAACAAGAAAAAAAATCAAAACTAAAGCTGATGATCTTAAAGATCAAGCAAAAAATAAATACGGCGAAGTTTCTGACAAAATGAAAGAGCAATATGACAATATTTCTTCCACTTTCAAAGATACTGCCAATAATGTTGCAAATACTGTAAAAGATGGTTATGATAAGTACAAAGATCAAATCGTATCTAAAACTACTGATGTAGTAAAAGATGTAGAAGCGGGTCTAAATGACTTAAAATAACGTACTTTTTACATTAAAATAGTTAAAGGAACTTTCATTTAAAAGTTCCTTTTTTTGTAACTTTCAAAAAACAAAAATAATGGTAGAAACTCTAAAAGAATATGCAACCAAAAGGCTAGATCTTATCAAGATACAGGCTACCGAAAAGACCTCAATTTCTGCAGGAATTATTGCCTTTTTAATTATCTTTCTTATAGCTTTTGCTTTTTTTATTATACTATTTAATTTTGGCCTTGCTTTTTTAATTGGTAATGCATTAAATAATACTTCGTACGGTTTTCTGATTGTTGCGGCGTTTTATATCGTCGTGATGATTGTTGTCGTTATTTTTAAGAAAAAAATTGTAAATTTAATTGCCAATAAAGTAGTGCAATTTATAAACCATTAAGCTCATGAGTGTAAATTACAATAGTCTTGAAGAACTAAAAAGAAAAAAGAAACTTTTGCAAGCAGAAGTAAATGACCTTGAGGCAATTCTTACATTTAAAAATGCCAAAGAAAGCTTGAGTGCATTTACCAATGGTTTTACAGATCAGTATCTAAAAGAAAAAACAGATGAAGATGGTGAAGAAGTGACGGTTTTACGAAAAGACGTAATTGCCAAACAGGTTTCTTCTGAATTCAAGAATATGATTTTTAATAAAAATACTGCCATTGGTATAGCAAATAGTGCTTTCAAAGGAGATGCTATTGAAGGATTGATTAAGTTGGGAACCACTGCATTGGTTGCCAACTATGCCAAAAAAAATTTGAAAAGCAGCAATTGGAAGAAAAAAGCTATTGGTGTTGCAATGATTTATCTTGCGCCTGTAGCTCTAAAATTTTTGAGAGGAAAACTAGAAGCTTATCAAAAAACAAAAAGTGTATCTAGCATGGAACAGCTGATTTGATGTTTCATTAGATTATATTGACAGCTGAAATTAAGAAAAAATGAAAATTTAATCCTTAATTTCAGCTTTTTTTTAAGACAAAAACTCTTATTTATTTCGAGAATAATTGTCCAAGAATAATTCCGGCCGCCATAGAAACATTCAAGCTTTCTGTAGATTGAGATGTTCCAAATCTTGGGATGCAAACGCTTTCTGAAAGATATTTTTCGGTTTCTGGGCGCATTCCGTTGCCCTCATTTCCTAAAATTAGATTCAGTTTTTCTGGTTTTTTAAATGTATATATATTTTCTCCTGCCATATCAGTTCCAATATTCTGGTTTTGAGTATTGGCTAAATATTCCGGAAGATTTGTATAAACAATATTTACTCTGGTAAAAGAACCCATGGTAGCCTGAATTACTTTTGGATTATAAAAATCTACAGTATCTTCACTACAAATAATTTGCTCAATACCAAACCAATCCGCCAAGCGGATAATTGTTCCAAGATTACCAGGGTCTTGTATTCCATCTAAAATAATTTGAAAATCTTTCTCCTGAAATTCATTTTTTTCTGATAGGTAACATACGGCCACAGAATCTTTTGGATGCTGCAGGAAACTGATTTTTTTTAATTCACTTTCGGTAACCGATATGCCAGAAATACCTTTTAACATTAATTTTTCTGGATCAGTAGAAAATATTTCTTTAATTTTATAGTTAGAATGCGGAAGTTCGGAAATGATTTTGTTGCCTTCAACCAAAAACAAATTGTATTTTTGCCTGAACTTCTTTTTATCAAGAGACTGTAAAACTTTTATTGTATGAGCTGTAAGCATTATAAGAAATCTCCTCAAAAGTATTATAAAATTCTTTCATTTGCAACATTTATTATTTTGCATTATGCCTGCAGCACAACCAAAAAGGTACCAGATGGGCAATATCTTCTTACACGTAATAATTTTGAATTTGAAGATTCAAAACAGCCTTTCGATGATGAGCTCAAAGACTATGTGCAGCAAAAACCCAACAAAAAGCAATTGCTATTTCTTCCACTTGGTCTCTGGTTTTATAATGCTGCAGACCCAAAATACGATACGGTTTTTACTGAATATATGAGCTATCCAGGTGAAATGAGAAATCAAAAACTCAGAGATTCTCTTTTTACTAAATACAATATGCAAAGCAGTGTTGGAAAAAGCCTTTTTTTAGACAGGCTTTATCATAATTGGGGAACTGCTCCAGTGATTTTTGATGAAACTAAAACAGAAAAAAGTGCAGAATCTATCGAAAAAAGACTTACATACAGAGGCTTTTGGGATGGAGAAGTAAAAGCCAGCGATAAAAAAGATTCGGCTAATAAAAAAGCAACTGTAAATTATACTGTAAAACACAATAGCCCTACAATCATCAAAGATTATTATTACAATATTCCTGATTTGGCAATTAAATTACATTTCAAAGATAATATATCTAAATCTGCTATTAAAAAAGGCGATATTTTAGATCAGACCAATCTTGAGAAAGAAGTTTCTAGGCTAAACGAAATCATGAGAAGCCGTGGCTATTATAGATTCAATAATGCCAATAATGAAATATTCTTTGTTGCTGATTCCTTAAAAAACAGAAAAGAAATCCCTCTGACTCTAGAGATACACAAAGATTCCGTAGATACACGTTACAAAGTAGCAACCATAGGAAATATTGATGTTGCCGTAGTAAATAATATTTCAGATTATTATGAAAAGCGTACAACAAAAGATAGTCTTCGTAGAATAAATTTTCATAAAGTTGATAATAAATACAAAAGCCAAGCTTTGTGGCGTGCTGTAATTGAAGACAATAAATCGGTTTATGACCAGCAAAAGCTTAATCTTACCAAAAGAAATTTTCTTGCGATGAACAACTTTAGCATTCTAAAAGCTGAAGACGATTATAGAAAAAATGAAGGTGGAGTGAAAAGCGATAGTATTATTGATCTTTTATACATTTTAAAACCACTAGACAAATACGAACTAAAATTGGGAACAGATGTTAATTATTCCCAACTTTTAAACTTGGGTATTTCCCCGTCAATTGATCTTACAACGAGAAATCTTTTTGGAGGAGCAGAAAACCTTTCTACAAGTCTTTCAGGAACTTTTGGGAGAATTGTAAATCCACGAGACATCAGCAAAAGAATCGGTGCTTATGAAATCTCAGCACAAGCATCACTTCAGTTTCCCAGATTACTTTTGCCATTTTCTTACTATAAACTAATTCCTAAAAGATATACCCCTACTTCATCCATTGTTTTAGGAACTTCGGTACAAAACAATATCGGCTTGGGTAGAGTCAATTTTAATACAGGATTAAACTATTTTGCGAATGTTAATGATAAAGTTTCGCACAGACTTACTTTGTTCAATACACAATTTAGTTTAACCAAAAATAAAGATAGCTATTACGATTTCTTTGTTGGAGATGACAACATTCGAAAAGCGGCATTTAATGATTATTTTGCCTATAATCCGCAATTGGGTCAGCAATTCACATCAGGAGAGATTTCTAGAGATCAGGTTTCTCAGATGATTATTGAAGATCAAAAATACGTTTTAACTCTAGATAAAGAGAAAGCAGATCGTCTTTTAGCTTTTAGCGGAACTTTGGTAAACAAAGACAGGCAAACACAAGATGTTTTAATATCTTCGCTAGTTTACAATTTTGTGTATAACGAAATTGGTAAAAAAGATTATCCCAATGCTTTCTATTTCAACGGTAAAGTAGAATTAGCAGGAAATATTCCAAATATTTTTAATCAGAAAAGAGATGATGGTGGAATTGTCTCAAGTCCTCAAAAAACTATTTTCGGGATACCTTACGCACAATTTGTAAAGTTTGATTTTGATATTAGAAAATATTATAAATTTAACGGAAATCAAACACTTGCACTTAGGCAATTCATTGGAATAGGAATTCCTTACGGAAACTCTTCTACAATGCCTTTTGTAAGATCCTATTTTAACGGAGGATCAAACGACATCAGAGCATGGGTGGCTTTCGGAGGGTTAGGTCCTGCAGATTCTCAGATTGACAACCGTGTAAGAACTTATTTGATGGGTAATATTAAGCTAACTACTAATATAGAGTATCGTATGCCTTTCAACGACATGTATGAAGGAGCCTTATTTACCGACATCGGAAACATCTGGAACATAGAAGACAGTGGGTTTGATGATCAGTTTAAGTTTAATAAATTTATTCGTCAAATGGGTGTAGGAAGTGGTTTCGGATTAAGGGTAAACGTTGCATATATTACTTTGAGACTAGATTTTGCATACAAAATATATGACCCAAATAGACCAGATGCTGAAAGATGGAGATTAAAATATTTCCAACCGTTGAAACCCACAATGAATATCGCATTTGGGTATCCATTTTAATAATTTAATCCCGAGAAATTCCTAAAGTAAAATAAACTACGGCAACCACTCTTGCCAAAATTTCTCTGGATTGATTTCTATAAAAACTTTCTGGTTTATTAACATCTTGGGCATCAAAACCCAAAGCATTCATAGAGTTATTTCTCGCAAAAAACAATGCTCTAAGATTGTGAAACCCTTGCGAAACAATGATTACATTTTTCTTTTTATAAGTGTTTTTGCAGCGGAGAATACTTTTGTAAGTATTAAAACCTTTCGGGTCTTCTACAATAATGTGCTCGGGAACACCTTCTTGATAAATAAGGTAATTTTTCATGGCAGCAGGTTCGTCGTAACCTTTGCTTTTTTCGCCACTTACAATTATTGTTTTTATTTTTCCATGATGATAAAGCAAAGCTGCAGCATCCATTCTTTTCGTAAAATAAGGATTTGAAATACCAGACCTCATTCTTGGAGATGTTCCCAATACGAGAGCCACTTCTCGGGGAGGTATTTTTGATATCTTGGTGTATGTTCTTCCGTTGGTAAGCCCAAAAACCCAGGCATTGCAAATACACATCAAAAGAATTACAACTTCTGATGACAGAAAAATAAATTTAAATATGTTTTTAATGATTTTCAATTGAAATCAAAATTAAGCTTTATTTTCTTAGTTTTAGCAATAGACATGCAAGCTAAAATTTTTCCCTGCAATTCTTCTTTTTCTGTTAAATATTCATTTTCTAAAAGCTCAACTTCCCCTTCTTCCAAAAAGCACTCACAGCTTCCACAAATTCCTGATTTACAAGAATAAGGAACTTTAAATTTTTGAATTAAAAGCTGCTGTAAAATTTTCTCACTGTTACTAGGAAGTTCTGCATTGAATGTTTCATTATTGATTTTAAATTCCACCTGAACATTTTCAATTAAAGAAAAATCTTTCTCAATAGGATAAATATCTTCATTAAATTCTTCAAAAAGCTCAAAATGAATATTTTTCTTTGGAATCCCGTGATAATAACAAGCATTTGCCAAAGTTTTTATCATCTCTCCCTTTCCACAAATTAAAACTTCATCTACCGAATCCCAAATTGTAGATTCTTCATCGGTATCATCTAAGTGTAAAATTTGATTAATAATTAAATTTAATTTTTTTTCATCAAGTCTTCCTAAGAAAAAAGGATTGTAATTTTTTTCTTCAGAAAAAAAGTAAAAAATTTGTAATCTATCTCCATAAAACCGCGTAATTTGATCTAGTTCTTCACGGTAAGCCAGATTTTCAAAATTTTTGTTCCCATAGAAAAGAAAAAGACGGGCTCTGGGCTCATTGTGAAGGATATTTTTGAAATGACTTAAAATTGGGGTAATTCCTATTCCTGCTGCAAAACCTACAATCGTTCTGAATTCACTTGGTTTTGAACCTAAAGTAAATCTTCCTGATGGTTTACTCACAAACAACAAGTCGCCTTCATTAAAATTTTTGTAAAGTTTTGAAGCGCTGCTGTTTCCAGAATTCATTTTGATTCCTAAAGTTATTTTTTTTTCAAAAGGAGCTGAAGTTATTGAATAATCATTAATAAATTCTGCACCATCTACTTCAAAAAAAACACTTACAAACTGTCCTGAATCAAATGAAAAAAAAGACATACAATCCACCGGAATTTCAAATTCTAGAGAGAAAGTATTTTTGGTCAGGTCTCGCTTTTTAGCTATTTTTAACGGATGAAATTCCGTAGGTTTTCCTTTGTGAATTTGCTGTTTCATAAGTTCATCTCAAAAATAAATAAAAAAAATATGAAGACAATCATTTTGTCCGCATTTGTTTTATGTGCATTATCAGCCTGTAAAAAGCAGACCACAAATACAGAAAATAATTCTGAAACTAAAGATACGGTTTCAAATATAGTACAAAAACCAGTAGCAAAACCTCTACCAATAGTTAGTGCAGCAAATACTGCAGATTTTTTAGGAAAGAAAAATGATACGCTTTATGTTACCAATTTTTTTGCAACATGGTGTGGGCCGTGTGTGGAAGAAATTCCACATTTTAAAAAGAAAATAGAAGAACTAAAAGATCAACCTGTAAAAATTACTTTTGTAAGCTTGGATCAGAAAGAAATTTGGGATTCTAAAGTTCCAATTTTCGCTCAAGAACAAGGAATTGAAAATCATACAGTTTTATTGGATGCTCAGCTTCTGGATGCTAATTTTTTTAACTCTAATTTTAAAGAATGGACTGGCGGTGAAATTCCCTTTACCTTCATGAGAAAAGGCGATACTACTGAAGAAACCTTAGGAAATATAAGCGAAAAGCAACTGACCGAAAAGATAGCCAAGCTTTTAAAATAAATTTTTAGATTAGAAATGCCGAAAAACTTCAAAATCTTGTGTTCAATTTTAATTTTAGCAATCGCAATTGTTTCAATAATAAATCTGAATACAGGATTTTTAAATTTAAATTTCAATGATTTTTTTAGTAATTCAACCAATAGTCAAATTGCAGAAATTCGCGTAAATCGTGTTTTAGCAATGATTTTGGCGGGTATTTCAATTCCAAGCTCGGGATTCTTGATGCAGGAGTATTTTCAAAACCCGCTTGCCGGACCAGACATTTTAGGAATTACGTCAGTAGCGAGTCTATCCGTAGCGTTTTATATTTTTTTTTCAAACAGTATTTTACTACCAGAATTTTTGCAAAATAGTTTTTTAAGTCTATCTTCAATTATTGGGAGTTTAGTTTTGATGCTTGTTTTGCTGTCTATATCAAATAAATTTCAAGATAAATCATATTTAATAATTTTTGGATTTTTAGTTTCAGCTTTTGCGGGAGCTATTGTTTCTCTGCTTCAGTTTTATGCAGAAAATCAAAGTTTAAAAAACTATATTTTATGGTCATTTGGAGCTAATAATATGGTTTCTAAAAATCAAATTATTGTATTGTCTATTTTGGTTGTAATTGGATTGTTTTTTTGTTTTAAAACCATCAAACCTTTAATAGGAAATTCGTTTGGAAGTTCATATGCCAAAAGTTTAGGAGTAAATTTAAATCATCTGAAGCTGCTGATTATACTAACTTCTTCCCTACTTTCAGCTTCTATCACTGCTTTTTTAGGCCCTATTTTATTTATAGGAATTATTGTTCCCCATTTTTGTAGGTTAATTTACAATCCTGCAAAATTATGGCAACAATGGATTTTAAATATGTTTTTAGGAATGTTAATCATGTTGCTATTTTCGATTGCAGCTGAAAAAAGTCAAATTCCTTTAAATGTGATCAGCTCAATTTTTGGAATTCCTGTAATTTTGATGATGCTTTTGAAGCAGAATAGAGTTTAAAAGTAAAAATGTTAGTTTGGTAGCAATTCCTTAAAATAAAATACTATAATTGTGATAATTCAGGAATCATAAACTATGAATATCAAAATAACACAAAAACAATTAATTATTACAAACATCATTTTGTTTGTAATAAGTCTCGTTTTTCTAGAATATTCTAAGATTTTTAGGATAAGCCAAGAAAAGCATTGGATCTATTCATTTGGTCATAATTGGTGGTTTATAATTAGTATTCCTTTTGCTTTTTGGGGATCTCTTATTTTAGGTAGTTATAGCTTATTGAAACTCAAACAAAATAAATTTTTATATTTTATATTTAGTATTATACCGCTCCTATTATTTATCATTTTTATTTCTATATAAAATATGCACCTACAAATCAACCAAGCCTACATTGGCTATGACACAGCCTTAATTTCAAATGCAAACGCCTCTCTGAACTTAGGTGAAGTTTGCCTCTTAATTGGAAATAATGGTGTAGGAAAAACTACTTTAATAAAATCCATACTTCATCAAAATCCTTTATTAAATGGAGAAATTTTAATTGATCAAAAAAATATACAAGACTTATCCGTAAAAGAAATTGCAAAAAAGATTGCGATTGTCTTTTCTAAAGCTGTCATTCCACAAAATTATACGGTAGAAGACTTAATTTCTTTGGGAAAATACATTTACTATCCCTATTATTTTGAGCTTAAACAAGAAGACAGAAATGAGGTTTCGTATATAATAGACGAACTGAATTTGAATCAATACAAAAACACACCGCTCAAAAATCTATCAGACGGAAATCTACAGAAAGCTTTCATTGGTCGTGCTTTAACACAGAATTCACCAATTATTGTTTTAGATGAACCAACAACACATTTAGATGAAAAAAATAAAATTATTATTCTAAAGACTCTTAGAAAACTCTCTAAAGAACAAAATAAGCTTATTCTTTTTTCTTCTCATGACTGGCGTTTAGCAAAGGAGTTTGCAGACAAAATTTGGTATATAAAAAATCAACAATTATTCTCTGGAATTGTTGAAGATGTTCTTCTTCAACATGATGAATTAACCAATGCTTCTCTTTTCCAAGTTAATGAAAACTTTGTGGCTCCCTCAATAAACTCTCCACAAATTCACAAAGAAATGTTGTATTCTTTACTTCAAAAAAACTTTCAAAGAGATTTATCATCGTTTGTTTTTAGCTTTAATGGATTAAATTGGGAGATTTCACACGATAAAAAAGTATACCAATGTGAATCTTTTGAAAAAATAGTCAAATTAATCACAAACCTTCATTAAATCAAAGTTTTAATTATTTATTTCACATACTATGCATGCATAGTATTATGCTAATCATACATTTTAATCATTTATAAATCAGGATGTTAACAAATTTTAACATTCAATAATACTATGCATGCATAATATTTACTACATTTGATAAAACCGTTTAGGAAAAAAATAAGATGGATAATAATAAAGACAAAACAGAAAACGTTGATCTCATTTTGAAGCAGACCTGGTTGGCTGTCTCTAAAATGTATACGGAACTTGCGCAAGAACATGATTCTACGGCAGTACAAGCTTTAACTTTATTAAAAATTGACCCAAAAGAAGGTACAAGAAGCACCAATTTAGGTCCTAAAATGGCAATTGAGCCTACTTCTCTCACAAGGATTATTAAACTCCTTGAAGACAACGGATATATTTACAAAGAAAAAACGACTACTGATAAAAGAGAAGTAATCATCAAGCTTACCGACAAGGGATTGAGCTCAAGAAATATGTCGAAAGAAGTTGTTGTCAATTTTAATAAAAAAGTGATGGAAAAAATTGCTCCAGATAAGCTAGAAACCTTTAAAGAAGTAATGACCGAAATTATGAAAATAGCCAACGATTTAAATAACAGAAAATAATTACTTTCCTAAATGTAGGAAACAAATAATTTCATCAAACAATCAAAAGAAATAATAGTAATATATGAAAAGAAGAATCAAACACGTTACAGTTTTAGGTTCAGGAATCATGGGAAGCGGTATTGCTGCACACTTTGCCAACATAGGCGTGCAGGTTTCTCTTCTAGACATTGTTCCGTTTGAATTGAACGAATCCGAACAGAAAAAAGGTTTGACCAAAGATGACAAAGCCGTTCGAAACAGAATTGCTTCTGAAAACTTTGAAAAACTGAAAAAATCAAGTCCGGCACTACTCTATTCTCCAAAATTTGCGGAGCGTATTAAAGTAGGAAACTTTGATGATGATTTAAAGAAAATAAAAGACACCGACTGGATTATTGAGGTTGTTGTTGAAAGATTGGATATTAAAAAATCAGTTTATGAAAAAATAGAACAATTCAGAAAACCTGGAACTTTAGTTTCATCTAATACTTCAGGAATCCCCATCAATATGTTGGTGGAAGGAAGAAGCGATGATTTCAAAAAATACTTTGCAGGAACTCACTTTTTCAATCCCGTAAGATATCTTCCGCTTTTGGAAGTGATACCAACCAAAGAGACTGATCCAGAAATTGCCGAATTCTACATGAATTATGGTGCTAAATTCTTAGGAAAAACTACGGTTTTAGCTAAAGATACACCTGCGTTTATTGCCAACAGAATTGGAGTTTTCTCGATGATGGATTTGCTTCACAATGTTCAGAAATTAGGTTTAAATGTTTCTGATGTTGATAAATTAACAGGTCCTGTTATCGGTAGACCAAAATCTGCAACCTTCAGAACAGCCGATGTTGTTGGTCTAGATACTTTGGTAATGGTTGCCAATGGCGTTCGTAACAGCGGTGCTGAAGCGAATGATTTCAACAATGTTTTCGCTCTTCCTGATTATATTCAGAAAATGGTTGATAACAAATGGTTGGGATCAAAAACTGAACAAGGTTTCTATAAAAAAGTAAAAGCTGCCGATGGAAAATCTGAAATTCACGGTTTAAATCTTGATACTTTAGAATACGAACTTCAAGGAAAATCTTCTTTCCCGACTTTAGAATTAACTAAAAATATTGATAAACCAATTGACAGATTCAAAGTTTTGATTGGTGGAAAAGATAAAGCTGGTGAGCTTTACAGAAAATCTTTGGGAGCATTATTCGCTTACGTTTCTCATAAAGTTCCTGAAATTTCTGATGAAGTTTACAAAATCGATGATGCGATGAGAGCAGGTTTCGGTTGGGAAAACGGACCTTTCGAAATTTGGGATGCAGTTGGCGTTCAAAAAGGAATCGAATTGGCGAAAGAAGCCGGTTATGAAGTTTCTGATTGGGTTAAAAATGTAGAATCTTTTTACAAAGTAAATGAAGACGGACAAAGTATTTTCTTCGATAAAAATTCAGGAAACTATAATAATATTCCGGGGCAAGAATCATTTATTATTTTAGATAATATCAGAAAAAACAAAACGCTTTGGAGTAATTCAGGTTCTTCCATTGAAGATTTGGGTGATGGAATTATCAATTTCGAGATTCGTTCTAAAATGAATTCTCTTGGAGGTGAAGTTCTCGATGGATTAAACAGAGCGATTGATTTAGCCGAAAAAGAATATGATGGTTTAGTTATTGGAAATCAAGGTGCAAATTTCTCTGTCGGAGCCAATTTAGCGATGATTTTAATGATGGCAATCGAACAAGATTGGGATGATTTGAATATGGCGATTGCGTATTTCCAAAAGTCGATGATGAGAGTTCGTTACTCTTCAATTCCTGTCGTGGTTGCTCCTCACGGAATGACTCTCGGTGGCGGTTGCGAAATGACAATGCACGCAGACAGAGTGGTTGCAGCAGCAGAAACCTATATAGGATTGGTTGAGACAGGAGTCGGCGTAATTCCTGGAGGTGGTGGAACGAAAGAATTTGCCTTAAGAACTTCTAGAGAATTCCACAGCGATGATGTGAAAAACAACCGTCTCCGTGAAGCTTTCATGAACATTGCAATGGGTAAAGTAGCAACTTCAGCCTACGAAGCTTACGACATGGGAATTCTGGAAAAAGGAAAAGATGTTGTTGTAGTTGATAAAAAACGTCAGATTATGACCGCAAAAATGATGGCTAAAAGTTTGGCAGAGCATGGTTACACACAACCAATCGAACAAACCGTAAAAGTTCTCGGAAAAGATGCGCTCGGCATGTTCTATGTGGGAACTGATCAGATGTTAACAGGGAATTTCATTTCTAAACACGATAAATTAATTGCTGATAAATTAGCCAATGTTTTGGTAGGCGGAAATCTTTCTGAACCAACCGTTGTGACCGAACAATATTTATTAAATCTTGAAAGAGAAACATTCCTTCAGCTTTGTGGTGAAAGAAAAACTTTGGAAAGAATCCAGTTTATGTTACAGAAAGGAAAACCGTTGAGAAATTAAGCGAAGCTCCGTAGGAGCGACCTGTTAATAGCAGAATGATTTGGAAATCACAATCAAGCCTCCTAGAGGCGACCTGTTAATAGAATTATATGCGGATTTTTAATCCAGCTCCATAGGAGCGACCTGTTAATAGCAGAATGATTAGGAAATCACAATCAAGCCTCCTAGAGGCGACCTGTTAATAGAATGTTGAATCAATTTTAATTTTAGCTCCATAGGAGCGACCTGTTAATAGCAGAATGATTTGGAAATCACAATCAAGCCTCCTAGAGGCGACCTGTTAATAGAATGTTGAACCAATTTTAATTTTAGCTCCGTAGGAGCGACCTGTTAATAGCAGAATGATTTGGAAATCACAATCAAGCCTCCTAGAGGCGACCTGTTAATAGAATGTTGAACCAATTTTAATTTTAGCTCCGTAGGAGCGACCTGTTAATAGCAGAATGATTAAAGATTTCTTATCCAAAGCCTCGTAGAGGCGATCTGTTAATAGAATTAGATGCGAATTTTTAATCTAGCTCCGTAGGAGCGACCTGTTAATGAATGATTTACCAATGTTTAATTTTAAATATTAATGATGGCAAACACTTATACACAAATTTATATTCAAATTGTTTTCGCTGTAAAAGGAAGACAAAACCTGATTTCAAAAGAAAACAGAGAAGAATTACATAAATTCATTACAGGAATTGTTTCTAACAGAGGTCAGAAATTATTTGCAGTTTTTGCGATGCCCGATCACGTTCATATCCTTGTAAGTATAAATCCTAATATTTCGATTTCAGATTTAGTTAGAGATATTAAAGCAGGTTCTTCAAAATTTATTAATGATAAAAAATGGATGACCGAAAAATTCAATTGGCAGGAAGGATATGGAGCTTTCTCTTATTCTAAAAGCAATGTTGATTTGGTTGTGAAATATATTTTAAATCAGGAAGAACATCATAAGAACAAATCATTTAAAAATGAATATTTGGAATTTTTAGAAAAATTTGAAATTGAATATGATTCAAAATATTTATTTGAATGGATTGAAAATAATTAACAGACCGCTCCTACGGAGCTCCGCAAAACACAAACAAATTGCTATTAACAGTTTGCCTCTGCGAGGCATTAAAATAATTTTAATAAATAAAAAAATATGTCAAAACAAGCATACATCATAAAAGGATTCCGAACTGCCGTTGGAAAAGCTCCAAAAGGTAGTTTGAGATTTACAAGACCCGACGTAATGGCAGCAACCGTCATCGAAAAACTCATGGCAGCCGTTCCGCAGCTAGACAAAAACAGAATCGACGATTTAATTGTAGGTAACGCAATGCCGGAAGCTGAACAAGGCTTAAATGTGGCGCGTTTAATTTCTTTGATGGGATTACAAACCGACAAAGTTCCGGGAGTAACTGTGAATAGATATTGCGCTTCTGGAAGTGAAGCGATTGCCATTGCTTCGGCAAAAATACAGGCAGGAATGGCCGACTGCATCATCGCAGGTGGTACAGAATCTATGTCTTACATTCCGATGGGTGGTTACAAACCAGTTCCCGAAACAGAAATCGCAAAATCAAATCCTGATTATTATTGGGGAATGGGTTATACTGCGGAAGAAGTTGCGAAACAATTTAATATTTCAAGAGAAGAACAAGATCAGTTTGCTTTTGAATCTCATCAAAAAGCTTTAAAAGCAAATCAGGAAGGAAAATTTGCCAATCAAATCGTATCAATTCCTGTAGAATATAATTTCTTGGATGAAAACCAGAAAATGCAGACTAAAAAGTTTGATTTTTCTGTAGATGAAGGCCCAAGATTAGACACATCTTTGGAAGGTTTAGCTAAATTAAAGCCCGTTTTTGCAAACGGAGGAAGCGTAACCGCAGGAAATTCTTCTCAAATGAGTGACGGTGCAGCTTTCGTGATCGTGATGTCTGAAGAAATGGTAAAAGAATTAGGATTGGAGCCTGAAGCAAGATTGGTTGCTTATGCTGCAGCGGGACTTGAGCCAAGAATCATGGGAATGGGACCAATTTATGCAATTCCAAAAGCTTTAAAACAGGCAGGTTTAGAATTGAAAGATATTGAATTGATTGAATTAAATGAAGCTTTCGCTTCTCAATCGGTTGCTATCAAAAAAGAATTAGGTTTAAATCCTGATATTCTGAATGTAAACGGTGGTGCAATCGCTCTTGGCCATCCACTTGGTTGTACCGGAACGAAATTGACCGTTCAACTCCTTGACGAAATGAGAAAACGCGGAAATAAATACGGAATGGTTTCGATGTGCGTGGGAACTGGACAGGGAGCAGCTTCAATCTTTGAACTTCTATAGACAATGAGATAATAGACAGATAGATAATAGATAATAAAGCACACAAGAAATGATGAATGATTTTAAAAGGCATAATTTTAAAAAACTTAAAATTTGGCAAATGAGTATGGAATTATCAAAATTTACATTAGATCTTACAGATACTTTTCCAGCTTATGAAAAATATGGTTTGAAGAGTCAAATGGACAGATGTTCAATCTCAATCCCATCAAATATAGCTGAAGGTTCAAGCAGAACAAATAAGTCTTTTAGTCATTTTTTAGATATTTCTTTAGGCTCATCATTTGAATTGCAAACACAAATACTGCTGGCAAATCATAGAAAATATTTATCTGATGAAAGAAGTGAATTTTTTGAAATTAAAATTGAAGAATTTCAAAAAGCAACAATGGTATTTCAGAACACATTAAAAGACTAAAAGAATATAGAAAGATAGATAATAGATTAGCCTATCAAAATCTATCATCTATTTGTCTATTATCTATCCGTCTTAAACAAAAAATAAAAAAATAAATAATATGTCAAATTTAAAAGGTGGCGAATTCCTAATCAAAGAAATTCCAGCAAACGAAATCTTCACTTTAGAAGAACTTTCAGAAGAACAAAAAATGCTTCGTGATTCTGCGAAAGAATTTATCGACAGAGAAGTCATTCCGCATCATGATCGTTTTGAGAAAAAAGATTATGCATTGACGGAAGAAACAATGCGCAAATTAGGCGAAATGGGACTTCTGGGAATCACCGTTCCTGAGGAATACGGAGGTCTTGGGATGGGATTCGTAAGTACAATGTTGGCTTGCGATTACGTTTCAGGAGGAAATGGTTCATTAGCAACAGCTTATGGAGCACATACCGGAATTGGAACACTACCCACTCTTCTTTATGGAAGTGAAGAATTGAAAAAGAAATATCTTCCAGATCTGGCTACAGGAACAAAATTCGGAGCGTATTGTTTGACTGAGCCAGATGCTGGTTCAGACGCGAATTCAGGGAAAACAAGAGCAAAATTATCTGAAGATGGAAAACATTACATCATCAACGGACAAAAAATGTGGATTTCAAACGCAGGTTTTGCAGATACTTTTACATTGTTCGCAAAAATTGATGATGACAAAAACATTACAGGTTTTGTGATCAACCGTTCAGAATTGGAAGATCCAAACAGCCTAACTTTTGGTGAAGAAGAGCACAAATTGGGTATCCGTTCGTCTTCTACCCGTCAGGTTTTCTTCAATGACATGAAAATTCCTGTTGAAAATATGCTGGGTGAAAGAAACAATGGTTTTAAAATCGCTTTGAATGCATTGAATGTGGGTAGAATAAAATTAGCTGCTGCAAACCTTGATGGACAAAGAAGAATCTTGAACCATTCGATTCAATATTCAAATGAAAGAAAACAATTTGGGGTTTCTATTTCAACTTTCGGAGCCATCAGAAAGAAATTGGCAGAAATGGCAACCGGAGTTTTCGTGAGTGAAGCTGGTTCTTACCGTTTAGCAAAAAATGTTGAAGATAAGATTGAAGAATTGGTTTCTGGAGGAATGAATCATCAACAAGCAGAATTGAAAGGTGTTGAAGAGTTCGCAGTAGAAGCTTCTATTCTTAAAGTTTTCGTTTCAGATCTTACTCAGGTTACTGCCGATGAAGGAATTCAGATTTATGGTGGAATGGGATTCTCAGAAGATACGCCAATGGAAGCAGCATGGAGAGATGCCAGAATTGGAAGAATCTATGAAGGAACCAACGAGATCAATCGTCTTTTAGCTGTCGGAATGTTAATCAAAAAAGCAATGAAAGGTGAATTGGATTTACTTTCTCCAGCAATGGCAATTTCTAAAGAATTAATGGGAATTCCGTCATTTGAAGTTCCTGATTATTCTGAATTAATGAGCGAAGAAAAAGCAATTTTGGCAAATCTTAAAAAAGTATTTTTAATGGTTTCAGGAGCTGCTCTTCAAAAATACATGATGGATATTGAGAAGCAACAGCATTTATTATTAAATGCTTCTGAAATTCTTAACCAAATCTACATGGCAGAATCTGCTGTTTTAAGAGCTGGAAAACACTTCTCTGCTGATTCTGTAGAAGTTGCAATGTCTCAATTGAATCTTTACAAAGCAATCGAAAAAATAATTTCAGCTGCCAAAGAAGGAATTGTTTCTTTCGCAGAAGGCGACGAACAAAGAATGATGCTTTCAGGTTTAAGAAGATTTACAAAATACACCAATAACCCAAATGTGGTGGCGTTGACTGAAAAGGTTGCCGCGCATTATATTGGGAAAGGACATTATTAAGATGTTTCTTTTTTAAAATTAAACCTAACAGATTTTAGATTTGTTAGGTTTTTTTATTTTTATAATAGACATTTTTTGTTTTTGTATATTCCAATAAAGATAAATTTCATGAAAACTCTTTTCAAAATAAATTTTATCATTTTTCTAATGACTACAAACAACTAGCATCAGTTTAGGATAAAGAAGGGTAAAATATCATTTTCACATATTGTTATTGCAAAAGCAATCATTTAAAAGAAAGTTACATATTTTATTTTTCTATGAAGTACAAGGAAATAGCAATACTTCTTTACTAGATGAAATCGTTAGATTCGTCCCTGTTTTCTGCCACTTTATTTTATCTTTACATTTTAAAAATAAAAAAAATGAAAATTGAAATCTGGTCTGATGTGATGTGTCCTTTTTGCTACATCGGAAAAAAGAATTTTGAAAATGCTTTGGAAGAGCTTTCATTAAAAGATAAAATTGATGTAGAATGGAAAAGTTTTCAGCTTGATCCAAGTCTTGAAATGGGCGAAGCAATTACTACAGCTCAGTATTTTAAAGAAAAAAAAGGCTTTCCCGAAAATCAGGCAAAGCAAATGACTGCACAGGTTACCGAAATGGGAAAATCTGCGGGTATTGATTTTAATTTTGAAAAGGCAATTATTACCAACACTTTTCAGGCTCACAAGCTCATTCATTTAGCTAAAAAAAATGATTTGGGTTCTGAAATGGAAGAAGAACTATTCAAAACTCATTTTCTTGAAGGAAAAAATATTGGAGACTCGGAAACACTCATCAATCTGGGAAAAAAAATAGATTTAGATTCTGATATGATTAAAGAAGCACTTTCCAGTAAAGTTTTGGATCTCGAGGTAAAACATGAAATTATTGAAGCTTCTCAACTCGGAATTTCAGGAGTTCCTTTCTTTGTCATCAACCAAAAATATGGTGTTTCTGGCGCACAACCCGTCGAAACCTTTAAGGAAGCGATAACTCAGGCTTATAATGAAAGTAGTTTTACATCTAATGATAATAAAGATCTTTCTTGCAGTGAGGATGATTGTAGTATTTAATAGTATAAACGCAGATGAAATGTAAAGTGTGTTTAAAAATGATTCTATAATTATATTTTATAGCCATTCTTTAGGTTTTAGGAAAATAATTTTGATGAAATTTAAACAGATACTTAATTTTAAATTATAATCTATTCGTCCTGATTTTTGCATCGTTTTTCTAAATATTTTAGATGGATAAAGATGTGAAAAGTAGTTATACTGAGTATAGTTTTAACTTGCAGTGGCAAGTTTCCATCAGGTAAAATAATAATTTCAAATGAGCAGGCTAAACTAATAACAACAACCCTACCCTAAAAAAATGATTAAATTAAACAAAAACCAAATCTATAATTTAGAAGATATTTTATTCGTTTTCGCTTTAGAATTTGAAGCAAAAGAAATGTTTAATCACACCCAAAAACTCATTACAGGAATCGGAAAAGTAACCGCAGCAATCAGTCTTACAAAGGCAATTATTGAGAAAAAACCAAAGCTTATCATTAATCTTGGTTCGGCGGGTGGTTTTGGTTTCAAAAAAGGAGATGTGGTTTGTTGTACAAAATTTATCCAGCGTGATATGGATGTGAGAGGTCTTGGGTTTCAGAAATTTGAAACACCTCTTTCCAATATTCCCATCATTCTTGAAAATGGGATTGAAGTTGAAAATTTACCAGTAGGAATTTGCGGAACCGGAGATAGTTTTGAAACCAATCATCTCAATACAGAATACAACGTTATCGATATGGAAGCCTATGCATTAGCATTGGTTGCATGGAAAGAAAACATACCATTTGTATCTCTCAAATATATTTCTGATGACGCCAATAGCGACGCGGCAGACGATTGGGCTGTGCAGGTACACCTTGCTGCAGAAGCTTTTAAAAATATTTTATTTAGAGAAGAACAAGTTTCAAATTAATTTAAACTAATCTTTTAGAGCAAATAAATCAATTATTCATTTTTAATAGAAAATATTGTAATTTTGTTGCCTTAAATTATGACTGAACTAATAGAATATTTACCCTACGCTTTTGCATTGATTGTGGCGATTCCGTTTTTGGTATTGCTGAGACAGTTTGTGTACACTTATATCAACTTAAAAAATAAGGAATTACAGCTTCTTAGCGTAAAATCAAATTCAGAAAACAAAACTCACTCTTACGAAAGAATGACTCTCTTTTTAGAAAGAATAAAACCTTCAAATATCATTCAGAAATTTGATAAAGATTTGGCTATACACGAGTTTATATTCCTTACAGAAAAGTCGATTACCGAAGAGTTTGAATACAACGCTTCTCAACAGCTTTATATCACTAGAAATTCTTGGAAAAACATCGTTGATTCTAAAAATGCCGTTGTAGAACTTTTGCATAAAACCTACAACAGTATGAATAACAATGCTTCTTTAAGCGACTTTAAAACTGTTTTTCTAATGAACTATATGGGCGAAAACGACTATATAGCAGAAACCATCGAAGACTTGAGAAAAGAAATTTTACTTATTGCATAAACTAAAATATACATATTAATAAATAATGATTCCAAAATTTAAAGCACATCCTTGGCACGGAATCTCCGCTGGAGAAAATGCACCAGAAACCGTAAACGTTTTTGTAGAAATTGTACCTACAGATACTATAAAATACGAAATCGATAAAGAAACTGGTTTTCTAAAAGTAGACAGACCTCAAAAATTTTCTAATATTATTCCTGCACTTTACGGGTTTGTTCCTAGAACTTACTGTGATGCTAGAGTAATGAAATTGGCGGTTGACTGTGGCTCTACAGATGTTACAATGGGAGATCTAGATCCTTTGGATATCTGTGTATTGAGTTCTCATAACTTCAACTCTGGAGGAATTTTGATGGAAGCCCGCCCAATTGGTGGATTCAAAATGATTGATGGTGGTGAAGCTGATGATAAAATTGTAGCTGTTTTGATCGGAGATCACGCTTTTGGCCATTTTACAGATATTTCTCAACTTCCTGAAGCTGAAGTGAATAGATTAATGCATTATTTCCTTACTTACAAAAATTTACCAAACGAACCTGCAAAATGCAGAATCGATGAAGTATACGGAGTAGAACATGCCAGAGAAGTAATAACTGCTTCTATGGAAGACTATAACGAAAAATACACACACTAATTTTAGCGTTTATGATATTAAAGCAGGCATTTTTGTCTGCTTTTTTTTTCTTCAAAGATGTAATTTTAAATATTGCATTGCATCATAAATAATTTCATCTTTTTTCACAAAACTAAAACGGATAAAATCTGAATCATTCTTATTCTGATAAAAGGCTGATAACGGCAAACAAGACACTTTTTTCTCAACCGTAAGCCATTTTGAAAACTCAACATCAGTCATCGTTTTAGAAATATTTCTGAAATTGACTATCTGAAAAAAACCACCTTGGGACTTTTTATTTAAAATAAATGGCGTTTCTGAAATCATTTCACAAAAAACATCTCTCTTATTCTGCATGATTTTTCTATTGGTTTCAGGATCAAAAACATCAAGATATTTCGCTATCGCGTACTGGCATGGTACATTGGTACCATAAGAAATATATTGTTGATGATTTCTGAATGATTGAAGCAAGTCAGGAGTTGCTAATAGATAACTAACTTTCCAGCCTGTAGAATGAAACATTTTCCCGAAAGAAAAAATACTAAAAGTTCTTTTTCTAAGTTCAGGATGCAAAAATGCACTGTAATGTGAATGATTATCATAACAGTAAATGTCGTAAATCTCCTCTGAAATCACATAAATTTCTTGTTCCTTTATTAAATCATATAGATTTTGCCAATCGTCTGATGACCAGATTTTTCCAGTAGGATTTTGTGGGGTGTTAACGATTATTGCTTTTGTTTTATCTGTAATTAAAAGCTTTAATTTTTCCCAACAAATACTGAAATCTTCTTCAACTTCGTAATAAACAGGAACACCACCATTAATCACAATTGAAGGAGCATAAGTGTAATAAGACGGCTGAATAATGATAACTTCTTCTCCAAATTTTAAAATTGATTTTAAAGAAGTATACAATGCAAAAGTAGAACAAGGAACAACGTTTACTTCTTCATTGCAGATAAGAACTTGATTTTTTCTTGAGGCATTAAACTCAACAATCTTATTTATTAACAAAGGATTTCCAGCAAGAGATTCGTAACTGTGAGAAATGCTGTCTGCAGATTCTTTAAGGTAAAACCTAAGTCGTGCATCAACCTCAAAATCTGGTAAACCTAATGACAAATCAAAACTTTGATGTTTCTGAGCTAGCAAAGACATTTGTGTAAAAAACGAATAATCAGTAAATTGTAAATTTGTTTCCATAGTTTCTATCAAATATAATAAAAAACTTAATTCGTCTATCATTTTAGATTTTTTTCTTAATTTTAAGAAAATATTTTACATGATTAAAATTCTGTTACCTCTTTTATCCGCGGTTATCCTTTCTTCTTGTGGAAGTACAAAATCTACGGTTATAAAAAATAATTCTACAACTGCAGTCTCTACAAAATCTGCAAAAGAAGACAAGGTTTATAAATCTGCATACCAAAGCATTAGCTTAGAAAGTCTGAAAAAAAATCTTACAGTGATTGCGTCTGACGAGATGGGAGGACGAGACACCGGAAGCCCTGGGCAAAAGAAAGCCGGTGAATACATGATTAATTTTTACAAGCAAAACGGAATTTCGTTCCCAAAAGTTTTAGGATCATTTTACCAGAAAGTTCCGGCATCTTACATGGCAAAACGTGGTGGTGGAAGTCTTCCTGATTCTGAAAATATTTTAGCCTTCATTGAAGGAAGTGAAAAACCAGATGAGATAATTGTAATTTCAGGTCACTACGATCATGTTGGCACCCGAAAGGGAGTGGTTTACAACGGTGCAGACGATGACGGAAGCGGAACTGTTGCCGTAATGGAAATCGCCAAAGCCTTTGAAACAGCTAAAAAAGAAGGTCATGGGCCAAAGCGTTCAATTTTATTTCTTCACGTAACAGGCGAAGAACACGGGCTTTTTGGTTCTGAATTTTATACAGATAATCCTGTTTTTCCTTTAGCTAATACCGTTGCTGATCTTAATATTGATATGATTGGTCGTGATGATCCAGAAAATCGTGGTAAGCAGTATGTTTACGTCATCGGTTCAGAAATGCTAAGTTCCCAACTGAAAATAATTACAGAAGCTGCTAATAAAAATACGAACAAACTTGAATTAAACTATAAATATGACGATCCCGCAGATACAGAAAGATTATATTATAGATCAGACCACTACAACTTTGCTAAAAATAATATTCCGGTAGCGTTTTTCTTCGATGGTATTCATGAAGATTATCATAAACCAACGGATGATGTTGATAAGATTGATTTTCCTTTATTGCAAAAAAGAACGCAGCTAGTTTTTGCTACCGCGTGGGAATTAGCCAATAGAGCAGAAAGAATTGTTGTTGATAAAAAGTAATCATCTAGAAAAATAGTCTCTCCCAGAATAAACAGATTACTTGAATCTATGCATTAAGTAGATTTTTATAATCTTGAAAATTACCAAGAGTTTCTAAATTTTAGTAAATTATGAATAAAAAAAGTTTGCAAATTTGGTTTTACAGACTTTTTTTATACTTAGCGGAAAAAAAAATATATTCGAAGAGAATTGATTCTAGCAAAAAAATGTATAAAAGACATCAAAAACTTTTGAAATGATTTTTATTCTTACATAAGTTTTAGAACGAAAACCAGGTCTTTAAAATCAAAAAACGAATACAAACCAACCTCAAAGCCCATAAATGCACATATTTGTGTTAAATTTTTGTAACGAAGTTATGCTTATATTATCTGAAACCATATATTTGCAACCTAAATTTTATTAGACATGAAAGAACTTATTGAAAAAATCAACGCAGAATTTGAAGCGTTCACAACAGAAGCTAATCAACAAGCTGAGAAAGGAAACAAAGCAGCAGGTACTAGAGCTCGTAAATCAGCTTTAGAATTAAGCAAACTCTTCAAAGACTTCAGAAAAGTTTCTGTAGAAGAATCTAAAAAATAATCAGAATTTTTAACCGGTTTTATTAACCGGTTTTTTTTTGCCTTTTTTTGGGGTTTTGTGAAAAATGTTTTTAAAAGACAGCATACATTTAATGAATAAATAAAGTTTGACATAGATTTAAAATCCTCTTAAAGAAATGCAATTATTTTATAAACCTATGTTGAAATCACTACCCTTCTGCGTTATCAAAAAAATATATTTTCTTTCTTAAAACTATTCCTTCCGACATAGCATTGAAAAAATATATAAAACAAAATTTCACTATTTTCAGTGATTTTTAAGTTTGTTTAAAATCTAAGCATAAAAATTTTTAACTTAGTGTATAAAAACAAAACTAAATCATGGGAATTCAAGACATTACACTAAACCGTAATAATTATATAAATGTAGGCAAAGAAGGAAGTTTTCTTTCGGGAAATGACCCCATCTTCAACAGTACTCCACAAGAGATAGATCAGCTTTTCAAGGAGCTGAAAGATAATAATAAAACAAAAATTGTTCTTTACTTCCACGGTGGGCTTGTTCCTGCCAAAGACGGTATGGATACTGCCAAACGAATAGTACATTATGTAGAAAAAAATACAGACGCACACCCAATTTGTTTTATTTGGGAGACCGGCTTGTACAAAACTGTTATGCACAACTTGTCTATCGTAGAAAAGTCCGAATTTTTTAAAAAACTGATGGTGAAAGTCATCAAAATAGCTGGAAAAAAATTAGGAATTGAAGCGATTGACGGTATCGGCAACTCAAAAGGGGTGGAAACAATGAAAGAAGCTGAAATACAAAATGAGTTGGATAAAGAAGAACCTTTTCAAAATTATCATGTCAATGTTTCATCCAAATCTGCTTCTGTAATTGATGCTGAAACGGTAAAGACGGAAATTGAACTAGAAGCCCGACTATTACCAGAAATAGAAGCTGAGCTTGAAGAAGAAATTGAAAGTGATGATGAGTTTAAAAGAATTGCTGCAGAAGAAAAATCTGATGAAGAAACAAAACTAATGAATCCTCTATACCAGGAAGCTGAAATTACAGAAGGAAAAGGCATCATTAGTTCGGCAAAACTCATTACTGCATCAGTGAAAATTACATACAATGTTATCAAAAGACATATCCAGAAACGGGATCACGATTTTTATCCTACAGTAATTGAAGAAATTCTGCGTGAAGTTTACGTTTCAAATATTGGTAACTGGCTTTGGGGAAGCATGAAGAAGAAAGCTGCTGATATGTGGAAACCATCAAATTTCACAGGAGATTATCAAAACTGGCATGTAGGTTCTTATTTTGTAAAAAAAATAGAAGAATATCAGAAAGAAATTGGAAAACCTTTAACGATAGACCTTGTAGGTCACTCTGCAGGATCCATTGTTATTTGTGAATTATTTAAAATAGTAAAGTCTGAAAAGAGTAATTTGAAATTCAGAAATATTATGTTTTTTGCACCCGCTTGTAGATGTGATTTGTTTGATGAAGCCATTCTTAGTTCACAGGAAAGATTTTCTTCATTCAGGATTTTTACTATGAAAGATGACCTAGAAAAGCAAGATCATTTGGTTAAATTTCTTTATCCAAGATCACTTTTATATCTTATCTCTGGTATTTTAGAAGAAGAGAGGGATGCTTGTATTTTAGGATTACAAAGACATATTACAGGAAATCTACCCTACCTTGGTGATCTGTTTACCAGAATTAAAACATTTTTGGCAGATGATGGTAAAATTGTTTATTCGAAATCTGATGATACTGCATTAAGCGGTTTCAAAACCGGTTCACTTTCACACGGCGGGTTCGATGATGACAAAGAAACAACTTTAGACAGCATGGTTTACATTATCAATCAGTAATTTATGATTAAAAACAATACAGATTTTGCTGTTGTAATCGGTGTAAGTCATTATAAAGGGCTTAGCAAACTTCAAGGTCCGGATGAAGATGCGCAAAAATTCTATCAATGGTTGACCAACGAAACTGAAGGAAGTATACCTGCAGAAAACTGTCATTTGATTTTGTCTAAAGAAGACCCTTTATCGCCTATTCAAGACTCCATTGACACTGCATTTGCCATAATTCTTGAAGGTTTCAAATCTGGTAGAAAAGAAGGAAGAAGACTTTACTTTTACTTCTCTGGTCACGGTTTAGGGATTGACTGGAACGAGACGGCTTTGGTTTTACCACCATGGACAGATATTTTGAGAAATTATGCATTATCATCTTCGGGATATTTAAAAACATTAATTCAGTGCGGATATTTTAAAGAAGTCTTTTTCTTTTTAGACTGTTGCCGAAACAGAATGGTAGGAGTAAACGGTGTACAGCCGCTTTTCGCCAATATAAAACCTGCAGCTGGAACGGCAGAATGTGTTTCGTTTGTATTTTCAGCAACAGAGTTTGATAATAAAGCTTTCGAAGCCGTTATACAGCCTGGTAATGGAAGTTTACTTGATAATAACAGAACTCAAGGATTATTTACAACTTCTTTAATGAATGGGTTGAAAGGTGCAGCTGCCGAAAATGGAAAAGTTACAACGTCATCACTTACCAATTATCTTAAACTCAATCTTCCCGAACTTGCAAAATCTGTTCAGAAAATTCAGATTCCAAGATTTCATGCGGATAATGCGGGAAATGATGTAACGATTATTGAGGGTTTTAGTCCTCAGGAAATTTCACTTGTAATATCTTTTAAGGGAAATAACAGAACTGTGATTTTAGAGGATTCTAATTTAAATATCATCAAAGAAGGCAATACAGAAAATGGAAGCTGGACGGTTTCTGTAAAGAAAAGCTCCTACGCAATTTATAACAAAGGCGAAGCAGACCTTGCCCGATCAATAAGAATAGACGGAAGTAAAAAAGATGTACATTATGAATTCTAAAGAAAAAGCAGTTTATCAGTTCAATTTCGTTGCAGAAGGTCCGCTGAGTGAGTTTGTTTTTCTGGAACTCTTCGATGGCGTTGGAAAACTGGTAGCAGAAAAGTATAAAAGTATTTCTGAGCAGCTCGAACGAGGTTTGTATCAAATGAATATTTATTCTAATGAAAAGCTGGAAACACAAACCATTCGCCTAGACAAAGACTATTACGGAAATTATGAAAATAAAGGTTCATACTCATCAATTTCGGGCTACTTTCTGGAAAGTTCACATGAATATTACACAGAAACTTCAAAATTTTGGAGTGATCATTTCACTTTAGACGAAAAAAAATATGATGAAGGTTCTTCGGTTTTTATATTTTTCAGGTATCCAGACAGAGAAATTCGTGATCAGCAGAAAAATGTAGCAGAATCTATGGGTTGGCGTTTTTCGCTTTTAGATAAAAACAGAAATTTACTTTTTAGATTAAACGAAAATCATATAAAAGAAGATAAGGACGCAGGCTGGCTTGTTTTTCATGCTCCGCTAGATGCGGGGATTTATTATTTGGTTTACAATGGCCCTGTAAAAAGAGAAATCCCTCTCTATGTTTTTGAAGATTGGCAGACACAATTTTTTTTAACTTTTAAACGAACGCCAATATTTCCTACGGCAAGAATTTTATTCAGAAAACCCAATTCTGCTTTCGACATCTTTGAGTATGATAATATGGAGGTGGATAAACTGCTTAGAAATATGCAGAATGCCATTTATCACGTTCCCAAACAGCTTTTAGAGAAAACAGCTTCCGACAACTGGCAAAACCCGATGTTGGCGATGGTTGTTTGCTATGTTTACCTAATGTGCTCAGAAGTTGAGCACCACCATTTTATAAAAAAAATACTTGATAATCTAAAATTAAGAATACCAAATGCTTCTTATTGTCCGGATATAAAAGCTATTGAACTTTTGGCAGCAGTAAGGTTTGAAAAGGAAATTCCAAGTTTAATTCTTGATGAACCTTGTATGTTAAAAGTTGGTTTTAAAACTTTTCTAGAACAGGCAGCAAGAAATCCTGAAAAAATAAAAATCATTGAATTAAACGAAATCATTACAAGTCTTCACGGCGACATGGTCTGGAGTTCGTACAGGCCGATTGAGAAAAAGAAATCCCAGAGATTATCTGGCAATGAAATAGGATTGAAAATGAGCTTTTCAGAATTTGCTGTAGAACCAAAAGATTGGCTGAGCCAAACAATAATGAATCAACTTTCTTCAGAAAATTCTGGGCAGAATACGGTTGCTGATTTGGCAATTCAGCTTCAGGTAAGTCCGGATATGGTGAAAAGCTGTCTTGTAAATATAGATTCCTATTTATCAAATTCTGAAGCAGATATTTTTGAAAATTTTAATCCCGTTCAGAAAGTTTTAAAATTAAACATAGAAAAATTGGTAAAAATAAAATAATTAAAAATCAGGTTTAGAATTGATTAAAATAAAGCTTTTGTTTCTTTTTTTTAGTTTTAGATTAAAAATTTTCTCTTCTAAAATAAATAGTTCTGCTGATATGATACCGTAGTTTTAAAAAAAATAAATGGTTGTAAATATCAATAATTATATCAATTTATATTGATTTAATTTTTTTTAAATTTATATTTGTCTTACTTACGTAAGAATCGAAAAATTCTGTTTTATGAGATATATTTCAATATTGATTTTATTTTCTGTATCTATTCAGGCGCAAAAATTACAAGTTTTGGATGCTGAAAATGGTAAGCCATTGTTTAACGCGCGAATTATTATTCAAGATCAGATTCTATATACCAACGACGACGGTTTTGCACCAGTGGAAAGTACAGCTGCTAATATTGAAGTATCTGCAGTGGGTTACAATAAAGTAAATTTAGCTTTATATAAAAGTACAATTAAACTAAAACCATCTGTAAGAGAGCTTGACGAGGTAAAAATCCGAAGTGTTGATCTGAAATCTCTATTTGAAGATCTTCACCAGAATTACAACAAACGTTATTATGATAAACCATCTGTATACGATATAACCTACAAATCTAAAAGTTTTAATAATGACCAATTGTTTTTCATGGTCATTACTGAGGCTAAATTGTGGACAAAAAGCAATTCTTATAATTACAAAGATGGGATAAGAAAAAAGTACGACGATATTCTTCAAATACAGCTTAATAATGTAAAATATAAAAAGGAAGCAAAATCTGATGCCCTCTTTAATGCTAAAACTAATGACTTCAATCATGCTGATATGGGTGATTATTTCTTTTCTTTTGAAGTCAGCAGGATTTTGGGAAATATGAAATTGAAAGAATCTAAAAGTTCTGGTAAAATACTTGCCGAAGATGGTGATGAGCAATTAATAAAAGTGAAAGTAAAATCTGAAAATGGCATCATCATAGAAGGGGAATTTAAATACAACAAAGCGGATAAAGCAATTACTTTTTTCAGCATGAATTATCAACAGGCTGGTTACAAACCTTACAACCGAACAAATACAGACGGTAAAGAATTCCAATATCAGCTAGGTGATGTTTTGGTAACGTACGAATTTTATAAGAAAAATGGGACTTATCTGCCTTCAATGAAAAGAAAAGAAGGAAGCAAATTTTATGTCATCTACGAAGATAAAAAAGATGAGAGAAAAGCTGTAACCGAAATCATCTACAACACTTTCAGAGAATCTACCAAAAAAGGTCTTGAAAACAGAGTAGATTTTAGCAAAAGCATTTGGGAAAATATTCTTGTAAAAGATGATAAAGAAAATACTATTTTACTTTCAAAAGAAGAACAAGAATTTGTAGACAGAATGTAGCCTAGGTATGTAAGAATAAATCTGCATGATTGTAGAGAAAATTAATTATCTTAACCATGCAGATTGATAAAATTTTGAAGTTTTAAAATTGATAAACAATTGCATTTACATTCATCCCAGCTCCTACAGATGCAAATAAAACGATGTCGCCTTTTTCAATTTTATGAGATTCTAATTCATCTTGCATAATCATGGTGAGAAGCGAAGGAATGGTAGCCACGCTGCTGTTCCCGAGTTTATTAATGACCATTGGCATAATCTCCGGAGGAGTAGAAATACCGTACAATTCGTAAAAACGATTAACAATGGCTTCATCCATTTTTTCATTTGCTTGATGAATAATGATTTTATTGAGTTTATTGATTGCGAAACCACTCTCATCAAAACATTTTTTCATAGCAACAGGAACGTTGAGAAGGGCAAATTCATAGATTTTTCTGCCATCCATCTTGATGAATTTTGTATCCTGACAAGCTTCATTGTTATAAGATTTTCCGAAGTATAAATAGTCTTTTTCATTTAAAGTAAAAGAAGCAGATAAGTGAGATTTTATACCAGAATCATCACTGTCATTGGCTTCAATTATCACTGCACCAGCACCGTCTGCATAGATCATACTATCTCTGTCGTGAATGTCAACAACTCTAGAAAGCGTTTCAGCACCTATAACTAAGCACCTTTTTGCAATACCAGATTTGATGAATGCATTGGCTTGAATGACACCTTCAATCCAACCAGGGCAACCGAATAATAAATCATAACCTACACAAAAATTGTTCTTAATTTTAAGTAAATTCTTCACTCTCGAAGCGAGACTAGGAACCATATCAGACTGAATCGTATTGATTTTTACATCTCCAAAATTATGTGCAAAAATAATATAATCTAAAGTTTCAGGATCAATTCCGGAGTTTTCAATCGCTTTCTTTGCAGCTATAAAACCCAAATCTGAAGTTACTTGGTTGCTTGCAGCGTATCTTCTCTCTTCAATACCGGTAATTTTCATTAATTTACTGGTAATAGTAGCATTGTCTTCTTTTAAGGTAATGCCATGTTCGTTCATAAAAACATGCTTATCAAAAAATAAATTGGTAATTGTTTCTGAAGGGATGTAGTTGCCCACCCCAATAATTTTCCCGGTCATTTCTTAGTGTAAATTTCTAATTCTTAATATATATAATGAGCTATTTTGCCTAAGTTTTTAAATGCACACTTCTGTGTAAATTTTAAATAAAAATAAGTTTGCTCTTGTTCAAATCTTTGTTTATAAGCTTTCAAAAAAGACTATAAATGTTGATGTAATCGTATTTTTACTGATAAAGGTAATCGATTAAAAATAAATTATACTATAAAAGTGTATTTTTTTTCAATATATTAATAAAACTTAAATTCCATTAAAAAGCTATTTTTCGCATAAGAAATTTATTGATAAATAGATAATAATTTTAGCATTTTTATGTGAAATTTTAAAGACTACAAAATCATGCTCAACTGAATTCTCTTTCTTGCCTCATCTACTTCCGTTACTCTTACCTGAACGTGCTGATGCAGTTTCACGACTTCGTTTACATCAGAAACAAAACCTTCTTTTAGCTGAGAAATATGTACTAACCCACTTTCTTTAATTCCCAAATCTACAAAGCATCCAAAAGCAGTGATATTATTAACAATCCCGGGTAAGATCATGCCGGTTTTCAAATCTGTTATTTTTTTAACATTGGGATCAAACTCAAATACTTTTGCCGCTTTTCGGGGATCTAATCCTGGTTTTTCTAGTTCCTTTATAATGTCTTTTATTCCTAAAATTCCTACTTCTTCTGTAATGTATTTTTCAGCTTCAATTAAAGCTATTTTCTCTTTATTGGCAATTAAATCATTAGTTTTTATATCTAAATCTTTTGCCATTTTTTCGATTATTTTATAAGCTTCAGGGTGTACTGCAGAATTGTCTAAAGGATTTTCTCCATTGGTAATTCTTACGAATGCTGCTGCTTGCTGATAGGCTTTTTCTCCCAATCTCGGAACTTTTTTCAGTTGTTTTCTGTTTTCATATGCTCCATTTTCAGTGCGGTAATTCACGATGTTTTCAGCCATTTTTTCACCAATCCCAGAAACATAGCTTAATAATGATTTGCTTGCAGTATTTAAATTAATTCCTACAGAATTTACACATTTCATTACAGTAGAATCTAATTCATTTTTTAGCTGAGTCTGGTCTACATCATGTTGATATTGGCCTACACCAATAGATTTAGCATCAATCTTCACCAATTCTGCAAGCGGATCAGAAAGACGTCTACCTATAGAAATAGCACCACGAACCGTCACATCAAAACTTGGAAATTCGTCTCTGGCAATTTTACTGGCAGAATAAACCGATGCTCCTGCTTCCGAAACCACAAAAACCTGTAAAGGCTTATCAAATGCTATTTTTTTAATGAAAAATTCTGTTTCACGGCTAGCTGTTCCGTTTCCTATTGAAATAGCCTGAATGTTGTAAGCATTTACCATAGAACGAATTTTTTTCATCGCCATTCCGCTTTCATTTTGTGGTGCGTGAGGATAAATTGTTTCATTGTGTAGTAAATCTCCTTTTTCGTCTAAACAAACTACTTTACAACCACTTTTATAGCCCGGATCGATTGCTAAAATTCTTTTTTCACCCAAAGGTGGTGCGAGCAGTAGTTGGCTCAAATTTTCAGAAAATATTTCAATGGCTTTTTTATCTGCTTTTTCTTTTGCTTCTTGTAGTGTTTCATTTGAAATTGCTGGTTCAAGAAGCCTTTTATAAGAATCTTTTATGGCTAAAACAACCTGTTCCGAACTTTCATTTTTAGATTTAATAATCGCATGTTTAATAAATTCTAAAGCTTCCTCTTTATCTATTTCGATGTTTATTTTTACAAAACCTTCTTTTTCAGCTCTCAACATTGCCAAAAGTCTGTGTGATGGGGTTTTGTTCAAACTTTCTTCCCATTCAAAATATTGTGAAAATTTTTGTGCAGCATCCTCATCTTTTTTTGCTTTTACCAATTTTGAGTTTACAACCGCTTTTCGCTGAAAAAGTCTACGGAGATTCTTACGGACGTACATATTTTCGTTAATCCATTCTGCCATGATGTCTCTTGCGCCTTGTAACGCCTCTTCTTCCGAAGTAACTTGATCATTTACATATTTTGAAGCTAAAAACTTAATATCCTGATCTTTTTGAATCATGATGATTTTCGCCAAGGGCTCAAGACCTTTTTCTTTTGCAGCATCAGCTTTTGTTTTCCTACGTTTTTTGAATGGTAAATACAAATCTTCTAATTCCTGAATATCAAAACTATCTTCAAGTCTCTGTTTCAATTCTGGAGATAAAGATTCTTGTTCTTCTATTGATTTTATAATACTTTCTTTTCGCTTTATAATATCTTCAAACTGTTTATTGAGCTTAGATATTTGCTCAATTTCAATTTCATCTAAATTTCCAGTAGCATCTTTCCTATATCTTGAAATGAATGGTATAGTACAGTCTTCTGATAATAATTTTAGAGTAGCGTTAATGCTTTTATCGGATATATTGAGTTTTTTTTGAATGAAATTTACAGTCTTCATGAAGTATTTTTGAAGCTGCTAAAATAGTAAAAATTCAGTCTAAGAAAGTAGATTTCTCGGTTTGATGTAGATTGTATTAATAATGAAATAAAAAGCCTTTACTAAGATATTTTCTTGATGTATGGTAAGGTTTATTTGCTTGCAGACCTACTATCTTTGCGTCATTAATAACTGAAAGATTGGTAAATAGTATAATTATTATTATATTTATCACTTCTAAAACATTTAAATAATTAAATTAATATGAAAAAACTAAGCGTAATCGCATTGGTAGCTGTAGGTTTACTCTCAGCATCTTGTAACAAAGACAAATCAGCAGATGCTGCAAAAACAGGTACAGAGCAAAACGTTGCAGAGGGCAAAGGAGAAGCTTTGAAAGCTGATGTAGCTGCGTCTAAGGTAAACTGGAAGGCATTTCACAAAGGAGGTTTTGCACCAAGATGGGGAACACTTTCTATTCAGTCTGGTGAGTTGAACGTAGATGGTGGGCAACTTACTGCTGGTAACTTTGTAATCGATATGGCTTCTCTTAAAGTAGACCCTGCATCTGTTACTGAAAAAGATAAAAAACCAGCCGATCTTGAAGGTCACCTTAAAAATCCAGACTTCTTCGACGTTACCAAATTCCCGACTGCAGATTTCAAAATCACCAGCGTTGCAGATCTTGCTACTGCGCCGGCTGATGCTGTGGCTGGAGCCAACAAAACTGTAAGCGGAAACCTTACACTTCTTGGGAAAACTGTAAATGTTTCTTTCCCTGCAAAAGTAGATGTTGCTGAAGGTACAGCTGCAGTACAAGCTAAATTTACTGTGAATAGAGCAGATTGGGGAATCAAATTCGGTACAGACGAAACAGATCCTGCTGAATGGATGATCAGCAAAGACATTGAAATTTCTGTTGACGTGAAAGCTACAAAATAATTTGAATCGTTAATATAAAAAGACTCACTTCATAGAAGTGAGTCTTTTTTAATTTATGAATTTGAAAATATCTAAAATGTATAATGTGTAAGAGAAACAGCAGATTGCCAAAAATCTCTATGATGTACAAATGAAGATTATAAAAACTATTTGCAAAAGGAAATTGTGTACTATTCCCTAAAATCAGCATTAAAATTCACAATTTCTGAACTGAAAATTGATCAAAATTGGTATGAAGCCTAACTTCATATCAAAAAGATTCTGAAGAATTCCTGCTTTAGTATTTTTCTGAAAGATATCTGTAAGCCTTCAAGTACTTATTAAAACGTTGAATGTCTTTTGGGGTTAGTTCACGGTTTACACGCCTCAGATCCATATTATCACGAAGATCATTAAGTTTTACTGCAACAGCAAGAGGTGAACGTTCTGTACGTTTTACAAAATCATCATAAATTTCTTCTGGATCATATTTTGTTAAACAATTGATAGCGAAAAGGATGTATTCGGGAAAGCCTTCATTTCGTAGGTATTCTATGCTGAACTCGTCGAGGTTATCTTCTACCACATCGTGAAGAACGCCAACTATTTTTTCATCTGTCGTTTTACCGTATTCCATCACACGCATTACATGTGCGATGTAAGGCGCGTGGTATTTATCTTTTTGTCCTTTGTGAGCCTTGTCGGCAATCTTTATAGCCTTGTGTAGCAATTCTTCTTTGGTCATGAGTTTTGTAGAAATAGAAATGCAAAAGTAAAAAACAACGTCTAGAAATTCTGTGTTTTTCTAAATAATTTTACAATATATTAATAACATTTAATTCTCTTCTAAAGGGAATCTAGAATCTGTTTTTATCTGTTCAAAATCATCTAAAAGACTTGTTATTTTAAAGTAATCATTGGTTTTTACAGCTAAAAAAGTGTTATAAAACCTATTCATAGAAAAATAATATACATTAGATAATTTATGCAAAATGCGTAGATTGTATAAATACATTTTAAATAAGATGAATAAATCAGATTGGTAAAACTTCTTTCTATTTCATCAAGAATCTAAATTTATTATTATTTTTAAGTGCTATTCCTGTTCCACGAACAACAGCTCTCAAAGGATCTTCGGCGACGAAGACGGGCAATCCTGTTTTTCTGTGAATTCTATCAGCTAATCCGTTTAGCAATGCGCCACCGCCAGCGAGAAAAATTCCTGTTTTGTAGATATCAGTTGCTAGTTCTGGAGGAGTTATAGACAAGGTTTCCAAAATCGCATCTTCAATTCTCATAATAGATTTATCTAATGCTCTGAAAATTTCCTTATAGTTTACCATAATTTCTTTTGGCTTACCTGTAATCAAATCTTTTCCTTGAACTGAAATATCATCTAGCGGCACATCTAATTCTTCCAAAGCAGAACCAATTTCAATCTTAATTCTTTCTGCAGTTCTCTCGCCAATATCCAGATTGTGTTGTGACCTTATAAAATACGAAATATCATTCGTGAAAACATCTCCTGCTAATTTCAATGATTTATCCACCACTATTCCACCTAACGCAATCACCGCAATTTCTGTAGTACCTCCGCCAATATCTACAATCATGTTACCTTCAGGACTTTCTACATCAATCCCTGCTCCAATAGCTGCTGCCATTGGTTCGTAGATTAATATTACCTCTTTTGCATTAACTTTTTGGGCAGAATCTCTTACTGCCCGTCTTTCAACTTCAGTTATTCCGGAGGGAATACAAATAACAATCCTCAGTGCTGGTTTTACTATTTTACCCTTGATTTCAGAAATTTGTTTAATAAATTCTTTTATCATGTGTTCAGAGGCATGAAAGTCTGCAATAACGCCATCTTTTAGAGGTCTTATTACTTTAATGTTTTCATGAGTTTTACCCTGCATCAATTTTGCTTGTGTTCCTACAGCAATAGCTTTACCCGTCAAACGGTCGATAGCTACAATAGATGGCTGGTCTATAACGATTTTATTATTGTGAATTATCAGGGTATTAGCCGTTCCTAGATCTATTGCAATCTCTTCCGTAAACATATCAAATATACCCATCTTACATTAATTTTTAATTGATAAATGTACGGCTAATAGTTTTATATCCTTGCTACAATAGCAATAATAAGAAGTTAAACATAAGTTAAAAAGCTTTGAAAATAAAAATTGATTCTAAGATTCTATTTAAAAAAAAATTAGTCGGAAATAATTTTGATAAACTTTAAACAAGCTCTAAGATAATGTTTAGATTTCAGCATTATTCTTGTAAAGCAAATAATCATAAACGAGTCTCCTATTTCTTCCATTTATATTTTTTCGGAATGATGCTTGCTTTAAATATTTAATAAATTCTTTTATTCTAAATCTTTTTTTTTAAATTAGAGTAACCACAAATTTTTCAATCATGAAAGCATTAATTATTGGGGCTACTGGCGCCACGGGTAAAGATTTGGTACAGCAACTCCTCAATGATCCCGACTACACAGCTGTAGATATTTTCGTTAGAAAACCCCTAGGAATATATAATGACAAACTAAAAATTCATGTCGTAGATTTTGATCAACCTGATCAATGGAAAAATCTTGTTGCCGGAGACGTTGCTTTTTCTTGTCTTGGCACAACGCTGAAAGATGCTGGCAGTAGGGATGCGCAATGGAAAGTAGATTACAATTATCAGTATAATTTTGCAAAATCGGCAAAAGAAAATAACGTGGACGATTTTGTTCTCGTTTCAGCTTATGGTGCAGATTCTAAATCTAAAATTTTCTATTCTCGAATGAAGGGCGAATTGGAAAATGCCGTGAGACAGCTTCATTTCAATAAAATCACCATTTTCAAACCGGGAATGCTAGAAAGAAAAGATTCTGAAAGGAATGGCGAAGTTTTGGGCGGAAGAATCATTAAATTCGCCAATAAAATTGGGCTTTTAGAAAGCCATAAACCTTTACCAACGCAGGTTTTGGCCAAAGCTATGATCAATTCTTCAAAAATAAAGAGCAGTGGATATTCTAGTATAAAACTGGGAAACATTTTTGCCTTTGCTGATAAAACTTAGATCTATTTTAATTCTATAAAAAATGCCGAAGAACAATTAATTCTTCGGCAATTTTTTTTTTAATTTCATCTAAAACTCAAATTCGCCAATAAGAATTTTGCTGTCACTTTCTGGTTTATTTTCCTTTTGATTTTGGAAAACGGCAATTTTTCTTTCCTGCCTTCCATCGGAATAATACAGATAAACTTCAGCCATAATTGTTGTGGGGCCAGAAAGAATATTCTGTCTTTCACCATAGAAATTGGTTTTAATTTTATATTTTCCTTTTATTGCTTTTTTCAACAAAAACTGCTCAGGACCAAATCCTTGCGTAAAATCATTGCTTAATCTTCCACCAATCTGAGTAGATTTATGAGAATATGAACAATCCTCTCCTTTCGGATCGGTTACCCAAAGGTCAATATCAGTATTGTCTTTATTCCAGTTAATAACCACACGAATGTCTACCGGAAGATCAGCTTTTAATCGATCATCAATTTTACTTCCATCCACACCTTTGTTTTGTTTGAGGATATTATTGATTTCCATGATTAAAATTTCTTCAATACCATAATCACGCACTGCAATTTCGTCGGTAAACTCTTGATATAGAATTGATTTGTAAATATCCAAAGCCTCCTGAGGTCTTTTATTATCAACCAAAGCCAAAGCATGATCTCTGTGACTTTGCGCATCAAAAGGTCGCCATTCCAGAATTTTCTGGGTTATCCAGAGTTCTTTTTCGTAGTGACCGCGCTGTTTCAAGAGATAAGAAATGGTTTTGTAGAGCTCTTCATTTTCAAGATCAAGCTCCGCAAGAGTACTTAAGACTTTTAAAGCCAAAGCTTTATCTCCTTTTTTGAAAAGCAATTTTGAAATATCAAAATAGTAAGTTACCTGCTTCTCGTGTTTAGATCGGTTTTCCAGATATTTCTGATAAATCACTTCCGCAGACTGCAGATTCTGGAAATCTTTCATGTATCCTGCTTTGCTTTCTACATCAATTAAAGTTATTTTTCCTTCGGTTTTTCTGCCAGAATTAAATATTTCTATAGATTCATCAGACATTTTATTTGCTTCCGAAGAAACTGCAACACCATAAACTCTTCCTTGTATCGCTTCAGCAACATTACTGTTCACAATTTGAGATTGATTTTTTATTGCGGGATAAATTTTCTTTTCTTCAGGTTTAAAATCTGTATTCCACCATGTTTTCAATTCTCTGGTTTTGTCGAAAGCTTTGGATAGAAGATTTCTTCTCTGCTCCAAAACTCTTCCTTTATTTTGAGACACAATCCTTTGGTATTCTGCTTTCAATTCTTGTGGAGGCGTAATTTTGTAGCGAACATAATCATTGATATCATCCAGAACAATCAAGCTTGTATTTTTGCTCACTACACCAAATTGTTCGCTGATATTTTTTATTTCGTTTCTATTTTTGGCAGGATTTACTTCGAGTTCATCAATTTTTCTCTGAGCCCAGAATTGTGCGATTTCCCAATTTTCTGTGGCTGAAGCATTGGTAAAATCTACGGGAATTTCAAATTTTTCGTTTCCGATAGCAAAAATTGCAGTTAGTTTGCCTAGATTGCCTGAAGCAATTCCGAAAATATTGATAGGTTCATTCACCACAGAGCCAACATTTGGAAAAACTTCCTGAACAGTAGGATTTTCTTTAAAACCTAAAAACCTTACAGGTAATTTTTTAAACTTCATTAAAGCCGCCTGCGTATCTGTTTCGTTTAAATTGATGAAATTTCCGCCGGATTGATTGGCAAGCATTTTCAACAAATTAAAATCTGAGGTTGGTGTGCTGGTAATACTGTTTAAAGGCTTTTTGAATTTAATATTTAAATCTCCAAAGTTAGATATTCCGTCCGAAAACAATAGATACTCTTCTACTCCGCTCAGTTCTTTCAAAGCTTCGAAATCAGTTCCGCCATCGTATTTTAAGTTTAAAATTTTATTTTTTAGAGCTACCCAGTTCCCCTGCGAAATCACAAAGTTTTCTGATGTGTCCAATGTGTTATTTAAGGTCAATAAAGAAACAGTAACGTTCTTATTATCTGAAAAATAGGCATTCAGAAAATCCAATTCCTTATCGAGATTCCTTTTAGATCCGCTGTACGAGTTATCCCAAATAATGGCAATTTTCTCGGATTTTGGCTTCTCTTTATTCGGAAAATCTATACTAACATTGGCAGCAAAATAAGATTGGTTTTCTGATGCTTTCTGCAAAATAACATTTGAAGTTTGACTCGTTTTTGGGATATTAATTTTTAAATTTTCATTTGGAGTGAAATTTTCTTTAGAAATAGCTGCAATCCATTGGTTTCCTTGTTTTTGAAACGAAAAACTTCCATCCGCATTTTCAATGATTTTAGGAGTTGAATTACCATCATTAATAGAAACTTTTATTTCGAATTTTGGAATACTTAAGGCATTAGCAAAAATCATAAAATACTGATATTCAGAAGCTGTGTTTTTCAACTCTTGATGATAAGTAATCTGAATTGTGCGACTTCCTTTTTCGGGTAAAGGATAAATTCTTGTTCTAAAGTTATTTCCCTGAACTTTCTCTATAATTCCAGGGTCTACATTTCTTTTTTCTATACTTTCAAACACCTCTTTTGCTCTTTCTTTCGGTACGGGAACGGCATTTCTTAGTTTTCCGTTGATGTCTAAAGCATATCCACTCACACTCACACCATCCGGAAGTGGAAAGGTAAGTGTGGCCTCCAGAAGTCTATTACTGGGGTTGTAAAATGTATAGGTTGCCGTTGTAGTGGCAAGATTTCCTAATATCTTTGTCTCAAATTTTGCATTCTGAAGAATAACAGGATGTTTTTTTTCTCCCGAAACTTCTAGCGAAGGAATTTGCGCAAACGCTGACGTGAAAGCCAATGTAGCGATTATACTAATCAATTTTTTCATATTTGATTTTTATTAATTTAAATGAAAACCAACATTTAGAGTATTGTAAAAATGGTTATTATTTAAATTTAATTAACAAAACTATTTCTTTATTTTTTTTGTAGATTTTTTCGATACCTTTTTTGATGATTTTTCTAGATCAGAAGTCGCTTTTTCTGCAGTTTCTACAGCAATATCTACAGATTCTACTTCTTGATTTGCAACATCTGGCCTAGGCACATTCTCATCTATTTTCTCGATTGGAGAAAACTCTACGGAATCTTTTTTCAGAATAAAACTATAGTTTCCTCTAAGACTTTTGGGTTCTTCGCAACCTCCTACCATATCTGCAGCACCTTCAGAAAACTCGATAGTATTAGGTTCGTAAACGTTATAGTGCCCATCCATGTGGAAACATGAATTGCCAGTATCAAATTTTTCATTCTCAAATTGGAGGTAGTGAAATTTACTTTGTTCTGAGGGCAAATTGATTCTCTTCACTTTTTTCAAAACAGCCTTTCCGTCCGTAGAAATAGATTCTATTTTCCAGGTTGTTTTTTGGAAAAAATTGGTTTGAGCACTCAACTGTAATGCAAAAGTAAATACCGAGAGTGAAATGATTTTTGTAATTTTCATTGTGTTTTTTCTAAAAATATTTAAGATTTAAATTTATTTCTAAAATAGTTAATATAATTTGAGTTAATTTTAAATTAATCTATATAAGTTGATAATATTTAAATTATTACAATCTATTTAGTTTCTTGTTTTTTTGTAATTAAAAAAGGAAATGAAGACCGAATCTGTTTAGAAACAATACCAAAATTAAAGCCTTGGATTTGATCTATCCCACTAAAATTCACGGCAATAAGCTGTCCACAATTATTGAAAACAGGAGCTCCGCTTGCACCGTGTGTAGAAGTTACACTGTACTGAATTTTTGTTCCGTCTGATTCTTTACTTATTTGCCCGTTGTATAATTGAACTTTTACACCAGAGTTGGTAAGTGCCAAATCTTCTCCTAAAGGATAACCAATCATAACTGCTTTTTCGCCAGGGTGAAGAGATTTATCATCTGTAATAGAATTATCTAAATTGATAATATTCACAACAGTATTGGGCGTTTCTTTATTTGAAAGTTGTAGAATTCCTAGGTCTACTCCTTCATCCTCAGCAATTTTTTCAACGGTACATGGCAACCATTGATCTGAAGAATCGTGAAGTGCCACAGAAATATCCAATGTTTTCATATACACCTGAATTTCATCTTGAGAAACATATTCCTTTTGCGGAATTGATGCTGCAATATCTACAGGCTCGGCAAGCGTATCAACTACCGAAGCATCTGAAGAACTTATAAAATCTTCGCCGGTATTATCTTCTGAACCTTCATCATAATTGCCGCCATCACCTTCCCCATCGTATTCTGAAGAAGCATTTCCCCAATTTGATGCGATGAAAGTTTCGTAACCATCTTCTGAAATATCTGTAGTTAAAATTGAAGCAATTTTCCTTTTGAAATTTTCGGTATTGGTGAAGATTTTTTCTTTATTTTCAAGAGTATTCCAAGGTTGAAGTACGTGGCTGTTGGAAATCATATTTCCGTTTTTATCAACAAAAAAAGCTGTTCCGTAGAGTATTTCTTCGGTAGCTTCTGGTATATTGAGCTGAATTTCTTTGCCTTTTATTTTTGCAAAATATCCGTAGCGGTGCTTTACTATAACTACGGCATCTTTGTAGGCGTCATAAATCTTGGTATCTGTATCTAGGCAAGCACTTGCTACAATAGGCTCTGTTTTTTGATTTTCTTTGTAAAATTTATATCCAAAATAAGAAATTCCGCTGAGTAGAATAATTCCACCGAGGCTAAAAAAAGCTATTTTGTAAGGATTTTTTTTGTTGATTTCTGGATCAAGATGCGTAGGAGCTATAACAGGATTTTCTACCACTTCTTCTTTAGGAATTAGCGGATTTTCATCTCTAATTTCGTTTTCTAATTCAGAAGGCTCTGAAAACTCATTAAATTGCGAATTATTTTCAGGGTGTTTCTTTTCATTAGAATCCTCGTTAGATTCTTGATTTTCTTTACTCATTTGCGATTTTTATTTACATTAATTTTATAAAAAAATGTTGACTCTACTAAGTAGAATCAACATCATAAATTTAGAATAATTTTTTAATTTATTTCAGATTATTTAAAGCTTTTTCAAGTTTTGGCATCATGAGAGAAATTTCATCTGTTGCCAAACCACCTACAGAAGCTCTGAACCAAGGCTCAGATTTTGCTTCTCCAAATGCAGAAAATGGCACCAACGCTACACCAGCATCATTTATTAGATAAAAAACCAAGTCTGAAGAATTTTCAATTACAGTTCCGTCGGGTTTTGCTTTTCCGATGTAATCTAATTTAATTGTAAGATACATAGCTCCCATTGGCTCTATAGATTCTACTGCAAGGCCTTTTCCTTTTAAATCTTGAATTCCAGCATGCAGCACTTTCAAACTTACCTCCAATTTCCCTTTAAAATCATCTATAAAAGCGTTCACATCTTCAGGATTTTCAAAATATCTTGCGGTAGCTTCTTGCTCCGGTTTTGGTGCCCAAGCTCCCACGTGGGTAAGAAGTGCTTTCATTTTATCGATAATGTGAGCCGGACCAAATCCCCAACCTACACGAACTCCCGTTGCAGCAAGGCATTTTGAGATTCCTTCGATATAAATTGTATATTCTTTCATTTCTGGGAAAAGCGAAACAGGATCTACATGCTCGGCACCGAAAGTAAGATTGGAATAAATTTGATCGTACATTAAGTACAATGGTTTTTCGTCTTCGCCTCTTTTTTTATTTTCATCTAAAATCAATTCACAAATTTCAGTCAGCTGTTCTTTTGTAAACATTGTTCCTGTAGGATTCAGTGGTGAACAAAGTGCTAGCAAAACAGTACCCGGCAAGTGAGGTCTTAAATCGTCTGCAGTGGGAAGAAAATTATTTGCTTGTGTAGTTTTTACTTCTACAGCGTCTGCAGAAGTGAGGTATGCATAATGGTTGTTGTTCCAAGATGGCGTAGGATATACTACCTTATCACCTTCATCTACGATGGTTTTATAAACCGCGTAAATTAAAGGTCTTGAACCTGCTGTAATCAAAATATCATCTGGTGAATATTCAAGATTCCATCTGTTTTTAAGATCGTTTGAAACCTGTTTTCGTAAAGATAAAAGTCCGTTTGCGGGCGGATAATTGGTTAAATTATTTTGATAGGCCTTTTGAATTTCTTCTTTTAATTTTGCAGGAATAGGATAAATATTAGAATTCAAATCGCCAATAGTAAGATTAGCAATTTCTGCTCCTTTTGCCTTTAAATCGTTTACTTCATTACCTATTTTTACAATCTCAGAACCAATAAGGTTCGCCGCTAATTTTGAAACTTTCACTTTATTTAAAATTTATAATTACTTTTAATTTTTTTTGTACATTTAATTACTTAAAATTACTTTATCTGCCAATATCACATAAATCTTTTCTCTCCGAAACTCTCTCTATAAATAGAATGGAATAATTTTACAACGGAATATTACTCTGTAATGAGAAAAATTTTGGTGATTTTCTATATTGGTAATTTTTTTTAATTTAAATGTAAATCAGCTTTAATTTGCTGAATTTTCTCTTCAAGACTTTTAATTTTGTGTTCAAACTCATCTTTTGAAGCTAAAGCATCTTTCACAGAAACGTAGAATTTAATTTTAGGCTCGGTTCCCGAAGGTCTTACGCAAACTTTGGTTCCGTCTTCTGTGTAATAGATTAAAACGTTTGATTTAGGAATATCAATCATTGTTTTGGATGCATTTTCAGCAACAATAAAATTTGTCTGTTCCTTGAAATCTTTTATTTGAGAAACGGGAGATCCTGCCAAAGATTTGGGAGGGTTTTCACGGAAATTTTTCATCATATTTTGAATTTCTTCTGCACCATCTCGTCCTTTTCTTACAAGATTAATTAAACCTTCATAATACAACCCTACTTCTTGATAAATTTCTATAAGGTATTCGTACATGGTTCTGCCATTGGCTTTGCACCAAGCTGCGATTTCGCATGCAAGAACAATACTACCACAAGAATCTTTATCACGCACAAAATCTCCAGTCATAAACCCGAAACTCTCTTCGCCACCACAGATGAATTTTTCTCTACCTTCAAAATCACGAATCATTTTTCCGATCCATTTGAATCCTGTAAGTCCAACTTTGCAATCGACACCGAATTTTTGAGCAATATCATAGAAAATATCAGATGTCACAATTGTAGAACCGATGAATTCTTTTCCTGTGATTTTTTCTAGTTTTCTCCATTCATTTAAGATGTAATAAGTAAGAATAGTATTGCACTGATTTCCGTTAAGAAGCTGCATTTCGCCGTCTAGATTTCTTACGGCAATTCCCAATCTGTCGCCATCCGGATCTGTACCTATTACAATGTCTGCGTTAGTAATTTTTGCCAAATCCATTGCCATTTCCAATGCTGCAGGTTCTTCCGGATTAGGAGAGTCTACCGTTGGGAAATTTCCGCTTGGGATCATTTGTTCTTTTACTAAGTCTATTTTTTTAAATCCTGCTTTTTCCAAAGCTTGTGGAACGGTTGTATAAGTGGTGCCGTGAATGGAAGTAAAAACGATATTTAAATTTTCTTTTCCAACGTTCTGGTAAGTTGAGTTTTCAATACAAGCATCAATGTAAACTTCATCTTGCTCCTCTCCGATCCATTCTATTAAATTATCGTTACCTTCAAATTTAATTTCTTCAAATTTCACAGAATAAACCTGATTGATTATTGCTTCATCATGTGGCGGAACGATTTGTGCACCATCATTCCAGTATACTTTATATCCATTATATTCCGGTGGATTGTGGGAAGCTGTTAAAACAATTCCTCCGTTGCATTTTTTATCACGAACGGTAAAAGACAATTCCGGAGTTGGTCTGTGATTTTTAAAAAGCAAAACTTTTATTCCGTTAGCAGTTAAAACATCAGCTACCAATTTTCCAAATTCTTTTGAATTGTGTCTTACATCATAAGCAATTGCCACTTTAATTTCTTCTCCTTGAAATTGCTTTAGCATATAGTTCGCAAGTCCTTGTGTAGCTTGACCTAAGGTGTATTTATTTAAACGATTAGTTCCAACTCCCATTATGCCTCTCATACCACCTGTTCCAAATTCTAATTCACGGTAGAAAGAATCTTCTAAGTCTGGAGAGTTGCTATTTATTAATGCTTGAACGGCATCTTTTGTTTCCTGATCGAATGTGTCTGTAAGCCAAAGTTGCGCTTTTTCTAGTGTTGATATTTCTGACATATTGTATTCTTGTGTTTATTTAATTACTTACTTTTTTAAGGAATGATAATTAACAATACCGACTAAATCTAAAAATTCTGTAATAAGTCTAACAGTTTTTTTCATTAGTGCTATATTTTGTTACTGTTGATTTTAGTTTCCTTTATTTTTTTGTTTTACGATGAGTATGTTCTCTGTTGGTTTTACAAATTTGAGGTTTCTGATTTTTTCTTCATCTTTGGTTTCTGTGATTTAATATTTGTGTTTAGTTTTAAAATAAAGAAACCAAAGTTGTTTTAGAGCTGTCTTTTGTTACTATATAGGATGTTACTAAAGCAACTGATTTTGGCAGACCAATTTTAAAAATAAATTAATGAAAAAACTATTTCAGCTTTTTATTCTCCACTTTCGCTGTTTTGTCCACTTTAAAAGCTCTAATTGGATCGTTGTAATATACAAATTTTGATGTGTTCTTAATGTTTCCCTTCAAAGAATCTTTCACATTTACTTCTGCATAGTTTCCATTTTTAGAATCTATATTTAAATTTTCAATTTTCCAATACGGGGCAATCAAGCTTGCAGTATCTGAAATTTTGATGAATGCATCTTTTGTTTGACCCAAAAAGTTTGCACGGCTTCGGTTCAGCATTTCTAGATCTAACTTTCTGGTGTTTACCGAACCCATGAAGGTAGAATAATTTTTAAGATTTAATTTAAAATTATCGGTTTTAATTTCACTTGAAATATTGAGTTCAACAGAATCTGCAATAGAGACTTTTTCAAGATTATATTTAGAATACACTATAATATTATAAAAATCTACTCCTTTTGTTTTTCTGTTTTCTTTAATGAAAAGCGTTTTGTCTTTCACTTCTACATTCAGATTATCAGCAACATTAGGGTAAGTTTCAATGTCTACATAATTTCTGTTTGCTTTGGCATAAAAAACACGAAATTTACCTTCCATTTCGAGGTTCACAAATTCATCAACGTTTACTTCTTTGTTTTCGATATTGCCTTTAGGAGAAATTTTTCCGCAGGATAAGATCATTAGAGATAACGAAATAAAAATATAATTCTTTACAGAAAAATAGTCTTTCATTTAATTTTTGATTTTATATTTTATTCAGGACAAATATAAAGAAAAACGATTTGGAAATTCTCATTTCAGCTCTAAGATTTAATAAAAATGAGACCTTTAATAGTGTATAATATATCGATAATGGGAAATTTTACATCATTATCATTTAAGCAAATAAATTTTTTATTTCTTCTTTATTAAATGATTTTTGTTCTTCATCTATACTTATAATTGTAGAAGCAATGCCTCTTTTTTTATTTTGAAGTGCTATTATTTTTTCTTCAATCGTATTCTTACAAATCATACGGTATGCCATTACTTGTTTCTTCTGCCCTATTCTGTAGCATCTGTCTATGGCTTGGTTTTCTACCGCAGGGTTCCACCATGGGTCTACAATAAATACATAATCTGCTTCTGTAAGATTAAGACCTGTACCTCCTGCTTTTGTACTGATTAAAAATACCCGTACATCATTTTTATTCTGAAAATTTTCTACACGAGATTGGCGATCGCGAGTTTGCCCATCTAGATATTCAAATGTAATATTTTCTTCTTCCAGCTTTACTTTGATGAGTTGCAGCATTTTTACAAAGCTAGAAAATATCAAAATCTTATGATTTCCTGTTTTTTCTTTAATGTTTTCTATGAGAAGATCCAGCTTTACAGAAGCATTACCATAGTCTTCGTTTTCTGAAATAATTGCAGGGCTATTGCAGATTTGCCTTAGCTTTGTAAGTCCCTCCAAAACATACATTTGCGATTTTGCAACGCCATGCTCGTTTATTTTATTCAGTAGGTAATCTCGGTATTCATTTTTGAAGGTATCGTAGACTTTCCTTTGTTCACTTTCCATCTCACAATAGATGATGCTTTCTATTTTTTCGGGGAGTTCTGTAGCAACTTGTTCTTTAGTTCTTCTTAAAATAAAAGGATGAATAATTTTTGTAAGCAATTGGGAGGTAGCAACCTCTTTTTCTTTATCAATGGCATCAGAAAATTCTTTTTTGAAATGTGTGATATTACCCAAAATCCCAGGATTCAAAAAATTAAACTGAGCATAAAGATCAAAAGTATTGTTTTCTATTGGGGTTCCAGAAAGTGCAATTCTATTGAAGCTTTTCAGTAATCTTACGCTTTTGTATCTTTTAGAGTTTGGGTTTTTGATGGCTTGGCTTTCATCTAAAATAATGTAGTTAAAATGTTTCTCCTTCAAGACTTCAACATCATTGAGTAAAGAACCATAGGTGGTTATTATTACATCATAATTCAAGAATTGTTCTAAATTTTCATTTCTGTTTGCCCCTGTATAAATGAGCAATTTCAAACTGGGACAAAACTTTTTCATCTCATTTTCCCAATTGAAGACGAGCGAAGTTGGCGCAATAATTAAGGATGGTAATTTGGGTTTTTTCGTGATTTTCAAATGTTGTAAGAAAGCAATCGTTTGTAATGTCTTACCTAGTCCCATATCATCTGCAAGAAAGCCTCCTAATTGATTTTCTTCTAAAAAAACGAGCCAGTTTAAGCCTTCACGCTGATAATCTCTCAATGTTGCAATAATTTCTTTTGGAACTTCCACAGTATTGATATTTGAAATATTCTGAATTCGCTTTTTCTTTTCATAAAGCTCAATTAGAAAATCTGGTTTTTCTTCTAGTTCTTGATACAACTCGTCAATCATTCCAAACTGATAATTGGAGATTTGAAGAGTATCTTTTTTCACTTCACCAATTTTAAAGTATGCCGCAAATTTCTGCATCCATTCTTCTGGTAAAATGCCTATACTACCATCTGATAGCGTTACGAAATTTGTTTTTTTTACAAAAGCTTTTTGCAAATCTTTCAAGCTTAGTTTTTGGTCGCCAAAGGAAATATCAATTTTCACATCAAACCAATCCAAATCAGATTGCACACTAACAGAAACAGATGGTTTGTGGATATTGTATTTGAATGAGCTAAGATTTTTTAATCCTAAAAGTTCTATACCAGATTCTTTCATTTTTTCTACCAAATCAATAAGCCAAAAATTTTCGATTAATTGTAAAGGATTTAAATAAAAACCGTCATCTTGTAATATAAAATCTGGATGATAGCTTCTAAATTCTTCTCTGAATGCAGTTTCGGCTTCCCAATCTCTTTCAAGATAAGAAAATTCTCCCTTCTCAGTAATGCCAATGCGCATTTCACTGCTTTCAATATCTATCAATTTTTCAGGATATTGCATCGCCAATTTGAAAGTTACTGCACCATTTAAATCTTCAATATAAACTTGCGTTTTGTGGTTTAGAATATTTTCAATTGCAAAATTTTTCTTGTTTACTTTTTCTTTTACAAAATTGGTTTTGCTCACTTCATACTTAGTAGAAAGCGGAAGCAAGACATTTTCTTTGAAATGTAAAGCGTTTTTTTTGATGTATCTGGTTTCGCTCATTTCCGAGTAATACAGCAAATCTGCAGAAAAAACAGCATTTCTTATTGGGTATATTTCATTTTTTATTTTAACAAACAGAGGTGTTATGGTAATTTCATCAGAATTCAATTTAAAAAGTTTATCTCCAATTTTCAGCTTGGGTTCCAAATGATAAAAAAGTGGGTCTTGAGAAAAATTGAAAATAAGTTTAAGGATTTCTGTATTTAAAGTATTACTAACCAAGTTTTTACGAGTATAAGTATCTTCGGCAGTGTGAGAGTAAAGAGGAAATTCTGTGAGATGTGGTATTAATTTAGCAAAAGACTCAAATAATTTCTGTAAACTTTCCGCAGTATTTTTATGATAAAATGCTGCTAAGAGATTATTTATTCTTAAAGCAAGCAAAATCATTGATGTAGTTTTGTCGCTGTATTGATGCATTGTAGTTTCAATCCGGTACATCATTATCTCCTTAAAATGCGTAACGAGCTCTGTACCCTCTTTATTAAATTTTGCCTGTACAGCCGTAAAACCTAAAAAACTGTCATCAGAAAATTCAAAAACCAAAGCTTCACCAGTTTCTACATTTGCAAATTTAAAATCGTTTTTGTTTGAATTTTTATTTAATTCTGAAGATAAACTACTTTCAAAAGGGCTTGATATTTTTTGCAAATCAGGGAATAAACTTATCGCTCTAAATCCCTTTTCATCAAGAATAAAATCAAAATACTTTTTGTAATCATCATTGAGATCCAAACCATAATCTTTTAGAAAAAGCTCAATCATTTTATCTAAATAATTCTCTTGAAAATAGTTTGCACCCAATATTTTTATTACTTTTTCAAAAGCTGGTGATAAATGTTTACAGTGGGAATCAAAAGTTTTCTCTGAGCAGGAGCACTGTATACTAAGAATTTTCTCTTTGAAATCTATTTTAAACGTTTGAGAAAAATTGCTGCTCCAATCTGAAATTCTAGTTTTAATTTCTGTAGCTTTTACAGATTCTATCCTAGGTTCAGCATAAGAAATAGGGGCGTTCTTTATTGGTGACAAATTTTCCCTAATCATCTCTTCATCAATACCATTATCTGATAACGGAAATGTAAATACAGAAGAAAATATTTCACTAGATTTCACTTTTATCATTTTATTTACAGTTTCAGTTTTTGAATTTCTCACAAAAGATGAATCAGTTTTTAAAGTAAGAGCAAAATTTTCTAATGATGCAATAGAATGCTTGCAAATACCACCATGATTATAGGGGCAACTGCACCGCACACTTATGTTATTTTCTGAAGATATCGTTATTGTGTAAGCTTTATAGGCAGTACCTTTACATTCATAAATAGCAGATTTTGGAGTTATTTTTTTAAGTGTCGAGTAAACTCCAAAAGACTTTCTAATACTATCGGCATGAGCATTATTTTTGATGAACTGAACGATTTGTTTACGGCTGATTTCTTCCATGGTATTGAAAACTAATAAAATATATTACTTCTAATAAGAGGTAAAGTATGCAAATTTCTTATTTATAATTAAGAAAATAAAATAAGCGCAATAAAATTTGGTATAAAATTGAATATTCATTTTAAAACAAAAAAAATTCTAAGAAGTATTGTAATTACTCCTTAGAATTTGGAAATTTTTGAAATTTTAATATAAAAAAATAATTAAAACAAGAGTTTATATTACTTCATCAATATTGTAATTCTTATGCTCTCTATTGGTTCGAATAATCATTTCACCTAAAAACCCTGCAATAAACAGCAAAGTTCCCATCATCATCATTGTAAGTGCAATAAAAAACCAAGGATTATTGGTAATTAAATGTCCGTAAATTCCTTTTGCAACATCAATTAATTTAGAAACTCCTAACCAAAAAGCTGAAAGAAAACCCATTATAAACATAATTGTTCCAGCGGCTCCGAAAAAGTGCATCGGTCTACCTCCAAAACGACTTACGAACCAAAGTGTTACAAGATCAAGAAAACCTCTGATGAATCTTTCTGTTCCGAATTTTGAAGTACCATAAGGTCTTGCTTGATGCGGAACTTCTTTCTCTGTAATTCTTCTAAAACCTGCATTTGCTGCCAAAACCGGTATGTATCTGTGCATATCTCCGTATACATCAATAGATTTCACCACTTGTTTTTTGTACGCTTTCAAACCACAATTGAAATCATGAAGCTCCACTCCGGATACTTTTCTTGCTGCAGCATTGAAGAGTTTTGACGGAATGTTTTTTGTCATCACATTATCAAAACGTTTTCTTTTCCAGCCAGAAACGATGTCATAATTTTCTTCCACTACCATTCTGTAAAGTTCAGGTATTTCTTCAGGGAAATCTTGCAAATCGGCATCCATCGTGATAACAACATCGCCGTGAACTCTTAAAAATGCAGCGTGCAGAGCTTGAGATTTTCCGTAATTACGAGAAAATTTAATACCTTGAACTTGTGGGTATTGCACCTTCAGATTCTCAATAATACTCCACGATAGGTCTGTACTTCCGTCGTCTACAAACCAAACTTCGTAAGATAAATTATTGGTTTCACACGTTTTATTGATTCTTGAGAAAAGTTGTTCCAAAGAATCTTCTTCGTTCAATAACGGAATAACTATAGATAAATTCATTTAAATTAAATAAAAATTAGAGTTGAGTAGGTGTTTCTTGATGAACAGTTCTCGTTCTGAAAAATGCTCCGAAAAACAACGACAAAACTAAGTAAAATATCAGTATCGCTGCAAAATAACCTGAAAAATGACTCGCTGTAAGCATATCTTTTCCTTTTACTGCATCATCACTCACTCTTTGAAGGCCTTCTTTATATTTTTTTTCTAGCTCATCAATTTCTTTTTGATGTTTGATGATTTTTTTTGCTGAAGTATATTCTTTATTCAATTCTGTTCTCTGCCTTTCAACATATTGATAGTTTAGCAGTTTTTTCGCATCGGTATCAATGAAATTTAAAAAAGTAAAAATAGTCACAATTGAAAGAAAACCTCCAATAAACATCGGATAAAATGCTCTTTTGAATGCTTCCTTAAAACTCATCACGTTTGCCGTGTTCCAATACGATTTCACAGACCAGAAAGCAGTTCCTGCATATAAAACAGGAAGTACAAAAGCGTTGACTTTCAGTGTAGTATCAAAATAATTGATTCCTGAAAAGAAAGAATAAACTACAAAAAATACAATCATTGTAGCAATAAAAAGGACGATACCTAAGTTGGTTGGACTTTTAGCCATATTTAAAAAATTTACTTAAAGATGAAAAATTATTTACTTAAATTTCAGCAAATTAGCGTTTATTAAGTCTGTTTTCATCATTTTTTTCTGTTATACAGTTTTGAGGTTTAATATTAATTCCTATATTTGCAACGGCAAGTCCTAAACAACCAGCTCCTGAGAACCCTCCAGGGTGGGAACGCAGCAAAGGTAATTGGTCGTAGCGGTGTGATTTAGGTAGCTTGCCATTTTTTTTTTTATAAATTAAGAGATTAAGATGATTTTATTAAAATTACTTAATCTCTTAATTTTTTTATATACTGAAGCTTTCTCCCAATTGAGGTAAGACTAATTCAATATTTTTAGCAGCAAAATGTTTAGCTGCATCTTCGTGATTAATTTCTATTGCTGGGAAAGTATCAAAATGACATCCTATAACTTTTGGAGTTTTCAATAATTCTGCTGCAGCAAATGAAGCATTTTTAGCACACATTGTATAATGACCACCGATTGGAAGAATAGATAAGTCTAAATTGCCGTACAACGCAGGAAATAATTGCATATCTGCCATCACTCCCGTATCCCCAGCTAAATACACATTTTTACCTTCAGGAAGACTGAAAATGTAACCTACAGGCACTCCACCATAGCTACCGTCTGGGAATGAACTTGTATGCTGTGCCGAAACCATGGAGATTGTTAAATCATCAATTTTCATAGAACCTCCCAAGTTGATATCAGCAGTATTTTTTGCACTGTTAAAATAGCCACACACTTCCGGAACTGCAATTAGCATAGCGTCAGGATGATGTTCTAGTACCTCTACTACATCAGCTATATGATCTCCGTGAGCATGAGTCAATAGGATATAATCAATTTTTTGTGCTGAGATTTGAAATCCAGATTCAGCCTTTTTGTAATTGTAAAAAGGGTCACACAAGATATTTTTCCCTTTATAAGTGAACAAAAAACAATTTTGTCCTAAGTATTGTATTTTCATTTTTAAATTTATTAAACTTGTTTAATTGCCAAAATAATTTAATCCCAAAACAGTTAAAACTGCCATTACAAGCGTTAGAATTCCAACTTGTTTCAAAAAAGGATCTAGTTCTTTCGGTGTTTTTACAGACATGATTTGGCGCCTGATTTTCATCATAGGTAAAAGTAAAATCAGAACGATAAACACATAGTACTGTTGTGTCTGGAGGAATCCTTGCAGGCAAAGAAATACGAAAATTAAGATAATTGGCAGTTGAAGGAGTATAATTTCATAAATCATAGCATTTTTAAAACCAATTCTCAAAGCAAAGCTGTTTTTACCTGATAATCTGTCGCTTTCTATGTCTCTCATATTATTCAGGTTTAATACCGCCATGCTCATCATTCCAACAGCTGCACCCGGAAGTAAGATATCCCAGCTAAAGGTTTTGGTAAATAGAAAATAACTTCCGCAAACTGAAACCAAACCGAAGAATATAAAAACGAATAGGTCACCAAGTCCCATATATCCGTAAGGCTTTTTACCCACAGTATATCCTATTGCAGCCAAAATACTTGCGACCCCCAAACCGATGAATAGGTAAAATTCATTCATGTATTTAGGGATAAATGCTAAATATAAAAGCGCTACCGTAGCTACAAAAGATAAAATAGAAAATAAAATCACTGCATTTTTCATTTGTTTAGCTGTGATTTTTCCCGATGCAACCGCTCTTGTTTCTGCTTCGGTAGCCCTTTCTGCATCAGTACCTTTCACACCGTCACCGTAATCGTTGGCGTAGTTTGACAAGATTTGATAAAGTAAAGTTACCAGAAGTGCTAATGCAAATATTTTCCAATCCCAAATTTCTCCTTCGCTGTAAAGCCTCCATTTTGCGATGAAAGACCCCATGATAATTCCGCTCAAGGAAAGCGGTAAAGTTCTTAGCCTTGCGGCCTGTATCCAATCCTTCATAATTTTTTAGATGTTAGATGCTAGATGTTAGGTGTTAGTGAATTGAATTATTAATTATAATTTCTAACCTCTAAAAACTAATTTCTATTAAGATATCCACTGATCTTTTCCGAAATCTGGCTTTCTTTTTTCTAGGAATGCGTTTCTACCCTCTTTGGCTTCTTCGGTCATATATGCCAAGCGGGTTGCTTCCCCTGCGAAAATCTGCTGCCCTACCATTCCGTCGTCTGTAAGATTCATTGCAAATTTCAGCATTCTTATAGAAGTAGGAGATTTAGCTAAAATTTCTTGTGCCCATTCGTAAGCGGTATCTTCCAGCTCGTCGTGAGGAATTACGGCATTTACCATTCCCATTTCCAATGCTTCCTGAGCAGAATAGTTTCTACCTAAAAAGAAAATTTCACGGGCTTTTTTCTGACCTACCATTTTTGCTAGATACGCAGAGCCGTAACCTCCATCAAAGCTAGTAACATCGGCATCTGTTTGTTTGAAAATTGCGTGCTCTTTGCTTGCTAGAGTTAAGTCGCAAACCACATGAAGTGAGTGGCCACCACCTACAGCCCATCCAGGAACTACAGCAATTACAGCTTTTGGCATAAAACGGATCAAACGCTGAACCTCAAGAATATTTAAACGGTGTCTACCATCTTCACCAACGTAACCCTGTTGGCCTCTGGCTTTTTGATCTCCTCCGCTGCAGAAAGCCCAAACTCCGTCTTTTGAACTTGGTCCTTCGCCTGAAAGCAATACTACACCAATAGATGGATCTTCTGATGCATCATAAAAAGCATCATACAATTCTGAGGTTGTTTTGGGTCTAAATGCATTGCGGATATCCGGTCTATTGAAGGCAATTCTTGCCACACCGTTGCATTTTTTATAAGTAATATCGTCGTATTCTTTAACAGTTTTCCACTCAATCATTTTATAATAATTTTGCCCAAAGATAAGGATTTAGAGAAGAATTTTCCTTGTAAATTTTATGATAATCGTTTGGAATTTATCGGAATTTTTAATTAAAAAAAATAGATTGTTTTGCCAAATTTATCAATTATGAGATTTAAATAGATAAGTTTCGGTTAAGTTAATAATATGAATATTTTTTAAGCCAACAGCTTTTAAATTACTTGAAAATTTAGTCACGAATGTTTGTTCTGATGAGCATAGATTCCTCTTAAATTACCATTAAAAGGAATTTTATTATTAATCATGTCCATCTGAAAAGAATTTGTAATTCTAATAATTTATTTAATAACTATTGGCAAAATAAACACTGCTCTGGAGAAGATATTTTGAATTCTTTAGACCTTTTACTTAATTTTTTTTAAGCTTTACAAAATTTCTTACAAATTCGGAACGTGAAATTTGAGCAAGGTTTACAATAGGGTATTCTTGTGAAAATCTATATCTCTGGTACTTTTATATTTATGAGCTAAAAGAAGCAGAAAAAAATAAGTTATTTTTTTTTTTTTTTTTTGAATCTCATTTTCAATCAATTAAAAAATCCCGAAACAAAAATGTCTCGGGATTTTATATCAATAGAAATAAAATTATTTCGTTTGCTTTGCTTCTAGTTCAGCTAGTTTTGTTTTGAGAGCGGCAGCTTTCTCAGTGTTTTTTGTAACGGTATAAATATCTTTCAACGTAGAAACTGCGTCAATATTTTCTGGTTGCAATTTGTACCAATTTTCTGCATAAGGTAATGCTTTAGCAAAACGAGCTCTTCTTTGTTCAATGAGTTTCATTCCTTCAGTCTTATTGGTTCTGTTGGTTTCATTGATTTTTTTTACAGCAGCATCTTCATCTCCAATTACTGCGTAGACAAGATTCATGTGTGCATTAGAAAAACCAGGTTTCAACTCAATTGCTTTCTTGAAAGATGCTTCAGCTTCTGCTGCATTTGCCGTATTTTTAGACTGAAGAACTCCTAGGTTATACCAGTTTTCAGCATTATTAGGATCTTTTGCTAACTGCTCTTTGATAACATTTGCAAATTTATCATTGTTTCCTGAAGCATAATATGCCGTGCCTTGAAAATCTTTTAATTTTTCATTGTTAGGAAACTTAGCCAAGCCTTTTTCTATTAGTTCAATTGCTTTGTCGTTTTGTTTTGAATTGAGGTAAAGAGTAGCCAAAGTCTCATACAATTCTTGTTCTAAAGAAGGTGTTTTCTCTTCCTTAAAATTTGTAAAGTCTTTTGATTTACCTTTCAAAGTTTCCCACATTTTTTTATCAAAAGATTCCACTTTACCTTGTTTATCCGTAGCAGTATAACTTGTTTGAACTCCCGTGTAACCACTACTAATTAACTCTTCAAATATTTTTGTAGCATCTGGGATGTTATTGTTTAGAGCATAGCTTAATGCTGCGTTGTATTTAAAGGTTTCATCAGTAGCACCATTTGCTTTTAAAATTTCATAGGCTTCTAAAAATTTTGGTGCAGCAACTGCATAGTTTTTTGTATTATATGCATCTAATGCAGCTTTGTTTGCAAGTTCAAACTTTGCGTTAGCATCTTTATCTTTTTGAGCAAATGTAAACGAAGATGCTAAGATTGCTATTCCTAAAATCAGCTTTTTCATATGGAATTATTTATTGGTTTTTATTGTTATATGGAATCGCTAACTAAATCGGTGTTTGTTTTTGCGAATCATAGCGATTTCATATTATTTTTATTTAAAAATTTATTCTTCAGAATCAGAGTTTTCAGTTTCGCTTTCTGGGTTTTCGTTTTCCGGAAGGATTTCTGCGGTACTTTCTTGGTTATCTGTTACAATTTCGTTTTCTCCTTCTAATTCTTCAATATCGTCTTCAACATCCTTATCCATCGCAACTTTTGCAATAGCGGCGATTTCGTCGTTTTTCTTCAGGTTGATCATTTTTACACCTTGGGTATTTCTACCCATCACTCTCATCTCATCCATTCCCATTCTTATGGCAACACCAGATTTGTTGATAATCATTAATCCGTCTTCATCTGTAACATTCTGGATAGCAATAAGATCTCCTGTTTTTTCTGTGATGTTTAATGTGATTACCCCTTTTCCGCCTCTGTTGGTTTCTCTGTAATCTAAAACTGCTGTTCTTTTTCCGTATCCTTTTTCAGAAACTACCAAAACAGTTTCGTTCTCAAGATCGTTGGCAACAATCATACCGATTACTTCGTCATTTTCTTCCAAAGTAATTCCACGTACACCAATGGAGCTTCTTCCTACTTCTCTTACTTTTTCTTCTGGGAAACGGATACATTTACCATTTTTGGTAGCAATCATGATTTGAGATGTTCCGTTTGTTAAATAAGCACCTAAGAGTTGGTCATTATCTCTTATTTCTATAGCGTTTACTCCGTTTACTCTTGGTCTAGAATAAGCTTCCAATGAGGTTTTTTTGATGGTTCCGTTTTTCGTTACCATTACCACGCTCATTTGATTAACGTATTCTGAATCTTTAAGATTATTGGTTCTGATATAGGCTTTAATTTTATCGTCTGGTTCTATATTAATAAGGTTCTGTACCGCTCTTCCTTTGGATATTTTTGAACCTTCAGGTATTTCAAATACTCTTAGCCAATAACATCTTCCTTTTTCTGTAAAGAACAACATGTATTGGTGGTTGGTTGCTGAAACAATGTACTCAAGGAAATCTGAGTCTCTTGTTGTAGCAGCTTTATTACCCACACCTCCTCTACTTTGAACTTTGTATTCTGAGAGTAAAGTTCTTTTTACATATCCTGCATGCGAAATGGTAAGAACTACTTCTTCGTTTGGAATAATGTCTTCAATTGACATTTCACCTCCAGAATAATCTATTTCTGTTCTTCTTTCGTCGCCGTATTTTTCTTTAACTTCAATTAATTCGTCTTTTATGATTTGGAATCTTCTAGGTTCGTTTGCTAAAATATCTTCTAAATCAGCAATTTCTTTCATAATTGCGTCGTATTCATCACGAATTTTATCAAGTTCCATACCCGTCAAACGAGCAAGACGTAAATCGAGAATGGCCTGAGCCTGAATATCCGAGAGTTCAAATTCTAAGATTAATCCCTCTTTCGCAGCCTGCGGATTTGCAGAATGACGAATGATAGAGATAGCTTTATCTAAAGAATCTTGAGTTCCAATCACCTTCATGAAGCCTTCTAAGATATGGGCTCTTTCCTTTGCTTTTCTAAGCTCGTATTGAGTTCTTCTTACAATTACTTCATGTCTGTGTTCCACAAAATGGTGGATGATATCTTTTACATTCAGTTGCTCTGGTCTGCCGTGTACCAATGCGATATTGTTTACACTGAAAGAAGTTTGTAGCGAAGTATATTTATATAATAAATTTAAAACTACATTAGGAATCGCATCATTTTTCAGCTCATAAACTATACGAAGACCTCTTCTGTCAGACTCATCTCTGATTTCATAAATTCCGGGAATCTTCTCATCTTTTATCAACTCTGCAGTTCTGGCAATCATCTCTGCTTTGTTTACCTGATAAGGGATTTCGCTTACAATAATGGCATTTCTGTTGTGAACTTCTTCAAAGCTAACTTTTGCTCTCAAAACAACTCTACCCCTACCTGTATGGAAAGCATCTCTTACGCCATCGTACCCATAAATAATTCCTCCTGTAGGAAAATCGGGAGCAATGATGTGTTGCATCAATTCATCAATGGTAATTTCTTTATTATCGATGTAGGCACAAATTGCATTGATGGATTCTGTAAGGTTGTGTGGCGCCATATTGGTCGCCATACCTACTGCAATACCAGAAGTTCCGTTAACCAAAAGGTTCGGGATCTTTGAAGGCATTACGCTAGGTTCCGTTAAACTGTCGTCAAAGTTATTTTGAAAGTCTACCGTCTCCTTATCAAGATCTGATAATATTTCGTCGGAAATTTTCTTTAATCTAGCCTCTGTGTAACGCATTGCTGCAGGCGGATCGCCGTCCATAGACCCAAAGTTACCCTGGCCGTCAACTTGAGGATAACGAAGACTCCAATCCTGAGCCATTCTTACCATTGCATCGTAAACAGATGAGTCACCGTGAGGGTGATATTTACCTAATACGTCTCCAACGATTCTGGCAGATTTTAAATATTTTCTATTCGAAAAAACTCCTAACCCATACATACCGTACAATACTCTTCTGTGAACAGGTTTTAAACCGTCTCGTACGTCCGGAAGTGCTCTTGAAACAATTACCGACATCGAATAATCGATGTATGATGACTTCATTTCATCAACGATGTTAATAGGAATCAGCCTTTCTCCTTCTCTTTGCATATAAAAGTTTATTATGATGATTATCAGAACGTTGTTTGTACGTCTGAAAATTATTTATTTGTGTTAAATTATAACGTGCTAATTTAAGAAAAAAATACCGATTTTTGCATTAGATTTGCATCTAAAATATTAAATAAATCATAAAACATGAGTGTATTAAGCATTACCTTCCACTGTCCGAAAAATAACCTCGAAGTATGGGCTAAATATGTAGATGAAGAACTTTTTCTAATGACAGAAAACCTTTTGGATGTGAATAAATATATCCTTTCTGAAGTACAAAGTGACTATATTGAAGAAGGTAAAAACTATAATTTGCTTTTGATTTTTGATGACATCAATCTTCGTGAAGATTTTATAAAAAGTGAGTTAGAAAATATTGCTGAACGGATAGAGAAAAAATTTGGACAAGATATTATGATTTTCAATACGTTTTTGGATCCTATAAAAACGAGAATTTAAAAATAAAAACTGACTGCTAAAAAGAGCAGTCAGTTTTTTACTTATCTGTGATTGATGATAATTACTGTTTTTCTTGGTGAGTAATGTCTCATTTTTCTATTATTCTGCTTATAAGCCAGCCTTGAAGGTCTGTGATGCGCTACAGATCCGTAGTAAAGATGTCTTTGTGGTTTTCTATAATGATGTGCTACTCTTTTGTGATGGTGTTTTACTGATTTGTAATAGTACTTTCGATCTTTATTGTGATGTCTTTGTGCATTTACAGTACTAAAACTTGCTGAAAAGATAAAAATCAGAAACATAGCTGTAATTTTCAACCAACTCTTCATAATTCATTGTTTTAAAATTATTGATGTAAGTCTCCAATATAAATGCCAATCATAATTTAGGCTAAAAAATATAATAGTTTTTAAGGGTTTTTATGAATTTTTATGCTAAAATATAGCTTCACTACGTCTTTCTAGCATCACAACATCTTTCCATTCTCCGTGTAGTTTTCCAAGTTTTTTTCTTGTCCCTACAATTCTAAATCCGAATTTCTGATGAAACTTTATCGAAATTTCGTTTTCCGGAAAGATATTTGCTTGCAAAGTCCAAAACCCATGTTCTTCACTGTCGGCGATTAATTTTTTGAGCAGCATAGATCCCAACCCCATTCCGTGATATTGGTTATCAAAATAAATACTAATCTCTGCAACCCCGCTGAAGCAGTCTCTTTTGCTTGTTGGTTTCAAAGCACACCATCCAATCACTTCACTTTTTTCGTTTTCCAAAATCCAGCGGCAATTGTTGAAAAACTCCATGTCCCAAGCTTCTTCTGTGGGAACAGTAGTTTCAAAAGTTACAATTTTACTATCTATTCCTTGCTGGAAAATTTCTAAGACCCTTTTCTCATCGCCGGGACGCATTTCTCGTAATTCGTAATACATTTTTTAAAGATATTTTCTTTTATTTTTTCTTTTAATCCTTGTATAATGGGTTTGATCTCTGGTTTTATCCATAGAAACTACACTGATATTACCATCAACTTCCAAAATAGAAAGTTTTACATTTTTTATGCCATCAACACCATGCTCTCTGATAGATTCTTCGAGTTCATCAACGCTTATTTTCACTCTGTTCAAAGCTGGTTCATCTATTTTGCCATCTCTAATCAAAATTACGGGATCTTCTTCCAAGAAGCTTTTAAATTTTGGATTTTTAAACATGATTCTTTTCAAAATAAAATTTGCTGCAAAAAGCACCAATGCTGCAATGATGCCACCTTGCAAAGATGTATCTGGGCCAACCATTGCGTTTTGAACAGCATTTGAAATGAGGAGAAGCAAAACCACATCACCAGCATTGAGTTGTGAAAGCTGATTTTTTCCAAACACGCGAATAGCTACTACCATAAAAAGGTAAATGCATAGTGAGCGAAATACAACGTTTACTATTTCTTCCAAAATTGAGATTTAAAAAACTCAAATTTAATGAATTGATGCCAATAAAAAAACTGCCCGTGGAGGCAGTTTGAAAAAAGTATAATGAGTTATTATCTATCTGTTGTTGATATCAACTCTCACCGGCATTACAAAACTTGATGCAAGCATTTTATCATTGAGTTTCGAAGGATTCATTCTGTAATGTAAATTGCTTAAAATCTTTTCAATTTCTTTGCTTACATTTTTGCAATCTCCTTTTGAATGTACATTTATGATTTTACCGTTTTCAGCAACATCAAATTTCACTTCAGAATTTACGATTCCTTGTTGGTAATCTTGGTTTGTAAAATCAAAATTAGACATCAATAGATTTCTTATTTCATTGAAAGCATCATTCTTATTCAGTTGAACTTCTTTAATGGTATTGTCTGAAGATATCTGAGCTTTCGTGGTATTAAATACTGTTGCAAAGGCTAATACGAAAACTGAAGCTGCGAATATTTGAATTTTTTTCATATGTTTATGATTTTTAGAGTTAAATATTATTATTGTTTCTTACTTTCTAAATCAAAGATATATAATTTAATTCATATAAATTTCACATTGAGTTAACATTGGGTTAACATTAGAAGTTAATAAATTGATTTGCAGTTGTTTAAATTTTTAAAATAATTAAAAAATTAACATTGGGAATGAAAATACTGTCGTAAATCGTCTACATGATTCTCGTAACCATAACCCCTTAATTCTAAATTAGTATTGTTCAGAAAAGGATTACCTTCTACATTGATATAATTCAAATTCTTGAAATTCAAAATTTCTTTTATAATTTGAACTTCATTTATATGGTTGTATTTGAGGTTTAAGTGTTCTATTTCTTTTACAAATTCCAAATTCATCAATTTATTAATCCAATTATTCCTTAGGTCCAAATATTTCAGATTACAATTACAAAATGCCTCAAAATCTAGTGCTGTAAGGTCATTAAAATCAATTTTTAAAACTTTTAAATTTCTTAGATTTTCAAAATTTTTTATTTCTTTTATATGATTTAATGTAAAATAAATTTCTTCTAAATTTTTAAGTTTTTCTAGTCCTATAATTTTAGTAATTTGATTGGATGTAAGATTTAATATTTTTAAGTTAGGATTAGAAATCTCATTCAGTTTCACAATTTTATTATTGCTGAGGATTAGTATTTCTAATTTTCTGAGATGTTGTAGATTTTCAATGACTTTAAGTGAATTGTTATAGAAATTTAGATAAAGTACTTCCTTTACATCTTCAAAACCTTTAATTTCATCAATTTTATTACCAGAAAGATTCAGTCCTAAAACATTTTCTTTTTTATCGAGCAAAAACAAATTATTTCTATCAACATTCAATATATCATCTTTGCAAAAAGTCTGCTGAAGCTGAATATTGTATAGTTTTTCAAGAGCTATAATTTCTTTCGGCTTTTTCATTTCATCATTATTTTCATAAAAATAAAAAGAATCTGCTTTCACAAATTCTTTTTTATAATTACTATTTTGTATTACATTTCCTTCTTTAGGTATTTCCCTGTTAAAGATTTTTTAGATTTAATAATCTCTTCCGGTGTTCCTTTCGCAATAATCTCACCGCCATACTTTCCACCTTCTGGTCCCACGTCAATAATATGATCTGCTAATTTAATAACATCCATATTATGTTCAATAATGATGAATGAATTTCCTAATTCTACCAGTTTATTAATGGCATCCATCAAAATTTTCACGTCTTCAAAATGCAACCCAGTGGTAGGTTCATCAAGAATATATAGCGTATTTCCGGTTTGTCTTTTTGCTAATTCTGTTGCTAACTTGATACGCTGTGCTTCACCTCCAGAGAGTGTGGTTGATTGTTGTCCCATTGTTATGTAGCCTAAACCTACATCCTGTAAAGTTTTTACTCTTGCAAAAATCTTAGGAATCGGCTGGAAAAAATCAACTGCTTCATCAATCGTCATATCCAACACATCGGAAATAGATTTTCCTTTGTAACGAACTTCCAGCGTTTCTCTGTTGAAACGTTTTCCGTTGCAGGTTTCGCAGTGTACGTAAACATCGGGTAAAAAGTTCATTTCAATCACTTTCAAACCACCTCCTTGGCAAGTTTCGCATCTTCCGCCTTTTACATTGAAAGAAAATCTTCCAGGTTTGTAGCCACGAATTTTAGATTCAGGTAATTCTGAAAATAAGTTTCTGATATCGGTAAACATTCCTGTGTAAGTTGCTGGGTTTGAGCGTGGTGTTCTGCCAATAGGCGTTTGGTCTACATCTACAATTTTGTCAATATTATCAAGACCATCTATTTTTTTGTAAGGTAAGGGTTCCTGAACGGCTCTGTAGAAATGCTTGTTGAGGATAGGATACAAAGTTCCGTTAATCAAAGAAGATTTCCCACTTCCTGAAATACCTGTTACCACCACCAGTTTTCCTAAAGGAATATCAAGTGTTACATTTTTAAGATTGTTTCCTGTTGCTCCTTTTAAGACGATACTTTTACCATTCCCTTCTCTTCTGACTTCCGGAATGGCAATTTTTCTTTTTCCATTAATATAATCTGCCGTGATGGTATCTGCTTTCAGTAAATCTGCAGGTTTTCCCTGCCAAAGAATTTCCCCTCCGAATTTTCCGGCTCTTGGACCAATATCTAAGACCTCATCAGCTTCCATGATCATGTCTTTATCGTGTTCTACAACAATGACGGAATTTCCGATGTCACGGAGGTTTTTCAATGAATTAATTAGCCTTTCGTTATCTCTTTGGTGCAAACCTATACTTGGTTCATCCAAAATATAAAGAACGTTTACCAACTGTGAACCAATTTGTGTTGCCAATCGAATTCTCTGTGATTCTCCACCAGAAAGGGTTTTTGAACTTCTGCTCAAACTTAGATACTCTAAACCAACATCCAATAAAAACTGAAGTCTGGTTTCTATTTCCTTTAAAATTTCATGAGCAATAATTCCGTTCTTCTCAGAAAATTTATCTTTTACGTCTCTCAGCCAATCTTTCAGATCAGATAAACTTAGCCCATTAATTTCAGCAATATTTTTACCGTCTATTTTAAAACTTAAACTTGAAGGCTGAAGACGAGCTCCTTTACAATCTGGGCAGGTTTCTTCCGTAGTGAAATGTCTTTCCAGCAAAATAGCTTCATAAGATTCTCTTTCTTCGATTAATTCTTCCATAAAAGGAATTAAACCATCAAAACTAATTTTAATTTTCTTAGTAATTCCTGCGTATTTCAAATCTTTATTAAATTCTTTATGACAGCCGTGGTAAATATAATCTAACGCCTCATAGGGAATATCTTTAAAGGGTGTTGCCAATCCTAAACCAAAGATTTCAAGAATATTTTTTATTTGAGAAAGAATATATTTATTAGATTTTATATCTTCCAAAGGCAACAAACCTCCTTGGTTGATTGATAATTTTGGATTTTCAACAAAATGATCAGTGTTTATCTTTTTTATAGTTCCTAAACCTTTACAACTCGGGCAACTTCCTTTTGGAGAGTTGAATGAAAACGTGTTCGGCTCTGGTAAAGCTAATGAATGCCCTGTCGCGTCATCCATCAAATTTTTAGAAAAATATTCAATTTCTGTACTTCCCAGTTTTTGAATTCCTATTAAACCTTCCCCCATTTCCATGGCAGTTCTTAAAGACTTCTCCATTCTTGTTTCAGAAGCAGATTCCCCAATAATCCAACGATCTATTACGATATCAATATCGTGAGTTTTGTAGCGATCGAGTTTTAGATCATATTCTATATCTTGTAATTCGCCATCAATTCTTGCTTGCCCGTACCCTTTTTTTGCCATTTGTACAAAAAGCTCGTGGTAATGCCCTTTTCTAGAGCGTACAACAGGCGCCATCAACATGATTTTTTCGCCTTTATAATTTTGTTTAATGGTATTCAGAATCTGATCTTCTGTATAACTTACCATTTTTTTTCCTGTAGTTTGAGAATAAGCATCAGAAACTCTGGCAAACAAAAGACGAAGATAATCATACAGCTCTGTAACAGTTCCTACAGTAGAACGAGGATTTTTGTTGGTCGTTTTTTGCTCAATAGCAATCACAGGAGAAAGTCCTTCTATTTTATCAACATCGGGACGCTCCAAGCCTCCTAAAAACTGTCTTGCATAAGCAGAAAAAGTTTCTATATAACGACGCTGACCTTCTGCAAAAATTGTATCAAAAGCCAATGATGATTTTCCACTTCCCGAAAGCCCGGTTATTACAACCAACTCGTTGCGAGGAATTTTTACATCAATGTTTTTGAGATTGTGTTCTCTGGCTCCGTAAACTTCTATATATTCTTTAGATTCGCTCATAATTTGGAGTGATTTCACATGAAAATCACGATTGGCAAAATTACGGAATTTTATGGAATCTATATTGTTAAAAACAGCGAGATTAATTAAACTAGAATGTATAGGAGTTTTTGTTTTAAGAGCCTGTAATAATTTTAAATAAAAAAAAATCACTTAGAATTTGATTTACTCATTTTACTTAAATTTACAAATAATTATACAAAACAATGAATAGGCTGAGAGATCATATTGAGGAAATCATTAAAGTTACAGATGAAGAATTTGATTATATCAAAACGTTCTTCACTATAAAAAACGTTCGAAAAAATCAGTTTTTGGTTCATGAAGGCGACGAAGTAAAGTATGAATTTTTAACATTAGATGGCATTTACAAGGTGTATTATGTAGACGAAAATGGGAAAGAGCATATTTTGCAGTTTGCAAAAAAGAACTGGTGGATGACTGATTATATAGGCTTTTTCAAACAAAAAAACGCAACGATGTTTGTAGAATGTCTGCAGGAAGGAGCTGTAGCTTGTCTTACATTGGAAGGAAGAGAACATCTCGCCTCAGAGTTTCATAAGATGGAATATTTTTTCAGAACAAAATTAACCAACGGATACATCGCTTTGCAACAGAGAATTATGCTCTTACTGTCTAGCAATCCTCAACAGCGCTATGAAGAATTTTCAAGATTATACCCCGATCTTATCTCTCAAATTCCTAAAAAATATGTTGCAGAATATTTGGGCGTAAGCAGGGAAACCTTAAGCAGATTGTATTTAAATGAGAAATAGTTTTATAGTCAATTTAAGTGTGATTTCGGTCACGCTTTTTTTGTGACTTCTCTCCTTCTATTGAGGCAATGGATAGACCTATATTTGGTAAAAATTTAAAACAATTTTAAAAAATATTATCCGACATTTATTTTAACTCAATAGTTAAAAGGATGAAATTAGAAGTGATGTTTATTATTCAAAATGACTATTAAAAACTTAAAAAAATGAATAAAAAAGAAATTTACGTTTATGCCAAATGGCAGGTAAAAGTTGGGAAATTGAATGACGTATTGCAAATTATGAAAGAAGCTTCACAAAAAAGTGCTGAAGAAAAAGGAAATTTGTTTTATAAAATTCATCAAAGTAAAACCGATGAAAATACATTGATTTTATTTGAAGGATATGAAAATGAATCTGCAGTAGAGTCTCACCGTAATTCTGAGCATTATAAAACTTTAGTTCTAGAACAGGTACTTCCTTTATTAGAAAACAGAGAAGTGATAGTAATGAATTCTTTGTTTTAGTAAAGTTGATGCAAACGAAAAACCACAGTTTTAGAAACTGTGGTTTTTTTATATTTTTTAGTGAAAATTACTTTTTGATTTTAGATCCTTCCCAATTTCCGGATCTCGCAGGATTGGGGATACTGTTGTTCCAAGTTCCGTTCCCTTTTTTCTCGGTGTTTAGCGTTCCGTTGAAATTTCCTTTTGCAGGCAATGCCAATTCTGAAACCAATTGGCCAGATCTGTCTAAACGACCATTGATAGAATAGTTTTCGTTGAAATTAATAGAATGCATTGTTCCGGTTACTTTACCATCATCAGCAACTACAAAGTTCCATTCACCTTTATCATTAGTTCCGGTGTAGGTTCCGGACCATGTTCCGATGTAGTCGTAAATCGTTAATTCGTCATCAGAGTTACAACCAATAAACATAAGAGCTGTGAACACAAGTAAAAAAAAATTCTTCATAAGATTACAAGGTTTGATAAAGTTTTTTGTGGAGAATACGGGATTCGAACCCGTGACCTTTTGACTGCCAGTCAAACGCGCTAGCCAACTGCGCCAATCCCCCATTTACTGCTTTTATTAGAAGCGATACAAAAGTAAGTAATAAAACCAGATATGCAAATAATTTGTTAAATTTTATTGAAGATGTATTTAAAATAATTACAAAATGCTTAAAATTTATCAAAAAAAAAGAAAACGTATGCCCGGAAAAGCATACGTTTAAAATAAGATTAAAATAAAATTCTAACGAAAGTAGATTATCTCCATCCACCACCTAAGGCTTTGTAAAGATCTACTACTGCTTTCATTTTGTTGTATTGGGCATTTGAGATATTAAGCTCTGCATTTAAAGCATTCACGTTGGCTGTAAGCACTTCAAGATAGTTTGCCATACCATAATTCACCAATTCTTGTGAAAAGTTTACCGAATTTTTGTATGCATTGAGTTCTTTGGTTTTTAAATCTATAAAAGAATCTTGAACAGTAAAAACTCTTATTCCATCAGAAACTTCTTTTCCAGCTGTGAGAACGGTCTTTCTGAAATTTAAATAAGCAATTTCTTTATTAGCGAGACTTACATCATAATTAGTCCTGATTTGTCTTTTATTAATAAGCGGCTGTGCCAACCCTCCTACAACACTTGCAAAAAGTGAGTTTATACTAAAAAGATGGTCGATATCCACAGATTGTACACCGCCAGATCCTGTTATTTTGAATGTAGGATAAAATTGAGCTTTTGCAGCATTGGTCAATTCAAACGCATTCATCAAATTGAATTCTGCTCTCATTACATCGGGTCTGTTGGCGAGAAGGCTTGCAGAATATCCCACAGCAATTTCTGAAGGAATTTTTTGTGCTTCCAATGTAGAACGCTCTATTTCTCGGGAAGGTTCTGCCATCAATAGGCTCATTGTATTTTCAAGAATCTGAATTTGTGTTTCAATATCTATTAATGAAGCCTTGGCATTATAAACTAAAGCCTCACTTTGCTGTACTGCAACTTCTGTAAGAATTCCGGCTTCTTTCAAAGCTTTCGTAGTTTCAAGATTGCTTTCTCTGATTACAATAGTTTTAGAAATAATTTTCTTTTGCTGATCGAAAGTTAATAATTGATAATAAGAAGACGCAATTGCAGCAATAAGATCATTTTTCACTGCTTTATGGGCTGCTATAGTTCCCCATACAGAGGCAATTTGTGCTTTTTCCTGAGCTTTTAATTTACCCCAAATATCTGCTTCAAAGCCTATAGTTGCCGTAATATCAAATTGATTAATGTATCTTCTTTCTCCAATAATTTGCCCAAATTGTGTATTGACAGACTGGGTTTGAAATGTATAATTCGGGCCGATAGAAACCGTGGGTTGATATGCTGCTTTACTTTGTTTAAGGTAAGCTTCGGCTGCCTCATAATTTTGAATTGCTATTCTAACATCCAGATTATTCTGTACTCCTTTTTCAATGTAACCCTGCAAAATAGGATCCGTAAAGATTTCTCTCCAAGAAAGTGCTGCCATGGACGAAGAATCTTTTGGAAGCATGTCTGTTCGGAATAGATTTTCTGGAGTAATTTCTTTTGGTCTTTCGTATTCTTTTCTGATGTTGCAGGAGAATAAGGTTGCCAAAGTAAGCACTGAAAAAGCTGTTCCTTTTATATAGATTGATAATTTTTTCATTTTTAAATACTCTAAATTACTTATTCGGCTAAATTGATGTCTTTCGGTTTAATAGGTTTTATTTTCTCCTGCAAAGTCTGGAAAATCACATACAAAACAGGAATTACAAAAACACCCAATATTGTACCTATCAACAATCCAATAGAAGCTCCTGTTGCGATTGATCTGTTACCTACCGCACCAATTCCGCTTGCTAAAACCAATGGTAGAAGACCGAAGATAAAGGCTAATGATGTCATCAAAATCGGTCTTAATCTGGCTTTAGCTGCGTTGATGGCAGATTCTACAATTGTTTCACCGTGATGTCTTCTCTGAACAGCAAATTCTATAATCAGAATTGCATTTTTTGCTAATAATCCCACCAGCATGATTAATGCAATTTGAAAGTAAATGTTGTTTTCTAGACCCATTATTTTTTGTCCGAAATAAGCTCCCATTACCCCAAGAGGAAGAGAAATTACCACAACTAATGGCAAAATATAGCTTTCATACTGAGCAGAAAGGATGAAATAGACAAATACTAAACTCAAAGCAAAAATCAACAAAGTCTGAGATCCTGAACTCAATTCTTCTCTTGTAAGCCCAGTAAATTCAACGTCGTAATTCTGGTCGAGTGTTTCCTTTGCTACCGCTTGAACTGCTGTAATTGCATCACCAGAACTGAATCCTGCTTTATTTGCTCCGGTAATTTTAACTGATGTAAACAAGTTATAACGTCCTACAGATTGTGGGCCATAAGTTTTGGTTAAAGTCACAAATTGTGAAATAGGTGACATCTCTCCAGAACTTGTTTTTATATAATACTGATTAAGATTTTGAGCATTGGCTCTATCTTCCGGAAGTGCCTGAATCATTACCCTGAACTGCTTTCCGTATTTCGTGAAGTCTGCACTATAAATACCTCCAATATAGCCTTGCATAGCAGACAAAATATCATTTACAGAAACTCCTTTTTGTTTTGCCAATGGAACATTGATTTCCATTAAATACTGCGGATATTTTGTATTAAATGAAGTCTGTGCAAATTCAATTTCTGGTCTTTGCATTAAGTTTCCGATGAATTCATTAGTTTTAGCATCAAGCTGAGCAAAATCGCCTCCGGATTTATCTAAAAGAACCATCTCAAAACCTGCACTATTACCAAATCCTGGTACACTCGGAGGCTGAAAGAATACAACTTTCGCGTCCGGAACTTTTCCAGATAAGCTGAATAATCGTTTAGAAATTTCTTCAGAAGATAATCCTTCTCCGCTTCTATCGTCAAAAGGTTTCAATTTAATAAAAGCCAGGCCGTTGTTACTCCCGTTTCCGGATAATAATCCTCTACCTGTAGAAATAGTTACATTTTGAATTCCTGGGATTCTCATTGCTTCTTTTTGCAACGTTTTTAGAACAGTATAGGTTCTTTCCATTGATGCTCCTGGTGGAAGCTGAACGTCTGTAAATATAATTCCTCTATCTTCTGTAGGAACGAAACCTTTTTTCATGCTTCCGTTTGCCCAATAAATAATTCCTCCTGTTACGATTAGAATTACTAAAGTTACCCACTTGTGTTTGATTAAAAAATTAAATCCTCTTCCGTAACGATCTGTTGCAGTTTTAAAGCCTATATTAAATTTATAAAAGAATTTCTTAATGAAATTTTTATTTTTATAATCTTCGTGATGATCTTCGTGTGGTTTTAAGAATAGTGAACATAACACTGGGCTCAATGTTAATGCATTAACTGCCGAAATAATAATTGCTATAATCAAAGTAATACCAAACTGTTGATAAAACACCCCAGTAGGACCTGTAATAAAAGTTACCGGAATAAATACCGCTGCCATTACTAAAGTAATAGAGATAATTGCTCCTGTGATTTCGTCCATTGCTTCAACGGTTGCTTTTTTGGCATCAGAAATACCATTTTCCATTTTGGCATGTACTGCTTCTACTACCACAATCGCATCATCTACTACAATACCAATTGCCAGTACCAATGCGAAAAGCGTTAATAGGTTTAATGAATATCCGAATAGATTTAAGAAAAAGAAGGTTCCTACAATAGAAACCGGAACTGCAATTGCGGGGATCAATGTTGATCTAAAATCTTGTAAGAAAATATATACCACTAAAAAAACCAAAATAAATGCTTCAATCAAAGTATGAATTACCTTTTCGATAGATGCGTCCAAAAATTCATTGGTATCAAAGTTAAATGTATATTTTACGCCTTCTGGGTAAGAGCTTTCATTTTCTTTAAGTTGTTTTTTTATGTTTTCAATAATCTCCTGAGCATTTGATCCTGGCGTTTGAAAAACCCCCATACTAATAGAAGGATTATCTCCGTTTTCACCAACTCCTGAATAAGACAGGCCTCCGAGTTCTACTTTTGCAACATCTTTTAGCATTAAATTTTGCCCGTCTGGTAGAGATTTAATGATAATGTCATCATACTGCTCTTTCTCACTGAATTTTCCGACATATTTAATGATATATTCAAAAGAACTTCCACTGTTTTGTCCTAGAGAACCTGCAGCTGCTTCTCTACTTTGGTCATTGATGGCAGAGGTAACTTCAGCAGGTGTAATTCCGTAAGCTGCTAATTTTGCGGGATCTAGCCATACTCTCATCGAATAGTTTTTCCCACCAAAAACGTTGGCTTCACCTACACCATTAATTCTCTGAAGATCTGGAATAACGTTGATATTCAAAAAGTTTTGAAGATAAACATCATCAATATTTTTGTTTTCAGAATAAAAAGAAAGATACATCAATGCACTTGTCTGTTGTTTCTGAGTTACAACACCCGCTCTTGTCACTTCACTTGGAAGTAATGGGCTGGCTCTTGAAACCCTATTCTGAACGTTTACTGCAGCAATATCTGCATCAACTCCTTGTTTGAAAAACACTTGAATCTGAGCCGACCCGTCGTTTCCTGCAGTTGAAGTAATGTAATCCATCCCCTCAACCCCGTTGATTTGTTCTTCTAAAGGTACAACCACACTCTTCATTACGGTTTCAGCGTTGGCTCCTGCATAGTTTGCTCTTACACTCACCGTGGCGGGTGCAATGTCTGGATATTGAGTTACAGGAAGCACTGTAAGTCCCAAAACACCGAGGATAACAATTAAAATGGAGATTACTGTGGATAAAACCGGTCTGTTAATAAAGTTTTTTATCATTAGAATTTCGGTTTTATAGATTTCACGATTTCGTCAGTTGTTGTAGGCTGTGGTTTTACAGGAGTTCCGTTTTTCAAGGTTCCTGTTCCAGCTGCAATTACAGACTCCCCTTCTTTTACCCCTTCTTTTATAAGTGCTAAATTGTTGATTCTGTCAATAATATTCACTACAGTATTTCTGGCAGTGTCTTTGTTGACTTTGTAAACATAAACAATTCCTTGTTGTTCATAGGTAGCTCCTTCAGGAACAACCAAAACGTTATTGTAATATTTTGGAAGTCTAATTTTCCCACTGTTTCCGTTGCTCAGTAATTTTTGGGCATTGGTAAATGAAACCCTAAACTGAATTGTTCCTGTGGTGGGATCAATTTGTCCTGTAATAGCTTGAATTTTGCCTTTTTCTGGATATAAACTTCCATTGGCAAGTTCTAGCTCTACCATTGGTAAGTTTTTTATTTTTTCTGGCACTGTAGCGCCGGTAGATTTTTCGAGAAAATCGAAATATTCTTTTTCGTTCATTGAAAAGTAAGCGTAAATTTCTGACGTATCAGAAACCGTTGTTAAAGCTGTTTGATCTGAAGGACCTACTAAACTTCCTGTTCTTAAAGGTAATTTACCTACCACACCAGAAATAGGTGAACGAATAATAGAATAGTCTACGTTTGCGGCTGCACCTTTATAATTCGCCGTAGCTTGTTGTTTAGCAGCAATAGCCTGCTGAACCTGTGCGTGAGCCTGCGCAAGATTAGCCTGCGCAGTCTGAAGCTGAACAATGCTTATGATTTTTTTATCTACTAAAGGTTTCAGTTTGTTTACTTCTACCTGCGCAGCGTTTACTGCGGCTTGAGCTGCTGCAATATTAGATTGTGCTGCCCCAATACCGGCTTTTGCAGCGGCAGCTGTTTCATTCAAAGTATTGGTCTCTAAACGAAATAATGGTTGACCCTTAGTAACATATTGTCCCTCATCCACCAAAACTTGGGTGATGTAACCCTGAATTTTTGCACGAACATCATTATTCACCTTTCCTTGAATACTAGCGGGGAAAATTTGGTATCCCGTTATATTTCTGCTTTCTACTTTTACTACAGGAAATGGCTTTGCATCTTCTTGTTTAGGCACTTCTTTCTTACACGACGCCAATAAAAGCGATGCCATAGAAAGTATGATTAGTTTATTATTCATTTTACAGTTTATTAAGTGATTCTTTTATATTGTTTATATTTTTATGTAAAAGTTCTTTGTATGCAACAACTTTTTCGTCGTACTCGTCGTGGTTTATGTTTTGTTTTTTATGAAAAACATCGAAATCGTCTAAAAGTTTAAGTTCATCCTGCATCTTCTGAACTATCTTCTCAAATCTGATTCTTTTAAACTCATCATTAATGTAGAAAAACCTTTTTCTTTCATCAATTTTATTTAAATCAACTATTAATTCAGCATTTAAAAGGAGTACTAAGCTAGTAGAAACCGAACTCTTACTTGCATTGAATACATGAACAAATTCTTCAAACGTAACACCTTCTTTTTTAAAATCAAAAAGAAGATAGGCGTAAATCTTTGAAGCTAAGGGAGGTATACTAAAAACCGTACCATAAAACCGTACAGCATCCTGAAAAATTTTGTCATCTAAATAAATTTTTTTTTCCATAAAAAAATTTTTGACAAAAATATAAACTGGTTCTGAACAAAACGAACAAAAGAGATAGACTTTTTTAATCGATTGCTTAAGAAAGAATCAATGAAGTTGAATTTAACTTTTGGCCTATATTATAATCTTCTCAAAAGCTTTTCTCATTCCTCCAGCGAGCATCACTTCACCGCAATAAGAATATCCTTTAGACTCAAGTATTTTCAGCATAGCAATATTATCATAGTTGGTATCAACTTTTATACTTTGTATACCTTGTTTCTTGGTAAATTCTTCAATTTTATCAAATAAAATTTTAACGAGTCCTTTGCCGAAAAACTTTTCATCTACAGCTACTCTATGGATTACCACAAATTCACCAGTGCTGAGCCAAGCCCCTTCAATAGAAGAATATGCTGGCTCATTATTTAAAATTAAAGCTGTGTATACTGCAATATCACCATCAACGGTTAATACATATCCGAAATTTTTACTGATATCAGATTCTATGGTGTCTTGGTTTGGGTAGCCATTCTGCCATTGGGTGCTTCCTTCGTTTTTTCTGCGTTCTATTGCTTGCTGAATGATTTTCCAGATTTGCCCGACTTCAGAAATATGGGCTTCTCTCATTTCAATTTTATTTTCCATTTTTAATGATTTGGTTATAAAAAAATAAACTCTGTGGTTATATACCATAAAAAACCGAAAATTAATATGAATTAATTTTCGGTTTCGAAGTAGTAAAATTTAAAATTATGAAATTATTTTTTATTGATTTTTACTCTGTTGCAAATAAGCATCAATTACTTCAAATGCTTTCTTCTCATCTTGTAAATCTACCATTACCTTCAGAGATGTAGCTGTAGGTGTTGTGGTAAAAGTTAGATAATTATTTTCTGTATCGTTGGTAATCTCGGCTTCATCAAGCTTAGATTTTATCAATTGAATTTCTGCTGGTTTATCACTTTCAAAAACTGATACTCTTGTACTTCTTTCCATATAATATACATTTTGAGTATCTAAATTTATGGTGTTTTTTTTTAAATTCCAAATTTTGGAGTTTTAAATTTTATTAATATTATTTTCAATTTTATCTAAAGCAATTTGAATTTCTTCTTTTGTAACGTTCAAATGCGGTCTGAATCTTATAGACTGATCGCCACAAGAAAGGATAATTAATCCGTCGTTGTACAAAATATTTCTGATTTGGTCTCTATGTTCACCAGATGGCAAATCTATAGCACACATCAAGCCTTTTCCTCTTGCATTAGAGAGTTTTTCTGGATATTTATGAGCTAAATTCTGCAATCCTTCCAAAAGATATTCGCCAACAATATTGGCATTTTCCAAAAGATTTTCTTTTTCTATAACCTCCATTACCAATTGGAAACGAAGCATGTCTATTAAATTTCCACCAAAAGTAGAATTAATTCTTGAGCTTTCTCTGAAAACATTATTCGGTATTTCATCAAATTTTTCTTTATTCGCTAAAATGCCACAAACCTGAGTTTTTTTACCAAAAGATATAATATCTGGTCTTACGCTAAGGTGTTCGAAAGCCCACATTTTTCCTGTAATCCCTATACCCGATTGTACTTCATCAAAAATTAAAAGAACTTCGTGCTCATCACAAATTTTTCTTAGTCCTACAAAAAATTCATCTCTGAAATGATTATCCCCTCCTTCAGCTTGAATTGGTTCAATGATAATACAAGCTACTTTATCAGGATTAGAAAGAATAGATTCTGTAATTTGAAGTAATGCTAAATTTTCGTTCTTAATAGTTTCCTCTAAATTTTGCTCTGTTATTGGAAAATTTAATTTAGGATTCAAAATTCTTGGCCATTCAAACATTGGAAAATATTGATATTTTCTTGGGTCTGAGGTGTTGGTTAAACTCAAAGTATAACCACTTCTTCCGTGAAAAGCCTGTCTGAAATGAATACAAATACCCGCTTCAAGATCAAGACCTTTTTCGAAATTTTTTCTTGTTTTCCAATCGAAACATGCTTTCATCGCATTTTCTACGGCCAGAGCTCCACCTTCTATAAAGAATGCATACTGTAATTCTTCAGGAAGAACTACTCTCTCGAAAACTTCAAGAAAGTGTGCATATTCCTTAGAATAAACATCTGCCAAAGTTGGTTTATTAACCGCCATTTTCCCAAGCCATTGAGATTTTTCAACAAGATATGGATGATTGTAGCCAATTGATGCTGAACCAAACATTGAAAACATATCCAGAAAATTTCTCCCAGAAACTGAATCATGAATCCATGATCCATGAGAGTTTTCGATATCCATTACAAAATCAAAACCGTCTGCCAAAACGTGTTTTCCTACTGTTTCTTTTACTTTATTTGACTGAATTTCTAATATATTGTCCATATTAATTTTAAAATTTTAGTTGAAATGAATCAGCAGATTTAAAAATAAAAACATGTAATCTCCTGATTCTAATTATTTTAAAGATCAAATTTAATTCCCTGAGCTAAAGGAAGACTTGCAGTATAATTAATCGTGTTAGTTTGTCTTCTCATGTAGTATTTCCAAACATCAGAACCAGATTCTCTTCCTCCTCCAGTTTCTTTTTCACCACCAAATGCACCACCGATTTCCGCACCTGAAGTACCTATGTTGACATTGGCAATTCCGCAATCTGAACCAGCGTGGGAAAGAAACAATTCTGCCTCTCTCAAATTCTGAGTCATAATCGCAGAAGATAAACCTTGAGGAACATCATTTTGAATTGCAATTGCTTCTTCTAAAGTTGAGTATTTAATTAAATATAAAATTGGCGCAAAAGTTTCGTGCTGAACGATTTCATAAGAATTTTCAACTTCCGCAATACACGGTTTTACATAACAACCAGATTCATATTCTTTTCCTTCTAAAACCTCGCCTTCAACCACGAATTTCCCTCCTTCTGCTTTGCATTTTTCTATAGCAAGTTCGTATTGATTCACGGCTTCCACATCGATTAGTGGCCCAACGTGCATGTTTTCGTCTAATGGATTTCCGATTTTTAACTGACCATACGCTTTTGCCAAACGATTTTTCACTTCATCGTAAACACTTTCGTGAATAATTAATCGTCTTGTAGATGTACATCTTTGCCCAGCAGTTCCCACAGCGCCGAAAACAGCTCCTATGATAGACATATCTAAATCGGCATCTTTAGAAATAATAATTGCATTATTTCCTCCTAATTCAAGGATTGATTTGCCAAATCTTTCAGCCACTTTAGAAGAAACCATTCTTCCCACTCTTGTAGAACCTGTAAATGAAACCAAAGCCACACGTTTGTCATCTACTAATTTTTGCCCAATCTCATGGTCCGCCACCATTACACTTGAAATTCCTTCTGAAAGATTATTTTCTTTCAAAACTTCATTCATAATATTCTGGCAAGCAATAGCACAAAGCGGTGTTTTTTCTGACGGTTTCCAAATAGTAACATTACCGCATATCCATGCTAAAGCTGTATTCCAAGCCCAAACGGCTACTGGAAAGTTGAAAGCTGTAATGATGCTTACGATACCAAGCGGGTGATATTGTTCGTACATTCTATGGCCAGGTCTTTCAGAATGCATTGTATAACCGTGAAGCTGTCTTGATAGGCCAACCGCAAAATCGCAGATATCTATCATTTCCTGCACTTCACCAAGTCCTTCCTGCAAAGATTTTCCCATTTCATAAGAAACCAATTTCCCAAGATCGTCTTTATATTCTCTTAATTTTTGTCCTAATTGACGTACGATTTCGCCTCTTTTCGGCGCAGGTACAGTTCTGAATTCTAAAAATGCTTTTTGAGCAGATTCAATTACTTTATCGTAATCTTGTTCGCCCGATAATTTTACTTTTCCTATTAATCTTCCGTCTGCGGGAGAGTAACTTTCAATTGTTTTTCCTGATGCAAAAAATTTACCTCCTATGGAAGTACCTTTGTTTTCATCTTTGATTCCCAAATTTTTTAATGATTTTTCAATTCCGAAATCTTTGACTTTTTTTGACATAAAAATTTTACTTTTCGTTTTTCTAAAGATAAAAAAATATCCGTTACCGAGAAATTTTAAAAAATTTAAAATGAAAATTATTTGTAATGATTACGAACATGTGTATATTTGTAGGGTAATCATTTGAAATTCAGAGATGGAAAATCAAGAGACTCTTAATGAAATAACGGAAGAAAAGAAAAATTCTAAATGGAAGCAGATGGTGAAAAAATTTGGAGTTTGGGGTATTGTTTTCTTTACCATAAAAGGGATTATTACAACAACTTTAGGTTTATATTTAGGAAATAACTTGTGGTCTGTTATCAAAACATATTTTACAACTGTATTTGATTAATTATTGATAAATTCTCTACACATTGAAACAGCCCCGAAATTCGAGGCTGTTTTTATTTTATATGTATTTATTTTATCTCTTGCTGTACCTTTCCGCAACTTAGCATTGAGCTTCCGTAGTAGGGATTGATTATTTTACTTTCGTTACTGAGCCACCCGGCATCCGCCATTGGGCAATATTGAATATAAACTGAATTATCTGTCAACTTAAATAGTTTTGCTAATGCTATCATTTGGTTTGATATATTTTCAAAATTTTTGCGTTGAACTTTTATATTATCTGAGTTAGCAATTACTTTCGCACTGTTTTTCATAATAGCTAGATTTCCTTCTGCAATTATTTTAGAATTAATTACAGAAACCGTTTTTACAAAATCTGTCGCTGAAATAGATGCTTTTGCAGAACTATCTGTCGCCAAAGCATTTTTTAATGAAATATAATTTTTATAAAGATTTGTAACTTGAGCATTTTTCTTAGACTGAGCAAAAAACATAGCCGAACAAAATGCGAAAACCAAAATGATGAACTTTTTTTTCATTTGTAAATTATTTAATTTTAAATTCTAGTTTTACATTAAAAAATCGTCCAGTAAGCCTTACCGGAACAGGATACATTAAACTGGTATTAGAATCTGTTATCCATTGATTTGAGACAGTATTGTTGATATTAAATGCATTGAAAACTTGTACACCCAAAATAAGTTCTTCAAAATTACCCCAAAATCCATAGGTTTTCTTTTTGTCTTTTCTATCAATAAAAACTTTTGAAAGTCCCAAATCTACACGTTTGTATGAAGGTAAAGTTTTCTGGTATTGGTATGGATCTGTAAAAACAGGAGCCCCATTTGGAAGTCCCATCGCATACGTTAAAGTCAAATTCACTCTCATCGATGGAAATTTCGGCATATAATCCTGATAAAACATGGCAAATCTAAATCGCTGATCGGTTGGTCTGGGAATATCACCTCTTCCGTATATATTTTCATAAACTCGGGCATAGCTTGCAGACAACCAAGAATCAATCCCCGGAACAAATTCCCCGAAAAGACGGGTGTCTACACCGTAAGCATACCCCGTAGCATTATTTTTGCCTGAATACCTGATTCTTACATTATCCATATAATAAGGAATCAGATCATTCATTTTTTTGTAGTAAAGTTCTGTAGTAAGCTTAAAAGGTCTGTCTTCAAATGTAAATTCGTAATCGTTTTTTAAAATTGCCTGAATTGAACGTTGAGATTTAATATCTGAATTAAAATTGCCATTCAAGTCTTTAATTTCTTTATAAAAAGGAGACTGATAATAAACTCCACCAGATAATGTGAAAAGCATATCTGCATTCCATTCGGGTTTTATTGCAAGCTGAATTCTTGGTGAAAAAATGGTTTCTTTATTGAAACTCCAATGCGCTACTCTTGCACCTGCGTTAATGAAAACTTTGCTCGCTCCCCAAAAAAACTTTTGAGAGTATTGAGCATAAGCAGACATCCTTGTTGGCTGAATGTGATTTTTACCAGAAATGCTATAAAACAAATCTAAATCTGAAGCATCTGGAAACCTAGGATCAAAAGGCAAAGTAGGAATACTATATCCCGAAGAATCTACCAATTTATATTCGTTGGTAAGATCCTGAAGATTTTCTTTTTCAAATTTAAAACCAAATTCGAGATTTGTGTTTACATTAGGAGAAAAACGCGTTCTAAGCTGAGTACCGTAAGTTCTTACAAATAAATCATTTCTTGCATGCTCTATCTGCCCACCAACATCATACGAAGTAACTGGTGCTCCCGTTATAGGATCAAAAGTTTGTAAAATATAGCTAGATGCAATCGTGTAATATTCTTTTTCACGGTTTTGGTATGCAAAATTATCAAGAGTAAATTTCCATTTTTCAGAAGGTTTATAATTCACAGAAACTGTTCCCATCATGTTTTTATAAGCATCCGTTTCTCTACCGTTGTAAAATACATTTAGGTTGATAGGTTGGCTTACAGTTCCAAAATTCACTTCTCTTTCTTTAGGAATCATCTCATAATCGTTTTTAGAATAAAAACCTATGAAAGAAACAGAAAGTTTATCGTTAAAATGATAATTTATATAAGATTGAAAATCATAATATTTAGGATTGAAATCTGTGTCTTCATTTAAAGTATTTAGAACCAAATTGGTGTTTCGGTATCTTCCTGAAAATAAAGCAGTCAATTTTTTATTTTTTGATGCTAAACCGGTTGTTAATCTTCCTCCTATTAAACTGGCTTCTCCAGAAACTTCAGATTTTTCTGGCTCTCGATAATAAATATTTAAAGCTGATGACATTTTATCACCATATCTTGGCTCGAAACCACCTGCGGAAAAATTGACCGTAGAAACCATATCCGGATTGATGATACTTAAACCTTCTTGCTGAGAATTTCTAATTAAAAAGGGTCTGTAAATCTCGATATCATTAATGTAAATGAGATTTTCGTCGTAGTTTCCACCGCGTACCATGTATTGTGAAGAAAGTTCGGTATTGGAGTTGACGGAAGGCAAAGTTTTAATTAAACCTTCAATACCACCTGAAATACTCGCTACATTTTGTGCATCTCTTGCCGAAATTCTAACGGAAGTAAGATCGTTTGTTTTACCTTTATCTTTTCTTTGGAAAACCACTTCCTCAATATTGGTAATTTTTGTAGTATCTTTCTTTTTAACCTGCGAAAACGCAAGTATTGGAAGTATAAGACCGAGAGGTAAAACTAATTTTTTCAATAGAAATGCTTTAAGATTTCGGGAAGTTAATTTATTAATTTTTATTTGATAATCCTGCTTTTAAGAAAAATATTTGACCATTCTTCTATAAACTCTGCAGGGAGTTTTTTTTGTTTTATTGCAGCAATGCACAAAATAATATCTTGATTGCCTTTTATAAAATAGTAAACCTGAGATTCTGTACCAGCTGCATCTTTGTAAGCATCGGCTTCCATGGTAAAGAGTTTGTATTCTTTTTCGCCCTCTTTATTTCTTGAAATCTCTGTAACTTTTAAGTTTACCACTTTTTCTTCAGCCATCTTCTTATGATAGTCAAAAAGGGTTTGCATGGGAAGTGATGCCGTGTTTTTCATCGTCAATTTGGTAATAATGATGCTGTAATTTTCCCAATTTTCGTTTTCAGGAATATACTCCAGTACCTTCATTTGCATATTTTCTTTGGAATTTGCCAATTTCAGTTTATACTTATCAGGAAAATCAATTTGCAATGAATCTGCCTTTTGAGCCGAAGACCAAAAAAAAATTGAAAAGAAAAAAAGTAAAGAAAGTTTCTTTATCATAAAATTTATATCATATTGGCGATTGAGTTTTGAATTAAATCAATGATTGAACCTCAATAATTAATTATAATATTGCTTCTCTCACCCTCGTCAGCTTTTGAAGTAAATCTTCCAAAAGATCAAGTTTCAGCATATTGGCACCATCAGATAAAGCTGTTTCTGGGGTTGGATGGGTTTCTATGAAAATTCCGTCTGCACCTACTGCAATCCCTGCTTTGGCAATGGTTTCTATTAAGTCTGGTCTTCCACCTGTAATACCAGAACTTTGATTGGGCTGCTGAAGAGAATGTGTAACATCTAAAATTACCGGCGCGTAATTTCTCATGGTAGGAATGCCTCTGTAATCAACGATTAAATCTGTATATCCAAAAGAATTTCCTCTCTCGATAATAGCTACTTTTTGGTTATTAGAATCGGTAATTTTTTCCACAGCAAACTTCATTGATTCTGGAGAAAGAAATTGTCCTTTTTTAAGAGAAACACATTTTCCTGTTTCAGCTGCTGCTACCAAAAGATCAGTTTGACGAACCAAAAAAGCTGGAATTTGTAAAACATCTACATATTGTGCGGCCAGAGCTGCATGCTGGTTTTCGTGTATATCCGTTGTGGTTGGAATATTGAAAGTTTGGCCTACTTTTTTAAGAATTTCAAGAGATTTTTCTTCACCTATTGTTGTAAAAGAGTCTACTCTGCTTCTGTTGGCTTTTTTGAAGCTTCCTTTGAAAATATAAGGAATTTTGTATTTATTGGTTAATTCCAAAACTTTTTCAGCAATCCTGAGTGCCATGTCTTCGCCTTCAATAATGCAAGGACCTGCGATTAGAAAAAAGTTTTTTGAATCCTTGTGATGGATGTTATCTAGATACTGAATCATTTTATTAAATTAAAAAAGTTCAGTAAAAATACATAAAATTTAAGTCATTTTTTGGATGATTTTTTCAAAAGTATTAATATTTCTGCTGGTAAACTGATCTTTCATGTTTTTTTTGCCTAAAATTTTGCTAAAGGTGGAATCTAGAGTATTTCCCTTCGGAATTTGCCAATAAAAAAAACCGTTTACAATTTTTGCATCTTCATTATCTGTTGTTTCAGAATTTTGAAACTCTTGCATCAGTATTTCTTCAAAATTTTCTTTGCCAACAAAACCATAAACATGCAAATCATTATTTTTTGTGAACGGATTGTTTTTCAAAAAAAAATCTATTTCTTGCTGGTTTTTCACAAAGAGAAATGCTTCATAATTAAAGTTTTCAGACATTGCCTCTTGAAGAATAATTTTAAGTTGATTTTCTTTTTTATCTGATGAAAATATAATATTCCCAGATGCTAAAACAGAAGTTACATCTTGCATTCCTGCATCTATAAACACTTTACAGACATCCGCCATTTTCATAGTAGTCCCTTTTACGTTAACGCCACGTAGAAATGCGCAGTATTTCATAATATTAAAATTTAAAAAAGGATTTTGATTTTATTTTTGTAAAATTTTATAATTAAATAAAAAAAATAATGAGAACGGCTTAACTCAACTTTTAAAATATTTTAAAACGCACAATTTTTTTTAGAATATCTACTTTAGAATATTCAATTAACTGGTAGGGTCGAAGTTCGGGTCTGAAACCACGGAAAAACTCTTCAACATTAGGTAATTGGCTTCCTTCAAAATCAAAAACTTTGTACTGGATGTTTTCTTTTATGCAATGATCTATCAACATTGAAGCACCAGAAAATTTGACTGCGTTTTTATCATTAAACGTTCCTAAAAGCGCAGTAGTAATATCATCAAAATAAATTGCAATAATATTTATAATTTTGTTATGAAGATAAAAAGCCGAAAAACTGAGACAACCTTCTTCAAACATTTTCTTAAAAATAGAAATGAATAAATCAATATCTTTTTCTTTACTAGCCCCCAAAAAATTATCTTTTATAAAAGCTTCAGCTTGAATAAAACTAATTTTTTTAATTTCACAATGATTTGCAATCTCTTTTTCTAATCTCAGTTTTCTTTTTCTTTTCGGCGAATATTTAGAATAAACATCTTCATAATTATTAACAGGAATAAGAAAGTTTTTTTTACACTTTAAAGAACTACTAAAATGATTGAATTCATTGAATGTATAAAACTTGATGAGATATTTTTTTTCTAAAAATTTTAAAAAATGATTATTGATTTCAACATTATCTTCTTTAGAAAAAATTCCTAATTGCTGACAAAGCATGGGGTTTAAAACTATCTTTATGCCAGCTTTGAAAACATAAGGAACAGGCATTACAGCTTCGTAATCTTTGTAAACAAGCAATTCCCATTTTTTATTTGTTGTAATGTCTAAAAATATTTTTGTTGCAGAATATTTTCTCTGTGCCGAGTTTTCTAGGCATTGAGAATACTTTTCGAAATCAATTTCATTATATTTTAATTTTCTGATCATAATAATCCTTCGTCTGCAAAGCTCAAATATGAATTTTGAGTAATAATGAGATGGTCTAAAAGCTGTATGCTTAAAAGAGTTCCAGCATCTTTTATTTTTTTTGTTATATTAATGTCTTCTTGGCTAGGCTTAAGATTTCCTGAAGGATGATTGTGAGAAACAATAATTCCGGTGGCGAAATGATCCATAGCAATTTTAAATAATATTCTAAGATCAACCAAAGATTGGCTTATTCCACCTTGAGTGAGCTGAGAAATATGCACAACTTTATTATTTTGATTTAAAAATAAAGCCCAAAATTCTTCTGTTCTCAAATCTGATAAATGAATTTTCAAAACATCGTAGGCTGTTTTACTGCTGTTAATTTGTGGTTTGTCTGGAATTTCTTGTGCTGATCTTCTTCTTCCGATTTCTAAAGCTGTCGCTATAGAAATGGCTTTTACTTCACCTACTCCTTTAAATTTTGTTAAATCCTTAATAGTAAGTAAACTCAATTGATGCCAACTGTTGCCAACTGAGGCTAAAATTTTTCTTGCCAACTCCACAGCAGTTTCATCACGACTTCCGCTACCCATAATGATGGCTAAAAGTTCAGAATCAGAAAGTGAATTTTTCCCTTTCAGTAAAAATTTTTCTCTTGGTCTGTCGTCTTCTGCTAAAAATTTAATGGACATTTTTCTGAATTTAATTTAATAAAAAGCATATAAAATCATCGTTTTATCAGAAATATCAATATATTTTGCCGTTTCTTTAAATGATTTTGGCGAAAGCATGGGGCAACCCAAACTTAAACAAGCCGGCTGATTTGATTCTAAATCTGAAACACATCCTAAAGAATGTAAAACAATGGCACGGCTTCTTGCATTACTGTTGGTTTTGTCTAAACCATCCAGACGATAGGATTTGCCAAACTTACCAGAATAAGATTCTTTAATTTCGAATTTGCCCAAAGACGACTGATATGAATTTTCAGTATTGCTGAATTTTAAATTACCATAAATATCAGTATCTGATCCGGAGCCATGTGAAACGATTGCGGATTGTAGAATTTTATCGTTTTTAAAATCGTAAACAAAATATCTGTATTTTCCTGATTTAATTTTATAATTAATAAAAACCGCAATATCTTGATTATAATTTTTGCCTTTTATAAAAGTTTTCAATTCAGTTATTTTCTCTTTAGGAATCTGCATTGTAAAAGTCTGAGATGTTCCTTCGCAACTCACAAAAACTAGAATCAGCAAAAAAAGAAAATTTTTAAACATATTTTTACTCTACAATTAAACCGTCTACCATGACCAATTTTCTGTCTGTAATCTCAGCAAGATTTGGATTATGCGTTACAATCACAAAAGTTTGGTTGTACTTGTCTCTTAAATCAAAAAAAAGACGGTGAAGATCATCTGCATTTTTAGAATCCAGATTTCCTGTAGGCTCGTCGGCAAAAATTATTTTTGGTGAATTGATTAATGCTCTGGCCACCGCTACACGCTGTGCTTCACCACCAGAAAGCTGAGTTGGTTTATGATCTAAACGATGCTGAATTTTTAAATCTTCAAAAATAGATTCTGCTCTTTCTATAGCTTCTCTTTCGTTGGCGCCTGCAATTTTAGTAGGAATTAAAACATTTTCCAAAGCTGTAAACTCTGGTAAAAGCTGATGAAACTGAAAAACAAAACCAATATTCTGATTTCTGAATTTAGAAATTTGTTTATCGGTCATATTAATGAAAGATTCTCCCGCAATTGTGATTTCTGTATTGTTTTCTTTAGGAGAAGAAGGGCTATCTAAGGTACCCAGAATCTGCAAAAGTGTAGACTTACCTGCACCGGATTCTCCCACAATAGAGACTACTTCACCTGTTTTGATGTGAAGATCTACTCCTTTTAGTACTTCTAAAGCTCCGTATGATTTACGAATATTTTTTGCTGTAATCATGCCTCAAAAATAGTGATTTTTTTTGCTTTTATCGTTTTGCTTTCAGTAATAAACTAATCATTAATTCTATTACTTTCTAATTGAAATTCTGAAAGTTGTTCCTTTTCCCAATTCTGTTTGAGAAATTTTTATATCCCCATTATGATATTCTTGCACTACTCTTTTTGCTAAACTAAGCCCCAAACCCCAACCTCTTTTTTTTGTAGAATAACCTGGTTTGAAAGCATTTAAAGCTTGATTATGTGTCATTCCGCTTCCATTGTCTTTCACTTCAATTAGTATATTTTTATTTTTACCCATCATCCAAATTTGAAGTTTTCCCTCTCCTTTCATTGCATCAACAGCATTTTTTACAAGATTTTCTATAACCCAGCTGATCAAAATTTTATTATGCGGTACCAAAACTGGATAGGTTGGAAGATGAATCGTAAAATCAACTTTTCGTGAAATTCTTGTTTTTAAATAATCGTAATTTTCTTTAATTGTAGCATTAAGATTCATGTCATTAAGCTCAGGGACAGATCCTATTTTAGAAAATCTTTCGGAAATTGTTCTTAATCTTTCGATGTCTTTTTCTATCTCATGAACACCTTCAGAATCGGGGGTTTCTAGTTTCATGATTTCCATCCATCCAATCATTGAAGATAATGGAGTTCCAATTTGATGTGCTGTTTCTTTTGCCAAGCCTGCCCAGAGATAGCCTTCATCGGTTTTTTTAATGGTTCTCAGAAACCAGAAAATGAAAGCGAGATAAGAGATAATGAATAGTCCTAAAAAGTATGGATAATATCTTAAATCACTGAGCAACTTTGAGTTATCGTAAAAAAGCAATTGCTTATCACCTTTGGTAATTTCTATTTCAATGGGTGCGTAATTGCTTTCCATTTTTACGATGAGTTTTTTCAACTCTTTAGGATTGTCTAAAATTTCCTGCGGAATATTTCTCGAACTTCCCTCATAAATAAGCGGATTTTTATTTTCGTCAGCCAAGATCGTTGGAATTTGATCATTTTCGTTCAAAATTGCGAAAATAAGATCCATCGTTTCTGAACTTGTCTGTTCTGTTCCCTGCATAATTTTAATAGCCGTTGCAAAGACTTTGATGCGTTCAGCTTCTTTATTTCTCAAATTATTAATGAGAATATTGGATGAAACAATGAGCGCCACAACAATTACAGTCAGTATTGTAAAAACAAACCAATTGCTGAGTCGTGCTAAAAAAGGACGGTTTTTCATCTGATTATTTTAAAACATTCAGGATTTTTTGCAGTTCTGAGCTTCCACTTCCTTGATAATTATTTATGATAATAGAATAAACATAATTTTTTCCATCTTTAGAGGTGTAATAACCTGCGTAGGATTTTGTGTCTCGCATGGTTCCACTTTTCATTTTCATACCATTGTCTTGAGTGGGAAATCCGTCGTAATAGGTTTCAAACCAAGGTTGTTTTTTCGCATAAAGTAAAGCTTGAACTTCAGCTTTTGCAGACACATAGTTTTGAGGCGAAAGTCCGCTCCCATCTGCAAAATTTATCATAGCAGAGTCAATTCCTTTAGATTTCCAAAATTCTTTTAAATAAGAAATACCACTTTTGAAACTAGGATTACCTTTTTTCTCTTTTCCTAAAGTTTTAATTAAATTCTCGCCATACATATTGACAGATTTTCTCAGAAACCAAAAAACGATTTTGTCTAAAGTCGGCGATTCGTAAGTGAAAATGATATTTTTTGTAGGGGTTTTCAATGGTTCTTGGCCTTCTATTTCCAATTGAGAATTAGTGAAAACTTTTCCTGAAATTTCAATCTTCGAATCGCTCAGCCATTTTTTTATTTCAATTCCCAATTGCAGAGGAGGATTAGGAACAGATCCTGAAACCGTAGTTACTTTTCCTGCTGGTAAACTTCCGTTAATTAAAGCAACATTTGAATGTGGAGCTGTAAAAATCAAACTTTGATCTGAACTTCCAGCAGCTTTCAAATCATTGAGCCATTTTACGCCTTCCAGCGGATAAGAAAAATTTTTAAAATCTGTTCCGTTAATGTTGATGTCAAACTGATTTTCACGCCAATTTACTCCCCAAACACCAGCTCCGTAATAATTCCCCAAATCATCCCAAGGCCAGCCACCTGGAACGGTCTGATGATCAAAATAAGAATCATCAATAATCAAATCTCCGAAAATCTTTGTAATTCCTGCTTTTTTTATGGCATCTAAGAGTTTTTGTTTAAAATTTTCTGGTTTGTAACCTTCATATCTCCAGCTTCCTAAGGTGGGATCGCCATTTGATGTTACAAAGAGGTTTCCATTTAAATTTCCTTTAGAAATTATTCCAGAATAAGAAGTAACGGTTTTGTAAGTATAGTTTTTTCCTAAAATTTCCAAAGCAGCAGCTGCGGTAAAAATCTTTTGAGTAGAAGCCGTTGAAAGTCCTTTTTTTCCTTGATATTCATAAATTAAATTACCATTTTCATCGGCAACATAGAATGATAAATTTGATGAAATTGCTGTTGAAGAATTCATCAGATTTTTTGTTGCATCATCGAGCTTTTGGTTGATGTTTTGGGCAAAAACAAGCTGTGCGGAAAATGAAAATAGGAAGACTATTTTTTTCATTCAAAAGGGGTTTTATTACTATAGAAAATAAGAATTTAAATTAAATCTGGCTACCGCTTTTAATTTCATAAGGCTCCTTTCCTTTTTCAAAAATCCTCGTCAACTCGCTGCCTTCTACAGTAATTATATTGTCTATTCTTCTGATCCAGTTTCCTTCACGCAGTCCCACCACTTTTATTTCATTTTGAGTTAAAAATTCTTTAATTCTTGTTTCTCTAGTCTCTCCGTTATGTTTCAATTCTGGATTAGGATCCAAATAATGCGGATTGATATTAAAAGGAACCAACCCCATACAATCAAAGCTTGGGGGATAAACAATGGGCATATCGTTCGTTGTTTTCATGTTTTGTCCGCCAATATTGCTTCCGGCACTGCATCCTAGATAAGGTTTTCCAGCCTCGATGTTTTTCTTTAAAACAGACATCAGATTTTCTTCATGTAACGTTTTTACAAGCAGAAAAGTATTTCCGCCACCCGTAAAAAAACCCTTAGCCAGATCCAAAGCTTCCGTTTTATCATCAAATTCATGTAAACCTCTTACTCTAATATTGATGGTTTCAAAAAAAGATTTCGCTTTTTCTGTGTAATCTTCGTGTGAGATGCCGCCCGGTCTTGCGAAAGGTATAAAAATAATTTCGTCTATCCCTTTGTATAATCCGATTAACTCTTCTTTTAAATATTCTAAGTAATTTCCGCCAAAAAGTGTGGAAGTAGATGCTAGTATGATATTCATTTTTTAAAGATAATAAAATTCTTTTCCAGTAAAAAAAACAGCAAAGAACAGTTCTGTATAAACAAAGATAATTAAAACTAAGAATTGGTAAAGCATTAGAAAATCATTTCCGAGTATTGTTTATCTTTGTGGAAATTAAATCTAATTTAACGAAATGAAATTTTTTATTGACACTGCCAATTTAGAGCAGATTAAAGAAGCCAAAGATCTTGGGATTCTTGATGGCGTAACTACCAACCCGTCTTTGATGGCGAAAGAAGGAATTCGTGGTGCTGAAGAGATCAGAAACCACTACAAAGCAATTTGCGAAATCGTTGACGGAGATATTTCTGCTGAAGTTCTTTCTACAACCTATGAAGAAATGATTAAAGAAGGAGACGAATTGGCTGCCATTCATCCGAATATTGTGGTGAAAATCCCGATGATTAAAGACGGTATCAAAGCTTTAAAATATTTTTCTGATAAAGGTATCAAAACAAACTGTACATTGATTTTCTCTGCAGGACAGGCGCTTTTAGCGGCAAAAGCAGGAGCAACTTATGTTTCGCCATTCTTAGGAAGGTTGGATGATATTTCTACAGACGGTCTGAATTTGATCCAAGAAATAAGATTAATTTTTGATAATTATATGTATGAAACCGAAATATTAGCGGCTTCTATCCGTCATTCAATGCACATTATTGATTGTGCAAAAATTGGTGCAGATGTTATTACTTCTCCGCTTCCTCCGATTTTGAGTTTGTTGAAACATCCTTTAACAGATAGCGGATTGGCTCAGTTTGTTGCAGATTCTCAGAAACTGTCTTAGTTGATTTGAGATATGATGTTTTAGATTTTAAACTCTTTTGAGAATTTAAAATCTAAAAAAATACACATAAAAAATCCCGAAATTTTTAAGTTTCGGGATTTCTATTTTATGTCTATTATTTTACCAATCTGAAGTTCGTTTTCGTTTCTCAATCATACCATCAACCGAAAATCTTCCTGCTCCTACCGTGGCAATAATTGTATAAATTGAAAGATAAAGTAAGCTGGCTTCTTTTTTCGCAAAATCATCTGCTCCATGTACCACAAATGCTGCAACTGACATTGTAAAAAGCAGAATTCCTGCAGCAATTCTTGTAAATAATCCTAAAATAATAAATATTGAACAAACAAATTCTGCAAAAACTGTTAATGATAAAGTGATTTCCGGGCCTAAACCAATAAAATCAAAGAATGGTTTATCTACACCATCAATTAAATCTTGAAGTTTAGGAAATCCGTGTGAAATCATGGCAAATCCTATAAACAATCTTACAATAAGCAAGACAATATCGAAAATAAGTGGATTAGATTTTAAATTTTGATAGCTCATCGACTTGAAAATTTTAGTTTAAAGATAGCAAAAATCTTTTAATTCGACGATGAATATTAGGTTTTTAGTCTATCTATATCCAAAATTCTTCAAATCTCTGTCGTTCTTTCTCCAGTCTTTTTTTACTTTCACAAAAAGGTTTAAATGAATTTTTTTCGAAAAAAACTTTTCTAAATCTATTCTTGCTTCAGTTCCTACTTTTTTAATGGCTTCACCTTTGTGCCCTATGATGATTCCCTTCTGCGTGTCTCTTTCTACGTAAATGATAGAATCAATAAAGATAATACCTTCTTTTTCTTTAAACATTTCTGTAACAACTTCTACAGAATATGGAATTTCTTTATCATAATTCAAAAGAATTTTCTCCCTGATGGCTTCATTAACGAAGAAACGTTCAGGTTTATCGGTATACATATCTTTATCATAGTAAGCCGGGCTCTCTGGTAACATTGATTTTAATTTAGGCAAAATAATATCAAGGTTAAAAGCATTGAGTGCCGAAATAGGAAGAATTTCAGCTTTAGGAATCCTTTCGTGCCATTCGGTAGCTATTTTTTCTAAACCTTCTTGGTTGGTTTGGTCTATTTTATTTAATAATAATAAAACCGGAACTGGAATTTTATTTAATTTGTCAATTAAAAATTCTGATGGTTCGGCTTTATCGGTAACGTCTACGATGAAAAGAAAAACGTCTGCATCTTGCAATGAGTCTTTCACAAAATCCATCATTTTTTCTTGCAAACCATATTTTGGATCTAAAACTCCGGGAGTATCAGAAAATACAATTTGTAGGTCTTCTTCATTATAAATTCCAAAAATTCTGTGTCTAGTTGTTTGGGCCTTTTGTGTTACTATAGCCAATTTCTCTCCCATCAATTGATTTAGAAGGGTAGATTTTCCGGCATTTGGCTTTCCAACGATATTTACAAATCCTGCTTTATGCATATAAAAAAATTAATTCGTTTTTGTTACGATTGGCAAAGTTACTAAAAACAAAATTGGTGTTTTGATGATTATTAAAATTAGATGTTCAAAAAAGTTTATTTTTGAATGAAATACATGTTTAAAACATTAGATTAAACTGAGGTTTTAGCAGCAAGTATATTGAAGAGGGTAAAAAAAGCCTTTTCAATAAAAAAGCAAGTATTAAAAAACGCATTTTCAACAAAAAGCTTTTGCTAAATATAATTTATTTATGGATATTGACGAAATTCTTAATCAAATTTACCAACTTCCAGAATCTTCTAGAGAAAATCTGAAGCTACATATTTCAAAAGGAAAATATTCTAAAGGGTTTTGTTTGATGGAAGCCCATAAAGTGGTGCCTTATATTTATTTTTTAAAGAAAGGTATTGCCAGAGCCTACACTTCTTCAGAAAATAATGATATTACGTTCTGGTTTGGTACGGAAGGCGAACCAATAGTATCTATGAAAAGCTATGTAGAAGGAAAACCTGGCTATGAAAGTATTGAGCTTTTAGAAGATTGCGAATTGTATAAGCTAGAAACTTCTCAGCTGAAGTTGTTATTTAATGAGGATATTCATATTGCCAATTGGGGAAGGAAATTTGCAGAACGTGAACTGGTAAAGACTGAGGAATTAATTATTTCTAGACAATACAAAACGGCTCTTGAGCGCTATAAAGATTTACTAAAAGACAAACCTTATCTTTTGCAAAGAATTCAGCTGGGGCATATCGCTTCTTATCTGGGAATGTCGCAGGTGACTTTAAGCAGAATTAGGGCAGAGATAAAGTGAACTGAGGCGTATGAAGAGTTTTACAGTGTGAAAATTGAGTGATTATGCGATTGATGATTGAGAATTCTAATCAGTATTTTTTAACAATTGTAAAATTTTAATTGATTTTAAAATATCAATTTTACATCATAAATTTTTTAAAATGAACTGGATTATTTTAATCATCGCAGGATTGTTTGAAGTTGCTTTTGCATCATGTCTCGGAAAAGTAAAAGAAACTTCGGGAAACATGATGTACTGGTGGTTTGGCGGTTTTTTATTCTGCTTAACGGTAAGTATGCTGTTGCTCATCAAAGCCACAGAAACATTACCTATCGGAACCGCTTATGCTGTATGGACTGGGATTGGAGCTGTAGGAACTGCATTGGTAGGAATTTTCATCTTTAAAGATCCCGCAAGCTTCTGGAGAATATTTTTTATATGTACATTGATTGGTTCTGTAATTGGATTGAAGGCAGTTTCACATTAATTTTAATTATAAAATACACGAAACATAAAAGAAAAACGGCTTCAAAATCTGAAGCCGTTTTTTATTTTTTTAGAACTATCGGTAAAATTTCGTTTTTTCTTAAACCGTATTTATTGATTTCTTCATCAGAAAACTGTTGTGAGTAAAAATTAATTTCAGTTTCAAAACCAGCCTCTTTTAATCTGTCAAAATAATCTATACCATACCAGCGAACATGATCGTACTGCCCGAAATGTTTTTGTCTTTCCTTAGGATCTGTAATGGTGAAATCTTCGTAGGTTTTTTCTAGTGAATTTTTCATCGGAACCTGCAAAATCCCCCATCCTCCAGGTCTCATCACACGATATAATTCGCTCATTGCTTTTGCATCATCCTGAATATGTTCCAAAACATGATTACAGAAAATAATGTCAAAACTCTCATCTGCAAAGGGAAGATCCAAAATATCTGCTTTTACATCTACAATAGGCGAGAAAAGATCTGCAGAAATATACTCTAGATTTTTCATTTTTTTGAATTTTCTCAAAAACTCTTGTTCGGGAGCAATGTGGAGAACTTTATAATTTCTGGTAAAAAATTCTGTCTCGTTCTGAAGATAAAGAAACATCTGACGGTGCCTCTCTAGGCTCAGAGTTCCCGGAGACAAAGCGTTTTCACGCTGAGTTCCGTATCCGTAAGGAAGAAATTTCCTGTAAGATCTACCGTCAATAGGGTCAAAAAATTTATCGCCTTTAAAGAACTGATATATCAACGGACGTGCCCAAACGCTCATCTGAATAAGCATGGGTCTTGGGATTTTATTGAGTAAAAGTTTGGTAAGTTTTTTCATTAAAAATCCAATTGAAAAGCCTTCTCTTCATCACTCACAATTCCCAATGCATCATATATATATTGAAAAGTAGACAAAAGTACTGGTTTACCGTTGATTACAGCAACATCATGCTCAAAATGCGCAGAAGGTTTGTTGTCTAATGTTGTAACTGTCCATCCATCATTATGAAATTTCACCTTTTCAGTTCCAAGGTTAATCATGGGTTCAATGGCAATTGTTAAACCATCTTTGATGACTTTTCCACTTCCCTGTCTACCGTAATTAGGAACTTGCGGATCTTCATGCATTTTTCTTCCAACACCATGACCCACCAATTCTTTTACCACACCATAACCTTGTTTTTCGCAATGATTTTGAATTGCATAAGAAATATCACCAATTCTTTTTCCTCTTACACATTGCTCTATTCCTTTGTATAAAGATTCTTTGGCAACTTTCAGTAATTTTTTTGTTTCACTGGCAACTTCTCCAATTTCGAATGTATAAGCGTGATCTCCCACAAAACCGTTGAGGATAGCTCCGCAATCTACAGAAAGCACATCGCCTTCTTTAATTTCTTCCTTGCTTGGAAAACCGTGTACCACTTGATCATTAGGCGATATACAGAGTGAATACGGAAAACCTCCATATCCCAAAAATGCGGGTTCTGCGCCATGATCTTTGATGAAATCATGAGCTAATTTATCTAAATAAAGCGTTGTAATTCCTGGTTTAATTTCTTTAGCAATCATTCCTAAAGTTTTGGAAACCAACCTTGCGCTTTCTTTCATTAGACGAAGTTCGTCTATATTTTTTAAATGAATCATTAATTCTATAAATGTAGCAATCTAAAAGTGTATCAGTGTAACAATGGCTGATTGATAGATTGTTATATTGGTAAATTGTTACATAGGATTTCTTACCAGAAAAGTCCTTTTTTCTTTTCTTTTTTAAGTTTTGAATAGGCTAAAACTTCACCACCTTCAACACGGAACTCTATTCTATCAGTGATAATATTATAGATTTCTCCCCAGCCAGGAAAGCCGCCAATATTTCGGTCATCAATAAACCAATCGGCATCAATTTTTCTTGATTGCGTAGCAGAATCAAAAACTTCACCTTCAAAACTTGAGTTTACGGCATAAAATTCTAGTCCGTTTTTTCTGCAGAATTCTATAGCATCTTCTAAAGCGGGCCCATGACGGTACGTCCAAAGAATTAATCTATAGCCTTCAGACTGTAGTTTTTTCAGGGTTTCAAATGCGAAAATTTTAGCTTTACCTACCGATGGATAGGCATCTTCTACAACTGTTCCGTCAAAATCTACTGCAATTTTTTTATTATTCATCTTTATGTATCATTATGCTCTGCAAAGATACTAAATAAAATAAAAAAGTGCTACATTACTGCAACACTGTATTTTGATAAAATAGTTAAACTTTTATTTAATGTTTTACCCAACTGAATTGGAATTGAAGATCTGGGGTAGAAATTCTATCAGTAATTTTCTGAAGTCTCGATGGAAGTTTCATTAAATATTCCTGAGCTTTTTCGGCTTTCTCGGTAAGACCAGTGATGTGTTCAATTTTCCATTCATCAAGAAGATCTTTCATGATGTTGATATAATCTTGTCCTGTATATACCATACATCTTTGTGCAGCATCTGAGAAATGCCCCCAAAGTTCGCCTGCAGCCTGCCCAGATTGTCTCATCATGTGAGCTGGCATTACAATTTTCTTACGCATCATATCTTCGAATGCTAAGATCATTTCTGAAGGATCTAATTCTAAAATTTTCGCAACAAAATGTTTGTATGCTTTTGCGTGTCTTGCTTCATCAGCCGCTATTACACCACACATTTTTGCTAATTTACCATTTCCAGATTGCTTCGCTAAAGTACCTACTCTTCTATGAGAAACGTTAGTGGCTGTCTCTTGAAAGCTAGTATATATAAAGTTTCTGTAAGGATCCATGCTTGTTCCTATATCAAAACCATCACTTATTAGGTATTGGGTAGTAATTTCTACTTGTCTCATGTTTACTCTACCACATAAGTAAAGATATTTCCCGAGTAAATCGCCGTGTCTGTTTTCTTCAGCCGTCCATGATCTTATCCAGCTTGCCCAGCTTGGTCCACTTTTTTCTTGATCAATTCCGTCAACACTCATTAACCAAGACTCATAAGAAGGAAGTGCTTCTTCTGTAATGCAGTCTCCAATAAGCGTTACAAATAAATCATAAGGCATTTCGCGAGCAAAAGTTTGGATTTCCTCTAAATCGTATTTAAAGTCTGGACTTGAGGGGTCCGGAAGGTAGTCTGAAGGCTGCCAAATCTTTTCAATAGGGGTTAAAAATTTTTCTAGAAAAGAGCCTACTTCTTTTTCCAAAATTCCCATTATTTCTTTCCTTACCAAGCTTTGATACATTCTAAATTGATTTATATGAATTGCAAAGATATGATTTAATTTATTATTTGTAACATAATAAAAGTATCCTTATGATGATTATCATCAAATACATCTATTTGTACAACGGTTCATATCCGCTTATATTGTTGTTATTTTTTTAATTTACAAGAATATTTCCTGTCATTACTGCAGGAATTTCAATCCCCATTACTTTCAATATCGTAGGTGCTATATCACCTAGTTTTCCGGGGGTAAGGCTCCACTCGTGGTCTTTATCCATCACGATTAAAGGAACCAAATTAGTTGAGTGCTGAGTATTCGGCGATCCGTCGGCATTTTTCATCATATCAGAATTCCCATGATCTGCTAAGATGAAAACAGCATAACCATTTTCATAAGCAGTTGTGGCAACTTGTTCTATACATTTATCAACTGTTTCGGCAGCTTTCACAGCGGCTTCAAAAACCCCAGTATGACCTACCATATCTGTGTTGGCAAAATTTAAACATATAAAATCTGCAGACTTACTTTTTAGTTCAGGTAAAATGACATTGGTAATATCATACGCAGACATTTCAGGTTTCAAATCGTAAGTAGGGACATCTTTTGGGCTCGGGCAAAGCAATCTTCTTTCACCATGGTATTCTTCCTCTCTTCCTCCACTAAAGAAAAAAGTAACGTGAGGATATTTTTCTGTTTCGGCAATTCTGATTTGTGTTTTGCCGTTTTTCTCCAATATTTCGCCCATCGTTTCTCTCAAAATATCTTCATCAAAAACTACTTTTACATTTTGATACGTTTTATCATAATTGGTAAGTGTAACATAATATAAATCTAGTTTTTTCATCTGATAATCAGGGAAATCATGCTGGCAAAGCACTTCAGTGATTTCACGTCCGCGATCTGTGCGGAAGTTGAAGCAAATAACAACATCACCGTTGATAATTTTTGCCACTGGAACTACATTTCCAATCTGCGTTTGTTTGGTCAAAATAATAGGCTTGATGAATTCGTCAGTTACATTTTCGTCATACGATTGCTGAATTACAGACAGTACATCAGTCGTGAAAACTCCCACTCCCTCAGTCATAGCATCATAAGCGAGTTTTACACGCTCCCACCTTCTGTCTCTATCCATTGCAAAATATCTTCCAATAACAGATGCCAGTTTTCCTGTTGTTTCAGACATGTGGTGCTGAAGCTCGGTAATAAACCCTAATCCAGAATGAGGATCACAGTCGCGGCCATCTGTAAATGCATGAACGTATACATTTTCATTTAAACCAAAATTTTTAGCAGCTGTTAAAAGACCCTTTAAGTGATTGATGTGTGAATGCACACCACCATTGGAAACCAAACCGATGAAGTGTATATTTTTATTTTCTCTTTTAGCGTAGTCAAAAGCATCAACAATTGCTTTTTCGTGACCAAGAGTTCCGTTTTCTACTGCCATATTGAGTTTTACCAAGTTTTGATAAACTACTCTTCCGGCACCTAAATTCATGTGACCAACTTCTGAATTTCCCATTTGTCCTACAGGAAGACCTACGGCAAGACCACTTGCTTCAAGAGTTGTATGAGGAAACTTTTGGAAACAGCTGTCCATAAACGGTGTGTTGGCTTGTTCTATTGCCGAAACTTCTGGTTTCAGGCCTATTCCCCATCCGTCAAGGATTGCTAATATTGCTTTTTTTGACATTCTTCGAAAATTTTAACAAACAAATTTATCTATTTATAAATGAAAATCAGAATTTATGATGTTTAAATTTTGATAAAACCAGTCGTTTTTGAATTTTGAAATAATCATAAAAGATCTAATTGATCTGAATTAATTGTAAGCCTTTAAAAAACAAAGCTATAGAAGATAAATAAGTTTAATACAATTTAGTAAATTGATAAATATGCGTAAAACTTATTAAAATAATACTAAGAGGCAGTTTTGCATCTTAGATTCAAGTAATAAAATAAACTTGTAGTTCTTAAAAACTCTACTTATAACTATTTTTTTTCACTTTTATAAATTATGATTAAATTTAAAATAATTTATTACCCGAACTTATAATAATTCAATATTTACCAGGATTATTTTTTTTAATTTTGTCTTATGGATTTAAGAGACCAACTAAAAAACCTTTTCCCTGCACACGAAGAGCAGGATTTTGAAATGCCAGAAGAAGCCTTTAAGCAAAAAGAACCTTTGGTATGTAAATTTGAAAAAAAAGGAAGAAATGGAAAGCCTGTAACTGTAGTTGAGGGCTGGGAAGGCAGTGAAGAAGATTTGAAAAAAATCTCAAAAAAAATAAAAACTACCTTGGGGATTGGCGGGTCTGAAAAGGATGGAGCGATCATTATACAAGGCGACAACCGTGATAAAATAATGAATATCCTTAAAGAAATGGGCTTCAAGACCAAAAGGGTCGGCGGATAATCTAGAAATAAATATTGGTGATTTTATTTTCTCCTACTTTCAAAAAGTCAATATTTTTAAATGTAGAATAGATTCTGAAATGCCTGCTCTGTTGATTTTCCGAAGTTCTAGTTATTTTAAATTTTTAGAAAACTTAGAATCGCTCATATCATTAATTTGGTTGTAGGAAAAATTTAAAAATTTCAAGCTTTTAAATTTATCTACCTCTGAAACATTCCTGATTTGATTGTTATGAAGATTAATTTATTCAATGTTGGTAATTTCAGTAAACGTACGAAGAAAAATTTTTAAGATTATAAGCTTCTAAATAGACTGTTTGTAGATTTTGAAGTTTACAGAACTGTGGATTAATTACTGTTAGCTAATTGAGATTCACTGAAGACGTTGCTATTTTTTTTATTCTACAATTTATCTGTTCTATATTTATGTTTTTTTTAAAAATATAATTAACTAAGTACTTTCTGTATTTTTCACTACTCACTTTTTAATTGTATCGTAATGATATGTTGTGATATATCATAAACACAAAAAAGCCTTTAAATATCACTATTTAAAGGCTTTTGATGTTTTTTAGTTTCTCAACTTGCGGAGAGAGAGGGTTTTTGTAACTTCTTCTCGTCCTTTTATTGATAAGCGTTTCGCTGTAGCATCTTGTGAAAGGCCTTAAATAGGGCATTTGCAAAAAGCGGTAAAATCCATTATAAAAATTTTACGTAGTAAAAGTAGAAATTTCTGCTCAAATCTGCAAGTAAAAAGTCCAAAATTTGAACAGGCTTTTTAGATTTTAAACCAAGAATTTAATCCTTCTCTCTTTTCCCCTGAAATTCTCAATTGAAATATTTCTAAAAGAAACGAAGAAAAAACCGAAAAAAATAAAGCACTTTTGTAAGGGGCGGCGAATTGTGTCAAGGTTTATAGGAAAAAATTTTTGCGTATATTTTATACGAAAAAACTTTTTCCTATAAACCCGCAGGGCTTGACCTTTACACAATATAACGGCTGGATTGGGAAGCCTCCTAACTTGCTTTGCTTTTTTTATTTTTTGTCTACCGATTTACTTAACTTTAAAATAAAATGCCAAGGAAAAAAGAACGCCCCAAATTTATTCATAAGGCTTCTACCCAAGAGTATTTACATTGCCTGCAGAATATGTCTAGATGGTCGGAAATATTACTATCCCAAAACAATGGAAAAGGATATAATGATTTTCTGAAATGGATTTTGGAAAAGGACTATTGTAGGTCAAATGACAATCTTACCATTACGCAAATTTCTAAACTGAGTGGATATCCTTCTGCAAAGATTTCTAAATGGTTACAGGAGATTTATGACGGAATCCTAGAACTCAATGAAAATTATCCGGATTTATTCTATGCAGAACAAGGAATCCAAGTAGAACTCTACATACGTTATTATGATGGCTATTGTTCTTTTTGGCTGACACTTCCGGCAATTCCGAGAGCTTATGAAACTTTTGAATTTAAAGCCAAAACCGGATGGACAACGTTTTGGGTAAAAGATGTACAATATTCTGTTGACCACAACAAAAGTTCAGTGTGTGTATTTTTAGAAGGTGGAATATTAAATAAGTATCGTGAATTTGCAGTTGAGAAAGCATTGTTTGAAGAGCAAATTTCTTTCAGAGATCTATATGATAAATTTGATTTTGAAATTGATGATCTGATTTTGGGAAGAAAGCGTGATTTCTGAAATTAATTAGGGTAAAAAACTCGCACAAAAATGATGCATACCAAAATATCAATAAGCAGAACAACTTCTTTGGATAGCTAATCCTGACAGGCGGCTCGAAAAACAGTGGTATGGAGTGCTGAAAGAAAATGCTTTTTCGTATTGGATGAAAAAGATATGATGCTGGAAGCTATGACAAAAAGTAATTTTCATCAGCACGGAATACGACTGTGCGCGGTGACGGAAGCGGATATACAGCTTGTCTGTGTATTGGCTGGAGGAACTGGCAAAAGACTACTATCTGCATCATTTTTGCCTCCTATAATTCTTTGAAAAGCTTAAAATATGGGACAAGGCATTAAACTTATACACTGGACACTTTACTAAAGCTACATTTTTTCGTGACCTGATAGACTATGGTTGAGTTTTAATCTTTTTTGAAATATTTCTTTCATTTTTATTAACTGTCAGAAATAATTTATATATTTGCATCATAGTTCTTTGAAAATATGTTTTGAAAGCTAATTACTAAGTGGAGCTTTATATTTTTTGTTTAATTCATTAAACAACCCCTATGGGGTTTCGGGTCAATCCTCTTGTCTGTCCTCGAAATGCCTCAATCCCCAATCAGCCAATAACTGATGCAAGGAGAAAGGATATTAGATGATTTGATATTAATTAAATTGATTTGAATGTTTCTTATTTTATTATTGATAGGAAGCAGGGATTTTAAAGTGGTGTATAGAGAACATTGTCTACGCATTTAGTAATGGGCTATTGTAAAATAAGCAGGGTGCAATAATGCCCCATTAACTTTAAAATCTTATTTTTTATGTCTCGGTTAAAAAGACTTCAAAACATCGATGGTTTGAAAACATCATTACAAACCATCCTACAGAACCAGTGTTCTCTTTCGGAGAGTGACGTTAATTTATTGAACGATGCAGTTGCAAAATTGAATAGATTAAGAACAAAGAAAGGATTGACGGATAAGCAGTACCAAACGGAAATTGCCGACATCATCGACCTGATTATTAAGTTTTTAATTTAATGCTACTGAATTATGATACAGATTATACAACAATCACGTTTTCGGCACCCTTTAAATTTTTCCATTTAACATCAACTAAAATGAATTTAGGTACAGTTATAAAAGACATTAGAAAACAACGAGGGCAAACTCAAACAGAGTTTGCTGATAGTTGTGGTATTACTCAAACTTATTTATCTCAGATAGAAAACAATGCTAAAGAGCCTAATTTATCTACGCTAAAAGAGATAAGTAAAAATCTTGATTTGCCCTTACCTATATTATTCTATTTATCACTTAATGAAGATGACATTTCTCCAGAAAAAAGAAAAGCATTCGAAATTATTAACCCATCCGTAAAATCTCTGATAAATGAGTTCTTCAGAGTTGAGAAGTAAATTACATTTCCCATCAATTATTGGCAAATCAAAAAAGGAGTTAGATGAGTTTGTCAAAAATATTGATAGTCATTATAGGGAATGGTACGAGGTAAAAGTTGATAAGAAAACCAATCAACCTAAAACATACAAGGACGGTACTATTAAACAGAGAGCAATTAGACCATCAAAAGCTCCTTTAAAAGCCATTCAGAAGCAAATCAAAGACCGTGTTCTTGCTGTAATTGAGTTACCTGAAAATGTACACGGCGGTGTTAAAAAGCGAAGCAATATCACAAATGCCAAACCGCATCAAGGAAAGAAATATATACTTACAACCGATTTGCAGGACTTTTATCCGTCAATAACTGCGAAGAAAATATATGAAACATTTCTTGAATTAGGCTTCAATGCTCAATGTGCTTTTTACATAACCAGATTGACAACCTGGAAAGGAGAATTGCCCCAGGGTACGCCTACAAGTACACACATCTCAAATATTGTTTTTTTAAGAACGGATTATAAACTTATTGAGCTTTGTAATGCTCACAACATTACTTACACAAGGTATATAGATGATTTAACCTTTTCGTCTCAATCAGATTTTCAGAACATCATTGAAGAAATTTTAGGTATTGTTTTAGAGAGTGGTTTAAAAATAAGTAGAAGAAAAACCTTTTATAATGGTGCACAAACCGTAACCGGAATTAAAATTTTTCTAAATAAAATTGATGCACCAGAAAAGATTATAGCAAAGGTTAAAGCGGAAGAAATATTGCCCGATGGAACAATGAAACCTTATACAAGCTATCGAAATAATATTTTGAAAACCAATAATAGGAAAAAGTAATAAAATGACACCATCTGAAAAATTCGTATCTGAATTATGCGAAAAATCCTTTCTGCCTTTTTGGAGTTTTGCAAGTCCTTTAGGAAAGAAAAATAAAGAACTGTGTGATGTTTTGGTGGTTTGTAATAACACCATTGTAATTATTTCAATCAAGGACATTAAGGTTTCAGAGCATTCGGATGAAAACATTCAGTATGAAAGATGGCAAAAGAAAGCTATCCTTGGTTCAATTGACCAAATATATGGTGCTGAAAGATTTCTTAAAACTGTAAACGAAATAACGCTGAGTGATAAGATTACAAAAATTCAATTACCACCACATTCAGACAGAGAGATATTCAGAATTGCGATTGCTTTTGGCGGTAAAAATGAATTCCCTTTAGATAACGGAAATTTCGGGAATGGCTTTGTACACGTATTTGACGAGCCTTCTACTTTTACAGTTTTAAAAGAATTGGATACCATTACAGATTTTGTAAATTATCTTAAAGCAAAAGAAGATTTTCTGTCAAACAAGATTGTTTCTGTACCAAGAGAAATAGATTTTCTTGCACTCTATCTTACTACAGAATTGAAATTTGATTTTGTTCCTGACAGCGTTATGCTGGATGATGGTATGTGGGAAGAATACATCGAAAGCGAAGAATATAAATACTGGCAAAGAGAAATTCCACAAAGCTTTATATGGGATGAAATTGTATCGCACCTACATAAAATCCATATTGTTGATAAAGGAAATTCTGAAATGATGTCTGACTTAGAAAAGGCAACAAGGATAATCACATTAGAACCAAGAATTAACAGAATTGAGTTAGGAATGACTTTTATCGATGCCATACAAAAGAAATTGAAAGGCAGAATGCTACCACCCTACAAAGGCAGTGATCATTCTTATGTATTTATGCCTTTAAGCCCTAAAAACTGGGAAAACAAAGAAAAGGAACTACAGCTAAGGTGTTTGATTGCACGAATGGAAAATAAAAATGCTCCAAAAGTTATTGGTATTGCAATCGGCGAAAGCCCTGAAAAGCAACATATATTTGATATTGCTTATTTGGATATTCCGGAATTAAATGGTGAAATGTTAGAAAAAATAGCAGAAGCTAAGGAAGAATTGGGATATTTTAAAAATCCCGTGATAAGTCGTAGTAAGGATATGAGAAAATAAATCATTATACTTATTTTTTGTAAATTGAAATATTTGACAAAAAACAAGTTAATTAGCTTTTGGTAATAATAGCGGTAAAGCAATTAGCAAAGACTATGAGTTTTTACATCTATAAAATGAATAAAATTATTCAACTCTGTTTCAGATAGGTATTGATATTATGCTGCCGGTAGCGTTGGTAGGGCAACGGCGCAAAAGGGCTATGCCTGTTGTAAGGAAAGCATGTAACACAATCCCAAATTATGTTATTTGCTGGGGAAAGGTGGGCAATCCAATTACTTTAATATAAAATCCAGACAAGCAGTGGTACCTGCAGTTACTCTTGCATTCCAAAGTTTAATTGTCAAATCCTCCAACTTCCAAACTCTCAAGTAACCCTCATTTTCTTTAATTTCTTTATCAAAATCAAAATAACCTTTATTGTTGATATCAACACCGAAAAGGTTAATTAGTTTATTTATCAAAAGTTCTATTTCTCGATACATCAGATTATTAGTTTTAGCTGTTCGCTCACAAAAAAGAGTTACAATCTTGCTATCTTCTTTTATACGATTAAAATAGTTGAAAAAATTATGTGTTGGTTTTATTATTTTACTAGTATCACTAAATGTTTCTCCTTTTAAAACAAGACTTTTTTTCACTTCATATTTTAAGGTTTCTATAAAAGCCTTACTATTTTCTTCCTGATTTAAAAATTGAGTTTTCATATTAATAAATTCAGTAATGCTCAAAATTCTTGTAGGAATTTTAAAATAACGATACGCTATATAGGCCTTCATTAATAATCCTCTATCATCACTAACTAAATAATCAGAAAAAGATGCATACCAAGCGTGTTTAGCATCATTTTGTAAACTTCTGAAATTAAATGATTTTGTTTTTCCTGAACTCTTTTCCTTTGTGACATTATAGAGTTCCAACGAACAATAATAAAGTAAAAATTTATCATAATCTGTATAATTAGAATTAATCTTAAATACCTTTTCCATCGATTCTGAAAAAGACATTTTAATTTGAGTATCCGAAAATTTTTTATCAAATTCAATCCCCCATTTTTCAAAACTATAATCATCCCTATCTAAATACTCTTCTAAATATTTTCTAATTTCTTTTATTTCAGAACTATTATTAAGAAACTGATTTCCAAACCCCATCATCTTATTTATTAACTCTCCAAAAGTTACATTTTCTTCTTGTGGATAAAATTTATCTAACCACTTTTCAGATTGAGAATCGTCATTTGCAATAGAAATTCTCGGATTAATCACAGACATATCAAGTAAAGATTTCATCATAAAAGTAAAAGGCCTACTTATTTCGTCGTCATCTAAATCTGTTAATAATGATGTGTAATCAAAACCGTTTTGAAGTACCTCATTATAGGTATCAAAATTTATCCCTTCGAATGCTTCTAAAGGAGTCGCTAAAAAGAAGTGCGTCATTTTATCATTTTCTTCGTAAGAAAAATAATTATCTTTTACATACATTTCCATTCTTTTCAAATCATCCTCAGCTAGATGAATATGCTCTTTTTTAGTTCTACTTTTATCTTCCAAATGCGCAAAAGAGAAGGTATATAGCATTATATTATTTAATTCATCCATAACCTGCTTCAAACTGGCATTAAATGCTGGGTGAGTTTCTTTTATCAAAGAAAATATATTTGTGTCACAATAAATTCTTAACATAGTAGTATTCTTTTGCTAATATTATTAGATATAAAATTTGCTATTAAACATCAATTTATAAATATACAAACTGCTTTTAGAAGAAAAAAGAGGAAAACAGTAATGTGTGAGCAATAAAACTTAGATTTTTTTGTATACAGTAATTTTTATAGCTTTCTTTATTGCATTACTATAACTATCTGATATAAAGCAGTGTGTATGTTAGAAAAAAACATTATCTTTAAGATAAGTAAATAAAGCTTGGATACTAAATGATACTAAAAGCATTATATTTGCAACAAAATTAAGAAATGAGCCAACAAGAGTACATAAAAGACATAGCAAAATTTGGTCTACAGAATGACCAAGAAGGGCTTTTATCTGTACTTAGCGAATTAATAGAGCATTCAAAAAAAAGTAAAAAACTTAATTTTGCAATTCAATTACAATCAATCTTAAAGGATTCTATTAGATTGCAAAAGAGTAATGCGCTTACAAAAGTTGGAACAGATTCTTATTTTCAGAAAGTTGATGATCGAGAAATTTCAGATCTGATTTTAGAAAAAGTTACGTCTGATTATAATCTTGAAAACATAATTAGTGAGGAAACCGTTTCTAAAGAATTAAAGTATTTCATTGAGGAACATCAAAAAATTGATTTATTACAAAGATTTGATCTGCCTGTTTCTAATAAACTTCTTCTTTTTGGACCATCAGGGTGCGGAAAAACACTTGCTTCTTACGTTATTGCTGGAGAATTAAACAAATTAATTGTAGTTATTAATCTAGGTGCCATTGTTTCATCTAAGCTTGGCGAAACAAGCAAAAATCTTTCTAAACTATTTAAAAAAGCATCCGTAGAAGATTGTATTATTTTCCTAGATGAATTTGATAGTTTAGGAAAAGTTAGAGATTACGGACAAGATCACGGCGAAATGAAAAGAGTAGTTAATACAATTCTACAACTTTTCGATTATCTGCCGCAAAGCACAATTGTTATTGCGGCAACGAATCAAAAAGATATGATCGATGATGCATTACTAAGACGTTTTGATAATATCATCGAGTTTTCTTTACCTACTGAAAAAGATGTTAAGAAATTAATTGATCTTACTTTACAAAATGATAAATTTACTTTTGATAATAAATTAAAAGCCAACAAAATTATAAAGAATAGTGTTGGCTTATCATATTATAGTATCCAAAAATCTCTTATAAACGCTATTAAAAGAAGCTTATTTGCGAAAGAAGATGTAGAAAATAGTATCTCTGGAAAAATATCTACTGATATATGGAATGGATTAATAGAATCAGAAAAAAATTCTTTATTTAGATAATAATTTATTCAATATCAAGTTCTCCCAATTCTACTTCATTTAATACTTCTACTTCATTTATTGCAACTAATTCATCATAAAGTTGTCCCGTGTTTTCTTTAATTGTTTCCTCAATCTTAAAAACAATTGAAAATGGAAATTCAGAAGGATAATCATTCGGAAGTCCTCCAACAATTTGTTTGGAGACTTTACAATGAATAGCTAATTTAACTGTATAATCTTCATTTAACAATTCATCGCAATTCACAACAAATGAGATTTTTTGAGAATTAGAATATGGTATAGGCTTTGAAACATACCTTCCGTCTTGTGACCATCTCAAACTCGATTTAAAATTTGATTTAAGTATTTCATTCTTAAGTTGAATTTGTTCTGCATTATGATTTTTAAAGAATGAATAAGCAATATGTATTGGACAATATGAAAGTTGATTGTTCTTTATTGGAGAAAAACTAAAACACATTGTTGCTGTAATACGTAAAACTCCATTTTTTTTGCCCATTCTATCCTCAATAATGTATCGTGGAATATTGACTGGATATACTTTAATTTTGTTTTCACCAATTTCATCTTCTAAAATAAAGGTAGCAGAATTTTCAGAAGAGAAAACAGATTTTTCATCATTTACTAAGCCATTGCCTGACGCTGAACTTACTAAGTGTCCAAAATTAGCAGGAAATTTTATGAACTCCGTAGACGCATTATTGATTATTAAAGCTTTTATAGTTTGAGATTTTAACTCAGAATAATTTTTTTGAATTTTGGCAGCAATATTTGCTACTAACGGTGTAGAAAAGCTTGTCCCTATATTATAGTATGATCCCAATGAAGATACTGCCGAAAGAAGTTTTAAAGCAGGAGGATCTATTTCGTCTATTTCATTTAATCTATTATAACCTAAGTCTCCACCAGACTCAATAATATCTGGTCTAAAAAGATTTTTGTTAATTTTTTTTGTTGAAAGAAACATTTTTTGAACGAAATGGCCTGTTCTAGAATACATAGTTGGAAACTCCTTGAAAGGAGATACACTATCTTGACAAACCTCAAAGAAATTATCTGAAGCTGAACCAACAATAATATTATTCATACTATCCGCAGGAGTACACAAATTTGATTTTTCATTTTCAAAATAAGAGTAATCATAATTTGTAACATCACCAAAACAATCATAATTATTAGCTGTACATATAAAAATAAGACTATCTGTTTCGTGAGCAAAATTATCTAAAGCTTAAGTATATTCTGAATATTTCTCATTTGTTTTTTTCGGTAACTCATAGCAAGTTGTCAATACAAATAATTTAATTAAAGGATATTTTCTTTTAACTTCGTACAAAAGTTCTAATAATTTTGATTCAGAAATTGCTCCAGAATCTCGATCAAGAATTTTTACTGATAGCAGTTTAGCGTCTGCTAAAACTTCCCCCGCAAACTCATTAATATGGTTAGTTTTTCCAAGAGCTGCTAAGGCGGCGACAGCAGTTCCGTGCCCGTGACGAGCCTTACCACAAGTATCTTCAAATGGATGTCCCCCCAAAGTAAATGAATCGTCATTTATAAGAATATCTTTAAGAGGTGTTTTAGCACTAATACCAGTATCTAGAATAGCAATAATTGGTAGGTCTTCATCAGAATTTGAAATTTCAAAAGCTTGGCTTAATTTAACAGTATTAAATTCCGATGGACCAATCGTTCTGTTAAATGAATTCGTTACACTTAAAATAATATCAAAATTCTGAACAATTTTTAGAATTTCATCATTTGTAGAATTATAGACTTCTATTCTATCATTTTTTTCATCATAAAGAAAATCTATTTTTTGTTCTAAAAGATAATAATCTAATGACTTTAGTATTGCCTGTTTTTTATCCTCATCAACTGGTAAGTCAATTAATGTTAGAATAACTATATCATTGTCTCTTTCAAGATTATAGGGTATAATATTTTTCGAAGTTAATAAAGAAAAATTTTTTATATAACCAATAAATCTAGGTCTTCCAGCTCGAAGGATAAATCCTCGTGTTGTATTAACGAAGTTATCAAGCTCTTCAAAGAAATCACCAAATTTTTCTTTATCAATAATAGCGAATAGCCCTGTAGCTCCAAAATTACTAAACTCAACACTTTCTAGTCCTAAATCATCATAATATTTTTGATTATAATTTTTAATATCAAACTGATCAATAAAATTAATCTTTATATAATCTATGTACAGAGGCACTTTAACTTCTTCATCTCTATTTTTATATTTCTGAGACAAATCTTGAGAATAAGCTATAACTGAAGGTCTAATTTGTTTTGCCAGAAAGAAATTACTTACACGAGGTCGATCTTTTACATCTTCATTATTTACATACATCGAGTTGTTGGATATACTAATTTAACGTCCAGTTAAAGTTAAGCATAAAACCTTAATTTTAAGATATGAAACAAGAACGAAAAATTTATGATCCTGCTTTCAAAACCCAAGCAGTTCAATTGAGCAGAGAGAGAAATAATATATCAGAATTAGCCAGAGAACTCGGTATTAAAGTGACTTTGCTATACAAATGGCG
>NZ_FTOJ01000014.1 GCF_900156685.1 Chryseobacterium piscicola
TTCGAAATTCCTTTCCCCTTTGAAAAAGTTGCAATTTCCCCTAATTTCTTCACTCCCCACTCTCCTTCAAACCCCGGAAATCTCAAATTAGGAACGTTACCTACTTTTAATTTTTTATTCGACATCTCGATTATTAAATTTTCGTTATTAAAAACATTAAGGATAAAAATTAAAAGACAAGTCCTAATTCCTTAAAGTAAACATCTATTTCCTTGTCAAGTTCAGCACGTTTTGTCTCCAAAGATTTAATTTCATTCATAACAGATTTAATATCTATTTCTTCTTCAACTTCAAAAGTATCAACATAGCGAGGAATATTCAAGTTATAATCATTGTCAGCCACTTCTTGCAAAGTAGCCAAGTGACTGTATTTCTCAATCACTTCCCTATTGCGGTAAGTTTCCACAATCTTACTGATGTGATTTTCCCGTAACATGTTTTGATTCTTGACTTTTTCAAATTCTTTGCTTGCATCAATAAATAAAATATGATTGGGATCTTCCTTACATTTTTTAAACACCAAAATACAGGTAGGAATACTTGTTCCATAAAAAATATTGACAGGTAAGCCGATGACAGCATCCAAATAATTTTTCTGTTCAATCAGATATTTACGGATATGTAACTCTGCTGCACCTCTAAATAAAACACCATGTGGTAACACAATGGCCATTGTTCCATTTTCTGCTAAATGGTGAATCATATGTTGTACAAAGGCGAAATCAGCCTTTCCTGCAGGAGCTAATTTACCGTATTGACTAAATCTTTCGTTTGTCAGATGTAAAGGGCTTGCGCTCCAATTAGCCGAGAAAGGAGGGTTTGCTACAATTGCTTCAGCTAGTAAGCCTTCATGCTGAGGATGTTCGAGGGTGTCTTCCTGCTTGATGTCAAATTTTAAATAATGTACTCCGTGCAGTATCATATTCATTCGGGCAAGATTATAAGTTGTACGGTTCATTTCCTGTCCATAGAAATTGTTGACATCTTTTACCTCTCGTGCAACACGCAAAAGCAAAGATCCGGAGCCGCACGTGGGATCATATACTGATTTGAGTCTGTTCTTACCTGTTGTAACAATTTTCGCTAAAATTTTTGAAACTTCCTGCGGTGTGTAGAACTCCCCTGCTTTTTTGCCGGCACCGCTTGCAAATTGGCCTATTAAATATTCATAAGCATCTCCTAATACATCAAGTTCTGTATGTTCCAGCTTAAAATCTATTTCATCAAGGTGAACCAGTACTTTTACAATAATTGCATTTCGTGCTTCAGCGGACTTGCCTAGTTTGGTGCTGTTAAGATCCATGTCTTCAAAAAGATTGTCAAAGTCTTCTTCACTTTGAGTTCCCATTGTACTCAACTGAATATTGATAAGAATTTTCTGTAGATCTTCTAATATAAATGTATCAATGTCTCCGCTGCCTCTCTTCGCAATTTCACTAAATAGTTCAGAGGGTTTGAGAAAATATCCTAATGTTTCAAGGGCTTCTTCTTTAATAGCCTCAATATATTCTTGTCCTTCCGATGTATTTTCTTTGATATTTCTAAACTGAATATTGTCTTGCTTCAAAATAGAATTGGCGAAAATTTCCATTTTCTCAGCCAAATATTTATAGAAAATAAATCCCAAAATATAATCCCGAAATTCATCGGCGTTCATTTTTCCACGAAGTGTATTGGCGATATTCCAGAGTTGTTGTTCTAATATTTTCTTCTGCTCTTCTGACATTTTGAAGTATGTATTATATAATTAAGGATTTATAATCCTTTTAAATCTACTAAAATACTAAAGTTTCGGTTAAAACCATATTACGTTGAATAATGAATACAGATCTTTATAATGTTTAAAAATTATGAGACTAATTTGATGGAGGCTATTTAATTAAGAGAATTAAATTTCATAATAAGTAAATGATTGATTTATAAAGACATTTAATAATATATAAAATATAAACGATTTGTAAAATAAATTAATTTTTATATTTTAATATCTAGAGAGGTTTTAAAGCGATTCTTCTAATAGGTAGCTATTCGAAAATTTATAGAATATAATTTTTCGTAGATATTAATATACAAAATAATATAATTTTATAAAATAGTTTATTTAAAATATTATCTTTTTTCTATAAATATATCTTATTAAATAAACAAAAATATAAAAACACACGAAATATATTAATTGGTTTATTTGATTATTTCAGCTATTTGGATTATTTAATAATTAGTGAACTCTTACTGGAAATAAACTACACTGTTTTTCATAGTGGGACGATTTAATATAGAAAATATAATGGATATTTAAAATACATTATTTTTGTTATTTATAGAATTTTATAATTTTATAAATAATATTATTTGTTATATTTGATGATTGTAATTATTTAATTTATGTCGGTTATTTCGATTATTACTCAGAAAGGTGGTGTAGGAAAGACTACTACAGCAATTCACGTAGGCGCAGCACTAGCACAAAAAAAAGGAGTGAATGTTTTACTTATCGATTTTGATAGTCAAAAAAACTTATCGATGGGATACGGTATTGAAGATGATTATTCATATACTGTAAGGAATTTCTTGGATAACTCCGGAGATTTTAGATTAAAGCATCACGGAAGTTCTAATGTTTATATTTTAGCAGGTGATGCACTACTTGAAGAAGAAGAAAATTATACTCGGGAAACACTGAAGAAAAATCTCGGTAATTTATTAGAGCAGATGCCTTTCGATTATGTATTAATTGATTGTCCTCCCAGGCCTTTGATGAAAAAGCTTACTTTAGGTGAAATGGCGCTTTGTGCTTCAGATTATGTAATGTCTCCAATAGAAGCTGAGCAATATTCTTTTGCCGGGATCGATAATCTTTTACCTGCTTTTATGAACATCAAAGAGAATCATAACCCGAAATTGGAGTTTTTAGGTTTCTTTTTTAATAAAGTTCTTACTAATACCGTTAATTTCAGAAAGTATAGTGAAATGATTAAGCAGGAGAAAGATGCCAATGATTATTTTTTCAAAACATTTATCCGACAAGATATGAATATTGAAAAAGCTAAGCAGGAAGGAAAAAATATTTTTCAGATTAATATGGGAAGCAGAGCTGCAGAAGATTATAAAAGTTTAGTCAAAGAAATAAAATCTAAAATCAAAAAGTATGAAAGCTAATTTATTTAAAAACTTCAAGACGCTAAGAGAAAAAGAGGAAGAGAAGAAGTTAGCTACTGATGAAAAAGTGGATAATGTCTCCGTAGCTGAAACTGTATCAGAAAATTTAAAAAGTGATAAGAAGCCAGATACTACGAATTTAAATGATGAAAAATCTTCTGAAGGAAAAGCTGATTCTATTACTGAAATTTCAGATTTAAAACCTGTTGAAAAGAAAAGACCTGTAAAAAAAGAAATTCTTGAAGCTCGAGCTGCTTTACAGGAAAGCAATAGGGCTAAACCTGAAGCATATTCTAAGAAAATCAATATTGATCAGGGCAAAAGAACTTTTACGGTATTTTTGAAGCCTGATTCGTTGGAGTTTATTAAAGATCTGGTTTTTTATAAAGCTACGGCAGAGCGACAAATTTTTTATAATCAATCTGAAGCAATCATTGAATCTTTAGAACTGATTATGCCAGCATATAAATCAATTAGTCCAAGACCCGACTTTATCCGTGAACAGGAAAAAACAAAAAAGGGAGGGAGAAAGAGAAACTCTGATGAAGTGTATGATGCTACTACAACGATATATATTCCAGGACAGTATTTTGATTTTATAAAAGATGTTACCTACAATAAAGTAGTAGAGGGTAATCTGTATTTCAAAGATTGGGATTTGCTTGAATCAAGTATCACTAAACTTAAACAGAAGTACGGAGACAATATCCAACCGCGACCTGACTACATTAGGGAGGATGAAAAATTAAGAGGAAGAAGATCTAAAGCAGATTCTTGATGAATTATCTGATTAACTGGGACAAAATAAAAAATGAAGTAGACATTGAGCAATATTTTTTGTTCAAAATGGGAAGTCTATATACTTTTGATAGATACAAGCAAGCTTATGTTTCAGATAAAAATGGAAATCACGGAGACATTATCCGTTTTTTTAAGCATGAAAAAACCGGGGTAAAAATGTATTATTCTATTGTTTCCCAAGACAGCGGAGACATTATCCAATTTATAAGGAAAAGAATTCTTCAAAATACTGACGCAACTTCTGAGGAAATCAATCGGGAGCTGAAAAATTATTTGGGTGTAGGAAATATTAGATATATTCCTAAAAGAGAAGCTGGTCATTTTGAAGTTAATAGCCAACCAGAAGAAAAAGAATTTAAAGTATACGGACACATTATCCAAAAAATAGATCAACATTATAAATATCTTACAGGTTTTAGAAAACTCTCTCCGAAAGCATTGGAGTCGAATTTATTTAAGAATATTTTTTTTACTTATAAGACATATTCTAATGAGAGCCTAGGTTTTTACCTTAAGGACATCAATGGAAAAATAGTGGGTATTAACAGGATTCAAACAGAGGAGAATGAATTCTTTAATAAGAAGTGGTTTGATAGGAATTCTCATAATAGGGTAGGGTTCACTTTTTCTGATAAATTACCAGATACGGAGACATTATCCATTTTTGAAAGCACTTTTGACGCGATAAGTTTTTACGAAATTTATAAATTAAAATCAGTTCAATACTGCTCTACCAATGGAGAACTGAGTTTCAGGAAAGCTCAGCTTTTGAATGATTATTTTTTTAAGAATGATTTTAAAAATATAATTTTAGGAAATGATAATGATATTGCAGGTAACTATTTTAATCTGAATATAACCGGAACTTTTATAAAAGAAATCACCAATATTCGTAAATCGGAAAACAACGTGTGTATTGAATTACAGAGCATTATGAATAATACAAAGATTAATATCCTTCTGCAGTTTTTCAAAAAATCTAATAATAAATACAGTCTGGATGACAAAACAGACCTACCGCAATCTTACTTTACGGAAACATTATCCGAAAATATAAATGTTTATTTTTTCATAATTCCTAATGAGCTAGAATCAATTCAATTTTTTGTAGGTTTGCTGTTGCGAGCTTGGGATTTAGAAAGAGTAATTACAATACATCAGCCTGTCCATAAGGATTTCAACGAAGATCTCATCCATTATAAAAACACAAATCATGGCTAAAAAAGAAACGCAACCAGCTGTAAAAAGAGAAATGCTAACTTCAAAACCAAGAAAGAAAGTACTCATTTCTAACGATTTTCGTGAAATTTTAATTTCGCAGGAAACCTCTATTATTGAGCAGAGAATCATTACAATGATACTGTCTGCAATCAAAGATGAACAGTCAATGTTTATTACGGTGAAATCACCAATTGCAGATCCTAACAACAAACAATTGTCGTTTGATGATTATTTTGAAGGTTGGGCCCATCAGGGAGTTATCGATTTTTCTGTATCTATCAACGATCTGAATCCTGGAAGGAAAATGAAAAATTCAGTGATCCAGGAAGCTTTGGTTAATATGACCAATATCAATTGGTTACGGCTAAAAGATGACACTATTAACGGATATAAAGCAGTTCCTTTCATCTTAGAACCAAGCTGGAATAAGAAAAATATTTATTTCAAAATGGATAAAGCTGTGATGCAACATCTTTTGAACATGTCTCAGTATTATTCTATCAAAAAAGATTTGTCCTTTAATACATCAACTAATAATACCCTCCGTTTTCTAATGTGGATTGTAAAATTCAATAAGCTTGGTGGAATTGTTAAGGAATACACACAGCTACTAAAAGAGCTCTTTATTCCTGTACATAAGTATGAGGGTCACTATCGGTTTGAAAGAGATTTTTTGGTGCGTGTAAAGGCTGATTTGGACAACTTTAATGATATTAGTTTCAACTACTCCTATAAAGATGGTAATTATCACTTTATTATTTACAATACGCAGAATGCTGTGGGTATTGATGAAAAGTTTCCGACACTTGATCAGCTCCAAATTGAAAGAGCACTAAAATACCTCAAAAAACAAAGAGTACTTGATGATCAGCAGGTTAGAGTTATGAAAAAGTTGTACGAGGTTAAAGGGTACAATGAATTATCTAAGCATCTTAAAAGAAGAATTGAAATAAATCTGAAAGGTGAGGATTACATCAAGGCTGTTTTTGCACTTCTTGAGAAGATTTAGGATAATGTTTCCGTAAATAAGGATATTTGCTCCGAATAAAGGGATAATGTCTCCGTATTTTGAGATAATGCCTCCGTAATTTTGGATAATGTCTCCGTAATTTTGGATAATGTCTCCGATTAGGTTACTTTAGATTTCTTTTAAAAGTCTAATAATCAGTTATATTTTGTTTTTATTTTTTGATCACTTAATTATATTAATTTGAAATAAAGTTTTTATTTTTATAATAAAAAAAAGGATTGAGGATAAATAATTAGGGGAAAAATAATAGTTTTATGCCCATTTTGTTCATTTTATAAGAACTTATGATTTTAAAATTATGTTGGAAAAAGTGGATAATGTTTCCGTACCAGTATAGTTTTTTATAAACTACAGATAATATATATATTACGTTTTTAAGATTTATTTTGAAATCCTGGGTTCTATACAGATCTTATTTTATTCAACAGATTTTAAAAGAGAAATTTAAAAACAAATAAAATAATATATTTATTTAATCAATTTTATTTTGTATATTATTTTCAAGTTAGTCTGTAAAAAATAAAATTATCTAATATGTTTTTTATTTTTTAGTATTGATAAACAGTAATTTACAATTAAATTTAATTAATGTTAAAATCAAATCATCAAATAAAAAATCAATAATTTATCTTTGTCTCATTAAAATATACGCATCGCGTAAGCTATCATATTGGTGTAAGGAAGCCGCTAATTTTCATACAATCCAGACATGATAGACTTACGCCTGCGCCTCCTATACGGGGCGTGGGCTGAGTCTTTCTGGATTGTGGGTTCTTAGCGGCACCTCTTACACGGATTGGCTTCGGTTCCACGCCTTTGTTATTTTTAATCCGATACCAGGAACCAGTATCAACAAACACTTATTTTTATGAAGAAAATATTTCAGCTTGCACTTTTTAGTGCAACATTCTTCACGTCTACAATCCAGGCAAATTCTTTTTTAATTGCTGCACCTAAAGACACTGGTAATCCGTTTGCCGTCCTGATGTTCATTGCAGCGCTTCTGTATTTTATCCCATCAGTCATAGGAATTCTCAGGAAGCATCATAACCTCATTGGTTTGATGGCCTTAAATATTCTTCTAGGCTGGACCGTAATCGGTTGGGTAGGAGCTTTAATTTGGTCTCTTTTGCGATCTAACAAAGGTCAGACAATTATCGTACACGGAAAGTCAGATGATCGTCAGGAAAGTAAATATGAGATGCTGGAGAGACTCAACTCTTTGAAAAATTCCGGGGCAATCTCTGAGGAAGAATATGACATCGAAAAATCTCAACTTTTAAGCAAACATTAACCTTAAAAATTTATAAAAATGGAAATAGAAAGAACCGGTGATGGAAGATTCAAGAAAGGAATGAGTCACTTTCTTAAACCCGCTCAGGAAATTCAGCAGATGTCAGATGCGATGCACGACAAGAAATATAAGTTTCTGGCCAGAAAGTCATCAGATAACAAGTATGGATTATTCGAGTGTTTACTTCACAATAGAACTTTCGAGCAAATTATTTCAATACATGTAAACGGACAAACCCCTAAGAACTGCCCGGAATGCTATCACAAAAGATTAAGTGATAAACAGAAAATAACTAATCGGGAATGGATAGGTAACAGAAAGAAACATCCAAGGTATAGAAGTGATGAGACAATCAGACAGGCAAGTATTGATAAATTTCTTGGTAGGTATAAGTATTTGGGACGTGCTGAAGATTATAGGTACGGAAAATTTGAGTGTCCTCACAAAAAGATACTTACTCAGGTTCTTTATCAGCATACGAAAGGCGTTCATCCAATTGGATGTACTAAATGCATCAATGAAGTACGAGTTTTTCCCCGACGAAGTGATGACGAAATCCGAGAGCTGGGTTTGAAACAATTTGAGGGAAAGATTTATTTTCTGGGAAGACTAAAATCAGAAGATAGAAGGCATTATGGCAACGTGCTTTGCAGGGAACATGGAATCTCTTTCCAACAGTCGATAACAAACTATATAAAAGGTGTAAGAGGCTGTGTTTTATGCAGAAAAGAATCCAGTAAATTTCAGCATGCTGTATTTAAGTATTTGAAGACTCAATTTGATGAAGATGATATCAAAACAGAAAAGAAATTTGAAGGCTGCAAAAATGTTTATCAGCTGAGATTCGATTTTTATATTAAAAGTAAAAATCTGCTAATCGAGTGCGACGGAATTCAACACTTTACATCGCAGGATTATTGGGGTGGGGAAGAGGGCTACAAAGTTCGTGTTTTTAATGATCAGATAAAAAATGCCTTTACCAAGAAAAATAAAATTCATTTTGTGAGAATTTCTTTTTACGAGCAACATAGCATTGAAGAAATAATGGAAAAAATATTTGTTCAGCTTCATACAGGTCAGCGGGTTTACAGAATTCATGATAATAAACTTCCTGAGTAAATATAGAATTTTGGTTAAATTAGAATCATTGAGCCGATTAAATTTGTTAATCGGCTCAATGATTAATATTTGAACTAAATAAACTCAATATTCAGCTCAGGCCATTCTTCAGATTGAAATCTGCAATCAAATATTATAAAATCTGTTGGCGCTTTTTAGTGAAGAAATTTCTAATTCCACGATATCTTAAAGTCTTTGAATTCTAAGTTTGATTTCGTTTTTTCAAAAGTATTTCTTTCTGGCTGGGCTGTAGTTTTGAATCGGAATATTTTTATAAACAGCGTCTGACTTTTGATATCTTTAAACGAAAATGTTAGTTTATGAGATGTGTTTAATGACAACTCCGGAAATGGTCTGCTGGATTTATAGAGATCCGCTTTGTACTCATTGCCTTCCATATCAATAATAGAGATATCTTCTATTGTTAACTTTTTATTCTCATCCTTAGCGGTAATAAGAAATGTTATTTCGATGCTTTTTCCAGCTTTATTTCCGGTAACTTTTGTTATTTGATACAATGTATTTTCCTTTTCAGACTGAAGAAGAGGAGTGTTTACTGAAAGTACTTTTTTGAGATAATCATTTTCAGAAGATAGAATCTTATTTTCGGTTTTTATTTTGTCACATTCTGTTTGAGCGCATAATATTGATGCAGTTACTAAAGTTGTAAGGAATAAGAATTTTTTCATTTTTTGTGTATGTTTATTTGAAGCTTTGTTGGAGGCAAATTATTTTAACGGTAACTTTTAAAGTTCATTAGAAATATATTCATTGTTAATCATAACCATGTATTTTCTGCTCTTTTCAAAATTTAAGCCCTTTAGAGTAAGCTGATGAGTAGATTGAGGATTAATTATTTCGTCTTTATTTTGAGAGAATTCATTTTTAGCCTTAAATGACAAAAGAGATTTTTTACGGGAAACTACTTTTAAATTGTTTATGGCGAATGGATTAATTGACTTATTAGAGATTTCAAGAACTAGCTTAGTTTCCATGGCGTACAACCCGGAATCATTATCCAGTTTAAGATTGTGCAGGGGAGAAATATGAATCGTAAGCATGGGTAAATTTATAAAATGAAAACTTTACTGTTATTGATATGAATTAGTCAAATACTTAATCTGACAGTTACAATCAAATTTTATCTAAAGTGACTTGAGAATAATTGTCGATTGTCTCCTGAAGCTGTTTTACAATCTGATTAACGAAATATTTAGGTTCTAGAACAGTAGCTTCTTTTCCGTAGGAAAGGATTTCCTGCATGAAGTCGTAGGTTGGGTGAAGGAAAAATTCAAAATCTATTTCCTGGGGAGTTTCACGGATTTCTTTCTGAGAATGATGCAGAGGAAAACTACGGATATATTCTCCCTGATGACGGCTGCATCTCAGGACTATTTTTTCAGGATTTTGTTCGGAGAGATTCATGACTCCAAAAGCATTTCGGAAATGTTCTCTTAAATTGAAATTGTATTTTTCCCTGAAAGATTTATCTGAAACATCCAGATAATTGATTCTGTCTAAGCCGAATGATTTTAAAGCTTTATCATTGGTGTCTACAGCAATGAGATACCACCTGTCTTTAGATTGTTTTAAAGCCAATGGATGAACCTTTCTTGAAGTCATTACTTTATTCTTATAATTGTAATGTTCAAACTCAACAATTCTTTTGTTGCGGATGGCAAAGAAGAGATCGTAGAAATGATCTACACCCGAGGGTTTTCTGCTTTCAAAAAAGACGGTTCCTGCAAAATCCGGTCGTTGGTTAATGGCATTGTTTACCTGAAAAGTTTCTAATAATTTCTGGTTGTACTCATCCACTTCCATATCGGGGCGGCCATCGATGTAATATCTTTTGTCACCCTTTTTTTTGTTGTGAATGGTTAAATTAAAAAGTCTGGAAATTTCACGGATATCTCTCTGTAAAGTCCGGATAGAATAGCTTTGTACACCTGCATCCTGAAACTCGAAAGAGGTTAGCAGATAGTCTTCAAGCTGAGAATAATCTGCCGGAGTGGTTTCTAATTTTTTTATAATTAAAGCATATCTTGCCAGGTAAAAATCTTTTTTCATCTGATATTTGTTTTTTGGTCTGCAATCTTATTACTAAAAATTACTACCACAAATATATTAGCTTAATGCGACAAAAGATGTCGTGTTTTATTTTTTGTGGATAAATTTTGAATATCATTAAGCTTTAAGAAATGTCTTTGTATTCGTTTCTACTGCCATCCTACACAGCAAAATTTATAAAATATAAACAGAAAAAGCCACACGAAGGGATTCGTGCGGCAGCGGGGCGTATCTAAGATTTCTGCTAATTTTTTAGCAAATCCATTTGATTTAGCTCCTGTCTGGCAAGATATCAATCGAATCAGCTCTCCTTTTTCATATCCTTGTTGTAAAATATAATCTGCTAATTCCTGTGGTTTTAATTTTTTTCCATTAATAAATACACTTTTTGGATCTCCATGACATAAAATTTTAACATATCCATCATGAGCTCTTTGTCTTAATCTTACAAAATTTCTAAATGTATTTGCATCATCTCCAAATTTGAAAAACCCAGGAGACATCCATTTTACCCTACTAATTACTTTTTTATTCTTCTTAAACCACTCAACAATTTTCTTCCAAATATTTTCAAAAAAAGCAGAAAGTTTTTCTTTACCCTGGGAAAATAATGCTAAAATCTCACGGAAAATCTTAATCGAGTTTTGATAGGCTTGTGCAGAAAAAAGCAGTCATTTCTGACTGCTAAAATTTATTTAAAAATAATTTCCATTATTATCTTTTTGTATCTCGTGAATGATCATATTAGCATTTTGATAATACAGAGGTTCCCCTGTTTCGTCTGAAATAGTTAAAAATTCACTCGCATCAAAAATAGGATCATTAACAATTGCAACCCATGTATTCATGATTTTACCTTTTGGTCTAGATAATTCATCATTTTCATGATAATTTATTTTTTTTAGATTTTCATCCTTAAAATATTGAGAATTTAAATCTTTTAAAACTTTTAATGCTTTTATCAACATTTCTTGTTTTGTGTGTTTCATACTTATTTAATTATTAAAGGTTTTAATCCATATTCTTCAGTTCTGATTCTATTGATATAATCGAGAGAATCTTTAAGTTCTGCTTTTGTCCATTTTCCACGATTTGAAAGAATTTGTTTCCAGACATACATTTCTTTATCCAACCTACTGAATCCTTGATAAGCAATTTCTCCAACTTCCTCAAAATGCTTTAAGTGACATAATTCATGAAAAGCGACAATTTCTGTACAGTTTTTATTTAAAATCATTTGTTGTGTTCCTGCATGGAACATTCCAACCTTCGGAGTTTTACTCGTTTTCATAAATAATATTAACTCTCCAAAAGATTTAAATTGATCTATCGGTTTAAATAATTTTGTAACTGAATTAACATCCCCGTCAACTATCAAGTTAATTCCTTTACTTTTAAGTATTCCTCGCAGTTTTCTAATTTGAGATTCTTTTAAAATAAGCCCACCTAAATTTCCGATATTTCGGGAAGCCATCCAGTCTAATTCTTTCACTGTTAGGTCAGCAATTTCTTCGTATCTTGGATTTAAAAGTTTTTTATTCTTCTTAAACCACTCAACCATTTTCTTCCAAATATTTTCAAAAAAAGCGGAGAGTTTTTCTTTACCCTGGGAAAATAATGCTAAAATCTCACGGAAAATCTTAATCGAGTTTTGATAGGCTTGTACAGATTTCTGCCCGATAATGTTGGCTCCTTTTATAAAACCGTTGCTGATTTCACTGGTAAATTTAGCAATTATTTCTCCAATTTTACCAGCTTTTGCAACATTGGCAATTTGTGCAATCGGAATAAAAAATGATGCAATGGTTGCCAAACCAAATCCTGTGAAATAAGCTATTTTCACCCAGTTAAAATCCTCTGACTCTAAGTTGGTTAATTCGGTTTTTATTTTAGAATAAGTTTCTTTGATGCTTTCCCAAAGATTAACCCAAAAAATTTTGGATGTAATGGTATCCCAAAAATTATCAATAAGCTCTAATGTTATTTGAAAATCGCTTACAATATTGAAGGGAGCTTGCAAAAGCGCTGCAGCGAACTTAAATATTCCAGAAATAAAATCTACAGCTCCATTCCATATTCCACACAGAAATGCAAACCCTTCTGCTAAATCCTGAAAAATAAAATCAGCAACAGGATTGTCTAAAGCACCATACAATTCTTCAATTTTTTCTTTTACAAATTCGTTGTACGCTTCGATAGTGTTCCTTGTCCTGAATAAAACATATTGGATACCTTCTTCAATCTCTTCAGGCATAAGATCTGTAACAGATAAGCCATCTTTGTTATTCAGTAGTTCCTGTATTTTTATTATAGTTTCTGTAGAAATAGTAAAGTTTTCAATTAAATTTTCTTTTTTGAGAAAATAATTCTCATTTTCTGTATTCCAAAATTTCTCGTCGATTTTAAGGTAATCAATCCAATTTCCCAATTTTTCTAAAACCCAGCCTATTACTTTTGGTAATGCTGTAGTGGCAATTCCCATATACTTCAACAGTTTAAAAAAGCCTTCTTCTATCACACTTTCTTCAATGTGACCTTTTTTCATCAACTCTTCTAACACTTCTTGATTAGCATCTTTGTAATATTTCCGAACGCTTTTTATAATTTCACTATCATAAAGATTGCTTTTCAGATTTCCATCTTCATCAGTGAATTTTTTTCTGACATTTTCTGACATTTTCGCAAAAAGTATTTGTTTGCTTAATCCTCCGTCAGTCTCTAAAAAAAGAATTATCTCATCATATTTTGGTTCTGTAACTTCATAGCATTCTCTTATTTTTAACCCGTCTGTTGAAACAAAAAGTACGAGTTTGAAAGCAAAAATATCCCCAGTATCCCCAAATTTTCCGTTGTGGTTTCTATCAAAATAATAATCTTCTACAAAACGATTTAATTGGCTATTATTGATTTCTACATCGGTAATCACATTTGTGTTGCCTTGCTCAAAATTCTCTGAATCGGGAAAATAAATGTTTAGAGCTTCATTAGTAGATTTTCCAGAAAACTTTATGGTTGCAAGCGGACTCACATTAGTCATTCCTCTGATAGTTTCGCCAATGGTAAAGGCATTTTTCATCGATGGAAATGAAAGTGTTGGAAACTTAGAATTTATTGATAAAGCCTCTTCCCCAAAATCAAAAACATCTTTGTATTCTGTATTTTTCATATTTATAATTTTAAGATTAATAAAAAGGCAGAGCTATTAAACTCTGCCCATTAATTATGATTGTACAGAATTATTGTAATTCTTTTTTAATTGCTTCCATAGATATTTGAGCAACAATTTCTCGAGGAGAATCATCAGTAGTTAGCTGAAGATATCCATTTTTAATATCAATGTTTTCTATAAAGCGGTTTTCTCCGGAATTTAGCTGAGCATTGGTAATGGAAAACTCTGTTTCTGTGACTAGATCTCCAGGAACTTCAAATTCTTCAGGATTTTCTTCAGTAAATGGTAATGCTGTTGGTGTCTTCAGCCCTGCAGCATCCTCTTGCAAAATATTAAGTGAAGTAGGTAGAGTAGTGATCCACGCCTTGCCTTGCTTTAAGCCTACCGGCTCACGCATTTCGTCAACAATTGACATGTACAGCGGATCTCCGATTACAGGAACTTCACCGCCGTTCCAGATTCTTCCGGTTGTCATAAAGAACTGTACTGCATCTTCAAAACCAGGGTTTACAGTCACAATTACTCTTGCCATACCAGCTTGTAAAAAGTTTCTGAATAAAGGATCCGTACTTTCTGATAAGTACATGGTTTGCCATTCATCACGGTTTGCCCAGTAGTATGGATAGAAAGTGTAATCCATAATCGTCCATTCAAATGCCTGTTCCAGGAACTTTGCTAGGGCAGTGTACTGATCTAAATTTTCATCAAGAACAATACTGAAGTCTTTCATGGTTTTGGCCTTATTGGTTAGATCCCTTCCCAATGTGTTGATATTCAAATAATCCTGTAACAGGAATGCAATACAATTGTGCTTGATTATAACTCTTTCCATTTCGCGGTAGAAGTTGGAAAGCTTCGCTTTATTTTTTTCTTCTTCTTCAGTTGCTTCAGCATTTGCTTTTTCCTCGGCTTCTTTCTGTTTCTCTAAAAACTCAGCATAAGCAACTTCATAAGCTTTAATGATCTCATCAAAATTTTCTTTTTTCCATGCATTCATAAAATCATCTGATAACTTACAATATTTAGTAATTCTAAGAGATAAAAGGCTGATGTGATATAAATTTGCCTGAATAAAAAACTTTTGGGTAGCGTTAGCACCATAACTTAAATCACCTTCGTGATTGGTAAGGTCTCCACTTCCGTTCATTCTTATTTTTCCTTTGTTACGTGATTCTTTGTAGAGATAATGAACGCTGTAGTTTGTACAGGTATAATTTGTTGGTACACCAATTTCATAATTTCTCATTTCCCAGTCTCCGGCTCCAGACCCATCATCCAAAGTTGAAACATCTGTAATGTTTTCTTTTGGAAGATCAGTTAATTTAACACCGTAAATCTGTGCCCAATACTGTAGAAGATCTTTAGTAGCTGCATCAGAGGTTGGCATATTATAAGGTTTTTCTGCCTTTCTTGGATCAATAGGTTCTTTTAGAGTACTTGCGGTCTTTGTGAAAACTGTAGCCAGACGATGGAGTTTTGCAGGTTCAGGAATCATAAATTCAAACATGGTACGTTTACCATAATTGTAGATTTGATTTTTCATTTTTTTATCTACCCATCTGTAAACTCCTACTACATGCTTATCTCCGTTTCTATTGTCAAAACCATGAGCGTTATTTTCTTCAAACTCTTCAATAATTTTTTCAATTCTTTCTTCTGCAACTTTTGTAAGAATTCTCTCCGTCGCCTTTTCAGTAATTTCCTGAGATTTTGCAATCGCTTGTCTTGTGCTGTTTTCTTTTGAATTATTTGCTGCAAAATTTCCTCCAACTTCAAATGATTTCTGACCACCACCATATCTAAAATAAGCTTGAGCACTAGTCTCTTGCTGAATTACGTTTGCTACTTCAGACTGTAGGTCGTTTCTGGATGTTGAAGTTGTATCACTTAAGCTTTCTCTTTCTGTGGATTTTGAAGTAGTAGTCTGAATCTCACTTCTTCTAAGTCTACGTGTAGATTTTTGTTTAAACTCCTTAGCCATCACGTTCTCAATATGAGTAACCTCTCCCGGAACGTAAGCATGCGTACTTTGAACTACTTTCAAATAGTCAGCAATTCCTAATCTCTTAATTCCGAAATTTTTTGGCAAGAAGGTTCCCGGTTTTGGAGTTGTTCCAGGATTGGCAGGTAATTCTCCTCCGGGATTAGTTGGTGTTTCGGTTTCCTGTTTTATTCTTTCTGTATACAGAATTCCGGTGTACGGGTTTTCAAGCATTAAACCTAAAAGATCAACATTAGCTTCTTCACCGTTGTTAAAGAATATTCTTATTTTTAAACTTCGGATAACTTTTAAATATTTATTCACAAGCATTGGAGGGAAAGTAACTTTGTTGTTGCTAATGCTGATATTTGAATAAGTCTCTTCAAATGCTCCCAGATCTGTTGTTGCCGTTACTTTGGCACTAGCAACTCCCCAAGCATTGCTGGAAGCCTGATAGTAGAATGTTACAAAAGACATTGTCCCGTTTGACTGATTTGCTTTGAGATAATAGTTTCTCGAAGTGTCTGCAGAATCATCAAGTCCTGTATTATCGATTGGGATTAAGATTCCTCCAATGTTTCCATACAGTTTTTCATTTAACGGAGATCTGGCAAAAATTTTCTGTGTCTGACTGCTTATTTCTTCTGAAAGCTTTTCAAACACTTCAGCGAACGTATCATATTCTTCATCTAATGAAATCATTTCTCCGTCAATCTGCACAATATGATCTGAAATCACTGTGATCTTTGTAAAATCAAGATCGTTGCTTTCTGAATCTGTAAACATTCTTACGAACATCTTTAAAGAATCTAAAGAAAGTTTAGACTTCAGATCAGAGAAATTCAGCTCGTTTCTGTATTCAAACACAAACGGAGGTACATTCAATTCTCCCAATTCTGCATACAGAGCTTCTACTTCTTCTCTTGGAGTTTCTTCTGTTATCTGTGCTTCAATTGCATCGAGCCTTCTATTGTACTCATCAATAGTTGACTGATACTGTTCCTGGTATACTTTATAAGCTGCTTCGTATGCTTTGTTTTTAAACTTATAGTAATATTTCTGCGTTTTTTCAAGCTCAGATTTTAGTGTTTCTAAAGAGTTTCTTTCGAGATTTATCAATGCTGTTTCTGAGATCTTATCACCTTCTATTTTCAGTTTTTCTTGAATATTAGCAGGAAGCTGATCACCCCCAATAATTCCTTCTCCTACTGCAGAATTTGCAACTTGAAAAGCATTGCTTGCAATGTTTCCATCAACATTACCATCTCCGAACAATAAGACAGGTAAAACCACTTTTGCATCCAGTGCTTTTGCTTTCAAATCTTCACCATTAATTTTTACTAATTCCGGTGTAGACTGCATACTGCATACCTTTCCGTAGTGATAAACCTTTAGCATCTGAATTATGGCTTCTTTCACATAAAAATCCTGCTGAGAAACTACTTGATAGATCAAATTGTCCCAAAGTTTTTTAAGCTTTTCATTTTTAGCTGTATCATTAAAAAGATCTTTTGCTGAAGTTTCCTCAAGTGAACTCAATGTTTCTTTTTTTGCAATCTTTCTTCCCAGCTTAAGTGTCTGCGAAAAATTAGGATTAATTTCAATATCTTTTTCCGTTTTAAATGCTGATGATGCAAAAACCTCTGCTTGCCTTTCCATCGTTGCAAATTTGGAAAGAGCTGTTTTACCAGAATCGCTTTTGACTGCCGCATCAAACAAACCTTTCAAGGCCTGAATATCTTCTCTGTGAATAAATCCTAAGTTTTCATCTTTAGTTTCAGTTAACTGTGGGTTTCTTAAGCTTACAAATCTGAATAATGTTTGTGAAGCGTTGTTTTTATTGTTTGTTGTCATTTTTTTGTTTGTTATTTGTTTTTTAAAGGAGAATTAATTCTTGTAACTGAGTTGAAACATTTGTTGTATATCTATTATTTTGACAGAACATGCCAAATTTTAATGCTCCCTGTGTAACGGTTTCAATTGTATTAAATGTTCCTGTAGGTAGTGATAAGGAACTTATCATTGTATTACCTCTGCGCATGAAAGAGAAAGTTCCTGAAGTTAAAACATCATTACCAATGGTTGCAATAATATGATTGGAGAGATTTAATTGAGCTTTCAATCTAATAGTAGATCCCTGAAATCGGAGCATTACATAACTAATTGCCTGATTAGATAATTGTGGTTGGACTTCTGCATTCATTAATCCGAAATAATATTCAGGCTCTCCTGACGCATAATAATCATAAATATTCATGTTGAAAGCCCCCTTTAAAATAAAATCTTGGTTTGCATTAATGATAGGCTCAGTTGCAAATGCTGCAATAAATGTATGATCATCTGCTAATGGTTTTACATTAGCATCTGTTGTAAATGAACAGACATTTCCATTAGCAAATATTAAATTACTTACAGTATTATTATATAGCTTCTTATCCCATTGAAGATTTGACAGATCAACTGATTGCAAACTATTTTTTACTGAAATAGTAGTCTGTGTTGTATAGGAAGCAACACCATTATTAATAATAACTTTGTATTCTCCATCTACAAGATTAGAACAATTGAGATAGAAAGTAAGATCTACTCCATTTTGATATAATTGCACCTGATTATTAGCCACGTCATAAATTAAATTTCCATTTACTAATGAAAGTGTGATTGAAAAATTTTCAGGATTAAGATTAAGGTTTGCTCCTTTTAGTGTAAACCAGGTGTTTTTATCTGATCGGTCTGCAATAGAAGGCATGATGTAGGCTACACTCATAGTATTTGTTGTCCACCCTCCATTCATCTGCGATTTCCAGCTGGCCTTTTCCTCTTCATTCAAAAATGTAGGAATATTTTTAAATAGATATTTACCTAAATCATTTGATATAATTTTCTTAGTCTGGTCATCCTTATTTACCAATGGAATATAATTATAAAGCCCGGGTTCTAATACTTTCTCTTTCGGCAGATCCAGTTTGTTTTTAAGAGCCTCATCAAATGCGGAAGTGTCAATAATCTGTGTGTATCTCGTACCGCTCCATCTGAACTGTTTTCCTGTGTTGATTTCAATGTATATTTTTCCGGATTCTCCTTCCTGAGGAAAGTCTGCTAATATATTATACTCTAAAACATCATCAACATAGCTGGGAAGCTGAGAGGCGGGGATTTTCCCTTCTACCAGATCTGCTTTTTTACTAAAGTCAAAATCGATTTTATTGGTGGCAATGTTTTCGTCTTTATGAAAATAGGAATCCTGCCATTGCCAAAACTCTTCCTGACGGGGGATATCTCCGTTTTCAAAAAGGGTTTTTAATTCTTGTTTACTTAACATTTTTTGTAAATTTGTTTGCTTTTTAAGATTAAAATTTAGAAGTCTCTTTTTGTCAGAGTGGCTTCCGGTTTTAGCCTTATTTTTTAGGGTGGTTTCCGGCTTCGGATATCCACCTTAATTTTTAATATTCATATTCCTTTATTTAATTTTTAAACATAATTCTGGCTGTTCAGTATTCTGTGAATGGTGAATTCAAAGGCGATCAGAAAGGTTTTTGGAAATCTTTTTCGTGTTTTGTTTTATACTTCAAAGGTATAGCTGAAAGGCGACAGAACTTGACGTGTTTTATTTTTTAAATTTATTTTTTCATCTTTTTCATAAATCCGTCGGTTGAAAATTCCGGATTATATTTTGATTATTTGTGCTGGTTTTATTTTTCAAATCTAATGCAGTAAAGCGACAAAACTTGACGTGTTTTAAATAATTAATTCTTTTTCTAGAACATAAGTTAATTCACTTATAATTGATTAATATAAGCTTTTTTGCTTATATTTTATTTCTGATCAATTTCTGGACAATCTGATTTAAGCTTTCCCGGTTATCATCGATGTAGCACATGCCTGCCTGTATCAGATTTTCAATATTGGATCTTCTTACGTTATCCATTGCTGATGATGCATTTTTCAGTGAAGGATTTATTCTTAAATAATTCTTCTGGTTTCTCTGACCTAAAGTCTGAAACATTTGTGTAAGCTGATAGTCTACCGTTTCAGCATTTGCCGAAAGCAGAATATCAATAATAGGATTGATCCAACCGATTTTCCCTGACTTCTGCATTTTTCTGTATGAGTAAGGTTTGGACTCAATTCCGGTTCCAACTGAAACAATAATCATATCATTCACTGTAGGATAATTGGCTTTCTGATGATTTTTCAGAACTTCTGCAAAAGGAATTTTTCTCGCTTCAGCGTAAGCGCACAAAGCAGGGTTGTTGGCAAACATTCCTCCGTCAATCAGACTGAAAATCTGCCCGTACATCGATTTAATCTGAGCCGGACTGAAATAGGTAGGAGCTGCCGAAGTGGCCCTGCAAATATCTTTTACATAAAAATTGTCCGCTTTACTGTTGGCGTTATAGGAATTGAATAATTTGGCTCGTCTGTTTTCAATGTCGTAGCTCGTAATGAGACATGGTTTTATAAATTCTTTTAGTTCCAGATTTCCAAAAAAGTCATTCAGATTTTTCTTGAGAGATTCTTCAGATATTTTTTCATTTAAAAGTCCGAAAGGATTTACAAGTCTTTCCCAAAAAGAAACCTGAAAAATATCTCCTCCTTTCTCAGCATACAATTCCAAACCTTTCTGAATGGAATATTTTGCTCTCCGGTGTTCATCAGGACATAATATTATTGAGGCTATCAAAGCTCCTGTGCTGCTTCCGGCAATAAGGTCGAAGTAATCTCCAAGTTTTGCATCCGGTTTATCATGTATCTGTAACTGTTCTTCTATATAGCGCAGAATAATGCAGGTAATAATTCCCCGGATTCCGCCGCCGTCTAAACTTAAAATTGTTATCTTTTTCATTGCTTTTTCATTGGTAAAGCAAAGGTAGATGGGGTAGGCGACAGAACTTGACGTGTTAAAAATAATATGAAACAGGAATGATAATTACGCAATTATATAGCCTTCTTTATCTCTTTTTAACTGTGCAAGAGTTCTCCAGCTCGTTTTGATTACACCTTGTTTTGTAGCAATAGTTTTTTTCTCAAAATGTGGAAGATCTTTGAATGTTTTCCAGTTTCCGCCCCAGTCCCAGCCGTATTTTGCAAAGATTTTTACACACTCATACCAATCTGCAACTTGATCATTATCCCAGTCTTTCGCCGTATCCCAGCTTGCTGTTTTTCCGTCGATAATCATACAGATGTCAACAGCCAGTCCGTAATTGTGAATACTCTGTCCAGCTTTCGCATTGGTTACTTTTTTACCGGAAGTGATTCTTCCGATGGCATACAGTTTTTCCTGCTCTTCAAAACTGCGAAGGCCCTGGGTAATTCTTACTTTTGCTTTTCCTGTTAATGATTCATCGCATTCCCTGATGATCATCTTTACTTCCTCCCTTATTAAAGGATGAAGTTTTTCAATTCTTTGTAATGTTACTTTGTCCATAAATTTTTTTATTAATGGAGCAAAAGTAGAGGAGGGTAGCGACAGAACTTGACGTGTTATTTTTTAATAATTTCCGAATAAATTATTTTAGAAAAATGTAAATTAGAAGAGGTAATTACAGTTTATTTTTCAGCTAATATCAAATAAAAAATTTTATGAGTACATCCACTAGTTCTCTTACCTCTTTTATTTCGGATTATGTAAAAGCAGATAGAAAATTGCTTTTAAATTCTGTTGTAGAACTTACAAAAAATTTGAGCAAAATTCTTTCAGCTGAAGATCATGAATGTATCAAATTGGAGCAAAATAATCCCCAATTTTGGTGTAAAGAAAATCTCTGTAATTTTTATGATTTCTATCTTAATTTATGGAATGAAAATAGAGTTTCAAAGCTGAATTAAATTTTAAAATTTATAAGAATTTCTTAGCTTTAAAAAATCAAAATTGAGTAAATAACTATTCAAAAAATCAACAAAAAATAACATCCAATTATAGATAGATTTTTCTTAAACCAATACATAAAATACAATTCTTAACTGTCGAAAAATTCTTAGACATTTCTTTTAATTTTCAACAAAATAATTAGCAAAACTTCGATAAAGAATTACGACTGAATTTGATGAAAATATTTCAAAAAAAATATTTATTAGCACTTCACATTTAATAAAAATAAATTAAAATTATATCCGTTTGTAATTATTTACAAACGGATTTTTTAGTAATCAGAAATTAAAATTTCACTCTCCTTTTTTCCCCCATTATAATCTTATCTGATGTTTATTATTATATGAAAGAACCTATTTAATGTTAAAGTCAAATACTGTTTTTACTCGTTAAAATACTAAATTTACAATATAATAATGACATTCAAAAGAAGCGAGGTGCTAAAATGTCAGGACAAAATTACAATCCACTTTGTTCCTTTTCATATTGACCTGCAATTTAGAACCTCGCCCTGCGGGGCAAGAAGGAAAAAAATTTCTTCACGCTCCGCTAAAATTTTTGCGTTTAAGCAAACAAATTAATCGAATTATTTACAGTTATGAACAACTGTACGTCTTCAAACTAAAGTGGACTTTTCCTAAGAGAGTATTTAGTTAATAATTCAAAGATAAATGTTTTTTTTGATTTGTTGTTAATTTTAAT
>NZ_FTOJ01000016.1 GCF_900156685.1 Chryseobacterium piscicola
CCCTTACTTTAAGTTTACCAAAATTCAATGAACAAGATAGAATTTCTTCATTTTTGGCTTTACTTGATGAAAGAATTCAGACCCAAAGCAAAATAATTAAGGAACTAAAGGTACTAAAAACTTCTATTACTAAAAGGATATTTTCGAGACAGTTGAAGTTTAAAGACAAAGACGGAAATTATTACCCTGATTGGCAAACTAAAAAATTAGGAGATATAGGAAATGTGAAAATGTGTCGAAGAATATTTAATGAAGAAACTTTTCCATCTGGCGATATTCCTTTCTTTAAGATTGGTTCTTTTGGGAGAGAACCAGATGCATATATTACTAATAAATTGTTTTCAGATTATAAACAAAAATTCTCATTTCCTAAAAAAGGAGATATACTAATTTCTGCTGCTGGAACAATTGGTAGAACAGTTGTTTATCAAGGAGAAGATGCGTATTTTCAGGACTCTAATATTGTTTGGATTGATAATGACAATACAATAGTCACGAATGTTTTTCTGTATTATATTTTACAAGTTGTGAAATATAATACAGAAGGCGGTACTATTCAGCGGTTATACAACGCTATTTTAAAATCCACTAAATTTAATTGTCCTACAATTGCTGAACAAATTAAAATCTCAAATTTTCTTTCATCTTTCGACTCGAAAATTAAGATTGAAATCCAACTTTTACAAAAATTAGAAGAACGGAAAAAGTTTTTATTGCAACAAATATTCGTATAATTTTCTATACAAACATTTGCTGTAAAAGATATTTTTTTTGTATTTCCAGTTTTTCTAAAACAACTTTTTCAGTTTGGATTTTTTGGTTTATTCTGGATAGAAATGAAGCAATTCTTTTTTGTTCTTGAATGTTCGGAATTAATATAGGCATTTCAAAAAAGTCGCTATTAGAAAAACTCATTCTGTCGGCTCTGGCACCATAATTTGCAATGCTTTCCATATATTCATGCCAAACATTTGAATTAAAAAAGTGTTCAAAGAAATCAATATGCCCTTCTTTGAACCTGAAAACCATATACAGCGGTGACATAACTCCAATATCTATTTTATTCCTTGAAATAGGTCCAACTGGAGCTTCTTTTGAAATTCTTGGATTATAAACAAAATCATCTTTTTCAACAACATAATAACCATTGATGTTATTTTGATTTGCAATTTCTTTATAAAAAAAATCGCTTTGATTGATTATTCCAAAACTTGCGGAATTTGAAAGAACAGTTTTTATCTGCATCTGTTTATTTTTTGAGATTCTTTTTTCCGCAATAATACCTAATCTTGTTATTTCCCAATTAGAAAAATTATTCCCGTATTCATTTTTAAACCTGATTTTTTGTTTGAAAATATTATTTCTGAGATTTTGAATTAAGGATTGATAATGTAATAGTATTTTGCTTTGGGTGTGTATCCGCTCCTCGCATAAACTAAATAAAGTTTTTATTCTTTCTTGTTCTTTTTTATCAGGAAATGATAATTCAATTTTTGAAATTCGTCCGACATTGATACTTAAAACTTTTGATCCTTGAGACTCCTTTTGAATTTGTGTTCTAACTTGTTTGGATTTAAATAAATATCCAATAAATCCTAAGTAGAAAAGATTTTCTTTTGGTCTTGCCAATAAAGTATGTAAACCTGATAGTAATTTTTCTCCATTAATATTTACAACTTCAATACTTTTACCCACATCATTCAAATCTTCGGAAGCATCTGCAAATATAACGTCTCCTTCTCTGCAATAATTTTCCTCAGAGATTTTTCGCACACTTATTTCTTTATTTAAAAAAGGTACTACTTCATTCTTAATATTAAATAAGGTTTGAAATTTTGTATGAATGTCTCCGTAATGTATATTTTTCACCGTTCCTTCTTCGTAATTCAAATTTTCACGAGAAAAAGAATTGGTTACTTTAAAGTCCATAACTTCCCCCAACGTCTTCACTTCCCATTCCCCTTCAAACCCCGGAAATCTCAAATTAGGAACATCAGATTAAAAAAGTCACTTTTTCGGATCAAAGGGATTAAAAATCCTTAATTCCTAAATGTTTTCCTTTGAGATTTTAATTTCAAATAAATAAAATGAACAAAAAACAACTTTCTGAAGTTATCGATCTGTGGAAAGCAGATAAAAAGCAGTATGTCAAAAAATCAAGCTTTTCAGCTTACACTTTGCTGATTGAAAACCATGTATTACCATCATTCGGAAACAATCATAACATTGAAGAACAAGAAGTACAGGCTTTTGTATTTCAAAAACTTAATTCAGGTTTAAGCCATAAAACCGTAAAAGATATTTTAATTGTCATAAAAATGATCCTAAAATTCGGTGCTAAAAATAAGTGGTTGAGCTATGTGCCATTCGATATTCAGTTTCCTACAGAAAGAGAAAAACATATTGTTGAAGTATTGACAAAATCAGACCAGAAGAAAATAATGAATTATATTCAGGAACATTTTACATTTAGAAATTTAGGAGTTTACATCTGTTTAAGCGCAGGTATTCGTATCGGGGAAGTGTGCGCATTGACATGGGAAGATATTGATACAGATAGTGGAGTAATAAGCATTAACAGAACAATCCAACGAATCTACGTGATAGAAGAAGGAAGCAGAAAAACCGAATTAATTCTTGATACACCGAAAACAAAAAATTCAATTCGTGAAATTCCTATGAGCAAAGATTTATTAAGGATTTTAAAACCATTTAAAAAAATTGTTAATTCTTCCTTCTTTGTATTAACGAATGATGCCAAGCCAACAGAACCTAGAACTTACCGTAGTTACTATAAAAATCTAATGAAGGAACTTAATATGCCGGAACTAAAATTTCACGGATTAAGACATAGCTTTGCGACCCGGTGCATTGAAAGTAATTGTGATTACAAAACAGTGAGTGTATTGCTAGGCCATTCTAACATTAGTACGACCCTAAACCTTTATGTACATCCTAATATGGAACAGAAAAAAAAGGCAATCGAACAAATGTTTAAAGGATTGAGATAGTAACAATTAATGAAGGTTCTGCAATAGCATCGCAGAACCTTTTTCTTATATTTGTGAATAACAAAACTATGCTTTTAGATGAGTGACGAAATTATACAAAATAACGATTATAAAGATTGGTCAGCATTTATTTTCAATAAAATAAAGGTCGCTCAGACCCAAGCCGCTCTTAAGGTTAATGCTGAAATGCTCACCTTATATTGGGAAATTGGGAATTCAATTATTGAAAAACAGCAGAAAAACGGTTGGGGAAGCAAGGTAATAGAACTTTTAGCTAAAGATTTAACACATAATTTTCCTGATAGCAAAGGGTTTTCAGTTCGTAACCTGAAGTACATGAGAAGTTTCGCCAAAGCATATCCTCATTTTCCAATTGTGCAAGTACCGCTTGCACAAGGTGAAACGCAATTTGTGCAAGTGCCACTTGCACAAATTACCTGGTATCATCACATTAGTCTTCTTACTAAAATTAAAGATGTCACAGAACGTATATTTTACATTGCAGAAACCGCCAAAAACGAGTGGAGTAGGGATGTGATGCTTTTACAGATTCAAAGCAACTTATACTCTAGAAGCGGAAAAGCGTTGAATAATTTTGAACAGACATTACCCGAATATCAATCAGACTTAGCGAAAAGTATTTTCAAAGATCCATACCATTTTGATTTTTTAATGCTCGCAACCAAAGTAAAAGAGCTGGAAATAGAAAAACTTTTGACCCACAAAATCACGGATTTTCTTTTAGAACTGGGAAAAGGATTTGCTTTTGTAGGACGACAGTATGCCATTGAAGTCGATAACACAGATTACAAAATTGATTTGCTTTTCTATCACACGGTTTTGCATGCCTATGTAGTGATTGAACTAAAAGCAGGAGAATTCATGCCGGAATATGTTTCCAAATTGAATTTCTATATCAGTGCAGTTGACGATAAAATCAAGACACCATTCGACGAGCCAACCATTGGGTTATTACTCTGCGCTTCAAAAAGTAATGTGAAGGTAGAATATGCAATGCGGGGATTAGACAAACCTTTAGGAGTTGCAACCTATCAGTTGGAACAGTTGGTAAAAGAAAATATCGATAAATTAAACGAAGATAACGGCGAAGAGCAGTAGAATATCTCAACCAAAAAACTATTACCATCTTGAGTAAGCAAAGCGAACAGATTTTAGAATCACAACTCGTTGCCCAATTGCAAAAATTGGGTTATAAATACATTACTATCGCTAATGAAAAAGCTTTATTGATAAACTTAAAAACGCAGTTAGAAAAACACAACCATATCCACTTTAGCGACAGTGAGTTTGAAAAGGTCTTAAATATCCTTAACAAAGGATCTGTATTTGAAAAAGCAAAAACACTACGCGAAAAAAAACATCATATTATACGGGATAACGGAGATAATCTGTATTTCGAATTTTTAAATGTAGAACATTGGTGTCAAAATGAATATCAGGTAACCAACCAAATTACTCAGGAAGGAAAATATGAAAACCGGTATGACGTTACCTTACTGATAAATGGCCTTCCTTTGGTTCAAATAGAATTAAAACGAATTGGTCTGGAAATGAAGGAAGCTTTTAACCAAATCAACCGTTACCAAAAACACAGTTTCGGGGCTGGTAAAGGACTATTTCATTTTGTTCAGTTATTCATAATCAGTAATGGTGTAAACACAAAATATTTCAGCAATTTCGGAGTGCATAAACAAGAATATCTTCAGACTTTTCATTGGACAGATGAACAGAATAATCCGTTGAACAACATTCTGAATGGCTTTACAGACACATTTTTAGAGCCATGCCACATCAGTAAAATGATATGCAAGTATATTGTGCTGAATGAAACTGAAAAAAGCCTTATGGTATTGCGTCCCTATCAGTACTACGCGGTCGAAAGTATTATTAAGAAAGTAACAGAAAACGAAATTCTTAACGGTTACAGCATCGAGAAAAACGGATATATCTGGCATACTACAGGAAGTGGTAAAACGTTAACTAGTTTCAAAGCAAGTCAGGTTCTATCTAAAATACCTACCATTAAAAAAGTAGTTTTTGTTGTAGACCGAAAGGATTTAGATTCCCAAACCAGTAAAGAATATAATAGTTTCAGCAAAGACTGTGTGAGCTCAGCAACAAATACAGATGATCTTATTCGGAAGTTTACTGACCCAAATGTAAGAATTATTGTTACCACTATTCAGAAGTTAAACAACGCTATTTCAGGAAGAAATTTACTGAAAATGAAATCAGTCAAAGATGAAAGGATGGTCTTTATTTTTGATGAATGTCATCGCTCTCAATTTGGTGACACACATAAAAATATAGTTGGCTATTTCACTAACATTCAATTATTTGGATTTACCGGGACACCTATCTTAGCAGAAAACTCTGATGGTGAAAAGACTACCACAAGCTTATTTGGGAAATGCCTTCATAAATACGTCATAACCGATGCTATAAGAGATGAAAATGTATTAAAATTCTCAATAGAATATATTCAAACATTTAAAAAGAAAGATCATATTATTGATTTGAAAGTAGAGCAGATTAACGAATCTGAAGTTTTTGAAGCTCCGGAACGTAAAGAGGCTATTGCTGATTATATAATCCAATACCATGACCAGAAGACACAAAACAGAGATTTTTGTGCGATGATGTGTGTGCAGGATATCGACGCTGTAATCCAATATTATGAAATTTTTAAGCGTAAAAAATTAAACGGAGAGCATAATTTAAAAATAACTACGATTTTCAGCTTTACCCAAAATGAAGAGCCAATAGAAGAAAAAATGGCTTCAAAACTAGATCTTGCTGCAGAACCTCCAGCAGAATATGAGAGTAGATACATTCCGCATAGAAGAGAGCTTTTGGAAAAATACGTTCAGGATTTTAATGAAATGTTTGGAATGGTAGAAAATATCAGAGATACTGAAGCGTTTTACAATTATTATAACGCTGTTGCCAAAAAATCAAAGCATCCTAAACATGAAGCAGATATTTTGTTAGTAGCCAATATGTTCCTTACAGGATATGACAGTAAAAATTTAAATACTTTATATGTTGATAAAAATCTAAAATATCACGGCCTGATACAAGCCTTTAGCCGCACCAACCGAATTTTAGATAAAAATAAGACTCAGGGAAATATCATTAGTTTTAGAAATCTGAAAGATAGAACAGATGAAGCGATTACTTTATTCAGTAATAAAGAAGCAATTGACGAAATCATTGTTGAACCCTATGAAACATATGTAGAGCAATTCAATTTAGCCACTGAAAAATTATTGCGAATTGTACCCGAAATTGATTCTGTTGATGGATTATACACAGAAGAAGACCAGCTGCAATTCGTGAAAGCATTCAGGGATATGATCCGTTTGTTGAAAAAGATGAATCACTATACTGAATTTACATGGAAAGATTTAGAAATAGATACAGATCTATTTAATGGTTACAGCAGCAAATATCAGGATTTAAAAGAGAAAATTACAATAGCTCCTACTACTCAAAAAACTTCTATTCTTAATGATATCGACTTTGAATTGGAGCTAATCCGACGCGATACTATAAATGTCACCTATATTATTCAGTTACTTATTAAATTCAAATCAAAAAACAATAAAAAAGATAAAGAAAGCATTGAAAAGGAAATTTTTAACCTTCTAAATACAGAAGTGTCTTTAAGAAGTAAAAGAGAATTAATAGAAAAATTTATCCAACAAGGCTTAGTCAATATTGAAGACATAGATACAATTCCGGATGAATTTGAAAAGTTCTGGAATAGAGAACAAATAAATGCATTTCAAGAATTAGTCAAAGATGAAAATCTCTCAGAAGAAAAAACCGAAAAGTTAATAGAAAATTATCTCTTTACAGAGCGTGAACCGTTACGACAAGAAATCTTAGATCTTCGATTAGACGGGAGACCTGGCATATTAGAGTCTAAAGAAGTGGGAAATCGAATTTTAAATAAAATTTTAGGGTTTATAGAGACTTTTGTTGATGGTATTTCGGGAAAAATATAATATCATAGATTAAGAATTAGATATATGAACGGGGAAATATTCAAGGTGCTTCATCATTAGGTTACATAAAAAGAATTGAAACTGTTTTACGTAAAAAGAAAATAATGGTGTTTGAGACTAATCGTTTTTTGAGACTGAAAGATGATATTCTTAAAAAATTAATTATTTCTATCCATTATTTCAAGTCTTAAAATAATTATACTAAATATTCATCAGTATAGATATCAGGATGAATAATCCTATAATCTTGTAATGAAACTTTTGCGCAATCATATATGCAAACTTGAATAGGCGGAATCAGATCTAAATAAGCTGGTAATTTAGAGTCAAATTTAAATCTTTGTAAAAATGAATCATTTCCATCATTATTTGCTATAGAATTGGTTCCAATAACCCTAATAGCATATTGATTAAAGCAATCTATTTTTCTCATAAACTCTATAATTCGCTTCACAGTAGTTGTTTTATTTACTAAACCTTCAGATTCCATCCTATTAACGATATTTATCATGTCTTTCATATGCGAATAGTTACCTACCAAATCATAACATAAATTTTCATTCAAATCCGCTGTTGCATGACAAATGACATATGTGCCATAACCGGAATTCTTTCCCCAGAAATGAGCCAACTCTAAAAAACTATCCCAAAAATAATATCCATCACCTAACCAAGACGTTTTTTTTCTGCACTTGAAAGGACCGTAATATTCAATATCTTCAGGATTATTTCTATCTTCTAATGTTTGATAAAGAGAATTCAAAATATTATTCTTCTTTTGTGTTTTCACTAAGAGGCTTTTCAAGAGCAGTTAAATTCATTGCTGGCAAAAGTATAGGAGGTACATTAGCTTGTATAGTGACCATACTTAAAAAACCTCGTAGAAAAGGAAATAAAATAGCAATTGAATTTCTATAAAAATATGGCGGAATATTTTCTATAGTATTAATATCTGTAAATTTAAATCTCCCTATACAATTAATAGTTACGAAATTATCTTCAATCTCATCACACTTTGCAGAAAAACAAAAGTTTAATGTATAAACCATTTCTTCTTTATTAAATACACCTTTTGGATCAAACTTTATTTGATACTCCTTATTATTGTAGTTATCAAGATTAATATTTACTTTATCGAAAAAATAATGTTCTAGTGAAAAGGCTGCTTTTTGTATCATCTCTAATATTATAATTTAATTAAAAGAAAATCCGAAGTAATACTCCGGATTTTCTTGTTTGTTTATTTTTTTACTATTTAAAGGAGATTCTAAATTTTTTACCCTATAAATATTTTCTGACCATTTTAAGAACTCCATAGCTGGAGGTCCGATGGTATCCATAGCTTCAGTCTTATTCCATTCTGATAACACTTTTTCCTTTGGAGTGTTGTCAAGGAACTCTTGTAAAAGTTCAAAATTTGTTTTCATAATCTATATAATTAAAAATGAATCCAACTTAACTTGATTCATAATTATAGTTTTACTTTTATTTTATTTATTCTAAATAAAATAAATTACTTTATAAAATATCGGAATGCTGGTTATCTAATTAGCAAACAATATGCTAAGAATTATTTTGTAATTAGAAATCAAACTATTTTATGGTGTAAATATATATATTCTAATGATTTTATTATTCATTCATCTAATGATTTTTATCTATTTATATTATTTGTAATTATTCTAAATAGTCTCTAATCTAATTTCAATAGAAATTTATAGAAATATTACATTCTAATAATTTTATATTATTATTTATATTCATAATTCTTTTAATGTAATATTTCGAATTCTATCATTGACATGAGAATCTTTTTTCAGATATAGCGGACTATATAATTTTAAAAATAAAGCAATTATTGAATTATCTTTTGCTAAAAACATCACTTGTTTTATACAGACAAAATTAAATATGTGAAGCGTCAAAAGTCGACGTATTATTTTTTTATACAATCAATCGTTTTTTGAGACTTAATTATACATACTTTTCAGAGCTTTGCTGGTGCGTAATCGCAGCATAATTCTTCGATTCTACACTACAGGTTAATTAAAAAATAATCTTGTAAATTTGCAATCTGCTCAACCTTTGTTAGGCTATCGCCCCTTTTATGATTTTTTATTAATTCTTTCCAGTCGTTCTTTATATGTTATTTCAGAATGACATTTTGAACACAAAGATTGTAAGTCTTCTAGTTTCTCATCTGGAAAATTTTCATATGTTAAATGATGAACTTCTTCAGCATCTTTGTTACATATTTGACATTTATTTTCATCTCTAATTAGAGCTTTTTTTCTAATATTTCTATATTTTTCTGTTGCATAATGTTCTTGCAGTTTACCAAAATTTGATAATCTGAAATTATTTTCATTAATAGCTTCTTTTATAAATCGAAAATCATTCTCAATATTATCTTTCCATTCTTTTAGCCGATAAATATTAATTTCATCTCTAATTTGATCAGAAAATTTTTTAAAAGATAATGGTTTGCTTCTATTCACAATTCCTCCGCAATTAATACATTGATAAAGCAATCTTTCTACTTTCATAGTTTTATCAATAATTACAATTTTTAGTGGACTTCTACAACATTCATCAATTTGTATTGCCTTTTGGTAATTACAATTTGGACATTCAAAAAATTCATGATATGGATATGCAAATAAAAATTCCAGTATAAGTTAAGCTACATTTTGATAAATTTTGTTTTGATTATTAAACTCTTCAATAGTTTTGTATTTCAGTG
>NZ_FTOJ01000028.1 GCF_900156685.1 Chryseobacterium piscicola
TGGATATGCAAATAAAAATTCCAGTATAAGTTAAGCTACATTTTGATAAATTTTGTTTTGATTATTAAACTCTTCAATAGTTTTGTATTTCAGTGTACTGTGACGTCTTTTTTTATTGTACCAAACTTCGATATATTCAAAAATTTCCAGCTCCATTTTTTCTTTTGTAATGAGCTTGTTGCCATAAATGAGTTCCGTCTTTAATGATTTGAAAAAACTCTCAGCCACCGCATTATCCCAACAATTCCCTCTTCTGCTCATACTTCGGATAACGCCATAAGATTCAACTGTTTTAGCAAATTTCCTGCTCGCATATTGTACGCCCCTGTCACTGTGAAAAATCAATCCTTGATCAAATTTTCTGTTTTTAACAGCCATTTTCCAAGCTGAAAGACTCGTTTCTTCAGTACTCATTCCATCACTCAAACTCCAGCCGATGATTTTTCGGTCATACAAGTCAATTAATGTAGTGAGGTACAAAAACCCTTCTTTGGTTTGAATATAGGTAATGTCCGACACCCAAACTTTCGACCGTTCTGTCACTGAAAAGTTCCTGTCCAACACATTTTCCACGATCAAATAATTGTGTTTTGAGTTAGTGGTGACTTTAAATTTCCTGCTCAACTTGCTTTTCAAACCCAGCTCTCTCATATATTTTGCAACCGTAACCCGAGATATTTTGTAACCCAATGCATTGAGTTCAAAAGTAATCCGTGGGCTGCCATAACGCTGTTTTGAGGCAAAATAAATCGAATTTATCTCTTGTTTTATTTTTTCTTTCAAAAGCAAACGGTTAGAATTTGGTCTGCTCTTCCATTTGAAATAACCGCTGGAAGCCACTTTCAGAACCTTACACATTTTTTCAATCGGAAATAAATACTCGTAAGTTCTTATAAACTCATATTTCATCGACCGCTCTTGGAAAAAATGCTGATTGCTTTTTTTAAGATGTCACGTTCCAACTCCGCATCCCTGAGTTTTTTCTCCAACTCGTGGATCTTTTCCTGTTCAGCGGTCAATTTCAATTTACCATTTCCGGGGAAGCTTCCGGCTCCAAACTCCTCAAATTCCTTTCGCCATTTGTATAGCAAAGTCACTTTAATACCGAGTTCTCTGGCTAATTCTGATATATTATTTCTCTCTCTGCTCAATTGAACTGCTTGGGTTTT
>NZ_FTOJ01000005.1 GCF_900156685.1 Chryseobacterium piscicola
CACTGAAATACAAAACTATTGAAGAGTTTAATAATCAAAACAAAATTTATCAAAATGTAGCTTAACTTATACTGGAATTTTTATTTGCATATCCATGAAATACCGTAGCCTCTACTATATAGGTGTAGTTAAGAGTTATTTAGGATACAATGAGGAAGCTGCGGATATTTTTAAAAAATGTATTTCCTATTTTAAAATCAATACAAAAGGTAATCTACATCAAAATGTGATTTTTAATAACCGCAAAGGATACTTTAATTCTTTGCATCAGCTTATTGTTTGTGAACAGGCGATGGGAAATTATAATCATGCAATTGCACTTACTACTGAAGGTTTTAAAGAAATTCCTAAAGGAAAAGATTTTGATCAAGAATTGAGCTACTTCTACAAAAACCAAGGGATTAATGCTTTTCATCATAAAAAATTCTCAGAAGCTATTCTTCATCTGGAGAAATCAATAGCTGGACTAAAAAAAGTGAAAGATTTTTCTTGGGTTTCTACCATTTACTACTATCTGGGACTTAGTTATAAAAACAAAGGGAATATTAATAAAGCTGTAGAACATTATAAAAAAGTAGACTCTATTTTTGTAAAGCATCATTTTATTTTTCCGCAGACAAGAAATAATTATGAAGAGCTAATTTCATATTACAGAAAGCAGGCAGATCCTCAACAAGAGCTTTATTATACCAAGCAATTGCTGAAGGTAGATAGTGTGATTTCTAATGATTTTAAGTATCTTACAACACGCATTCATAAAGAATTTGATACCAAAGCACTGTTGCAGACACAAGCAAATCTCGAAAATTCTAACAATAATAATAAAAAGCTTTTAATTTTACTTGCCGTTTCTATAGTATTACTTTTGGTTTTGCTTTTTTATTGGTTCCGAAGAAAAAATTATATCCAGAAAAAATATGATTTAATTTTAGAGGAGCTAAATCTCACTTCTGTAGAAGATATTTCTCTTCCCATAAAGATTTCTAACGATGAAAAAAATATCGAAAAAACCTCAAAATTAGATTCCTCCACCATCACCATTTTAAAACATAAGTTTAAGGAATTTGAAAAAAACAAAAGATTTCTTGAAAAAGGAATTACAGCCGGTCGTCTGGCTGCTGAATTTGAGACTAATGCTACCTATTTTTCACAGTTTGTAAGTGAATTCAAAGACAGTAATTTCAATACTTATATAAACAATTTACGGATTATCTATGCTGTGGATCAGATTTATAATCATAAAGAATGGCGCAAGTATTCAGTTGAAGATATTGCTTCAGCTTGCGGATTCAGCAGCAGACAGAGTTTTTCTAATGTCTTCTACGAACAGAAAGGAATAAGACCGGCCGAGTTTTTAAAGAAAAGAAATGAAGAATTAATGGCTGAAAGAAAACAAATTGAAAAACCAATCTAATTTCAATTCCTATCAACATTTTAAACATACATTGTGAAAAGTGTATTTTGAAAAATTAAATTTTCACGATTTAATATAACCATTTAAGGGGATTTTTTCTACATCTCAAAAAACGTATTTTTGTATAAAATAGAGATATTCTATAGCACTACAACAAGAATTTACAATGGTTTTGAAAAAAAAAATTGATCTCTGTATAAGTTTCCTGATTTGTTTTGGGCAAATGTTTTATGCACAAAATGTAATATACAAATCATCATTTCCTGTTGAAGTATCGGCAGAGTCTATTTTTAAAGGTTCTCTTTTGAATTGTGAAAACAAAATCATCTACAGTACAAACAATTTCTCAATGTACGCTGTTGATAAAGAAAATTTAACTGTTGCTTGGACAGGCGATATAAGTTGGCGATCAGATAATTCTCCTTCTCTATATAAAAATACTTTCTTGCAAAGCAGTTATGATGGCTATTTTACTCGGGTTTTGCAATATGATTTGGCTTCTGGTAACGTTTTAAAGACTTTAGATTTGCATACGCTGCATTCAATTCCTTATTTCATTGGTTCGATGATGTATGTAACAGCACTTGCAGATGGGGGTAAGCTTCTAGCCTATGATTTAGAGAAAAATAAAATCATTTGGTCAAAAAATATTGGCGATGGGGTAGATTTTCAACCCATTTATTTAAAAGACAAGATTATTGCAAAAACACATGATGATTACTGGATTGATGTGGATTACAATGGTAAATTTTTATCTCAAAAATCAAATGATTATACTTACATCGATGATGAAAAGGTTTCCGCAAGAAAAGGTGAATTCTTTACACACGACCAAAAAGAGGTGAGAAAAGAGTTTCTGAAAAAAAATAAACTCGCAAATAAAGATTTTAAAATAAAGCTTACAAACAACAATACTTTTCTTTTAAGCGAAAGGTTCCTCACTGTAATTGGAGGAAATCTGAAAATAAAACTACAGCTAGATTTAGAAACCATCGTTCCTGCTGAAGAATATGAAAATGATGCTCTCAGTACAATTCTGAGTATACAAGATGATAAAATTTGGTTTTTACATCAAAACCATCTGATTCATTACGATTTTAGAAAAGAAAGCTTGCTTAGAAATGTTTATTTAAATAATTGGCGACCTCATCATATTGTTTTAGATCAAAGAACGATTTGGCTTATTTCAAAAAATGACGGGCAATTGTATAAATTAGATTTTGAGCCGAATGAAAAGCTTGATAGAGAAATAAATAAACAGAAAGCAATACAAGAGAGATTGCGATGCGATCTACCCAATCCGGAAAAAGCAAAAGCGATGAAAGCGGCAGCCGAGAAATTCAGGCAAAACCAAAAGTAAATTTTTAATTACAAAAACCAGGAAATTTATTGGTACTGCCTTATCAACTGTGAGATCTGAAATAAATATTAATATTTTAAAAGCATTACCAGAAGTCTATTGATTCTGTTGGGATTATAGGTAATCTGTCATAATTTTTTTAAAAAAAAATTATCTTTTTTGCTAAGTTTACGCCATTGTGAGCGTTGAAAAAGTAGTAGTAAAAAATCTTAGTGAAATCTTTGTGTTAAAATTAGACATTATGGCTAATAACGTACAGTCAAAATTTTTTTTAATAATTGAGCAGCTACCAAAAGGCAACTGCTCGTTTTATTTGAAATATTGTGAGCGTAAAATTATCTTATCATAAGGAGAGCTATAGGAAAGCTTACAGTTTTTTTAGAACATAAAAGCTGATATTGTAAACCATTTCTTTTTTTGGTTGTACTTGTGCGAAACTCAGTAAATTCTCTTTTGTGTTATAAAAATAACTTCTAACCACCTTTTTTAAAGTTAAAATGATTAATTAAAATTCTTATTTCATTAAATTCAAAATCTGAAGGAAGAGCGCTTTTCCATTCTGAAAGCGTTTCGTGAGTGTTTTTATAAAATTCGTCTTCAAATATTTTTATTTTGTCTGAAGTAATCACTCTGGTGATATCTAGTAAACCTTGTTCTGCGTATTTTGCGAGATGCCCAATCACTGTTTCTTTCACCAAACCTCTTTCCATGGCAATTTGCGAGATGGTTTTACCTTGTTCAAATAATTGGAATGTCAAAACCTGAGAGGGTACTTTTGCAATCTGCATCGTTACTTCTTTATCATTTTTTTCATCTAAAAGTTTTGTATCCAATAGATGAATTTCCCGCAAACTGTTGAGGTATTCTTCAATATCTTCCAGCCAATTTCTGAGGTCGTCATTGTATTGCTTCAAGCCTTTTGCTCCTTTTATCTCAGAATAAAAATCCTTCATAGGATCAAAGATTTTATTCCTAGTTTCGGTAAAAAAGAAATTTACTGCACCTTTTGATTTGTTTTCAATTTCAGACCATTCCTCTTTTTTTTCAATAAAACCAGCGATTTTTTGGTTTAAAATGCGTTCCAGCTTATTAAATATTTTGATAAGATTTAGGGTTTCATGTTTCAGTTCTTGGTAGAGCTTTTTTGCCTTTAAATGGTCGATGGTTTTGGTAATAATAGATTTATTGTTCCAATCTTCAACTTCTTTCAAAAACCAATGGCAATCTAGCGTTCTCAATACTTTTTTAATGCTGTAATCGTATTTTTCTTGATGAATAATAGTCTCTACAAGAGAGTTGGCGTGTGTATCTCCCTGAAACTTGAGAATTCGGTTGTCTTTGAAGATAACTTCCGGTGTAATTTTAGATTTTAAAACTATTCCTTCTAGAGTTCTGCAACGCGAAAGAGCTACATACACTTGGCCTGCAGTAAAACTTTTTCCTGCATCAATAATAACTTTGTCAAACGTCAAACCTTGGCTTTTATGTATCGTAACTGCCCAAGCTAGCTTTATTGGAAATTGTTCAAAACTTCCCAGAACTTCTTCCTTGATATTTTTTTCGCTGTCAAGGAAATATTTTTTTTGTTCCCAGACTTCTCTTTTTACGGTAATTTCTTTTTCGGAACCTTCCAGAACGACTTTTATTTCTTTTTCGTCTAAAGATGAGATTTCACCTAATTTTCCGTTGTAATATTTTTTCTCTCCAGAAATATCATTACGGATAAACATTACCTGAGCTCCAATTTTCAAATCTAAAAATTGCTCATTAGGATATTGATTTTCTTTGAATTCGCCAAAAAGCTTAGCTTCATAGGTTGTCCCGTCGTACTTTAATTCTTGTAATTTCTGCTGGTTGATGTCGTCCGCCATTTTGTTGTGCGAACACAAGTAAACGTAAGGCTGTTCGCCAGAATCAAAAAGCGGATTAAACCTTTTATTTAATTCCTCAAAATTAATATTGGCAAGATCGCCGTCTCGGATTGCATTTAGAATTTCAAGAAAAGCTTCATCAGTTTGGCGGTAAACCTTTGTTAATTCAATCGTGAGCAAAGGAATTTGTTTGATGGCTAAACTATCAAAAAAGAAAGGAGAATTGTAAAACATTTTTAATACATATTCATCTCTCACAACTGGGGGAAGCTGATAAAGGTCTCCAATAAAAAGCATCTGCACACCACCGAAAGGTGAAGTGTTTCGCCTGATAAAACGCAATGAATGATCCATCATATCCAAAACATCGGCTCTCAGCATAGAAACTTCATCAATAATGATTACTTCTACTTCACGCAGAAGTTTTAGTTTGTCTTTGTGGTATTTGAAATGCTGTTGAAGATCAAAAATATTGTTGGCAAGATTGGTATCTATTCTATCCGTAGTGGGCAAAAAGGTTCTTAGCGGAAGTCCAAACATAGAATGTACAGTAACTCCGCCTGCGTTGATGGCGGCGATTCCCGTAGGAGCAACTACAATGTGTTTTTTTCGTGTACGCTTTACAAAATCGTTTAGGAAAGTGGTTTTTCCTGTTCCTGCTTTGCCAGTTAAAAATATACTTCGGTTTGTATGCTCAATTAATTCAAAAAAATGATCTTTCATCGTCGTCAAAATTACAAAAATGTTGTGAAGGCATACGCTTGGATTTCATTTAAAAATAATTTAAATAGATTTAAATTTAGTATTTACTGACAGAGAATTTTTACTTTTATGCCCGTAAACCACGCAGAAAAGAGACTTGTAAGTAAAATGTTGTTTATCTTGCAGTAAAATTAAATTTTAAAAAAAAATTCAAAAAAAATATTTAAATATGAAAACCAACGTGATTAAAATTTTTAGTTTGTGTACTATTGTAATGTTTACGTTCTCTTGCAAAACATCGGCAACCACGGATCCTTCAAATTTACCGAAAGATATTTCTGAAAGACCGGCAGATGAAGACAGCCAAAAATATGATCAGGCACAACTAGACCAATTGAAATCATCTATTGATGCAGAAATTGCTAAAGAGAAATGCAACAACGCTACAGAGTGGGCATTTTCTCCAATCGGAGCTAAAGCTTGTGGTGGACCAATAGGTTACATAGCTTATCCGAAAAAAATTGAAGAATCTATATTGGTGAAAATAGAAGATTTTAAAACCAAAATGACTGATTATAATAAGAAGTACAATATTACTTCAGATTGTATGATGGCGGCTGAACCTACTTCTGTAAAATGTCAGAATGGAAAAGCGGTTCTTGTTTATCAATAGTTTAAAGCGTTATTTGAATTGGTGGGGAAAGAGTAAGAAAACTTTAATAATGATATAAAAAAGCGACTTTGAAACATTTTCAAAGTCGCTTTTTGTGCTTAAATGAGCTTAGAAACGTAATGAATTACTTATTAAGTTATTCAAAAATGCAATTATTATTTCTTATACCAAGAAGAATATTTTACGTAATTATCAGCAATTCTATTGACCTCGCCTTCTAAAAGTTGAGAATTAATATCTTTCAGTTTTCTTGCAGGCACACCACCCCAAACCTCTCCGGATTTGATGTGAGTACCTTGTGTGACCACAGATCCTGCACCAACTATAGAATTTTCTTCCACAACGCAGTCATCCATCACAATAGAGCCCATGCCTATAAGGACGTTGTCTTTAATTGTGCATCCGTGAACAATGGCGTTGTGACCTATGGAAACGTTATTTCCAATGTTTAAAGGGTGTTTTTCATACGTACAATGCAACATTACATTATCTTGAATGTTAACTTTGTTGCCCATTTTTATATAATGTACATCCCCACGAATCACGGCGTTGTACCAAACGCTACAATCTCTTCCCATTGTAACATCACCAATAATTGTTGCTGTTTCTGCTAAAAAAGTATTTTCCCCGATTTGAGGCGTTTTTCCTAAAAGTTCTTTTATAAGTGCCATATTTAAATTTAAAAATGTGATAATGAGCTAATTTGAAAATTAGATTTCAAACCAGTGATGGTAAATTACAGTGATAGCAAAAATCTAACTTCCAACTACCAGCTTCTAACTTCTAAATCCTTATTTTTGTACAGTCAAATTTAATTAAAAAATGCATACCATACTTATAGAACCAACCGAAAACCCGAAAGTGATGAAATTTGTAGCAGACTACAACTTGATTCCGGGGTCTTTGGAGTTGGATAGAGATTCAAATATTTCAGAAATTCCTTTGGCTCAGGAGCTTTTCAACTATCCTTTTGTAGAAAGAGTTTTCATTACTGCTAATTTCGTAGCGGTTGCAAAACAAGATACTGTAGAGTGGGAGCACGTAGTAGAAAGTCTGAAAAACGTAATTGAAGACGAGCTTTTGGCAAACCCGAGAATTTATCTTCAAAAGAAAAAGGAAATGTACCAGATTTACGCTGAGATGACGCCAAATCCCAATGTGATGAAATTTGTCTCTAACCAAATTTTGATGGAGGGTTTTGTAGAAGTGAAATCAAGAGATAAAGCTGATGGAATTCCTTTGGCTGAGGCTATTTTCAAAGATTTTGATTTTGCTAAGGAAGTTTTTATTTCAGAGAATTTTGTTGCTGTTACTAGAGATCATTCTGTGGAATGGCATCAGGTGATGATGGCTGTTCGTGGAATGATTGCTGAATATCTTCAAAGTGGAGGAGTGATTTCTTCTATTGAACCTCAAAAGCATGAAAATCCTGTTGAAAAAATCATCAACAGAGATTATACTGAAGACGAACAGAAGATTTCTGATATTTTAAATGAATACGTTGCTCCTGCTGTTGAAAATGACGGAGGGAAAATTTCTTTAATGGAATACGACGGCTCTACAAAAACGGCTAAAATGTTACTACAGGGTGCTTGCTCAGGGTGCCCGAGTTCTACAGCTACATTAAAAGGCGGAATTGAAAATATTCTGAAACAATTTGTACCAGATTTAGTAGAGCACGTAGAAGCTGTAAACGGATAGTTTAGTTCATAGTTTTCAGTTGATGGTATTTCACAACTGACAAGAATAAAAAAAAATGAAAATTTGAAAACCAATAATCAACAACCAACAACCAACAACCAAAAGGGAATATTATTAGTAAACCTCGGTTCGCCAAGGTCAACATCTGTTCCGGATGTAAAAGAATATCTAGATGAATTTTTGATGGATGAGCGCGTGATAGACTATCGTTGGTTTTTTCGTGCACTTCTAGTAAAAGGCATCATCCTTAATACAAGGCCTGCAAAATCTGCAGAAGCTTATAAAACTGTATGGACAGACGAAGGTTCTCCTTTAATCGTCATTACCCAAAAACTTCAGAAAAAACTTCAGAAATTAGTAGATGTTCCTGTTGAAATAGGAATGAGGTATGCTCAGCCAAGCATTGAAGCTGGAATTCAGAAGCTGGTAAATCAGGGGGTTACGGAGATTGTGCTTTTTCCATTGTATCCGCAATATGCAATGAGTACAACCGAAACGGTAATTGAAAAAGCCGAGGAGGTAAGAAAAAAATCTTTTCCGCAGGTGAGAATAAATTACATTCAGCCGTTTTACAACAGAGATATTTATATAGACTGCCTGGCGGAAAGTATTAAGGAAAAACTTCCAGAAAATTTTGATGCACTGCAATTTTCATATCACGGTGTTCCGGAAAGGCATATTTATAAGACAGATCCCACGAATACATGTAATTTAAACGATTGCTGTTCTCGCGAAAGTAATCCTAGTCATCAGTTTTGCTACCGCCATCAGTGTTTTGATGTGACCAATTCAGTTATAAAGAAATTAGGTTTACCTAAAGAAAAAGTGATGGTAACGTTCCAGTCCCGTTTAGGGAAAGACAAATGGATGGAACCTTATACCGATGAAACATTGGAAACTGTCGGTAAAATAGGGGTGAAAAATCTTGCAATCGTTTGTCCTGCCTTTGTTGCAGATTGTCTTGAGACTTTGGAAGAAATTTCTGTAGAAGGGAAACATCAGTTTGAGCATGGAGGTGGTGAAAATTTCCATTACATTCCATGTCTTAATGACGAAGATAGGTGGGTAGATGTTGTGAAAAAACTATGTGAAGAAAAATTAAATGATTTTTACAGAGTCTAATTTTTATTTTTTTTCATTAAATAAAATTCAACATCTATTTTTTATAATAAACATTGATTAAATTACAAAAAAAACAAACAACACCCCTTTTAATTTAGGGGTGTTGTTTGTTTTATGATATTTTTAATTATCTTTACTTTGTTATAGACAAATTGAAATCTAAAAATTTTAAACGATGGAGGCGACTATTGAAATTTTAAAAAAGAAAATAGAGATTTTGAGTCCGGATCTTCTGGAAATTCTTGCAAAAATTCTAGATAAGATAGAGAAACAGATGTTGGTAGATATTCCGCAATTTCAAATAGATGAGGTGATCTACAGAATTCAGTTTCATGCAGAGAATCCTGCTACAAAATTAGATTTCTTTGATAATTTAGCTGAGCTTGAGCGAATTTGTGCTTAGTACAATGGAGGTGCTGTTATCATCTATTGCAAAAAATGACATACGATTACTGATGCGTGTGTTCAAAGCTGAAAAAGAGCGTAAAGACAAATATTTTCTGGATAAGCTGAAAGATACTGTGCAACAGATTGTAAAGGATTCTATGCAAATTGGAATCAAAAATAAAGAAATGCAGGTTATTAAAATAGAAAATCTGCCAGTCACTATTCATTATATATTTGAAGATAATAATCATTTATTAATCACTGCGGTCTTCAAAGAATGAAAGGATGTTAAAAAAAAATAGGTTTTATATATTCTTTTTTCCGTGAGTCTTCTAAAATAGTTGATTATTAAAAACGCGTATAGTTTATTTATAGGATTTTGGGTTTTTAGTCTATTTCACAGGTGTTCTGAATTCTCCATAGCCTATTAGTCCATCGTAATTTCTGCCAAATGGTTTGTAATATAAGTAGGCTTGATATAGATTTTCTGTCTGCCAAAAATTCCCGTTGATTTCACCAAAGTTTATCATTCCATTGGCTTCTTTTGTAGCAAGAATATAGTTGTAGAATCCTTGTTTGATGAATATTTTGGCGATGTATTTTTTTTGCTCCGTATCGTAAGTCATCATATATTCTTTTGATGGTTTAAAATCATTAAAACCTCCCAAAATATATAATTCTTTATCCATCGGTTCAGAATCTAGGGAAAAATGCACAACGGCATAGTCTGCTTCACGATCTGCATTTCTTTCTAATCCGATATCGTTTCTTCTGAAATACCATGCACCATTCACATCTGGCTGGTATTGGTAATCTAGAGGGTAGGCCCAAACAGGATGAAGATAAGTTTGATTAACGCCGTCAATAATTTCTGTTGCACGCACTTGGTCTGCAGGGATTTTGATGTTTTTATTGTCGAAATAATAAAACTCATTATTCCCCGGGAAGCTAAGATTCATTTGCTGGAAAAGAAGTTGGTTCCCCATCGTAGAACTGGGTTTTAGATTATAAATAACCATGTGCGGATTATTGTTTTGAACAACATTCAGCGACATAGAATTCACGTTCGACGAAAGGTCTCCACCTTTAGAAACTGCTTGTACTTCAACTCTTTGGTTGATGTTTGGTTTTCTTGCATCAGAAACTCTGGTGATGTTTAAAGCTAAATTTACAGCACCTTCAGAAATGCTGAATCTTCTTTTAAATAAAGGTTTGTCTGCTGAATCTTTGTAAACGATAATTTCAAAATTTCCGGAAATTTTTGGTTTTATTTTATCATTAGGAAAAAGAAGTTTGTAATGTGTATAAGGCTGAAGTGTATTGAAAGAATACTCAAACTGATCTATCAACGCATTCATCGTTCCTGTAGCTATTTCAGTGAAAAATAAATTGTCATCTTGCCAGTTTCGGTCGTAATGTTTCAGAGTATAACGGTAGATTGTGCTTCCATTGGTTAAATCATCAAAACTTAAAACCAATTGTTCGCCCATACTGATGACGGGTGTTTCGTCATTTGTTTGCGGATTAAAAAGCTGTATGCTCTGTATGTTTTGTCCGAAAGCCAGAGTACTGAGGCTTAATAAAAAAATCTTCAACGTTTTCATTATGACGAAGATAACGATTCTATAAAGAAAATCGTATTTTTGAGGGGTAAAAAATTTTAAATATGCTTCAAATTCAAGGCTTCGTATGCAATTTTGCGAGTGAAAATACTTATATAGTTTATAATGAAAACAAAAACGCATGGCTTATAGATCCAGGTAATATGAATGAGCAAGAGACCGCGGCGATAGAAAGTTTCATCAATGAAAAAGACCTAGCAATTCAAAAGATTCTTTTAACTCATGCTCATATCGATCATGTTTTGGGTTTGCAGTGGGCTTTTGATACTTATAAAGTTCAGGTTACTATGCATGAAGACGATAAAGAGGTTTTGGATATGTTTCAAATCAGCGGGATGAGGTTCGGATTTGAATTGGAACATATTAAGGTAAATTTGGAATATATAAATGAAGGAGATGAACTTGATTTTGACGGTGAAAAATTTAAAATCTATCACGTTCCAGGACATTCACCAGGAAGTGTGGTTTACCATAATGAAGCCCAGAAATTTATGATTTCAGGAGATGTTTTGTTTGAGGGCAGCATTGGAAGAACAGATTTGTATAAAGGAAATTACGAGCAGTTAATTGAAGGAATTAAAACAAAACTTTTAGTTTTAGATGAAGAAACGCAGGTTTTCTCTGGGCACGGAAATCCCACAAAAATTGGTTTTGAGAAAAAGTATAATCCGTTTTTAAAATAAAAAGACTTGAGTTGTAATTTTTTTACAATTTATATAACATTACCAAGTTTTGGCCTAGGCCAATTGAATCATTGGGTTTTCCTTAAAACGGGCTAAAGTCCTTTTCTGTTGATAACAAACAAAAACCGTCAGAAAATTCTGACGGTTTTATCAATTTATTAAAAATACTAATCCTCTAGAAGTCTAAAGTAATAGAAGCTCTTACCGCAGCACCCATAATTGGTCTTGCCATAATTGTACCGTCTCCTGATGGAGATCCTGCTCTTGGATCGCCTTCTGTAATCCCGATTGTATTGAAAATATTGGTTCCGTCAACCGCAAATCTTAATTTTCCTAATTGATAAGAAGTTCCGGCTCCCAACTCGCCAAATGCTGGTAAAGTTTGAGTATTTAACTGATCTTGAAAACGTTTTCCGTAGTAATTGTAGCTCACATAGGTTCTCCATTCTTTAGTAATATTTACTGCAGGAGAAATAGTAAAGTATAATTTCGGCATTCTTCTTACGGTATTTCCTTCCAAAAGACTGCTTCCGCTAAGTCCTGTGTATTTAGGATTCTGAATAGTTCCGTTGAAGCTAACTTCAACAAGGTTATTAAAGAAACGTGCAAATCCTTCAACCTCAACACCATAGTTTTCGGTGTCAGCGAATGTGTTTTCAGAAGATCCGTTAGAAAATACATCTGTAAAAGAAAGGTTTTTGAGTGTAGAGTAGAAAGGGATCACACCAATATCAAAATTACGGGTGTAATATTTATATCCAACTTCAATCTGGTTTGTAGTTACAGGTTTTAAAGGCTGATCAGGATTCGCTGTTGTGAAGTAATTATAGTAAGCTTCTTCATTTGGAGATCTGAATCCGTGTGAGAAACGTCCATAAACTGCATTGTTTTTGTTGATTTTGTAGTTTGCAGCTAAAGTGTAAGAAACTTTATCAATATCATACTTCCAGTAAGAATATTTATTTCCTAAAACGCTCATATTATCATCCGCAGTTGTAGTAGCAAAACTGTGAGTTCCGTCTGTAGTCAATCCAGAATTGTTAAGATTTCCTTTAGTTGTATTTACAGAATATCCTTTATAAAAATCTCTACTGTAACGAATTCCAGCATTTAAGCTTAGATTATCTGTAATATTATAATCTAAATTTGTATAAACATCATTCAAACTTCCCTGAACCTGAGATTCTCTCAGCAAGAATGACATAGCAGTAACGCCATTGTAAGTTTTAGAATAACCAATAGAATTAGGAGTTAAGGAGGTATCAACCAAATTTAGCAATTCTGGTTTGTCTGTAGCTGTCGCAAGAACGTTGCTCCAATTCCAGTATTGGTTTGATTTCCAGTTTGATTTATAGAAACCTGCTGTAATATTTCCTTTGTTGAATTTGTAATTAAACTGTAGGTCATTCACAAAATTGTTCATCTTTTTATCAATCGCCCAGAATCCTAATTCTTGTACGTATGCAGGATTTACGACTTGTCCGCTGCTCACTAAAGAATATTGGAAATTATTTCCGGTAATGCCACCATTTGTATTTGCAAAATTCTTAGCCGTTTTTGGCCCTCCTGCAGGAAAAATACCAGTGTAATTAAGATTGATGTTGGTGTATCTTGTTTTATTGGTAACACTAAGATTGTCTCCCAAATCATATTTAAATTCTGCACCTAAAACATCAACTTTCGGATGAATTCCATCTTCTAAATTTCTTTTGAAGAAGCCACCACCTGCTTGTGGGATGTTGAGCTGGCTGATTGATCTGTAGCTATAGGTTCCGTAATTTGCATTAAAGCCATTGAATTCTTTTAAATCATTTCCGTTTTGCGTTAAAGGAATTGGCAAGAAGAATGTGTTTCTGTCATCCAATTTTTTATAATAAACTTTAGCATAACCTTTATCGAAAACATATTTCAGGTTCATTCTGATTTGTCCACCTTGATTAGCTTTGAAATCTGTTTTTCTGATACCGTCATCTGTTCTGTAGAAACCGCCTACATTGAAGAATAATTTATCCTGAATTAATGCTCCTCCAAGATTCACATCAGTACGCATCAATCCGTACGTGCTTGTTTCTAATTTTGCAGTTCCTTTGAAGTCGTTTCCTCCTTCTTTGGTGATAAAGTTAATCAAACCTCCGGGCGAATTGGTTGCAAAAATAGAACCCGAACCACCTCTTAAAGCTTCTAATCTGCTTACCGAATTATCTACACGGAAAAAATTGTCTGCATTGGCAAACTGTAAAGCTCCATCCTCAAAAACAGGCAAACCATCTTCCTGTACCTGCGTAAATTCATAAGCTCCTGCAGAAGGAATACCTCTTGCGAAAAGATTGTTCCCAACTTCACCTCCAGAAGTTTCAACTGCAAAACCAGGAACTTTTTGCAATAATGCAGCAGCACTGATTGGATTTTGTTTTTGAATTTCTTTCGCAGTAAAAGTAGAAATTGCGGTACTAGATTCAATTTTAGGTTTTGGTCTGGAGTTACCAGTAATTACCACTTGGTCAATAGATCTTGTTTTAGTAGAATCCTGAACAGTTTCCTGAGCATAGGTGTTGTTAAAATAAAACGTCGCTATACCTGTAAGCAACAGAATTGATGTTTTTTTCATAGCCTCTTAATTTTTTATTATATGTTAGTTTTGTTTTAATTTTAAATACACTCCATTCGTCCAGCCAAATCCATCCTGATTAGGATATTCTCCTCCTCCTGCAATGGTTTCTGTATCTAAGGCATTGTATTTCTCCATTAGTTTTCCGGTATTATTGTAGACCCGTTCTACATTTAAGCACCAATTGGTTTTAATTTTTTCGGCTAAATCATCAAATCCATAATTTTTCATTGATAAAAAGCCTAGCCATTGGTAAGGAGCCCATGCATTTGGGAAATCCCACTGTTGCCCAGAATTTTTGGTAGTGGTAACAATTCCTCCCTGATACAAAAATTTCTCTGCAATCGTTTCGGAAACAGCTTTCGCCTGACCTAGATTTGCTAACTTCAAGAATAAGGGATAAAGTGTTGCGATGCTTTCAGAAGCAGTATGCTGATGTTTTTTTATATGATAATCTCTGTAGATTTTCCCTTCTGGATCCCAGAAATACTGGTCGATTGCTTTTTTTCTGTTTTCAGCTCTCAAACGGTAATATTCTTGTTTTTCTGAAAGATTTTGAAGCTCAGAAGTTTCGGCTAAAGTTTTTTCTAAATGCCATAAAAGACAATTAAGATCAACCTGAGCGAGATTTAAAGTTTCGATGGTCTGAATTTTATCTCCGTCCGCAAACCATCTGCTGGAGAAATCCCATCCAGATTCACAAGCTGCTCTTATGTTTCTGTAAAAATCTTCATTTGCAGGCTTTTTATAGTCTTCAATATCAATTAAATAACTTTCAGGACGGGGTTCGTTTTCAGCATCGTAATACCGGTTTAAAGTTGCTCCTTCTTTTGTTTTGATAACTCTTTTGCTTGCACAATTGCTTTCCAGTTCTTTTTCTCCATCCATCCAGAAAAGATATTCTTTTTCTAAAGTGCTATAATATTTACTATAGATTTCTCCATTATTTGTGCTTTCAGCAAGTAAATCAAGCATTAATGAGAAGTAGGGAGGTTGTGAGCGACTCAGAAAATGAGTTCTGCTTGCATTAGGAACAAATCCGAATGTATGAATAAGGTAGGAGCAGTTCTCAACGATGTTTTCCATCATTTCAATTCTTCCGGAAGCCTGTAATCCCAGCATCACATAATAACTGTCCCAATAGAAAAACTCATTAAAGCGTCCTCCAGGAACAATGTATGGTTTTGGCAGTTTAAGAAGTGTTCCTTTTTCTACAGGAGCGTTTCTGCTTAGCTCATCCCAAAGTTGATTAATATGCAGATTAATTGGTAGTTTATTTTCTCTTTCAAGGTTAATTTTAGTTCCTAAAAAATCGAAATTTGATAAAACGAAAGATTTTAAATCAAAACCTTCAGTATTTTTTTCTTTCTCATATTTTTTATTGATTTCCGAAATGGGAAATAAGGGAACAGCATCTGTCATGGTTTTCTGATCGTCAAAAATTTTAGATCTTTGAACATCTTCAAACAAAGACTGGATATCTTTTATGTAAAGTTGAGTACTCATTTTTATTTTTTAGGATTTATTTTTAATTTACTCATAATAATTGCCGAAATAAGCAATAACGAAAGCGGTATTAATGAAAGGTAAAATGCTTCTTGCCCGCTAAACTCTTGAAAAACAAAACCAGTGATAATAGACCCAATTGTTCCGCCGATTGCAGAAAAAACTACGATTAATCCAGACATTGCACTGTGCAGATATTTCGGAATTGAAGCCAGAATCACTGAATTGATACTAGGGTAAATGGGAGCCAATAAACCTCCCATTAAAGGGAAAAGATAAACAACAAGCGGTGCATTCAGCCAATTGGTGTTGGTGCTGATGACAATATTGTGCGTTAAAGGTAGAACCAATAAAATACTGATTGCAAAACCAACTACACAGAAAGAAACAACATATATCCAACTGAATTTCTTCGAGAAAAAACCAGATAAAAATCTTCCTAGAGCGAATGCTCCCGCCAATACGGCACCCGCCTGAATACTCATTGAAGTAGGAACTTTTAGAATTTCTTTATAAAAAGTAGGCGTCCAGGTCTGGAAACTCTGCTCTACCAGAACGAAAAGGAAAGCACATAGTAAAAAGAATAAAACTTTTTTATAACTGAACAAACTGATGCTGTTTTTAATGTCTCCCAACAAACTTGTTTGTTCACTTTTTGCTTCATTTTCGTTTAACGAAGAAAATAAGAGAAACAAGAAAGATAAAACCGAAAGACCTCCCAAAACCCAATAAGCATTCAGCCAATAGGTGGATTTAGGATTGTTGTCATCCATAAAAAGACTGAATAGCAAATTCCCCATCAATACCCCAACCATGAAAAATCCTTCCAAGAATCCCATAAAACTAGAGTGCTCCTTATCTGTTTCTGTAACTAAGCCTATTGAAGTAAAAACTGAAATTTTAATTAAAGCAAAAGAAATTCCTACAATCGCAAATAGCAATTTAAAAAACCAAAACTCATGAGCAAATGGCATTACAAAACACATACAGCTTACCATAAAAAGTGCAATGAGCATTGAGTTTTTTATTCCTATCCTAGGTAAAAATGATGCTAAAATAAAAGAACATATTGCAATTGGAAGATCTTTGAAGCCTTCCAAGACGCTCGCCTGAGATTTTGAAATCCCGAAGTTTTGCTGCATCTGCAAAATCACTGTCCCAACAGAATTCAGAAGAATTGCAAAGACGAAATAATTTAAAAACAAAACTGCCTTTATATTGAAATTTTTCATAGAGTTAATTTCTTTGTGGCTAAGATAAAGGCATTTGTATTAACGTTAATTTAACATAGTAAATCAGTATTTGAACTATATTAATATAAATACTATTTTTGTATAACAAATATCGTTAATTAAATGAAAGTTACTTTTGAAAGAGTGATTCCTGATGAAAAGAGTTCTTTTCGTACAATTCACAATAACGCCCCAATTTCAGAATTCAAGTGGGAGTATCATTATCATCCAGAAATAGAGCTTGTATGTGTTGTTTCTGGGAGCGGAACTCGCCATGTAGGTTATCACAAAAATAATTATACGAATGGAGATTTGGTGTTAATTGGCTCTAATATTCCACATTCCGGATTTGGTCTGAACTCTATTGATCCACATGAGGAAATCGTTTTGCAGTTCAAAGAAGATATTTTGCAGTTTCCTGAGCAAGAATATGAAGCCAGATCTATTAAAAGTCTATTAGAGCTTTCCAAATTCGGCATTCTTTATAGTACTGATACTAAAATGATGCTACTCCCTAAATTGAGAAAAATGCTAGAATATGAGGGATATAAAAGATATTTGCTGCTTTTGGAAATCCTTTTTGAACTCTCAAAATGTGAAGAATATGAGCTGTTGAATCAGGAAATTATGCCCTACACCATTATTTCAAAAAACAAAACTAGGCTACAGAATATTTTCACCTACGTTGAGCATAATTACGACAAAGATATTAATATTGAAGATGTTGCAAAGTTGGCAAATCTTACTTTGCCAGCATTCTGCAATTTTTTTAAAAAAGCCACCCAGATTACCTTTACAGAATTTGTGAATCGTTTTAGAATCAATAAAGCTTGTCTCTTAATGACTCAGGATAAAACGATTTCTGAGTGCAGCTACAGTTGTGGTTTTAATAACGTGACGTATTTCAACAGAATGTTTAAAAAATATACAGAAAAAACACCTTCAGAGTTTATTAAAAATTATTCACATAATAAACTGAATGTAGAATTGAAGGTGGAGACCAAAGCTAAAGCTGTATTTCTGGAATGAAAAAAGCCGTTCAAAAGAACAGCTTTCTCTATTATGATATTGCAAGCCATTAAAATACAACCTGCAGCCAGCTACTTACAACTATTTCCATTTAATATTGCAGCCCATGCTTGGTCTCTGGATTTCTTCCTGAGGCGCACCAATTAGTAAGTTTTCAAAAGCAATAATCAAATCTTCACCAGTCACTTCTTTATGATTTCCCGGTCTTGAATCGTCCATCTGACCTCTGTAAATAAGATCTAGTTTGTCATCAAAGAAAAAGAAATCCGGAGTACATGCTGCATCATAAGCTTTAGCAATTGCTTGGCTTTCGTCATATAAATAAGGAAAATCAAACTTTTTCTCGATTTGGAATTCGATCATTTTTTCAGGAGAATCTGCAGGGTATTTCTCCGTATTATTTGAATTAATTGCGATAAATTCAATTCCTGCTTCATTATAATCTTCGTATAATTCTGTTAGCTTATCAATAACATGAAGCACAAACGGGCAATGATTGCACATAAAGATAACCAATGTACCTTTTTCGCCTTTCAAATCATCTAAAGATTGAATTTCGTTACCCGTAGAAGGGTTTGGAAGCTCAAAAAACGGCGCTTTTGTACCAAGTGCCAACATATTTGAGGGAGTATTTGACATAATTTTTATTTTTTAAATGTAAACATCAACAACCAAAAAGTCGCTTGAATTTATTTTTTGTTATTAAAGTATTGAGAAAGCAAAGATAAGGATTCCTCTAATGGATTTTCGAAATTTACCCAATGAATATTTTCTTCTTTTCTGTACCAGGTCAATTGTCGTTTCGCAAATCTTCTTGAGTTTTTTTTGATTTCAGAAATTGCAAAATCCAAATCCCATTCTCCGTCAAAATATTTAAAGAGCTCCGAATAACCAACCGTATTCAATGAAGCTAAATTTCTTCCTTCCTGAGATTTTCTTAAATCATCAAGATCTTTAGCCTCATCCAGCAAGCCGTTTTCTATCATTTTATCAACACGCAGATTGATTCTTTCGTAAATTGTTTCCCGAGGAGCTTCAATGCCAATTCTTATCGTTTTGAAATTTCTTGGATTTTTTGGATCTGCGATATTTTCAGAATATTTTTTTCCGGTTTGCCAAATCACATCAATGGCTCGCAACAACCTTCTCTGATTGTGAATATCTACATTTTCATAATATTCAGGGTCTACATCTTTCAGCATTTCCTGAAGTTTTTCTATTCCTTCAGTTTTCCAGATGGTTTCCAGTTTTTCCTGATTTTCTTCGTTGGCTTCAGGTAAATCATGTAAGCCTTCAATCACTGCTTTTTCATACATCATGCTTCCGCCAACCATAATGATAATGTCGAATTTTTCGAAAAGTTGGCCCAATAATTCTAAAGAATCATGCTCAAACTGACCGATAGAATAATAATCTTTCACAGAAAGCTGACCGATAAAATGATGCTTTGCCTGCGAAAGCTCATCTTCCGAAGGTGCGGCAGTTCCAATTTTCATTTCGCTGAAAAACTGTCGGGAATCACAGGAAATAATTTCTGTATTAAATTGGCGCGCTAAATCAATGGCGAGTTTTGTTTTTCCAATACCGGTAGTTCCCACTACAGAAATCAATGTTTTATTTTTCACTTGGCTAATTTACGAAATTGCACCTATTTGTACTTTATTTTAAATAGAATCACAGAGATTCAAAATACTTGAAAATATGTAAATATCTAAAAATTCATTTTTAATTTTTGTATTTCTAAAATAAGTGAAACGGCATTGTTTAAATTATTTCCGCTTCTTTAGAATAATTCTTTGTCTATCTATGAGTTTTTTTTATCGCAAAAAAACAAAGGTGTTCTAATGAAAATGCTTTTATGAAAATATGCTAAGGCGTTTCATTTAACAAAGAAATACAATTATTCTGATCATCAAATACTTGTAGTAAGCGGTAAAATATTTAATTGATTTATTGACTTATCCCTATTGAAAATAAATATTTCTATTTGATATTCAGTGAATTATCTATTTGAATTGCTCTTTGAAATTGATTTCGCCATTGCAGGGCTTTCATTCTGCATCGAAACTTATTCATTGGGCTTCACCCAATGCTATTGATATAGTGGCTTCACCGCTTTTCCACTATAAATGTTTCATTATTTGCAATATTGTTTAAGGGGATAAATCAACTGATTTAATATAAAGTTTTTGAATTTCATGCTACATAATTATAGCAAAAAGTTAATTGCTAACAGCTACTTACACTTAAATGTTTATCTTTGTAAAACAATAAAAAACTATGATTTTATCAATGACCGGCTTCGGTAGAGCCGAAGGTGTTTTTGAAGGAAAAAAAATTTCAATAGATATTAAATCACTGAACAGTAAGAGCTTTGATTTGAATATTAAAATTCCTTTGCGTTACAAAGAAAAAGAATTTGAAGTAAGAAAAATTCTTAACGATAGAATCATCCGTGGAAAGGTAGATTGCTACATTAATATTGAGAATCTTGAAGAAACGAATGATGTAAAAATCAACAGAAGTTTAATTGATTCTTACATGAATGAACTTAAAAATATCGCTTCAGATGGGCCCGATTTTGAATACCTTAAAATGGCGGTAAGACTTCCGGATGCCATCACTTCTAGACCAGACGAATTGGGTGAAGGAGAGTGGGAAGCTTTAGCTAAAATAGTTAATACTGCAGTTGACAAATTCCAAGAGTTCAGAAAAACTGAAGGAAAAATCCTTCACGAAGAACTAGAGAAAAACATCAAGAATATCGATAAATCTTTAGCAGAAGTTGTTCCTTACGAGCAAGTGAGAATTGATACTGTGAAAGAACGTTATCTAAAAACTTTAAAGGAATTTGAAAACGTTGACGAAACAAGATTCTACCAAGAAATGGCTTATTATACTGAAAAATTAGACATTCAGGAAGAAAAAGTAAGGCTTTCTCAGCATTTGAAATACTATTCTGAAGTGATGGAAAACGAAGATTTTAATGGTAAAAAACTTGGTTTTATTTCACAGGAAATAGGTAGAGAAATTAATACTCTAGGATCAAAAGCCAATCATGCAGAAATTCAAAAATTAGTCGTGATGATGAAAGATGATTTAGAAAAAATTAAAGAGCAAACGTTAAACGTATTATAATCTAGTTGATGGTTTTTGGTTTTTAGTTTTTGGATGAAAAATATTATTTTATAGAGTTTCTTCAAAAGCTAAATACTAAAAACTAAACACCAACAACCAAATGAAAAAAGTTATCATATTTTCGGCACCGTCGGGAAGCGGGAAGACAACATTGGTAAAACATTCTCTGGAAGTCATTCCGGAGTTAGAATTTTCAATTTCATGCACCACAAGACAGCCGAGAGGAAATGAAAGTCATGCAATTGATTATCACTTTATTTCGCCCGACGAATTCAGACAGAAAATTTCTGAAGATGCTTTTGTGGAATTTGAAGAAGTGTATACCGATAAATATTACGGAACTTTAAAATCTGAAGTAGAAAAGATCTGGAATAAAGGAAAAGTTGTTATTTTTGATGTAGACGTAAAAGGCGGAATTTCATTAAAAAAATATTTTGGAGAAAAAGCATTATCCATCTTTATAGAACCACCTTCTATTGCCGAATTGGAACGAAGATTGATTTCCAGAAACACCGATGATGCCGAAACCATCAAAACCCGCGTAGAAAAAGCCGAAGAAGAGCTTACCTACGCCATAGAATTTGACGAAATCGTTGTTAACGACGATTTGAGTGAAGCAAAAATAAAAATAGAAAGTTTAATAAAAAGTTTTATAGGAGAAGCTAGAGTTTAGAAGCTAGTAAAAAACAACTGTCACTTGGTATTACTTGCTAACATCTAACATCTATAAAAATAAAAACACAGCTCAACATGAGTACCGAAACATTAGAAAAAGCTAAATCTGCCATTCCTGTAAGAGGATTTTTAGATATTAAAGACCTCATTATTCCTGAAGGGGAAGAGCTAGTAAAGGCAATTTTAAAATTAAAAGAAGAAAAAAATGCAGTTATCTTGGCCCACTATTATCAACCGGGCGAAATTCAGGATATTGCTGATTTTCTGGGAGATTCTCTTCAACTGGCAAGACAGGCAAAAGATACTGATGCCGATATGATTGTGTTCTGCGGAGTGCATTTCATGGCTGAAGCTGCAAAAATTCTAAACCCAACCAAAAAAGTTGTCCTACCTGATACAATGGCAGGATGTTCTTTGGCAGATGGTTGTTCTGGTGAAGGTTTGAGAAAAATGCGTGAGCAACATCCCAATGCTTTGGTTGCAACATACATCAACTGTAACGCTGAAACAAAAGCAGAAAGCGACATCATCGTAACCAGTTCAAATGCTGAAACTGTGATTGAAGCTTTACCCACTGACCGACCGATTATTTTTGCTCCGGATAAAAATTTAGGAAGATATTTATCTAAAAAAACCGGACGTGATATGATTCTTTGGGATGGAAGTTGTATCGTTCATGAAGCTTTCTCAATGGAAAGAATTGCACAACAATTAGCCGAAAATCCTGATGCTAAATTGATTGCACACCCGGAAAGTGAAGAATCAGTTTTGAAATTAGCTCATTTTATAGGTTCCACTTCTGCTTTGTTGAATTTTGTAGAAAAAGACGACTGTCAGAAATTTATCATCGCAACTGAAGAAGGAATTCTTCACGAAATGAGAAAACGTGCACCTCACAAGGAACTGATTCCTGCTTTGGTTTTTGACGAAAGCTGTAACTGTTCAGAATGTTTTTACATGAAGAGAAACACAATGGAAAAACTGTATTTGTGCATGAAATATGAACTTCCAGAAATTATAATTGAAGAGGAGCTTAGACTGAGAGCATTGAAGCCCATTGAGGCAATGCTTGATCTTTCGAAAAGCATCAAATAAATTTAAAAGCGGGTTTTTTACTCGCTTTTTTAAATATTTATTGCCAAGAGCAGGAATTTTGCTCAAAAGAAAAAACATTTTCGTATTCATGTCAGATGAAATTTATAGCTATCCTCATTTTAAATAAAAAACTATGAGCAAAATATTTTTAGAAGACGTCAAAATCTACGCTTACCACGGCGTTCTTCCAGAAGAAAACATCATCGGAACGTATTATATTTTAAACGCAGAAATTCATACAGATCTTTGGGATGCTGCAGCTTCTGATGATTTGAATGATACCATCAGCTACGCAGATATCAATGAAATCATTCATGACGAGATGAAGATCAAATCTCAATTGCTTGAGCATGTTGCTGGAAGAATTATTACTAAAATTAATGAGAAATTCAATCAGATTTCTTATATTAAATTAAGAATTACCAAAACAAGTCCGCCAATGAAAGGGGAAATGAAAGGCGCAAGCATTGAGCTTGAAAAAAGTTTTTTGTTGGGGAATTCTGATGAGAAATTTTAATTTAGAACTAAAAAATTGAAACACCTATTTTCTATAGTTTTTGCGTTGATTTTCGGCTTTGCATTCAGTCAAACGCCGCAAATGTATAATTTTCCTAAAGTAAAATCTAGCATTACAATGCCGGTAAGAATTCCGCTGGCTGAGGTCAGTAAGATGATTAATTCTTCGGTGAAAGATTTAATTTTTGAAGATAATTCAAATTCAGACAACAATAATGACCAGTTTCAAGTTAAAGTTTGGAAAACAAAACCAATTCGTTTGGTAGGAGACGCCAAAAAAAATATTTTTATTGAGGTTCCGCTTAAAATTTGGGCTAAGAAAGGAATTGGAACACTTGGTGTTTATACATATCAAGAAACTACATTTGAAACGGTAATGTATTTCGTGACCTCAATAGACTTTAAAAATAATTGGACAGTAGCTACCAAAACCAATTCTAATGGATTCAAATGGGTAGTAAAGCCTGTATTGGATTTTGGCAGAATTAAAATTCCTATTACCGGTCTTGTGGAAAAAAGCTTGAAAGAACAGCAAGCGGAATTCTGCAAAACCATCGACGTGCAAATGGTGGCGCAGCTCAATTTTCAGCAATACGCAATTTTGGCGTGGAATTCTTTTTCGCAACCCTTTAAAATTTCGGATGAGTATAGCACTTGGTTGAAAGTGACTCCAACCAATGTAAATATAGCTCCTTTACGGTTTTATGGCGACGCTATTGATACCACAATAGGAATTGATATTTTCTCGGAAACTTTCACAGGGGTAAAACCTGAGGCTTCACAACCTATAAAAACGGCGATGAATTTTAGCTATGTACCTTTGCTTAATGAAGGTTTTCTTCTTCAGACTACGGCTAATATCCCTTTTTCTGAAGCTACAGAAATTGCACGAAAAACGTTTCTGAATAAAGAATTTGATGTGAGAGATTCTAAAGTAAAAATTACGGATGTAAAAGTTTATAAAGACGGAGGAAATGTAATAATAGAAACAGAAACCGACGGTTATGTGAAAGGAAAGTCTTTGATCTCTGGGATTCCGGTTTATGACAAAACAAAGAATAAAATAGTGCTTTCCCAGACGAAATTTAAATTGAAAACAGCCAATATTATTCAAAAAACAGCTTCGCTCATGTTTCAAGGAAAAATTGTAAAAATGATTGAGGAAGAATATGGAATTCCAACTCAAGATTTGGAAGTTTCTTCGCAAAAAAGTATTGAAGAAGCTTTTAATAAAGAATATTATAAAGGTTTGAAAATGCAGGGGAGGGTTTTTCATCTTGCACCATCTCAAATTATAGTCAATGATTATGGTATTACAGCTGTAATTGATATTCAAGCTGGTTTACGATTAATGCTCAATAGTTTTCTTTAAAAATTTATTTCGTAAATCTCTGTAAATCTTCATTCTTAGAATTTTTTGTGCAAATATTCGCTAAGAAATTTGTTTTTAGAGTAAAAAAAATGATATATTTGCACACCTTAAAAAACGGTGCTTTGGCCGAGCGGTTAGGCAGTGGTCTGCAACACCATCTACAGCGGTTCGAATCCGCTAGGCACCTCAATTTTAACCCCTAATTCATTTCGTGTTTTAGGGTTTTTTTTTGTCCTTAATATAATTTTTTTTTCACATTTTTATTTTATAAATTTTGATTCATCTTAATTTAAATTCTAAATGTTTGATAAAGAAGAGATAGTCTCGTTGACAATTTTGGTTGAACTTGAAGAAGCTTTAAATAAATATAATGGAGACCAAGAATATTTTATAGGATTAAGTAAATCAGCCTTCAAAATAATGTTATAAGAGCATCTTTTTTAAGCCTCCTGAAACCAAAAATATTAGAATAAGAGATTGCTTTACATAAATCCAAATTAAATTCTTGAATATAAGCTAATATATAAGTTTAAGTACCACATTGTGGGAAAATTGAAGTTTTGGGCATTCTTTTTGATTTTCTGTTTTTACCAAATCACAAAATAATATAATATGGAACTTCAAAAAAGCCTTCTACAAAATATAGGGCAATATCTTTCGGATGCCAACGAAACTGTTTCTGTAGCAGAAAGTGTAACTGCAGGTTTTTTGCAATTTTCATTTTCTCAAATTTACGATGCTCCCAAAGTTTTTAGGGGAGGACTTACTGTCTACGAAAAGAACCAAAAAAAACAACTACTAAAGGTAGATTCGAATAGATTTTCGGATGAAGATTTGGTTTCTAAAGAAGTAGCTCAGGAAATGGCTCTCAAAATTTCTGAGATTTTCGATACAGACTGGGGGATAGGTATTACAGGCTATTCTGAGCCAACGGAAATGTCTGATTTTAAAACTTTCGCTTATTTCAGTTTTGCATATAAGGGTGAAATAATCTTGACGAAGATTCTCGAGCTTCATCCCAGAACAGAGCCTGTAAAAGCGCAATTGTACTACACAGAGTTTCTTTTGGGTTGTCTTAAATGTGAGCTGAATCAAATCTTAATGCAAACTCAAGTTAGTTAAAGTTAGCCCATAGCTTAATGTTTAATTTTTATTACCTTTTTCTAAATAGCATTAATAAAAAATAATGGATGATAATCTGCTCGGTCTTATCGCCGGAGGTCTTACTAGTGTGGCATCAATACCGCAGTTGGTAAAGGTTTTTAAAGAAAAAAACACCAATGATCTTTCTGCGCTAATGCTTATTATTTTAATTTCAGGACTGTCTCTTTGGGTTTGGTATGGCTTCTTAAAAGATGAGCTTCCTATTATACTCTCAAACTCATTTGCAGCTCTTCTTAATTCGGTTTTACTTTTTTGTAAGTTAACATTTAAAAAATAAATTTAGATTTTTATTAAAATCATTTCTTTTCATCCTATTTTCTTTAGCCAAAGCACAACATCACAATTATGTAATTATGGATAATCTACTTCTCAACAATATAAGTTTACAAGGTAAAACAGTAGTCATCACAGGAGGTTCTAGTGGTGTAGGTAGGGCTGCAGCAGAAGCTTTTGCTCTCGAGGGTTGCAATGTTGTGATTGCCGCAAGAGGTGAACAAGCTCTAGACAATACGGTGAAATTACTACACAACTTAGGAGCCGTTGCTTTAGCGGTAAAAACCGATGTTTCTAATGCGGATGAGGTTGAAAATCTTGCCGAACAAGCACTCCAGTTTAATGGTAGAATTGATATCTGGATAAATAACGCCGGTGTTATGGCGACCGGAAAATTTGAAGACATGTCTGCTGATGCAATAGATCAGGTAATAAAAACTAATTTGCTAGGTTATATTCATGGTGCTCATACGGTCTTGCCTATATTTAAAAAACAAAGTGACGGAATTTTAATTAATAATATTTCCATCGGTGGTTGGGTTCCTACACCTTTTGGAACTGCCTATTCTGCTTCCAAATACGGAATTCGTGGTATGGTAGAAGCTTTGCAGGGAGAGATTACAGATTTTCCGAATATTCATGTTTGTGCTTTGTATCCAGGGATGCAAAAATCCACAGGAAACTCTCATTCTGCAAAATATTCAGGATTAGATTTTAAAGTTCCACCTGGTGCTTCAGATCCAAGAAATTTGGCTCAAATGATGGTAAAAAGGGCTAAAAATCCTAAAGTTCACACGCTTCCGGACTTTTCAGCTTTTATGATGAAAAATTTTTATAAAGTTTTTCCTAAATTATTTACAAGTTTAAGTTTTGGCGCTGTAAAAATGATGATGAAACCAGAAAAAAATAAAGATACCAACGGAAATATATTTGTACCTTCTTCGGGAGAAGCAAAAATTTATGGACCAACAGTGTTGCCAAAGATTACCAAACAAACGAAAATAATTACTGCAGGAGCTTTGGTAGTTGGGGCGGCTATTATTTTATTAAATAGTAAGAACAAAAAATCTTGATTTACACAATTTTTAAAATGCAAAGATTAGCATAAATTAGTATGCTTTTTTTTACGGAAATGTTTTGAGAATAAAGTATAAGATAATTGAAGATTATTTTTTATCTATTTAATTTTAAACAGTTAATAAATTTTCTGAAACTATTTTAATGTGATTCTATTTTCAGATTTTTGCAACAATCCTTTTCCGATTAAGTCCTCTATACAAAAATTCACTACCATGTCGATTTGAGAACCTATTTTCGCAAAACCGAAAGTCTTGCAAACCGCGCGCATCAATTGGTCTTTATTCAAACTCAAACTCGAATGCATCAATTCCATCATTACCACTGAAATTTCTTCAGGTGCAATCTCGTCTATTATCCTTTTTTCTATAGAATTATCTCTGTAAAAATCGAGATGTTGAGGTTGTAAATTTTCGCTCCAATAAAATTTCTGATAATTTTCTGTCGTTTCAATATTTGGAATAGAATTTAAGGTTTCCAAAAGATAGGTATTTAGTTTTTCACCGGCTCTCGAGATGTTCCATAGCTTGAGAATCTTTCTGAACAAACCATTCTCACTGATCGGCGATTCCGTATCGATGATGGTTTTTAACTGTCTTAAAAGAACCTGTCTGTTTTCAAAATGATAAATAGATTCCGAGTTGGCATTGATTTCAGAATTGATTTCAGCTGCGATATAAGGGATTATTTTCGTAGGTTTTTTAGTCTCAGATACTTCGCTTAAAAAAGACTCTTCTTCCATGTGTATTTCCTCACTTTCTTCAGCTTTTTCTTTTATTTGAGTTTTGATTTTTTCAATTTCTGAATGAATTTCAGTGACAATTTTTTCTTTATTTTTAACCCAGTCCAAAGTCCAGATTCTGAAAACATTCCAACCTAAACCTTTCAAAACATTCGGAACAAGCAATTCTCTATCATTGGTCGTATTAATATTGAAATAATTTTCACTGTCTACTAAGATTGCCATCAAATATTCGTGTTCATTTTTAGGATTAATTACTCCGATGTCGATTTTATATTCTGAAGTTCCGATGTTGGTTTTAATTTTCAAACCATTTTCCTCAAGCGTTTTCGCCATAGAATTCACCATTTGTTTCTGCTGAGTGATTGCTTGATTTGAGTTTTGATACAGCAAACCTTTTTCAGAAAAATTCAAAAAGTTTTTCAATCCCAAAACGCCTTCAGAGCTAGTTCTGTTCATGTCAATCTGATCGCCTTTTAACGAAGAAAAAACTTTCATTTCGTAGCGCGCTCTCGTCACGGCAACATTCAGTCGTCTCCAGCCACCATTGCGGTTGAGTGGGCCAAAATTCATCGAAACTTTCCCGTCCTCATCAAGTCCGTAGCCAATAGAGAACAAAATAATATCTCTTTCGTCACCCTGTACATTTTCAAGATTTTTAATGAAAATTGGTTCTTCAGAATTAATTGTAAATTCTTCCAGATGTGGATTTTTTTGAAATAATTTTTGCAGCAAATCTTCAATTAAACTTTGCTGGGTTTGGCTGAAAGTTACCACACCCATCGATTTTTTATTCTGATTTTCGAGATGAATTCTGATGTATTCAATAATCGCTTCTGCCTCATTTTTGTTGGTTCTCGTTTTTCCTTTGTCATAAAATCCGTCCACAAATTCAAACGTTACTTTTCTGTTCAAATCATCCGGAGAAGGAAAGGTGAGGAGCTTATTATCGTAAAAATGAGCATTGGAAAAAGAGATCAGACTTTCATGCTTGCTTCGGTAGTGTCTCAGCAAATAATTCGACGGAATTGAAAGTGCCAAACAGTCATCCAGAATACTTTCTAAATCTTCTAATTCAAAATTTTCTTCATCTACTTTTTGGGAAGCAAAGAAACTCGTAGGTGGCATCTGTTTCGGGTCGCCCACGATAATTGCCTGTTTTGCCCTTGCCAAAGCACTTACCGCCTCAGAAGTCGGCAACTGTGAAGCTTCATCAAAAATCACCAAATCAAAATGCTCTTCATTCACATCAAAATATTGCGCCACAGAAATCGGACTCATCAGCATACAAGGTTTCAGTCTAGGAATCAATGTAGGAATTTGGTCAAACAGCTTTCTGATAGACAAACCTCTCCCTTTGTTTCGAATCGCTTTCTGCAAAATCCCGATCTCTGAGCTATGAACCGCTTCCTGAGAAAAATTCGGAATACGATCGCTCAGCTTCATAGTCAGCTGGTTTTTCGTAAGTTTGGTAAATTCTTTGTGTAGATTTTTATACTGTTGAATCTGAGATTCGTATATGTTGGTATCAAAACCGTTCAAAGTTCCCGAACTATAGATGGTTTTAATGAATAAATTGAGATGAATTATTTTTTCAAATTCTAGCTCCAAAGATTCAGTATCGAGCCAGCCTTTTTCAAGGAAATTGATGAACCAGTTGAGGTTTAGATCCTGCGCTTTTTCTTTTAAAGCATTAAAATTAATCCAGTCTTCCAGCTGATGGATATTCTGTATAACCAGCTGTAAATCTGATTGGTTGGGGATTTCTTCTACATATTCCAATAGATTATTTTCGGCAGTGTGAAGTTCTTTCAGTTTTTCTACATTGTCTGAAATGTTTTTACCGTTGCTTTGTTGTAATGAAAAATATTTCAGCCACTCCGGAAAATTTCTAATGGAAATTTTTTGGGCTAAATCTTTCGCATTATCAATGGTTTTTAAATCTTTCTCAATCGCCAAAATATCAAAAGAATTTCCGTTAAAATAAAGATTTGTCACCGATGAAACTGCGTTGTAATGAAGGTTTGAGAGTTGGTTTTTTAGCTGCTGATAATTTTCCAGCTTCTCAAAAAGTCCGTCAATCTGCATATTAGGTTCTATTCCTGATTTCGCATAACCGTTTAGTTGCTGTTTTACTTTTCTCTGTTTAAACCATTTCGGAATAAACCAAGTATGTTTTGCCTGATTCCAAACGAGTTTTAATGAAGAAAAATCGATATTTAAAATGGAAGAATTAAAATTTGAAATAATCTGATTTTCAATTTGTTGATATTGTGCCTGCTGAGTCATCCAGTTTTTAAATAAATTCAGTTGACCTTCATTGAAAACCAAGTCAACCAAACCAGATTTTACAGAATTATCTTTTAAAAACTCAAGAATTTCGACACTGTCAGCGTTGGAGATTTCCTCGAGCTGAAACTGTTTTTTGATCTCTTCTGCTGCATTTTTCTTTTCATTAAACTGAGAAATTGCCGAGAGAATCAGATTTTTATTTTCAAACTGATGGCTCGCTGTCTTGATTGGTTGTAAGGCATGAAGCGAAGGTTGCCCAACCTTTTGTACAATCGAGGCAAACGGAATCAGCCAGTCTTTCCACTGATTCCAATTAAACACATCGGCGCTTTCCAAAGGAAAATTAATGTAAAAACGTTCGTCAGCTTTTACGTTATTGGTTTCCAGAAAAGCAATCGTATCAAATAAACTCCAGCCAATCGGGAATTTTTGATGCAGTTCATTTACATATTTTCCGAGTTCTTTTTTGCGCTCATCAAGACGTTTTGCTTCTACATGATAATCTGCATTAATTTTATATTTCGGAACTTCCAGCGTTCTTTCAAACTGTTTCAGAACATCCGATTTTTTAGATTTGTTGGAATGTAATTCTAGACAAAATGCACCCAAACCAATATTCTCCAAACGGTGATGAACTACATCTAAAGCAGCTTTTTTTGCAGCCACGAAAAGTACTTTTTTATCATTCCACAAAGCGTCGGCGATGATATTGGTAATCGTCTGCGATTTTCCGGTTCCGGGAGGCCCATGAAGAATGAAACTTTTGTTTAGGTTGGCATTTTTCACTGCATTCAACTGAGAATTGTCTGTTGAAATTGGCAAAACCAATTCAGATGCTGAAATATTTTCCAAACTTTCCACATCATTATCCACGCTTTCCAAAGTTCCTGTCAGTCGTCCGTCAATAAGACTTTTTACAATTGAACTTTTTTGTATTTCTTCGGAATATTTTGAAATATCCTGCCAAAGAATCAATTTATTGAAAGAAAAAATCCCCAAAACCAACTGTTCCAAAACATCCCAACCTTCAAGATTGAGAACAGCATTTCTGATGATCGCCAAAACTTTCGGAACATCAACTCCCGATTCGTCCATTGGCAGATTCTCTAAGCTGCTGATGTTGAGTTTGTATTCCTGTTTTAAATATTCCAGCAACGTAATGTTGATCATGGTTTCCTCTTCACGGCTTCGAAGCGTAAATTTAGAATTGACAGATTTTCTTGAAAGTTCTACGGGAATGAGTAAAATGGGAGCCAGTCTTGGTAGGTCTTTATTTTTTGGTTCAAACCATTTCAGCAAACCAATTCCCAAGTACAATGTGCTTTTTCCGTTCTCTTCTTCGGCGAGTTTTGCACTTCGGTAAAGGTTCGTGAGAATATTATCAAGATCATCCTGATGATAATAGGTGAGGAGTCGGTTGTATTTAAACTCATCTTCAGCCATTTTAAAGAGTGGCTGTGATTGATGTAATGGTTCGCCGTACAAACTGTATTTTTTGAGAACCGCCTGATTGTTGTCGGGATGAATCGTGAACGATTTTCCGTCGGCAAGGCTGTCTTCTAGCACATTTATTTTCGTGTCGATTAACTGAAGCATACTTTTGGTAAAGCGCAGATTTAGAAGATTGTTTCTGAGGGATAGATCGAGCAGTTTTCTTTCCCAGACTTTTTGTTTGGTTAAATTTGAAAAATCCGTCAGTTCGAGATCATCGTATTGCGTTCCCAGATCAAAATCCTGATCGAGTTTCGATGAATGTTGAATGGAACTGAAGTTTTGATTCTGAACCGTTTCGTTTTTAAGAAGTGGGAGAGGGGAAATTCCTGCTGATCTTGCATTTTTTATGTCTATTGACAACAGAAATTTTGAAGAATCCAATAACTGGGTTTCCGCAGAATTCATGGCATTTTTAAATGAAATTTGGGTTCCTCTGCACAGACTGGTTGATTCAATCAAGGCAATTTCCTTAATTCCCGATGCAATTCTTTTGGAGATCGCCGCCTGATCAAAATTAATCATTCCGTCAAATCGCTGATCATCAAGCCAGACTCCGACAAAGGCGTGACCTTCCGTTACCACGATGATCGGATTGAGATCAATCGCTTCAAGACACGCTGCGAAAAGCAGAGAAATATCGATACAGTTTCCGAATTTTGCTTCTAAAATGGTATACACCAACCTGATTCTTTGTCCGCTCTTTTCAAAACTTGGTGGCATTGAACTGTAAATTAAATCCAGATTTTGAATGGCTTTATAAATCGCCGAAACCATCTGCAAAACCCTTTCCTTGCTTTTCTGCTGATAGCCTTCAAACGACGGTGTGAGTTTATTTTTCGCCAAAATATCGATGGCATCGGCTTTCAATTTATACAACGAAGTGTTATTGGAAAGAACATACGAAGCCAAAAGTTGTGGGTAAGACTGCAATCCACCGAAATAATCTAGCGGCAGCACTTCGATGCTGAAAGTTTTCTTATAAATAGATTCATCGTTCTTAAAAACCTGAATTTTAATCTGATCCAGATCTTTTTCCGTCAGTCTTTTCAGCAAATCGTTATTAAAAACAAAGTTGAAAAGCGAGATTTTGTACAGCGCGTTTGCCTTAATTTCATCAATGTAGACATCATATTTTTCAAACAAACCCAATGAAGAACTGATTTGAAGATTGAGGTTTTCAAAATCTTTAGTCACTTCTCTGAAAGCAATGCTCTGCAGAAAAGGATATTGGTTTAAACAAAAAGTATAGTTGAAATAAGGGCTGTGCTGTATCTGTAAGTCAAACGGAATAATCTGATTCATAAATGTATTTTGTGACCACTCTCTTTTTTGGGAGATAATGCAATTTATAAAATAAAACAGATATTGACAAAATGGTTTACTGGAATTGGGATTTACATTTGAAATATTAGATTTAAACGCGAAGTGCGCAAAGATCTTTTTAATACTAACTGTTTTTAAGCTCGCAAAGGCGTAAACTCAGCGAAGAAACACAAAGATTTGATTTGTGCTTCTCTTTTTTATGGATTGTAAATCGATTTTTTTTCATATTATTAAAAATGAAAAAGTTATTCAAATTATACTGGCCATCATCATCAGTTTTCTGTTTCAACAGAATTTAAATGCTCAGAAAGTCGAAACAACGAAAGAGTCAGTCAATTACACGATAGAAAACTGCGTGAACGAGTTTGATCTGTCGAAAGCGAAAAAAACAAATTCAGGCTATCAATATTGGTTTGCTGACAAAAAATTCACGGAGGATAAACAAGCTGAAGATGAGCATCGTTGAGCCTGGAAAATCTACCCATGCGCCACATCGTCATCCTGAGGAGGAATTTTTTTATATTTTTGAAGGAAAGGCAGCGTTTTATCTCAATGGGAAAACCGTGGAAGTAGGGCCGAATTCCAGTTTGTATTGTCCGCCAAATTCAGAACATGGAATTAGCAATGCGGGGGATAAAGATTTGAAATAGCAGGTGATTAAAAAGGATTTGAAGTAAGATATAGATTAGATTTTTAGAGTTTGATTTAAGTAACATTCCAAATCAACAATAGTGGAATTTATTTATGAGTAATATTTGCATTTGAAAGGGCGTTTTCAACTTTATTCATATTTTCTAAAATCTTTTTTATCTCCACCGCTTTCTCCGTCCCAATCAACAGTTTCTTCCCATCCTTAAAAACCAGTTGCAAACCCATATTTCCTGAAATATTATAAGCTTTTCCTCTTCCGAAAGATACAATGCGTAATCCCCATCCACCATACTCTACCAGCGGGGAATATTCTCTGATGTATGCTTTGTCAATGTTCTTCCAAGGGAGATATTTAAACTTCAAATGAAAGGGAAAGAGGCGGACTCTGATTCCTAACGCATCTATTTTAGTTTCTAATTTAATAATGAAAAACAAAAGCAAAATTAAAATGGGAATGGCTAAAGAAATAATTAACTCTGTTGTAGAGAAAAATTCTGCATTTCCAATTGAATTGTATGCAGAAAATCCGAGCACAAAAAGAATGATCAGCCAGAGCCACCATTGTCTGAAGCGCTGTATTTCGTAAAATTCGGGATTCTCTTTCATTGGCTTTAATTGATGCTTAAAAATAAGAAAATTTTAATTTGTGTCGTGTTTTAAGGTCATGCAGATTTTGCAAATGATGATACTTTTACAGAATTTCAGTTTCAATATTTAAAATTCTTTATTAGTCGGATGAAATATAAATTTATCAATTAAATAACATCATGAGAAATATGAAATGACTTTTAAGAAATATTTAAGGTTTATAATCATAAAAATACTCAGAATATTTCTATTTTTGAGAAAACAACATTTATGTTCGGACAAAAAACAGGATATCTGAATTTTAGTTGTGCAATCGTTTGCATAGCCGCGAATTTTATGAATGCGCAGACTTCAATTCAGGTTAAAAATACTCAGGATTTTGCCAGAAATGAAATCGTTTCTATTTCAGTAACACAGTTGAAAGGCTTTTTGGGAAAAAATATAGCGAAAGATTTAAGAATAAAAGATGCTCAAAACCAATATCTTCCCATTCAGTGGATTGATAATGACGGCGACGGTAAAAATGACGAACTTCTTTTTCAGGCGAAATTGGATGCGAAGAAAATAAATTCGTACACAATCATTGCGGATGCCAATACTCCGGTTCCTGAGAGTCTGGTAACGACTTATTCTAGGCTGGTTCCGGAAAGGGTGGATGATTATACGTGGGAAAATGATAAGGTTGCGTTCAGAATGTATGGTCCGAAAGGCCAGGCAGAAGCTTTGGCAAAAGTGAAAGGCAGTACGCTTTCTAGTGGTGTAGATATCTGGTTGAAAAGAACAGAAAAATCTGTGATTAACGAATGGTACAAAGGTTATCTTACGGATCCGATGTATTACCACAAAGACACGAGAGGTGAGGGTTACGATCCGTATCACGTAGGAGACAGCCGCGGAACGGGAGGAATCGGAATATGGAAGGATGAAAAATTGCAGGTTTCCCAAAACTTCGTTTCTGCAAAAACAATTGCTGAAGGCCCGTTGAGAACTGTTTTTGAACTGACTTATGCGCCTTGGAGTGAATTTGGGGTAAAAGAAACCAAAAGGATTTCTCTTGATTTGGGATCGAATTTTTCTAAGTTTGAATCAACTTTTGAAACAGAAAAACCTGTTCCTAATTACACTGTAGGGATTTCTTTGCATAAAAACAAGGGCGAATCTAAACTGAATGATAAAGCCGGATATTATCTGCACTGGGAAAAAATAGATGATGCTTTTGTGGGCGAAGGAATTGTGGTAGATCCTACAGTTGTTCAAAAATCTATAGCTTTCAAATCTGAAACTCCGGATCAGAGTAATCTTTTGGTTGTAATAAACCCTCAGAAAAAACTGACGTATTACGCAGGATTTGCATGGCAGAAAAGCAGGCAGATTCAAACTCAAAAAGATTGGGAATACATTTTGCAAAAACAAGAAAAAATAGTTGCTAATCCTTTAGTAATTACTATTAAATAAATATAAAAATGATGAATTTAAAATTGACTGTAGCTTCATTTTGCCTGATAACATCGGTATTTTCTGCGCAGGTAAAAGATACTTTAGCCGAAAAAATGATGGTTTATCAGCTTCCGAATGGCGGCTGGGGAAAACATAACAGCGACAAAAAAAATGTAGATTATGCATTAAAAATAGATTCAAAACTTTTAAAAATAATCAAGGCTAATGACAATAATCTTGCTACCATCGATAATAATGCTACTTCAAAAGAAATCAACGCTTTAATTAAAGCATACAGTGCTACAAAAAATCCGGCTTACCTAAAATCAGCAGAAAAGGGAATTCAATATCTGCTCTCAATGCAATATGAAAATGGCGGATTTCCACAATATTTCCCAAACAAGTCTATTTACAGAAAACAGGTGACGTACAACGACAATGCAATGATTAATGTACTGACTATTTTGCACCATATTTCGGAAGGAAAAGAAGGTTTTGATGCGGTAAATGATCAGTTAAAAGAAAAGTCTAAGTTGGCTTTGCAAAAAGGAATTGCGTGCGTTTTGAAAACTCAGGTTGTGCAAAAAGGAAAATTATCCATCTGGGCAGATCAATACAATGAAGTGACTCTTGTTCCTGAAAAAGCCAGGGCTTTCGAACCGATGTCACTAGCCACCGGAGAATCAGTCAATATTGTGAAATTTCTCATGATGCAGACTGTAACTCCTGAGATTGAAAAGTCGATTAAATCGGCTATTCAATGGTTTAAAGAAAGTAAAATTGAAGGCTATACGTACAATATTTCTAGGGAAAGTGAAAAAGCAATCCGAATTTTAAGTAAAAAAGAAGGTTCAGCAGTTTGGGCTAGGTTTTATGATATTCCTACCAATAAACCGGTTTTTGGGGATCGCGACGGAAGTGTGAAATTTAATTACGAAGATGTTTCCGAAGAACGAAGAATGGGCTACAGCTGGTACAATGAAGCGGGAACAAAACTGATTGAAAGTGATTTTCCGAAATGGCTAAAGAAGAATAAAATTTCTCAATAAAATTAATCCTGATGCAGAAAGTATCAGGTTTTTTTATGTAGATTATTTCAGACTGCACATTTTTTTTAGAAATGATACTGTTATTAAAACAGAAGATTATTTAGCAATCATATCCCCAAGCCAATCTTCACCTATTTTTTTCCAGTTATCTGTGAGTTCTGTTTTATTGGAGATTCCGATATTGTGTTCGCCTTCCGGGAAAATAAACATGGCGCCTTTTACTTTATTTTTAATCATCGCTTCATAATACAAAATGCTGTTGATAACAGGAACTGCAGGATCATTTTGTGCATGAAATAGAATCGTATTGGGCGTTTTTTCAGTTACCCGATGTTGCATTGAATATTCTTTTATTTTTTCTAGGGAAGCGTTCTCTCCTAAAAGATTATTTCGACTTCCTTTATGTGCAAATTCTCCTAAATCTATTACAGGGGAAACCAGAATCGCAAAATTGGGAATCTGTGAAACACCAGTCCAATCGCCTTTCAATTCAGTATAATCAATCTGAATATTACTTACCATTGCTGCCAAATGTCCACCTGCAGAGGTGCCTAAAACTCCAATCTGATCAGCTGAAATACCATATTGTTCCGCATTTTTTCTGATCAACTTTATGGCAGCCTGAATATCTTGTAACGGCCCGATTTCTCTTTGTTTTAAATCTGGGGAAGTTGGAAGTCTATAATTTAATACAAAAGCTGAAATTCCCAATGTATTAAGCCATTTTGCATAAGAATATCCGCCCAGATCATAAGTCAGATGTTTATAACCACCGCCAGGAATAATGATGATAGCCATTTTTTTTCTTTCTTCTTTTGCTGGTAAAAAAGCGAAGAGTTCGGCCTCCTGAATTTGCGTTATTCGGCCTTCTTTTTCTTCAACAATACCTAATTTTATACCTTTGGAATTGGGCATTGTTCCTTTTTCCCAAACCGCTATTTTCTGTTGTGATGAAATTTGAATTGCAATAAATATGCTGAATATAAGGGTGATGTTTTTCATAGCTATTTTTTTTATAACATACGCAATTGATTATAATCTTTAATTTAACGCAAAGCCAAACAAAGAATTTGAAATTATGAGCGTTTCTTAGGTGAGACAAAGGCGTAAACTGAACAAAGAAATGCAATTATTCTTAATGATGACAAATTCTGGACAGTCCTTTTTTTAATCTGAATTATTAACATCTCTGTGAGTTAATGATATGTTTTGTTTTGAAGACAAATCCGCAGCCCGACTTGAACGAAGCTCTTTTTGCGAGGAGGGACGACGAACAAAAAAGCGGGAGTGGAAGGCGGAATAGCTGCCCAAATGAATTCCTCACAAATTGTTTGTAAAACTCATTACTTATTACCAATAGAGGAAAGCCAATCTGCACATAGTTTTTTCCAGTTTTGGTTCAGGGGATCTTTGTCGGTAACAAAAAAACGATGGCCGCCTTTAGGAAAAATGAATAAAGCCCCTTTCACTTTATTTTTCGTCATAGCCTTGAAATACAAAATACTGTTCATCGGTGGAACTGCAGTATCATCCTGATTGTGAAACAAAATCGTAGGTGGAGTTTTGTCGGTTACCAAATTTTGCGTAGAAAACTCCGAAATTTTTTCTGTTGAAACGTTTTCCCCCAGCAAACTGTCTCGGCTTCCTTTGTGAGCATATTCGCCAAGATCTATGACTGGGCAGAAGAGAATCGCAAAATTCGGAATAGAGGAAATGGTTTCCCAATCCCCTTTTAATTCGGTAAAATCTTTAGAAATGTTGCTTACCAATGTTGCTAAATGTCCACCTGCGGAAGTCCCAACAACGCCTAGCTGCTCTGGAGAAATTCCCCATTGTGAAGCATTTTTTCTAATGTATTTTATGGAAGCCTGAATATCCTGCAAAGGCGCAATTTCTTTTTGTACTAAATCAGACGAAGTTGGCAATCTATAATTTAAAAAAAAAGCCGAGATTCCCAAAGTGTTCATCCATTTTGCGATCTGAAATGCACCTTCATTGTAGGTTAGTTTTGAATATCCACCACCGGGAATGATGATGACAGATTTTTGATTTCTCTCTTTCACAGGAGGCAAAAAAGCGAAAAGTTCAACTTCTTTTAATTCTGCAAGTTCTTTTTTCTTCTTTATTTTAGAAGCCAAAATTTTTGAGTTGGGCATTTCGCCTTTTGGCCAAAGAATAATTTTCTCCTGTGCGGAAAACTCACTGAAAAGAAAGATGATTATTAAAAAAAATATTTTTTTCATTGATGGCAAAATTATAAACCTCAAAGGTTAACAAAACCTATGAGGTCTGATTTCGTAAAATTTAATCTTTCAAAAAATCTTCTCTATACGGAGTAAATGCATCAATCAGTTGTCCTGCTTCGAGACATTTTACACCATGGAAAACATTGGGCTGGGCAAAAAATCCGTCACCTTTTTGGAGGGTTTTGGTTTCGCCATCAACGGTAACTTCAAATTTTCCTTCTGCAACATACGTGATTTGCGAATGAAAATGCTGGTGTAGTGCTCCAACCGCATTTTTTTCAAATTTAACGATGACCATCATGACCTGAGAGTTGTATCCCACAAATTGTCTGGAAACACCGCTTCCTAAATCTTCCCATTCGGAATTGCCATCGAAAAAAGGTTCTTTTTTGAAATTCATCTTATTGTTTTTTTATTTTAATCTGTGCTATCAGTAGGAAAACATTATTTAATACTAATTGTGTATTTTGAAGACTTCTTTACATTTTTGATATTTAAACAATTGAGGTTTTTTTTTCGCTAAATGAAAAGCCATCGTTTGTCTTAAAAAAAAGAAATCAATTTTTAAAACTTTTTTTTCTTAGCGATTAAAAAACACAAGAAGCAAGGTTTTTTTTAAAAAAAATATTGAAATAAAGTAATACAAAACCGTTTCACTTATTTTAGAAATATAAAATTTTAAAAGCACAACGGGCTATTTAATATATTTTTCCAAACCTGTTTTTAAATTCGTCAAAGATTTTACCGCAAGTTTAGCCACGGTTTCTGCGCCGAGTTTTGATAAATGCGTGTCATCTGCTTTATCTTTATCATAATATACATTTTCACCAGCCTTGAAATACAAGTGCAGTAATTTAGATTTTTCCGGCCCTGCAGCAATTTCCATTTGTTCGGTCAGTAACTGCAAATCAACAAAAGCAACTTTCATATCATTGGCGACCATTCTTACCACCAAAGGATAATCTGTATGAGTGTCTATTAAGACGCCGTTTTCATTAAAATTTCTTCTTGTAATGGAAGTCATCAAAATCGGAATTGCGCCTTTCGCTCTGGTTTCGCTCACATATCTTTCCAAATTGGCTCTGTACTGTGTATGAGGATTGGTAAATTTGGTAGAATCTTTTAGTTTTTGATCATTATGCCCGAACTGAATCACTACAAAATCCCCTTTCTTGAGTTGTTTCTCCACTTTATCCCATCTTCCTTCCGTTCTGAAGCTTTTTGAACTTCTACCGTTCATCGCATGATTCTGGAGTTCAATATTTGGGGTCATAAATTGTCCTAAAACCTGTCCCCATCCGTGTTCAGGATTTCTTTCGGGATTGTCTTTATTAGACATTGTAGAATCACCAATTAAAAATAGAGTTGGTTTCTTTTGAGCCAATGTAAATGCTGAAATTACAATGCATAGAATAAAAAGTATTTTTTTCATTTTTAAAATTGATTTGTTTGGATATAGTTCGACAAGCTCAGCATGATATTTCTAATATTAACTGATTTTTTTTTAAAAAAAATTATTAAAAGGATTATCAATCATTCTCTATTATTCATTTCAGGTTTCCAGTCGCCTAAAATATTTTTGATGGTGTATTTTTTTGCTTGTTTCTTAGTAAGTTGATGAGACCAAGAAACTCTGTTCTCTGTTTTTCCTCCTTCTCCTTTGCTTGCAAATTCTGCGTAATAAGCGGTTTTGTCTTTATCTGGAAACATTTTATCGCCTTTCCAGGGGTTCCAACCTTCTGGTAGAATATGATTTCCCATTTCTGTGTTGATGAAAACGGTTTTTGCATACGGTCTCCACGGTCTTCCAAGGAAAACTTTTTTGATGTTTTCTTTCGCAATTAATCTACAATCGAAAAATACATATCCAAATTCTTTAGTTTGGTCTGTTGATGCTGCAGTAATATATGAATTGGCTAAACTTTTTATCGTACAGTTTTTGAAAACCACGGTTGCCGAACCGAAAATAAAGTCTGTTGTTCCCTCAATAAAGCAGTTCTGGTAATATTGCCTGCTGTGATTTCCACCGGTGTAAACGGTATCCTGACAGCCTAAAATCTTAGAATCTTTAATACTGAAACGGTCACCTTCCACATAAAGCGCAACAGCTTGTCCGTTATTACACCAAGAGTTTTGAATGGTTATATCTGAAATTTTAACATCATCTGACATCACCAAAACAGTGTATGAATTGAAAGTCGTCATTTTCTCATTCAAAGCATCCAGTTTTCCTGAATAATCATCGTTTGAGATGATTGTATTTTCTTTGCTATCGCCCTGTAAAGTGATTTTATGTTTAGAGGAAGGAATGACGATCTTCTCATTATACGTTCCAGCTTTTATTTTGACCAAAGCTTCACCCGGACCTAGATCTCTGATGGATGTGATTGCTTTTTGAATAGAATTGAATTGTCCGCTGCCGTCTTTTGCAACAGTCACTGTGATGTAGGGATCAGTTCCGGCCAATAAAAAATTGGTGATGGAAATGAAGAGAATTAAAAATATTTTTTTCATTGAAAAATTATTTTAAATGTATGTTTTTTAACGCAAAGTTTTAATTTATTATCTGTAATTTTTAAGGAGCAAAGGGTGCGAACGAGTCGCTTAAGCTTGAAAATAGACCTGAGCTTAAAATCAATTTATTGATTATTCTTTGCTCCTTAAATATTTTCATTCAAAATAAATCTTTGCGTTTTAATTTTGCTTAAACCTAAACTTAAACCTTACTTCAACGTTTTGTCTAAAAACTCCAGCGTCAGATTTAATGTTTCTGTGAACCACGGTTCTGCAGACCAAAAGGAATGTGGAGTATCTTTTATCTCATGATATTCAGTAAAGATATTGTGATTCTTTAAAATCTTCATCATATCGTCTCTTCCCGCATGGAAACGAGGCTGCGAAGAGTTGATGAAAAGTGTAGGAGGGGTGTCTTTACCTACAAATTCCAAAGGTGAAGCTTCTGTCCAGTTTTTAAGGTTAACATTTCTATCGCCATCTAGCCAATAGGCGGCATACGTGCTTTCTTCCGCTTCGGGGTGAATAAATGATACAATTCCGTCTATATTGACGATGGCTTTAATTTTGGTTTTAGATTGTACACCCACCAAAGTAGCGATTTGCGCTCCTGCTGATTCGCCTAAAATTCCTATTTTTTTGGTATTTAAAGCATATTTTTTTTTGTTTTTCTTTAAATATTCAATCGCATTATTCACATCATTAATAGCTGCAGGGTATTTTGCAACTTCACTCAAACGGTAACCTACCGCAATGGCAACATATCCTTTAGCGGCCAATTCCTGAGCCATATATTTTTCGTTCTCTTTACTTCCAGAAATCCAGCCGCCGCCGTGTACCAATGCTATTCCTGGGTGGTTTTTGGATTTGCCGAGAGGATAATAGATGTCTGCTTTCAAAGATAATCCGTTGATGTTGGCATATTCTACATCTTTATCAATCCCGATGTTGGGCGGAACAGGTCTGTTCAAAGGAGTAATAAACGGATGTTTCTTTTTTAGTTTTTCGTATGTTGCTTCATTGGTGTAAGGAGTAGCATTCGGCTTTGTCTGACCGAATGCTTTTGCTCCTACAAAAAAAACAAAAAGAAAATATAGTTTGTGAAAACTCATTTTTTAAAATAATATTTGGTGTTGTTTAACCAAAACTTTTAACCACAAAAGGCATAAATCTGGATACATAAGTAACCTTTGAGTCTACATTTTTGAGAATATTTAAGAACACATGGGTTGTATAATCAAATATTTTTCTATTTGTATTTAATCTCAAAATTATTTCACTGCTTTTTTCGCCGTCTCTTTTGAGATGCTCAATTGCTCACCTTTAACGTCTTTTGGGAGTTTTACTGCTGAGGTTTTTGCTCCTACAATTTTGATGGTTGGTTTGTGAGTAGATTCAAGTTGTAAACCTTGTAGATCAATGTTTTTACTGTTGTAAATCGTTGCTCCGGTACCCTCAGAGTATTTCAGTTTTACATTTTTAAGCTGAATTCCGTCTGCGTCTACTATGCTTAAGCCTTTTTTTGTTTCAAACTGAGAATCTTCAATCACGATATTTTTAAGATTCATTTCTGCCAAACCAAATAATGTGATAGCTTCGTCGGAATTGGTTGCCGTGATATTTTTAAAGTAAATATTTCTGAAAACCGGAGTTTCTTCAGTTACAGCAAAAGTTTTTTCCGGAGCTTTGTTACCTTCCTCTTTTTGGCCGTCTTCCAAAACAGGAGAAGCGCCTTCGTAAAACATATTAAAGCCAATTGTCTGCGTTGGGATGTTGATCATATCGATGTTTTTGATATAGATATTTTCAACAACACCACCTCTTCCACGAGTTGTTTTGAAACGAAGACCAATATCTGTTCCAATGAAAGTACAGTCTGAGATGTGCATATTTCTTGCTCCGCCAGACATTTCACTTCCAATCACAAAACCTCCGTGACCGTGATACACCATGTTGTTTTTGATGATGACGTTTTCAGTTGGCATTCCTCTTTTTCTTCCATCTTCATTTTTTCCTGATTTGATGCAAATGGCATCATCACCCACGTCAAAAGTATTGTCGTAAATCAAAACATTTTTACAAGATTCCAAGTCTACACCGTCACCGTTTTGTGAATACCACGGGTTTCTAACGGTAAGATTTCTTAAAATTAAATTGGAAGTCATTAATGGATGAAGGTTCCAAGCCGGAGAATTCTGGAAAGTAGGGCCATCCAGAAGAACCTGATCGCAACCTACGATGCTCACCATTACCGGACGAAGGAAATCTTTTACAGATTCCAATTCAGATTTGTTGATCTTATCGGGAACGTTAAAACTTGAGCTGCCTTCAAATCCTTTTTTATAGCTTTCTGAAGGATACCAGGTTTTTCCGTCTTTAGAAACAATTCCGCCTGATGCCACGAATTTTTTCCATTCAGTTTCAGATAATTTTCCTTTTTTCACGGCTCTCCAAGCATCACCGCTTCCATCGATTACTCCTTTTCCTGTGATGGCAATGTTTTTTGCATTTTTTGCAGATATTGGTGACTGGCAGCGGATGGTATTTAAACCTTCGAAACTAACGTCTACCAAAGGATAGTCGCTTTTATCTGTACTGAAAATAATCATGGCGCCGTCTTCCACATGAAGATTGATGTTGCTTTGCAAAACGATAGGTCCGGTTAACCAAAGGCCTCTTGGAACAACCAGTTTACCACCCCCTTTTTTCACCAAAACATCGATTGCTTTTTTGAAAGCTTCTGTGTTTTTCACACTTCCGCCTGCAACACCGCCGAAATCTTTAATGGAAACTGTATTGGCTGCGAAAGAAGTTTCGATTACTTTCGGCATTTTAAACTCAATACCTTTGTAAATATCTGTATTTTGAGCGTACAATTTTCCCGAAAGCATGATTGTCGCCACAAGACCTATTATTTTGAATGACTTCTTCATTTTATATATTCTTATTATTTTCCTGTTAATGATTTATTCAAACCAAACTGGTTGTCAAAACACGCTTGGTTTTGTGTTTTAATCTGAGAGATAAATTAATCTTTTGTTATTCTAAAATATTCAAAATCTGCATATCCACCACGGTTTGCTTTCTGCGTGCTTACAGAATATAAACCTACTTTAGCTCCGATCCATTTTCCGGGTTTTGCCTGAAACGGTTCGCCCGCTTTGATGAAATTTTTACCGTTTTCGCTATAGCTGAATGTGCAGATTCCGTTAGGTTCGCTGACATTAACTTTAAAGTAGGCTTCGTTTCCTTTTAATTTGGTTTCAAATAGATTTTTTTCTTCACCACCTTTTTCAGCCTTTTCAGCTTTTCTTAATTGTACGTAATATCCGTCAGTTTTATTGGTAATGACCATCGATGCGTGATCCATTCCCATCACCAAAAGTCCGGCAGTTTTTCCTTCTTTGGCATCTTCGGGAGTCAGCTTAACTTTTGTGGAAGCCACAAAATTCGGAGCCGGGAATTTTTGAGTCAGTAAATTCGGAACATTCCAAAGGTTTAATTCTCCATCAGGAATTTTCATTGAAAACAATCTCAGAAATTTCTGTCCGGGAAGTTTGGATGACCAAACGATATTTTCGTTGGCGCTCCATTGCCACTGAATACCTAATTTTTCACCATCAAACTCATCAGTTTCTTGTGGAGTTACGATAGGATAGGTTTTCCCAACGTTTGGTTTTTTATAAATTAAAACGGGTTCACCGATTCCGTTTTTATCGTTATCGATTCCTATTGCAGGCCAGTCTTTTTCCCAGTTCATGGGTTGAAGATGCACTATTCTTCCGCCGGCATCCACATCCTGAAAATGATAGAACCAGTCTTCCCCTTTAGGCGTATCTACCCAAGCTCCTTGGTGAGGACCGTTGATTTTTGTCTTTCCTTGTTCCAAAACTATTTTTTCTTCATAAGGACCGTAAATGTTTTTTGATCTTAAAACCAATTGCCAACCTGTAGCAACACCTCCCGCCGGAGCGAAAATGTAGTAATAGCCATTTCTTTTGTACATTTTTGGACCCTCCACCGTTGGATGGGTATCGTGACCATCAAAAATATGAACGCCTTTATCCAAAACTTTCGTTCCTTCAGGATTCATTTTATTTATAGATAACAAACTTTTCACTCCGGCACGGCTTCCCGCCCATCCATGAACTAGATAAGCCTGTCCGTTTTCGTCCCAAAAAGGGCAAGAATCAATTAAGCCTTTTCCTTCCATTACCAAAATAGGTTCATCCCATTTTCCAAGTGGATCTTTGGTTTTTACCATGTAAATTCCGAAATCTGGGTCGCCCCAATAAATGTAAAATTCACCTTTATGAAAACGGATTGACGGAGCCCAAACGGCATCACCTCTTCTTGGAACAGAAAAATGATCCTTTGGCAAGACATCCTGAATTGCATAATTCACCAAGTTCCAATTGACCATATCTTTTGAATGAAGAATTGGCAGTCCGGGAGCTTCATTGAAACTTGAAGCCGTCATATAATAATCATCACCAACTCTGGTAACATCTGGATCTGAGTAATCTGCATATAAAATTGGGTTTTTGTAGTTTTTACCCAAATCGGCCGCCCAGACTTCTGAAACGTATGGTTTTTCTTGTGCGTTCAAATACGTTGATGCAATTGAAAATGCAGTAATTGAAAGTATATTTAAAATTTTGTTTGTTGTCATAAAATGAGATTTTTTTGACCTGTTCTAAATTTTAACGCAATGGACGCTAAGTTTTTGTTGTATTTCGACTTAATATTTTTGCGTTCGCAAAGATGTTTTGCTCAGCAAAGGTTTTATGTTTCAAATGTTAAAGTTTTGTTCAAAAAATTTGAAACTTTTTGTCGTTGAATTGCCTGCAGCCCGACTTGAACGGAGCTCTTTTTCTGAAAAAAGGTGTGGGAAAAGCCCGGGAGATTTTTCAGAAAAAAGCGGGAGTGGAAGGCGGATTAAGCTGCCCAAATATTTATTCTACTTTTCAAATTCTAAACTTGCCAAAATGAAAGGTCCGGTTCCTTTTCCATCATTTGAACGAATTTCTTCATTCACATAATATTCGTACGAACCGTCTCTGTAAGGTTTTCCGCCAAGACCTGCAACGGCGCAACATTTATTTAAATTTACCACTCCGTTTTCGTCAACAGTAATCAGGTTTTTGATGATTCCGTCGTAGCCTTTTTTAGCCGCTGCTTTGTAGGATTTTGGAAGATATCCTTTATTTACAGATTTAATCATTGTGTAAACAAACATGGCAGAAGCCGTTGCTTCTTCGTAATTTCCGTTGGCCAAGGGCTTATCTAAAACCTGATACCAGAGGCCAGATTTTTTATCTTGATATTTAATAATAGCGTCCGAATAGGATTTGATGTAAGAAATAATTCGAGCTCTACCTGGATGGTTTTGAGGTAAATAATCTAAAACGTCTACCATCGCCATTCCGTACCAGCCCATAGCTCTTCCCCAGAAATTGGGTGAAAGTCCGGTTTCTTTGTTTGCCCAAGCCTGTTCTTTGCTTTCATCCCGAGCATGATACAATAATCCTGTTGTTTTGTCTAAAAGATTTTTCTGAACCGAATCAAATTGCATAACAATATCATCGTAAGCTTTGGTAGCATCTTCACCTTTGGTAAAATCTTTTGTATAATGTGTGTAGAAAGGCATTCCCATGTATAATCCGTCTAGCCAAACTTGGTAAGGGTATATTTTTTTATGCCAGAAAGAGCCTCCTTTGGTTCTTGGCTGTCCGTCGATTTGTAGGCGTAGTTTCTGAAGTGCTTTCAGGTATTTATCTTTTTTTTCTTTTTCGTAAAGATAAAGCAATACGTTTCCACTGTTCAACATATCGATGTTGTACTTTTCAATTTCGTAGGTAAGAATTGTGCCGTCTTCTTGGATTAGTTTTTCTCCGAAATCATGGATGTAATTGTAGTATTCTTTTTTACCAGTTTTAATGTAAAGTTGTTCTGCGCCGTCTAAAATAATTGCAGTAGGATAGGTCCATTTCGGACTTTCGCTGAAATCAAGCATCCACGCTTCTGGAAATCTCTGCATTTCTGAAAGCATCATTCTTTCCGACCATTTGAGGTTGGAAGGAACTACTTTTTCTAATTTTGAAGTTGATATTGAAGTTTTAGCTGCGGTTGCTGTTTTAGTCTGCGCACAAGACAAGAATATTCCTGAGCCTAAAACGGCAACAGCGCATATTTTTAATTTCTGATTAATAAAACTCATTGTGATTTAATTTTGAAGTTGATTGTTATTATCTAAAATTTCTAATTTTTTATCTAAATCTTTGTAAAATTCTGCTTCGGTTTTAATTCCGTTGGGTTCCTGTGACCAAGCTCCCATGAAGTAATACGAAACATTTTTGGTCTTCTTGAAAACTATGGTATGGGTAGATTTGGTCTGTACATATTTATCAAAACTTTCGATAGGGTAGAATACTACCATTCCTAAGTTATCTTCTTTTTTGGCTAAAGTCTGCATTCCATAAGTGGCGATGTAGCCCCATTTTTTATTTTTGCTGGTTGCCTGTTTCATCGGGATATCTTTGTGTGCAACAATACCGGTGCATAAACCCGAAAGTGTTTCATTTAAATTTAAATCAACCTTTACAAAACGATCTTTGTTGAAAATTGTTAGCTTAGATTGTAATTCAACTGCTTTTCCCCATGTTTTCCAACCATTGTAATTTATTATTGCAAAAGATTTATCACTTTCATTCACTATTTTAGCGGTCGTTTTTTTTACTGTTTTAAAAGTTTCCACAAAATCATTTTGCTCATCGTATCTTCCGTAAGAGCCGATTCCAATGGTACGGCCAGATTTTAAAATATCTTGTCCCCAAGGTGCATCGTGATGGTAAGATTCAAAACCGTCTTGTCCTACTTCTGGTAAAACCAAAGTATTCACTTTTTTACCGAAAATATCTGTGGCATTTCTCCAATCTAAATATAATCTGTAAGCAATTTGATTGTTTTCCAAACCTATTCCTTCGTATCTGATGTAGTAAGAATGGTCTTTATGCTCTGTTGGAAGTTGTAAATCATTGATGTTTTTGAAAGTTCCGCCGATGTATTCATCTTCCTGCCATTTTCCGCCGTCTTTTATAGATAATTCAGCATAAGAAAAAGCTGATTTGGGATTTTTACGAATTTTCTCTATCACATTTTGCTGTGCCCAAGCCATTCCGCTAGAGAAAACTGTTCCCGCCAGAACTATTTTGAATAGGTTTGATTTTATATATACTGACATTATTTTTTTATTTATATAATAGATTGGTATGAAAGTTCAATATTTATCGTTGATTTTCGGTTATATTTTTAACGAGGTTATTGATGTAAACCTCAATATTGTCATAGTTTTTATCTAGATTTTTTCCGTTGGCATTTGCTTTTTTCGGATCAAGATTATTTTTGATTTCCCATTCATCAGGCATTCCATCATTGTCTGAATCTAGTAAAGCTTTACCAGGTTTTAGATCAGGAAATCCACCTACATCTTCTTGAGAATCGATGATTCCATTGTCGCTACCTTTCGAACCTTTATGAGAAAATGTTCCGTTTTGTACATTTTTCAAAACACGTAAATCTACAGCATCTCTCACTAAACTGGCACCTCCGATTTTTAATATTTTTTCGTATTCATTTTTTGCAGAATGTGTTGTTACATTATTCTGAATGTCGTGAGGCTGATTTATTTTTATTGAATTTTTATCAGCATCTGTTAAATAGTAAGCAGATTTCATTTGGTTAAAAACGCCCAAATTCCAATTGTCTGCGGTTGTTTCCGGACTTCCTTCCACTACATTTCCGTGGATGTAATATTTCCCCCAGATATTGTAAATTTCGGTTTCCGGTTTTTCATTTTTGTCGATGGCTACAATTCTTTTCTTATTCATCGATGCGGGGCCGGGTTTGTAGTAGGAGTTCACTATGTTTACATTCATTCCTTCACCACCGTACACATTATTGTGTCCCCAATTGTAAATTACATTGTTTCTGAAATCAGTTAAATCTGTCAAAGCAAATTTACTTCCTGCAAACTCACCCAATCTGGGATTTCTGCTGTCATGATTTGCATATATATTATGATGGAAAGAAGCGAATTTTCCTCCTGCAATACCTCCGTATCCGTGGGTACCTTTTTGGTGTGCAGAATTTTTCAGACTTTCTGCGATCACGCACCATTGAAGCGTTGTGTTTTCATTGGCATAAATAGAAACCGTCTCGTCTGTTGACCAGCTCATAGAGCAATGATCTACCATTAAATTTTTTATAAATCTGGCTCCTAAAGCATCACCTTCGTGTTTTTTTTGGTCACCCATTCTAAATCTTATGTAGCGGATGATGACATTGTCTGCTGCTACAAAAGTCTCGTAGTTGGCAATAGTAATTCCGTCTCCAGGAGCAGTTTGCCCGGCAATAGTAACTTCGCCATTTTTTATTTTTAAAGGAGATTGAAGAAAGATGGTTCCGCCAATTTTGAAAACGATGTATCTTTTCCCTTTTTGTTCTAACGCATGTCTTAAAGTTCCTTTTGATCCATCGTCTGAAATTTTGGTAACAAATAAAACTTTCCCGCCTCTTCCTCCTGTTGTGTATCTTCCGAAACCTTCAGCACCAGGGAAACTCAGCTTTTTTTCTTGACCCGAAACCCAGAAAACAAGCATTGTAAAAATACCTGTAGTAAAGATTTTATGTTTTAGACTGAATTTCATTTAAACTATTTAAAACTTTAGATCTTATTTAAAACTTTTTATAGTTCCAATTATCTTTTCCGGAAAGAATATTTTTTGCGGTATATTTTTTACTTTGTTGTTTCGTTAATTGATGCGACCAAGAAACCCTTTTTGAAATATTTCCACCCAATCCTTTAGAATTGTACTCTGCATAGAAAGTTGTTTTTTCGGCCTCAGATTTAGACCAATTGTGCCAACCTTCCGGGATGATTATGGAATCGATTGCACAATTGATATAAACTGTTTTTGCAAAAGGCCTCCATGGACGACCCAAATATACCGAATTTTGATTGGCATCGCCTGTTAAATTACAGTTAATAAATACATAACCAAACTCTTTTCCTTCAATAGTAGAAGCAGCGGTAATATAAGAAGCATTTTTTTTAGAGTAAATTGTGCAGTTTTCGAAAACTGCTGTTCCTGCACCAAAAATATAATCTGTGGTTCCTTCAATGTAGCAGTTTTTGAAATAGTTTCTTGAAACTTTAGATTTATCGGGATTATCTTGTGCTCCTTTGGTATATAAAGTATCTTGAAATCCTAAGAATCTGCAGTTTTCAAAAGCAATTCTGTCACCTGTTGTTAAAACAGCAACAGCTTGTCCTACAGGGCCAGCGTCGTTTTGAAACGTAATATTTTTAGCTGAAAAGTCATCAGAAAAAATAAAAATTGTGGAAGAACCAGTGGTACCCATGTTTTTTCCTTCTGCGGTTTGTTTTGAAGCGTGGTCGCCGTAAACGAGAATTGTGTTTTCAGGATTTTCTCCGATTAAAATGATTGCACTTTTTATGTTTGAAATAATTATTTTCTCTCTATAAATTCCGGGTTTGATGATGATTTTTGTCTGCTTCTGAGTGTTGTTTTTAACAGAGTTTATAGCTTCCTGAATGGTTGTGAAATCTCCTTTTCTGTCTTTCGAAACCACGATTGTTTCGTCGGTAGTTTTGAAAGAGAAAATACTTAGAAGAATAACAAATACAGAAAATACTGTAAAAAAAGATTTGAAAATTGCTGACATAAATTTTTCTTTAGGACAATACAGACTTGCTCCGAAAAAGGAGAAAGTCTGTATTACAATCCCATTTAATATGAATGTGAATTTTTACTAATAACCATAATCTTGAGTAAGATTATAATTTGAATTGATAACATCTAGAGCGATTGGTAACAATTCTTTTTTATTAGGCTGGAAGTAATGAGCATAGCTTTTTACAGGATCACCACTAATGTATGGCTGAGTCATTGCGAGCCTCCAATTTACTTTTGTATAACCAGTAGGTGTAGCCACAGACTGATTAGGGCTGTAGAAAACATCAGCTTTTGCTACTCCTGTTGTTGTAAAGAAATCTATATCTAATACATTTTGCTGAGCCGTTTTTGTTGGAACATAGGTTGGTTTTTTGTAGAAAATATATTCAGGAACATTGGCGTAAGCTCCGGTACCATTCATAAATTGAGTAAGTTTAGCTTTTGTTTCATTAATTTTTGTTTCCAATAAATTCCAACGGATAAGATCGTATTTTCTTAATCCTTCACCACCAAATTCTAGCTGTCTTTCTTTCACAATATAATCAAAGAAAGCTGCTTTACCAGTTGGGATGGTCCCTACTTGTCCCAAATTCCCAGCATACGCTCTTTGTCTTACTGCCATAACTGCATTGATAGCATCTTGAGACGGGCCTCCGTGCAATTCGTTATCAGCTTCTGCAAACATTAATAAAACATCTGAATATCTTAGCATAGGCCAATCGATTCCTAAGTTTTGAGAAGTACCTGTAATGGAAGTCCAAGATTTTCTAAATTTACCGTCATTCCAGTTGATGGATGTCTGAAGCTCTTCTTGTTTTGTAGTATTTACTCTGAAGATGGCGATATTAACGTCTCTTCTTACATCATATTTTGTAAATTCATAAAAATAAACAGGAATTGCATTAATTCCACCTGAAGATTTCCAGTCTGTATCATCATGTCTCAAACCGTTGTAATATCCAATTTTACTATCTGTTCTTGAATTACCTCCGAAAGCTCCGATTGCATAGATTACTTCATTGGTTGCGTCCTGAGAATTGGTATGTAAAGATCTGAATAAGCCTTCATAATTTGGGTTAAGCTGATGTTGAGCAGAATTGATAATATCTTTACATTCGTCATAAGCAATCTGATAATATTTCTGAGGATTAGAACCCTGCATCATCTGCTGAGGATTTCTTCTTAATGAATATCCTGCTCTTGCTAAAGCAATTCTGGCTCTCAAACCTTTAACGGCTCCTTTAGAAATTCTTTGTGCTGTGGTACCTCCTTCAGATCTCCAAGGAACAAGATTTTCTGCTTTAAGCAAATCTTCAAGAATTTTATCATAAATAACATCTCTATCTGTTTTCTGAAGATATACAGAAGGTAAATCAGCCGATGGTACATCTTGAAAAGGAACATCACCCCAGTTTTTAATAAGATCGTAATAAAATTGCGCACGTAGTGTTAAAGCTTCTCCTAAATATCTATTCATTAATACTTTATCACCTGCTGAACCTGAAGCCATTACAGGCGAGAGTGGAATGTTTTTAATAACAAGATTTGCTCTTTCAATTCCTGCATAAGTATCTAAGAAAGGTCTTAAAAGTTCGGTATTCGTAGGAATTGCACCAAAACAGCTGATTCCTCTTCTGTCATTGGCATTATAATCACCCGAAGTCCTTAAATCGTCTCCTGATTGGGTAAGAATTAAGTTCATTCTTTGACCATAGGTGTTATCACCCATTGTACTGTTATACACTCCAACTAATGCAGAAAATGTATCTGCGGCAGAATCAAACTGTTGTTTTTCGGCTGTATTAGATAAGCTTTCTACTTCCAGATAATCATCACAAGAGTTTAAAAGTAAAACCCCAGTTAAAGAAAATAAGAGCTTTAGAAATTTATATTTTTTCATAATATTAGGTTTTAAAAAGTGATATCAACTCCGGATAATATAAATCTGCTTCTTGGGTAAGCGGCATAATCTACACCAGGTGTTAAAGGATTTCTTCGGGTATTAGCTTCGGGATCATATCCAGAATATCCGGTTACTGTAAACACGTTATTCATGGTAAAATACAGTCTGAAGTTTGAAAGGCCTATTTGTTTTACGAAATCTTTTCCGAGAGAATAACCTACTGTTACGTTGTTTAATCTCAGGAAAGAACCGTCTTCAATACCGTATGAATGTAAGAAATATGCTCCAGCTGGAGGAGTCCATCCTGTAGTATTGGCATTTAACGCAGCTAATTCTGTAGGATCATTTACTTTTTGGCCGGCATCGTTAAACCATCTCCATCTGTCGGCCACTTCTGCAAGCATATTGTTGTCTCTGTACAAATATTGTGTAGAGTATTCAAGTTTATTAGCATTATACACCTTATTGCCCACAGAGAAGTTGAATAGTAAGCTCATATCCCAGTTTTTGTAACGGAATGTCTGGCTGAAACCTCCATAGAATTTAGGTTGAGCATTACCTAAGTCCGTCATGTCTTTATTGTCGATAACTCCGTCTTCATTCAAATCCTGAAGTTTAAGATCTCCTGGCTGAACAGGTTTTGCTCCATTGGCTGCAGATGCAGAACTCGCAATACCTGATTTTAACGTATATACTTGTGTTGTTGCATTATAATCGAACTCACTTATTTCATATCTTCCTGCGGTAACATAGCCCCAATAAGTACCTACTGGTTTGCCAACTTGTACCAAGAAATCATTCAAGTTATTCTGCCAACCTGAAGGAAATAAGTAAAAATTTGCACTTGCAGATGCACTGTTTCCTAAACTTTTTATTGTATTTCTGTTTGAAGAGATATTGGCATCTATTTTCCAAGTAAAATTTTCTTTGTTTACTATTGTGCTTCCTAAAGTTAATTCAACTCCTTTGTTTTCTGTGCTTCCAGAGTTTTGGTATTGAAATTCATATCCTGTGGTTTGAGGAATTTTAGCTAGAAGTAATAAATCTTTAGTATCTGTTTTATAAAGATCAAATGTACCGTATACTTTTCCTTTAAACAATCCGAAATCTAAACCAAGATTCGTAGAAGCAGCAGATTCCCATTTTACATTTTTGTTGGCTAAGATATTGCCGGTAGTTGCCCCAGGAGTTACGTTAGTTCCAAATGCATAACCATAATCAGATGACGTAGTGAAAAATGTATCATATAAAAACGCACCGATTCTATTGTTACCGGATAAACCGTATCCTGCACGAAGTTTTAATTCACTTACAACTTTACTGTCTTTCAGAAAATTTTCTTCGTTAATCTTCCAAGCAACTGATGCTGCGGGGAAATAACCCCATTGATTTCCTTTTCCAAATACACTAGATCCATCAGCTCTCATAGAAGCAGTAAGGATGTATTTATTCTTGAAAATATAATTCGCTCTACCAAAAAACGAAGCCAATCGATCCGGTGCCCTTCCTGCTTTTGGAGCATCCTGCACCAATCCTGAAGGTGGCGAAGCAGATTGAATATTGGCAAAGGCTTCTTGTGCGCTTATAGATTTTGGAAACCATTTAATATTCATTGTAAGTGACTCACCATCTGTCTTAACGATTTCTTGGCCTGCCAATAAATCTAATTTATGATTTCCTAGCGTTTTTCTGAAGTTTAAAGTATTGGTATTGGTAATTCTTCTTGTTTGAGCTTTACTTAAAAATACAACGGGTTGATCATTGTTTTGTCTAGCAAGTGAAGTTACAGTACCAGAAAATTGATTAACTATTTCATCTCTCTGTACATACCCAATTACACTACGGAAAGTTAAGTTTTTAGTTATTTTGTAGTCTAAGCTTCCATTCAACATCAAATCATTTCTGCCATTTTCTTTAATTTCGTTATTGGCTAGTATAACAGGATTCACAAGGTTGGTTTGATCGGCAAATAAAGGGTCAAATTCATCCACATTTACTGTAGAACCTCCTTCAAATGGTTGATATCTTACCGCATTTCTTAGTCGGTTGGTACTTTGCGATCCTGTAGAAGATGTTCCTGCTCCAAATATGGTTTGTCTGCTGTATCTGGTATTAAAACTTAAACTTAATTTCTTTGAAATATCATAATCATATTTAAAATTAGCCATATTTCTCTTGAAACCAGACCCGATCATAATACCGTCTTCTTCTACATTATTTAAAGTTAACGAGAATGCAGAGTTTTCGGAACCGCCAGTTACAGAGATATTGTGAGTGGCATTAAAAGCCTCACGACCAAAAACTTCGTCTTGCCAGTCTTTTTTCTTTACATCTTTATATTTGCTTAGCTGATCATAGGTTCCATATCTGTTTTTAAAGATTTCTGCGTCAGTAGCAATACCCGCTTTATTGTACAATTCGTACTGATAAAGAACGTATTGATAAGGATCTAATACATCAATCGTATTTTGAATTTTTCTTACTCCCAAAAACCCATTATAATTGATTGTTGTTTTTGCTTTTTTACGACCTCCTTTTGTTGTAATCAAAACTACACCATTTGCACCTCTAGCACCATAAATATTGGTAGATGATGCATCTTTTAGTACTTCGATAGATTCAATTTCTTTTGGGGATAAAATTGTAAGTGCATTATCCATCTGTACACCATCTACAATGTAAAGTGGGGCATTACTTCCTGTAATAGAATTCCCTCCTCGTATTACGATGTCTACCTCAGCTCCAGGAGAGCCCTCACTTAGTGCAACCTTTACACCTGCCATTCTTCCCTGGATTGCTTCAGCAGCATTGGTTGATGGCATGTCTTTTATTGCTTCAGCTTTTACGGAAGATACAGAGTTAGTAACATCTTTTTTAGAAACTTTAGTATATCCTACCAAGACAACCTCATCGATATTTCTTTCTTTGTCTTTTTCTTGTGCCATAGCAAGTACCGGCAAAAGAAAAGCGGAAATATATAACCACTTAATCTGTTGAACTTTTTTATTCATTATATATCCTTAATTTAATTACTGTTTTCTTTCCTTATCGTGTTTATTTTTAGAAAAAAGGCAAGTATTTATATCGTTCAGTGGTAAGCATTTCAAAAAAAAAATTCACTAAATCCAGTGTGCAATCGATTGCGTAAATTTACATAAGATGAAATTACTGGCTCCTAAACTAATATTATTTTCTAATACGCAAAAGAAAAATTATTATTTTTTCATTAAATTAAATATTTACTTATATTAATTTCAAAAAATAGTATTGTGTTGATTCTTATAAATTGTTGAAAATTAAATTTTTATCTTTTTATTTATATGATTTTTAAAATAGTAGATTTATCGACATAATTTTAGTGTTTAACTATTGTTTTGAACATTTTTTTATTAATTTAACTATGTAGGACACTCTTGAAAATTCCCAAAATGTGCCCCTAAGATTAATTTTTTCCAATTTTAATGATTTTTGTCACGTTTTTGTCTTGTCTGAGGCTTGATAATAGTTTATCAGATTGTCCGCAATCTGTCATCATTCAAAATCCTTTGAATTCTTTGCTAAGTTTATGCATTAATCAATAATTTTAAAAATTTTAATAGAATCGGTGAATTCTCATTTGAGAGCCTTATAAACGGGTAATAATTAAATAAAACGTTGTGAACTTTGTGCTAAAAAATGGCATTATGATTAAAAACAGACAATCAAAATAGTTTATAATTACAAACAAGCCTTTGTATTAAAATTATCAGTAAAAACTAAGCATTTTCATCACACAGTTTTACACTTTTTTTGGGAATGATTGTAGTTCAAATGGATCTTTCTAATACTTTTTAGGGAATAATATATTATTTTCTTCCTTTTAATTTACACATTTAATACCTTTTTTTTCAATTATTGATTTGATTAATAGGTTGTTATAAGTTTATATTAATTTTTTGTTACACAATTAAAATTTAATTTTATATTTAGCAACAAGTATTTATATCTTCTAAAAGTAGTGTAATTTTATGCAATCGATTACACATGAATATCAAAGGTTCAAAAAAACCATAAAAAATTAAAATCTAGAGTATGACAAAATCAGAATTTCGATACGCCCATCATCCCGAAGATGTAAAAAAATATACAACTGAAGACTTGAGAAGGGAGTTTTTGATCAATGATTTATTTAATGAAGATCAAATCAATGTGGTGTATTCTATGTATGACAGAATGATCGTAGGAGGTGTAATGCCTGTAAAAAGTGCTTTGAAACTAAAACCTACTGATGATTTGAAAGCAGAAAACTTCTTAGACAGAAGAGAATTGGGAATCATCAACGTTGGTGCTGCCGGAAAGGTAACCGTTGACGGAGAAGTTTTCGAACTTGGAAATAAGGAAGCTTTGTACATAGGAAAAGGAGCAAAAGATGTTGTTTTTGAAAACGGAAATGAAGGTCAAACTTTATTTTATTTCAATTCTGCTCCTGCGCATCACACTTTCCCTACAAAGAAAATCACTAAAAATGAAGCCGAAATTGTAGAATTAGGTGAAGCAAAATATGCCAACAGACGTACTATTAACAAATTGATTGTCAACAGCGTATTAGAAACCTGCCAACTACAAATGGGAATGACCGAGTTACACGAAGGAAGTGTTTGGAACACCATGCCCTCTCACACGCATACCCGCAGAATGGAAGCTTATTTTTATTTTGATCTTGAAGAAGGGCAGGCGGTGAGTCACTTTTTGGGACAACCAAACGAAACCCGTCATATCTTTATGAAAAACAATGAAGCAGTCTTGTCTCCGGAATGGTCTATTCACTCAGGAGTGGGTACTTCCAACTACACATTTATCTGGGGAATGGCAGGAGAGAATATGGATTATGGCGACATGGATGCTGTGAAAACTAACGAACTAAAGTAATTTTTTCTACATGAATTTATTCGATTTATCCAGAAAAGTAGCCGTTGTTACAGGAGGAACCCACGGATTAGGAATGGCAATGGCTGAAGGTCTTGCCTCTGCAGGTGCTGAACTGGCAATCACAAGTACAACTCCCACAAAATTAGACGAAGCCTTAGAATATTATCGCAGTAAAGGATATAGCGCTACAGGTTATCTTTTTGATGTGACAGATGAACGTGAAGCCGCTCAGAAAGTAGCTTTAATGCTTGCAACTCATGGGAAAATAGATATTTTGGTCAACAATGCGGGGATCATCAAACGTGTTCCGGCTTTGGAGATGGATGTGGCAGACTTTAGAAAAGTAATCGATGTAGATCTTACCGGTCCTTTCATCATGTCTCAATTGGTTGGGAAACACATGATCAAAAGACACTCCGGTAAAATCATTAATATCTGCTCTATGATGAGTGAGCTTGGTCGTGACAATGTAGTGGCATACGCTTCTGCAAAAGGCGGACTGAAAATGTTGACCAAAAATTTAGCAACAGAATGGGCAAAACACAATATTCAGGTGAACGGTATCGGTCCCGGATATTTTGCAACGACTCAAACAGAACCAATCAGAGTAGACGGGCATCCGTTCAACGATTTCATCATCAGCAGAACTCCGGAAGGAAGATGGGGAAACCCGGAAGATCTTGCAGGAACGGCTATTTTCTTAGCTTCAGACGCAAGTAGATTTATCAACGGACACATTATTTACGTGGATGGAGGTATTTTGGCGACCATCGGGAAACCTGCTAATGAATAACACAAGAATTTTACAGAAATGAAATCTTTTATTACAGATAACTTTTTATTACAAAATAAATATGCGGAAGAATTATACTTCAATTTCGCAGAAAAACAGCCAATCATCGATTATCACAATCATTTGATTCCTAAAGATATCGCTGAAGATACAGTTTTCGATAATATTTCTAAAGTATGGATTGCAGGCGATCATTACAAATGGCGGGCAATGCGTACAATGGGAGTGAACGAAAAATTCATCACGGGCGACGCTTCAGACAAAGAAAAATTCGAGGCTTGGGCAAAAACGGTTCCTTATACTTTAAGAAATCCTTTGTACCACTGGACGCATTTGGAATTAAAGCGTTATTTCGGAATTGATGAATTATTAAACGAAAAAAACGCATCAGATATTTACGACAACATCACGGCACAGCTTCAGACTCCTGAAAAGTCGACAAGAGGTTTGCTGAAATTGATGAATGTAGAATCTTTGTGTACAACAGAAGATCCTATTGATGTTTTAAATTATCATCAGGATTTGGCGAAAAGCATTTTCAGCATTAAAGTGAGCACAGCTTTCCGTCCGGATAAAGCGATTCTTATTGAAAACCACAATTTCGTAGATTATATTTCTAAATTAGGCGAGTCGGCTGGAATTGAAATCAATTCTTACCAGACTTTGTGCGATGCTTTATTAAAAAGAGTAGAATATTTTCACGAAAACGGATGCAGATTGTGTGACCACGGATTGAACAATATTTCTTTCGAAGAAGCTTCAGAAGCTGAAGTGAGCGCAATCTTCAATGATAAAATTTCAGGAAAAGTAATCGCTGAAAAGCAGGTGAATCAGTTTAAAACTGCGATTTTATTATTCTTAGGCGAAACGTATCATACATTCGGATGGGTTCAGCAGTTCCACTTGGGAGCGTTGAGAAACAACAACGAAAGAATGCACAGAATTTTGGGCCCAGATACAGGGTGGGATTCTATCGGTGACTTCGTGCAGGCTGAAACTTTGTCTAAATTATTAAACACTTTAGACGGAAAAGATAAATTGACCAAAACAATTCTATATAACCTAAATCCTGCCGACAACGAAATTTTCGCAACAATGATCGGGAATTTCAATGACGGCAGTATCAAAGGTAAAGTACAGTTCGGTTCTGGATGGTGGTTTTTAGACCAAAAAGATGGAATGATCAAGCAGATGAATGCCCTATCAAACATGGGGTTAATCAGCTGTTTCGTAGGAATGTTAACGGATTCCAGGAGCTTCTTATCTTACCCAAGACACGAATATTTCAGAAGAGTATTATGTAATCTTTTTGGTGAAGAAATGAAAAACGGCGAATTGCCGGATGACATGGAATTAATTGGAAAAACAATCTCCGATATCTGTTATCATAATGCTAAAAATTATTTCGATTTTTAAATTTCGAATTAAATAAAATTTGAACCATTAGGGAGAATTAAGGAGTTAAGGTTTTTTAAGCTTAAAATCCAAAGATTTTATTAAGCAGATCGCTTAAAGCGAAGATAAACTTAACTATTCTCAACTCCTTAATAAATCTTAATCGTTTAAATAATAACAATAATTAGATATCTGCAATTTTTATAAACTTGAAAAATCTTTGTGAGCTTGGCTGAGTAGAACGCCTTTGCGAACTTAAAAATATACATCGAGTTTTTAAAAGAAAATCTTAGCGCACTTTGCGTTAAAGTAACAACAGATATTAAACAGAGTATTTAAAATATGGCTAGCAAAATACTTACTTTCGGTGAAGTAATCATGAGGCTTTCACCTCCCGGAAACAAAACAATGAAACAGAGCCACGAAATGGAATTCTTTTTCGGCGGAACTGAGCTCAACGTAGCATCATCATTGGCGACAATGGGTTGCAATGTGACACACATCAGTAATGTTTCTGACGATTTTGTGGGAGAATCAGCGTTGTCTTTCATCAAAAGTTTCGGCATTAATACGACTTTTATCAATAAAAATGAACATCCTTTAGGCTTATATTTTCTTGAAGTGGGTGCATCAGTTCGTGCGAGCAGAATTGCGTACAACAGACTGAACGGTTCTTTTGCCAACATCAAACCGGAACAGATCGACTGGAAAAAAGCTTTGGAAGGTTGCCAATATTTCCACTGGACAGGCATCAGCCCAGGAATTTCTGAAGGTGCTTACGAAACTTTGAAAGATGGTTTGCTGACTGCCCGTGAAATGGGAATTGAAGTAACAACCGATCCGGCTTACCGTTCCAACCTTTGGAAATATGGCAAAAACGGAAACGAAATTTTAAAGGAATTGGTTTCTTACTCAACGATTTTCATCGGTGGTGTAAATGAAATCAATGAAATTCTGGGAACTCAGTTTTCCTCAGATCAGCAAGGTTTCATGGAAGCTTGTGAAGAATTAAAAAAACAATGTCCTTCTATTCATAAAATTTTCGACAAAATAAGAATCGGAGTTACAGCAAGTTCTCAGCAAACGCGGGGAAGAGCCTTAATTAACGGAAAATATTTTGAAACTAAATTTATAGAAATAGACCAAGTTGTCGACAGAATAGGAACGGGAGATGCTTTTGCAGCAGGATTAATTTATGGTTTACTAAATTTTGATGACCAAAAAGCTTTAAATTTTGCCAACGCAGCCTGCGCCATCAAACACACCATTTTAGGCGACATCAATTACTGCAGCGCAGAAGATATTCTCGAAGTAATGGCCGGAAATTCCGGAGGAAGAATCAAAAGGTAACTCGCTTTTGGCTGTTAGCTTTTGGCAATTGGCTCATCTCTTAAACAAAAACATTGCGGACTTCGCTGAGTGAAACGCCTTTGCGTTAAAAATATACAGCACACTAAAGGATAGATTTAAACCCATCAAAGATTATTTTAACAAAATAATTCAACAAAAATGACAAAAATTCAATTGGTTACCAACACCATCATCAATCAGGGAGCTTTGCCTCTGTATTACAATGCTGATGAAACGGTAACTTTAGAAATATTGAGATCGCTTTACAAAGCAGGAATCCGTGCGGTGGAATACACCAGCCGTGGAGAAGCTGCGTTGAGTAATTTTACAAAAATGGTAGAAGTTCGTAATGCAGAAATGCCAGAGATGCTTCTAGGAATCGGTACCATTAAAAATGTACAGCAAGCCAAAGAATATTACATGGCAGGAGCTGATTTCTTTATCAGTCCGGGTTTTGTGGCCGATGTTGCAGCATTTTTAATTCCGAAAGATGTGTTGTACAGTCCGGGTTGTATGACACCGACTGAAATTATCGCTGCTGAAACTGCGGGGGTGACTTTCATTAAATTATTCCCTGGAAACGCTTTGGGACCAGGATTTATGAGTGCCATCAAAGATATATTCCCAAATCTGAAATTCATGCCGACAGGTGGAGTTGATACCACGAAAGAAAGTATTGACAGCTGGTTCAAGGCAGGTGTTTCTGCGGTGGGAATGGGAAGCAAGTTGGTAAGCAAAGAATTGATGCTTGCGAAAGACTATGCAACGATAGAAAGTGAAACCAAAAAAGTGCTGGATATCATTCAGACTTTAAAACAAATAAATTGACTATGAGTTCAGTTAAATCTCTTAAGCCGACGCAATACAGATGGACGATTTGTCTGCTGTTATTCCTCGCCACTACAATCAATTATCTGGATCGTCAGGTTTTATCATTAACGTGGAAGGATTTTATAGCACCAGAATTTCACTGGAATAACAATGATTACGGAAACATTACCGCATTATTCTCCATATTTTATGCAGTAGGTATGCTTTTCGCAGGAAAGTTCGTAGATTTCATGGATACCAAAAAAGGTTTCCTCTGGGCAATCGGAGTTTGGTCTGTCGGTGCAGTTTTACACGCATTCTGTGGAATCGCAACTTCAGGAATCCTTACCGGAAACTGGGCAGCCGGTTTTCATGGTTCTAAAGAATTAATAGGAACAGTTTCCAACACTTCTGCCATCATCAGTACAAGTGTAACTTTATTCATTTTCGCACGTTTTGTATTGGCAATTGGTGAGGCAGGAAATTTCCCTGCTGCGATTAAAACTACAGCAGAATATTTTCCTAAAAAAGACAGAGCATTTTCTACAAGTATATGGAATGCAGGAGCAACAGTCGGAGCTTTGGCAGCACCGATTACCATCCCTTTTATTGCAAAATCAATGGGTTGGGAATGGGCATTTATCATCATTGGTGCATTAGGATTTGTGTGGATGGGACTTTGGATATTCGTCTACAAAAAGCCTCATTTACACAAGAGAGTTAACGAGCACGAATTAACGTATATCAATCAGGATCAGGACGATCTTCCGAATGAAGACATTTCAGTTCCGGAAAAAGTATTTACGTTTAAAGAATGTTTCAGTTACAGACAAACTTGGGCTTTTGCCTTCGGAAAATTCATGACAGACGGTGTTTGGTGGTTCTTTTTATTCTGGACTCCGGCTTATTTAAGCTCAGTTTACGGAATGGATTCCACACAAAGTGCATTGCCATTATTTGTATTGTATATGATTACTTTGCTGTCTATTATAGGCGGATGGCTGCCAAAATATTTTGTTGAAAAGAAAGGAATGAACGCTTACAACGGACGAATGAAAGCGATGTTGATTTTCGCATTTTTCCCACTGTTAGCACTTCTTGCACAGCCTTTAGGAACAGCAACGTATTGGATTCCGGTTTTAATTATCGGTATTGCAGGAGCAGCTCACCAAGCGTGGTCAGCCAATATTTTCTCAACTGTAGGAGATATGTTCCCTAAAAAAGCCATTGCAACCATCACAGGAATTGGCGGAATGGCAGGCGGAATTGGTTCATTCATTATTAATAAATCTTCAGGAGTTCTATTTGATCATGCACACAAAGCATGGTCAACAGTAGATGGGGTTCCTTTGTTGGAAAAATATCCTCAGTTTGTCAACAACCGTTTGCCAGATGATTTCTTTAAGCAGTTAGAAAAATCAGGAGCCGTAGTTTCAGACGGAATAGACAAAGGTTATATGATCATTTTCTCACTCTGCGCAGTCGCTTATTTGATTGCATGGGTAGTAATGAAAATGTTGGTTCCTAAGTATAAAGTGATTAGTAAGTAGAAATTTTCAAAGCATTTTTCTTTACCCCAACCCTAAAGGGAGGAAAAATGTCTTGAAAATTTCATCAAAATTACACCCTTTAGGGTCGGGGTAAATAATTTTGATGAAATTTTGTAAGAAAAAGTAAATTTTCAAAGCATTTTTCTTTACCCCAACCCTAAAGGGAGGAAAAATGTCTTGAAAATTTCATCAAAATTACTCGCTTTAGGGTCGGGGGAAATAATTTTGATGAAATTTTGTAAGAAAAAGTAAACCTTCAAAGCATTTTTCTTTACCCCAACCCTAAAGGGAGGAAAAATGTCTTGAAAATTTCATCAAAATTACTCGCTTTAGGGTCGGGGGAAATAATTTTGATGAAATTTTGTAAGAAAAAGTAAACCTTCAAAGCATTTTTCTTTACCCCAACCCTAAAGGGAGGAAAAATGTCTTGAAAATTTCATCAAAATTAGACCCTTTAGGGTCGGGGAAAATAATTTTGATGAAATTTTGTAAGAAAAAGTAAATTTTCAAAGCATTTTTCTTTACCCCAACCCTAAAGGGAGGAAAAATGTCTTGAAAATTTCATCAAAATTAGACCCTTTAGGGTCGGGGTAAATAATTTTCATGAAATTTTGTAAGAAAAAGTAAACCTTCAAAGCATTTTTCTTTATCCCAACCCTAAAGGGAGGAAAAATGCCTTGAAAATTTCATCAAAATTACTCGCTTTAGGGTAGGGGGAAATAATTTTGATGAAAAATTTACAAACTCTTATTTAAAATTAAGAAGTCGCACTCTTCGCTGAGTGAAACGCCTTTGCGAACTTAAAAATATACAGCATTTTGTCCAAAAAAATCTTTGCGGACTTTGCGTTAAAAAAAATCATCAACAAGAAGATGGAAAATCAAACAAAACAAAAAATAAACCGCCAAAACAGCGGAATAGCTACAAAACTTCCAATCAAAATCGTACAATTTGGGGGAGGGAATTTCATGCGCGGATTTACAGATTATGTAATTGATCAACTGAATAAACAAACTTCGTTTAATGGAGGAATTGTAAATTTACAGGCAACACAAAACGGCTCTATTCAGAAAATGGAGGAGCAGGATAATTTATACACTTTATTCTCAAGAGGAATTAAAAAAGGTGAAATTATCGATACCAAAACTCTTATTTCTGCGATTCAGAAGTCCATCAATCCATACGCAGATTACGATGCTTTTTTAAATTTAGCAAAAGAAGAACAATTAGAATTTTTATTCTCAAATACAACCGAAACAGGTATTGCTTACGACGAAACTGAAAGTACTTACGACGGTCCGCACAAAAATTTCCCAGCGAAAGTGGCGGTTTTACTTCACGAAAGATACAAGAATTTCAATGGAGCGGCAGACAAAGGGTTAAGAATTATTCCTTGCGAGCTGATTGAAGATAATGCGGTTGTTTTAAAAGGTATTATTTTACAATATGCAAAACTTTGGAATTTAGACCAAGGTTTTACAGAATGGGTTGAAAACAGCAATCACTTCCACAATACTTTGGTCGACAGAATCGTTCCGGGTTATCCTAAAGATGATGCGGCGATTTATGAAGATCAGTTGGATTATGAAGACCCGATGATGGTGGTTTCAGAAACATTCCTTTTATGGGTGATTCAGGGAGGTGAAGATTTAAAACAGAGAATTCCTTTCGATCAAATCAACGAACAAATTTTGGTGGTGAATGATATTCAGCCATACCGTTTAAGAAAAGTGAGAATTTTGAATGGCGGACATACTTTGATGTTGGCTCCCGCAATTTTAGCAGGAAAAGAATTGGTGAAAGAAGCCATTGATGATCAGTTTATCGGAACTTTTTTAAACGAATCTATATTTAACGAAGTCAATCAGACTTTAGGTTTAGAGGAAACTGAACTGAAAGAGTTTGCGGAAGAAGTTTTCGACAGATTCAGAAATCCTTTCATCAAGCACCATTTGGCAAGCATTGCTTTATATTTTGTTTCTAAATTTAAAGTAAGAGTCGTTCCGAGTTTGTTGACTTATGTTGAAAGAAATAATAAACTTCCGTTGAATTTAACGTTCTCTCTGGCAAGTTTAATCAGATTCTATCAGGGAAGTTTAGGTGAAAAATCTCTTCCTCTGAATGACGAAGAAGCCATCGTCAACAGATTCAAAGAAATCTGGAAAAACGAAGATTACGAAGTTGTTTCAGAGCAGGCATTGAGCGAAAAACTGTTCTGGGATACCGACCTTACACAGGTTGAAGGCTTGAAAGCTGCAGTAACAAAAGCATTGTACGAAATTGACCACAATGACATGGAAACTGCCTACAAAAATTTTATTCAATTTTATTCTTAAACGATCATGCAAAAGAAAGTACTGAAAGTAAATCCCAAAGACAACGTTATTGTAGCGTTGATGGATTTACATGCCGGAGAATCGGTGCATCTAGACGGTACAGATTATACGATTCTTAAAGATATTAAAGCAAAACATAAATTCGCTGCTGTAGATTTTGAGGATGGCGACCATATTTTGATGTATGGCGTAATCGTTGGGAAAGCCAATCAATCTATCAAACAAGGCGAAGTGATTACGACTGAAAATGTAAAACACCAGAGTGCAAAAGTGGTTGGCAAAACCGAAACTTTAGGCTGGACGCCACCCAACGTAGACAAGTGGAAAGACCGTACTTTCATGGGCTATCACCGTGAAGACGGACAGGTGGGAACCGAAAATGTCTGGCTTTTTTTCCCATTGGTATTCTGCGAAAACAAGAATATCGAAACACTGAAGGATATTTTTGAAAAAGAATTGCTTCACGATAAAGCCAGTAAACATCAGTTATTATTGCGTTCATTATTAAATGGCGGGGTAGCTGTTGAAGTTGAAAAAGAACAAACGGATACAAGAATTTTTAAAAATATCGATGCAAGATTTATCACGCACCAAGGCGGTTGTGGCGGAATCCGTCAGGATGCGGAAGCTTTGGGAAGATTGTTTGCAGGATATGTCAACAACCCGAATGTTGCAGGAGCTACGGTTCTCAGCTTAGGCTGTCAGAATCTTCAGGTTCAGATTTTTATGGATGCTCTTCACGCATTGGCTCCCAATAATAAAAAACAGATTGTTGTTTACGAACAGCAAAAATCGGGTACCATCGATGAAATGCTGACCGGCGTTATCAAAGATTCATACGAAGGCATTAAAAAAGCCAACGAAATAGAGAGAAAACCGGCATCCATTACCAAGCTGAACATTGGTTTGGAATGTGGTGGTTCAGATGGTTTCTCAGGAATTTCTGCTAACCCTGTTTTGGGTGAAGTTTCAGATATTATGGCGACAGTGGGCGGAACAACCCTATTGGCCGAATTCCCGGAATTGTGTGGAGTAGAGCAGGAGCTGGTCAACCGTTGCATCAACGATGAAGACGGAGTAAAGTTCCTGAAACTGATGAAAGATTTTGAAGCCTCTGTGGTTGCGGCAGGTTCAGGTTTTGATATGAATCCGTCTCCCGGAAACATCAAAGACGGCTTAATTACCGATGCCATGAAATCTGCAGGAGCTTCCAAAAAAGGTGGAGCTGCCCCAATTGTAGAAGTTCTCGATTTCACAGAATACGCCACAAAATCAGGTCTGAATCTTTTGTGCACTCCCGGAAATGATGCCGAATGTACAACGGCTTTAGTGGGTTCTGGTGCAACAGTGGTGCTTTTCACCACAGGTCTTGGAACTCCAATGGGAAATCCTATTTCGCCGGTTGTGAAGATTTCTTCCAACACGATTTTGGCAGAAAAAATGTCAGACATTATCGATTTCAATGCAGGTACCGTCATTAGCGGAGAAAAAACAATTCCCGAAGCGGCAGACGAACTTCTGGAACTCATCATCAACGTAGCCAGCGGCGAAGTAAAAACCAAAGCGGACGTTCTTAATCAGAATGATTTCATTCCATGGAGACGAGGTGTCTCTCTGTAATGGGTTAATTATATTAAATATTAGGGTTGAAAATGCTTCTTGCTTCGGTGAGGAGCATTTTCTTTTTGTAGATAGCGCCGAATTGCAATCCGTGCTTACAATTTATTATGTTTGAAGAAAGACACGGATTACAAATCTGCGACATCGGGTAACTAAGTGTAGATTATTTCGCAGAAGAAAATAGGGTGAGGTGATCTTATGAGCTGATTTGTTTAGAGAATGTTTACACTTTACCAAAAAGTTGTAGTTTCGCTTTACTAATTTAAATCTGAATTTAATGAAGCCAAGTTATAAAAATAAAGTTCTGAGAAGAGTGTTTTTTCCTTTGCTCGTCGTGGGTCTTTCCGTTTTAGCATTTGTATTTTACCAGAAAAAAATACGTTATAATCTGGTAACGATTTCGGAAGATAAGGTTTATAATTCGGGTGTTGTGCCGGCAGATAAATTGCCTGAGTTTGTAGAAGATTATAAAATAAAAACGATTGTAGATTTGCGGGATGGTTTGATGCAGACTGAATTAAACCCCGAAAATAAAAACCAGGTAAATGCAGAAAAATCTGCTGCAGAAAAGATAGCGGGTGTGCATTATTTTAATCTTCCGACAGACCAAATCCCGGCGGATAGCACGGTACAGAACTTTCTGAAAATAATGGATGATCCCCAAAATTATCCAGTTTTAATTCACTGTCATCATGGTGTTGGTCGATCGCGTTTATTCAGTTCAATTTACAGAATAGAGTACGAAAATTTCAGCAACGAAGATGCCAGAAATAATGCCCGTTTGTTTTGGGAATTAAGCAGTAATTTCTCAAAAAAATCGGATAAAGGAATTTATCTTATGAATTATAAGAGGAGAGGAGCAAAGAAATAGCTATTTCTTTTTAGAAGATTTCCTTACACAAATCTGCGGCGCCAACACTACTTTCTTTTCAATAGAAACTCCGGAAGAGTTATCTTTCACATGATCTATGAAAACCTGTGCAGCCATATTTCCCATCAGCAGAGGAGTTTGGTCCATCGAGCTCATCGGTAGTTCCATAAATTGGGTGAAGGGTTCATTAGAAAAACCGATAACTGCAACTTCCTGAGGGATTTTAATTTTACGTTTTTTTAATTCCTGACATGCGCCTAAAGCAGCAAAATCACTGGCAGAAAATATTGCATCGGGAATTGATTTTCTGTCCCACAAAGTTTTTATAGCTTCAATTCCTGCATCAATAGAGCTTCCGGTGGAGATGATGTTTTCTTCCTTTACCTGAAATTTGTGATCAATTAAGGCTTGTTTGTATCCTTTCAGACGGTTTTGATAAATTTCAAGATTAAGATCTCCGGCAAAGTGACAGATGTTTTTGTAACCTTCATCAATTAAGTGTTCGGTTGCCATGTATCCGGCTTTATAATCATCTATTGTTACAGTGCTTATCCCTGGAATGTCTTTTTTTCTATCAAAAAAAATGATGGGTGTATTGGAAGTAGTTAAAATATGTTCAATATGTTGTGTATCAACTGTTGTTCGGGAAACAGACATGAAAATTCCGTCTACCTGAGCGTTGAGTAAAGTATTGAGATGCTTTTTTTCAGTTAAAACATCTTCATGACTTTGGCAAATGATGACGTGATAGCCGTGAAGGGAAAGTTCTTCTTCAATTCCGCGGATAACAGATGAGAAAAAGTTTGTATTGATATAAGGAACAATGATTCCAACGTTTTTTGTTTCCCCGCTTTTGAGAGCTTTGGCAAGATTGTTTTGCTTATAGTTCATCTCCTTAGCAGTTTTTACTACAAGCTCTTTGGTTGCTTGGCTTATTCTCGGATGGTTGTTTAATGCTCTTGAAACTGTTGCCACACTTACATTTAGCTTCTTCGATATATCATAGATCGTGGCGTTTTTTTTTGTCATGCGTATTCTGAAATAACGTTAATTTTCCGTCAGTATTCGTTTTTGGAATAATGGCTAATTTAATCAAATTCTTCATATTGTAATGATTAATATTGAGCTGCGCAGTTATTTTTTTATTAAGGCTGATTTTAAAACCAATACAATGTCTTAACAAGATATTTCCTGAATTCAAAGGCCAAATTTTTAATAAAAAAAGAGTATCGAAATATTCGATGCCTTTATAAACTAATTTTAAAACTAAAATATATTTATTTTTCCCAAACTTTCTCTATTTCCTCATGAGATTTTTCTTTTGTTTCAGGAATCCGTTATTAGGTTTAAGCTAAATGTAATAATTCTGTGCTTATAACCAAATATTTATGAAAAAAAAAGAATAAATTATTATAAAAAATACGATAAATGCAAAAAAGACATTTATCGTATTATAATTTTATTTTAAGTTATAAAAAATGAGCTAAGACACTTTCCAAGCTGCTTCAAGAGCAAGCTCAATCATGGGTTTCAATGCAGTTTCTCTCTCATTGGCAGAAATAAATTCTTTTGTTGGAATAATATCTGAAACAGTAAGAATAGTAGCCGCATTTTTCCCTAAATGTAGTGCATTGGCAAACAATCCGAAAGCTTCCATTTCTACTGCAGGGCAATTGTACTTTTTTGCAATAGCTGGAACTGAGGGATCTTTTCTATAAAAAATATCACTGCTGTGTATATTGCTTTGTTTAATTTTTAAACCTAATTCTTCGGCAGTTTCGTTGATGATGTTATGGATATTACCTTGGCTAGGAAGAATTTCTTGTTCAAATTCCCAAGCGTACTTTGCATAGGTGCTTTCGCTGGCTGCATTTTCCACATTCAAAAGATCAAATAATGCAACTTCTGAAGAATATCCTCCACAAGTACCAATTCTTATGATCGTTTCCACTTCATACTCTGTGAAAAGCTCGAAAGAGTAAATTCCGATGCTGGGAAAACCCATTCCGCTTGCTCCAACGGTTATTTCTTTCCCTTTGTACGTTCCGGTATAGAATAAAATACCTCTAGTCTGGCTAACTAATTTTGGGTTTTCAAGGAAGTTTTCTGCAATATATTTTGCTCTCAAAGGATCTCCTGGTTGCAGAACGACTTTTGCAATTTCTCCTTTTTTAGCGCTGATGTGTATACTCATAGTGTTATTTTGATTGAAGCAAAGATAATAATTTATGATGTTTTAATTCAACATCCAGTATCAGGACCAATATTTATTGAAATAAAAATACTATAATAACAAAGTGATTTATTTTTTTTTCAGTTTCCGTTTCTGGATATTCTTCGCCCTATAATTTGCATATTGGCAGTGTTCTCTATCTTGTTTTAGCTAAAATTAAATAAAGCTTTTTTTTATTTTCAATTTTTCTCTTAAGCAACTGTAAAATAAAATTTCAATTTTTCAGATAACACAATTTAATTTCAGATGAATAATAACGGTTTTATTGCTTTTGTTGGTGAAAATTTCTTAGCATTTTAATTAATAATTTCATACTTTTTTAAAGTTTTACCAAAATTAATTCCGCTGATTCTAAACGGTATAATTTTGATGGAATTTTCAAGCATTTTCCCACCCTTTAGTAATGGGAAACTAAAAAAAAAATTAGAAAATTTGATTTGTGATTAGTTTTTAAACAGTCTCTTAAAAGTAAAAAAGAAAGTAAATAGTATGGCTGCTATTAGCGTTAATGATGCATAGTGCGAATGAATAAGATAGCAAAGAAGTAATTGTTTTTTGTGGTATTCCTTAGATATCAAGAAATCACTAAATTTGTAGTTTACAAAAGGGATGAACGCAGCTCAACATATAAATCCTGAGAAACTTCTCAGTGTACTTTTTTATTCACCCAATGCTACAGCAGTTTATCAGGGAGAAAATCTCAAGATATTGACAGCTAACAAAGCTATGCTTGATTTTTGGGGCAAAGATAGATCTGTTGTAGGCAAAAATTTCATAGATGCATTACCCGAGCTAATTAATCAGCCATTTATAGATATTTTAAAAGAAGTTTGGAATTCTGGGAAAACTTTTAAAGCAAAAGATACCTCTGCAATTTTGAAAGTAGATGGGGTTTTGCAAGAATTCTTTTTTGATTTTGAGTACAAAGCAATCCTCGATAATGAGGGCAAGACAGAATATATTCTTCATACCGCATTTGAAGTTTCTGAACGGATAGCTGCTTGGAAAGTTGTAGATGAAAAATCTCGTGCAGAGCAAGAGCTTACAGAAGAGTTGCGAGCTATTAATGAAGAATATCAAGCTACCAACGAAGACCTCTTGTCTAAAAATGAAAACCTTCTGATTCTGGAGGTCAATCTGCAGAATGCTATTGAGGTTCTTCACGAAAAAGAACAGCGTTTCCGAAGAATGATAGAGCACTCACCAGTTGCAATGGCATCGCTGAAAGGCAAGAGTTTTATTGTAGATGCTCTCAATGATAAGATGCTTGATATTTGGGGTAAAGCTAAATCTGTACTTGGGCTTCCTTTGAGAGATGCGCTTCCGGAGCTTGAGACTCAGTCTTTTTTAGGTGTCCTTGATGAGGTTTATGAAACCCATGTACCATTTAAAGGGAAAGAGATAAAAGTAATGATTTCTGTAAACAAAGTACTTACAGAACGCTATTTGAATTTTGTTTATCATCCTGTTTTTGAACTCGGAAGTCAAGAAAAACTAATACTAATAGTTGCTAATGATGTTACAGAAGAAGTATTGGCGAGAAAAGAAGTTACGGATATCAACAGCCGTTTAGAAGTAGCTTTAGAAGCTGGTTATTTAGGGTATGGCGAGATTGATCTTACAACAAGCAAAATGATCATGACAGATCAATTTAAATTGAATCATGGTTTCAAACTTGAAGAAGAAATAAGCTATGCTAAATTTTTAAATACTATTTTGCCAGATTATCGAGAAAAATTCCAGCAAATAATTAAAAATTCAATTATTAATAATGACATCTACAAAACAGAATACCCCATTACACTGAAAGACGGAAATCTACGTTGGCTGGAGGTGCACGGAAAACCACGATACGATAATGATGGAAATGCAAACCGTGTAGTTGCAATGGTTTCTGATATTACAGAGCGCAAGCTTTTTGATCAACGCAGAGAAGATTTTCTATCTGTTGCAAGCCATGAACTGAAAACTCCCATTACAATCCTAAAAGCTTCACTTCAATATTTGGATAGAATAAAAGATCGTCCGTTCGGAGATAAGCATGCCCAAATGATAGAGCAGTCTCTGAAATATGTAGACAGGATGACAGACATGGTTAATGATTTATTGAATGTAAAGAGATTAAGTGAAGGGCAGCTTCAGATAGAAAAAAGATGGTTCAATTTATCTGAAATGCTTCAGGAAACCTGTAACCACATTCGTCTAGATGGCAAGTATAATCTAAAAATAGGCGGAGACGAAAGCATTAATGTTTTTGCAGATGAGAATAGGATAGATCAGGTGGTCATTAATTTTGTAAATAATGCCGTGAAATATGCTCCATCATCAACAAATATCTATATTTATTTTGAAAAAATAGAAGAAAATATTAAAGTTTCTGTGACAGATTATGGCGATGGAATACAAGAAAACTTACTTCCGAATCTGTTTGGCAGATACTACCGAGCCAGCCATTCTGGGAAAGATTATTCTGGTCTTGGTCTTGGCCTTTATATTTGTGCCGAAATTATTAAGGCTCACAAAGGTCAAATTGGTGTAGATAGTAAAGTAGGCGAGGGTAGTACTTTTTGGTTTATTATTCCTTTAGAAAAGCTTGATTCTTAGACTCAAATTATTCCTTAATTAAATACTTTTTAGCCTCTTTAGCCACTTTTTGGATAAATAGCCAACGATTCCTTTTTTCGATAAAAGCATTAATATCCCGAACCATCAGAAGTGTTATTTTTTTGTAACTGAAAATAAGCTCTTTTAAAACTTTAAAATTTCTTATTTCATTCAATCTTGGTATCCTTATTTTTGAAAATTATCAACAAATAAAAAAACACATATATTTGCAGAAGTAAAATTATGACAAAACAAAGAGTACATATCGGCTTAAATCTATGTGATTCTCCCTTAATAAAGGGATTATTCGGCTATAAATGGATGCTTAGGATGAGGCAAAAATGTGCAAACCTTGAAGATTTTACTGTAAACTCGTAAATTTTTAATCAAAATACCACAGAAACGCCTAGATATTCAGGGCGTTTTTTGTGTTTTTAAGAGTGTAATCATTTAGAATGAAAAAAAATAACAGAAAAGAAAAAATAGTTGAATTCACATTGAACATTCAATACAATAACTAAGAGTGGTTTATAAGCTATTGATATACAATTTTTTATACCAATAATGTCTCTGCAAAATGTTGTGGAAAGGGATTTTTTATGTTAAAAATTTATATAATTAATTGATTTTCAATACATTGTAATAAAATAAATTTGTGTATTCAAAAAAATCATATTTACTTTGTAGGCGAAAAATGAAAACAACAAGTTTTCAAAAGTCAGCAAGAATACATAAAAAATATAATGAAACACTTACAATATATACCCAATTGATTTTTAAATCTAATAGCGGGAAGTTTTTTTAAAATGATGCTAACTTCCCGTTTAATACTATTTAACCTTTAAAAAAATGAAAACAGAATACTTAACAAACTTCAATATTGCTGGATTTACCTATTACGAAGGTGCTAGCGTTTTCAGTCAACTGAAAATTGGTTCCAGATTAAAATTGAAATTAGAAGAAAACAATAAGTACGACGCAAAAGCCGTTGCAATATATCATGGAAAAAGCAAAATAGGTTTTATACCAAAAACTGAAAACAGAATTTTTCACAAACTGTTGAAAGTAGGGTTGAAGAAAAACTTAAAAATAACCATTCAAAGGATTTCACCAAACGAGCATCCAGAAAATCAAGTTCAGGTGGTGGCGCATCTATTGGGCTGATTATTTTATCTTATTGTCCGCTATACGGCATCATTGAAAACCCTTTATATTTTTTGCTAAGTTTACACCTTTGCCCATATTTTTTTTAATTTTAATGGAATCGTTGAATTTTCATTTGTGAGCCTAAAAAACGGGTGCTAGTAAAAAAGAACTTTGTGATATTTACGCTAAAAATTGTCGTTATGAATAATAAAAGACAATCAAATTATTTTATCCTTAAAAAGGACAAATCCTAGAGATTTGTCCTTTTGTTTTAAACTATTTTAAAGAATGAAAAACATTCATTCGCATTTCAAAATTTTCCCAAAAAAAACTACAGTCGGAAAGTATCCTAGAGTTTGTGTATTAGAAAATAAAATTAATGAATGTAGCGAGATTATTTTTCATAAGTCTTAATTTTTAAAAGGTTTTTAAATGTACAGTTAGGTTTTCCATTAAAATCAAATAATTTCGGATATAGAAAAAAAAATACACTTCTGTTTAGGTATTTTGTTTTGGGTGTTTTAGTGGTAAATAAATGAAATTAGGATATTGTATTTATTATGTTTTTCTTGAAATAGGAGGATTTAATTTTAGTTTTTTACATTAAATTATAATTTACTCTAAAACCAATCTTAAATAATCTTAAAAAAAAAATTCTTTGAAAGAAAAATTTTATCTTTGGATTTAAAATAAGACACAAGATATGGATAAAAAAAATTTAATAACTAAAAATCTTTTTCAATAGAAGCTAAAACAATTTTACTTAAACCATTTTGAAAACAGATATCGACATCCGTAACCATGCTCATTTTTCTTTTGATTTATGGCTTACCTTAATAAAATCTCATCCTGAATTTAAAGCAAAAAGAGTTGAGCTATTTTCTTCTTTTTTTGAAGTCAGCAAACCCATAGTTGAAGTTGCGAAAGTGGTAAAATATTATGATGATTTGTGCAATACCATCAACGAAGTGAATGGTGGAAATATTGATACTTTTGAAATTTATCTTTTGATTTTGCAAGCTTTAGATATCAATTTGAAATCTATTAATAAAGAAAAATTAAACGAATTTTATCAAAAAAGTGAATCACTGTTTTTAGAATATAAACCAGTTATCATTTTCAAAAATTTGCATCAGTTTTTTGAAGAAATTAAAAATCAGGGAAAGACCATTAATATATTGAGCAATACTGGTTTCATAAAAGGAACAACGATGAGAAAGTTTTTAGTTGCAGAAAATCTTCATCAATACATCGATTTCCATATTTACTCTGATGAATTGAAAATTTCTAAACCAAATCCCCTAATTTTTCAGGAAGTAAAAAATTTAATTAAAAATAAAGATTTACAGAAAAATCAGATTTTGCATATTGGCGATAATCCGATTGCAGATTACAAAGGAGCTAAAGATTTTGGATTCAATGCCCTTTTACTAAAACCACAAATATAATATGAACAAACGCTACAGTTTACATAAAATAAATTCGGCAGATGAATTTACGTTTTCACCCGCAGAATACAGCTATTTCAAATATGGAGATAAATCCTATGCCGAGAAATTTGCAAAAGAACTTTTTGATGGGTTTTTGGCAGATCATCAAAAAATTTTAGATACAGATCAAGAGATTGTGGTATTGCCAAGTCCTTACATGGCGATTCCCACGGCTTCCAATTTTTTGTGTTTTTACTTCAAAAAGCAACTAGATTTTTATCTGTTCCAAAAAGGTAAACGCTCAAGCATCATCTCAAAAATCAACAGAAATCATACATATACCACAGATTATGGAAATTTGAGTTTTGAAGATCGTAAAAATTTGATTTCCAATGATACTTATTATCTAGATAAAGATTTTTTGAAAGGGAAACTTTGTATTTTTATAGATGATATCAAAATCACAGGAAGTCATGAATTTACCGTCAATAAAATCCTTAACCAATACAATGTAAACGCAGATTTTCTGTTTTTATATTATGCAGAGCTAATAAATTTTGAAATCGATCCGAAGATTGAAAACTTCTTTAATTATTACACTGTAAAAGAAGTAAAAGATGTTACAGAAGTAATGATGAAACCGAGCTTTCAGTTTAATACCAGGATTGTGAAATATATTTTAGGATTAGATTCAAGTAATTTTGATTATCTTACGTCTAAAATTAAAAAAGAGCAGATGGATCATCTTCTGGAGCTGGCCATCAGCAACAATTATCATTTAATAAAAGAATACGAAAATAATATCAACACTTTAACACAAACAGAACTTAATTATGGCTATTAACTTACAAAAAGGACAAAGAGAAAACATCAACGCACCCAAATTCACAATTGGTTTAGGGTGGGATACCAATAATACATCTACTGGTGGAGCTTTCGATTTGGATGCTTCTTTGTTTTTGTTGAATGACGGCAAAAAATTGGTTTCAGACAATCACTTCATTTTTTACAACAATCTTGAATCTCCAGATAAAGCAGTGATACACTCTGGTGATAATCTTACGGGCGATGGAGATGGAGATGACGAACAAATCAAAATAGATTTAACTAAAATTGATGATGCTGTAAAAGAAATTACAGTTGTAGTAACGATTCATGAGGCTGATGCAAGAAGACAAAATTTCGGACAAGTAAGAAATTCATTTATCAGAATTTTCAATACAGAAACCAACGAAGAGATTTTGAAGTATGAATTAGACGAAGATTTCTCTATAGAAACTGCAGTGGAATTCGGAAGAATATACAACAGAAATGGAGAATGGAAATTTGAAGCGGTAGGAAGCGGACAAAGAGATGGTCTAGAGAAATTTGTATCAATGTATCAATAATCATTATGGATAATCAAAATATAGATCCGTTACAGTCAATTGAGCCGTTGAAAACGTTTGAGCCAACTCCAATTGCACCAGCCCAGCCAACACAAAGTTCAGCTCCTGCAGTTTTAGTGGATAGAGACGGAAACGTAAATTTAAACCAAATTCAGGATGCAGACCGTCAAAAATACGAGTTGATGGCTAATGCAATTGATGAAGCTAATCCTGGTTCTATTGTGAATTTTGGTTCAGAGTTACAGAAAACTTTAGCCAATCAAAGTGATAGTTTCTTAGGAAATGTAAGAAGATCAAACTCTGGTGAGGTTGGGGAATTAATCAATAATTTATTGATTGAACTCAATTATGTAGACGTAGATGAGATCAACAACGGCGGTGTAAAAGGCTTCTTAAGCAGACTTCCTTTTATGAAAAAGATGATGAGCCAAGTGGATAATCTTTTTGCTAAATATGATAAAATAACCACCAATATAGACCAGATTTCTCATAAAGTAAATGCAGGAATCATTACTTCTACCAAAGATAATGCAGTTTTACAGACGATTTTTGATAGCAATGTCAACTCAATCAAAGCTATTGAAGAATTGGTGATTGCAGGAAATCTTAGAATGGAAAAAGCAACAGTAGAGTTGGCAAATATGGAAACAAATATTCAGAATTTTGCTGATTATCAAATTGCTGATAAAAGAGATTTTATCAACAGACTAGATAGGAGATTGGCAGATTTGAAGGTTGTACGCTTGATTATGATGCAGTCACTTCCCCAAATAAGACTGGTTCAAAACAATAACGTTTCGATTGCTGAAAAAGCACAAACAATTTTAACGACCACTTTACCGGTTTGGAAAAATCAATTATCATTGGCGGTTGCAATGCACAGACAGCAGCAAAATATTGAAGTTCAGCAGAAAGTTTCATCTACTACAGAAGAAATTTTGAGGAAAAATGCAGAACGACTAGGCCAAAACTCAATCAATGTAGCGAAAGCCAACGAGCAGACTATTGTATCAGCGGAAACATTGAAAGAAACTACTGCAATGTTGATTAATACCTTAAACGAGGTAAAACAGATTCAAAAACAAGGTACAGAAAGCAGAAGAAAACTAGATCAAGATTTACAGACTTTAGAATCAGAATTAAAAGCAAATATCAGAGGGTAAAATAAAGCAAAAGAGTGAATGATGAGGTGGTAAACATAATGTCTCAGAGTAAAAGAAGATTAACAAAGCTTAAACTTCTCTCTAATTTCTTTGAAAATATTGATATAATATCGGTGTACATCAAAACAGATATTATTCATAAATTATTCGAAGAAAATAAGACTTTAGATTACAATAAACTAGAGCTTTTTCATTTGCAATATACTGACAGCCTGATAGAACTGCTCACGAAAATTAAAAAAAAGAAAGAAAGTGATCTGTTGGCGACCATCAACGAAATTGATATCAACAATGAGTATATTTCTAGTTTTGAAGAGAAAAAAGTTGATTGTTTTGAAACAGACAGAAAAATTTACAGTGGAATTTTTTCTGAACATTTAAGAAAATTATACCAAGATCTTACGGATGGGAAATTTACGATCAATTGGAATGATGTTTTGTATTTCCACAAAAAATATGCAATAGAATTCTACAGAACAGCAGCCGACGAAACAAAATTGAAGTTGGGTAACGTTCCTTACTATCAGTATCAGGATTATTCGGTTGAGAGAAAATTATTGGGCAAACTGAATATTCAGAATTTTAAAGTTCGCTTCGTTTGTGGTTACAGAATTGGTCGTGAAGAATATGAATTGTTTAAAATTTTTAATTCAAATGAGCATTTTATATTTAATGTTGAAGAAAAAAAAATGTACTTGATTGATGATGAATTATCTTATTTAGATACTTCCGAAAACGAATCTAATCAAGCAATGCTAATGAATCAACTTAAAAAAAGGAATGAAGAACTAGAAGAAAATATTCTTGAACAGAAAAAAGTTCTTCCAGATGCAGTAAATACTGTTTTAAAAGATTACCAGCGAAATCTAGAAAACGTAGATATTATGAGCAAAATATTTGATGTGAACGAAGAAACCAATATTCTTAGGGCAATGTTGAATTTAAATTTAAATAATTGATTTAGAGTAAAAATATCTATTTTACCCAAATCTTGTAAAAGACTTGTTTTCTTTCTTGGGTGGAATACCTTTGCTAACGAAAAATAAGCAATAATTTTTTTTAAAAAACCTTTGATGACTTTGCTTAAAAATAAATTTTAGCAAAAAAACAAAGCTTCGAAATATAATATAACAAAAAAGTAAATATGGCAATTAACTTACAAAAAGGTCAGAGAATAAACCTTACAAAAGAAAACGGAACAACGCTTTCCCAAGCTTGTGTTGGCATCAACTGGGGTGCAATCGAGAAAAAAAGTTTCTTCGGTGGTGTTTCAAAAGAAGCAGTAGATTTAGACGGAAGCTGCATTTTGTATGATTCAAACAAAAATGCAACTGAAGTAATCTATTTCGGGAATCTAAAATCTAAAAATGGCTCTGTAAAACACAGCGGAGATGATTTAACGGGTGACGTAAATGGCGATGATGGTTTAGATAATGAAGTAATTACGGTGGATTTTGCAAATTTAGATTCTAATGTAGAGCACGTTGCTTTGGTTTTAAACAGTTATAAAGGTCAGGATTTCGGTACAATTCCTTTTGCGTCTATCAGAATATATGAAGGAACTCCTACAAGTGTGAGAGAAGTTTTTGCTAAATATGATATCGCCAATGATAAATCTTTCAGTGGGCACGTTGCCATGGTAATGGGCGTTTTCTACAAGAGAAATAACGAATGGAAATTCAATGCTATCGGAGATCCTACTACTGATAAAAAACTGGAGCAGACTATTGAAACCGTGAAGCAGAAATACCTGTAAAAAAATCAATTTAATTCTATGAGAACGATCTCTGGCACGTTTTCAAAATTTTGAAAAGTCATCTGGTTATAACCAGAACTTTTAATTAAAATAATTTTATTTAGCAATACCTGTATTTTTACAGCTATTGCTTTTGTAATGTAATAACAAAAAAAATAGTGGAACAACACAATATTTTAGATCTGCACCCGGGCCTGGTGTGGGGATTCGCAATAACGGTCGTTATCATGCTGCTCTTAGATTTAGGGGTTTTTAACAAAAAAAGTCATGAAGTTTCTTCAAAAGAAGCCACCATCTGGTCAGTTGTTTGGATCTCTCTTTCGATGATTTTTTCTGGTGTCGTGTATTGGGTTTTCAATTCCGACGGTTCGGCAGGAAGCCACGATATAGCTATAAATAAATTTACAGAATATCAGGCTGCTTATTGGGTAGAAAAAGCACTTTCTGTCGACAATCTTTTTGTATTTATCTTGGTTTTCGGCTTCTTTAAAGTGCCTAAATTTCTTCATCACAAAGTTTTATTCTGGGGAATTATCGGTGCTTTAATCTTCAGAGCGATTTTCATCTTTGCAGGAGTTGAGTTAATTGAATTAACTTATTTGCCAGAAATGAATATTTTCGGTCACCCTGTGAAAATAAACGTGGTAATGACACTTTTCGGATTGTTCTTGATCTATGCAGGAATTAAATCTTGGGGAGACGGCGATGGCGATGACGACGAAGATTACAGCGATACTGCAGGAGCTAAATTGATCAAAAGATTCTGGAAAGTTTCTGATAACTACGTTGGCGACAAATTCTTTACCGTACAAAACGGAATTAAAATGGCAACACCACTTTTGGTAGTGGTTGCGGTAATTGAGTTTACAGACGTCTTGTTTGCAGTAGATTCTATCCCCGCAATTTTTGCGATTTCAAAAGACCCTTTCATCTTGTACACATCCAATATTTTTGCAATTTTAGGATTGAGATCATTGTATTTCTTGCTGGCGAATTTCATTCACATGTTCAGCAAACTACCTTATGGTTTAGCGATTATTTTAGCTTTCATCGGTGTAAAAATGTTGATTGCACCTTGGTATCATATCTCTTCGCCAATTTCATTAGGGATTGTAGGAGGAGTATTGGTAATCTCGGTATTACTATCTGTAATTTTCCCTGATAAAAAGGAAGATGAAAAAGAAACAATAGAATAATAAATTTCAAAGGTTTTATAATTTCTAAAGCCTTTTTTATACATGCAAACCTTCAAGATTTTAAAACCTTGAAGGTTTTTTTATGTAGTAAATTTACTCTACTTGTATTTCAAAAGTTTATTAATTTTCTTTCTCGTCTGAAGTGAAACTTTGTATGCCTCGTCTCTCAATTTTTGAATTTTTCCTACCGGCTGAAAGATTTCTGCGCTCTCAAAGGGATTGAAAGATAGAAGCTCTTGGTCACAACTGTTGGGATGAAGAATAGCGTTTTTTTCAAATTTAATTCTTCCTAAAAGTACATCGGGTGTGTTTTTCCAATGTACATTCAGTTTGTTGATGGGTTGGTTTTTAAGATCATAACAGATTTGTATAAAAACATCAGCAGTATAGTCTAGGTCTTTAAAAAAAATACGGATTTTTTTTCTGTTCGTACCTTTCCGGATAAATTTCGAGGGAATATTTATGGGGACCACTTTTATTTTCACAATCTTATCGTCTAGTCTGTATGCACCAACCGAATAAAATTCATGTGAAAGGATAAAATCATTTCTTTTTTTTAGAAATTTAAAAATTTCAGATACAAAATCACGATTGAAGGTAGATGGTAAAATTTTGTATAAACTTTTGATCAACGGGAAAAATGTTCTTACTTTTTTTAAGTAAAATCTATTGATATTGGTAAATAATTTAAGAAAAACTGACGGTGAATTTACAGGAAATAGTGGGAAATTCACCAACGGAAAATTGGCAATCGTACGACCTCCTTCATCTTTTATTTTGAAGGCAAAACCATACGCAGGGATTTGCCGAGGCTTTTTGCTGATTTTCATATTGGCATTAGAAAGCCGCGCAATTATATCATATTCATCCTTATCAAAAAGATATTTAATGCTTGTACAAAGATCGGAGTTGATTTGTAAAACACCCTGAAGTACAGAATGGGTTTTTGCGTGTGCATTTCGTGTTGCAAAATTTACATCGCTGATTTCGGGAGAGCTTTCTACAAAATCTGCAATGCTTTTTTTAGCTTCTTCAAGCAACATTTTCTCATCGTAAGAAAGCTTATCAAAATGCTTATTATATTTCAAGGGATTCAACATAGTTTGAAAACTCAATGATAATAACAAGTTTTGAATTCTATGTTACATTAATATTAAACGTTTTTTAATAATTGCTGTGCTGTCAATAAAAGCGTTTTGCACCCTTACAGACGATAGTTTGAAGCAATTTTGTTGAAGAAAAAATGTTATTTTAAAGAATAAATTTTTTCGATACAGAAATTGATGAAGAATGGTACAGTTCAACATGACAAAGTACTGTATGCAATTACAATAAATTTTTATAGGTATGGTTCAAAAAAGAAGTTTTATTAGATATAATTAACACTTGTATTAGTGATATATTTCAAATCTTTTATTTACATTTGTGTGATTTAAATATTCACAACCAATAACATGAAAACTCGTAATCTATTTTTACCATGGGTAATAGTCTTTAGTCTCAGCATGAATGCGCAGATGAAGATCAATGAAAATAAGTACAATAAATTGATAAAAGGAGAAAAGCACTCCGAAGCATTAACCTATTTAAAGGAAAAAGGAATAGCAAATCCAGATACCTATTGGTTTAACAGAGATGCAGAGCAATTGGCTACTTTTTGTTTTGATCCCAATTTTGATGATAATAAGTATGACATTATTGTTAATTACGCCAACAATAGTTTCAAAGATATGAGTAATAAAGACAGGAGCTACAGTGAGGTGGCTAATTGCTATTTGGTAAAGGCAAATCATTACCTGTGGAAAGGAGATTTTGAGAAAGCAACACTTGCTTATAAAGAATCGCTCGTGAAATTAGAAAAATTCAAAAAAGAAAACGATATCAATCCACAAGATATAAAAGCAATTAAAAGTACAATTGATAGATATTATATCAACCAAACAGAAACTCAAAAAATGGCGAAAGCACTGAGGAATTTTGACGTCAGTGTTTTAAATTTATCTGAAGAAAAAGCTTACGAAGCAAGGCAAGAGATTAAAAAAATATTGGCAGTGTATGATCAACCTCACAAGGTTCATTTTATCACGTACGATGCTAATTCTCATATTAATAAAGAATTTTCTTCTTATTATTTTACAATGGGACATTTTTTTAGTAATTATTTTAAAAGTAATTTTTTCTATAATATGCCAAAAACAGCCAAAAACAAGTATTTCTCTGAAATAAATTTATACAATCTTTTTGATGATGATAAGTACAAAACAAAAGAAGAAGAATCTCTGCAAACAGAACAAAGAAAAGCTTCATTAATTAAAAAATACGGCAAAAGTTTTGGAGAATCAATTTTCGATGGAAAAATAAGTATAGGAATGACCAAAAAAATATTGGAAGATGAATTCAATAAGCCAAGAACAATAGATACTTATGAATATTCTGAATTTTGGACTTGGTCTAGCATTATGGTTACAATTGATAAAAAAACACAAATAGTAACCGGAATTACCCAACTGAAATGATGATTTGTAATTAATAGTTTTAAGGCTTTTTTTTTGATAAGAAAAGCCTTTTTATTTTTTTATCCTTTGTTATTATCCTTAAAATTAAAATCTACTTTAGATTCAGACCTATTTTTTTTTAATTTAATTTTTGCTTAGTTAGTTATTTTAAAAACGGTCTGTATTCTATCTTCATACAAAATATCTTGTAGATACTATATGTTCGTAGTTAATACAAAACCAGCCGAGCTGCCGGTATATTAAGAAAACTACAATTGCTATTTGAAACTTTTTATTTGCCAATGCGCTGTAGTAAGCATGATGAACAATAGCAGAGAGTCAATTTTTTTTTTAAAACACTGAACTTAATATACTTTAAATAAATTACGTCTTTTTTCATCTTACAACTTTTCAATCATTAATCTTATCTTTGCAAAAAGTATATATTATGGGCGTAGCAGATATGTTATTTAAAAAAAAGAAAGAAAAAGCTGAAAAAAACCTGAAAGACGGAATTGAATACATGGAAGAATACGGAAAAAGAGAATCTGTAGTGAAACTTCCAAGCGGCCTTTTCTATGAAATTATTACAGAAGGAGACGGAGAAAAACCAGGCCCAAGATCAAATGTAAAATGCCATTATCACGGTACTACAATTACGGGTAAAATATTCGATAGTTCAGTAAAAAGAGGAACTCCAGCATCATTTCCTTTAAATAAAGTGATAAAAGGTTGGACAGAAGCCTTGCAGCTTATGCCTGTCGGAAGCAAATGGAGATTGATTCTTCCACCACATTTGGCTTATGGCGATCAAGAAATCAGCAAAGAAATAGGACCAAATTCTACATTGATTTTTGAAGTAGAACTTTTAGGAATCAAATAAACTACAAGCAGTCTTCGGATTGCTTTTATTTTAAACTTTAATGTAATTAAAATTGTTACATTAAAATTTTTATATCTTTGCAAAGTAATATGAGTAATACAAGATTTGCTACTGCGATACACATTATGACTCTTTTGGCTAAATGCCAAGAAGAATGGTTAACGTCTGATTGGATTGCTGGTAGCATTAATATCAATCCTGTAATTGTTCGTAAAGAATTGGGAATTCTTAGAGATGCTAATCTTGTAGTCAGTAAACAAGGAAAAGTAGGAGGAAGTCAAATAGCTTCAGATCCATCAAAAATCAAAATTTCAGATATTTACAAAGCCGTAAAAAACTCTGAAGTTTTAGGCAAAAAAAATCAAAATCCGAATCCTATTTGCCCTATAGGAAAAGATATTAATGAAAATTTGAAAAATTTATTTATCGAAACAGATCAGATTGTAATTAATTTTTTAGGGAATAAAAACCTGAAAGAATTTTCAGATCAATTCTAAAAAAATTTTGATAAAAATGTAACAAAAGTTATTACATTTAAATATTAAACAAATAAAACCTAAAGGTTATTGAATCCTTAAAATAAAAAAAGTATGAACAAAAAAGTAGCGGTAATCGGTGCAACAGGCTTTGTTGGCTCCCATGTAGTAAAAGAATTAGCCAACAGAGGATATCAAGTTGAAGCTTTGGCAAGAGACATATCTAAAGTTCCAGCTCTGGAAAATGTTTCAGCAAAAAGCATTAATATCAACAATTCAGAAGAGCTTTCAGAAGCTTTAAAAGGTAATGATGCAGTAATAAATACCTTTAACCCGGGGTGGACAAATCCTAATCTATATGATGATTTTCTGAAGGGATCTCTCAAAATTGAAAAAGCTGTAGAAAATTCGGGAGTAAAAAGATTCATCACTGTGGGTGGTGCGGGAAGTTTGTTTATAGACGGAAATCAGTTGGTTGATAGTCCAGATTTTCCTGCAGATATCAAACCAGGTGCTACAGCAGCAAGAGATTATCTCAATAAAATAAAAGAGAATACTGTTTTAGATTGGACTTTTTTCAGCCCTGCAATAGAAATGCACCCAGGAACGGCAGGTGTAAGAGTTGGTAAGTACAGAACTGCTCTAGAAAACCCTGTTTTTAATGAAGAGGGAAGAAGTGTGCTTTCTGTAGAAGATGTAGCAGTGGTTTTGGTAGATGAGCTGGAGCAGAATAACCATATTCGTGAGCGTTTTACTGCTGCCTATTGATAGAAGCTATTCAAACAAACCACAACTGAGCCTTATCTTAAGCATTCAGGTAAAAGCTGGTTAAACTAGATACGAAAAAAGAACCGGCGGCACCAATAGTGCAGCCGGTTCTTTTATGATGTAAGTAAAGTATTTTACAAATTAATAAATAATTTAGGATTTACAGGGGTATTGTTTTTGTGCACTTCGTAGTGAAGATGTGGCCCTGTAGAACGTCCGGAGTTTCCAGATTTTGCAATCACTTGTCCTACTTTTATCTTATCATTGGTTTTAGCAACCAGCTGAGACAAATGGCCATAAAGTGTTGCCAAGCCATTTCCGTGAGAAACAATTACACAATTGCCGTATCCTCCTTTTTGACCAGAAAATATTACTGTTCCTGCAGCAGTAGCAATCACATTAGATCCAAACGGAACCGCAATATCCAAACCTTTATGAAACTGCATTTGGTCTGCTTCTGCAGGAGCGTTGTTTTTTTCCATCGGCTGGTTTTTTACAAAAGTACTTTGAGTTGGCGTTGCTGGAATTGATTTTGATGCAATAGGTGTTTTCGGCGTTACCATTACTTTTATTTCTCTTTTATTTCCGTAGCTGTCGGTTACTTCAATTATTTTTTCTACCGGAGTTGCTTTTACTTCCGGAGCAGAAGATACAGAAACAGTAGAAGGGGATTCATTTTTTGTAGCCGAGACAGACGCTAGAACTCTTTTGAAAGGAATAGGGTTTTTCCTGATTCCGAAATTCGAAGAAATATATCCTTCAGAAGGCATTCCCAAAGGAACCTGTTGTAGCTTTTCTTGCAAATTCATAAGATATTCGCTGTATCTGTTCACTTGTTTTGAAAGATAAATAGAATTTGAGATACTATCTTGATCCAAAACCTCAAGTTTTCCGTTATTAATGTTTTTAGATTTCAAAAAAGAATTAAGTTCAGTAACGGTTTTATCTACCATTCCTAGGTCTGTTTTCATTTTCAAATAATCTACACTGTCTTTTTCGGTATTTATTTTTACAAGATTTACTTCGTAGGTTTTGTCATCTTTTTGATTGAATAATTTGGCAATAAATATGCTTTGAGCGAAAACAACGCCTGAAAGTAAACCAATAAAAATGGTTACTTTTTTTTTGTTTGATAAAAAATTCTTCATTTTTCTTTCATTAAAGTTACTTACACTAGAAGCGTGCAAATTTACTTAAAATATTTTTCTTGAAAATTTCAGCTTTAAAACAGCTATAGTCATTATTAAACGTAGATTTTTGTGGAAAATTGTTTGTAATATTAAAATTTCACAAAGATTTTGATAATATGTATTTCATTGTTTCATTATTTGATGGTTTTAATATATTTGCAATTCAGAGTATCAATATGGCGAAGAAAAAAACAAATTCAGATTCTACCTTAAAACAATCTAAAACAGATATTGCAGTTGGTGTTTTAGGAAGCGGAAGTTTTGCAACAGCAATTGTAAAAATGTTGGTCGAAAACTGTAAAACTGTACACTGGTGCGTAAGAAACGAGTTTGTAAAAGGAGCAATTGAGCTAAGAGGGCACAATCCAACTTATCTTACTGCAGTTAACTTTAATTTAAAAAATTTAAAACTCACCACAGACATCAATGAAATGGTGACTGCTTGTGACATCGTGGTTTTGGCAACACCGTCTATTTATCTTTCAGATTCTATGGATAAGATGAATTGTGAATACGGAGATAAAGTTTTCGTTTCTGCCATCAAAGGAATTATTCCGAAGGTGAACAATATAGTGGCTCATTACCTAAAAGATGAATTTAAAATAGGTTTTAGAAATCAAGCAGTAATCGCAGGACCCTGTCACGCAGAGGAAGTGGCAATGGAAAGGCTTTCTTATCTTACTGTAGCAACTGTTGAGGAAGAAAATTCAAAAAAACTTTTAGAAATTCTCTCATCAGATTTTATCAAGGTAAGCGCAAGCAAAGATATTTTGGGTAACGAATACAGTGCGATTCTCAAAAATATTTTTGCCATAGGAGCGGGTATTGCAAGCGGATTGGGGTATGGGGATAACTTTACCGCAGTTTTCGTATCCAACGCAATCCGAGAGATGGAAACTTTTCTGGAAGCCATTTACGAAGCACCAAGAGATGTGAACGAAAGTGCTTATTTGGGAGATTTACTCGTAACTGCGTATTCCCTTTTCTCCAGAAACCGAAATTTGGGCAATTTAATAGGCAAAGGGTATACGGTAAAATCAGCAATTCAATCTATGAACATGGTTGCGGAAGGATATTATGCAGCAGATTCTATCTACAAAACAGCTCAGGAAAAAGACCTCAAGCTTCCAATCATAGAAACCATTTACGGAATTCTTTATGAAGGTAAAAACGCCGAAAAACAATTCAGAAAACTTACAGCAAAACTGAATTAATCGAAATGTAAAATCTCCTATCTCAGGAGATTTTTTTTGTCATATTCTATCATCACTGTAACTTGTTTACAATTTGTCTGCAATTACCTGTAAATGCTTTACAAACGCTGTCTATTAACGATAAAAAAAACGGAAGTCGATACGCAAAGAATTTTACTTATTTTGGAATGATAAAGATTTAAGATAAAAAAAAGGGTTGTAATTTTTAAATCTATAGAAAGGAATTTGAAATCATTATTTATAAAAATTCCTTTTCCTGAATTTGATGCATTGGTGGACGGAAAATTTTACAGTAGGTTAACCCACGCTGCTTTAAAAATAAAATGGCGATGCAATAATTTTTATTTTAATAGTGAATATTATCAATTTAATAATGTATCATTAAGTACTATTTTTGAAAACTTTTCACGAAATTCGTAGTAAATTTTTTTACTAATGCCACACACTCTCCTCAGTAGAACACCAAAATCAAAATATGACGTCGTAATGATTGGCGGTGGCATCATGAGTGCCACTCTAGCTACTATACTTCATGAGCTGGATCCTCAACTGAATATTGCTATTTTTGAAAGATTAGGAAGATTTGCAAAAGAAAGCACAGCCGCTTGGAATAATGCCGGTACAGGTCACTCAGCATTTTGTGAACTCAACTATACCCCAGAAAAAGCGGATGGAAGCATAGATATTTCAAAAGCTGAAGGTATTGCTGAACAGTTTGAGGTTTCAAAGCAATTTTGGTCTTTTCTGATCCATAAAAACTATATAGATACTCCGCAGGATTTTGTAAATTCATGCCCACACCTCAGTTTAGTTTTTGGACAAAATGACGCCGATTTTTTAAAAAAACGCTTCGATAATATGTCGAAATCTGTACTTTTTGCAGGGATGGAATTTTCTACTGATCACGAAAAACTAAGAGAGTGGATTCCTTTGGTTATGAGCAAACGAAATAAATCTGAAGTTTTGGCAGCTACAAAAATGGATGCCGGTACAGATGTGAATTTTGGTACACTCACAAGAAAAATGGGTAGGCATTTGATCACTAATACCAATGTGGAGATTTTTCTTTACACCGAAGTGAAAGACATTGATCCTATTGCAAATGGCTGGAAAATGAGGGTGAAAGATCGTACGCACAATATTAAACACGACGTTTCAGCAGATTTTGTATTTATTGGAGCAGGCGGTTATGCATTACCACTTTTAGAGAGCTCAGATATCGAAGAAAGTGCTGGCTACGGAGGATTTCCGGTTTCGGGGCAGTGGCTTGTAACGCACAATCCAGAATTGGTAGATAAACACGAAGCAAAGGTTTATACACAAGCACCAGTTGGCGCACCTCCCATGTCTGTTCCTCATTTAGATCTTAGGATTATTGATGGTAAAAAAGCATTGCTTTTCGGACCATTTGCTGGGTTTTCTACTAAGTTTTTAAAGGAAGGAAGCTATCTAGATCTTCCCGAAAGTGTGAATACAAAAAATATCAAATCTCTTTTTGGCGCATGGTGGCATAACCTTCCGTTAACAAAATATCTTATTCAGCAAGTGGCAATGAATAAGGCTCAGAGAGTGCAACATTTGAGGGAATTTGTAAAAGATGCCAAAGAAGAAGATTGGGATTTGAAAATCGCAGGACAGAGAGTACAAATCATTAAAAAAGATGATAAAGACGGCGGTAAATTAGAATTTGGAACAGAGGTAGTAACTAACAAAAGCGGTACCATTGCATCATTACTAGGAGCTTCTCCAGGTGCTTCAACAGCTGTAAGCGCAATGATTACCGTTCTCGAAAAATGTTTCCCAGAAAAAATGAATAACGAATGGAAACACAAAATGAAAGACATCATTCCGTCGTACGGTACGAAACTTTCTGAAAATCCGGAAATGGTAAATAGGCTGAGAGCCTACAGTAAAGAAAAGCTAAAACTCAAATATTAATTATCAATATTAGGTAGTAAGTAATACGCAATATGTAGAATTATGTAAATTACTCAGTACCCATTGTTCATTACCTATAAAAAAGTGGAAGAAGTAATTGTAAAACCTATCATTGAAAAAGAGTTGCTCGAATCTCTGAGAACTAAAATTGAAGAAGAAAAACAAGTAATTGTGCATTGTTGTTTTCCTGCTTCGCCATCTTTGGGAAATCTTATTAGAATTTGGAATACAACCTATCTTATAGACAATCATTCTGATCATAGAAGCAAACTCATTCACGCAGAAAATATTTCGATTTTCCCTTATTGGACGGCAGTGCCGTTTATGAAAGATTTTTGGTTTACTTTAATTTTTTCTGGACTTCCGAAAGAGTGTAAGAGTTTTGATTTTCAAGAAGTAATCCCAGAAGAAGGTGGTTTTTTTGTGAAATCAATCAAAAGAAATTCTTCGGATATTTACAGAATAAAAATTTCAGAATCATGAGGAAAGCAATAGTTTTTTTAATCGCCTCTTTTTTTATTCCGTTTGCGGGATTTTCTCAAGAAAATAAATCTGAAAAAATAGAAGTGCGTACAATCAATCCTATTATTTGTAAGTATCCTTCACCAGCAAAAAATAAAAAAATTGTAGACGATATAGAAAAATTTCAGAGTAATTTAAACAAAGAATATTTAGATCCCAAAGAAACACCTTTGAGAGGTGATAATTTTAAAAATTTTAAAAAACATCCCTTTTTTTCTATTAATCTGAAATACCGTGTTACAGCCCAATTTGTGAAAAACGAAAATCCAAAACCTTTTGATTTGCCAACATCTTCTGGTAAATCAAAGCAATACCAGGAATACGGTAAGGCTTATTTTAATTTGGAAGGAAAAGATTTTATTTTAAACATCTATCAGAGTTTAGATTTAATGAAATTGGAAGAGTATAAAAATTATCTTTTTCTACCTTTCGGAGATCTTACCAACAACAAAGAAACCTACGGCGGAGGGAAATACATCGACCTTACGATTCTAAAAGGAAATACAATTATTATAGATTTTAACCAATCTTATCATCCCTATTGTGCCTATAATGCGTACGATTATAATTGCCCCATCGTACCAGCAGAGAATAAAATTTCATTAGAAATAAGAGTAGGAGTAATGTATGATGATGTGTACCATCATTAAATTTTGATATGTTTAAGAAGTTATAAACCAAAATATTTTTCTAAGCTTGATTTGTCTTTCTATGCAAAATCAAATTTAGTTTTCTACATTTTTAGATTAAATAAAATCTCAATTTTCTAGTTTGGCGTGATACTTTCAATTGGTTTTTAATAATAAAAATCATTCTATGGAAATTTCTCTTAAAAAGCAGATTGCTATTGTTACAGGAGCATCTAGCGGTATTGGAACGGGTATAGCAAAATCTTTGGCTGCAGCCGGTGCAATAGTAGTCATCAATCATTCATCAGAAAATTCAAAAGGTGAAGCGGAATCTATTTTAAATGAAATTATTGAAAAAGGAGGTGAAGGGATGGTTTTTAAATGTGATGTATCCAATGAAGATGAAGTAAAATTGATGTTTGAAAAAACGATTTCAAAATTTGGAACAGTTGATATTTTAATCAATAATGCAGGTCTTCAAAAAGATGCTGAATTTACAGAAATGACCGTTGAAGATTGGGATAAGGTAATGAATGTGAATCTCAGAGGGCAGTTTCTGTGCGCCCGTGAGGCTATTAAAGAATTTCTGAGACGCGGTATTGATTTGTCTAAATCTGTAGCCTGCGGAAAAATTATTCATATCAGTTCTGTACACGAACTTATTCCTTGGGCAGGTCATGTAAATTATGCAGCCAGTAAAGGTGGTGTTAAACTTCTGATGCAATCTTTAGCGCAAGAATATGGCGCAAAGAAAATAAGAGTGAATTCTATTTGTCCGGGAGCAATTAAAACACCGATTAATAAGGAAGCATGGGGAACTGAAGAAGCTTTAGATGATTTGCTTAAACTTATTCCTTACGACAGAATTGGTCAACCTGAAGATGTGGGAAATCTTGCTGTATTTTTGGCAAGTGATTTCTCAGATTACATTACCGGATCCAGCATTTTCGTAGATGGAGGAATGAGTGTTCTCGAAAGTTTTTCAAAAGGAGGATAAATTTTAATCAATCATAAATTTGCTGAATTATTTCTAGTGAACTGGGTATTTTAAAATCTGTAAAATGATAGTGATAATAAACCAAGATGCTATCTAATAATTGCTTTCTGTGAGATGATTTTATTTTAGTTTCGTATGGGTTTTCTGAGAATGCAATTTGTTTCCAGATACCAGAAATTTCTTTTGTAAAAAGATGATGTGTTCCGTTGAGATTAAAATTTCCCGTTTCGGGATCAAGATATTCTAAGCTGCTGCTGAGTGGTGCAATTCCCTGTATTCTAAGTAAAAGAATTAAAAGTATAAGATGTGATCTGTAATTTTTCGCATCCAAATTTTCATTAAATTCTATTATAGCGGAAAATATTTGTGGATTTGAATTCTCATGTTTTAAGATTTGATTCAAAAAATCTGAAATAAAAAAAACAATGGTGTTGGCTTTTACATCGGTATAAAAATCGTAAGATTGCTCAAGTTCAAATTTTAATACAGAATTAATCTCTACATCAGGTTTAGATTTTCTACAGTTAAAACTGAGGATGCTTAAAGGCAGTAAAAGTGCCTTCTTTCTATTTTTTTGAGTGAAAACAGACTTTAGAAAAAAGCTTTGAAAGCCTTCTTCTAAAGTGAAACAATGCAAGATAGCATCACTGTCTCCGTATTTTAAGAATGAGAGTACAAAACCCGTGTAAGAAATCATTTAAATTAATTAACCACGGCAATTTTTGCAGTTGCCTTGTCACTTCCGTCTTCGTTGGTCATCAAAACAAAATAAACTCCAGAAGCTACTCTTTTACCTTTTTGATTATTTAAATCCCATTCGTAATATCCTGTTCTAGATTGTGCGGAATGTACAATGTTTCCTGCGGCATCTGTAATTCTTATATTGGCTACTTCAGCCAAACCTTTTATAGTAACATTACCCTTAAACTGAGAATAAACTACAGGATTTGGATAAACTAAAACATTGCCAAAATTGGAAGTAACATCCGCTATATCACCTTGGTAAGTAACAATACCCTCGTAGGTCACAAAATAAACTTTTCCTGTTTTCTTATCAACTTTAATATCTGTAACAGAATTTGAAGGTAATGGAGAGTTTTCTTTTGTGAAATGTTTAATCGTCTGTTCTCCGTTTGCCGAAAGGTAATAGACTCCGCCACCATCTACAGAAATCCATTTTTGGTTTCCCGCATCTACTTCTATTGCAAGAATCTGAGAATTTCTGAATAGTTCTTCTGCCAATCCGTTTTGCTCAATAACAACAGCTTGAAGGGTAGGATTGTTTTTTACTTCAGTAGCAGGGTTTGAAAGGATTCTTATTCCTAAATCTGTTCCTATCCAAGCATCACCGCTTTTATCAAAAGCAACAGAAATAGAGTTGGCCGGCAGGTTATTTTCAACGCCCAAAATATAGGTTTTATCATCTGATGTGGCAATAGTTCCTTTATAATCATAAGCAACGATATGTTGTGATCTTGGCAGAGGTAACCATATTAAACCGTTATTGTAAATAGGAAATTGGGCCCCATTACTACTTAATACAATGTTGTTTAAAACAAATTGATCTGAGGAACGATCATAAGGTGCAATTGCCGTATTATTACCAATAGCATTGGTAAAAGCTACAGATAGAAATATATTATTTTGATCATCACTTGTAAAGCCCACCGGTCTATGTACAAAAACATTGGCACCGCCCAAATTATAATATTTTACAAAATCATAATCTTTTATTGAAGCGTTGTATTTCATTTTGTAAACCCCCATCTGAAAGCTTGCGCTATATCTTGATACGAAAATCTCCGAAGGGTTAGCTGGGTCAGGAAATACATCTAAAATGTTGGTGTCATAAATTGATCCTGCAAAATAGGAAGGATAGATCCATTCTGAACCAGTGTAATAATAAAAACCAGGACGTCTTGGGTTTTCCAAAGGCCCATTAAAACCATCTCTACGTCCGCCAGTAGATACTAAAAGTTGATTTTCGTTAAATAATCTTATTTTATAAGAATAATTAAATGCCGGTCCATCGGGTTTGAAAATGGTGTTGTTTTCATTTTTGATGCCGGATAAGGCAGTTCCAAAATATATTTTGTTAGAAACCCTTGCAGCGGTATTACATTCTTCGCCAGGTGAGGAGCTTCCAATGAAATTTCCGGTAGTGGAGTAAGAATATACCCTGTTATTATCTGTAATGGTTACATTATCTGAACCTGTTACAACATCTTTAATATTCGTAAATGTTTGTGCAATCGGCGTAGAAGTTCCGTTAATATAAATATAGGCAGCTGTGGCGTTTGAATAAGAGAGAACTCCTTCAGAATCTATATGTTTGAAGTTTCCTGACTGCTCATTCGTCCATGAAGTAAAAATCGGAAAAGTGGTGTCTAGTACATGGCTTTTTAAACCTGTATTGGTAACAGAATATACTTTATTACCCAATATTGTAGCTTCATTGCTCGCTTCAAAAACTCCTGCAGTTACGAAAAATGCCGAATCAGCAAATTCTTTCTTTTTCAATTTGAAAATAGAAACTCCATATCCTACAGAAATCACTGCTTGATCTCCTGTTATTGAAATGTGATTTATCTTTTTATTTCCAGAATAGCCTGTTGCAATGGGAATGTCTACTACGTAAGTGATTCCATCGGGAGCAATTACATCCAGAGCACCACTTTGGTAACCTACTAATGCGATTTTTGATTGAGGATCATAGTCGAAAGCAGAAATTTTCACATCATGAAGACCCGAAGCTTTTGATAGTTTTGAAATTTCCCCACTTGAAATATTATAATAAAAAATACCGTTTTCTGTAGCAGCAACAATTTTTCCATTGTCTTCTTTCATTGCCAGAACATTGTTGTAAGAAAACAAATCTGTCCATTTTTTAGACGAAATATTTTGTGCCTTTACCATCTGGAAAGTCGCCAAAATGCCAAGAGAAATTATAGAGAATTTTTTCATATTATACCGTTATACTGCTATCGATTGCCTGGTTGTTCCAAGAAATCTGTTGTACATTTTTATTTTTATCAAAAAAGAAATCTATTCTTCCCAAAAGAAGCCCCGCCCAGCCTACCTGGTTTACCAAAACATTTTTACCTTGTCTGTTCTGAAATGTTTGTGGTTCTGGTAAAAAAGTATGGGTGTGGCCGCCCAAAATCAAGTCAATATTTTCTGTTTTTGACGCTAGCATTTTATCGTTTATTTTTTCTGGTTCGTCTTTATAATCATACCCAATGTGGGAAAGACAAATCACCAAATCACATTTCTTATCGTTCTTAAGAAAATTTGAATAATGCTGTGCTACATCAATGGGGTGAGACCAAATGGTTTCCTGATATTGTTTTTTTCCAACCAAACCATCCAGCTCTATTCCAACGCCAAAAATTCCTACTTTAATTCCGTTTTTATTGAAGATTTTATAGTTTGAAGTTTTCCCGTCTAAAATAGTATTTTTAAAATCATAATTGGAACAGATAAAAGGGAATTTTGCATTAGGTAAAACCTTTAAAAATCCCTCTAAACCATTATCAAAATCATGATTTCCCATGGTGGAAGCATCATATTTCATCATAGACATGAGTTTGAATTCAAGCTCGCCTCCAAAAAAATTAAAATATGGTGTTCCCTGAAAAATGTCTCCAGAATCAAGAAGTAAAAGATTCTTTTCTTCACTTCTTATTTTTTGAATTAAACTTGCCCTTCTCGCAAAACCACCCTGATTAGGGTTTCGTGTGTAGCTAGAATCAAAAGGTTCAATTCTGCTGTGTTGATCGTTGGTGTGAAGTATCGTTAATTTATGGGCTGAGGTAAAAGAATTTAAATTTAATTCTTCCGCCATTACCAAATTTGGAGCTAAAGTCATCGCTAAAGTTCCTCCTGTTATCGTTTTTAAAAAACTTTTTCTATCCATTATTTCTTCCCGATAAATTGTAAACGAATTTCCTCTTTAGGATTAATCTGCTGGTTTTTCTTAAAATATTCTATAAACAAATCTCTAAGCTTAATACCTGTAGGAATTGATTCTCCCATTGCAAAAAACTTCATATTATCGCCACCCAAAGCCAAATAATCAGAAGTTGCAATATAATAAACTTGGTTGGGTAGAATAGGACTTCCATTAATTAAACCTTTTGAAAGATTTCCATCTTTTGTCTCAATGTATAAATGAGAAACCGGATTGTTCTTCTGGTTTTTAGCATAATAATCAAACAAACCCTGAAGATCTGAACCTTTGAATTTTACGATAATCACTTCGTTTTCAAATGGCATTACCTCAAAAACATTTTTTAGAAGGATATCACCTTTCCCAATAGTGGTACGGATTCCCCCGATGTTGATTAATGCAGCGTCAATGTTTTTATTCAAATTGGCTTTCGCCCAAACATCGGCTCCATCAAAAGTATAATCTGCCAAAAGATTTCCCAGATTACTGTTGTTTCCTTCTTTCGTTAAATCTACTTGCGTGTAAGAGATTTTTTGATTCATCTCTTTATTTAGCTTCTCTGTATAAGGCGCGATAAACTTCGAGAAATTTTCATCTCCCTTTAATTCTTGGTTGATAGAAATATTCTTCTGCGTTTCCACATGAGCAACCTGCAACGAATTGGTTTTACAGGCAGTGAGGGAGAGAAGGGCAATTCCTAATAATAAGAATTTATTTTGCATAATTTCTTTAGTATAATGCAAATATAATTATATGTATAATAAAATAAGATTAAAAATTGTAAATTCTTGTATGAAATTATTAAATTTGGGGAAAATAATTCGAACAGATGAGCATTTTAAAAGGAGTAGGTGTTGCTTTGGTAACGCCCTTTAATGAAGATTTATCCGTAGATTTCGAAAGTTTGACAAAACTCGTAGAGTACAACATCGAAAACGGAACCAGCTATTTGGTGGTATTGGGAACTACAGCGGAAGCTGCTACACTTTCTTCAGACGAGAAGAAACAAGTAGTAGAGCATATCATTAAGGTTAATAATAAACGTCTTCCATTGGTTCTAGGAATTGGCGGAAATAATACTCTTGAAGTCAAAAAGCAAATCGAAGAAACAGATTTATCTGATTTTACTGCAGTTTTATCTGTGTCTCCATATTACAACAAACCCAATCAGGAAGGGCTTTACCAGCATTACAAAATGTTAGCTTCTACCGGAAAAAGCATCATCATTTACAATGTTCCTTCAAGAACCGGACAAAATGTTGAGGCAGAAACTACTTTACGTTTGGCAAAAGAATTCCCGAATTTATTCTTAATTAAAGAAGCTTCACCAAATATTCTTCAGTATTTTGATATTCTAAGAAAAAAACCCGAAGGTTTCAATTTAGTTTCTGGAGATGATGAATTTACACTTCCCGTAACTTTAGCTGGTGGAGCAGGAGTTATTTCTGTTATAGGACAAGGGTATCCGAAAGAATTTTCAACGATGGTTCAGCTGGCTTTTGATAAAAAAGTGGATGAAGCGTATGAAATTCACAATCAATTGGTTGACATCACAAGATTGATTTTCGCAGAAGGAAACCCGTGCGGAATTAAAGTGATCTTGGCTGAAAAAGGTTTGATTAAAAACTATCTGAGGCTTCCATTAGTTCCTGCATCCGAGGGACTTTATGCGAAAATTAAAGCTGAAATGGCGAAAATTTAATTAAATAATTAAGTTCTATAAAATATTAAAAGTGAAAGACTCAATGTTTTTCACTTTTTTAATCTAAAAAATTTAACTGCAATTTTTTTACATATAAGTTACTTGAAGTGATTGATTCGAATGTTTAGAAGAACACATTTAGTTAGTAAAAATTTTTGATTTCTTTCTTAGGGGTTCTCATGTGAAAAAAAATACATAATAATTATTCAGAAATGAAACTAATTAAAGCAACAGAAAAAAACATTCCCTTGATTCAGGATTTAGCAAAAAGGTCGTGGGAAAATGCATACGCAGATATTCTTTCACAAGAACAAATGCATTTCATGCTCAATACAATGTATTCTGAAGCTGAAATTTCAGAACATTTAAAAAATCCAAATTATCATTACTATCTAGTTTTTGACGAAGTTTTAAATTTATTTGATGGGTTTTTAGGCTACGAAAATCATTACGAAAACCAGACAACAAAGCTTCACCGAATTTATCTCGTTCCAGAAAGTAAAGGAAAAGGTTTAGGCAAAAAAACGCTAGAATTTCTCAATAAAAAGGTGAAAGAAAGTGGAGATAGCAGAATTATTTTAAATGTAAACAAATACAATTCCGCACAAAAATTTTACCAATCTCAAGGTTATAAAATCTATGATGAAGGTGTTTTTGACATTGGAAATGGCTATGTGATGGATGATTTTTTGATGGAAATTCTCTTAAAATAAAAATCTGTTATGAAACATTTATTTTTAGTTATAGCAGTTTTCGTCTTCAATAATTGTTTTTCGCAAAATGATTTGGAACTTAAAATAATTAATGATACGATCAAGAAAGTTTCAAAATTTGATAACAATAACATTGTTTATGCTCTGAAAAATAATTCGAATAAAACTTATTTAATTATTTTAGATAGTGATGAATTCAATGAAGATGGGGAGTATCATGTAGAGCGACAGTTTGTTGGATTACCTGATTATTATATTTTTGAAAAGAAAACCTTGCTACCTGTGCAGCACGCATTTCATAATGGTGAAAATGAATTTAAAGTTGATAAAAATAGCAGTGATTTTAAAAAATTCAGGCAATCATATTCTAAATTTTTTAGCCATCAAGATTTGGAAATTGCGTTTCGAATCAGCAAAAAGATTGTGAAACTAAAACCACAAGAGGAAAAATATTTTTCAACTAGAGTAAATTTTCCAGCTTATAAAAGAAGATTTATCGATTTGAAAAACAAATCTGAATATTATTTTCAAATCAGTCTGCAGACTCCAAAAGAGATTGTTGAAAAATATTATCAACCTATTAGAAATATAAATAATAAGGATTCTATATTTGTGGGACAGATATTTTCGAATAAAATTCCTTTAATTTACAAGGTTTACAATGATAAATAACTGCAGTTTTTACTTTTTATTTAAGTTTTCTAAATATCTTTTTTTACAGGAATCAAATTTCCAATAATTACCAGTATTTAACTTGGTATCATTAAATTTAGTCCAAGACTTGCCTTCTCCAATATATTTTCTATCCTCAAAACCTATATAATTTTCATAAATATCAAAACCAACTTCTGAATAGTGAACAATTAAAAAATTGGAAATTTGAAGTTTTTCAATAATGTCCAAAATATATAAATCTTCGAAAGTGTTTACTCGGTTACAGATATCTTCTAAATATCCACTTTCCAAATCATCTGAATAAAATTCTTTAAAAAACGCTTCAAAAATTTTATCAAAAGAACTCTCTTCAAGGCAAATGTCTTCAATCATTTTTGCTTCCCATCCATCATCATCGGTCGGGATAATTAAAAAATTCTCTTCATAAAAGTGAGGAACATCAATAAAAAGTGTATTTATTTCATCTTTAGTGATGATTAGTGTAATTCTATGTGCTATTGTTGTGATGAAATTAAATTTACGAAATCTTACTCCACTTATTTTTCCCTTTATAATACTGCAGATAGTAATTTTTTATAATCTGATGCTCAGTTTTCGCCAGCAAAGGGTCGGTTTCCAGAATTTTTTCAACCAGACTTTTGGTGTTTTTAATAATCGCGGAGTCATTCACCAAATCCAGTCTTTTAAAGTCAACAACACCACTTTGTTGTGTTCCCAAAATATCGCCGGGTCCACGCAGTTGCATATCTACTTCCGAAATTTTGAAACCATCATTGGTTTCCGTCATGGTTTTAATTCTCGTTCGGCTATCAGCTGTTAACTTATCCGAAGTCATTAGGATACAATAACTCTGCTCGCCACCTCTTCCTACACGCCCGCGCAACTGATGAAGCTGAGATAAGCCAAATCTTTCTGAACTTTCAATGACCATCACAGAAGCATTTGGAACGTTTACGCCTACTTCAATTACCGTTGTTGCAACCATAATCTGAGATTTTCCTGATGCGAAATAATTCATGGCAGCATCTTTTTCGTCTGCTTTCATTTTCCCGTGAAGCATTGTGACGTTGTAATTGGAGAAATTATCCATCACACTTTCCAGGCCTTCCATTAGGTTTTTGTAATCCAACGTTTCAGATTCTTCAATTAACGGATAAACGAAATAAATTTGCCTGCCTTTACGAATTTCTTCATGACAGAAATTGTAAACATAAGCACGATCTTTTTCTCTTCTGTGAGCCGTTATAATCGGTTTTCTACCAACCGGCATTTCATCAATCACAGAAACATCCAAATCAGAATAAAAGCTCATTGCCAAAGTCCTCGGGATCGGTGTTGCCGTCATAACCAAAATGTGTGGGGGAATTCTATTTTTTGCCCAAAGTTTTGCTCTTTGCGCTACTCCAAATCTATGTTGCTCGTCGATAATAGCAAGGCCGAGGTTTTTGAACTTTACTTTATCTTCCAAAACAGCGTGAGTTCCTATTAAAATTGAAAGCTCGCCGTTTTCTAGCTCTTCATGAATGATTTTTCTTGCAGAAGCTTTCACAGAACCGGTGAGAATATTGACTTTAATTTCAGTGTCTTTCAGTAAATCTTTGATGCCAGCATAATGTTGCTGAGCGAGAATTTCAGTAGGAGCCATCAGACAGCTTTGGAAACCGTTATCTAGAGCAATCAACATTGTAAGTAAAGCAACCATTGTTTTTCCAGAACCCACATCGCCTTGCAAAAGTCTGTTCATTTGGATAGGCTTTTTCATATCCAATCTAATTTCCTTTAAAACTCTTTTTTGTGCATTCGTGAGTTCAAAAGGAAGGTGGTTTTCGTAAAAATTAGTGAAATAATCGCCCACGATGGGGAAGGAGTTCCCTTGTGATTTTGCTTTGTGATGAGCCTTTTTTAAGCCAAAACCTAACTGAAAAAAGAAAGATTCTTCAAATTTTAAACGATAATCTGCCTTTTCAAAATACTGCTGGTTTTTTGGAAAGTGGATGTTGAGAAATGTATGCTGTCTAGACAAAAACTGATAATGACGAATCATATACTCCGGAAGATTTTCCTGAATGAGATTGGGGATTTCTTTGCAAATGTTTTTTAAAACATTCTGGAAGAATTTCTGAGTTAAACCACGCTTGCTGAGTTTTTCTGAGCTTGGATAAATGGGTTTTAATCTCGTTTCGGCTTCCTTGTTTTCTTCGGCTTCTATTTCCGGATGAGGCATCGAAAATTGACTGTTGAATGCATTGATTTTACCAAAAATAAAAACTTCTTTATTCAAAGGAATTTGTTCTTTGAGCCATTTGGAATACTGAAACCAAACCAGATCCATCGATCCGGTGTGATCATTAAATTTTGCCGAAAGTCTTTTTATTTTTCCCGTCTGAATTTCTTGAAGAGCAGTGATTTTACCCTTCAACTGAACTTCAATATTGCTTTCCTGAAGCATTGAAACCGTAAATATTTTGCTTTTGTCTAAATATCTGATAGGGTAGAAGTTCAGGAAATCTTCCACAATAGAAATTCCCAACACATTTTTGATGAGCTTGGCACGTTCGGAACCGATTCCTTTTATGAATTCTATGGAAGTTTCTAAAGTCAATGGGAAAATAAGATGCGAATTTCGGGAAAATTTTAGAAATAAAAAAAGCTTTCGATTTTGAAAGCCTTGATTGTTTTATGTCTCTCGCAGATGAAGCTGATAGAGTGGGTTTTTCTTATTAATTCAGAAGATTTATTTGCCAGGAATACTTAAATATTTCTAAAAAAATGTTACAATAAATCTAATTCATGCATTCGTGGTAATTTATAGCTAAAAGCAAACAGCCATTTGCTAAAAGCCAGCTACTCTTTTATTTTAGACTTAAATTTCTTCTGATAATCTTCCCATTCTCCCTGAGACTTAAATTTTTTATGTAAATCGTTTGAAATAAAAACCAAATAAGGCTCTAGCTCTTTTGCAGTTAATTCGCCTTGCAACATGGTAATGGGGCGACCTGTTTCATCTAGCAAAGCAGTTGTGGGAACTGCATTAACGTTCATAAACTCTGTGAATTCATGAAGAGAATTTTTTCCTCTTTTGTGAGAAATGTTCTCATTTGAAAATTTTCTACCAAAAACCTCTATTGTTTTTTTGTATTCTGCATTAAACTTTACAGGATAGTAATTTGAATTCAGAATATCGTAAATCACGGCATTTCCATACGTTTTTTTGTCCATGATTTTGCATGGTCCGCACCAATCTGCGTAGAAGTCGATGAGTATTTTTTTAGGTTCAGTTTTCTGAGCTTCAAGAGCTTCTTCAATTGTCATCCATTTTACCTGTGCAAAATTGAAACTGATAAAAAAAAGAAAAACTAGGATGGATATTTTTTTCATGATATGGTATTTGTACAGGTATCTATTGTTCTATTTAACTTCCTGCATCAATTTTTTAACTAAAGGTGATATCAAAATTAATACCACACCGGCAATCACGGCATACAATGCTAATTGTTTGTAACCTTCTGTATATGTAATTAATGCATCGTAATTGGTAGAGCCTTCTTTGGCAGTTGCTAGCCCCGCGCCGATGATTCCTGCTACGTATTGCCCGTAGGCGGAGGCGAGAAACCACAGTCCCATCATCATTCCCTGAAGATTTTTGGTGGAAAGCTTAGTCATAATTGAGAGCCCTATAGGAGATAAGCAAAGTTCTCCCAAAGTGATAACCAATAAAGCAATTGTAAAGAAATTCAATGAGGTAATTCCTCGTAAATCTGCAAAGAATTTGGTTGCAAAAAGTACATAATATCCTAATCCTAAAAAGATAAATCCGAGTCCGAATTTGATAATCGTATTGGGCTCTATTTTTCTTTTGCTCATCCAGATCCACAACAAACCAATCAGAGGAGCGAGGAAAATAATAAAGAATGCGCCTCCGGAATTATTAACACCATTCGGGTCTAATCCTAAAAGATCTTTATTTAAATTTTTTGCAGCGAAAATACTTAATGAGCCGCCACTTTGCTCATAGATTCCCCAAAACAATATTGAAAACAAGATGAAAACTAAAGCTGCATATAGTTTTTTTATATTGGGGTTCAACGTTTTTTCGGTATTAATTTCTGATATTCCATAGTTATTTTCGGCACTATTTCCTTTTTTAAAGAGTAAATAGATTCCGTAAAAAGGAATTAGTTGATACCATCCGCTAAGATTTATGTCGTGGCATCTTTTAGTTTGAAAAACAATATAGAACCATGAAAGCGGAATTAATGGTAGGCAGTACAACCAATTTAATTTATAATAACTGTAAAATATGATGGATAAATAAATTATTGAAAATAATAAATAGTTAAGTATATATTTTTCACGTGATAATCTACCTTTTAAACTATATGGATTTTTATATTTATCATCATTAATTCTTGAAAATTCGTAGAATAAATAGAAGATTGTTAAAGGTCCAACGGTCCACATAAAGTAATCTGTGTATTCTGGAACTGAAACCATTTTCATGATAATCGGAATAAATAGTAATGATAAAATATACACTCCATACTCTTTGTACTTTGGCATAGGTGAAGATTTGACTTCGTTGTCAGGATGTCCTGGCTGAAGCCCGATTGTTCCTAAGCTTTTTTGAGTAAAAACAAAATTAATTAAACTAATCACCATTACAATTGCAGCCAAACCGAAAGCAACATTCCATCTCATACTTTTTGAAATAATACTTTCGAATAGCTCACCTTTTCCTATTGCAATACATAAATACCCACCTAATAATGCTCCAAGATTAATTCCGGCATAAAAAAGTGAAAAACCTGCGTCGGCTCTTGAGTCGTTTGGTTTGTAAAGTTGGCCAACCATCGAGGAAATATTGGGTTTGAAAAAACCAGTTCCTACAACCGTAAAAGCAATTCCTAGAAAGAAAAATTGATGCGGATCTGTGGCTAAAATTAAACTTCCAACAATCATCAAGAGTCCGCCCCAGAAAAGTGATTTTCTGAAACCTAAAATTTTATCTGCGAAAAGTCCACCAACAAAAGTGAAAGCGTAAACAAAAGCCTGAGTAGCACCATATTGGAGGTTGGCTTCTTTTTCGTGGAAATTGAGCTGTGAAATCATAAAGAAAACCAGCATTCCGCGCATTCCGTAGAAGCAGAAACGTTCCCACATTTCGGAAAAGAAAAGTGACCAGATTTGCTTTGGATATTTTCCTTTAAAATTCTGTATCTCGTCTAGCGTTAGATTCATAAGTAATGGGTAATATGTAATTTTGAAATATATTAAGATTGCGATTTTTCATCTTCCTGATCAAGCTCGAAGCGCGTTCTGTCTTGTTCGATGATTTGTTTTAGCTCTTCTTCTTTCGGAAGATACAATAAATATTTGCTTGCGAAAAGATTGTTTTTGTCATTCAGAACAGAATATTTTACAATGGTTTCATCTTTTTCCGAACACAAGAGAATTCCGATGGTTGGGTTATCACCTTCGCTGCGTTTCAAATCGTCATACATTCTCACGTACATATCAATTTGTCCGATATCTTGATGCGAAAGTTCGCCTGTTTTAAGATCAATAATCACAAAACATTTTAAAATATAATTGTAAAAAACAAGGTCAATGTAAAAATCTGAAGTGTCGGTAGAAATGTGCTGTTGCCTTGCTACGAAAGCAAAACCTTTCCCGAATTCTAATAAAAATTTTTGGATATGGTCGATAATTCCGCTCTCTATTTCTCTTTCTGATATTTTTTCATCTGGTTTCAAACCAAAAAATTCAAAAATATATGGATCTTTCAAAATACTGTGAATATTTTCAACCGGCGATTTTTTGTGTTGAAGAACTCTTTCGTAGGCTAAAGAATTGATTTGTCTTTTTAAATCTCTTGAACTCCAGTTGTTTTGAATTGATTCGTTAAGATAGTAGTTTTTTTTCTGCTCATTTTCTTGTCTTAAAAGTAAGCGGTAATGAGTCCAGCTTAATTCGTGACGCACTGCGTCACGAATTGGAAATGAATGAAAAAAGGATCTCATGTTTCTGAGATTGCTTTCATCGAAACCTTTTCCGAATTCTAGCGTTAATTTTTTTGAGAGATTTTTCAGAACAAATTTTCCATATTCTGCGCGATCTTTTCCTTGTTGCTCGTCTTCTACAATCAATTGCCCAATTTGCCAATAGGTAAGCAATAACGCAGAATTTGCAACGCGAAAAACACGTTCACGTGCTTGAGAAATGATTTCTTTTACAGATTGAAATAAAGAATCTTCGGAAATTTCCATGATACGAATGTAAAAAAAAACCTCTGAAAAATCAGAGGTTTTGTATAAATATTTTGTTTACACGAATTTAGTTTACACCGTGCATCATTTTCTTTAAAATTGGTGAGATCAATGCTAAAATAGCTCCTGCAATTCCACATAAAATCACAAATACCATAAAGAATTCAAATAAATTACGGATTTCAAATCCGGAAAAAGTTTTGTATTCTGCTTTTACCGTATTGCCATCTCCAATTTTTGCTAGCTGCGCTTCAGTAGGATATTTAATCTGATTTAAATCCATTGTGAAATCAAGCTTTGCATCTTTATTTGTTTTCTGTAGTTCTTTCAGTTTGTTTTCGTGTGCAGTTCTTTGTGCAGCAATGATTTCTTTATTTTCCTTAAACAAATTCTGAATGTCTTTTTTCAAAACATCATCATTACCGAAATCTACGTCTGCAAGGTTTGATTGTGCCAACAAAAACAATTCCTTAGAAGTGGGTTTGTAAGTTTTGTCTAATACTTTTTCTAAATTAATATTTTGCTCTTTAGCTGCTAAAAACTTGTCTCCTGTAGCTGGTAAAATTGAACCTAATGTACCGGAAAGTGCGTATCCTGCTGCGTTTGCAATAAAAAATACTCCAAAAAGAAGTGAGGCAAAACGTTTTGGTGCCAATTTTCCTACTAAAGACAAACCAATTGGAGATAAACAAAGTTCACCCATTGTCTGTATTAAATAAAGTAAAATTAACCATTTAACTGCCAAAAGACCAGAGTTTCCTAAATCTTTTACGTTATAAGCGATAATTAAATAACTTAATGCAATTAATCCTAAACCGATTGCCTGCTTTAGAGGAGAAACCGGTTCTTTCTTAGCTGCTCTCAGCTTGTCCCAAAGCATACTGAAAGGAACCGCCAAAACAACAATAAACAATCCGTTAAAAATCTGAACCATTGACGGTGGCATATTCCATCCGAAAATGTGTCTGTCAGTTTGATTGTCTGCAATAAAAGTTAAAGATGATCCTGCTTGTTCAAATGCTGCCCAAAAGAAAATAATAAAGAAGGATACAATGTAGATTACCCAAATTCTATCTCTCTCTACTTTATTTTCTGCTGCAGACATGATTAAGTAAGCCAAAGCCAGTCCCATTGAGTAAATGAAAGGATAGATTACGGCCTTTACAAATTCTCCCATTCCTACAGAAGCGAAACCTATTTTATCTACAAACAAATATTGGAATCCGAAGAATGCTGCAATAAAAACAGCTGTTGCAATACCGATAGAAAGACTAGAGAATTTAGCAGTTTGAGCTTCACCTTCTTCAAAATCTTCGGCTGTATTTTCACTTGGCAATCCACCGATTGGTCTGCCTTCAGGTGTTACTACATATTTGTTTTTCAGGAAAATAAAAGTTAAAGTTCCTAAAATCATTGCGATAGATGCTGCTAAAAATCCCCATTTGAATGCATGGATATCTCTGATACCTGAAGCGTCTTTTACATCACCTAAAATTGGGCAGATAAGCTGTCCTAAGAAAGCGCCCATATTAATTCCCATGTAGAAAATGGTAAATGCAGAGTCTAATTTTGATTTTTCTTGCTTTGGATAAAGGCTTCCAACCATTGACGAAATATTCGGTTTAAAGAATCCGTTTCCGAAGATGATTATTCCTAAAGCAATCCACATCATCATTTGTGCAGATCCTAAATTGGCTCCGAAAGTAGAAGCACTCATAAACATTAAAAACTGGCCAATTGCCATTAATGTTCCACCAACAATGATACAATATCTATTTCCCAGAAAACGGTCTGAAATAAAACCTCCCAGCATTGGTGTAAGGTAACAAAGTGCCAAAAATCCACCGTAAATGATGGTGACATCTCCTTCCTTCATGAGTAGAGAGTTTACCATAAAAAGCGTTAACAACGCTCTCATCCCATAAAAGTTGAAACGCTCCCACATCTCTGTTCCGAATAGAACCCATAATCCTTTAGGGTGTTTAGTCTTCGACTGAACTGCTGTATCCATATATTTAATTGTTAATTTTTTGTTAAGACCCACAAATATAGTTTTTTTTGGGTTTTTGGCAAGTTTTAATTTTTATTTTAAACAAAAAAAACTGCAGAAGAATCTACAGCTTTAGTTATGTTGAATGATAAAAGAAATTAATTAACTCCTTTTTCTTTCATTATTTTATTTAATCTTTTTAAAATTGATAACCCTAAAAGTGTTGCTAAAAGTAATAATCCAAAATTCACGATAAAGAAATTGGCTTTGTTATCGTAATCATACCAAAAACTAGCTAAAACACCTGAAAGTTTATTTCCAATTGATGTTGATAGGAAAAAACCACCCATCATTAATGCAGTTAATCTCGGTGGAGAAAGTTTTGAAACTAAAGATAATCCCATCGGAGAAAGACAAAGTTCACCAACAGTAATGACTCCATACGCCGCAACTAGCCATAAAGCAGATACTTTTACCCAACCGTTTTGTCCGGCATAAACTGCCCCAACCATCACCAAACATGATAGTGCTGAAATAAATAACCCAATAACGATTTTTGAAGGTGTACTTGGTTCTTTTCCTTTTCTTCGAAGCATCATGAAAAACGCTACAACTACAGGCGTCAGTAAAATTACCCAACCAGGATTGATAGATTGAAATAATTCTGTGTTGTAAAGGCTGACTGTAGATGGTGGATTTCCGCCCATGCTTTTACGATCTAAATCTGAAATATTTCTAAAATAAATATCTTTTCCTTGCTCTTTTAAAGCATTTCCATCTTTATCTTTTTTTACCTGATATTGATCGTCGTACACAGAAACTTCTTTATTCTGATAATCCTTTTTGTCAACTAAGTAAATGGCTTCCAAAGGTTTTTCCAACGGAGCAGGAACTGTTCTATCTGTATAATAATTTGCCCAACGGGTTAAAGCTGTTCCATTTTGCTTAAAAACGGCCCAAAACATTAAGCTTACTGCAAAAATTGCCAACAGTGCGCCGATCGGTTTTTTATCCTCCGCATTGGCTTTTACATAAAGCATTACGTAGAAATAAATTACAGGAACACACGCAAAAATAAATGCATCTGTACTGTCGCTTCCGAAAATATTACTTGGAATAAACCATCCAATCAGTCCGAAAATAATGGCTGGTAAAAAGACCTTTACCAAAACGTCAGAAATCTTTGTGTCTCCTTCCTGTGCTGGTTTTAAAATATTTGCCTGAAGAATATGTCGTCTTCCGATGGTGAAAACCAAAAGTCCGACAAACATTCCAACGCCAGCTGTCATGAAAGCAGGTCCCCATCCGTATTTGTTACGCATGAATGCCGCAATAATGTTGCAGACAAAAGCTCCGATGTTGATTCCCATATAGAAAATATTGTAACCGGCATCTTTATTGGCTTTGTAAGGCTCTTCGTTATATAAATTTCCTAAAAGTGTAGAAATACTTGGCTTGAAAAAACCATTTCCGATGATAATTAAAGCTAACGAAGCGTAAAAAAGAGGAAGTTCTTTAAAGAAACCAACTCCGAGATAACCCAATCCCATCAGAAAACCTCCAATGTAAATGGCTTTAATATAACCTAAAACTCTGTCGGCTAAAAATCCACCCAAGAAAGGCGTCAAATAGGTTAAGGCGATAAAAGTTCCGAAAATATCATCGGCATTTTTATCATCAAAAGCTAATCCGCCTTTTTCGCTGTCGATCATGTACAGTACAAAAATTCCGAGAATAAGATAATAGCCGAAACGCTCCCACATTTCTGTGAAGAATAAATAGGGAAGGCCTTTTGGGTGTTTGGTTTTCATGAATAAGATTTTTTACAATTTCACAAATATAAAATATTTAATATAATTATTGAATTTTATTAACTTTGAGTAAAATAAAGCAAACATGAATACAGTATTTCATTTATCATCAGCAGACGAAATTAGTGAAGACTTGATAAGAAGTATTAAGGCTGCCTACAAAAAGAAACCTATCTCAATAACCATTGAGGAGGATTCATTTATTCCAAACTGGCAGAAAGAGGAAGTTTTGAGAAGAGCAAAGTATGCTGAGGATAATCCTGAATCACTTTTAGATTTTGACGATTTTATTGAAAATTTTGAGAAGAAATTATTAAATGAGAAAGGCTAAAATAGTTATTTCCGAAAATGCTGATTTTGATTTAAGCGAAATAGCAGATTGGTATAATGAAATTAATAAAAAACTTATTTGGTTATTTTTAAAAGATTTTAAGAAGACTATAAAACATATTTCTGAAAATCCTTTTTCTTGCGAATTCAGATATGGAAATTTCAGAATAGCGTATCTAAAAAGATTTCCGTTTGGAATTCATTATCAATTTGATGAAAATAAAAATATGTTGAAGATATTTTCAGTTTTCCATACTTCCAGAAATCCGGAAAATTGGAAAGAAAGAAAATAAAAATCCGAATCTCATATCAGAGATTCGGATTTTTTATAGTTTAAATTTAATCTTAAAATTAAAGATTCTCCAAAATAAAATCAGTCATTTTCTGATACAGTTGAGGTCTTGTTTGTCCACCATAAATTCCGTGGTTTTTATCGGGATAAGCCATAAATTCAAACTGTTTTTTGTTTTGAATCAAAGCTTCAGAAAATTCCATAGAATTTTGGAAATGTACGTTGTCATCAGCAGTTCCGTGGATTAGCAAAAATTTACCTTTCAATAAATTTGCATAAGTCGTTGGAGAATTATCATCATAACCAGCCGGATTTTCCTGTGGAGTCAGTAAAAATCTTTCCGTGTAAACAGAATCGTAATATCTCCAGTTTGTTACCGGTGCAACCGCAATTCCTGCTTTGAAAACATCTGCGCCTTTCGTCATAGCCAAACTCGCCATGTAACCTCCGAAACTCCACCCGAAAATACCGATTCTCGATTTGTCGATGTACGATTGATTTCCAAACCATTTTGCGGCAGTAATCTGATCTTCAATTTCGTATTTACCTAAGTTTTTATACGTTGCTTTTTTGAATTTTGCACCTTTATATCCGGTACCACGACCATCTACACATGCAATGACATAGCCTTTCTGAGCCAGCATTTCAAACCAAAGTGCATTTCCGTTGTCCCAAGAATTTGAAACCTGTTGAGATCCCGGCCCTGAATATTGGAACATAAATAATGGATATTTCTTATTCGGATCAAAGTTTTTCGGCTTTATAATCCATGCGTTCATTTTATCTCCAGCTTCGTTTGGTATGGTAATAAATTCTTTTACTGAGAAATTATCCTGCTGAAGTTTCTGAAGCTGAGCTTCGTTGTTTTGAAGTTCTTTGAGTTGCTTTCCGTTACCGTCTTTCAATACAAAAGTGTAAGGTTTTGCAACAGTAGAAGAAGTTTCAATAAAATAATTGTAGTTTTTGCTGAAATTAGCAGTGTTATTTCCTTCTGAATTAGAAATTAGCTGAGATTTTCCATTCAGAATATTAATTTTGGAAACTACTTTATTAATGCTTCCTTTTTCTGTAGTCTGAATAAATACTTCTTTTGTTTTCGGGTTAAAACCATAATATTCAGTTACTTCCCAATTTCCTTTTGTGATTTGTTTTTTGAGTTTTCCATCTTTTTCATACCAATAGAGATGTCTGAACCCGTCTCTTTCTGAAGCCCAAAGGAAAGAGTTGTCTTCAAAAAACTCTAGAGTTACATTGTCTGTATCAATCCACTTATCATCAGTCTCGGTAAAGAGTTTTGTTGCCTGTCCTGTTTTTGTATTTACTTTTAAAACATCTGATGCATTTTGAGTTCTTTGTGAAGTAATCAATACAATTTCGTCCGGATTTGAAGTTTGAATTACGTTTGGAATATAGTAATTTTTAAATTGATCTAGATTTACTTTTGTCTTTTTTCCGTCTGATAATTGGTAAATATGCGCTGTTGCAATTGAGTTTTTTTCTCCTGCTTTGGGATATTTATAGCGCATTTCTGTAGGATACAGCGATTTCTCGTACATTGGAATATAGATTTCCGGAACATCTGTTTCAACTAATTTCACGAATAGTATATCTGCCGAATTTTTTGTCCATTCGTACAATCTCGCATGCCCGAATTCTTCTTCGTATACCCAATCTGCCAAACCATTCAGAACTTTATTTTTAACTCCATGCTGCGTAATTTGAGTTATTTTTCCTGAGTTTAAATCTTGATAGAATAAATTGTTGTCTACTATAAATGAAATTTTAGAAGCATCAGGCGAAAATCTTGGCTCCTGAACTGCTTTTCCTTCATTTAAACTTACTATTTTGCCTGTTTTGAAATCTTTTATATCGTATTTTCCTAAAAAAGAATGTCTATAAATAGGCTGGCTTTCCTTTAAAAGAAGAATTTTTGATTCATCATCAGAAAATTCATAACTTTCGAAGCTTCCGTCTACTAAATTTCCTTCTTTCTGAGATGTTTTGTAAGAATATTTTGCAATTCCGCCTTGCTCAATGACTAAGTGATTTTCACCATTCTTCATTGAGGTAATTCCGGCAATGCCTTTTCCACGGTAATAACCAGAATATATTTTATCTAAAGTAATTTCCTGAGCATTGAAGCTTTGGAAGATAGCAGCAATGCTGAGGGTAAGTATAAGTTTTTTCATTTTTAAAATAAAGGGTTTCCAAATATAACAATTTTAATAAAATCTTTGATAATGAATCTTAAAACTTCGTTTTGGCAAAAAAATTGGATTAAACATTTCATTAAATATATAATTATGGAAACGAATAACGAAAAAAAACTCAACCGTTACGAACTAACGAATGAGATTGTATATACAGGTTTTGCAGATTTCAATGCAGCAGAGCTTTATGCAAAAGAAAATGAAGGAGCATTAGTTGAAGTGGCTTTTAAAGATGGAAATGACAATCCTGTACCAACTACAGAAGCCAATTTAATTGAGAAAAAACTACATTATTTTGTAGATGCAGGACCAGAATATAAATTTATTCATTCATCAGATCCGGGTTTTAAACAATATGCAGAAGAACTTCAGAAAATAAAAGCAAGCCAGGATAAAACCAGCCCTGAAGAGCGGTATTTTGCCAATTTTGAAATTGAGAACTCTGAAGATCCAATCATTGTTATTAAAAATGATCACTTAGAATCGGTAACATCTAGAGAACGGTCAAAATATCTGAAACATGCCAACGTTTATGAAATTGCGGTTTCAAAACCAAAAGTTCAGTAATAAATACAAAAAAATATAAAAAAAATCAGCCGGGACAAAACATCTGGGCTGATTTTTTTTTAAACAAGTCGAGCTTCAAACCTTATTCTCAGTCTAATTGTTGTACAACATTTTGTAATATTCATCAGCCATTCGGTCAGAATTAAACTGATCTTTTACATCGTTCATGGCGTTGTATTGTATTTTTCTCCATTTATCAGGATTGTCGTAATAGGTTGGGAGGATTTCTTTTTCAAGAATTTCGTAGAGTTTGTTCAAATCATAATTATCTTGTTCGTAAATGCTCATATTGGCATAGTCCGCTTTAGGAACTACGAAAGAATTTTCTCCGTGTTTTGCAAATTCAGGAATCCAGCCATCGTCAGTAGATAAATTTACACTTCCGTTCATAGCCGCCGTCATACCAGAAGTTCCTGAAGCTTCTCTCGGTACACGAGGGTTATTTAGCCATAAATCTGAGCCTTGTTTCAATGATTTACTTAAAGCGAGTTCATAGCCCGTTAACACTGCTATGTTTTTATGATTTTTACTTTCTTCTACCAAAGAATTAAACGTAGAAATTGCAGAATAATCCATAGGGTATGGTTTTCCTGCCCAAATCATCTGGATAGGATATTTTGCATGATTCAAAAGAGAGTAAAACCTTGATTTATCATGCAGAAGTAAATCTGCTCTTTTGTACCCTGCAAATCTTCTTGCCCATACGATTGTAAAGATATTAGGATCAAAAAGATTTCCGGTTTGGTCTGCTACAATTTTGAAAAGTCTCTTTTTTAATAGTTTTTTTCGGTAATCAAACATGGGTTGATTATTTTCATCCTTTGCGTTATATAAAGGTTTGTCTCCCCAATATTTGAATTCCTGCGCGTTGGTAATCGATTTTATTTCGCAAATGCCTTCATATTTACTCCACATCTCACGAGATACTTCGCCATGAAGTTTAGAAACTCCATTGGCAATTTTCGCCATTTTCAATGCGCATAAAGAATGATTAAATCTTTCCTCTTCAGAACCTTCAATTTTACTTACTTCTTCTAAGCTTAAACCTGAAAAATAAGACATTTCGTAGCAAAGTCTTCTGTTGTGTTTTTCATTTCCCGCTTCTTCTGGCGTGTGGGTTGTGAAAACCAGTTTTTCTTTTACTTTGTTGATATCTCCATTAAATTTTTTCAGCAAATGGAAAGCAGCCGGCAAGCCATGAGCTTCGTTTAGATGGTAAATGTCGCGGTCAATATTCATTTCTTCTAAAAGCCTTGCGCCACCTTTTCCTAGAAGAATATACTGAGCTAATTTTGTAGATTCGTTGGCATCGTAAAGTTTGTGACAGATGGTTTTGGAAATATGATCATTCTCCGGGACGTCAGTGGAAAGTAAAAATAATGGTGCTGTATTGAAAGTCTCTGGATTGAGGTAAAAAACCTTTACCCAAACCGGTGCACTGTGAATTTCAATTTGAAATTTAATACCCGTGTCTTCTAGAAAACTGTACATTTTTTTCGTCCAGGTAGGCTGAAGTGTTTGGTCATGATTTCTTGCTTGGTCGTAATAGCCGAATTTCCAGAGAATACCAATTCCTACAACATCTTGTTTTAGATTGTAAGCGCTTCTCATGTGTGAGCCTGCCAAAAATCCAAGACCTCCGGAATATATTTTTAGAACTTGCTCAATAGCAAATTCCATTGAGAAATAGGCGATTTTTTTTGTGTATTGCTGGTTGACAGCGTAAGGTATTTTAAAGTTTTTAAAATCCATTATTGTGTAGTATATTATTTTGAAAAGAACAAATGTAATTATAATCAAAATAAATCGATTGTTAAATAATCAATAATTTAGAAATATAAAATCAATTCATAAGAAAAATTCACTAGATTTAGCTTGTAAAATTTTGATAATCAAAATGTTTGTTCTTGGGGCAATTTTGTAATTCTGCTAAAATTCAAACTCATGAAAAAGACTTTTTCCGATGAAGATCTTGTGAAAAATCTCAATCTTTACCACCTCAATAGACATCTAAAAAAGAAGCCTATAGAAAAGTACCATCGTAGTATTGACGCGTCTGCCTTGCACGATCGTGAGAAATATAAAAAGAAAACCGAGATTTTGTTGCTGAATTCTTTTATGCATCATTTTCCTGAGGTAAAATTTGAAAACTTTATCTGTGAAAGCCCAGATTTTATAGCAAAATTACACGGAAAAAAAATAGGAATAGAACTAACCGAAGTGATCAATCATCTTGAAATGAAGAAAGTAGAAAGCTGCTTAAATAAGATTTTTCGGCAGGCAGAAATACTGTTAGAAAAAGAAGATGCTTCAAAATATCGTGGTGTTTATTTTTTGGAATTTAACCAGAATTTTAAACTGGATAGTCCCGAGTTTCAGCAGGAAATAATTTTGGATATTTATAAAAGTATTCGAAGGAATAAGCCTTTTGGTTATGTTAAGAATATTAGAAAATCTGTACACCGCAGAAACGTTTTTATTACCCATGAATTCACATTGAATCTTTTTGATGAGCTCGGCTCGGAAAAAATTTTAGAATTGATTGAAAAGAAAAATGAAAAATTCCCTTACTATGATAATTCTGTAGATGAATGTTGGCTGGTAATTGTTTCAGATATGAATTCCCTTGCGTCCAGATACACTTTTATTCAAAATAAAGAGCATCTTGCTGAAGTGAAAAGCCCGTTCCACAAAATTTTCCATCTCGAAAACCTTTGCGGAAATATAACAAGTATAAAAACTTGATTCCTCTTTAAAAAAATAATAATTTACAGGAAATTAACAGATTTTGTTTAAGTTTTGATTCTCTTTGTTGTGATGATTTAAATATTTGTTTAATTTTGATGAAATAAATAAGGAATGCCATGAAAAAAACGCTACTGTTTTTATTGATCATAATTTCAAATTTTTATTTTTCTCAAGGAGATTGCGTCTCGGCATTAGGTGTCTGCGGAAATTCTACTATTACATACAGCCCTACAGGTATAGGAAATACAAACGAGAGTTTAGGAGATTGTCTCAGTACAGGGGAACATAATTCTATCTGGTATAAATTTAAGATTGCCACCAGCGGAACTCTTACTTTTGTGATCAATCCGTCGGATCCAACTGTAGACTATGACTGGGCTGTATACGGACCCAATACTTCTTGCGGAAGTCTTGGTTTTCCCATACGCTGTAACGCTGCTACAGTGATTGGTGTAAATCCCGATACTGGTTTGGATATGACGAGCACAATAACCAGTGCAGCAGGAGGTTCTAGTACGCCATATTGTAAGTATATGGATGTTGTTGCAGGCGAAACCTACTTTTTATACTTAGATAATTTTCAGGGAGGGGCAAGTACCAATGTTTCACCGTTTACTCTTACATGGGGCGGTACTGCTACATTGGCCTCACCGTTTACCGATCCCGCTATACTTCAGTTTCCTCTTGTTCCACCAGGTTCTCCGGCTGCCAATCCTTCAGATCCTAAAGAGGTTTTAATTTGTATAAATCCTGCAGTTTTCAATTTTAATGTTTTAACACCAGGAATTTTAAATGGCAACAGTAATTTTGTAGTTTCTTACCATTATACTCAAAATGATGCGATTTCAGGAGCCAATCCCATTACTACTCAAATCACAGTAAATACATCAACGGTATATTATTATAGTGTACATTATCAAGACCCTACAAATCCCACAAATCCTATTAATTATTGTAGGGAAACAGGGAAATTTAAATTTAAACTAGGGTCAATTTCTGCATACGATGGGAATTTGGAAGTTTGTGCTAATCCTACGAATCCAAATGTGGCAACTTTTAATCTTGATTTAGCAAATGTTACTACACAGCCCGCAGCTGTAAAAACATATTATTCAACAATGGCAGCTGCACAAGCGGGAACAAACCCAATTTCTCCCTCTAATGCATACGTTTCTGCACCTGGTGTAGTTTATGTGAAAGTGGCGGATCTTGCTGGCTGTTATACTATTGTAAAAATTACTTTGAAAATAGTTTCGCAGGTGTATTCTACCATTTTGAAGGATAAGACAATATGTATCGATGACCGTGCTACCCTTGATGCCGGACCAGGCTTTGCATCTTATGAATGGAGTACGGGAGCAACAACTCAAGTGGTTTCCGGATTGCCTGTAGGAAGTTATTGGGTAAAGCTTCAGACCGGTAATTGTTTTGCAATACAGAAGGTTAATGTTTTACCGTATACCCAACCCATTATTTCAAGCGTTGATATTTCTTTTGCAAAAGTTGTTGTAAATGTGAGTGGTGGAAAAGCGCCTTACAAATATTCTATGGACAATATTAACTGGCAAGATTCTAATGTTTTTACCAAAGTTAAAAGAGGTGAACACATGGTTTATGTAAAAGATGCCAACCAATGTCACGAAGTAGATATTGAAATCACAGTTCCTAATATCGTGAATGCAATAACGCCAAACGGAGATGGCTACAATGATTATATAGATTATTCTGCTTTGGCAAATAAAGCTAATCTTGTATTTACTGTTTATAATAGATACGGAAACAAAATGTTTGAAGCAAATAAATTCAACGATTACAGATGGGACGGAACTTCAGGGAATAAAAAAATAGGGACAGGAAACTATTGGTTCTCAATTACATGGACTGAGCCTAAACGAAATAATACACCAGTAAACTACTCCGGATGGATTTTGGTTAAGAATAGGGATTGATAATTTTAAGAATTGCCTGTAATTTATGATAATTGAAAGTACTTTGTGTTTCTTTGTTAACTTAACGCCCTTTTTATAAGTTAAAAACAATCAAAATGTATAACTCTTTGTTTGCCTTGGCGTTAAATCAAGAATTATGTCAAATTGCGCATGTACATAATAATCTAAATGATATAAGAAAACCATCTTTAAAGAGATGGTTTTTTTTAGCTGAATACTTTTGTATCTTTAAAATAATCAGATAAATACAATATTTTTCCACATTCTGAGAATTGAATAATGGTGCAGATTTCGTTTTCGTGAGGGTCTTTTCCAGATAAATTACCCGAAGAATTAGTTTGGTAAAAATATTTGTTATTTCCCAAATTAAATATCTCAGAAACATTCCACTCAATTTTTTCATAACGCCTGAAAATAGCTCTGAACAAGGCTAAAATTCTGCTTTTACCAGAAATTTCTTTAGCAGGCGGAATCCAAATTACAGTATCATCAGTAAACCATTTTTCAAGTTTTTCAATATTTAAGGAATTTAAATCCTGCATAAAATGACTGATCTTACAATTCATAGGCGCAATTTACGTTTATATACGTTAAAATCGGTAAATTGGTTTTAAATTAAGAAAAATAGTAAACAAATACTCACGAAAAATTGTTTACAAAACGTTTTGAATACTATAAAGTTATTGCAAGTAAATCATTAGCTCAACTTTTTCATGAATAGTTTTTTTAGTAATTTAATAAAGAAGGTAATTCAATTACAGTCACCATAAAAATGAATAATATGAAATATATCTACGAAAAGGTTGGTTTTTTAAACTCAAAAGAAACAAAAATATTCAAGAAGCCGTAATTAATAATCTGGAAATACTTTCTGTTACTACTGATAAATATAAGGGTTTTAATACCGAAATAAATATTGATTTCACATAAAATAGAATGAAAAACTTTACAATTAATAAAAACAAAGGTATTGTTTCTGAAAAATTTCTTAGCAAAAATATCACATAATTTTATGTTGCCTGCAAGTATGTTTCAGAATTGCCTTATAAAAGGAATTCTGATAAAAGTAATATTCAAAGTATTTTTGATGATCTGGGCGGAACTTGCAGTACAAAACACGCAACTTTGAGAAAATTGGCGCTTGAAAATAACCAACAAGATGTAAAGTTAATTCTCGGCATCTTCAAAATGGATGCAAAATACACCAGCAAAATTAAAAATACACTACAAAAATATAATCTAAATTATATTCCCGAAGCTCATAATTATCTCAAAATTGATGATGAATATTATGATTTTACAAACCCCAATTCAAACTACACTCAATTTAAACATAAATTATTGATTGAAAAGGAAATAGAATACAGTGAGATTGCTGAAGTGAAAGTTATATTTCACAAATATTTTCTTGAGAAATGGATTGTTGACGAGAATATTCCATTTAATTTAGACGAAATTTGGAACATTCGTGAGCAGTGCATCAAAGATTTACAGCAATGGGATAAAATAGAAATTCAAAATACTTCTCCCGTTTGTTTTGCCAACAGGACAGATTTACGAGAAGATTAAAAACTATAGACCGAATCAATTTAATTATCGTATTAAATTGATTATCTTTGCACCGACAAAATTCAGGAACAATAAATGTCTCACTTTCACAGAACAGCCGCATTTCATACGCTAGGCTGCAAATTAAATTTTGCAGAAACATCTACTATTGCCCGTCAATTGACAGATGCAGGTTATGATAAGGTAAGTTTTGATGATAAAGCAGATATTTATGTGATTAATACTTGCTCAGTAACAGAAAATGCAGACCGAGAGTGTAAACTTCACGTAAAACGCGCAATGAAAGCCAATCCACAAGGTTTGGTAGTGATTGTTGGTTGCTATGCTCAATTAAAACCGGAAGAAATTTCACAAATAACGGGTGTTGATTTGGTTCTTGGTGCTAAAGAAAAATTCAATATCCTTAGTTATCTTGATGATTTGGAAAAATCTGAAAGTGAAGGTGTTGTACATTCTTGTGAAATAGAGGAAACTGATTTTTTCATCGGCAGCTACTCTATAGGCGACCGTACAAGAGCTTTCCTTAAAGTTCAGGATGGGTGCGATTACAAATGTACCTACTGCACAATTCCTTTAGCCAGAGGGATTTCTCGATCAGATACCATAGAAAATGTTTTGAAAAATGCTAAAGAAATAGCATCCAGAGACATTAAAGAAATTGTTCTTACAGGTGTAAACATAGGCGACTACGGAAAAGGTGAATTTGGAAACAAAAGACATGAGCATACTTTTTTAGATTTAATTAAAGAATTAGATGAGGTTGACGGTATCGAGAGAATCCGGATTTCATCAATTGAACCGAATCTTCTGAAAGATGAAAGTATAGAATTGGTTTCTAAAAGCAAAAGTTTTGTTCCGCATTTCCATATTCCTTTACAATCTGGAAGTGATGTTTTATTGAAAAAAATGAAACGTCGTTATCTTACGAAATTATACCACAACAGAGTCAATAAAATACGTGAGGTAATGCCTCATGCAGCCATTGGTGTAGATGTAATCGTTGGTTTTCCGGGAGAGACTGAAGAATTATTCATGGAAACGTATAATTTTCTGAATGAGCTTCCTATAAGTTATCTGCACGTTTTCACCTATTCTGAAAGAGAAAATACCGAAGCCGCAGAGATGGAAGGCGCAGTGCCAATTCCTGAAAGAAAAAGACGCAATAAAATGCTGAGAATTCTTTCAGAAAAAAAGAAAATGGCATTCTACCAAACTCAGCTTGGGCAGACACTTCCCGTACTTTGGGAACACGAAAATAAAGACGGAAAAATGTACGGCTTCACAGAAAATTATGTGAGGGTACAAAAAGATTTTGATTCGGCATTCGTTAATCAAATAGAATTTCTAAATTTAGAAAAAATCCTGTCAGACGGCACAGTTTCCGTGCTATCGTCTTACGAAAGTTTTTTAGCAAAAGCCTAGCCTGTTTGCTTTATTTCAATTAAATTTAATCTTTAACATTTTTAAATCTACATTCTTATGAGAGATAAATTTTTATCTTGGGGATTGGTTTTGGTTGTTGCAACTTGGGTTGTAGCATTACTCATCAAAACACATTATTGGATTCCAACGCTTTTAACCGCAGTTTACGCATTAGGAGTTTACAACACCTATCAAACAAAACATGCTATTCTTAGAAATTTCCCAGTTTTGGGGTATTTCAGGTATTTTTTTGAAGATATTTCACCCGAAATGCAACAGTATTTTATCGAAAGAGAAACTGATGGAAAACCATTTCCTAGAAACCAGCGTTCTGCTGTGTACAGACGCTCAAAAAACTTAAGCGATACAGTGCCTTTCGGAACTCAGTTGGAAGTGAACCATAGAAAATATGAAGGAATAAAGCATTCTATTTATGCTCAATCTCCAAAAGAAGAATTGCCAAGAGTTTGGGTAGGAGGCGAGCATTGTACGCAGCCTTACCACGCTTCGTTGTTTAATATTTCGGCAATGAGTTTTGGTGCATTAAGTGATAGAGCTCAGATTTCATTAAATAGAGGCGCAAAAAAAGGAAATTTCTACCACAATACAGGGGAAGGAGGAATTTCTCCACATCACATGGAAGGAGGAGATTTATGCTGGCAAATCGGAACCGGATATTTCGGTTGTAGAGATGAGGAAGGGAAATTTAATCCCGAATTATTTACCAAATATTCAACAATTCCGAATGTAAAAATGATTGAGATTAAATTGTCTCAAGGTGCAAAACCAGGCCACGGTGGAGTTTTGCCTGGAGTAAAAAATACACCTGAAATTGCAAAAATTCGTCACGTACAACCTGGTCTTACCATTGTTTCTCCGCCTTCGCATTCTTCTTTTTCTGATGCAGCAGGTTTGTTGAAATTTGTACAGCATTTAAGGGAACTTTCAGGCGGAAAACCGGTTGGTTTTAAATTGTGTATCGGCGATACCAAAGAGTTTGAAGATATTTGTGTTCAGATGAATGTTTTGAATATTTATCCCGATTTTATCACCGTAGATGGGGCAGAAGGTGGAACAGGTGCTGCACCACCAGAATTTTCTGATGGAGTAGGAATGCCTTTGGAGCCTGCCTTAATTTTTGTTAATAGAACGTTGAAAAACTATAATCTAAGAGAAAAATTAAGAATCATTGCCAGCGGAAAAGTGCTTACAAGTTTAGATATTTTACGAGCGGTAGCCATGGGAGCAGATATGTGCAATAATGCCAGAGGATTTATGTTTTCTTTAGGATGCATCCAGGCCCTGAGATGTAATAATAACAATTGCCCAACTGGGGTGGCTACACAAGATAAAATGCTAATCAAAGGTCTTGATGTTACAGATAAAGCAGAAAGAGTATATCATTTCCACAAAAATACTTTACATACTTGCAATGAATTAATCGCTGCAGCAGGCAGAAGTTCTTATGAAGAAGTTGATGCGTCTATGTTTATGCGTGGAGATGAATTTGAACATCTTTCAGACCATTACTTCCCTGATATTCTTGGAAATGTGAGGAAATAAAATTTTAATTATGCGCCTATTTCCGCCCTCCATTCCCGCTTTTTTGTGCCAAGGCTTTTCCCTTCCTTACAAAAAGAGCTCCATTCAGGTCGGGGCGTGTGGGATTCGGCTGCAGATTTCAATCATAAAAAATGCTTCGTTTTAGACGAAGCATTTTTTATGATTGTTTTTTTTAAAATAATTAATCTTGTGCAGTTGTTCTTGCTGAACTTTTATACACCTGAAGATTAAAAATAAAAGTGGTATTTCTAAAAGGTGAAGAATAACCGGTGCCAAAAGAATAATGTACATCTCTAGCGTATGCCGCTTTTGAAGGTACAATAATTACTCCCTGAAGATTTGGAACTTCTGCATCCGACTGATTAAATGCCTTGAACTTTCTGATGGCCTCTTGAAAACCTTCCATCTCGTAATAGCTTCTTTGTTTTGTTGCATCCGTTGTTGCAGCATTAAGCGTAGAATTTTTTACGTAATAAAAAATTGGATCTGAAATTGGGCTTCCAGTCTCATCCAATGGAGAAAATCCCGAAAAAGTTGAGTTGGTAAGAAATGTAGTATTGCCATCACTAGTTCCTGCAAGATAAGTCTTTGCTCTCATCATAATTCTCATCACATCTGTATTGCCAATAGCAGTTCCAGGGTTGGGCTGCGCCGTACTTCTGATGATATAGATTGCTCCCGAAGGAGTAGTTTGAGGATTAAGGTCCTTTAGCTTTGTTTCATTGTCATCTGCGGCATCAGTGCTGCTAAATGACTTTATATTCCCACGGGAATCGAGATAATTGTTTTCTAAAAATTTCTGTATTGCCTCATTGTCATAAGAATTCTGTACATTGATATCCTCAGGTTCTACATAAGTTTGTACCTCGTCATCTTTTTTACACGCGGAAAAACAAATTGATCCAGCGATTAAATATAAAAATATTTTCTTCATTTTAAAAACTTTACTTACTTTACAAATAATATCGACAAAAGTATAAAAAATTATGAGAATAGATAAATTTTTGTGGAGTATTCGTTTTTATAAAACCAGAACGCTCTCTACGGAAGAAATAAAAAAAAATAGAATATCAGTTGCAGGTTCGGTGGTAAAGTCATCAAAAGAAGTAAGAGAAGGCGATATCATTCAAATCAGAAAAAACCAAATCGATTATAAAATTAAAGTTCTCCAAATTCCAAAAAGTAGATTGGGCGCTAAGCTGGTGCCACTTCACGTAAAAGATGTAACAGATCAAGAACAATACGAATTACTGAAACTTCGCCGGATGTCACAAGATTACTATAGGGGTAAAGGCGAAGGTAGACCAACAAAAAAAGACCGTCGTGATATGGATGATTATACAGGCAATGATGTGGAATCAGATTTTACAGATTGGGATGATTTTTTCGGAGAATCTCATTCGGATAAACAAAGCGATGATTAAAATAAAAGAAAAACTTTACCTCACAGGTAAAGTTTTTCTTTTATTTCTAAAACAATGTCTTCAGGATCTTTGTTATCTGTACTTAATGTAAACTGAGATTTTGAGTAATATGCATTTCTTTCAAATAAATGCTTAGCAATAAATTCTGGCAAATCTTCATCAGAAATGTTGGTTATAAGCGGTCTTTTTTCTTTTTGTTTAGAAATCCTAGTGACCAATGTGTTGATATTTGCTTTTAGAAACACAGTTTTAGAATTTAGATTGATAATTTCCATATTGTTGTAGTAAACCGGAGTTCCGCCCCCAAGGCTCAAAACAATGTTTTCATCGCTGGCTAAAATTTCTTCTAAAATTTCTCTTTCTGTCTTTCTAAAGAAAATTTCTCCTTTTTTCTCAAAGATTTCAGGAATAGTCATCTTCAAACGCTTAGAAATCTCTTTGTCGAGGTCTAAAAGTTTAAAATTTATTTTGTCGCTTAATATTTTGGAAATGTGAGATTTGCCACTTCCCATGTAGCCAATTAGTGAAATTATCATGAAATTATTTTAAACAAATTTGCAAAAAAGTTTTGAGATAACGAAAAAAGCTATATCTTTGCACCACTAAAAACAAGGGACATTACTTAACAGTGAAACTTGATAATAAAGTGACCGACTCGGTAGCTCAGCTGGTAGAGCAATACACTTTTAATGTATGGGTCCTGGGTTCGAATCCCAGCCGGGTCACTAGCGAAATTTATTACTTATTAGTAATTTTTTTTGCCTGCGTGGTGAAATTGGTAGACACGCCATCTTGAGGGGGTGGTTTCCTAAGGATGTGCTGGTTCGAGTCCAGTCGCAGGCACTAGCAAAAAAAAAGTTTGGTAATTCTAAAATTTATTTTAAATTTATCAAATCTAAAAACAAGACCGACTCGGTAGCTCAGCTGGTAGAGCAATACACTTTTAATGTATGGGTCCTGGGTTCGAATCCCAGCCGGGTCACAAGTTTACTGAAAAGTAAATTTTTTTCATATTAATATTTTGTGATTTGGTGTTTCAAAGGCTTCTTTCCAGAAGCCTTTGATTTTTTTGTATTACATCGGTAAATTATCAATCAATCTTACACCATCTACAATCACAACAATAAATGCTCTGTAATTTCTATCTTTATAAAAAAATTCTGGTTCATTTAATGTTTTTTCGTCTGCAATCAAAAAATATTCCAGCTGCATATTTTCCTGGTCGTCAAAAATCGCTGAAACTTTATTCTTTATACTTGGGTAAGGATCTTCTTTAAACCAAGTTTTAACTTTTGTAAGTGTTTCGAAAATCACTTTAGATGCTTCTCTCCTGTTTTCAGAAAGTCTTTGGTTTCTGCTGCTTAAAGCAAGTCCGTTTTCGGCTCTATATGTGGGAACGCCAATGATTTTTACTGGCAAATTTCGCATTTCGACCATTTTTCTAATGATTGCAAGTTGCTGAAAATCTTTTTCTCCAAAATAGGCATTGTCAGGTTTTACTTGTCTGAAAAGTTCTTCAACAACAGTTCCTACACCGTCAAAATGACCGGGACGAGATTTTCCCTCCATTTCATTTTCTAAGCCTCCAAAATCGTAATTGTTGCTTTTTGCTTGTTCGGGATAGATGTCTGATACTTCTGGTATATACACAGCATCTACTAAACCTGATTTTTTCAAAATTTCTAAATCTTGCTCAATATTACGAGGATATTTTGCTAGATCTTGTTGATTGTTGAATTGAGTAGGATTCACAAAAATAGAAGATACGATAAGGTCATTTTCTTTTTTTGCTTTTTCGTAGAGCGAAATATGACCTGCATGCAAAGCACCCATTGTAGGAGCAAATCCTATTTTTTTACCCATTTCTTTTTGTCTCTCAATAAAATTTTGTAGCGTTTTTTTACTTTTTATTACTTCCATATATATATTAAATAGCTGATTCAAAAATACTAAATAATCGTATTATTTGAGTGCAATTTAGATAAAGCTTGGAAATGATTTGTCGTAAAAAAATGTTAATTAAAATAATGTTGGATGTTTTTTCGTAATTTTGCATCTTATAGCATTTTTAAATATACAAAAAAGTTTATGCCTAATCAGAAAATACTGTACATTACCACAGAGATGTACCCTTATCAAGAAGATACAAATTTAGCTGCGGTGGTAAATAAAATGGCACTTAAAATGCACAATGAAGGCAATGATGTAAGAGTTTTTATGCCCAGATTTGGACAGATAAGTGAAAGAAAATTTCAGTTGCATGAGGTAATACGCCTTTCCGGGATGAATATTATCATCAATGATCTCGATCAACCTCTTATTATAAAAGTAGCATCGCTTCCTGGCGAGAGACTTCAAGTTTATTTTATTGATAACGAAGAATACTTTAAGAGAAAACAAACCTATTATGACGACGATGGAAGCCCATTTGAAGACAATGATGAGCGTGCCATTTTCTTTGCTAGAGGAGTTATAGAAACTATTAAAAAACTCAATTGGGTGCCAGATGTAATTCACTTAAACGGATGGATGGCTTCTTTTGTACCTGTCTATCTTAAAACTTATTATGGTTCGGATACTTATTTTAAAGATGCAAAGATTATTCTTTCTGTTTACAACGAAAAGAATGCACCTCTTAGCTCAAAAATAGTAGAAAAACTTCAGTTTGATAATATTTCTGGTTTGAAAGCGCTGGAAAATCCTAGTTTTGAAAGCTTTGTAATTGAAAGCATGATGCACGTAGACGAGATCGTAAAGGGTGATGAGTTCTTGAACGAAAATCTTGATAAAGCTTTCAACGAAACGCAAACGTCAAAGTCTGAATATTTAGATTTAGACTCAATCAATACATTATATTAAAATACAATTTAATGATCAATAATTTCAAAAAAGCAATTGCTGTATTTTCTCTAATGATTTTTGGAAGTGCCTTGCTTTATAATTGCGAACCAGAGATTGATAGTTTGGGTGAGCAACTTTTCTTAAATGATGGTACTACAGGGAATGAAGTTTCTTATGACCTTATTGCTTATAATATCAAAAATAATGACATGATTAGAGCAGATTACGGTACTTTGGGTAGTGCTGTAATTGGTGCTTTTTCCGAACCTCAGTTTGGTGAGCAAAAAGCTACCTACTTTACACAACTGAGAATGTCAGCTTATGATCCTGATTTTGGGACTAATGCAGTTGTAGATTCTGTTGTATTGGTTTTGAAGCCAAATTATGTAACAAATTCAGATTCTTTGGTTACCACTACAAACGAAAGCTATGTGTTTCCTAAGGGAAATGTTGATGCTAAACTTGAATTGAAAACAATTCCCGTTACAAAGTATGGTAAAACAAAAACTGCCGGTACTGCAACTCCTCTTACTCTGAAAGTAAATGAAGTTACTGAGTTTATGGGAAGTTTTACAGATAGTGTTTTTTCAAATAAAGATTATACTGCAGGCGTTGAGCTTGGTTCTAAAGTTTTTAATGGTTTAGCAAAATCTGTTACAATCACAAAAGATTCTGATAACAGTACGTTGTTTACTTCTACAAATGATATTAGAATACCTTTGGATAAAACATTTTTCCAAAATAAAATTATTGCCAAGAAAGGTCAGCCAGAACTGAAAGATATGTCTAGTTTCATCAGACATTTTAGAGGTTTGAAAATATCTGTTCAGGAAAACAATGGGTATTTATTTTCTTTGATACCTAATGACGCCGGTATGCAGGTTATTATGTATTATAAATATGATCTTACAGAAAATGGTACTACCACGAGGCCACAAACAACTTTTAATTTTTCTCTAGGTTCAGCCAATGCTCATTCGTCATTATTTACCTATAATAGAGCAGCACCATTTTTACAATATGTACAAAATAATCAAACTACTGGAGATGAAAAGTTATTTGCCCAAGGTATGGGTGGTCCTTCAATAGGTGTTAAATTTAAAGATACAGATATTGCTGCCCTAAGAAGTTTATATCTTAATAAAAAAGCAGCAATCATTACAGCAAAAATAAGATTATATACAGACAAATCAACCTGGGATAATTCTCTTTTAAAACCTACTGAGCTTACCATTGTTCAGAGATATAAAAATGCAAAAGGCGACGAGGTTTCTAGTTTTACAAGTGATATTACATCATTAAGTGGAGCACCAAATTTTGCTTATCTGAAAGCGTTTAATCTGGATAAAAATCCTGCTTATTATGATTTTACCATCACAAAATCTGTAAAAGATATCGTAGAGAAGCAGACAGGGTTGGAATATAAAGATACATACTTCAAAATAGATCTTGCTCAGTTTCTTAGAAGTACAGATGGTGTATCACTTGCGGGCTATAATCTTACGACAAGACCTTTTGCTAAAGAAAGAATAGTTTTTGTAGGTTCTGATCCCTCAAATGCAAATAGGATTCAACTTAAACTAATATACGGATCTAAATAATATTTAATTAAACAAAACACAATATATAAATTTATGTGCGGAATTGTAGGTTACACAGGGTTTCAGGATGCTTACGAAATTGTAGTAAACGGACTGAGAAGGCTTGAATATAGAGGTTACGATAGTGCAGGAATTGTACTGGAAATTCCTGAAAATAAGCTTGAAGTTAAAAAAACTAAAGGTAAAGTAGACGATTTAGAAAATATTGCAAGTGATCTGAAAGGCATTGCAAAAATAGGAATGGGACACACGCGTTGGGCAACTCATGGTGTACCAAGCGATAGAAACTCTCATCCTCATTTGTCTAACAATAATAAAATAGCCATCGTTCATAATGGTATTATAGAAAACTATGATACTATAAAGAAGATGCTTACAGAAAAAGGCTTTATATTCCATTCAGAAACAGATACTGAAGTATTGGTGAATTTAATCCAGTATTTTATGGATTTGAATTCTGAAACGGATTTTCCCACAGCAGTAAGATTTGCATTAAATGAAGTATATGGTGCGTATGCCATTACTGTAATGCACGAAGATTATCCAGGAGTGCTTGTAGTAGGTAGATTGGGTTCTCCTTTAGCAATAGGTATTGGAGATAAAGAATATTTCATCGCTTCTGATGCGTCCCCATTTGTAGAATTTACAAAAGAAGCTATTTACCTGGAGGAAGGCCACATGGCAATTATTTCTCTTGAAAAAGGTGTAGACATCAGAACTATAATAGAAAATTCGAAAATTCAGCCTGAAATTCAAGAGCTTAAAATGAGTTTGGAGCAAATTGAAAAAGGTGGCTATGAGCATTTTATGCTTAAAGAAATTTTTGAGCAGCCAAAATCTATCCAAGACACGATGAGAGGGAGACTTCTCGTAGATGAAGGAGTTATCAAAATGGCTGGGATTTGGGATCATATTGAAAAATTCAAAAATGCCAACAGAATCATTATTATTGCCTGTGGAACTTCATGGCATGCAGGATTAATTGGTGAATATTTAATTGAAGAGTTTGCAAGAATACCAGTTGAAGTAGAATATGCTTCAGAATTTAGATATAGAAATCCCATTATTACAGATAAAGATGTTGTGATTGCTATTTCTCAATCTGGCGAAACTGCGGATACAATGGCTGCATTGAAATTAGCTAAAGAAAAAGGTGCATTTATATATGGTATATGTAATGTGGTAGACTCTTCTATCGCGAGAATTACAGATGCAGGATCTTATACCCATGCTGGTCCGGAAATCGGTGTTGCATCTACTAAAGCATTTACAGCTCAACTTACAATTCTTAGTTTAATAGCATTGAAACTAGGTAAGCATAACGGAAATCTTGGAAATGCTGAATTCATGAATCTTATTGCAGAATTAGACGCTATTCCTAAAAGAATAGAAGAAGTCTTAGCTGCAACGCATGAATTAACTCAAAATATTGCAAAAGATTTTATCAACGCTACAAATTTCCTATATTTGGGAAGAGGCTATAATTATCCTGCAGCACTGGAAGGTGCTTTGAAACTGAAGGAAATTTCATACATCCATGCAGAAGGCTATCCTGCAGCAGAAATGAAACATGGTCCTATTGCTTTAATAGACGAAAATATGCCGATTGTGATTATCGCTCCTAGAAAAGGTCATTATGACAAAATCGTGAGCAATGTGCAAGAAATAAAGGCACGAAAAGGAAAAGTAGTTGCTGTAGTCAACAAAGGAGATACTCAAGTAAGTGCCATGGCAGATTACGTGATAGAAATCCCTGAAACTTCAGAATGTTTTTCTCCTATTGTAGCTTCTGTTCCTTTGCAATTGCTAGCTTATTATATAGCAGTTTATAGAGGGGCAAATGTGGATCAGCCAAGAAATTTGGCAAAATCTGTTACTGTAGAGTAAAAAAAAGACTTGCAAATAAAATAACTTTAGTTTTTTTTCGTTATTCTGAAAAAAATCTTAAAAGTTTCTTAAAAAAATTATATATTTACGGCTTAATTATAAAAATTAACATGAAAAGGATATTTCTTTTATTAGTGTCTGCGTCGGTAGCATCGGTATCTTGTTCAGGTGGTGGATCTTCTTCTGTTGGGAAGCCAGGAACAAAAGGAGAATTGATACCTAGAGAAAAAACATCGTCATTTGTAGCGGAAAGACCATACGGTATGGTTGCAATTCCTGCAGGGTCATTTATTGCTGGTTTGTCTGATAAAGACTTAACAGACAACCCTGAAAAGGCTCCGCTTAAAACTGTTACAGTATCTTCGTTCTTTATGGATGAAGCTGAAACTACAAATGCTGAATACAGAGTATTCATTAATTATGTAAGAGATTCTATCGCTAGAACGATGCTTGCTGAAGCTGCTGGAGAAGGTGGTGACGGCGGAGGAAGAGGTCAAAGCATTGGAGACTACGCTTACCTTGCTAAAAAAGAAGAAAATCTTACACCATATCAAGAGTATCTTGATGGAGCAGGTGGAAGAGACGGTTTTGATGAGTCTAAAAGATTAGACTGGAAAATTCCTTTGCATTGGAACACTTCTAAATATCCTGATGTAGAATATGCTGAAGTTCTTGAGTCTATGTATTTACCAGCTTCTTCAAGAGTAGGTAACGAAAGACTTTTAGATGTAAGTAAATTAAAATATCAATACAGATGGGGAGATACAGACGCTGCAATCGCTGAAAATGAAAGAGGTATAAACTACCTTAGAAGTGAAAGCATTGCAATCTATCCAGACACTACAGTTTGGGTGAAAGATTTCCACTTCACTTATAATGAGCCATTATTTGAGCAATATTTCTGGCACAAAGCTTACAAAGATTATCCTGTTGTTGGGGTAACTTGGGATCAGGCTAGAGCTTATTGTAACTTCAGATCAAAGTTAAAGTCTGATTACAATGAAAGCATGAAAAGAAAAAAACAAAGACCTTTGTCTTTCAGACTTCCAAACGAATTTGAATGGGAATATGCAGCAAGAGGTGGTATGGAAAATGCAACTTACCCTTGGGGTGGTCCTTATTTGATGGATGATAGAGGGTGCTACTTGGCAAACTTTAAACCAAAAAGAGGTAACTATATGGAAGATGATGTGAAAGGAACTTACACCTATACAGCTCCTGTGAAAAAATTCAAAAAGAACGGTTACGGTTTATTTGATATGGCAGGAAATGTTTCTGAATGGACTGTTTCTCCTTACAATAACTCTTCATACGCATTCTCATCAACATTAAACCCTTCTACTAAAGATAAAACTGAAGTTAAAAAATCTGTAAGAGGAGGATCTTGGAAAGATGTAGGTTACATGCTAATGAATGGTGCTAGAGATTGGGAAAGAAAAGATTCAGCAAGAAGCTACATTGGTTTCAGAACAGTACAAGATATTCCGGAAGCTGCAGTAAAAGCTAAAAGAGTAAACAGATAATATTACCATTTAATTATTATATCATTTATTAACAAACTCATTTAAAAAAACTAACGTATATGTTTAAGACTAAAGATGCGTGGATGAATTTCTTCTATTCATTCGGTGCGGCAATTGTAATTCTTGGAGCTTGGCTAAAAATTACTCACATTACTTTGGGACCTATTAATGGTAATATCGCACTTACAGTGGGATTGGTTACTGAGGCGATTATCTTTATTATTTTTGCATTCGATCCGCCTGCGGCTGAAGAATCTTACCACTGGGAAAATGTATATCCAGAATTGTTGGACAAGCATGCAAGCCCAAATCCTTTACATTCTAATGTTTCAGCTAAAAATACTGTAGATCATTTTGCAGAATTAGAAAATTCTTTATCTGGTAAATTAGATAAAATGCTTCAGGATGCTAAACTTGATGTACAATTATTTGACAGATTAAGAACAGGAATCGATAAGTTTTCTAGTTCAGTAGATCAAATCAACCAAACTGTTGACGTTTCTGCTTCTACTCATAAATACAACGATCAATTAAACAAAGCTGCTCTACACATGGAAAGCATGAATGCTCTTTATGTAATGCAATTAGAAAACAGTCAAAAACAATCAGATTTTGCTAAAAAATATGTTGATGATATGCAAAAATCAGCAGAGCAGTCTGAGAAATTTAATCAAGAACTACAAGGTTTAACAACCAACTTAAACAGCTTAAACAGAGTTTATGGTGGTATGTTAACTGCTATGAAGTCATAATCCCAAACCATTAATTTAATCAAAAACTAAAGAAAAGATAATGGCAAAAGGAAAACAGACTCCACGTCAGAAGATGATCAACCTAATGTACTTGGTGTTCATCGCAATGATGGCCCTAAACATTGATGTTGAAATCATCAGATCTTATTACGATTCTACAAGAGCTCTTAACGAAACAAGAAGCCTTACAGAAGATAAAAACGAAAAGATTTTTGAAAAAACTCTTGAAGCAAAAGCATTACAAGTACCAGATACTTATGCTGAACCATTGAAGCAGTACCGTGTACTAAAAACAAAAATTGATGATTTAGTTAAATTTGCTGAAACTGTAAAGACAGACTTAAAAAAGAAATCAGAATTTTTTGATACAGATTCAAAAACTGGTAAAATCATGGATGTTAGTGAGAATTTCTCTGCACTAAACAACAATGAAGCTACAACTGAATTTTTCTTTAAAGACGGTGATGAGAACTCAACATCGAAAGGTGCTGCTGATCTTAAATCGAAAATGGATGACGTAAGAAATTATATCAATACTACTTTTGGTAAAAATTCTCAATTGGTTGATGTAGTTAATAGAGCAAACAAATCTATTATTACAGATTATCCTCAGGGTAAATCTCCAAACGGGAAAACATGGTTCCAGAATAAATTCTATCACCAGCCGCTTATTGCAGCAATCTCGAATTTAGAAATTATTCAGAATGATGCAAGAAACGTACAGTCTGACGCATTGGCAATGATGCTTTCTGAAAAAGTTGACGCAAGCATCAAGTTTAATCAGTATGAAGCTATTGTTTCTGCACCTACAGACATTATCGCTGGTGGTAAAGCTGAAGCTGTAGTAATGTTAGGTTCTTATTCAAACAGTGATAAAATCAGAATCCAAGGCGTAAGCAGACAGGAAAATGGTAAAGGTTATCTACCTTTAAATACTGGAGGAATCGGTGAGAGAAAAATCGGAGGTTCTATTACATTAACGGATGCTGAAGGTAAGGTACAATCTTTCCCTTTCACACATACTTACAACGTAATCGCTGGTCCTCAGGAAGTAAAACTTGAAAAAGGATTATTACTATCTGCTGATAAGATGAATGTAATGTATAGAGGTTTAGAAAACCCAGTAACGGGTTCTATCTTAGGTGCTGATAATTCTAAACTTACTCTATCTGCTTCAGGCGGTGCAACTGTAAGAAGTAAAGGTAATGGTAAATGGGATGTTATTCCACAAGCTGGAAATGTTGTTCAGTTAACATTATCTGGTAGAAATCCAAGTGGACAGTCTGTTTCTCAAGTATTTGAGTATAGAATTAAAGGTATTCCTAGACCACAAGGTCAAATCAGAGGTAAATCTGTAAATAATATGCCTGCTAGTTCGATTCCAAATCAAACTGTAAGCGCAGCATTACCAGATTTCGATTTCCCTGTATCGTTTAGCGTTAATAGCTTTATCTTAAAATTACCTGGAAGAGCAGGTACTATGATCCAAGGTAGTTCATTATCAGCTGCTGAAGGATTGATAAAAAATCTTAGACCAGGGGATGTAGTTTATATTTATGATATTCAGGCTACGGCAACAGGTTTAGGTACTCAAAGATTGAAAGAGATTTCACCAGTTGTAATCAATGTTCAGTAATAATTATTTGAAAAATCCTATTATGAAAAAATATATAAGCAGTCTTTTAGTTTTGGCCTCAGGGTTTGCTTTTTCTCAGACTATATTGAATGCTTCTTCTCCTGAAGAATTCAGACAGATGAGAGCTGATAACATGAGAAAGGTAAATGATACTGTAATCAGTAATAAAGTTGCACCTTTAGAATATGGCTTTGTAGACGATAAAGATATCCTCAAAAGTATGATGGTTTGGGAAATTATCGATATGAATGATAAGATTAATCAGCCATTCTATTATGATAATCCAAATGGTCTTCTTTCTAAAAATACTAGATCGCTTTATCAAATATTACTTGATGCAGCTTTAGATAGTAAAATTACCGAGGTGTATGAGGATGAAAACTTTTCTACTAAATCTACACCAGAAGGTATAAGAAAAAAACTAGAAAGTGTAAGGTTAGATGACGAAGCTATTGAAATTTTAAATAGCGGACGTGCATTGACAGAAGAAGAAAAGAAAATGTACACAGATTATATTAGAACCACAACTGAAAAAGTTAAGGTTTTGAAAATCATGGGTATGTGGTTTATTGATAAGAGAGATGGTCAAATGAAATATAGACCAATCGGAATTGCAGCTATGGGTCCAGATCCTTCTGCTGTTGGTAGAACTGGTCTTGATGGGCAACCATTGAATATCGGTGAAGAATTAGTTGATTTATTTTGGATTTACTATCCTAATGCGAGAGACATTTTAGCCAACAATTATGTTTACAACAAGAAAAACTCTTCTGCAGATATTTCTTTTGATGACGTAATCAATGCAAGAAGATTCTCTTCAATTATCTATAAATCTTCTACTGGTACTGGTGAAGGTACAATCTCTGAATATATTCCTCAGAATGCTGAAGAACAATTGGCAGAAAGTAACAGAATCAAAGAACAGATTCTCCAAATGGAAAATGATATGTGGAATTACTAATTTCACTTGATAATTACAGAAAACCTGAGTATTTTTACTCAGGTTTTTTTTATTATGAAAAATATAGATTATATAATTGTAGGAGACGGCTATGCAGCACTCTTTTTTGCGCATCATCTCATAAAACAGGAAAAGTCCTTCAAAATATTTTCTGAAGGAAAAAAGGGAGCTTCTCAAGTTTCGGCGGGTATCGTAAACCCAGTAGTGCTGAAAAAGTTTACTACATTTTGGAAAGCACAAGAACAAATTGACTATCTGAAAGAAACGATATCTGAGATAGAATCATATACTGGGAAAAACTATATTATAAATCAACCTATCCATCGAATTTTTCATGACGAAAATGAAAAAAAACTATGGTTAAAAAAATCTAAAACAGAAACACTTGTAGATTTTCTTAGTCCAGATTTTATTCCGATTGATGGTGTTGCTAACACCTTTGATACAGGAAAAGTAATGCAATCTTCAAGGCTTGAAGTCAACGCATTTTTTACCGATATGATGGCTTTTTTTGACTCAAAAAACGATCTAGTCAAAGAACGATTCGATTATAGTTTAATCAACACATCAGATAAAATATACAAAGGTTTTCAATTTAAAAATATTGTTTTTTGTGAAGGTATGCGAGTAGTAGAAAATCCTTTTTTCAAAGATATTCCGGTGATTCCAAATAAAGGTCATCATATTAAAGTGAAACTTCAAAATGAGTTAAACACAAAGGTAACTGTAAAGAAAAAGCACTTCTTGTTTCCTTTAAACGATGAATTGTATTTCTACGGAGGTACATATGACAGAGATCAGCTGCATTCAAAAATTGATGATTCTGCAGTAAAGCAATTGATGATTGGGCTTTCTGAAATATATTCTCAGAATTTCGAAGTTAAAGACGTGAGTTTTGGCTTCAGACCTACCGTCAAAGATCGTAGACCAATTTTAGGTAGACATCCCGAATTTAAAGATTTTTATGTTTTTAATGGTCTTGGAGCACGCGGTATCCTCAATGGTTGTTATTTTTCTAAAAACCTTTTAGAATTTATAGAAAATAATATACCCTTACCGGAGGAAGTTTCTTTAGAAAGATTTAATGATAAATAATCATATTCATTAACTACTGCATTTGGGTAGCAGTTTGTTTAGTATTTTTTTTTGATTTGAAAAGAACCATATTGTAATCTTTTTTCAGAAAAGTAATTTCAGATTTATTTTCTGAAAATTGATATTCGTTATCGGAAGTTGAGTAAGAATGGCTTTCTAATTCCTTTTTTAGCACATAAGTACTACCATTAAATTTAATGGTCTTGCTATCTCTTTCCTTGTTGGTACTTACAGATAGTTTTTCTCCTAAGCTATCTGTATAATCTTCGAATGCACCATCATCAGAGCTTTTTGCTTGTTGATCGATTTTCACCTCTTGCTCTTTTGTAGGGGCTGTACAGTTGTACAAAACCAAGGAAATAGTGATGAGTAATAAATTTTTAAACATGTTGTGTTTGTTTTTTTTGTTGTTTTAGTGTGGTGCAAAAATACTCATTTTAGCGGTAATAAATGTTAATTTTTATTAATTTATAATATAATTTTTAATTTAATTTAAATTTTATGTGAATCTGATATTTTTATTTTCACTAATAAGCACAAAAAAACCGTCTGATTCAGACGGTTTTAGCAGAGAGGAAGGGAAATGAACCTATTGAAATGTATTATCACTTACTTTTAATAGAGATGCTATTTATCAATAATTTAAATATATTTGTATAAATAAGTATATGTAAATTTTATATTCATTTATAGAATTTTTAGCACCTAAATTAGCACCTAATGAATTTTACCTTCAAATTAAAAGAACCAAACTCTCACAAAGAAACTCTGATTTATTTTCGATCTTATTTTGATAATGAAAAGAAGAGTTTTATTTACTCAACTGGAGAAAAGATAAAGCCTCAAGAATGGGATTTGAAGACTAGGCAACCTAATGATTTGAATGGAAGAACTGCTAAGGCTGATAATCAAAGAAGTATAAAGAAGCAATTAGATCGTTACAGTTCTTCTTTTCTAGAAATTGTAAATCGATATAAAAATATTAATGAAGAGTTAACGATTGATATTCTTCGACAAAGGTTTGACGAAGAATTTAAGAAGATCAAGACCAAAGATGATTTTTTTAGGCTTTATGAAGAGTTTATTGAAGAAAAATCTAATGATTATACGGGAAAAGGAATTTCAAAATCTACCAAAACGAGATATACTTACAATAAAAACTTACTTCTTGAATTTCAGAACTATCATAAAATTAAAATTAGCCTTGGGAATTTCAATGAAAAACTGTACAACAAATTTCTAAAGTATTGTGTTGAAGTAAAGGATCATTCTGCAAATACGGTTCATCGTGATATTGGTCTTTTGAAAACTTTTCTTTTTTGGGCTTTACACAAAAAATATACATTCAATAATGAATTTATTGGTTTCAAAAAACCACCAAAATTTCAAACTGATGAAATTGCGCTAAATATTGAGCAAGTAACAAGAATATATGAACACGATTTCTCAAAAAATAAAAGACTAGAAAGAGTTAGAGACTTATTCGTAATTGGTTGTACTACCGGAATGCGATTTGGAAATTATAGTCGTATTTCAAAAAATGATATTCAAGGGGATTTTATTAGAGTTACAGATTTGAAAAGTAAGTCAAAAAAATTGGCAATTCCACTGAATTCGATTTCCAAAGAACTCCTTGAGAAATATGATTATGAATTGCCAAAAATTACAAACCAAAAGATGAATCTCTACATCAAAGAAGTTTTTCAGGAACTTGAATTTGATGATGAAATAAAAAAAACTATGAAATACGGAGATGAGTTAGTTGAGAAGAATTCAGAATTTTGGCGTAGAATTTCAAGTCATACCGCCAGACGAAGTTTCATCACAATAATGAAGAACAAGCGTGTTCCTGATAAAGTTATCATGTCGTACACAGGACATACAAGTTTGGAAGTTTTCAATGCGTATTATAGACCAAGTGAAGAAGATAAAATTAATTACATGAACGAAGTTTTTAAATAGCAGCAAATGATTAATCAAATTAAACAAACAGAAACATTTAAGAATTTTCTATACGATATAAATTCATTTAAAATTCTATTTAAAACTGGAAAAAAATTGCCAACGCAATTTAGACAAATGGTTAAAGCTGCATTGGATGGAGCTTCTACTAAACAAGTAATAGATTTAAGAAGTTATGAGTTTAAAAATTTGAAAATTCATAAAAATGAAAATACATTTTACAATTACTTTAAAGATTTTGAAAATTTTCAGGGAATGAGTTTTGAGCAAAAAGTATTTACTGTCACTGAAAATTTAATTAGAAATTTAACAAAAACAGATAATTTTACTGCAAAATTACAACGTGATTTTTTGAATGATTTTTCAGAATTTTTAGAAGTTAAATATTTTAAGGATAATATTGGGTATGAAGATAATTCCGATGTTAATATTTTTTCTAAAGTCGAATATTTTCAACGTTTTAAAAGTGTATTACAAAATAATTCCTATTTGGATAAAAACGACATTCTTTCCATAAAAAGAACATTTTTAGCTGGAATTATTGCAATGTTAAAGAAAAAGGGCATAATTAAAAACGTTACAGATATAAAAATAGCCCAATATATGCTAGATTCATTCAATTACTCTATTTCAACTTCTTCATTATCAAATGGAACTCCGTATGCAACGAAATACGAAGAGGAAAAATTATTTGAAGATTTATATGATGAATTTATGATTGATTATTAAATTTTATTGGATTTACTAAAATCCATAGATTAATATTAATGATTTTCAATATTTGCAGAGAATTCAAACGGAAATCTATGCAAACAACAAATCCCTTTCAAATCATTCTTGATGAAATAAACGAAGTAAAGCAACTTCTGTATTCTATTCAGAAAGAGCCGGAACTAGAACTCAAGAAGAAATTCTACTCTTTCAAGGAAGCCTCTGACATTTTGAAGTTGGATTATCAAACCGTACGCTCCCATGTCCTGAAAGGAAATATTAAAGCTGAGAAAATAGGACGATTTTACCGTATCAATCATTTGGATTTGATGTCAGCTCTGCAGGACGTAAAATCTCTTAAATATAAGAGATAAAAATGGATAATGATTTCGTGTTTCAACCTGTTAAAAGAAAGAAAATAATAATTTCTAAAGATCTTCGTGATGCTCTTGTTACTCATGATACGACTATTATTCAGCAGCGGATTTTCATAGTTATTCTTTCTGCTTTGAAAGAAAAGCAGTCGCTCTTCATTTCTCCAAAACTATCTTTTTTAGATCAAAATAGTAAGCAGCTTTCTTTTGATGATCAGTTTGATGGTTGGGCAAACGAGGGATTGATTTCCATTCAAATTCCTATGAAATTTATAAATGAGAAACGAAAAATGCGGAATGAAGCAATACATGATGCATTAGTTGAGTTAGCTACGATTAAATCATTTAGATTGAAAGATACATCTATTGAAGGCTTTCAAGCTGTCTTTTTTATACTAAATCCTAAGTGGAATAGTCGATTTGTGTACTTCGAAATGGATAAAGCGGTAGTTAAAATACTTTTTGATTTAAAACCTTTCTTTCAGGTGAAAAGTGATTTGCCTTATTTAGCATCAACTCCAAATACATTGAGATTTTTACTTTTTTTATTAAAATATAAAAAGCAGGGATTCTTAAAAAAATCTTTTGAAAAGATTTTAAAAGAGCTTTGTATTCCAATCAGAAAATATCGATTTCCAGCTATTTTTGAAAGAGATTTTCTGATTCCTGTAAAGTTAGATTTAGATTCTTTGAACGACTGGAGCTTCAACTACTCAAATGAAAAAGGTGAATTCGCAATCAATATTTATTACACGAAGAAATCTGTCGGAGAAGATGAGAAATTTAGTTCTGTTGATAAATTAAAAATTTATCGAGCATTAAAATATTTAAGAAAATCAAGAAATCTCAGCGATCAGAATATGAGAATCATTAAAAAGTTTTATGAAGTTCAAGGATATGAAGAATTCTCAAAAAAAATCAAAAGAAAAATTGACAAAAAACTCCAAGGAGATGACTTTATTAAAGCTGTTTTTGAACATTTAGAAAAACAGTGATATTATCTCAAGTATTTAGGATATTATCTCAATAAAGTAAGATATTATTTCAATTTTTTCGGATAATATCTCAAGGAAAATGGATATTATCTCAAACATTGAGGATATTATCTCAAGTTTTTGACTAATAATTATTTTTAAAGTATTGAATATGTTGAGTTTATATGGTTCTTCTTTGTTGCACTTAATTATAATAATGTTTTTAATATTATTAATTTCTATAAAAAAAATAATAATTGTGGATAAAAATATAAAATATTGAAATTCGTAATCAATTGATAATTAGTTTTTAATGCGTCTTTACTCTGTGTAGTAATGCTGATGAAAAATGGATATTGTCTCAAATTTAAACTGGCTATGAAAAGAAAAAAAAACTGTCTTGAAGCGAAAAAATTGATTCCGATACATTTTTTGATGCAAAGTTTCGGGTTGCGACCCGCAAAATCTTTTCAAAATGGAAAACTATATCATGCTTTTTATCGTGAAGATAAGAATCCAAGCCTTATTACATTTTTCGATTCTTTATTTGCTACGGATTTAGGTAGGAACAACACAAAATATGATGTAGTTAGTTTAACCGAATTGTTTTTGAATTGCTCAACTGAAGAAGCGTTGGAATATCTTTTTTCATTGGATGCGTTAAAAATTGAAAACGTTGAAATAAAATACAAAACCAATGTCAAAATTCTAAACGTCATTCCACTTTTTAGTTATCCACTTAAGAACTATTTACTTTCTAGGGGAGTCACAGAAGAATTTTGGAAATATGTATGTGAGATACACTACAAAGTTCCAAATCAAAATTCGATTTTTTATTCTATTGGTTTCAAGTCAAATACTAAAAATTTTTACGAATTACGTTCTTCTGCTTTCAAAGGTTGTTCTGGAAAAGATATAACAACTGTGGAAAATGGTTTTTCAAAAATTATCGTAATAGAAGGCTTTTTTGACTATTTGAGCTTTTTGGTTCTCTATCCAACTGTAAAGTCGGATTTCTTGATTATGAATTCTACCTCTATGTTTGATAAAGCACAGAAATATCTAAATGAAAACTCATATTCTAAAATTATTCTTCTCCTTGATTATGATAAAGCAGGCAATGAAACTACTGAGAAAATTCTATCGGAATTTCAATATGCAGTTGACCGAAGAGATATTATGGGAAATCAATACAAAGACCTAAACGAGTATCTCATTTCTCGAAATCCACAAAACCAAATTTTATCCAAATAAAAGACAAAAAAATGGAAAACTACGACAACCATAATCTACAACCCAAACGTAAAAGAAAAACGAAAGATGAACGTTTGGCTGAAATTCAAGAAAAGAAAAAGAAACTTCTGGCTGAAGAAGCCAGATTAAAGCAATCTGCCATTAATGAACGTCGTAAAAAAAGACTGAATACCTTCTACACTTTTGGTGGAACATTGTTTACTGAAAACTGGGAAACTTTGCGCAAAATTTTAATTGATGAAAAGAATTGGTCAAAAATCACCGTGTACATAGACGATAAACTATTTGCAGAAAAAAGTAATAAGCAAGATGCGTAAAAAGAGATAACGCCCTTAGGAAGTTTTAAAGTTCCGCTACACTTCACAATAAAACTTCACACGGGCTACTTTTTAGAAAAAAGTAACAAAAAAATGTCAACAGTCGATTCAATTAGTTATGGTACTCGAAAGAGAGAATGTTATCGTATTTATGATAATGAGCTTGGCTTTGTGGATAGAACGACCGCCAATGTAAAATTCCTGAAAAAGAAATGGCAGAAGATTGAAAATTTCGAATACTCTAAAAGAAAAAATGGGAAAGTTCTAAGCAAATTAATTCTAATGTTCCCAAACGAATGGACTCAGCAACAAAAAGAAGATTTCATTCAGCATTTTTTAGAATCTAAATTTGGTAAAAAACATCATTTTACATTTTGCTTTCATGGAGGAAAGGATGGTGAAGTAATTGAAAACTCACATGGACATCTATATTATTCCGAAAGGATTTTGACAGACGCCACTAATCGTAAAGACCCAGCAATGTCAAAACTTGGCTATGTTAAAAAATTTGTAAAAGATTGGCAGAAAGGATGTGGAATAGATTTGTCAAAATCGCTAAAAGCGAAGCGTATTCCCATGAAAGAATGGAAAGCCAATCCTGTCGAAGCAAGACTTTTTAAAGTGAAAATTAAAAATGTATTATTTAGAGAGCAAAAAGAGATTAATAAGACGGAGAAAAAGTTGAAAAAAGTTGAAATGCTTCTTGTTCGAACGAAACACAATTATCAACGTAAATCATCAAAAGCAGAACATAAAATCACAAAGGATATTTTGTCATTTTTTCCTACGGATTTTCTTGTGAGATTTAATAAATATAAAAAAGAAAATAAGAAAAAAATTATTGAAACCCAGAACTTTAATATCGAAAAAAGGCAAAGATTTATAGATTATGTCTCCACTGTAATTCGTAAAGACCATATTATTTATTTCCATCATTTGCAAAACGAACTACAGTCTGCTGATATTCAGGTTAAAATTAATGTGAATGGTATGTTTGAATTTTTGCTGGTTGGTTCTAATTTACAAATAAACGAAATAGAGCTTCCTGCTCATATAGAAGATTTACTTCAGGATTTTAAGAAGGAAGCTTTCAATAATAGAAATTTAGGAATTTAGAATACCTATTGTAAAGCGATTCAAACTGATAATAATTGTCAGATTAAGTATTGACTAATTCGGATTAATTCCAAGTTTCTAATTGTATCACCTTTGCATATTCTATTTTTTCACTTGCATACTTTATTTCGCTTAAAATGTCATTAGCGAATACTTTGTCGTCATTTCCTTCAAATAACTCGCAGAAAGCTTGACAATGCTGATAAAGAATAGAAAAATCATCATCATGCAACTGGGTGTAATATTTTACAATTTTTCCCATCAATTCATCATGTGTATAGTCCGAATTGTTATGTGAATAATTTGCTATAAAATCTCCTAATTTTATTTCTTCTGCATTGTCTGCTTTTATTTGTAAATCATCAAATGTAGTTGTCTTATCAAAAGCCAACCAAATAAAGAATTCTTGAATAGTCTTTTTATCTAAGGGTAATTTTTTCATGTTTTTAGTATTTTAAATTAAGGTTCAATAGCAAAGCAGAATAGCTTTTTCTCCATTGGATTTGTAAAAGGGTCATATTGTACACCTGAATTGATTACAAAAGAATATTCTCCAGCTTCTAGGTTTTGTGGAATAATAATTTCATAGACGCTGTTTTCTGTGGTTTTTAGTGGCAAAACAATCTGATATTTTGACATGTCTTTTGTTCCACCTGCAGAAACTCCGGACTGTACAAAACGGCGATATGTTTTGCTTTCTTTTACTTTATCAGCTTTTACTATCGTTATGCTTTCTGAAAATGCGTTATCTGGTAATTTAATATAGAACTTTGGAATTTCATTATTTTTGAACCGGACAGTAGAGTGTTTACTATTAAAAATAGTGAGATAGTTATTAACCCCTCCATAACCCATTCCAATTGCTTTAGCTTCAATTTTTGCAGTGGCTTTTTCGAACTGTTCTGATTTTCCATCTTTCAAATAATAGGGTTCAAGTACTTTAATTTGTTGAGCATGGAAAATTGAAAATGAAAACAGGATTATTGTACTCAGAATTTTTACAAATTTTTTCATATTGATGAAGTTTTTTGTACCGTTCCTCGTACTGGTTAATTTCTAAAAAGGAAAGCGTGGAACTGCAGTAATCCATCCGTTTCTGAGGTACCGCTAAGAACCCGACTTCCGAATATGAACTTACAGCCCACGCCATAGATGACGTGGGCGTAAGTATCATTGTGGGAAGTCTTTGAAAATTAGCGGTTTTCAGAAACCCAAACGATAACTTACGCTTTACGTTGATTTTTTATTTTTCTAAAGCAAATATAGTAGTTTAAAAATGTACAAAAAATGATTTTTTTGACAAAAATTAAATTTTATTTAAGCCCAGTTCACTTAAGAACTGATTATGCTCCTTAGTTTTTGAATCAATAAGTTTATTGATTTCTATTAAATCGGTATTTACCTTTGCTAAATCTATCTGTACTTCGTCTTCAGCTGTGCTTACATACCTTGAGATATTGAGGTTGTAGGCATTCTTTTCGATTTCTTCTATGGGTACTCTTCGTGCATATCTTTCGATGTGCTCTGGACGAAGCTGATAAGTTTCTACAATTTTATCAATATGATTTTCTCCTAAAGAATTTTGTCTTTTTCCTGGTTGATATTGCTCCGAAGCATTTATGAACAAAACATCCTCATGTTTTTTACACTTTTTAAGCACCAAAATGCAAACAGGAATACCTGTTGAATAAAAAAGGTTAGATGGTAATCCAATGACAGTATCAATATGATTGTCTTTCAATAATTTTTCTCGAATTCGGGCTTCTGCGCCACCTCTGAATAATACACCGTGTGGCAAAATAATAGCCATTGTTCCTTCTTTTCCTAAAAAATGAAAACCGTGTAATAAGAAAGCAAAATCGGCTGCTGATTTGGGTGCTAAACCATGGCTTTTAAAACGGAAATCTTCTGACAAAGTATCATTAGGTTCCCATCGCAAACTGAAAGGAGGATTTGCAACGATAGCATCGAATTCCATTTTTTTGCTTGGATTCATTTCGTTGAGTATATCCCATTGGTTGAGCAAAGTATCGCCGTGAAATATTTCAAACTCAGTATCTTTCACACCGTGCAACAGCATATTCATTCGGGCAAGGTTGTAGGTGGTTACGTTTTTTTCCTGACCGAATATTTTTCCTATTTTTCCTCCTTTATCTATTATTTTTTTTCGTATATTTAGAAGTAAAGAGCCAGAGCCACAAGCGAAATCCAGCACTTTATCCAATTTTATTTTTGGTCCTGCTTCTGGATTTTGAGAATCCAAAATAACTATACGTGAAAGGATTGTTGAAATTTGTTGCGGAGTATAAAACTCTCCTGCCTTTTTTCCAGAACCTGCAGCAAACTTCCCAATTAAATATTCATAAGCATTTCCAAGTGTATCCACATCAGGTGAAAATTCAGCAACGCTTTCTGCTACTTTACCAATTATTTTACAAAGAGCATCATTTCTATCTTTTGAGGTTTTTCCCAATTTTTCAGAACTGAGATTAATCTCCGAAAATAATCCCTTAAATGCACTTTCAAAAGACTCATTTTCAATATATCGAAATCCATTCTGGAGAGTTTCTAATAAATCTCCGTTTTGCGTACGTGCTAATTCAGTAATGTTACTCCATAAATATTGTGGCTCAATTACATAATGCACTTTTTTACGCATAAGTTTTTCAAAATCCTTTACATCTGCTTCGTTATCATCGTACCAAAGTGCCAAAGGTGGTGGAACACGGAAATCTAATTTTTCCTCTTTTGATGGACTTTCAGGGTATTCTTTTCCTAATTCTTTCTTTGCGGCTTCTTCATAGTTAAAAGATAGATACCTCAAGAATAGAAATGAAAGCATATAATCCCGAAAATCATCCGGATTCATTGCGCCTCTAAGGTCATTTGCAATATCCCAAAGTGTATCGCCTATTATTTTATATTGGTCTTTTTGTGTCATTATTTCTGTTTTATGCCAGTATTTCAGGTAATTCAAATTCATATTTATCCGTAAATACTTTCAATATTTTTCTGAATAAATCTTTATTATCTTCATTCATTTCTACAGGTTGATAGATCGAATATTTCCCATGACTTAATAAGTTAAGTGCTCTGGAAAAAAGTACTTCGTCATTAACCCCTTTGATACAATTTGAAAAGTCGTCACTTCCGAAGAATGTAGATGTTTTTTCTAAAATAGCCCTTAACATATTGAAATGATAAGTGTTAATCTTGCCATTTTCAGAAACTTTCTTTAATTCTGTTAGCATTGCTACGTGATGAAAAAATGGTGTCTCCTCAGTTGCTCTCAAAATATATCCTTCTGTTCCATTCTTGTGCAGAAAATGACTTTTATGCTCAATCTTCTTTAGCTCGTTATACATTACGTTGTAGAACAATGAATGATGAGAAGAAATAACTACTTTTATTTTGTCTTTACCTTTTTTAAGAAGTTTGGCTAAATCACTTGCCACTGCAATGGCGTTGTTATCGTCAAGAGATGAAATTGGGTCGTCTATGTAAATATTTTTCACCCAATTGTAAGGTCCATCTCCATCATCATCAATTACGAGTTCAATTAAGACAAGGAAAATACACCAAATGAAAATATTTTCCTCACCCCTAGAAACCTTAATATCGGGTTGAATAATATACTCTGGTTCACCAGAATTAGGTCTAAATTTAGGATTTTTTACTTGTTTATTAAATGAAATAGTTTCCTTTATAAAATCAAGGTCAAAATTGAAGTCGGCATAACGTTCCAAATAAGCAAAAATTTTTTCATCTAACGCTAGTTCCTTAAATCCATCAAAAAATGCAGACTTAGTATTTATAATTAGATGTCTTTCAATGTCATTATCTAAATCGTTGTTCCAATGGAAAAGGTCTTCTGTAAAAGCGTTATAATACAATGTATCCGTTTGTGGATTTTTATTACGCTTTTTACTTATGTTTTTGAACTCCATCGAAAGTCGTGTTTTGCCTGTTCCATTGTAAGCATAGAGTAAAACGAAGTGATGATTGTTCAAATCATCTCTTAGTCTCACTGCCACATTTTTCAATGTTTTATATTTATATAATTTCTTTTGGACACTCATATTATTCACTCATTTTAGGAAAAAGCCCCTGCATAACTCCCTTTTTATGTATTTTTAATTGTTTTATTTTTGCTTTTTGGACAGTTATCAGTTCATCTACTGTTGAAAGACAGGAAGCAATTTTTTGTTGTTCTTTTTTTGATGGAATAAAAATAGGATACTGTAACATTGAATCTTTGTCACCACGAGGCATTTTCACACCCTTTGCACTTTCCATTACATAATTTATAAATACCTCATTTTTAAGAATGAATTCCAAAAATTCACTAATAACTTTCTCCTTTGCGCGAAATACAATAACATCATTTGAAGCGCCTCCTATTTTGTTTGCTTTCCATACTTTTTTTAAGTAAGGGCGGATGTTCGAAATAAGAATGTCATCATTTTTGAACTTGGTAAAATTGCCAAATAATGGAAGATTGGAAGCCATCGAAACACCATTAAATTCAGCTAACATATTTTCTGTGCTAATGTACGTACTTACGTTCAGCGTTTCAATTGGAATTTTTTCGTTTACTATAAATGCAACATCTTTATCTCCCAATTTTTTCTTCACCCAATCCCCATTATTTTTAAATTCTGGAAAGCGGAAGTTGGGTACTTTTTGACCTTTCTGAGGAAAAAGGTTTTGCATCAATGCTTTTTTATGATCTTTGAGCAAGTTCAACTTTCGAGAGTGTGCCGTAATTACTTCGTCTAAAGTAGACAAGCAGGAAGCAATTTTTTGCTCTTCTTTTTGGTTTTTAGGTAATGGGAAAAAAAAGTTCTCAAACAAATTACTTTTACTAATTCTTACTCTTCCAGCTCCACTTGAAAGACTTAATAGTTTAATTTGATTATCTCCAGTAGATAACAAGCTCATTAAAAAATAATTGTTGATATACGGGTTTTGTCTTATCCAACAAACATCAACACTAGTTACATATTTACCTTCGTAAGGGAAGATGCAACAATTGATTTTATTAGCGTCAACCATCCTGTTTATTAAGAGATCCCCTTTTTCAATTGGTGTTCCGTTTAACTCTAAAAATGTTTCTTCAGATATTGTTTTGAGGACTTTTTCTTTAAAACTTCCAAATCCAATACTTGAAAGCTGAACTATTTTATAACTTCCATTTGAAGATATGTCTTTTGAAAGTATCCAGTCACCATCACCACTTGGCAAATTATCAAAATCAGCAAGTCTTTTTATAGTCCAATTTTCCTCATTTTTAAACTCGGGAAATCGCAATTTGGGTATTAGTTTTTGTTTTTTATTCTTCATCATTATTTTCTGCGGCTTTTATTTTGTTCAAAACTAAAGTTTGTAATTCATATTTACATTTTTGTACATTATATTCCCATGCAAAAACCGTTAGGCTTCGTTGCAGTTTTGTGCATCTATAAGCATTATTAACAATATGATTCTTTTTACTCATAAGCTGCTAACCCGGAGATTTCATTGACTCCGGCTAATTTTTTCAATTGTGGTACTAATGCAGTCATTAATTCATTTTCAATACGGCTGCGTTCTCTCCAACCTAAATCTAAAGGCTCTAATAAATCGGTCAACTTTTCTCCGTCAAAAATCATTCTGCTAATGATATCATCAACAAAATCTTTTAAGCTTGTTGTTTGTAAACCGTAGCTATGGGCAATTGTTGCTAATTCTTTATTGTATTTGTTGTCTTTAAAAGTTTCGTAACCTTTTCGAAGCTCCTCCTCGCTTTGTCCTACGCTCCAATCTAAACTATCAATGTATTCGGACATATCTTCCTCTTCATCCATTAAGTTGGAGTTTGATTTGAGCAAACTTTTGATTTCCTCTTTGGTCATTTTTTGCTTGCCCGGTTTTTTACCTAAATTTTCAGCAGTTAATTTAATTATGTAGTCATAATCAATAATTGCAGAAGCAAATAATACGAACTCAAAATCAAGTTGTTGTATTTCTTCGGGAGCATTGTCGCCCTCTTGTTGCTGAATTTTCCGCAATTGTTTCGCTGTTTCTATGTAAGAGCTTCGGAATTCCTGCAGTTTATCTGTAGGTAAAATTTGCTCAATGATATTTTTTTGCTCATCATTCAAATCGGTATATTGATTGAGTTGGGTTTTTAGTTTTTGAATTTCTTTAAAGTTCTTAATAAATGTAATCCGTGCCGCATCACCCTTTAATCCATATACTTCATGCGGTTCACAAACCAAATTTTGATTCTGCATAAAATTACCAAGCTTTTCAACTGCCTCTTTGTATTGATTAATTACAATAGGAGCAGGGTCAACCATCCAGATTTCTTTAGCTTTGCTATCATCTTTTATACCAGAAAACAAGGTAATTGCTTGGTTCACTGATTCTTGTTGTGAACGAAAATCCAAAATATTGCCATAAGGTTTACTATCATTCAGCACACGATTTGTACGTGAAAAGGCTTGAATCAAACCGTGGTATTTTAGATTTTTATCAACATACAAAGTATTAAGATACTTTGAATCAAAGCCTGTTAAAAGCATATCGACCACAATGGTAATATCAATTTTATTTTTGTGAGCATATTCTTTATTACTATACTTGTGGTCTTTAATTCTACGTTGAACATCTTGATAATACAAATCAAATTCATTAAAAGTATGATTCGTGTTGAATTGCTTATTGTAATCTGCAATAATCTCCATTAATGCAGATTTCTTTTCTTCAGGGTTTTGTTTATTATCTTCTCTTTCTTGTGTTAAATCTTCTTGAAGTTGCTTTACATCCGCTGCATTTTTCTGACTTTTTGGGTCACCTTCTTTTGCAATTAATTGTGCTGGTGGCGAAAAAACACAGGCAATATTAAGCGGAACAAAATCGTGTCCTTCGACTTCGCTTAGGATACGCTTCTTTTCTTGAATGTTTTTAAACAAACGATAATATTCTATTGCGCTACTGATAGAAGACGTTGCCAAAATAGCATTGAATTTTCGTTGGTTAGTAGCAGCATTATGTTTTGTCAAAATAGCTTCTACAATAGCTTGTTGAGAAATGGCTTCGCCTGGCTTTGGATTTTGTTCTCCATTTCCTTTGAAATAATCTATATGAAATTTTAATACATTCCTATCGTCAATAGCGTTTGTTATAGTATAAGCGTGTAATTCCTGTTGAAAAATATCTTTGGTTTCTTTGTATTTTGCCTCTTCTCCGTTTCGCTGAATGTAAGTCGAATTTTTCTCGAATATGGGAGTTCCGGTAAAGCCAAATAATTGAGCTTTTGGAAAAAAGTTACGAATGGCTTTGTGATTATCGCCAAATTGGGAACGATGACATTCGTCAAAAATAAAAGCAATTCGTTTATTGGCTAATGGCTGTAAACGCTCCTTGTAATTTTTCTTTTGCGAACCATCTAACGCCAAACCTAATTTTTGAATTGTAGTTACAATTACTTTATCCGCATAATCAGTTGATAGTAATCTCCTTACCAAAGTTTCGGTATTGGTGTTTTCTTCTACACTTCCTTCCTGAAATTTGTTAAATTCTTCACGGGTTTGGCGGTCAAGATCTTTTCTGTCAACCACAAACAAACATTTTTCAATATCTGGATTATCTTTGAGTAGAGTAGAAGCCTTGAAAGAAGTCAATGTTTTTCCACTTCCTGTAGTATGCCAAATGTAACCATTCCCACGGTTTTCTTCTATACAATTTACAATACGTTTTACAGCATAAATTTGATAAGGGCGCATTACCAATATCTTCTGCTCACTTTCAACCAAAACCATATATTTACTCACCAATTCACCTAAAGTACATTTGCTAAGAAACTTCTCAGTAAAATTTGCTAAGTCTTTTATTGGTTTATTCCTTTCATCTGCTAGTTCATAGACAGGTAAAAATTGTTCATCAGCATTGAATTGAAAGTGTTGGTTTTTATTGTTGGCAAAGTAGTAGGTATTGCTTCTGTTGCTTACGATAAAAAGCTGCATAAAACAAAGTAAAGAGTTTCCATATCCATTCCCTTGTTCATTTTTATAGTCAACAATTTGCTGCATTGCTTTTCTAGGTGAAATGTCTAATTTTTTCAATTCGATTTGAGCAATAGGTAAACCGTTTATCAACAAAATAACGTCGTATCGATGATGGCTGTTTTCCGTATTTGTTCGCAATTGACTAATAACTTCAAAATCATTTTTACACCAATCCTTTATATTTACTAATGTGTAATGTAAAGGTGTACCGTCTTCACGCTGAAAATATTGTTTTTCACGTAAAATTTTAGAAGCTGAAAAAACATCTGGACTGATAATTTCTTCTCTAAGTCTTAAAAACTCAGAATCTGTCAAATGGACACGGTTAAGTTCCTCAAATTTGTTTCTAAAGTTTTGCTCTAACGATTTTCTGTCAGTTATTTCTGGACGGTAGATGTATTTTAAATCAATTAACTTCTGTATTAAAGCGTTTTCAATTTCAGATTCTTTTGTCATATGGAAAAGCATATTATCACTTACTCCAAATTTATAAAAAATCGAATTAGCGATGAAATTAGTTTAATTTTAAATTGGGATAGTATTATTTTGCATACGATCAACACTATACCCATTGTGCAAAAAATTATGTAGGGCATAAACTTGTAAATTAGCACCTAATTTAGCACCTGTAAAAATAAAACGCTGTAAATTAGTTATTTACAGCGTTTTTTGCAGAGAGGAAGGGATTCGAACCCTCGATACAGTTACCCGCATACTACCTTTCCAGGGTAGCTCCTTCAACCACTCGGACACCTCTCTATTTTGAAGACTGCAAAAGTACGGTATTTTATTGAATTTACAAATTCTTAATCTCCAGATTCACTTATTTCTCCACAAATATTTCTCGAAAAATTATCTGCGAAACTCCCTTTGTAATTTGAATTGCCAATTAAATGCATTGCTTTTGTAATAGCTGCTTCAGCAGTCATATCCCGTCCACTGATGGCGCCAATTTTCACAAAAATATTACTATTCTCATATTTGCCAAACGATATTCCACCTGAAATGCACTGACTTACTACTACGATTTCAGTTCCGTTATTTTTGATTTGTTGTAATGTTTTCAACGTATTTTCACTGCTGAAAATCGTTCCCGAACCAAAAACCTGCAAAATCAATACTTTCATTTTAGGAATTTCTTTAAAATGATTCAGTTTCATCCCCGGGAAAATTCTCCAGAATAATACATCTTCTGAAATATGTTCATCTACATGAAATTCAATTTTCTCATCGCAACGGAAAAGATTGTCTTTTTCAATTTTCAAATGAACTCCAGATTGTCCTAAAATAGGGTAGTTTGGACTAGAATAGGCGTCAAAATACTCCGCAGAATATTTTAAAGTACGGTTTCCTCTCAATAATTTATATTCGAAATAAATCGCAACTTCCTGAATCACCGCTTCGTTTTGTTCATATAAACTCGCGTAATACAAACTCGTTAGAAGATTTTCTTTAGCATCCGTTCTTAGGTCGCCGATAGGAAGTTGGGAGCCGGTAAGAATCACAGGTTTCTTTAAACCTTTCAGCATAAAACTCAATGCAGATGCGGTGTAAGACATGGTGTCTGTTCCGTGAAGAATCAAAAATCCGTCATATTTTTTATAGTTGTCAGAAACCAAATTGGCAATCATTCTCCATTCTTCTGGCCCCATGTCGGAAGAGTCCAGCGGCTGCGCAAAAGGATGTACAAAAACTTCACATTCCATGAGCTTCATTTCGGGCATTTTCTCAAAAATATTTCCAAAATCAAAGGCACGAAGGCTTCCGGTTTCGTAATCTTTTTCCATACCAATTGTTCCACCGGTATAAATGAGAAGGACTTTTCGCTTCATTTTTTAATTTAAATTAAAGATTTTGAGTTTCTTTTCAGGTTCAGAATTTCAAAATTACGTTAATTTGCAAAGATTTGAAAATAGATGGAAGAATTAGCGAAAACTTACGAGTATTTAAAACAGTTTTTAACGGAAGAAAGATTGAGAAAGATAGAACATTTTGCTCCGGAAAGTTCAGATTTTGTGCTTCCAGTTTTAGAAGATGTGTATCAATTCAGAAATGCTGCTGCCATTGTAAGATCTGTGGAAGCTTGTGGTTTTCATAAAGTAGTGGCTTTGCAGGAAGAAAATAATTTTGAGCCGAATTTGAAAGTCACGAAAGGTGCAGACACTTGGGTTGAAGTAGAAAAACTTCCCCGAAATATGGAATCTTTTCAGAAAATTAAAGATAGAGGCTATAAAATCGTTGTTGTTTCGTTGGAAAATAATGCCAAAATGCTTCCAGAATATGAAATTACAGAACCCATTGCTCTTGTTTTCGGAACCGAGATGGAAGGTGTTTCTCAGGAAATTTTAGATTTTGCTGATGAAACTTTAGCCATCCCAATGTATGGTTTTACAAGAAGTTTTAATGTTTCTGTTGCTGCCTCTATTTGTATGTATGAGCTAAAGCAAAAGCTTATGAAATCTACTATTGATTATAAACTGAATGAAGAAAAATTGCTGAAAATGAAAATTCGGTGGGCAGTGAATTCTATAAAAAGTGGTAAGCAGATTTTAGCGAAGTATTTAAGAGAAAATTCATGATTTCATTCAATGAAAAACATAATACTGTTGATTGGTTTATTTTTTATCTTTTCCTGTCAAAAAGAGAAAAAATCAAAACTTGTTGTTCCCAAAATCATACAAGATTCTTCATTAATTTCGAAGAATAAAGAAGATAAACTATCTGACGAAGAAATTTTAAAAATTCAGAAAGAAGAAGAGAAAGAAAGGTCACAAATTGTAAGAAAATATACTCTTTCAAAAAAAGGAAACGGTTTTGAATACAAGGTTTTCTGCGAAGAAGAGAAAAGTGGGATGATCAATTTTACAAAAGTAAATATTTTGAAATCCGGCAAATTATTTCAACAACTAAAAATTGATAAAGATTCTACACTTGTATTTCATGACTACGAAGTCGATTTTTCTTGTAATGAAGATTGGAATTTTGATGCCTATAATGATTTTAAACTGATTAATCGGGTAGGAATGGTCGATCAGTCGTACTATTTATGGCTTTATGATAAAAATTCTGGAAAGTATAAATTTTCACCCTCTTTTAGTAAAATTATAAATCCAGTTGCAAATAAAAAGAGTAAAGAAATTACATCAAGTTACCACGCAGGTCCTGTTACGTATTACTATTTTACGTATGAATTCAAAAAAGGTAAGTTTGTACAAACAAAGGCTGAGGTAGAGGGTGAAGGTGATTAAATCATCTTCTCATAATTCCACGCAGCAACAAAAACTCCGGCCGTTTCCGTTCTCAATCTTTGGTTTCCGAGAGAAACTGCTTTAATTCCTTTTTCAGCTAAAAACAAAATTTCTTTATCTGAAAAATCTCCTTCTGGACCGATCAGAAATGTGTAGCTTTCTAGTTTTGGAATTTCATTTAAATTAATTCTTTCTAAATTTTCGTTGCAGTGCGCTACAAAAGTAGTATCAGAATTTACATTTTTTAGAAAATCAGGAAGTTTAACCAAATCATTAATAATTGGAAAATGAAATCTCAGGCTTTGTTTTGATGCAGCAATCGCCTGTTTTTTTATTTTATCAATGTTTAAATTTTTACGCTCTGTTTTTTCGGTTTGAAGAAGGGTAATTTCAGAGATTCCCATTTCAACGGCTTTTTCAACAAAAAATTCAATACGGTCAATGTTTTTAGTTGGAGCAATCGCAATGTGAAGTTTCGTACTGAAATCTGCAGTTCCCGTTTTGATCTCGGTTACCTCAATTCCTGCTTTTTTACCTTCAATAATTAATTTTCCGGAAGCCACATTTCCTTTTCCATCGGTTATATGAATTTGCTCGCCATCTTTCATCCGAAGAACTTTTACGATGTGTTGCTGTTCTTCTTCGTTGATGAGTGCTTTTCCGTTATCTATTTCGCCAAAAAAAAGTTTCATATTTAGATATTTCGAGCTTGCTTAAATTTTTTAAATAAATGATTTTTTAAAATGCAATTTCATTATCACTCAAAAATGCTACTCCGGTTTTTATTGTTGTATAAATATCGCCTTCACAATCTCTGTATGAGCAAGTGTAGATTTCTTCAATCCAACTATTATTCATGAAAATCAAATTCAAATATTCGTTTTTCCTTAAATTGTTTTTGATAGATAAATAATCTCCCTCTTTTGGCTCAAAATCAAAGCTGAAGACATTTTCAGCATTAATTTTTTCAATAATTTCTTCCTTTATATTCTGAATAAATCCTGTTTCTGAACTTATCATTAGATAATCTTCTCCTTCCGGTGCTACCGTAACTTCATTTTTTCCTGTCACAGTTTCCAAAACCCAATAATATTTTGAGTTTTTTTTAGATTGTGTTCCCAGTACTTTTTCTTCTAATAATATTTTCATTTGTAGATGTTATTTTAAGTCTTTGTTTTATTTTTAAGTAATAATTTCAAAAAAAAAATTACAAATCGTATTTTGAAATCGCTGTAGTTCTCAAATCAGTAAACTCTCCTCTTTCAAATTTCAATTGAGCTACCATTGCAATCATTGCGGCATTATCAGTTGTGTATTCGAATTTCGGGATGTAAATATTCCAGCCTAGTTTTTCATGATTGTCCTGCATTACTTTTCTTAAAGCGGAATTGGCGGAAACTCCACCTGCAATGGCAACGTCTTTTATATTTAGATCTTTCGATGCCTTCTGCAATGTATTGATCAAAATTTCAACGATACATTTTTGTACCGAAGCACAAAGATCATTCATGTTTTCTTTAATAAAATTAGGGTTTTTCTTCACTTCTTTCTGAATGAAGTACAAAACCGAAGTTTTTACACCGCTGAACGAGTAATCATAATTTTCAAGCCGTGGTTTATTAAACTGAAATGCATTAGGATTTCCTTCTTTTGCCAATTGATCAATAATTGGTCCTGCAGGATAATCTAGATTTAATATTTTTCCTATTTTATCAAAAGCTTCACCGGCTGCATCGTCTATAGATTTTCCGATGATTTCCATTTCAAAATAATCTTTTACCAAAACAATCATGGTGTGTCCGCCGCTTACGGTAAGACACAAAAACGGAAACGGAGGAGGTGTAGGATTGGCATCGTCTATGAAATGTGCAAGAATATGTGCCTGAAGATGATTTACTTCTATCAAAGGTACGTTCAGGCTCATGGCTAAAGACTTTGCAAAAGATGTACCCACAAGTAGCGAACCCAAAAGTCCAGGACCTCTAGTGAATCCTATGGCAGAGATTGCATTTTGTTGTATATTTGCTTTGACGAAAGATTTTTCAACAACAGGAATAATGTTTTGCTGATGTGCTCTGGAAGCGAGTTCCGGAACTACACCGCCATATTCATTGTGAATTTCCTGATTGGCTGCAATGTTGGAGAGAATGGTATTTCCTTTGATAATCGCTGCTGAAGTGTCGTCGCAAGACGATTCGATACCTAAAATAATAGAGTCGCTCATCATAATGGCAAAGTTAGAGAATAATAACGAAAATAAGAACAAAAAATCGGTAAGTGAAAATCTGGAAGATCAGATGCAAAAAACCGTGGAAAATGTTCAGGAAACAGTAAAGGAAGCTTCAGATTTTGCTACTGAAGCTATTAAGCATCCCATAGATACTGCCCAAGAACTCGGAAAGCAAGCCGCAAAAGACGTGGTAAGCTACTCTTGGTGGGCAAAATTATTACTGATTCTTTTTTGGACGGTTTTCTCAATCGTTATTCTTGTTTTTATTGCAATTAATTTGCCTGTTACTAAAAGATGGGCTGCTAATCAGGCTTTGCAGATTGTCAACAGAGATTTTAAAGCCCAAATGTCTACGGAAAGTGTAGAAGTAGATTTTTTCGGGGATGTTACAATTAAAGGTTTAAAAATAAAAGATTATAAAAATCTTGATTTCATTAAAGCTAGAGAATTTAAAGCCAACTCCGATTGGTTTTCACTTGCAACCAATGTTGGGAAAAACAATTCTCTAAGTTTCAATGGTTTAAGATTGGTTGATGCTGATATAAAAGTCATTACATACAAAGGAGACAGTATTTCAAATTTTATAAGATTCACTAAACTTTTTGATAGCGGTAAGAAAAAAGACCCCTCAAAACCTCCATTTCAATTAAATTCAAGACTTGAAATTTTAAATTCTAAAGTTTCCATTATCAATCAAAATTCTCCAGGTGAAGCAGGTAAATGGCTTACCGCAACCAATGTTAATCTTATCGCGCCAAAAGTAATAGTAAATGGAGTAAACATTGATGCAACCATTAATAATTTCTCGTTTGCAACCAAGAGATGGGGGAAATCTCATTTTGTAGAGACATTTTCTACAGATTTTTCTATGACTGAAGATTTTCTATTTCTACAAGACCTTACTCTAAATACGGATCATTCTCTTTTACAAGGAAATATTAAATTTAATCTGAATAAAGGATCGTGGGCAGATTTTGCTGATAAAGTAAAATGGGAGATGGATATGAAGTTGGGAAGCCAAATCAGCGGATATGATATTAGCTATTTTGTTACCAATTGGGATAATTTTATTCCTTTTAATGTTTCTGGGAAGATGACAGGTCCACTCAATAATTTTACCCTCAATAATTTTTTGATACGAAATCCGCAGGTCAATATTGCAACAAAGAATATGGAAGTTAAAAATCTGTTGAAAGGCAATTTTTTAATTGATACCAACTCGCTTTCTGCTGATTTTACTTATAAAGATTTAAAGGCTATGATGCCAAAATTTATTTCTGCTAAAATGAAAAATTTTGCAGATGATTTTGGTAAATTAAAATTCAAAGGAAGCGCAAGGGTGAATCCGAAAGAAGTGTTTGTTTCATCAGCAGATCTTATTACCGGAATCGGGCAGGCAAAAATCACCAATTTTTCTTTAAGAGACTACAGCTCTGCAATTCCTAAATATTCTGGTTTGGCGGTTGTAAAAGACCTTAATACTTCCATCATTACCAAAAGTAAAGCCGTAGGTTTGATTTCTGGAAGATTTGATATCAACGGACAAAGTTTTGATGTTAATACGATGAGGGTTTCTACGAAATCTCAGATTTCAAGCATAGAAATTATGGATAAAGAAATCAACAATCTTTATCTTGACGGTTTGCTTGATCATAAAAAGTATAACGGTCTCATTACTGTAAATGATGAGGAAGTAAAAGCTGATGTAAAAGGTTTAATTGATTTCAGCACCTCAAGAATATTTGCAGACGTAGATGCCAATATCAGAGAATTGAATCTTAATTATTTTACTGGCCAACAAGGTCGTCAAGTAGTAAGCGGAAAAATCAATGGGAAAATGGCCATGTCAAACATCAATGATCTTGGTCTGGATGTAAGCGTTGACAACGTGAATTTTGCTACAGGAGGAAAGCAGTACAATATTCCTCATGCCAAGCTTAATACTAGAGTAGAAGGAGGCAACAGAATAATAGACGTAGATGCACCGGGAGCTATTGATGGGGAAATTTCAGGGAAATTTAATCTTGCCGATTTATCAGGAATGGTGCAGAATGGTTTGGCTAAAATATTAGTCGGCCCGGCGCCAAGAAAATTATACCGTGGACAGAGATTTAATCTTGATTTTAACGTAGAACAAGGTTTGGTAGCTTTATTTTTGCCAGATTTACAGCTTTCAACTGGTGCAGAAGTTTCTGCAGAATATGATGGGGATAGCAATAACTTAGTTTTAGATTTAGATGCTGCTTCCATGAAATACATCATGACAAAGCAACAGGAAGTTACAGATGCAGACCGTGCTTTGGCAGAAGCTAACCCCAATTATAAAATCAACGACCGTCTTGTGATGACGCGAGACAGTGCTTTGGTAGATAGTGTGAAAATCCGCATTAATACCGCTAATGTTGATCAGCAATTGTATGCGAAAATCAACAGATTAGAATATAATAAAAACATCCTTAAAGACATTGTACTTACGGGGAAAAATGAAAACAATTCTTTACTTAAAATTGCCACAAGCTTCAAACATGGGAGTTCGCAGGATGAGATAGAAGATAACCTGAAAAGCTATACCGTTAATTTTAATCAATCAAGTAATGATTTTGGGGATTATGTTTTCAGATTTGAACCTACTGAAGTGAGCTTTAATAATGTGAAATGGGCGGTAGATACCAATCCTGTTCTTGATCATTCTATTACTTATAGGAAGAGAACTTCAGATTTTGAAATTCAGAATTTAAGGATCTATTCTGATGAAAGTTCTTTACAGATTAACGAGTCCACTTTTAAGTCTGCAAAAGATTTTTATGTAGACGCAGATGTGAGCAATTTTGCTATTGAAAAAATTCTGGAAATGCAGCCCAGCGGAAATACAATGGATATCAAAGGTCTCGCAAACGGAAATCTTAAAGTAAAAATGGATCAGAATACGCTTCAGCCATTGATAGATCTTACGGTTGATGATATCATGATGAATGGTAATGATATGGGAGATATTACTATTTCTGCCACCAACGGATTCTCGTTAAATGTATATGATGTAGATGTAAAAGTAGCGTCAGCAGGAATTATCGGGAATAACAACCTTCATCTTACAGGAACAGTAAATAATAATACCTCTACACCTACAATCGATCTGAATGCTGAATTGGATGAATTTGATCTTGCTTTCACACAACAATTTGTACAAAGTATCTTCGGAAATATGAGAGGAAAAGCAACCGGAGATTTAAAAATTAACGGGACTTTAAAAAATCTAGACTATAGCGGAAGTATCGATCTTAAAGACTTTGGTTTAAAATTACTTTTTACTGGTGTAGATTATTCTTTTGATAATACTACGATTGATTTGTCTAAAGGTCTTGCCATCCTCAATGATATTGGTGTGCATGATGGAAGAACCAATTCTAAAGGAACGATTTCAGGTTTAATAAGATTTGAAACTCTATCTTCTATGGGAGTTTCGCTCCTGATGAGAGCAGATAATCTCCTGATGTTGAATACCACTCAGAAAGATTATGATCTTTTTTGGGGGAGAGTATACGGACAAGGCGAACTCTTCGTTGATGGACCAGTTTCAGCATTAAGTATTTCAACTCCCAATATGAAAGCACTTAATGGCAGTACTTTTACCTTTAATTCTGCATCTACTTCGAATGTGGAAGAATTTAAAATGTTGAGATTTTTAAAAGAAGGAAAAAGTGGTCTTGTAGTTTTGGAAGACAAGAAAAAAACAGGAGCCAATATGGACCTTGATTTTAATCTTGATGTAGATAAAGGCACAATTGTGAATGTTTTGGTAGGTGACGACGTTGGAAATATCAATGTAAAAGGAGCTGCTGATGATCTAAGATTCAGAATGAGCAGAAGTGGAAATATAGAATTAACAGGAGATTACATCGTAGAAAACGGAACATTTGTTTCTAAAGCAATCTTGAACCGTACTTTCCAGATACAAAAAGGCAGCAGCATCAATTGGGATGGTAACGCAATGACACCGATGCTTGATATCACAGCCAACTATGTGAGAATGGTTTCCAATACAGGGCAGTATCTTAATATGGGAAGCCTTGGGCAAGTAAGTGTACTACTTCAAGCAAAAATTTCAAATACATTAAATGATCCTGAAGTGGAATTGGGCGTTACTGCATTAGAAGTTTCTAGTCAGGTAAAAGAAGCTTTAGCTGCTAAAATAAATCAAACCGAAGGTGAAAATGTTCTTCAATTTGGATCTATTCTTCTTTTGAATAGTTTTAATACTTCCAGTACTGTGAGTTTTGATGCTGCAGGAATAGCAGAATCTTCAGGGTATAATATGTTGCTAAAACAATTGGGATCTGTTCTAAATACAATAAGCAGTGAATTTCAAATTGATTTAAATTATGTAAAAGGTGACCAGTTTTCCAATACGGGAGATCGTGCCAACGCAGGACTAAGCTTCGCGCTTTCACCAAGAATTGAAGTGAAAACAGGTTTAGGAATCCCATTAACCCAAACCGAAGGTACTACAGCTAATTATCTCTCAGGTGAGGGTTCTATAGAGTATGATATTTCTAAAAAAAATGATGGAACACTTATTTTAAGAGGATACTCTAAACCCACCAATATAGGAATGGGTGGAGGAACAAGTGGTACGGTTATCACAAATGGTTCTGCAAATCAGGCCTATGGAGGTGGTATTGTATGGAGTAAAAGTTTCAATTCTCTGTTCAAAAACAACAAAAAAGATAAAAAAACAGTTTCTAAAATTGATTCTGTAAAAACAGATTCCGTAATTTCAACCAATAAATAATCGTTAAACCATAATGATTTTTATCATATCTGTTAATTATAGTTAATGTTTGATAATTTTTTTTTAGTTAAATTATTTTTCCTAATTTTGTAAAAAATTTATAGATTTTTTACGAAAAATATAATTTCACTATTATGAACTATCAACTGGACGACATAGACAAGAAGATTCTTGACTTCTTAGTAGAAAATACAAGAATGCCATTTACGGAAATTGCTAAGCAAATGGATGTATCTGCAGGTACAATTCACGTAAGAGTAAAGAAAATGGAAGATGCAGGTATTATTTTAGGATCATCTCTAAGCATAGATTATCGTAAACTAGATTATCACTTTACTGCTTTTATCGGGATTTTATTAACTAAATCAAACCGCACTCAAGAGGTTTTAAAAGAATTATCAACCATCCCTAATGTAATTGAAGCAAGCGTTATTTCAGGAAAATACAATATTTTCTGCAAAGTAAGAGCGAAAAATACAGACGATGCAAAAAGAATAATCTATCAAATTGATGATATTCAGGATGTTATGAGAACAGAGAGTATGATTTCTATGGAAGAATACCTAAGCGACAAAAATAGACTGATCAACGCAATCACGATTTAATTTTTTTTAAACGATATAATTATTTACAAGAACTTATGATTTTTTTTCATAAGTTCTTTATTTTTGCACTATGGAAAAAGAATACAAAGAATATAGTTATTTTGATGAAGATCCTAAAAAAGGATGGGGGTTTATTTTGGCATTAGCCTCCCTGTTGCTATTTACTTCCATGGGAATAGGGTTAGATTTTGACGAATATCTGCAACATGAAAGTTTAAACATCCCGAAAGGATATTTTTATATCATTTTCTCCGTTGATGCTTTAATGCTTTTAGGAATTATATTGATGTTTTTCTACAGAAAAATAGGAATTATTCTATTTCCTGCAATGTTGCTAATGCATTTTTTCATGCACAACTATTATCTTTCTACATTTTTGTACTCAGATGTTACCAATCTTTTCTTGTTTACAGGTTTTGGAATGCTCGCAATTATTCCTAAATGGAAATTTTTTAAATAATATTATTTTTTTCAAAAAATAAATTAGAAAGAGTCTTTATTTCGTATTAATAAATAAAAATCTTATTTTTGTATCTAAATTTTTAAAATTACTATGGCAGAATATACTTTTCGTGAGGTAATTGCACAAGCAATGAGCGAGGAAATGCGCAAAGACGAATCTATCTTTTTGATGGGTGAGGAAGTTGCAGAATACAATGGCGCGTACAAAGCTTCAAAAGGAATGTTGGACGAGTTTGGTGCTAAACGTGTAATCGATACACCTATCGCTGAGCTTGGTTTTACTGGTATCGCTGTTGGTGCTGCAATGAACGGAAACCGTCCGATTGTAGAATATATGACTTTCAACTTTGCTCTTGTTGGGATTGATCAAATCATTAACAACGCAGCAAAAATCCGTCAAATGAGTGGTGGACAATGGAATTGCCCAATCGTTTTCCGCGGTCCTACAGCATCTGCAGGGCAGTTGGGAGCTACGCACTCTCAAGCTTTCGAAAACTGGTATGCAAATATTCCTGGTCTTAAAGTTGTAGTTCCGTCAAATCCTTATGATGCGAAAGGATTATTAAAATCTGCAATTCAAGACAACGATCCAGTAATTTTCATGGAATCTGAGCAAATGTATGGTGATAAAATGGAGATTCCTGAAGAAGAATATTACTTGCCAATAGGTAAAGCCGATATAAAAAGAGAAGGTACAGATGTAACTTTGGTGTCTTTCGGGAAAATTATGAAATTGGCACTTCAAGCAGCTGAAGATATGGCTAAAGAAGGTATTTCTGTAGAAGTGATTGATTTAATCACTGTTCGTCCATTAGATTTCGATACCATTTTAACCTCAGTAAAGAAAACAAACAGATTGGTAATTTTAGAAGAAGCATGGCCTTTTGGATCCGTATCTTCAGAAATTACTTACATGGTACAGCAGAAAGCATTTGATTATCTAGATGCTCCAATCAAGAGAGTTACTACTCCTGATGCTCCTGCACCTTACTCATCAGCATTATTTGCAGAATGGTTCCCGAAACTTGAAAAAGTAAAAGAGGAAATCAAAAATGCAATGTACGTTAAGTAAAAAAAAGCGCATAATTATAGAGAAAAACTTCCGAAAGGAAGTTTTTTCATTTATATAATGCATCACTATTTGTGCTGAGGGTCATAAATTTAGTATACATTTGCGCATTCAAAAAAATAATCAGCTGATATGGCAGAATTTACAGAAGGTGGTCATCATTTAGACTTGAAAAAACTTTCAATGGTTGGGGTTTTGGTTTCCTTAGGAATTGTTTTTGGAGATATTGGTACATCACCTCTCTATGTAATGAAAGCCATTGTTAATGCGAGAGGTACAGAGAACAATATGCCTTTCAATGAATATATTGAAGGTGCACTTTCTTGTATTATCTGGACATTAACTTTACAGACCACATTAAAATACGTTATAATTGCCTTAAGGGCAGATAATAAAGGTGAGGGAGGGATTTTGGCTTTGTTTTCTTTGGTTAAAAATTTAAAGAAACGATGGCTTTACTTGATCGCAATTATTGGTGCAGCTGCATTGATTGCTGACGGCGTAATTACCCCATCATTAACTGTAATGTCTGCAATTGAAGGACTCGAAATATACAATCCGCATACTCCGGTCGTTCCTATTACCATTGCCATATTAATCGTAATATTTGTTGTTCAGCAATTTGGCACAAGCTTTATTGGGAAGTTTTTCGGACCAATAATGGTAATATGGTTTCTTATTCTCGGAGGATTAGGTGTTTCTCATCTAAGCGAAAATTTTGAAATCCTAAGGTCTTTTAATCCTTACTATGCCTATAAACTAATCGTTGATTCACCAAGTGCTATTGTTATCTTGGGAGCCGTTTTTCTTTGTACAACAGGAGCAGAAGCATTATATTCTGATTTGGGGCATTGTGGAGCAAAGAACATCAGAGTAAGTTGGGCTTTTGTGAAAATAATGTTGATTTTAAACTATTTAGGACAAGGATCTTGGCTATTAAGTAACTATGAAACAGCAGGTTTAATTTCAAAAGAAGGTTTAATCACTATAAATCCTTTTTTCGGAATTATGGAAAGCTGGATGATTTTACCAGGAGTGATTTTGGCTACAGCAGCAGCAATTATTGCTAGTCAGGCATTGATTACCGGCTCTTTTACGATTTTTTCTGAAGCGATGTCTCTTAATCTATGGCCCAATCAAAAAATTAATTATCCTTCTGGTGTGAAAGGGCAAATGTATATTCCTAGAATTAATTGGGGACTGTTGTTTCTATGTGTTATTGTGGTGCTGCATTTCAAAGAATCTGGTAAAATGGAAGCTGCTTATGGTCTTTCAATTACCGTAACAATGCTTATGACAACAGTGTTGCTTGTTTTTTGGCTCTTGAAAAAAAGGGTCAACAAATTGCTCATATTACTTTTTGCAATGACTTATATGTCTATCGAATTAGGATTCTTCAGTGCAAACATCATCAAGTTTTTTGAAGGAGGATGGATTACCGTTATATTAGCAGGCTTCATTGGAATCTGTATGTATTCTTGGATTAATGGTAGATTAATCAAAGCTAAATTTATCAATTTTGTTAAAATCAGTAAATATGTCGCAATCATTAAAGACATGAAGCTAGATGAAACAATTCCTAAATATTGCACCAATCTAGCCTATTTAAGCAGAGCAAAATACAATGATGAAGTAGAAGCGAAAATTATTTATTCTATTATTAAAAAGCAACCGAAAAGAGCAGATCATTATTTTATATTAAGTATTGTAAATCAGGAAGATCCTTATACTTTTAAATATACTGTGGATGAAATCTTGCCAGGAACAATTTATAAAGTTAATTTCCTTTTAGGGTTTAAGGTAGATAGAAGAATTAATGATTATTTCAGTATGGTTCTCAAAGATTTGATGGCTGAAGGTACAATACCTTCTGTAAGTAGCCATCCGTCATTAAGAGCACACAATATTCCACCAGACCTGAAGTATGTGATCATCGATAACACTTATATCAACGATATTCTTTTAACTGTGAAACAGAAAATCACCCTTAGTTTATACAACTTTGTAAAGTATATCGGAAGCGATGATTTTAAAGCTTGGGGAGTTACAATGCACAATGTAGAAGTAGAATCAGCACCTTTAACGGAAGAAACTATTTCTGCAAACAAAATCCAGCAGGCTAACTTTAAGGGATTTAATTTTTAGAATATCAGTCGTATACTCTCTGAAGTGGTACATTGTATTTAAATAAAAATCGATAAATTTGTAGTATAAATTTATTAATGGATACTTTACAAAAAGAAAAAAATATATTTCTGATAAAAGACGTTTTAAGAAACTATTTATTAGAAAAAGGCTTTAGGAATACTCCTGAACGCTACACTATTCTTGAGGAAATTTACAATATGGATCATCACTTTAATGTGGATGATCTGTATTTGCTGATGATGCAAAAAAAATATCATGTCTCTAAAGCAACAATTTACAATACTATTGAAATTTTTCTTGATGCAGGTTTAATTCGCAAACATCAGTTCGGAGAAAAAACCCTCACTTCGTCTTCTTACGAAAAATCTTATTTCGACAAACAGCATGACCATTTGGTTATCTATAAAAAAGATTCAGATAAAGAAATTCAAGAGATTATAGAATTCTGTGATCCTCGTATTCAGGGTATTAAGGAAGCTATAGAAAGTGCTTTCGGCGTGAAAATTGATTCGCATTCGCTGTATTTCTATGGTACCAAGAATGATTAATTAATGAAGATATTTTCTTTTCTACTTATTTTCTTTTCTGCATTAGCAGGAGCACAAGAAAAATCTAAACCTGCACAACGTGATCCTTTCTTAAAAAATAAGACTGTAAAATCTGTACCTGGAAAAAAAGTTAAGATTATTCAGGCAGAAATTATTGGTGTAGATGCAAAATTGTATGATGGCAATCAGTATCTAAAAGGAGATGTGAAAGTGGAGCATCAAGGTTCTATTCTTAGTGCAGACCTCATTGTAGTATACGAAGAAGAAAACTTTGCCAAAGCAATAGGTAATGCCAGACTTGAAAATCCCGATGGTTCTGTAATTACAGCTTCAGAAATGGAGTATGACGGGAATACCCAAAAAGGGGTTGCCAAAAAAAATGTAGTTCTCAATGATCCTAAAGGCACAGTAATCAAAACTGAAACAATGTACTACGATAGGATTTCAAATCTTGCGTATTATAACACAGGAGGAACCATTAATGATGGCAAAAGTACTACTTACTCAAAATCTGCAACCTATAATTTAGCACTAAGAACAATTAATCTTACAGACAATGTGAAAATTGAAGATAAAGATTATATTTTGGAAGGTATTAATATTGTTCAAAATCAAAGTACCAACGAGGTAGACATCAAAGGACCAACCAATATCATCAATAAAAAAAATTATAAAAACCGAATTTACACCGAAAACGGTACCTATAAAATGAATTCAAAGGAAGCTTTTTTAAATAAAAATTCCAGAATTTATTACAATGATAAAATTCTTACCGGAGACGAAATGTACTTTAACCAAATTTCCGGTTTTGGAAAGGCAACGGGAAATGTAACTTTGGATGATCCTTTAGAAAAAAGATACATCAAAGGGGGATATGGAGAGATTTATGAGAAAAAAGATTCTTCTATGATGACCAAATCACCTTATGCTGTAAAGATTTTAGAAAAAGATTCTATTTACTTTGCTTCAGAAAAAATAATATCTTATCAAAAACCAGATACTGCCGATGCTACCAAGAAGAAAAGTTTTTTAAGGGCTTTTAAAAAAGCAAGAATTTACAAATCTAATGCACAGGGTAGAGCAGATTCTATTGCTTTTAATGAAACAGATGGTGTGATGCACATGTACACCAATCCTATTCTTTGGAGCGATCAGAAGCAGGTAACAGGTGATAAAGTTGAAGCTTATTTCAATACTTCAAATGAAAATATTGATTCGTTAAAAGTTATAGGGAATGCCTTGGCGATTAGCAAAGCAGATTCTCTGAATAGGAAAGACGAATTTAACCAAGTGAAAGGTAAATTAATGTCTGTCTTTTATGAAGTAGGGAAAATTAAAGAAGTCAAAGTTATCGGAAATGCTCAGTCTATTGCGTATGTAGATGATGTAGACTCAGCTACAAAAAAACCAATCAGAATTGGTATTAACCTTTCTTCTTGCGGAATTATCGGTGCCTTGTTTGAGGAACAGGCTTTACAGATTCTTTCCTGTAACATCGGAGCGACAGACGACACTTACCCAATGAGTATGATTGAACCCTCCAAACGGAAATTCCCCGATTTCAACTGGAATACCAAAGACCGAATACGGAAGTGGCAGGATATCCTCGTTGACACCCCCGATTATGAAGAAATAAAATACGAACCCGAAACCTCACTCTACGATCAGTCTCAGAAAATAATTGATGATGCCAAAGCGAAAGAAGAAGCTAAAAAGCCGAAAAGGGTACGTAAATAAAAATGAAAAATCAGAGTTTTTGGCTCTGATTTTTTTGTTTAATATTTCTTTTGAAAGATTTAGGTTGTAATATTCCCTAAAAACCACACCATAAAAATTTATCCCAGCCATCCGAAGTCTCCTGACTTCGGAGTTTTATATATATACCAATTTTTAAAACAGTTTCTTCCCAATCTTATTATATTTGCGAAATCATTTTTAAAGGAAATCATGCAAAAGGAATTTTTTAAATATCAGGCGCAGACGACGCAGTTTGCTGCAGGTTTTGAAGTTGAAAAAGCAGTGGGAACTTATATATACGGAACAGATGGCAGAAAATATTTGGATTTTGTAGCAGGAGTTTCTGCCAATACTTTGGGTCACTCTCATCCGAAAATCGTGAATGCAATTAAAGAGCAGGCAGAAAAATATCTTCACGTCATGGTGTATGGTGAGTATGCTCAGGAGAAACCTGTTGCACTTTGTGAGCTAATGGCAGAATCAATTCCAGATCCTTTAGAGGTAACTTATCTTGTCAACAGCGGCGCAGAAGCGATTGATGGAGCTTTAAAGTTAGCCAAAAGATATACCGGAAGAGAAGAAATAATCTCAATGAAAGATGCTTATCATGGTAATACCCACGGTGCACTTTCGGTCTCTGGAAATGAATATCATAAAAGAGAATTCAGACCATTGCTGCCGATGGTGAATTTTATTGAGTTTAATAATGAACAAGATTTTTTTAAAATTACAGAGAAAACGGCTTGCGTCATTGCAGAAACTATTCAGGGTGCTGCGGGATTTCTGATGCCTTCGGAAAACTATTTCAGAAATCTTAAAAAACGTTGTGAAGAAGTAGGTGCTCTTTTGATTTTAGATGAAATTCAACCCGGATTCGGGAGAACGGGAAAATTATTTGCATTTGAACATTACGGAATCGTTCCCGATATTTTGGTAATGGGAAAAGGCATGGGCGGTGGCGTTCCGGTAGGAGCATTTATGAGTTCAAAGAAAATTATGGAGACTTTATCTCATTCTCCAAAATTGGGTCATATCACAACTTTTGGTGGTAATCCTTTGATTGCGGCTTCAAGTCATGCTACATTAAAAGAAGTTTTAGACAGTGGATTAATGAATGAAACTGATGCTAAAGAAAAACTTTTCAGAGATCTATTGGTACATCCTAAAATTAATAATATCAACGGAAAAGGATTGATGTTGGCAGTAAATTTAGGATCACCAGAATTTACGATCCAAATAGCAAAAAAATGTATGGAAAAAGGGTTGATTGTTTTTTGGCAACTCTACCGCAACGAATACATGAGAATTTCGCCACCACTTACAATCACTGAAGCCGAAATCCGGGAAGGTTGTGCTATTATTTTGGATGCTTTAAATGAAAAATAACTCAAAACTGCAATGTGTACAAGAGTGTATGATAAAAATCATAAACCTTTTATAAAAAAATATCATCTGTTTTGTTAAATAAAAAAATTAATTTATATATTGCGAGACGATTAAAACAGAGAATATATGGCGAAAAATAAAGTCCATTATGAGTTTCCAATGCACTGTCTTTCAGAGATTTTATACGAATATCTGGCTACAGCAGAAGGTTTGTCAGAATGGTTTGCAGAAGATGTGGTAGAGAAAGGTGACGATTTCTTTTTCAGCTGGGGCGGTGGTCCTGCTGAAAAGGCTACATTGATCAGATATAAGCCTGAAGGTTTTGTGCGTTTCAGATGGGAAGAAGATGAGGGAACCAAAAATTTCTTTGAAATGACCATCACAATTGATGATATTACAGAAGATTTAGCTCTCAATATTACAGATTTCTGTGAAGAAGGTGATGAAGAAGAAAATGCAATGTATTGGGAAAATCTTATCATAAATCTCAGAATAAAATTAGGTGCTGCTTAAGATTACAATACCACAATATAAAACTGATGAACGATTTATCGTTCATTATTTTTTTAGTTAAATCAAATAAAAATTGAAAAAATATACCTTTAATTCCGGAGATATCAATGCTGCCAACCGGGCATTTACCTTGGGTGATGCCGTGAAAGTTTCTTTTTTTATAAGAAATTCTAAATTAATATTAGATGAAGAATGCTATTTCTTCTTGATGGCTTCAATGCGAAAAATGCGTCTCAATATTCCTTTGAGCTATACTTTAGAGTTTTTTCAAAACCTCTTTAATGATGAAGTTATTCAAGATAAATCTGTTTCAAACGGAATTATCAATTTCTTGGCTTTCAGAAATAATGATGGAGTAACTCTTTCAAAATCCACAGTTTCTTACTTTTTTGAAGTTTCAGAATGTGCAGATGTTCTAGATATTCACAATGGAGTATTAGAATTAGATTTAATAAAAGAGATCAATGTAAATACTAATTTTTTGAACAATATCCGAGTGCATTCTCCCGAAAATATTTATGGGAGTATTTATGCCGAAGAAAATGACTTAGATGATGTGATTTTCCTTAATCCCAACAAACGTATTGCAAGAACTACTTCTGGGAATTTGCTTTTCTTGGAAGGTGATATTATAAAGACACCAAAACATACTGAAGGTGCTTATATCTCGCCTTTACTAGAGAATTTCGTTACATTTGTTCATAAAAATAAACTTGCCGATATACAAGAGCAAGAAATGATTGCATTCGAATCTCAAAAAGCTGAAGAGATTTTGTTGATTTCTGATGAAAAAGGTATTTTTTCTGTAGGTAAAATTAGAAGTAAAACTTTTGTCAACACAAGATTTACAGATCTTGTTAACCAATGGAAAGCGAGTTTCTAAAATTGACAAACCCGGTAAACAACGTTTTATAGTCCTTTACCGGGTTTTTTTTCTGAACCAGTCAGAGTTTGTATCGTAAATTACAATTCTTTGAAAATTTTATCAAATTTAGCCGCAACTTCAAGTTGGCCTTCCTGGCTAGATAAATATTTTCTATCTTTCGTACTATTCAAAAACCCTAGCTCCACCAAAACTGTTGGCGATTTTGATTCTCTCAAAATATGGAGGTTTTTTTCTGCAATAGTACATTCACCAAGATTAGACGAAATCACTTTTGCCAATTTTTTAGAGTCTTCTGTAGATTGCGTGTAGATTTCGTAACCAGATTTTTCACTTTCAGGCTTCGGACTGCTGTTCATGTGCAGAGAAATCACTGCTGTAGGATGAAAGCTATTTATTTTTTCTGTTCTATCTTGTAAACTAGATTGCGTGTCGTCATTTCTAGTTAAAACGATTTCATATTCAGAATTGTTTTTATTGAAATTTGAAATTTCTTGAGCTATATCCAAAACAATATCTTTCTCGGAAATTCCGCTATGTTTAGCTCCAAAATCTTCTCCTCCATGACCTGCGTCTATTATAATAATCTTTTTATTAATAGGAGTGAATGATAAGAAAGATGCCACAACAAGAGAGCTTCCCAAAAGTTTAAATGTATTCATTTTCAAGAATTTTATTTATCCAAATAACGTGAATTTTTCCTTAAATATTAGTTAAAATAGATTTAAAATTTTGTTAATAAATGATTTTCAGTTTTTTTGCCAACTTAGTTCATAGAAATATCTTCAGGAGAATTGGCCCAAAGCAAAAACTCGCCACCCAAATTTTGCATAATAGATTTCCATAAAGTTTGATCGTTGGGAAGTGTGTAGTCTAGATTATAGACATCAACTACAGTCCATACCTTGCGAGAAATTTCATTCTCAAGCTGTCCAGACGTCCAGCCTGTGTACCCGGAAAATATTTTAAAATCATTCACGCTGAGTTTATTGGTCAATACAGAAGCTATTACTTCTTCTACATCTTCTGTTAAATAGTAATCGTCAGCAATTTCAGAATAGTCATCGGTAATTTTTTCTCCTTTAATGATAAAGAAGACTTTGTCATTTTCTACAGGACCGCCATCATAAACATCGATTTTAAATTCAAAAAGACTTTTAAATCTTGTGCTTATTTTGGTATTTTTTTTATTGAGAATTAGTCCAAAACTTCCGCTCTCATCATGATCAAGTATAAGAACTACAGACCGTGAAAAAATATCGCCCGAAACATCCGGTGTAGAGATTAATATTTTACCTTTGTAAGAGTAATTCATACTCAAATGTAATAAAAATTCTTTATGGAAAATCTACACGATAGGAGAAAAATTTACGAAAAATTACAACTTATTGAAAATGAGATTAAACAAAATCCATTCGAACAGTTTAGAGATTGGTTTATAGAAGCAACGGAAAATCCATCGGTATCAGAATCCAATGCAATGGCTGTTTCTACCATTGAAGACGACTGTTGTCCTAGAACTAGAATGGTTCTTTTGAAATCATACAGCCATGAAGGTTTTGTTTTTTACACCAATTATAACAGTAGGAAGGGGAAATCTATTGAGAAAACTCATAAAGCATGTCTGCATTTTTTCTGGCCATCATTAGAAAGACAAATTATTATAAAAGCAGATTTAGAAAGGATTGCAGAAAATTTGAGTGATGGTTATTTTCATTCCAGGCCAAAAGGAAGTCAGCTAGGAGCTTTGGTTTCTCCACAAAGTGAGATAATCCCAAACCGTGAGTTTCTTGAAGATAAGCTTCTAAATCTAGAACAAGAATTTGAAAATAAAGAAATCCCAAGACCAAAAAATTGGGGGGGATATGTTGCTAAACCATACGAAATAGAATTTTGGCAAGGAAGACCAAATCGTTTGCATGATCGTATTATCTATACTTTAGGAGAAACCGATTGGGAAGTGTCTCGTTTAGCACCTTAATACTATATATTAACCGTATTTAATAGAAAACCTCATCAAAAAGATGAGGTTTTTATATGTAATCTAGATAGTATTATTTCTTAGCACCTGCAACAGCAGTAGCAAGTTCTGCACCAGCTTTAAATTTAGCTACTTTTTTAGCTTCAATTTTAATTGGTTTTTTCGTAGCAGGATTGATACCTTGCCTCGCAGCTCTTTCAGCTACAGAAAAAGTACCGAAACCTACTAAAGAGATTTTACCATCTTTTTGTTGTAACGTAGATGTAACGTTAGACATAAATGATTCTAAAGCAGCTTTTGCTGCAACCTTTGTGATACCTGCGTCTTTTGCAATTGCGTCGATTAATTCAGACTTGTTCATAATTTGTAATATTAAAAGTTAGTTTGTTATAAAGCAAATTTAATACAAATTTCATATTGTGCAAATTTTTTGATAAAAGTTATTGAAATTTTCATAAAATTCAAATAATCGTTACAATATGGTAATTTTTAAATTCGTGTAAAATACGTATTTAAAGTGTCTAAAATTGTGCCAATCGCCCTGTTTGTAATGTTTTATGATTTTGTTTTATTTTATTTTCTATTTTATTAAATCCTAAATTTGTTTTAGGTGTGAAGTATAATCAGATATGATTGAATATTTACTAAAATAAATTAATTATACTTCAAAATTCGCTAATTTCTGTATACTTAAAATTAAAGTATTTGGTATACCTCAAAAACTTTCATTTCGGAAAATTATTAATAAATTTGTGGCATGTTTATAGAAGTTTTCAAATCTAAAATTCATAGGGTAAGAGTTACGGCTTCAGACCTTAATTATATCGGAAGTATTACCATCGATGAGGACCTTATAGATGCTGCTGGTTTGGTAGTAGGAGAAAGGGTTTATATTGTGAATGTGAACAATGGTGAACGTTTTGATACTTATGTCATTAAAGGTAAAAGGAAATCAGGAGAGGTTTGCTTGAATGGTCCTGCAGCGAGAAAAGTACAGCGAGATGACATCATCATCATTATAGCTTATGCTCAAATGAGCCCTGAAGAAGCAAGAGATTTCCAACCTAAAATTGTTTTCCCTGACGAAAAAACAAATCTTCTTACCTAATATAATGGAAGAGAAGAAAAAAAATACAGTCAAAAGTTTTTTAACAATTATTATTTCTCTGGGTTTTGCCGCTTTCTTTTTGTGGCTCGCTCTCAAAGATTTTGATTTTAAAACTTTTAAACAATCTATTTCTAGAGCCAATTATTGGTGGGTGGCTTTTGCAGGAGTTTTTGGCTTGTTGGCCTATTGGTTTAGAGCTGTAAGATGGAATCTTTTATTGGAGCCGATGGGTTATACTACCTCCAGCTCAAATGCGCTTTGGAGTATCTCTTTCGGATATCTAATGAATTTAACCATCCCCAGAAGTGGAGAACTGGCCCGTGCAACAGCTTTGTATGGTGTGGAAAAAGTGCCTGTAGATAAATCTTTCGGAACAATTATTCTAGAAAGAGTGATTGATTTGGTTTGCATGATGGTTTTCTTATTACTTACAGTGATTTTTAAGTTTGATGCTATTGTATCATTTTATGATTATGTAACTGCAAAAAAAGAAACGAGTACAGAAGAGCACATTCCTACTGGTTTTGAGAAGTTTTTGATGTCATTCGGAGTTCATGATTTTGCATCTTTCTATTTGGTAGTAAAAGTTTTAATTTTACTTTTAATTGTTGCAGTAATTTTTTACTTAATTAAATTTAAAAGAAATAAACTCATTAATTTTGCTAAAGGAATTTGGGACGGAATTGCATCTATTTCAAAATTAAAACAAAAAAGCAAGTTTATTTTTTACACCATTGCTATTTGGAGTTCCTATTATTTTGCGGCGTATTTGGTTTGTTTTGCTCTTCCAGAAACTTCTGATTTCAGCTTTGCAGACGGATTTTTTATTATAGCAGTGGGTACTATGGGTATGATTATTCCCGCTAGTGGTGGAATTGGCGCATTCAATTTAGCGATGCAGTATGGTTTTATGATACTCTTTATTGCCATGGGAAAAGATGGTAATCTGGGGGGAGAACTTGGTCTTACATACTCTTTTATTTCTTTGCCACTGCAATTGTTTTTAACGCTTGTGATGGGTACAATATCAATTGTTATGCTCGCAAAAGAGAGAAACCGAATGGTTGAAACAGTAGAAAATTGAAGTAGTAGAAAAGTAATACTGCGATGTTATTTTTAATAAAAAGATAAAACTTATTTCTAAAAAGTCAAAAAAAATCCTTTTCAAATACTGAAAAGGATTTTTAATTTTATAGTTAATTTTAATTAAAAACTTTAAACCGTTGAGGTAATAAATGTTTAAGATAAAAAAAATTCAGATGTTTTTTTAAGATTAGCGAAAGATGAAATAACAATGTTGTATGCTTAAATCCCGAATAGTAATCCTTCTGAATTCGTACACTTTCTTACTATTAAAAAAAACGTTGAAACTACTTCGTTAAATCAAGTCCACCGAAATTTCCCGAACTCATCATTAGAAAAACTCCGCTTGTTTTGTCTAAGCTATTCCAATATTCATGAAGGTCTTCAGCGTTGGTAAAAACTTTTAGATTTTCATTTTTAAATTTCTCTTTAATCAATTCAGGAGAAATAGCTTCCATTCTTTTGATTTTCAAAGCATCTTCAGAATAAAAAACAATTGCATCTTCTGGGCCATCCATCGCATGGTTGTACTGTTCCAAAAATTCAGGATTCAAACTAGAATAGGTGTGAAGCTCTAGGAAGGTATGTTTTTTTTCATTTTTAAATTGCTCACAAAATGCTTTTACCACAGCTTTTACTTTGCTAGGAGCATGGGCAAAATCTTTATACAAAATAGCTCCGTCTTTTCTCTCTACTTTCTCTAGACGTTTTGAAGCGCCTTTGAAACTCATGATTGCTTCGTAGAATTCTTCATCCATAATGCCTAATGTGTGACAAATATTTCTTGCACCCTCAAGGTTTAATAAATTATGAGCTCCAAAAATAGAAAGCGGAACATCGCCCATTATTTCGGTTTTCAAAAGAACTTTACCGTTGCTAATCTCGTATTCAGGAGTTTTATAAGGTATCTTTCTGAAATAATTTTCGGCATTTTCAACTACTTTTACTACTTCAGAATCTTCTTCGTTATACACCAAAACACCTCCTGGAGTAATACTTGCAACAAATTTTTTGAATTGCTCAATATAATCATCAAACGTTTTAAAAACATTAATATGATCCCATGCAATGCCGCTCAAAATTGCAATATTCGGTTGGTAAAGTAAAAATTTTGAACGCAGATCGATAGGGGATGAAAGGTATTCATCGCCTTCCAAAACCATAAAATCATTGTCTTGGGTAAGTTTTACCATACAGTCGAAGCCTTCCAATTGTGCGCCAACCATATAATCTACATCTTTCTGATGAAAATTGAGAACGTGAAGAATCATAGATGTAATCGTGGTTTTCCCATGCGATCCTGCGATTACTACTCTTGTTTTATTTTTAGATTGTTCGTATAAAAATTCTGGGTAAGAGTATATTTTTAAACCTAATTCTTTTGCTTTTGCCAATTCTGGGTTGTCACTATGAGCGTGCATTCCCAAAATAATAGCGTCTATGTCTGACGTTATTTTTTCGGGAAACCATCCCATTTCTTCAGGTAAAATACCTTTGTTTTCCAGTCTTGATTTTGAAGGTTCAAAAATAGCATCGTCTGAACCGGTTACTAGATATCCTTTATCTTTTAAAGCGATGGCTAAATTATGCATCGCACTTCCACCAATGGCAATGAAATGGGTTTTCAAAATTATTTTGTGTTATTTACGTTGTTGTCTATTATTTTTTGGAAAACTTCTACAATGTTTTCCCATTTTCTTTGGTCTACAGCCATGATGAGGCTTGCGTCTGACTTGCTTCCGGTATTTTGCCCTTTATTTACAGTAATTGTTACTGAAGCACGATCATAGATTTTTTTACGATCCTCAATTATTTTTCTGAATTGGTTATCGCTTAAAGTTTTTTCAACACTTTGAGCCTCAGCCTCAGATATTTTAAATCTTTTTTTTGTTTTTTTATCCTGAGAATGTATAGAATAATATACTTTATTGTCTTTAATTAAAAGATTTTCATAGGTTGGCATATGGCCACCGCTTTTGGAGTAGCTAAAATCAAATTCTGAAAACGCTTTTTGCGTATTACAAGAAATGAGAAAAGTCAGTATCAGTAAAACTGAGAGTATTTTTTTCATTTTTATAAAAATTTAAGGATTATTCTGCTGCGTTTTTTTAGCTGCTTTCAGCTCTTCGTCGTAAGTATGAAGCAGATTAAAATCTTCTGTTTGCTCAATAGCAGTCATGATTTTGAGAAGGATATCGTGAGAATTTTCTTTGTCGTAATCTATATCAAGAGGCGCTTTAAATTCCATTGTAGGTTTTACTCCGGTTACTTTTACACGAAGACCTTTTTTATCAAACGCTCTTCTGAAGCCATTTATTTTAATAGGGATCACAATGGGTCTTTGGTTTTTTACCAATTTTGCTGTTCCTCGTCTTCCTTGTGCAAAAGCCGCCGTTGTGCCTTGTGGAAAGGTCGCCACCCAGCCGTTTTGTAAAGCTTTCATGATATTGTCTACCTCGGTAAGATCTACCATTCTATTGACGTTTTTTCCTTCTGCTCTCCAGGTTCTTTTTACGGTAACTGCGCCGGCGATTTTAAAGATTTTAGGAAGAATACCTTTATTCATCGTTTCTTCAGCGGCTACGTAATAGAAGTCGATTTTAGGATTGAGTAGGTAGATAGGGTTTTTTATTGAATCTAAATACCCATTATTCACTGCACAAAATGCATGATACATAGCAGCAACATCAGCAAAATAGGTCTGATGGTTTGATACGAAAAGCACATTCGAATCCGGGAGGTTAACAAGATGCTCTGTTCCTGAGATTTTTAGTTTATTAAAACCATTAAATCTTCTATAGGAAACAAAACCGAGAATAAGGATAATCAACCTTTTCAAAAAATAAGGGGTTCCGAATGCATCGGTAAAGATATTTTTTTTGGCCATATTGGGTAAGCAAACGATTATGCAAAGTTACATTTTTTTAAGTAACTGGCTGAATTCACTCAATATCATTGCAGTTGCACCCCAAATGATGTATCCGTTGAAATTAATCACAGGAACTTCTTTTCCTGCTGCGGACGGAAGTGTCATCAAATCTGGTTGGTCTGGAAGATTGAGAAATGAACTGATGGGAAACTCTATTACTTCTACAGCTTCGGTTGCTTGTAGTATGAATCTAGGATTTTTTGTGGTGTACGAAATGTATGGGTATACGTAAAAATTACTTGGTGGAATGTAGATGGGCGACATTTCACGAATAATTCTTACGTAATGTTGTTCTAGACCTATTTCCTCTGATGTTTCCCGAATCGCGGTATGAGAAAAATCTCTGTCTAATTCCTCTCTTTTTCCTCCAGGAAGAGAAATCTGACCGCTATGTCTGTCATGTTTATTTTCCGTTCTCTGGATGAGCGGAAAATGCCATTCATTATCTTTTAAATATAAGACAATATTAACAGCCGCGAATTTTGGATTCTTTTCTAAAACCTGCTCGTATGTGAAAACTGGTCTGTAGGGTGGAGAAAAAACACCATGCGCATTTTCGCCATCAAGCGTTGCTTTTTTTATTTTATTTAGAAGGTCTTTTCCGAAACTTTTCATAAGCCAAATTTACTAATATATAAAAGAAATAGATAAAGAAAGTTTTCAAAAAACATACCGTATTTCCACGGTATAATATGTAATGGTTTATAGGGAGTGGGGTATGACTGAATTATTGATGTAAAGTAACTGAAATCATGATTTTTAAAATTTAGTGTTTAGTCGTGATTTTTCGTGTAGTGTATAAAAGTAGATTTGTAGAAGTTTAAAACCATAAAAAATTAAAAAAAATGAAAAAATTAGTAACCGGTGCATTTGCACTATTAGCAGGAAGTGTAATGTATGCACAGTCATACAGTAATACAAGTAACTCAACACAGGGAAGTAGCTATAACCAAGCTAACTTAACGCAAACCGGAACAAATCTATCGAGCAACATCGATCAGAAAAACACAGGTATAACAGCGGCGAATTCGCTTGCAGACGGAAACAAAGTTACTGCAAAACAGGTAGGTAACGGCGCTTCATTCGTTTTAAAACAAGACGGAATTAATAATTCCTCAAACTCTACACAAGGTATGTCGGGAGTTATCGGAACCTTAAATATGGGATCATATTATTCTGAAGTAGATCAAATGCAAAAAGGTACTAACAACCAAGTTACGGTATTGCAAACTTCTACACAGGCAGCAAGAATTGCTCAGAAACAAGATGGTAACAGCAATCAGGCTACTGCTAACCAGACGAAAGGTGTAGGTTTAATTTCAGGATTCACGCCAATCACGTCTGTTATTCAACAAACTCAGACAGGAAACAGTAATATTGCTAACGCAACCCAAGAAGGTATTTCAACAACCAATTTGGTTGCAAACAGTTACATTACTCAGATCCAGACAGGGAACAGTAACAATTTTACAGCTAACCAAAAAAGTGTTGTAGGTAATGTTGCTTCAAACTCTACAGTTTATCAGGAATCAATGGCTGGAAACACCAATACTTTGGTAGGTAACCAAGAAGGTGGTTCTAACATGATTTCTCAGATTGTAACGGGTACAGGTGGTGATTTGAATACTATGTCAGTAATACAGACAGGTTCTGGTAACTCTGCAACACAGAGAACTACAGGAGACTCAAATAGTAATAATACATTACAGACAGGAAATACAAATACAATAACAATGTCTGTACAAAACGGAGACAATAACGTTGCTCAGGTTAATCAAACAGGAGGAAACTCAAATATGTTTGAAATGATTTCTCAAACTGGAAATACAAATGTAATCACTGCAAATCAAATTGGTAACTCAAACTGGGGTAAAATTGTGCAAGATGGTGGAAATAAAATGGCGACTTTGTCTCAGCAGGGAGATACCAATAAAGCAAATATGATACAGTCTGGTGGTTCTATACAAACAGCAACAGTTACTCAATTCGGAAACCGAAATGATGTACAGACATTAACTCAGAGCGGAAATTCTCAGATTGCTGTGTTAACTCAAACAGGGAGTGATAACTTAATCACGAATCTTACGCAAACGGGTGCTTCTCACAATGCTAATATGACTCAGTCTGGTGATTGGAATTCTGCAACGTTAACTCAGAGTGCAGGAGTTTCAAGCTCACATGTCAGCATTCAGGCTGGAAATTATAATACACTTAACGTAGCCCAAAATTAATAATTGGGATGCATGTAGATTAGTGTCTTAATTGAAATTTACTTTTAAAACTAAATATAATGCATCAACATCTGTCAGGCTTCCTTTCGAAAACCACAGTGTACCACTTGTTTCGAAACTATAGTGGAAGCCAGAACAAGACAAATGTTGAGCAAAAAGATACTAATCATGCTTTGATTTACAGCAAGGTAGTGGAAATTCTATTGTAGTAACACAATCAACTATTAGAGTTTCTTCAAATGTATAGGAGAGCAATCTCCTATACATTATCTTATTTTTTTGAGATGAAAAAATTTACTTACATATCAATACTCCTTTTTCTCTGCACCTTTTTTAAGGCACAGAAAAATATATCATTCGAAGAGCTAAACTCTCAGAATGTTTTGCAGCTGTTTGGCAGTGCCAATTCTACTGTGAATGCAACTACAGGTTTCAAATCTAATGTTGTACAGATAGGGAATAATAATGAAGTACAGATCTACGACCTCAATCCTAAAAAGGTTTCTATAAGCCAGATTGGGAACGATAATAAAACTGTTTTTATTAATACCAGCAACAAACCAAGTACGGCAACAATTAATTCCGTAGGTAACAAAAACTATATAGATATGGTAGGAAGCAACAGTATCTCAGAGAAAATGAAAATCAATATCAACGACAGTAACATGATTATTTTTATAAGAAATTATTAAAATGAAGAATAAATTTTTATGGATAATCTCAATATTTTTTTTCTGTAATTTTTTCTCACAAAATAACATTGAGAAAGGGCTTAAAGCCAAAATAATTACAGAAAGCTCAGACGGTCTTTACAATATCATTGCTACAGCAGAAAACCAATCAGATTTCCATTACCCAATAAATTATATTCTGCTATCAATTAAAAGAGGAGCCACAGGAAACACTTCTTCTAATAAACAAGAAGGAAAATTTGTCGTAAAACCGAAGGAAACCTTAAAGCTTTCTGAGGTAAAAACTAATCTCGACAAAAAAGATGTTCTCAAGGTTTTTCTTTTTATCAAAAACGAAGAAAGCGATAAGATAATTTCTAAAGACAGTTTAGAGATACAACCAGATAAAATTGCTAAAAACAGTACAAAAGCAATTTCTGAAAATGATATAGAGCTATCGGGACTTACCATAGACGATACCAGAAGCAGAAACGGAAAGTACTATTACGATCAGTTTTATATGAAGTATCTTCAAACTGATGAGAAGTTTCCCGGAACCGTAAAAATCGTTGAGATACCTGGATTAGGTCAAAGTACTAGGATTTCTGTAATGTACAATGAGCAAGAGATTTACCTCTTCAATGCATCTCCGGATGAAGAAGTGATGAATCAAGAAGCTCAGACGACATTAGAGATTCTCAAAGAAATGATTCTTCCAAAGAATGAATTGTTAAGAAGTTCAACTTAAAAACTTTAATTATGAAACTCTTTTATACAACTACAATAGTATTTCTATCAGTAATTGGCTTTACCCTAAAAGCACAACAACTGGTCTACAAACCCATAAATCCCGCGTTTGGCGGAGATACATTCAATTATCAGTGGCTATTAAGTTCGGCAGCTGCACAAAATCAATTTGACAACAAAAGCACGTCATCCTTTACATCCAATTCAAATTCACTTTCAAATTTTACAGAGAGTTTAAATAGGCAGCTCTTGAGCCAGCTTTCTAGCAAACTTTTTGGCAACCAGTTTGGTGAAGGAGAGCTGAAACCGGGTACTTATGTTTTCGGATCGATGTATCTAGAGGTGACGCAAGCAAACGGAGGACTTTTGATAAAAATTCTCAATACCAGTACGGGAGAACAATCTGAAATTATAATTCCGGGACAAAACTAATTTACCATGAAAAACACATATAAATATCCCAAATTTTGGGTTGCATTTCCTATGTTTTTTTTGGTAATTATAGGATGTAATTCTTTATTAAATTATCCATCCCATAGCGAAAAATCTACTTTAGGAGAAACAACCAACTTTACTTCAAAAATTAAAAATCTCCCATTACCTACAGATAAAGTAGTGGTTGGAGTTTACAAATTCCGTGATCAAACCGGGCAATATAAAGCCGCTGAAAACGGAGCCAGCTGGAGTACAGCAATCCCACAAGGAACAACTACTATCCTTATCAAGGCGCTTGAAGACAGTCGCTGGTTTAGACCTATCGAAAGAGAAAACATAGGAAATCTCTTAAACGAAAGACAAATCATAAGATCTACAAGAAAAGAATACATGCCCAACCAAATCAACGAATCGGGAAACCTTCCGCCGCTTTTGTATGCAGGGATTATTCTAGAAGGAGGTGTGATTTCTTATGATACCAATGTGGTTACTGGAGGTTTGGGAGCAAGATATTTCGGAATCGGTGCTTCTACTAATTACAGACAAGACAGAATCACGGTTTATCTTCGGGCTGTTTCTACACAAACCGGAGAAATCCTTAAAACCGTTTATACCTCAAAAACAATTCTTTCTACAGCCATCAGTGGAAGTTTTTTCAGATATGTAGATACAGAAAAATTGATGGAAGCTGAGGTGGGCATTACCCAAAACGAACCTGTGCATTTAGCAGTTACTGAGGCTATAGAAAAGGCAGTCTATGGATTGATTGTGGAAGGTGTAAAAGACAATATATGGGGAAGTAAAGTAGAAAATCCAACTCAGTTTACTAAGATAATTGAAGATTACAATGCCGAGAAAAGCGATAATGATCTCAATGTTTTAGGTAAAAAAATAGCAGATAATCAACGTGCAAAATTTTCTATGTACGGTATGGCGGAAGCAACTCAAATAAGAGGAGATTATGTAAATCCGGAAATGCACCCTGGAGCCAAAGGCGGGATGAAATATTTTTTCAGCGACCATTTTAATATCGACGGGAACGCAAGTTATTTCATTTTCGAAAACAAAAAACTTTTTTGGAGACGAGCCATATCAGCTGATGTAAATATTGAATACCTGCTTCTTCCAAAAAGTAAATTTACACCTTATGTTTATGGTGGGGTAGGATCTGTATTTTATCGTGATAAAAATTTCTTTAAATCACAAGTGGGAGGAGGGTTAGAATATCTCGTTAACCGCACTTTTGCTCTGCGCCTAAATACTCAATATGATCTAGGATTTAATGATGATTGGGATTTCAAAGTACAAGGAACTAGAAAAGACCAAAGTGTAAGAATTGGTTTAGGCATCAATGTTTACCTCAATAGAAAAACCGCTCAACCTTTAAAAACAACGAATCCATGAAAAACATACTAAAATATTTAATGATAGTAATGCTTGGTGTATTGGCAAGCTGTAGCGAAGACCTCATAGGCGAAAGCACAAAAGGCATTATCAAAGGAACAGTGGTAAAGAAAGGAACGAATACACCTCTTTCCAATGTGAAAATATCTACAAGCCCCACCACTACCACTACTTTTACGGGAACAGACGGTAGCTTTGTGATTAACGATGCACCTACGGGAGATTATTCGGTGAAGGCAGAATACAGCGGGTATGTCACCAGTTATCAAGGTGTAAATCTCCAAAGTGAGGGGCAAACTGTAACGGTTGTTTTTGAGCTGTCGGATGATACAAGTCTCAACTCGGCTCCTTCAATACCGGTTTTAGTAAGCCCGGCAGACAATTCTACAGAACAGCCTTTGTCTTTAAATTTATCTTGGACTTCTACCGATCCTGATAACGATAGTTTGAAGTTTGATTTAATCTTAAAAAACGCGAATAATACAATAGTTCAGAACATCAACGGAATCAAAACTAAAAATTACAATGTAACCAATTTGCAGTACAACAATACTTATTTTTGGCAAGTTTCGGTTTCTGATGGGGTTAATCCGAAAGTATTTAGTGAAACAAGACAATTTAAAACTATTGTAACACCTACCAACAGATTTCATTACACAAAACGTGAAAACGGAAACTACTTTATCGTTTCTGCCAACGAATCTAATGGGAGTTTTAATTTAACGAGCGCTTCTCAAAACTCTTTCAGGCCAAGATTGAATAATGATGCCAATAGACTCGCATTTTTAAGGAATGTAGCCGGAAATTTTCAAATCTTCACCTCAAAAAGAGATGGATCAGATATAATGCAGGTTACAAACTTGCCAGCCACAGGATTTAGCAACGCTGAAATTGATTTTTCTTGGAACAAAGTTGGTAGCCAATTGATTTATGCTAATTTTGATAAATTATATCGTATCAATTCTGATGGAACGGGTCTTTCATTAATCTATTCTACCCCAGACGGCAGCCTTATTTCAGAATGTGATTGGAGTTATGACGGAAGCAAAATTGCCCTTAAAACCAATAATCTGAGTGGTTATGGTGTTAAAATTTTCATCATCAATATGTCTGGTAATATTGTTCAAAGTGTTTTGAGTGGAGTAAACGGTGGCGCTGGAGGGCTCAATTTCTCTGCCGACAGCAAAAAGCTGTTGTATACGAGAGATATTGCTGGTTTTGAAAGCATTCAGTATAGGCAACTAGATTCAAGAATTTTTATTTATAATCTTGAAGACAATACGCAACAGGATATTTCGGCTATGAGTCAAAAAATAAACGGAACTAATGATTTAGACCCGAGATTTGCTCCTAATGATGCTGAGGTTATTTTGGTTAATACTTCCAATGATAATATGTCTACCAGAAACATAGTGAAAATTTCATTAACCATGAATAATGGTAATTACCCCAGAGCTGTACTTTTCACCGATGCAGAAATGCCGGATTGGGAGTAAGTAAATCACAAATGCTTTACAGATAAAAAAAGTCAAAACCATTTTCGGTTTTGACTTTTTTTTTACATGCGATGAAATAATGATATCAAGATTGAATTTAATCTATAATATTATTCTCAAGTGCATATTTTACAATGCCCACAGAATTTCTTACATTGAGTTTTGTAAGGATTTTTTTGCGGTGAGTTTCTACCGTATTGATGCTTATAAAAAGTTTTGCAGAGATATCTTTACTGCTAAGTCCGTCGCAGATTAATTTTAATATTTCAGTTTCCCTTTTTGTTAGCGAATCTTTAATCTGGCTAGATTCGAAATTTTTTCCGTTGCTTACAAAACTGATCATTTTTTCTTTGGCATGAGCGCAAAGAAAAATATTACCCTCAATGACTGCTTGTAAACAGCATATAAACTCGTCAAAAGTACTTATATTATCAAGATAAGCTGTAATGCCTTTGTTGAATAGTTTACGGATAGAAGTTACATCATAATCATTGCCTATAATAATGATTTTGAGATGAGGATGTTTTTGTTTTATTTCTTCTGCAGCTTGGTATATTTCAGAAAGCATCATGATATTTGAACTAAACATCAACAAATTGAAGTTTCCAATATTTATGCAATCTAGAAGATTGAGGTAGCAACTACAAACCTCAATGTTGTCAACAATTTTAGTTTGTGATAAAAGTTTGGATAAGCCTTCGGCGTACAGAACGGGTTGATCAAAGATTATTAAATTTGATTTCATCTTGGTGTGTTAGAATGCTTAAAAGTATGAAAAATTATTTGAAATTCAAATTTTAATAAACATATTTCTGAAAAATAGCCTTTTTGGGGTATTTTTTTGAGTTTAAATAGAATTAAAGCAGAATATTTTTTTAAAGAAAAAGCAAAAAAAAACCTTCCAGTATGATTACTGAAAGGTTTGTTCTTAGTTTGAGTAGCTTGCAAGCTCTTCTTTTTTTGAGTTATAAACCCTATATTCAAGATACTTGAAAGAGTCTCTAGGGATTATGGTGACCCATTTTTTGTATTTTATAAACCATTTCATCTGGATGCTTTTGAGACCTTTTGTAAGGTAAGCTTCCACGAAAGGGTGTACATGAAGAAACAATTTTCCTTTTTCTTTTTGTAAAATCGTTCTCAGGGTGTCACCCATTTTTTCTACGATTACAATAGGAGCGACGATTTCTCCGTCTTTGTTAGGATTTTCTTCCTTTGTTTCAATTTGCTTTTCAGGGCGGTTTCTTTGTCTGGTAATTTGTATGAGCCCAAACTTGCTCGGAGGAAGAATTTTGTGGCGGGCTTTATCTCTCCCCATTTCTACACGCAGATGTTCGTAGAGATCTTTTCTGTGCTCAGGATTGGTCATGTCAATAAAATCTATTACGATGATTCCACCCATATCGCGCAATCTCAGCTGTCTTGCGATTTCTGTAGCAGCCATTTTATTCACATTCAGCGCATGTTCTTTGCTTGCAGAAGTTCCTAAAGTAATATTGTTTCCAGAGTTTACATCTACCACATGCAGTGCTTCTGTGTGTTCTATCACAAGATAAGCACCTTTAGAACTTGGGATATTTACATGTTTTCCGAAGCTCTGCTTCATTTGTTTTTCAACATTGTAATATTCCAAAAGAGGAATGTGCGTGCTGTGATATTGTACAATGTTTTTTCTTTCTGGGGCAATTACTTCAAGATACGCTTTCATTTCAGAAACCATTTGTTCATCATCACAAATGATATTCACAAAATCCTGATTAAAGTTGTCTCTGAGGATTGCTGAAGCTTTATCGTCTTCACTCAAGACCTTTGCAGGAACTTTATTTTTCTGAATATTTTTAAAAGTACTTTCCCATTTCTGAACCAGCTGATTCATATCATTGTGCAAATCTGCAACCTTTTTACCTTCTGCTACCGTACGGATAATTACCCCGAAACCTTCAGGCTTTATGCTGTCTATTAAGGTTTTAAGGCGGTCTTTTTCTTCGGTAGTTCTTATTTTTTTAGAAATAGAAACTTTGTTGTCGAAAGGGATGAGGACCAAAAAACGTCCGGTAAGTGAAATTTGTGTAGAAATTCTAGGACCTTTTGTAGAAATAGGTTCCTTGGTGATTTGCAGCAGAACAACGTCGTCTTTTGCAATAACCTTTTCTATAGTTCCGTTTTTGTCTATTTCTGGTTGAATCTCAAAATTCTTTAGACTCGAAGAGCTTTGGCTTTTTGAAATGCTGTCTTTCAGAAATTTTTTATAGGTGAGAAGTTGTGGCCCGAGATCTTGATAGTGAAGAAACGCATCTTTATCATAACCAATGTTTACAAAAGCTGCATTAAGGTTCGGAGCTAATTTTTTTACTTTTCCGATGAATAAATCGCCTACTACAAAGTCATTTTTGTCTTCTTCCTCATGAAGTTCGCATAGTTTTCCGTCTTCTAGCAAAGCAATTTTGGTAAAATCGTCTTCATGCGAAACCAACAGTTCTTTCTTCATTTTGTTGTAAGATAATTTTTTTAGATTGAGGAAGTGTTTTTTTTTGAAATCCTGATTTTTTAAAATTACTAATAAAATCAATATATCGTAATAAAATCTTTAAAAGATATTATTTCTTCTTCCTCCGAATCACACTTTGTACAAATAAAAATATAGTCGGTGGTTATTAAATAATTTAAAAAACACCAACTATATTATTATATTAAAAATCTCATGTGAGATTATTTTTTCTTATGTCTGTTTGCTCTTCTTCTTTTCTTTCTCTTGTGTGTCGCAACCTTGTGTCTTTTTCTTTTCTTTCCGCTTGGCATAATTTTAATTTTTTAATACGAGTTAATATTCTATTAATTTATTTTACTGCAACTTTAGTTTTTACTTTCTCCACAAAAGATTTTGATGGCTTGAAAGCAGGAATATTGTGTGCAGGTATTTCGATTGCAGTGTTCTTAGAGATGTTTCTTCCCGTTTTTGCTGCTCTGGTTTTAACGATGAATGATCCAAAACCTCTTAAGTAAACATTATCCCCATTGTACATAGAAGTTCTGATCTCCTGCATAAAAGCTTCTACAACTTTCTGTGTTTCATTCTTTTCTGTTCCCAATTTATTTGAGATGGTGTTTACCAATTCTGCCTTTGTCATTTCCTGTATAATTTTAAATTTTAGGTGTGCAAATTTAGTTAAAAAAATTGAATATTAGCAAATTAGTAAAAATATTTTTATGTTTAGAATATGAATATCTGGTAAAGAAAATGTGAAATAATCTTTAAATATTACATGTTGCGATTGTAACATCCTTTCTCTATAAAGAATCTTATGAGGTAAAGTCTGGTTTTAAGGCCTAGTTTTTCAGTTTATCTGTTGATATAAGTATTGATTGTACAGGTGTTGAAATAGATTTTTTTACCGAATTCTTTCTTATTAAACCCTTTGTAGTAAAATTTCAGCAACTGAATTTCGGGGGGAAAGAATTTGTGCTGACTGTTTTTTTTACTTGTTATCTATTGTTGTACAGAAAATGTTGCCGTGTTAATTGTTCTGTATAATCAGCAATGTGATCTAAGGTATTAGTATCGGCTTTCCTTTATTCTTATTTCTTTTATAAGAGAGCTTTTTTTTACAATAAGATATAAAAAGTATGATCCAGCAATGGTTTTTCTAATTTTTTTTTTGAAAAATAGTAATCACTATCGATTATAGAAAACCGAACAATGTAGTTTGTAATTTTGTTTATATAATGTGTACCCATAGCAACTACGGACACAATCTAAAGTAAAAGATTTTATTAGTACAAGATTACTTCAACTGTAAAGCTTTACAATTTAGCAAAGAGAAAATTAATTTATAACCAACAACAATTCTTTTTTACGTCATAAAAATCTATCCAAAACAATCCCATTTTCTTATATTTGTTGATTATTCAAAATATGGACGCAATACAAGACAAAAGGCTTTTTCTTATCGATGCTTATGCAATGATTTTTAGAGGATATTATGCGTTAATCAGGAGTCCGAGAATTACAAGCGCAGGAGTTGATACCTCTGCGATTTTTGGTTTTACAAACTCTTTGATTGAGCTAATAAGACGTGAAAGACCAACCCACTTGGCGGTGGTTTTTGATGTCGGACAAGCAAGTGTAAGAACCAACGATTTCGCTGAGTACAAAGCCAATCGTAGCGAAACCCCCGAAGCTATAAGAATTGCCATTCCATATCTTCATAGAATTTTAGTTGCTATGCATATTCCGCATTTGGGTGTAGAAGGTTATGAAGCGGATGATTTGATTGGAACACTTGCGTGCAAAGCAGAAAAAGAAGGATACACTACCTTTATGGTAACTCCAGATAAAGATTTTGCACAATTAGTTACCGATAAAATAAAAATGTATAAACCAGGATTAAAAGGAGGTGACATTGAAATTCTGGGAGTTGAAGAAGTTAAAGCAAAATACGGAATCGAAGATCCAAAACAGGTGATAGATTTCCTTGCAATGATGGGTGATGCAGTAGATAATATCCCAGGATTGGATGGTGTTGGTGAAAAAACAGCCATGAAGTTTTTGCAGGAATACGGAAATATCGAAAATCTTTTAGCCAATACAAATCAATTAAAAGGTAAGTTAAAAGAAAAAATTGAAGCCTCAGCAGAACGTGGAATTTTATCTAAAAAATTAGCCACCATTATTTGCGATGCCCCAGTAGAATTTCATCAAGAACAGTATGACCTTGAAACTCCTGATTTTATAAAAGTAAAAGAGATTTTCGATGAAATTGAGTTCACAAGACTGTATGAAAATCTTTATCGTGCATTTGCACCTGCTGAAATAGTTACTTTAAAAACCACAACGGTAGAATCTAATGCCGACAACCAAAAAACGCCAACCAGTAACCCAAGCGGTCAACTCGATCTTTTCGCAAATTTTGAAGAACTTGATCAGGCAACTTCTACCAAAGAAACCATTATAGGAAAAGATCACTTGTATCAGTTTGTAGATAATCCTAAAGCGCAGAAAATATTAGTTCAGAACCTTTTAAAACAGAAAGCCGTTTGTTTTGATACCGAAACCACTTCTTTAAACGAATTGGAAGCTGAATTGGTGGGAATGAGTTTCTCCTACAAAAAAGGTTTAGCCTATTACATTCCGCTTTCGGAGGATAGGGATGAAGTTGTAAAGACACTCGAAATTTTCAGACCTTTTTTTGAAAAAGAAGATATAATTAAGATTGCCCATAATTTGAAGTACGATTATAAAGTGCTGAAGCAATACGATATTACCGTGAAAGGTGCCATGTTTGATACCATGATTGCCCACTATCTTCTAAATCCTGATGGAAGACACGGAATGGATTATCTTTCTGAAGTTTATCTCAATTATAAACCCGTTTCCATAGAAACTATTATAGGGAAAAAAGGAAAAAATCAAGGGAGTTTCAGAGATGCAGATCTTAGAACACAGACAGATTATGCCGCAGAAGATGCAGATGTAACTTTCCAATTATACGAATTATTTTCGCCACAGTTAAAAAAAGAAAACCTCGAAGATCTTTTCTACAACATAGAAATGCCCTTAATGGAAGTTTTGGCTAAAATGGAACTCGAAGGAATTTCTTTAGATGAAAAATGGTTAGCTCAAGAAAGCATCGACCTTGAAAATGATTTAAGACAATTAGAATCCAAAATATTTGAAATTTCTGGTGAAGAATTTAATATGAATTCGCCAAGACAGTTGGGTGATGTATTGTTTGATAAAATGCAGCTTGACCCGAAAGCAAAAAAAACAAAAACCGGACAGTATGCCACTTCAGAAGATGTTCTTCAGAAACTATCCTCAAAACACGAGATTATTCAGCATATTTTAGAATACAGAACTTATCAGAAATTGAAATCAACTTACGTTGATGCCTTGCCGTCTCAGATTGATAAAGACGATAATCGTGTACATACCAATTTTTCACAAACTACGGCCGCAACAGGACGTTTGGCGAGTGTAAATCCTAATTTACAGAATATTCCGATACGTACCTTGAGAGGTCAGCAAATCCGGGGAGCTTTTGTTTCCGCTGAAGGAAAAAAAATTATCTCTGCAGATTATTCTCAAATAGAATTGCGTCTGATTGCTGAAATTTCCGGTGAAGATAATATGATAAAAGCATTTCAGGAGGGTGAAGATATTCACGCTTCTACCGCCGCAAAATTATTTAATATCCCGTTGGAAGAAGTTTCAAAAACGCAAAGAAGCCAGGCAAAAACCGTCAACTTCGGAATCATATATGGGCAAGGAGCTTTTGCTTTGGCGGAGCAAACCGGCATGTCGAGAACAGAAGCTAAACAGATGATTGAAGCCTATTTTGAAACCTATCCGAAATTGAAATTATATATGGCGGAACAGGTAAAAAAAGCCAGAGAAATAGGTTATGTAGAAACGATTTTGGGAAGAAAGCGTCATTTGAAAGATATTAATTCTGGAAACTTTGTCGTTCGTGGTCACGCGGAAAGAAATGCTGTAAACGCTCCGGTTCAGGGAAGTGCTGCAGATGTAGTGAAAATGGCAATGATTAAAATTCAAAAAGAACTAGAAAAAGAAAAGCTAAAAACAAAAATGCTGCTCCAAGTACATGATGAATTGGTTTTTGAATCTCCAATAGATGAGGTAGAAGTAGCTACAAATATTATAAAAACCGAAATGGAAAACGCTATCGAAACGCAGGTTCCCTTATTGGTAGAGGTTGGAGTAGGGAAGAATTGGCTGGAAGCGCATTAGTAATGTTTTTAAAATAACATTTATTAGAAATGTCGAGGAAATTCAGCAGAAAAATTTAAAAGTAGAAACCTACCGCATTATTAAAAACAAAACTGAGAAGGATAATGTTTTTAATAGAGCACATTTATTCATTAATGATTTTGAATTGACAATTGTAGTGCAAGCTATTAAATTTGGAATATTCAAAAGTAAGGTGATTAATTAGATGGTGGATATGAGTTTGAATCTTATAATTATCACAGATAAGTTTTTGGCTCCCATGAATGAAAAAATGATAACACAAGTTATTGATTATCAGCTTAATATTATTTTAGGATCTAATGCGGTTTTGAAAATCTACGACATTAATGAAGATATAAAAGATACATTAATGAAGTTTATTAATTCTTGAAATAGTTTGATGAATCTGGTTTCCTAAAAATAAATTATAGTATCAAAATGATACTATAAAATCCTAATATTCAAACTCAACTCCGCCCAAATACACCAAAGAAAAATCATCAGTTTCTACAGAACTAGGCTTTGGAATTTGCCCTTGGCTCACCAAAACAAGCGAGTTGATTTCAAATGTAAGATTCATATCATTGATTCTGTTGTACAATATCGGCAGCCATTGTTCGGCAAAAGAATATTCTGAAAAATGCTGGATGCTTTTTTCAAAGCCATATTCCATCAAATCCTGATCAAACCAAACAGTTTCCTGCGACTCTGCAAATTTTGATATATAGGTGTCATCAGATTCTTCTTCAATATAGTAATTCTCATCTTCATCCACAAAGTGGTAAAAATCTTCCTCCGTTTTGAAATTCCCTACCCAAAAATCTAAAATCTGTTTATTCATAAAAGTATTCTCAAAAATTTAAAGCCCAAAGATAATACTTTAGGGTTTGGTTTCAAAACAACAATCATTGACAAATTTTTATAGGTAAGAAAGCGTAGTACTTTGTTTTTTTTATTATTAATCTCATTAAAACTAGCCTCTAATATTGTGAGATAAATGTAAATTTGAAAGTGTAATGCAATGTATTTCGTACTATATTATTAAATTTTGTGATATTGATTTTGTTTAAATTAAATTCTTGTTTGGTTATTGTTAATTCTTAGTTAAATATTTTTAAATATTTTATGTTTAAAATCACAAAATATTTGTAAATTTTTGCAAATAGAGTATTGTTTGCTAAGATTATTTTTGCATCAACAAGTTTATTCTAAAAAAGATTCTAAAAACACAACAATTAGTGATTAAACTGATGTTGAATAACTGTTAAGAATCTACTTGTTTTGAGTTTTAAAGAAATGTTTTTTTAGATAAAGTTTTTAAATAATTAAAATTTATAAACTTTAGTTTTTAGTTGGGGCTGCGTTGTAGAACGCAGCTTTTTTGTTTACTTTAAACCCTCAGTATTCCTCTGAACCCTCTTGATGCATAGTATGATTGTACACCATTGTGATACAGAAAAACAAAGTTGAATCTTCTATCACAGAAAAATGCGCCACCCAATTTTCTTATGTCTTCAGGGGTTTTTATCCAACTTGATGTTTTTTCGTCAAACTGAGCCAAAGATTGAAGTTCACGATATTGTTTTTCATCCAAAAGCTCAATACCCATTTCCTCTGCAGCATTTACTGCAGAATCTTTTGGCTTGTTTTCTTTTCTTGCATCAAGCGCTTGGTGATCATAGCAAAAACTTCGTCTACCAGAAGGGCTTTCTTTTGAGCAATCGCAGAAAATGATTTCAGATTCTATTTTTATTACATCGGGTTCGCCACCTGTTTGTTCCATTTTATAGAGACTTAGAAGTTTTGCAGAATCTTTTTTGAGTTTATTCTCAATAACATTCCAACTGAGATCTTTTATTTGAAATCTGTTTTTTTCTATCCTTTTTTTTAGAATATTTAAAAACTCATGACTCTCTTTGTCTGACAATTTCTCCGTTGCCATATAGCTAATTGTTTTAAAATAAAAATTATTCAATTTTTCATCTACGTGAATTTAGTGAAATATAGCTCAAAATGGAGTCATCTTATATTGAATTTTCCAATTGATTGTGAATTACCATTGTTACTTTATCTATTATATTAAAACTTTTTTAGGTAAATTTGTTTTATGCATACAGAAAAGCAAACACAAACACCTTCTATACAAGAAGAATATAAATATAAAAGTGTAAAAGGTGACGACAATAATGTACGAATCTACATACTAAAGAATGGTTTGGAGGTATTTTTGGCTCAAAATTTTGATGCACCAAGAATTCAGACTTTTATTCCTGTAAAAACGGGTAGTAATAATGATCCGGCAGATAATACAGGTTTAGCACATTACCTTGAGCACATGATGTTTAAAGGAACTTCAAAAATTGGAACACAAGATTGGGAGAAAGAAAAGATTTTGCTAGACAAGATTTCTGACCTTTATGAACAACACAAAGCGGAGCAAAACCCAGAAATTAAAAAAGAAATCTACCGCAAAATTGATGAAGTCTCTCAGGAAGCTAGCAAATTTGCTATTGCCAACGAATATGATAAGGCAATTTCTTCTCTAGGAGCCTCAGGAACCAATGCTCATACTTGGTTCAACGAAACTGTTTATAAAAATATTATCCCAAATAACGAACTTGAGAAATGGCTTAAAATTGAAAAAGAAAGATTTTCAAGTTTAGTACTGCGACTTTTTCATACAGAGTTGGAGTCTGTTTATGAAGAGTTTAATCGTGCGCAAGATAATGATTCCCGTTTGGTAAATTATGAATTGATGGACGCTCTTTTTCCTACACATCCTAACGGACAGCAAACCACACTGGGAAAAGCCGAACATCTTAGAAATCCTTCTATGAAAGCTATTCATAAGTATTTTGAGGAGTATTACGTTCCTAATAATTATGCGCTTGTGTTGGTAGGAGATTTAGATTTTGATAAAACAATCAGATTAATTGATCAGTATTTTGGAAGTATTCCCTACCGTGAGCTGCCTGTTAAAGAGAAAATTATAGAAAAACCACTTACTGAAATCATTAAAAGAACAGTTCATAGTCCTACAACACCAAGAGTTCAGTTGGCTTGGCGTACTGATAGCTACGGTTCGAAAGAGGCGCTTCTGGCAGATATTCTTGCCAATATATTAAGCAATAGAGGAGAGGCTGGGCTTTTGGATTTAAATATTAATCAAACTCAAAAAATGCTTTGGGGGCAGGCTTATTCTTTAGGTTTAAAAGAATATGGATATTTCTCACTCGTTGCAGTGCCAAAGGAGTCTCAGACTTTAGATGAAGCTAAAGATTTAATGCTCGAGCAGCTAGATTTAATAAAAAAAGGAGAATTTCCAGACTGGATGCTTCCAGCGATTATCAACGATTTTAAACTTCAAAGAATGAAAGCGTTGGAAACTGCGGAAGGATTGGCAATTAATCTTTATGATACCTATATAAAGGGCAGAACTTGGGAGCAAGAACTCAATGAAATGGATGATTATGCTGCTATAACGAAAGAGGAAATAGTGAACTTTGCAAATGAATTTTTAAAAGAAAATTATGTTATCATTTACAAAGAAAAAGGTATTAATGAAAAACTTTTGAAAGTAGAAAATCCTGGAATTACACCTATAAAGATCAACAGAGACGCGCAATCTGATTTTCTTAAGGAAATTCTGAACGATAAAACCGAAGATATAAAACCTGAGTTTATTGATTATGAAAAGGAAATTTCTGTAGAATTAGTACATTCAAAAAAACTAAGTTGCGTTAAAAATAAATATAACGAAATTGCCCAACTGTATTTTATTTTTCCAATAGGAAGCGATCACGACAGAGATTTGGGGCTTTCTATGCAAATTCTACAATATCTTGGTACAGATCGTTTTTCTGCAGATGAATTAAAAAAAGAGTTCTACAAAATAGGCATCACAAATGATTTCAAAACAAGCACAGATCAACTTACCATTACTTTAGCAGGTCTTGAAGAAAATATTGAAGAGGGAGTGAAATTGCTTCAGCATTGGATGAAGAATGTGCAACCCAATCAAGAAATTTACAATCAGTTTGTAGAAACGGTGCTGGAAAACAGAACGGCTGTAAAGAAAGATAAAAGTAGAATCATGCAGGCACTTACCAATTACACAAAACTGGGCCCGGTATCAAGATTTACCCAAGTTATTTCAAAAGAAGAATTGGAAAGTGCAGATGTAGAAATCTATACAAAAAGGATCAAAAATATGTTTGATTATCCTTATCAAATTTTTTATTACGGAAAAAATACTAAAGAATTTAAAAACTATATTGCACAATATATCACTCCAGAAACTCTGGAAATCCCTATTAAAAAAGAATATACCGAAACAGAAACAGGCGGAAATGTGTATTTCGTAAACTATGATATGGTGCAGGTAGAAATGAGTAAAATTGCCAAAGGAAAAGATGTAGATACTACGCAGTTTGGCAAAATCAATGTTTTTAATGAGTATTTTGGTAGAGGATTGTCTTCTATTGTATTTCAGGAAATCCGAGAGAGTAAAAGTTTGGCTTACTCAGCCTATGTTTCATATTCTCCAAATTCTGAGCTTTATCATCCAGATTACGTTACTTCTTACATTGGTACACAGCCAGATAAACTGCAGATTGCAGTTGATACAATGTCTGATTTGATGTCTGAACTTCCAGAAATTCCTGCTCAGTTTGAAAACGCAAGAAATGCTGCCCTGAAGCAGATTGCTTCAACTAGAATTACAAGAACAAATATTTTCTTTAATACGTTGAGGCTTCAGAAATTAGGGGTGAATTACGATATCAGAAAAGATGTTTACAGCCAGATTGAAGATTTAGATTTTAATGAAATGAAAAATTTTTATGATAATAATGTAAAAACACTCAACTTTAATACCGCTTTGATGGGTAATAGAGAAAGCATTAATCAGGAGGCGATAGAAAAAATGGGGGTGTTTCAGGAGCTAAGTCTGGAAGATATTTTTGGATACTGATTTAATTATTCCCGGTTTTTTAATTATTTAAAAAAAATATGCTTAAAAAAACATTTTTTAAGCATATTTTTTGCGTATCAGTTAAAAAAATTACTTCACAATCTTCATCTCATCAACCAACCATTTAGAGTCGGCAAATTTATCGATGACGAAGAGAATGTATTTTGTATCAACCATAATATTTCTGCTGAATCTTGGGTCATAATTAATGTCGCTCATTGTTCCTTCCCATTGTCTGTCAAAATTTAAACCTACAAGATTTCCTTGAGCATCAAGTGCCGGCGAACCAGAATTTCCACCTGTTGTATGATTGGTTGCTGTAAAACCTACAGGAACATCACCAGACTTATCTTTGTAGATTCCGTAATCTTTCTTGTTGTACAGGTCTACCAATTTTTGCGGAACATCAAACTCGTAATCTCCTGGAACGTACTTTTCTATAACTCCCGACAAATGGGTCTGGAAATCATAAGATACAGCATCTCTTGGGCTAGAACCTTTTACTTTACCATAAGTTACTCTCATAGTAGAGTTGGCATCTGGGAAAAATTTTCTTTCCTTATCCGTTTCCATCTGCTGAGCCATAAATTTCTTCTGCAAGGCATCAATTTTAGTCTGAAGAGAAGTGTACTGTTTATCTACTGTTTTAGAATAAGTATCTTTTAAACTGTTGAAAAGAATATACATCTCGTCTTTTTTGATGGCTGTAACCAATTGATCAGGATTCGAAAATGCTTTATCAATATCTGAGGAAAGACTCGCTCCGTTTACTTCAGATCTACCAGTAATTACAGAATTTTTAGATAGATTTTCAATGGTTTGAAGATTTTGAGACTCATTTTTATACTTTTCAAATCCTGCAGGCAGATAAGTAGGAGCAGTTTTGTTGGCATACAAAGCAAGAAGTTTAGCGGTAACTTTTGCATCCAATTCTGCACTATAATCTTTGTAAAATGACGCGAGTCGATTTTTGAAAGCAACAGTGTTTTTTTCATCCATTTTCCCAGATTCTACAGCTGCAATGTAGTTTGAAAACAGGTTGGCCAGCGCAAGAGTTTCAGCATTTCTGATGGTCTCTGTATAATAAGCGTTGTTTAAAGCATAAGGCGCCTGCTCATTATAAAGTTGTGTAAGCTGATCGAGAGTTATTTTAATATCCGGGTTTTTGGAAATTAAAGTCTGCTCGTAAGTTGCTTTTTTCTGAACTGCATTCGATTTTTTCAAGCCTTCCACTTCCCCGATCCATTTCTTCCAGTAGTTGGCTACAGAAGCATATTTAGAAGCGTATTTAATTCTGGTGGCGTCATCAGCGCGCATTTTTTCGTCTAAAGTTTTCAGAGCAACATCACGCACCGCAATTCTTGCAGGATCAGTGTCTCTCATGATTTTATCTACTGCAATTGAAGGAAGATATTCTGTAGTTCTTCCCGGAAATCCAAATACAAATGTGAAATCGTTTTCTTTTTTATCTTTAATAGAAACCGGAAGGTAATGTTTAGGCACATAAGGCACGTTATCCTTAGAATATTCTGCAGGTCTGTTGTTTTTATCAGCATAAATTCTGAACATCGAAAAATCTCCTGTATGTCTTGGCCATACCCAGTTGTCTGTATCTGAACCAAATTTTCCTATACTTTGAGGCGGTGCTCCCACCAGGCGGATGTCTTTGAAGGTATCTGTTACAAAAGCATAATATTTGTTGCCGTAATACATAGATTTTACCATTACTTTTTGTCCGGGTTCAGTTTTAATAGTCGACTGAACTTTTTGAATATTGGCATTGATCTGAGCAGTTTCCAAATTAGGATTACCTTCTAGAATCTCTTTGGTAACGTCTTTTATATCCACTATGAAATCTACGGTAACTCCAGGGTTTGCCAGTTCTTCACTATTGTTTTTTGCCCAAAATCCATTAGACAACAGATCATTCTGAACCGTAGAGTGCGATTGAATTTGGCTGTAGCCACAGTGATGATTGGTTAGTAAAAGACCTTTTGGCGAGATAATCTCGGCAGTACATCCCCCGTTAAACTGTACCACTGCATCTTTGATGCTTGGTTTTTGTGTATTAAATATATCTTTGGCAGAAATTTTCATACCCAGATCCTTCATTTCCTTTTCATTAAGCTCAGTAGGGATCCACATTCCGCCGTATTGCTGTGCAATTCCCACAGAAAAACTGAAAAATGCAGAAGCAATAAGAATATTACGTTTTATCATTAGAAAATTTTTTGCCTAATTTAAGAAATTAATGCTTGGTATAAAAGCAAAAAACCTCCCGAATTTCTTTAATATAGGCTTTTACATTGCTGTAATGTTCAGTAATTAAATGATTTTTGGATAAAAAATACTAAAAATTGAAATAAATTAAGGAATTTTAATCAATATTCACATTTATTTATTGTTTTATATGATTGTCTGCAATCTGTTATTAGTGAAAATATTTTGTATTTCTTGGCCAAGTATAGGCCGTTGTATAACTTATAAACAATCAGTATTTTAAACGTCTTGTTTGCCCTTGCTTTAAATTAAACATGATAATGAATAGCGGATATTAAACAGCTTTAAAATATCAAAATTTTATTCTAAAACTGAAAAGAATTTATTTTTTCATCAGACATCATTTGTAGGATAAAATTTTCATGATTATCATTTTTTCCCGTGAGAAGCCAACTGGTGACGGAGCCTTCTTTAGAAAATTGTTGCTTAATCATAACAGATTTTAAATGATTGTCTTTAAATAATATTTTGCAATATTCTAAATCGTTTTTGTGTGAAACATTTATTTTATACTCTCGTATTTTGTGATTTTGATCAATGTAATTTTGAAAATAGGTAAGCGAACTAAGTATCAGCAATACCAAAACAGTTCCTAGAAATGACAAATAGACATAGCCCGATCCCACTGCCATTCCTATAGATGCAGTAGCCCAAATCGTTGTGGCAGTAGTGATTCCGTCAATTTTATTGTCGCCTTTAAAGATTACTCCTGCACCCAAAAAACCTATTCCCGTAATGATATTTGCTGCCAAACGATCTGGGTTATCTACGCCAATTTTAATGGAAAGAATAGTAAAAAGACAAGATCCAAAACAAACCAAAATAAATGTGCGTAGACCCGCAGATTTATTTCTGTATTCTCTTTCGGTGCCAATGCATAAACCAAGAAAAACCGAAATGAAAATAAGCAGTAATTCGTTTTGGATAGAGTGGTCTTTAAGGAAATCCATTATTATTTGTTTACATAAAATTACAATAATTATTGATAAAAAATGGCAAATTCATTTCTCTAATGTAAAATAAAATGAATTATAAAAGTGCAAAAGAAAAAAAACTCAACGGAGAAATGTATAAGGACACAAATGTATTTTTATCACAAGTAGAAAACTCTGGAGTATGCACTTCCAATTACAATGGGAATATAACAGTTATTTTGGCGCGGAGTTTAGTATGCTTTCTGGAGTTGAGATGAAAGACAACGCCATAATCTGAGCGGGAAGTGTAGTCACAAAAGATATGCCTGCCAATGTTCTGGCCGTTGGAACACCTTGTAAAGTTATCCGTAAAATTTAGAATGTTTTAATTTTTTAATTTCTTAATTTCTCCCAGATTCTGCAGCTTATTTGCATTACAACACACTCGTTCAAGTAGGTTTTATGCTGGCAAATGCGGATGGAAATGGCTTCAAAGCCAGCTTCGGAAAATTCTCAGTAAAGCATCTTCCCGACCAGCGCCGTCTGGAATGCTTGAAGAAAAATCAGAAGTAGATTTAAAACAAAACTCTCAGAAATCTAAATCTGAGAGTTTGTTTTTTATACTGCATCAAAAGTCTGAACTCTTGAGTCTTTTTTACCCAATAAGATCCAAAAACTCCTGCTCATCCAGAATCGTAATTGTCCCAATATCCTGCGCTTTTTTCAGTTTGCTTCCGGCTTTTTCGCCTACAACCAGATAATTCAGGTTTTTAGAAACAGCAGAAATATTTTTTCCGCCGTGTTTTTCTACCATTTCTTCCGCAGATTCTCTTGTGAATAATGAGAGTTTTCCGGTGAATAGAAAAGTTTTGCTTTCTAAAGTGTTGGATAAAATTTCATTAGTGTTTTCTCCTTTTTCAAGCTGAACGCCATAAGATTTTAATCTTTCAAGCATCAAAATATTTTCAGTATTATTAAAGAAATCAACGATGCTTACAGCTATCTTCATCCCAATATCTTCTACTTGGCAAAGTTCTTCCGCTGTCGCTTTTTTCAGATCATCAATTGTGTTGAAATTCTTCACCAATTTTTTGGCAACCGTTTCTCCAACGTGTTTGATGCCTATCCCGAATAAAACTTTTTCAAACGGAATTTCCTTAGATTTTTCAATTCCATCAATGATATTTTGTGCAGATTTTTCTGCCATTCTTTCTAAAGGCAGAAGTTGCTCTTTCGTTAAAGCATAAAAATCTGCCGGATTTTCTATCAGTTTTTCTCTGTACAACTGTTCAATGGTTTCTCCACCAAGATTATCAATATTCAAAGCTTTTCTGGAGACATAGTGAATCATTCTTCCCACAACCTGTGGAGGGCAGTGCAAATCGTTCGGACAAAAATGAATGGCTTGGTCTTCCAGTTTTATCAACTCTGTTCCACATTCTGGGCAGTTTTTAATGTATTCTATTTCTTTGCTTTGGGAAGTTCTTTTCTTTTCGTTCACGCCCACGATTTTAGGAATGATTTCGCCACCTTTTTCTACAAAAACAAAATCGTACTCGTGCAAACCTAGTTTTTTGATAATATCTTCATTGTGAAGTGAGGCACGTTTTACGGTTGTTCCTGCCAGCAAAACAGGTTTCAGATTGGCAACAGGTGTTATCGCCCCAGTTCTTCCGACTTGGTAAGAAACGCTTTGCAGCTCAGTTTCTACTTTCTCGGCTTTAAATTTGTACGCCATCGCCCAACGTGGAGATTTTGCTGTGTAACCCAATTGTCTTTGTTGTTTTAATGAATTCACTTTCAAGACAATCCCATCAATTTCAAAAGGAAGATGGTGTCTTTCTGTATCCCAGTAATTGATGAATTCTTTTATTTCATCAAGGTTTTTGCAAAGTTTTGCTTGGTCTGAAATGGTAAAACCCCAATCCTGAGCTTTGTGAAGCAATTCCCAATGGCTTTCTGCCGGAACTTCCTGCGAAATAAACTGGTACAAAACCGAAGAGAGCCTGCGTTTTCTTACCTCGCCGCTGTCTTGCATTTTTAAACTTCCGCTTGCTGTATTTCGTGGATTCATAAAAAGATCAAGACCTTCTTCCTCACGCTGCTTATTGATTTTATCAAAGTTTTTTCTCGTTAAATAAATTTCACCCCGCATAAAAAACTGTGCTGGGAAATTTCCGGTTAGTTTCAAAGGAATGTCTGAAATTGTTTTCACATTTGAAGTAATCTCATCACCCTGAAAACCGTCCCCACGGGTTACAGCTTGCATTAATTTTCCGTTTTCATATAAAATAGAAATCGATGCGCCGTCATATTTTAATTCGGCTACAAATTCTACGGGCTCATCAATGGTTTTAATAATTCTTTTTTCCCAATCTGCCAAGTCATCAAAATCATAAGAATTATCCAAAGAATACATTCTAAACTGATGCTGAACGGTAGGGAAATTCTTCGTAATTCCGCCACCCACGCGTAAGGTTGGAGAATTGTCATCGTAAAATTCTGGATGTTTAGCTTCCAGATCCTGAAGTTCTTTTAATAACAAATCAAATTCAAGGTCAGAAATGGTAGCCACATCCAACAGATAATAGTTGTCGTTGTGCTGGTTGAGTTCTTTGCGGAGTTGTTCTATCTTTTGCTGAATGTTTTCGGACATTGGAAAATTTATTTAAAAGCAAAAATAACCAAAGTAATTTCAATTTAAAAAAATAAGATAATTAAATAATGTGAGAATATTAAAATAGCTTAACACGCCTTAACAGTCTGATATTTCATCTGATAAAATCTGTGTTTATAATGTGTTAATATTATGTTGCAGTTTAATTAAAAAAATGTTAAAACTCCCTTAAACAAAGGGATGAGGAAGTCAGGATACCTTTGCACATCTAATTTTAACAAAAATGAAAAGAGTAAAGATTGTATTAGGATTATTGTTTTTAGGAATGGGTACTATGGCTTACGCTCAGACAACTCAAGCCTCAATAATTGGGAAAGTGAATGGCGCAGGAAACGTGGGACAAGACAAAATTAAAGTAACAATTGTAAATGAATCTACAGGCTTTAGAACAGAAACAGTAACCAATTCTAGAGGAGAATACATTTTTAAAGAAATTCCTTTGGGAGGACCTTATACGGTGATTGTAAATGATGAGAAAAGAGAAGGCTATAATGTGAATTTTGGAGATCAGGTTACGGTAAACATGAGTCTTGAGAATTCTGATGAAAAAGCTATCGGAGAGGTAGTAATCGTTGGGAATTTAAAAAACAAGATTGGAAACTTGGGTGCTGCCACAGCAATTACTGCTAAAAATATTGGAATCTTGCCTGTAAATGGTAGAAACTTTACCAACCTTACCGAATTATCACCTTTGAGTGGTAAGGGTGGAAACTTATCGGGTCAATTAGGATCCTCAACCAATTTTACGATTGATGGGATGACTGCAAAAAACCCAACTTCTGCAGGTTCTACTACAAGCAGAAGTAATGCTCCTTACTCAATTTCTATTGAGGCGGTGCGTGAATTTAAAATCACGACCAACCAATATGATGTTACATTAGGAAGAAGTGGAGGCGGAACGGTAAGCGCAGTAACAAAATCTGGAACCAATACGTTTACGGGAAGTGCTTGGGAATATTTAAGAACAGGATGGCTATCTAGTAAATACGATATCAGAGGAAATGAGCGTGTGAATGATTTTTCAACATCTCAGTTTGGGGTGTCTTTGGGCGGTCCGATTATTAAAAATAAATTGCATTTTTTTGCAGCATGGGATCATCAGATCGATTCAAAACCTTTGCTTATTGCAGATGTTCAGAGTAATGCAGATGCGTTGAGACTTGGAGTAACCAAAGAATCTTTGAACCAGGTACTCAATATCGGAAGAGCGAAATATGGTGTTGGGAATACGCCGCAATTTGGATCTTTTGATAGAGTAAGAAATTCTGATGCAGGATTTTTACGTTTAGATTGGCAGATTAATGAAAAAAACTTGCTGACCCTGAGAAATAATTTTACTTACGATTTTAATAAAAATGGATTGCAGGATAATACCGCAATTAATTTCTTTGAATCGTATGCCAATGATAAAAATTTAGATAACAGTCTCTTGATGACTTTGAGATCAAATCTAAAACCTAATTTAACCAACGAATTAAAAGCGCAATATCTATATACTTTCCAAGACAGTTATCAAAATGATGAGTTGGGCAGAACGGTTCCAAGGGCAATTGTAGAGCGTGTAGCTTCTACGATTGACGGAAAAAGTTTTACGACTAATATTCAAATGGGTGGACATCGTTTTGCTCAGGAGGGATTCAAAAATAATGTTTTCCAATTGGTAGATAACTTATATTACAATACCGATAAAATAAAATATACTTTTGGAGCAGACTTAATGTTTACAAGATCAAAATCGATCTACGGAAGTGAAGTTAACGGTAAATTCCAGTTCTTGGGAATTGATAATTTTAATAATCTTACGCCTTACAGATATTACAGAGAAGTGCCTTTGGTACAAGATACATCGGTGAAATCTAGCATTTATAATTTAGGATTGTACGGTCAGATGCAGACCAAAATTGCGAAAGGTTTAGACTTAATGGCGGGTGTGAGATTTGATTACGGAGGCTATCCTAAAGCAGAATTCAACCAAAAATTGTTTGATCAAATGGGAATAAGAACCGATAACAAAATTAAATCCTTTATCATTCAGCCGAGATTCCAGTTGGATTGGAATATGAATGAAGGAAATAAAGATTTCTTAAAATTCGGAGCAGGAATTTTCTCATCAGATATTAATAACTATATGATAATTAATAATTTGGTGTTTGATGGGAATCATTTTGCTACAGTAGATGTCAATCCTACTCAGATTGGTCTTACGCCAAATTTCCCTGGGTACAGAGCAGATTATTCTACCGTTCCTTCGCTGCAGCAATATCAGCTTCCTACGATTAACTATACCGGAAATGATGCAAAAATTCCGATTGTTTACAAAGCAAATATTTCTTATACCCATTTCTTCAACGAGAGATTAAGAGCAGGGGTTGCAGGATACATGGCTTTAGGTAGAAACAACTATTTCTATTATGACAGAAACATGGTTGCCAATCCTTATTTTACCTTGGGTAATGAAGGCGGAAGAGGTGTATATGTTCCTTTGAGCGCTGTTAATCCCGCCAATGGAACCATGAATTGGAAAGATGGAAGAATTAATAAAAACTTCGGTCGAGTTTTAGAGCTTGTGAGTGATGGTAAAGTCAATCAGTTTTCATTTGTAGTAGATACAAGCTATCGTTACTGGAAAGATGGAGAAATTACTGCAAGTTACACATGGTCAGACATTAAAGACAATACTTCATACAACGGAAATGTAGCCAACACTGCAACATTGTCTACTTTGGTACAAAGTGATCCCAGAGATTTGAGAATGTCTTATTCTGATAATCAGTTTAGAAATAAAGTGGTTGTATATGGAAACTCTCCTACAATTGCCGGATTTACTTTAGGAATCAGATATTCCGGAATTGGAGGTACACGCTTCTCTGTAACTTCCGGTGGAAACGTTAATGGGGATTTTGTAGATACCAATGATTTAGCCTATATTTTCCCAAGTCTTACCCAAACTTTAATAGATAATCCTGAAGTGGGTGATGCATTAAAAAACTATATTACAGACTACAACAACCAGATTGCCGAAAGAAATGGCGGTAAAAATGGTTTCTTCGGTGTTTGGGATTTTCGTATTGCCAAAAAAATTAAATTTGAAAAGATTGGAGGTTTCGAACTTTCTGTAGATATCTTCAATGTTGCCAATATGCTGAATAAAGAGTGGGGTGTCAATAAATCTTACGGAAATACAGCACTTTATAGAATTACAGGTTTCGATCCTATTACCAAACAATTTAAATATAACTTAAATACAAGTGGTTTAGAGCCATTGTCGGGAAATCCTTACCAGATTCAGTTAGGAGCCAAATACACGTTCTAAAAATTTAATATTATCTTTATGTAAAAGTCTTTCGGGGCTTTTACATTTAATTTTCCAATTTATATTATGAAAAATTTTATCTTAGGTTTAGCAGTTTTAAGCGCAGCATTTATGAACGCACAAACCCAAATTATCGCACACAGAGGTTATTTTCAAACCAATCCTCCAACCACAGAAAATTCATTGAAATCTCTGGAGAACGCTCAGAATCTCAAGATTTATGGAGCTGAATTTGATGTGAGAATGACCAAAGACGGTGTTGCTGTAATTAATCACGACGAGCATCACGGAAATATGGAAATTTCAGAAACAAATTTTAAAGAACTTCAAAAGCGAAAACTTTCAAACGGAGAACAGTTTCCCACTCTGAAAGATTATTTAAAGAAAGGAAAAAAAGATAAATCTTTAAAATTGATCGTAGAAATAAAGCCAGATAAAACCAAAGAAAAAGAAGATGAGTTAACAGCAAAAACCATCAAATTGATAAAAGATCTGAAACTCGAGTCACAAAGCGAGTTTATTTCTTTTAGTTTAAATATCTGTAAAGAAATTAAAAAATTGGAACCTTCATTCAAAGTTCAGTATTTGAAAGGAGAATTGTCTCCACAGCAGATCAAAAACGAAGGTTTGGATGGTATAGACTATCACTACAGCATTTTTCAGAAAAACCCGACTTGGATTTCTGATGCAAAATCTTTGGGACTAATCACCAATTCGTGGACGGTAAATGATGTTGCCATTTATGATGAACTTAAAAAACAGGGAATTGATTTTGTTACGACCAATATTCCGGAACAGTTAAAGAATAAATAACTTTTACTTTTAATTAGATTGATGTCTTGCAGTTGTCCTGTAAGACATTTTTTTTATAAAGATTCTGAAAAATACAGAGAAAGATCATAAAGTTACATCCAAAACTTTGTATGCAGTGCATTAAGCTTCATTAATGTCTCTAAATGAGTGTATGATAGAGAGATAGCTTTATTTGTTAAGATAAATTAATAAATCGTTTAATAATTATTTAAAATATGTTAAAACCTTATTAAAACCTTAGTCATAATGTCGTTATAATTTTGCGCAAACAAAAATTAGATATGCGTAAGGATACTCAAAAATTGCTTCTCTTATCCGTTTTAGGGTTGGTAAGCGTCAATATGGCGGCTCAGCAACAGATAAAGAAAGATACAGTGAAGAATATTGAAGAGGTTGTTGTTACAGCTCTCGGAATCAAAAGACAAGATAAATCATTAGGTTATGTAGCAGAAAAGGTAAATTCTGAGGTTTTTGAAAATATTCAGAACAACAACTGGGCTCAAAATCTGGAAGGTCGCGTTGCGGGTTTGAAAATTCAAACAGCAGGAGGTGGGCCTTTAGGTTCGTCTAGAATTACATTGAGGGGTGAAAAATCTTTTAATCTTGATGGTAATTACGCTTTAATTGTAGTAGATGGAGTTCCGTTAAGCAATTCAACCACTGGAACAGGAACGGCAGCTTATGGAGCAGGAACAGGAGGAGATTTGCCAATCGATTTGGGAAATGGTTTAAACAGCATTAATCCGGATGATATAGAATCTGTAACGGTTCTGAAAGGAGCTTCTGCAGCAGCATTGTATGGTTCCAGAGCGGCAAACGGAGCATTGATGATCACTACAAAATCCGGGAAAACAAAAAATGGAAAAATTAAAGTGTCTTTCAATTCATCATTAAGTTACGATTCTGTTTTAAAATGGCCAGATTATCAATATCAATACGGGCAGGGAACTTTAGCTAAGAATACTGCCGGGCAGTTTTTCTATTCTTACGGGGCTTCTGCGGATGGTGTAAGTACAGGAGGAACGAGCAGTGCTTTCGGACCAAAATTTGATGGACAATCTTATTTTCAGTATGATCCTAACCTTTTGGGCCAAAGCGCACAAAGACAATTGTGGCGACCTTATGAAGATAACATCAAAGGCTTTTGGGAAACGGGTGTTACCTCATCCAACAATGTTTCTATTGAAAACAGCAGCAAAAAAACAAGCTACAGAGCCTCTCTTACTTACCTTGATAATAAATGGATGATGCCCAATACAGGTTTCAATCGATTTAACATGGCGTTCTCATTCGATCATAAATTAACAGATAAATTCAAAATTTCAACCAGATTCAATTACGCAAATACAAAAAGTGACAACCTTCCGGGAACGGGTTACAACAATCAGTCGATTTCTTATTTTATGATTTTTCAGAATCCGAATGTTGATCTGGCTTGGTACAAACCCATTTGGAAACCAGGGCTAGAAGGCATTGATCAAATTCATCCTTTCAGCAGTTTTATTGATAATCCTTACCTCATCGCTTATGAAATGCTGAATGGTGTTGAAAAGAAAATGATCACAGGAAATATTTCCGGAACGTATGATTTTAATAAGAATTTCAGCTTATTGGTAAGATCAGGTATTGAAATGCTGGATGAAGAAAGAACAACCAAAAGACCATACAGTTCTGCTAATTATTTGAAAGGATTCTACAGAGAGCAATATATTAAGAATAATGAATTTAATAATGATGTACTTTTTACATTCAAAAAAGATTACAACAAGTTCAATGTAAGTGCGAATGCAGGTGCAAGTGTACGTTATAATGAATATGTAATGACAGATTACCGTGCAGAAGGGCTGAAAGTTGCCGGAGATTACAGTCTCAATAATGCTATTTCTCAGCTTGTAAAAGTTCCGAAACCTTATGATCAGCAGACCAATTCTGTGTACGGATTATTAAGTGTGAATTATGATAATATCGCATTCATAGACGTTACAGGAAGAAACGACTGGAGCAGTACACTTCCTACACAGTACAGATCTTTCTTTTATCCTTCTGTAAGTACAAGTTTTATTATTTCAGATATTTTTAAATTATCTAGTACGAAATTTAATTATTGGAAGTTGAGAGCTTCTTGGGCGAAAGTAGGCGTTTCTGGACTTCCTTACCAGTTACATAAATACTACACTCCGGATGATTTCATTGGCTCGGTTTTAACTCCGGGAACTTATCCCAATCCTCTACTGAAGCCTGAAGATAATACGAATATTGAAGCCGGAATGGATTTTTCTGTTCTGAAAAACAGATTGAGTTATAATTTTACTCTTTATCAGAACGATACAGACAACCAGATAATTACAATACCTACACTTTTAGAATCAGGTTATTCTAGCAGAATCATCAATGCCGGAAAAGTAAGAAACAGAGGTGTGGAAATGAGTATCAATGCAATACCTTTCAAAACTCAGAATTTCAGTTGGAATGTTTCTGCCAACTGGACGCTGAACCGAAATAAAATCCTCACATTACCAGACGAGTTTGCGGGGCAAAACTCATACACCATTTCTACCGTTGCTGGTGTTCTTTATTACAATGCAGTTGTAGGAGGGTCTTTAGGAGATTTGTATGGATTTAAACTGATGAGAAATGCCAATGGCGATGTGGTTTACGATGCTCAAACAGGGTTGCCGGCAAGACCAGACAGAGTAGAAAAAGTAGGCAATGCATTCCCAAAATGGAGAGCCGGACTTCAGAACGATTTTAAAATCAAAAATTGGCAGATCAGCTTTTCTTTCGATGGGCAATATGGTGGAATGGCTTACTCACAAACTCACCACAAAATGTCTGAACAAGGTAAACTAGAAAATACTTTGATGGGAAGAGAAAATCCTAACGGAACCATCGTAGGACAGGGCGTTGTTCTTAATCCCGACGGATCTTACAGCCCGAATACAAAAGCTGTTGGTTTAGCTGCTTACTACGGAGATTATTACCGAAGAGCCAATGTGGAAACCAATACTTTCGATACTTCATTTATTAAACTCAGAGATGCAAGAATTGCCTATTCTTTCTCTAAAGATGTGATTGCTCCTTTGAAGCTTACCGAGCTTACTTTAGCAGTTTATGGTAAAAACCTCTGGATGTGGACCAAATTTCCACTGTTTGATCCTGAAGTTGCCTCACTCAATGATTCTACAATCACGCCGGGTGCGGAAATAGGTCAGTTACCATCGGCAAGAACTGTAGGTTTTCAGGTTAATTTAAAATTTTAAAATCAAGCTCATGAAAAAAATATTTTTATCTACCGCAATTGCTTTGTCAATTTTAAGTGTTACTTCTTGTGACAGAACTTTTGAAGAAATCAATACCGATACCAGTAAAATAAAAAATCCTTCTGTAGGCAGTTTTCTGGTTCCTATTCAGTATGATATGGGATCTTACGGTTACAATAGAGCAGATGATTTTACATTTGATATTATGCAGGTCGCTCTATCTTTTCCAAATGAAGGAACTACAGTGAGCCGTTACTATCTTACAGAAAGTACAGGAAACGGATACTGGAATACAAGTTATAAATGGCTTAAACAGGTTAAAGAACTCAACGAAGCTGCCAAAAAAGAAAACAACAACAATTATCTAGCGATTTCAAAAGTTCTGAATGCTTGGATTATGGCAAATCTTACTGACGCTTTTGGTGATGTTCCGATGACCGAAGCACTTCGTCTGGAAGAAAATATAATGAAACCGAAGTACGATAAACAAAAAGATATCTATACATTCCTTTTGAATGACTTAAAAGAAGCTAACGCACTTTTTGATACTACAAAAACTTTAAGCGAAGGAGATCTTTTCTTTCAGGCAAATTCAAATGTTGCAGGAATCGTAAAATGGAAAAAATTCTGTAATTCTCTTTCTCTAAGACTTTTAACAAGAGCTTTGAAGAAAAATGGCGAATTGAATATCAATGAAAGAATTGCTGAAATTGTAAACAATCCTACTGTTTACCCTATTTTTCAAAGTATTACAGACGGAGCCGTTTTAGATATTTCGGGAATTGCACCATTAATGCCACCCATCGCAAGACCACAAGATTTTACGGCATACCGTGCTACAGGAGAGTTTTTCACTCAGACTTTGGTAGACAATAATGATCCAAGACTGAGTATGTTTTTCACGCAGGCAAAATCTATCCCCGGAAATGCGAATATTGGTTACAAAGGCGCGCCTTCTGGTTATGCCTTGGGAACTTCATTCAATTACCAACCTTCCAATCTTAATCAAAATTTAGCAAAAGCTCCGCTTAAAATTTTAGTGATGCCTTATGCAGAGTTGCAGTTTGTTTTATCTGAATTGGCATTTAAGGGCATTATATCCGGAAATGCACAGACTTTCTACGAAAACGCTGTAAAAGCAACTATTGAACAGTGGGGAAGTACAATGCCAACAAATTATTTTGCAAATCCTAAAGTAGCTTACAATGGTACTTTAGAAAGAATTATGCTTCAGAAATACGTAGGATTGTTCTTTGTAGATCATCAGCAATGGTATGAGCAGAGAAGAACAGGATTCCCGGTTTTACCAAACAACGGAGGTCTTTTCAATAACGGAAAAATGCCACAGAGAATGCCTTATCCTACCGTTACAAAAGTTCAGAACTATGATAATTATATTACTGCTTCACAAAATATGGGCGGTGATAATATCAATACCAAAATGTGGTGGAATCAGTAATTGAAATTCAATAAAAAATAAAAGTAAAATGAGCATAAAATTCTTAGTACCAAGTTTATTAATCTCGGCAATGGCATTTTCTCAAACATCTGTTTCAGGATATGTGTTTGAAGATTTAAATAAAAATAATAAAAAAGAAAACCGCGAAAGAGGAGTTGAAAACGTAGCCGTGTCCAATGGAGCGCAGGTGGTATTAACTGATAAAAACGGAAGGTACAGCTTACCGATTCAGCAAGATCAGACTATTTTTGTAATCAAACCTTCTGGTTTTAAATTGCCTTTAAATTCAAACAATCTTCCACAGTATTATTATCAGTACAAACCAAAAGGTTCACCTGAAGATTTCAAATATAAAGGTGTTTTACCAACGGGAGCGCTTCCAAAGGAAATTAATTTCGCTTTAGAAAAACAGGAAGAAAGCAAAAATTTTGACATCCTTGTTTTCGGAGACCCACAACCTTACACAGAGAAAGAATTAGATTATTTCAAGAGAGCAATTGTAAATGAAGTAAAAGGTACGAAGAAAAATGCCGTTTTCGGAATTAGTTTGGGTGATTTGGTGGGAGATAATTTAAGTTTACAAAAGCCTTACGCAGATGCGATGAAAGAGATTGGGCTTCCGTGGTACAATGTAATGGGAAATCATGACATGAATTACGAAGCAAAAGAAGATATTCTTTCAGATGAAACTTTTGAGTCCAATTTCGGTCCTGCAAATTACTCTTTCAACTATGGGAATGTGCATTTTATGGTTTTAGATGATATTTTATATCCCGATCCCAGAGACGGAAAAGGATATTGGGGAGGTTTCCGTGAAGATCAGATTCAGTTTATCCAAAATGATCTAAAGCTTGTAGACAAAAATAAACTGATTGTAGTGTCTTTTCATATTCCTTTGGAGCATACCAATGAAGACAACTTCAGAAATACAGACCGCCAAATATTATTTGATGCACTTTCACCGTTTGCAAATGCATTGCTCTTATCAGCGCACACACACATTCAGCAACAGATTTTCTACGGGAAGCCTCAAGGCTGGAAAGGTGAGAAAGATCTTCATGAATATAATGTAGGAACTACTTGCGGCGATTGGTGGTCCGGAACTTCAGACGAAATAGGGTTGCCAACTTCTACGATGAGAGATGGTACTGCAAAAGGATATTCTTTTATCAGTTTTAATGACAATCAGTATAAAGTAAAATATAAAACAGCTGGAAAACCAGAAGATTATCAAATCAAATTATACCTTCCGAAAGTGATTCCTTTTCCTTCAAAAACTTCAGCCAAAGTAGTGGCAAATTTCTTCATAGGAAGCAAAAAAGACAAAGTGGAATATAGAATAGACAATGGCAAATGGACAGTTATGGAATATAACGAAACGATTGATCCCAATTTTGCCCAGTCCGTTTTTAAATGGGACACCACGCAAGAGCTTTTCCCGGGAAGAAGACCATCTAATCCGGATTTGTCAAAACATATATGGATTGGCGGATTTGGGAATAAGCTCACTCTGGGAAAACATACAGTGGAGGTAAGAGCTTCAGATATGTATGGAAATCAGTTTACAGCTTCAGAAAATTTTGAAGTAAAAGACAAGATTGTTATTCCTTAATTTTAATACTTATAGTTACTTTCTAAAACCGGCTTACTTGTAAGCTGGTTTTATATTAAATAGAATTTACTAATCATCTTATTTACTTAAATCAAAATAATAAACGTTTGTTTAAAAAAATGGTTTCGTAAATTTGTGCCATCAAAAATTGAATAATGAATTTAAAAGGAAAAAATGCCATCGTTACTGGTGGAGGAAGAGGTTTGGGTAAGGCTGTAGCTTTAATTCTTGCCAATGAAGGCGTAAATATAGGTATTACAGGAAGAAATGAGGAAAACCTTAAAATGACTGTTGATGAAATTCAAAAATTGGGAGTGAACGCAACTTACGCTGTCTTCAGTATAGATAACGAAATACACGTAAAAGCAGGTATAGAGTCTATTGCAGAACAATTGGGAGGCGTAGATATTTTAATAAACAATGCAGGAATTGGAGATTTCGGTTCTATTGAAGAAATGCCATCCGAAGTTTGGGAACAGGTTATTAAAACCAATCTTTTCGGAGTATATTATGCAGCAAAAGCAGTTTATCCTTTTATGAAAGCAAAAGGGGAGGGCGATGTTATCAATGTAGCTTCTACTGCAGGTTTGAAAGGAGGTCCCAATATGTCGGCTTATGCAGCATCAAAAGCGGCCGTAGTTTCTCTATCTCAATCCATGATGGCAGAATGGAGAAAGCAAAACATCCGCGTTGTTACTTTAACGCCTAGTACAATTGCTTCAGATATGTCGATTGATGGAGGTTTAACAGACGGAAATCCGGATAAAGTCCTTCAGCCGGAAGACTTCGCAGAATGGGTAAGAGATATTTTGAAAATGAACAGACGTGCTTTAATTGCAAATGGTTCTATTTTTTCTACAAACCCCTAGCTGAGAAGTTAGATTTTAGAAGTTAGAAATTAGTTTTATAAATGCCGAATTTCTCTTTCTCTTAAGTACTTTAAGTACTTGGTTTTCATGAAACAAAAAGATGAAGGTTAGTTAAAAATACGCAATTCTTCAACTACAAATAATAAAATCAATGGAAGCGGACTTTAGTCCGCTTTTTTTTTGTGTCAATAGATCAGCTTTAGCCAAAACCTTATGCTCTTACTGTTTTATCTAATCTTAATGATTAAATTTATTAATCTTTCAATTTATAATTTTTTAAATATTTACTTTTGCAACAAATTACTCACATGCAAAATTATTTAGAATTCGATTTCAAAATTTCTCCGCTTCAACCTTGGAGTGATATATTAATGGCTGAACTTATTGAGATAGGTTTCGACAGTTTTACCGAAGAAATTAATGGTATTTTGGGATATATTCAAAAAGATTTGTTTACAGAAGACGAGTTGAAATCTCTGCCGCTTTTTCAGAATGAAGAAGTGAAAATAGAATATACTTTCACGGAAATGCCCAATATCAACTGGAACGAAGAATGGGAAAAGAATTTTGAACCCATTAACATTGATGATAAAGTTTTAATAAGAGCAGAGTTTCATGAATCTGTTCCGGGAATGCACGAAATTATCATTCAGCCAAAAATGTCGTTCGGAACGGGCCATCATCCAACAACACACTTGATGATTCAGCAAATGATGGATATTGATTTTAAAGACAAAAAAGTATTGGATATGGGCTGCGGAACTTCGGTTTTGGCTATTTATGCAAAACAAATTGGAGCCGGAGAAACCAAAGCGATTGATATAGACGAATGGTCAGTTGAAAATTCAAAAGAAAATGCTGTAAGAAACAACGTAGAATTGGATATTGAACTGGGAACTGCAGACAATTTAGGAAAAGAAAATTATGATGTAATCTTAGCCAACATCAACAGAAATATTCTTATCTCAGATATTCCTACCTATGTTTCTGTTTTGAATAATGGTGGAAAATTATTGCTGTCTGGTCTTTGTTTCTTCGATGTAGACGATATTTTGGAAGTTTGCAGAGAAAATAATATTGAACTCAAAAAACAAATTCAGAGAGAAGAGTGGGTAAGTCTGCTTTTGGAAAAATAGACTTCTATATATTGTGCAGGTTTAATGATGTAAAAAATATTTTGTGATATTTATTCTTTTAATTATAGTAATAAATACGCTTTTCTTTCAACTTAAATTTAAAACAAAATGAGAAATTTTCTGACTTTAGCCCTTGTGTGTTTTGTTCAATTTTTTTTTACACAAGATGGTGATTATGTCTATGCAAATGGCATTTTTCAATTTGAGGAAAACAAAACGCAGAAAATTTTTACAGATTGGTCCAGAGTCCGCCAGTCTCCAGATGTGAATGCAAAGATTTTGGATTCGCTTCATACAAATAAACAGATTTTAATTCTGAAAAAGGAAGAACAGATATTAAAATTAGGTGAGAGAGCTGCTAATTGGTACAAAATATCATATCAAAAAGAAGATCAGAATTTTGAAGGTTTTCTTTGGGGTGGAAATCTCTCCGTGGGATTTAGAAATAAAAATGGATACGATTTTCTGTTTGGTATAACTAAAACAATCAATAAAAAAAATCCTGATTTTGATGGCTCATTTCCTCAGAATTATGCATCTATCAAGGTTTTGGAAGGATATGTTCTTTTGGATGAAGTTCCCTTTGAAACCGGTTCTGGCGAAAGTTTGAGCTACGGAACTTTTGTAGTGGAAAGCAATCATAAACTTAAAGATGTAGATTTCACTTTAAAAGCGATGGTTTCTGGTGAGGCTTGTGGTATTGCAAGTTATGATCAGTATGTTCTGTTTAGAGATAAAAAACTCATTGCACTGCCTCAACTGATGAATGTGGGCGATGCGGATGTATATTATCATTCAGAAAAGTTTATTTTTCCTAATGACAAAGGGGGAATTCCCAATACCTTCGTTTTTAAAATGGAAGAAATGGAAAAGGACGAAAAAGACCGCGAGAAATTTAAACGTGCTTCAAAAACCTACCTTTGGAACGGAAATTCTTTCAAAGCAAAATAAAAGCGCTCATTTCATCTAGAAATAAACGCCTTCATCAAAATTATATGGAATTTGCTAAATTAAAAATACTTCTTGCATAGGTATTCTACATTGGTATTCAGTAACTTATTTTTATTGAGAAAATATTCTAAATTTTCAAACTCTTCCTTAGTGGTGTTCAGATAAAGCTGGAACGAGCCAAAATCATTTCCGTTGAAGTATTCTACATTTGCATTTACAACCTTGTAGTGCACCCCCATCTCATTATAGATTGCATTAAGGAGAATATCAAATTTCATTTTCCCATTAAGCTCTATTTCCAAAATAAGTTCTTTATGGTTAATGTTGTGTTTCTGTGGCAGAAATAGTTGCTTTGTAATCATGGCTCAATTATTTTTAAACAGGCTCTTAAAAGACAAAACAAAAATAGTAAAAATAAATAGTCTACAAAATTAATAGACTAATAGTTTTTAATTTTAACATAAAAAATGCAGATGATAGTTTTTTTATGGTTTTACAATTCTTTTATTCTCATGATTTTATCAGAACTAGCCAATCCGTTCGGGTTGCAGCCCAATTCACCTTCAGGAACTTTAATGTTTTTGTTATCGTAAAAATTTTGCCAAAATGTATTGGTTTCCCCGGTTTTGGGATCGATGAAAGTCATGGGTTCAAGCTTGAAAATTTCATCTTTTCTAAAAGCTCTTTCGATAAAATCTGAGCAATAGAATGAGTTTTCGTCTAAAATATAATTGAAATTATAAGGTTTTCCAAGCATTGAATCTGCCATCAATAAAGCATTTGGAATACTTTTCATGAATTCCGGTTTCATACGGTAGATTATAATATTCTGCTGATCTTTTTTCTGATCTTTAATAAAATCATTTAAATTTTGCCGGTTCGATCCTTTTTTCGGCGAAGCGTGAAGCACAGAAAACTTTCCGTTTTTAATTTCTAAAATTCCGATGTGATCAAATTTCTCATCCTTATTTTTTTGGGTAACGTTATTAATTGCTCCAGATAATCCTGAATTTTTTGCCGTTACAAAAAGTAAATCTCCATTTCGTAATTCATTTTTCACTGAAGATGAGCAGTTTATAATAGTGAGAATTGCTGCTAAAAGGAAAATAAATTTAGCGTTTAATATTTTTTTCATAAAGATCAATCCAATTTTGTACGGTCATTTTTTTGATTAATTCGGCAACTAAATCAAACGGAATTTCATTATTGTGTTTAAATCTTATACAAGATTTCCCCATATCAAGTTTTCTTTTAGAATATTTTGGAAATTCTTCTGTAAACCAAGTCAATATATCATCATTGGCGTACATTCCCATGTGGTACAGCGCAATAAAATTTTTCTGAGATGCCAAAGCGATAAATGGAAGCGATTTCCCCGGAGTACAATGATAACCAGCGGGATAAGTTTCCAAAGGAACATTCCAAGTAATCATACCGCTGCTCAGGGTTTCTTCAAAACCATCAGGTAAATTTTTTTTAATGGTATTATAGAGTTTTATGAAAGCTTCTTGTCTTTCTTCGGGAATTTGAGATAAATATTCTGCTATAGAATCTGCAGGTATTTGCATAATTGATTTTTTTTATTCAAATAAACAAAATTTAAATTAAACAAAAACGGCTGTACAGATATGCACAGCCGTTTAAAATAATAATTCAAAAAAAATTTATTTTTTAATGATTTTCACGCTTTTTTGTGATCCATCATTGAAATACATATTCAGTAAATACAATCCTGAGTTCAGAGAACTTAAATTAATTTCTTTACCAGGGTTCTCAATAGTTTTAAGATTTCTGCCGGAAACATCTGTTACTTTTAATGTTTTGATGTCTTTAAACTCGGAAATATTAATCAAATCAGTAAAAGGGTTTGGATAAACTTTTACATTCTTTTTAGCAGAAGAAATCTCATTAGTAGCAAGCAAAGGATTTTGTTTTACTTCTACATTATCCAGCAACACATCATCGTAAAAATAACCGTTTCCGCTGACATTTTTGTTCACGTTAAATCTTACCTGAATGGTTGCTCCTACGTAAGACGCAGGCAGGGTAATGCCAACTGGTCTCCATATATTTGCATTAGATTTCTCAGAGAAAAAGTTTACCCATCCATTTCCGTCATTTACTTCAACAGTTAAACTGTTATCATCATAAGTAGATGGTGAAACGGTTGTTGAGGTTGATGTTGAATGATTTTTGAACCATTCAAACGAAATATACGGTGATGTAAGACCAGCTAAACTGATTGGTGGTGTAAGTAGGTAAATGGTATTGGTTCCGGCACCAGTGTATGGCGAGCTGGCGTCTACCCAAGCGTAAGTTCCTGCAGCTCTTCCGTTATTGGCTAAATTTGCTCCGTAATCTGCAGACCCTGAAAATTTCCAAAGCAAAGTGGCTGATGTTGATGATGGGTTAGTATTTGTCCAGCAATTGGGCATATTTCCACTATCAAATGCCATTGTAAAAGGTGCGTTCAAAGTAGCACAGGCTGTTGTGAAAGTTGCCGGTCCGTACCAAGTGCTTTTATCTGTGGTACTGCATGCAGACCTTATCCATACAAAATAAGTAGAGGCGGGAGAAAGTCCACTCAAAGGAGCTGTAAGAGTTGTACTTGTTCCCAAAGCTGCTGTAGCAGATGTGGGTGCAGTATTGTTTGTAGAATAGTAGTATTCATAACCAACGCCTGGTGCGGTGGCAGGAGCATTCCAGGCTATGCTTGCGCTATTCGTGAGTATATTTGATGATGACAGAGCGGAAGGAACAAAGCAAGTAGGCTTAGGTTCCCAATATACATCATCCCAATAATAAGATTTTGCATCTGCTGTATTTTTTATTGCAAGTCTTGCATTGGCAGGTACAGATGACGGTATAATCACGCCATATTCTGTATCAGCAGCAGTGTACGCTGTATTGTTAATGCTTAATGCCTGTAGAAGCACAAATGTAGATGCGTCAGCAGGGTTTGTTACATATCCTACATTCAGAGTGCCTGTTGCTGCAGAAACTTTTGCTTTCAATCTTAGCCAGTTTGTTCCGGCATTTACATTAGAAAATTCTGGCAGTACAACCACGCTTGTTGCCTGTGATGCTGTACTGTATTGATAAATGTTTCGCGTACCTGAAGCAGGAGCTGAAGCAGAAATTGTCATAGAGCCAGTGGTGCCAGCTAATCTTACCCAGCAATCTGGTACTATATTACCTGTTGTATAAGAGTCAAAGTTTTCTGCCATAGAAGTCACAGGGCCACATAATGTTTTGAATGTTCCCGAGAAAGACCATACGCTTTGCGCTGTTGCGGAACTGCAGTTAGCTCTTACCCAATAGTAATATGTGGTATTAGAGTTTAAGCTGGATATTGTAGTTGAATTTCCTGCAATTCCAGTTAGGTTTGGTGTTGATAAAGTGGTAGGTGCTGTATTGGTTGTACTATAAAATATATCGTACGCAGTAGCAGTAGTACCGTTTGCGGGCGTCCAAGAAATTGCTGCGGTGCTTGGTGTAAGTGTACCTACAGCATTCAATGCTGGAGGCGCACAATCTGAATAGGCATCTGCAGAAAGAGCAAAAATATTAGAATGACCCTGAGCGCTCGATGTTTTTGTAATCGTTACGCTTTGGATTGGTTTGCTCTGGTTTGCTGGATCAATGTTTAATATATTTTGATAAAGTCTGGGATTAGTACCACTTCCGGATTCAAGTACATCGTTGGATCGGTTGATTCTTCCAAATCCCTGAACTGCAAACCCTGCTGTATTATACCAGTCTGCAATTACCACTCCTGTGATAGTTTGAGATGTGTTGTCTGTGAAATTTACGACTACTGTTACGGTAGATGTACCGCTTCCTGTTGTTGCGAGCAAATAGAGTTTGAATGCCGCTTTCGGCGTTGCAAAAACCAATGTTCCGCTGTCATTTTGATTAGAAAGCTTCAGAGAGTTGTTGGCGCTGTAATTTGCTAAAGTATAGCTCAGTCCTGGTGTTGTAGTAACTACACTATTAATTGTTTGATTAACAGGCAGACCGTATGTAAGGGCTGGGCTGGTTATTGTTGACTGGAAATCCTGTGAAATAAATGTAAAAGAAACTCCGTCTACATCAGTACTTGTTGAGGAAAGCGATGGGCCAACACCATTTGCAATTACATCTGCATTAAAACCTGATGCAATAGGCATTGTTTGATAGTTCTGTGCAGATGTGTAGGAGCTTATGGCAATACCCAACACACCCAGCACAAGAGCTGGTTGAAGTTTTTTCATAAATACAGTTTTTTTAAGTTTAATGTAAAACTATGAAATAAATCAATACAGATGGTTTTTTATTTAAATATTTTTAAATAAAATATGGATAATATTAAGATATATTTAAATTGTAATCAGTTGCATTGGTTTATTTTAAATTATTTTTGAGTTATTAACGTTTTTATCGTAAATAGAATTTAATGCTTATTATTTGCTTTCTCAATCATATAAAATCGTATGATGATAAAATATTTTATTATTTTTGCTGATACAAATTCTAAATAATGCCAAACATCTCAAACAGAGCTCAGAATATGCCGGCGTCACCGGTTAGAAAGCTGGTTCCATTTGCTCAAAAAGCAAAACAAAACGGTACAAAAGTATATCACTTAAACATCGGTCAGCCCGATATTGAAACCCCGGAAACAGCACTCAAGGCTTTAAAAAATATTGACCTTAAAGTATTAGAATATGCTCTTTCTGAAGGGAATTTAGAATACAGAACTGCACTTAGAGACTACTATCATTCACTGGATTTCACAGATCTTACACCAGATAATTTTATCGTTACCAATGGAGGATCTGAAGCTTTGAATTTTGCAATCTCTACTCTTTGCGATGATGGTGATGAAGTAATCATTCCTGAACCTTATTACGCCAATTATAATGGTTTTACAAGCACATTTAATGTAAATGTTGTAGCTGTTCCTTCTACCATTGATACGGGTTTTGCTCTTCCTCCAATTGAAGAGTTTGAGAAAAAAATAACGGCAAAAACAAGGGCTATCATAATTTGTAACCCGGGAAATCCTACTGGTTATCTTTACACCCGTGAAGAACTTCAGAAATTAGCAGAAATTGCCTTAAAATACGATATCGTAATTATTTCTGATGAAGTTTACAGGGAATATGTTTATGACGGAAAACAGCCAATTTCAATGCTGGCTTTTCCTGAATTAGCAGATAACTGTATCATCATAGATTCAGAATCCAAAAGATATTCAATGTGTGGTGTAAGAATCGGTTGTCTGGTTACTCGCTCAAAGAAAATTCATGATGCGGCAATGCTTTTTGCGCAAGCGAGATTAAGCCCCGTTCTTTTAGGTCAAATTGCAGCTACTGCAGCACACCAAAACGATGGAGCATACATCAGAGCAGTAAGAGAAGAATATACCCATAGAAGAAATGTCTTAGTAGAACAGTTGAACGCTATTCCGGGAGTAATTTGCCCAAAACCAAAAGGTGCTTTCTATTGCGTAGCTGAGCTTCCGGTAGATGATACTGAAGTTTTTGCACAATGGCTTCTAGAAAAATATACAAATAACGGCGAAACTATTATGGTTGCTCCTGCGGGAGGTTTTTACTCTGATCCAGAATTAGGAAAAAAACAAGTGAGAATAGCTTACGTTCTTAAAGAGCAGGATCTTCGCAGAAGTGCCGAAATTCTTAGAGATGCACTTGAAAAATACAATTCCGAAAGATAAATTTTGATTAAAAATAAATATCAGCAATGAAAATATCTGGTTTGAAAATCTTCTTTCCTATGCTTTTATTGCTGATTTTTTCTTGTTCTGAAAAATCAAAATCTGAAAGAAAAACAACAGGTGAGGAGACTATACAGTACGTCATCTTTTCTAAAGTAGGAGGAAGAGGTGGAAATTATAAAACCATTAAGATTACTCAGGATTCCATAGTTTTATCTCTCGGAAATACTTCAAAAAACGATCATAAAACTTGGAAAAAGGCATTGTCAGATAAAAATCAAGCAGAAATCTTCGGAAAATTGAAAATAAATCAGCTTGCCTTTATAAAAAGCTCTGAAAGTGTTCAGGTAAAAGAGGAGGCAGATGAAACTTTTCAAATCAAAACCAGTCGTACGTCCTATGTTTTTGTAAATGCTTACAACGACGAATACAATTATCGCCAGCTCAAAAACTTTAAAATTCACCTCGAAAAAATTATTCCCAGAGAATACCAATAAAATGGAAAAACAATTTTCATTACAATCTTTTAATACCTTCGGTGTAGAAGCGAAAGCTAACTATTTTGCAGAGGTAAATTCTATAGAAGAATTAATCCAAACCCTGCAACTCTACAGCTCTACAAACCTCCAAATTCTTTTCCTCGGTGGCGGAAGCAATATTCTTTTCACAAAAGATTTTGAAGGAGTGGTTATCAAATTAAACTTAAAAGGAATTTCTGAGGAAATTTTAAATGATAATGAAGTGCTGGTTACTGCAAAAGCAGGTGAAAACTGGCATGAATTTGTGCTTCACTGCTTAAATAAAAACTATGGCGGACTAGAAAACCTTTCTCTTATTCCGGGAAACGTAGGAACATCTCCCATGCAGAATATTGGTGCTTACGGAACTGAAATTAAAGATGTTTTTGTAAGCTGCAAAGTTTTAAACCGTGAAACAGGAGAGTTGAAGGTTTTTGATCTCGAAAAATGCAGATTTGGTTACAGAGATTCTATTTTTAAGCAGGAAGAAAAAGGAAAATATGTAATACTTGAAGTTAGTTTTAAATTAACAACGCAGCAGCATACAATCAAAACTGAGTATGGAGTAATTAAAACTGAACTACACAATTTAGGAATAGAAAATCCCACCATTCAGGATGTTTCCAAAGCAGTTATTAATATCCGACAAAGCAAACTTCCTGATCCTAAAGAATTGGGAAATGCCGGAAGTTTCTTTAAAAATCCCACGATTCCTTTGGTTCAATTTGAAGATTTAAAATTAAAATTTGAAAATATTCAGGGCTATCCGAATGGAGATTTTGTAAAAGTTCCTGCCGGCTGGCTTATCGAGCAATGTGGGTGGAAAGGAAGGCAGATAGGAAATGTTGCATCACACAAACTTCAGGCTCTGGTAATCATCAATGCAACCGGAAATGCAACCGGAAAAGAGATTTTCGATTTTTCGACTGAAATTATTAATTCAGTAAAAGAAAAATATGGTATTGAGCTGGAGCGCGAAGTGAATATTATTTAAAATGATGATATTTACTTTTAAAATAATAAAAAAGCATTCTTTTAATAGGTTAAAAGAATGCTTTTTTATTAATGGTAAACAAAAGATTAAGGATTAGAAATAATCAAAGTGGAAGGGATGTCAGATAACCAGAGGCTTTTAGAATCAATCAGTCCGCGCCAGCTTTTTTTGCTAATCAGCATCAGGTTCTGAGCTTGCAGAAAATCTTTTTCAATTTGTTTTTCGTTGTATAAAGTAATGTGATTTGGAGCCACTTGTTCGATGCTTCTGATGAGCTCTTTCACCTCAATGTTGTTCTTTATCTGCCCTGCAATATCTAGGATAATAATCTGAGAATTGTTATTATTAATCAGTCTTTTTGCGTATTCTAGCAGATAAAAATCACTCAAATTAAATATTGGAATGAAAACTCTGTCTGCAGAAGCAAATTTTCTGTTTACCAAAACACCCACGGGGATATTGGTATTATCCAAAATCTGCAAAGTAGAATCATCGAACGGAGAATTATTAAAAATATTGCTTTTTCCTTTTACGGTATTGAGTAGTTTTTCAGGATTAATAATTTTTGTGGTAAAACCGAGAAGTCTTCCGAGCAAACTTCCTTCATACATTGATTTCCCGAGCATAATTAAAAGAAGATCGTAATTTCCTTTATTTGAAATGCTTGTAAGGTCATTTTCTATATCAGTAGAAACTTTAAAGAGTGTTGTTACTTCAAGTGAAAGCTCCTTTGAAGTTTCAATGACGTTTTTAAACTGTTCTTTTTCGAAATCTTCTATATCAAAAGCGTGCAGTTCGTCTACAGGAGCAATATTCATGGCGGTAATATTCTTGTTACTATGCATTTTGCGGCTGAGATTATCGGCGAGTTTTAGCAATGTACTTCCAGATTCCGGAGTTTCAAAAGACAGAAGAATTCTGTATTTCGCATCATTTTCGTCATTTTCTTCCTCTTCCAATGAAGATTTATTTCCTTTAAATAAATAATTAATGAGATCAAGACAAGGTCCGGTCATAAACGTGGTAAATAATGCCATGATGACGAGCATTGCAAACAATTCTGGTCCTAAAACGCCTAAATCATATCCTATGTTCAATACAATCAGCTCTGTCAGTCCTCTTGTATTCATCAAAGCACCAATTGTAAGACTGTCTTTCCAGCTTAATTTTAAAAATCTGGCCGTTAAAGCACTTCCTACAAATTTTCCTATGACGGCGGTAAGTATAATAAATCCACCTATTTTCCAGAGATGTAAATCATTTAATAACCCAATTTGTGTTCTTAAACCCGTGAATACGAAGAATAACGGAAGCAATAAAACTAAAGCAACATCTTCAATTTTTTCTATGAAAAGGTTTCGGAATTTCACGTTTTCCGGCATTATTGCACCCGCCATAAAAGCTCCAAACAGGGCATGTATTCCGATAACTTCTGTTGCGTACGATGAGATAATCAATATTAAGAAAAACACGGCTACTAAACCTTTGCTTATAAAACCTTTACCTTTTTGAGATTCTGCAATTCTATGTAAGAATGGTCTCACCGCTTTAATCATGATAAAAACATACACAATCGCCAAGATAATTACGAAAATAGATCCTGAAAAAGATCCTGCTTTTACCACCGCAATTACGGCTGCCAAAATACACCATGCAGTGATGTCGTCGGCTGCTGCACAAGTGATAACAACGGTTCCAATTTTAGTTTTATGAAGGTTTCGTTCTTGTACAATTCTTGCAAGAACCGGAAATGCGGTAATGCTCATTGCAATCGCTATAAATAAAGCAAATGAACTGAACTGAATTCCTTCCGGCGCAAACTCTTTATAAATAAAATAAGACAAACCAACTCCCAATGCAAAAGGTATGATTATACTTGCGTGGCTGATTACAACTGCATCGTGTGCTTTTTTTCTTAAAACACTCAAATCGAGTTCCATTCCTACGATGTACATGAAGAGAATTAAACCAATCTGACTTAAAAACTGTAAATTTCCTAAGGATTCTTTCGGGAAAATAAATGCTGAAAGTTCGGGAAAATAAAAACCAAAAAGGGAAGGCCCTAAAACAATACCTGCAATCATTTCGCCGATAACGGAAGGTTGTTTTAGTTTAACGCAGATCCAGCCGAATAGTTTTGCCACCATGATTATGGTAACAATTTGTGTAAGCAAAAGTGCTAATGGATGATGCAGATTAGATAAAAAAGAATCGGTAAATGTTTCCCACATCGTATTTCCGGTAGCTTTGTTTACCGGAATTTTTTCTCCAATTTCAAGGGTTTTTCCTTCTACAAAAAAACAATACATCAATGCCGAGAAAAAGATAATCGTCGCTACATAAAAAATAATATTTCTATATTTCCCCATAATCATTAGTCATTTTATTAAAGTGCAAATTTCATAAGAATAAACGGATGTTTGAACTCTGTTTTTTTGAAATGTAACAAATACTAAAAATAATGTAATGAAAACTATTTTGACGCAAGAAGAAAAACGATTTCTTTTACCTGATGACCAATAATGAAAGACTCAGGAAGTGAAAATTTATATAATAGATGTATTTTTTTTTGAATACTTCCAATGCTTAAAAATCTAAAATTTCGGATATTGGCTGCCTATTAATGTATTGATGATTTTAAAAAAGAGTGCTAAACGAGCAGTAGTGATAAAATCCGTATGAGCTTCGTGTTGATATTACAGGATTATTATGAAAAGCAGACAGTGATAAAATCTTTCACACGCTATTTCCCAAACATTTCCATTATAGAATTTCGGTAAGTTTCGCCAATTTGCAGCTTCAAAAAATGATCTGATCCTGTAGAAATAGTCGTGATAATTTCGTTGGTAGATAAAACTTTTACAGAAGACAAAGCAATGATTTCTTTTTTGTTGACTTGTGCAAAATCTTTCGGCGGAAGCATTTCCAAAAGAGATTTGAAATTGAGGTTTTTAAGGACAATTACCGTTCCGTCTTTCAGTATAATATCTTTATCGCGGCTGTCGATTTCGGAGGTTTTGATGTAAGAAATCTGTTCAGTGAATATTGTAGATTTACCGATGTTGGTATTCCATTCTATGAATTCTTTTTTGTGAGTTTTTGTTAAAATAATTTTAGCTTTTTCGAATGCCTGTATCAGTCTTTCAATTTTAATTGGTTTTCTTACATAATCCACCACATTCAAATCATAGGCTTCGGCTGCGTATTCTTTATAGGCTGTCGTAAAAATAATTTTTTTGGAACCTGAGATAAGCTCGGCAACCTGTAAACCTGTCATTCCTGTCATTTCAATATCCAAAATACAGAGATTGCAGTCTATGTTTTCTATTTCGCTCAGGAAGATTTTAGGGTCATTAAAAGCCTTTACCACTTCTACATCTTCTATTTGTTCGCACAAGAGTTTTAGGTAGCTTATTGCCAGCAATTCATCATCAAGAATAACGCATTTTATCATAGAATTTGCCTAAATTGATTGTTAATTCTGCCGTGAAGACACCGTTTTTTGAATTTTTCTGAAGGGTGTAAAAATTATTATAAATCATTTTCAATCTCTGATCTAGAGACTGACTTCCGAACCCGCTGTGGTCTTTATGAAGAATGGTTTTCAAAGAAGCTTTATTGCTTACTTTCATAGAAAATATTCCGCCATTAAGCTCCATTTGAATAGAAATAAATGAATCTTGTGCTAGAAAATCGGTATGTTTAAAGGCATTTTCAATTAAATCAACAGAAATAAGCGGGGCAAAAACTTTTTCCTCAAAAACAGAATCAGATTTATCAATTTTAGATTTAATTCTGAAATCAAAAAGCGGGTTCACCTTTATTTTATTGATTTCGATGAGGCTTATAGCAAAACTCAATTCCTCTTTCGGACTCACAAATTTGTTATTGCTTTCATAGAGAATATAGTCTAAGACATTCGCCAGTTTATCGAGTGACATATAGGTTTGGTAGGCGTGAGACTGTACAGAATTCAGAATGTTTTTAAATAAATGAGGATTCAGCTTCGTTCCGATGTGTTCTAATTGTACTTCATTCAGTCTATTTTGAATGAGTTTATTGCTTTCAGAAAGCTTGATGTTTTTATTCTTTAAATGCTGATTTCGGCCAAAAAGATAAATACTTAAACTCAAAAATAAAAATAGGATAAAAACTACAATAAAAATCAGATAGTCTTGAATCAAGTAGAGATTGTCTTCCATTCTGGAGGATATTTAAACAGTCTATTTAAGCTTTTTCAAAGAATTCAAAACTGCTTTTTCTGCACATTTTTCAAAAGTAATCTCAAACTTAGGATTTTTCTCAGGATAGGTCAGTAAGTAGCTTGGGCAGGGTTTTTTCTGCGTATTGCTGCGGTCAAAATCTATTTTTCCTAGAGTAATGATACTGTCTTTTAGAAATTTTTCTTCCACTTTTAAAGCCATCATTTCAGCTTTAAAGTTATCGGAATATTGAAATTCTTTAGAAAGTGTTTCGGCAATGACGCGGCTGTTGGGCAAATAACCGCTACAGCTTGCACCTTTGGCATTTAAAACAAAAAATACGATGATAAAACCGGGAAGAAGCCCGATTGTGAAAAATTTTATTTTTTTCATTTAGAAAAGTAAAAGATTGATATCATGATAAGTAAGCCCAAAACGGTCGCAAATCACTTTTTTTGTATGTCTACCTTTGTACATATAAAGGCTCTGTTTCATTTCGTTTCTTTTGTGAAGCATATTTTCAAAACCACCTTCTTCATCATAATTTAAGATATAAGACAAGAAAAAATTAGAGATAGCTTTGGTTGTTGTACGCGGCATTTTTGAGGTAAGATTCGGTAATCCACAGTGAATAACGCCGTGTTTTATGATATAAGGATCATCCATTGTAGTAAGCTCAGATGTTTCTATTACTTTTCCGTTATCGATGGTAATATCTATTATAACAGTTCCTTTTTTCATGTTTGCCACCATTTCTTCGGTCACAATTGGCATCATATTCATTCTCGGTAATGCCCCGATTACTACATCTGCACGTCTCAATGCTTTTTTAAGTTCTTTCGGATCTATGATTGACGTTGGCACTCTGCTGTCAACCAACGTGTGAAGTCTTCTTAGTTTTGATAGTGAGTTGTCGAAAACCCTAACGCTGGCTCCCAGTCCTATAGCGGCTTTTGTTGCAAATTCTCCTACAATTCCAGCTCCTATAATGACTACTTCTGCTGGTCTTACACCAGTAATTCCGCCAAGCATCAAACCGTTTGAAAGCGCTAAAAGTTCTGAGGCATATAAAATAGAAACCGTACCCGCAATTTCGCCAATTAATCTTACAAGAGCCAATTGTTTGTATTCGTCTGAGATAAATTCAAAAGCAATGGCATTTATTTTTTTCTCCGCAAGTCTGCAGAAATAATCTTTGTCTCTAAGGTTAATCTGTAATGCTGAAACCAAATAAGTATTAGGTTTTAAGTACTCGATTTCTTCGTCAGTTGGCGGATTTATTTTTAATACTAAATCTTGCCCAAAAGCCTCTTTCGCATCGTTGGTAATTCTTGCTCCAGATTCAGAGTATTGAAGATCGGTAAAAAAAGATCCTTGTCCGGCACCAGCTTCTATAATGATTTCGTGGCCGTGTTCTACCAAAACCTGTACCGCATCTGGGGTAATGCAAGTACGCCTTTCGTTGAGGCAAGTTTCTTTGGGAATTCCTATACTAAACTGTTTACCTTTTTTGATGACCTCAAGTTTTTCTTCTTTAGGCATCAGATCTTCTTCTGTAAACGGAGTAAAAATATTGGTGGTGCTCATTTTTCGGGATGGATTTTGACTGACAAAAAATTAAAAATCAGTCGGTTTCACAAGGCAAATATACAGAATATTTATTCGAATTCAATTTCTCTTGTCTCGCCGTTATTTTCAATATTCATGGTATGAAAGCCAAGTCCGTGAAGTTCTTCTTCATACACTTCAGGCCATTCTATAATGCAAAGAAAAGAGTTGTCTAGATATTCTTCAATGCCAATGTCATACACTTCTTCAATGTTTTTTAAACGGTACAAATCAAAGTGAAATACTTTTCCTTTAGGAGAATCGTATTCATTCACAATAGAGTAAGTGGGAGAGTTGACCTCGTCTTCACTGCCCAAATTTTTCATTAAGATTTGTGTAAATGTGGTTTTCCCTGCGCCTAAATTTCCTTTTAATAAAAGAATATTGTGCTTCAATTGTGGCAAAATTTCGGCGGCCACATCCTGCCATTGTTCTAATTTTCTGATCTCGAAATGCATGTAGTTTATTTGAGGCTGTAAAATTAGCAAACGTTTTGCTCTTTCAAAACTTTTCATTCAGGAATACTTAAAGCTTTGAAAATTTAATCATTTTTAAGTGTTTACAGAATTAGATTTGATTATAAAAATACAACTTAAATTTGCCTATTTTTGCCTAAATGATTTCCAAGCAAACGATAGACAAGATATTTTCCACAATCCGGGTAGAAGAGATTGTGGGCGAGTATGTGCAACTGAAAAGAGCGGGATCAAACTTTAAAGGTTTGAGTCCGTTTCATGAAGAAAAATCACCCAGTTTTGTAGTTTCTCCGAGCAAGCAGATCTGGAAAGATTTCTCAACAGGGAAAGGCGGTACAGCGATTTCTTTTTTAATGGAAATTGAAAACTTCACTTATCCTGAAGCACTTCGTTATGCTGCCAAAAAATATGCAATAGAAATAGAAGAAGACCGCCAGGAATTCTCTGAGGAAGCGAAAATTGCACAGACTGAAAGAGATGTTCTTTATAAAATACATGAGATTGCCAATGACTATTTCCAGAATATTTTGTGGGAAAATGAGGAAGGAAGGTCTATAGGTTTGTCTTATTTCCGAGAGCGCGAGCTGAAGGATGATATCATCAAAAAATTTCAGTTGGGATATTCTCCCGAAAAGAAAAATTCATTTACAGAGTTTGCTTTAAATAAAGGGTATTCAAAAGAAATTTTAGAGAAATCTGGGCTTTCTATTTTTCCTGAAAATTCCCCAGCAGGAATAGACCGTTTCCGTGAGCGAGTGATGTTCCCAATTCATAGTTTTTCGGGAAGGGTTTTGGGTTTTGGTGCCAGAATTCTCAGAAATAATATTAAAACTGCCAAATATCTCAACTCTCCAGAGACCGAGATTTATCACAAATCGAATGTTCTTTATGGTTTAAACCAAGGTAAACAAGCGATTTCTAGGAAAAATATCTGTCTTTTGGTAGAAGGTTATATGGATGTTATCTCCTTGCATCTTTCGGGAATAGAAAATGTGGTGGCGAGCTCTGGAACTTCTCTTACGACGGAGCAAATTAAACTCATCAAAAGACTTACTGAAAACGTAACGATTTTGTTTGATGGCGATAACGCGGGAATAAAAGCAAGCTTCAGAAGTATAGATATGCTTTTGGCAGAAGGTATGAACATTCGTGTTTTGCTTTTTCCGGAAGGCGACGATCCCGATTCTTTCGCAAGAAAACATCCTCAGGAATATGTAGAAAAATTTATTGAAAACGAGGCTACAGATTTCATTGATTTTAAAGCGGAAATTCTTCTTAAAGATGCCGGCACAGATCCTATAAAGAAAGCTGAAGCCATCAGAAACATTGTGAAATCGGTTTCGTTTGTTCAGAATGCTTTGAAAAAAGAGGTTTATTTGAAAGAAGTTTCGAATAAATTTGGACTTTCTGAACAGAGTCTTTTCAATGAGCTGGATATCCAGAAGCAGATTACGCAAAACCAAACCCAACATCAGCCAAAAGAACAGCCGAAACCAACGAAATTGGAGATTGTTCCCAAGCAAACAGAATTGGAGGATTCTGTTCAGTTTAATATTATTCATCAGGAAAATAAACTTATTGATACGATGCTGATGTTTGGCGATATGGTTTTGGAAAGACTAGATGCCAATATGGAGAAATATGAGATTACTGTAATTGAGGAGATTCTGCATCATTTTGAAGATGAAAATTATGAATTTCAAATTCCTACTAATCAAAAAATCATAGAAAATATTAAAGAAGGGATTGAAAACGAGGAGATACGCGCAGGAAATTTCTTTATCACTTTAATGGATGAAGACATTACGCTGAAGGTTGCCGACGCTCTTCTTTCGCCAGACGAATTGAGCGACTGGTCGACTCGTAATATTTTCCCACCCGTTATGGGCGATCATCTTGGTGCCGAAGTAGAAGCAAATATACTGATTCACAAATATTATTACATTCATCTTCTTATCAGAAAACTGACCGCAGATTTAGAAAATCATCGTGAAAATGATCCTGTAACTTATTTTGATTCTATAAAAAAAATAATGATGCTTACAGAGTTTTCTAGACAGTTGGCTACAAAACTAGAGTGGTCGCCAATTACAAAAGTTTGATAATTAAAGATTTTTTTTGAAAAAAAGAAGTCATTTTCATTTATTTTTTTCTTAAAGTAATATCTCTGCATTTGTTTCGTTTTTAGTAAATTAAATCTTTTAATTAAAACTAATAACCATGAAGCTAATCTTAAGTCTATGTTTTTTCATCAGCATATTCTGTTTTTCACAAGAAAAAGAAATTGTAAAAATCCTCAATGATGAACTCAAAAAGGAAATTAAAAATCAATTCCAGCATCCTGATTTTGATGGGGATACGTTGACACTGACAAAAGAATTTTCAATTGATAAAAATAGAATTCTGAGCGTAGAAATCAAGAAGCAAAATGGTTTTCGTACTTATACTGAGAGACAGGAAGTGCATCTTTCAAAAATATCAAGTATTGGGAAAGACATTAATACTATCATGAATTCTGATGGTGGAGAGGTGCAGATTAATTCTAAAAGTGTTGACAAAAATAATAACCAGCAGACCCGCGGCACCAATAACGGTATTTTTTTTACCTACATGCATTTCAATAACAATGAGTATATTGGTGATAATCTGGTAAAAGCATTTGCTAAAGCCGGATTTCCGATTAAAAAGTTGTATTGGTATGATTAAATTAAAACAAATTTTTGTATTTATTTTTGCCTTTTCGATGTACAGTTGTGGCAATAAAAATGACATTCTTTTTTCTGATTTTAAAAGTGATTTCAAAGATTCCATAAAAAAATACAAAGCAGAGGAATTTGATTTTAATCATGATGATCTATTGCCTCAGCAATCTTATTTTATAAATGGAAAACTGAAGTATTTAATCATTAAATCTAATGGAGAGCTTTGTGACAGCGAAGAAATGTATGCGTTTGATTTAAAAAGTGATTCTCTGATTCTGAAGATTGAAAGATCACAGTGTTATGAAACTTCTGAAAGATCAAAAAATACGAGTGACATTATTTTTGTGAAAACAAAAAAGTCTACAAAACAGTTTTATGACAATGGAGTTTTTATAAAGACAGAGAAATCTGACAATGATTTTAAGGAGAATAATTTTATAAACGAAATCAAAGTCAACACAGAAAAGGCTTATAAAAAAAGGTGATTTGAGAATCAAAAGAATAATTTTTTCTTCATAAAATTTCACTTAAAATTTCATCTTTCTGCCATAATGTCCTTACATTTGTTTGGAACGAAATTAGTCACTCAAAAGAAAAGATAATTTAATTACCTATGGATATTAAAAAAGAATTCAGAGACTTCTCTGTAAAACACTTAGGAAACAGCGGTCTTGCGACCGATCAATATATGGGAATGTATGGGCCTACCAACCTTACGCCGTATATCATGGAAGAAAGAAGATTGAACGTAGCGCAAATGGATGTTTTCTCGCGTTTGATGATGGACAGGATTATTTTCCTTGGAACTGGTATAGACGATCAGGTTGCGAATATCGTGACGGCTCAGCTTTTGTTCTTAGAAAGCTCAGATTCTGCTAAAGATATTCAGATTTACATCAATTCTCCTGGAGGAAGTGTTTATGCAGGTTTGGGAATTTATGACACAATGCAAATCATTAAACCAGACGTTGCAACCATCTGTACCGGAATTGCAGCTTCAATGGGAGCTGTGTTGTTGGTAGCAGGAGAAAAAGGAAAACGTTCTGCATTAAAGCATTCTAGAGTAATGATTCACCAGCCAAGTGGTGGAGCGCAAGGTGTAGCTTCTGATATGGAAATCAATTTGAGAGAGATGCTGAAGCTTAAAAAAGAATTGTACGACATTATTTCTGAACATTCTGGGCAGACCTACGAATGGGTAGAAAAAGCGTCAGACAGAGATTACTGGATGACTTCTACCGAAGCTAAAGAATTTGGAATGGTAGATGAGGTTTTGCAAAGAGCTAAAAAAGAGAAATAATTATAAAATGCTAATTTGATAATTAACAAATCAATAAAAAAGGGATATAATTTTGTATTATATCCCTTTTTTTATTTTAAAATATGATTATTCGATTTTAATCGTAGTGTGAAATTTTGAACAGAAAGTTCACAAAGTTTTTCTACTAAAGTTTTCTTTTTTCTACACAAAGCCGCAATCGCTTATAAAAGCTTGAGCAGATTTTAAGTGATGATTAATTACGAATATTTGAATTTTTAAATAAGCTTATTTTCAGATTAATTAAAACCTTCAATAATTTTAGAAAAATCTTCTATTTTCAAGGCGGCACCTCCAATCAATCCACCGTCGATGTCTGGTTGAGAGAAAATTTCTTTCGCATTATCTGGTTTTACGGAACCACCGTAAAGAATAGAAACTTCATCAGCCACCTCTTGTCCGTACTTTTGTGCGATAATCCCTCTGATGTGAGCATGAATTTCCTGAGCCTGCTCAGGAGAAGCTGTTTCACCAGTCCCGATAGCCCAAACGGGTTCGTAAGCAATTACTACTTTCTTAATTTCTTCAGCAGAAAGTGTGAAAAGAGCAGTTTCAGTTTGAGTTTTTACAACGTCCAAATGTTGTCCTGCTTTTCTTTGTTCAAGAGTTTCACCATTGCAGTAAACAGGAATTAAACCTTTATCTAAAGCTAATTTTACTTTTTTATTACAGCTTTCGTCGTTCTCACCGTGGTATTGTCTTCTTTCAGAATGGCCGATTAAAGAACCAGTAGCATCTATAGACTCCAGCATATCAGCAGAAAGCTCACCTGTATAAGCGCCACTTTCAAATTCGCTCATGTCTTGAGAAAAAACTCCGATTTCGTCTTTTTCAAAGATGTCTTTTGCCATCATTAAGTACATAGCCGGTGGAGCAATCCAAACCTCACAGTTGGTTGTATTATTGTTTTTATAATCACGCAATTCTGTCATTAGTTTTTGTGCGTCGATTACATTTTTGTTCATTTTCCAGTTTCCTGCAACTATTTTTCGTCTCATAGTTTATTTTTTATTTTTAGATGTTAGATGTTAGAATTTAGATATTAGACCAAAATCTAATTTCTAAATTTCAGTTTCTTTATTTTATATTCCAAAGGTTTTTTAAAAGTACATAGAAAGTATGTTCCTCATCAGTCACCACATCATCAGCTTTGATTAAAGTTTTAGCAAACTTAATGAAGCTTAGACGCTCTGCTTCTGTAGAATCTTCTAAGAAACACCGTCCGTGAAATTCAAAATGATCTTTCCATTCTTCAGGTTGTAGTAATGCGATGGTTTCCAATTCGTTATCTAAATTCATTTTAAAAGGAAATTCTTCAGCCAAATATCGCTGCACAAGCATCCCTTCTTCCGGAGCAAATTCGCCGTCCACAGATGAAAGAATCATCAATAAGTGATATCCGGCTATTGATTTGTTAGATTTTTGCATATTATAATTAGATTAATTCAAGATTTAAGGTTCACTATTCAAATTTTAGACAATCTTTAGTTTTGGAATTAAAAATTCACTATTTGATGTAATATTTTGCAGGTTGTTTGTCTACAATTTTTCCTTTTTCTAGGGTTAAAACATAAGGGTTACTTCTAGCAACTGTTTTTATAGCTGTGGCATCCATCATTGCATTTTTTAATATTTTGAATGTTGTAGGGATGGTAGAAACGCCGTAAGTAACTGCAGTTTTGTCAGCATTTACTTTCGCTTCAATTTGTTGTAGTAGTTCTGGCGAAACATCTTGCGGATGATAAGAAAAAACAAGAACTGCCCTTGGTGCATTGATGATTTCCTGAGTCATATCTGTTCCTGTAGTATCTTCTATTTTAAATTTCGCAATTTCAGATTTATAGCCTTGTTTTATGAGAATAGATTCATTTTTACCTTCTTCAATTTTCCAAGGCGAACCTTCTGCCCAGTATTCTGTTTTGTTGATGTAGTCATCTTGGTTTACCTTTCTTACCTCATTTGTTTTTGAGTTTTTCATAGAGTAAAAAGTCTTGTACTCAGATGGGCTGGCTGCAATTTTTTTCTTTTCGGCTAGCAAATCAGTCCCTATTTTATAGTCTCTGAAATCAATCATTGGTTCGCTCACAATTCCCACTGTCATCACGTAAATCAAGATGATAGAGCAAATTCCGAGGATAGTATATTTGATGCTGGCGTACGGTCTTTTGGTTTCATTAAAAGTGTATTGGTCTGTTTTTTTGAATTCATTTCTGTACAAGATAAAAACAAGAACCAAACCGACCAAAAGTACGATGTCTTTGATGAAACTTTGCCAAGGGGTAAATTTAATAGCATCTCCAAAACATCCACAATCGGTTACTACATTGAAATAGGCTGAGTAAAAAGTAAGAAACCCAAAGAAGACACAAAGTGTGATGAGTGCTGAAAGGGTAAATTTTATTTTAAGCTTTAATAAAAGCATCAAGCCTAGCCAAAGTTCTAAAACTACCATTATTATAGAAAAAAGTAAAGCAAATTTTTCTAAAAATGGCATATTGAAAACCGGAGGCGAAAAATATTCCTCCATTTTAAATGAAAAACCAACTAAATCTACGGCTTTCACAAATCCTGATAGAATAAAGATGAGAGCAATGACGATACGTAATAAACCTTTAATCATATTAAATAGTTTTGGGTTCAAATTTTTGTTCTTTTTCGGCGAATTTTATCAGGCAGAAAACGGCATAGTTCAGCATATCAAAATAATTGGCATCCAAACCTTCAGAAACAATCGTTTTTCCTTGATTGTCTTCAATTTGCTTGGTTCTTAAAACTTTTTGATAAATTAAATCAGTGATAGAAGAAATTCTCATATCTCTCCAAGCTTCACCATAATCATGGTTTTTCTTTTCCATTAAAGCTTGGGCTTCTGTAGCATATCTATCGTATAGGTTTAAAATATCTTCTTTATTTTCATTAAAATCATTCGAAAGACCTTTCTCCAACTGAATCAATGCGATAATAGAATAGTTTACAATGGCAATAAATTCTCCTTCCTCACTTTCGTCTATCATCTTGATGTCTGTCATTTGTAGCGTGCGGATTCTACTTACTTTAATGTAAATCTGATCGGTAATAGAACTTGGTCGTAAAACCCTCCATGCTGCACCATAATCTTGCATTTTTTTGCTGAAAAGATCACGGCATTCATTGATGATTGTACCGTACTGTTGTGAAGTTTTTGACATAAATTTGCTTAATCTTTCAAAGATACAAAATAGGTTTTAGGTATAGGAATCACAACTTATTTTTTTAAACAGAAGTTAGTATTTTTGTATAATGCAAAATCAATCGTTATCTCTGAATCATTACTCTCTTAATTGCAATGGAAAATTTGTTGATTTAAATTCTCCAAAAATCATGGGAATTCTCAATCTTACTCCAGATTCTTTTTCAGATGGTGGGAAATTTAACAGTGAAATATCAGCTTTAAATCATGCAGAGAAATTAGTGAAGGAAGGTGCAGAAATCATCGATATCGGGCCACAATCTACTCGGCCGAATGCTGAATTCCTAAGTTCGGAAGAAGAGATAAAACGTCTCGGAAAAATTATTTCTTTCATTAAAAAAGAATTTCCTGAAACACTGATTTCATTGGATACATTTTATGCTGAAACGGTAAAGTTTGGTTTTGATGAAGGAATAGACATCGTCAACGATATTTCAGGTGGGCAATTTGATTCTGAAATGTTTACAATCGTTGCGGAAACTAAACTTCCGTATATCTTGATGCACGTTAATTCATCTTACGAAACCATGCATGATCAGATTAAATTTCAGGATGTTATATTTTCTATTAATCAATATTTTTCTAAAAAAACTGCAGAATTGCTCAGTTTTGGTGTAAAAGATATCATCCTAGATCCAGGGTTTGGTTTCGGGAAAACAGTTGAAGATCAAATGAAAATGATTGATGAAGTAGAGTATTTAGGTTTTAATAAATATCCTTTGCTCATAGGGATTTCCAGAAAATCTTTTATTTATAAACCTTTAGGGAAATCTCCATTAGACATTAATGAAGAGACTCAAAAAAAGCATCTGCAGGTTTTGAAAAAAGGTGCAAAAATACTTCGTGTGCACGATGTTGCAGAAGCAAAAAAAACCATTAGTGATTTTTTAACAAATGAAAAATAGCAAAAAAAACCTTTCAAAATCAAAATTCTGAAAGGTTTTTATTGGTTATTTACTATTGTGAAATGTTCATTGTTTATTAGCAATTTTTAATCCTCATATTTAGAATCCTAAAATTTTAAATTTAAACTGCACGGCAAAATTATCTTTAAAACCTGGCGTATTATAATGTCCTACACGGTAAAAGAATCCTAAATTGAATTGTGATGAGAGGAAATTATTCCATTCTAAACCAACTTCGTTATATAAGTGATTAAGGTTTTGAAATTCAAATTGATGAAATTCTGGGTTTTTCATATCACCGATGATTCCACGATAAATCAAATCAAAACTTGAAACGTTTTTGCCGATACTTTTAAAATACCACGGAATTCTATGCGTGATATAGGTGCCTACAAATTTATCGCTATAATATTGCCCACCTTGCATTGTAGCAAAACCAAGGTAAGAAGTTAAGTTGAAGTTGAAACCTGCTTTGCTATTTCCAAGTCCGTTCATGCTAAAGTTTTTCCATATTGGTGCCTCACCGGTGATTAATCCTCCGTAAAGACGAACGCCCGTAACCCCAATTTTTGTTTTGAAATTATGTGAAATGAGTGCGTCAATTCTACTAAAATTAAGATCTCCACCTAATGTTTTGTATCCTTGCTCATAATTAAAATAAAACTCCGGAAATTGCTGATCATAAGTGTACTTTCCTTGTGAAGTCATAATGTTTTTTGAGTTCGGAGAGTATTTTAAAGTGATTGTGGTGGAGGAGATGTCAAATTCTTTTCCAAGATTTTTAAAATTATAATCGAAAAGTGCTTCTTCTGTGGTTTTTTTTGCTGAAATACTTAATGTAAGTCCGTTGGTAAGGTCGTTTTCATAGCTTACTTTAAATCCTCTGTATCCATTAAATATATTATTGTTGATTGCTACTCCAGAATTCATAAGTTTCATTCTGAAATTCCAAAGATTTTCTGAAAATCTTCCTGCAGCCATGACGTCGTCAAAATATTCAACTCTGAAATAAGAATTTTTTTCAAGTGTTGTTCTGATGTCTACACCTGCACCAAATTTGAAATCTTTATCATAAATTCCGTATGCGAAATAAGCATCGGGAGAGATGTATTTGTTGAATCTTTCATTTAGTTTTGCGCCAGCTCCCAATCTGAAGTGCTCGTATTTATTATATCCAATTATTTTTGAAAGATCAAAATCAACCATTCCCAAACGTAGTTTCCCACGTATAAGTCCGGCAAGCGCTTTTGCTTTTTGGTTGAGTTTGTATTTGTTACTCAAGCTGTCGATTTTGGTGTAAGTAGTGGCATCACGTTCAGAAAGTTCTTCTGTTCTGTATTGGTTTATTGTGCTTCCATCGGTGTTTTTGATGTTTATACTGTATCCTTTAAAGTTTTTGGGGTCTGTTTCAGGATTGCTCTTGAAATCAAAGTAATCCGCAGTAGCGAAGGCATAAGTTCCGAATTTCTTTTTAAGTTTTTTATTTTCTTCTCTTTCTTTTTCGTCTTTACTTCCATCAAGATTAAAAGCAGCTGAACCCATTTTGAGTTTATAATTTTCTTTTACCAAAAACCACTTACCATCAATCGGTTTCCAGATGCTGGTAATGCTTCCGTCAGTTTTCACTTTAGAATTGCTTTCAATTTTTTTTAAGGCATAAGATTCTTTGTCTACATATAAGTATCCGTTGAATTTTCTATTATTTTGAATTTTTTTATAACCAACTTCACGAAACCTGATGACGTAGTTTTGTCTTCCGTCAATCTCAATAGAATCTGTAAGGAAAAAGCGGTAAAGATTTCTATTTTCTTCTTTTATTTCTTTCGGAACGTCGCTTCTGTTAGAGCGGAAAGCAATCAATTCGTAGATTGGCTCTTTCATTCCAGAGATTTTATTATCTAGAATATTTATTTTTTCTCCACTTTGGTCTGAATAAATAAATTCTGAAGCTCTCTCCCACAAAAACATTTTGCTAGTTCCCATGAGTTTCATAATATTCACAGATTCTAGCGAGTCTTTTTTTTCTTCAGCCTTCATTTCTCTTTGAGGCAAATTTTTAATAGAGTCTATCCTGTTTTCTACAAAAGAATTGTAGGCTTTTATGCTGTCTTCGTCAAGATCCAGAGAAATTTTCTCATACGATTTGAATGAATAAGATTGCAGACTTTTAGGAGAGTTTTGATCGTAATTGTCATTTACTTTTCTAAGGATTTCCAATGCTCTTGGGTCACTTTTGTCTGAAAGTAAAACTGTCTGTATGTTTTTTGTTTTTGGGTCTTCTTTGCTTAAGATAACCTCCATCATTTTATCTACAACGGCATCATCATTGTAAAATCCGGGAGCCGATATATCTACTTTTTTGCATTTGGATTTAAACTCAAGCACTCCCAAAATGTTGGTTTTGCCTAAAATTTTATTGTCACACTTTACAGATGCTCCTGAAATTGGGTTTTGGTTTTCGGCATTTTTTACTATAATTTTCGACTGAGAAAAAGACGCAGCAGAAACCAGTGCGAATAAGATGAGGTAGACTTTTTGCATAATTATTTTTGACGATGTTTAAATGATTGGTCTTTAGATAAGAATTATCTTTTCCCATAGAAAAAACAGTGCCAAGAACGATGCAGGTTTATTTGTAAACAGATTTTTAATTAAGTTCTGAAATTTTTTCTGAAAATTGTTTTGAAAATTCTTGCTTGTCTTTCTCTAATTTTTCTTTATCAGAAGGCAAGATGTAATTGAAAAGAACAGCATTTTCTTCAGTGAGAAAGATGATCTCTTTTTCTTCACCATCAATCATTTGTGAAAAGATTTCCCACATAGACGCCCCTCTCAATTTAAGTATTTCAAAAAATTGATCGGCTTTTATTTCTATTGTTTTCATTTTAAATTTTATTAATTGCAAAGCTAAAAAAAATCTGATGAAAATATTTACACAGACGCTCATTACGAGCTACACTCTTCAGGAACTATACCCATTGCTCCACTAAATTTGCTTATAAGGGTTTTGCTTTAGATAGTATCTAGTTTAGAAATGAAGTAATTTCAGCTTAAACTGAAGGGCAAAATTTTCTTTAAAATTTCCTGTTGTATAATAGCCAACACGGTAAAAAAGTCCAAGATTGAAATAACTTGATAGGAAATTATTCCACTCAAGGCCAACTTCTTGGTACAGTTTGTCGAGTTTTTGAAATTCAAACTGATGATTTTGAGGTCTTTTCATATCGCCTATGGTTCCTCGTAACACAAGATCTACACTAGAAACATTTTGGCCAAAACTTTTAAAATACCAAGGAAGCTGATGGGTAAAGTAGTAGGCAAGAAATCTGTCGTTATAGTACTTTCCGCCTTCTAAAGTGGCAAAACCGAGAAAAGAAGTAAGGTTGAAATTAAGATCACGGCTGTTGGAAGCCATTCCGTTCATTGTAAAGTTTTTCCAGATGGGAGCGTCGCCGAAAACCATTCCTCCGTACAGTCTGAAACCAGTTGTTCCTATTAAAGTTTTAAAATTATGAATGAAAAGTGCATCAAATCGGGTATAATTAAAGTCTCCACCGAAAGCATTGAAACTTTTCTCAAAATTGAAATAAAGCTCAGGATTTCTTTGATCAACAATAGATTTTCCCTGCGGTGTCATAATATTCGTAGAATTGGGAGAGTATTTTAGTGTAAAAAGGCCATTAAAATTATTAAATCCAGCTCCTTCATTTCGGAAATTATAATCGTACCGAGCTTCTTCGAAATTTCTTCTTGCAGCAAATGCCAGCGTTAAACCGTTGGAAACATCATTTAAATAGGAAATTGAGACACCCTTATAATGAAAATATTTATCGTTGTTGATATTGTTTCCGTAGTTCATCATTCGCATTTTAAAATTCCAGAGTCTGCGATGAAATTCTCCTGAAGCAAAAACGTCATCTGTGTATTCTATCCTAAAAAAAGAGTTTTTCTCTAAAGTGGTTTTAAAATCAATTCCCAAACCATACTTCCAAGAATCATCTTTGAATCCGTAAGCGATATAATAATCTGGTGAAATATAGGCATCGTAATTTTCATTGACTTTCGCTTTTATGCCAAGTCTCAATCCTTCATAAAGATTATAGTTCACCAATTCACCAACATCAAAATCTAAACTTTTTATTCTGATTTGTCCGTTAATTAATCCAGTAGCAAATTTTGCTTTGCTGTCTATTTTATAAATTTTTCCTAGGCTGTCTATTGTTTTGTAGGTAAGCTTTTCACGGTCGTTCAATGGTTCTGTACGGTAGAAATCGAGTGTTCTTCCATCAGAATTTTTGATGCTGAATGTGTATCCTTTAAATTCTTGAGCGTTTAGATCCACTGGCGAGTGAAAATCAAAATATTGAGCCGAGAGATAAGCATAAGTTCCGAAGCTTTTTCTGATTTTTTTTGGACTTGGTTTTTCAGGGTTGTTATCTTTCTCAGTGTCTTCTTCCAGTATCATTCTGCTCATTTTGAGCTTTACTTTTTCGTCGGATAAAAACCATTTGTGATTATAGTATTTCCAAGTGCTAGAAATAATACTTTCGTCACTTTCTTTGCTATGGTTTTCAATTTTTTTAATCCCAAAAGTTTCGGTATCTATGTAGATTGTTCCCGTATATTTTTTCTTTTTAATCGCTTTTCTATAGCTTACTTCTCTGAAGTTGATGACGAAATTTTGCCTGCCGTCTATATCCATAGTATCAGTAAGAAAAAACCTGTACAATCGACGATTTTCTTGCTTAATCTGATGCGGAATTTTATTTCGGTTGCTTTGCAATGTAATCAATTCGTTGATGGGTTGCTTCAATCCCGATATTCTGTTGTCTAGAATGTTTATTTTTTCGCCGTATTTTTTTGAAAATTTAAATTCCTGAGCACGTTCCCACAGGAAAATTTTACTTTTTGCAAAAATCTGTCTCACAGAAATTTCACTTAGCGAATCTCTTTTTTTTTTGTTTTTAAATAAATTGATGTTTTTATTAAAAACTTCTTTAAAATTTGAAATACTGTCTTGGTCTATATCCAGTGATACTTTTTCGTATGCTTTATAGCTGTAAGAGTCTAAGCTTTTGGGCGAATTGTAGAAGTACAGTAAATCTACTTTTCTTAAAATTTCCAGCGCTTGAGGATCGCTTTTGTTATCTAGTACAACCGTTTCAATTTCTTGAATGGAATCTGTATTTACCGTGTTTTTTTGCTCATTTCTGGCATCAACTGTTCCTTTTTTTGATTGTGAAAAACCAAAAATCATCAACAGTACAAGAAAAAAAGATAAAAACTTTTTCATAAAAATAATAGGCTCAAAAATAATGATATAAGTTTAATTTACATATTTGTAAATGCTAAATTTAAATTAAAACATCTCGTGTTTTTAAATCTTTAAAAATAAATTGATTTTTAAAGCCTATCATCAGCACGGTTTTTGTTACCGTTATAATCATATCCTACAAGATACCACACGAAGCAGAAAAATTAGCCTTTTTGGAATTTAAGCTTTATTTTTGAGGAATTTTCACACAACACCCCAATCAGAATTAATACCCTATGATCTTAATTGTAGATGATAATGAATATAATCTTTTCTCTCTGAAAAAATTGCTTCAATCTCAGGATTTTCCTGTAGATACTGCAGCTTCTGGTGAAGAGGCGCTTACAAAAGCATTAAAAAAAACATATTCTCTCATTATTTTAGACGTTCAAATGCCAGATATGGATGGCTTTGAAGTGGCAGAAACTCTAGCTGGTTACAGCAAAACTAAAGATATTCCTATCATATTTTTATCTGCAGTAAATACCGATAAAAGATTTATAACCAAAGGCTACGCATCCGGTGGTAGAGATTATGTAACAAAGCCTGTAGATCCCGAAATTCTTCTTTTGAAAGTAAAGACATTCAATAATTTGCAAGAGCAAAGTGTTGCGATGAAGAAAAACCAGCAAAGCTTGGAAAAAGAAATCAAGGGACGAAAAGAAATGCAGGTAAGTATGAAATCGAAAATTGATCATTTTCATTTGATGCTTGAAGCGCTTCCGCAAATTGCCTTTACTCTCAACCAAGACGGAATTGTAGATTTTGTTAATGGAAAATGGTACCACTATTCATCCGTTGAAACACAATTCCCAGAAACCCATTCAGACGATGTTAATATTAATGAAGAATTTCAGAGGTTTAGAAACAAAAAGAAACCTTTTGAGCTTGAAGCGAGATTAAAAAAATTGCAGTCTGGTGAATTTCGATATCATTTGTTGAAAATGTCTCCGGTTTTCGAAGGAGAAAGTATAAAAAACTGGGTGGGAACTTTTACCGATATTGAAGATCAGAAAAAAGTAGAAAAGGAAAAGGACGAGTTTCTGAGTATAGCGAGTCATGAACTCAAAACTCCACTTACGAGTATTAAAGCTTACATCCAGCTTCTAGACCGCAAACTTAAACTTCCCAAAGATCAAGCAGAAGCAAGCTACTTACACAAAACCCAGGATCAAATTGAAAAGCTCAATAATTTGATTACCGATTTGCTTGATGTTTCTAAAATTGATAATGGCAAGCTTAAAATCAACCGAAAACCTGGAAATCTTGAAAATGTAATACAAAATGCTATTGATACAATTATTCAAACGCATGATCACATACAATTGAAAATAGATTGGCATGGGAAAAGACCACAACAGATATTTCCGTTTGATGAAGTACGAATTGAGCAAGTCATCATCAATTTTTTAACCAACGCTATAAAATATTCTCCCAAAAACAATCAAATCATTATTACGACTTTTGTAGACGATGAAGAAGTAAAAGTAAGCATCACAGATTTCGGAATCGGTATTCCTGATTTTAAGCAAGAAGCTGTTTTTAAGAAGTTTTACAGGGTAGAAGAATCTTCTCTTCAATTTCAAGGAATGGGCATCGGTTTATATATATGCTCAGAAATTATCAAACAACACCACGGAAGCATTGGCCTTTCAAGTATTGTAAATGAAGGTTCCACGTTTTATTTTACACTTCCATTAAACTAATAGTATGGCAAAAAAATTCCTGAGAAATTTACAGTATGGATTAGGTTTTTCACTCTTTATATTGATCCTTAGTTCAGTAGCTTCCTTTTTGAGCTATCAGCGACAGATTAATAACAGAGAAGAACTGTCTAAGAGTAAAAGAGCAATTACAGCCATGAAAGATGTAATGATTGCCCTTTTAGACTCAGAAACAGGAAACAGAGGTTATCAACTAACAGGGAAAGCAAATTTTTTGGAGCCCTACAATAAAAGCATTATAACTCTTCCTAAAGCGATGGAAAATGCCAAGGCTCAAGAGATTTCTGATAAGGAGCAATTGGCAAGAATCAACATTTTAGAATCGATCGTTAATTATAGGATTCGCAATGTTCAAAGATTTGTAAATCAAAGACGTCGCGGTATTGTGATGTCTGAAGATGAGATGATCACAAGTAAAAATAAAATGGATGAATGCAGAAAAATTGTAAGAGATTTTGTAAAGTATGAAGAAGGTCTGCTGGCTATAAAAAATAAAAATCTTAATACATCTTCTACCACAACATTGGTTTTTATTCTTTTTTCAACATTAATAGCGGTATTGGTAACAATTTTCTTCTATTTTAAACTTAAAAACGATCTTATAAGAAGAGATATATTAGAAAAACAGCTGAAAGCTAAAGATTTAGAAATTTCTAGAAGAGTAAATGCTATTAAAGAAATTGCAAATAGAGTGGCTCACGGAGATTATTCTCTTCAGGCTAAAGATCATGTGCAAGATGATCTTGGAGATTTGGTGGAATCTTTAAACAATATGACAGCATCTCTTAAAAATTCTTTTAATCAAATAAATGCCAGTGACTGGAGACAGAAGGGGCTTGCAACACTTAACGAATCTTTGGTTGGAAATAAATCTTTGAAAGAGGCTGCTCAAGAATCTCTCAACCAACTTGTAAGCTACGGAAAATGTATAAATGGTGCAATTTATCTACTAGAAGACGGGGTTTTGAAACTCACGTCTGCTTTTGGAAGGGAAAAATCTATGAAACCTGCTTTTGACCTGGGAGAAGGTATCGTAGGTGAAGCTTTCGTAAAAAAAGAAATAAAAATCTTTAGTGATTTAAATGATGAAAACTTTACGGCTTCTTTTGCCGGAAGTGATTTGATTATTAAAAGCATTGTTTTGTTTCCTATCATTTTAGGAAGGCATATTTATGGCGTAATTGAATTGTCATCGTCAGAAAACTTTGATAAAAATACATTAGATTATTTTAATGAAGGAATTAGAAATATTGCATTAGCCTTGAATGCCGCAAAAAGTCGTGAAAAAGAACAACGCCTACTAGAAGAAACTCAAACACAGTCCGAAGAATTGCAGGTTCAGCATTCTGAGCTAGAATCTTTGAATACCGAACTTGAAGCGCAAACGCAAAAACTTCAAGCCTCAGAAGAAGAGCTAAAAGTGCAACAGGAAGAGCTTATGCAAATCAATGCAGAATTGGAGGAAAGATCAAGAAGTTTGGAAGAAAAAAATCATTTAATTGCCGAGCGAAATGTGGAAATTCAGAAAAAAGCAGAAGAACTTGCTTTGAGCACAAAATACAAATCGGAATTTTTGGCAAATATGTCTCATGAGTTGAGAACACCCTTGAATTCTATATTATTGCTTTCAAGATTAATGGCTGAAAATACCGAAGACAACCTCAATGAAGATCAAATAGAATCGGCAAAAGTAATCCAAAGTTCTGGAACAAGTCTTTTGGAACTTATTGATGAAATTCTTGATCTGGCCAAAATAGAATCTGGCAAAATGACATTGGAAAATGAAATGGTACAGATTGAAAAAGTGGTGCAGGATGTTAAAAACTTGTTTTTACCACTTATTAGTGAAAAAGGTTTGAAGTTCAATGTCAATATTTCAGAAAAAACAACTTTACAGCTTGAAACAGATCGTATGAGACTAGATCAAGTACTCAGAAATCTAATTTCCAATGCAATAAAATTCACATCACAAGGTAAAATAGATTTTAATATTTCTACACATCCTGAAAAGAAAAATTTCATCATCTTTAGTGTAAAAGATTCGGGGATAGGAATTCCTAAAGATAAGCAAGCGGTAATTTTTGAAGCTTTTCAGCAGGCAGATGGCTCTACGAGAAGAAAATTTGGAGGAACAGGTCTGGGGCTTTCTATCAGCCGAGAGATTGCCAAACTTTTAGGAGGTGAGTTGGTTTTAGAAAGTGAACCCAATGTTGGGAGTGAATTTAGTTTGATAATTCCAATAAAAAATAATGAGGTTGTCTCTCATCATACAGCCCAAGAGGAACTTTTGAATGTTATTCAAAATGATGTGGAAGAGATTATTAATCTTTCTGATGAATCCAGAGATGTTCTGAAAGTTTCTACCAATCCGGTGTATGAAATTCCAGACGAAATAAAAGATGACAGAAATAATATTACAGAAAATGATAAAGTAATTTTGATTGTAGAAGACGACACCAATTTTGCCAAAGCTTTATTGAAATATTCTAGAAAAAATGGATACAAAGCAGTAGTAATAGTGCGTGGTGACCGTGCAGTGGAAGCTGCGGTAAGATATAAACCGGTGGCCATACTTCTTGATGTGCAACTTCCGATGATGGATGGGTGGCAGGTAATGGATGCTTTAAAATCTGAAGTTTCGGTAAAACATATACCGGTACACATGATGTCTGTTTTGCAGGTAAAAAAAGAAAGTTTAATGAGGGGGGCAATAGATTTTATCTCAAAACCTGTTGCATTAGATCAAATGTCAGAAGTTTTCAGAAAACTAGAAGATGCTCTGCAGCAATCTCCAAAAGTTTTGATTGTTGAAGAGAATGATAAACATGCCTCAGCTCTTTCTTATTTTTTAAGTAATTTTAATATTTCGCTTTCTGTAGAAAATAATGTAGAAGATAGTGTAAAAGCATTTACTAAAGATGATGCAGATTGTGTAATTCTAGACATTGGAACTTCTAAAGGTAACGAGTACGAAATTATAGAAAAAATAAAAAGCTACGAAGGACTAGAAAATCTTCCAATTATTATCTTTACAGAACGCAGTCTTTCTGCTGCCGAAGAGCTGAAGATAAGAGAATATGCAAACTCCGTAGTGGTAAAAACAGCACATTCTTATCAAAGAATTTTAGATGAGGTAGGGCTTTTTCTTCATTTAGTAAAAGAAAAAAATACGCAGGAAAACTATTTCTCTTCCAAAAATTTAGGCTCCCTTTCTGAAGTTTTAAGTGCGAAAAAAATATTGATTACAGATGACGACGCCAGAAATATATTCTCACTCAGCAAAGCTTTAGAAAAATACCAGGTTGAGGTAGTTGTGGCAATGGATGGTAAACAGGCGATAGAGCAGATGGCTCAGCATCCTGATATTGATGTCGTATTGATGGATATGATGATGCCCGAGATGGATGGCTATGCAACCATCCGTCAAATAAGGAAAAACCAAAAATATGCAAGATTGCCAATTATTGCAGTAACAGCAAAATCTATGGTAGGTGATCGCCAGAAATGTATTGATGCAGGTGCTTCAGATTATATTTCGAAACCGGTAGATTTAGATCAGCTTTTATCTTTACTGAGAGTTTGGCTCTACGAAAATTAATAGGAAATTGATGAAGAATAAAATTTTGATTGTAGATGACGATCCGAGGAATATTTTTGCATTGAAACTTACTTTAAAAGCGAAAGGTTTTGAGGTGATTTCTGCCACAATGGCAGATGAAGCGATACAACTGATGAAAGAAAATACAGATCTTATCACTGTTTTATTGGATATGATGATGCCTGAAATAGATGGTTATCATGCTCTAGCAATTATTTCTGAGACACCCGAAATAGCCAATATCCCAGTAATTGCTGTAACCGCTCAGGCGATGCCGGGAGATAGTGAAAAATGCATTAATGCAGGCGCTAGAGATTATATAACCAAACCGATTAATGTAGAACTTTTGTTGAATGCAATTCAAAATATACTATAATGTTAGAGCCTAGTATAGTAAAAGATGAGGAAATAGAATATCTCATCAAGGATGTTGATGAACTTTATGGCTACGATTTTTCTAAATACAGCCGCGCTTCTTTCAAAAGAAGAGTCAATAGATTGTGTCTCATTGATAAATTTACCAGCTTCGCAGAACTACGCTATACCATCATTACAGAACCAGATTATCTGAAGCGTTTTGTAGAAGAAATTACGGTAAATGTTACAGAAATGTTTCGCGACCCCTCTTTTTTTAAAGAAATCAGAGAAAATATTTTGCCGCATCTAGGTACTTATCCTTTGATTAGAATTTGGGTAGCGGGTTGCTCTACAGGTGAAGAAGCTTATTCTATGGCAATTTTGCTAAAAGAAGCCGGACTTTATGATAAATGTTTAATTTATGGTACAGATATCAATCCTTCGGTTTTAGAAAACGCAAGATCAGGCGTTTTTCCTATGCAACAAATGAAATTGTATTCTGAAAACTACATGCTTTCGGGAGGGAAAAAAGATTTTTCAGAATATTATACCGCCAATTATGACAGTGTGAAATTTGATAAATCTCTTCAAAAAAAACTCATACTTTCTACACATAACTTGGTTTCAGACAGTTCTTTTAATAGTTTTCAACTTATTATTTGCCGAAATGTGCTTATTTATTTTGAAAAAGATCTCCAAGAAAGGGTTTTTAAACTTTTTGACGACAGTCTCGAGAATTTGGGTTATCTTGCTTTAGGCTCAAAAGAAACAATCAGATTTTCAAATTTAAAAAAATCCTACGAAAGCGTAAGCGAACAAAAAATCTGGAAAAAAACAGAGCATCTGTAATGCATAACCTAAAAACAACATATCATCCCGAATTACTGCTTATAGGGGGTTCTGCCGGTAGCTTAAATGTTATTATGGAAATGCTTAAAGAGATTGATTTTTATTTAAGTTTTGCCATTGTAATTGTGGTACATAGAAAACCATATTCTACAAGTGTTCTTCCACAGCTATTGCAACAGATTACAGAATTAGAAGTGATAGAAATTGAGGATAAAATAGATATTGTTTCAAATAAAATTTATATTGCACCTTCAGATTATCATCTTTTGTTTGAAAATACAAAATCTGTATCTTTGGACAGTTCTGAAAAGATGAATTATTCTAGACCCTCAATTGATGTTACCTTCAGATCGGCTGCGGAAGTTTTTGGCTCTAAGATGATAGCTGTATTGCTTTCTGGAGCAAATGCAGACGGTGTAGAAGGTCTGAAATATGTGAAAAATAATGCAGGAAAAGTATGGATACAAAATCCAGATACTGCCCAAGTAGATTATATGCCCAGGATGGGAATACAAAGTGGCGTGAGCGATATCATATTTTATCCTGAAGAACTAGCCCAACTGCTGAAAAAGTGCAGTAAATTATAAAAATTAAAACAAACTAACTGAATAAATGAACAAAAAGAAGATCTTGATTTTTGATGACGATACCACCATTTTAGATGTGGTAACCATTATTTTTGAGGAAAACGGGTACCACGTTGAAATTTCAGAGACCTCTCACGACATACTAGAAAGAGTTGAAAATTTCAGACCAGATCTTATATTAATGGATAATTGGATTCCTAATATCGGCGGAGTAGAAGCTACCAAAAAGCTTAAAAGCCATCCCGAGTTTAAGACTGTCCCCGTTATCTACGTGACGGCCAATAATGATATTGCCAAACTCGCCAAAGAAGCTGGTGCAGACGATTTTGTAGCCAAACCTTTCAACCTCGCTGATATCGAAGAAAAAGTGGCAAAATATTTTCAATAAATATATTCTGTGCACAAAAAACATAAAATCCTTTCATTTTTTTTTGAAAGGATTTTTGTTTTAGTTGAATTGGAAATACAATTAAATACGGATTCTATTTTCCGCCACCGCTATTTTTTTCAACATCGGTTTTGGTGTTTTCTTTTACTTTTTGATTGCCAAAACGTTTAACAAAAGTAAGTGAAAAACCATACCAGTCTGATTTTGTAGTACTTCTGAAACTCCCAATTGGGCTAAAAGTAGTAGAGTCAAAATTGGGTCTTCCAAAAATATTCATCAGCTGTAAACTCAGCTCCATTTGCGTTTTCGGGAAAATTTTTGTTGCTGAAAGATTATGAAATATATTCGTCACATTAGCCACAGAATTCCCATTATTTTGGTTAGAAACTTCCACCCAAGCACTAAGGTTGATGTTTTTGTTAAACAGATTCGTATAAGTAAGATTTGTAGAGCCAGACCAAAAACTGAGATAATCAGCAGCATTTTTCAAGTCATTTCTAGCATTAAAATCGCTGTTATTGATGTAATTCCAGCCAAAACCAAGATTTACGATCAGTTTATTTTTCAAAAATGATTGATTGGTATTTGCGTAAAGATTATACTTGTGTACCTTGCCCAAAAAATTAGTAGGTTCTGAAATTATTTTATCACCTTCTGTGGTGTAAGTTTGCCAGTAATCTTGCTTTGTGAAAGAATATCTTGCAGAAAGGAAATATTTCTTCATAAAACCAAACTTCATATAAAACCTGTCGCTTGGGTTAGGAAGAAGATTCATGTTTCCTCTTGCGTAAAACCCGTCGTTGGTAGGTTGCATAAATGGGTTGAATTCTGCATACCAAGGTCTCCATAGATTCCTGTTGTAGGTAAAGCTTAGATCGTATTTGTTAGAAAATGTATATTTTACCAAAAAATTGGGCAAGAAAGTTCCGTAAGAGTCTCTTCTGGAGGTTCCCGCAATATCTTGACGGAGTTTATAATCAATATATTCATATCTTAACCCGATTCTGGTTTCCAGTTTTTTAAAGAATGTTTTAGAATAATTGGCATATAATGAATTGATGTTGTCTTCATAATGAAATACATCTCTTGGGCTTAATCCAGAAACGAGATTACCGTAAAGCGTATTGGGGATTACATTATTATTAAAATCTATTTTACCTCCGATTTCAAAATTACCTCCTTGTTTTCCGATCGGTTGAGTGTAATCTATTTTTATATAATAATTTCGGTTTTCAATATCAGAAACAATCCCGGTTTCTTGTATTTCGGTACCATTTGTAAAAGCGGTATTTCTTAGAAAATAATTGTTGTCTGATTGACCGTTGTAATTACTTCCCAAATTAATATCTAGAATTCTGTTTTTCTCCTTATCATAATATTTGTAGAATAAATTGCTCCCTAAAGTTCGGTCTGTGCTGTTCGTTATTTGACTTTGATTTCTAAGAAAATTGAAACTCCCGTTGTTATATTGAGTTGATTCCAATTCTGAGGTATTGTTCCCTTTACCTTGGTAAAATTCAAGAATTACACCCAGCGTGTTTTTGTCATTAATTTCATATTCAGAAGTCGAAGAAGCTGAAGGGTTTTTTCTTTTAAAAATATTTTGCGTAGAGCCTTCGGTAATGATATTATTTTCGTTAATCGTATTTATAAAAGAGTTTCCTTGTACCCATGTATTGTCGCTGTAACTAGAGACAAGAGTTTGTGTGAAGTTTTTTCTATGATAATTTAAATTTAAATTGGTGTACTGAGAATTTTGTCTATTTTGCTTGTTGTTGAGGGTTATGCTTCCTTTTAAGCCTTCGTCATCACGCTTCTTCAAAACAATATTTACTACAGATCCGGTAGCATCATATCTGGCAGATGGGCTCGTTATAACCTCAATTTTCATAAGATTATCTGCAGGGATGGTTTTTAAATATTCCTTGAGCTCTTTGCCTGTAAATACAGATTTTCTGTCGTTAATATAAACGGTCACAGATTCACCTTCAGCTTTTAGGGCATCGTTGTTATCTACACTTACAAGAGGTGTCATTCTCAAAACATCCCAAGTCGTATTTCCGGCAAGAATCGAGCTATTGGCAACATTAAAAACCGTGCGGTCAACTTTAGATTCCACAGTCGGCTTTTTGGCTACAAAGGTTACTTCTTTTATATCATTTACTTTTTTTATCTCTATACTGTCTTTTTTTTCCTGAGAAAAAACGAAAGCTCCTATCAATAAAGCTATGGGTAATAATGTTTGTTTCATTAAAGGTTTTTGATTCTAACGATAAGACACCTATTAGGGAATATTTGTTACGTCAACTGGGTGTTAAATAATGTTAATGTTTTGGGCTTCCAAACTTGAAATAGCTTGATTTTTCAAAAGAGACAATAAAAAACCGAGTTGGGGCGTATCCCATTGTATTTCCCTCGCTGCAGCAACAATTCCTTCGTGTAGTAATTTTTATTTACGATTTGCTTTGGGATGTTTTGCGTCTTATTAAAAATAAATTAAATTTTCAATAAAGTCCTTTTGTAAAACCATTCAACCAAAATCTTTCTTTTTTGTAAATTTGACATCAATTGACATTCAAAAACCTATAAAATCATCCGGCAGTACTCACCGTGAAGTAACTCAATGCAAAATTTCAAAAATCAATACATCTTCGAAAACATCAATTTCTCAATTATTTCAATTTTTGATATCCAAAAACATTGTGTAGAGGCGATTGATATTGATAGGAAAGATTTAAATAATATTCAATCTTATGTTATTGAAATTAATTCTGGTGTATTTTTTAAGTCTACCTCGAGCCTTTATTTTCCAAATGTTGCGGTTAATTTTATTGGGAATTCTCTTATTTTAGATTGTCCCTGTCACGCTCCAAAACACAAAATGTGTACCCATCAAGCCCAGGTTTTATTTACGATAATTGAACGACAAGATTTGCGTGTTTTTTTTGATGAAAAACTTAGATTAAAGAAATTACAAGACTTTGCAAAAGATTATGGCTTGGAAAATGAACCCAATCTCGAAGATTATTTTCATTTGGAAAACGAGCATAATTCTTTAATAATTCAGCCTAAAATAAAGGAAATAATCAAGCAAAATGTTGATGAGCTGAAACAAAAATTGCTGCCTAAAAAAACGAATAAATTTCAAGAGTTTGAAATTCAAAAGCAGTCAAAGAAAATGATTTTGGTTATTAAAAAGCATAAATATGATGACCGATTTGGCATTGAACTTTTTGAAGCAGAAACTACCCAATCCGGAAAAATAAAAAACCCGATAACGGCGATTGATGCTTCCAATTTAATTTGGAAAGCCGAAACAGTAGAAGAAGCCAAATTTTTTTCCGCCATTTTAAAATTTCAAAATAATCATTCGGAAGAAAAAAATGAAGCTGATGTACAAGCTTTAAAAATGGTGGTGAACAATCCGCTGAATCTACAAACTTTTTATCACGACAAAGATATTTCAGAAAATGTTTCAGTAAAATCTATTGTTTCTGTAGATTTAAAATTATTGAATGCCAGTATTGAACTCTCTGTTTTCAAAAAAGAACCGTTCTTTGAAATTACCGGCGGAATTTGGCTGAACGATGTTTTGCATCCCTTTAAAAATTTGAAAATTCAGTTTATTTACTTTCTTTTACACCAAAAAACTATGCATTTGGTCATCAATCTGGATATGCTTAGTGTAGTAGAGTTTTTTAAAGTAAACAGAGAAATAGTGCTTATTCATTCATCAAAATTTGAAGAATTTAAACAAACTATTCTTGTTAATTTAGAAAAAGAAATAAAAATAAATTATACCTACATACAATCCGCTACAAAAAAACAACTGATAGCAAAATCCTTTAATCAAAAGATACAAAAAATCATTTATTTATCAGACGAAAAAGAGTATGTTTCTATCACTCCGGTGATGAAATATGGTAATGTAGAAATTCCTGTTTTTTCGAGGAAGCAAATTTTTGATGAAGACTATAATGGTAATATTTTTAAGGTTGAAAGAGACGAGAAAGAGGAAATTAAATTTACCGCAAACATCATGCAGCAACACCCAGAATTTGCCGAACAGGTGCTGCAATACGAGTATTTTTATCTTCACAAAAATAAATTTCTAGATGAAGACTGGTTACTGGAAGCTTTTGAAAAATGGAGGGACGATGATATTGTGGTTCTAGGTTTTAATGAACTCAAAAATAGCAAATTAAATCCCAATAAAGCAGTGGTTTCTATTAATGTAGTGAGCGGAATCAACTGGTTTAATGCAGATATTGATGTGAAATTTGGAAAGCAAAAAGCATCAATAAAACAACTGCATAAATCTATCCGAAACAAAAGCAAATTTATACAATTAGACGATGGAACCAAAGGGATTTTGCCCGAAGAATGGATCAAAAAATTCAACCGTTTTTTTGATGCAGGAGAAATGTATGAAGAACTTTTAAGATTACCAAAAAGTAATTTTTCTGAAATCAAAAGTCTATTTGAAAAGGAGGTTTTAAGCAAAGAAGTTGATGAAGAAATTAATGTTTACAAAAAAGCTTTTTCTGAAAACAAACCTATTCCTGCAACCGAAGTTCCCGCGGAACTAAATGCCACGCTGAGAGATTACCAAAAGCAAGGACTCGATTGGCTTAATTATCTCGACGATTATAATTTTGGAAGTTGCCTTGCCGATGATATGGGATTAGGAAAAACGCTACAAATTATCGCATTTATTCTTTCACAAAATAAAAAACATTCAAAAAACACCAATCTTGTCGTCGTACCAACTTCTATACTTTTTAATTGGCAAGCGGAAACTGAAAAATTCGCACCTTCCATCAAGATTCTTACACATTATGGCCCCAATCGAACCAAAAATACACTTCATTTTGCAGGAAATGAAATAGTTTTAACAACCTACGGAATGCTGCTTTCGGATATTCATTTTCTCAAAGAATTTCATTTCAATTATATTTTCTTAGACGAATCCCAAGCTATAAAAAATCCAAATTCTGAAAGGTATAAAGCGGCAAGATTATTACAATCAAGAAATAAAGTCGTCTTAACTGGAACGCCAATAGAAAACAATACATTCGATATCTATGGGCAACTTTCTTTTGCCATTCCAGGTTTATTGGGAAGTAAAGAATATTTCAGAGATATTTATTCTATCCCTATTGATAAATTTGAAAACACAAAAAGAGCAACAGATTTACAGAAAAAGATAAAACCGTTTATACTCAGAAGAACAAAAAAACAGGTCGCAAAAGAGCTGCCAGACAAAACGGAAATGGTCATCTATTGCGAAATGGGAGAGGAGCAAAGGCAAATTTATGATGCTTACGAAAAAGAATTAAGAGAATATATTTCCGCAAAAGATGAGCAAGAAATTATTAAAAACAGCATCCACGTATTGACGGGATTAACCAAGCTAAGACAAATTTGTGATGCTCCCGCGTTGTTGAAAGACCAAGGACAATATAGCGACAATTCTGCAAAAATAGAAGTTCTCATGCAACAAATTGAAAACAAATCTTCCCAGCATAAAATTCTGGTTTTCTCACAATTTGTATCAATGTTAGATTTAATAAAAGTAGAACTTCAAAAAAGAAATATTTCTTTTGAATATCTTACAGGGCAAACAAAAAACAGAGCAGCCAAAGTCAGTCAGTTTCAAGATAATGAGCAAGTTAGGGTGTTTTTAATAAGCCTGAAAGCAGGCGGCACAGGTTTGAATTTAACTGAAGCAGACTACGTTTATCTCGTCGACCCTTGGTGGAATCCCGCTGTAGAGAATCAAGCCATCGATCGCTGTTACCGCATCGGGCAAAAGAAAAACGTAATTGCCGTAAGATTAATTTGTCCCAATACCATTGAAGAAAAAATTATGAAATTGCAGCAATCCAAAAAAGAGTTGGCAAATGATTTAATTACCACAGATAGTTCGGTTTTTAAGAAATTCACAAAGAGCGATTTGATGGAAATTTTGTAAACTAATCTCTTATTTAGAAATACGCAACTATCTTTCTATTTTGTCTTATTAGTACAGCCATTCACAGTAATTTATTTTATTTTTATGGCAGCTTTTCCGCCTTCCGTTCCCGCTTTTTTGCTCGTCGTATCTCCTCACAAAAAGAGCTCCACTCAAGTCGGGCTGCGAGAGATTCTACACCACAAGATCAGCACCAGATTTACCATTACTATTTTTTATTAAAGTCATTTTATACCAAGTACAAACTCTGGGAAACGCAACTGTTCTGCGAGCAGCTGCCAAAAAATACCAACAAATACAGATCAATAAATAAAGCCCAAAAAATAGGCTCCAAAAGTTTCGGTAATGCAAACTAAAAAACCTATATTTATTAAAAATAAAAGATTTTAACCGATTGAAATCTCTAACAAATAAGATTAAAATTGAGAAAAAATTTTAAATAAAAGTACACCCGCATAAAATCACTTAAAAATATTAAATTTGCGAATCAAAATCCGGTAGTTGCAAAAACGATCCGCCAAAAGCTATAAAAATGACTTCACAAGAAATAAGACAACAGTTTTTAGACTTTTTCAAAAGCAAAGAACACCTCATCGTTCCATCAGCACCTATCGTGCTGAAAGACGATCCCACATTGATGTTTTCCAACTCTGGAATGACGCAGTTTAAAGATTATTTTTTAGGCTATAAAGAGCCTAAAGCACCCAGAATTGCCGATACACAAAAGTGTCTGAGAGTTTCCGGAAAACACAATGACTTAGATGACGTGGGGCGTGATACTTACCACCATACGATGTTCGAGATGTTGGGTAACTGGAGTTTTGGCGATTATTTTAAAAAAGAAGCAATCATCTGGGCTTGGGAATTACTGACAGAAGTCTACGGAATCCCAAAAGAAAACCTTTACGTAACCATCTTTGAAGGTGACGAAAAAGAGAATCTTGAACGCGATACCGAAGCTTACGATTTGTGGAAACAATTCATTTCTGAAGACCGCATCATCAACGGCAACAAAAAAGATAATTTTTGGGAAATGGGCGCCAGCGGACCTTGCGGACCCTGTTCCGAAATCCACGTAGACTTGAGAACGCCAGAAGAAAAAGCAAAAATTTCCGGATTGGAATTGGTGAACAATGATCATCCTCAGGTGGTGGAAATCTGGAATCTTGTTTTCATGCAGTTCAACAGAAAAGCAGACGGTTCTCTGGAAAATCTTCCTGCAAAACACATCGATACCGGAATGGGCTTCGAGCGTCTTTGCATGGCTTTACAGCAAAAAGAATCCAATTATGATACCGATGTTTTCACTCCTTTAATTGCCAAGGTTGAAGAGCTTTCAGGGAAAAAATATACAGGGATTTTAACCGACGAAAAAGATATTGCCATACGTGTTGTGGTAGATCACATCAGAGCAGTTTCTTTTGCAATTGCAGACGGACAGTTGCCTTCCAACGGTGGTGCCGGTTATGTGATCAGAAGAATTTTAAGAAGAGGAATTTCTTACGCTTACCGATTTTTAGACAGAAAAGAACCTTTCCTTTTCGAACTGGTGGCTGTACTTCAAAACCAAATGGGAACATTCTTCCCAGAGCTTGAAAAACAAGGAAATCTGGTTACAGAAGTTATAAAAAGTGAAGAAGAATCTTTCTTAAAAACAATCGAAACAGGCTTGGTTAGAGTTGAGAAATTAATTCAGCAAACTATTTCTGAAGGTTCTAAAGTTCTGCCAAGTGTGGAAGTTTTTGAATTGTATGACACATACGGTTTCCCGGATGATTTAACAAGAATCATTGCTGAGGAAAAAGGTTTAACCATAGACGAGGCTGGCTTCAACGCTGAAATGGAAAAACAAAAACAACGTTCCAAAAAAGACTCAGCTTCTAAAGTGTACGATTGGGTTGTATTGGAAGAAAAACCTGAAACTTTCGTAGGTTACGACCAAATAGAAGCGGAAACTTACATCACAAAATACAGAAAAGTAGAAAATAAAGACGGCGAATTTTATCAGGTGGTGCTGAGCAATTCCCCTTTCTATCCTGAAGGTGGTGGGCAAATCGGTGATAAAGGTGTTCTGGAAAATGCAGTTGAAAGCTTTGAAATTTTAGAAACTAAAAAGGAAAACGGATTGATAATTTCCTTAATCAACGGACTTCCGAAAGATGCAGGAGCGGTTTTCTATGCTAAAGTGAACGCCGGCGAAAGAAAAAATTCTCAGGCAAATCACTCTGCAACGCACTTGTTGCACGAAGCGTTGAGAGAGGTTTTAGGAACTCATGTTGAGCAAAAAGGTTCATTCGTTGGTCCGGATTATCTGCGTTTTGACTTCTCGCATTTCAGTAAAATGACGGAAGAAGAATTGGCTTTGATTGAAGAAAAAGTCAATGCAAAAATTAAAGAAAACATCGCTCTTCAGGAGTTTAGAAACATTCCTATTCAGGAGGCGATAGACAAAGGTGCAATGGCATTGTTTGGTGAAAAATACGGCGACAGCGTAAGAATGATACAGTTTGGAACTTCAAAAGAATTGTGCGGTGGAACTCACGTAAAACATACCAGCGAAATCGGTCATTTTAAAATTAATTCTGAAGCGTCTGCAGCAGCAGGAATCAGAAGAATTGAAGCGATTTCCGGAGACAAATCTGAAGAATATTTCAAAAATCTGGAAAAACAGGTTGCTGAACTTTCACAACTCCTGAAATCTAAAGACATTGTAAAATCGATTGAGAAACTGATGGAAGAAAATTCCACTTTAAAATCTGAATTGGAATCTCTGAAAAAAGAAAAAGCAAAAGGCGAAATCGGCGATTGGAAAACGGCTTACGAACAGAAAGGCGACAAACTTCTTTTGGTAAAGAAAACCTCTTTGGATGCAGGCTCTGTGAAAGACATCGTGTTCCAGCTGAAGAAAGAAATCCCTACTTCCATCACGATTGTATTATCCGATGCAGACGGCAAACCGATGATTACTGTTGGTGTTTCCGACGATCTGCAAGGAATCTATCAGGCGGGAGCATTGATTAAAGATTTAGCAAAAGAAATCCAAGGCGGCGGCGGCGGAAATCCTGGCTTTGCAACGGCAGGCGGAAAAAATATTGCAGGTCTGGAAAATGCGTATCAGAAGGCTTTAATGCTGTAATTTCATATCAAATATAAATAGTAAACTCCCGAAATTTCGGGAGTTTGTTGTTTTTAGGAAAGATTTAATCAACAGCTAGTTGAATGTATTAAGATTTAATTTTTAACTATATTTGTTTTCACATCGTTTGGATTTCAAATATTAAAAACTGCAGTATGAAAAGATTTCTCTTCATTTTAATTTTATTTCTAAGTAATTTTTTATCCGCTCAAAAAAGTTATAAAATCAATACCGTAAGCTGGATATTTAAAGCTCCTAAAAATTATGTGGCTAAAGCTGATAACTTTGAAAAAGCGGTGAAGGCAGGTGAAGAATATTTAAAAAAAGAAGAAAATATAGAATCGTTTTCCACCGATGATGTTGTTTTGCTGACGTTAGAAAAAGAAGATTCCAGTCCAAATGTTATTATGGTGAGTTATAAAAATAATTCGTCAATACAGGATCACACTTTAAATGGTTACGCAAACATTGTAAGAGAAATGCTGTTGCGAAATGCAAATCACGATTACCCTGATGCTGAAAATTCAGTAATTAATGAAGAAATTACAATTGATAAAATAACTTTTAATGTCGTAAAGCAGAATTCTTTTTTTAAAGACAAGAATTATCTGGCAACCAAATATTTTTATATTGCAGAAATTGATAATAAGGAATTCACAATTGTAGTGGTAAATACCAATGAAGAAGATAGAAAAAATGCGGTAAAATCTATTTTAGATTCAAAATTTATCATCAAATAAATTCTTTGAGGTTCTAAAAAAAATAGGCTCAAACTGGTTTTATGTTTGAGCCTATTTTGTACATTGAGTTATGAAGTAAGTTTGAAACTCAATGAAGTTTTTTATTTATTCTTAATTTCAATCACATAGTCAAACTTCTCCATTTTCATCACAATTTTTCTCACTTCAGCTTCAAGGCTTTTTATTTTGCTGTTGCTTTTGGCGAGATCTCTATTAGCAGACTCAGTATGCTTCAGAAGTTTTGCTGTATTTCTGGCATCGGTTGAGGTGTTTTCCGGATCTGAAGAAGTGAATTTGTCTGTTTTCTTGTCAGACTTTTTATTTAGAGAATTCACAATAGCTGTTAATTGTACATTATTCTGTCTTTCTTTTGCAAGCTCCACATTTTTGTCTAAAAGTTGTGTGTAAACTTTAAAAAGCTCTTTTTTTTGCTGAATTTCTTTTAAATCTTGTGCTTTAATTTGTGTGCCGAAAATACAAACTCCTGCAAACAATAAAATTGTAAATAGTTTCTTGATCATTTTGTTATGTTTAAAAAATTTTTTCCAAAGGTAAGGAAGATTTTAAAATTAGAAATTTACTAATGACAATATTCATCTGGAAATCTATTTTTAAGAATATCCCATTTGTTAAATTCATTAAGAAAATTAAATAAATCTTTTAAATTATCATTTTTAAGAGAAATAAATAAAAGATTAAAAAATAGCTAAATATTTGTAATAGAGATGCTTAAATCTTTAACAAAACATTATATTTTTTAATTAAAACAAATCCCTTTCTAATCAATAGTTTTACTTCATCAATACAACTTCAATGAATAAACTTTTATCCGCTCTTTTTTTGTTTTTCAGCGTCTTTTATTTCAGCCAAAATCAGCTGAAGGTTTTGAACAAAACGAATAAACAACCGGTTGCCAATGCGGCAGTTTACTGTGATGATGAACTTTTGGGCAAGACCAATATCCACGGCGTTCTTTCGTTTAGAAGCAAGTGCAAAAAAGTAGAAATAATTGCCAATAATTTTGAAGATACCACGGCAGATGTGAAGAAAAATGCGGAAGTCTTTTTGAATCCGCTTTCTGAAAAAATGCAGAACATCGATAAAATCGTGATTACCAGCAAAAGCGATGACCGTGCTCTGAAAATTCTGGATGAAGTTAACAAAAAAGAAAAAGAAAACTCCCCGAAGTCTTTGAATTCCTATGATTTTAAATCGTATACCAAGTTTTCTATCGACGTAGACAAAGATTCTATCGGCATCTACAAAAACTTTCTTTCTGTGAGAAAAGATTCCCTTTCAAAAGTGGAGAAGAAAGATCTGAAAATGAAGCCAAAAGAGATCAAAGATTCGCTGATCGGTGAAGAGTTTATTGAAGCTTCTCAGGAATCGCAGATGTTTCTATGGGAAAAAGCAACAGAATACAAATACTCACAAAAGTTTGGCGAGAAAACCAATATTTTAGATAACAGAATGTCGGGTTTTAAAAATCCGATCTATGAAGCTTTGGCGATTAATATTTCAAATTTAAACCGGACGCCGAGGCAGCTGAAACCTGAAAACAGACAGCTTTTCTATTTCTTCCTTTCAGACACCATTCAGATTGATGGAAGAGATACTTATGTGATTAAATTCAAGGAAATAACAGACAAGAAAAAGCAGAACCCAAGAAAATTCAACGGAAATATCTTCATTGACACGCAGACCTACGCACTCAAAAAATTTGAAAGCGTCAATAAAAAATCCAATGCAGGAAACATCGTCTCTGTCTGGAAACCCATCAACGGAAAATGGTTTTTAGACTATGAAGATATCAGGCTCAAAATGGGCGACCAGTCTTTTGACACCTCCAAAAAAGACAGCATCAAAGCGGGGGAAAAAGCAAAATACAAGTCCAAAACTTTTGGAAATTACCTGTACGTGAAAAACCGCTTCTTCGATTTTGAATTGAATAAGGAGCAGAAAGCCAATGAATTTAAAGGATACTCTCTCGAAATGCAGAATTCAGACGGCAGCCTTCTGGAAAAATACCGTACCGACAGCCTTACCACGAGAGAAAGTTCTACTTATGCCACTCTAGATAGGTTTGTGGAAAAGCATGATTTTGAAAAGAAACTCAGCTTCTTAACCCAATTGATGCGCGGAAATCTGCGTTATAAAGTAGTCGATTTTGATCTTACCAAATTTTTCAGCTACGATAAATACCAGGGATTACGACTGGGAGCGGGAGTAAAACTGAACGAAAAATTCAGTAAAACTGTTTCTCCGGACGGATATTTCGGTTACGGATTTAAAGACCACAGATGGAAATACGGATTGGGAGTTGATGTAAAATTATCTCAGAAAAGAACTTCGGTTCTCAGAATTGATTATGTGGATGATGTCTTTGCTGCAGGACGTTTCAGTAATAATATGTGGGATATGATGATGAATCTGGCAGACAACAATCTAGATCTTCACAACGCCAATTTTTATCGCAATCAAAAATGGGGAGCCTACTATTCCTACGATCTTTCGAATTCTTTAAGCGTGAAAATCGCCTTGAATAAAGAAAAGCAAAATGCATTGTTCGGATATCATTATCAGAATCTTGGGAACAGTTTTAACAATACCAGTGCAACGCTTTCCCTGAAATATTCGCCAAACGATAAAAATATTATGACGCCAAGCGGAAAATTTACTTTCGAAAAAGGTTTCCCACAAGTTTATATGAATTTTGAAAAAGGCTTCAATGCTTTAGGTGGAGATTTAGATTACCACAGACTGGATGCGATGTTTGTGCATCAGTTCAGAACAAAACTGGGTTATACTAACGTGAAACTTTTTGGCGGAATTTCTTCGGGAACAGCACCCATTTGGAAGAATTTTGAAATTGCCGGTCACAGAGATGCTAGTCCGAATGAATGGTATTCCAACATCAACACACCCTCGAATTTTGGCTTTAGTACGATGCCTGCGGGAACTTTTTTTGCAGATAAATTTGTTGGATTTAAAATTTCACAATATTTGCCTTTCAGATTTAAAACCATCGGGAAAAGATATTCAAACATCGAACTAGAATATCAGTCTGCTATCGGAGCATTCAAAAATCCGCAGAATCATCAATTTAATTTTCAAGTTTTAGATCACAATTATCAAGAAATAGGATTGATGTGGAACCGTTTTTTGGGAAGAAGTTTTGGACTTGGGTTTTCTTACAGACTCGGGTATTACCAAACTTCAGAGTTTAAAGAAAATCTCGGAATTAAGCTTAAATTTAATCTTGTAAATTAAATTTGAAAGTTTGAATATTTTCAGTTTTAAACGCAAAGAATTTAATTGATTTCTTATGGTTTTGAGGAGCCAAGGGTTTCAATGAATTGATTTATGCTTGGTTTTTTGTAGTATATCTTTAAAATTTAGTGGCAATTATTCTCTTTGGGATCAGGGCAGTAATTTTGATGAAATTTTAATAGGTTTTAAATTTGAATATTTTCAGTTTTAAACGCAAAGAATTTAATTGATTTCTTATGGTTTTGAGGAGCCAAGGGTATCAATGAATTGATTTAAGCTTGGTTTTTTGCAGTATGTCTTTAAAATTTAGTGGCAATTATTCTCTTTGGGATCGGGGCAGTAATTTTGATGAAATTTTAATAGGTTTTAAATTTGAATATTTTCAGTTTTATACGCAAAGAATTTAATTGATTTCTTATGATTTTGAGGAGCCAAGTGTATCAATGAATTGATTTAAGCTTGGTTTTTTGCAGTATGTCTTTAAAATTTAGTGGCAATTATTCTCTTTGGGATCGGGGCAGTAATTTTGATGAAATTTTAATAGGTTTTAAATTTGAATATTTTCAGTTTTATACGCAAAGAATTTAATTGATTTCTTATGATTTTGAGGAGCCAAGTGTATCAATGAATTGATTTAAGCTTGGTTTTTTGCAGTATGTCTTTAAAATTTAGTGGCAATTATTCTCTTTGGGATCGGGGCAGTAATTTTGATGAAATTTTAATAGGTTTTAAATTTGAATATTTTCAGTTTTAAACGCAAAGAATTTAATTGATTTCTTATAATTTTGAGGAGCCAAGGGTATCAATGAATTGATTTAAGCTTGGGTTTTTGCAGTATATCTTTAAAATTTAGTGGCAATTATTCTCTTTGGGATCAGGGCAGTAATTTTGATGAAATTTTAATAGGTTTTAAATTTGAATATTTTCAGTTTTAAACGCAAAGAATTTAATTGATTTCTTATGATTTTGAGGAGTCAAAGGTTTCAATGAATTGATTTATGCTTGGGTTTTTACAGTATGTCTTTAAAATTTAGTGGCAATTATTCTCTTTGGGATCGGGGCAGTAATTTTGATGAAGCAATCCAGCTTTTGCTTGAGTCATTCAACCGCTTAGTTGGGGCAATCAATTAGAATGTGATACATTTTAATACATCACCGCTTTTTCTGAAAAATCCTAATAACACAATAAGTAATAACCATCATCAAAGAACTATCTTCTTTCAACTTTCCTGCAATCAAAACTTCTTTTTTTTCTATTTTGACTCATTCTAAGTATTGACTTTCTGTTAACAAATAATCATTCTAATCCTTGTAAAATTAAACGTTTGGTTTTGTACTGTTAAAATTCTGTTAACAGTTTCCATTTAGTTTTGTGGTGTAAATAAACTAAATAAAATAGTATGAAACTAAACCACACTTGGGCAGCTTTACTCTTTACTGCTGCAGTATTTCAGAGTTGTAATGACGACGAAACTACCAAAGACCCGATCAATGAAGACATCAAGCTTGAAAACTTTTCAAAAGAACCTGCTTTCGTTTATGGAATGCAAGGTTTTGAAAATTTAAATATCACCACATTAATTTCAAGCTCTGATGTACTTGCAGACAGTCCCAATTTTGTATTTGCAGGTCAGCCAGACGGAATGGGAATTATGAAAGACCCTAATTCTAACGGATATGTAATGATTACAAATCACGAAATCACACAGTCGGTTTCAAGAGTTTATCTAAACAAATCCTTCAAGCCTGTAAGAGGAGAATATATCCTGAACGGAATCGGTGGAATGACAAGATTGTGTTCTGCTACTTTGGCAACGGTAGCCGAGCATGGTTTCAGTGCTTTTCTTACTGCCGGAGAATCTGGTGAAGAAAGTATGGTGCACGCACTGAATCCTTTGGTAGCAGCTTCTCAGGCTTCAGATAAAACAAGAGTGAAACCAGCTTTAGGTAAGGCTTCTATGGAAAATGCAGTACCGCTTCCTAAAGATATTTCAAACGGAAAATCGTATATTTTGATTGGCGAAGATCAGTCTTATTCAACTTCGCATCAGTCTGCAGGTCAGCTTTTGATGTACGTTGCTGATACACAGGGAGATTTGGATAATGGGAAATTGTATTCTCTTAAAAGAACCAACAACAATACTACAGAAACCGATATGTCTAAAGGTTCTCAGTATGATGTAGAATTTGTTGAAATTACAAATGCTAAAAATCTTACTGGAGCACAAATCAACCAGAAAAATTTGGATATCAATGCTATTCGTTTTTCAAGAGTGGAAGATGTAGATTATAGAAAAGGGGCAGGAAAAGGAAGAGAAATCTACTTTACAGCAACCGGAGAATCGGGTGACGGTGTAAATCCTAAACCGGGACTTACGATGTGGGGAAGGGTGTATAAATTGGTTTTAAACCAAAACAATATGATGACAGGAAAGCTTGAAGTAGTGGCAGAAGGAGATTCTAATCCTGGAAATAATTTAATTAATCCAGACAATCTTTGTGTTACAGAAAACTATGTTTACATTCAGGAAGATGGGGATTCTTTCTACACCGCAGCCGCTCACGATTCTTACATCTGGCAGCTGGATATCAGCACAAAGCAATACAAACCATGGTTGAATATGAAACACGGAAGAACAGATTCTGCATGGCAAACAGCCTATAACCAATCTGGAAATCTACAGAAATACGGCTCTTGGGAATATGGTGCTATGATAGATGTTTCAGACATCATTGGTGTTCCGAATACTTTTGCAGTAAATATTCACTCTCATACATGGCAGAAAAATAGTTTCGTCAATGCTGATGGAGCAGGTGTAAATACCAACAAAGAGGGTGGGCAAATCGTTTTGATAAGAAACGTTCAGAGATAATACTAATTTTTAAATCTTAAAAGTATCAATAGAGTTTTCTCTATTGATGCTTTTTTATACATAATGAAACTGTTAAAAAATCCTTTTTGTGTTTTTCTAATTCTGCTTTTCAGTGTTTTTACTATTTTGCAGTGCAACAAGCCTAATCAGCCTCTACAAGATGATTTGGTGGAAGTGAAAAATGTAGTTTTTAAAAATAATGAACTTTTTCTTGCTCAAATTCACGAGTTAATTATCTTGATTTCTAAAGATAGCGACAACAAAATTGTTCAGAAAAAATTTGATAGCCTTCGCCAGACCTACAAAAAAATGGAATGGGCGATAGAGTATTTCCTTCCTCATTCTGCAAGATTCATCAATGGGCCCGCTTTACCGGAAATTGAGATGGCTGAGCATGTAGAAATAGAGCCTGAAGGCCTTCAGGTTTTGGAAGAAATGCTTTATTCAGAAGAAAAACAAGACAAAGCAGAAGTTATCCGAATTCTTAAAAAGCTGATCAATAAAGGAAATACAATTAAAACCAATTTCCAAGTTATAACAGTTACAAAAGATCAAACTTTTGATGCATTGAGACAGGAAATTTTCAGAATTTCAAGTTTAGGAATTGCGGGTTTTGATACGCCCATTTCTGGCAAGTTTCTTGAAGAAATGTCGGTTTCTTTGGAGTCTTTTACCCCTATTCTAAATTTAATTTCAACCGAAAAATCTCAAAATTCATCTTTAAAGAAAATCCTTTCGGAAATTAATCAGTCTAAACAGTTTTTAAATAAAAATAAAGATAAAAACACATTTAATTATCTTGAATTTCTAAGCGTTCATCTCAATAATCTATCTTATCTTTTACTCGATTTTAGAAGAGAAGAAAATATTCCTCATGTGGAAGTTACAACCGCTTTAAGGAAAAATGCAGCACAGTTTTATTCGAAAGATGCTTTCGACGTCAATGCTTTTACTCCCGGAAAACAATACGAAACATCTCCAGAAAAAGTACAGTTGGGAAAACAACTTTTTAATGATAAAATTCTTTCCAACAACAATTCCAGAAGTTGCGCCACTTGTCATAATGCAGAAAAAGCATTTACAGATGGGCTAGAAAAATCGATGTCGCTAGATAATACAAAATTACAGAGAAATACACCCTCTTTGAGTTATTCTGCTTTTCAGCACGGGCAGTTTTGGGATATGAGAAAAGATGATTTGGAAGGTCAAAGTTCGGATGTCATTACCAATAAAGAAGAAATGCACGGTGATTTGCAGACGATTATTTTAAAGATAAATCAAAATAAAAATTATAAAACAGATTTCAAAAAAATATTTAAAACTGAAAAAGCTGAAGTTTGGCAACTGCAAAATCTACTTGCAAGTTATATTCGTTCTTTGGCCACATTTACTTCAGATTTTGATGAATATATGAGAGGGAATCGTAAAGCCTTAACCAATAAGCAAAAGAGAGGTTTCAATCTTTTTATGGGAAAAGCGCAATGTGCAACCTGTCATTTTCTGCCGCTTTTCAACGGAACGGTTCCTCCAAATTTTAAGAAAACAGAACAAGAGGTTTTGGGTGTTGCAGAAAATGCTTTCAACAAAAAAATTGATAGCGATGCTGGGCGGGGAAAATTCCATCAAACCATTGCTTTTCTTCAGAATTCATTTAAAACACCAACATTAAGAAACGTCAGTAAAACGGCCCCTTATATGCATAACGGAGGATACAAAACATTGCAGGAAGTGATGCAATTCTACAACCAAGGAGGCGGTAAAGGGTTTAATTTAAAAGTAGAAAACCAAACGCTTTCAGATAAAAAATTGAATCTTACTTCGATAGAAATTGATGAGATTATTGAGTTTCTGAATGCTTTGAATGATAAATAATGCTATATTTTCATAGACGAATTTTTTAATGTGTAATTAATTAACAGGTCGCTCCTACGGAGCTTCGCAAACCGTATTATATTTTTGCTAATAACAGATTGTCGCGATGCTACTGATCAATTCAAGAGTATATTCATAAAAAATAGATTAAAAACCTGCAAATAATATCTTGTAACAGCCGCGCAAAAAACTTGAGTTTAGAAAAAACTTCATAAAATTCATTATTTTGTGAAATTAGTAAACAGAATTCTTCTTGAGTTTTGTTTTTTTATTATCTTTCAAAAAATTTAAATTATTCTAGATGAGAAAACTACTCTTTATTTTTGCCATTGCTGTATTGCTTGTAAGTTGCAAAAAATCTACAGAAAGCAAGACCGCAGAATTTGTATCTATGTACAACAATACTAGCGATATGATGGTGAGAACTGCAGGCTTTAAATCCACAAAAGCCATGTCTAATACTTCAGGAGATGTTGATATTGAAATTAAAACCACTTATTTTGATACTGATATAGAAGCAGAACTGATGAAAAATGCAATTCCAGACATCATCGGGCAGGCAATTCAGGCAGAACCAAAAGGAAAAGAACTTTTGGAAGAAGGGGTGAAATTTAATCTAAAAGTTTACAGCTCAAACGGCGTCATTATATCTTCACAAACCATTGATAAGAACACTAAAAAGGGAAATATTGATCTTGAAGGAATTGCCAAAGGTGATAAGCCAGACAGTGCACAATTGAACGAGATTTTGAAGGTTTTCAGCAAAAGTTTACCGATTGTAGATAAAACTTCGGGAATAAAAATTGTTGCGATTACTGCTGATGCACAAAATAATATTGTGTACTCCGCTGAAGTTCCAGATCAATATGCAGAAGTGCTTGCCACAGACGAAGCAAAACAACTTATGAAAGACGAAATGATGAGATCTCCAGATGTGAGACAAATCTTCGATCAAACAAGCTCTATTGGGGTGAATAATATAAAATATATTTACAAAGACACTAAAGGCAAAAAACTGAACGAAATCACCATCAAAAGAACAGATGTAAAATAATGAATAATAATTCATCTGTATGGAAAACCATCCTGACGGTGGTTATAGCTCTTATAGGTGTTGTGCGCTTAGCGATGACCTGTAATAAAAGTTCACAAAGTTCGTATTCCGATACTTCCTACAATGATGTAAGTGCCTTGATGAGCAGGAATTATGAGCGGCAAGCGAAAGCTGCAGACGATACAGCTTCCAATGATCTTTTCTATGAAAGTTATGACAGCATAAGCAAACTCAGCGATTTTGAAAAAGAGAATTATAAAGTAATAAAACTCAAAAAAGATTCTTTAATCCTGTTGGATGTTGTATCTAAAATCAACGTAGAAGCAGGTGCTTATTTTCAGAAAAATTATGATGATACACTGAGTTGGGCGATCAAAAAGCCAGACAATACCAGTATCTTTCTGCATTCCTACGATACTGCAGATGATTTGATGACGAATTTTAAAGCTGTAAAAAGAAAATTTAATCTACAAGACTTCGATATAAAAGTGGATGATAAAGATTCAAAATTTGTATCCTACAGTTTCAAAAACAAAGGAAAGAAAACCAATGGCTGTGCTCTTTTAGCATCCGGCCAAGGTCATTTTACTGCTTTAGAAATTGAAAGCAACATACTATCTAAAGATGAGCTACAGATGAAAGCGTTTTCGTTAATAGCGCAGATTGCCAAATAATAAAAACTCCCAAAAATGTAAAGTTTTCGGGAGTTTTTGTTTTATTTACAATTATCCTTTCAAAATTTTATCAGGCGTAATGGGTAAATTTCTAAAGCGTTTTCCTGTTGCATTAAAAATAGCATTGGCAATTGCCGCTGCTGAACCGATAATTCCCACTTCGCCCAAGCCTTTTGCACCGCTGGCATTAAGATTAAAATCTGGTTTATTGATAAAATCAACTTCAATTATAGGAACGTCTGCATTTACTGCAAAATGGTAACCAGCGAGATCTTCTGCAACCAAAGCGCCTATGCGTTTGTCTATTCTCATTTCTTCCATCAATGCCATTCCTGTACCACCAACAACGGCTCCAATCACTTGATTTTTTGCGGGTTTTTCACTCACTATTTTTCCGCCATCTACAACGCTTACAAATCGGTCGATTTTCACTTTTCCGGTGAGCTCATTTACTTTTACACGACAAAAATGTGCCGCTCCTGATGCAAAAGCAAAATTTTTCTGAAGCGCTCCTGGTTCGGTAGTTTCTTCAACTTCAATCACCGTTAATTTATTTTCACTGAAAATTTTCTGAAAACTTACTGACGTTGATGTATTTTTAATCTGAACAGCCGAATCTGTTAAAATAGTATTTGAAGGGATTAAATTTTTAAACTCAGGATTAATCTTTGCAGCATAAGCAATCAATTCACTTTTTAAAGTTTCAGCAATCGCATTTGAAGAGGCACTGATAGAAGAAAGTCCACGGCTTCCTCCTTGGCTTGGAGCCTGCGGAAGTGTTGATTTTCCGAGATCAATTTTAATTTTGTTTAAAGGAACTCCGGTAATTTCGTGAACTATATTTCGCATTGAAGTCCCGGTTCCGGTTCCAATGTCTGTCATTGCCGTTTTTACGACAATATTTCCATCAATATCCATTTCAAGGGCAGCACTTGCTTTTCCTCGTCCAGCAGTCCACATCCCGATTCCCATTCCGTAACCGATTAGCCAGTCACCGTCTTTTTTTTGTCTTGGTTTTAGATTTCTTTCATTCCAGCCAATTTTCTCAGCTCCTTTTTCCATACATTCTCTGATGAAGTTGGTAGACCAGTCTTTTCCGGTTTCAGGATCTTTAACGTCTGATAAATTTTGAAGCCTTGTGGCCAAAGGATCTTTGTTCATTGTAAAACAAAGTTCGTCAATGGCAGATTCTAAAGCAAAAGCACCTGTGCATTCACCCGGACCACGCATCCAGGTTGGTGTAGACAAATTAAGTGGCACTGTAGCCATTTGAGTTTTTAAATTCTCAAAACCGTACGCCAAACGGCTTATTCTTGTGATATTTTCTAAAAAATTTTCGTAAAGAGAAGTTGTATTTTTACTATCGTGAAGCAAACCCGTGAATTTTCCTGATGCATCTGCTCCCAATTTTACTTTTTGCCATGATTCTGGACGGTAGCCAACAAGACATGACATTTGATTTCTTGTAAGCATTAATTTCACTGGACGGTTGACTTTTTTTGCAGCCATAATGGCTAAAATTGTGTTTGGCCATACTCTTAATCCTGAACCAAAACCACCACCCATAAATTCAGTGATTACCTCAATGTTTTTAGTTTGAAGACCAAATAATTTCCCTACAGTATTCTGAACTCCGTTTACACCTTGGTTTTTATCGTATAATTTCAGCTTGTCGTTTCCGTTCCAAATCGCAATGGTAGCATGCATTTCCATTGGATGATGCACCTCGCCTTCTATATGATATTCTTCTTCCAGATTAAAGGCAGAGTTTTTCCAGTTTTCGATGTTTCCTCTTTCTTTTCCTTCATTTTTTAAAGGAACTAAAGAATGTGTATTCTTAAAATCAACATTTGCCTTTGTTTGCTGATACAATGTTTTCACCAAGGAGGCAGCATACTGTGCTTCTTCAAGAGTTTTTGCAATTACAACGGCCACAGGCTGTCCTTTAAAATAAATACTGTCGGTATGCAAAACCGGAAGCCCGATTCTACTTTCTTTAATTTTTTCTTCTGAAGCTAAACCGGCAACTGTTGGCTTATTATGGTGGGTCATGATTTCCAAAACGCCATCTGCAAGCATTGCATCTGCGACATCAATTCCTGTAATTTTTCCTGAAGCAACTGTGCTTCCAACAATTACAGCATAGGTTATATTTTCAGTTTTATATTCTGCAGAATATTTTCCTCCACCCGTAACTTTAGCCAAAGCTTCTGCACGTCCTTCTTTTTCTAGATTTAAATTTAAATCATTATCAAAAAATGCCATATTTGTTTTTTTTTAAGGATTTAAACTACTTTGAAGCGCTGTAATTATTGCTCCGTGAAGCATTTCTTTTTTAAAACCGTTGTTGGAAAGTGGTTTTAAATCTTTTATTGCTAAATCTGCTGCAGCTGAAAAGTTTTCCCTTGTTGGCAATTTACCTTTAAGGAAATTTTCGGCCTCGTACCAACGCCAAGGTTTGTGCGCAACACCGCCCGAAGCTAATCGGGAATCTTTTATTTTTCCGTCTTCCAAATCTAAAGCTGAAGCAACAGAAACCAACGCAAATGCATAGGAAGAGCGATCTCTTAATTTTACATAAGCGTTATTTTTTCCGAAAGGGTTTTTTGGTATTTCAATAGACTCTATAATAGAATTTTGAGGAAGATGAGTGTCTATATTGGGTGTGTTTCCCGGCAGTCGATGAAAATTTTTAAACTCAATTTCTTCTTTTTTATTTTTTGAATTTCTTGTAATTATTCTCGCATCCAAAGCTGCAAGAGAGATACAAAAATCCGACGGATGCACCGCTACACAATCTTCACTGTAGCCTATTACTGCATTCATCCTATTTTCGCCTTCTTTTGCACTGCAGCCGGAACCCGGTTGTCTTTTGTTGCATGGCGTCGTTATATCATAGAAATACGGGCATCTCGTTCTCTGAAGGATGTTTCCTGCGCATGAAGCCATGTTTCTTATTTGAGGAGAGGCTCCTGCTAATATTGCTTTTGAGATTAATGAATAATCTCTCAATACATCGAGGTTTTGGGCAACTGATGAGTTTTTAGACATCGCGCCGATTCTGAGTTTATTTTTATCTACCTCAATTCTTGAAGACAAAACTGAATTTACATCAATGACATAATCTGGTTGCTCAATGTTTTTCTTCATTAAATCTACCAAATTGGTGCCTCCTGCTATAAATTTTGCCTTGTCATTCTTCTGTAAGATAGTTTTGGTAATATCCTCTTTTCTGAAAAATTCAAATGGTCTCATCCTACTACTTTTTGTATAGATTCTACAATACCGTTATAAGCACCGCATCTGCAAAGATTACCGCTCATAAATTCTTTAATTTCTTCTATCGAACCTGTATGGCCTTCTTTTACACAAGCTACCGCCGACATTATTTGCCCTGGAGTACAATATCCACACTGGAAGCCATCACATTCTATAAAAGCCTTTTGCATAGGATGAAGATTTCCCCCAGTCGCAAGACCTTCTATGGTTGTGATTTCTTTTTGCTGGGCAACACAAGCTAAGGTAAGGCAACTCAACACCCTTTCGCCATCTATATGAACGGTACAGGCACCACATTGCCCGTGATCGCAGCCTTTTTTGGATCCTGTAAGATTAAGGTTTTCTCGAAGCATATCCAAAACAGTTGTTCTTGTATCTAAATTAAGATCATAATTTTGGCCATTAACTTTCATTTTTAATGGAAGAACTTTCTTGGGTTTCACAAATAAATTTCGCGCTTTTTCGCCCACTGCTTTCACGTGTATTGGGATTGCAGACCAGAATACGAGTAATCCTGAGCTCAGAAGGAAATTCCGGCGACTCATTGAAGGTATTTTCATAGTTTTTTGTTAATTTAAATATGAAACAATTGATTGAAAGATACAGATTTTAGAGGTGCAAAAATGTGGTATTCATCAATTTAGAATGATGAAAAATTAAGATAGTTTCAAGAATTATTCTAGTTACTTTGTGTGTTTTAATTCTGTAAAAAATTCTATTACATGAAAAATTGTAAGCATTTATTATTTTTTTATGATTATTATTTACTCATCCATTTGAGGAAAAAAACAAGTGCCGTTATCATAATCGCCATTATTCACACCGAAAGCGACAAGAATAGGAGTGTAGCGGAAATCATGAAGATAAAAAAACATTAAAACTTCCTTAATACATCAACGAGCATATCTTCGGAACCATTAAAAGGCAATGGGGTTACAATCACACGAATTTAACGGGATTAGAGAAGGTAAATGGTGAACATAGCTTAATTATGCTGGTTTACAACATCAAACGTGCGATGAATATTCTGGGAGTTCCTGATTTAATTGCGAAAATCAAGAACTGGAAGTCACCTTACAAAAGGAACGTCTTGTTTTTGCAAATAACGAATCATTTTAAGCTGAAATCAGTCGTTGTTTTTGAAAAAGTATTATTGGTTGCTTAAAAATAAGGCATCCTTACAAGGCTTGTTTTACCTTGCAGCGTTGTAAAAATATGGCTTAAAGAGGAAGGATGTGAGTTTTTTCACAGCCTGACGTTCCGGCGCTTGGCGAGGTTGCGAGCTTCGGAACCGATTATTTTCTATCAAAGATAAAATTTCTTGCGAGAAATAAACGTGAATTTACTACAAAATTCGCAATCTTGCCAAACGCCTGTTAGCGGTTCGGCTTTTTGTCTTTAAGTTTATTTAATTCATTTTTTGTTATCCATAATTTATGTCCAATCGTATCTGTCAAACTTTTATAACGTGTTAATTCAAAATGTTTTCCGTCTTTGTTGAATTTCGATTGTTCAATAATTCCAAATTTATAAAATTCGTTTTCGTCTCTACCAAAACTTACATTATCAAAATATATAGTGTCATTTTGTATGTGAAACTCGCCTTTAATTTCTGTTACGCCAAAACAGACACTTCGTTCACTAAAAGTAAAGTCATCTTTCAGTTTTAGCGTTGCCATACAGTTTGCAGAACCTTCTCTTTGAGCTACTAAAACATTGTCACCTTCAAGTTTGTCAAAATCAATTAGTCCAAAAGGTTTTAGAAAAGTTAGTGTCAACACAATTGTTAAAAGTCCAATATTTATTAATCGGCTTTTGTCTGTAAACTTTTCTTTAATTAAAAAGTAAATTTGTCTTATCAGTGCTAATCCAAGCCCCAAATAAATAATAACTAAAATTAGAAATGCAGGAAACGCAAAAAGTCCAAGTTTTACTTTCCAATAGTAACTTGTGTTTACAGTCAGAAAGAAAATGATAGTCGTTATTATTAGTCCTTTATTTTTCAATTTAGTCGTCTGTTGTTTTTTTGCGGTTTCTGAAGCTGACCGCTAACGTCAGTCTGTGAAAAAACCTCCGTTTATTTTAATCAAAAATAGGTAAAAAATTTCAATATTTCGGGAGGGAATTTGTATATTTAATGATGCAACACATCACTGGGATCGCCCGCAATCAAATGGTTTTTACGAGTTTAGAAGATTCGATTTTTGAAGATAATCCGGTTCGCTTTATTGATGCTTTTGTGGAGAATATCGATTT
>NZ_FTOJ01000013.1 GCF_900156685.1 Chryseobacterium piscicola
CGCCATTTGTATAGCAAAGTCACTTTAATACCGAGTTCTCTGGCTAATTCTGATATATTATTTCTCTCTCTGCTCAATTGAACTGCTTGGGTTTTGAAAGCAGGATCATAAATTTTTCGTTCTTGTTTCATATCTTAAAATTAAGGTTTTATGCTTAACTTTAACTGGACGTTAAATTAGTATATCCAATAGTCTGTATCATACTCTTTTTTCATCTCTGTTGTACATTTATTGCATTTAGTTTTATAATTGTGATTGTTCATTAGGATCTGTCCTTAGTTTGAAATTTACGAATTAGAAGAAAACATTTATTATTTTATGCAAAAGATGACAGAATTATCGTTTTTTAAGATTATACAAATTCAAATCTATCGAGATTAATATGCTTCTCTTCAAACACCTTTTCTGCTTCTCTCAAATCGTAAGATGTTTGTAGTCTAACCCAAAATGCAGGATTGCCACCAAAAACTTTAGATATTCTTATTGCCATAATAGGAGTTATTGCACTCTTTCCATTAACAATATTCGACAATGTAGGTCTTGTAATCCCCAAATATTTTGCAGTTTTATCAACTGTTAAGTTATTTGGTTTAACAATTTGGTTCAATAGGATTTCTCCCGGATGTGTATTGTGCTTTATAGCACGAGTTAAAGGTTTCATATAATTTAAATTCGATTTTACGATTCTACAATTCTTCTGTTTAATGAGTATCTAATAAATCTATTTCATAAGCATTTTTATTTTCAAATTTGAAAATTATTCTAAAGTTTCCTGTAACATCAACAGACCAAAATCCTTTCAATTTACCTTTTAATGGATGTAATCGCAAATTTTTAAAAGGCTCAAAGTCTTGAGGAACTTCCTCAATATTATCAATAATATCTAGAATTTCACGTATTCTATCAATCATTTCTGAAGGCAACTTACTTGAATCATCTTTCGTCCAATATTTTTTTAAGCCTTTATGCGCTATGGAGTATATCATTATAACCGATATTTGTATAGTGTAAAGTTACACATTACATTTTTAACACGCAACACTTTTTATTTTTTGATTGTCATTTTTTTTATTTCTTCATTTGTATGATTGTCTAAAATTTTAGCATATCGATAATATGTTGCTCTTGTTAATCCAAGCGGTTTATATATTTCTTCGGGAGTTTTCGTGTAATCACGATAAACTGACCGCATAATTAATAACTTTGAAACCGTTTCTTTAGTAAATCCTTTTGGTCGCCCTCCTGTTCTTCCCCTTGCTCTTGCAGATTGCAGCCCTGCATTAGTTCTTTCTCTTATCAATTCCCTTTCATATTCAGACAAAGAAGCCATTATATTGAGAAAAAGCCGACCACTTGAAGTAGACGTATCTACACCATCAGCAATACCTTTAATTACTACTCCTTTCTCGCTTAAACTTAGAACTAAATCAATAATATGCTTCAAGCTTCTACCAAGTCGGTCTAATCTCCAAACAAATAATTCATCACCTTTTCTTAAATGAGCAATCATTTTGTCAAGTTCCGGACGGCTCTTCGTTGCTCCAGAAATTTTTTCCTTAAAAATATTTTCACATCCTGCTCTTTCTAAAGCTTCAGTCTGCAAGTCCAAATTTTGATCTTTAGTAGAAACTCTAGCATATCCTATTTTCATAATTAGTTACATTAAACTCATCATTTGCTAATTTAATGAACTTTGATAAATGATACGAGTTTTTGAGAAACATATTTTAAACTTAAAGGTGTCGAATTCGACACCTTTAAGAAATCTCATTATTCCACCGTTTATATAATACTAACATTTGAAAAAGATTAAAATAGAATTCCAAAAATTTGAACCTCTATAATTTTTACTAATACATAAATATTAATTAAACAAATGATTAATTAAATAATTACCAACAATTACAAGATAAACTTATAATAAAATACAGCTTTTAACTTTTTTTAAAATTTTTTTTCTATGTTTGCGAAATAATTCACACACCATAAAAACTTAAAACCAAATAATATGAAATCACTTCTGTTTTCTATTCCTTGATTATGCTCATTTTACACTTAGTGCACTAATCTTTTTTTGCATTCCAAATAATAAGGAATTCATTTCAAAACTTAATTTAACAGTCAGTATAGTTTAATTTATACTTCATAATCTGCAAATTTTATTATTTGTAGGCATTATAACTTTATCTCTTACCTAAAGTTGATAGAAGTGTGAAATTCCTATGCTAAATATTTATATGAAAGTATTAATTAATAAAAAGTTTTTTTGCTGAAAACTTGAATACATTCTTGACCTTTGAGTACTCTCAATTAATAGAATTATTAAGATTATGTAAAAATAAATTACTAATTATTCAAATGGATTTCTTTTTTATTTTGGCATAACATAAATCACTCCGGCAAATTAACATTCAACTGTACACATGAATTATATGAATAAATCTTATCTCCTCATTTTTTTATTTTGTGGTTCTTTCTTGTTCTCTCAGACAACAATTTTTGGAGGCATATCAGATCTGGCATTTAGAAAAACAACCGTAAAAGAGAATATTCTGCCTACAGATACTCTGCAAAATAGACTAATGAATTTTCATTTTGTGAAAGATACTGTATCAGATAATTACTTTAATAAGTTATCTACAAGTCTGAATCAGTCATCTATTTTTATAGTCAGCAATAAATTTGGTGGTGCTGATAATAAGCTTTATTGTAAGATAGGCAGTTCAATTGTATCAAGCCAGGGAATCATTGATTTTACAGATACTCTTTCTGTACAAAGTTCTGTTGCGGGCCATAAAATATTAACTTTTTCAAAAAACGATAATTACAGAAAAATTAATCCGATAGTTTTAATAAATAAAAAGACAGATCCACTACTGATGATTCCCGAAATTTTAGTTTTTAGTCAGGAATTATCACCTGCTAGCAAACAAAAAATTGAGACTTATTTATCTTTAAAGTTCGGAATTACAATAAATGATATTTCTGAAAAAAACTATCTGTCTTCTCAAAATAGTGTTATTTGGGACTCGAAGAAGAATAAAAATTTTAACTTCAGAATAACAGGTCTTGGAAGAGATGATTCTTTCGAATTATATCAAAAGCAGTCAAAAAACTGGGAAGACAATAATTTGATGATGTCTTTGGGGGAAGCGAAGATCACAAACAGTGAAAATATAAGCACTCTGCAGCCTAATACATTCATTTTATGGGGAGATAACAATCAAAGTCTTACATTTAAGGAAGCAGATCTGCTTTCAGCTCACCCTAAAAGAGATATGGTAAGATTGTGGAAAGCACAGGTTACAAGTTCGCAAACAAATCCTACAAAATCAAATGTTTATCTAACTCATTCAGGTTTAACACAAAATGAGAGTATTAAACTTAGAATATTTTCCAATGAATCCAACTATGAAAATGATCTTTCCAATAATGTAAACGGAGAAAGGCTCAACGATTCTCTATTTATTTTTAGAAATGTCAACTGGGATACTGATCACAGCAAAACTGATTATTTTACTTTTACTTTAGATGACGGTCAGAGTGAATTACAGATTAAGTTACTAAGTACATGTACTGACTTAATAAATGGTGTGATGAAAATTTCTGTTCCCGATCATATTGTCCCATTTCAATATAGTATCGAAAACATGACAAGCGGTCAGCTAGTGGTTAATAGTTCTCAGGGACTGTCAAATCTAATTGAAATTAACAATTTGCCGTCGGCTAAATATAAATTAAGAATCCAAAAGCAAGGATATCCTGAAATTATCAGGATGTTCGACCTGGAAGGTATATCAAATCAGAACATCGATGATCATTATATATGGAGTGGAACTGCGATTGAACTGGATCTAAATACGGACTATTATCAGTATGTTTTGACTTCACCATCTGGAAATACCACGCAGTCAGCTCCTTTTCAGATGAATGGAGTTGGAAATTATCAGTTAAAGATTAAGAATAAACTAGGCTGTGAAATAACTAAAACAATCGCAGTTCTGAATCAGGCGGACTATCAAACTTTACAGTCAAACTCACTTTTTAAGAAAATTACAGTATCTCCGAACCCATCACATGACGGAAACCTGACAGTTCATGTAGAATTAAAAGCGTCCAGACCAATGCATATTAAAATTTTTAATGCGATGGGGGTTCTTGTAAAACAGGGTCAGTACAATTCTGCATCAGATTTCACAATCCCAATGACGATACCCGCAGTTGTAGGATATTATAATATAAAAATATTTATTCCTGAAGAAGGCAAAGGTGTTAACTTTTTGATCAACTAAAACCAAATGATGACTATTAACTATATGAAAAAGCTTTTTACGAACAGTTCTGAAAATCTGAAATTATTTTCTGTTTTTCTCCCGGTGATTATTTTCCTGAGCAGCTGGACAGCAATTGAAACTTCTTACTATATAGATGTTGCTTCAAGACTTGTGCATCAAATAAATGAAATTCCAAAATCGTCTCGAAATACTGCAAATTTACGATCACCAATATCTTCAGGAATTGTTAGTAACAAGATTGTAGAAGGATTTGCCGAGGAAGATAAAGGCACTGATGTCCTAAAAACAAATACCAATAGTTTAATAACCCGCTCAGTATCTGCTAAGAAATCAGACGCAAAGCCAGCATATGACTCAAACACGCTCGCAAGAGCTGGATTCATAGGAATCATAGGAAATATAGATTCCGATATGCGTGATGCAAGTGCGGCTGATAATATTTTTGAAGTAGAGCTATCTTCAGTAAATCCAGAAAAATCATATACGTTGACTTACGATGTTGATGGGTATGCTGACATTAATTCAGTTACCCGAAGCATTAATGGCAGCTATGCAATGGGCGGTTATGTTAAGAAAAAAAATAATGGATGGTCAGAAGTATCTGAAAAACTGGATCCTGCTCTTTTGAGAACCGGAGAAAACAGAATTTTATTTAATGCTATTGATAAAGGTTATTATTACACAGTTAAAAATGTAAGAATTACAGAAGTGAAAACTTCGTCCCCGGAGGTAACTTTTGTCAGTCAGGTTAACACTGCTAAAGTTATTTATGTACGAGGTTTCCTGAAAAATAATTCAGGGGTTCATTCAATAGAAATCAATGGTGAACAGATAAGCTTAAAAGGAAATGAATTTGAATATTTCTCTGATAAAACGAATTCGAAAGGAGAAACTTTTCTGAAATTTTCACCCAAAGGGAATTTAAAAAATATTGAAATTCCTAGAACAAATGATATATCTTACTTAATTGCAAGCTCGGATTCTTATGATAAACTCGATCATAATGCGCTTTTAGCAGATAAGTCAATGGCGGTTTTTGGGCTTCGATATATTGACCTTCCCCCTGTTGATCTTTCAATTACAAATATCAGCAAAGAATATGAAGGCTTCCGCATTCACAATTTAAATTCTTCTGAAAATACTTTTCAACTGTCTTATGATGAAAAGAAACTTCCTAAAGGATATAAGGAAAAAGATATTTCAGTATTTAGTTTTGATTACGATAAGAAGCGGTGGATGCCTGCAAAGATTGACAGCGTTAATGTGGAAAAAAAATATGTTGTATTAAAATCTTTGTCAGAAAAAGTTGACTTTATAGTTGGTATTACCATGCAGCCTGAAAGTCCTGACAATGGAGGTGGCGCGCAGACTGCATTCAATGATACGCCGGTTGCAAATCCTTCATCGAAAATTAACATGATAGCACCGCCAAAACCCAATCAGCAAGGTTCTGCAAATATTTCCTATCCTATTGAAATTCCGGCAGGAGTTGGTGGTTTTCAACCGAATGTCTCGTTAGTTTACAACAGTGATAACAAATTTGGCTGGGCAGGAACAGGATGGGATATACCTTATGAAACAATTGATATTGATACAAGATGGGGCGTCCCCTCTTTTGGAAGTCATGAAACCGAGATATACATGATCAGTGGAGAACAGCTGGTATTCAGAGATGATTATCTCCCGAACAAGGTACCGTTAAATGAAGCTAGAACCCCAGACAGGCAATTCTTTTATCGCAATGGTATTAAAGAAGGTTATCTCATAACAAGAAAAGGCAATTCTCCGTCAACCTATTATTGGGAGATATTGGATGGCAGTGGTACTAAGAAAGAGTATTACGATATGCTCACTACAGCTTCATCAGGCAATTCTTCCGGAAATATTGTTAGATGGTACCTTTCAAAAGTTACCGATCGGTTTGGAAATACCATCAATTATACCTACGCAGATTCATACGACAGTGGAGGAAAAAACAAATATCTATCCCGTATTAGTTACAGCAATAATACAGCAGTAGAATTTGAGAGTGAAGCAGGGGTGAGAGGTGATATGACCTTTAACTATAAGATGGGGGTGAAAATTACGGATTCAAAAATTTTAAGTAAGATCACAGTTAAAAGAGCGAATACAAAAATTCGTGAGTATCAGTTAGTGAATACAGTTGTGGGAATGTTTTCAAAAAGATTACTGACAGAAATTATCCAGAAAGATGGCAGTGGCAACTTTTTCAACAAGTATGTACTAAAATACGATACGGGGCATCAGGTTTTTGATAATACAGCTACTAAAGTTTACAGTACACCGCAGGATAATTCGAATGTAGGATCATTCTCCGGAGGAAATACAAGTTTTATAGCAGGTACCTATAGTAAAAACAAAAATTTCCGTGGTGCAGTCAGTTTTGGAGGTGGTGCTTGTTTTCTCTTTGGAATTAATAAAAAAGGCACAATTGGAGTTACCGGAAGTTTGGATGATAATCATGCATATGGGAAAAATCAATTAATTGATATTGATGGCGATGGGTTGCTTGATAAAGTTTTTTACGGATCAAACAATAATATAAATTTCAGAAAAAATCTAAGAACAGGATTTAGTGGAGTGTATGGATCGGTTGGTTTGGCAGGTGTGCCAATCAGCAGACACAATATGTATAATACAACAATCGGTCTGGAATATTCATTTAGTAACGGAGTGGTTGGGGCAAATGTTTCAACCGGAAAAAGTAATTCACCAACCTACTTTTCTGATGTTAACGGAGACGGGCTTGTTGATATGATAAACTATGGAGAGGTACATTTCGGTAAAATAAGAAATGGACTTCCACAGTTTCAATCACAACCACAAGGCTCCTCTGTTAATGTTACTGAAGAAACTCCTAACGCTATTCTTGCAGGCCATGGAGCTGTTCAGGACACGATAACAACTACAACCACGGCAACTTCTCTAGCGAATATAGTAAGAATGTGGGAAGCTCCGGTAGAGGGTGATATTCATATCAGTAATGAGATTACTTTAAATCAAAACTCCACAGACGGTATTGATGTATGGATCGAAAAGGGAGAGATGATTAAAGCGAATGAAGATGTTGCAGCATATAATCCTGCAAATTCCACTGTTATCTCTTCGATAGTAACTTTAGTTTCTCAAAATCAATTTCAAGGGCTCTCTGCTACTACACATGTGCGCAAAGGCCAGAGAATTTTTATTGTGGCTTCATCCAAAAACAATGAAGATGGAGACAGAATCAGAATTGACAATGATATAAGATATACTTCCATAACAGGGGGTGGTAATCTTGATATTAAAGATGCTAACAATAATTTCTATTATAAGTTCAATGCAAGGAGTCATTATCTCGCTTCGAGTCAGAAACACAATGCGGTAGGTGATAAAAGTAAAGTGAGTATATCTTGGGATAGACTCGATAGTCAGATGTTTACGGACGATGTAGATTTTAAAATATATAAGAGTGTAAGATCGGTTTCTGATACTACCGGTGTTTTAATCCCTGCTTCAACAACACTTATTTATCATCAAAGACTTCTGAAAGGAAATGATCAGGTTTCGATCAGTCCGGGAATGAATGAAATTCCCAATTCAGATATTTCAGATTTGCTTGTGAATCAGAATCTATCAGATCCAACGGTAACTATGTTCCATTTTGATGTTTCATCAGACACAAATGTATCGTGGGAAAAAATAAGATGGAAGCCATGGATCGTAATAAGTTCTGATACTGATACTACTGAAGTTAAAGCACGTGTTCAGTATAATCCATACTCTGAAAGGCTGATCAATACAGTTTATAAAAATTTTGAAAAATACCGTGACAGAGAATTCTGTGATGGTAAAGTGGACTGCCCGAGATGTAACATGATGGGACCTGCTGTCGTTGTATTTCCGGATTTTAATGGAGACAGCAGTACGGCAAATCCACACAATATTGGTTTAAGCACAAATCATAATACTAAAGTAACATTTTCTCTTAAAATTAAAGATGATAATGGAAATGTCTTTACTGCAAAGAACACGGTGGACGTTGTTAACAATGTAATGGCAATTCCCAAAATTGACATTTGTACCTTTTTCTCTACAATACCTATTCCTTATCAACAATTGGTTTTGCTGCCATTCTATTTCGAAATAAGCTCCCCGGATTATGAAGTAGCCAAAAAATTATCCGCAAATAATCCTTATATTTTAAATTCTGCCTTTATTACAGATCCTTTAATGGCCAACACTGGTTCAAAAGCAGATTACTTTGGTTACCGTTCCGGAAATACTCATTACAATCTAACAACAGGATTAGTTTATCAGGGATGGGGTGCCTTTAGTTATAATGGATCTAAATATACAGGACAGTCAATTCGAGAAGCTGAATTCAATGCAAATCCGTTTGCAAATGTTCCCGCTCCTGGTGGAGCTTCGCCATGTAACCCGTCAGCTCCTGATTATTATACATGTTTGACGAATTATATTATGCAACAAAACAGCAACCGATATTTTACACCTTTAGATTTGGATGCTGAATTATATGCATATGTTTCGCCAATGGAACCAGTAGAGATTGGCGAATATGAAATGCAATCTTATTTACTTGGTGTTTCGTCCACCAGTTCAACAATTACTACAACTCCGATATTTGCTGTTCCAAATCCTAGAGGGATTATATTTCGCTCAAAATCAGAATCAGTACATGCTTATGTCAATGGTTCCATTATTCCATGGCTGGGTATAAGTGCTCATGGGGGGATATCCACAGAAAAAACTTCAGATTATTTTCAGGATTTTAATGGTGACCGTTATCCTGATATTATTTCAGGTTCACTTTACCAAAAAACCAATATTCTTGGGCAGTTGGATCAGGTTTCCAGTACTTGGGAAAAAGAAATAAAAAATAAGGGAACAATTATAGGTGCTGGTATCGGCGCTTCGGCCTCAATAGCCAAATTCACCAATACTGATAATAAGTTTTTCTCTGTTGGGGCTGAAAAGGATTCACAGGCAGGTTCCTCTTCTTTTGCTTTAGGTGTTGGAGTCAGTGTAAACATAGGAAAGGCATGGGCTAATGGTTCGGGGGTATGGGCTGATATGAATGGTGATGGGCTTACTGACTATGTTTCAGATGGAAACGTATACATTAATACCGGAAATGATTTTGTGACTGATAATAACAGCTGGAACGTTAGCAATATATCAAGCGGGGACTCTTTTGCGGTGTCAGGAGGTGGAGGTTTTAGCTTTGCCAATGGAAGTTGGGCAGGCGGTGTAGGATTGTCTAAGTCAAAATCTACCGCTACAACGGGCCTGATAGACGTTAATGGCGATGGTATGGCTGATAAAATCGTTAAAGTAGGAAACACTTATGAGATGTGGATTAATGATGGAAGATCGTTTGTTCCTCCGCAAAACTTCAATAAAAATTTTAGTCTGGACAGTAAGCAGAATTCAGCAGGTTTCAATTTTTACGGGACAATCTGTGCCTGTTTTGGACTTAAAATGTGTATTTCCGGAGGTGCTTCAACAGATAATTCAGTAAGTAAGCAAGAAGTTGATCTGAGAGATTTTGATGGTGATGGATACCCGGATCTGTTAATATCTGAAAATGATAATAGCTTGACTTATTACAGCAATAATTTTTCAAAAGCTAATCTTCTTATTTCATTTGAAAGTTCTTTACAGGGAACTATAGAATTGGAATATGATAACAAGAATGAAAAAAACAACTTTGCAACTCTTATCGGCACAACATATCAGATGCCGTTTTCAAAAAGAGTTCTCTCCAGAGTATTGGTAAGAAACTTTAACTGGATTGATACAACAATGCCGTCTGATGGTGAAGTTCCAAATTCTCCTCCAATAAAACCAGCACAGACATATGCTTTTGAATATGAGAAAGGTATTCAGGACAGAAGGGAAAGAGAATTTTTAGGTTTTGGTATTGTTAAATCCAAAATTTATAATGATCAGACTCTGCATCAGACGATGGTAACGCATTATGAAACAGATTTCACAGGTAATGAAGGTAACTTCTTTGTACGTTATAATGACTCAAAGGTAAGACAGTATTTTTACAAAAAAGGTTTGGTGAGATCAACATACTTGTTGGATAACCAAAATAGAAAGCGAAATGAAACAAGATATTATTACAGGTATTTTGATGTTCCTTCTTCATCAGGATATCAACTGACAGAATCACAGGCAGAACCTTTATATGACGACATCGGAAGAATAATTCCATTACTGTATAAAACAGAAAAGACATTTACAGAATACACAGGTTCCGGACAGCACAGTAAGACAACAATCAATACTGTAGACTCGTACGACAAATATGGTAATGTGAAGCAGGCTACTGACAGAGGGGCTTCAATAACAAATACGACAGATGATGTAAAGACTGTTATCTCATATCATGCTCCCGGGTCAAAAAATATTGTAGGAATTCCTTCAGAACAATCGGTCATCACAGTTCATAATAATGAAATTATGAGGAAGAGCACGACAGTTCTGGATGCGAACCAAAACATTAAACAAATCAAAAAAGATCCTCTGGGAACCAGTACAATTGCCGGAACTTCAGACTTTGATATGGAATATGATTCCTACGGGAATATGACAAAGATAACCTATCCAGTTTCTGAAAACGGACAGCGTATGTTCTACATTTATAACTATGATCCGGTGTATCATACTTATTTAATATCGACTACAGATGCTTACGGCTTCAGCAGCACAACGCAGTATGACAATAACTATTTGTTAGGTGTACCAAAATCAATTACAAATATCAACGGACAAATCTCTCAGTATACTTATGATTCTTTCGGTAGGTTGATAAGTTATCTTGCTCCGACAGATGATAACTGGACTGTAAAGTTACATTACTATCCTTTCAATGTTGTTCCTGTTGCCATTACTGAAAGAAAAGCTGTTAACAGCGATTCGAACGTTAATTATTTTACCAGTCTGTTTACTGATACATGGGGAGAGGGTATGATGATCAAAAAATTAATCAAGAAAGAGAATCAGACCTACTCTTTTACCAATAATGTTTATCAGCTGAAAGACAGATTGGGAAGACCTGTAAAAACAATTTTAAGAGATAAAATAACAACAGGTACAGATATAATGACTTCTCTGAAGACGTTTGACGAGTATTCGACAGCTGATGATCAGACTGCTCAGATTTATTCCACTACACAATATGATAATCTTGACCGACCGATCAGCATTACACAGAATAATGTAATTACAAATAATGGTACTCAAAATCTTACCTCTCAGATTTTCTACGGATTTGATGATGACAGATATGGGCACACTCAGTTTTCGACCAAAACTGTTAGCCCTTTAGGGATTACTAACGTTACATATACTGATGAATTTGGAAGAACGACATCAACAAGACAAACCAACGGAACAGATGATATTTGGGTTGGTTACAGATATAACCGCCTTAATGAACTGACAACAATGGAGGACGCAGGAAACCATCCTACGCAGTATAAATATGACAAACTGGGCAGATCAATTGAGAAAAAATCTCCAGATACTGGCGATTCCGGTTACAAGTATGATCTAAGCGGTAAATTAATTGCTTCATATAATGCAAATCTTAAGGCAACGAATGAAGAGGTTTTTTATATATACAATTTTGATCAGCTTACAGAGGTCAACTACCCGAATCATTCCGTAAAATATACATACGGGCAGAATCTTAATGAAGAGAAAGGAAGACTGATAAAACAATCCGACAGAACTGGTACTGAATCCTACAAATATGATTTTCTTGGGAATATAAACGAAACTATGCGTATCGTGGTAGCACCTAACAACGTTCCAAAAATGTTTAAAACATTTTATACTTATGATATTTATGGACGAATAACGAAAATGCTTTATCCTGATACAGAAGAAGTGACCTATAATTATGACATGAGAGGTCTTCTGAATAATATTCAAAGCAAACTTCCCGGTGAAACTAAACCAAAGAATATTGCTTACGATATGATTTATAACAACCGGGATCAGCTAACTTCATACAGAGCAGGTAACGGAACCAAAACTCAATATGATTATGATACCTGGGGAAATGTAAAAGAACTCTCTTTGTTAAAGGCAATCGATAATACCAATATACGAAAAAACAAATACACTTTTGATGGCAATGGTAACCTATCTGATGTTGCAGGAACTACCCCGATGTCAGGGAATTTTCCTTCTATGGATTTGGGAATAGCAACCAATAAACATTATAATTATGATTTGTTCGGCAGATTAAATTCAGCACAGATAACAGCAAAAGGAAAACATTTTACAAAGCATTATGAATTAAATATGGGGTATAATCCCGTAGGAGATATTTTGAGTAAAGATTCCAAAGTAAAAACATACAATAATAATGTTGCCTGCCAATACCCGCAAAACGAAGGAGACTTAGGGGAATATGAATATAGTTCTCCAAGCCATCCAAATGCAGTATCTGCAATTAATTATACAAAAAATGCAGATTTCATTTCTCCGTTGGACTGCCAGGCTGTAGCACCGGCATACCCGGTGACAAACACTCTTGAGGGCTTCGGTTATGATTATAGCGGAAATATGATAGTTTCCAAAGAAACTGAATCAGGAAATCTTGTCAATTTCAGACAATTGCTGTGGGATCATGAAAATCGTTTGAAAGCCGTGGCAACTAATCATAAAAATTTAAGCTACTATGTTTATGATGCAGGAGGCGACAGAATCTTGAAAAATGACGCTGTGACAATAGATTTTTCTGTAAATGGAAATTCTAATCAGCAGCTCACGCAAATGGGTAGTTTTGTGTATTATCCCAATGGCTATATGGTCTTGAATGTTGATAATATGAGCAAACACTATTATATGGGTTCGCAAAGAATTGCAACTCGGGTATCCAAAGTTCCAACCCATAGATTTAAGATTGATGTTGCTGACGAATATGCTGAGCTGGCTCAGTTATTAGATGACGAGGTGAAGGATATTATTAAGAATACTGATTTACCACCAGCTGAATGGCCTTCTACTGAAGACAGCCAGGGTACGTACACACCACCTTCTTCATCAACCCAGAATAATAATCTGTGCGCAGTGTTTATAGAACAGCAGATGTATATATTCCAGCAGTCCGGCAATAAAAAATGTTATAGTAAGTTGTCTAAGTTGTACGTTCAGGCCTTACAGAACAATGCTAATTTATGTGATGTATGGAACATGTTCTTACAAGACGAATGTATGAGCGAATACACCCCACCAGAAAGCGTTAAATCTGAAATGTACTGGATACATCCGGACCACTTCAGCGGAGCTTCCATATTGGTAAATAGTGGAGGAACTGTGACCAATTGGTACGAGTACATGCCGTACGGCGAAATGCTGATGGAAAATACCACATTCAGTTACGACAACCCTAATAAATACAATGCGAAAGAGTATGACATGGCTACGGGTTACTATTTTTATGGAGCAAGATATTATGATCCTAAACGTAGTTTCTGGCTATCGGTAGACCCATTATCTGAAATTACCAACTCTCCTTATGCCTATGTTTGGAATGATCCTGTTAACTTTGCAGATCCGACGGGGTTGCGAGGTGAGAGAGTGGGAGGTGATAGAAATGGCCCGAAAGGCTGGGGTTTTAAAGATGGAAAGTGGACTTATGTCGCAGGAATGCAAAAAGGAGATGCGGCTTATAAGAAAGGAGGGTATACAGATTTTGCTGCTGATAATTCTGTAATTGAAAAAGGAAGTATCAATGGTGGAAGTTTTGCACCAGTTTATTTGGGAAGTTCTCAAAATGATGTTTCATATGCGGAAAGAACTTACACTGAATGGTCGTCTATTAATGGCAGTAATTATGATAACCCATTAGATGGCTATCGGGCATGGCAATCTAATCCTGGGTATCACAAAGGAGAAGATTTTTGGGATAGAACGTTTAGGGTAATGGCCTACAGTAGCATGGAAGCAAGAAGAGATTTTTCTTCTGGTGGAAATCACGCAACTGATTTAATTGAATTTGTCGTAAAAGCGCAAGAAACTGTTGATGATACGCAAAGTAAAATTAAATCTGCTGAATTAGGATATTCCAAAACATTAAACTATAAATCTACTTTTTTCAATGCGTTCCCAGAGCTAGAAGGTGAAGTTATTGTTCATCACGCTATAGAACAACAAGTATTAAAGAGGTACCCGGCAGTCATTCTTCCACAAGAAATGCATAGTTTAGAAAATTTAAGGGGAATACCCAAAAGTATTAATAATGATGTTCACTTAAGTCAGATCAGAAAAATCTGGAATAAATTTTATAAAAAATATCCCAATCCATCTAAACAACAACTTTTAGATCAAGCAACAATTATTGACCAAAAATTTGGTTCACAATTTTCACCTCCTTTAAAATAATAATTATGTACAAATTAATAGAACCTGAAGTTGCAGGTAGTTTAGGCAGAGAAACAGAATTGGATAATTCAGTGTTTCCTCCTCATGTAAAAAAACTTCATTATGAATTTAGTGGATGGTTAGGAGATGATATTTTGGAGTCTTTCCCATGCTACATAGTAACCGACTCACTACGAGAAGATTTCGAAAATAATAAATTTACCGGAATTAGTTTTAATGAGGTTATTGTATCTAAGTCTGAAACTTTTTTAGAGATATATCCTGATAGAGAATTACCCAAATTTTATTGGTTAAAAATTTGTGGTGAGGCATATAAAGATGATTTTTTTATTACAAAAGAAAATGTTTTAGCTATCTCGGAAAAGGTTAATCTTGTACTGCTAAGATATAATATTAACAATGCTGACATTGAGGAATTATAAGAATAATTTTTAACTGAATGGATTTATATGATGATTATGGATATGCAAATAAAAATTCCATTATACGTTAAGCTACATTTTGATAAATTTTGTTTTGATTGTTAGAGCCTGTTTAAAAATTAAATTAGAAAAATTTGTAAGGAGTGGATCTGTAAAAAAAATAATTTAAAAAATTGATTGTCAGTTGTTTATGTAGATTATTTTTCGTAACTTGTTGGTAACTAATCAATTAAGCTACGGTGAAAAATTACTCTACAAACATTTCTGACAATCAATGGCAATTTATAAAAAAGACTTTAAACTTCAATAACAGAAAACGAAAATATGATTTAAGAACCATTTGGGATGCCATTATGTATTTAGTTAAAACAGGCTGCCAATGGCGGATGTTGCCTGGAGATTTTCCCAAATGGGAATTGGTCTATTATTATTACAGTAAGTGGGCAAATGCTGAGGATTTTGATTTGCTTGGGGTCAGTCGACGAAACGGAAAACATAGCACGTTAATGATGGAATCTATTAAGTATTGATAAGTAATTTATTATAACTATTCAGTTAACGAATTTTCATTAAAGATTTGAGTATAAAAAATCAGTATAATTATTTATTCTGAAATTCAGTTTTTATTTTATATTTAGCTAGTTAAAAATTTATAATAATGATAAAACAAAACGACAAATTAAAACTGAGGCAATTATTTCTTTATGTCCTTTCAATAGGGTTAATTTCCTTTCAAATTTCGTGTAAGGACGAATTAGCAGAAGTCCAAAATGAACAAGCTTTTAAAGAGGAATTGAACAATACTCTTTCAGCGAGAACTTTTTCGGGAGATTCGATTATGTTAGAGAATCCATATTCTACGGAAAATATGACAAAAGCTTTTCAAACCATAAAAGATAAAAATCCTGAATATGGGTTCGGAGAATTTGATATTCATACCACTCATTATTATCTTAAATTTACTCCTGAAAATGAAGAAGAGGTGGGATTACTAAAACGGGACTCTACAATTCATTATTTTGATTATAGGTTAGATGCAGAGTATAGAGAAGGATACTTGGAAAATAGAAATCCAGATAGAGATACTATTTCAGTATATTATACTGCAGTTCCTGTTGGAAAAATTCTTCCTAACGTAAAACATGAAATTTTAAGTGAATTATATATTCCTGAACAGGATCAATATTTTGCTGATATTAAAGATTACAAAGAATATGAGGTAACGGGTAGAGTTGAAAATAAAACAGATCTTTTCAATAATCTTTTATTTTCTGCTTACGAACAAACAGGTAACGAGAATGAGTTGCTGACAGAAAATTCAACCCCGCAAGCGAGATGGATTTTTGGAACTAAATGGTATCCTAGTGGAAGCATACGCGTCCAGGATGATATAGCCGGGTTAAGACCCGTAACCGGCGCTCAAGTTTTAATGCGACAATGGTTTACTGTTGCACAAGGAATAACAGATGGAAACGGAAATTTTTCCACTTCTTCTGTTCGTGGAAAAGCTCGATATGTTATTCAGTGGGAAAGATATAATTATAGCGTTCGTGATGGATCTTTTTTTCAGGCAGAAACACATGGTCCCGATGTGAAACAACAGTCTTGGCATCCTATCCTAAATGGAGGTAAAGATGAATATCACGCTTTAATACACCAAGCAGCCCATGACTTCTATTATGGAAATAGATTTGCTCTAATATCACCTCCAATGAATAATCATTTTTATAATTTTGGCAGACAGACTCAGATAAAAATTGCAGGTAGATTATCAAATTCTGGTCCTACATCTTCCTTTTCTCATTTAAGAAGTGAAATTACATTTGGACTTTCAGCTCAGGTTCATATAAAAGATTATGGAAAACCATCTGATCAAGTATATGGGACTACAATTCATGAATTAAGCCATGCTTTGCACTCTGTAAAAGATAGATCATCTTATAATGATATTGTGCAAGATTCTTTTTTATCTGGAAATACACAAGTGAGAAAAAGAAATCGTAGATTATTGGAGAGTTGGCCAACTGCAGTGGAAATTCTTATGACTCTAGAAAGATATAGGATAAGATTTAATAATCCAAATTATTTAGTTTATCAAAATCTTACTTTAAATTATCAAAATTATCAATTTAGAACTATCGCAGCAGAGAATTTATATACTTCTGGGATTTATGATATGACAGATACTGTTAATCAAAGAAGGATTTTTGGAGCAGGCTATCCAATGGATCAAGTAGATGGATATACAATTAAAGAGCTGGAAAATGCTTTATCAGGCGCGAGATATTGGAACGACTATAGAGATAAAGTTAAAGTAATGTATCCTAATAAACCTACTAGACCTTTTGTAGATGAATTATTTGCTAACTGGCAAGATTAAAAATAATGAAAACACTACTATTACTAAGTTTTGGTTTGCTTACGATATGCTGTGGAACTGATCAGGGGGAAAGTATTGATTATACATATAGTATATCAAATAATGCTGGACAAAATATCAAATTAGTACCTTACATAAATGGTGTTCCTGAAATGGAAAATGCCATTACACTAGCGAATAACGAAAAATTCACCAAAAAATATACGTATAAGCCACCAGGTGCAGCTGGCTTTAATATGACAGGATTGTTTAAAGCAACAGCAGCTGGAAGTATTACTCATGTAGGTGTAATTTACAATAATAACCATATAAATCTTTTTACTGTATTCTCAGAACAGTGTCCAACATGTGCTAATATTCCTAATAATCCCTATCCGATTATTTATAATGAAAATATTAGAAATTTGTTTAATATAAGTTTCAATGATGAACAAGTAGAAACTTATTCAATAACTTCTGAAGATTATCAGAATGCTACTGATTGTGGTGGCAATTGCTATTAAAGAAAAAGATTAAGAGTCCGTTTCATACCTAGTAAAAACGGACTCTTTTTTATAACAAATAAAAAATTTCAAATATGGATAAAAAACTACTTTTAATTTTTGCAATAACCTTAAGTCTATTTGCTTTCAGTCAAAACATTTCTTTTGAAACTTCTGAAGGATACACGTTAGGAAATCTTCCAGGCCAACAGGGCTGGTCGAGATGGGGAGGCGTTACTACGAGTAGTGCTAAAGTGATAAATACCACAGCATCAATTGGTTCAAACTCTGTGACTGTTACAAGTAATAGTAGTGGTACCAGTGGAGGGGTTACAAAAAGTATTTCTGGTTTTACAAAGACCGAATATTCGTTTGATTACAAAATTTCTGCTGTTGGATCTTCAGAATATCATATGGTTGTACAAGATCTTGACGATAATATCGTAGGCGGTTTCAACATTGAGCCAAGTCAAGGCGGACTGCTTGTATATAACGGAGTTATAGACGATGGTGTAGCTACATCTGTAAACATTTCTGCAAATACGTGGTATAATTTTAAACTAATTGCAAATTTGGCAACACACACCGTAACTTATTATTTAAACAATATCTTACTCGGAAGCCAACCTATTTCAAATAGTGTTATGGGGTTTAATGTTCTCAACTTCGTTTATGATAACGAAGGATCTGGTTTTACAATGGATAACATTAAAATTTTAAATGCTGATCTTCTTTCTACTTCGGAAAACAATTATAACGATAAAATAGATGTTTATCCTAACCCCACTTCAGATTTCATTAATATCAAAATAAAAGAAGTCGTAAAATCAATTGAAATTTTTGATCTTTCCGGAAAATTGATTTTAAAAGATGTTTCCGGGAAAAAAGAGATCTCTATTTCACATTTACAAAACGGATCATATATACTGAAAGTAAACACAAAAGAATCTGCGTACACTAAAAAGTTCATTAAAAACTAGAAATATATAGTTTTTTATAATCACTCTTATCTTAATGTGATAAGAGTGATTATTATAAAGAATTTCTTAGCGATCTAAACTCTCCTTTTTTAAACTTGATACGATCTTCCCAAACATAGTCTCCGGTAAGGTGAATATGTTCCCATCCTAAAGGAGAAAGGTGTTGAAGTAATTCTTCATTAATTTCTTCGCCCTGTTCTTTCAGGTGCTGCACTGCTTTTTCAATATAAACCGTATTCCATAGAACAATAGCAGCAGTAACCAGATTAAGACCGCTTGCCTTATACCGTTGATTTTCAAAGCTTCGTTCTCTGACTTCTCCAAACCTGTTAAAATATACAGCTCTTGCCAAAGCGTTTCTGGCTTCACCTTTATTAAGTCCTGCGGTAACTCTGCGTCTAAGTTCCGGACTCATGTACCAGTCGAGCATAAATAAAGTTCTTTCTATTTTACCCAATTCTCGTAATGCTACAGCCAGTCCGTTCTGCCGTGGATAACTTCCAATCTTCTTGACAATCAGTGAAGCCGTAACAGTTCCATTTTTTATGGAAGCAGCCAATCTTAGAATTTCATCCCAGTTTTGAATAATCTTTTTACTGTTGATGGTTCCTCCTATATGTTCTGATAACGCAGAATAGCTCGTAGATGTTTCAGGAATAAATAACTTCTTATCATTCAAATCTCTGATTCTTGGAGCAAATTTAAATCCCAGTAACTGCATCAAAGCGAATACATGATCGGTAAACCCCGAAGTATCCGTATAATGTTCTTCTATCTGCAGTTCAGATTCATGATAGAGAAGCCCATCCAAAACATAGGTTGCATCCCTTACTCCTACATTGATAACCTTGGTATGAAAAGGTGCGTATTGGTCGGAGATATGAGTGTAAAACTGAACTCCGGGACTGCTTCCATATTTTGGATTAATATTTCCGGTTCTCTGCGCATAACTGCCTGTAGCAAACCTTTGACCGTCCGAAGAAGATGTTTTGCCCTCTCCCCAGTAAGAAGAAAATGAGTGATCGGATTGAGTATTGATAATTTTCGCTAAAGCTGAAGAATACGTTTCGTCTCGGATATGCCACGCCTGAAGCCATGAGAGTTTTGCATAGGAAGTTCCCGGAGAAGCTTCCGACATTTTTCTTAAACCTAAATTAATGGCATCTGACAGTATTACAGTGAGTAACAAATTTTTGTCACTGGCTTTATTTCCGGATTTCAGATGAATGAACTGATCTGTAAAGCCCGTCCACTGATCGACTTCTTTCAAAAGATCTGTGATTTTAATAAGAGGAAGCAGACTGTATATTTTTTTTGCTAAAACTTCAACTTCTTCAGGAACTGTATTTTCAAGAGGTTTAATCTTTATTCTGTCATTAATAATAGAAGATTCAGGGAGTTCATTATTTTCAATGAGCTTACATACTATTTGTATTTTATTTGAAAGAAGTTCCATTCGCTCCGAAAGAAACTCTTCTGCATTCAATGCTACATCCAGAGGAACTTGATTTTCATCTTTCATTTCAACGAATCTGCCTGCAGGAATAAGATAATCTTCAAAATCTTTGTACTGTCTTGAACCCTGTACCCAAAGATCACCGGAACGCAAATGGTTTTTCAGTTCAGAAAATATACATAGTTCATAAAACTTTCTATCTATACCGTTCTCTGTAAATACCAGTTCTTCCCATCTTTTTCTGATAAAACCTGATGGAATTTTTTCCGGTAGTTTTTTTATTTTTCCTTCATACAGGTCAATCAAGATACCTACTGCCTTTAGAATATCTTCTGCTACAGGGGCAGAGCGGAGTTCCAACTCTTTCAGAAATTCTCCACCATATTTTTTTATCGTAAAGTATTTATCGGATATAAAATAAAGAGAGTCAAAATTTTGTTTAGCTGTTAAGTTCTTGGCTTCTGAAATACTTTGAGCCAGAGCGTCCCATGAAATAACTGACTCAACAGCATCGAAAGGATCTTCTCCTGTTTCCTTGGCATCCAGAAGTGCGCTGCCAACTTTAAAAAATATACCGAGCTGCTCACCCATGGATTTTCCGGAATCCTGCATTTTTTGAGTTTGCGTATTCTTGGCATATCTGAACAAAGAACCGATGATCTTATCATTCATTTCTATGATTTCATCGATGATGGAAGCTTTGGTTTCCAGAAGTATTGCCACCAATGTTGCGTATCTCCTGGATTCTTCAAAATCCCTTAGATGCTGTGGTGTCATCTGTCTTCCTTCTCTGGCTATTTTTAGTAATCGGTTCTGATGAATATCCTTACCAATATCTTTTGGAAGATTGATCTCTTTTATTGTCTTCAACCTCTTTATATGCATCAGTAAAAACTTTGAATTGACCGCCTGTGGGGATTGCTTGAGCCAATTTAGTTGACTGATGCTGCTTTTTTCCTGTAAGTTGAGAAGAGCATCTAATAACTGTTTCTGATGATTGGACAATGAAGAACTCAGGCTATCATAAATTTGCTTTTCCGCATTAATAAGAGCTTCCGAGCAAAGCCTTTCAATTGTTCCAGTTGCAGGGAGTAAGATTTTATTTTTACGAAGAAATTTAACTAATTCTTCTGCCACAACAAATCCTTTATCTGTTTTGAGAGCTATTTCTTGTAACAACCCTTTGTAGACCGTATAATCTATGATTGTAAATATTCGAAATCCATAAACAGATTGCAGTATGCTTATATATTCTCTCCTTGTTTGCTCTCTTTTTCCATAGTTTTCCCATTCTAAAACATTTATTCCTAGTTGACTGCTAATAAACTGTAAGATTTGTCGATCAGGATATAACTCAGGAGCTAAAATAATCCCTGGATGTCTCATATAACTGAGATTAACTGCAAATCCCAACTTATTGGTGTTTGTTCTACAATGATTTTTTATTATTGAAAAATCATTTTCCGATAAAGAATAGTTGATGATTAATTCTTCATCAGTTTCTGGAATTTTAATTAACTCTTTTATCTCAAACTCTGATAATACTTGTTTTCTAGGCATAAAAATATTTTTTCTTAAGTAAAATAAAACGTCCGTTTACTTGTACTTTTTTGTGTTTTCTGAAAATTACGTTTTAAAATAAAAATAAGTAAAAAAAACTAGTATAATAAATTGAGTATATTTATTTAAATTTTTAATGCAATTATCTATACTTATGAAAATTGGATATATCAGAATATCAACACAGGATCAAAATTATAATCTGCAGGAAGACGCTTTAAATAAATTAGGATGTGAAATGATTTTTAAGGAAACAGTTTCCGGAGCTACAAAGGAAAGACCACAACTCAAAAAATTATTAGAGCAAATTCGTAAGGGTGATGTTGTAGTTGTTTATAAATTAGACAGACTTGGAAGATCTTTAAAACACCTGTTAGAAATTGTCGAAATATTAAATTCTAAAAATGTAGCTCTACAAAGCTTGCATGACAACATAGACACTACGACTCCGCAAGGAAGATTATTTTTTAATATTTCCGCATCCTTTGCAGAATTTGAAAAGGATCTAATCAGGGAAAGAACAAAAGCAGGCTTGGAGGCAGCACGGGAAAGAGGTAAGAAAGGAGGTCGCAGGAAAGGATTAAGTAAGGAAGCTCAGCAAAAAGCTATTATTGCAGAAAATTATTATAATGAGGGGATAAAAAGTGTCAACGAAATTGCTGCCGACTTGAAGATTTCAAAAATGACAATGTATAAATATTTAAGAGAAAGAAATGTGGAAATAAAGGTTTACAATAGAAAGTAATTTATTCAGTCTATAAAAAATAATTATTTAATAGATTCTATCCTTAACGTGCTATATTTTCCGTTTCGTCGACTGACCCCTGAACAGGGAAACTCAAAAATTAAACTCCGGAATTTCCGGAATAGATCAAAAGTTAAGGGAAAGCAAAATGCTGATCGATCACAGTTTGGCGGAAATTGAAAACAAAATTTCAGACATCCGGATTAATGTCTCACCGGAAGATATTAAGAAAATGGAAGCTTATAAAGATTATTTTAAGCATTATAAGCCTATATTTTGGGGTTCTGTGTTCATTCTATTTTGCAGTTTGGGACTGGCAGTATTCGGCGCATCTTCCGGAATGAAATATTACCAAGAAAGCGTAAGGACAAAACAGGAGATCAGGGCGCAAGTCCTTCAGGAAATTGAAAGTTCCGGAAAGGTTATTGTAGAAAAATCGAAATGGGACAGCTATGTTGAACAGTCGCAGGTTCTGAGAGCTTGGCAGAAGTCAAACCCAAAAGACAGCGAATCATTAGAAATCTATTATAAAGGCTATCAGGATTTCAAAAAAGGAAAGAAATAAAATGTTTTTTCCGACTATTACTGTGTTTTAAGACGGTGAGAATCGCTCAATTTTTTTTATCCGAGTAAACCTCCAGTAAAGCAAAGCGATTAAACAATCCGGATTTTGAAGAATTGCGCATAAATCGGCTTCGCCTACTCATATATGTTGAGGAGAATTATAAATTCTCTCAACATATATTCGGGAGAAATTTGTATTTCTAAACAGTTCAAAATGTTGTCTATTTTATATTTGTACTATGATAAATGTTCCGAATTTAGACTTATATAATATAAGTGTTATGCACTTCCAATTAGTACAGGAAATTAAAAAAGCATCCATTTGAATGCTTTTTATATGGTTGTTAAAACTTATTTAGATTAAAAATAGTAGATTATTCCCAATCTATAAACATCTCTTCTAGCATCATAATATGTTAAGATAAGATCATCGTATTGTTCTGTTAAGCCTTTTGAAAAAATGCCTTCCGCAGTGAAATGATTTGAAATTTTAAAATCAATGCCTAAATCTACACTTATACCAAATCTTCTTTTGAAATTGTAAGGTTGGCTTGTTTCATCGTCAGGAATATAATTTATTTTAGGTCCAGCAATTACAGAAAAATTTTTATAAAAATTATATTTGTATAAGACAGGAAGTTCGATAAAAGTGATGGCGTCTGTATATGATGCAATAAATCCTGACTGTATATAAGCTTTTTCTGAAATTTGTTTTTCTAAAACAATTCCACCATATAATTCTCCCCCATTGCTTAAATATCCTGAAGGTTCTCCTTTATCATCGATAGCATTGACATTAGAATAATTCCATCCTGCTTTTACCCCAAATTTTAAATGATAATCTTGAGAAAAAGCAAAAATAGATAAAAGTAAAAACAAAGCATTGAGAAGTTTTTTCTCAATGCTTTTACTTGTGTTAGTACACTTCATTTTGGTAAGAATTTCCTTCTTGTTTAAAAAATGATGTAACAGCAATCCCCATAGCTGCTATTAATTTAGTTTTTTTCATAATTATTATTAGTGCCGTAAAAGTATAAAAATAAATCAAACATGCAAGAAAAATAAATTTTTTTGTAAAAGCCTGATAATCAATAATTAATGTTATTATTTGTAAGTTTTTAATTCAAAATTTCAAATATGAGTTTAAGAATAAATATAATTAGGAGTATTATATTTACTAATCCTTATCAAGTCCTTTTTCTTTGGCTCCGATAAAGTTTTTTTCTCAAGCTCTGCACCAGAGATTTACTTGTTTCGGTCTGCTGAGCAAAATTAAATCTCAAAAAGTCTAACTCTGTTTTAAGATTTTCAATCGTCTTGAAAAAACGACTACCGTTCGTTGCTCCTTAGTTCAAAATTTCTCAGGCAAAAAAAGACACAAAATTGGGTAAAAAAAATGGTGACTTTTTTAATGTAACAGAAGTTTCTGAAAGGCGGTAATACCTTGCGGAACAGACGACACCTGCAAAATTTATCTTTATCTCTGTCAGCGCTCCGAATGCGTCACAACTTTATTAGAAATCATGTGATATACTTTCAAATCCTTTATTCATGGTGTTTACAAAGAAGTGTAAAAACGTGTCCTTTCAGAAGAATTGGAGATTTTTTCTATTTGTACTGAAGAAATTAAGCAAAAAGGTAAAAGCTTCAGTATGATATTATTTTTGGGAATCCGTCTTTTTAGATGTCCCGATGCCCTTATAGAAATTTTAATTAATAAAGATACAGATACTTTCTTCAAAATTTATCTTTATGTAGTCGTTCCTTAACAAAACCCACTATTTAATTTATTTTTAAAAACAGGATTAGAAAACAGCATAATTTGTATCGTATAAAATAAGAAAATAATTTTGTGTTTCAGTAGTTCCATCATTTTCTTCATGTTCCAAGCGGTTGCAGCTAGTAATGCATTGATTTGTGGTCCCGTTTCTCCCATGAAGTAATTTTTTGCCAGCCTAAAATCGGTTTTTAAATGTCCGATGATAGGTTCTATTGCCGCTCTGGTTCTAAATTTTTTGCGCTTTGTCTGCTTTTGATAAACAGTGTCTTTTTTTCTTGGAGTGCTTGGGATGGAGATTTTCACGCCCTTTATTTCTGATTTTCCTCTGCCACCTCTATCGTAAACGAGTTCTTTTGGGAGCTTTTGACCACTGGTTTCCATCTGTTCCAAAAGTGGTTCTATGGTGTGACCATCGTAAGGAGTTTGCAAAAATGCTTTAATCCCGAGAATGATTTTCTTGCCTTTGTTGGCGGTGGTTATCAAACCTACCTTATTCCCAAATTCATACTGGCTATGCGCTTTTCCTTTGGCAATACATCGGGTAAAAGGCTTGTGAATGCTGTAAATTTTATCGGCATCGTTTCTTTTTTGTGTGACAACCTTGGTGTACAATGTCATTAAGTCTTTATAAAATTCTTGCTGTTCTGCATTAAAATTCCGTTGCAATTCACGAATCAGTCTCATGGCGATGGTTTTGAGCTGTCTTTGAGATTTCCTTGCCGCTTTTGCCCGCTTGGGATGTTTTCCGTTGTAGGTGTTGCGCACCATTTGTTTGCTGACTTTTGTGTAGCGTTGTCTTTGTTTTATGCCTTCATTTCCGGCTATTTTGTTGCAATAATCAATCACTTTTTTGCACAATTTTGCATCGGTAGGAAAAGAGGTATTATTCTCCTGAACGGTAGTATCGGACAAAACAAAATTTGAGGTGTTCGTCTTGGCATCGTGCATTCTTACGCTGTAGGCAAAGATTTTTTCGATACCTTTTTCGCCAATTCTTTTTCGGAAATGAACAAAATTACTCGGGTCACAAGGAAATTCGTGTTCAAAGAAAACCCTGCCACAAAAATGCTGCATATAAGGATCATGATCCAGGCTTTTTCCAACGTCTCATCGCCCAAATTATACAAATGTTTCAGTAGCAAACAACCCACCATAAACCGAATCGGATGGCTCGGATTGCCCACTTTGGAATACAAGGGCGAAAATTCTTTCTCAAAATAATTCCAATCTATTTTTTCTGAAAGTAGAACAAGTTCATGCTCGTGGTCAATAAAATCCACCAACATTGGGCGGAATAATTCTGGCTTCTTTTCTGGATTTTTCCCCAACATATTTGCAAGGTTTTAAAGCTCTAAGATACAAATTCTTGCAATAAAAAACAAGCTATTTTAAACCCAAAATACTAATAATCAGTAAATTATAGGTGGTTTAAGGAGAGACTATGTAAAGAACTCTTTTGAGGTGCGTGTGAGCGATAAATTAAGCAAAAAGGCAAAAGGATAAATGTGATATTATCTTTGGATTATAATAAAATTTGAAAATAATTTTAAGAATTGGTCGCTTTTTATGGTTCCCGTTGTATAATATAAGTTCAAGGAATTTTTAAAGCCGATAGTACTTTTGGAAAAACAAACTATTTATTTAAAAAGCAATATATATAATATGAAAGATTTTATTAAACAATTGAAACCCCACCCTGTCGCAATAGTGGGAGCGCTAATTTTATTAGCAGGAGTAATTATGTATTCCGTAACAGTTAAAAAGAATGTAGAAGTTCAGATACCGGACTACTTCATTTTTAAAGCAACGGATTAAAGATTATCTAATCCTTAATCCGTTGTTTCATTAAAATATTTTTCATCAATGGCAGAGTTTATTAAATTTCTCACGGTGGTTTTTTTATCCAAAGCCATTTGTTTTAACTGTTGCAATTTTGTTTCAGGAAGTGATAATAAAAAAGTCTTTTCAATTGGTTTTATAATACCGTTCTTATTTTCCTGTATTGGAGTTGTAGCCTTTTGAGAAAGGATTTTTCCTAATAAATTACTTGTTGAATTATCTTTTTTTGTCATATACTTATATACTTATATGTTTATATGTGCATATATTTATATGCTATATTGCTAATACTGTTAAAATCTCATTTGTTAATGCTTCTATTTGGGATAGAGCTTTTTTATTATCTTCTACTCCATTATGCAGAGCTGAACGAGAAAAAACCACCAAATCGGAAACCATTGTTTGAGCAACTGTAATATTATATTCGTTCAATTGAGATTTAATTTCTTCAGTTAAAGAAGTATTGGGCTTAACCATATTGAAGACAATGAGTGCCTTTTTTTCTCCTTTAGATTGTTTTACTATCTCAATAGTCGACCTAATTGCAAGAACATCAAAAACCCCTGCTTTTGTAGGAATAATAATTATATTGGCAAGACTGCACAGCTCAGGCAGTTTATTGGATAGATATGGGGGAGTATCAATAAAAACAAAATCAAGATCAGAATTTTTCAGTTCCGGTAATTTGTCTGGGGAGAGAATGGGAACAGGAGAAAAATCTTTAAAATCAGATAAAGACCCCTGCACATCCATATCCACAATACAAACCTTTGCTTTGGCTTTAAGATGTACAGCAAGGTTATAAGTTAGTGTTGATTTTCCAACACCTCCTTTTTGATGTGTAGTAAGAATAAAATAAGGCATATATGTTTATATGTATATATATTTATATGCAAATATATAATTAATTCTTTACAGGTAAAATACCTTTTTTCTGATATACACCTACCAAGTAACCGACAGAATTTTCAATTTTTAGTTTTCTCTGTCTTATCTTCTCATTCAACTCTGTAATTAAGATATCAAAATCCTTTTCTTTTTCTTTTCCGGCAATCAGCTCCGCCTGTTCCTGGCTGAAGCCATAGGTGACCAATTTTGAAGCAAATTTTTGAATGTTTATTGGTTTTTCAAAGTCAATCTCCAATTGTTTGAATTTTTGTGAATTAATATGTAGGGTAATCCAATAGAACTCTCTCCCTTTTTTTTTCAATTCATAATCAAGTTCAATATCTGTATTTTCTGAAATTTGTTTTCGGGCAATATCCAAAACTTTAATTTTAAAATCACTTATTCTTTCAAATTGTTCGTTACCTTTTTTGTCAATTAATCCAAGCATTTTTTTGAGTTCCGGGATTTCAAATCTTTTTGTTCCTATACTCCTCCATTGACAAGCAATTGCGTACAATCTTTTAGCATATTTTGAAGAGCAGTTTAAAACAGATTTTAATTGTAAAGCTGTGAAATTATTTTTAAGATCAAAAAAGTAAGGTTTAGCTGTTTCGTTTATTTTAATAGTAAAAGAGCCTGACCCTTTAATATAATCCACATATTCAAAAAGCCAAAGTTGACGATATTTTTCTGGTGTTTCTATCTCAAACATTCTACTTCCAATATCTTCGGTAGCATCTCTTAATTGCTTATAATTCCATTTACGTCCTGTAATTACTTCAATATCGTGAGTATGGATCGTATATTCCAACTTATCTTTTTCAAGACAAGAAAGCACCATAAAAAGAATATCTAACATACAGGCTGAATAATCATATCTACCGGAAGTGATTACATTGTGTTGAAAAACAAGTTTATCATCTTTGTTTACGTCAATCAATTGCATAACTGCTTTTTTTAGAAACAAATATAATAATAAAAACGGCATTTAAAAACATCTGTCGATAATATATAGCGTGTTCAGCTTATAAAAAGTCGTTTTTAGCTTATAAAAGGTCGTTTTAAACTTATAAAAGGTCGTTTTAAACTTATAAAAGGTCGTTTTAAACTTATAAAAGGTCGTTTTTAAACTTGCAATATTTTGATATTTAGTAACTTACAAGACCTTAAAATAGTAAAATAAGAAAGTAATAAATATTTTAAAAGAATACGTTTGTTCAATCGGACTTTTATCTTTTCCATTGAAGCGAAAATTTTCCGGACATTCTGTGATGTGCAGGGTGAAAGAAAAACAAAAGGAAGAAAAACAGAGTTTCTAATAAATCGGGTTGCGGGCAAATACTATGTAGTACATAGTATAAATTGATAGATATAAACTATTATTAGTGTGGTGATTTGGTAAGCTGTTCGGCTGTCTGATGGCGATATCGCTTCCGGAAGTAATCTGAATTTGCCCTTCAGCTTTTCTGTTTTTGCCCTTTATTATTTGCAGAATATTTGGGGTATTCTTAACTGTTCCGTATTTTAAATTTTTGTTTGTGGGCAATCTGAAGTATTATCATTTTGGACTGTTTGATAATAGGTAAGAGCTGAGCGACATTTTGGAATTATGGGGAGCTGTACCTGGGTAAAATAAGCATAGGTTGCAGAATAAAAAAGAAATTGCTAAATTTGGTATACTGATACATGTTTTTAGTAAGGGCAAGTAGTACCTTTTGACGTCAAAAACCTACACTTCGTTGTAGATTTTTGCCACAAAAGGACAACTTGGTTCATTCCTATCGTCATAAACGGACAAACATACCGCTTAAAGACAGGCTGTGCCTGAGACATTTTTATAGTCGGAAAAAACAATAAAAAAGGAAGAAAATAAAAACAGCTCCTCTGTGCACAAGGAGCTGAAAATTTATTAATTTATGAAAAATTAAAAAGTTGAAAAAAAATTATTTCGATGCACTAATATACAAAATACCTCGAACTTATGGAAGGTCAAAATATGGCAGACTGGGAATCTGAATTTATAGAAGATTTTAAGAAAGTCGATAGGCAAAATCAATATAGAGAGCAAGGAAAGCTTGGCGGTCGCCCGAAGCTTTCCGCATCAAAGTCAGAGCGTTTAGCCCTTCGTTTTACCGTTTCTGAAATGAAAATGCTAAAAGAAAGAGCAGATAAAAAACATCTGAAGCTTACCGATTACAGCCGGATCATTCTCTTAGAAAAAGAAATTCCGGACTATGAAAAAAACGATACGCTCACAGAATATGCAACCAACTTCCGGAGAATCGCCAATTATATGAAGAAAGAAATGTTTACCGAAAAAGAACGAGCAGATCTGCTCGAAGAAATTGAAGCAACGATTAAAGGCATAAGAACACAGGTCAAATGGTAATCTCGGCATCTACAAGAAATGTAAGTCCTACATCGATTCAGTACCAACAGAGCGATAAGGAGCAGAGTGTTGAAGTGTGCCGGAACAGGCTTTCCGGAGAGAAACCAAAAGACCTTTTTGCGGAATTTAAAGAAATTGCAGACTGTAATACGAGAACGGAGAAAAAATACGTTACTGCTGTGATCTCGCCCCCAAAGGAATACAGCCAAAATTTGAGCCTTACCGATTGGGCGAAGCTCGCAGAGGACTATTTAAAGCGTGAAGGCATCGGAAAAGACAATCAATATTTAGTGCATCTGCACCAAAGTACGGACGATAAGCACCTGCATATTATCGCCAACCGTATCGATAAGCAGGGCAAAAATAAGGTTACCAGCCATAATCTCGGAACACGAGCTGCAGACCATGCAGAAATCTTGTCAAAAGAGCGAAACTGGAAGACCGCAAAGGAGATCAGCGGAGAGAAGAAAGCAGAAATAAAAAATGTACTTCTTGAGGAAAAAAGTCAAAGTCGGAGCTTGGGCGATCTTGTTTCAAGAATGGATAATCGGGGCTATATTATGCAGATCAGCGAAAACGCCAAAGGCTTGAACGGTGCAAGGATCATCCCGAAAGCCGACATTAATATAAATCCTTCAGTTTTAGAAAAAGTAACAAAACAGGGTTTTAAATTAAGCGACATCGATCCGAAACTGAAGATTAAAAAAATTGCCTTAGACCTCGCAAAAAGCATTGGAAAAGACAGAGGAATGTCATATTAAAATAAAAAAATGCTATTATGGAAGAAAACAACAATCAAAATCCGGCAAGGCTCAGTCCTGCGGAAACGGTAGAACAGATCAAAATCACAACGGAAGCTCTGAACAGGGGTCAGTCGACGAAACGGAAAACATAGCACGTTAATGATGGAATCTATTAAGTATTGATAAGTAATTTATTATAACTATTCAGTTAACGAATTTTCATTAAAGATTTGAGTATAAAAAATCAGTATAATTATTTATTCTGAAATTCAGTTTTTATTTTATATTTAGCTAGTTAAAAATTTATAATAATGATAAAACAAAACGACAAATTAAAACTGAGGCAATTATTTCTTTATGTCCTTTCAATAGGGTTAATTTCCTTTCAAATTTCGTGTAAGGACGAATTAGCAGAAGTCCAAAATGAACAAGCTTTTAAAGAGGAATTGAACAATACTCTTTCAGCGAGAACTTTTTCGGGAGATTCGATTATGTTAGAGAATCCATATTCTACGGAAAATATGACAAAAGCTTTTCAAACCATAAAAGATAAAAATCCTGAATATGGGTTCGGAGAATTTGATATTCATACCACTCATTATTATCTTAAATTTACTCCTGAAAATGAAGAAGAGGTGGGATTACTAAAACGGGACTCTACAATTCATTATTTTGATTATAGGTTAGATGCAGAGTATAGAGAAGGATACTTGGAAAATAGAAATCCAGATAGAGATACTATTTCAGTATATTATACTGCAGTTCCTGTTGGAAAAATTCTTCCTAACGTAAAACATGAAATTTTAAGTGAATTATATATTCCTGAACAGGATCAATATTTTGCTGATATTAAAGATTACAAAGAATATGAGGTAACGGGTAGAGTTGAAAATAAAACAGATCTTTTCAATAATCTTTTATTTTCTGCTTACGAACAAACAGGTAACGAGAATGAGTTGCTGACAGAAAATTCAACCCCGCAAGCGAGATGGATTTTTGGAACTAAATGGTATCCTAGTGGAAGCATACGCGTCCAGGATGATATAGCCGGGTTAAGACCCGTAACCGGCGCTCAAGTTTTAATGCGACAATGGTTTACTGTTGCACAAGGAATAACAGATGGAAACGGAAATTTTTCCACTTCTTCTGTTCGTGGAAAAGCTCGATATGTTATTCAGTGGGAAAGATATAATTATAGCGTTCGTGATGGATCTTTTTTTCAGGCAGAAACACATGGTCCCGATGTGAAACAACAGTCTTGGCATCCTATCCTAAATGGAGGTAAAGATGAATATCACGCTTTAATACACCAAGCAGCCCATGACTTCTATTATGGAAATAGATTTGCTCTAATATCACCTCCAATGAATAATCATTTTTATAATTTTGGCAGACAGACTCAGATAAAAATTGCAGGTAGATTATCAAATTCTGGTCCTACATCTTCCTTTTCTCATTTAAGAAGTGAAATTACATTTGGACTTTCAGCTCAGGTTCATATAAAAGATTATGGAAAACCATCTGATCAAGTATATGGGACTACAATTCATGAATTAAGCCATGCTTTGCACTCTGTAAAAGATAGATCATCTTATAATGATATTGTGCAAGATTCTTTTTTATCTGGAAATACACAAGTGAGAAAAAGAAATCGTAGATTATTGGAGAGTTGGCCAACTGCAGTGGAAATTCTTATGACTCTAGAAAGATATAGGATAAGATTTAATAATCCAAATTATTTAGTTTATCAAAATCTTACTTTAAATTATCAAAATTATCAATTTAGAACTATCGCAGCAGAGAATTTATATACTTCTGGGATTTATGATATGACAGATACTGTTAATCAAAGAAGGATTTTTGGAGCAGGCTATCCAATGGATCAAGTAGATGGATATACAATTAAAGAGCTGGAAAATGCTTTATCAGGCGCGAGATATTGGAACGACTATAGAGATAAAGTTAAAGTAATGTATCCTAATAAACCTACTAGACCTTTTGTAGATGAATTATTTGCTAACTGGCAAGATTAAAAATAATGAAAACACTACTATTACTAAGTTTTGGTTTGCTTACGATATGCTGTGGAACTGATCAGGGGGAAAGTATTGATTATACATATAGTATATCAAATAATGCTGGACAAAATATCAAATTAGTACCTTACATAAATGGTGTTCCTGAAATGGAAAATGCCATTACACTAGCGAATAACGAAAAATTCACCAAAAAATATACGTATAAGCCACCAGGTGCAGCTGGCTTTAATATGACAGGATTGTTTAAAGCAACAGCAGCTGGAAGTATTACTCATGTAGGTGTAATTTACAATAATAACCATATAAATCTTTTTACTGTATTCTCAGAACAGTGTCCAACATGTGCTAATATTCCTAATAATCCCTATCCGATTATTTATAATGAAAATATTAGAAATTTGTTTAATATAAGTTTCAATGATGAACAAGTAGAAACTTATTCAATAACTTCTGAAGATTATCAGAATGCTACTGATTGTGGTGGCAATTGCTATTAAAGAAAAAGATTAAGAGTCCGTTTCATACCTAGTAAAAACGGACTCTTTTTTATAACAAATAAAAAATTTCAAATATGGATAAAAAACTACTTTTAATTTTTGCAATAACCTTAAGTCTATTTGCTTTCAGTCAAAACATTTCTTTTGAAACTTCTGAAGGATACACGTTAGGAAATCTTCCAGGCCAACAGGGCTGGTCGAGATGGGGAGGCGTTACTACGAGTAGTGCTAAAGTGATAAATACCACAGCATCAATTGGTTCAAACTCTGTGACTGTTACAAGTAATAGTAGTGGTACCAGTGGAGGGGTTACAAAAAGTATTTCTGGTTTTACAAAGACCGAATATTCGTTTGATTACAAAATTTCTGCTGTTGGATCTTCAGAATATCATATGGTTGTACAAGATCTTGACGATAATATCGTAGGCGGTTTCAACATTGAGCCAAGTCAAGGCGGACTGCTTGTATATAACGGAGTTATAGACGATGGTGTAGCTACATCTGTAAACATTTCTGCAAATACGTGGTATAATTTTAAACTAATTGCAAATTTGGCAACACACACCGTAACTTATTATTTAAACAATATCTTACTCGGAAGCCAACCTATTTCAAATAGTGTTATGGGGTTTAATGTTCTCAACTTCGTTTATGATAACGAAGGATCTGGTTTTACAATGGATAACATTAAAATTTTAAATGCTGATCTTCTTTCTACTTCGGAAAACAATTATAACGATAAAATAGATGTTTATCCTAACCCCACTTCAGATTTCATTAATATCAAAATAAAAGAAGTCGTAAAATCAATTGAAATTTTTGATCTTTCCGGAAAATTGATTTTAAAAGATGTTTCCGGGAAAAAAGAGATCTCTATTTCACATTTACAAAACGGATCATATATACTGAAAGTAAACACAAAAGAATCTGCGTACACTAAAAAGTTCATTAAAAACTAGAAATATATAGTTTTTTATAATCACTCTTATCTTAATGTGATAAGAGTGATTATTATAAAGAATTTCTTAGCGATCTAAACTCTCCTTTTTTAAACTTGATACGATCTTCCCAAACATAGTCTCCGGTAAGGTGAATATGTTCCCATCCTAAAGGAGAAAGGTGTTGAAGTAATTCTTCATTAATTTCTTCGCCCTGTTCTTTCAGGTGCTGCACTGCTTTTTCAATATAAACCGTATTCCATAGAACAATAGCAGCAGTAACCAGATTAAGACCGCTTGCCTTATACCGTTGATTTTCAAAGCTTCGTTCTCTGACTTCTCCAAACCTGTTAAAATATACAGCTCTTGCCAAAGCGTTTCTGGCTTCACCTTTATTAAGTCCTGCGGTAACTCTGCGTCTAAGTTCCGGACTCATGTACCAGTCGAGCATAAATAAAGTTCTTTCTATTTTACCCAATTCTCGTAATGCTACAGCCAGTCCGTTCTGCCGTGGATAACTTCCAATCTTCTTGACAATCAGTGAAGCCGTAACAGTTCCATTTTTTATGGAAGCAGCCAATCTTAGAATTTCATCCCAGTTTTGAATAATCTTTTTACTGTTGATGGTTCCTCCTATATGTTCTGATAACGCAGAATAGCTCGTAGATGTTTCAGGAATAAATAACTTCTTATCATTCAAATCTCTGATTCTTGGAGCAAATTTAAATCCCAGTAACTGCATCAAAGCGAATACATGATCGGTAAACCCCGAAGTATCCGTATAATGTTCTTCTATCTGCAGTTCAGATTCATGATAGAGAAGCCCATCCAAAACATAGGTTGCATCCCTTACTCCTACATTGATAACCTTGGTATGAAAAGGTGCGTATTGGTCGGAGATATGAGTGTAAAACTGAACTCCGGGACTGCTTCCATATTTTGGATTAATATTTCCGGTTCTCTGCGCATAACTGCCTGTAGCAAACCTTTGACCGTCCGAAGAAGATGTTTTGCCCTCTCCCCAGTAAGAAGAAAATGAGTGATCGGATTGAGTATTGATAATTTTCGCTAAAGCTGAAGAATACGTTTCGTCTCGGATATGCCACGCCTGAAGCCATGAGAGTTTTGCATAGGAAGTTCCCGGAGAAGCTTCCGACATTTTTCTTAAACCTAAATTAATGGCATCTGACAGTATTACAGTGAGTAACAAATTTTTGTCACTGGCTTTATTTCCGGATTTCAGATGAATGAACTGATCTGTAAAGCCCGTCCACTGATCGACTTCTTTCAAAAGATCTGTGATTTTAATAAGAGGAAGCAGACTGTATATTTTTTTTGCTAAAACTTCAACTTCTTCAGGAACTGTATTTTCAAGAGGTTTAATCTTTATTCTGTCATTAATAATAGAAGATTCAGGGAGTTCATTATTTTCAATGAGCTTACATACTATTTGTATTTTATTTGAAAGAAGTTCCATTCGCTCCGAAAGAAACTCTTCTGCATTCAATGCTACATCCAGAGGAACTTGATTTTCATCTTTCATTTCAACGAATCTGCCTGCAGGAATAAGATAATCTTCAAAATCTTTGTACTGTCTTGAACCCTGTACCCAAAGATCACCGGAACGCAAATGGTTTTTCAGTTCAGAAAATATACATAGTTCATAAAACTTTCTATCTATACCGTTCTCTGTAAATACCAGTTCTTCCCATCTTTTTCTGATAAAACCTGATGGAATTTTTTCCGGTAGTTTTTTTATTTTTCCTTCATACAGGTCAATCAAGATACCTACTGCCTTTAGAATATCTTCTGCTACAGGGGCAGAGCGGAGTTCCAACTCTTTCAGAAATTCTCCACCATATTTTTTTATCGTAAAGTATTTATCGGATATAAAATAAAGAGAGTCAAAATTTTGTTTAGCTGTTAAGTTCTTGGCTTCTGAAATACTTTGAGCCAGAGCGTCCCATGAAATAACTGACTCAACAGCATCGAAAGGATCTTCTCCTGTTTCCTTGGCATCCAGAAGTGCGCTGCCAACTTTAAAAAATATACCGAGCTGCTCACCCATGGATTTTCCGGAATCCTGCATTTTTTGAGTTTGCGTATTCTTGGCATATCTGAACAAAGAACCGATGATCTTATCATTCATTTCTATGATTTCATCGATGATGGAAGCTTTGGTTTCCAGAAGTATTGCCACCAATGTTGCGTATCTCCTGGATTCTTCAAAATCCCTTAGATGCTGTGGTGTCATCTGTCTTCCTTCTCTGGCTATTTTTAGTAATCGGTTCTGATGAATATCCTTACCAATATCTTTTGGAAGATTGATCTCTTTTATTGTCTTCAACCTCTTTATATGCATCAGTAAAAACTTTGAATTGACCGCCTGTGGGGATTGCTTGAGCCAATTTAGTTGACTGATGCTGCTTTTTTCCTGTAAGTTGAGAAGAGCATCTAATAACTGTTTCTGATGATTGGACAATGAAGAACTCAGGCTATCATAAATTTGCTTTTCCGCATTAATAAGAGCTTCCGAGCAAAGCCTTTCAATTGTTCCAGTTGCAGGGAGTAAGATTTTATTTTTACGAAGAAATTTAACTAATTCTTCTGCCACAACAAATCCTTTATCTGTTTTGAGAGCTATTTCTTGTAACAACCCTTTGTAGACCGTATAATCTATGATTGTAAATATTCGAAATCCATAAACAGATTGCAGTATGCTTATATATTCTCTCCTTGTTTGCTCTCTTTTTCCATAGTTTTCCCATTCTAAAACATTTATTCCTAGTTGACTGCTAATAAACTGTAAGATTTGTCGATCAGGATATAACTCAGGAGCTAAAATAATCCCTGGATGTCTCATATAACTGAGATTAACTGCAAATCCCAACTTATTGGTGTTTGTTCTACAATGATTTTTTATTATTGAAAAATCATTTTCCGATAAAGAATAGTTGATGATTAATTCTTCATCAGTTTCTGGAATTTTAATTAACTCTTTTATCTCAAACTCTGATAATACTTGTTTTCTAGGCATAAAAATATTTTTTCTTAAGTAAAATAAAACGTCCGTTTACTTGTACTTTTTTGTGTTTTCTGAAAATTACGTTTTAAAATAAAAATAAGTAAAAAAAACTAGTATAATAAATTGAGTATATTTATTTAAATTTTTAATGCAATTATCTATACTTATGAAAATTGGATATATCAGAATATCAACACAGGATCAAAATTATAATCTGCAGGAAGACGCTTTAAATAAATTAGGATGTGAAATGATTTTTAAGGAAACAGTTTCCGGAGCTACAAAGGAAAGACCACAACTCAAAAAATTATTAGAGCAAATTCGTAAGGGTGATGTTGTAGTTGTTTATAAATTAGACAGACTTGGAAGATCTTTAAAACACCTGTTAGAAATTGTCGAAATATTAAATTCTAAAAATGTAGCTCTACAAAGCTTGCATGACAACATAGACACTACGACTCCGCAAGGAAGATTATTTTTTAATATTTCCGCATCCTTTGCAGAATTTGAAAAGGATCTAATCAGGGAAAGAACAAAAGCAGGCTTGGAGGCAGCACGGGAAAGAGGTAAGAAAGGAGGTCGCAGGAAAGGATTAAGTAAGGAAGCTCAGCAAAAAGCTATTATTGCAGAAAATTATTATAATGAGGGGATAAAAAGTGTCAACGAAATTGCTGCCGACTTGAAGATTTCAAAAATGACAATGTATAAATATTTAAGAGAAAGAAATGTGGAAATAAAGGTTTACAATAGAAAGTAATTTATTCAGTCTATAAAAAATAATTATTTAATAGATTCTATCCTTAACGTGCTATATTTTCCGTTTCGTCGACTGACCCCTGCTTCTTTCTAAATTACGGGAAAAAATCAGATTAAAAAGAAATCAAAAAAAAGAACCAAGTTTAGGTATAATGGATAGTCAAAGTGTAAGATGGGGGAACAACCGTGCATTAAATGGTTTTGACGGGAATAAAAAAGTAAAAGGAATTAAAAGACATGTGGTAGTTGATAAAAACGGGTTTTTATTAGCAATAATGGTTACTGTAGCCAACGTTCATGACAGTAAAGCTGTAGATTTTCTCATGAGAACTTTGGCATATTTCTTATCTCCGGTGAAGATTATTCTTGCTGATGGAGGTTACAGAGGCGAAGTCATAGAACAGGTAAAAAATAAGTTTGGTTATCTAATAAATGTGGTGATGAGAAACGATGAAAAGAAAAAAGATTTTAAGCCTATTTCCAAAAGATGGATTATTGAGAGAACTTTCGCTTGGTTTGATAATGATAGAAGATTGTGTCGGAATTATGAACTCCTGATGGAAAATTCAGAAAACATGGTCAAATTATCCGCTTTAAAAAATTTATTGAATAAAATTTAAACAGACTCTTAAAGTCTTCAATAGTCTAGTAATTTAGGGCATTGATCCCGATTTGGAAATGTATCTCAGCATAAACAGGAGGATCATACAAAAGGTAAAAATGAAGAAGAACTCACACGTCTATAGAGATCTGGATCATATCTTAATTATAAAGATGGTGAAACAACCCTAGATGAAGACAATACGGTTACGCAAGATACAAGTACATCTTTTATATCCCAACCAGCTGATATGATTCAAAAGAATTTATCGGGAGATAATGATCTTAAATTATTGTCTTTTGGAGTAACATTAAAATTTTTTTATAGTCTGATTAAAGAAGTTTGAAATTGATTTTAAAAGAAATATATATTGACCCTGATCTAGAAAGTGATTCTAAAGGATACCAATTAGGATTTCCCGCGCCGCAAGGTGGCCTCTTTGCGGAATAAAGTCAGTTAAATAATTCAGCTTCTATGCAAGGCGGACAAATTTGTGAAGCATGAACGCAATTTTTTTCTGATGAATGTATGGCAGATTACACGCCACTAGAAAGATAATGGTGGTAATGTGACCAACTGGTATGAGTACATGCCATACGGCGAAATGCTGATGGAAAATACCACATTCAGTTACGACAACCCGAACAAATACAATGCGAAAGAATATGACATGGCTACCGGTTACTATTTTTATGGAGCAAGATATTATGATCCTAAACGTAGTTTCTGGTTATCTGTAGACCCGTTATCTGAAATTACCAATTCTCCTTATGCTTATGTTTGGAATGATCCTGTTAACTTTGCAGATCCTACGGGGTTGATGGGGGAAAAGCTAAATAAACCAGATGATTGGGGAAGAAAAGGCGATAAGTGGGAATGGAAAAAAGAGATAACTAAACATAATTATAAAAAACTTGGTTATGATGGGTATTCAGATGGTAAAACCAATAATACTTACAATTCAGATAAAGGTACCTTTGTTGTGCTAGGTGAAAACGGGAATTGGTCTGAAAATTTATACTCACAATCAAATCTTCAATCACCTCCAAAACAGGCTTGGTATGATATATATAAAAATATAGGTTCTAATGCTCCAACTATAAGTTCTCCAAGTCCTTCCAGAGGAAGAAGTCATTTTGATTATGTTATGGTTGATTCAAATCCTCTAATGAAAGAAATTGCTAAGAGAGTTTGTGTTCCATGCGGCAATGTCGCTGATGCTATAGAGATGGCAGTTGATATACATACATCAGCTACAAGTTCGGGATCTAAAAAGGTTACAATGGATCCAAGACACTTCTTAGACTCAAATTCCATTGCAAAAGGAAAAACAATGGATTCAACTGTTGGTCCTAGGGAATTATTGGCAAAAGATTTAGCAAGTTACAATTTGGGTTGGTATAAACAATCCGGTCATGATGTTATTATTAACGGTAGAAGATATGGTGTTAAAAATCAAGGATCAACCATATTTCCTAGAAGTGGAGGAGCTCCTGAATTTATTGATTTAACGCAAGGCCAAATAAAAGCCATTCAATTAATAAAAAGAGTTCCTTCAGGCAGCTTAGATAAAGCACTAAAAGGAGCGAAAGTTTCATCAGCAGATGCTAATTTTGCCAGAGAATTTATTAAAAAATATTGATGATATGTTAGTTTTTTATTTAAAAAGTAAAAGGAGAGATTTATATCTAGAAAAAATGTTAAGTGATATTTTTGGATACAAAGAGGCGCAAGTTAAAGAGTTATTGAGTGAAGAAGATTGTTTAATTAGATATGAAAATAGGGTTTTAGATAATATCTCAGAATTTAATGTAGAATTAATCGTTTATATTCAAGATGAGAATCAATTAAATGACGTAAGGCTTGATAATAATATTACACTTGGAATTCTGATAGCAAATTATTTAAATGAAGAAGTCATAACAGATTACAAGAAAAGTGAACCATATCAGTGGCTTTTATTACGAGAAAATCGTTTTTTTTTAGTGGAAGAAATTGCTCAACAAAATAATGGTATTTGTTTAGAGAATAATAGAATTGAAATCTTTGATATTAATCAGTGTTGATAATACAAACCTTCTTTCTCCGCAAAGTGGGGATTCACTGAGATAAAAACGCCCTGCTCCGCAAAGTGCCATTCAGCGGAGCTTCTATATTATTAAACGGTAAAGGAATTGTCACCAATTGGTATGAATATATGCCGTACGGTGAAATGCTGATGGAAAACACAACCTTCAGCTATGATAACCCTAACAAATATAATGTGAAGGAGCATGATATGGCTACGGGATATTACTATTACGGCGCAAGATATTACGACCCAAAACGTAGTTTCTGGCTATCTGTAGACCCGTTATCTGAAATTACCAATTCTCTCATGCTTATGTTTGGAATGATCCTGTTACCTTAGCAGATCCTACAGGAATGATGGGGGAAAAAGTTGGGGGTAGACCTAAGGATTGGTATAGAGATATTTATGGTAATGTTTCTTGGCATCCAGGTCAAGCAGATCAGATTGAAGGAAAGAATTGTGAAACATTATATCGTATAGGGAGATCAGGATCATATATTAATCAAAAAGGAACAGTAACCGACCTCAATTATGGTTCTACATTTAGCGAAGACAGAAGAAGTAATATGACAGGTACACCAACTCCAATGTCTGGAGCTGCAATGTATGGAAGTAATGCTCCTCAAATTGGCACTCCAGGTACTAGATATGTTAGTTTGAATAACATGGATACCTCTAAAGTCCCAGAATACGATCCCTTCAGTGCTTCCGGATTTCATCCTAAAGTGGAAATGATGAGCAATATGTGGGATGTAGTTGGCTTGGTTTTAGCTAATAATAAGCCCGAAAACACTTATGCTGCAACCGCTGTAGGAATTTTAGCTATAGGGTTATCTAGAGGCAAAGCTACAGATGATGTTTTAAGAGCGGAAGGGAAAACCATAGGTTTAGGAATAGCTGATGATTTGGCCCTTCATCGCGGTACAGGAGCAATTACTTGGAGAGAGGCTGGATGGCAAAAGGCTGGATTAACAGATGTTGATTGGGGGAAAGCTTTTATCGACAAATATCATTTTAAGTCCTCATTTTTAGAAGCAGCAAATAAAGCAAATGCCATAAGATTTGAAGTTTCAAGTTTTAATCCATTTTTTCATAAACCAGGTATAACCAATTTTGAATTTAATCATATAATTAGTAATCCCTCTTTACTACAAAAAACGACATTTATAAAAAATGGGAGTAAGGTTAATTGGGATGGAACGCAATTTTTAAAACCATAGTATGGAAATCGTAACAAGCCTAAATCGAATAAATACGATTTTGCAAAGATTTAAAGGAGACAAAGCTCAATTCTTTTTATATGAAATTAGCCATAAAAAGATTGCAATCAGAATTGTAAATAATAAAACAGATAATGTTATTTATCTAATACTGGCTGATTGTGAATATATTCAAGGAATTTTCTCTTGGAATAATCCTGACTTGTATGTTGAAAAATTTTTTAACGAAAAAAAAATGGACAATTTATATAGATTAGTAGATAAAGTAGCTGACTTCAAATTAGAATGCTTAGCAGGAGTCGTTTTAGTAAAAGGAGTAGAAGATGATTTGGGAAATTCTTTTGAAAATTTTCTTAAGCAAAAATAATTTGGTATTGTTTCAAACATAATTTCCAGCTTTTTATAGAACTATTATCATAAATTACCAACTTCCCTATCTGCAAAGCGTCCTCACTTTGCAGATATTTATTTGGCTATTGCAAGCCAAATAAATACATCCAGAGGAATATGATATGGCCGCGAAATATATGAGATAGGAAATCCTATTGAGGTTCAGATATGGCCTGATAAAATAGAAATATTAAGTTACCCTGGTCCTGTTCCTCCAGTAGATGCTCAAATATTGCAAAGTCAACAACGTATTGTTGCAAGAGATTACCGAAACAGACGTATTGGAGATTTTTTGAAAGAACTTGATCTTACAGAGGGAAGAGGAACTGGTCTTCCCACAATATATAAAGCGATGGAAAGAAACGGTTCTCCACAACCCAGTTTCAATACAGATACGCAGAGTACCTATTTTTTAGCAACATTACCTGCACATCCTTTAGTTGAAATTAAAGCTATTATTAATAAAAGTATTCCTAAAAGTATCAATAGTTTAGATAATGTTATATCTCTTATAAAGTCTATTGATGACGGAGTTAGTGACGGAGTTAATTCTATTGTTGAACATGCTGTTAATAATAAAGCTATTGAAATGCTTAATCAAATGACAGACTGGATTAGTAGAGAGGAAATGTTTACGAAGATAGGATTGGCTAACAACTCAACCAACAGGAAGAGATATCTTGATCCTATACTCGATTTAAATTGGGTGAAAATGAAATATCCGGAAACTCCTACTCACCCTAAGCAACAATACAAAACAACAATATCCGGTAAAAATCTTTTAAAAATTATCTGTGACCATCTATTCCATAACATCGAAAACAATTAGAATGATAATAAAAAAAGTCTCTCGCTAAGCGAAAGACTTTTTACCAAGGATGTAAATACTAATTGAACCTTAATTTATTCTAGAAAAAAAATTTAAGTTATCTCAACCTCATACCTATGTCAATCTTATTTTCATTCTCCCCATCTCTTATCAATCGATCTGGAAGCCAATTGATAATCTCTTTTTTAAGTATACCTATTCTTTCATTTGATTCAAAAAATCTCTCACTTAGAAAAAATGCTTCTTTATCATTAAGTCCAAAATTTTCTTTTAAAAATTCAATTTTATCATCTTCATTTTCCAAAATACTAAAACGCTTGTCTAACCAAAGCAAATCTTTAAAAGTACTTTCATGCTTATAATATTCTAAAAAATTTGTTTTGTAATCTTCTGCAGTACTATACTTCATTCGATTATCTGAATACGATTTAAAATCTGAATGAGAAAGTGACTTTTCAGCTTCTTTGTTTATTGCCACTTCTCTTTCATGAGAAATTCTAAGTCGTTCTTTAAATTCAATGTCCTGCAATTTTTCTTTATACTTTTTAATTTGAGAAATAATTTTTTGTTGAAAGCTCGTCTCATTGCCGATTCCGGAAATTTCCAATTCAGGAGTTTTTGCAAGCTCTTGCTTTGATTTTAATTCTTTATTTTCAGATTTAATTCTGGTCCTTGTGCCTGGTAGCATGAAAAAAGAAATGTCTTGTTGATTCTGACTCATTAGAGTATCATAATCTAATTTCTTCCTCTCAAATTCCATTACTTGTTTTTGAAAAGAAAGTATACTTCTATCAATCCAATCATCAACGACTTTGAGATCAAAGGAATATCTTCCGTAAATAAGTTGATCATCCTGGATCTTAAAATTGGAATCCACAAATGTTTGAAGTAATACATCTTTTCTATTTTCTCCAGCTCTAATTTTTTCTGCTATTTCTTGTGTCGTATTTTTATAATGATCCCCAAAATTTGTCAGCTTCTCAACAGCAGTCAAAAGTTCTTTTTTAGTTTCATCAAAAATTTGTTTTTCAGATCTTATAATTTTATCTGCAGGAATTGGCACTTCATTCGCCTTTTCATTTTCCACTATTGAATCTTTATTTTTCAGACTATAATAGTTTTCTATTGCTTTAGATTTTAACCCTAATTGGGTTCCCTTATAAGCTTGATTGTTGTATCTGAAAGAAATACCTTTTAAAAATCCTTCACTATTAAAATTAGCATTACAATCAATGCCAATTTCTTCTAACTTTTCAAGCAATTCTTTTACATTGAAAGTCTGTTGCATTGAGACATCAATATTATTTCTGAGAAATGTTTTCACATCTCTTATACCTACGCTTTTGTCTAAAAATATTTTCTTTTCATTTCTCTCTTCTTGTGTTGTATACCTGAAACCTTTAGGGTTAGTGGGGTCATAAACAACGGTTCGCCCCAAGGTTCTTCTTAGACCCACTTCGAGTTCTATTTTATCCGCTATAACCTGACATTTGTTGATAATATAACTTGTATTAATATTACTTCTGTCGAAACCGACTTTATTAAGTACAATATGATAATGTTCGTGTGCTGCATCAAAATGCTGAGCAATGATGAATTGATTATTGTCTCTGGTCGCTCCCAGTTCTTCCAAAATTTTATCAAAAATCACTTCACGCATCTCTTCAGAAATTTTTTCTTCCTGATGAAAGCTTATCGATAAATGTAAAACCGGACGACTGCTTCGTGCATTTCTTACCGCAATACTTCGCATTAAATAAGCTTGTTCTGCAACTGTTCCGAAAACCATATTTTCTTCTGTAAATCGTCAGCAAAAAGTGGACTGATTTAGTTCAAAACTAAGAGAGTGTTTTCAAAATCCTTAAATTTGAATTATTATGAAAACACCCAAGA
>NZ_FTOJ01000021.1 GCF_900156685.1 Chryseobacterium piscicola
AAATCGATATTCTCCACAAAAGCATCAATAAAGCGAACCGGATTATCTTCAAAAATCGAATCTTCTAAACTCGTAAAAACCATTTGATTGCGGGCGATCCCAGTGATGTGTTGCATCATTAAATATACAAATTCCCTCCCGAAATATTGAAATTTTTTACCTATTTTTGATTAAAATAAACGGAGGTTTTTTCACAGACTGACGTTAGCGGTTATGTTAAAAAAACGAGACGAATAGAATGGAAAAATGGAAATCAAATGTTTGGTTAATTATAATTATTTGTGCAATAATAATTGGTTATCCATTTTTTGCAATAAAATATTTTGAAACTTCAACAGCATTAAAAATTACTGCAAAATTTTTACTGTTACCAATTGTTCTTTTTTTGCTAATATTTGGACCAAAATTTTATTATAAAAGTGTAAAACCTTTAGATAAGGATATTCCGAAAAATAAATTTAAAGAAAAAGCGAGAGATATATTTTCAATTTTTATGATGATTATTTTTTCGACAGGAATTTTGTTTGGAATTGCATTCTCACTAATAATTACAACAAATAAATTATTCGGAAAATCTGAAAGTGTAAAAATTAATGAAAGTGTTGAAAAATACGAGCCTTATATAACAAAAAATGGAAGATTAAGACATTACATTGATTTTAGAAATCCGAAAACACAAGAAATAATTCATTTAGAAGTTTATCGAGAATATTATGTTGGAGAAATTTTCGAGAAAGAAATGAATTATGGAGCGTGGGGAATTTTATACTCAACCGAATAAAAAAACACAACCGCTAACAGGCGTTTGGCAAGATTGCGAATTTTGTAGTAAATTCACGTTTATTTCTCGCAAGAAATTTTATCTTTGATAGAAAATAATCGGTTCCGAAGTTCGCAACCTCGCCAAGCGCCGGAACGTCAGGCTGTGAAAAAACTTAGCCGAAATGAGAAGTTATTCGGATACCTGTTGGAGAAAAATTTCATACAGCAGATTCTCAGGTGTCCATTTTGAGTTAATTCACAGACTGACGTTGTGCGTCATTTTGCAAAACCTAAAAAAATGAAAATAATAGACGAAACAGATAAATTAAAACTTGAAATAGAACAGGAATCATCTGTTTTGACTGAAAAAACGAGCGGAATAATATTACTAAATGAACAATTTTATGGTAACCCGAGCTGCGGAATTATTGACCCTGAAAATAATTGGGCAATTGTTGCTGGAATTCACTTGACGTTTTGGAAACCTTCTAAAACCATAAAATATCATAACGAAAACTTTGAATGGATTCACTCAATAAGAATAAAAGATAAAAATACAGTTGAAATCCTTACTGACCCTTGGAGTGAAAAATCATCTGTTTGGGAGTTGAATACAGAAAATGCTGAATTGAAAAAAATTAAAGACTTTCCAGAATATATAAATAAAGAATATACAGAATTAGTTAACTGGTAAAAAACGAACGCACAACAGGCGTTTGGCAAGATTGCGAATTTTGTAGTAAATACACGTTTATTTCTCGCAAGAAATTTTATCTTTGATAGAAAATAATCGGTTCCGAAGTTCGCAACCTCGCCAAGCGCCAGAACGATGTGCAAAAGTCTCCGCTCCGCTCCGCCTTTTGCACATCGTCGCGCGGATTTCATCCGCAGATGTGTCAAAGTTCTCCGCTGCGCTGCGACCTTCAACACATCTGCGGATTGGCAAAATTCCATTTTCTTTTGTAACTTCGTTACAACAAAAATGAAACTTCGCCAATCCGCGCGACGTTAGGCGTAATTTTAAAGACAGACAACAAATGAGAATTCAGATAGACTTCGATAAAAAAGACCGGTCACAGACAATCCTTGCTCTTGAACGGTTTCTGAATTACAATTTGATTGAAATAAATCACGGGTTGACTTTTGAAGCTGTCTTTATTACGTTCATTGAAAAGCCCAAAAAGACTCAGAAATTTAAACGCAAATTTTTATACAAAAAATATGCTGACATTTCAATTCCATTTGACTTTTCTAATTACAGCGAACTTAATTTAGTTGACTTCAATAATGCCTTTGAGACAATCATTGAAAACATTGAAGTAATTAACGAAATAGAAGTCGAAAATAAGGACTTCGAAATTTTAAAGCTTAAGAAGAACTTAATTTCTTTAAGAGTATTGTTGCCTAAAAACAATACTGAATTAGAATTTTTCATCGAAAACACTAAAGAGCTGCACAAGCAAATCCATTTAAAAAGAATGAATTGCAGAACAGAGCAAAGAGTGAGTAACAAAAGGGATTTAATAAAGAAATTGAAGGGATTTAGGGCTTACGACAAAAAAGAAAATAAATTATTGCGACCCTATCTCAATAAAATCACTGACATACTAGAGAAGAATTTAAAGCTAAATCAACTTTTATCACCAGGCTATTCTGAAATTTACTTCAGCATTTCAGACAGTTTAGAAGATGCTAAAACAGAATTTCCTCTTGAAGATTGGCATGAATATACTTATGTCGTGATTGACTACGATAAGTTTGAAAGCCTTGACATAGGTAATAGATTTAGCTACCTATCTGGCATTTTATCAAGTGCATTAGATGAAATCTGCACAATTGACCATTTGGACAAAACAACAATTGAAGTACTAAAAGCTAAATTACAAGATGACTTAAAAGAGTTTTTGACAAACAGCAGTGCAGAACAAATCGCAGACGAGCTAAGGACATTTCCGAGAAATGAAAAGATATTATTAAACAGAAAATAAAAACTACGCCTAATCGAGTAGACGGCTCCGCTCATAATTGAACGGAGTGCGCCTCTCACACCACCGTACGTACGGGTCTCGTATACGGCGGTTCGTATATTGATGGGTTAAGTGATAGATGAAGTTCTAACATGCCGATGTAACCACGCTTCTTTAGCCTTGAAATAGTGATTGTTGTTCCTAAAATAGGACTTTGTGCGACTGCCCATCCTCCTTTCCGAGTTCGACTATATGCATACGCAAGGCTTTGGTCGATTCCTAATCGAATGAGGTTTTTCCTCTTCCGTTCGGGCTTCTTCCAATCATGCCAAATGCAATACCGCAGTCGGTTTCTCAGCCATCCGTCAAAGTTCATGAGTTTTCCTTTGATACTTGTTCCTCGAAAATAGTTTAACCATCCGCGCTGAACTTCGTTAATCTTTTGGATGCGCTCATCAAAACTTATCGGAGCGGTTTTGCGGGTGAGGGATTTTAGTCGCTCTTTCAATCGTGTCCACGCTTTCTTACCTACTACCAATTGGTATTTTCCCTTGTCCCCTTTCTTATATGTAGATTCGAATCCGAATCCCAGTAGTTCAAATTGTACTGGCTTTCTAACGCCACTTTTCTCACCATTAATAGTGAGTTTAAGTTTCGTTTTCAAGTACTTCTCTATGGCTTTTAACGTTGCAGTTGCATGGCTTTTATACTGGGTATAAATACTAAAATCATCTGCGTAGCGTACAAATCGAAGTTTTCGTTTTGTCAATTCTTTATCCAACTCATTGAGCAGGATATTCGACAATAACGGACTTAAAGGCGAACCTTGCGGAACTCCTTTTCTTCGTTTCTGTAGTTGACCATTGATTAGAATTGGGGCTCGTAACCATTTGCGGATTAAGCGCATGGTTACTGGACATTTTACCTTTCGATAAAGTAAGTTCAGAAGGATGCAGTGGTCTACTTCATCAAAGAAAGTCTTTAGATCAATGTCTACAATAAATGGATAACCTTCATGGATATGCTCCAACGCTTTACCAACTGCTTGGCGGGCGTTTTTGTTGGGTCTGAATCCATAACTGTGAACACTAAATTCATTCTCGTAATGTGGCATCAGAACTTGTGATACCGCTTGTTGTAACACTCTATCGGTTACTGTTGGAATTCCTAAAAGTCGGGTTTTACCGTATGCTTTAGGAATCTCTACTCCAAGAATGGGTTGGGGAAGATAACACCTCTCTTTTATGGAAGAGTAAAGTCGTGTTTTCTCTTTCCGAAGATAATCAGATAATTCTTGCACGTTCATTCCGTCAACACCAGCACTGCCTTTATTCGCAATTACTTGCTGTAAGGCTCGTTGCATGTTGCGAGGATGTAATACTCTTTCAATCATTCTTGTTCTTTTACTTTAACCTGTTCCGCTTTCCCAGGGCTATTCCGTTTAACGGGAATTCCATTGTGAATTAAGAACCAAAATACGTTCAGTCCTTCCTTGGGTTGTGAGTCCTCCGATTTATTCATCGGCTCGTTGCTCCTAAGTACTATGACTTCTGCTGACTTCTTCGTTTTGCCAACTCGTGGCTACGAAGATATCCCCAGGTAATGGCATCTTCTTTCTCTCAATTCCTGCCGTATCTACATTTATGCACTTTTGTAATTTTAGGGCGTTACAATGATGTGCTTGCTTACCCATGCATAAATGCCTCTTATACGGTTCCTGTTCGTCAGTACCGAGTTTTGTAGTCTCGCTTCCTTCAGATGTAACCTCACGGTTACCACCCTTGCGACTTACTAATGGTTCAAGGCGTTACCCTCGCCCATAAGGGACTTGCACCCTCTAGATTAATTTCTTACTTTCGTAAGAGAAAGATGCCCATGCTGGGCACACACAAGGGTTTTGCGTCAGGCGGGCTGAAGTGCAAAATTCAACAGCAGTTTTTCAATTGAACTTTAGTAATAATATCAGCTTTTGTGCTTCGATTTCCCGCCCGAACGCAAAGCCCCGAAACGTCAGGCTGTGAAAAAACTCATATCCTTCCTCTTTAAGCCATATTTTTACAACGCTGCAAGGTAAAACAAGCCTTTTAACGGCGCCTTATTTTTAAGCAACCAATAATACTTTTTCAAAAACAACGACTGATTTCAGCTTAAAATGATTCGTTATTTGCAAAAACAAGACGTTCCTTTTGTAAGGTGACTTCCAGTTCTTGATTTTCGCAATTAAATCAGGAACTCCCAGAATATTCATTGCACGTTTGATGTTGTAAACCAGCATAATTAAACTGTGTTCACCATTTACCTTCTCTAATCCCGTTAAATTCGTGTGATTGTAACCCCATTGCCTTTTGATGGTTCCGAAGATATGCTCGTTGATCTCCTGCCTTTTTCGGTACAATTGCCCATT
>NZ_FTOJ01000017.1 GCF_900156685.1 Chryseobacterium piscicola
AGGGCGTAAATGGAACTATAAACAATTAAGAGAAGCTACTGAAAGTATTGGCTCTCGAATGTTTGAAATTGATACTCCAGAAAGTTATGATCAAATTTGGCTTTTCTCTCGAGTTAAATATTTGAAAGGCACAGGAAGTTTTACAATAAAATTGAATGATGAAGCAACACCTTACTTTTTTGACCTGAAGAATAACTTTACAGCGATGCAATTAAAGTCTGTTTTAAACTGTTCTTCAAAGTATGCTAAAAGATTATATGCAATTGCTTGTCAATGGCGAAGCGTTGGAACAAAAAGATTTGAAATTCCGGAACTCAAAAATATGCTCGGATTGATTGACAAAAAAGGAAACGAACAATTTGAACGGATAAGTGATTTTAAAAAATTTGTTTTAGATATTGCTCGAACGCAAATTTGTGAGAATACCGATATAGAAATTGATTATGAATTAAAAAAACGTGGTCGGGAATTCTTTTGGATTACTTTGAAAATCAACTCTCAAAAATTTAAACAACTCGAAATTGATTTTGAAAAACCTTTAAATATTCAAAAATTTGTATCAAAATTAACAACTTATGGTCTTAATCAGGAACAGGCGGAACTGATTGCCAGAAAAGAAAAAGAAAAAGATTTTGACATTCTAATTACAGAACTGAACGAAAAAATCAGGCAGAGAAAATTAAAAATCGAAAATTCTGTTGGATATCTAGTTGGAGTGTATCAGAAAAAAGGGATTTTACCAGCTAAAAATTAATTATATATTTATATATTTGTGTAATTATATATTTATATATGCCGAAAATTATATTGACAGCTCACCAAAAAGGTGGTGTTGGCAAATCAACGCTCTCTTTTAATCTTGCTGTAAATCTCAAAGAAAATGCAAAAGTTTGTATTATTGATTTTGATGCTCAAGGTTCTTTATATCAGATTCGTGAATTATCAGAAGTTCCTATTTTTCTTGGAGAAAAGTTAAAGGAAGTTCAAAATTCTGATTTTGATTTCATCTTTATTGATACTCCTCCATATTTATCCAATGCATTACCAGAACTGTGCAATCTTGCAGATGTTATTATTATTCCAACAAAAGCAGGAGTATTAGATCTGTTAGCAATTAAAAGTACTATTGATATAATTGGGCAATCAGGAAATGAAGATAAAGCATTAATTGTCTTTAATATGGTGAAACCTAACACAACACTTACCGAAGAAATAAAAAATCAATTAAGTGACTATAATGTTCGGGTTTCTAAAAATATGATCTCTGATTTAGTTGCCTTTTCTCGATCTGTTTTAATCAATGGAGTAGAAGACAACAATAAAGCACAAAAACAAATTGATGCTCTGACAAAAGAAGTTTTGACAATTGCAATCAATAATTAAATAATTATATAATTATATATTTATATAAATCTATGGCGAAGCAAGATTTTACCGCACTTATTGGGAAGGCTAAAGAAAACCAAATCAAAACTCCAGCACAAAAAGTTGTTCCTGTTAAAGAGAAAAAAAACGAAGTTCTTTTTTCTTTACACATACCTGCCGACAAACTGAAAGCCCTTAAACTATTATCAGCAGAACAAAATATTAGTCTAAAAAGTTTGATTAATTCTGCTATTGACGAAAAGTATTTTAGTGCTAAAAAATAAAAGATCAGGTAAGAAGTCCTACCTGATCTTAAACCGGGACGATTAATTCTCCGCCTCGATCCCCATTTTAAATGATTCATATTCGATGAATCCTTTAAATTTTCTCTTTGAAAGAGTTCCCACTGTGAACAGGACAAATAGTCCTATTGCCACGACAATTAAAAATGTTTCCATTGTAAAAAAAATAATTTGGTTATGTTTATGAATCTTTTTCTATTATAAATATTCAGGTTTTTCTCAAAAATCATTTTTTGGAAAAACTTTTTTAAAAATTATTTAATACCTCTATTTTCTTTTATTCATCCGTGTTGTTTTTTTGTTATTATTCTTTTTCTCACTGATCACATTTATTAAATTAACTGTGACTGTGATCACTTCCAATAACTGCTTGAGCAGTTCAAAATCTAAATATTCATAAGTGCAAATTTTTTTGATTCATGGGGTGAGGGTTTACCCCTCGCAAAAAGCTGGTTTTCAAAAATAATATCACTAAATACCTTTTGCCTTTTTGCTTAACTTCTCCGGAACAAATAGAAAAAAACATTTGTTTTCCTGAAAGGACATCTTTTTTCATATTCTTGTAACTACCATTAATAAAGGATTTATGCATATTTTAATGGTTTTTGAACAAAATATTTCTTCTTTTATATGAGGGGATAATCCCTTCAAAATCTGTCTTAATTATTTCTTCCATATTATATATATCCGTTTTTTCAAATTTTTATAAAATGTTTTCCCGAGATTGAACAAAATGGTTATTCTCTGAAAAACATTATCACTAAAATAATATCACATATAAGTCCTTGCCTTTTTGCTTAATTGCTCCTCCAGAACCAGGAGAAGAATCAATGCCCAAACTTGCAAATTCATTCTTTCATCCGAAAGGACACCTTTTTGCACTTCTTTGTAAGCCCCATGAATAAAGGATTGTAATAATATTGCATTATTTAAGATAAAGTTGTGACGCAAGATTCTACATAAAAGATAAAATTTCACTGTTTTATCTTTTGCAAATTTCCGGAGACATTATTGATCCTTCTGTTACACCAAAATATTTTGATATATGGTACAAAAAAAGTCCCCCGCCGAGCGAGAGACTTTGTCTTCGTAACGAAGGTACAACCGGAAATAATACCTTCAAAATATTTTATCTACGAGTTACTTACAGCTTAAATTTTGACTACGTCGAACCTTCGGTTTCTTACCATATTTTTGGCGCAATTTTGTGTATCTTTTTAATAATTGGATATGATTTGAAAGAGACACCGGACGGTTAATCGTTTTGAAAACCAAAAAGAATTGTATAATTTTAAAACTAAAAATGAATTCCTATCGATCCTACTATCCTAATCAGGTTCACCAGCTCAGCTTTTATATTTCTAAAAACTATTACATTCTTAAAAACGGAGAAATTAAGTACCAACAAAAAAAATTTGATATTAATTGGAAAAACTACTCCAAAACAAATAAAAAGCACATCGTAAATTTTGTGATCCGAGATCACTTCAGTAATTGCTTTTATGCAGAAACATTTCCCATCGATCAGGTTCCTCATATTAAAGAATTTCTTTTTAATGCATGGAGAAAAAAGCAGCACTTCAGATTTTGTGGAGTTCCTGACTACTTAATTTGCAGTAAACACATGTTAGATACTTTTCCGGAGCTTAAAAACTTTTCAAAAAATACAAATCTAATAATTCAATTAGCCGATCAGGGATTCAGCACGGGAGTACGTGCAACGAGAGATTGGGAAGAAAATTATAAATACTTTTCTTCGTATGAAAACTTGAAGACAATAGAAGGGTTTCAGGAACATATAGAATTTATCTGCAGGGATCTTAATACAAGGGATAATGGCAGAACCGAGCCAAACCTAAAGAAGTGGATTGAAAGTGAACCAAAAGTGCAGCTTATTAATGATAAAATGGTGTTTGAAACCCTATTCAAAAATGACTAAAATATTTTCTGATTTAACATAAAGGAAATTAGTGGAACTTTCGTCTCGAATTAACTCATTGAAAATCAAACACAACTCATTTTTAACATATTAAAATTATTCGATTCATAAAAAACAATTGATAATTTTGAAGATTCAAAAAAAAGTAATTTTACCCGTAATAACCAATGAAGAATTATACTACAAAGGAGATTGCAGAGCTTTTTGGCGTAAGTGAACGGACAATTCAGCGACACATTGCGACACTGATTCAAAATATTGACTTACCTGTGGAAATAAAATGAACCCTATAAAACAAAAATCAAAGCAAAAACGTTTTTGCTTTGATTTAATTAAGTATGTTTGAACCTATAATTTATATGATTAGTACTTTTAGAATACTTAAATTCTGCTATCTTTTTTTGCTATAAAAAGAGAATAAAATATTATAACAATCGAACCAATATAAGGGAAAAATATCATTAATAGAACAGTTTCAATTCCTAACCTTTTTTTAATGATAAAATATATTGCACATACATAGAGTATCAACATTACACTTAGTAATGCTATTAAATTGAAAGGACCAACAGAATAATTCATTATAAATATTTTTATTGTTAACAACAGTAAGCACGATCGACTTGATAATAGCTTATTTCAATAATACCCAAATTAATAGTATGTTGAGAAAGATGAGGATTACCAATAGCTGTACATCCAGTCAATGGATTATGGGTAGCATTATAATTATAATCTGACCAAGCTGCACTTGGATTATATCCCCAGCCACTTAAATAATATGTGTTATACCATGGACATCCTCCTCCGCTTGTTGCAAATCTAGCTGAATAATTAGCAAAAGTATCTTTAGAATCATCCGTAGCAATAATGTCAGAAAAAACAGTAAATAATAATTTTGTTTTTAAATTCAACTTCTGGAAATCGAAACTATTATCATCAATTATTAGTTCCTCATCAGGAGTAACAATTTTAATAGCTCCATTCTCAATTTTGATTGTAGAATCATCATTTAAATGTAAAACATCGTTTTCATCTAATATAAATTTCAAATCGTTTATATTGCCGCTATCATTATTAACACGGAAATCACGATAAGTCGTAAATTTTAAAATCCCATCTTCCTGGATTTCATATGATTCCACTCCATACATGAATAAAGGATGAATAATTTCACTTTTTTCACCTGCCACTCTAGCATTTAAAAAAGATTCATTACTTTTAATACTTGCATTTTCTGCAGCCTCATTGTTTCTTTCACAAGAAAAAACAATAAATACTAAACTTAACACTAAAGTTAAGATACTAATTTTTTTTGTCATAGTTTTTTTTTAACATTGCTAATGTATGACAAAAAAATAAATCACAAAAAAATATATTAAAATCATCGAAAAAGTTCTGTAAAATTAGCCAAAATATTGGCTGAAGTAAAATAAATAATAAACCATCTACATTTTGCTAATCTATACCTAAGCATATAAATTACCTTTTTATAAAGAAATAATAGTAGTTAGAAGTCGAAAAAAATTTATCAAACTAAATTCCGGATTATTCCTATATACAGGATAAATTATATTAATTTTTTCTCTCGAATGTATGTTGAGAGAATTTATAATTCTCCTCGACATACATGAGTAGGCGAAGCCGATTTATGCGCAATTATCCCACCTTATTTATTACAGGTAGTGAAAATGAGAATTTAATAGTCGGAAAAAACAATTTATTTCTTCCCTTTTTTGAAATCCTGATAGCCTTTGTAATATACCTCTAATGATTTGCTGTCTTTTGGGTTCGACTTCTGCCACGCCCTGAGAACCTGCGACTGCTCTACATAACTATCCCATTTTGCTTTTTCTACGATAATATTTCCGCCCTGGTTAATTTCCTGAAGAACTTCGCCCCTTATCTCCTGTTTTGTGCGTACACTTTCTTTATAATATTTTACTCCGGAATATCCCCCGAAAATTGCCAATCCCCAACCCGAAAGCATCACAAACAGGGAGATATACAAAACAGGCTTATAGTGCTTAAAATAGTCTTTGTAAGCTTCGAGCTTCTTCAGGTCTTCCGGAGAGATTCCAACTCGGATATCCAAAACACTTTCTTTGAGTTCCTTCAGGCTGTGATCGATCAGCGTTCCGGTTTCCTTCAACTTCGCATCCATGACGGAGATCCCGGAGTTTAATTTTTGGGTTTCCTGTTGAAGTGCAGCAGTAGTTATTTTTAAATCTTCTACCACCGCTTTTGGGTCAAACTTTCCCTGATTTTGATTCTTATTTTCTTCCATAATTCATATTTTTTTAATGTTTATAATGACATTCCCATGTCTCTCGATATATCTTTGGTCATGCTTTTGGCGATATCCATTGCAATTTCCTTAATCTTCAATTTTGGGTCGATGTCGCTTAATTTAAAGCCTTGTTTCGTTACTTTTTCTAATACTGAAGGGTTTGTATTTATATCTGCTTTCGGGATGATTCTTGCGCCGTTTAGCCCTTTGCTGTTCTCGCTGATCTGCATGATGTAGCCCCTTTTATCCATGCGGTCGACTAAATCACTCAAACTTTTACTTTCCCCTTTTTCCTGAAGTAGAACGTTTCTGATTTCTTCTTTCTTCTCTCCGCTGATTTCCTTTGCCGTCTTCCAGCTCCGCTCTTTGGATAATACTTCCGCATGTTTGGATGCTCGTTCTCCGATGTGATGGCTCGTGACCTGATTTTTACCGTGAAAATCAATACGGTTGGCAATAATATGCAGGTGCTTATCGTCCGTAGATTGGTGCAGATGTACCAAATATTGGTTGTCCTTTCCGATTCCTTCTTTCTTCAGATAATCTTCCGCAAGTTTCGCCCAATCCTGAATACTTAAATTTTGGCTGTGCTCTTTTGGGGGCGATATCACTGCTGTTACATATTTGTTTTCGGTTCGGGTGTTCTTATCCGCAATCTCTTTAAACTCTGCAAAAAGGTCTTTCGGCTTCTCTCCGGAAAGTCCGTTCCGGCAAACTTCAACACTCTGTTCCTTGTCGCTCTGTTGGTACGCAATGGATCGGGAACTTACATTTCTTGTAGATGCAGAGATTACCATTTGACTTGCTTTTTGATGCCTTTGATCGCTTCCTCAATCTCTCTGAGCAGTGCTGTTCTTTCTTCGGGAGTAAATATTTCTTTCTTCATATAATTACCTATTCTCCGGAAATTCGTTGCATAATTAGTAAGCATGATGTTTTTTTCATAGTCCGGAAGTTCTTTTTCCAAAAGAATCAAACGGCTGTAATCGGTAAGCTGAAGCTTTTTTTTATCGGCTCTTTCTTTTAGCACTTTCATCTCTGCAGGTGTAAAACGAAGAGCCAAACGTGCAGATTTTGGAGCACCCAATTTGGGGCGACCTCCGAGCTTTCCTCTTTCACGAAATTGGTTTTGTCTATCGACTTTCTCAAATTCTGCATGAAGTAGTGATTCCCAATCGTCTGTATTTTCTTCTTCCATAATTCAGTTTTTTTTATATATTAGTAACTCTTCAAAATATTTTTTTTCATCATTGTTAATTTTATTAGATTAACAATTTCAGCTCCTTGTGCACTAAGGAGCTGTTTTTATTTCATTCTCCTTTATTGTTTTTTCCGACTATTAAAAAAATGTCTCAGGCACTGCCTGTCCTTAAGCGGTCTGCTTTTCCTTTTCGACGATAGGAGAAAAGCAAGTTGTCCTTTTGTGGCGAAAATCTACAACGAAGTGTAGGTTTTTGACGTCAAAAGGTACTACTTGCCCTTACTTAAAACATCTATTCGAATACCAAATTTAGCAATTTTCTTTTTATTCTGCAACCTATGATTATTTTAACCAGGTGCAGATCTTCCATATTCCGGAACATCCCCCAGTTCTACCCTAATCAAAACAGTCCAAAATGATAATACTTCAGATCGCCCACAAACAAAATCGCAAATCCGGAATAGTCAAAAACACACCAAACATTCTGCAAATAATAAAGGGCAAAAAACAGAAAAGCTGAAGGGGAAATTCAGATCGCTTCCGGAAGCGATATCGCCTTGATCAGACAGCCGGACAGCTCATTAAATCACCACACTAATAATAGTTTTTATCTATTAAAATGTTATGTAGCGCATAACATCCGCCCGCAACCCGATTTTCTCGAATCTCTGTTTCTCTTTCTTTTTGTTTTTCTTCCACCCTGCTTATGAAAGGATGTCCGAAAAATTTTCGCTCCAATGGAAAAGATAAAAGTCCGATTGAACAAACGTATTCTTTAAAATATTTATTACTTTCTTATTTTAGTATTTTATGAGCTTGTAATTAACTCTATATCATGAAGTTATAAATTTAAAAACGAGTTTTTATAAGCTAAAAACGAGTTTTTATAAGCTAAAAACGAGTTTTTATAAGCTAAAAACGAGTTTTTATAAGCTAAAAACGAGTTTTTATAAGCTTATTACGATCTCTATAAACGAGCATCGTTTTATTTAATCGTTTTGATTATATTTGTACTTTAAAATTTGAGTGAATGCAACTAATTGATGTTAATAAAGAGGATAAACTAATTTTTCAGCATAATGTAATTACTTCAGGTAGGTATGATTACTCTGCTTGTATGCTTGACATTCTTTTTATGGTGCTTTCCTGCCTCGAAAAAAACAAGTTGGAGTACACTATTCACACCTATGATATTGAAGTTATTACAGGGCGTAAATGGAACTATAAACAATTAAGAGAAGCTACTGAAAGTATTGGCTCTCGAATGTTTGAAATTGATACTCCAGAAAGTTATGATCAAA
>NZ_FTOJ01000018.1 GCF_900156685.1 Chryseobacterium piscicola
GTATATTTAATGATGCTGCACATTCCCGGGATCGCCCGCAGTCAAATGTTTTTTAAGAGTTTAGAAGATTCTATTTCTGAAGATAATCCTGTTCGTTTTATTGATGCTTTTTGGGAAGATGATCATTGAAACTAAAAAATGCAAAAGGTGCTACCAAACGCCACAAAAAAAGCAGTTCTTCTAAAAAACTGCTTTGTATATCTACATTCTAAAAACGATAACTCCATAAGGTTACCCAATGGGGAGTAAAAGCCACCGAAGGTTTCGTTCAACGGGCTTTCATTGTTGGCTTTTCAAGCCCAACGAATGCTTGGTTATTAGTGGCTGTTTTTATTTCTTGTTTCTCCATTTTCTCATACCTCCATCCCAGTCTCCTGCCCATTTTAAAGGAATTGGACCTTCGTACAAATCTTTATAGAAATTTCTCCAATCCCAAGCGGAAAATCCATCATTTAGTATTAACTCAGGTATCCAAACTTTATCTTCTTTTTCATAAATCATTGACCACTTTCCTTCTCTTTTGTCAGCAATGTAGGCTTGTCCATAGTAAGCAAGAATAGAAGGAAACCAACTGTCAAAATGTTTATCGTCTGTTCCGTTCCATTTTAGGGCTTCGTCAATTAAGTCAATGCCTAAACTGTCTAAGGAAAGTTGTTCTTTATCAAAATTTAAAAGTTCTGATAATTTGTCAATAAGTTGATTGACCATTTTAGGAAAGTTTTGTCCATATGTGTCAGATAATTTTTGATAAAAATGTTCTGATGTCACTCCTTTGTCTTTGAATTCCTCGTATCTTTTTTGAGCAACTCTAACTTCATCTATATTACTGTAAACTCTTAATGTCCCAATACCTATTTTTTCTGATTTCGCTACATTTAGTTGATTGAAGTCGTCAAGCAAAATATAATAACCATTTTCAGATTTGTACAAATTTCCGTAAAAGTCAGACGCTACAAAAATTTTGCTTTCAATTAGAGTGAGTTTGTGTGTTTTTATAAGGTCTTTCTCGTATTTGGGATAAATAAGGTGGTCGCTTGGTTCATAGTCTAAAAGAGGGTCGCCACTTGCCAATTTTTTCATTAAGTATTCATCGTCATCAGAACCGTATACTTGTTCTGCTATGGTACTGTTTTCAGATGACAAGGTTTTTAAGTCTGGATAAATGGCTGCACTTTTAAAATTTTGAGATTTGTCAATAAATAAGATTTGTCCAGTATTTAGTTGATATACTTCAAAATCAAAATGCTCCGGCATTTCACTTTTTAAGTTTTTAAGTTGCTTTGGGTTTTCGACTTGAACAATATTATTGCCTTTTTCAAAGGTTAATTCAATCTTGTAAGAAATGTTTTTCTTTAAGTTCCATATTGTATTTTTTACAAACCTAATTTCTTCTAACTTATTATATTTTTCAAGATTGTCAATGAGTACAGCATTCTTGTCATAAAACTCAACAATAATACTTCCGTCTGAAAGTAAAAATGTTCTTGCTGTCCATTTTTTGCTTAGATTGTTGTCTTGTCGTCCACTAAACTGTGTCAAAAGTTGAGATTTTGCTATGCTGTCTATAAGTTTTACAGCAACTTTTGATTTGTCAAGTGTTATAATGTCCAACTTTTGTGAGAAGGAATTTAAGGTTGCCAAAGTAAATATGATTAATAGTATTTGTCTCATTATAGGGTGTCTCTGTAAAATAGCCACTAACGTCAGTCTGTGAAAAAACCTCCGTTTATTTTAATCAAAAATAGGTAAAAAATTTCAATAATTTGGTGGTGGAATTCGTATATTTAATGATGCTGCACATTCCCGGGATCGCCCGCAGTCAAATGTTTTTTAAGAGTTTAGAAGAACGGATTTTTGAAGATAATCTGGTGTGCTTTATTGGTGCTTTTGTGGAAAAGTAGCACAAGTGTTTTTGGGGAAGATGATCATTGAAACTAAAAAATGCAAAAGGTGCTACCAAACGCCACAAAAAAAGCAGTTCTTCTAAAAAACTGCTTTGTATATCTACATTCTAAAAACGACAACTCCATAAGGTTACCAACATGCTGGCAAAAAGCTACCGAAGGTTCCGTTCAACGGGCTTTCATTGTTGGCTTTGCAAGCCCAACGAAAGCTTAGTTATTAGCTGTAGTTTTTATTATTTATTAATTGTATCAATGTTTCTTTACTCGGCAATACTGTCAAATATTTACTTGCGAAAATTTGTGTATTATTTTCAGGCAATGTAAATTCTACAACAGCTTCACTTTTGTTTTGGCACAAAATTATTCCAATTGTTTTATTTTCATCTTCTAGCTTTATTTGTCTGTCATAATAGTTGACATACATTTGCATCTGCCCAATATCTTGGTGTTTTAATTCTCCGATTTTCAAATCAATAAGTACAAAACATTTTAGGATTCTGTTATAAAAAACTAAATCTACTCTAAAATGCTTGTCGTCAAAACTGATTCTATTTTGTCGGGCTACAAATGTAAAACCATTTCCTAATTCTAATAAAAAATGCTCTAACTTGTCTATTAATTTTTGTTCTAAATCACTTTCAGAATAGTTTGAATTCTCAGGCAAACCTATGAACTCCAAAATATAAGGGTCTTTTATTGCATCTTGTGGTTTCTCTATTGTTTGTCCTTTGATTGAAAGTTGTAAAATTTCACTTTTATCCTTACTTAATGTCAAACGTGTAAAAAGGGCAGAATCATATTGTCTGTTCAGTTCTCGTAAGCTCCAATTGTTTTTATATGATTCAATTTCATAAAACTTTCTTTCATTCTCATCGTCAATTCTCATCAATTTCATATAATGAGACCAACTTAAATTGAATTCCGCAGACAGTGTTTGCGTTTTTGAATAAACAGAATAAAACTGTCGAATTTGTTCTAAATTTCTTTGTGAAAATCCTTTTCCAAATTCTTTTGTTAAACGTTCAGAAAGAGATTTTATAATATGTTTACCATAATCGGCTCTTTGTTTTCCGTTTTGTTCTTCTTCAACTATCATTCTCCCAATTTCAAAGTATGTCAAAACCATTGTGTGATTCACGGTTTGTAATACTTTCGTTCTTGCAGAAATTAGTAACTCTGAAATTCTGTTAGCTAGTTGATTTGAAACAAGTTCATTCATTATATTTTGCGTCTAAATTTTGAACAAATATAATAATTTTCAAAGTCTTTAGTTTTAGCGATAATATCGGTCAAATTACGTCAGTCTGTGAAAAAACCTCCGTTTATTGTAATCAAAAATAGGTAAAAAATTTCAATACTACGGGAGTGAATTTGTATATTTAATGATGCAATACATCACTGGAATTGCCCGCAATCAAATGGTTTTTATGAGTTTAGAAGATTCGATTTCTGGTGATAATCCGGTTCGCTTTATCGATGTTTTTGTGGAGAATATCGATTTAAAAGCCTTGGGTTTTGAACTTCGAACCCCGAAAACGGAAGGAAGACCGAATTCAAGGAAAAAGATATTTCTCATTTAGTCTTGCTATTTCAACAAAAAATATTTTATCGAATTTTTCCATTACGGGATTTTAAGCAGTTCATGGAAACGGGGCAAACTTCAGGATTTGCAAAGCACTTTAAAAATCCAAATTCCGGAAGCAAAACCCAAAACGTTGCTTAAAAAATGCCGGTGTTGCAAGGAAGGAAATCTCGTGACCATCGCTCTTTTCGGACAACGAGGACCGCCACAGGATTTTCTTTTCGTAACCCGAACTTCATCTGCAAAATAACCATTGTGGGTAAGGGAAATTGTGTTCTGCCACAAAGAAAAACCGCCGAAAACTTCTTCTAAAGGCTACCAAACGCCACAAAAAAAGCAGTCCTTCTAAAAAACTGCTATTCTATCCTAAATTCTAAAAACGACAACTCCATAAGATTACCCAATGGGGAGGAAAAGCAACCGAAGGTTCCGTTCAACGGGCTTTCATTGTTGGCTTTTCAAGCCCAACGAATGCTTGGTTATTAGTGGCTGCCCTTTATTCTATTGTCTTTATTCGTTTCGCTTTTTTATTCCAAAGTATTATTCTTTGTTCCATACTTGATGTAATAATTCTATTCCCTTTTTCATTCCAAGAAACACCCCATAAGTAATCTTTGGAATTACCCTCTGAAATAAGGTTTCCTTTTGTGTCCCAAATTCTTAATGCGTCACTTGCTGATGCAAGTCTGTCGCCTTTTGTATTCCAAACCAAATTTCTATATTCCCCTTTGCTGATGTCAATGGTTTTCAAAAGTTCGCATTTTTCACTCCAATATTGAAGCAATGATTTGTCTTTTTCGTCTCCATAATCTCCTGTAACAAAAAAGTCACCCGACTTATGCCAAGCAATGCTTAATAACAAAACTTCTTCTTGTCTATGTCTTATTGATTTTAGTAAATTTCCTTCAATGTCAAAAAAGCGAATTTTGTCAGTTACTGTTGTAATAATATTTTTTTTTGGATGCCAATCAATAGCAGTTATACTCTTAGTGTTTTCATTGACAAATTTTCTGATTAATTTGCCTTTGATGTCGTATATCAAAATTTGTCCATCATTGTCGGCAATAGCTAAATAATCACCTGTGTAATTCCAATCAATTCCTCTTGCTCCGTCTGTTGAAATTCCAATTAATTCAATTTTTTCATTTGTCTCTAAATTGAAAATAAATGATTTTTCTTCTGACATTTGTGTCGTTACAGCAATAATGTTTTTTGTAGGATGCCATTTTACCCGTGTTATCGTGTTTTTTATAAGTAGCGATTTATATGGTTTTAGATTGCTTTCACTGTAAATTTTCAAACTGTCTACATTTCCACCAATTGCAATGTATTTTCCATTTGGACTCCAATCTGTTGTCCAAAGAATTTCCTTCGTTAAAGTGTTTTGAACAGTTGTCTGATTGCAAAAAACGACAATCAGAAAATTTAAAAGTGTCAATATTTTAATTCGTGTCGTCATTGTGTACGTTTTTTTTAGGGTTGCCACTAACGTCAGTCTGTGAAAAAACCTCCGTTTATTTTAATCAAAAATAGGTAAAAAATTTCAATATTTCGGGAGTGAATTCGTATATTTAATGATGTTACACGTCACTGGAATTGCCCGCAATCAAAGGGTTTTTACGAGTTTAGAAGATTCGATTTCTAAAGATAATCCGGTTCGCTTTATTGATGCTTTTGTGGAAAAGTAGCACAAGTGTTTTTGGGGAAAACGGTCGAATAAACTACAGAAGATAAGAGATGCTACCAAACGCCACAAAAAAAAGCAGTTCTTCTAAAAACTGCTTTGTATATCAAAATTCTAAAAACGACAACTCCATAAGATTACCAAGTGGGGAGGAAAAGCCACCGAAGGTTCCGTTCAACGGGCTTTACCTCAAAGTTTTATTTTATTTTTTTTTTATTTTTTTTTTTTTTTTTGGTTTCGGTGATTGTTAATTCATTTCTTGTCTTTCAGACAAAACGAAAGCTTAGTTATTAGCTGTTCGTTGTTTTTTCTTTTTTCAATTTGTCTGCTGTTATAATTCTGTTCGTATAGGAATTAATTGTCAGCATTATGTTTCTTTTTTCGTTTGTAATGTAAATATTTTTTCCTGTTTTTACAAAATCGGTTTCGTCTGTTTCAAAAATAACTGTTGTAATTAACTTTTCAATTTTGTCCTTTGATAGGTCTAATTTCAGCTTTTTATTAATTCGTCCATAAACAAGTTCTGTATAACAAATTTTGTCTAAAATCTCTTTTTTATAATTCGTCATTTTGGTTTTACGTTCTCAATTATTTGTGTTTATTGGCAAATAAATATCTATTTCTGAATTAGGTTTGTCCCAACGAAAACGATAATCATATTTTTCAAAATGTATAAAACCTGTCTTTGAGTAGTGTTCTATTGTCAGATTTGAGTTTGGTAAAATGTTTCTGTAAATGTTGTTAATTGTCTTCTTGATATTTTCCATTTTTCCTGTATGAGTAAATATTTCGTATTCGCCTTTTGGAATTTCTTTGTTTACAAAATGTTCTGGAAAAATCATTTCGTTTTGTGGAATTGTCGTCAAATAAAAATACTTTTCGTTTGTCTTAATTGTAATTCCATACTTTTCCAAATTTCCACCGTTTTGGATTAAATTATATTTTTTCAGTTCAGCATTAAACTTTTTCCAATGATTTTTTATAATCTCAAAATTGTCAGTTTGAGATTTTGTCAGTTCTGTCAAAAGTCCAAAAGTCGATATGTTTTTGTCAATAATTTTCATTCAGTTTCGGTTTTTTTACAATGAAAGCTAACTTCAGTCTGTGAAAAAACCTCCGTTTATTTTTTTATAAATTTCAAGATGTTTCCATCGGCAAATTTCAATATATAAACACCGTTCTTTAGGTTTTGAATTTCAATACTTTTCTTATCAGAGATTGTTCCTTTTGATATTTCT
>NZ_FTOJ01000020.1 GCF_900156685.1 Chryseobacterium piscicola
AGAAATATCAAAAGGAACAATCTCTGATAAGAAAAGTATTGAAATTCAAAACCTAAAGAACGGTGTTTATATATTGAAATTTGCCGATGGAAACACCTTGAAATTTATAAAAAAATAAACGGAGGTTTTTTTTCACAGATTGATGTTACAGGAAATGGCTTAGGAATTTGAAGAAAATTAGGGCTTTTCGTTCAAAATTTGTTCTATAGAATGATAAATATCTAATATTGTTTCTTTATTTGTGTTTTCATTGTGATATAATAAGGACGAGTATATTTTTGCAGAACCTGCAATATTTTCACTAACAATTACATTATCAACTTTAGTTACAGTACCTTTTAATTCACTCTCAGTATACCAGATATTAAATTTCCTGAATCTTACTTCAGCTCTCTCATCACCATCATCACAAATATAAAGAATTGTATTTCTTTCATTATCAAAGAAAGTTGATAAAATCGCACAAATTATCGCTGATACATTGCGGTCAAGAGGTTCCTTGATCTCGGAAGTTTTTCCAATAATTAATTGATAAATATCATCAATCTCAATATTGGAAACTGCAGAGAATGTATAATCCAAAATAAAAGCAACCTTGTATTCTATACCATTAACTGTGGTAAAAATATAAGATTGTACTATTTCGTCAAATTGATAATTATATGGGCTTGGCGAACTTAATCCCTTTTTGAGTCAAAGTTTCAATAGATGTTTTGCCTTTCAAAAAGGAACGTACAGCAGACTTATCAGCAACCATTTTAGCGACCGAAGAAATCACAACTTCTCTGTTTATTACGATCTTTTTCATTTTGCTCTTATTATAACAGCACAAAGATAGAAAATATACTTAAATTAAATTTAAGCACTAATAAATCGAACCGGATCATCTTCAAAAATCTAATCTTCTAAACCCCTAAAAACCATTTGATTGCAGGCAATCCCAGTGAGGTGTTACATCATTAAATATACGAATTCAAGCCCCAAATTATTGAAATTATTTACCTATTTTTGATTAAAATAAACGGAGGTTTTTTCACAGATTGACGTTAGTGGAAATAATATTTCAGAATTCCAAAAGAACATTTTCCTTAAAAAAACGAAAAAATTAATTCTATTTAAATTATGTTTGTATCTTTGTATGGAAACAACACGGAATGAATGGATAAATTTAAAGTCATATTTTTGACTGAAGCTAGGGAATTTCTACTTGAATTAGACGAAAAAAATCGAGACAAAATAATTTTCAACATAGACAAATCAAAAATTAAAAATGATAATGAATTATTCAAAAAACTGAAAGGTGAAATTTGGGAGTTTAGAACTTTATACAACAAAACTTACTTTAGAATTTTTGCATTTTGGGACAAAACAGAGAAAGTTGAAACTTTAGTTTTAGCAACTCACGGAATTATAAAGAAAACAGGAAAAACTCCTGAAAAAGAAATAGAAAAAGCAGAAAACATAAGATTGAGATATTTTGAACTTAAAAATAAGAGAAATGAAAAATAAAGAAAATGAATTAGAAATGTTCTCTTTTGACAAGATAAAAGATGAATTTATTGGCGAGGTTGGAACTGTAAAAAGAACACTTTATGAGCAAGAACTTCAAATAGAAATTCTTGGCGATTTAATTAAAAAAGTCCGTCTTGAAAGAAATATGACACAAGAAGAACTTGGAAAATTAATCGGCGTTCAAAGAGCTCAAATATCAAAACTTGAAAACAATACAACAAATGTTACAGTTGAAACAATTTTGAGAGTTTTTAGCGCATTAAAAGCAAAAGTGAATTTTAACGTAGAAATCTTAAACAGCAACGTGAAAATTGCTGGGTAAAACTACTTCTGCCAATAACCAAGCATTCGTTGGGCTTGAAAAGCCAACAATGAAAGCCCGTTGAACGAAACCTTCGGTGGCTTTTCCTCCCCACTGGGTAATTTTATGGAGTTGTCGTTTTTAGAATGTAGATATACAAAGCAGTTTTTTAGAAGAACTGCTTTTTTTGTGGCATTTGGTAGCACCTCTTGTCTTTTGTAGTTTATTCGACCGTTTTCCCAAAAAACACTTGTGCTACTTTTCCACAAAAGCATCGATAAAGCGAACCGGATTATCTTTAGAAATCGAATCTTCTAAACTCGTAAAAACCCTTTGATTGCGGGCAATTCCAGTGACGTGTAACATCATTAAATATACGAATTCACTCCCGAAATATTGAAATTTTTTACCTATTTTTGATTAAAATAAACGGAGGTTTTTTCACAGACTGACGTTAGCAGAAATGTCAAAACCAACAACATGAAAAAAATACATTTAACATTAATTTTAGTAACATTCTCACTTTTTGCATTTAGTCAAAATATAAACTTTGACTCAATAAAAATTAATGTTCAGAGTGAAAATTCAAATTTATATTATGAAAAACTTATGTATAAATTTAAATTTGACCCAACTTCTATGTCAGATGAAGAAGTGAAAAATTTATATTATGGAAAAAAGTTCTCAAAATATAAAACTGCTTTTTTTGACACAGATTATTTTGACTTCACTAAAAACTTTTCTCAAGGAAATTTGAAAAAAGCGATAATTTCTGGTGAAAAATATTTAGAAAAGGATCCGACAAATTCTGAAGTTCTTACATATTTGGAAATTGCCTACCGTAAAAAGGATAAAGAGTCGAAAAATCATATTCTTTATTCCCTACAATCAAAAACATTATTAAATTGTATAATGAAAAATGGAGATGGTAAAACAAAAGAAACCGCTTTTAAAGTGAATTCAGTAGGAGAAGAATATTTAATAGCAGGTAAACTTGGAAAAAACATTCGAACATTCAAAAGAACTTCGATTATGCAAAATGACGGCACAATAGATGGATTTTCCAAAGGAAATGAGGCAATATATTTCAAAGTTTATGAGAGCATCGAAAATTTCTAATGTAAAGACACTTCTGCTAATAACTAAGCTTTCGTTGGGCTTGAAAAGCCAACAATGAAAGCCCGTTGAACGGAACCTTCGGTGGCTTTTCCTCCCCACTTGGTAACCTTATGGAGTTGTCGTTTTTAGAATTTTGATATACAAAGCAGTTTTTTAGAAGGACTGCTTTTTTTGTGGCGTTTGGTAGCCTTTAGAAGAGGTTTTCTGCAGTTTTTCTTTGTGGCAGAACACAATTTCCCTTACCCACAATGGTTATTTTGCAGATGAAGTTGGGGTTACGAAAAGAAAATCCTGTGGCGGTCCTCGTTGTCCGAAAAGTGCGATGGTTACGAGGTTTCCCTCCTTGCAACACCGGCATTTTTTAAGCAACGTTTTGGGTTTTGCTTCCGGAATTTGGATTTTTAAAGTGCTTTGCAAATCCTGAAGTTTGCCTCGTTTCCATGAACTGCTTAAAATCCCGTAATGACGGATTCTCACGAACCTTTTTGGCAAAATATGAAGACTGAATCTGCGCGCAAATTCAGTATTCGATAAGGTCATTTCTTTTTTTTCACCGCCTTTTCGATAATCTTTGTAGCTGAAACGAACCTCTTTATCCGTCACTTCTTTGATTCTGTGGTTACTGATGGCGACTTTGTGCGTATATCTTCCCAAATATTCAATCACCTGTTTTGGGCCACCAAATGGTCTTTTGCCATAAACAACCCAGTTCTTTTCCCATAATTTTTCTCGGATTTCTGCATACTGAATCGGACTTTCCTGTCCTATTTTTTCGCAAAACTTCGCCTGAAAAACCGTGCTTAAAGCTTTTATACAGTTGCGTGTTTTAAATATCTATATCTGCGTATTTTAAATATTATTAATGTAAATTTAATTAATTACAATTAAATAAACCGCATAAACAACTGATAATGTGAGAAATAATTTAATAATAATTTTTTTTGCCCATTATGAAAACTTGCGTATATTTGTGAGTTAGCGGCAACTTTACAGACACACCAAACACGACAAAATGTGGTATAATAAATTTACTTTTTTCGACAGACAAGACGGACTTATAGAAGTTCCGACAGACAGTTACCTCTCTAAATATTTGACCGAAGAAGAGGTTAAACTGTATCCTGACATTAAAAAGCTATATCCCGAATTTTTAGATAACGATAAACTAATAATTCCTAAAGAACTAACTTTGACCATTGAACTTCGTGAGCTTTTAAAATACTCAAATGGTGGTGGAATAATAAACTGCGACAGAGAATTTGGATATTTTTCCTTGCAAGACATTCGCTACTATTATTTCGCCTACGGTTTTCCAAAATGGACACCATACTTTTTGCCAATTGCTTTTAATGGTGGTGGAAAATTTTATGCTTATGACTTTAGAGATTTAATAGACATAAAAATTGTTGCAGTTAGTTCAGGTGACTTAGACTATGAAAGTTCAGTTGTTATTGGTGTTACATTGGAAGAAGTTTTAAGCAAGACAACAAACATTGAAGACGAACTTGATTTACTTTATCAACGACCAAAACCCACTGAAAATGAAAAAAGAGCAACAGAAATTTATAATGAACTTAAAGAACTTGAAAATAATAAAAACAGCGGACAAATTGACTTGAAAACCTACTTGGAGACAAAACGAAAACTTGAAAATGAAATTACGCAAACAAATAAAAGCAGCCGCTAACAAGGGTTTGGCAAAATGGGGGCAGAAGTGCAGAATTGAACATTTGGAATTCTATTGTACATTTGTGCTAAATCGAACATTTGTGCTTCTAATTCCCCCACTTCGCCAAGCCCCAAAACGATGTGCAAAAGTCTCCGCTCCGCTCCGCCTTTTGCACATCGTCGCGCGGATTTCATCCGCAGATGTGTCAAAGTTCTCCGCTGCGCTGCGACCTTCAACACATCTGCGGATTGGCAAAATTCCATTTTCTTTTGTAACTTCGTTACAACAAAAATGAAACTTCGCCAATCCGCGCGACGTCAGGCTGTGAAAAAACTCACTTTCTTCCTCTTTAAGCCATATTTTTACAACGCTGCAAGGTAAAACAAGCCTTTTAAGGACGCCTTATTTTTAAGCAACCAATAATACTTTTTCAAAAACAAAGACTGATTTCAGCTTAAAATGATTCGTTATTAACAAAAACAAGACGTTCCTTTTGTAAGGTGACTTCCAGTTCTTCAATTTCGCAATTAAATCAGGAACTCCCAGAATATTCATCGCACGTTTGATGTTGTAAACCAGCATAATTAAGCTGTGTTCACCATTTACCTTCTCTAAACCCGTTAAATTCGTGTGATTGTAAGCGCATTGCCTTTTGATGGTTCCGAAGATATGCTCGTTGATCTCCTGCCTTTTTCGGTACAATTGCCCATT
>NZ_FTOJ01000022.1 GCF_900156685.1 Chryseobacterium piscicola
ATTCTTGCTGCTGTTGCGGTAGTGGCATCTAAAATAATGGAACCTCCTACCAACGCATTTCCCGTAGGTAAGGTTCTAACATAGGGAACTATAATGCCCTTGTTCTGGTTTGCAGCAAAATCCAGAAGAACCGATGTTTTATTAGCTGCAGTACCCACTGCATCACCTAGGATGACCTGCGCATTTGCAAAAGAAAAACTTGCTATCAATAGGGTGAATATTACTTTTTTCATTTTATTTTAAATTTAAATTATAAAACTCCGGATCGGTTTATATAAAGATGTGTATATCAACCGACCGGTTTTGCGTTTAGATTAAGGACAGGTTGGTGTATTGAAACAGCTCCACGCAGTCCCGTTAAATAATTTTAAACATTTCAAATCGGTATCGTAAACCATCATTCCACTTTGAGCAGTAAGTGCATTGATCTCTGCGGTAGTCATTCTGGTAACCACAAAACCTTTCGTATTGGATTCTAATGCTGTGAAAGCAGATTTTCTTACCATAGGCCAGTTATTGGGTTGAGGTGCTGCACCTGCTCTTCTCAATAACGTGATTCCGTGTTTGGTATCTGCGCCTGCCGTGGTGGTATTGGGATCATTGTAACAAATACAAGCATTTACTGCTGCATTGGTAGAAGAACCAGCTCCTTGGCCAATGTCTGCTGTAGTAGGTCCCGGTACATCTGTGTTATCTGCAAAACCAGCTAAATTTGAAGCGTTAGTAACAGAATGTAAGTTATTCCCTGCATTGTTTACCAATTGTGGCACCCCTAAAGCAGATGCAGATTGGCTTACAATATTAGGTTGTGTATTGGTTGTTATCCCATCATAGATAACTTTTATCCTTCCTCTATTAGCATAGTTCGCATCCGCAATGGGTAAATTCAAAGACCAAACCTGCTCTATCGAAACATTTTCTGAGCCTTCTACTGCATCGGGGCAAGTATCACCATCACTATCGGTGTCTAAATGATTGGGTACACCATCATTGTCAAAGTCACATAATGACTGATATACAATAATATCATCTATTGCTAGGTCATTACCTCCTCCTCCTGGCGCATTGTTTATAAAGACTATATCAATTGGTTGAGAAGTTGGTGGTATAAATAATGTAGGATTTTTAAAAAATTTCCATGCATTAACATCCCCAACATTATTATAGTTTATATCTCCAGTATTAAAACTGTAAATAACATTACCAGCAGGTTGTTCAAAATGTATTGTAATATTAGGCTTAATTAAACCGTCATAATTATTCAAATTCATTCCCCACAACGAAGCATTAATAGGAGCACCTGATACAATATTTTGTATTGTTCTTCTATAAAATTCACCTGGAGCAAAACTTGCATTTACAATAAGCATTCTTCCACTTGTTGGTGTTGCTCCTCCATTAGTATGGTCTCCTATTGTTTGCCATTCTGTAGCAGCCCATGCGGCAGTTTGCTGTATATTATTAAATACAGAATATCTACCATCGTCTAAAGATTGAGGAGGCCCACTTCCATCATTCCAATCAGTAGGAATAATACCAGCTATTGCTTGATAATAATTGTAAGTGGTAGTAGCACTTGTTCCTAGTCCTGCTAGTGAAACACTTGTTGTGCCATTGACAGTACTCATGGTTCCAAAATTTTCATTAAATAAAGTGCGGGTAATTACACCATTGCCTGGAGCGATATTAGGATTTGGAATCCCGCATGTTCCGTTTTCATTAGTATCTAAAATACCGTCGTTATCATCATCAAGATCAACATCATCAGGGACGCCGTCTCCTTCAAAATCTGTTTGTACGATAATTGTAGCAACCGCAGTTTTACAATTTGATGTAAAGGTCTGGTCACAAATTTGATAAGTAACAGCATAAGTTCCAGAAGGAGTTCCAGGAGCTACGTTTATTTGCCCAGTTAAAGGATTGAGGGTTACCCCCGAATTAGTTGTTGATATTTGGCTTAATAGCACATCTGATAATGTAGCAGGTGCAGTTCCATTTACAGAATCATTGTTTAATACAGAATTAATAGATGAAGATCCAGAAACAATAGTATAACTGTCATTATTTGCAACTAGAGTAGCTGTAGCATAAATATTGTCAATAAAAACACCAGAATCTAATGTTGCATCACCTGCATCTGCTATCACAATTTTAAAAGTATATGTACCATTAGGAGTTAAACCAGATAACGTATAAGTAATCAATCTTGTAATCCCATTGAACTGCACTGCAACAGGAAAAGGCCCTGGGTTGGTATTTGGCACTAATTTTCCTCCAGAAACAGTAGTGTCATGCCCATTATTCATATAAAGAGCACTTTGAGTTCCATCAAAAGCAGGTACGCTTGATCCACTACTTCCTTCCAATCCAAAATTGACCTTATTGATTGAAGTTGCGTTGTTATTAGGCAGCCTTGCGAGATTGGCAGTTCCTGCAATACCAGGCCCGGTAACAAAAAACCCAAAAGCATCATCAAAATTTGACCCAACATAATCAGGATACTCTTCTGAACCAAATTGATACCCAATACTTAAACTGGTAGCTTTTGGTCCTAATGTAACTGTGAACGAATATGAAACCACATCTCTAGTAGCGGTATTATCAACAGTTGCTAAATCTGCATCGGCAAAAGTAGTTGCAGTAGGGATGTCATCAGTACTTCCTGTAGTATTATTTGTTGTTAATAATTTCGTAACATTACCAGTTCCAAAAAACACCCCATTACTCATTTGAAGCGCGGCTGCAGTACCTCCAGTAAAAGTAGCTATTTGTAATGTTCTACTCCCAAAATTTAATGTGCCCCCAGTAATAGAAATATTATTTCCATTTAATGCTGTATTAATTTGTGCATTTGTAGGATTGGCAGTATAAGTAACTGGTGTTTGAGAAAAAACAAAACTACTTATTAAGCCAATAAGTAAAAACATCTGTTTTTTCAGATGAATATTAATTTTAGATTCCATTATAGTTATTATAAGTTTGTTTAAGTTTGTTTAAGTTTTAATATATTAAATGATTTTGCATAATCATTTAATATATTAAATGGGTCGCTAAGCAGCGAATAAAGAAAGAATTTTTTTAGTAAAATGATAGTTCTTTACTTTTTTAAAATAAATAGTTGTGATTCTAAATTACAGAATATGTAAACTTTAGATAAATCAATAAATCGGTCGTGTTCTCACAGAAAACGATTTATTAAATACAAATAGAAAAGCTATGCCGCGTATGGTGGCCCCCGTAGTGAAGAACTTCTGAATTTGCCAAATTGCAAATAAGAAAGTGAGGTATAGAATTTTTGCTTCTGTAATTGGCTTTCAATCTTAAGAATCACTTGAGTATAAGTTGAAGCAAGAGCATGTTTTTGTACTATATTAGATGGAACTACAACAGCCGTTTTATTTTCATCTAATGCACTTGTAATCTTAGAATTTCCACCAGTAGAAACCGAAAAATGAAATTTTGCCTCTTCCTGAATCTTTTTTACTAATCGGGCTAATTTTTTATCGGCTTTTATTTCAGATAACGTATTGTTAGTCTGTTCTGAGAAAGAAGTTTTTGAAAACTCTGTTGGTTCGGGTTTTCTTGTTTCAAGAACAATTTTCACCTTATAGATTTTATCTAAACCGACTATTGTTGTTCCTTCCGAAATAAAAATTGTTTCATTGTCTTCTTCCTGAATATCTGGAGACTCTTGGGAAATATCATCTGAAGAAATAATGTTGGTAAGATTTTCATCAAATTGCTTTCTAGAGTTTTCTGCTAAAACATGTGCAGATTGATATATAGTATCTGTTACAATGGTGTTTTCTACATTATTTGGGTAAGAATACAATTCTATTGAAACCTTCGTACTGATGAGCGCTAAACTTTCTTCCTTATGATTAATTTTTGTAACCGCTCCAAATAATTGAATGTGTAATAAAAAAGAAATAATGAGCACGCCAAAAAAACGCATTTTATTTTGCGCTTTACTATGAGCTGTTTTAAAATTTCTAAAAAATAACATTTTTATTAAAAGCGAAAATTTTACAAACCTTATCAATGGTTTCTACCTGAAAAAAAAATAATGGTGGCAAAATTAAGTATTTTTTTTATAATTTCTTGTTAAATTTCATTAATAATTACAGCTTGGCTTTATTAAGAATATTTCTAAAAAAACCGAAAAAAAAATGCCGAATCAAAATTATGATTCGGCTTTTTTCTTGTTTTTTTTATTCCGGTTTCCAGAAGCTCCATTTGCTTCCGTTAAATACAGCCAGACGCTTATAGAAAGTAGGCGATACACCTGCCACATAAACCATCATG